>NZ_JAUTYQ010000001.1:0-2132143 GCF_041945985.1 Exiguobacterium sp. PHA03
CGTTCCGCAATAGCTCAGCGGTAGAGCAACCGGCTGTTAACCGGTAGGTCGTAGGTTCAAATCCTACTTGCGGAGCCATTTATTACTTCTTCACCACGTACAATGGAGAGCTGTCCGAGTGGCCGAAGGAGCACGATTGGAAATCGTGTAGGCGTCAAAAGCGTCTCAAGGGTTCGAATCCCTTGCTCTCCGCCATCATCACTTTCAATTCAGAATGGCCCGTTGGTCAAGCGGTTAAGACACCGCCCTTTCACGGCGGTAACACGGGTTCGAATCCCGTACGGGTCACCATTTATAGCGTCGCGGGGTGGAGCAGTCTGGTAGCTCGTTGGGCTCATAACCCAAAGGTCGTCGGTTCAAATCCGGCCCCCGCAATTACATACGGTCCTGTGGTGTAGCGGTTAACATGCCTGCCTGTCACGCAGGAGATCGCGGGTTCGAATCCCGTCAGGACCGCCATTGTTAAGGCTTTGTAGCTCAGTTGGTAGAGCAAAGGACTGAAAATCCTTGTGTCGGCGGTTCGATTCCGTCCAAAGCCACCATCTTTATTAACAACATGATTTTCCCATTTGTGGGGGGGTAGCGAAGTGGCTAAACGCGGCGGACTGTAAATCCGCTCCCTCGGGTTCGGCGGTTCGAATCCGCCCCCCCCCACCACCATAGGGGCATAGTTTAGCGGTAGAACTACGGTCTCCAAAACCGTCAGCGCGGGTTCGATTCCTGCTGCCCCTGTTTACCATGGCGATTGTGGCGAAGTGGTTAACGCACCGGATTGTGATTCCGGCATTCGTGGGTTCAATTCCCATCAGTCGCCCTCTTATTATTGGGCTGTAGCCAAGTGGTAAGGCACTGGATTTTGATTCCAGCACGCGAAGGTTCGATCCCTTCCAGCCCAGCTTTTCAAGCGGAAGTAGTTCAGTGGTAGAATACGACCTTGCCAAGGTCGGGGTCGCGGGTTCGAATCCCGTCTTCCGCTCCAATGAGTGGCGCCATAGCCAAGTGGTAAGGCAGAGGACTGCAACTCCTTTATCGTCAGTTCGATTCTGACTGGCGCCTCCAACTATTTCTCAATTAAATAGTTTTGCAAGAGATTGTGCCGGTGTGGCGGAACTGGTAGACGCGCACGACTCAAAATCGTGTTCCTTTGGAGTGTCGGTTCGATTCCGACCACCGGTATCTTGCGGGTGTAGTTTAATGGTAAAACCTCAGCCTTCCAAGCTGATGACGAGGGTTCGATTCCCTTCACCCGCTTTATACTTTTTACACAATCTGATGTTTCACCTGATCATGCGGGTGTAGTTTAATGGTAAAACCTCAGCCTTCCAAGCTGATGACGAGGGTTCGATTCCCTTCACCCGCTTACCTAAAAAGAGCAATGTGTCGTTTTCGCTGACACCTTGCTCTTTTTGTTTAGGAAGGAATCTTAAGAGGAAAGGAGCGTGTCGTAATGGATGGTGTACAATTGAAATTGGCTTTACAAGAGTACGCAGTTGAGATTGGAATCGATGAGCTGAAGGTGACGACGGCTGACCCTTTTCTTGTCTTAAAACGTCGACTTCAAGCACAACAGGAGAAAGGATTTGCTTCTGGTTTTGAAGAGCCCGATCTCGATCTACGAACGACTCCTTCGTTACTCGTAGAAGATGCGGCTTCGATCATTGCCATTGCGGTCGCGTATCCAAGTACTCTCAAAAATGCACCTCGTGGCAAGGAAGGGGAGCGGCGGGGTATTTTTTGTCGATCGTCCTGGGGACTGGATTACCATCAGGCGTTGCGACAACGTTTGACGTTGCTTGAAGAAAAAATTCAAGAGTTGAGTCCAGGTGCAAGGACGCGCTCGATGGTCGATACAGGAGAACTCGTCGATCGTGCAGTAGCAGAACGAGCAGGTATTGGATTCAGTGGTAAAAATTGCTCGATCATCAGTGAAGAGCACGGATCGTATCTTTATCTCGGTGAATTGATTACTGACCTCGTCTTGCCGCCGGATCAGCCAGTCGAAGAATTATGTGGAACATGCAATAAATGTATCGATGCTTGTCCGACGGATGCGCTAGTTGAACCTGGTGTCATCGACGCTAAACGATGTATCTCGTTTTTAACACAGACGAAAACGTTACTGCCAGAACCGTTTCGGATGGCGCTTGGGAACCGTCTGTATGGGTGTGATACATGTCAGCAAGTATGTCCATATAACCGGAAGAAGAATGCGACACATCATGTTGAACTACAACCGGATCCGGAGCAGGTCAAACCGCTCCTTGTTCCACTCTTATCAATGAGTAACCGTGAGTTCAAGAGTCGTTTCGGAACATTATCCGGAGCATGGCGTGGTAAGAAGCCGATTCAACGTAATGCGATTTGTGCGCTTGTTCATTATCGAGACAAGAGTGCTATTGACGCGCTACGGTTAATGACGGAAACAGATGCCCGCGAAGACATGCGGGCGCTTGCACTCTGGGCAGTCGGTCGGATTGGCGGAATTGATGAGAAGTCGTACATCGAATCCCGTCTTTTAGCGGATACTGCAGTGGATGTTCAGACAGAAGGACAACGGTTAATTGAAGAGTGGGGGGAAGCAGATGCCATTTCAACAGCTCACTTATAAGTTCGGTACATTGCTCGTCGCATGGGAAAAAGAGCAAATCGTGTACCTCGACTTTGGGTTGAATAAAGATCGTGCTCGGACCTATTTAGCAGAAGAGACAGACGAAGGTACATTACCGAAAGCTTGGCGTATGGCGTTTGATCGTTATGCACAAGGCGAGGTACAAGCGCTTGATGCGCTTCCTTGTCAGTTGCGTGTCACACCATTTGCAGAGAAAGTGTTACAAGCTTTGCGAACCGTTCCGTTCGGTCAGACGATCAGTTATGGTGAACTGGCTCGAATGATTGGAAAACCACAGGCAGCACGAGCTGTTGGCGGTGCCTTGAATCGGAATCCGATCGCATTGATTTATCCATGCCACCGTGTCATCGGGGCGACCGGTAAATTGACGGGTTTCGCAAGCGGAATTGCCCATAAAGAAGCGCTTTTAGCGCATGAGATAGGAGAGAATTGAACCATGGCTATTCATGTCGTTATGTATCAACCGGAAATTCCTCAAAATACAGGTAATATTTCGCGAACATGTGCAGCGACGCATTCCGTCCTTCACTTGATCCGACCGCTCGGCTTCTCGACAGACGATAAGCAACTTAAACGTGCGGGTCTTGACTACTGGGAATTTGTCGATGTCCGTTATCATGATTCGTTAGAAGAACTGTGGGAAAAACATCCGGAAGGTATTTTCTACTATATTACGAAATACGGGGAACAGTACCCAAGTCAGATTGACTTATCGGACGTTGAACAGGACTATTTCTTCGTCTTTGGTCGGGAAACAAAAGGATTGCCGCTTGAAGTCATCGATGCAAACGCAGAACGGTGTATCCGTTTACCCCAATCGAATCTCGTTCGTTCACTGAACGTCTCGAACACGGCAGCGATCATCGTCTATGAAGCATTACGTCAGCAAGGATACGCAGGTCTTCTGTAAAGCAAAAGCTCCATCCTAATTCAGGATGGAGCTTTTATGAGTTATTCGTTACCTTCAGGTTTTTTGTTGTAGCCTGCAGTGAAGATTGCTGTCAAAAACGCAAGACTTACGCCGACCATTAAGATAAATGCCATTTTTGTTTCCCCCTTCAGTCTCTTGAACCGATATAATCTATTATAGTATACCTGTAAGTGAAATTGTGTGCTACATATGAATTTTCTATGAATGGAGACTCCACATGCGTACGAACGTTTACCTATTAAGTTATGCCCCACTGATCAGCATCTTGTTATTTAGTACATCCCTTGCGATCGCGACGACGGAACTTGCATTGCATTGGCTCGATCAAGTCGGCGTGTACGATGAACTGCTCCAGCTACTGACGGCACGTGATACGAAGCTCGTCGTTTGGCTTGGTTTTTTGATCGTCTATTTCATGATCTTTAGTTCGCTTAAACTACTATCGGACACGATCAATCAGCTCGGTTTCGCCTTTTTCATCAAAGAACAAGAGGGAACGACACTCGGTATGTTACGTCCGGGCAGTATTCTCCTGCTCGTCGGAGGATGTGTCAGCTTTGCTTTCATGACGTCCTTCTTGCACGTTGGGATCGTATTGCTTGTATCCTTCTTCATCTATTTTATCTTTTACACGGTACAGATTAGTAAAATGACGAGTGCGGCTGGAGCTGTTGGGTTGATCATCTTCTCCTTCTTAGCCTGGGGCGTTCTACTCGCTGGTCTATCATGGGTTGGTCTGACCTTATTCAATTCCTTTGGAGAAGCAATTTTATTTCCGAGTTGACTCAAGGACGTAAAATCGTCGCCCACGTCTGGACCTGTAACGTTGCATTGGCTTCAGCAGGGAAAGGGCGGGGACGGTCAGCTCCTAACCAAATACCCCCGATGTGTTGATTTTTGATACCGACGAACCACATATCCTTATTATCATTCGTTGTTCCTGTTTTTCCTCCGATATAGCGCGCGGAAGGATCGTATCCTTTGCGCCCTGTTCCATACGTCATGACATTTTTTAAACCAGCCCGTAATTCACGGTTCGTCTGACTGGACCAAATCCGTTGTTCCTTTTCCTGCGGTCGTTCGACCGTTCCGTTTCGAAACGTAATACTTTTAATCATCGAAGCCGGTCGATAGAGCCCGTCATTTACGAATACGGTATAGGCATTTGTCAGTTCAAACGGACTAATGCCGTACTGCAAACCGCCCAAAGCGCTCGTGAAGGCATCATCCTTCCGTGTCCACTGACTGAAATGGAACGGACGGATGGACTTCAATCCTTCTTGGAAAGAAACAGCAAAAGCGCGGATCGCTGGTGTGTTATAAGAATAAGCGATCGCATCGGCAATCGTCACTTGTCCAAGGATCCGATTTCCGCTATTTGATGGACAGTATCCATCGATACAGACAGGACTACCGTCTAACGTACTCGACAATCGAGCTTTCGTCTTCTCGAGATAAGGACCATAGACAAGTAAAGGTTTGATGGATGAACCAGGTTGTCGGTACGACTGCACTGCTCGGTTGAACTGACCGGTCAAATTTGATTTGTAGCCGACTAAAGCCGTAACCCCGTGTGTTTGTCCATCAATGCCAACATAGGCTCCCTCAATCGGGTCTGGTAGACGACGAAGAGCTTCTTTAGCTCGTTGTTGCTCGGCTGAGTCGAGATATGTCGAGATGATCGCACCTTGTTGATGTAGATATTCCGAAGCATGCTTCTCACTCCATCCGTGCTGTTGAGCGGTCATCCGGATGGCAGCTTGGACGGTTGCATCGATATAGTCCGGATAAGGAACCCGCGGCTTATAGGATCGAGGTGTCACATGAGAAATAGTAAAATCTTTCGTCAGTACACGATCGCGCACTAATGCTTGAGCGATTCGTTGCTGACGTTTTTTTGTATTTTCAGGAAAACGAAGCGGATCGTAGAGTGACGGATTGTTCGGAATCGCTGTCAAAAAGCTGATTTCAGACCAATTTAACTCGCGCGCTGGCTTATTGAAATATGATTTTGCGGCCAGTTCGATCCCGTAAATATTATTCGCGAAATATGCTTGATTGACATACGCCGTCATTAGTTCTTTTTTAGAATATTTCTGTTCTAAAGAAACAGCGATTAACAACTCTTTTATTTTTCTAGTATATGTTTTTTCGTTTGATAGGTATGTCATTCTTGCTAGTTGTTGTGTGATCGTACTTCCGCCTTGGGATTTAGAATCAGACTGGTTTTTAGTAAATGCACGTAAGATTCCTGTGATGTCATAACCGTCATGTTGATAAAAACGTTGATCTTCGATTGCTACAAACGCTTGCTCGACTTTTTTGGGTAATGTTCGAGGCGTTAAGTCATCCCGTCGCAATCCGTCATAGAGCTCGACCTGTTTGTTTTCATAGGTTACGGTGATTGGTTGGTAGGAGGTCAGTGGATGTCGTGTCGTCTGTTCGTCGGCCCAGAAAAAAAGTGTGCGTGCTGTTTTTAACTCATCTTTAATTGAAAATAAGGAAAACAGAAGCATCATCGTAAGACCAAATAAGACGAGATATCCTGTCGTAATTCGCATGAGAACTCCTTTCAAAAAGCCATTTCATTCCTATTATCGGTCTTTTATGGAGAAATCAATAGATTTTTTTTCGATTTTTGTATTTTAATAAACCTATTTTGCAGGAATGTTATATTAAAAAGAGAAAAGATTGGGTATATAGAAGTATCTGTGGATTTTATAACTCAAATTGTCTGAAAAAAAAGAGCATAAATGGAGGGGACGAAATGGCTAAAAAGAATGTCGTTGCGATGTTACTTGCGGGCGGAGAAGGGAAACGTCTGGGAGCTTTAACGAAACATACTGCAAAACCAGCTGTTGCATTTGGAGGAAAATACCGCATCATTGATTTCCCGCTTTCGAACTGTACGAACTCAGGAATCGATACAGTCGGCGTGTTAACGCAATATGAACCACTTGAATTGAACCGCTATCTCGGAATCGGGAGTGCGTGGGATTTAGATCGACGTAACGGTGGTTTAACGATTCTACCTCCTTACCAAGCTCAAAACGGAAAGAACTGGTATGAAGGAACAGCGAATGCCATTTATCGAAACATGAGTTACATCAACCAATTCGACCCTGACTATGTACTCGTCCTATCAGGCGATCATATTTATAAAATGGATTATGAAAAAATGATCGAGGAGCATCGACTTGGTGGAGCTGACGTGACGATTTCTGTACGTGAAGTCCCATGGGAAGAAGCACCACGATTCGGAATTCTCAATACTGACGATGATCTCCGGATCAATGAATTCGAAGAAAAGCCAGAGAATCCAAAATCGAATCTCGCATCGATGGGAATCTATGTCTTTAACTGGGATGTATTGAAACGTCATTTGATTCAAGATGCAGGGGATGCGGAATCAAGTTTCGACTTCGGTAAGAACATCATTCCGAACATGCTCTTTGAAAATCTGAATATCCGTGCGTATAAATTCAAAGGATACTGGAAAGACGTCGGAACGATTCAATCGCTCTGGGAAGCAAACATGGATTTGTTGACGGCAGAACCAGAATTTGATTTATACGATCCATCTTGGAAAGTCTATTCTGTCAACCCGAACCAACAACCTCAATATATCGGAAACGCTGCAACGGTCGAGTCATCAATCATCAATGAAGGATGCCATATCGAAGGTGAAATTAATCATTCAGTCCTCTTCCATGGTGTAGAAGTAGCGGAAGGATCACTCGTCAAAGACTCAGTCATCTTCCCGAACGTTAAAATCGGACGAGACGTCACGATTCACCGGGCGATTTTAGCAGATGGTGTCATCGTTGAAGATGGTGCGACGATTGGATCTCCGGACGGAGAAGTCTTCGTCATTGAAGCAGACAGCATCGTTAAAAAGAACGAAGTCATCAAAGAAGCAATTCAATAAGGGGGATATTCGAATGAAGGTCGATTTATTAGGCGTCATCAATCTAAGTGGTGAAGAAGGATTTTTCAAAGAACTAACAGAGCATCGTAACTTGGCAGCTGTGCCATTTGCGGGTCGTTATCGATTGATCGATTTTACATTAACGAACATGGTACAAAACGATATCGCGAACATCGGAATTTTTACGCTTGAAAAATATCGTGGGATGATGGATCACCTCGGCTCAGGAAAAGAGTGGGATCTTGACCGTTCAAACGGTGGACTCTACATCTTCCCACCTGCATTATCACAAGATGCGAATGAGTTCCGGGGAGATCTCTCAAACTTCCACCTTCATCGCGATTTCTTCCTGCGCAGTAAGGAGAACTATGTCGTCGTCTCTGGTTCGAACATCTTATCAGCCGTAGATTATCGTGATGTCTTGCGCGAACATAAAGAATCGAATGCGGATATCACAGTCGTTTATACGAAGCGTGAACTGCCTTGCAAATACTGCCGTCCAATTCGCTTTGGCGAGCAGAACCGCGTGACTGCAATCGGATCACGAGGGTTCCAGCCGACTGATGAGACGTTCTACATGGAAACGGTCGTTCTATCGAAGAACCTATTCGTTCGTTTGATTGATGAGGCGATTGCGCGTGGCGAGTACGATTTACTACAAAGCATCATCCGTTCGCAGCTAAATCGCTTGCATGTACATGGTTATGAATATCGTGGTACATCACAAGTCATCCACTCACTTCGTTCATACTACCGTGAGAGCATGCTATTGCTTGAACAGTGGGGAGCAATCAACGACTTCCAGCATGTCTACACGAAAATCAAGCATGAACCGCCGACACGTTATTTGCCAGGTTCAGCGATTAAGAACTCACTCGTCGCAAACGGCTGTAAGTTAGAAGGCACGACGACGGATAGCATCCTGTTCCGTGGTGTTAAAGTCGGAAAGCATGCGCGCGTCAAAAACTCGATCATCATGCAAAAATCGGTCATTGAAGAAGGCGCGGTCGTTGAGTACGCGATTCTCGACAAAGAAGTGACCGTCAAACGCGGTCAAGTCATTCGCGGTACGGCAGAAGAACCAATCGTCATCAAAAAACAAACAATCGTTTAAAGGAGATGTCATTCATGAAGGTATGGTTTGCTGCCACGGAAGCGACACCCTTCATCAAGACAGGGGGGCTAGCTGACGTCGTCGGCTCGCTCCCTTTAGCGCTTGCTGAGGAAGGGGCAGACGTTTCGGTCGTCTTACCCAATTATGGTCAAATCAAGGAACAATACAAATCAGAGATGGAGTTTTTATTCGACTTCATCGTACCAGTTGGCTGGCGACAGCAATTTGGTGCTGTCCTCCGATTAAAACAAGATGGTGTAACGTTCTATTTCATCGATAATGAGTACTATTTCAAACGCGATGGTGTCATTTATGGACATTACGATGATGCGGAACGATTTGCGTATTTTTCACGTGCCGTTCTTGAGATGATTCAACATCTCGATCGGAAAGAAGTACCGGACGTCATCCATTGTCACGATTGGCAAACAGGTGTGATTCCGGCGTTCCTACGAATCCATTATCAGCACCTAGAGCGCTATCAAGATATTAAAACGGTCTTTACGATTCACAATCTACAATATCAAGGTGTTTTCCCGGAGGAAGTACTCGGTGATTTACTTGGATTGAGTCATGAACACTTCACAGCCGATGGTATTGCTCATAACGGTCTCGTCAATTACATGAAGGCAGGACTCGTCCATTCCAATCAAATCACGACAGTCAGTCCATCATATCGTGATGAGATCATGGATCCGTATTACGGTGAGACGCTTGAACCCGTCTTACAACATCGCGCTGTCGACGTACGCGGAATCTTGAATGGAATCGACTATCGTCAATTTGATCCTGCACATGATACGCATCTCGTTGAGACGTATTCGGTCGATACCGTCACGGAAGGAAAGGCGAAGAACAAAGCTGCCTTACAAGAAGAACTAGGTCTCCCCATCAATCCGGATGTACCATTGTTTGGTTTCGTTTCTCGTCTCGTCGACCAAAAGGGGATTGATTTGCTCGCGCATATCTTGCCAGATTTGTTTGAACTCGATGCGCAGTTCATCATCCTTGGATCAGGTGAAGCGGAATATGAAGGGTTGTTCCATCATGCGACATCGATTCGTCCAGACAAAATCGCTTCTTACATCGGGTTCGACGTTGGTCTCGCGCAACGAATCTATGCGGGCAGTGACGCCTTCTTGATGCCTTCGCGTTTTGAACCATGTGGTCTCAGTCAGTTGATTTCCATGAAGTACGGCTGTTTACCAGTCGTCCGGGAAACAGGTGGTCTTCGTGATACGGTCAAGCCATTCAATCAGTTTACGTTAGAAGGAAATGGATTCTCGTTCGCGAATTATAATGCACATGAGTTTTTAGAAGCGATTAAACGTACTATTGAGGTCTATCATGATCGCCCGGTCTTTGAGCACTTGATTGAGACGGCGATGAATGAGGATTTCAGTTGGTTGCGTTCAGCCGACGAATACTTGGCGTTATATCGTTTGATTGCACCGTCCGCCACTTGATCGTATCACTGGGAAAAGGAGTTACGTCATGTTCAAAGATATAGAGAAGTTCAAGGAGAGGTTTACGGAACGATTCGTTTCGATGCATGGCAAGGCAATAACGGAAGCAACAGAAAACGATATCTATCAGACACTTGCTTATCTGGTACGTGAGACGGTCACGACCGATTGGTTAAGGACAAAGGAAACATATACCCATAAAAAAAGTAAGCAAGTCTATTACTTTTCACTCGAGTTTTTGCTCGGACGTTTCTTGCATAACAACCTATTAAGTCTTGACGTCTTAAAGGATGTGGAACGGGGACTGGAAGAACTCGGATATCAGCTCAGTGATCTGACAGAAGAAGAGCCGGAACCAGGACTCGGAAACGGAGGTCTCGGTCGTCTCGCAGCCTGTTTTCTTGATTCCTTGGCTGCGCTTGGTCTACCGGGACATGGGAACGGTATCCGATACCAATATGGTCTGTTTAAGCAAAAAATCATCGATGGCTATCAAGTCGAGCTACCGGATAACTGGCTGAAGAACGGAAACATGTGGGAAATTAGACGTTCTGATAAAGCGGTCGATATTTCATTCGGTGGACATGTGTGGCTCGAAGAAGTCGGTGATGGGTATCGCGTCCATCATGAACCGACTGAAATCGTCCGTGCTGTTCCGTACGATATGCCGATCGTTGGCTATCAAAACAAGGTTGTCAATAACCTGCGACTCTGGAGTGCTGAGTCTCCACTTGATGATGATGAATTACTTAGTCAATACCGTGGGAACTATAAAGATTTACTGGCACATAAACAATCGATTCAGACGATTTCAGAGTTCTTGTATCCGGATGATACGACGTACGAAGGAAAAGAACTCCGTCTGAAGCAACAATATTTCTTCGTCTCTGCAGGATTACGGAGTATCTTGACGTCCTTTAAAAAACGAAACCATTCATTGAAGCAACTCGGGAATCATATTGCCATTCATATCAATGATACGCATCCGGTCGTCGCGATTCCGGAATTGATGCGGATTCTTGTTGATGAAGAAAGGTTTGGATGGGAAGAAGCATGGCGGATCACGAAGAGTGTCATGTCGTTTACGAACCACACGTTATTATCAGAAGCACTCGAACGTTGGCCGGTTGATTTGTTCCGTCGCTTGTTGCCACGCATCTATCTCATCATCGAGGAAATCAACCGACGCTTCTGTAAAGATGTGCTGGCGAACTATCCACACATGGAAGCACATATGCGAGATATCGCCATTATCGCGGACGATCGGATCAACATGGCGAATCTGGCTGTCGTCGGCACGCATTCAACGAACGGTGTCGCTCAGATTCATACTGAGATTCTGAAGCAGCGCGAGATGCGACTATTTTATGAGATGTTTCCGCTTCGATTTAATAATAAGACGAACGGGATTACACATCGTCGCTGGCTTCTCTCATCGAACCCAGCACTGGCAAACCGTGTGACAGAAGCGATCGGGGATGGTTGGATTCAGCATCCGTCCGATTTGCAAAAATTGACGAAATGGGCAGAGGATTCAGCACTGCAGAAGGACATCGCCGAGATCAAGCTTCAGCGTAAGGAAGAATTAGCGTTGCTCATTGAAAAGGAAACAGGTATCGTCGTTGATCCAAACTCGATTTTTGATGTTCAAGTCAAGCGATTGCATGCGTACAAACGTCAACTCTTAAATGCGTTACACATTCATTCGCTCTATTATCGTCTGAAGGAAGACCGTTCCTTTACGATGACACCGCGGACATTCATCTTTGGTGCAAAGGCAGCGCCAGGCTATCATTATGCAAAAGAAGTCATTCGTTATATCAATGCGTTAGCTCGCTTAATTAATCAGGATCCAGAGGTCAGCCCATACTTGAAAGTCGTCTTCCTAGAAAACTATCGTGTATCGCTTGCTGAAAAGATTTTCCCGGCAAGTGATGTCAGTGAGCAGATTTCGACTGCCAGCTATGAAGCCTCTGGAACCGGCAATATGAAGTTCATGATGAATGGCGCTTTGACGATTGGAACGCTCGACGGAGCGAACATCGAAATTCGAGATGAAGTTGGGGATGCGAACATCTTCATCTTCGGCTTAACGCCGCAGGAAGTCATGAATTATAAGCAATACGGCGGTTATAGTGCGTATGATCAATACAGTGCCCAACCCGAGTTGCGACGAATCATCGATAGTCTCGTCGACGGGACATTATTTGCTCCGGGTGAATTCCAAGCAATTTACGATTCATTATTGACGTATAATGATGAGTATCTGATCCTGAAAGACTTCATGTCGTATCAACAAGCGCAGGAACGTATCGATCGGATGTATCAGCAACCGGAAGGATGGTATAAACGTGTCATTCTTAATATTGCTCGGTCAGGTGTGTTCTCAAGTGATCGAACGATTAAAGAGTATGCGAATGCGATCTGGAACATCAAACCAATTCAACTCTAAACAAAAAAACACTGACAGATATTTCTGTCAGCGTCTGATGTTTACGAACGGGAGACGTCTTCACCGCGGCTGACCCAATCACTATAAGAGCCGGCGTAGAGCCGGACATCGATTTTCCCGAGTGAGTGGAGAGCGATGACATTGACGCACGCTGTCACACCGCTTCCACAGTAGAGGATAGGTGCCGTGACCGGCAGGATGTCGGCGTATAGTTCTTTCAAATCTTCCGCGTCTCGTAAACGACCATCTGGTGAGAGTGCTTGTTCAAAGTAACAATTTACGGCACCCGGAATGTGTCCGGCGACATGATCGAGTGGTTCGATTTCTCCGCGATACCGATCGGGCGCTCGGGAATCGATGACCAGCGTTTCTGTCAGCTGATCCTTTAGCTCTTCGAACGAGACGAGCATCTCGTCTTGGAAACGCGGCGTGTACTGAGAGGGTTCATAAGTAAAAGTCTCGTCTGTAACCGGAAGATCGAACGCTAGGTAAGAGGAGAATCCGCCCTCGAGAACGACGACACGCTCATGTCCGATCCATTTAAATAACCACCATGCACGAGCGGCATATGGAAAACCATCGTCATACAAAACGACGAAGTCTTCCGGGGTCACACCATGCTGTTCCAGTGTGTGTTGCCACGCTTCTTTTGAAGGAAGCGGATGCCTACCGCCGACCTCATCGATTGGACCAGAAAGGTCAGTCGTTAAATCCAGGTGCTGTGCACCTTCGACGTGTTGTTCTAAGAAAGCATTTCGTCCATATTCAGGTTGTTGTAAGTCATAGCGGCAGTCAAACCAGCGAATCTGATCCGTACGGACGAGCTGTTGAAGGTCTGCCATTTGAATCGTAGGAAACATGCCTCATCACCTTACCCTTTCTAGTGTTAATCATATGAAAGGTATCGCATCATCGCAAGTCTTACCCTCATTCAAAAAGGAGTCGATTTACTATGTCATGGAAAGAAACCTATCAAAAATGGGATCAGTTCGCTGATCTTGACAGTACATTAAAAGAAGAACTCGTCACGCTAGCAGCGGATGAAAAAGCAGCTGAAGAAGCATTCTATAAAGAACTCGAGTTTGGAACAGGTGGTATGCGCGGGGAGATCGGTGTCGGAACGAACCGGATGAATGTGTATACGGTTCGAAAAGCATCACAAGGGTTCGCAGCATTCATTAAGGCATCAGGAGAAGAAGCGGCAGCAAAAGGAATCGTCATCGCACACGATTCACGCCATTTCTCACCAGAATTTGCGCTGGAGGCGGCACGGACGCTCGCAAGTAACGGCATCAAAGCGTATCTGTTCGACGGTCTACGTCCGACACCAGAACTTTCGTTTGCGGTTCGGTCTTTACAAGCAGCGGGCGGGATCGTCATTACGGCGAGTCATAACCCACCAGAATACAACGGATATAAAGTGTACGGAGACGACGGTGGACAACTTCCACCAAAAGAAGCGGATGAACTCGTATCGTACGTCAGTCAAATCGAAGACGAGCTGTCGATTGAACTTGAGCAAGAAGAAGTCCTTCGTGCGAACGGTTTAATCGTCCGTGTCGGCGAAGAACTTGACGAAGCGTATCAAGAAAAATTACAGACGATTCGTGTCTTACCTTCAATCCAATCGGAATTAGCCGATCCACTAAAAATCGTTTTCACTCCACTTCACGGAACAGGTCTTGTACCGGTAACAGAAGGCTTGAAACGTTACGGTTTCGAACACGTGACAGTCGTCAAGGAGCAAGCAGAGCCAGACGGTGCATTCCCGACCGTGACGTCACCGAACCCGGAAGAACATGCTGCCTTTAAACTGGCGATCGAATACGGAGATCGTACAGATGCCGATATCTTGATTGCGACGGATCCCGATGCTGACCGCGTCGGAGTAGCAACACGTGATGCAGACGGAGAATGGACAGTCTTGACAGGGAATCAGACGGGGGCATTGTTGCTTGACTACATCCTTTCACAAAAAGCGGCGCAGGGGACACTACCAGAGAACGGATTTGTCGCGAAGACAATCGTTACTTCAGAACTAGGTGCGTTGATTGCACGTCATTATGATCTCCATGTCGAGAACACGTTGACAGGCTTTAAGTTCATCGGGGAAAAAATCAAACAATACAATGCATCGGGTCAATATGAGTATCTCTTCGGCTATGAAGAGAGCTATGGATATCTCATCGGGGACTTCTGCCGCGACAAGGATGCCGTCCAAGCGTGCTTGTTAGCTGCTGAGATGGCTGCGTATCACAAAAAAGAAGGACGGACGCTCTATGAGGCATTACAGTCGATTTACGAGCAGTTCGGGTACTTTGAAGAGTCACTCCGCTCTCTGACGCTCAAAGGGAAGGATGGCGTGGCACAGATTGCTCGTATCATGGATACGTTCCGTGAGAATCCACCAAAACAAGTGGCTGGAGAACAGGTCGTCTTGTTCGAGGATTATGATGCGAGCATCGCTCACGATCTGAAGACACATCAACCCTCACCGATCAATCTGCCAAAATCCAATGTCTTGAAGTTCACGCTCAGTGATGGATCGTGGTTCTGCCTTCGTCCATCGGGCACGGAACCAAAAATTAAGTTCTATTTCAGCGTCACGTCACCAGATGCTGCTGAGACGACACGAAAACGTCAGCAAATCGAAGATGAAGTCATGCAGGAAGTCGAGCAAATTCAATAAGTCCTAAACAGGATTCCGTCGATGACGGAATCCTGTTTTTTTGTCTTAGAGCATTGAAAATTGAAATTCGTGCAACCGTTACCATTTTGAGGTACAGTAAACGAGATAGAGTTCATACGATAGAGGAGTGGAAGAAACATGGAACGGATTCAGCTAACAGAAGATTTATCATTCTCACGGATCATTCATGGTCTGTGGCGATTGAATGAATGGGAAATGACGAAGGAAGAGCGTCTTGAATTGATTGAAGCATGCCTTGCTTTAGGAATTACGACGTTTGATCACGCAGATATCTATGGCGATTATACGAATGAACGCTTATTCGGGGAAGCTCTTGCCTTAAAACCGGAATTACGTGACCGGATGGAGATCGTCACGAAGACGGGCATCAAGATGAAAGGGAATCATTTCTCGGATCAGTCATTATCGTTCTATGATACGACGAAAGAGCATATTATCAAACAGGTCAATCGTTCCCTGCAAGAACTCGGTGTCGAGTACGTCGATACGTTGTTGATTCACCGTCCAGATCCATTGATGGATCCGAACGAGATTGCAGAAGCGTTCGTTGAGCTGAAGGACGCGGGTAAGGTACGGACATTCGGTCTATCGAACCATACACCTGCACAACAGAGTCTTATACAATCACGCTTACCGTTCATGCTCGTGACGAACCAACTCGAGTTATCGGTTTCGGAACTGAAACATTTCGAGGATGGATCCGTCGATCTGTGTCATGAAAATGAGATGCCATTGATGGCATGGAGTCCGCTTGCGGGCGGTCGTCTCTTTAAGGACGAGCGATACGCACCGTTACGTGAAAAATTAGCTGAGATCGCTGAAAAGATCGGGGCAAAAGAAATCGACGAAGTCGCATATGCATGGTTACTTAAACATCCAGCACGTATCATGCCGATCGTTGGTTCTGGTAAGATTGAACGCATCGAATCTGCTGTTCGTTCGACGAATCTGTCGTTGACGCGCGAGCAATGGTTTGAGATTTTGAAGGCATCACGAGGTCGTGATGTCGATTAATCTAGACTGTGAGATAGAAATAAACGCATAAAATATTTTCTGTTTAAGAAATGCAGCGAGAGGATCGACCAGTACACGATCTGGAAACGATCCTCTCTTTTATGAATAGAGTAACAGTAAACAAAAAAAGTCCCATCTCAAGGGGGAGGAGAGATGGGAGATCTATGAGGTTAAGCTTCTAAGCGAAGCATCTCCTGACGATATTTATCTAAACGATCTTTACTTGCTGACATGCCAGCTTGGTCATTGGCTTGAATCGCATCGAAGAGCGTACTGAGCTCATAATCGATTTCGAGACGTAGCACTGGAATTCGCTGCTCTGCATCTTGTCTACGGAAAGCTTCAATTACTTGTTTCATCTCGGCCACGCTCCTTTATAATTTGTCAGATAATTCTGATTTTTATTAGTATACTTGATTATTCCCGGATTGACTAGTGCTAAACCTCAAAAAATCTAAAAAAATACACTTGAAATCCTAACGGTTCCAAGTGTGAAAAATTCATTCTGGAATGCTGAAACGTGCTTCTAAACGATGTTGGACGCTTTGAATAAGTGTTGACATGATCCAGTAAATTGCAGCGGAGAACAAAAGTAGCGGCATGACGAGGTATGTCGTCGCTGAAATCTGGTCAGAGACGTACGTTAATTCCTCGACAGCAACGATCGTACCGAGTGATGTCGACTTGATGATATCGATGACAGAGTTCGAAAGCGGTGGAATCGCCCGAGATAGTGCTTGCGGCAAGATAACGTCCTTGAATGTCTTGCGACGCGGAATTCCAAGTGAGTCAGCAGCTTCCCATTGTCCACGATCGACAGAGGAGATGGCAGCGCGGAACGATTCCGAAATATATGCGGAAAAGTGAAGCGACAAACCGAAGGCAAGTGCTTGGAATCCAGTTAATTGAAGCGTGACGAGACCATTATAAAGAATCAAGATTTGCAACAAGAGTGGCGTTCCGCGGAAGAACGAGACGTATAAACGTGCAAAACCGCTGAAAACGGCAACGCGGCTATCACGCATGACGGCAAGAATCAACCCGAGAATAAGCGCAAAGACGATGGCGAGACCACTTGCTAGAAGGGTCGTGCCAATCGCCTTTGCGTAGACGTCCGAGTTATCTCGGACGATCGTCAGTAATTCACTCACTTACTGATATCCTCGTTGAAGTACTTCTTACCGATTTTTGCAAGAGTGCCGTCTTCTTGCATCTCAGCGAGTGCTTTGTTGAAGTCTTTTGTATACTTGCTATTTTTCGCCATCATGAAGCCAGATTCGTTCTTATCGAACGTCTCACCGACAGCTTTGACTTTATAACCCGCTTTTTTCAACTCCGTCAAAACGAAGAGGCGATCGTTCATGGCTGCATCAACGCGACCCGCTTCAAGGTCTTTTAAGACTTGATTCGCACCTTTATAGTATTTTACTTTAGCGCCTGCTTTTTCAGCCGTTTTTGCATAAAGTGAACCTTGTGTCGAACCGACTGTTTTTCCTTTTAAGTCATCGAGTGTTTTGATGTCATTCGTTTTATTGTTAACGATGATCGTTGAACCAGAAACCGTATACGCATCAGAAAAAGCGTACTTTTCTTGACGCTCAGGTGTGATCCCCATTTGGTTCGCAATGACATCGATTCGTTTTGAATCGAGTGCCGGGATGAGTCCTTTAAAGTCCATCGCTTTGTAATCGACTTTATAGCCAGCACGTTTTGCGACTTCGTTCATGACATCTACATCATAACCCATCAATTTTCCTTTTTCTTTGTACGTGAATGGTGGGTATGTTGCTTCCGTTCCGACTGTAATGACTTTTGACTCTTTACCAGAACCTGCGTTGTCGTTCGAAGCGCCGCATGCTGCAAGCACCCCCGCTGTCGATAATGCTGCTACAGCTAATTTCAAACCGTGTTTCATAGCGCTCTCTCCTTTTATAAATGAATGATTTCAATTCCTAGTTTTCGAATAGGATTAATTTTAAGCTACAAGCAGTATCATACAAAGTTACAGGAACGTCTGTCAATAAAAAAGACTGCCCTTAAATGGACAGTCTGAAACATCATAACTGATCGATGATGTGATTAACGAATCGTTGCTTCTGTTGAAGCATCGAAGAAGTGTGCTTTTGTCATATCGAAGAAGAGATCAAGCTGTGATCCCATCTCGACATGTGAACGTGAATCGACACGTGCCGTGAATGCTTGTTGTCCGACTTTTGAGTAGAGATAAGACTCTGCACCCATCAATTCAGAAACTTCGATATGCGCTGGGAAACGATGTGCTGTTTTAGTGTCTTGGTAGATCAATTCCGCATGGATGTCTTCTGGACGAATTCCGAGGACGAGATCTTTATTCGTGTAACCGCGGTCGCGGAGAACTTTCATTTTTCCTTCTGGTACTTCGAATTTCTCTTCTGTTCCTGAAACATGGAAGAGACCGTCTTCTGCCAGTTTACCTGTCAAGAAGTTCATCGATGGTGAACCGATGAATCCAGCAACGAACATGTTATCCGGGTGATCATAGACTTCCTTCGGCGTACCGACTTGTTGAATGATTCCGGCTTTCATGATGACGATCCGTGTCGCAAGCGTCATCGCTTCCGTCTGATCGTGCGTGACGTAAATCGTCGTCGTCTCAAGACGTTTGTGTAACTGAATGATCTCCTTACGCATTTGTACACGTAATTTAGCGTCCAAGTTCGAGAGCGGCTCATCCATTAAGAAGACTTTAGCATCACGAACGATGGCGCGACCAATCGCGACCCGTTGACGCTGACCACCAGAGAGTGCTTTTGGCTTCCGCTCGAGATATTCTTCAAGACCAAGGATACGAGCTGCGTTATCAACGCGTTGCTTGATTTCATCTTTCGGGAACTTCCGAAGCTTTAATCCGAACGCCATGTTATCGAAGACGTTCATGTGTGGATACAAAGCGTAGTTTTGGAAGACCATCGCGATATCGCGATCTTTTGGCGCTACATCATTCATGCGTTTACCGTCGATGATAAAGTCTCCACCTGAGATTTCTTCAAGTCCAGCGATCATCCGGAGTGTCGTCGATTTCCCACAACCAGATGGTCCAACGAAGACGATGAATTCCTTATCTTTAATATGCAGATTGAAATCATCAACCGCTTTTGCATCACCTGAGTAGATTTTATCGATATGTTCAAGACGAATTTCAGCCATGTTGTAGTTCCCCCTAGTAAATGATGAAATAATAACGCTTACAAGAAATAGTATAAAAGAAGTCAGGTAGTCTGCCTATGGACAACCTGACTAAATGCAAACGTTTTCAATTAGGCATCATGCTACAAGTAACAAGGTATAAAGAAAAGTGGCCCCTTCAAACGACCGAACATCGATTTCTGTCTGTTCCGTTAAGCGGTCAAGTCGATACTGGAGACTGTTCCGATGTAAGTATAGATGTTTTGCTGTCAAAGAGACATTCAAGTTAGCTCGGCAAAAAGCGAGGATCGTCTCACGAGACTCTGGCTCGAGGGACAGGATGAACTGATCGACGAGTGTTGCTCGATATCGGTCATCTAGACTTGCAAGACGAGTCATGGCAGGTAAAAAACGTTCGATTTGCGTAGAAGGGACGAAGGTGAGCGCTGCTTGTTCGAGTTGAAATTGAACGGCAATGTCGCCGGTAGCACGCTGTTGACCAAGCAACACCTTACCATCAAGCACAAAATCAGATTGTAGTGCTAAAAATAAATCGTGTAGTTCTGCCTCAATAACGAATTCTTCTCGTTCGATGATCGTAAAACGATGAGTACTGAAAGGAATGAGCGTACTGGTCTGCGAAAAGAAAGAGGAGAGCAGTTGTTGGATTTCCTCACTCGTACGTTCATCAGTTGGATTAAATAAAAAGTGGACAAGTCGAAATGGTCGATCTTCCACAGCATGAGCAGATTGGAGACGTTCTCGCCATAGATCGATATCTGACCGCGACGTCGTGATGATGCGCTCGGCAAATACATCAAGCAGTTGTTGTTCACGGTCGGAGATGGCAGTCGTCTTGATCCCAAAACAAAGCCCATCTGTAAGACGATATACGCTATACTGTTCCTGGCAATACAGATTCGGATCGGTCGTAAGCTGGTCATTGAATACAGTCATCAGTTGTCGTAACACACGGCATCACTCCTAAATCGTACATAACTAACTATCTCGACTTTACCATAAGTCGAAAATCGGAAGGAATGATAACTTATGTCAGACACTTTGTTACTCGTGTTGAAGCTTGTTGGAATCGTCATCATCGGTGCCCTCATCGGAGCGATCACGAACCATTTGGCGATCCGAATGTTGTTTCGACCACTTGAACCGAAATACATTGGAAAATTTCGCGTACCATTCACGCCTGGTCTGATTCCAAAACGACGGAATGAACTGGCAGCAAATCTCGGACGGACAGTCGTCAAGCATCTCTTGACGCCAGAAGGAATCGGGAAACGTCTCGCATCACCAGCTGTTCGTGGAGCCGTCACGCGTCTCGTCGAACAAGAAGTCATGAAATGGACACGCTCGGAAGAGACGACAGAAGCATGGATCAGTCGCTTTATCGATGAACCAAAACAACGGATCCAAGGGAAGATCAGTTATCACTTGGAGCAGGAGTTTTCGCGTCTGATGAATAAATGGCGGGAGCAATCTGTGCGAAAATTGATCGGAGCAAGCGGAGAACAAAAAATCGAAGAAGTCATGCCGCGACTAGTCGCATCCGTATTACACCAAGCAGAAGCATACTTTGACGGACCAGAAGGACGTCTACAACTCGAGGAAACCGTTGCTCGTTTTATCCAACAGCGTCTCGGAGGTGGGATGTTTGGGATGTTACTCGCGAACGTCAACGTCGTTGATATGATTCAGCCGGAGCTGAAACGGGTACTTCAATCAGAGTCGACGTCTCAATTCATTCTTGCCTTATTACGTCAGGAATGGCAAAAGGGGCTGGATCGTCCGCTGTCGTCTTATCTGACAGAAGAGACCGAGTCACGGATTCGACAGACTGTCAAAGAACAAATCATGGCACGTTTACCGATTGAATCGATGCTTGCTACACCGTTACGCATCTGGTTGAATCCACTCGAGTCACAACTACTCGAGCAACATGTACCTGTCGTCATCGATCACCTATTCGAACGGACGACGAATCAAATCGGACAGATCCTACAGACGCTCGACCTCGAAACGATCGTTCGAGAAGAAGTCGATTTGCTGGACACTGCGTATCTCGAGGAAATCGTCTTATCGATTTCCAAGCGGGAATTCCGGGCTATCACTTGGCTTGGAGGGTTGTTAGGTGGTTTAATTGGATTGATACAGGCGGGGCTTTATCTCGTCTAAACAAATTGGAGGTTTTACTCATGGCAGAAACAAACTTATACGATCACGCGTACACACTGGAGCGCGCATTGCGCGAAACTTCGGAGTACACGACATTAAAAGATTTGTATACGCAAGTTAACGCAGATCCGGAATCAAACGAATTGTTCGCATCGTTCCGTAACATCCAACTCGAATTACAACAAAAACAGATGCAGGGTGAAGAAATTACACCAGACGATATGGCGTCTGCCCAAACAAAGATGCTTGAAGTCCAAAACAACCCATTGATCAGTCAGCTGATGCAAGAAGAGCAACGGATGCACACGATGTTGACGGAAGTCACACAAATCATCATGAAGCCGTTAGAAGAGCTCTATGCGCCAATGATGGAGCAACAAGACGACGTGCAATAAGTAAACAAAAGGAAGACGTGCCGATATAGCGCGTCTTCCTTTTTTAGTATGGTTTAAGATGAAGCAGGAACGATTCGTGGTAAGTAAGAGCGCTCGAAATGAATGAGACGACCTGAACGTGTAATGCGAGCTGCATGATGGGCATAACCGCTTTCATTCAAGCGCCGAATCCCTGCTTCTCGTGCCTGACCATCCGTCTCTGCTTCAAAGACGTCATCGAGTAACGTTTCACCACGATCTGAAAATACTGTAATCGTATACTGCATACTTGTTCCCCCTTGTCTGATTGGTCTTGTACTCAGTATAATGAATCGCTATTCATTTCACAAGCGTAAGTCCAAGTCCTGCCACGTCAACTGTCTCGCAGCGGGAGGAGCTGTGAGGTGACTCACCGTCATACCAATCAAGCGGATTGGTCCATCGAAGGTAATGCCATTGAACAGTTTCGTTGTTTCCTCAAGTAATCGTTCTTCGTCCGCCGTCTCTTCTGCAAACGTATGCCGTTTCGAACGTGACTGGAATGTGTCGGTCTTCCACTTGATCGTAATCGTTCGGCAGACGAGTTCTTTTTTTTGAAGACTTGCAATGACAGATTTTGATTCTCGAATCAACGTCTCAAATATCGTATCGATATCCTCGGTATCTTCTTCAAAGGTAGTCTCAGAACCAATCGATTTTCGCTCGCGTTCCGGACGAACTGGTCGTTCATCGATCCCATGCGCCATCGCATGTAGTTCCGCTCCCCGATCACGTCCAAGCAAAGCCCGCAATTGTTCGACGGGCATTGCTTGGACATCTGCGACGGTTTCAATCCCTTGTTTTCGTAACGCTTGTTCCGTGACTTTTCCGACGCCATGTAAATCTCCAATTTTCAATGGAGACAAGAAATTGAGAACTTCTTCTGGTGGGACGACGGTCATCCCGTTTGGCTTCTCGTATCCGGAAGCGACCTTCGCGACGAGCTTAGAGTTAGAGACACCGGCAGAGGCTGTCAGACCCGTTCGTTCTTTAATTTGTTTCAGGATATATTGCGCGATATACGTCGCACTTTTTTGATCGAAATAATTTTCCGTGACGTCAAGATACGCCTCATCAAGCGAGAGCGGCTCGACGAGCGGTGTCACTTCTCGAAAAAGCTCCATGATTTGCGCACTGACGGTACGGTAGACGTCAAAACGAGGACGAATGAAGACGGCACGAGGGCACAGTTGGAACGCGCGTCTTGAAGGCATCGCGCTATGGATACCGTATTTCCGTGCTTCATAGGAACAGGTCGCTACGACACCACGGGCATGAGGCGGTCCACCAACGACGACAGGAACACCTTTTAATCGAGGACGATCGCGTTGCTCGACGGAAGCATAAAAGGCGTCCATATCAATATGAATGATTTTTCGTTCCATCGGACAAGCGTCTCCTTTCAGTGGATATGATACAATTAGTATAACGAACTTATGTTCTGATATCTATTTTTTTGGTCGACTATTCTTTGGCATACGCACAAGAGCGCCTAACCATCCACGCCAGCGCATCCAGTAAAAGATACCACTAGTCGATAAAAAGATTAGACCGAGGGATATGGCGTAGCCGTATTTCCAGTCTAATTCCGGCATGATTTTAAAGTTCATCCCCCAAATCGCACCGAGGGCCATCGTCGGTGTCGCGACGGCAGTAAAGATCGTTAATGCCTTCATAATCTCGTTTCCTCGGAAGTTCGAAACGGTCGTTGATAAGTCGAGAAGGACTTCAATGTCTTTTTGGTAGTGTTCAATGAGCATCAACAGACGGCGGACACGTTTCGTAGCTAGTTTCAAGGAAATGTCCTCAAGATACGTTTCTTCCTCGAGAAACGACTCTTCGCCAGCCATGACGAGTTCTTGAAATGGAACGATCAAATCGGACCAGTTCTCAATCGTGTCGCGTAGCGCGAAGATGCTATCAAGTGAATCTTCATTGATGCTGCCGCGTAGTTCATCTTGTCTTGAAAACAGTTCTGTCTCAAACTGATCGATACCGGCGAAATACGTATTCAACTGTAAAGCGAGAATCGTATAAAAAGCCGCGAATGGATGAGCGGGAGAATAGGGTGCGACTAGGGACACGATTGAATCCGACAATCCGATCGTGATCAGTTTTTCTTTCGTTACATAAAAGCAAATCGAGCGACGGTCACTTTTGTCGACAGGGTTTTGCCATGTGACGACAGCACCATAAAGAACCCCTTTTTCTGAACGCGTGAAGTTCATATCTTTCGATCGCAACTGCGTGATCCAGTCCATTTCGGATTGGTCGACGGCAGCCGTCGGAAATATTTGTTCATAGTCAGCTAAATCGAGATAGCGGGACCAATTAAATTGAGGTTCCAGTTCCATGTTCATGACTCCCATATAGTAGAATGAAATAGTATATGCCTTAAGTGTAGTCAATGGAATATAAAAAAGACACCTATTTTACAGATAAAGGACGTGTTTCAAGAATGAAAGGAATCGGGAAGTTAGCAGTTGGAGAAACGCTCGATCAACGAGCGATGATCAAGCAAGCAGTCAAAGGAATTGCAGCAAATGGAAAACCATACCTGACGCTCATCTTGACGGATAAGACAGGCGAAATCGAGACGAAGATGTGGGATACGAGTGACCTTGAAAAATATGCGCCAAAGTCAATCGTTCATGCTGCTGGAGAAGTCATGGACTATCGAGGACGGACACAACTGAAGCTCAAACAAATTACGGTCCTAGAGGAGACGAATGTCGAGGACTATGTTCAATCAGCACCTATTCCACGAGAGCAGATTGAGACGGAAGTACTCGCGTTCGTAGAATCGATTCAAAACAGTGACATGAAAAAGCTCGTCAAACATTTGATCACTTCACGATTTGACGCCTACTTCACGCATCCGGCAGCGGTCAAGAATCATCATGCCTTTTACTCGGGACTGTCGTACCACGTCCTTTCGATGTTGCGCTTAGCGGATCAAATCGCTCAACTCTATCCGACCTTAAACCGTGACGTGCTAATCAGTGGCATCATTCTACACGATTATGCGAAAATCAAGGAGTTATCCGATCCGGTTGCACCGGAATATACGTTGCCTGGTAAACTCGTCGGTCATATTACGATGATGGTAGCGGAACTCGAAAAAGTCGGAGCAGAATTACAAATTGACGCAGAAGTACTGACTGTCTTGCAACATCTCGTCTTAAGTCATCATGGACGACCGGAATGGGGATCTGCTGTAGCACCACAAATGCGTGAGGCTGAAGTCTTGTTCTTGATCGATAACCTCGATGCGCGAATGACGATGATGGATCGTCTTCTTGAATATGTCGAACCGGGACAGTTCTCAGAACGATCATTTGCACTAGATAATCGTGCTTTCTATCGTCCGAAGCTATAAGGGGGAAGAAAGATGAAGACGAAGTTGTTTGATACGGTTCAACTCGGAACGTTGACATTCCGCAATCGGGTCATTATGGCGCCAATGTGCATGTACAGTGCAAAAGAAGATGGACTCGTGACGGATTGGCACGTCACACACTATGCAACCCGTGCAATGGGAGGCGTTGGTGGTGTCATTTTAGAAGCGAGTGCTGTCACGCCAGATGGTCGCATTTCAGCTGGGGACCTTGGGATCTGGTCAGATTCACATATCGAAGGATTACAACGAATCGCACAGCAAGTCAAAGCAGCGGGCGCAAAAGCGGGGATCCAACTGGCCCATGCCGGGCGTAAAAGCACGACGGCAGAACCACCCGTCGCACCGAGCGCTTTACCGTTTGATGATACGTATATGCATCCCCGTGCATTGACACTTGAGGAAATCGCGACAATCAAACAACAGTTCATCGATGCAGCATTAAGAGCGGAACGAGCAGGATATGACTTCATTGAAATCCATGGCGCACATGGTTATTTATTGAACACGTTCCTCTCTCCGTTATCCAATATTCGAGAAGACCAGTACGGCGGATCGACTGAAAATCGGATGCGCTTGTTGTTAGAAATCATTGATGGAATTCAAGCAGTTTCACAGCTCTCGATTTGGGTCCGGATTTCAGCAGCGGATCACGCAACAGGGGGAATGACAGCGACGGATTATATTCCACTTGCGAAAGAACTAGCAGCACGTAACATCGACCTACTCGATTGTAGTTCAGGTGCTGTCGTCGCCAATGCTGTACCGGAAGTATATCCGGGCTATCAAGTCAGCTATGCGGAAGAATTGAAACGAGAGACAGGCATGGCAACAGGAGCGGTTGGATTGATTACGACAGCAGCTCATGCAGAAGAGATCGTCCGTAACGGTCGAGCAGATATTGTCCTACTCGCACGTGAACTTCTTCGCCAACCTTATTGGGTCTATCATGCGGCAGCCGAACTAGGAGATACGGTCGCCTTGCCGAAGCAATACGAACGAGCTCCGATCCGGACGGTTCGCTAATTCTTCACTCTCTATGAAAAACAACGTAAAAAAGGAAGCCTTCACGGCTTCCTTTTTTTGATTATTGCTGTTGTTGCATCATTTGTTGTTGCATTTGTTGTTGTTCTTGTTTGTCTAGATCGAAAGCGTCTTTGAAGTCTTTGTTTTCGACTTTGACATTGTATTCTTTCATGAGTGAACGATAAATATCGTTCGGGTTGACTTGTGCTGTTTTTTCTTCAGCAAGTGCTTTTTTAATACGTGCTTTTTCTTTATCGAGCGTGAAGTTTTTCTTCTCTTTACGATCGACTACTTTAATGATGTGATAGCCGAACTGTGTTTTGATCGGATCGGAGATTTTACCTTCAACGCCATCCTTGAACGCGTAATCTTCGAATTCCTTGACCATCTTTCCTTTTGTGAAGTACCCGAGGTCTCCACCTTTTGCACCGCTACCTGTATCTGTTGATTTTTCTTTTGCAAGTTTCGCGAAGTCTGCGCCTTTATCCAATTGCTTTTTGATGTCTTTTGCTTCTGACTCTTTCGCAACAAGGATATGGCTTGCTTTGACTTCGACTTTTTCTTGATCGAAACGCTCTTGGATTTCTTTATCTGTTACTTTAGATTTCGCAGATTTTGCTTCTGTTAAGAGCATTTGTGTGCGAAGTACTTTTTCGAATTCTTTTTCGTTCTTGATTCCAGCAGATTTCAGTGTTGAGCTGAACTGCTCTTTATCCGGGAACTGGTCTTTTGTTTTCTTGACTTCTGCTTCGACTTCTTTGTCCGTGACTTCCTTGCCGTATTTCTTTTCAAGCAATTTGTTCATCGTTTGCTGGAAGGCGATTTGAGCACCAGCTTTTTCGTATGCTTCATCTTGGACGTCAGCCTTGTTGACTTCGCCACCTTTGTAATTGATGACGGCTTCGTCATTTGATCCACATGCTGCTAACGTAAATACACTTGCGACTGCTGCTGCGCCTAACAATTTCTTTTTCATACATACACCCCTAATTTACCATTTATTTCAACCGTTTTATCATATCATATTCTCGTTTGGTTGACAGCTGTATCTTGTCATGCCAAGAGATACTTGCTCTTTTCCATGCTATCACATCCAGGTAGTCGGTTGAGGATAATTTTTATGGGAAATTGTGAGGGAAATAACGCTCTTGAGACATAGTAGTAATGTCCCTGTCATGAGGAAATAAGACCTAAAAAAAGCATTCTAGCTGAAGGCTAAAACGCTTTTGATGATAGTATGCTTATGCTTTTTTTATCGAGTCCATGACAGGATCTTGCGGACGGCGATCTGCTTCTTCCGTGATCATCTTCGATGTCTCGGCAAAGATGTCCATGAAGCTGTCTCCGTACAAACGACGCACGATTGCAGAAATATCCGTCAGTTCTGGGAACTTACCGTACAATTCCTGAAGAGGAAGTGATGCGCGGAAGACGCCATTTTCTTCGGGACGGAATGCTTGGATCGTCTCGAGTAAAAGTGATTCGCCTGCCGGTGTCAACTGGACATAGGTATTTCGTTTATCGGTTTCCTTTTTCGAGAACGTCAACAATCCGCGGTCCTCTAACTTCTTCGAGAAGTTGAATGCCGTCGAGACGTGCATGACACCATACTTCGCGATCTCAGAAATCGAGGCACCACCTAGGGCATGCGAAATCCATAAAATATGGTGTTCGTTGATGTTCAGATCAAAAGGCTTGATCCAATTTTGCCAATCTTTTTCTACCGTTTTCCATAGTGCTTTGCTTAATTGGACAATTTTATGGCTATACAATAATGCTTCTTGTCCAGGATATAACTTTTCGTGTTCCATATCTGACTCATCCTTTCGAAAGGTGACAATGGCTCAAACGCGCAAAATGCAAACTATACAAAAACAAATCGAAGCAACGGATCTTACTTTTGTGGAGAAAGCTGGTCTGCTTCCTGTTTCGCTTCATCAGCGAGAGACTGGATCTTCGTGAGCGATGCTTGGACTTCCGTTTGGTATTCCGAGACGCTCTGCATGACTTCTTCCTTGAAGTGCATACCAGACGCTTTTGCTGTCTCTACTAAGTTCTTGCCCTCGTGGGTCAAATCCTGCACATTCGTTACGATTGTAGAATAAGAATTTCGACGTTGATGACCGTTCGAAGAGTCGCTTTTCGTACCTTGGCGAAGCGCCTTCAGACCATAAAAAGTCACAAGTGTTAGCGTAGCACCAAAAGCGACCCAGTTACGGGCGGGACGCTTCGACATGATAAACCTCCTTTTTAATATTAAAATATTTGTTTCATATTATTTTACCGAAAATTGAATGAAAGAAACCTATTTCGGCAATATTTTTCTAAGAAGAGAAGAAAAAGAACAGCCTTAGATATGCGAAGCGATTGAATTTGCGAGCTCAGCCAATTCTTCTGCCGTATACTCGTCGTTATGGACTTCCCACTTCGCGCCGAATCCGTCTTGCTTATCGTGACGAGGAATGAGATGCAAATGGAAGTGTGAGACTGATTGACCCGCTACTTTTCCTGTATTGGATAGAAGGTTCATACCAGCTGCATTTGTCTCTTGTTGAAGCGCACGGCTGATTTGCGGAATCGTCGCAAACACGTCCTGTGCCTGTTCAGGCGAGAGATCATACATATTATCGGCATGCTGTTTTGGGATAACGAGCGTATGTCCTTTCGTCACTTGTGACAAGTCGAGGAAGGCGAGAACGGTTTCGTTCTCAAATACGATATGACCAGGGACTTCTTTGCGAGCGATTTTACAGAAGATACATGATTCTTTTTGCATGGAACAGTCACTCCTTTGGGTAAGATAATATTAGTATACGGAAAGTTTCCGCCTTCCGCACGATTGACAGTCAACTTGAACCCGATACACTTAAGACCATACAGCTAATGGAGAAAAAGGAGCGAAGTGCATGGCATCACGAATAGCCTCAACGGCACAGAAAAAACGAAAACGACGCTTACTCATTGGTAGCGCCTTCATCGCCTGTCTGTTTTTGTTAGTTGCCTTTTGGTTTGGGCGCAACATGCAAGAGGCGGCAAAAATGGAGAAAACGGACGAGCGGCTTGCTACTCTATTGAAGGAAAAGGATCAGCGTGGATTCCAACAACTAGTCATGATGAACGATAAACCATTACCGATGAGTGAGGCGACACGACTCATTACTTGGTTGACGACTGAATCAGAACGAACAGATCGGGTCATCAAACAAGTCAAACAGGATCAAGACTCTGGTAAACAAGTAAAGGCACATCTATTTACGTTACAAAAAGAGGATGGATGGCTTTGGTATGACCGGTATTCTCTCGATCTGAATCCACAACGACTGATCGTTTCAAGTGATGTCCCTAAAACAGAAGTATCATTAGACGGGGAAGTCATTGGAACGATGGATGGAACATCACTAGAAATCAAGCGTTCTCCAGGAGAATATGATGTCCAGGTGAGTGCCGACCAATCAGGACAGACCGTTCAGGACTCAAAAACCGTTCAACTCGGTGATGAACCAAACACGGCAGTTGATTTTAAATTAGCTGATCAGTTCAATACGACTGTATCAAACGAATATGCAGTCGATATTAAAACATTACTTGAGACGGAAGTGAAAGCGCGAACTGGAAAAAGTATCGATACGATGACCAGCTATCTCGGGAAATCGCGCGACGCATTCGAGAACGCGTTCGGAACGCCTGATTCGACAGTTGCGAATCGAGCACGGTACGATGGATATGAAGTGACCTATCAGTCGGGACAGGTGGAGGAGTTATTAATCCGATTGAATAAAACTCCAGATGAATTGGAAGCTGTCGCCGGAAAACCAGAACGAAAGAAGCGAGAGCGCGTCGGTACGGTTTGGGAATATCCGTCTAGCTTTCTCGAAGGCGTGTTCGAATGGTTGAATTTACGATCGGAAAAACGTGTCTTCGAGCGAGAAGATGGCATGTGGTTACAAATAAAAGATTAAAGTATAAAAAACTAACGCATAAAAAATCCTCGGACATCATGTCCGAGGATTTTTTGTTTATCGTTTATTCACCGCACGGAGAATGAACGATACAATGAGGATGAGAATAATAGCTCCGAGTAAAGCAGGTACGATTGCGAATCCAGCAACCATTGGACCCCAATTTCCGAATAATGCTTGACCAATCAATGCACCAACGAAACCAGCGATGATGTTACCAATGATACCGCCTGGTACGTCTTTACCTAAAATTAGACTTGCTAACCATCCAATAATACCACCAACGATTAATGCCCATAAGAATCCCATTTCAAAACACTCCTTTTCGATTAAAATATATGATTACTTGCGTACTGCCCGGAGAATAAGTGAGACGATGAAGATCAAAATGACTGCCCCGAGAATAGCCGGAATGACTGCAAATCCGCCAATTTCTGGTCCCATTGAACCAAAGATAGCTTGACCAATCATCGAACCGATGAAACCAGCGATGATGTTACCGATGATGCCGCCCGGCACATCTTTTCCAATGATTAAACTTGCGATCCAACCGATGAGACCACCAACGATTAATGCCCATAAGAATCCCATTTTTAAACAACTCCTCTACATATTAGTTTTACCTGTTTTCAGGCAGTTATAAACACGTGTGAAAGTGAAAAAATTGAAATCATTCATTCATTGAAAGGACTAGAAGATTAGACCACTTGATAAAGATTAAATGAACGATTCATCGTTTTCACTTTCGATTTGCATGTAAATCGTTTTCATATATTGATGTAACGATTACACTTAGAGTAATTGCCGAAAAAACAAGTATTAAAACATTATATTTTAAAAAATGAGGCACGAAGCTAGAAAGTCTAAGAAGATCTACCTTACGATGAGCTTAAAGGGAGTGGCAAACATGTTATTAGAGATCAAGGGTTTATCAGGAGGATACGGATCTAAAACAGTCCTTCATGATATCAATATTGAAGTGGATCAAGGGGAACTCGTTGGTTTAATCGGTTTAAATGGTGCGGGGAAATCAACGACGATTAAACACATCCTCGGTCTATTACCGGTCAAAACGGGATCTGTACGAATCAATAGATTGGATTTAGCGACGAACGAAACCGAGTATCGTCGTCAAGTCGCGTATATTCCGGAACAGCCGATGTTATATGAACAACTAACGTTACGGGAGCACCTTCGCCTCATGGCACAAGGATATGATGTCGAAGAAGCAGTAGCGATAGAACGAGCAAATCATTATGCTGAACGTCTTCGGATGACGAAACAATTAGAGTGGTTTCCAAGTGTCTTCTCAAAAGGGATGAAACAAAAAGCAATGATCTTGTGCGCCCTTGTCACGGGGAGTGAATTGTTGATCGTTGATGAACCATTCGTTGGACTTGATCCACTGGCAATCCGAGAGTTGCTTCAGATTTTCAGTGAACTCAAGCAGGACGGTAAAGGAATTTTAATGTCAACGCATATCCTGGAGACAGCCGAGCGCCACTGCAACCGATTCGTTCTCTTACATGAAGGACATATTGCGGCGGAAGGGACAACGGCTGCTTTACGAGCTCGCTATGGACTACAAGATGGAACGCTGGATGATCTGTACGTTGCTGCGATCGAGGAGGCAGAACGATGAATAGCCAGTCCTTATGGAAGGAACGGTATCAGGCGGCGATGACGGAAACAGTGAAATATACACGATATATGGCGAATGGTGGACTATTATTCACCGTCTACTTTGTTATTTTATACGCATTAGTCGTCTACGGTCGTTTCCTCGACCAACTCGATCCATCATTTCCAGGTCGATTCGTCATGGCAGCCTTATTTCTGATTCTGCCGCTCTACCGGACAAGTCGAACGTTTCTTGTCGAGGCGGATCAAGTGTTTCTATTACCCGTGTTAGCGAAGTTATCCAGTTTCATGCAGCAGGTGCGCGCATATAATGCGATTTTTGGTATCATTCGTGCCGTGATTCCGTTTCTAGCAGTCGTTGTTCTCTATGTTCGGACAGAACAGACGACACCGTTTGAACTTGTCTTAATGGGCGTAGCTCTTGCCCTATTCGGAGCGGCAGCGAATTTGTCGAAACTTGAAGGCATCGCACATCGAACAGTGTTATTGTATGCATTTGGAGCAGCACTACTCGTCATCATCGATATGGCGTGGATGTCGATCGTCGTTGCCTTGCTGTTAATGATCGTCCTTCATCTGAAGCGTCAGGATCATCTCCCGTTACGTGAATGGATTGCGCTCGAACGAGAATCACGTGATCGTTTTTATCGACTAGCCAACTGGTTCGTCGATGTCCCACATCTATCGGCAACGTATAAACACCGTCGTCTCTTAAGTAACATGGTCGAGCGGTTTCCGTACCAAGCCCAGACGACATTTGATTATTTGTATGTCAAACAGTTCATCCGGAGTGGGGACGGCATCGGATTGATTGTTCGTTTAACACTGATCGGGGCTGTGTTCATGTGGTTGGCGAGCGGTAACGTTTGGTTCGTTGCACTTGCGATTCCTGCATTTGGTGGATTAACGAGTTTTCAATTGGCGCCGTTTACGAAAGCAGTCGATCAGCATCTGTTGACTCGCTTATTGCCATTTGGGAATGCCGTACATGCTAAACGGAAAATCATCCGCTTCGCAGCAATCAGTCAATGCATCGTTTTGACGCTACTTGGATTCTTCTTAAGTGGATCCATGTATGTCGTTGGTGGGGCAGCCATAGCACTTGTAATTGGTGAATACTATGCTCGAAAATAATAAACAAGAAAGAGCCTACGCGATGGATGTTCATCGCATAGGCTCTTATTCATTATGAACCATTAATTGACACGTTCGTTTGATAGATCTTCTTCTTCAACCATATGCAATTCCTTGCTGACAGGAGCAGGAAGATCGTAAGAAGCTTGACCATGTTCCGCGACGTCAAGACCACGGAGTTCATCTTCGCGTGTGATTCGAAGTCCGATCGTAAGGTCGAGGACTTTTAAGAAAGCATAACTTAAGACGCTGACGATGACGATAGCAAAGACGACACCAAGAGCTTGAACACCGAGTTGCGTGAAGCCACCTCCATAGAAGAGTCCTGCTTGTCCGATACCTGTGATTTCAACGAGTCGAGGTGAAGCGAAGAATCCAGTTGCGAGTGTACCCCAGATACCAGCGACGCCATGAACGGAGAAGGCACAAAGTGGATCATCCACGCGACTTGCGAGAAGAATGCTCGTTCCATACGTGATCACACCAGCAAGGAATCCAATGACGACGGCTGCCCATGGTTCGACGAAGGCACAGGCTGCTGTGATGGCAACGAGTGCAGCTAACACACCGTTGATGATCGAAGGGATATCTGCGACGCGACGGTGCCAGAACGAGATGGCAAGAGCGCCGAGGGCACCTGCTGCAGTCGCGAGTAACGTCGTCAAAGCAACGTAACTAAAGAATCCGTCGGCAATCGTTAATGTCGAACCAGCGTTGAAGCCGAACCAACATAACCAGAGGATGAAGGCACCGACGACAGAATAAATGACATTGTGTCCAAGCAACGGTGTTTTTTCAGCACCGATTCGTTTCTTAAGCAGTAAAGCAGCAACAAGTGCAGCAATCCCACCTTGTAAGTGGACGACCGTTGACCCGGCGAAATCTTGCATTCCGAGCGAACCAAGGAATCCACCTGCCCAAACGGAACGAGCAATGATCGGATAGATGATAGCAACGAAAAACGTTCCGAACAACAAGTAAACGGATAATTTAGCACGTTCTGCGAATCCGCCCCAAGCGATTGCGAGAGAGACGGCGACAAACGAGAGTTGGAAGAGGAACTTTACATCAATCGTGATGTTCGACCAATCAAGGCTGCTGAATCCTCCATGTAAGAAGAATCCTTCTGTTCCGATAATGGAGTTACCATCACCGAACGTCAATCCGAATCCGATAGCCCAAAAGGCGAGAGCGGCAACTGAGAAGCTGATAATTTGTTTAACAGCGACGTGCCCCGCGTTCTTTGCCCGTAACATCCCTGTTTCCAGAAGTAAGAATCCGATTTGCATCGTAAAGACGAGCAGTGCTGCGAATAAGACATAAAACGTATCGACTGAAATTGCGAGTTGTTCCAGTTTCATTGTCGTTCCTCCTTTATCCATTTAAAGTATGTGTTTACTTTAGACGGAAATACTTTCAAAGAAACGTATTGTGTCAGAAAATCTGACATGGTATTTTTGTGGAAAGGAGTGACGAAGATGAAGTACCGCGAAAAAAAGGTGATGTCGATCGGAATCGTCTGTGAATTGACCGGCTTGTCAGAACGTCAGATTCGTTACTATGAAGAACGGAAATTAATCTTTCCAGAACGGACAAATGGAAAGACGCGAAAATATTCGTTTACGGATGTCGAGAGACTCGTCGAAGTCGCGGAAAAAATCGAGGATGGTTGGCGCACGCACGAAATTCGAGAAAAAGAACGTAAGGTAACGGAACAGCAACGTTCTGACTTAATTCGTGGTCAGTTAAACGCTGCATTCGGTCTTTACAAGAAACAGTGAACATTTCATGAACTGGTAACAGAACTGTCATTTTGTAAACGATTTATTGGCACAGACTTCTTAATTTCAGATATAATGTTTCTGTGTTCACAAACTTATAGTACGTTTTTTGGGGCGTTAGAACGAGTATAAAGGGGTAGTTATGATGAAGAAATTCAATGATACGTTTTTGCGGGCGATCCGTGGCGAGCAGATTGATCACGTTCCCGTCTGGTACATGCGACAAGCAGGTCGTTATCAAGCGGAATATCGTGAAATCAAGAAGACACGGACGCTTTTCGAGATCACACATGACTCGGAGCTAGGCGCATATGTGACAGAACTACCTGTAAAACAACTAGGGGTCGATGCAGCGATTCTATATAAAGATATCATGACGCCACTTCCGTCGATGGGCGTTGATGTTGAAATCAAGAGTGGCATCGGTCCAGTCATTGCGAATCCGATTCGCACGATGGCAGATGTCGAAGCACTGCAACCGTTCAACCGTGAAGATATTCCGTACATTTATGAAACAATTCGTTTATTACGGGAACGACTTGAAGTGCCGTTAATTGGTTTTTCCGGGGCGCCATTTACACTTGCGAGCTATATGATTGAAGGTGGACCTTCAAAGGGATACCATAAAACGAAAGCATTGATGTATGGACAACCTGAAGTATGGCATGCCTTAATGGAGAAACTAGGTGACATGGTCATCGATTACATCAAATCACAAGTAGATGCAGGGATTCAAGCGTTCCAAATCTTTGATTCATGGGTCGGAACGACAAGCCGGAAAGATTATGTCCGTTACATCAAACCGACGATGGAACGCATTTTCACGGAACTAAAAGATACAGGCGTGCCGATGATCATGTTCGGTGTAGGGGCGAGTCATTTGGCAGAAGAGTGGCATAGCTTACCGTTAGACGTCGTTGGACTCGATTGGCGCTTATCGATCGATGAAGCACGTGAACGTGGGCTGACGAAACCCGTCCAAGGGAACCTTGATCCGTCTTATCTGTTAGCACCATGGGATATCCTTGAAGCGAAAGCGAAGGAGATTCTCGACATGGGAATGAAACAACCAGGGTTCATCTTTAACCTCGGTCACGGCATCTTCCCGGAAGTTGATCCAGAAGTATTGAAACGTTTGACTGCATTTATCCATGATTATTCGAAAGAAAAAATGGAGGTAGAAAAATGAAGACGTTAGGATTACTTGTCATGGCGTATGGTACGCCGTATAAACCTGAAGATATCGAGCGGTATTATACGCATATCCGCCGCGGACGCAAACCGTCTCCAGAAGCATTGGCAGAGTTGACGGAACGCTACGAAGCCATTGGTGGAGTCTCACCACTCGCACAAGTCACGATTGACCAGGCAGAAGAGCTGCACCGTCAATTGTCTGAGAAATATGCCGGTGAAATCGAGTTTAAGCTTTATCTTGGTCTAAAGCACATCGAGCCATTCGTTGAGGATGCTGTCGAGCAAATGGCAAAAGACGGCATCACAGAAGCGGTCACAGTCGTTTTAGCACCGCACTATTCGACGTTCAGTATTCGTTCATATAATGGTCGTGCGAAGGAAGTCGCAGATCAGCACGGTATTCGTCTCGCATCCGTTGAATCGTGGTACAAAGAAGAAGCATTTCTCGATTGGTGGGGGAAAGAAATCCGCAAGACGTTCGACGCTTTACCAGTTCCTGAAGAAAAAGCCGTTCTCGTCGTTTCAGCGCACAGTCTGCCTGAGAAAATCATCGCAAACGGCGATCCGTACCCAGAGCAATTGAAAGAAACTGCCGAATTGATTGCACAACGTGCCGGTGTACCGCATATGATCACAGGTTGGCAATCAGCTGGACAAACACCTGAGCCATGGCTCGGCCCTGATGTTCAGGATCTGACACGTGATGTTTACGAAGAAAAAGGATACGAAGCGTTCGTTTACGTGCCAGTCGGCTTCGTTGCGGACCATCTAGAAGTATTATTCGATAATGACTATGAGTGTAAAGTCGTCTGCGACGAACTCGGAATCCATTATGCGCGACCTGTCATGCCAAACGCGGATCCTGCTTTCATGAAAGCTGTCACGGAAGCCGTCGCGAAACAGGTGGGTAGTTATGTCCAGTAAACGTCTCGTCATCGTGGGCGGCGGTATATCAGGACTTGCGGCCGCCTATTATGCAGAGAAACAGTTTCCGGAAATGAACATCACATTACTTGAGGCAGAAGGTCGTCTCGGTGGTAAGGTGGCAACATATCGGGACGAAGGATTGACGATCGAGCGGGGACCAGATTCGTATGTAGCACGAAAACACGTACTGACGGATCTCATCGAAGAGATTGGATTAGGGGAGCAACTCGTTCGTAATAACACGTCGCAAGCCTATATATTGGATGCGCGAGGTCTCCACCCGATTCCAAAAGGTGCCGTCATGGGTATCCCGACGGATTTAGAGTTATTTGCAGAGACTTCTTTGTTGACGGAAGAAGAAAAAGCAGAAGTGTCAGAACGATTGCTTCACCCGGCTCCTGATTTGACGATTCCAGAAACAGATATCCCACTAGGAGAGTATTTGCGTCCGCGTCTTGGAGATGCGCTCGTCGAGAAGCTGATCGAACCGCTTCTTTCAGGCATTTATGCTGGTGATATCGATCGGATGAGTACGTTTGCGACCTACCCGCAATTTGTTGCAAATGAACAAAAGGCAGGAAGTTTGTTTGAAGGAATGCGTCTCATGCGTCCGCTTGACCAACAACAAGGTCCGACGCTCAAAGCGACAGGTCAATTTTTATCGCTCGCTACTGGACTCGAGTCTCTCGTCGAGCGGCTAGAAGAGGTGCTTGAACGGACAGAAATTCGTCTTGAGACACCACTTCGCTCGATTAAACGGGAAGAAGATGGGCGGTATCGTCTCGAAACGGATCATGGTCCAGAGTATGCCGATGATATTTTGTTGACGATTCCGCATCGCCAAGTCGTGTCCCTGTTACCAGAAGCGACGCTGCCTGGGCTTGCGAACCTCTCAACACACTCGACAGCGACAGTCACGTTGATTTTCGATAAGGAAACAGCGTTGCCGATCGATGGAACAGGTTTCATCGTCAACCGTCAGGCACCGTATTCGATTACAGCGTGTACGGCGATTGATCAAAAGTGGAATCATGCAGCACCGAATCATACCGTGCTTCGTGCCTTCATCGGTCGTCCCGGAAAAGATGCACTCGTTCGTGAATCAGACGAAATGATTGAACGGGTCGTCTTAGAAGATCTTGAAGCCATCTGTGGTCGTCCGTTGCAACCGGAACGTGTCGTCATCAGTCGTCTATTAGACGGCTTACCGGCCTACACGGTAGGGCATGCACAGCGGATTCAAGAAGTGCGAGAAACCATCGCTTCGCACTATCCACACATTCATTTAGCCGGACTTGCTTATGATGGTGTTGGATTGCCAGACTGTGTAGCAGGTGTCAAAGCGACACTTGAACAAATGGCGTTACAACAACCGGAACCATGTCAAGAATCATGAAAGACCTAAACCTTTTTGAAGCCATTCGTGCTTTAAAAAGGTTTTTTTGTCTTCAAAAGAATGACGCGGAAGGAAACGGGAATAGGAGACAAGGGACCAAAATCGAACAATACCGTTGAAACGGGAGGGAATCGTATGGTGGAAGTATGGAGTACGTTCACGATCATCATCGTCTACGGATTGCTCATCATGAATATCTTGGCGGTCCTAACGGTTATTTTTCTCGAACGGCGCGATATTGGTGCGACGTGGGCATGGGTTTTCATCTTGTATTTCGTTCCGCTCGTTGGGTTTCTCGTCTATCTGTTTTTCGGAAGATTGTTGAAAAAATCGAATTTTTATCGTATTACGGAAGAAGAACAACTAGAACACGATAGACGGATTGCCTTACAGAAAAAAGAACTCGTGACGATGGGGCGGCACCCGATGATTCAAAAGCACCGGGATATGATTCGGATGAATCTGATGTCGAACGGTTCGTTACTCAGTCTCTCGAATCAACTGCAGATTCTTTCGGATGGAGAACAGAAATTCAATCGGATGATTCAAGATATCCGCCAGGCAGAGCATGAAGTGAATATTCAATACTACATCATTCAGAAAGATCGCCTTGGGCTAGCGTTGATCGATACATTAACCGAATGTGCCCGTCGTGGAATCAAAGTCCGTCTATTATATGATGCTGTCGGATCACGTAGTCTCAAACGGACGGATTTCAAAGATTTACTGGTACATGGGGGAGAAGTGTTCGCTTTTTTCCCGTCGACGATTGGTTTCGTTAATTTTCGCTTAAATAACCGCAATCACCGTAAATCCTGTATCATTGACGGTCGAATCGGCTACATTGGTGGATTTAACGTCGGTACGGAATATCTAGGTATCGATGAAAAGTTCGGCTACTGGCGGGATACGCATTTTCGCTTGAAAGGTGATATCGTTCACGATCAGCTCGACCGTTTTATTCTTGACTGGAATCAAGCGAGTGACGTCTATACAGAAAAATCATTGTTCTACTACGGGACACACAGGGTTCAGAATATATTACCGATGCAAATCGTCACGTCGGGTCCGGATTCCCGTTCAGAATATCTGAAGCTTGCTTTGATCAAGATGATCAATGAGGCAAAGCGGACGATTTACATTCAATCGCCTTATTTCATTCCAGACACGAGTTATTTAGATGCATGTAAGGCAGCTCTTCTGTCTGGAGTGGAGGTGCGCGTCATGATTCCGAATAAGCCGGACCATCCATTCGTTTATTGGGCGACGACAGCTGCTGTAGGAGAGTTGTTGTCGTACGGAGCTAAAGTCTACACGTATGAACCTGGATTTTTACATGCGAAGACGATTGTTGTTGATGGAGAGATTGCTTCAGTCGGGACGACGAATATCGATGCACGAAGTTTCCGTTTAAATTTCGAAATGAATACAATTGTCTATGATCAGGAAGTAGCAATTGAACTAGAACGGCTCTTCTTAGCCGATTGTGATGTATCAAAGCTCATGACGGTCGAGTCGTATGTTGCGCGTTCAAGAATGATCAAATTCAAGGAAAGTATTTCGCGTTTGTTGTCACCGATTTTGTAAACCGTGTTTACGACCAGTCAAAATGTGAAAAATGGTATAGTAGTATGGAAATAGAAAAAGAGGAGAGTGAAGACGATGGCAAATCCAATTAAATTACTCGTATCAGACATGGATGGTACCGTTCTTTCGGGCAAACAACGAATAGAGCCGGAGACGATTCAGGCAATTGAAGCAGCACGCGAACAAGGTGTCGAGTTTGCAATTGCAACAGGACGTAATTACTTAAATGCTAAAGAATTGACGGATGCCGCAGGAATTCATTGTCCGATCATTGCTTCAAACGGGGCACGTGTGATGACCGTCGATGGAGAAGAGTTGAGTGCGACGACTCTGACGACAGAACAAGCACAGCAAATTTACGGCATCATTAGCCAGTACGAAGTCTTCTTCGAGATGTTCTGTGATCAAGGACTCGTGACAGCGCAAGGAGCGACGATTGATGCAGCCTACGATTCGTTAAAAGAATTAAGTGAAGAAAGTGATCGGGCAAAACAAGTGCTTGATTTCTTCCACGATCGCTATTATGTCCACGAAGACGTCAAGATGATTGATGGATTCCGGTCATACATTCGTAATCAAGCGGGAAAAGTATTCAAGTTCATTTCGTTCTCATTTGATCAAGAATTGATGAAAACAATCTGGCAGGAAATCGAGCAGAAAGTCGAGGGTGTCTATGTCACGTCGTCAGGACACGATAACATCGAAGTCATGGCAGTCGGTGCCGATAAAGGAACGGCAGTTAAAATCCTCGCGGACCACCTTGGTGTGCCGATCGAACAAGTCGCTGTCATCGGTGATAATCTGAACGATCTTCCCATGTTTAAGGTTGCTGGAAAGGCGATCGCGATGGGGAATGGTCATGATGAAGCAAAAGCGATTGCGCATCATGTGACGAAAATAAACGATGAGCACGGCGTCGGATATGCGATTCAGCAACTGGCGTCCCGTGCTTGGTAAGGGGGACGTTTCATGTTTAAGGCATTTAAGGAGTTTGCTTTTCGAGGCAATGTGATCGATTTAGCGGTCGGAGTCATTCTCGGTGCTGCGTTCAGCGGGATTATCAAATCACTCGTCGACAGCGTCTTCATGCCGTTGATCGGTATCATCATCGGTGGTATTGATGTCAAAGGATTATCAATCATGGTCGGAAATGCAAAATTACAGTACGGTCAGTTCCTTCAGGCGAGTATCGAATTCTTATTGATTGCCTTTGCTTTGTTCATCTTCGTCAAAGGAATCACTTCGTTCCGGAAGAAGGAAGAAGTCGTCGAAGAAGAAGCGGTACCAACGACAGAAGAAAAACTATTGACAGAAATCAGAGATGCCTTGATTCGTCAAAATGAGTCATCACCTAAAAACTGATATATACCAAAAGCCTGTCTCACATATTTATGTGAAACAGGCTTTTTTGGCTCATAAAATTTCGAGTAATGCATTTTCGGAGCAGACTTGTAACGAAAGCTGTTTTTTCATTCCTTGATCAAATGAAATTTCTAGCACGTCATCAACCAGGTGCAAGACGGTTCCGGGACCAAATGCTGTATGCGATACACGCATGTTCTCAGTGATCGGAAGTGGAGGAACTTTAGCTCGCGCTGTAATGGCAGGACGTTGGCGTTCTATTTTTCGTTTTGCGGAATCCGGTGTAACAAGACGATGAACGTCTTCGACGAATGGTGAGACATCGAACGATTTCGATTTAAAACGATAAGACAGGAGATGCAGTTCGTGTCGTGCCCGTGTCATCCCGACGTAAAACAAGCGTGCTGCTTCTTCCATATCATCGAGTTGTCCATTCTTGTACGCCTTGATCGTGTCAGCCGATGGAAGAATACCAGCAACGAGATCAATCATAAAGACGCGATCAAATTCAAGCCCCTTTGCACTGTGAAAGGTCGAAAGGGTGACCGCATTTTGATTTTTGTTTTGTTTCGCATCACGCATCAACTGTTCGAGATGCGCGATCCGCTCACGAAAGGCGAGTAACGTCGGTACATCACTTGCGATGTTATCGATCGTATTTAATGTCTCAAGCAGGTGATCGAGACTAAAACCGAGACTCTCACTCATTTTCCGCAAATTCTTTTCGTAGCCCAGTTCATGACGAATCAAAGAGAGGGCAGCAGACGGTCGAACGGTCTGAATGGAAGCGAATGTGCGCTTCATTTGTTGAAGTTGTTTCTTTTGATAAAACTTCATCTCGATTTTGCTTATGAGTAGATCAAATACAGATTCACCCGAACCAAACTGTTGCAATTGAGCCAGTTGAGCTTTTGAGATGTATCCGGCGAACTTCGTATGGATGGTTGCTAGAATCTCGATATCTGTTGGATCTTGTGCGAATGTCATGAAATTTAAAATATCCTTCAAAATCCAATGACTGAAGAATTTATGATCAACATCCTTAATGTAAAAAGGAATGTTTGCTTGATCTAACGCATTCATGACGTTGATCGAAGAAGCATTGTTGCGATATAAGATGGCGACTTCGCGGTAATTCGTTTCCGTCCGTAACTGATTCAATAAATAACGAGTCTGATCTTCATAAGTCGGTAGCGTCTCTAAGATAATTGGACGAACCGCAGCATTCTCCGTGAACATCTGTTTCGGATAACGTGCTTTATTACGTTGGATGAACTGATTGGCGACTGAGACGATGTCCTTTGATGAGCGATAATTTTGTTCCATGTAAAGAATCGTCGCATTCGGATACGTATCCTTGAAGTGGAGAATCTTGGATGCATCTGCGCCACGCCAACTGTAAAGCGTCTGGTCATCGTCCGCGACGACACAAAGGCGATTGTGGGGTAAGGCTAACTTTTCAACCAGTTGATGCTGAACGAGTGATGTATCTTGACTCTCATCTGTCAGAATATAATCGAAGCGACGTTGGTAATGTTGCAATAGACGACGGTCTTGTTCCAAAATCGTATTAGCGTACGTCAACATATCATCGAAATCAAGTAACGGATGTAGAGGATCACGAGACTTGAATTGTTCATATGCAACGTAGATGTCAGGAAAGTGTTTGATCGTCGTCGGTACTGCCTTGATTTCTTTTAAAGAAAGAAGGCGATTTTTGACAAAGGAAATCATCCGTAACAACTCATCCATTTGATCATCGGTAATGACACTTCGATTAATTTCCTGGAAAATACGGCGCAGTAACATCCGTTTATGTGGCGCATTCGGATGTTGTTGATCCATCGGTCCTTCGATGATCGTATAGGAGAGGCGTTGTTGAGACGTATGGTCCCGGACGACTTGAAAAGCAAAACTGTGGATTGTCGAAAAAGCCGCTGTTGTTCCGATTAGTTCATGGAATAAATGATAAAATCGATCCGCCATCTCGCGAGCTGCCGCTTTACTGAAGGTCAGTCCAAGAATACGATGTGGTTCAATTTTTTTTTGTAAAATCAAATAGGCAATCTTAAAATTAAGGGTCGTTGTTTTTCCAGAGCCGGGTGAGGCGAGTAACAGCAACGGACCATGGTCATGTTCAATTGCCTGTTGTTGGACAGGATTCAATTGAATGCCGGTCAATCGCTCCATCTGTTCGAAAAAATCTTCATGCATGATACAGTTCACCTCGAGCGTTTAATTTCGTGTCCATTAAATCGAACTCTCCCTAGTGTAGCATTTTTAATGATCGGATTGGATTACTGAAAGACGAACCGTGGAATAAAGAGACAAAAGACTATTGGAAGCAATGTAAGAGGAGTGCCTTTAAAAGACTAGGCAAATGGACTCAAAAATATTAAAATGGGAATAGATGTAAGAGAGTACTCTCTTGTCCTGTACAAAGAGGGAAGGCGGAATGAGAATGTCTGTAGTGAAATTACACATGTATACAAATGAACATTATGAACAATGTGAGGCGTTCATTCTTCCGGAAGAACAAGTTCAGTTTACTTCTTTTCCAACGGATGTCGTTACGGATGCGGTTGCACATCCCGATAAGTTTCCGGTTGTTATTAAAAAAGACGAGCTCGTCGTCGGATTTTTTATTCTCCATCTCAATCCCCCTAAAACACACCGGACGGATGAACAAAGTGTCCTGTTACGTGCCTTTTCGATTGATGAACGGCATCAACATCAAGGATACGCGAAGGAAGCGATGATGCAGTTACCGGAGTTCGTTCATCATCATTTCCCGGAAGTCACATCGATTACACTTGCGGTCAATAAAAAGAATATCGCTGCAAAATCACTGTATTTCAAGACGGGATATGTCGATACGTTACAATCGGTCATGGGTCCAATCGGAGAGCAACATATTCTCGCCTTCGATTTAGAAAAGGAATCACGATTGAAGCAGTGAAGTAAAAAAGCATTTTCCTGATTATGTTCAGGAAAATGCTTTTTGTTATTTAAGATAAATCATAAATAGAGAGGTGGGCAGTCGCCTCACCAGAGAATCCGATACCTCGACTCGTTGCTTTTGGGAAAATACGTCCGCTTGCGACGGCTTCTCCATCATTGAGGAAAAGTTCGAACGAGGACCGGTCCACAAACAAACGTAATGTCTGCAAGTCTTTCGAAAGGACAGTCGATCGTGATGTACCAAATGATTCAGCAGGAACGTCCACACCCGAACGACTCCGGTCAATCGTAAATTGACGCGAAACGACATCATATTTAAATAGGGTTTCTTCTGTAGCGTCTTGACGAATTGAGAAGCGGAACGAATCCGACGACAGCTTCAAGTCTGTCATCACGAGTTCGAAAATCTCGGCTTCCGCAACCGTCACATCTTGCTCGAAAAGAATCGTTTCGTCAAATAAGGTTTCTTTTCGTAGCTGTGTCAGTTCATGGACAGGTCGTTGACGAAGTTGTCCCTGTTCGATCGTTAATTCACGTGGCAATGTCAAAGCATGTGCCCAGTTATAAATGTCAGAAGGATAACTAATGTCCGGTAAACCCATCCAACCAACAAGAATCCGTCGACCATCTGCCGCCTCAGTTGTTTGTGGCGCATAGAAGTCGAATCCGAAATCGAGTTCTTGGAAAGGTTCATGTGTGAATGTTAAGTTGGGTAAAGCTAACGGTTCCCCGATGAAGTAACCGGACTGGAAAATATTTTGATAGTTCGTACCATCTGGCTCAATCCCTTGAGGACTAAAGAGAAAGACGCCTTTTCCATTAAGCTCGAAATAATCAGGACATTCCCACATATAACCGAATGTCGGGTAGTTCGTCCGTAACTCACCGACAAACGTCCAGTGCTCTGCATCTTGAGACTGATAAATGACAGTACAACCTGTCAAGTCAGTGCGCTGTGCTCCAAGTATGCAGTACCAGATGCCCGATGCATCTTGAAAGACTTTCGGATCACGAAAATGTTCTGTATAGCCTTCAGGAACGGTTGGAATAGCAGGTGGTAAGTGTTTTTCAATCCGTCCATCCGAACGAAGGTGCCCAACGATTTGACTCGTATGGCGATTCCACTCTGCGTCCCGTTTGTTACCGGTATACATGATGTGCACTTGATCATCTTTGATGAAGCCACTACCGGAATAAGCGCCGTGCGAATCAGGATCGTCATTTGGAATCAAGGCGGCCCCTTCATCGAACCAATGTACGAGGTCTTTTGATGTCATGTGATACCAGTACTTTAGACCATGAACAGGACCGAGTGGGAACCATTGATAAAATAAATGATAAAGACCGTCGTGGTAGACGAAGCCGTTCGGATCATTCAAAAGTCCGGTTGGAGGTTGGATATGGTAAGAAAATCGCCAAGGAGATGTTCTTACTTCTTCCTTCATCGCTTGGTATACGGTCGGATCGACATCCGAGAGGGGACGATATCGTGCTTCACGTGTCCATTGATTCATGCTGACAGCTCCTTGTTGAAAATTTATACGCTTCTCGTTCACCTTACGGAGGAGAACCGCGCTTGTCAATCCTCCGTTCCAAAAGGTCAATGAACGGACATACATCCTTTACCATCTTGCTTCGAACGATAGAGCGCTAAATCCGCATGGTGCATGACTTGCTCGAGCGATTCACCTGCTATCTGTTCAGCGAGTCCGATGCTCATTCCGATATGGACAGTCTGTTCTTCTAAATGATAAGGCATCGAGACATGGGCAATCCATTGTTCACCTAAGTGTTGTGCTTCTACTAAAGACTGATGCGTTAAGACGATGATGAACTCATCGCCACCAAGACGAGCGACGAAGCCACCAGGTGGAAGTAACTGTTTGAGACGTTGACCGACCTCGATCAGGAGGAGATCACCAAGTGCGTGCCCATATGTGTCGTTAACTGCTTTAAAACCGTCTAAATCGAGACAAAGGTAGATGGAATGCGTTCCTATAGGTAATTGTTCGATGTATTGAGCAAGACCGTTTCGATTCGCAAGACCCGTGAGACTGTCACGTTGCGATAATCGTTCAAACGTCAGTTTTTCTTTTTCGGTATGCAGCAATCGACGAATCAGTTGCTGTAGGGCATCTGTCAATGTCTCGATTTCTCGGATTCCACGATGGTTCGGAAGTGATTTTGAAGGATCACCTTGCATTTGTTGTGCGGCATGCGTGATTTTTAAGAGTGGTCGAGTCAGCAGTTTCGCTAACATCCACCCAAGCAGAGCTGTAATGAGAGAGGCAATTAACCCAGCGATAAAAATCGTTTGGCGTAAAGCGTCGGCATCAGCGAAGGCAATCGATGTCGGTTGACGCACAAGAACCGTCCAACCTAGTCCATCATAGTCTTTGTAACCACGGCTCGTACTTTGACCAGAGACGAATTCTTTCTCTTTCCAAAAAGCGGTCGCAGGAGCATTCGAAGTGAGCGTTACACTAGTAGGCAATGTCTTACCACTCCATCCGTTTGGTCCAAGCAAAATCGTCTTTCGATCTTGACTAACGATGAAGACATCGACTTTTTGGAGAGAAGAGGTAGCGCTCTGGAAACTTTGTTCAATCGCTTTAGCCCACTCGAAACTGAGGTGTGTCGCGAGGACGCCGGAAAATCGTCCCTTATCATATAAAGGTGTACTTATATCGACAAATTGGAGTGGCTCACCACTTGGATTCGGCAATAATTTTGCGAGTAGGACGGCTTCATGAACATCACCGATGAATGGTTGCGATAATGCTTCTTGAAAAACAGGTCGTTCTTTGATCGATGTTCCTTCAAGAATCTGGTTCGTTGACGCAATGACTTTACCGTTCGCATCTAAACGACCAATCCAAGAAAAGTCGGGAATCTGTCGTTGTAACTCCTCTAGTGTCCGACGTGTTTCTACTTTTTGATCTGTTTGTTGAATCGTTGATAAAGAGCCAAGCAACTTCACTTCTGCATAGCGTGACCACATGTAATGATCGAGCTTGTCGGATAGTTGATGAGCAGTCGTTGACAGATTCATTCCGACTTCCGATTGGAGTCGGCTTGTCGCGTGTTGACTGATGAAGAAGGTCAACAACAGCGTCATGCTTAAAAATAATAGGGAAATCAATCCCGCTAACAGGATGTCAAAGCGAAGTGAGGGTCTGGACATTGTGTGATACTCCATTCATACGTTTCTCATTTGTTTTTGTTTGACTCATATACATAGACGTCTACTTGCTGTTTACGGTTCGAGATGCTCGTTCGTATGTAGCGGAATCCATGTTTTTCCCAAAACCGTCGGGCTTTTACGTTATCAGGTAATACGGCGAGATGAATCTGTGACTCTCGACTTAAGAATTGATTGAAAAAGGCGGACAGTAACCGACTACCCGTTCCGGTGCCATGATGAGAAGCATCAAGTAAAAATAAACCAATCCACGTTGTACCGTCTTGCGGATGCTTTGGGAGGTAGTCAATCAGTAAGACAGGTTCTCCATCGATATACCCGATCAGCGATACAGTATCGGGATTCAAGAATTCCTCCTGTAAGATCGAATCAGAGAGTGGTAGTGCCCGTTCTTCTAGGCATGCATACTCTGGAACGCTTGCGTACAGTGATTGAACGATCGGAAAATGTTCACGTGTCATTTCTTCAAAAAGAATCATCTGAAGACCCCATTCCTTATTTAGTCTCAAATTTCTGCGTTAGCGGATTTTTATTTGGAATCAGATTACATATTTGTAAGAAAAGAAACTTTCGCAGGGAATTCACGTACACTATATAGCATAGACAAAATATGAATGAGGAGGAAGAGCAGATGTTAAAGATTGAAAATATCTCAAAGCGTCTCGGAAAAGAGCAAATTCTAAAAGACGTCAGTTTTGAGGTATCCCCAGGAGAAGTGTTCGGCTTCCTCGGACCAAATGGGGCAGGGAAGACGACAACGATTCGTATCATCACGGGTCTGCTTGAGCAGGATGCTGGGCGAGTCACGGTCAATGGCTATGATGTCGTAGAAGAGCGTTCGAAGGCATTGACGCAAATCGGAGCAATCGTTGAAAATCCAGCTTTTTATCCTTATTTAACAGGCAAACAAAACTTGATACATGCAAAAAACCTGATTCCAGGACTCGGACAAGTCGACTATGACGCACTTGCTCGTCTCGTTGGTTTAGAAGGAAAGCTTTCGAAGAAAGTTGGAGAGTATTCACTCGGAATGAAGCAACGTCTTGGAATTGCTCGCGCGTTGTTACATAATCCGCGCGTCTTGATTTTAGATGAACCGACAAATGGTCTAGATCCGTCCGGGATCGCAGAACTTCGTGAGTATTTACGACAAATGGCGCGTGAGCAGGATATCGCAATTTTGATCTCAAGTCATATGCTGAGTGAAATGGAACAAATCAGTGATCGATATGCCATCATTGATCAAGGTGTCATCAAGTCGGTCGAATCGGTTCGTAACGAAACCGGAGCAAAGGTGGCACTTCGCGTCAATAAGGAAGCGATGACTGACGTACTTGAAGCCCTTCGCATCGCGAACTATCCATCAGAAGTACTTGATGAACAAATCATCATCACAGCACCAGAAAGTGAGTGTCCGGCGATTGCCCGACTTGTCGTGCCGATTGCTGACTTACATGAATTGACCGTCAAACGCTTGACGCTCGAAGAACAATTCCTGCAAGTAACGAAAAAAGAGGGGGATTCACATGCTTTCGCTCATACAAAATGAATGGATGAAATGGTGGACGACTAAAAAAGCGAAAATCGTCTTAGCGCTATATGTCGTCATTGCGGTTGGTATTATCATTGTGGCGAAGACAAATGATTTTGAGTTCACACGCTATGATTACTATTCCTTAACGTTTGTGTTGTTGACCTCCTTATTAGGGATCATCACGATTGTCTTCACGGCAGAAGCTATCGGGAATGAAGTACGGTATGATACGATGAAACATCTATTAATGAGTCCATATTCACGAATGACGATTTATTTCTCGAAGCTGATCTTCTCGATCTTGATCATGTTATTCCAATTCGTGTTCATTGCTGCGATCGTCTACGCAGGCTCATTTGTGTTTTCAGAGGTAGGAGATCCGATCCTGTTCCGCGACACGATCGTTGAGGTCGTCAGTCCGATTTTTACGATATTTATGACGTTGTTCTTCTCATTATTATTCCGCTCGGTCGGTATGATCATTGGCTTTACCGTATTAGCGCAGTTCTTTACGAGCATTGCGGGAAGTCTATTGATCGGCTTTAAACCAGCGATTGCCAAATGGATCGTATTCATGCACTTGGACTGGTCGATGTATTTCAAGGATTCTGTTTCCTATGGTATCAGTGAAGCAATGGGAACATCTTTAACATTCTCCGTCTTGTTCGTAATGGCGCATATCATCGTCTTATTAGGCGCGTCAATTCTTGTTTTCCAGAGAAAATCCTACACGTAAAGAAAAGAGTTGCTCACGGACGAATTTGTCTGTGAGCAACTCTTTTCTTTGAGTATTTAAGAACTAGTTCGTTTAGGCGGACGAGCCGTAATCGGGAACAGTCGCTGAAACCATTCAATCAGCGGACCATTCAATAGTAAGAAAATAAAAGTTCCGACTCCGATGCCGATCAATTGACGTTCAATCAGTGAAAAGAGACTGGCAATCAAAAAAGGAATCCCGAGACTAATCGTTGCTCCGATTGATGTACTTTTAAAGCGGGTGATGAGTGATTTCATCAAGTAATCTGGCGGCATCAACACGAAGCCGATTTGGAGATAAAGTGCAAGTCCAAGTGAAATCAACGGCATACCGATTAACATGTACAAGGCGCGCATCCATAGTCCTTGTGGTGTGTAGATCAATTGATGGATTGATAAGAAGAAATCAATTGCGGCGCCGAACAGTACGACGAGTGCGAAACTGAGGACGATCGTCCACCAACTGAAGCGGCTTCCAAGAGAAAGCGCTGCAATCAAGGCAAGCACATGTAAAACGATGATGGCCAGCCCGACAGTTAACGGTGAGATCGCCGCGACAGCTTCGCTTGCGGATGTCCAAGGTGCACTGCCGATCGAGGCGGTCACCATAAAGCTGTTACCTAGGGCATTAATTAAAATCGAAAATAAATAAATAGTGATCCGTTTTTGCTGACTCATTGACGTGCACAGACGGTAGGACTGCGCATTCACCTCCTGAAAATAAATCGTTTCGTTAAGCTATACCCTAATCGTAGCGCTCTTTTCACTTATTTTCATGAAAAGAGCATTGCCTAATACCTCAGTTTCACGACATACTTAGGACACATTACGAATCAGGGGGAGAACGCATGACATATTTTGGACAGAAGATCCTGCCTTCCGTTAGAAAATTAGAAGACTTTGAAAAGATGCTGAAGAGTCCATATGAGTATGGGGTCTTACTCGAAATGCACGTCTCGCGTTTAAAAGCAGTCTATGAGATGGCACATCGATACGATAAAAAAATGTTTTTGCATATGGATCTCGTCCAGGGGTTAAAAAATGATGAGTACGCGACGGAATATGTTTGCCAAGAACTGAAACCGTATGGCGTCATTTCGACGAAGGCGAGTGTCATCTTGAAGGCACGTCAAAAAAAGGTCAAGACGATGCAGCGTATGTTCTTACTCGATTCCAGTTCACTTGAAAAAAGTTATCAACTTATGGAACGCACACAACCTGATTACATCGAAGTATTACCAGGGTTGATGCCGAAGTATATTCAAGAAGTGAAGGAAAAGACAGGACGTCTCGTATTCGCAGGGGGACTGATTGATACAGTAGAAGAAGTCGAACAAGCGATTGAAGCAGGTGCCTCAAGCATTACGACATCGAATAAGGATTTATGGCGGCATTTTGAACCACGCTCTTAATCGGATTGTGAGAAAAATCATTTGGAACGTTTGACAGCGTTTTCACCGATTGTTATAGTGATATCAAGTTGATACAAAGTGACGGAGAAAAGGGAGATTCACGTGTGAGTTCTACTTGAAGAAAATTCAAGTATGAGCTGACGTGGATCTCCTTTTTATGTTGCTTTTTTCACATAATAAAAAAGGAGGAACACTTATGTCACCTTTATTAGCAGAATTTTTAGGTACAGCCTTGCTAGTCGCGCTTGGAAATGGTGTTGGCGCAGGCGTTAGCTTAACGAAATCGTTCGCGAAGGACGCAGGATGGATCGTCATCACGTTTGCATGGGGATTTGCCGTAGCGATTGCCGCGTATGCCGTTGGTCAATTCAGTGGGGCACACCTTAATCCAGCAGTGACGCTTGGTTTAGCATTTGACGGCTCATTTGCATGGGCGGATGTACCAGGCTATATCGTCGCTCAAATCGCCGGCGGGATATTAGGTGCAAGTCTTGTTTTCGTGCACTACTTACCACATTGGGCGGAAACGAAGGATCCAGCAACGAAGCTTGGCGTCTTTGCAACGTCTCCAGCGATTCCATACACATTTGCTAATCTAATGAGTGAAATGATTGCGACGTTCTTACTTGTTATCGGGTTGTTATCAATCGGAGCGAATAAGTTCTCGGATGGTCTGAATCCTCTAATTGTCGGCTTCTTGATCGTCAGCCTCGGTATGTCATTCGGAGGTACGACAGGATATGCGATGAACCCGGCGCGGGACCTTGGTCCTCGTATTGCCCATTTCATCCTACCGATTCATGGAAAAGGATCATCAAATTGGGGATACTCTTGGATTCCGGTTCTTGGACCAGTTCTTGGTGGAAGTCTTGGCGGATTGTTTTATCGTTCGGTCTTCACAGGAAAAGATACACCGGCTTTTTGGATTGTAGGACTTGTGACAATCATCATATTAGGCTTATGCTATAGATTCGGTGTTCGTCCGAACAAAACAACGTCAGTGAAGTCAAAGTCAGCTTAACTTATTTAGATACAAAAGGATGGGGAAGAGATGGAGAACTACATTTTGTCATTGGATCAGGGAACGACAAGTACACGTGCGATCCTGTTTAATCGTGCTGGTGAGATCGTACATTCAGCGCAACAGGAATTCACGCAGTATTTTCCAAAACCAGGTTGGGTCGAACACAACGCAAACGAGATTTGGGGAAGTGTCCTTGCGGTCGTGGCGACTTGTCTGACGGAAGCAAACATAAAACCGTCGCAGATTGCCGGCATCGGGATCACGAACCAACGTGAAACAGCCGTCGTCTGGGAAAAAGAAACAGGGAAACCGATTCACAATGCAGTCGTGTGGCAATCGAGACAAACGGCTGAAATTTGTGAAGCGCTTCGAGCAGCCGGTCATGCCGAGCTCTTCCGTGAGAAGACAGGTCTATTGATTGATGCTTATTTCTCTGGTACGAAAGTCAAATGGATTTTGGATCATGTCGAAGGAGCACGAGCGCGTGCTGAACGTGGTGAACTATTATTCGGGACGATCGATACGTGGCTCATCTGGAAATTATCTGGCGGAAAAGCACATGTGACCGACTATTCGAATGCGAGTCGTACGTTGATGTACAACATTCATGAATTAAAATGGGATGACGAATTACTCGACATCTTAGACGTCCCGAAAGCGATGCTTCCAGAAGTACGACCTTCTTCTGAAGTGTACGCAGAAACAGCAGGTTATCATTTCTTCGGAGAAGCGGTTCCGATCGCTGGTGCAGCGGGTGATCAACAAGCCGCCTTGTTTGGTCAAGCGTGTTTTGACACAGGAATGGCGAAAAACACATACGGTACAGGCTGCTTCATGTTGATGAACACAGGCGAAGAGGCTGTGAAATCAAATCATGGACTGCTCACAACGATTGCGTGGGGCGTCGATGGTAAAGTTGAGTATGCCTTAGAAGGAAGTATCTTTGTCGCAGGATCCGCAATCCAATGGTTACGAGACGGATTACGCATCATTGATGATGCAAAGGAATCAGAAGGATACGCAACGCGTGTCACGTCATCAGAAGGTGTCTACGTCGTACCGGCATTCGTTGGTCTTGGAACACCTTACTGGGATTCAGACGTTCGTGGTGCAGTCTTCGGTTTGACACGTGGTACGGAAAAAGAACACTTTATCCGCGCAACATTAGAATCACTCGCTTATCAAACACGTGACGTCTTATCTGCGATGGAGCAAGATTCAGGTATCGAGATGAAGACACTTCGTGTTGACGGTGGAGCGGTTAAAAATAACTTCTTAATGCAGTTCCAAGGTGACATCATTCAAGCGCCGGTCGAACGTCCGGAAATCAATGAGACGACGGCATTAGGTGCAGCCTACTTGGCAGGTCTTGCTGTCGGATTCTTTGAAAACCGTGAACAAATTGCTACGCAATGGAAAAAAGAACGCCGTTTCGAGCCGAGTATGGCAAAAGAAGAGACGGATGCGCTTTATGGCGGATGGCAAAAAGCTATTCAAGCTACGATGTTGTTCAAATGATGTGATCTATGTTATAGTAAGGTCAAGTTAATAAACCGGTCGGAGAATATGGAGAGACCACAGCAACAGTTGACATAGTCAGCGTGTTTGTTGTGGTCTCTTTTTTTTTCGAACCTAAACAGGAGGAACTATTCATGGCTAACCAACCATTCTCAAGCAAAAACCGTGCAGATGTCTATAATCGATTAACACGTGAAGAACTCGATCTACTTGTCGTAGGTGGCGGGATCACAGGTGCGGGAATCGCCCTCGATGCGGCGTCACGCGGTATGAAGATTGGCCTCGTCGAAATGCAGGATTTCGCATCTGGTACATCTAGTCGTTCAACGAAATTAGTCCATGGTGGTCTACGTTATTTAAAACAATTCGAAGTTCAAATGGTCGCCGAAGTCGGTAAAGAACGTGCGATTGTTTACGAAAACGGCCCACACGTTACGACACCAGAGTGGATGTTACTTCCGATGCATAAGGGCGGTACATTCGGACCGTTCAGTACGTCAATCGGTCTTCGTGTCTATGACTTCTTAGCAGGTGTTAAACGTTCTGAATGGCGTACGATGTTATCTGCAAAAGAAACATTAGCAAAAGAACCACTCGTTAAACAACAGGGTCTTAAAGGTGGCGGTTACTACGTCGAGTACCGCACAGATGACGCTCGTCTAACGATTGAAGTCATGAAAGAAGCAGTCGAACATGGCGCACGTGTCGTCAACTATACAAAAGCAGAAGAAATCATCTACGATGCTGGAAAAGTCGTCGGGATGCGTGTGACAGACCTCTTGACAGGTGACGTGCATGAAATCCGTGCGAAAAAAGTCGTCAACGCGACAGGTCCATGGGTTGATGAATTACGTGAAAAAGATGGCTCGAAAGTCGGGAAACAACTTCGTTTGACAAAAGGTGTCCACGTTGTCATCGATCAATCGAAATTCCCACTCAAACAAGCGGTCTACTTCGATACACCAGACGGTCGTATGATTTTTGCGATTCCACGTGATGGAAAAGCATACGTTGGTACGACAGATACGTTCTTCGATAAAGATACAGCACATCCGAAGTTCACAGTCGAAGATCAAGACTACGTCCTAGACGCGATCCACTATATGTTCCCAGATGTTAAAGTAACAGCGGAAGATATAGAATCAAGCTGGGCTGGTGTACGTCCGTTGATCTATGAACAAGGAAAAGACCCTTCTGAAATCTCTCGTAAAGATGAAGTATGGCAATCTGAGTCAGGTCTCATCACGATTGCTGGTGGGAAATTGACTGGATACCGTAAAATGGGTGAGCACGTCGTTGATCTCGTTGCAAAACTCTTGAAAAAAGAAGAAAATGTTGCGTATGCACGTTGCTCGACGAAAAACATGCCAATGTCGGGTGGACATGTCGGCGGAGCAAAAGGATTTGCTGAATTCCTAAAAGCTCAAACAGCAACGAATGGTCTAACAACAGAGGAAGTTCAATTCTTAGCAAAACGCTACGGTTCGAACCTACCGAAAGTGCTTGAATATGCAGCAGCATATGATTCTGCTACGACAGATCTTCCACGTTCTGTCTACGCACAACTTCACTATGGTATCGAACATGAAATGGTCGCTCGTCCGATCGACTTCTTCATCCGGCGTACAGGTGCTGTCTTCTTCGACATCGCTTGGGCTCGTGCTCACAAAGACGCGGTCATCGAAGAAATGAAAACTGTCTTGAACTGGACAGCAGAACAAACAGCTGCTTACACGAAAGAACTCGATATTGAGATCGAAGATGCAGCACACGCGCTTGTAACAGAATAAGCGATGAACGCACTAAAGAACCAAGATCAAAACGATCTTGGTTCTTTTTTCGCACATATTCGAATCGACCTGGGCGGAAAGATTGCAACTCTGTCTAGAGGCGACTATGCTTAATGTATGAAACTGCACAAAAGGAGAGAACACAGATGAAAGTAGAAGTATGGTCGGATTATGCATGTCCGTTTTGTTATATTGGGAAGCGTCGTTTAGAACAAGCAATTGCGAACGAAAAGTTGGATGTTGAGGTCGAATTCAAAAGCTTTGAACTTGACCCAGATGCACCAGCAGTGCCGACGCAAGGGTTATACGAAATTCTTGCTTCGAAATATGGGACGACTCTCGAACAAGCACGGAATATGTCGCAAGGTGTCGTTGATACGGCACGTCAGGAAGGCTTGCACTACGAGATGGATCGTGTCATCCCAGCCAATACATTCGAGGCTCATCGCCTGACTCAATTTGCAAAAAAACATGGTAAGATGAATGCAGTATCGGAAGCTTTGTTCACAGCTTATTTCATGAATGGAGAAGATTTGAATGACCCAACCATTCTGACGCGGATCGCAGTAGAAGCAGGACTTGCTGAAGCAGATGTCACAGCGTTTCTCGCATCAAAAGAACTGGCGACAGATGTTCGAGAAGAAGAGGCGATGGCACAACAACTTGGTGTTCGTGGTGTACCGTTCTTCGTCTTCGACCGAAAATATGCTATTTCCGGCGCACAACCAGTAGAAGCATTCGAACAAGTCTTCGCGAAGATCCGCCAAGAACAAACACTTGAAATCATCGCTGAAGGTGATACGTGTGGTGTCGACGGCTGTAACTGATCACATTATGATTCCATCACAAAGGAGTACGAAACCCTTATGAAATTCATCTTCCATCCTGAGATTCGCGATGCGCGAATCAATCTCGCTGTCGAAGAGTTCATCTTGAACAACCTGAACGTCAATGAAGAAGACTATTTCTTGTTTTATATCAACGGTCCATCCATCATCGTCGGAAAAAACCAGAACACGAATGAAGAAGTTAATTTGAAGTATGTCGAGGAAAACGGCATCCACGTCGTCCGTCGTCTTTCCGGCGGTGGCGCTGTTTATCATGATGAAGGAAACTTGAACTTCAGTTTCTTGACGAAAGATGACGGTGATTCGTTCAACAACTATAAAAAGTTCACGGAGCCGGTCGTGCAAGCGCTGCATAAACTCGGTGTCGAAGCGGAATTATCTGGACGAAACGATATTCATGTCGGAAGCCGGAAAATCAGCGGGAATGCCCAGTTCACGACAAAAGGACGGATGTTTAGTCATGGTACGCTGATGCTCGATTCGAACATCGAAGAAGTCGTCAATGCGCTTGTCGTCAGTGAAGAGAAGATGCGTTCCAAAGGCATTAAATCGGTTCGGAGTCGTGTCGCAAACATCTCGGAATTCCTGACAGAACCGTTGACGATGGAACAATTCGTCGATCATCTCCTTGCCTCGATCTATGAAGGGAAAGAGATTGAACGGTATATCTTAACTGAAGAAGACTGGGATAAAGTACGTGCCATCTCGGCAGAACGTTATGGCAACTGGGAATGGAATTTCGGAAAATCACCGAAATTCGATGTCATTCAAAAAAAACGTTTCCCGATCGGAACGATTGACTTCCGATTGAATGTCAAAAAAGGCATCATTGAAGAAGCGAAGATTTACGGTGACTTCTTTGGCGTCGAGGACGCGGAAGAAATCGCACGGGCGCTTGAAGGTACACGTTATGATCGCGCGTCTCTTCGCGAAGTGCTCGGTCGGTACGAATTGAAAAAATATTTCGGCGCCGTCGAACTTGATGAGGTGCTAGACGTTTTAGCGTAAGTCTTTATGGGAAAACTCCTTCTATCAACAGCATAGGGGGAGTTTTTTTCATGGGCTATAATAAAGATAACTTTTTAGAAGGTTCGTTGACGGACTTTATCGATTTTGAACAGATTTCAAAACAATTACCGAAGACGGAGGATGAACAACCGTTACCTTATTATGAGCGTGATGATTATAAGGCAGCAGGTAAGCTTGAAGGAAAGGTCGCAATCGTCACAGGCGGCAATTCTGGAATTGGTCGTGCTGTCTCGATTGCTTATGTCCGTGAAGGGGCAAAGGTCGTCATTGCTTTCTATGGCGATCAAGAGGGAGCAGAAGAAACGAAGGCGCGTCTTGAAGAATTAGGAGGCGAAGTCCTACTTTCTAAAGGAGATATTGGGGACGCAGACTACTGTGAAACACTTGTTCAAAAAACGATCGACCATTTCGGTCGCTTAGATATCGTCGTCAACAATGCAAGTATGCAAAAACCAGAAGATAGTCTGAAGGATATCACGGATGAGTCGATGGAGAAGACGTTCAAGACAAATATCTTCGGAATGATGCGTCTTGCCCGTGCCGCACTACCGCACCTTTCACTTGGTTCTGCCATCATCAATACAACATCTTCGACAGCATACGAGGGGAACGCATTATTGATCGACTACTCCGCTACTAAAGGAGCAATCGTTAGCTTCACGCGGAGTCTTTCAATGAATCTGGCAAAAGAGGGAATTCGTGTCAACGCCGTCGCGCCCGGTCCGATTTGGACACCACTCATCACGGAGACGTTCCCGGATGAATCAGTCAAGACGTTCGGTAAGAATACACCTATGGATCGCCCAGGGCAACCGGCCGAGATGGCATCTGCTTATGTCTTCCTCGCCTGTAACGATTCAAGTTATATGACAGGACAGGTCCTTCACTTAAATGGTGGTGTCATCGTTAACGGTTAAAAAGAAACTCGGTGAAAACGTTTCCAAAAAGTGTTACACTATCCATACGGTCGCTTTTGACTACGTATGGATTTTTTTTACGTAAAAAATGAATAGTCATTCATTCGAAAGGGGAATTTTGCTCATGCTTGGATTGATTCAATCCGTTGAGGAGACAGCTCGAACACATCCGGACACAACGGCGTATGTGTTTGAGGACACGCAAGTCAGCTATCGTGAGTTCGTCGAGAAGTTTCACCGGGCAGCCGGCGCGCTTGAAGCAAATGGAATTCGAAAGGGCGATCATGTTGCGCTTATCTTAGGGAACAGTCCATCCTTCCTAGTCGCGTACTATGCCATCATGAAACAAGGAGCTATTGCAATTCCAATCAATCCTACATACACGCCGGATGAAATCGGGTATATCCTGATGAACGGTGATGTGAAAGGGATTTTAGGCATTGCTCCGCTTGTCGAAGCTGCAAAAGATCGTCTCGTTCATTTACCGAACCTCAAGATTGTCGTCTCTGTTCCCTATGCGGATCAGGAAGGACCAAACGAAACACATCAACAAGTTACGTTCATCACGCTCGATCGCTGGCTCGAAATCGAACATCCATTGACAGACGTGACGAATGAACTGGATGACATCGCCGTCATTCTCTATACAAGTGGGACGACAGGAAAACCAAAAGGTGCGATGTTATCGCACCGTAATCTGACGTCAAATGCGCGCTCAATCGGAGATTATCTACACGTATCAAGTAAAGACCGGACACTTGCCGTATTACCAATGTTCCATGTCTTTTGTTTGACAGTCGTCGTCAATGCTTCGCTCGCACATGGAGCCTCAATCATCATTGCTTCACGGTTTTCACCACAAGAGACGTTTGAGTTAGCGAAAAAAGAACAGGTGACGATTTTTGCAGGCGTGCCAACGATGTATAATTTCTTACTGCAAACCGTGAAGGCACATCCGGAATACGCGACCTATTTTGAGTCAACCCGTCTATTCGTCTCAGGAGGAGCGAGTCTTCCAGTACCACTCCTTGAAGCGTTTGATCAGACATTCCAGTGTCATATCCTCGAAGGATACGGTTTATCGGAAGCATCGCCCGTCACTTGTTTCAATCCGGTCGATGGTGTTCAGAAACCAGGCTCGATCGGTACATCGATCGTCGATGTTGAAAACAAAGTTGTCGATGAACTCGGACAGGAATTAACAGATGGTCAGGTCGGAGAATTGATTGTTCGTGGACCAAACGTCATGACGGGTTATTACAAGATGCCAGAAGAGTCGCAAGCGACGTTACGCGATGGCTGGTTATATACGGGTGATTTGGCTCGTCGTGATGAAGATGGTTATTTCTATATCGTCGATCGCAAAAAAGATATGATCATCGTCGGTGGCTATAACGTCTACCCACGTGAGGTCGAAGAAGTGCTCTATCAGCATCCAAATATCATTGAAGCCGCTGTTATCGGCATACCGGACGAGGAGATGGGCGAAGCTGTCAAAGCATTCGTCGTTGTCCGTGAGACGATGACAGAAGAGGAGGCGCGGACATTCTGTGGCACATCACTCGCGAAATACAAATGTCCGACACAGATTGAGTTCATCGATCGATTACCTCGTAATACGACCGGAAAGATTTTACGGACCGTGTTGAAGAAGCAACCGACGAATTCATGAGTGTTTCAAGAACTTCAGGTTTCTGAAGTTCTTTTTCTGTGCATAGACAAGAAGGAGGGGATACGAATGAATATCGCATTGATCGCACATGATGAAAAAAAAGATGAGATGATGGGGTTTACACGAGCTTATGCTGCATTCTTCAAGAAAAATACATTGTATGCGACAGGAACGACCGGGCAACGGATCATGGAAGCGACAGATTTACATGTTCATCGCTGTAAATCTGGACCACTCGGCGGTGATCAAGAAATCGGAGCCCTCGTGGCGCAAGGAAAGATCGATATCGTGATTTTTTTACGCGATCCGCTAACGGCGCAACCGCATGAACCGGACGTCTCCGCACTCATTCGATTATGCGATGTGTACGATCTGCCGCTCGCAACGAATGTCGGAACTGCCGAAATTTTAATCAATGGACTTGAACAAGGACAATTCGATTGGAAGGAAATCATTCGAAAACGTCATGAACTAGAACAAAAAAAGTTTTTAGATGATTAATTTTGTGAGAACGCTTCTCATTTTCGTTTAAGCATGCTATAGTCAGTTTGAGGATGATACTGATTATCAATTGCGATGGAAAAGGTGGCGAAGAAAATGGAGATTCTATTAATGACGGGTGTAACAGTATTGCTAGGAGGCGGCGTTGGATTTTTGACGCACGTCGTGAAAATGGAACGACTTCAACAGGTGGCACCTGCGACTTCAAAGAACAAGCAAGTAGCGTATCCAGCGCTCCGTCTCGTCAAATAATAGAAAATTTATGACTTCGCCTTTCTTTTCTTTTGAAAAGAAAGGTTTTTTTGAATTATTATCCACTCTCCCATAATTTTGCGGAATTCCTTTGATACACTGAAACAAAGCACATTAGTCGAGGAGTGAGAGCCATGCATACAATCTATTTGGTTGATGATGAAGTGAACTTGAATCGTGTACTCGTAAAGTACTTGGAACAAGAAGGTTGGCAGGTTAAATCGTTTACATCTGGTGAGGCAGCTGCTTCTGCGATCGTAGAGAAGCCAGATTTGTGGATTTTAGATATCATGCTACCGGATATGGATGGTTTTCAATTGATTAAGCGAATCAAGGCGCATGATGAAACGACACCCGTCATTTTCATTTCGGCGCGTGATGAGGATATCGATAAGATCATTGGTCTTGAGATGGGATCGGACGATTATATTGCGAAGCCGTTCCTTCCGCGCGAACTGGTCATTCGTGTCAAAAAAATCTTAGCACGTACGTATGCGACACCGAAAAGTGGAGTCATTCAATACGGCGATTATATGATTTATCCTGAGAAACGAATCATCGAGGAGAACGGTCAAGAAATTGATCTAACCTCAAAAGAGTATGATCTACTGATTTTATTTGCGACACAAATCGGGACGCCGATGTCTCGCGAGCAGATTCTCGTCAGTGTCTGGGGTGACGATTATTTCGGTTCGGACCGCGTCGTCGATGATCTTGTCCGTCGTGTCCGTAAAAAATTATCGAAACTGGAACTCGAAACGATCTATGGTATTGGCTATCGCTTGGTGTCTGCATGAAAAATCGCAGTCTCGGATTTCAGATTTGGGCGATGTTTCTGCTCGTCATCGTCACATTATCTGCAGTCATTCTCCTTGTCATCCGCTCATCGATCGGAAATTTCATCGATGAACAGGTCTATTCGACGCTTGAGAATAGTGAGGTCTTCTTCTCGAAGGATGCCTCTGTCATCGAGATGCTACAAGATAATCCGATTGAATTCGATCGTCGAAAACAAGAATCTCGATCAGTTAATATCCTATTGCTATCTAAGAACGGAAAACTTTATTACGGTGGGGCACCGCAACAACTGATCAATCAGATGTACCGTGATGCAATTGATCAAAAAACAGTTACGGCAAAGTATACGACGCGTCTTGATAAAGAAGACGTTTATTATAGTATTCGTAAAATGGAAGAGAGCGGCGAAACCTACTATCGTGTCTCTTACGTCTGGGATGCTTATCGACAAGAACTGATTACACAACTGTTTTCAAAAATCGGCTTCGTCGTCATCATCGGTAGTATCTTTACGTTATTCATTGCCTTCTGGTTGGCGCGTCGTCTAACACATCCGCTCGTCGAAATCGAAAGAGCAGTCGGGAAAATCGCGGCTCAAAAGTGGGATACACCACTTCCGCTCGATCGTGGGGATGAAATCGGTCGACTGGCACGGTCCGTCGATGCGATGCGGATGGATCTTGAAAAGCAGGATAAGGCACAAAAATCGTTGCTTCAAAATATTTCACATGATTTGAAGACGCCAATCATGGTCATTCGAAGTTATGCTCAGTCCATTTCAGATGGGATCTATCCAGATGGTGATTTAACCGGCTCCGTATCGGTCATTGATGAGGAAGCGGAACGATTAGAGAAAAAAGTGGCGGCTCTTCTTTACGTCACGAAGCTCGACTATTTCGAGCTCGATCGTTCTACGTGGGATAATGTCGATATCGATCGGATGATACACCTGCTGAAAAATCGTTTTTCTGGAACGAAGTCACTCGAATGGCATGTTAGTGGAGAAGCGGGGATCGTCCTTGGTGAAGGGGAACAATTACGAGTTGCACTCGAAAACGTCATGGACAACGCGATTCGTTATGCTGAAACACAAATTGACATCCGACTGTCTGGGACAGCGGATCAGGTTCATATCGAAATTGAAAATGATGGACCGCCACTTGATGACTCTTCGCCCTTGTTTCATCAATTTTCACGGGGCAAAGAAGGGAAGTTTGGGCTTGGTCTTTACATTGTCAAAAGGATCGTTGAGCGTCATGATGGTACGGTAGCAATTGAGAATCGCCCTGCGGGAAATGGAGTCGGGAAAGTTTGTGTGATTTTTAATTTCCCACGTCACTTTATTGAACAAGAGGAAAAAAAGCCAGAAGAATTTTAAAAACGGGATCCTAGGATCTCGTTTTTTTCATTAGGAAATAATCGGTATACTCATGCAGAGTAGAAGGAAGTTTGATATAACCAATATAATTCGGGAAGGGAGTGAAGGAGATGTCATACCCAGTTACGGAAGAAACGTTAGCTTTGATTCCACGATATGGTCAATATGGTGAACCACAGACACTTGTCATCAAGGAGCATTCGGAAAGTATTTTAGAGGGTCATCCGATTAAGTTGATTGAAGAATCCTGTTTATATTTTGGTTCATCGATGCGTGGACGGATCGAAGCAGCGCGACATATTCTTGGTCCGAACCGAAAGACACCTGTTTTAGTAGATTGGCAGGCACAAACGATATTTTTTCCGACGACCGCAAAAGAAAAGGCGGAATGCATTTGGATCAATTTCAAGCAAATGAAGACTGTTCAAAAAAAGTCTGGAAAAGTACAGGTAGAGTTTCAGACAGGTCAATGTATTGATACGGACGCATCCGCATACAGCATCGAACGGCAACGAATCAAAACGTTGGAACTGGCGTATGAAATGCAACGGCGCTTCCAATTGCCGGAGTTTAAGAATCGATGAAAAGTGGAAACACATAACAGGAATCTTACTTATGTAAGGAGAAAGAAGTAGAGAGAGAAATCATAGGGAGGTGAAGCGGTAACTTTTACCGCGACACGATGAATGAATCATATGAATGGTTAAATCGCCGAAAATTGCAGCCTGGATTTGGTGCGACTGGAGGCAGACGCTTTATCAGTTCCCGCATCGTGCGTCCGGAAAATACACCGGGTAAACGAATCAAAGGAATCAAACGCGCGCGACAACTAGTCGTCGATGATGCCGGAAATCGCCGTTGGGTCACGAAACGAATCGTTGTGACGGATGCTGCGAAGCATGTCACGATGAATCGTCGAACATCGATCGCCTTAAAAGAGACGAATGAATCGCGACTTGAACAAGTCAAACAAAAACTAGCATCTAATAAAAAAGTCTTACTTCCAATCTTGGCGGCAACAGGAATCGCTGTCGCAGGTGGCGTTCTTGCCTATGTCCTTCGCCGGAAGAAAAAACAATCCGATCAATAAAAAAGAAGCCGTTCTCCAGTTGGGAGGACGGCTTCTTTTATGTCTTAAAGGAATCGTTTCCGTAAAGAAGTCGAAAGTGCTTTGTCTGCGATTTCTTCTAGTTCCGTCAAGTTCGTCGGATCAAAGCTATCATTGTAGAACCGACCTACAAAGTCGACACGGTCGTAATCGAGTTCCTTGAAAATCAAGTGTTTATGATCGTCATAAAAAACGACACGGTAGTAATCAGAACCGCGTTCAAGGGTGACGAGACCTTTGATATGGTCCAATTTTTTTTGTTCTTCGGTTTGTTCTTCTTCGAGTGTATCGTCCTCGTTCGTCGATGCTTCTGCTTGCTCAATCGCATTCTTTACGAGTTCCGGTCGTTGTTCTTGTTCTTCCGTCATGTTATATCGCCTCCATTTATTATTTTACATGGAAATGGACAGATGAGAAAGAAAAATCCCTCAGTCCATCTGGTGTGCTTCGCAAACACGTAAGACATTCGTTGCGCCAATCCGTAATCGCTCGAGGAGTTGGAGTCGCGCTTCTTCATTTGGAATCGTATCAAGAGAAGCTATTTCCATCAGTTCCAACCAACGGATGGCATGCTCTTTTTGAATCGGCAATAGCCGGTGAATCATCGCTAAACTCGTCGGCGGTTGATTCGGATCGCGTGGACCTCCTGTCATTTGGGTCAAGAAGGCGAATTGTGCCTGTTCGACACGGTGTCGATCATCAGGGAATAACGGACGCAATAAGGAATCATGGTAGACTTGATGATAGAACGAATGAATCAAAGAGGTGAGTACTTGCTCGCCTCCAAGCATTTCATAGAGCGACAAAAATCATCACCTGCCTTACATTAGGATGTGTTCTGATTATAGCAAATCCATATCGAAAAGACATGCGTCGAAAACAGTACATTTGTTCTTATTTGTGCGATAATAATGATACATAAAAACGTAGAGGAGGTTTTCTTGATGAACCATATGCACATTGGTCGTGCTGGTAGTGGGAAAACGACACAATTGATTGAGCGCGTCGTACAAGAACTCGAGCAACGACCACTAGGCGAGAAGATGTATTTCATCGTTCCGGATCAGATGTCATTTGAAATGGAGCGTCGGATTGCGACAGATGAACGGATAGCAGGTCTTGTTCGTCTCGAAGTCATGAGTTTACGGCGCTTTGCGTTTCATATTTTACGCGATTACGGAAATCAAGCAATTCCATTTCTCGATGAGACAGGAACACAATTATTACTCCGACAGGTCGTCGAGGAATCAGAAGACGAGTTAAAGATTTTTAAGCGTACGAAAAATATGCCAGGATTTTTCCAAGGACTTGATGAACTCATCGCGTCGTTTAAACGCTCATTGATCGAGCCAGATATGTTGCGTCAAGTGAGTGATCGGTCTCTCGAACGGTCACCAAAATTGAACGATCTTGCGTTGATTTATGAGCGCTTTGCGGAACGAATCGTCGATAAGGCACTCCATGCGGATGATTATTATACGACGTTACTTGAGTTGCTTCCGAAAGCGCGACTGGATCAAGCGACGATCATCGTCGACGGATTTTATGAGTTTTCGCTTCAGGAACAACAAGTACTGCTTGCCTTGATGCAACAAGTGGCTGAAATGCATATTAGTTTTACAATGGACGCGGCGGATCCTTATGCAAAACAAACGTCTTTTGGTGTGTCCCAGCGTTGCTACATGCAGTTGATCGGGCAAATGCAGGAGCAATCGATTCCGTACGAAGAAATCTTGTATGAACAGCCAATCAAATTTCAATCAGAAGGGCTACGGCATTTAGAGCAGGCCTTGTTAAAGCCAGGTTATCCATCTGTCGATCATGACGTTGACGGCTTTCAGATGACAGCTGCAGTCAACCGGCAAGTCGAAGCAGAATCAGCCGTGCGGAAAGCGATTCAACTTGTTCGACAAAAAGGGTATCGATTTCATGAAATGGCATTCGTCGTACGACATCTTGAACCGTATGCGGATCACTTGGAACGAGCCTTCCACATGTATGATGTTCCGTATTTCTTGGATCAACGTGAGTCGATGATCCATCATCCGCTCGTTGACTTGATTCAATCTGCTTTAGACATCGTGACATCGGGTTATCGGGAAGAAACGGTCTTTCGTTTACTGAAGACGGAGCTCTTACCGATTCCAGCAGAAGATGCGCGTCTAGCGCTCGATCGTTTCGAGACGTTCGTGCTCGAACGCGGCATCAAAGGGTCGATGTGGCAACAACCGTGGCAATTAAAGCGACGCTTAGCAGAGGAAGTTCGCTTAACGGAAGAGGAAATCGCGCAAGAAGAGGAATTGAATCATCTCCGTACGTTCGTCGTCGACTTGATTGAACCGTTACACCGTCGGTTAAAGCAGGCAAAGACGATGAGCGCGTATACGAAAGGTCTTTATCAATTCCTCGAAGAACAAAAAATTGCAGAACATTTAATGGAATGGCGCAAGCAAGCATTAGAGCAAGATCAGTTACTTGCTGCTCGGGAACATGATCAAGTGTATGAAGCGATTCTTCACCTATTCGAACAGCTAGAAGCTGCTGCGCCTGAGCATACTTTATCAACGGACTTGTTCGTCCAAATGGTCGAGACAGGACTTGAGAGTCTGCGTTTTGCACTTGTCCCCCCATCGCTTGATCAAGTCATTGCGACGGATTATGTGCGTGGACGATTGCAACGAGTGAAAGTCGTCTTTTTATTGGGAGCGAATGATGGTCTGATTCCGTTCGTCCAAGATCAATCGAAGTTACTGTCCGAAAATGATCATGACTTTTTACATGAACATGGTATTCCGGTCGGAAAAGCGTCCCTCGATGTGTTTGATGATGAACTATTTTATCTGTATCAAGGGATGATGGCTCCAAGTGAAGCATTGTATGTCAGTTATGCGCTTGTCGATGAAGAAGGAAAGGCGTTGCAGCCGGCAGCAATTACGAAACAATTGAAGCGGCAACTGTTGCTTGATCGTCCGATCAAAACACAGTTTGCGGAGGCTGGCGAACATGCACCGCAAGAACAACTCGATTTCGTGACGAGTCCCGATCGCGCGGCAGCAGCGACGGCGATTGAACTCCGCCGTTTGCAACGACGTTATCCGATTCAGCCAATTTGGTTTCAAGTATATAATTCACTTCTTGAAAACGGACAAGGACGCGAACGAATGGGTCTATTCTCAAGTGCCTTGTTCTATCAAAATCAAGCGGAAGCGTTACCGGAAGGGTTGGCGCATCGCTTATATGGCGAGTCTCTGCAAGCGAGCGTTTCGCGTTTTGAAACGTATAATGCTTGCTCGTATAAACATTTTGCTCGGTATGGACTTCGTTTACGCGAGCGAAAGCTCTATAAATTCGAAGCGCCGGACATCGGAAATCTGTTCCACGGCGCATTAAATGATCTGTCGCTCAGTATCAAAGCTTCCGGACGGCACTGGCGCGAGCTCGATAGTGAGACATGTGGAACACTTGCGAAGGAAGCTGTTGAAAAGGTGACACCAGAAATCCAGAATGCAATTTTGATGAGCTCAAGTCGATTTGGTTATATCAAGAAAAAGTTGACGGATGTCGTCGAACAGACCGCTAAGATGCTCGTCGAGCAGGCGAAGCGAACGGATTTTGAACCAGATCTATTTGAAATCAGTTTTGGGAATGCGACGTTTCCACCATTACGCTTTACGCTACCAGACGGAACGGAAATTGAATTCACAGGACGCATTGACCGTATTGATCAGGCGATGATCGGTGACCAGTTATACGTCCGTATCATAGATTATAAGTCGAGTGCACGAGGACTAGATTTTGCGGAAATCTATTACGGACTCGCCATACAGATGTTGCTATATTTGAAAACAGTCGTGGAACAGTCAGAGTTGCTGTATCAACAGCAGGCAAAACCTGCTGGTGCGCTGTATTTCCATGTTAAAAATCCGATGCTACGAGGCGATTTATCTGCTGATGAAGCAGAACGTAATCGACTATTACTCGAGTCCTATCAGATGCAAGGCGTCATTCTCGAGAATGATGAGGTACTGCGAGCGATGGATCATATTGCATACGATGAACGAAAAAAATCCCCACTCGTCAAAGTGACCTTCACGAAAAATGGACTGCATAAATCACAGACGAAGGGTGTTGTACAAGAGGCAGATTTATCGGCACTGATGGATCATGCGTGGGAGGCATTAAAAGACAGCAGTCAAGATATCTATGATGGGGATATTGCAATCAATCCATTCGATTATCAGGAACGGACACCGTGTAGTTTCTGCGAATATCGTTCAGTCTGTCAATTCGATGAATCACTCGGAAATCAATATCGTCCATTAAAACCGATGTCTGAAAAAGAGGTACTGGAACGATTGAAGGAGGATGAAGAATGAGCGTGCGTTGGACGGAAGAACAACAACAAGCCATTTCAGCAAGGGGAGGACATATCTTAGTCTCAGCAGCTGCTGGATCAGGGAAAACAGCTGTCCTTGTCGAACGGCTGACGCAACGATTGATCGATCCCGAAGATGAGTTGTCGGCGGATCGGATTCTTGTTGCTACCTTTACGAATGCAGCAGCGCGTGAGATGAAAACGCGAGTCATTGAGGTCATGGATCAGCGTATCAAAGAGGCACCGGATGATCTGTATCTAAAAAAACAACGTCAATTAATGAACCGGGCACAAATTACGACGATCCATTCATTCTGTCTATCGATTCTACGTGAGAATTATTACCGGATCGGTTTGGATCCGGCGTTTCGGATTGCTGACGAATCTGAACTGTTATTACTGCAAGATGATGTCTTAGAAGCGGTCTTTGAGTCGTTCTATGCCTCTGAGGATCCGGGATTCTATGATTTGATCGATAGTTATACATCAGATCGGGACGATCAAGCGATGCTTTCGCTGATTTCAAATCTCTACCGTTTTTCTCGATCCTTACCTGATCCGGAAGCGTTTTATGCGCATTTAATCAATCAGTACGATCAACCAATCGATCCGGATGAGTCTCCGCTCATGCAACGATTGGTCGAACTGGAATGGGAGACGTTGTCGAATCTACTAGGACGTTATCGAGAACTTGCTTTTGAATTGGAACAGTCCGGATATACGGAAATGGGACAGATGATGCGACAGGATATCGCTCCTTTTGGAGTACTTGAAACGTCAGTACGGCAATGGTCGATGGTTGCTCTTGCGTTTCAAGCAGTAGAGTTCGGTCGTTGGAAAAGTCCGCGCGGAGATGAAGGCATCAAACCGTTCCAGACAGAGCGGACACGACTCGTTGCAGAATTCAAGAAAATGAAAGAACTGTTTGTCCAAAAAACAGGTGTCGATTACTTGGAGGATTTACGATCACAGCTCCGACATGTAGAAACGATTGTTACACTCGTGCGTCAATTCGCAAATGATTATCTCGAAGCGAAACAACAACGTGGAATTGTTGATTTTTCGGATCTTGAACATTTTGCATTAGAGATCTTGACGGAAGAGGGACAACCGTCGGATGTGGCAAAACTTCTAAAGGAACGCTTCGTTGAGGTACTGGTCGACGAATACCAAGATACGAATGAAGTCCAGGAACGCATCATTCAACTGGTTTCGAAAACGGACGAGGCAACAGGGAATCTATTCATGGTCGGTGATGTCAAACAGTCCATTTACAAATTTCGACATGCAGAACCAGGATTGTTCCTGGAGAAATTCAAACGATTCCAGCAGACCGACGTCGGAACACGCGTCGATTTAACAAAGAACTTCCGCAGTCGCCTCGAGGTGTTGGATGGAACGAATCAAATCTTCCGCCAAGTCATGGATGAGACAGTCGGAGAAATTGATTACGATGAAGCGGCGCACCTTCGACTCGGTAATTTAAGTTATTTAGAATCAGAGCAAGTCGACCCTGAATTACTCTTGATTGATCCGCTTGATAGTGAAAAAGAAGAAGTTGAAGCACGAGCGATTGCAACACGAATTCTAGAACTCGTCGACTCTAAACATCCACATCTGATTTACGATGCGAAATCGAACCGATTCCGGACATGCGAATACCGTGACATCGTCGTCTTGGCCCGTTCGCGCGGCAAGCGTGTTCAGGCACTCGTTGAAGTACTCGAACAGTATGAGATTCCGGTCTATGCAGATACGACGGGCGGATATTTCCAAGCGACGGAAATTCAAATCATGATGGCGTTACTCAAGACAATCGATAATCCACTTCAAGATATCCCGTTCGCCAGTCTGTTACGATCGCCGATTTTCGGTGTGGCGGATCGTGATCTAGGGCGGATTCGAGCAAAACAAAAAGAAGGAAGCTTTTATGAGGCGGCACTCGCGATGGCGACAGAGGAATCAGCACTTGGTATTCGAATAGACGAGATCATCCGTCAGATTCAAGCATGGCGAACCGAAGCACGTGGGAGTGCGCTTCCTGCCTTCATTCGATCATTGTTTGATCAGACTGGCTATTTTGAGTATGTCGGCTGTCTCGCTGGAGGCAGAAGTCGTCAAGCTAACTTAAATGCCTTATATGAGCGGGCAAAGCAATATGAGACGTCCGGTTATCGTGGGCTATATCGTTTTCTACGCCTGATCAATCGGTTGATCGAACGAGGAGAAGACTTCGCAGAAGCCCGTTCGCTTGGAGAAGACGAGGACGTCGTTCGAATCATGACGATCCACCAATCAAAAGGACTCGAGTTCCCCGTGACGATTGTCAGCCAATTGACGAAGCAATTCAACAAACAGGATCAAATGCAGGCCATTCAGTTGCATAAGACGTATGGCATTGCTCTAGACGCCATTGATCCGATTCGTCGTTTGCGATCTGGAACGCTATTGAAGGAAGTCATCCGTCGGGAAATGGATCGCGAGATGAAGGCAGAAGAGATGCGCGTCTTGTATGTTGCGATGACTCGAGCGAAGGAAAAATTGATTCTCGTCGGGACAGTCAAGGATTTAGAAGATCAAATGGTGGCCTGGCAGATGACGCCACTCGACGAAGTCTTACTACCTGAAAATGACCGGCGCCAAGCGAAGAGTTATGCGGAATGGGTCGTTCCGGCAGTCTTACGCAGTAGTTTACTACGTCCGGATGAGACGAACTGGTCGATTCGCATGATGTCTTTAGAGGAGTTAGCACCGTATCAAGAAATCTCAACACTCGTGGAGCAACTCGAACACGTCCAAAAGCTTGAAAAAATTGATGTGCCCGTCAATAATACGCACGTCAAAGAAATCGTTGAATCGGCATTTTCGTATCAGTATCCGCATCTACTCGCGACAGAGACGGCAGCGAAACAGACCGTTACGGAACTGAAGCGCGCGGAACAGTTGGAACGCGCAGCATTTGAAACGACGTATCGCCAGACGACGTATTACCGAACGCCACAATTCCTTGGACCTGTACTTAGTGGAGCGGAACGAGGAACGGTCCTACACCTAGCGATGCAATTATACAAACCGGATACAGCGATTTCAGAACAGATCGATCAATGGGAAACGATGGAACGAATCACACCTATCGAAGCGACGACGATGCGGGAAGCAACACCACAGTTGCAAGAGTTCCTAGACTCCGAGATCGGACAATTGTTCAGCGAACGACTACGGACAAACCACGTCTATCGAGAGTTACCGTTTACGTATAAAATCGGAGCATCACGTTTTCGGAAAGACTGGACGGGTCCAGTGGATGACGCAGTCATGCAGGGAATCGTCGACTGCTTGATTCAGGATGGGGAGTCATATATCTTACTCGACTATAAATCGGATCAAATCGTTACGACGGAAGTCGGACAGACACCTGCTGATGTGTTACGTGAACGGTATGCGACTCAATTGAATCTATACCAAGAAGCATTAGAAGCTATTCTTCATATTCGAATCTCGCGGAAAGTCATTTATGCTTTTGCTTTAGGAGAAACGATTGATTTAGTTTAATTTTACGACTGAGACCTCTCTTGTCCTCCTACTTCAGGTAGAGGCGAGGGAGGTTTTAGTATAGTTCGAAAGAGGGATGAGGAATAAAGGAATAAAATCAAGGTATGGAGTGATTTCCGTTTCTTATTGTGAAAAAACTGTGTAAAATAAAGAAGATATGTCACTTTAATGATGGATAATTTTGGGAGGTTTTAATAGATGGCACGTATTTTATTAGCAGAAGATGAAGATGTCTTACGTATGTTGGTACTTGATACACTAGAAGATGAAGGATATACGATTGATGAAGCGACGGACGGAGACGAGGCATATCAAAAAATCATGAACACGGAATATGACCTCGTTCTGTTGGATTACATGATGCCTGGGATGACAGGAATCGAAGTCATCGAAAAAGTTCGACAACATCCAGATAAGCAACACTTGAAAATTATGATGTTGACCGCTAAAAGTCAACAATCTGATCGAGAGCGCGCGGAAGAAATCGGTGCAAACTACTTCTTTTCGAAACCCTTTAGTCCTCTTGAGTTGATTGATGTAGTAGGAGGAATATTGAGTGATCACCAAGTGGATTAATCGAAAAATCGGACGCCAACTTATGGCATCCTTTTATGTCGTATTAGCTACATTGATGATTTCATCATTGATCGTCTACAACTACACGGATACGAAATTGCAAGCGACACGGGCGAAATTAGAAGACATCCGAGATCGCAGTGCACGCGCAGGGGCTCTATGGGAAGAATGGCAGGATGTTCAATTCAACATGCGTGGCTATGCCTTGATGGGAAATGAAGAATTATATACCCAAGTTATGGCTCAACAAGATAAGATTGCTCAGCAAACGGATTGGTTCGAAAAAAATGCAATCTACGATCAAGGAAAGGCATTCGCCCAGTCCTCGAGAGAACTATATCAATACTATTTCGATGCAATCTTGCCGCTTGTTCAATCCTATGTCAAAGCGAAAGAGTCAGGAGATATTACAGAATCCTTCTTGAAAGGAACGACGCTAGCCGAATTGCCACTCGGTCAAAAGTTGTTAACTGAAGGAAAGATTCAGTTAGATAGTCAAGGAAACATCGATGTATTATCAGAGATTAATAAAAGTGAACTGGCACTCGGCGGTTATCGTGAATTTTTGGAAGATTGGGCACAACGGACAAGTGATCAATTGGAGCAGGAAATCCGAACGACGCAACTGATTTGGTTAGCGAATATCGTCGTTTTGATCGCTGTTTTGATCTTCTTCATCTATCCATTCATTCGTCGCATCACGATTGAATTATTGTCTCTCGTTAAGAACAGTCAACGGCTTGCGAATGGTGAAGATGTTTTAAGCGTCAAAGTACCGAATCGTAAAGATGAGATTGGTATTTTAGCACTATCGTTTAATCAGATGGCAAGTTCGATTTCTGAGAATAAACAGCATCTATTGGCAAAAAATGAAGAGTTGCAAGCCCAGCAGGAAGAATTACAAGCGCAGCAAGAAGAATTGCAAGCACAACAACAGGAACTTGAAGAAGCATTGGAACTGACGATGCGCAATGAACAACACCTTCAGTACCGGAATGATCTGACAGAGACGCTCGCGGCACGTGAATCGTTGACCGCTTATCCGGAAATCATCGAGAAGCTCGTCACGATCACGGATTCTGAAATTGGTGCATTAGTATTCGTCGATGAGGAAGAGAGTTATTCCGTCGTCACCTATGGTATGACGGATGAACTGGCAGAGCAGTTACTTCAAAACGATGCGTCACTGTTAAAACGAGCAGAATCACTCAAGACACCAGTTCACTCCTCTAAACAAGTCGTGAGCAATCATCCGTTACCGTACCCGTACTATATGTATGAAACGGCTGTGCCGATTCTCGATCCAACCGCAGATGATATCATCGCGTATATCTATCTGGTCCGTTACCGCGATCAGTTTACGAATGAACAGATGCGGGATGTCATGTCCTTCTCTCGTCAATTGTCGTTATCCCTTCTCCGGATGCGTTTGTTTGACGAAATGACGAGAGAAAAAACGAAAACGGAACGGATTCTCGATTCAATTCGTGAAGCGGTCATCTATCTTGAGCCAGGGAAAGAAGAGGTTTTCGTCAATCGACCACTGTACGATCTATTCCCGGAACTGCGATATGGTGTCCAGGCGGAACAAGAAACACTTCAAACATGCTTAGAAGTCATTCAATCCGTCGTCGATGAACCGGAAAACTTCAGTCGATATGTTGATTCAGTTCTTCGTGGAGAATTACCGACAGATAGTCTACAGTTCTCGATTAGAAACGAAACGGTATTCATTCAATTTTATGTCGAGGTGATTCACATTCATCAGGTGCATAAAGGAACGATGCTTGTCATGCGGGATGTGACGAAAGAAACCGAAATGGATCGTTTGAAATCAGAACTCGTTTCGACTGTATCTCATGAACTTCGAACACCGCTTTCTTCGATTTATGGTTTTACAGAGCTCATGCTCAATCGAGATATTGAAGAATCGCGCCAAGATCGATACTTACGGACGATCCATTCCGAAACAGAACGTCTTGCGAATCTCGTCAACGATTTCTTAGACGTCCAGCGCATGGAGTCAGGTACACAATCGTACAAAAAGACATCTGTGAACATTCATGCGATTGCTGAAGAAACGACACACTTTTATGCGGCTTCGACACAAGCCCACCGGATTACGTTCCGTCACGAAGGAAATCAGTTGCCTGTCATTGAAGCAGATGAAGAAAAAATCAGACAGTTACTCAATAATTTATTGAATAATGCGGTGAAATACTCACCATCTGGTGGTGCGATTGATGTCGTACTCACGACATCACGTGATCAAGTCATTCTTCAAGTTCGGGATGAGGGAATCGGGATTCCGAAACAATCACTCAGTCGTCTATTCGAAAAGTTTTACCGCGTCGATAACTCGGATAGTCGGAAAATCGGTGGTACGGGCCTTGGTCTAGCCATCTGTAAAGAAATCGTCACCGGTCATGGGGGAGAAATTCATGTGGAATCGGTCGTAAGAGAAGGGAGTCTTTTCACTGTCAAATTCCCACTCGTTCAGTCCACACATGTGACAATCTCCTGAATAAACCATATAGCAACAAAATAACACTAGGTGTTCGTACGGAAATCAGATACGATGAAATAGGAAAAGAAAGGAGGAAATGAAATGCCAATCACAGCATTCGTTCACACACACGTCTTACTTTGGGTACTTTTATTGGTTACGTTCTTCGTCGCGTTTTCGATGTACAAGAACAATAAGAAAGCCGCAAAAGGCATTCATATGGCGTTCCGTCTTCTGCTTTTATTGACGTTCGCGACAGGTCTTTACCTGTACATTAAAATCATGGGGGTGTCTGAAAATCCAGATCCACTCTACCATGCGAAGATCACAGCAGGTCTTTTGACGCTCATCTTCGGAGAATTGACACTCGTTCGTGTCAAAAAAGGAAAAGCCTATTCCGGTTTCGTCATCGGATTCATCGTGCTTGTCCTTGTGACAGTATTCCTTGGCTATTCGCTTCCATACGGTATGAAGTTTTTCTGATTTTATGCGAAATCAAAGAGTCCTTTTCGACCTTTTGGGTCGAAAGGACTCTTTTTGTCGTGTCTGCTAGTAATTTTTGTTTACAAGTGGTTGTTATTTGGGAAAAGGGATGTATTACACAGTAGAGAGGGGAACGCTTGTGGCACAGTTGAAGGAATGGACGAAGGTCTTCCGGGCACGGAAATGGATGAAACGCGCAGAACCGGTGTTACCACTCTGGCATGGATACATCGGTTATAAATATGGGTTATTCGATGCTCTTCAATCGGGAGCGACGCAGGCGGAAGCGCAACTACGGATGCGACGTCCGCTGACACAGGAAGCGTTATCCCGCTGGTTTGAGGTTGGCGTAGCTGTCGGTCATTTAAAGAAAAAAGATTTACGTTATACGGCGACGCGTCATGTATTGCCAGAACTTTCTCAATCAGACGATCGTAGTATCGGTTTTATGTTATCTGAGATGATGGAGCTACATTTACCCGCCTTGTTCTCTTATCCACAATTCCTAGAAGAGGGGCAACAGAAAGTCTTTAATGGAGAAGAACATGGCGACATCGTTGCCGAAACGTCGGCACTTGTCGAGACCGTTGCTTTCCCGGCTGTACGTCATATCATTCGAAGTCGCAATCTGACATCACTGCTCGATATCGGCTGTGCCTATGGCGGTTATCTTCGCAAAATTCATGAGGCGTTGCCTGATTTGCGACTCGCTGGAATCGATATCGAAGAATCGGTCATTGCAGAAGCAAAACGACGAGATACGAGCGGAGAGATTGACTTCGTCGTCGGAGACATCAAAACGTTTGACGTAAAAGAAACGTATGATGGTGTCATGATGAATAATATTTTGTATTACTTCCCACAACCGGAACGTCTTGCTTTACTAAAAGGGGTACGCCGTTTTGTCAAAGATGATGGAACAGTCATTCTCGTCACTCCACTTCGTGACAGTTCACATGGTGCACCGTTCTCAGCAGCATTCAATGCCTTTATGACACTGCATGAGAATTTGTATCCATTACCAAGCCAGGAAGAATTGAAAGAAGATTTATCGAAAGCTGGGTTTGGAAATATTTCGATCACACCATTCTTAAAAGAAGGTGCTTGGTATATCGTGACTGCAAACGCCACTTCCTAAGCGAAGTCTGGCGTTTTTACAGTTGGAAGACAGTTCAAATTTGTCGCTCTTACTATGTGCTTAGTATAATAGTTGAAACGATGAGAGATAAAAAGGAGAGATTTGGGTGAAGCGACGCGTAGCAGTGATAGGAGCAGGACCAGGGGGACTTGCATGTGCCTTGTTATTAGCAGGAAAAGGAGTAGACGTCACCGTTTATGAAAAACAACCGCAAGTCGGTGGACGAACTTCTGCCGTCAAGCTAGGTGAATACACATTTGATCGAGGACCGACTTTTCTTAATATGCCGCATATTTTAGAAAACGTCTTTCACGAAGCCGGTCTACGGTTAGAAGATTATTTAGATCTAAAGGCACTTGATCCGATGTATACACTCTATTTCAAAGGTGGAACAGAACAGTTTACGATGACGACGGATCGGGACCGGATGAAAGAGACGATCGAGCGCCACTTTCCGGGAAATGGGGAAGGGTACGATCGATTCATGGCAGAGCAAGCGTTAAAGCTCGGTAAGTTGATGCCGATTCTACAGACACGTCATGACCGATTAACGGACTACTTGTCACCGCGTGTCTTAACAGCACTTCCGCGTCTCTCACTCGGGCGATCACTTTATGATGTCTTGTCCGACTATTTCACGAGCGAAGAACTGAAGTATGCCTTTACGTTCCAAGCGAAGTACTTAGGGATGTCGGCTTGGGAATGCCCAGGAGGTTTCTCCATCTTGTCTTACATGGAACATGCATACGGTGTCCATCATCCGATTGGTGGGATGCATCAGGTGCCACTTGCGATGCAACGTGCCATCGAAGAACTCGGTGGAACGGTTCAGTTAGGTACAGGCATCAAGCAATTGATCTTAAACGGCAAAGTCGTCGAAGGGGTCATCCTTGAGTCAGGTCAGCATGAGTTATTTGATGAAGTTATCGTCGGTGCTGATTTCGCACATGCGATGAATCACCTTGTACCGGAAGGAGTACTGAAAAAATGGTCCCGACCAAAAATTGATCGCAAAAAATTCTCGTGTTCGACGTTTATGTTGTATCTTGGCGTCAATCGGACATTCGATGCGCCACATCACACGATTTATTTTGCGGAAGACTACGAGAAAAACGTTCGCGAGATGACGCAGACTTTAGAATTATCCGATGATTTTTCATTTTATGTTCAAAATCCATCCGTTCTTGATCCGACACTAGCACCTGAAGGAAAGTCCGCCATGTATGTGTTAGTTCCGGTTCCGAACAACTACTCGGAACTCGATTGGTCGATCGAAGGACCAAAATTACGTCGACGTGTTCTGGATACGCTTGAAACGCGTTCACCGTATCAAGGGATTGAAGCGGCAATCGAAGTCGAAGAGATGTTCACGCCGGACGATTGGGAAGCGATGGGGATTCATCAAGGAGCGACGTTTAACCTTGGGCATCAGTTGACACAGATGATGTATTTCCGACCGCATAACCAGTTTGAAGAGCTGGATCACTTGTATCTTGTCGGGGGAGGCACACACCCAGGGAGCGGCTTACCAACAATCTTCGAATCCGCGCGTATTACGGCAGAACTCGTGCTCAAAAAAGAAGGGGTGCGGACATGAAAATAGGATTCGTAGGAGCAGGCGTCGGAACACTGCATGCAGCACTTTTGCTGACAGCAAGACATCCGGGAGTCGAGATTACGATTTTTGAAAAAGAAGCGCATGTCGGTGGTCGATTACGATCCGTCGATTTTGAATCCGGTGGACGCATCGATGAAGGTCCGACAATCGTCCTGATGCCAGGTAAGTTGAAAGAGCAGTTGGCAGAAGCAGGCGTGACGGGAGTAAAACTCGAACGGGTGGATCCATTGTATGACCTTCACTTCGACGACGGGACCGTCGTTACGAAAGTATCTGATGTCGTGGACCAAGCCATTGCGATCGAACGCCAATTCGGCGAAGGTCGTGGATTTTATGAATTCATGCATCAAAAAGAAAAGGATTATAAGACGAGTGTATCGAAATTTTTAGAACGTGGTTATCGTCGGAAAACGGAGCTGTTGCATCCAGAAATGATGCGTCCATTATTACAGATGCACGCTTTAGAGACAGCGCATGATCATTTGAAGCGATACTTCAAGAGTAAATATTTGCGCATGGCATACAGTTTCCCAACATTTTATATCGGAGGAAATCCGTATACGACACCATCCATCTATGGTTTGATTCCATACCGGGAACAAGCAGAAGGTGTCTGGTATGTAAAAGGCGGTTATTTCTCACTTGCTGAACGCATGTATGACACATTAGTCGAACGAGGTGTCCGGTTCGTCTTCGAGGCACCCGTTGAACGAGTCGTCGTTGACCAGGGACAGGCGAAGGAAATCGTCTTACAAGGTGGAACACATGAAGCATTCGATCAAATCGTACTAAATGGAGAGTTTCCATTAATGGAACGTCTTGTGGAAGGTAAACAACCTAAAACATATACTCCTTCAGGCGGGACGCTATTGCTGTATTTCAAGATGAAAGGGAAAGTTGACTTACCGGTGCATCGATTTTTGATGCCGAATGACTTGGAACCACTCATGACAAACATCTTTAAAAAAGGACGATTACCTGAACATCCGGCAGTCTATCTGTTCCATCCGAGTCAGATTGATCGTAGTTTAACAGGAACGGACGATAGCGTCGTCTATTCATTAATTCCTTCTCCCCGTGGCTATGGTGTGAAAGATTATGAAAAAGTAGACTTCGTCGAGACCGTACTCGAAAAAATCGAGCATCATCATCCGGGATTTCGGGAAAAGATACAAGAAATGAAGATTCGTACACCGAATGATGCACAGGCATTTGGACTATACGAAGGTGGCAGTTTTGGAATTGCTCCGACGATTCGTCAATCAGCTGCCTTAAAGACACAGGCAAAACCATATCCAGATATCGATCGACTATATGCCGTCGGTGCATCGGTGCATCCGTGTGGAGGAGTACCAGTCGTCATGATGGGCGCAACGATACTCGTAAACCGAATGGAACAAGAGATGGGGTGGAAACATGAATTCAGTGACGATCCAGAACGCGTATATCAAATGTGAGGAAGTCATTCAGTCCGGATCTAAAACGTTCTATAAAGCCTTTTCACTCTTACCAAAAGCAGATCGACAAGCTGTTTATGCGATTTATACATTTTGCCGGTTCCTTGACGATACCGTCGATGAGTCGGATACGCCGAAAGAGAGTTTACTAGCTTTCTTGAATGAATTCAAACGATTCCGCAATGGTGAAGTACTAAATAAACCGTTATGGATTGCGTTAGCAGATGTATTTGAACGTTACGAAATGGATGAGACACCCTTTCTCGAACTCGCGGAAGGTATGCGTTGGGACATCGAGAAAAATCGTTATCAGACGCTTGAGGAGACAGAGCAATACAGCTACTACGTAGCGAGTACTGTCGGTTTGATGTTGTTGCCCATCCTTGCACCGCAACAGCCTGATCTCCGTAAATCTGCTATTGATCTTGGAATCGCGATGCAACTAACGAATATATTGCGAGACGTCGGAGAAGATGCAAAACGCGGCCGCATCTACTTGCCCCATTCATGGATGGAGACATATGGTGTCACAGCGGAGTCATTACTCGCTGGTCGCCCTTCAGGAGACTTCATTGGTCTTTGGGAAGAGGTTGCACTTCGAGCAGAGCATCTGTATGATGCGGCGATTCCATCGTTTGATCGGTATCCGCGGGAGAGCAGACGCGCTTTAAAGGCAGCTGCCTTCTTATACCGTGGTATTCTCGATGCGGCACGGGATAATCATTACGACGTCTTTACGAAGCGGGCGTACGTCAGCCGTTGGCAAAAGATGAAGTTGCTCGCAACGATTTAATACAAGACCATAGAAAAAAGACCTTGGCGGGGACCAAGGTCTTTTTTCTATGGTCTGAGACCGGGGAGTCTCAGATTACTTCTACACCAGAGCGAACATCTGGACTACGAGATAGGTCTGTTTCGACCACGGGGATGGTCTTTTCTTTATCGAGCTATCTGTGGACCATTCGGATGAGACGATCTAAGGGGGAACGTCGTAAGTCATGCGAATGGACACACGATGAGTCACGTGATGAAATGGGTGGGTCCCATTTGATTTCGCTGGTTAGAAAAAGTAAGTTCTTCAACGCTCTTGACTCGGGGAAGTCACCTTGCGCTTGATTGAGGATGTGGGGTCAATCACTACCTCTTGAACTCGAAGTAATCGTATCAAATCTTAGTTGTCCGTACAAGTGATTGATATGCAATTCACATAACGTTCACAGGGTAGCGGCGACAGCAGAGACGATTCGTTCACTTGCTAATTTTCCTGAAAGCGTCACCATTGGACTACCACCACCAGGATGCGTTGATCCACCGGCAAAAAACAAATTGTGAACATTCTTTGAACGGTTGCTCGGACGGAGGAAAGACGACCGGATGCCATTGGATGACAAGCCATACAACGAGCCGTGATAAGCAAAGAAGGTTTGTTCGATATCCTGTGGTGTGACCCGTTGTTCGTAGACGACATCTGATGAAATATCAATTCCAAACGACTGCAACCGTTGATTGATCAGTTGATCATACGTATCAAAATCAATCGCATGTCCAGTATCTGTAGCAGGCGCGTTGACGAGTACAAACAGATTGTCACCCGCTTGTCCCATTTCTGGGGCTGTGACGGAAGAATTGGAGATATAGATCGTCGGTTCCTCCGCATAACGTTTTTCATCAAAAAGTGCTTTGAACTCTGCTTCGTAATCTGAAGAGAAGAAGACGTTATGATGAGCCAGTCCTTCGATTCGCCGTGAGAGACCGATGCAACGGACATAGGCAGAAATGGACGGTTCGACTTGAGCAGGCGTCGGATTTTTAAAATCAGGTCGTGCGGTTTCTGAGATCAGACGTGGATATTGTGTCAACAAATCACCGTTCATGACGACGAAGTCGACGGGTAGATACTCTAAATGATTCAATTCGATTTCCGTTGCTTGTCCGTCGACGACTTCGATCTGGGTCACCTCATCTCCAAGCCGGAAGACGACACCGAGTTCTTTTGCACGTCGAGCGAATCCTTCTGCGATTGCTGTATTGCCGCCATTCGTGAAGTAGACGCCGTCATTTAGTTCTAAATGAGCGATTAAACTGAAGGTAGCAGGTGTTTGATACGGACTGCTCCCGATATATGTCGCATAACGATCAAGTGCCTGAATTAACTCTTTATCCTTAAAGTAGTGTTTATGCAGTCCATGGAGACTTTGAAAGGGATGCACTTTTAGCATGTCACGCCAAAGGGAAGGGCGGACATATGAATCGATATTTGTGAAAAATTGTCGTTTGGCGATCGTATGCAACTTCGCGACTTCCTCTTGGTAACCGGTAATATCGTTTTTCGCCAACTGACCGTTCGTGAAACGATCTACTTCTGTTCGCATCGCTTCTCGCCCAGACGAAAAGGTTAACGTGCGTCCGTCTGAAAAGTGATTGATCGTATGGCGCTCGAGTTTCGTAAATGTAAAGTATTCATCGGGATCTGCTCCGGACTCGAGAATGACAGACTGAAAGACTTCCGGCATTGTGATCGTATTCGGTCCGAAGTCGAAGCGATGTCCTTCTGTGACGACCGGCATCATCTTGCCGCCAATATGTGCATTACGCTCGACGACAGTGACACGAAACCCTTTTGCCGCTAATGAAATGGCGGCGCTGAGTCCACCAAGACCGGCTCCGATGACAGCTATATGTTTCATACTATTGATTCCTCCTTATGAATAGGTTCGACCCTTCCATGTGATTTCCCGTTTCCTAAAGCTTCGAATCATCGCACTGGCTAGCAAGATGACATAAAGGAGTACCGCCAGTGGGTGAAGCCACCAAACATGTCGGATTTGTGCCGCACGATCGATCCGGAATCTTGCTAAGTAAAGAAGAATCAGTGCGCCACCCATCTGCCAGGATGGGTGAAGGATGAGATAAGGTAGGACACTTGCTTGAATCAAGTAAAAGAGTAGAAAGTATGATCCGACGACGTAGGAATCGTTCATCCCACGAAAGACATTCTTTAGAAAACCTTGCCAGACCTCTTCATTCGTGGCGTACATGTCGCAAGAAACAACTGGGGCGACTTCGACAAGTGTCGTTGTCCATCCATGTCGTTTAAATGTACGACAAAGCTCTAGGTCGTCTACAAGAGCCGTTCGAATGCTGTCATGTCCACCGACTTGTTCGTAAGCATGTCGTTCGACGAGGACGACCATTCCGTTCGCAGCGGCAAAAGCCGGATGTTTCACCTTGCGAAACGGAATCGGAAGATGCTGTGCGATAAGAACATGTTGTATCGGAATCAAACACTTCCCGAGAAACGTCGGTACAGGAAATGACGGAAAACCAGAAAGGAAAACGGCTCGTTCTGTTCGTAACGTTCCGTATAAGCGACAAATTGCATCAGGTGTCAGTGTCACATCAGCATCGAGAAATAAGAGATAGTCCTCTGTCGTTCGTCTCGCGAGTTGATGACACGCATGGACCTTTCCTGCCCAGCCTACTGGTAAGGGAAGACCATCAATCACCGTAAAACGATTGTCTTGACCAATCCGATCGAGCAATAACTCACGCGTCCGATCGGTCGAACGATCTTCATATAAGTAGACGTGCATACCTGATGTCAAAGCGGGTTCCAGTGCGTCTAATAATTTTCGTACATTGCGCTCCTCGTTACGTAACGGGATGCAGATTGCTAGACTATCTGGTTGAACGGCATCCGTTAATCGAGGTAAAAAAGCTAAATTGACCCATGTGTAGAGACAGACAGCTAGAGCGAGGAAAAAAAAGAACCAACTCATGACCGAAGTGCCCGTAACCAGCGCTCCGTTCGCGCAGGGAGTGGTTCCCTTCGTTTTGAGATACAGCGATACAAATCAACACGCTCTGCCATCGCATCTGCTCGTATGTCGTCATATAGTGCTGTTAGCTCTACTGTCAGACGTTTTACTTGGACACTGGATCGTTCGTCAGACAATGGATAAAAGCGACGCGTCCTTACATAGACATCCGGTTGCTGTTCATGTCCGTACGAATAGTAGAAGGCGACGAGAGACACGGTATCCGCATGACGCATTAATTGCGTTGCTCCACTTGCTAAGTGCATCGGTCGTTCTTCTTGATGCCGTTCCTCACCTTGAGGAAACATCCAGACGCTGCTGCCGTTTTGGAGTCGTGCTTTTGCATATTGAAGGCTTTTCTTGATATCAGAGAACGATGTCCGGTCGACAGAGAAAGCTCCGAGACGGGAGAAGAATGGAAAACGGGCGAGTCCTGCCTGGTCAATCATGACATAGGGGTCGTGATGGAAACAGGTTTGATCTAAATGAAAGAGAATCATACCGTCCCACCAAGAACTATGCGTAGCAAGCATGAGTCCTGGGACGGGTAAATCGTCTGCTCGATATAAGACACGGTGAAAATGACGCTGAATCAAAGCATGATCAACATACGCATGAAATACGGATTCAGCTAATTTGCTTTTGTTTGCTTCTTTCAACGATAACCCCTCGTTTCACAATGAAATAGACGATGAACGCACTTAAGCTGACCAAAGTGACGCCATAGAGACCAGCAACTCCTGCTGTTACACCGAATAAAGTGTGCAACATCAAAAAGAGATACTGATTGTTTTGTTCGAGTGCGGCATCCGTCGCTTTGACTTGATAGCGATTGATGAAAAAGGAAAAGACAAGCGCCGTTCCATACCACCCGAAGAAATTCTGTGTCGGAATATCGTAATACCAGCCACCGTCTTGCCAAAGCCAATACGATTTCACGTTAGCAGCAACAGGATCGATCGCTAAATCGAGCCAAACGGCAAACAATGGAACGAGAATCAGTGTACTATAGCGAAATGAGAACAAACGGGAGAAAGCGAGACTCGCACCCATGACCGACAACCATGCAGCCCCAATCGTAATCGGCACACCTAATAACTGGACACCGAAATCCGACTCGTAACGATATGTTCCGAACGGCCAACCGGTATGGACCCCAATCGACTCAATGATGATCGAACCAAAAAAGATAAAGAGGATGACAAGACGTCCCTTCGGTAAGACATGCCAAAAATAGAGAGCTGCGTATAAGCCGGAAGCGAATAAAAAGACGGCATTGGCCCACTCGAGCCAAGGGGGAAGCAACGAAAAACCCACTAAGATCAAGCCAATGGCGAACCAAATCGAAAAGAAAATCCAAAGAAGTTTATGAAACTGCTCCATGCGTGACATTCCTCCATTTCCAAAATAGCTTCTGTCATAAGTATACCCATATATCTTGAAAACGAGCGAGGGAGAAGCGGTCTTATAAAAAAAGTGGTTCGGCTTCTCGCAAGAGAAACCGAACCACTTCCTATCATCATCCGTTTGAATGTTGTTTTTGCTTCTTCTTTTTGATAAATGAGAAAAGGAGAAACGCGATATACAACGGAACAGCAACGAACCAAAACGTCGACCACTCATTGCTACGCGCAATCATGACATACGTCACGTACAGCAACGTAAAGGTGATGACGAACGTATGGCGCGGAACGGGAATGTCTTTAAAGCTTGGAATCTTGACACGACTGACCATCAAGAAGGCAAGACCTGTGAAGACAAGTGGGACCATCAAGTCGTTCATTCGTCCGCTAAACAACGTGACGACAGCCAAAATACCACCTGCCGCTGTAATCGGTACACCTGAAAAATAAGCAGATGCCACATTCGTTGCCGATAAATTAAACCGGGCAAGACGGAATGCGCCGAACAACGGGAACAGAGCAGAGATTAGTAAACCAACTTCTCCGAATTCGTAGAAATACGTATAGTAGGCCATCATTGCAGGTGCGACACCGAATGTCACGATATCTGCTAATGAGTCCAGTTCTTTTCCGAAGTCGCCTGCTACACCAAGCATCCGAGCAAGACGTCCGTCCAAACTATCAAGCATCATCGCGATGACGATTAGTAAGGTGGCATTTTGAAAATCACCTTTTGCTGCCATGACGATGGCTAAAAAACCACAATACAGATTTCCGAACGTAAATAGGTTGGGTATTGAATTACGAACACGATCTTTCCACAAAATGATTCCTCCTGCCACTTCATCGATACTACTCATCATACCATAATTAGGAGATGGAATTCAGCCGTTCGTAAAGAGAATCCCCTGAGTGAAAGATAAAAAATCATGAGGATTCAATCGAACTTGATGTCCACGTTTTCCAGCGGATATGATGATGAATGGTTCATGGATAGCACGATCCGATAAAAGAACCGGAAAATTCTTCTTAGCACCGATGGCAGAGACACCACCTCGAATATAGCCAGTCAGGAATTCTAACTCCTTCATCGGAACAAGCGCGACTTTTTTCGAATGCAATGCTTTAGCCGCTGCCTTTAGAGAGAGTTCTTCTTCCCCCGAAATGACGACGAAGACATATTTATTTTCGACCATTTTCAAAACAAGGGTTTTAAAAATGGTCGAAAGGGGGTAATTAATCTTTCTAGCGACGGCTTCAGCAGATAAATCATCAAGATCAACAGGATAAGTGAGGGATTCAAAGTCAATCTTAGACTGCTTCAGAAGCCTCTCGACGTTCGTTTTGCTCATGTGTTTCTCCTTTGACGAGTGAGTATTGGACCCATTTCCGTCCGTGCCAACGTTTCATGGCGAAAATGCCACGGAACCATTCGTCAGCAGAGAAGGCAATCCAGATTCCAAGTAAACCGAGACCGAAACCAAGACCAAGCGTATAACTTAGGACGACCGCGATTCCCCACATCGATAGAATACCGATGGCGACAGGGAAACGAACATCTCCTGCCGATTTAAGAGTTCCCATGAGCACGATGTTCATCGCGCGACCTGGTTCAAGAATGACGCTTGCCCAGAGTAGTGGGATACCGATTGCAATGATTTCGGGACTCGATGTGAACGCTGATAGAATCGATGAACCGAATGAAGCAAGAGCGACAGCTGAGATGAAGCTTGCGAAAACAGCGATCTTCAATGTTTTCACAGCACGTCCGTATGCTTGTTCAAATTGTTGAGCACCAACTTGGCGTGCGACGAGTAATTGAGTTCCTTGAGCGATGGCAAGCGTAAATAGGAAACAAAGCATCGTGATGTTTGATACATAAACACGAGCAGACAACGCTGCTTCACCAATTGTTGCGATGAATCCTGTGATGATGAGTTGTGAGAATTGATACGAGATCCCTTCACCAGCAGATGGGATTCCGATGTTCATGATTCGTTTCACATCCTCACGATTGAAATGAATCAAGTCTTTTACTGTAAAACGTAAAGAAAGTTTGCGGTAAACGACAAAGAACAACACAAGGACAGCGATTGTCCGGGCGATGACGATCGACCAAGCGACACCAGCAACACCGAGAACGGGAATGCCGAAGAGTCCAAGAACAGCGATGACGTTACCAAAAGCACTAACGAAATTCATGAGTAGCGTGACGTACATAGCATTTTTAGTGAATCCATGACTCCGAAGAATCGCACCCAGTGTCAGTGAGATGGCTTCTAAGAAAAGGAACAAACCAACGATCTTAATGAACGTTTCGCCATAAACGAGGGTCTCTCCTTCTAATGAGAAAAATCCAAGAAGTTGTCTTCCGAACAAGACGACGGTCAGAGAAACGATGAGACCGGTATACAAGTTAATTGCAAAAGCGGATCGAGCAGTTTGGCGAGCATTTTGTGTCTTTCTTGCACCAAGATACTGACCAATGATGATCGTTGCACCGACCGATGTGATATTGAATAAAATGATGAAGATATTCAAAATTTGATTGGATACGCCGACTGCCGCAGCAGCGCTATCCGAGTAATAACTTAAAATCAGCGTTGCAATGATTCCGAGACTCATATGCAGTGCGATTTCAATGAATAATGGCCACGTAATGTGGAATAAGCTTGGTTGCTTGACTGTTTTCATAAAATAAATCCCCTTTGTTTCATAAAACGAATAGTGTTTCTTTATCTTTTTGAAACTATACGCCTTCAATTTTCATAATGAAAGAGGGTTTTTTGTCTTTCATCGAAAAAATAGAGATTTAAAAGGATTTTCATAAAATATCACGAATACATCATAATGAACAATCATTCATTTTTAAAAGGTAGGGGAATCCGATGAAACGAGAACTGAATTATGTCGTCAAGGATCAGATTGCGACGTTAACGCTCGCTCGACCGAAACAATTGAATGCATTAACCTCGAATTTATTAGAAGAACTCGCAGACGCTTTAGAAGAAGCAAATCAAGATGAAGAAGTACGAGTCATCGTCTTGACTGGTGAAGGACGCGGTTTTTGCGCAGGACAAGATTTAAAAACTGTCTCTCCTGAGCTCGACCATGGTGAATATCTAAAGCAGTATTACCATCCTGTCGTTCGGGCAATCGCTAAATCGAAAAAACCGACGATTGCTGCCATCAATGGTGTAGCGGCAGGTGCCGGTTTATCATTGACGCTTGCCTGCGATTTCCGGCTCGTCCACGCGGAAGCGAAATTGTCGCTCGGATTCATCAATATCGGTCTTGTCCCGGATGCAGGAGCTCCGTATTTCTTACCTCGGCTAATCGGTGCAGCAAAAGCAACGGAGCTTGCGTTACTTGGTGATACGATATCAGCAGACGAAGCCGTTTCGCTCAATCTTGCGACACGAAGCATCGAATCAGAGAAATTTGGAGAAGAGGTCACAGCTTTTGCTCGTCAGCTAGCGAATCGTCCGACGAAAGTGATCGGGTACATTAAGCAGCTGCAAGCAGCGAGTTATGAAAATAATTTGGAGGAAATGCTCGCTCAAGAAATCGTCTACCAGTCACGTGCTGGAAAAACGGAAGACCATCGTCATGCTGTTGAATCCTTCATCGAAAAAAAACGCCCTGTTTTTGTCGGACGATGAATCGAAGAACATAGGAAGAACATATATAGAAGAAAGACGTCGGAAACGCACGATGCGCCGACGTCTTTTTAATTCAATTTCTTTTTGATTTTTCGTGCGGTCGCATGGGTGCGATTCGTTAATCCTGTAGAGATACGGAATAGTAAAATTCCAAGAAAAGCAGAAACAAAAATGTATATCCCAGTCAATGTCACGAATGCACCACTAGCGAGCGTGATGAAAAGTATCGAAAATTCACCACGTGGACCAAGACAGAAGCCAGATTCGATCGCATGATAATTCGATAGACCAAAGTACCTTCCGCCGAGGTAACCGACTAAGAATTTAGAGACGACTCCCCAAATGACAAGAGCGAAGAAAAATAGATCAATCGGTAATCCGTCAGTCAACTCGAATGACATTCCGAACGTGATAAAGAACAATGGTAATAATAAGTCTTGAAACGGCGTGACTAGTCGTCTAAGATAACGCGTCTCATCCAGTTCGGTTAACAGAATACCGATGATAAAGGCGCCAAGTACTTCTGACAATCCGAATAAAATACCGATACCGGAAAATAACAAGATTAACCCGATGATTCCGATGCCGGCATCAGGATGACGGTAGAGTGAATCGACGAGACGTTTCCGTCTTCGGATGAATAACGTCATGATGATTAAAGCAATGAAGAAGAAGGCGAACCCTAAAAAGATGATGCTGATTTTGGCAACCGAGAACGTCTCAGTCCCTAAAACGAACGGGGCCGTCGTCAGTAGGATCGGTGCCATCAAATCTTCGAAGACGAGTAAGGACAGCACGAAGCGATTCACATCCTGATGTTTATCCGGTTCCCGATCGAGCAGTCGAGCTGAAATCGAAGAACTCGTCGCATACAAGACACAGCCGATCAAAAACGATTCGGCGATGGAAAAACCGAACGATAAAGTCAACAGGATTGTTCCACCAAACGAAAGTAGAATATCGATGACTCCTGCTTTCCAAATGGAACGGAGCTGAATCAGCAGGTCCGCCACTGAAAATTTTAGGCCGAGTAAAAAGAACAGGACGATGATGCCCGCTTCTCCTCCGAGTTTCAGTTCTTCGGGAGGATCGTAATAAAATCCAAGGACGATTCCAATCAAGATGAAGGCCAGAATACTCGGGACGTGGAATCGTTCACTCAAGTAACTGATCGTAAACAATCCAATGAGGATGAGACCGGCGTAAAAGAAAATTTCCATGGAGGATGTCCTCCTTTCTGTACCCTATACCCTAATTCGATGGCATTCATTAACTTGTTTTTATCTTGGAGAACGGATACAGAAAAAAGCCTGTACACAAAACTTCTTTTTAGAAGGTGGGTGTACAGGCTTTTAGGTGGTTATAAGACTTGAACGATCGTTCCAGAATACGCGGGGAGAGAAACATCAAGTGTCTGCTGGTGCGTGTTCGTCAATAAATCAAGTCCTCGACCAGCTTGTGGAGCGGTCAGCGAAACAGGAACATCTGAATTGTTGAAGTAGATATAATACAATCCTTCCGGGCTCATGCGACGCATGATGATCGTATTCGTCTCATCATTCGCATGAACGAAAGAAATGTGACCTTGGTTCGCAAGCGTCTTATGCTGCTTTCGAAGCTGTAACAAGTGTCGCGTATAGGCGAATAACTCCTGATCCTGCTCCTCTGGATCCCATGGCATGCATTTCCGACAGCCTGGATCTTGATCGCCATCGAGACCGATTTCATCACCATAATAGATGACGGGACTACCCGAGAACGTCAACATCGATAACAAGAGAAGACGAAGCTTTTGTTTGTTATTGCCAGCACGCGTCAACGCACGTGGTGTATCGTGTGAACCGATTAAATTAAAGGTCACTTCATTGACATTCATCGTGTTTGAGAACAATACATGCGACATATCGTTCGCATACGAAGTTGCTTTAGTCTTATCTAAAGCAAAGAAATTCAAAGCGGCATTCGTAAATGGATAGTTCATGACGGCGTCAAACTGGTCACCGAGCAACCATTCCTGTGAGTCATGCCAAATTTCACCAAGGATATACGTGTCAGGGTTGACTTCCTTGACGACTTGACGGAAATCACGCCAAAATGCGTGATCGACCTCGTTGGCGACGTCGAGTCGCCAGCCATCGATTCCGAATTCCTCGACCCAATAGCGGGCGACATGGAGTAAGTATGACTTTACTTCATCGTTCTCGGTATTGAATTTCGGCATCTCAGGTACGAAAGCAAATGTATCGTAGTTCGGTAGCGGTTCGGTCACGAGTGGGAAATCGCGCAAGTGGAACCATTCCTTATATGTCGAATGACTACCATGTTCACGGATATCAGCAAAGGCTTTATGGTGGAAGCCAGCGTGATTAAAGACGGCATCTAGCATGATGCGAATACCATGTGCATGTAACAAATCAACCATTTCCTTGAATTTTTCTTTCGTGCCGAACTGTGGATCAATTTCTAAGTAATCGATCGTATCGTATTTATGATTCGATTTCGCCAAGAAGATCGGACAGAAGTAAATGCCAGTAATACCGAGCTCAACAAGGTAGTCGATATGATCGATGACACCTTGGAAATCTCCACCGAAGAGATTCGTCGTCGATGGTGCCGTGCTGTTCCACGGAAGTGTACCAGCAGGATCGTTCGTCGTATCACCATTTGCAAAGCGGTCCGGGAAGATTTGATACCAGACCGTATCCTGGACCCAATCCGGTGCAGTAAATACGTCGACTGCATTAAGGAAAGGAACGCAGAAATAATATCCAGTGTCATCAAGTGGTTTTTCGTCGAACCATCCACGCTCTGTAAAGATTTGGCTTGTCGCACCGTCATGGAGACGGAAACCATATCGTAGACGACGGAAGGGTGGAACGACATCAATGAACCAATAATCATATAGTTCATCAGAGCCACTACGCTTCATCGGCGTTTCGAATGTATTCCAGTAGTTTGATTTCGAGGGATCGAAGTTCCAGTCGGCGGCATCTGGGTTTTCAGTATGCCAATCATACGGATCGCCCCAAATCAAATCGACGCGATCAACGTCATTTTTTTTTGTTTGTAAACGGATGTGGATCGTTCGCTCGTCATACTTATAGACGAAGGGAGACATCGCACGGTGAAACACAGCTTCTTTGAACATGGCAGTCACTCCTTAACGCAATCGCTTGCATCGTATTGATTATATCTTCGACCTAAGAATAGTAAAGCGCTTTCTTAAAGTCAATTGCAATCCCATGAAATCAAGGATTCCTGATAAAAGTCGAGAGTATGATGCAATCGTTTGCATCATGTTGTGCAAACGATAAAAATGAAAACGTTTTCTTTTTGTTTGCTTATCCAATCTAGCATTTGATTCAAATAATGAAATCAGAAATAAAAAGTTTTTGAAATGTAAGAAAATAATTGATTAAAAGGTCTTGTCAAAAGGATTTTAGATTGTATAATAAAAATGTAAAGGTGATGCAAACGTTTTCATAAAACGCTTACAACCATTTGGTTGTTATCATGGGAAAATGGTTGTGCCTTTATGCAAACGTTGTGCATTAAAACGTATCATTCATAAGTTAACTTGGGGAGGAAATTTCAATCATGGAAATGAAAAAATTCGTAGCAGGTCTTTCTGTATCTGTCATGGCAATGGGTGCACTTGCAGCATGTGGCGGTGGATCAGATTCTGATTCTTCATCTTCAGAATCAGGCAGTAAAAAACCATCTAAAATCGTCGTCTGGGAAGATACAGACAAAGCTGAAACGACAAAAGCGGCAGCTAAAGCGTTCGAAGAAAAAGAAGGCGTGAAAGTCGAAGTCAAAGAAGTCAAAATGACGGATCAGCAAAAGAAAGTAGCACTTGATGGACCAGCAGGTAAAGGACCAGACATCATGCTTCTTCCTCACGATCAAATTGGTACAGTCGTTGACCAAGGGTTGATTGCTGAACTTAAAGACGGAGAAAAAGCACTTGAGCCGTTCCTCGATACTGCAAAATCAGCAGTAACGTTTGACGGGAAAGTCTACGGATATCCGAAAGCCATTGAAACACCAATCCTCCTTTTCAATAAAGATGAACTAAAAGAAGCACCAACTTCGATGGATGACTTATACAAACTGTCTACTGAAAAGAAAAAAGATGGTAAGTACGGATTCCTTGCTCTGTGGGACAACTTCTACTTCGCATACGGTCCAATCGGTGGATACGGTGGTTATGTCTTTAAAGACAATGGTGGCAAATTGGATCCAGCAGATATCGGCTTGAACAATAAAGGTGCCGTCGAAGGAATGGATTACATCGGTAAATGGTATAAAGAGGGTCTCTTCCCGAAAGGTCTCATCGGTGGTGGCGGTGGTCAAGCCATGGACCAACTCTTCGGTGATAAAAAAGCTGCAGCTGTCATGAACGGACCATGGGCTGTTGCAAGTTATAAGGAAAAAGGTATCAACCTTGGAGCTTCGGAACTTCCAAAACTTCCAAACGGTGAACCGATCAAAACTTTCGTTGGTGTAAAAACATACGCAATTTCAGCATACTCAGAAAATGCTGAGTGGGCTGAAAAGTTCTTGGCTTCTCTCACTGGTAAAGATAACGCGAAAGCAATGTTCGAGAAATACAACGAGATCCCACCAGTCACTGAACTTCAAGAAGATGCAACAATCAAGGACAATGAAGTCGCAGCAGCAGTCTTCGCGCAAGCGAAAAACGGTGTACCTATGCCGAACATCGCTGAAATGGGTCAAGTTTGGGAGCCGATGGCAGCAGCACTTCAACTTGTTGCAACGAACAAACAAGACGCACAAAAATCAGCAGATGATGCTGTTAAACAAATCAAGCAACAAATCGAAGCAAACAATCAATAAGCGTAAGTGGAACGCATGAATCCATGACAAAGAGATAAAGAGAGGGGGATCTTGGATTCCCCCTCATCTTTATGGTTGGAAGAGAAGCCTGAGGTCAGACATGACCTTTGGAAAGGAGAACGGACGATGGCTGCGATTGCAACACCACACCCGACGAATCCAACGCCTGAAAAAAAGACGAACCACCGCAAGATTGCGGCGCTGATGTCGATCATTCCAGGAGTAGGACAACTATACAATAAACAATTCCTTAAAGGCGCGACATTTTTTATTGTCGTACTTTCATATTTCCTCGTTAACTTTGAACTGTTCTTCAAAGGAGCCGGAAATGGTCCTGGCGATCGCGGAGCGATCTGGGGCTTGATTACACTCGGTGAGGTACCAGGCGTAAGGGGGGATCACTCGATCTTTCTAATGGTCGAGGGCATCATTGCCTTGATTTTACTTGTCTTTGGTATCGCCATTTACGTCTGGAACTTTATCGATGCGTATCGAATCGGTAAGTTACGTGACATGAACCTCGAAGTACCTTCCTTGAAGATGCAACTACGGAACTTCCGCGATAACGGGTTCCCGTACGCGATGTTGATTCCTTCACTAGTACTTTTAGTGTTCACGGTCGTCTTACCGTTGATCTTTACATTCTTGATTGCGTTTACGAACTACAAATTCAACAACTCACCACCAGCGAAGCTGGTCGACTGGATCGGCATCCAAAACTTCCTGAACATTTTCACCGTCGATATTTTCCGTGATACGTTCGTGAGCGTTCTTGGTTGGACGCTTGTCTGGACCGTCGCTTCGACGACAGGGGTCATCGCAATTGGAATTGGCCTTGCAGTCTTGCTGAATCAAAAAGGACTCAAAGGAAAACGTTTCTTCCGTTCGATCTTGATTCTTTCATGGGCAGTACCAGCGTTCATCACGATTTTGATCTTCCGCTCGATGTTCAATGAAACTTTCGGTGTTTTCAATACGACATTGTTACCAGCGATCGGTCTTGAGAATGGTCTCGACTGGATGACGGATCCGACGTATACGAAGCTTGCCTTGATTGGTATTCAGTGGTGGTTAGGATTCCCATACATCATGACGCTGACGACAGGAATCTTACAGTCGATTCCTGAAGATCTTTATGAAGCGGCGACGATTGACGGAGCAACAGCAGGCGAGAAATTCCGCCTAATCACGTTACCGATGATTCTATTTGCAACGGCACCAATCTTAATCACGCAGTATACGTTCAACTTCAATAACTTCAATATCATTTATCTCTTCAACAATGGTGGACCGGCAGTACCGGGACAATCAGCAGGTGGAACGGATATCTTGATTTCATGGATTTACAAATTATCGCTCGGCTCAAATCCGCAGTACGGATTCGCAGCAGCCATCACGCTTGTGTTGTCGTTCTTTATCATGACGATTGCCGTCATTCAGTTCAAGCGTTCAAAATCATTCAAAGATGAGGATATGATCTAATATGAGAAAACAAAACCGAATTAATATGGCGTTGTCATATCTCATTTTGACGATCGCCTCCATCATTATCGTCTATCCACTTCTTTGGGTCGTGGGTACCTCACTGAACCCAGGGAAAAGCATTACATCGGATATTTTCCCAAGTAATCCGACATTAATTCACTATTTCGATTTGTTTGATCCAGCAAAAACGGATTACGGCATGTGGTACTTGAATACGATTAAGATCGCCGTCATCACGATGGTGGTATCCGTCGCTTTGATTACGTTAACAGGATATATTTTTTCACGTTATCGCTTTGTCGGTCGGAAAAATTCACTAATCCTATTCCTCGTGTTGCAGATGGTACCGCAATTCGTTGCAATCATTGCGATTTATGTCCTGCTTAATATGTTAGAATTATTTGATACGCATCTGGCGCTTATTTTACTCTATTCAGGTGGCGCGATTCCAATGAATACGTATCTTGCCAAAGGATATTTTGATACGATTCCAAAAGAACTTGATGAGGCGGCACGGATGGATGGTGCCGGTCACTTACGAATCTTCTGGCAAATCATCTTACCGCTCGCAAAGCCGATGGTCGCCGTCATCGCGTTGTTCAACTTCATGGCTCCATTTAACGATTTCATCTTAGCATCGCTTGTGCTGCGTTCTCCTGAGAAACAGACGCTTGCGGTCGGGTTGTATAACATGGTGTCAGAGCAGTTCGACAACAACTTTACGTTATTCGCGGCAGGTGCCGTATTATCAGCAGTTCCAATCGTTCTTCTTTTCTTCGCATTCCAGCGTTTCTTCGTTTCTGGTTTGACAGCTGGTGGAACGAAAGGATAATCATAAGGGGGAAATCAGCGGCATGAGACGAGGCATAATGCTTCTCCTCTTGCCGCTTCTCTTGTCTATCGGACTTCAACCGATGATCGGGGAAGCAGCAAGTTGGGAAAAAGAACGGATGTATTTCATCATGGTTGATCGGTTCGAGAACGGAGACCCGAGTAATGACCGAGAGGCGGATCCTGAGAATCCAAAAGCCTTCCAAGGTGGAGATTTAGCAGGGGTGACGAAACGTCTTGATTACATCAAGAAAAAAGGCTTCACATCAATTTGGTTAACACCAATCTTTAAGAACCGTCCAAATGGGTATCATGGATACTGGACGGATGATTATTACGAGATTGATCCGCATTTTGGAACAAAAGAAGAGTTCAAGCGTCTCGTCAAGGAAGCGCATGACCGAGATATCAAGGTCGTTCTCGATCTTGTCGTCAATCACTTAGGACCGAATCACCCAATGGTCAAAGAAAAACCGGACTGGTTCCATAAAAATCAACCCATCATGAACTGGAATAACTCATCGGAAGTCGAAAATAATTGGTTATTTGATTTACCAGACTTCAATACGGAAAATCCTGAAGTTGTGAATTACTTAATTGATGTTGCGAACTACTGGGTCGATGAAACGGGTATAGACGGTTATCGACTGGATACGGTTCGCCATGTGCCAGCCGCATTTTGGAAAACATTCATTCCTGCAGTAAAGGAAAAGCATCCAAACTTATTCTTACTGGCTGAAGTGTTTGACGGAGATCCGCGAAAAATTGCCTCCTATTCAAAATTAGGCTTTGATTCCGTCACGAATTTCCCGTTTTATTATGGGGTTAAGGACCAGTTTGCCCGCAAAAATGGTTCAGCGGAAGAACTCGATTCAGTTTATAATCGAGATACTACGTTTAATCCGAATGCTAAAGGACTTGCAACTTTCATTGACAATCATGATGTCAAACGTTTCATCACGGAAGCGAAGATTAGTGGCGCAAAAGAAGAGGAGCGTCAACTTCGATTAGCGCTGTTTGCACTCTATGCTGCTCCAGGTATGCCAATCGTCTACCAAGGAACAGAGGTAGCGATGCCAGGCGGTGAGGATCCCGGAAACCGGATGATGATGACATTTGATGAAAACAAGAAGATGCAACAGTACGTAAAAACGTTGAATGAGATGCGCGAGGACTACCCAGCGTTTGCCACAGGGAAGCAACGCTTGATCGCAAAAACGGATCATATGGCGGTCTACTCACGGGAAACCAAACAACAACAAGTCGTTTATGCGATTAATCTTGGGGAGAAAAAAACGAGCTTACGTGTATCTGCGAAGGAAATCGGTAATGATCAGCGTTTGAGAGGTCTTTTATTCTCAGACTTGGTGCGTCAAGATGGTGACGCGTATGAAATCACGCTCGATGCAAGTAGCGCAAATAGCTACGTCATCGAAAAATCACAAGTCAATTGGTGGTCGATCGTCGCAATCGGTGCAATCGCTCCAATTTTAGCGCTCATACTTCTTCTCGTTCACCGTAAACGGATGCAACGTCAAACGAAATAAAATACTTAAGTAGGGGAAATGTGAGGTGAAGGGGATGCAGGTAACAATCAAGGATGTAGCACGGGAGGCAAATGTCGCACCCTCGACGGTGTCACGCGTCATCGCGAACAGTTCGCGTATCAGTCAAAAGACAAAAGAACGGGTACGACAGGCGATGGATGAACTCGGATACTATCCGAACGTTCATGCGCGCAGTCTAGCGAATCGGACGACACAAGCGATTGGTCTCGTCATGCCGAGTGCCGCAACAAAAACGCTTCAAAATCCATTCTTTTCGGAAGTCATTCGAGGGATTAGTACAAAAGCGCATCAAAATGGATATTCGCTTTATATGACGACAGGTGTCTCGGAAGAAGAGGTTTACGAAGGTGTCGTCTCGATGGTTCAGGGTCGCCGCGTCGATGGTGTCGTCGTTCTTTATTCCCGAACGGATGATAAAGTCGTTCAATTTTTGCAAGACTCGAAGTTCCCGTTCGTCGTCGTCGGGAAACCATTCAGTGATTCGTCGCACGTCACGTATGTCGATACGGATAATTATCTGGCAGGTCGAGAGGTAACGAAGTATTTACATCAACTCGGACACGAGTGCATCGCATTCGTAGGTGGCGCACAGGACTTAGCCGTGACGCAAGAGCGTGTCGGCGGATACAAGACGGCTCTCATGGAAGAGGGCATTCCAATTCAAGAGTCTTATATTGTCAGCGCACCATTTATGACGACAGGAGGGGCTGAAGCAGTCAAACGACTAATGTCACTTGAACACCCACCGACCGCTGTCGTTGTCAGTGACGACATGATGGCACTTGGTGTCATGAGTACGCTCAATGAGATGGGCATCAGTGTACCAGATCAAATGGCTGTCGTCAGTTTCAATAACTTGTTCATCGCAGAATTCTCAAGTCCACCGTTGACTTCTGTCGAAATCAATATCTTTGGACTTGGCTTTGAAGCAACGAATTGCTTGATTGAACAAATCAATGAAGATGCGACGCCTTATGGGAAACGCGTCATTGTCCCACACTATCTTGTCGTCCGTCAGTCTTGTGGCGGAAAATCCGAAGCATGAAACGAAAGTCTATGTTTAAACCGACGGGTTTAATCATAGACTTTTTTTGATGCAAGAGACATCTATTCCTAGTAAAAGGAAGCGGTTGCAGAAAAAGAAATTTATTTTCGTGCAAACGATTGCATTGAAGCTTTTTATGTGTACAATAAAGAATGTAGAGTACAGATGAAACGCTTACATGATCAGGCTAGCTGACATGTTTAGCATAAAAGGAGCGACTTGACGATGAAACGACTTTTTGAGGTCAATGAGTGGAAAATTACAGAGCTTGGTTTTCATCCAGAAGATAATCGACTAGCAGAATCGATGACATCGATCGGAAACGGTCATATGGGAATGCGCGGTACATTTGAAGAAGAGTACACAGGTGACACACATCAAGGCATGTATGTCGCAGGTGTTTATTATCCAGATAAGACACGTGTTGGTTGGTGGAAAAATGGTTATCCGGAATACTTCGCGAAAGTACTCAATGCTGTCAATATCATGGGCTTAAAAGTATCCGTTAATGGAAAAGCAGTTGATTTGAACACGTGGGAAGTCGTCGACTTCAAACGCGAACTCGATATGCAACACGGTGTGTTGTCACGGACGATGCTGTTGAAACATGGGGAAGAGGAAATAAAAGTTGAATCCAAACGTTTCTTCTCGATTGTCGATAAAGAAATCGCAGCCTTGCAATATACGGTAACACCTGTCAATTTCGAAGCAGAGATCATCATTGAATCGTATCTCGATGCGGATGTTGAGAATGAAGACTCAAACTATGATGAGAAGTTCTGGCTTCCCGTTGAACACGGAATCGAAGAGCGTTTTGGTTACGTCACGTCGAAGACGAAAAAGCTTGATTGGCATGTGACAGCAGCTATGATCACGGATGTCGAAGGCGCACGTTGTGAAGTCGTTGACGGCAATACGCAGTATGTCGCGAATCGTTTTACGAAACGAGCAGTAGTCGGAGAAGGTGTCACTGTCGAGAAATTCGTTGCGCTCGTAACGAATCGTGACTATGACATCGACGCATTACTGGAACAAGCGATGAAACGGGTTCATACCGCTTTCGAATCCGGATTTGATACATTACTTGCGACACATGAAGCAGCGTGGTTGCATCACTGGGAAGAAGCAGACGTGAAGATTGAAGGAGATGTCGAAGCACAACAAGGGATTCGATTTAATATCTTCCATATGTTCCAGACATACACAGGCGAAGATTCACGTCTTAACATTGGACCGAAAGGATTCACGGGCGAAAAGTATGGCGGTGCGACGTATTGGGATACAGAAGCGTACTGCTTGAACTTCTACCTCGCGACGTCGAAGCCGGAAGTGGCTTGGAACCTACTCAAATATCGGCATAATCAATTACCGCAAGCAAAAGAAAACGCGGATAAGAATGTCGGGATGAAGGGTGCGCTTTATCCAATGGTGACGATGAATGGAGAAGAGTGCCACAACGAGTGGGAAATTACGCATGAGGAGATTCACAGGAACGGCGCGATCGCGCATGCGATTTATAATTACACGAACTACACGGGTGACACGTCGTATCTCGGACAATACGGATTTGAAGTGTTAGTCGAGATTGCTCGTTATTGGGCAAGCCGTGTCAATTATGTGGTGCATAAGGATGTCTACATGATTCTTGGGGTGACGGGACCAAATGAATACGAGAACAACGTGAACAACAACTGGTATACGAATCTGATCGCAGCATGGTGTCTCGAATATACACAGACCGTTCACCGTCATCTAGCACAAGAAGAACCAGAACGTTTGCAAGAACTCATGCATCAATTAGCGTTGACGGATGAGGAACTGGCGAAGTGGGCAGATATCGACGCGAAGATGTATTATCCAAAAGATGAAGCAGCTCCTGGTATCTTCATGCAACAGGATGGCTTCATGGATAAGGAACAAATTTTGGTCGCTGAACTCGATCCCAAACATCTTCCGCTGAACCAGAATTGGTCTTGGGACCGGATCCTTCGCTCTGTATTCATTAAACAGGCAGATGTCCTGCAAGGTCTCTACTTCTTGACGGATCGCTTCAGTCTAGAAGAGAAGAAAGCGAACTTCGATTTCTATGAACCACGTACGGTTCACGAATCATCATTATCTCCATGTATCTACTCGATCATTGCAGCGGAAGTCGGCTATGAGGAAAAGGCAGTTGAATTGTACCAACGTTCGGCACGACTTGATCTCGATAACTACAACAATGATACAGAAGACGGATTACACATCACGTCGATGGTTGGATCTTGGATGTCGATCGTCCATGGATTCGCTGGATTACGGGTAGCGAACGATACGTTGTCCTTTAAGCCGATGTTGCCAAAAGGCTGGACGAGCTATGCGTTCCGGATGCAGTGGCGCGGTCATCATATCCATGTCCATGTTCAGCCAAACGCCGTCGAAATCACTCAGACGGAAGGCGAAGCATTCAGCTTAAACGTTCATGGAACGACTGTAGAAGTTCCGGCAGGAGGAAATATTACGGTGCCAGCTTCGATGACAGTATAAATACGATGAAAAAGAACTGATGCCAAGTCGGTTCTTTTTTTTGTAACACGAATTAGAGGACACCTTTGTCACAAATGAAAACGCCATCATGAAAAAGAACATCAATCTTTGGAAATCTTGACTATCCGACGACATTTGAATGTGCTAAAGTGTTTCAAGATAGTTATGAATGAGAGGAGAACGGCATGTGACAGCAGTAGTAAAGGAAAGTATGTTAAAAGTGATCGTGGCTACGATCGGAGGATTCGTCATTGCCGTTGCCATGAACTGGTTTTTGATTCCAAGTGGTGTTTATTCGACTGGATTTACAGGACTTGCCCAAATCTTGACGCAAGTCCTTCAAAATACAGCGTTTGCGTTTGGTGAAAACGTTTGGTTCTTAGCGCTGAACTTACCTTTGATCGTGCTTGCATGGATCATGTTAGGTCGGAGTTTTACAATCGTCACGTTGATTTCGGTTCTGGCAACGACAATTTTTATTGGTCTTATTCCTCAATATGCTGTCATACCAGGTGATCAGACACTGAATGCAGTGTTTGGAGGGGTCTTGCTTGCGATTGGTACCGGTATCACGATTAAATTCGGTGCTTCAACGGGTGGGTTTGATATCGTCGCCCTCATCTTTGCCCGTTTCTCCGATCGCAGTGTCGGCTTATATCTGTTCGTCTTGAACTTTTTGATCGCATTATTGGCAGGTGCGTTGTTCGGCTGGTCGACTGCCTTATATACGATCGTCTTCATCTACGTGACTTCTAAGGTCGTCGATGAGATTCATACAAGTAACCAACGCTTGACGATTTTTATTGTCACGAATCATGCGGATGACATCACGACGGCTCTGCATCAGCATATCATTCGTGGAATCACGCAGATTCCTTCGATCGGTACGTATTCACGAGCTGAGAAAGCGACGTTGATGATGGTCATTGAGCGTCACGAATTGCGGGATATCGAACGGATTTGTCGGGAAGCGGACGAGACAGTATTCATCAACGTCGTCGCGACGGACTCGGTCGTTGGATACTTCCGAAAAGGATAATGAAAAAGGCACTTGCTCTGCGATATGCAGCAAGTGCCTTTTCGTATCTCTTCATGCGAGTCCTAAGACATGTTTTAAATAGTACGCGATACCATCGTCCTCGTTTCGCTTCGTCGTGCCATTTGCCAGGTGTTTTAAGGCAGGGATGGCGTTTCCCATTGCAACACCATGACCAGCATACTCGATCATTTCCAAATCATTTTCCTCATCACCAAACGCGACGATCTGTCGGGAATCAATCCCGAGATGATGCGCGATGTGAGCAAGACCGATCGCCTTACTTGTACCTTTTCGCATCACTTCGACCATGAATTCAGGTTTTACCCATTGACGATTAAGTACTGTCTCAGCATGGACACCGGATAGTTCGGAACGAATCTCATCGACATGTTCTCCTTTAGCATGAATCAAAAGTGACGTTGGTTCGTGAAGAAGTACTTTTCGTAAATCTCCTGTTGTGACAGACAAGGCATGATCGGTATAAAATTCGTAGATACCGACTGGATCATATTGAAAATAGACATGATCCGTGACTTCACAAACGATATTTTGTGTCTTTGTTTCAGCGACGGATTCCAAAATATGTTGGACGGTCTTGAGTGGAATTGGATGGTGCTGGACTTCAAAATGAACATTCTGCGGGTGATGGACGAGACCACCGTTAAAATTAACGATCGGTGTCGTTAATCCAAGCTGTTCGTAATATTTTCGAGCGTGACGGAACGGTCGTCCTGTCGCAATGACGACTTCGTGACCGTTTGCACGTGCACGTTGAAGCGCAGCGATGTTCGCCACACTGATCGTTTTATCATCCTTTAAAAGGGTGCCGTCGAGATCGACAGCAATTAAGTGACGAGTCATGATGAAATCCTCCGCTTTCTTTTCGTTAGTTCTACTGTAGCATACGAAGTGACAGTCGCCTGTATGAATTGATGAAGTTTTTCAAGGAAAAGAAAGCGTTTGAAAAAAACGGAGAAAGGCTGTTGCTTAGATTAAAAAATGGTATACTACAAATCGTAGGACAACACTATAGTACGTTATGGAAACGGAGGGGAAATCATGCGTTTTCTCGTTACATTCTTTTGGTCATTCTTACTCGTGAACACAGCCGTGTTCATCGTATCAGCGGTTGATGCAGTATCGTATAGCTTTGGATTCGCGACAGCGATGTCTGTCGTCACTTCACTTGTCGTCTTCGCACTCGATGCCGTCAATGAAGATTTAGGTCTTGGTCAAGGGACTAAGGCAGAATAAGGAAAAGCGAGATATCGTCACTTGGACGATAGGCTCGCTTTTTGTCTTAAGGAGGAATGAGCGATGATCGTTATCGAACAGGTCATGTGGCAACAGATGCCGCAAAATATCTACATAGCAGGAAATCAGATCATCGGAATCGGTTCCTATACCATAGATGAAGCACTGATTACACACCGGATTGATGGTCGCGGCAAACGGCTAGTTCCTGGTTTCATCGATGGACACTTACATCCAATTGGTGGAGGAGGGGAAGGCGGATTTGCGACACGAACGGCTCCGTTGACTGTTCGTGACATATTCGAAGGCGGTGTCACGACAGTCGTCGGATTGCTCGGAACAGATGGCTGGACGCGAACCGGAATTGATCTACTGGCACACATACGAGGATATGCCGCATCCGGTATTCGTCCCTTTCTCTTGAGCGGAAGTTACATGGTGCCACCCGTCTTCCTGACACATTCGACAGGGCATGATATCGTCCTCATCAATGAAGTGATTGGCATCGGAGAGATTGCCATCAATGATCACCGATCGACACAGCCGACTGCCCATGAACTCGCGCGGTTAGCATCAGAGGCTCGAATCGCCGGCATGGTCAAAGGCGTGTCGGGAACGATGAACGTCCACATCGGAGACGGGAAACAAGGGCTTGATTTATTACATGAAGTGATTGAAACGACTGATATTCCAATAGGGCAATTTCTCCCGACGCATATCAATCGGAGTGAACGGATTTTTGAGGCGGGACTCGCTTGGGCGAAACAGGGCGGACGAATCGATTTCACGACGTGTACGACAGAAAGCTTCGTTGATGAAGGAGAGATTCCGGCAGGGCAGGCTGTTGCCCGTGCTCTAGCAGCGGGAATCCCACCCGAGCAGATCACGATGTCGAGCGACGCTGGTGCAAGTCTTCCGGCGTTTGATGATGCAGGTCGATTAGTGCGAATCGATACAGGAAAACCATCTTCCTTGATGCAAGCCGTGCGCGATGCAGTAGAGCATGGTGTTGCTTTTGATCATGCAATTTCGACGATCACGCGACATGTCGCGGATGCATATGGCGTTTCGGGTGGGCAGGTAGCGACCGGAGAACGTGCTGATCTGTTACTGATTGATGACGCTTTGCAAATCGATACGATTCTTGCGAATGGTCATGCTATAATGATTCAGAAAAAATGGCTTATACCAGAATGACGGAGGGATAGACGTGTCAAAGAAGTCGAAACGAAAAAACACGAAAAAACCGCAATCCAAAGCGAACTGGATTACAGCGGGAGTCATTGCCTTGATCGTATTGGTTGGGGGATTACTGCTCGTCTTCACGGATCGTGATGATTCCGCATCGAAGAATGGCAATCTAACAGCTACACAAGTCTCGGATAAAGTAAAATCCGGTGACGAATTCTATACGTATTTCTATCAAACGGGATGCGTGCACTGCGAAAAAGTAAAACCATATCTTGTTCCGCTTGGTGAAAAACAAGACATTCCGTTCGAACAAATCGATCTTGCTTTCGAACAGTCAGCTTGGGACACGTTTGGCATCGAGGGTACACCGACGGTCGTTCATTTTAAGGACGGTAAGGAAGTCGGACGGGTAGCTGGTGAACAAACAGAAGACAGCTATAAAGAGTTCTTTGCTGGAAAAGAAGTAAAGGATTCAAAAGAAGAATCGTCCGGTGATCTCAATGATTAAAAAATGGTTCTACTCTCGCGTGTTCGAGTTAAATGGACACCCGCTTGTTGCCAAACAGCTGAAACGGTTTGCGATGAGCCGGGTCAGTCGTCCGTTCATCGGTCCGTTCGTTCGGGCATATGATTTGAATATGGCAGAAGCGACTCGGAATTTAGAAGCGTATTCGAGTTTACATGACGTTTTCATTCGTCATGTCAAACCGGAAATGCGACCAATTGATCAATCAGAAGGCGCATTCGTCAGTCCGTGTGACGGTATGTTGTCTGTCGTTGACGACTTGACGGCTGATAGCCGCTTTACCGTCAAAGGACAATCGTATACGGTATCAGAGTTACTCGGTTCCCATCACGAGGCGCAACAATATGTCGGGGGACGTGTGATGATCTTTTACTTGAGTCCGCAAAACTACCACCGTGTCCATGTACCGATGGACGGAACGATCCGGACCAGTTATACGCTCGGTCGGGATTCGGCACCGGTGAATGAGATCGGTCTCACACATGCGCTTCGTCCATTGACACGGAACTATCGTCGCGTGACACGTATCGTCCAAGGAAAACATGCACTTGAACATGTCATGGTCGGTGCACTCAACGTCAACTCAATCGTTCGGACAAACGAAGCAAAGGAACTTCGTCGAGGAGATGAGTTCGGATACTTTTCTTTCGGTTCAACGGTCGTCCTGATCTGTCCGAAAGATGCATTGACATTAGATACACAAGCGATTGGACCAGTTTTAATGGGGCAACGCCTCGGACAATGGCATTCATGAGAGCGAGGCGCCCGTTCAGGGCGTCTCCTTACGTTTAGGAGGAATGAATCATGCCGGCAATGGCATTAGCAGAAATCGGAAGTACACAGGTCCAGACATATATCGCACTTATCATTTTTTTAGTGACCTATGGCTTCATCATCAGTGAAAAAGTAAGCCGGGCGATCGTCGCTCTACTCGGAGCGCTCGCGATGGTCATCGTCGGCATTGTGGATCTCGAGACTGCATTATTTGAATACATCGAGTGGGGAACAATCGTCTTATTAATTGGGATGATGATTCTCGTTACGATTGCCAATCAATCTGGATTGTTTGAATATATTGCGATTCGTGCAGCGAAGACAACAAAAGGCGACCCAATCAAAGTGTTGATTCTATTATCCGCATTGACGGCACTTGGATCTGCCTTTTTGGATAACGTCACGACAGTCTTATTGATTGTCCCAATCACTTTCTCGATTACAAAGATACTTAAAATCGCGCCGTTTCCGTTCTTGCTCGCCGAAGTATTATTTGCGAACATCGGTGGGACGGCGACCTTGATTGGCGATCCACCGAACATCATGATCGGTGCCGCGAATCCACACTTAACGTTCAATGCCTTTTTGCTGAATCTTGCACCGATCATCCTGATCATTACGGTCGTGACGATCGGCATTCTGTACTTCGTCTTCCGGAAGCAACTGCATGTCGAGGCAGAAGATCGACAAAAATTGATGGAAATCGATGAAAAGAGTTATATTGTCAGTCGAAAACTCGTCACGCGGAGTAGTGTCGTACTCGTTAGTACGATTGCACTCTTCGTATTGCATCCGATGCTTGATCGAATCGGACTCCATCTCGAAGCACCAGCGATCGCAATTCTTGGAGCGACCGTCCTGATGTTGCTAACGATTGAAAACGATCATCAGCTAGAAGGAATCTTTGCACGTGTTGAATGGACGACGATTTTTTTCTTCGCCGGACTATTTGTACTTGTTGGTGGAATTCAGGAAGCCGGTATCATTCGATATCTTGCGGAGAAGACGATTGATTTGACAGGCGGTGACATTCAGACGACAGCAACTGCTGTTCTTTGGTTGTCCGGTATCGCGAGTGCGACGATTGACAACATTCCGTTTGTCGCGACAATGATCCCGCTCATCAATGATGTCGCTGCTGGGATCGGACTTACACCAGCAGATGCGAAAGTGGATGTTTTATGGTGGTCCCTCGCACTCGGTGCATGTCTCGGTGGTAACGGGACATTGATCGGTGCATCGGCAAACGTCATTGTCGCGGGTCTTGCGACACGACAAGGTGAAAAATTCACCTATATGCGCTTTTTGATTTACGGAGCACCGATCACGATTGTGACGTTGATCCTATCCCAACTCTATTTGTGGATTCGGTATTATTAAGAAAACGGGAGGTTCGCCTCCCGTTTTCTTTTGTGCGTCGCTCTTGCTACCTGATTGTGCTATAATCGAACGATAAGAGCATAACTGTTTCTTAAACTTAACTATAGAGCTAGACCATTATCTGGAGGTTTTATTCTTGTTCAAACGACTTTATCCGAAACATTTCGTGGCTTCGATCTACGATATCGACCTTGAAATGCTCAAACGAAACGGTGTCAAAGCTATTTTGACCGATCTTGATAATACGCTCGTCGCATGGAATATCGCAGATGCTCCAGACGAATTGGTTGCTTGGCTGGATATGGTGAATAATCAATATGGTTTTGACGTCATCATCGTATCGAACAATAACGGAGACCGCGTTAAGAAGTTCGCGGATCCACTCGGACTGCATTATATTGCGCCTGCTCGAAAACCGCTTCCTATCGGGTTTAAACGGGCATTGACGGAATTCGGCTATCACGCGAAAGAAGTCGTCTTCTTAGGAGACCAACTCTTCACGGATGTACTCGGTGCAAACTCCGTTGGAATCGAAGTCATCCACGTTCAACCCGTCGTTAAGACGGACGGTGTCGTCACGAAATTCAATCGCCTGATGGAACGTGTCATTTTCCACCGGATGAAACGCAAAGGAATCTATAAATTGACACAACGCGTCAAGGAAGATCCTTCTGCACTGAAGCATCCGATCGAAACACTTCGTCAGGATAAGCAACAATAACCCTGTCAGATCGGTAGATGAAAGGGAAGGCAGTAGTCGCAACATGTACGGCGAGAGGTCGGAAGTTACGCTCTTGGAGTAGCGAGCAGGGCGCTACGGTGAAAAGAGAAGGGAAATCATTCCCGCATGCGGCTCAACATAATATGATCGAAGAAATCCACTGCGCTGGTTGTGGTGTCGCCATTCAAACGGAAGACACAAAAGCACCAGGATACGCACCTAAATCTGCACTTGATCGTGAAATGGTCATTTGCCAACGTTGTTTTAAATTAAAGCACTACAATCAAATTCAAGATGTATCTTTATCGGACGATGATTTTGTTAAAATCTTAGACGGAATTGGTCAAAAAGATGCACTTGTCGTTAAAATCGTTGATATCTTCGATTTTAATGGAAGCTGGTTACCGGGATTACATCGGTTCGTCGGAAAAAATGATGTCTTACTCGTCGGGAACAAAGCCGATTTATTACCGAAGTCACTGAATCCGAACCGTCTCATGAACTGGATGCGTCAAGCATCGAAAGAACTTGGATTACGTCCAGTTGACGTTCATCTGATCAGTGCGAAAAAAGGTCACGGGGTCGATGAACTTGCTGAGAAAATCGATTATTATCGAAAAGGACGCGACGTCTATGTCGTTGGTTGTACAAATGTCGGGAAATCGACCCTGATCAACCAAGTCATCAAACGTTTCGGTGAAGAGGATGAGGCCGTCATCACGGTCAGTCACTTCCCAGGAACGACACTAGATTTAATCGACATCCCACTTGACGATAACTGTAACCTGTATGATACACCGGGGATCATTAATCATCACCAAATGGCTCACTACGTTGATGCGAAGGACTTGAAGCTGATCACACCGAAAAAAGAGATCAAGCCGCAAGTCTTCCAAATCCATCCGCAACAGACGCTCTTCTTTGGAGGTCTTGCGCGATTGGACTATATGGAAGGGAACAAGCGTTCATTCGTCATCTATATGTCGAACGAATTGAAAGTTCACCGGACGAAGCTTGAAAAAGCAGACGATCTATATGCGAACCATAACGGTGAGCTGTTGTCTCCGCCGAACGAAAAGACGCGTGAGATGCTACCTCCGCTCGTCCGTCATGAATTCAGTCTTCGCGACAACATGAAGACGGATATCGTCTTCAGTGGACTCGGGTGGGTTGCGGTTCATGGAAAAGGTGGACGTGTCGCTGCTTATGCCCCGAAAGGTGTCGCTGTATCTTTACGTGAGGCGCTCGTCTGATGCGCTTTGCCGTCATCGGTCATCCGATTGCCCATTCACTTTCACCTGAGCTGCATACAGCTTGGCTGGAAGCGGCTGGGCTTTTCGGCTGTTATGACCTTATCGATGTAACGGAGCATGAATTGCCACGAATCATTACGAAATTACGTACGCATCAGCTAGATGGAATCAATGTGACGATTCCCCATAAGACAGCAATCATTCCGTACCTGGATCGGCTGGAGCCGGCAGCTCAAAAAGCGGGTGCCGTCAACACGGTATACTGGAAGAATGGGCAGTTGATTGGTGCGAATACAGATGGAATCGGATTCGTCCGTGCGTTGACAGAACGTCGTCCGTCATTTCAAAAGACACTTGTCCTTGGTGCGGGCGGTGCAGCACGAGGAATCATTGCTGCGCTACCGGGAGATGTGACGCTCACGAACCGCACAGAAGAACGCTCTAGGGTGGTTGCCGATGAATTCGGAACACACGTTTTGCCATGGCACGAAACATTTGATTTAACGAGTTACGACGTCATCATCAATACGACCTCTGTCGGGATGGCGCCACATGTCGAAGCACGTCCGATTGAATTGACAGAGACGAACGCTTTGATTTGTGATATTATTTATCGACCGACGCCGACCCGTCTATTACGTGAAGCGACTGAAAAAGGTCTCGACACACTCGACGGCGTCCCGATGTTCGTCTTACAAGCGGCTGAAGCATTTGAACGTTTCACCGGACAAGCACCTGATCTCGCACTTGGCGAGCAGGTGATACGAAAGCAATTGGAGGAATTTTAATCATGTTAACAGGTAAACAAAAACGTTTTTTACGCGCGACAGCTCACGATTTAAACCCGATTTTCCAAGTCGGTAAAAATGGAGTCGGTGAAGCGATGTGCGCTGATTTGATGGATGCGCTCGAAAAGCGGGAGCTCTTGAAAGTACAAGTACTACAAAATTGTGCGGACGCACCAAAGGATGTCGCACAAGAACTCGTCGCAGGAACGAATGCTGAACTCGTTCAAGTCATCGGAAAAGTCATCGTTCTCTATAAAGAATCAAAAGAGAACAAGACGCTCGAATTGCCACGATGAAAATCGGACTGATGGGCGGAACGTTCGACCCTCCGCATATCGGTCATCTCCTGATTGCCGAACAAGCGCAGGAACAACTCGAACTTGATGCGGTCTGGTTTTTACCAGCAAATGTACCACCGCATAAACAACGTACTGTCACAGACGCAACTAAGCGTCTCCGTCTTGTAGAAGAAGCAATTGCATTGAACCCTGCCTTCTCTGTCTCTGCGATTGAATTTGAGCGAAAAGAACCTTCCTATACGTATGATACGATTCGTGCACTCAAGCACCGATACCCAGAGCATGAGTTTCTGTTTCTAATCGGCGCAGATTCACTCGTTAGTCTCGATACGTGGTATCAAGCTGAACGGTTATACGAGGAAGTCGTCTTTGGTGCCGTCGCTCGACCGGGAAGTCGGTATTTGATTCCGCGTGGTGCCCGTGTGAAAGCGGTCGATATGCCATTATTAGAAATTTCTTCGACGGATATCCGGCAACGGGTCGCGCGCGGACGGAGCATTCGCTACCTTGTACCGGAAGCCGTTCGACAACGGATTGAGGAGTGGAATCTATATGCGCCTTGAAGAAGCACGTCAAATCATTGAAAACACATTGCCTGAGCGACGCTATGTGCATACGTTAGGTGTCGTCGAGACGGCACGACACTTGGCTCTTAAATATGGTGTTGACGAAGAAGAAGCAACACTTGCTGCCATGCTCCATGATTATGCAAAATACCGCGATACGAATGAGATGCGTTCGATTGCCGTCGAATTGAATCAACGGATCTTACTTGACTATGATGACGAACTACTTCATGCGCCAGTGGGTGCGGAGCTTGTGCGTCGAGAACTTGGTCTTGATTCAGACGTGATTTATCAGGCCATCGCGAATCATACAACAGGGGCACCTGGTATGCCGTTACTTGATCAAATCATCTTCGTCGCGGATGCGATTGAGCCGAATCGTAGTTATTCGGGTGTCGAAGCGCTTCGTGAAGTAGCCGAGCAGGATTTGACGGACGCCGTCATCGCAACACTCAGTCAGACGATTCATTTTTTATGTACAAAACAAGCTATCATCTTTCCGCGAACGATTGAGACCTATAATGCCTTCGTCGCGGCCAAACGAAAGGGGACCGTCCTATGACAGTCGAACAAGAATTACAATTAATCGTAAATGCCATCGACGATAAACGTGCTGAAGATATCGTCGTCCTGAATATGTCGAGCATCTCACCAGTTGCCGACTATTTCGTCATCTGTGAAGGAAATTCAGAAAAACAAGTACAGGCGATCGCGCGTGAACTCAAAGAAGTCGCGCACGAACATAACCTGCCGATCAAACGCCTCGAAGGATTCGATGCGGCACGTTGGGTGTTGGCGGATCTTGAAAACGTCGTTGTTCATGTCTTCCACCGTGACGATCGTGATTACTATAACCTCGAAAAACTATGGGCAGATGCTCCAAAGGTTGAAGTCGAGGTCAACTAATGGCATACGAACAGTTCGCCTACATCTATGATGAATTGATGCAAGACGTCCCTTACGATCAATGGGTTGACTGGGTCAAAGCATACGTTCCGATTGGAAGTACAATTGCTGATATCGGATGTGGAACGGGTACGGCGACGCTTGCATTAGCAGCCCACTATGAGATGCTCGGGATCGATTTATCTGAAGAGATGCTCGAAGTCGCGCAGGAAAAAGCGATGGAAGAAGGATTGACTATTCAATTCTGGGCGCAAGACATGCGCGAAATCGAATTGCCGACACCTGTCGATGCCGTGACGATCCTATGCGACTCCTTGAATTATCTCCAGACGGAAGAGGATGTCAAACAGACGTTTACACATGTAGCAGCGATTCTAAAGGAGGGTGGACGTCTCTTATTTGATACACACTCCCCTTACAAAATGGAGACGCTGTTCAATGGGAAGACGTACGCGACACATGCGGAACAAAGCTCGTATATCTGGTTCGCGGATCCTGGTGAAGCGCCGCTTTCTGTCGTCCATGAACTGACATTCTTCATCGAGGAGGAGGATGGTCGCTATGAGCGTGTCGATGAAACGCATCATCAGCGGACGTATCCTCCGGCACAATACGTAACATGGTTACGCGAAGCCGGATTCCGGGTTCTCGCGGTCACAGGCGATTTTGGACCGGACGCTCCTTCTGAGACAGTCGAGCGGATCTTCTTCGTTGCCGAAAAAATGTAAAAGTGATTTCATCCGTCTTCTTTTAGCGATACACGTTCGTGTTGCTTGAAGGAGACGGATTTTTTTGTTCGTGAAACAGATGCTAATTCAAAGTAACGGTATGGATGGTAGGACTTTCATCCGACGAAACACTGCAGGATCGTGCTGTAAAGAATGGTTAGTGCGTATTCCTTCGTTTCCTGAAGTCTGTAGTGACCTGTTAGAGTCGTGGGAAAAGGAGGGATTCGTCTTGACCGTTCCACGTTTGCAACAGATAGCAGGTCTCGTCGTCGTCCTGCTGCTCATCATTTTATTGTTCGTACCATTACCCTCTTGTTCAAATGAAGCGATGGTCGATCAACCGTCCTTAACGGATAAACAACAAGAGGCAAAAGCAGAGCCAGCAGAAAAGGACACCTCGATTCGTGACAAACTCATCATGGTCGACGTAAAAGGAGCAGTAGAAGCGCCTGGACCTTATCAATTCCATTTGGGTGATCGAGTGAAGGATGCAATCGAAAAAGCAAAGACGACTGAAAAAGCCGATATTCGACAAATGAATCTCGCGGCACGTCTCATTGATGGACAGGAAGTCATCGTGCCGGTGAAAAAAGGGAAAGGTCAGCCAAAACCAACGAAACGCTCAAAAGCAGAGATACCGAAAGGATTGATTGACCTCAATGCGGCAACGGCGGAACAGTTGATGGAGGTTCCGGGAATTGGTCCCGCCAAAGCAGAAGCGATCTTAGCCTATCGTGAGGAGAAGGGGGGATTTGCGACATATGAATCACTCGGAGATGTGAAGGGCTTTGGGGAAAAGACGTTAGAATCGCTTAAATCCTACCTGATCGTCTACTGATGCCACTTCATGTGCTGTTCGTCCTCTTACTCATCGTTGCCATCAAAGAATCGATTTGGTGGTTAGTGCTCCTCATGCTCTTCGCTGTCTTGAAATCATGGTCTTTTTCAATCGGTCGTCTCTTTTTTCTGTTCATTCTGAGTTGCCTATTCATCGGAATGGGTCATCTGTCACCTGAACCGCATGACGTCTCGTCTGTTGACATCTTGTCAGGGAAGCGTAATGGGGATCGAATTCGTTATGAGGCAGAGAGTAACGGTCAATCGGTTCTATTGACGGCAACGATTACGGAAGAAGAAACAGGATACGAACGAATCGGGCACTCCTGTCGCGTAAATACGGAACCGCTCGATGTCCGCCAACAATCGAATGCTGGAGGGTTTGATGAACAGCAATTCATGCATACACATCGTTACGCTGGAAAGTGGGAAGTCCGTTCATTTGATTCCTGTCATCGGACACCTGGGTATGCGGCAGAAGGAAGACGGGTACGTGAAGTATGGCTAAAGCGGATCGAAGAATTGTTACCACAAAAGCAAGCATTCTACGTCGAAGCGCTTGTGTTTGGTGAGGATCGACTAATAGATCAAGTGACGCTCGAACGGTTTAAGAAATTCGGCTTATTACATGCAATCGTCATCTCAGGATCACATATCGCTTTTTTAGTATTTAGTTTGCTGTATGTCTTACGAAAAATCAGAATGACAAAAGAAAAACGACTCGATATCGTTCTTATCTTACTGCCGATTTACGGATGGTTGACGGAGTGGAGCCCTCCAGTCACACGAGCTGTTCTTGTCGCGATCATTCTGTTACTCGGTCGTCGTTTCCACAAACCGTTAGATCCGGTGGAGGTCATTGCAGGGGTCGCGGCTTTTCAATTGGCGATTCAACCGACTGTCATTTACGATATCGGATTTCAATTGACGGTCGGACTGACGCTGTTTCTTGTGCTGTCGAGACGACTAATGGGTTCGGTTCGTCGTCCTTGGAACTGGCTGCTGATCAGTGCTTGGGCACAGTTTGGAACACTCCTCTTTTTGCAGGGGATTGAACAGACGACTGTTTCAATTTGGTCGCCATTGTTGAACCTATTGATTGGTAGCTGGATTGAATGGGTGATTCTGCCGGGATCGTTCATTCTCGCGACACTTCCGTTCTTACCGATTCGTTCAACGTTTCAGATCGCGCATCAGTATGCGATTCAATGGATGGATCAAGTGTTACGACTGGCGGAGGATTTACCGTTGGCGATGGTTGCCGTTCCGGCATTTTCTCCGATCGTCTTGACGATCGTCGTTGTCGGAATCGGAATTGCTTGGTTCATTGCTGAGCGGAGATGGTGGGGGCATGTTCTCCCGTTGATCCTTTTACTTGCGGCATGGGGCTACACCGAGTGGCGCGCACCTGAGCAAGTCACGTTTTTAGATGTTGGGCAAGGCGATAGTATCGTGCTTGAGAAAGCAGGAGAGACATTCGTCGTGGATACCGGTGGCGTTTATCAACAAACGACGCATCCACTGCTCCGTCCGTTTGATCCAGGTAGTCATATCGTCGCTCCCTTTTTATTCACACGAGGAGAAGCCGAAATTGACGGTCTGATCGTGACACATGCTGATCACGATCACGTCGGTGGACTTCTAGGTGTACTGCGCCAAGTTCGCGTGAAAACCATTTATTTAGGTGCATATGACAACATGGATGAGAAGCGAAATGATTTGATTCGTTCTATCGAAGCCACTGGAACGCGTGTTGAGTTCGTTCAAAAGGGGCAAACGATTCGTCCTTGGTTACAGGTACTTGCACCAACTGGACGAAAAGAAGAAGAAAACGATCGGTCTATCATATTACTCGCACAGATTGCCAAGCAACGTGTTTTACTGACGGGCGACGCTGGACTAGCAATCGAAGACGAGTTAAAGATTGGTCCGATCGATATTCTAAAAGCAGGTCATCATGGTTCGAACACGTCGACCGGTGAAGAACTCTTACGAAAGACGAATCCGAAGATTGTCATCTTGTCAGTCGGACGAAAAAATCGATACGGGCATCCACATCCGGACGTCCTCGAACGAATCGGGACAGATCGGATCGTCTTTCGAACGGATGAGGACGGGAGTGTAACTTGTTCTTCAGCGGGCTGTGAACCTATGATAAAATAAAAAAACAGCAACCCCCCAAGGTTGCTGTTTTACTGATTATAGACTTAAGAACTTAATTGCGACACCGATGATGAACAAGACTGCGAAGAAGCCGAATGATGCACCAAAACCAACGGCAGAGTCGAGCGCATCGTTGCGTTTTGATTGAATATCGTTCTCGAACGCGTTTTCACTTGGTGGGCGTACTGAATGTGCCATGCTGCATTCCCCCTTAATAGATTCCGCTTCTAGTATAGCGGAATAAAAGAGGATTATCTATGATGAAGTTAAGAACAAACTGTGAAATGTGGTGGGAATGATGAAAACTCCTTGGCTCGTCAACGGAAAATTAGCAAATTTATACTTATTATATGGAACGGAACGACATCTGTTAGAAGAATGGGAACGTGAAATCGTGAAAGCGGCTCTTCCGGACGGAGAACGCTTTGATTATATGAAAATCGATTTGAACGACCAACCGCTTGATGCGGTGCTTGATGAAGCAGAGACGGTGCCATTCTTGAGTGACTACCGTGTCGTCGTTGCAAAACCTGCAACGTTTCTGACAGGAGCAAAAGATAAAAAACAACATAACCTCGAACGGTTAGCAGATTATATCCTACAACCGGCAGACTATGCGGTCGTTGTCTTGATTGTCGAAGCAGAAAAGCTCGATGAACGAAAAACCGTCGTTAAACGATTGAAGGAGCGCGCGACGGTGCTGGAGGCGAAAAAACCGACGACCGAAGAGCTGTTCCGCTTCGTCCTGGATGCCGTCAATGACAAAGGGTACCGGATGGAACGTCCGGCGATCGAGCGGCTTATTTTCCTGACTGCTGAGATGTGGGGGACATTAGCGCACGAACTGGAGAAGTTGATGTTGTTCGCAGGAGATCGACCGACGATCGAAATCGAGGATGTCGATTTGTTGGTTCCGCGGACATTAGAGGACAACGTTTTTCAATTAACGGACTACTTGATGAAGCGTCAACTCGAACCAGCAATCCGTTTGATTCGTGACCTTGAAAAACAGGGACAGGAAGTGTTGGCCCTTCTTGGGCTGATGGCACGGCAATATCGGATGATGCTGTTATCGAAACGATTAGCAGAACAAGGATACGGAGAACGACAAATCGCATCGAAAGTCGGAGCCCATCCCTATGCGATCAAATTGGCATTACAATCTGCGAAGAGGTTTACCTTTGCGCAGCTCGAGCAAGCACTCATCGCCATCACGACGACGGATGAAGGCATGAAGACGGGGCGCGGTGATAAGAAGATTCTATTCGATGCGTTGATCGTTCGCTTAGCGACACTATAGAGGAGGAGAATGATGATGGAAGTCCAGCTCATAACAGCAGAAGAAGTCATCCCATTACGGCATGAAGTGTTGCGTCCGCATCAACCACGTGAAGCGTGTGTTTATCCAGACGATGCGCGTGCCTCGACGTTTCATCTCGGCGGGATAAAAGCACAACAAATTGTCGCGATCGGTAGTTTCTCGGAACAATCACATGAACAAGCGCCAGGAGCGACGTACCAACTTCGTGGCATGGCGTCGAGTGAACAAGTGCGTGGTGAAGGATATGGTCGGGCGCTGATCGAAGAAGTCCGTCGTCTCTTGAAAGAACGACAAGTGACAGCTTGGTGGTGTAACGCCCGCGTTACGGCCCTTCCTTTTTATGAGCGTCTTGGACTAGAACGTGTTGGAGAACCGTTCCTCATTGAAGGAATTGGTCTTCACTATGTCATGATCGACCGTCTAGACGACAACTAAGACAACAAATGGCGGACGAAGGAATCGTTTCACACGAGTCCTTCGTCCGCCATTTCACATCATATAAAAAAATCGCCACTGGAGATACCTCCTAGTGGCGACCCATCACCGTATTCTTCGGAAAGAATTAAAGTGCGTTTACGAGTTTAGCGAGACGTGATTTGTCACGACCAGCTTTGTTGCTGTGGATGAGACCTTTAGCAGCAGCTTTGTCGATTTTTTTAGAAGCTGTAGCGAAAGCAAGGACCGCTTGGTCTTTGTTACCTTCAGCTGCGAAAGTTTCGACTGCTTTAATCGCTGAACGCATTGCCGATTTACGTTGTACGTTAGCGACGCGGCGTTTTTCAGCTGTTTTAACGCGTTTGATTGCTGATTTAATGTTAGCCATGGATGATTCACCTCCAATAAAACTCATTCGAGATTTATATTCGCATATCTGCAGTTATCGTTCAACAGAACAAACACAATTGTAGCAAACGTTTTTCTTAAAAGCAATACGACGTCTAGGGAATCTTCACATTTTGTTTTTCGGGTAAAACAAAACGAGATAGTACAGTGAAGCGCTTTTTGGTATAATGAACCGTATGTACGTTTGAAAATAAGGTAAGGTGACTCTAAACATGACGAATGAAGACCGTTTAAAGCGGCAGAAGAGTATTCGTAACTTCTCGATCATTGCCCATATCGATCACGGGAAGTCGACACTCGCTGACCGGATTTTAGAAAAAACTGGCGCGTTGACATCGCGCGAAATGAAAGATCAGACACTTGATGCCATGGATCTCGAACGTGAGCGTGGCATCACGATTAAACTCAACGCTGTTCAATTGAAGTATACAGCAAAAGACGGGGAAGATTACATTCTTCACCTCATTGATACACCTGGACACGTCGACTTCACATATGAAGTCTCGCGTTCACTTGCAGCTTGTGAAGGGGCTGTCCTCGTCGTCGATGCGGCGCAAGGAATCGAAGCGCAGACGCTTGCGAACGTTTACTTAGCACTCGACAACGATCTCGAAATCCTTCCGATCATCAACAAAATCGATTTGCCTTCTGCAGACGTCGAACGCGTCCGTCAAGAAATCGAAGATGTCATCGGACTTGATGCGTCTGAAGCCGTTCCGACATCCGCGAAAGCCGGAATCGGAATCGAAGAAATTCTCGAACAGATCGTCGAGAAAGTACCAGCTCCGACGGGTGATCCGTCTGCACCACTCGAAGCATTGATCTTTGACTCCTATTATGACGCTTACCGTGGTGTCGTAGCATCGATTCGAATCGTCAACGGAACAGTTAAAGTCGGCGATAAGATTCGGATGATGTCGACAGGTAAGGACTTTGAGGTTCTGGAACTTGCCGTTGCGACACCAAAACCATTACGTCAGCAAGAATTGACGGTCGGTGATGTTGGAACGTTGTCTGCTTCGATCAAAACGGTCGGCGACGTACGTGTCGGGGATACGATTACGCTTGCGAAACAGCCAGCTGCTGAAGCGCTGCCGGGATACCGTAAGATGAATCCGATGGTGTACTGTGGACTCTATCCAATCGATGCTGCGAAATACAACGATTTACGAGAAGCGCTTGAAAAACTACAACTTAGTGACGCGGCGCTTGAGTTCGAACCAGAGACATCACAAGCACTTGGATTCGGATTCCGTTGTGGATTCCTCGGGATGCTCCACATGGAAATCATCCAGGAGCGGATCGAACGTGAATTCAACATCGATATGATCACGACGGCACCGTCCGTTATCTATCACGTGACGACGACAGCGGGTGAAGTCTTGCATGTTGATAACCCATCGAAGATGCCGGATCAGCAAAAAGTTGAATTCATTGAAGAGCCGTTCGTTAAGGCTGCTGTCATGACACCGAATGATTACGTTGGTGCAATCATGGAGTTGTGTCAGAAGAAACGCGGAACATTCGTCGATATGCAATACATCGATACGACACGTGTCAAAATCACCTATGAATTGCCGTTATCTGAGATCGTCTACGATTTCTTTGATCAGTTGAAATCGAGTACAAAAGGATATGCGTCACTTGATTATGAATTGATCGGCTATCAACAGTCGCGTCTCGTCAAGATGGATATCCTTCTTAATAACGAAAACGTCGATGCGCTCAGCTTCATCGTTCACCGTGACTTCGCGTACGAACGTGGAAAGGTCATCGTTGATAAGCTGAAGGAATTGATTCCGCGGATGCAGTTCGAAGTGCCGATTCAGGCAGCAGTCGGAACAAAGATTGTCGCGCGTTCGACGATTAAAGCATTACGGAAGAACGTTCTCGCGAAATGTTACGGGGGAGACATCTCTCGGAAACGGAAGTTGCTCGAGAAGCAAAAAGAAGGTAAGAAACGCATGAAGATGGTAGGCTCAGTAGAGGTACCGCAAGAAGCCTTCATGTCCGTTCTATCTATGGACGAAGATTAAACAGGTGGGGGGCGCTTGCGTCCCCTTTTTGGTTTTTATAGAGAAAGGATGAGGCGAAATGGGAATACGCGCCGCATATGTCCACATCCCTTTTTGTGAACATATTTGTTACTACTGTGATTTCAATAAAGTCTTTTTAAAGAATCAGCCCGTCGATGAATACCTCGATGCGCTTGAACGCGAAATCGAACTGACGCTGAAACAATACCCGACAGATCATCTCGAGACGATCTTCATTGGTGGTGGCACACCAACTGCTTTGAATGAACCACAGATGCAACGTTTAATGGAAATCATTCAAAAGCATTTGTTGCCACTAACAGGTGACGATTTAGAGTATACGGTCGAGTCGAATCCGGACGGTGTATCGGAAGAGAAACTTGATATCATGAAGACAGGTGGTGTCAATCGTGTCAGTTTCGGTGTCCAATCGTTTGACGATGGTTTGCTCGAACGCATCGGTCGAACGCACCGGGAAGCGAAAGTCGCGCAGACGCTCGATGCAGCAGCGAAACGATTTAATAACATCTCCGTCGACTTGATGTTCGGATTACCGAATCAGACGCTCGATCAGGTCCGCTACGACGTTACACGGGCGCTACAATTACCGATTACGCATATTTCATCCTATTCATTGATTTTAGAACCACACACGGTTTTTGCGATTCAAGAGCGAAAAGGAAAACTACCGCTACCGACGCAAGATCTCGAGGCAGAGATGTATCAAGTGATGATCGAAACGATTGAAGCAGGTGGTTATGCACAGTATGAGATCTCGAACTTCGCAGAAGTTGGAAAAGAGAGTCGTCATAATCGCGTCTACTGGGAAAACGATGAGTACTACGGATTTGGTGCAGGCTCACATAGCTATATCAATCAGACGCGTCGTGCGAACATCGCACCGATTCCGCACTATATCAAGGCGGAAGGGTTACCGGTTCGAAAAGAGACGCCGTTGACGAACGTTGAGCGGATGGAAGAAGAGATGTTCCTCGGTCTTCGAATGAAGGACGGCGTATCGCTCGAGCGTTTCCAGGAGAAGTATGGAGTAGCGTTTAAAGATGTATTTGGTGAAGTCATGAAACGGTTGTTGCCAAACGGTCTCGTCGAGCAGACGGAGACACATATCCGTTTGACGCCAGCCGGAATTCCGCTAGCGAACGAAGTCTTTGCAGAGTTCATTGGTGAAGCGCAAGTACAATGACATAAGAGTAGCTGAAATCAATGAAAATGAGAGAAGCGGTGTTTCCCAAATGTGGAACACCGCTTCTCTCATTTTTTCGACTTCCTTAAAAAATACGCAGTCGTTCCGATGACCGCGATGAACAGCCAGACAAAGACTCCCGCCATTGCCAATAATTCAATCATCCGATTCATCCTTTCCGTTCTTTGTTTCACTGTATCGCAGAATGGGAAACTGTTCAAAGGGTCACGCAATTCGGTTGACATCGGGCGGACAATTCCTTATAGTAAAAGATGTAATTAGCACTCGTTAAAAGTGAGTGCTAACAAAATAAGGTGGTGAAGAAGGTGCTGACGGATCGTCAATTGTTGATTTTACGTGCAATCGTCGATGATTATATCAAGACTGCTCAACCCGTCGGCTCACGGACGCTCTCAAAACGAGACGACGTGACGTTCAGTTCCGCGACCATTCGTAACGAGATGGCGGACCTCGAAGAGATGGGTCTGATTGAAAAGCCACACACTTCCGCAGGACGGATTCCTTCCGAACTCGGATATCGTTTTTATGTCGACCATCTGATTCGTCCGGAAAACATCACACCAAAAGAAGCACAGGCATTGAAGTCACTCTTTGCCCATTCCGTGAATGAGAATGATCGGTTGATTCGGCACACAGCAGACCTGTTGAGTGATTTAACCCATTACACGACACTTGTACTTGGACCAAAAGAAGACGGACAACGACTGCATCATCTAGAATTAATTCCTCTTGCCGAGGGTCGTGTCGTCATCGTTCTCGTCACAGAGACGGGACATGTTGAACACAAGACATTGCAATTGAATCAAGCGTTGTCCCAGGAAGCAGCGAGCCGACTGATGGAACGTCTGAACCAGACGTTGCGCGGTACGCCGCTCTCAGCCTTACGCAGTCGTCTGCTTGAGGAAATCCGTCGCTTCCGTTCAGAGCATTCTGAGCAGACGGTATTGCTCTCGAAAGCACTTGATCTCGTCTTGACGGATCAAGAGGAGCGACCGTTCATTTATTTGGGCGGGAAAGCCAACATGTTCGATCAGCCTGAATTTCAGGACGTCGCAAAACTACGACCTGTTCTCGAACTGATCGAACAGCAAGAAGCTGTTCTCGATTTCCTACGACCGAATCTCGATAATCAAATCTTGATTACGATCGGGAGTGAGAACAATATGGATGCATTAAAAGATTGTAGCGTCATCCGGGCCCATTATTCGGTCGACGGTGTCTCAATTGGGACACTCGCATTGATCGGACCGAAACGGATGGATTACAACCGGGGAATCAACTCGATCATCCATCTACTTCAAGCATTCCAAACCGAATTGCATAAGAACAATTTGGATTGAATATAGAAAGGGGCTCGATTCAGAGTGGAAGAAAAAGAACAGAATCAAAACCTCCAACAAGAAGAAAACGTGACAGAGCCGACTGAAACCGTCGAAGTCACAGAAGAAGAAGTCATCCAAGCGGATCTCGTCGAAGACGAGAAGCCGGACTTCGAAGCACAACTCGCAGAAGCAAAAGCTTCAGAATTACGCCTCCGTGCGGATTTTGAGAACTTCAAGCGTCGTAACCGTGTCGAAGCAGAGAACCGCGCGAAGTATTCTTCACAAGCGATCGTCGAAAAGCTGTTGCCACTCGTCGATAACTTGGACCGGGCGCTCCAAATCGAGACGGAAAACGAGGAGACGAAATCTGTCTTGACGGGTGTCGAGATGGTAAAACGTCAACTCGTCGAAACGCTTCAAAATGAAGGCGTCGTCGAGATTCCAGCTGTCGGTGAAGCGTTCGATCCGAACTTACACCAAGCGGTCGTTCAAGAAGCGAGCGAAGAACACGCATCAGGTGTCGTCATCGCTGAATTCCAAAAAGGGTACAAATTGCACGATCGTGTGATTCGTCCGAGTATGGTTAAAGTAGCTGAGTAATCAGCCTGTACTTCATTATTCCAATCATTGAAAGCGAGGAAATAGATCATGGCAAAAATCATCGGTATTGACTTAGGTACAACGAACTCATGTGTTGCAGTAATGGAAGGTGGCGAACCCGTCGTCATCGCTAACGCAGAAGGAAACCGTACGACACCATCTGTCGTCGCATTCAAAAACGGTGAGCGTCAAGTAGGGGAAGTTGCAAAACGTCAAGCAATCACGAACCCGAACACGATCATGTCGATCAAACGTCATATGGGTACAGACTATAAAGTAGAAGTTGAAGGCAAAGACTACACACCACAAGAAGTCTCTGCGATCATCCTTCAAAAATTAAAAGCGCAAGCAGAAGACTACCTCGGTGAAAAAGTCACAGAAGCTGTCATCACAGTACCGGCTTACTTCAACGATGCAGAACGCCAAGCGACAAAAGACGCTGGTACAATTGCTGGTCTTGATGTAAAACGGATTATCAACGAGCCTACAGCAGCAGCGCTCGCTTACGGTCTCGAAAAAGGCGAAGATCACACGATCCTCATCTATGACCTTGGTGGCGGTACGTTCGACGTGTCGATCCTTGAGCTCGGTGATGGCGTCTTTGAAGTAGTTTCAACTGCAGGTGACAGCCGTCTTGGTGGAGATGATTTCGACCAAAAAATCATCGATCATCTCGTAGCAGAGTTCAAAAAAGAAAACGGCATCGATCTTGCTCAAGATAAGATGGCGCTTCAACGTTTGAAAGATGCAGCTGAAAAAGCGAAAAAAGACCTTTCAGGTGTTTCTTCAACACAAATCAGCCTTCCGTTCATCACAGCTGGCGCATCAGGTCCACTTCACTTGGAAATGACGCTCTCACGCGCGAAATTCGACGATCTCACAGCAGATCTCGTTGAACGTACGATGGAACCAACACGCCGTGCTATGAACGATGCAGGTCTGACACCAGACAAAATCGACAAAATCATCCTCGTTGGTGGTTCGACTCGTATTCCTGCAGTTCAAAAAGCAATCCAAGACTTCACTGGTAAAGAGTCGTTCAAAGGGGTTAACCCGGATGAAGTCGTTGCCCTCGGTGCAGCGGTTCAAGGTGGCGTATTGACAGGAGACGTCAAAGACGTCGTTCTTCTCGACGTAACTCCACTCTCACTCGGTATCGAGACAATGGGTGGCGTGATGACGAAATTGATCGATCGTAACACAACGATCCCAACTTCGAAATCACAAGTCTTCTCGACTGCAGCAGACAGCCAACCAGCTGTTGACATCCACGTCCTCCAAGGGGAACGTCCAATGGCAGCAGATAACAAAACACTTGGTCGCTTCCAATTGACGGACATTCCGCCAGCACCACGTGGTGTGCCACAAATCGAAGTTAAATTCGACATCGACGCGAACGGTATCGTTAACGTTTCTGCGAAAGATCTCGGAACGAACAAAGAACAGTCGATCACGATTCAATCATCAAGCGGTTTGACTGAAGCGGACATCGAGCAAATGGTCAAAGATGCAGAAGCAAACGCGGACGCAGACAACAAGCGTAAAGAAGAAGTCGAATTACGCAACGAAGCAGACCAACTCGTCTTCGCAACAGATAAAGCAATCAAAGACCTCGGTGAGCAAGTCGCTGACGCTGATAAAGAAAAAGCAGAAGCTGCAAAAGAAAAAGTAACAAAAGCTCTCGAAGGAACAGACATCGAAGCAATCCGTTCTGCAAAAGACGAATTGTCGACAGTCGTCCAAGAGTTGACACAAAAAGTCTACGAGAACATGGCACAGCAACAAGCGGGCGCTGAAGGCGCACAAGCTGGTGGTCAAGACGACAACGTCATGGACGCTGAGTTCGAAGAAGTCGACGAGAAAGACAACAAGTAATTCATCCGACCGATTTTTCGGGCGCTAGAGAGAGCCAAAGCGTATCCGCGCTTTGGCTCTTTCCATGTCGCACGAAGTTCGGTAAAATCAAACAGTATGAAATGAATCGGAATAGAGAGAGGAAGACTGCACGTGGAAAAACGCGATTATTATGAAGTACTAGGCGTCGCGCGCGATGCCTCATCAGCGGAAATCAAACGCGCGTACCGTAAGCTTGCCCGGACGTACCACCCGGACGTCAACAAGGAAGCGGATGCGGATGCGAAATTCAAGGAATTATCGGAAGCGTATGAAGTGTTGTCCGATGACAATAAACGAGCACGTTACGACCAATTCGGTCACCAAGATCCATCACAAGGTGGCGGTGGATTCAGTGGAGCTGAAGGATTTGGCGACATCTTCGACATGTTCTTCGGTGGCGGACGTCGTCAAGATCCAAATGCCCCACGTAAAGGACAGGACTTACAATACGTCGAGGAAATCGACTTCATGGAATCGGTCACAGGCGTCGAGAAGACGATCACGATCCCAGTCGAAGAAGATTGCGGTACATGTCATGGTTCGGGTGCTAAACCAGGAACACATCCAGAAACATGTAAACGATGCGGTGGTTCGGGGCACATCAACGTCGAACAAAACACGATGTTCGGTCGTGTCGTCAACCAAACGACGTGTTCGACATGTCATGGGCGTGGACAAATCGTCAAGGAGCCATGTGAAACATGTCGTGGAGCCGGTCGTGTCCGTAAAAACAAAGATGTCCGTGTCAAAATTCCAGCAGGGATCGACAATGGGCAACAAATCCGCTTAGCAGGCAAAGGGGAAGCCGGTGTCAACGGTGGACCAGCAGGTGACTTGTATGTCGTCGTCCGTGTCGCAGCACACGAACTGTTCGAACGTGTCGATGATCATATCGTCATGGATATGCCACTTACATTCGCACAAGCAACACTCGGTGATGAGATCGAAGTACCGACCGTTCATGGCAAGGTCAGTCTGAAGATTCCAGCGGGCACACAGACAGGATCACGTTTCCGTCTCCGCGGAAAAGGGATGCCGAACGTCCGGTCCGGTCATCATGGTGATCAATACGTCAACGTCGTCGTCATCACACCGAAGAATCTGACGGAACGTCAAAAAGAACTATTACGGGAATTCAATGAAATCAGCGATGAAAAAGGTGTCGAAGAGCAACACGAAGGTGTCTTCAGCCGGATCAAGACATTCTTTACAGGGTGATCACTACAGAGGAGCGTGACAAGAAATGAAATGGTCAGAGATCTGTGTCCATACGACACAAGAAGCCATCGAAGCAGTTTCAAACATCTTACATGAAGCGGGAGCAAGCGGAGTCGTCATCGAGGACGTCGAAGATTTCGAGATGATGTCCCACCGCGAAGATAACTTCGGTGAAATTTGGGATGAGACGAAACGGGACGAGTACCCGACTCAAGGTGTACTCGTGAAGGCGTATCTTGCAGAAAGCAGCGATTTGACGGACACGATCAAAGGCATCGAACAGGACATCCAACAATTGACGAACTTCGGTCTGTCGATTGGCACGGGTGCTGTCACGCTGACTCAAGTAGATGAAGAAGACTGGGCACATTCATGGAAACAATTCTATAAACCGGTCAAAATCAGTCGTCATCTGACGGTCGTCCCGATGTGGGAAGACTACACGCCACAACCGGATGAAAAGATCATCGAGCTCGATCCAGGTATGGCGTTCGGAACAGGAACACACCCGACGACGGTCCTCTGCATTCAAGCGATTGAGAACTACTTGCAAGAGCAAGACCGTGTCGTCGATGTCGGAACGGGATCCGGTGTCTTAGCGATTGCAGCAGCGAAGCTTGGGGCAAAAGATGTCTTTGCACTGGATTTAGACGAAGTCGCTGTCAAATCAGCGACAGAAAACGTCGCTTTGAACAACGTCAGTGAGCAGATCACGGTCCGTCAAGGCGATTTGATGAAGGAATTGAGTGAGCCGGTCGAGTTGATCGTCGCGAATATCTTAGCGGAAGTCATCCTCCTCTTCGTCAAGGATGCCTATACGCTGACGTTACCAGGCGGGCATTTCATCGCTTCCGGTATCATTAGTCAGAAGAAAGATATGGTCGTACAAGCGATGCAAGAAGCAGGATTTACGATCGTCGAGACGACGAAGCTTGAAGACTGGGTCGCAATCATCGCGAAACGGGAGGCATAAGCGCATGCAACGGTATTTCGTCGAGCCCTCGATGCGTCAGGGAGATGTCTTTCATCTCCCGAAAGACGACGCACACCATATGAAAAACGTCATGCGGATGGAAGTCAGCGGAGAGATTCTCGTACTCGACGGGACAGGTCTTTACCGGTGTCGCCTGGAAGCACTCGATAAAGAAGCGGCTTCTGCCCGGATCGAAGAGACTTTACCGATCGAGACGGAGTTACCGATTCGTGTGACGATCGCCCATGGATTGCCAAAAGGCGATAAGATCGAACTCGTTGCCCAAAAAGCAACGGAACTCGGGATGCATCATCTACGGATTTTCGAAGCCGATCGTTCCGTCTCGAAATGGGATCAGAAGAAGGTTCCGAAAAAGATTGAACGCCTCGAAAAAATCGTCAAGGAAGCAGCGGAACAATCGTACCGTGCCCACTTGCCGACAGTCGACTTCGTGGCGTATGATGAAGTCTTACAGGATGCATCGAACTACACGGCTTGTCTGGTTGCCTATGAAGAATCAGCGAAACAAGGGGAGGCCTCCGTCCTCGCTATGACGCTTGCTGGACTGCAAGAAGGAGATTCCCTTCTTGTCGTCATCGGACCTGAAGGTGGGTTCGCTGAAGCAGAAATCGCACGTTTGACGGATGCCGGTTTTAAACAAGCCGCTCTAGGGCGCCGCATCTTACGGACGGAAACGGCACCGTTGTATGTCCTTTCCGCCGTCTCGTATCATTTTGAATTGAAAGGGTGAACGAAATGGCAACTGTTGCCTTTCAAACGCTTGGCTGTAAAGTCAACCATTACGAAACAGAAGCTGTCTGGCAACTGTTCAAGGACGCTGGTTACGCACGCGTTGATTTTGCTGATCATGCGGACGTGTATGTCGTCAATACATGTACGGTCACGAATACCGGAGATAAGAAAAGTCGCCAAGTCATCCGACGGGCGATTCGCCAAAATCCGGATAGTGTCATCTGCGTAACGGGCTGTTATGCCCAAACGTCTCCTGCTGAAATCATGGCGATTCCTGGCGTCGATGTCGTCGTTGGAACGCAAGATCGGCATAAAATGATTGGATACATTGAACAATTCCGTGAAGAACGCATGCCAATCAATGCGGTCGGAAACATCATGAAAGCAAAAGTCTATGAAGAACTAGATGTACCGGCCTTTACTGACCGGACGCGGGCTTCGCTGAAAATTCAGGAAGGCTGTAACAACTTCTGTACGTTCTGTATCATCCCATGGGCGCGTGGTCTCATGCGGTCTCGTCAACCAGAAGATGTCTTGAAGCAAGCACAACAGCTCGTTGATGCGGGTTACAAAGAAATCGTCTTGACGGGAATCCATACAGGTGGATACGGAGAAGACTTGAAAGACTACAACTTAGCGAAATTACTTAAAGCACTCGAATCCGTCAATGGACTTGAACGCTTACGCATTTCGTCGATCGAAGCGAGTCAAATCACGGACGAGGTACTCGATGTCCTGAAGGACTCACCAATCGTCGTTCGTCACTTGCACGTTCCGATCCAGTCGGCTTCCGATACGGTCCTTCGCCGGATGCGCCGCAAGTATACGATGGCGGAATTCGGAGAACGGATCACGCGTCTGAAGGAAGTCCTGCCTGACTGTGCAATCACGTCGGATGTCATCGTTGGTTTCCCAGGTGAGACGGAAGAAGAGTTCATGGAAACGTTCAACTTCATCAACGATCATAAGTTCAGTGAGTTGCATGTCTTCCCGTACTCGAAACGGACGGGAACACCAGCTGCGATGATGGACGATCAAGTCGAGGAATCAATCAAAGAAGAACGCGTCGCGCGCTTGATCGCATTATCAGATCAACTCGCAAAGGAATATGCTTCGAAATACGAAGGGGAACTGCTTGAGATCATTCCGGAAGAATTCTCGGAAGAAGCAGGCGGTCGTCTCGTCGGTTACACAGATAACTATTTGCGTGTCGCAATCGAAGGCGATGAGTCGATGATCGGACAACTCGTTCGTGTCAAAATCACGAAAGCCGGTTATCCGATGAACGATGGTCAATTCGTTCGCATCATGCAGACACTTAAAGACGCTGTAGTCTAATCGAAAGGGCAAAGGGAACCTCTGGTTTTCTTTGCCACTTTTTTTGTTTTCATTTCAGGAATGCGCTACACTGAATACAGTTCAATTAAGGAAAGAGGATATTATTCATGCGAATCAACAAATTCATTAGTGAAACGGGCTTTTGCTCAAGGCGTGCTGCCGATAAATTAGTCGACGCAGGTCGTGTGACGATCAACGGTCTGACGGCAGAACTCGGCTCGCAAGCTGAAGAGACGGACGTCGTCGAAATCGACGGTCAGCCACTCCAAACGAAACCAAAACCCGTCTACATCGTCTTAAATAAACCGGTCGGCATTACGTGTACGACGGAGCTTGATATCGAAGGAAATATCATCGATTTCGTTAATCATCCGAAGCGGATTTTCCCGATCGGTCGTCTCGATAAGGATTCAGACGGTTTGATTCTGTTAACGAATGACGGTGATGTCGTCAACCGGATTCTCCGGGCAGAAAACAATCACGATAAGGAATATATCGTGACTGTCGATGCCCCGATCACGGACACATTCATTCAAGGAATGGCGAGTGGTGTTGACATTCTTGGTACAACGACGAAGGAATGTATCGTTGAACCACTTGAGACACGGACATTTCGCATCATTTTGACGCAAGGGTTAAATCGTCAGATTCGTCGAATGTGTAAAGAGTTCGGCTACCGGGTCAAACGGCTGCAGCGCGTCCGGATCATGAACATCGAGCTTGGCGATTTACCGATTGGTTCTTGGCGTGATTTGACGGAAGAGGAATTACGCGAATTGTTTAAGACGCTTGACGCACAATAAGGTTCAATGAAAGTCGCCACTGGCGGCTTTCTTCATACATAAGGGGGATGACCGTGGATAAACGGGGTATGAGTGCGACATTCGTCGCCTACGTGATTGGTGGACTGTTGCCAATCTACAAAGTGTTTGCTGCTGGAATTCCAGCATGGACGGTCGTTTCAATCCGGATTTTAAGTGCGTTCATCTTCGTGACACTATTGTTACGCTTGACGAAGAAGTTTCAATTCGTTCGTCACCTGTGGCAAAACAAACGCCAACGTTATACCGTGCTTGCGGCAGGTCTCGTATTAGGTGGGAACTGGTCACTCTATCTGTATGCCATCGGAGAAGGGTATATCGTCGAGTCGTCGCTCGGGTATTATATCAATCCGCTCGTCAGCGTCTTGTTCGGTTTGATCTTTTTTAAGGAACGATTAACGCGTCCACAAATCATCGCGATTGTATCAGCAATCACTGGTGTGATGATTTTAACGCTCGGTTATGGACACTTTCCGATCATTGCCTTTTCACTTGCCATCTCGTTCGCATTTTACGGTGTGCTGAAGAAAAAGGCGGCAGCCGAGCCATTATCGGGATTATTTTTAGAGACGCTCGTCACGCTCCCGTTCGCTCTCTTGACGCTAGGCGTGACGGATAGTCAACCGCTTGCGATGCCGACGAGTGCACTGCTTGCAATCATCATGCTCGGAATCGCAACAGCAGTTCAATTGATGTTATTTGGATACGGGATGCCGAAAATCCCGTTCGTTTACGTCGGAATTCTGCAGTACATTGCACCAACGTTAACGCTACTTCTTGGAATTTATCTATTTAATGACGTCTTTACGACGATTCACTTCATCGCTTTCCTGTTCATTTGGATTGCCGTTGCTTTGTTTACGATCAGCGGTTTATCAGCAGGAAAGATACGGATGAAGAAGGTATCATAACGAAAGAAGGGATTATGTGAATCTACCGGGATTTTTTGCGACGCTTGTCGCATATATCATTTGGGGGCTCTTACCGCTTTACTGGAAGATGCTCGCTAATGTACCGAGTGAAGAGATACTAGCGCACCGGATCATCTGGTCGTTTCTATTTCTACTCATCTTACTGTCGTTTCAAAAAGCACTTGGAAAATGGAAGACGGCATTGCGTGATCCGTTCACGCGCCGACTCTTTTTCTTAAATGGACTGATCATCAGCTTGAATTGGTTCATCTACATCTGGGCTGTCAATCATCAATTTATCGTTGAGGCGTCGCTCGGCTATTACATCAATCCGCTCGTCAGCATCGTCTTTGGTGTCTTCTTCTTTCAAGAAAAGCTCTCACGGATTGAATGGATCTCGATTGTCCTTGCGACGATCGGTGTTCTGATTTTAACGATTGGCTACGGCGAATTTCCATGGATCTCGATTGCGCTTGCCTTAAGCTTCGGTTTTTACGGCGTCGTCAAAAAACGTCGTCCGCTTGAATCAACGGTCAGTCTGACACTTGAGACGATGGCGCCGCTTCCACTGGCTTTGATCTTCCTCGGATATTGGCAAGTACAGGGAACGTCTTCGATAACCGAATCTGTCGGTACGATGACTGGACTCATCTTAACGGGGATTGTCACCGCTGTGCCACTTTTGTTATTTGGATTCGGGGCACAACGAATTCCATTCACATGGGTTGGATTCTTGCAATTCGTCGCACCAACCTTATCACTTGGACTCGGTGTTTTGCTCTATCATGAACCGTTTACTAAAACACATATGGTGGCGTTTACATGTATTTGGACAGCAGCGATTGTCTTTACGCTCAATGGAGTCTGGATTCGAAAAAAACAGCTTCGAAAAGTCGCGTAAAAAGATAGAAGTCAGACCTCTTGCGTGATAGAATAATATCAGAGTCAAAGGGAAGCCTTAAGGAGGATAACAATCATGAATTTAGCAGGAATGATCGACCATACGGCACTGAAGCCAGAAACATCACGTGCTCAAATCGAAACACTCTGTAAAGAAGCATTAGAATACAAATTCGCAAGCGTCTGCGTTAACCCGACATACGTCACGTTAGCATCAGAACTCTTAAAGTCAGATGATGACGTGAAAGTATGTACAGTCATCGGGTTCCCACTTGGAGCAAACACGCCAGAAGTGAAAGCATTCGAAACAAAGGATGCCATTCAAAACGGTGCAACAGAAATCGATATGGTTTTAAACATCGGCGCACTAAAAGATGGAAATCTTGAGTTAGTAGAACGTGATATTCGTGCAGTTGTCGAAGCGGCGAACGGTACGCTCGTTAAAGTCATCTTTGAAAACTGTCTTCTTACAAAAGAAGAAATCAAAACAGCTGCTGAACTTTCAGTTAAAGCAGGTGCTAACTTTGTGAAAACATCAACTGGTTTCTCAACAGGTGGTGCAACAGTCGAAGATATCCGTCTCATGCGTGAGACAGTCGGTCCTGATATCGGTGTTAAAGCGTCTGGTGGCGTTCGTGACTTCGAAGGTGCAAAAGCAATGATCGATGCAGGTGCATCACGCATTGGTGCTTCAGCAGGAATCGCAATCGTTACTGGTGGTACGTCTGATAGCGACTACTAAGAATATGTCACATGTCTCTCTTTTTTAGAGGGGCATGTTTTTTTGTTGTGGGATTATTCTGAATTTGGATTTTGTATTAAAAAGTCAGACATCGCTTCCGATAATCAGATGTAGAATGTCGGAAGGGTGTGGAATGAATGAAACGATGGAGTGGAATCATACTGGCATCGACACTAAGCCTTGCAGGATGCGGTAGTGTCATCGATGATCCAGAACGGGCAGTCAAGGAGCGAAAGGAAATGGCGGTCGTCTTATCGGATGTTGGTCTTGGCGATCAATCATTCAGCGATGCAGCGATGAGCGGTATGGCGTTGTTACGGGAGAAGGAAGGCTGGTCGATCGATTACCGGGAATTAAACGAAACGAAGACCTATAAAACAGCATTTGAAGCGTTAGCGAAAAAGAAGCCGACCGTTATCGTCGGACTCGGCTACATGGGGCAGACAGATCTTGAGACCGTTGCTAAAAAATATCCGAAACAACAATTCGCCTTGATTGATGCCGTCTCGACGTTACCGAACGTACTCTCGGTTACGTTCAAAGAGGACGAAGGAAGCTACTTAGCGGGTGCCGCTGCAGGAATCCAAACCAAGACGAATACGATTGGTTTCGTCGGTGGGATGAAGTCGCCTTTGATTGAGAAGTTCGAAAAAGGATACATAGCTGGCGCTAAAGCCGTCAATCCGAAAACAAAGGTACTCGTCGAATATGCGGAGGACTTTGCGGCGCCCGAAAAGGGACGGACGCTTGCAAACGAAATGATGCAGAAAAAGGCAGACGTGTTATATGCAGCTGCTGGATTAACAGGGAGCGGCGTCCTTGAGGCAGCGCAAACGAAGGGGAAAAAAGCTATCGGTGTTGATAGCGATCAGACCCCGATCGCGCCTGACGCCGTCATGACGTCGATGCTAAAACAAGTTGATCTTGCGATTACGAAAATCGGACAAGATGTGGATGCAAAAGGACTCCAATCTGGACAAGTCGTCCTTGGTGTCAAAGAAGGGGCAATCCAGTTGGCTCCAATCCGTAATACGAACTTTACGGACGGGGAACGAAAAAAATTAGAGCAGCTGCAACAAGATGTGCTCGAAGGTAAGGTGACGATCCAATGACGTTACGGAAACGATTTTTACTCTCAACATTAGTGACGATTTTGAGTGTCGTCATCTTGATGGGATGGACCTTGTTCCAACTCCGTCAAATTCAATCCTATAACGAAGACTACGGGAAACAACTCGTTGAAATTTCAGAACTCGAAACGAAGCTCTTATATGAACAGGCAGCATGGAACCGACTGGCAAGCCAACCGTCTGAGAGTCAGGCGGAGCAGGTTCAGGCTCTTAGTAGGAAGAACGAGCAAGCTTTGAATCAGCTACAGAAGACATATTTGATTCCAGCGTTTCAAGAAGAGTTGAACCGGGCGGATATGAAGTATAAGACGCTCGTTGCAAAACGGACGGAACTGACGGACGCGGTGAATCCGATTGACATTCGCTCCCATGCCGCACGAATTGAAGGTGTCCTCAGTGATCTCTATACGTTACATACGAAAAATGGGGAGTTTTATGATGTCTTACAACGTGAGGCAAAAGACGAGACATTGAATTTGACGCGGACCGTCCTAATCGCGACATTCCTCCTCTTGATTGGTCTAGCGTTATACAATTGGTACTTCGCACGTAGTATCACGCGACCAATCAGCCGTGTCGTCCGGACAGCAGAGCAAATTTCGGATGGAGACTTGTCACAGGAACTGGTCGTATCCGGTCGAAAAGATGAGATTGGTCGACTCGAGACGGCTGTTGCGCAGATGCAAGGAACTTTACATGAGGTCATCGGAACGATCAGTCGCTCGTCGAACACGATTCGTCAAATGAGTACGGAAGCGACGACAGAGAACGCGAACATCGTCGAAGTTTCTGGTAACATGACCCATGCGATTAATGAGATGGCGAGCGGTACACAAACGGTGTCGGATGATATCCAGACAACGGTCAGTACGATGGCTGATATGCAACAACTCTTCGAGGAGAGCGAACAACGCGCACAAACCGCTTATGCAGAAGGACAGGCGGCAGACCACGTGATGGTTCAAAGTAGTTCTGTCATGGAACAACAGGCTACTTCATTACGTGCGTCAACAGAACAAAATCGTGAACTCGGTCAGAAATTAGAAGGTTTCCTTGAGCAAACGCAACAAATCGAACAGATGGCGCAACTCGTCGCTGGAGTCTCTGCGCAGACGAACTTATTGTCACTCAATGCGGCAATCGAAGCGGCGCGAGCAGGGGAAGCCGGTCGTGGATTTGCCGTCGTGGCGAGTGAAGTTAAAAAGTTAGCAGATGAGACACACGAAGCGACGCGTTCGATCTTCTCACTCGTCCGTTCGATTCGCCAAGACGGCGCTGTTTTACAAGAAGCACTCGTGCAAGCGGAGCGGGAACAGACGAACCAGGTCGAGAATTTTACACACGTCCAACAAGCATTCGGTGAGACGCGTCAAAAAGTAGCGAGTGTGACCGAAACACTCGATTATGTGACGAAACAACTCGTACATTCGAAACAACAAGCCCGCCATGTCGTTGGTCAAGTCAGTACAGTTAGTGGTGTCATGGAAGAACTTGCAGCCGGAAATGAAGAGATCGCTGCTTCGATGCGTGATCAACAGGCATCGTTCGAACAGATTCATCAATTGATGCAAGAACTCGAGTCGACGACGACGTCGCTTGACAGTCAGACACATCAATTCAAAATTTAATGAACACAGCAAAAGTGCACGCATTCTCAGGAAGAGAAGGCGTGCACTTTTTCTTGAATCGACTTAGAAGAAGCTTTCTGGATCGAGCTCATTCGTCCGTCCATTCGCATCATACTGGTATCCACCATCGTGGATTTCAAAATGCAAGTGTGGACCAGTCGAGTTACCGGTGCTTCCGAGAACACCGATTTGCTGTCCTTGTTTGACTTGTTGTCCCTGTTTAACGTTCAAGGCATTCATATGGGCATACACGGTCGTATACGTTTTTCCGTCGATATTATGAGAGATATAGACGTGGTTGCCGTAAGGACCACCGGAACTTGCTAAGATGACTGTTCCATTTGCAGACGCAACGATTGGCGAGTTGAGTGGACCAGCGAAGTCGGTTCCATTGTGGTACGCATAACCATTACTTCCGCTTGCTGCACCCATTCCTTGCGAAACAGAGCCTTGAGCAGGTTTGATGAATTTACCTTTTGCTTTTGAGATGACTTTCGTGCTGGCCTTGCTAACAGATGCTGGCACTGCCGATTGTTTTGCAGCTTTTGCTGCAGCTGCTTTCGCGGCACGTGCTGCAGCTTTTTCTGCCTCTTCCTGTGCCTTCAGTTGGGCCGATGCCTCTTTCAGGCTAAGGATACTGGATTCGATTTTTTTCTTTTGCGACGTCAGACGTTTCAGAAGTGCTGTTCGCTTTTGTTTTTCTTGTTTTAATTCACGTTGTTTCTTTTTTAAAACATTACGATCTTCAATCAAGTCTTGGCGTGTCTGCTTCAGTTCTTCTTTCGAAGCTGCCAGTTCTTTTTTGTTTGATTCGTAATCTTTTAATAAAGAAGCATCACTTTCCGCGATTGTATTGAAGGCATTGAAACGGCTAATCATATCACCGACATCTTTTGCGCCGAAGACGGCTTCAAGCAGCGGGGCGTTATCGGCTTTCGACTGACGGACCGCTAGACGATCACCGAGCATTTTTTCTTGTTTCTTGATTTTCTTTTGCAACTTCTCGATCTTATCTTCTAATCGAGCAATCTGTTTCGTGTTTTCGTCGATTTTCTTTTGATTCTCGACGACTTGTAATGTCAGCCCATTAATCTGTTGATCCAGGGCGTAGACTTGTTGCTGTGCTTTAGATAATTGATTATTTTTTTGAGACAACGCCTCGCGTTGCTTCGATTGTTGTTGCTGGTTTTGTTGTTGCTTTTCTCTATATGAACTTGCTGCGTCGACGGGAGTTGTCGTCATGAGCGGACTTGCGAGTAAAGTGAGTGTCATGAGCGATAGCCCGAGTGACTTTCCGAAAGGTCGTTTCATAAACTAAGCGTCATTCCTTTCCCTTGTGAAGTGTTACCTATCCCACTCTAACAAGAAAATCAGAAAATCCACTTTACAATTCTTTTAAAAAAATACAAGAGAAGCTAGCAGAAAGTATGAAGAATTTATGAAAATAATGATGCGTGAACAGAAGAATAAATAGAATATGTTGATATGAAAGGAAAAATCATTATGTAATTGATTGATTTCCGAATGATGTCAGAAGATATATTTTTGTAACATCGTATAAATAGAAGGTTTATTAATGTTTGAAAAAGGTATAAATATAGTTTTTGTGAAATGAAAAAGTGCCCCGAAAGGCACTCCATCCGAATCATTCTTCATAAATCATCTTTCGTGTCATCCCACCGTCTAGGACCAGTGTTTCGCCCGTCAAGAAATCGTTATCCGGGTGTGTTAGATAGAGAGCCGCACGAGCGACATCACTTGGTTTTCCGACGCGACCAGCTGGATGTTGACTATGATCTTCAGGTGATAATTCTTGATAGTCACCGGTTTCAATCCAACCAGGAGCAATCGCGTTGACGAGAATTCCGTCTTCTCCGAGTGAGACAGCAAGTGCATGGGTCAGAGCAAAAATGCCACCTTTCGTCGATGCATAAGATTCTGTATGCGGTTCCGACATGAAGGCGCGGGTCGAAGCCAGGTTGACGATCCGACCACCACTTTTACTTTGTTTCAAATAAGGTGTAGCGGCCTTAGTCGTTAAAAAGATACTACGCAGGTTCGTATGATGAACCCGATCCCATTCCTCAAGTGACAATTCGAGTAAGGGTTTTCGAATCATGATACCGGCGTTATTGATGACGATGTCGATACGACCAGTATGTTCAATCGCTTTCTCAATCAACAGTTGAACGTCTTTTTCGTGTTGGATATCGAGGTGATAGAAGTAAGCCGTCCCACCATCTTCTTCAATTTGTTGAACTAATTCGTCTCCTGTCATCTGATCGATGTCAGCAAGAACGACATTTGCGCCATGCGCAGCGTAGGTGCGGGCGAGTTCTGCACCAATGCCATTCGCGGCTCCCGTAATGATGACGGTTTGATTAACATGATTCATAAAAATCATCCTTTCTGTAACGCTTCTCTCCCTTTTTTACCGTTCCATCATATCCTGAAACCTGACAGGATTATCATCCGTAGGAACAGGGAAATAGAAAAGCGTCGAAGTTACTTTAGAATGGGGGAAAATAGGAATGAAATTCTCGAATCAACAATTAGAAAAACAACAAAATCAGTATGCCGAAGATGCAAAAGATTATATTGATCGCCCGAAAAAGACGAACTCGCTGTTACAACGAGCAACTGCAAAGGTAAACGGGAACTCTCGTTTGTCCGTCGTCTTTTCACCGTTAACGTTGTTCGTCGATATGATTCGCGCGTACCAGTCAGGTGAATACCGTAACATTCGTCGTACGACGATCTTAAAAGTAATCGGCGCATTGGTTTATCTCGTGTCACCAATTGACCTCGTACCTGATTTCGTACTCGGATTTGGATTTGCAGACGATATCGCAGTCATCCTTTTCGTCACGAAAACAGTCTTTGAAGAATTGACACGTTTCAGCGACTGGCAAGATGAACAACAAAAACGTCGTACGCAACCATTGCAAAGCGAGGATGCGTATTGATCAAATAGATGATCCGAGCGACTTCACACAAGAAGTCGCTCTTTCTGATGTAAAAAGAGCCGTTTCCTGTACGCCCTCTTGAAATTTCGATACACTAGAAATAGTTGGTAAAGAGAGAGGGAGGGCGAAAATGGGACACCACTGGATGGAATCATACGGTTATATCGGGATCATGATGACGCTCATGTTTCCATTCATACCGAGCGAAGTACCGCTCGCGTATGCAGGATATCTCGTGCATACGGCACAGGCGAATCTGCTATTCATGGTGTTCCTTGCTGTAGTAAGCTTCGTCATTAGTCAGAACCTCTTTTTTACGATTGGACAGTTCGGGAGTGAACGATTATTGAATCGTTTATTCAAATGGTTTCGGATTTCGGAAACAAAAATGCTCCAGTTTCAGACGCAAATGGAGACGAAAGGACGCTATATTCTTCTTCTTTCTCCGATGTGGCGTATCGGATTTGCGATTGGTGCCGGTCTAACTGGTGTTTCACGCTGGACGTTTACCGTCGTGACGACGATTTCCTTTTTCCTCTGGTCGACGCTCTTCATTTGGGGCGGGAAAGCTGTTGGTCATGAATGGCGAAAATTGCATCACCTCAATCATCCGATAGTTTGGATTGGTTTAGGCGTGTTGATTACGGTTGGCTATTTGATTCAGAAAAAGAGAAAAGCAAAAAAAGAGATGTAAAAGGAGTGGGAACATGGCAATTATCTTATTCGATATTGACGGTACATTGATTGACTCAACGGAACAAATGACAGAAGCAATCCATCGGGCGATGGAGGACATGCCGCATCTTCCAAAACCTTCGCAAGAAAGTGTTCAGGCAAGCTACGGTCTTGCAGGAAGCGCCTTTTGGCGAAAAGCGATTCCGGAAGCCTCAGAAGAGGATATTCGTTTAATTCGAAAAAAGAGACATGGTCATTTAGAAGATACGATGGTTGAACAGAATGTATTATTTGACGGAATTCGATCATTATTGCAAGCTCTTGTTTCAGCGGGACACACGGTCTCAACTGCAAGTAATTGCGGCAACCATTATCTAAACCTTGTGCTTGATAGTCAGGAAATCCGCTCGTTCTTCACAAGTCCGAAATGCTTGGAATCTGTCAATGGAAAAGAAAAATCGGATATCTTACGCGCTCACCGCGATGAGTTTGGAGAAGGATCTTACTGGATGATTGGAGATCGGTCTTCTGATGTCGAAGCGGCTCGTAAGGAACATATGCCGGTCGTCTTATGTCAATATGGTTTTGGTACGCCATCCGAGTGGAATTCGGCAGATCATGTCATCGAGACACCGCTTGATTTGTTAACAGTGATTGAAAAATAAAGAAGTAAAAAGCCAAGCTAGAAACGTCGATTTTTTCAGACGGTCGGCTTGGCTTTTTTGTGGTTAAAATATCAATCAAGATGCACTTACTCGAAATCGAGTCGGTACGATTCTGCGCTCATCCATGGACGGAACTTCCGGAAGAGTAGATGGAACAATAAACAGAGAATAATGGGTAAGACGATAAAAAGACCAAGCACGAATGTCATATTGAAGAGCGTCCATCCTCCTGACATCAGGTGTAGCGCATTGATTGGACCGATTAAACCAGACATTCCAAATCCGGCACTAAACGGTGTACCTTGAACACCGAGCATTCCTGCTAATGCACCAAGGATAGCGGCACTACACATGACAGGTAGAATCATCAATGGATTACGAATGAAGTTCGCCATCTGGATTTTAGGAGAACCAAGAAAATGAGCAATCGACGTTCCGCGTGAATTCGCTTGCCAACCGGCAATCGCAAGACCGAACCCAGCGGCACAGACACCTAGATTGGCAGCTCCGGCAGCAACACCCGATAAACTGATCGCGGTCGCAATGCCGACCGTCGAAAGCGGAGAGACGATGAGAACGGAAAAGGCGACCGCAATTAGAATGCCCATCAAGACGGGTTGAAGTGCCGTGAAGTCTGAGATGACATGTCCTATTGCTGTTGTGATCCGTGTGACGAACGGATACGTCAGAACACCAATTCCACCGGCACCGACAATCAAAATCGTTGGCATGACAAGCACCGTATATGTTTTGAAGCGTTCACCAATCAATAAGACGATTGCTGTTGCAATAGCTGCCGTCAAACCAGCATTGATGACATCACCTGTACCGACGAAAACGAATGTCGCATCCGCACGGGTCGCAACACCTGAGCCGACGACCGTCGCGAGTCCAATCGATGTGGTGGCGATCGGTGTCACTTTAAATTGCATCGCTACGGCGACACCAATCACCATTGGTAAAAGTCGCATCGCGAGTGTCGTTGCGTCCAAAACGTGTTGGGCACCAGAAACGTATGGTAATAATGCCTTAGCGAGTTCACCGAGTAAGGCTCCTGGAATAAGGGCAACGAGAATTCCAATACTGAGACCGTTTAAAACATGCACTGCAAATTGACGTGGCTGACGCAAAATAGATGAATCCACAAAATCCTCTCCTTATGTAACGCTTTTGTGCATAACAGTATAAAAGTTATGAATTGTGTTTTATCTTACGGTAAGAACAGAAGGACGTCAAGGAAAAGTTAGAAAATTCCAAACGAGCAAAGGATTCGTCTTTCAGAAACGGAATTGTTACAGTGAAGAAGTATATTGAATGAGGAGGTCATGAATCATGTCAGAACAACGTATCGTATTAGCGGAACGACCAAACGGAAAACCAACAGGGGAAACATTCCGTTATGAATCATTTGAGTTAGCAGATTTACGAGAAGGGCAAGTCGCACTGGAGTCACTCTATATCTCAGTCGATCCATATATGCGGGGACGTATGAACGATACGCGTTCTTATTCGCAACCGTTTGAGATTGATGAACCGATTCACGGGGGTGTCGTAGCGCGTGTCATCGAGTCTAAAAGTGAGGCGCTCAAGTCAGGTGATGTCGTCGTGGGGATGCTCGATTGGGCAACGAAAGCAGTCGTCGATGCGAAAAGTGTCCGTAAAATCGATGAGCAGATCGCTCCGATCTCAACAGCGCTCGGTGTTCTCGGAATGACAGGGATGACGGCGTATTTCGGGTTGCTTGATATCGGGAATCCACAGCCAGGAGAAACTGTTGTCGTATCGGCAGCAGCAGGGGCTGTTGGATCGATCGTTGGTCAAATCGCTAAAATCAAAGGTGCACGAGTAGTTGGGATTGCAGGAAGTGACGAAAAGTTACAGCACTTAAAAGCAGATCTTGGTTTTGACGAAGTCATCAACTACAAAACGGAAGACATCCGGAAAGCATTAGACCGGACGTGTCCAGACGGCATCGATGTTTATTTTGAAAATGTCGGTGGAGAGATCGGCGATGCGGTTCTGGATCGGCTTAATCCATTCGCGCGAGTACCGGTCTGCGGCGCTATTTCTGGGTATAACGCACAACAGGACATCGGTCCACGTGTTCAATCGAAATTAATCATTGCGCGTGCGCGCATGCAAGGTTTCTTAGTGGGGGATTATGGCAAACGATTCAAGGAAGCGGCTGAGCAACTCGGTCAATGGGTCAGTGAAGGGAAATTACGATATGAAGAGACGATCTTTGAAGGCTTCGATCGTGTACCAGATGCTTTCCTCGGATTATTCGATGGCTCGAACACAGGGAAACTATTAGTAAAAGTTAAGTAATACGCCAAAAGAGGTTGCGGAATTATTCCGCAACCTCTTTTTTATGGCATGAGATTCATGAATCCTTTTGATCGCGCTTGAGTTCTTCTGGATCTGGATCCGGATGTTGTGTTTCCGCAGGCTTGATTCCGGGATCTGATGTCTCAGCTGGATCAGGGTCCGGGTGAAGACCAACGTCTGCCTTTTCATCTGGTAAATCATGATTTTTTTCGTTTAACATGTCCAGTCATCTCCTTTTATCAGTACGTAGTAATGTTTCCCCGTTTTTTAAATCCAAAACAATGAGAGTGCATAAGAGTCGTTTTCGAAAACGCGTAAATGATTTCCACGGACAAGAAAGCGAAACCGGTCGATTTCCTAGGAAATACAGGTTGACTGAAATGGAATGTAAGGAAAATCCAAAAAAGCTTCACTAAGTCTTTACAAAAACCTTGCAAGTCCTTCAAGTAGCCTTTGAATTGCTTCCGTAGACTAAAAAAGAGTTGAAAAGAGGAAGGGTGTTTACGTGTGAGTGATCAAAAATGGAAACGACAAATCATGCAACAACTAAATTGGGTTCGCGAAGAGAAAAAACGGCTCACAAGCGACACGACAGCAAGTAAAGAGTCACTCGAAAAACTTCGTCAGCTGGACGTCTTGCGTCTGCCAACGGTTCGAACTTCTAAAAACACGACGACACGTTATCAACAAAATAGCCAAGCGTCATTACTAGATCAATTGGATGTCTCACATATTCCGGTACGGACGACGACGCGTTATTATGAAAAACGACCAATCGAGATGGCAATCGTCTGCTCGGAATTCATGTATGCCTATTATGAAGATGCCGTTCATCTCCATTATGTCAATGCGAACACATTCGAAGAAGTTTTCGAGCGCGAGATTGATCTCTTTTTGGTCGTATCTTCATGGAAAGGATTACGAGGGGATGATTGGAAAGGTGTCGCCACACCAAATTCAAAGAAACGCCAACGGTTACTTTCGATGATGCAGGAAGTCAAAGCTAAAGGAATTCCAGTCGTCTTTCAATCGACGGAAGACCCGAGTAACCATGAACGGTTTCAAGACGTGGCTCAAGCTGCCAATTATGTCCTGACTTCAGATGAGGCGATGATTCCTGAATATCGTGTTTTATGTGGACATGATCGAATCATGGCGATGCCGTTTGGAGTCAATCCATTGATTCACAATCCGATTGGAGCGACACGTAGCCGAAAGAAGGGCGTTTTATTCGCCGGTAGCTGGATGGCGAAATATCCGGAGCGTGTGAAAGATACGGAGATGTTGTTTGATGGGGTCATGCAGTCTTCGCACGAACTCGATATCGTGGACCGGAATTATCATCTCGACTTACCAGCCTATCAGTTTCCGGAACGCTATCAATCACGGGTCGCACCAGCGATTCCTTATGATGCCTTACAACAAGTCAGTAAATGTTATGACTGGGTCCTGAACCTAAATAGCATCAAATATAGTAAGACGATGTGTGCCCGTCGCGTCTATGAATCGCAAGCACTCGGTAATTTGATCCTGTCGAATTACAGTATCGCCGTCAACAACGAGTTTCCGAACATCTTCACCGTACATGACGCACAGGAGGCGACGGCGATCGTAGAACGCACATCGCAAGAAGAAATCGAACGTTTACGAGCAGAAGGACTTCGTGCCGTCATGACGGAGCATACAGTCTTCGAACGGATGGATCAGATTCTAGCGTTCATTAGACGAGTACCTGAAACACGAAAACATCGTTTACTAATCGTTGTCGCTCAGGATGGGGAAGTCATTCGTGACGTGATCAATCGTCAAAGTCTCACACCAGACGAAATCGTCTCAGCGGATGCATTGACGGAGCAAACCTATGATCAAGCGGATCTCGTTGCTTGGATGGATGGGCATGAATCCTACGGTGAATATTATTTAGAGGACCTCGTGAATGGCTTTAAATATAGCGATGCCAGCATTGTCCGAAAGGGGAGCCAACATCCATATCATCTACATGAGATGAGCGGTAGCCGAAACGGTGCGATTATCTGGCGGTCAGATATCGGATATGACGCGTTTCAAGCAGGTGAATTGAACGGAAAAACGCTGTTGCTCGATCAATTTGAGTGGAACGAGCAGACAGTAGTTCCGACGGATCACACACCGCAACTGTCGGTCGTTGTTCCCATCTATAACAATGGGAAACATCTCACGTATAAATGCTTCGCCAGTCTAACACGGATGGATCGATTCATGGAGTCAGAGATTTTACTCGTAGATGATGGATCGACGGACATAGAGGCACGTCAAGCCGTAGAACGTCTCGCGCGACGTTATGGCAATGTCAGAACCTATTTCTTCGAGACAGGTGGTAGTGGTAGTGCTTCGCGTCCTCGCAACAAGGGAGTCGAGATGGCACGAGCTGACTATGTGACGTTCCTTGATCCAGATAACGAGGTACTCAGCGATCGTTATGCCTTTTTGCTTCAGGAATTAGAGAACGATCCATCACTTGATTTTGTAGCGGGTCATATGAAAAAACTTGCCGAGAAGACGAGTATCATCGCCTTGCCGACGATTCGCAAACAAGGACGAACGGTTTGTGAAGATCCAAAAGCTTTTCTATTGAAACATCGCTTTGCGGTACAAAGCATTCAAGCACTCGTCGTCCGTCGTACCTTCTTGCTCGAACATCAATTGGAACAGGTCGTCGGTGCAGTCGGTCAGGACTCCTTGTTTTTCCAGGAATTGATGCTTCGCGCCAATCGTGTCTTACTCGTCAATCGGGTCATCCATTATTATTATGCAGCAGTTGCAGGATCGACCGTGAATGCATTGACGGTGAAATTTTTTGAACGCAGTGTTGTCCGAGAACGGGCACGAGCTGAGAAATTCGCTCGTTATGGAGTGCTTGAGGAATACAAGGGAACACGATTCGAGCATTTCTTCGAGCATTGGTATCTCGTTAAATTACGCTACTGCAGTGATAAGGATTTCGCACCAAGTGTCGCATTGTTGCGCACAATCATTGGTTTCTATGAGCCGATCACATTGACGAACCCGTTGATCCGTCGATTCATGGAGCTTGCAGACCGTCAGGAGACAGATCGCCTTCAACATCTATTACTTGAGGAGGTGCAGAAATGACGGCATCGATGAAGACAGCACGACCAAAAGATCAAATCCGAGCAGCTTACTACGATCAATTAGGGGGGGGATTCGGTAAAAAAGTGCGCGCGCGTGTTCACTGGATCGTTCGACAAGCAAAAGGGGAGCACATTTTAGATATCGGTTGTTCCGGTGGAGTTGTTCCGATTTTGCTTGGACGGGAAGGGAAACATGTCGTCGGAATCGATGTCTTACCAGAAGCGATTACTGAAGCCAAACAAGCATTGCTTGAGGAACCGGCATCCGTAAAGGAAAAAGTGGAATTACATGAAGCGAATGTCATGACTTATACACCTGACATTCAATTCGACACAGTCTTGATGACGGAAGTATTGGAACATATCGGGGAGCCGGAACGCTTCATCGCTCGTGCCGTCTCGTTCATCGCACCAGAAGGACGACTCGTCATCACAGTTCCATTTGGAGTGAACGATTATGCGGATCACAAACGGACGTATTATTTAAATCGACTGCTTGAACAGTTGACGCCCTTCGGTAAAATCGAGACGGTCGAGCGGCTTGATAAGTGGCTTGGAATCACGATTCAAGTCTATCCTGAACCACGAGATGGTCGAGCAATTGTACCAACGGAAGTCGAATGGCTCGAGGATGCCTTTGAAGAAGTGGAACGATTGCATCTCGCAACGATCATTGACTTAAAGCGCAAGCAACAGACTCTAGAACGAAAAGTTCAACGGTTAGCGGAACAAACAGATTTATTCGAGCAGGCACAAGCGGAATCACTACGTCATGAACAGCAACTACAGGAACAGCGTGAACAATATAAGATGCTCGAAGAACAATATGCCGCACTTCTTGATCGATTCGAAGCGTCATTGGTGTCAAATCTAGAATTGCTGGAGGTGAATGCATCATGGAAATCAAAATACCGCTCACTCGCGCGTTCAAAGCTCGGAAAAATCGTCGTCCGCTACTGGAAGTTCCGACGTCAACTCAAACAGCGCCGGAGTCGTCGATGAACGTCTTGATGATTTGTCAAAATTTCTATCCGGAAATTGGCAGTGCGGCAAACCGAATGAAGAATATCTTCAAGCGGATGGAACAAGCGGGAAGTGACGTTCATGTCCTGACGTCAGAACCGCTTTATCCGACGGCAGAACTCTATACGGACTCGATGTTCTGGGATGAACCGAGCCTCGACACGGCACATGTGACTCGTATCCAACCGCGTGACGTCCGGGCGACGAATAATTTATGGCGGCGCCTTCGCTTGTTCGTGGAACAATTCGTACTTGCGGTGAAAGAGGTTCGACATGATCCAAAATCCTACGCCTACATCTATGCGACGACGCCGTCTATCTTCATGGGGCTCGTCGGGGTCGTCGCGAAACATGTCAAAAAGGCTCCTTTGATTCTTGATGTGCGTGATTTATGGCCAGAATCGTTGATTGGCGTCGGCATTACGAAATCGCGTCTCTTATTGACTCCGCTCTACTGGCTTGAAAAGTGGATGTATCGACAGGCGGATCAATTGGTCATCAACAGTGAAGGTTTTCGATCGTATATCGAAGGACGAGGCATTGCACCGGAAAAAATTCATTATATCCCGAACTCGATCGAGGAAAACGAGTGGTTAATCAAACGTCGAAAAGTATCGGAACAAGTTCGCGTCGTGTATACAGGGAATATCGGACTCGCACAAGATGTGTTCTTGTTGCTTGACGTCGCACAGGAACTTCAACAAGAACAGGATATCTGCTTTCAAGTCGTCGGTTACGGCTATCACAAACAAACGTTCGAACGACTCGTCAAGGAACGTGGATTGACGAATATCGAGTTTCTTGACGCGATGCCACGCTGGGATGCGTTGAAACAACTCGCGAAGAGTGACATCGCCTTTGCGACACTTGTCGAGAGTACAGCGTTCGATACAGTGACACCAGGAAAGATCATCGACTACATGGCGATGGGCTGTGCCATCGTCGGTGCGGTATCCGGTCATGCGGCGCATGTCATCGAAGAAGCAGGAGCCGGTTATGTGTCTGTCCAGCGGAAAAAAGAGGAGATCGTCGATCATATTCTCGAGTTATCACGAAATCCAGAGAAACGTGCAACGATGGGACGGGCGGGTGTGGATTACGTCCAACGCCATTTCGATTGGGAACAAAATGAACAGCGCTTGTTTGAAGCCATCGAACAAACGCAGTCACGAAAGGCGGTCGCAGAATGAAGCGCATTGGAATGTTTGTTTGGAATCCTTTTACGAATGACGCCCGTGTCTTACGTGAATGTACGGCACTCGTCGAAGCAGGACACCGCGTGGACCTATACTGTCTAAATGACGGCACACTTCCAGAAGTCGAATACCCGATGTCAGGGTTTCGCGTCATTCGAATCGACCGGACGCCACCTTTTGCGAGGTGGCTCCCGTTCTTTCACAAACGGAAAAAACGGACACTTGCTATCGGATTGATGGGTGCGCTTCTTGCGCCATGGCTCATTCCCGTGATGCTCGTGCTCTTTTTATTCATGCGAAGTCGATTCATCCGTTACGCCCTATATAACAGTTTCGGCATTCTTCGCATGACACGTACTGCCCGGAAGCATGATTATGACGTCATGCATGCGAACGATGTCAATACGTTACCACAAGCGATTGGGGCGGCGCGTGGTGCACAAATCGTCTATGACTCGCATGAAGTCCAGACCGATCGGACAGGATACGGAAGCATGCAAGGGAAATTAGAACGCTGGTTGCTTCGATTCGTCGACCAGACCATCGTTGAAAATGACACGCGTGCAGATTATCATCAAAAATTATATGGAACCCGACCATCCGTCTTGCACAATTATCCGTTTTACGAACCGATTATTCCGCAACCGCGACCGTTACGCGAAGAGTTAGCACTCGCACCAGACGAGCCGATTTTGTTGTATCAAGGCGGGATCCAGGAAGGACGTGGACTGGAGCGACTCATTGAAGCGATGCCGTTCATCGATCGAGGAACACTTATTTTCGTTGGAGATGGAAAGTTAAAAGGGAAACTGATGCAACTGGCTGCGCAATCATCGGAAAAGTCTCGCATCCGCTTCATTGAGAAGGTTCCGCTTGCTGAACTACCCAGTTACACGGCAGCGGCGACTGTCGGCTTTCAGGTCCTTCAAAACGTCTGCTTCAATCATTATTCAGCTTCTTCGAATAAACTATTCGAATACATGGCAGCGTTAATTCCTGTCATCGCGGCCGACTTACCAGAAATCCGTCGTGTCGTCGAAACAGAAGGAATCGGTTTGATCGTCGATGTCGAATCGCCGCATAGTATCGCCGAGGCGGTCAATCGTCTAGTGAAGGATAAGAGCTTGCGCGGAGTGATGCAGGAGCGAGCAAGCGTAGCAAGGAGACAATACAACTGGGAGCAAGAAAAAGGCCGACTTCTTGCTGTCTATGACTCGATTTTCATGGAATCTGGGACAAAATAAGAAAAATAGTCAACGACTCGAAGGGAAATCCACGTGGAATGAAGGTGGATTCTTGACGGGTCGTTTTGTTTGATATGAATGGCAACGAAGTATTCGTGAAAGCTTCATAAGATTTACAAAAACAATAGAAAACGCTGGAAATGTAAGGTCTGTGAAGAATGGTTTAAGAGATGGTTAGAAGCATTGGAAAGCAAAGGAAATGTCGTTATGGTCTAGTTACAGCCAAGCCACAGACCGTTCGTTGGCTAGTATGACTAACTCGATGGAGGAATGACAAAATGAAACTTTGCACAATCGGACTAGGATATATTGGATTACCTTCTTCGGCGATGTTCGCGGATCACGGCACGGAGGTCGTCGGTGTCGACATCGATCCACACATCGTCAATCTTCTGAACACGGGAACGATTCATATTGAGGAACCAGGACTCGAGGATGTCATCAAACGAGTCGTCGCTAACGGAAAATTCCGAGCGACACTTACGCCAGAACGAGCAGATGTCTTTTTAATCGCCGTCCCGACGCCGAACTTGAACGATACGTATAAATCATGTGATTTAAAATACGTCGTGTCAGCCGTCAACAACATGTTGCCGTTCCTTGAAAAAGGAAACGTCGTCATCGTTGAATCGACGATCGCGCCACGCACTATGGACGATCATGTTCGTCCACTGATTGAAGAAGCCGGCTTTACGATCGGTGAAGACGTCTATGTCGTTCATTGCCCAGAGCGTGTGTTACCAGGGCAGATCTTACACGAGCTCGTTCATAACAACCGGATCGTTGGAGGATTGACACCGGCATGTGCAGAGGTAGGAGCAGCCGTCTATGAAACATTCGTTCAAGGAGAAATCGTTCGGACCGACGCGAAGACAGCCGAAATGTCGAAATTGATGGAAAATACGTTCCGTGATGTCAACATCGCACTGGCAAATGAATTGACGCAAGTATGTCACCAGCTTGAGATCAACGTCTTAGATGTCATCGAGATGGCAAACATGCACCCACGTGTGAACTTGCATCATCCAGGACCGGGTGTAGGTGGTCACTGTCTCGCAGTCGATCCGTACTTCATCGTCGCAAAAGTCCCATCACTTGCACGCATCATTCATACGGCACGACAAACGAACGTCCAAATGCCACAATTCGTCGCTGAACAAGCTGCTCGTCTCGTCGGTTCACGTGTTCGTCCAAAAATCGCTGTCTTCGGTGTGACGTATAAAGGAAATGTTGACGATATGCGCGAGAGCCCAGCTGTCGAAGTCATTGAACAATTGCTCGATCGTGGACTCGATGTCGCGGTCTGTGATCCACACGTCGAGCATTCCATCTCGACACGCTTTGAACTCGTTGATGAAATCGAAGCGATCCAAGACGCCGATCTAGCACTCGTCTTAGTCGACCACGATGAGTTCAAACAATTCGATTCACGTCGTTTCGCAAACTACATGCGGACACCGTTACTCTTCGATACAAAAGGAATTGTCCGTGAACTCGATGCGGTCAAGGTCCTCAACTTCGGTAACTTGCATACGCACAGCGTGACGGAAGTGGATGCAAAAGCAATATGAACGCGTTACGAACGATTGGAGGGGAGCTGAAAGATCATCTGTATCTGATCTTTCGGCTGTCACTCTATGAAACAAAAAGTCAGTATAGCATGCAGTATTTAGGTTGGTTTTGGGAGATCATGACGCCACTCCTCCAGATCGGGGTGTACTGGGTCGTCTTTGGTTTTGGAATCCGTGGTGGACATCCTGTCGACGGAATTCCATTCGTCTTTTGGCTCGTTAGTGGACTGATCGCATGGTTCTTCATCGGAAGTACGATTCCAAGTGGATCACGGTCGATCTACGGTCGGGTCGCGCTCGTCTCTAAAATGCATTTTCCGTTGAGTACGATTCCGGCATATGTCATTTTGGCTCAATTCTATCGACACCTTGCGATGATTGCCCTGACGATCGTTTTAGGAAGTGCATTTGGTTACTTCCCAGGATGGCATACGCTCGAGCTGTTTTATATCGTTCCAGCCGGCGTCATCTTTCTTTATGCCGTCTCGTTGTTATTGTCGGCTCTTGCTACGATGATCCGAGACGTCCAGAACATGGTGACATCCGCGATAAGGATGCTGATGTATTTAACGCCGATTATGTGGATTCCCCCAGAACATTCACTGTTTAAGATGCTATTGATGTTGAATCCACTCGTCTATTTGATTGAGGGGTACCGCTCCGCCTTGATCGGAACCGGTTACTTGATGGATCACATCTGGTATGGCGCTTATTTTTGGAGTGTGACACTCGGTATCCTGCTCGTCGGAGCAGCGGTCCATATTCGTTTCCGACGCTACTTCATTGATTATGTATAGGAGGAAAGACGATGAGTCACGTCGTGTTTGAGAACGTTTCAAAACGGTACATGCTCTATGAGCGTCCAATCGATAAATTAAAGGAAGTGCTCTTTGGAAAAGTGAGCGGAAAATCCTTTTATGCGCTCAAAAATGTCTCCTTCTCTGTTGAAGAGGGAGAAATCGTGGGTGTCGTAGGCATCAACGGTAGTGGGAAATCAACGTTATCCCATTTACTTGCTAACGTCACACCGCCTACGTATGGATGTGTCACGCTAGGAGGAAAATCAGCACTGATTGCCATCTCAAGTGGATTGAACAGTCAACTGACAGGTCGCGATAACATCGAGCTCAAAGGATTGATGATGGGACTGACCAAACGGCAAATCGAGGAGATCACACCGGAAATTCTCGAATTCGCGGATATCGGAGAGTTCATCGGTCAGCCAGTCAAAACCTATTCGAGTGGGATGCGGGCACGTCTCGGTTTTGCTATCTCGATCAATATCAATCCGGATATCTTGATCATCGATGAAGCCTTATCTGTCGGCGATCAAACATTTACGGAGAAGTGTCTCGATAAGATGCGCGAATTCCGGGATCAAGGAAAAACGATTTTTTTCGTCAGCCATTCTTTGAATCAAGTCAAAAGCTTTTGTACGAAGATCCTTTGGCTGGAATACGGTGAAGTGCGTTTATTTGGTCCAACGAATGAAACACTCGCGGAATACAATAAATATTTATATTGGTACAAACAGTTATCCAAAAAGCAAGCCACTCACTATGTTTCGAAAAAACGAACCGGTCGAATCGGTGACATTGAGCAACAGATGAGAGGCGAGACGATCGAACGATCGTCATGAAATGAGATAGGGGATGAAGTAGATGAAACGTGTCATGCTCGTATTCGGAACACGACCTGAGGCCATTAAGATGGCACCTGTCGTAAAAGCACTTGAAAACCGCCCAGACGTCGAACCGATTGTCGTCGTAACGGCGCAACACCGGGAAATGCTTGATCAGGTACTCGAATTGTTCCAGATCACTCCGGACCATGACTTGGATTTGATGCGTCCGCGTCAAACGTTAGAGGAGATGACGGCACGTATTCTGAATGCGATGCGTCGTGTCCTCGAAAAGGAACAGCCGGATCTCGTTCTTGTCCATGGGGATACGACGACGACGTTCGCTGCTTCGTTAGCGGCATTCTATCAACAGATTCCAGTCGGTCATGTCGAAGCAGGACTGCGGACATATGAAAAGTATGCACCGTTTCCGGAAGAGATGAATCGTCAATTGACAGGTGTGTTGGCGGATTATCATTTTGCTCCAACCGAACAAGCGGCGATGAATTTACGTGCTGAGAACAAACAGACACCAATCATCGTAACGGGTAATACGGTCATTGATGCACTTAAGACAACCGTTTCTGCTAGCTATACGCATCCTGTTCTGACACGACTTGAGAAGTCGGGGCGAAAACTCGTCTTGCTGACGGTTCATCGTCGTGAGAACCATTTACAACTGGCAATGATTTTTGAAGCGATTGAACAGTTGGCAAATGATCATCCGGAAATAGAAATCGTTTATCCAGTCCATCCGAATCCAGTCGTGCTAGAAGCAGCAGCTCGCCTAGAGCATCATCCACGGATTCAGTTGATTGAGCCGCTTGATGTCTTTGATTTCCACAACCTGGCAGCTCGTGCTTCCTTCATCCTGACAGATTCAGGCGGGATTCAAGAAGAAGCGCCTTCACTCGGTGTTCCCGTTCTTGTCTTACGGGAGACGACGGAACGACCTGAAGGCGTCGAAGCAGGAACCTTGAAACTGGTCGGTACGAATCCAGAGCATATCTATGCGATGAGCCATCAATTATTGACGGACGAAATCTTCTATCAATCGATGGCGCAAGCCGCGAATCCGTATGGCGATGGACAGGCAGCAGAACGAATCGTCGATGCGATCATGAGTGAGGTACCGGTATGAATAAGGAGCTGACCGTCGCGAGCTATCAGTTTTTTCCGTTCGGTACTCAGGAAAAGATTTTGCTCGAAGATGCAGCGCCGGGGGTGTGTTTTGATTTTCAGGATGCGATAGCGACTGACAAACTGTATCTGCAACTGTTCGATCAAGGCTTTCAACATCCGCCTTCAAAACTGTATCGAAAAGATGCTGAACTGATAGGTGACATCATTCAGGTAACGTGCCGTTTTGAAGTGGCGGAACCATGTCTCGTTCAAGTATTCAAGATGCAGTATGGGCAAAAGAAGCGGATGGTCTCTGAGACGGAGCATCTGACGTTGACGAATGAGACGATCGTCCAGTTCGAGATGGAGCGTGTGCCAGGAGCGGTTTATTTCAAAATGGCCTGGAAGTTTTTAAACGAAGGGAGCTTCCGGGTCCATCTCCGCGAACTCGCCATCGCGCAATACGTCAAGGCAGAGGAGGAAGCAACCTATGCTGTTTAGTTCGACGATTTTTTTATTTTTGTTCTTGCCGACAGTACTGCTCGTGTACTACGTGTTGCCTCGGACATTCCGTAACGGCTGGCTGTTAGTTGCCAGCCTGTTCTTTTATGCATTCGGAGAACCACGCTTTGCCTTACTGATGCTACTCAGCGTCACGATCAATTACTTCTTTGCCTTATTCGTTGATTTCTATCGGCAACGTGTCGGAGTGAAGTGGATCATGTTCAGCATGATCGTCGTCAACCTTGGATTGCTCGGTTGGTTTAAGTACAGCGGATTTTTCGTCCACTCCGTCAACGAATCGTTTGGTCTGAGTTGGTTCGTTCCAGAAGTCGTCTTACCGCTTGGAATTTCCTTTTATACATTCCATGCGATGAGTTACGTCATCGACATTTATAAAGGGAAGGAAGCGGTGCAAAAGAATCCACTCGACCTTGCCCTTTATATCGCGTTTTTCCCGCAACTCGTCGCGGGGCCAATTGTCCGCTACAACACGATTGCGAGTCAGATCGAATCTCGTCAAGAGACGGTATCTGATTTTGCACGGGGTGTTCGCCGCTTTACGATTGGTCTATCAAAAAAATTGATTCTTGCGAACGGATGTGGTCAGGTCGCAGACGCTGTTTTTAATATGAAAGACCTTTCGATGGGGCTAGCATGGATTGGAATCATCGCTTATGCCTTACAGATCTATTTTGATTTTTCGGGCTATAGCGATATGGCAATTGGTTTAGCATTGATGTTCGGATTTCATTTCTTGGAGAACTTCAACTACCCATATATTTCAAAATCCGTGTCAGAATTTTGGCGTCGATGGCATATTTCGCTCGGCTCTTGGTTCCGCGACTATGTTTATATTCCGTTAGGGGGAAACCGTGTATCGCCGTGGCGGCAGTATCGAAATCTGGCGATCGTCTGGATGTTGACGGGCCTTTGGCACGGTGCGAGTTGGACATTCGTCGCGTGGGGCGCATATTACGGAGTTTGGATCATGCTCGAGAAGGCATTTCTCGGGAGATGGCTCGAGCGTATGCCTGTCGTCTCGACAGTCTGGACGCTCATCCTCGTGCTCGTCGGTTGGGTCTTTTTCCGCTCAGAGACGTTTCCAGAAGCCGTTATGTATATTCAAGCAATGTTCGTACCGGATGTGCTATGGGATGAACGGGCGAGTTACCAACTCGTTCAGAACGGAGTCCTACTACTTGTCGCGTGTATCGCTGCGACACCGATTCCGAAGTATCTCGGAGAACGTGTCGTCGTCTCTCTCGGGAAGATCGGAACAACGATGCAGTATGGGTACGCCATGTTGATGTTGTTCCTTGCGACATCGGCACTCGTTGCGAGCACGTTTAATCCGTTCATCTATTTCCGGTTCTAAAAAGGAGGACTATCCATGGAGCAGCCATTGATGAAAACGCAACAGGAGACGAATCAAACACCTTCTTTCGAGCGAATCATGATGTGGGTGACGACTGTCAGTTTTATTCTCGTCTTACTGACGATCGGACTCGGAACGCTTGTCCGGGAAGACCGTGTCCGGTCCCAGCTGGAAAATCGTACACTTGCCCAGTCCGTTGAGCCCACCGTCGAGGGAATCGCGACAGGCAAGGATATGCTCAAAATGGAGACCTATTTCACGGATCAATTACTGTTGCGAGGAACGTTCGTCGAGATACAGGCGCTTTTATCAAAAGATGTCTTTCGACAGCCGTTTCGTAATGGCATTTATACGGCAAAAAACGATTATATGATTGAACCGAGTGCATCAGGAAACGTAAAAATTCCGCAAGCATTCAAACAATTCGTTGGAGAAGTCGATCGTCCGGTCTATATGGCGTTAGCACCGTCTAAAACCGTTATCGCAGAACGGGACAAACTAATTCCGTCTTATGTCGCTTCCAATGCAAACGAGCGCTATGAAAAAATGGTACGAGACTTTCAAGCGGCGGGGATGACCAATCTTTCTTTGCAAGGATTGAAGTTAAGTGACTACTTCAAGACAGATCATCACTGGAACATCGACGGTGCAACAGAAGCTTACCAAGTCATCACGAAAAGAATGGGACTGTCAACGACGTTACCTGAGACGAAGTGGCGGAAGGAAGATCAACACGCCTACTATGGATCATTAGCACGAAAAACGACGCTCTCCTATGCGGCGTCCGGTGACCGTCTAGATTATTATGCTCCTGCGTTCTTCAACGGTATCGATGTTTGTTATGAAGGGAAATGTGGACGTCCTGTCATTGATGAATCATTCGTCAAACAAGAAGGTGATTATGTCGATCGATATGAAGTATTTCTTCGCGGAAACCACGACATCATGTCAATGAAGTCAGCGGCGAATCGAAATCGCCCGACGATTTTGGTTTTAAAGGATTCGTTTGCAAATCCTGTGTTACCATTGCTTGCGAAAAGTGCCAACTTAGAAGTCGTGGATATTCGATACGTTCCAAAATCATTTGATGTTTCCCGATTTGCCAAACAAAAGCAGATCGATTCGGTGCTGTTTCTGCACAACTCGAACATTGCCGGTTTGATGAAGACGTACGAGGACAAATTGTGAAGGAGAACAGAGTATGAAATCACGCATCGATAAACGAAGACCTCCGATCCTCTGGCGCGTCATCAGTGCGCTTCTGCTCGTGATCGTCTTGATTGCTAGCGCTTCGACGGGACTGGCATTTTTAAAAATCCAACAGACGGCGCATTCCTTTTTACAACCGTTGGGTGGGGAAAAAGCAAAGCCACTCGCATCGATGAAGCCAGTCAATGTCCTCTTGATTGGCGTCGACGAGCGAAAGAATGATAAGGGACGGGCAGATGCCATCATGTTGCTCTCGTTTAACCCGAAAGCGAAGCAAGCGACTTCGTTGTCCATTCCACGCGACATGCAAGTTACGATACCGACAGGTGAGAAGACGAAAATCAATCATACGTATGCCTATGGTGGTGTGAAGGAGACGGTCGAGACGGTGGAACAAACGTTTGATGTCGATATCCCATATTACGCTAAGATCAATATGGATGGGTTGATTGAATTGGTTGATGCTGTTGGCGGTGTCACAGTGGATAATCCATCCGCCTTCAGCTGGAACGACCGTCGTTTACAAAAGGAGTATAAAAAAGGAAAGATTCATTTAACTGGTCTAGAAGCAAGTGGTTACGCACGTATGCGAAAACAAGATCCACTCGGCGATATGGGCAGACAGATTCGGCAACGTCAAGTTTTAGAAGCCGTCGGTGCTAAACTGGCTGGACCTCGTTTACTGACCAAGATGGAAGAAATCACGAATGTCATGAAGCATAATTTCGCGACGAACATCGGTTTTGACGTGGCGGCACAACTTGCTCAAGAAAATCAGCCGGGATTCAAACAGCTGAAACCATTAAAGCTAGATGGAGAAGGCTATATCGCAAACGATGGGGTATGGTACTTCTTTGCATCGGATGAATCCATGAGACAAACGAAAGCCAAGATTCATGCCATCCTCGCGTCTTCTTAAACCCGGTAAAAAGGACTGTCTACCACACGGACGGTTCTTTTTTTGTTGTTTTCCATCCAACCGAATCACTTTGGTTCAAAAGTCTTATTTTCTGTTCGAATCATCAAATAGGCTTTGACAGGACTTATAAACGGATGCAAAATGAAAACGATTACATAACAAAGGAGATGGCTATCGTATGAAACGCATAAGATCCGTTTGTATCGTTGCGCTAACGTTTGCACTAATATTTAGTGGACTGTCTTTATCCGGTCAAGCACTGGAAAAAGGAAAGTCTACATTGGTCATCATTCACTACAAGGAAGACCCGAATGCCACGAAGGATTGGAACTTGTGGTTATGGACAAATGGTCCGGATTATTTTCCGAATAAAGCACATGCCTTTAATGGTGAAGATGCTTACGGAAAAATCGCAGCCTATGAATTTCCAGTCGATCAGCCGGAAAAAGTCGGCTTCATCGTGCGAGATGATAACTGGAACAAGGATGGGGGATCTGAGAACGATCGTTTCATCACGAAAGATATGATTAAAAACGGAGTTGCTGAAATCTGGATCGAATCGGGAAGCAAGGATATCTCGACGGTCAATCCGACTAATGGAGCAGACGTCGAAAAAATCGACACGAATATCCACTATTATCGGTATGACAATGATTATGATAAATACGGCGTCTGGTCTTGGCCGGAAGCGCAAGATGGCAAACGATTCGAATTCGATCAGCAGGATGAGTTCGGTGCCATTGCCAAAGTAACGCTTGATAACCCAACGAAAGCACGTCTTGCAGGCGTCATTCCTCATCTTGAGGGCTGGTCGGAAAAAGACGGAGCCGATCGTTTCTTTTATGCAGGTGCGAAGGACATCTGGTTGATCGAAGGGGACCAGACAGTGTACTACAGCAAACCGGAAATTGATCGGACGCCAAAAATCACGAGCTTTTTGGCTGATGACTTCCGGACGATGACGCTTAAAACGAATACACCGATGATGGCAGAAGACTTAAAGGCATTTACGTTCGAAGGTGTGACGAATCCAGTCGTATCAGCGATCGATGCCAAGACGGCGAAAGTCGAAGTCGCTTCTGATATCGATTTAGCAAAAGTCGTCCGCGTGACGCATCCTGTTTTTGGAGAAGCAGTTCTTGAAGCAGGGAAGGTACTGCGTTCGAAAGCATTCGATCAAAAGTATGCCTATGGTGGTAAGCTCGGCGTCGACTATCAGAAATCGAAGACGACATTCAAGGTCTGGGCGCCGACAGCGCAAGCCGTTGAACTCGAGTTATATCGTTTACCGAAACAACAAGCAGCTACGACAAAAGATATCACGCGTGAAATCCAGATGAAACGGACGGATCGTGGTGTCTATCAAGTGACGGTCAAGGGTGATCTTGATGGTGTCGGTTACACATATGAAGTCAAACACGCAAAAGAATCGACGCGTGCCGTTGATCCGTATGCGACAGCGGTCGCTGTTAACGGAGACCAAGGTGTCGTCGTTGATTTACGCGAGACGGATCCAAAACGCTGGACGAATGGGAAAATGCCACTTCGTCACGCAACAGACGCGATCATTTATGAATCACATGTCCGTGATCTATCGATGTTTGATGTGACGAATTCAGGTTACGATTCAGGTATCAAACAAAAAGGAAAATATCTTGGTGTCATCGAGCCAGGTACACGTTTAACGAAGGATGGCAAAAAAACGAAGACAAAGACGGGACTCGATCACTTAAAGGAACTTGGTATCACGCATGTCCAGTTCATTCCTGTTTATGATTTCAATACAGCATCCGTCGATGAGACGAATCCGCTTAAATCATACAACTGGGGTTATGATCCGAAGAACTACAATGCACCAGAAGGATCGTATGCGACAAATCCATATGATCCAAAAGTCCGGATCACGGAAATGAAACAGATGATCCAAGGACTCCATGACAATGGTCTACGTGCCGTCATGGACGTCGTCTATAACCACATGTTTGACGCCAAAGCATCAAATCTTGATAAGATCGTACCGGGTTACTACTACCGCTATACAGAAGGCGGCGATTTAGCGAACGGTACAGGTGTCGGGAATGATACAGCCTCTGAACGTCAAATGATGCATAAACTAATCGTTGATTCTGTCTCGTACTGGGCAAAGGAATACCACTGGGATGGCTTCCGCTTCGACTTGATGGGCATTCACGACGTCAAGACGATGAACGCTGTCAAACAGGCGACGAAGCGAATTGATCCGTCGATTCTAGTGTTCGGAGAAGGGTGGAGCCTCGGAACTCCTCTTCCAGATTCAGAGAAAGCAAACCAAACGAACACAAAACAAATGCCGGGAATCGGACATTTCAATGACAACCTGCGTGATGCGCTCAAAGGTAGTGTCTTCGAAGACACGGATGCTGGATTCATCAACGGGAAAGCGGGTCTTGAGACACGTATCAAACGTGGTATCGTCGGCGAGATTGCTTACGATAAAGACATTCAAGGATTTACGCAAGAACCAGATCAAGCGATCACGTACGTTGAAGCACATGATAACCATACCCTCTGGGATAAGTTGAACCTGACGAATCCACAAGACAATGACGCAACGAAGACGAAGATGCACCGTCTAGCTTCAAGTATTTTGCTGACGTCACAAGGAACGACGTTCATCCATGCAGGTCAGGACTTCATGCGGACAAAAGGTGGCGATCATAACTCATATAAATCACCGGACTCTGTCAACCAGCTCGATTGGAAACGGAAGATGGATCGTCAACAAGACGTCGATTATATGACAGGATTAATCGAATTACGCAAGAAGAACCCTGCACTTCACTTAGCAACAGCGAAAGATATCCGTCGTTACTTGACGTTTGAAGCAGCACCGGCACAAGTCATTGCGTATCGACTAGATGACGACGCTCCACAACAGAAGAACGATTTATATGTCATTCACAATGCAAATCGAACAGTAGTTGACATGAAGCTACCGAAAGGGAAATGGAAGCTTCTCGTAGATGGTAAACAAGCAGGAACAAAAACGATCCGCACTGTTTCAGGTACGGTTCGTGTTGAGGGACTCAGCTCGTTCGTCTTAGCAAAATAATCAAACAAACGACAAAGGACGTTCCGCAAACTGCGGAACGTCCTTTCTTGGAGTAAGAGACATACGATTACGCATAGCGTTCATCGGTTTCTTCGCCTTCTTTGAGGTTACCTTCTTCTGATTTCGAGACGATGACGGCACATGCTGCGTCACCCGTGATATTGACGGCTGTACGCATCATATCCAGAAGACGATCGACACCGATGATCAAAGCGATCCCTTCGACGGGTAAATTGACCGACTGAAGAACCATCGTTAGCATGACGAGACCGACACCCGGAACACCAGCTGTTCCGACCGATGCGAGAACAGCTGTCAGAACGACCGTCGCAAGTTGCCCAGGTGTTAAATCAACCGCATAGACTTGCGCAATGAAAACAGTCGCAACTCCTTGCATGATTGCCGTCCCATCCATGTTGATCGTCGCACCGAGTGGCTGAACGAAACTAGAGACGGAGCGTGGAACCTTCAGCTCTTTTTGAGCCGTTTGCATAGCGACAGGAAGTGTTGCGTTCGACGAAGACGTCGAGAAAGCAAACAACATGACAGGTGCGAATTTTCTAAAGAAGAAGAACGGATTCATTTTCCCAAGAAGTGAGACAGTCGAGCCATATGTCAATACAGAATGAACGATCAAAGATAAAATGACGACACCCATATAAAGTCCCATCGCTTTTAAGGAATCAAAGCCTTGTGAACCGACTGCCGATGCAATCAAGGCGAACGCTCCGAGCGGCGCCATCTTCATGACGAGTGTGATCAAATATGTCATTAAATCGTTACCCTGTTCAATGAAAGTCCGTAACGTCGAGACCTTTTTACCGAGAAATGTGATCCCGAAACCGATAAAGACACTGAAGACGATGATCTGTAACATGTTGCCTTCCGCCATCGACGTGATCGGGTTCGTCGGGAACATACCGACGATCGTATTGATCAAACTCGTATCTGGTAGATTGCCGTTATCATATTCAAGATCTTGCGTTTCGAAGTTACCGAATGTACCCGGTTTAATCAATAATGATAAACCGAGAGCGATGACGATCGCGACAGCTGTCGTCGTCATGAAGTAAGTAATCGCTTTTCCACCGACACGACCCAGTTCTTTTGGATTACCGAGTCCCATGACACCAAGGGCGATTGAGAAGAAGACAATCGGTACGACAAGCATCTTAATCAAGTTCAGGAAGATTGTTCCGATTGGTTGTAAAGCATATTTATTCAATCCTTCATAAATCGACTTATCCGGTAAGCTAGCCAGAATGATTCCGAGAACTACGCCGAGAATCAAACCCCAGATGATGCGTTTTGCTTCTTTCATACGTGATGTCACACTCCTTTGTTTGATAATTGCCTATATTTTGACACATCATCACCCTTTTTGACAAAACATTTTAAAAAAATATAATAACGCTTACAAAAAAGTTTCTGAATTTTGATGCAGGAATGATCAGATTTTGTTGTCAAACGGATGCAAGCATGAGAGGATAGAAAAGAACAAAAAGGAACAGCGTAGGGTACAGAAAAGTCGCTTGAATCAACTGTTGACCAAATTGTATATTCCTACTATAATGTTGTATGACGTGTCTGACACGTTTCCTTTAGTCGGTAATATCGGAGGGAGGGAAAACTAGTGGAAACTCGTGTACGTAAAAATGAATCACTTGAAGACGCACTTCGTCGCTTCAAACGTGGTGTTTCAAAAGATGGTACGCTTGCAGAAGTTCGTAAACGTAAACACTACGAAAAGCCAAGTGTAAAACGTAAGCTTAAATCGGAGGCTGCGCGTAAGCGTAAGAAGTTCTAACGTTAGAGAGGGTGTATCCTCATGAGTCTTCAGGAGCGTTTGACAGCGGATATGAAAGATGCCATGCGTCTTCGTGAAAAAGATCGTCTTACGACGATTCGCATGGTGAAATCATCGCTGCAAAATGAAACGATCAAACTCGGTAAGCAAGAATTGACAGACGAGGAAGAATTAACGATTCTTTCACGTGAAATGAAGCAGCGCAACGACTCCCTCCGAGAATTCGAAAGCGCTGGTCGTCACGATCTCGTCGAGAAAATTCAAGCAGAGATTGTCGTGCTCGAAGCTTATATGCCAAAACAGCTTTCCGAGGAAGAAGTACAGGAAATCGTCGACGCAGCTATTGCGCAGACGGGTGCCTCTGCTCCTTCGGATATGGGGAAAGTAATGGGTGTCGTCATGCCGCAGCTTAAGGGCAAGGCAGACGGTGCCTTAATTAATCGACTCGTCAAACAACGTCTCGCTTAATACATGGAAAGGTGTCCCGAGGGACACCTTTTTTTGTCGTTCCTGTCACGTTTTTAAAGTTTCTTGATGAATTCAGAATAGTCATGAAACCTTTTTGTTTTGAAAGCGTATATAATTGTAGTAACGAATCAAAGTGCAAAAGAAGTAGCTTCTGACACGAATGAAAAGGGGTGAACGTACGCATGACGTTTAGCTTAGGGATGATTTTGACGGTCTTCATGATCGGGGTACTCATGTTACTGGTTGAAATATTCGTCACAGGGTTTGGAATCTTTGGCGTCCTTGGGATCGGTGCTGTCCTTGCTAGCTTGATTATGGCAGGTGCGACCGTCGGACAAGTCGGTTTAGCCGTTGGGCTTGCAGTTTTTCTGTCACTTGCGGCCGGGTTCTGGGCGTATCGCAGAATAAAATCAAATCAGTCATTGCTTTGGAGAGGTTTGATTTTGACGGATTCTACATCGTCTGAAAAGGGTTACCTTTCTCATCAAGACAAAGTACAACTGTTAGGACAAGAAGGAGTCAGTCTGACACCATTACGTCCGTCAGGAACGATTGAAATCGATGGGAACCGAATCGATGCCGTTACAGAAGGAACCTTCATTCAAGCGGGGGAAACGATCGTTGTAAAAGAAGTGACGCACGGACGCGTCATTGTTAGAGTCCAACATACGAAGGAGGAGTCCCACACATGACACCTGAATTATTGACCGTATTACTCATATCTGGAGGAATCTTAATTTTCCTCGCTATTTTCTTCACGCTCGTCCCGATTCCACTCTGGATTAGCTCGCTCGCAGCAGGCGTACGCGTATCAATCTTTACATTAGTCGGGATGCGTCTTCGTCGAGTAACACCATCAAAAATCGTCAATCCGTTGATCAAGGCAGTTAAAGCGGGATTGAACTTGAATACGAACCAACTGGAAAGTCATTTCCTTGCAGGGGGTAACGTTGACCGTGTCGTCAATGCCTTGATTGCAGCACACCGGGCGAATATCGAGCTGAGCTTCGAACGCGCAGCGGCGATTGATCTTGCTGGTCGTAATGTTTTAGAGGCTGTTCAAATGTCGGTTAACCCAAAAGTCATCGAAACACCGTTCATCGCCGGTGTCGCGATGAATGGGATTGAAGTGAAAGCGAAAGCCCGAATCACGGTACGTGCGAATATTGATCGTCTCGTCGGTGGTGCTGGGGAAGAAACGGTCATCGCGCGTGTTGGTGAGGGTGTCATCTCAACCATCGGTTCATGTAATGACCAAAAAGAAGTACTTGAGAATCCAGAAATGATTTCACGGACAGTCCTTGCAAAAGGACTCGATTCAGGAACGGCGTTTGAAATTCTCTCGATCGATATCGCGGACATTGATATTGGTAAGAACATCGGTGCGGTCCTTCAAACGGACCAAGCGGAAGCAGACAAGAACATTGCGCAAGCGAAGGCGGAAGAGCGTCGCGCAATGGCGATCGCAAGCGAACAAGAGATGAAATCACGTGTTGAAGAGATGCGAGCGAAGGTTGTCGCTGCTGAAGCGGAAGTACCACTTGCTATCGCAGAAGCGATGCGTGACGGAAATTTTGGCGTCATGGATTATGCGAACTACTTGAACGTGACAGCCGATACGAAAATGCGTCAAGCAATCGGTGGACAATCATCACCACATGACTCACAGTAAAGGGTGAGACGGTATGGATATCATATGGGTCGGATTGATGATCGCATTCGGTGTCATCTCCGTCATCTCAAAAGCAGCAGATAAAAAACCGAAGCAGACGAACCGGACACCTTCAAAAGAGTTCGGGGAGTATGTGAAGCAAATGGTCGAACAGGTGGATACGGTTCGACAAGAGACGACACCTCCACCTGTCGTTCGTAAAAAAGCACCTGCGAAGAAACAACCTGGGGTAACCCAAACGAAAGCACGACCAGTTCATGAACGAACGGAATTGCAACAACGTTTGGACCAACGTCAGAAACAACATTCGAAAAAAGGGGTGCCTTCTTCGAGTATTGGTGAAATCAAAGACAGCGTCGCAGACGGTGCTATTGGAACATCGAGTCGTTCGGCATCAGCAACGACGCTTTCGCAAGACGAAATGCGACGTGCGATCGTCTGGAGTGAGGTTCTCGGAGCGCCTGTCTCTAAACGAAAACGATGATGGTTGGACAGGAAGTCGATCCTACGAAACGTGTAGGATCGACTCTTTTTGTTTTCCAAAAGGTGGAAACGGGTTTTTCTTTCCATCTTTTCGGTGGAAGTGCTAAAGTGGAAGAGATTAGATATGAAGCGATGACAACTTGTTATCCATGACTAGGAGGCCATTCACAACGTGATATTCAACGAAAGAATCCCATTTGCATTTTCGAATTCAGAACAGATTCAAGCATTCGTCGGTCCGAATGACGCAGTCTTACGTACGATGGAAGCGGAACTTGAAGTCCAGCTTACACATCGAGGAGATGAGCTGTTGGCACAATCCGAACAGGAACAGTCTGTGATCTTGGCAGGACAAGTCGTTGGTGTCCTGAAGCAACTCGTCAATCGTGGAGCTGTTTTGACGGAGCGTGACGCAACGAGCGCCATTCAACTCGCACGTCAAGATCGGGTGGATGAACTACTGGAACTTTACGATACGGTCATCCATACGAATCATAAAGGAAAACCACTTCGTGCGAAAACGCTCGGTCAAGCACGTTACGTCCGTGGAATTGATCGCTGTGATTTGACATTTGGTATTGGACCAGCGGGGACCGGAAAAACATATCTCGCAGTCGTGATGGCTGCAAAAGCACTGAAGGAAGGACATGTCAAACGACTCGTCCTGACGCGTCCAGCAGTAGAAGCAGGAGAGAATCTTGGATTTCTTCCTGGTGATCTTAAAGAAAAAGTTGATCCATATCTACGTCCTCTATACGATGCGTTACACGACGTCCTTGGTGTCGAACATACGGCTCGACTACTTGAGCGTGGTGTCATCGAAATTGCGCCACTCGCTTATATGCGTGGGCGGACACTTGAACATGCATTTGTCATTCTAGATGAAGCGCAAAACACGACACGTGAACAAATGAAGATGTTCCTGACACGTCTTGGTTTTCATTCGAAGATGATCGTCACAGGCGATTTGACACAAGTTGATCTTCCGCGCGGAAAAACGTCTGGTCTACAAGAAGCATTGCATCTGCTCGGAAATGTCAAAGGCATTCATTTCGAACACTTCGGCTCAGCTGATGTCGTGCGTCACCCACTTGTCCGGAAAATCGTTGATGCTTACAGTCAGGAATTGACATAAGCCGTTACGGGAATAATGGAAAAAGGGGGAGATGATATGCGCAAGGTTAGGGTCTGGGTTGGACTTTTGACAGTAGTGTTCTATCTCGTCGTATCGACGATGATGTATGTCAGTGTCCGACCAGAAGCCTTGTCCGCAGAACCATTCTCGATTGCAGAAGAAGACATCCGGTCGCCATTGACGATGGAGGATCGGGTCGCGACGAATCAAATCAAGGAAAATGCGATTGCTGCAATCGAGAGTCAGTATACGATCAAACAAGAGTATGCAGCACAGCAAATTGATAAAGTCGAACAACTTTTTGCTAGTTTATCCGGCATTAAAAAAGCAGACGAGATCAGTAAAATCAAACAGCGTTTGCGTGGGACAGAAGCGGCAACTCTTTTAAAGGACGACGAACTACGTTTACTTGTAGCTTCAACGACAGCGCTTCGAGACACGACACGGGATGTCGTCATTACAGCAATCGAAGAAGCGATGCGTCAGCGCATCTCGTCTGATGGCGGCGAAGTGGCTGAAGCACGTGAAAATGCCCGAACTGATATCGAACGTTCACCGCTTTCTTTCTCGCTAAAGGCGATTGCCAAGGCGTTGACCGATCAACTGATCGTGACGAACTACGTCTATGATCCGGAAAAGACGGAACAGCTTCGTAAACAAACAAGTGATAAAGTGGAACCGGTCATCATCTCGGAAGGGGAAGTGATCGTGAAGCGAGGCGAAGTGATTTCGCAAGATGCTTACCGCCAGCTACAACTCGTCGGCTTGATTTCTGACCGTCAGTCGTTGAAACCGTTACTTGGAGCGATGCTTGTCAGTGCATTGATGACTGCTTTCCTATTCGGCTTCATTCATCGCTCGAAACTACGGTATGCACAGATGGGGCGGATCCGGTTGTTTGGGCTTGTCTACCTCGTCGTCAGCTTACAATTGCTTGTCATGTATGGCATGGCGTTTTTAGCAAACGATATCAATCCTGCACTTTACTTACTCACACCGACCGCTTTTGTTGCTCTTGTTCTGCGCAATTTATTAAACGAACGGATTGCATTGTCAAGTTCACTCTTCACGGCACTTGCCGGAACATTCTTCTATAGTACGAATCAAAACTTCAGCTTCAATATCGCGATCTATTTGTTAGTCGGTGGTTTAGTCGCAACGTTTTTCCTACAGTCTAGTTTGTCACGTCGTCGTATTTTCATGAGCAGTATTTCGATTGCCGGAGCAAACATCGCGATTTTCTTTGCATTCGTTCTATTACGTAGTGGCACATTCGAATTACGTGAAACATTGACTTTAGTCGGTTTTGCGATTGCTAGTGGGATCTTGAGTGCCATTCTTGCGATTGGGTTATTGCCGTTCCTCGAAATGACATTTGGTATCTTAGCACCGACGCGTCTGCTCGAACTGTTGAACCCGACGCATCCCTTGTTGAAGAAACTCTTGGTCGAAGCGCCAGGAACGTATCATCATAGCATGATGGTCGCGAACCTAGCAGAAACAGCCTGTGAAGCAATCGGTGCAGATGGGTTGCTTGCGCGAGTCGGTGCCTACTATCATGATTTAGGAAAAACACGACGACCACTTTATTTCATTGAAAACCAGCATGGACGCAATCCGCATGATCGATTGACACCGGAAGAGTCGGCACGTGTCATTTTGGCACATACGGAGGATGGTGTTGAATTGCTCGAAAAAGCAAAACTCCCGGCAGCGATCATCGATATTTGTCGCCAGCATCATGGAACATCGTTGCTCCGATATTTTTATGTCAAGGCAGCAGAACAAGGTGAAGTCGATGAGGATACGTTCCGTTATACAGGACCTAAACCACAAACGCGTGAAGCGGCGGTCATCATCATCGTCGACTCGATTGAAGCGGCTGTTCGTTCAATGAAAGCTCCTTCGGAAGAAGGAATTCGGGACCTAGTCGCGAAAATCATTCGTGAAAAGATGATGGACGACCAATTTGCGGAATGTGACATCACGACACGCGAGATTTATCGCGTTGGTGAAAGTGCATGTCATACCTTATCCGGTTTGTTCCATGAACGAATCGAGTATCCAGAATTAAAGAAAGAGGCAACGAAATGAACATTTATATGACAGACGAAAATAATCGTCTAACGGAAGAGCAACGACAGCTTGTCGAATCGATTTTGATTTACACGGCGGAACAAGAAGAAGTCGATCCGAACAGTGAGTTGTCCGTGACTTTCGTCTCAAACGATGAAATTCAAGAGATTAATCGTGAATGGCGTGGGAAAGATCAGGCGACAGACGTCATTTCCTTCGCGATGGAAGAACTCGGAGAAGATGAAATCGATTTTGGATTATTGGAAGATGAACCAGTCGTCCTCGGTGATTTGATCATTTCCGTGGAACGATGTCGCGAACAGGCGGCTGAATATGGCAATCATTTCGAGCGTGAACTCGGTTTTCTCGCCGTCCATGGTTTCCTCCACTTACTCGGATATGATCACATTGAAAAGGCAGATGAGGAAATCATGACGAAGCGACAGGAGGAAATCCTGCATCACTTCGAGTTATTCCGGGGCACATTGTGAAAAGCTGGTGGCAACCATTTCGACATGCGATGCATGGGTTGCGCCAATCGATTCGAGAAGAACGGCATATGAAAGTTCATGTCATCATTGGCGGCATCGTATTACTTGTCGCCTTTTTATTACCGTTGACATCTGTCGAGCGAGCGATTCTTTTTCTGACGGTCGGGATCGTCATAAGTGCCGAGATGTTCAATACAGCGTTTGAGCGCGTCGTGGATCTCGTGACACAGGAGTGGCATCCACTGGCAAAAGCAGTCAAAGATATCGCGAGTGGTGCTGTTTTAGTGTTGGCGCTTACATCTGTTGCGATTGCGCTATGCATCTTCATCCCATATTTGGTACAATAAGAATCCGGCCTTTTTGGCCAATACCGTTCCTAAAAAGGGGATACTCACATGAAAACAGAACAATTACTCGAACAAGCTAAACGTGCACGCGAAAAAGCGTATGTTCCATATTCAAAATTCCAAGTCGGTGCTGCTCTCTTAACGAAAGACGGACAAGTCTTCCATGGCTGCAATATTGAAAACGCAGCGTATGGTCTTTGTAACTGTGCAGAACGGACAGCTATCTTCTCTGCGTGGGCACAAGATGCGCGCGAGTATGCAGCGATGGCTGTCGTTGCGGACACAGAAGGACCGGTCGCACCATGCGGACAATGCCGCCAAGTGTTATCAGAGATGTGTGATGCGGATATGCCAATCTATTTGACGAACCTTAAAGGGGATGTCACAGAAACAACAGTGGGCGCTCTATTACCGGGAGCATTCACGAAAGGAGATTTACATGTTTAAAGAAGGATTCAAATCGGGCTTTGTCTCGATCATCGGACGCCCGAACGTCGGAAAATCGACATTCCTCAACCGTGTCATCGGACAAAAAATTGCCATCATGTCTGATAAACCACAAACGACGCGTAATAAGATTCAAGGTGTCTACACGACAGAAGATGTTCAGACGATTTTCATTGATACACCTGGGATCCATAAACCAAAACATAAACTCGGCGATTTCATGATGAAGGTCGCGACGAACGCATTGCGTGAAGTCGATGCGATCTTGTTCATGGTCAACGTGACGGAACCAAAAGGAAAAGGTGACGACTTCATTATTGAAAAATTGAAGGAACTCGATACACCAATCATTCTCGTCATGAATAAAGTCGATTTGATTCATCCGAATGATATTCCACCGATCATCGAGTCGTACAAAAATGAACTCGAGTTCGCGGCAGTCGTTCCGATTTCGGCGCTACAAGGGAATAACGTCGGACCGTTACTTGAAGAAATCGCAAAAATTCTACCAGAAGGACCGATGTATTACCCAGCGGATCAAGTCACTGACCACCCAGAGCGCTTCATCATCTCAGAGATGATTCGTGAAAAAGTCTTGCAAAAGACACGCGATGAAGTACCACACTCGATTGCCGTCGCGATTGATCAAATCAAGACGCGTGAGAATGGAAATATGGTTGATGTCCATGCGACGATCTTGATCGAGCGCGATTCCCAAAAAGGAATCATCATCGGTAAACGCGGAGCACTTCTAAAAGAAATCGGCTCTGAAGCACGAACGGACATCGAGATGTTACTCGGGACGAAAGTTTACCTGAACTTGTGGGTCAAAGTCCAAAAGGATTGGCGCAACAAGGCCGGTCAATTGCGTGAACTCGGCTTCCGCGATGATGAGTATTAAGCGATGATCGATAAGGCGGAAGGGCTTGTATTACGAACGGTCGTATATGGTGAATCGAATAAGATCGTTACGCTACTGACACGTGAATACGGCAAGCTCGCCGTCATGGCGCGAGGAGCGAAGAAGCCGGGTAGCCGTTTTAACGCGGCTAGTCAGCCTTTCGTCCGAGCTGTCTATATCTATCCACGTTCACGGGGTCTCGGTCAGTTAAAATCAGCAGACGTCATTACAAGTCATGCGCATATTCGGCAAGATGTCGTGTTGATGGCCTATGCGATGTATCTATTGGAGCTTGCGGATAAAGCGCTTGATGAACGGGTGCCGCAACCGGCGCTGTACGATTTATTCGTCGAAGGACTAGAGGCGATGGATGAAGGACTAGATCCTGACGTCGTCTCTTTCATCATCGAATTGCGTCTGTTGCGTCATCTAGGCATTGCTCCACATTTGAATGGTTGTACGATTTGCGGAAGTGCTGAAGCGCCATTCGCTTTTTCGTTACACCACGGCGGTCTACTCTGTCGCCGGCATCGCCATGAGGATGAACATGCTGTCTATATGTCAGAGGCAGTTGCGAAGATGCTCTATGTGTTTTCCGTCTATGATTTCTCACGGATTGGTACCGTGACGGTAAAGCCAGAAACGAAGCGTCTATTGCGTCAAATCATGGATGCTTATATGGAACGCTACAGCGGGTTACGTCTGCGTTCAAAACGTGTCCTCGACCAGTTGATTGATTTCGGCAACGATTGACAGCAACAAGCGGGTTCGGTAGAATGAATGCGGAAGAAGTAACTAAATGAACACGATGACGAAAAGGAGTACCGTCTTTTTTCTCAATCAAGCGATTCCAGGGCGGTGTGAGCTGGGAGTGAGAGGGGCGCGAACGGCGTTTCGGAGTGTTTTTTGTCAAAAAGAGTGGCATGCGATGCATGCAAGTAGGGTGGAACCGCGGGCTCGTCTCGTCCCTATGTGCAACGATTGTTGTACATAGGGGCGTTTTTTGCGTTCCTTAATCATTTCGGAGGTGAAAGTCGTGAAGATGACAGTACAAGACATGATCTTGACATTACAAAAATTTTGGGCAGAACAAGGCTGCTTGACGATGCAAGCATACGACGTAGAAAAAGGAGCCGGTACGATGAATCCGATGACGTTTTTACGGAGTCTCGGACCGGAACCGTGGAACGTTTGTTATACAGAACCATCACGCCGTCCGGCTGATGGTCGTTATGGAGAAAACCCGAACCGTCTGTATCAACACCATCAATTCCAAGTCATCATGAAACCATCACCTGACAACATTCAGGAATTGTACTTACAAAGTCTCGAGTTGCTCGGGATCAATCCACTCGAACATGACATCCGTTTCGTAGAGGATAACTGGGAGAACCCAACGTTCGGTGCTGCTGGTCTCGGCTGGGAGGTATGGCTAAATGGAATGGAAATTACACAATTCACGTACTTCCAACAAGTCGGTGGAATCGAGTGTAATCCAATCGCAGTAGAGATCACTTACGGAATCGAGCGTCTCGCTTCTTACATCCAAGATGTCGAGAGCGTCTTTGATCTCGTTTGGACAGATGGGTTCAAATACGGTGATATCTTCTATCAACCGGAATTCGAACATTCGAAGTATACATTTGAAACATCAGATGTCGCTTTACTCTTTACATTATTCGATCAATATGAAAAAGAAGCGAATCGTGCCTTGGATGAGAATCTCGTTTTCCCAGCATATGATTACATCTTGAAATGTTCGCATACCTTTAACCTTCTCGACGCGAAGGGGGCGATTTCCGTCACGGAACGCACAGGATTCATCCATCGTGTACGGAACATGTCGCGCCGTTGTGCGCAAAGTTTCATCGAAGAACGGGAACGTCTTGGCTTCCCATTGATCAAGTCGAAAGCAGGTGAGTCACATGCATGAATTATTACTTGAAATCGGTTTAGAAGAAATGCCGGCTCGATTCGTCCTTCAATCCGAAACACAACTCAAGGAACGCGTGACGCGTTTCCTTGAAGAAGCACGGATTGAGTTCACAAGCGTCGAATCCTTCTCGACACCACGCCGTCTTGCAGTATATGTCAAGGGTCTCGCAGCACGTCAAAGCGACCTCGAAGAGACATTAAAAGGACCCGCAAAACGGATCGCGATGGACGAAGCAGGGAACTGGACGAAAGCTGCAGAAGGATTCGCGCGTGGTAAAGGACTCACGACGGACGATCTCTTCCTTGGGGAAGAAAAGGGAGTCGAATACCTCTATGCGACGCGTAAGGAAACTGGACAAGCGACAGCCGATCTACTTCCCGGATTAAAACAAGTCGTTGAAGCGATGACGTTCCCGAAAAACATGCGTTGGAGCACACAATCGTTACGCTACATGCGTCCGATTCGTTGGTTAATTGCTCTTCTTGACGATCAAGTCATCCCGTTTGAAGTCGCATCCGTCGAAACAGGTCGGACGTCTCGTGGGCATCGCTTCCTTGGGCAAGACATCACGATTCTTCGTCCGAATGCCTATGTCGAAGCGCTCGCAGGAGAGCACGTCATCGTCAGCTATGAAGCTCGTCGTCAATTAATCGAAGAACAAATCGCGGCGCTTGCGGCGCGTGAACAATTCGAAGTACCGATCGATGCGTCTTTACTTGAAGAAGTCACGAATCTCGTCGAATATCCGACAGCCTTGTTCGGTGCATTCGATGAAGCGTATCTTGAGTTACCGGAAGAAGTCTTGATCACGACGATGAAAGAACATCAACGGTACTTCCCAGTCAAACGTGACGGTGCGTTGCTCCACTATTTCGTGACAGTACGAAACGGGAACGCAACCCATCTTGAAAACGTTGCTCGCGGAAACGAAAAAGTCATTCGTGCCCGTTTAGCAGATGCTCAGTTCTTCTATGAAGAAGATAAAAAAGCAGACATTGATGAACAGGCGAAACGTCTTGATAAAATCGTCTTCCATGAAAAATTAGGAACGACAGGTGAAAAAGTCCGTCGCGTACGTCAAATGGCACTCGCACTTGCTAACCGTGTCGGCGCAGACAAAACACGTGTCGAACGCGCGGGTCAGATTTATAAATTCGACCTCGTCAGTCAGATGGTCTATGAATTCACGGAATTACAAGGTCTGATGGGTGAACGTTATGCGAACATGAAAAACGAGGATCCGGAAGTCGCTGCTGCGATTCGTGAACATTACATGCCACGCTTCGCGGGTGATGCAAGTCCGGAGACACCGACAGGGACACTCTACGCGATCCTTGATAAGATGGACAGTGTCGCTGGATTCTTCGGTGTCGGCATGATTCCAAGTGGATCAGCGGATCCGTATGCATTGCGTCGTCAAGCACAAGGAATTGTGCAAATCTTATCGGATCGTAAGTTGAACTTGACATTGACTGAACTGATTGCCTTCGTCGTGTCTGAACAGGTAGCAGCAGGTCTTTATACGAAGGATGCCGAAGAAGTACAAGCCGCATTACAAGATTTCTTTGCACAACGCTTGAAATACCGTCTATCGGAAATGGACTTCCGTCATGATGTCGTCGAAGCCGCTCTTGACCATATGTTGACAGTCGAAGCGAATGAACAGCGTGCTGCCATGCTCGAAGAGGCGACGAAAAAAGAATCGTTCAAGAAAACGGTCGAACAATTAAGCCGTGTCTTGAACATCTCGAAAAAAGCAGAAAGTGTCACAACTGTTAATCCAGCGCTCTTTGAAAATGATGCGGAACGCGAATTGCATGAGGCGATTGAGAAAGCCTTACCAGAGGTCGATCAAGCTATCGCGTCACTTGACTATGCACGTGCACTTGAGGCACTTGAGGCAACCGTTCCATCGATCACAGCCTACTTTGACGGTACGATGATCATGACGGATGACGAAACGGTCCGTACGAACCGTCTTAGCGAAATGAAACGATTTGCAGAAGCAATCGAATCAGTCGCTCGGTTCAATGCACTCACTTTAGCGTAAAGAAAAAGGACGGATGAGCCGATGAAGTTAAATGAACGGCAAAAAAAGATACTCCAAATCGTCAAAGAGAATGGTCCGATCACGGGAGAGCAGATTGCTGCAGCGCTCTCCCTGACACGAGCGACGTTACGACCTGATTTGTCGATTTTAACGATGACCGGCATGTTAGAAGCGCGCCCACGTGTCGGCTATATGTATGTCGGAAAGAAAAATGCTTCCATGCTTCATGAGAAACTGGACACCTTGACCGTCGGCGAATTCATGTCATCAGCAAAGGTCATTCATGAAGGGATGACTGTGTATGATGCAATCGTCCATTTATTCCTAGAAGATGTCGGTTCGTTGTTTGTCGTCAGCAAGGACCATGCGTTGGTCGGTGTGCTATCACGTAAGGATTTTCTACGTGCGGCAATCGGTAATCAAGAATTAGACTCGTTACCGGTCAATATCATCATGACACGAATGCCAAATTTGACAGTCTGTGAAAAATCGGAAACGTTAATTGGTGCCGGCATGAAACTGATCGAAAAACAGATTGATTCGATGCCAGTCGTCGAAGAAGAGAACGGGGTCTTGAAAGTCGTCGGTCGAATGACGAAAACGAACATGACGAAAGTGTTGGTCGCTTTAGCACGTGATGAAGAAATTTAAGGGGGGCTCCTGATGCGTCAACGGATTTATGTCGTGAGTGATTCTGTCGGAGAGACGTGTGAACTCGTCGTCCGCGCAGCTGCTATTCAGTTCCCGGAACAAGCCATCGAAACGGTCCGCATTCCGTTCGTCGATGATGATCAAGTCATTTATGACTTGGTTCTTCATGCAAAAGAAGAACAAGCAACGATCGCTTTTACGATCGTTCATGCGACGCATCGTCGTTTGCTTGCAGACACAGCGCGTGCCCACGGTGTAAAGGCGATTGATCTACTTGGTCCATTGCTTGACACGATGGAAGACCGTTTGCAGATGCAACCGAAGGAAGAACCTGGATTAATCTATCGCTTAGATGAGGAATATTTCCGGAAAATCGAAGCGGTCGAATTCGCTGTTAAGTATGACGATGGACGTGATCCAAAAGGAATTAAACGCGCCGATATCGTTTTGATCGGTGTGTCGCGTACATCTAAAACGCCGCTCTCGCAGTATTTAGCCTTAAAGCGATATAAAGTAGCAAATGTACCACTCGTACCCGAATCGATTCCACCGGCAGAGCTATTCGATATTCCAAAAGAAAAATGTTTTGGACTACTCATCTCACCGGAAAAGTTGATCGATATCCGAATGGAACGATTGCGTTCATTAGGACTCAAACCTGAAGCAGCCTATGCGCAGATGGACCGAATCAATCGGGAACTTGAATACGCACGGAATTTATATGAACGAATCGGATGCCAAATTATTGATGTGACGAATAAAGCAGTCGAAGAGACGGCGAATTTGATTTTGACCGGAATTTCCGGGAAAGCGCATGACTAGTCAAGCAGTCAGGAACATAGTATACTTGTTTAGCTGATAAATGAGATAATGCCCTTTTTCTAATGAAACGGAACGAGTCATCGTTCCGTTTCATTGCGGGTATGGTCATGTAAGGATAAGTTCTCAAGGAAAGGGGAGAGGACGGAATGAAGCGAATTCCTGATGAAATCGTCGATCAGGTCCGCCAAGCAACGGACATCGTCGAATTGATTTCAGAACGTGTAGAATTAAAAAAACAAGGGAATCGATATTCAGGGCTTTGCCCGTTTCATTCTGAGAAATCACCTTCCTTTTCTGTTTCTCCTGATAAAGGGATGTACTACTGTTTTGGATGTGGTGCAGGAGGAAATGCAATTACTTTCGTCATGGAAACAGAAGGAATGAGTTTCAAGGAAGCCGTTTCGAAATTAGCCGACCGAAGCGACGTCACACTTCCAGAGCTAGAACCAGACCGATTCGAGCAGTCGGAATCGACGCCTGAACAGGAAAAGAAGTTCCGCATGCGCGAAGCGCATCGAATCGTCACCGAGCTCTATCACGAGGTGCTGATTCAAACGGAAGCAGGCGACGCCGGAAGAATCTATTTAGAAAATCGCGGTATACGCGAGGGGGCGATGCGTGAGTTTCGACTCGGGTATGCACCGGATCAAGATCGTTTTACAGTGGATTCCTTGGCACGACGTGGGTTTGATTTAGATGAGATGGTCGAAGCGGGATTGATTTCAATCGGACGTGATGGTGATTATCGAGATCGATTCAACGGTCGGGTCGTGTTCCCTATTTCCGATCGTGATGGCACGATCGTCGGATTTAGTGGCCGTTCGATTGACGGTCGTGACCCAAAGTATGTTAATACAGCGGAAACCCCTTTGTTCAATAAAAGTGAACTGTTATTTGGATTTGCTCAAGCACGAGGGGCGATGCGTAAAATTAAACAAGTCGTCCTTGTTGAGGGAAATCTTGATGTTGTGCGTGTTGCTCAAGCGGGTATACCTTATACGGTAGCTTCTTTAGGAACAGCGTTAACGCCTGTTCATGCCCAAAACCTGGCACGCATCGTCGATGAAGTCATTGTTTGTTATGACGGAGACAAAGCAGGACGCGCTGCGACGCTAAAAGCCTTACAGTTGCTTGAGGCCGTTGCTGTCGACTGTTCCGTCATCCGCTTACCGGATGGCGAAGACCCTGACTCTTTTATTGGGAACCAGGGAGAAGAGACGTTTTTACACTGGATCGAACAAAAACGGGTTTCAAGTCTTGAATTCAAATCTTTTTATTTTCGACAAGGAAAAAACTTGCGATTAGAAGGAGAACGCGTTCGATATATTGAAACTATGCTTGAAGAGATTGGTCGAACATCCAATCCGTTGTTACGGGACATCTATTTAGGAAAACTTTCTGAGGAATTTAAACTCTCGAAAGATTCCTTGATCGCACAAGTGCGTCCAACCGTCCAACAACCGAAAAGAGAACAAATCGTTTCCGATCGCCCGACCGCTGTACCGACAGCACCTCCTGATCGAACGTTCGCGAACTGGAAAAAGGCAGAACGCTTCTTGCTTGCCTACATGATCCGTTCCGAAGAAGTATGTCTAGAAGTGCGTGAGCAGCTGGGTGTCCAATTCAATGATCCGGCACATCAATTGATTGCCGGCAAGTTATATGAATTTTACGGGACAGGTACGCAAGGAAGTTCCGATCGTTTTTTGACGATGCTCCATGATGCTTCCCTGCAACGAATCGTAGTGGATCTAGAGTTCATGCTGATGCCTGAATATGATCCTGACTTACTCAGTCATTACATTCGTGCCGTCCAGAACGAACAGCAACGTCGATTGCTCGAAGAAGAAAAATCACGATTGAATCAACAAACAGATATCCGTGCCCAAGCGGAACTGATGCAGGCGATCATTGAACGAAAGCGTCGTTTAAAAGATCGATGACCTGCTGCATGATGTGGAAGGAGTGTATGGTTCGATGGCAGAAAAAGCAAGATCAGAAGCTGAATTACTCCGTCTCGCGAAAGAGGAACTCATCGCGCTCGGACATAAGAATGGTGAATTGTCGCACCAGAAAATCGAAGACAAACTGAGTTCGTTCGAATCAATGGATGCTCAGCAATTCGAGGAATTCCTTCAGTTGCTCGAAACAGAAGGTATCAAGGTTAACAATGACGGTACAGGAGATGAAAAGGAAGAGGCGGATTTGAACGATTTGTCTGTTCCACCCGGCGTTAAGATCAATGACCCTGTCCGGATGTATCTAAAAGAAATCGGACGCGTGGATTTGTTGAATGCAGAAGACGAAGTTGAACTCGCGAAACGAATCGAACAAAACGATGAGGAAGCGAAAAAACGTCTAGCGGAAGCAAATTTACGTCTCGTCGTTTCGATCGCTAAACGGTATGTCGGACGCGGTATGTTGTTCCTTGATTTGATTCAAGAAGGTAACATGGGTCTGATCAAGGCGGTCGAGAAATTCGACTATACGAAGGGATATAAATTCTCGACGTATGCAACGTGGTGGATTCGTCAAGCGATCACACGTGCGATCGCCGACCAAGCACGGACGATCCGGATTCCGGTTCATATGGTTGAGACGATCAATAAATTGATTCGTGTCCAACGTCAACTTTTACAAGATCTCGGACGCGAACCTTCACCGGAAGAGATTTCGAAAGAGATGGAAATCACGCCGGAAAAAGTTCGTGAAATCCTGAAAATTGCGCAAGAGCCGGTTTCTCTTGAGACACCGATCGGGGAAGAAGACGATTCACACCTCGGCGATTTCATCGAGGATCAAGATGCGACAGCACCACAGGATGCTGCTGCATATGAACTCTTAAAAGAGCAACTCGAAGATGTGTTAGATACACTCACGGATCGTGAAGAAAACGTCCTTCGTCTTCGCTTCGGACTTGATGATGGTCGGACTCGAACACTCGAAGAAGTCGGCAAGGTGTTTGGCGTCACGCGTGAGCGGATTCGTCAAATCGAAGCAAAAGCACTTCGGAAACTTCGTCATCCAAGTCGTTCAAAACGCTTGAAAGACTTCCTCGATTAATTCAAAGTGTGAAGAATATATGAAATTTTAGTGGGAAGGGAGAAAAAAGTTTCGTTTTTTTCTTCCTTCCCCGTTTTTTTTACAGTAGAATAGTAACGGGGAATACCATTCAGTCACCAACTTGGTTGGGTATAGAATATGGGGGGAATCCAAATGCGTAATCCATTAGTACCGTTTGCGGCGATCGCAGTCATCGCCATCATCGCAATGATTTCATTGTCTTACTTTGGGGTCGATCAGGTGAAGGAAGCTCGCAAAGGGCCGTCAACTGCAGAAATGAAGCCAGAAGACTTGTTTGCATCTAAAGGATGTACAGGATGTCACGGTGGAAACTTAGAAGGCGGCGTTGGTCCGAACTTAACAAAGATCGGCGCGAAGCTGAAAGAAGATGAAATCAAGGACATCGCAATGAACGGTAAAGGGCAAATGCCTGGCGGTCTTGCGAATGACGAAGAAGCAGCTGTTCTAGCTAAATGGTTAGCTGCTAAGAAATAAGAACAAGAGCATCTATCTCGTTACGAGATGGATGTTTTTTTATGGGCGGATGGTTTCTTTTTTACTGTAAATCCGCTATTTTAAAAGAGAGTTTTCGGAAAATAGGAAGGATGAAGAAGATGCAAATGAACGTCGTATTGGATCAACGACTCCAAAAAGTCGTGTCGTATATTCCACAAGGAGCCATCCTTGCAGATATTGGTTCGGATCATGCATTCGTACCGTGTTTTTGTATCCAACAAAATAAAATCGAACGCGCCATCGCGGGGGAAGTGAATGAAGGACCGATGGAAGCCGCAAAAGGACAAGTGGCACTTGTAGGACTCGAGTCCCAAATTGATGTCCGTCTCGGGAGTGGTCTATCGGTATTGAAACCGGGAGAAGCGACAGCGATCACGATCGCGGGAATGGGTGGAACATTGATTGCCTCAATCCTTGAAGAAGGGAAAGATCGATTGTCGGGAGAAGAACGTTTGATTCTACAACCGAATGTCGATGCAGTCGATGTCCGAAACTGGTTACTCGCACATTCGTATGCCTTATTGTCAGAAGCCATCGTCGAGGAGAATGGGAAGATTTATGAAATCCTTGTCGCGGAACGTGGCGAAGAAACCTTATATTCGGAAGATGAAACAACACGACAATGGGAACTCTTCTTTGGTCCGCAGTTGATGCGAGAGCGAGCGCCAGAATTCATTGCAAAGTGGCAAATGGAAAAACAAAAACGTCAGTATATTTTGGAGCAGATGAAACAAGGACAAACTACGGAAATCTTATCTGAAAAAATCATAGCGATCGAACGATTGATTCAAAAGATGGAAGAGGTGACAAGCTGATGGCGAATGGGAATTATGTCATTGAGCAGTTTGAAGCATTCGCTCCGAAAAAATTCGCGCTCGAGGGTGATCCGATCGGTTTGCATATTGGAACGTTGAACAAGGACGTAAAACGTGTGCTCGTGACACTTGATGTCTTGGAGTCTGTCGTTGATGAAGCGATTGAAAAAAAGGTTGATCTCATCATCGCGCATCATCCACCGATTTTTAGCAAGTTAGCGAATGTGACGGATCGTTCCGCAACAGGACGCATCGTCACAAAATGTATCAAGCACGATATTGCGGTGTACGCTGCGCATACGAACCTTGATGTGACACCAGGAGGGGTCAATGATTGGATGGCAGAGGCAATCGGTCTTGAGTCATGTGAAGTTCTCGCCCCCACATTTGAAAATACGCGCTACAAGTTGAGCGTTTTTGTACCAACAGAAGCTGCAGAGCGTGTCTCGACAGCACTTGCAAAAGCAGGAGCCGGGCAAGAAGGGGATTATAGTGACTGCCAGTTTCATGTCAATGGAACTGGGCAATTCCGACCGTCGCCTGAGGCTACGCCATATATCGGTGAAGCGAATCAACTCGAGCGGGTTTCTGAAGTCCGAATTGAGACGATCGTGACGGAATTGGATCAGAAACAAGTCATTCGAGCGATGAAGCAGGCACATCCTTACGAAGAGGTAGCCTATGATCTCATAAAGCAGGAACGTCCGGCAGCGCCACTTGGTCTCGGACGGATAGGTCGATTGCCGAAACCCATGACGTTGCGAGCATTTGCAGAGCACGTTCGGACGGTGTTTGGTGTTCAAAACTTGCGTTTCGTTGGAGACGAATCACGGGAGATCAATAAAGTCGCTGTTCTCGGTGGCGATGGGAATAAATATGTCTCGACAGCAGCTTTTGCCGGAGCCGATGTCCTTGTCACGGGTGATCTCTATTTTCATGTCGCCCATGATGCGATGGCACTTGGACTAGCGGTCGTTGATCCCGGACATCATGTAGAGTCGGTCATGAAAGAAGGCGTCGTCAACGAATTGAAGCGCCGATTCGATCAGAAAAAAATCGACGTTGAACTACTAATTTCAACAGCGAATACGAATCCGTTTCAGTTTTTGTGAGGCAACGAATCGAGTACGCTAAGGGTATCTTTTGAGCAGTAAAAAACCGAGTCGCGAATGATAATCGCGACTCGGTTTTGCTGTATCGATTGTTAGGATTAAAGTACTTTGACTTTAGGCAAAATCCGTCTTAGTTCAAGGAATGGTGTCTTGTCATGCGTACTAATATCAGTAGGATCATATTGTTGTAAGAAGTCGATGACTTTTTTCGTGATCGGTGTTGGCGTCGATGCACCTGATGTGACGCCGACTTGCTGTACACCTTCAAGCCATGATAAATCAAGCTCCGTTAAATCGCCGATTCGATGTGCAGGAGTTCCTGCGATATCAAAGGATACCTGGGCCAAACGGTTCGAGTTGTTCGAACGTGGGTCACCGACGACGATGACGAGATCACAGTCTCCTGCTTGATCCGCTACCGCTTCTTGTCGGACTTGTGTTGCGTTACAGATTTCATTGTGTACTTCCACATGCGGATATTTTTTCCGAACGTGTTCCATCAAAGCTTGGACATCCCATTGACTCATCGTTGTCTGGTTCGTGACGATGATTTTTTTATGAGCAAGCTGAGGAGGAAGTTCATCGATATCTTCGACTTTTTCGATGAGGTGAACATGTTCCGGCGCTACGCCGACGGCACCTTCAGGCTCCGGATGCCCATGTTTCCCGACGTAGATGACTTCGTAATCATCTGCGACGACTTGACGAATCAAGTCGTGGGTACGCGTTACGTCAGGACACGTCGCATCGACGACGTGTAAGTTCTTCTCTGCAGCACGAGCATAAACAGCAGGTGAAATACCGTGTGCTGTAAAGATGACCGTTCCCTCTTGAATCGTCTCTAAGGCTTCGAGGCGATCAGGACCATCAACAGTGATGACGCCCATGTTTTCGAACTCACGTGTGACGTGAGCATTGTGGACGATCATCCCTAAAATATGGATCGGACGTGGCAAATCTTTATTCAATGCCGCTTGTTGTGCAAGTTTCATTGCGTCGACGACACCGTAACAATAGCCGCGGGGGCTGATTTTTTTTACTAGCATAGTTATAGATTCTCCCTTTGTGAAAAAGAATGATTAGTTAGAGTGTACCATTGATTGAAGCTGAATGAAAATAGAGAAGTCTGTTTCAGCCACAGAACATGCTATACTAATGAAGTTGTCAATTATTCAAAAGGGAGGCGAAGGGATGGAGTCAAAGAAAATGATGCGGTCGTATTTTTTCCAAATCACCGCCGTCTTATTCATCCTGATTTGTCTTGTCATTTCAGCGCTTGCCTTCACTGCAGACCGGGTCACGATTTCCCGAGTCGAACAACAAACAGAGAAACAGAGTGAAAAAAGTGTTGAAGTCTCTGGGAATGCGATTCGCGACAATGTCGGGAATTTGCATGAAGAAATCATGAGCTTGCAGTTGAATGTCAAAAACCCTAAAAAGTTGAGTCGGAAAATTGAGGAGTCTAAATTGTTAGACATTGATACAGGGTTTAAAAGTCTCTTTTATTTTGACCGAAAGACGAAACAAATCACCTGGTTCTCAAGCGATGATCGTCGAGTGGAGAATAGTACCATCCTAAAAGACGATGATTTTGTGCAAACGTTGACGAGTACGGATTTTCATATGAGCAAGCTATATACGATGGAGTCAGATGCTGTCACGTACATGTTCGTCCCGATTCGAGACGGCAATGAGCGTGTCGGAGTCTTTGGTGGTGGATTAAGCGTCATGAATTCGATTGTTTTTCGAAATTCACTTGAATCGTTCGACGATCAGACCATTGCTTACCTCTTCAATAGTAAAAAACAATTGTTAGCCACATCCAGTAATCTCGTGACAGATGAAGAGCGCGTATTATCGAGAAGTGTGGTTGACCGTGCTTTTAAATCGCTAGAACCTTCCGAGATTTTTAGTACGAATCAAGATATGTATTACTTTGCGAAAGATTTGAAAGTGACGGATTGGAAAATACTCGTTCGAACGCCGCGAAATGTTTTTTATGAACCGGTCTATACGACACGACAACAATATTTGATCATCGCGGCTTTAACGCTTGTCCTCAGTCTAATTGTCGGCTATTTGATGTCGAAGCAGTTGACCGCGCCGATGCTTGAACTTGTAAATAAGATCGAGAAAAGCACCTCACCCAAACCGATCGTTCTTGAGCGAGCGGGATCTAATGAGGTCAAGACACTCGTTGCCGCCTATAACGAGTATGCACAACGGATGGAAAATGCGCGTCTTGAGCAATTGAGTCAGCAACAAACGATGTTACATCAAGAAAAATTAGCATCGCTCGGTCAATTAGCAGCAGGAATCGCACACGAAATCCGTAATCCATTGACGCCTGTTAAGATGACCTTACAGTTGTTAGCGACGGAAAAAGATCGTAATGCAGAAATGCTCGTTCTTGCTTTATCAGAACTCGATCGGGCGAATGGTATGATTCAAACGATGCTCGATCTGTCAAAAGGTGAGAACAATGCGCTTCAAAAAACGACGATTGATATGAATGATTTAATGAAGAAATTGACATATATCCTCGAAGCTGAAGCGCATCATTACGAGGCGGACTGCAAGATTTATACACCATCCTTTATGCCGAAGATTTATGCGTCAGAAGAGGGAATCTTACAAATTTTAGCAAACTGTGTCCGAAATGCCCTACAAGCTGTTGCGTTTAAAGGACCGGACGGCATATGTCATCTGCATGTCCATGTCTATCCAGAAGAGGTCGTATTCATTGTTCAGGATAACGGAATCGGTATGGACGGAGATCAAATCGAACATGTCGGTCAAGCATTCAAAACATCGAAAGTCGACGGAAATGGACTTGGGATCTTCATGTCGAAACAAATCGTCCGTGATCATAAAGGGAAAATGATCTTTGATAGTAAGCCGGGCGTCGGTACGACGATTCAAGTTCACTTGCCACGAAAGGAGCAAATGGAATGAAATTCAATAAGGCCTGGTTATTCGTCCTGATTGTCTGGATTTCATCCGTTCTGTTCATTTCCAACTTGTTCGTCAATCCAGATCCTAGTCCACGACGTCATCTCGTTGGATTTACGATCGTGAATGATAAGCATGAGTTCGCACAACGGCTCGTAGATGCGTTTAAAACGCAGGCAAAAATCAATAAATACGAAGCGGTCGTCACGACTTCCCATAACTCACGCATCAATGAACGGGAGCAGATTCAAGAGTTCATTCGGATGAAAGTCGATGCGATCTTCGTGACGACACTAGATGACGTCTATATCGCTAATACATTAGAAGAAGCGGCTCGTGCCGGGATTCCGGTTTTTGCCATCGATCGATTGATTCGTTCCGATGCAGTCGTCAGTTCAATCACTTCAAATAATCAATTGATTGGGGAACAACTTGCATCATTCATTAAACACGAACGTATCAAGCAGACGGGACGAGCTACCGCCAATATCATTGAAGTCGCAGGGACAGCAAACGTCAATACAACGAATGAACGACACCGAGGATTTTTGACTGGTCTTGAGCGTGAGCCGGAACTTCAGATTGTCGAATCCGTGAATGGGGATTATGACCCCATCACTTCAGAAAAGGTTATGACGCAGGTGATTGAGTCAGGAATTCCGTTTGATGCCGTCTATTGTCATAATGACGATATCGCGCTCGGTGTCCTCGAAGCATTGAAAAAAGCAGGCATCAAAGGAAAAATAATTGTCGGCATAGACGGGAATCGTGCTATATTAGAAGCTGTTGACATGAAATCGATGGATGCGACGGTCGTCCAGAGTGCTGATGAGATGATGAAAGTCGCCTTCAGTGCATTGAAGCTTCATACGAAAAACAAAAAGATTCCAAATCGTTTTTATACGTACTCCTATCTGTATGACGGTAGTAGACCCATAACCATGTTGAACTAATCGAGAGGCAGATGCCTCAGCAAATAAGGAAAGGACGGTGTCAATTCATGAATGGATTCAGCCATTATCAATTACACCCGTTCGTCATCGAAGCACTCGATGACGCCCGCATCACAAAACCGACCGACATTCAGTCGCGGATCATCCCAGCTGCAGTAAAGGGACGCGATATCATCGGTCAATCACAAACAGGAACAGGAAAAACGTTATCGTTCCTTCTTCCAATCGTTCAAAACGTCGATCCGAAGCTTCAAGAATTACAAGCGATCATCGTTGCTCCGACGCGTGAACTCGCTTGGCAAATCCATGAAGAACTAAAATCGTTACTCGTGAAAGAACCTGACTTCATCAAAACGAGTCTCATTACAGGTGGGATGGATCGCGAACGTCAAATTGGTCGTGTTAAAGTCTCGCCACAAATCGTCATCGGAACACCGGGACGTATTTTAGATTTATTCAAGGAACAGGCATTGAAGCCGCATTTCGTGAAGCACTACGTCATCGATGAAGCGGATCAAATGCTCGATATGGGATTCTTGCCAGAAGTTGACCGGATTGCTCAAGCTCTTCCAGAACAGCTTCAGATGATGGTCTTCTCAGCAACGATTCCTGAGAAATTGCAACCGTTTTTGAAAAAATACATGAACAACCCGCGTTACGCCCATGTGGATCCGAAACAGCAGACAGCGAAGAAAATCGTTCACCATACGATTCCAGTCAAGCACCGTGAGCGCTCAGAGTTGACGCTAAAAGTCGCGAAAGCGTTGAACCCTTATATCTGTCTGATCTTTACGAACACAAAAGCAGAAGCAATCGAAGTCGAAGCTTTGTTCCTAGAAGCAGGACTTAATGTTGGTTCTCTTCACGGTGATCTCCCGGCTCGTCGCCGGAAACAAGCGATCAAGGAAATCAACGATGCGAAGTACCAGTATGTCATCGTGACGGATCTTGCTGCACGTGGAATCGATATTTCAGGTGTCTCACACGTCATCAACCATGGTATTCCGAAAGACTTGGACTTCTACGTTCACCGTGTTGGTCGGACAGGTCGTGTCGATCAAGATGGATTGGCGTACACGCTGTTTGAAGATCACGAGAACGGTATGATCAATCGCTTAGAGGATCGTGGCATTCAATTTACGAACGTCGATGTCAAAGGCAGTCAAATCGTCGAAGTCAAAGAACGCCGCCGTGCGAAGCCGCACATGAAGACTGCCGTCTCGAAGACAGCGCATAGTCGCCTTTCGGGTGAAGCAGCAAAAGCGAAAAAACGTGTTAAACCAGGTTATAAGAAGAAACATCAATATAAGCTGAAAGAAACAGCAAAACGTGAACGCATCAAAGAACAACGTGGTGTCGGTCGCGCGCAACGTAAAGAAAACGCCCGCAAATCAAAATAACTCCATTGATGACACCCGTGAAATGAAAAAACATTTTTCGGGTGTCTTGTCGTTTTCAAGATTTGGTACACTGTAAAAAGAGAAAGGTGGAAAACAACATGAAAATAGGTTCACACGTCTCCGTTTCGGGGAAAAAAATGCTGTTAGGTGCCAGTGAGGAAGCAGCGTCTTATGGTGCAACGACGATGATGGTCTATACAGGAGCACCTCAAAATACACGCCGTAAGCCGATGGAAGAGTTACGAATTCCGGAAGCGTTGCAACATATGAGTGCGAATCGGATTGAAGAAATCGTCGTACACGCCCCGTATATCATCAACCTGGGGAATACGACAAAACCCGAGACATTCGAACTCGCGGTTTCGTTTTTAGGAGCTGAGATCAAACGAGCAGAAGCTCTAGAGAAAGCACGACACATCGTATTGCATCCAGGTGCGCATGTAGGTGCTGGGGAAGAGGTTGGAATCAAACGGATCGTTGAAGGACTCAATGAAGTATTGACAGGCGAAGAGCAGGTGAAGATCGCGCTTGAGACGATGGCTGGAAAAGGATCGGAAATCGGAAAAACCTTCGAGGAACTTGCTCAGATCATTGAAGGCGTCACACATCATGATCGTCTGTCCGTCTGTCTTGATACATGCCACGTGCATGATGCGGGATACGATATCGTGCACGACCTAGATGGTGTTCTCGAACAATTCGACCGAATCGTCGGACTGGATCGTCTTGGTGTCATCCATGTGAATGACTCGAAAAATGTCCGCGGTGCGCGGAAAGACCGTCACGAAAATATTGGTTTTGGTGAGATTGGATTTGATGCCTTACACCGTGTCGTGCATCATCCTGCCCTGGCTCATTTACCCAAAATTCTAGAGACACCTTACATTGGTCTCGATCCAAAGAAAAAAGTAGCACCGTATAAACAAGAAATCGATATGTTACGTTCGGGTGCATTTGATGCAGACTGGCGTCTACCGATTCTAGGAGCACCGGTCGAATAACTCATAAAGGGGTGTCAGTGATGTGTCATATACTCGTCGTCGATGAGACTAATTTTGCGATACGACAAGCTGTTGTCCACTATTATGAAACAAAGGAACCGTTTTATTTGCCGGCAGATCTGGCAGAGGGAGAAGAAGTATTTCTTGCGACGTCTGATGGAATCATTGCGTATGCAGAAGTCTTGTTCACGGAGTATACGACACGTCCAGAGGATCCGTTTTGGTTGACCGTTGCTGACGATTCGGAAGGGTCTTATGTATGTCTTGATCTCATCAGTGTGGATTTACGACATCCGTTACTTGGACGACCACTCGATCAACTTAGTCTTAAAACCGGACCAGTCGAAAGCGCGTTTCGCACACGTCTGCTTGATTCATGGCAGTATGGGTATTTCGAAACCGATGTGCTGACACTCGAACAATCTAAACAACGTCGAATCGAGCGCTTCAAGGAGCGAAATCATCTAGAACAAATTGCGCGTCAATGTGTTCATTGTGAGGAGTCTAGGCAGTCGTTACTCGAATGGCATTTGACATCAGAAGGATACCAGACGGTGTGTCCGACATGTCACCGGTGGTTACATCAACGGATGTTGCATGCTATGGATACGGCGGTGGCGACGGAAGAGAGTGAGTAAAAGCTTTTTCTATTCAAGCAGAGCTCGTATGACTGATCATCCAATCATTAAAACCTTAAAAGAATCAAAAAAACAGTTCTCTATCTGCGCTGGCAGTAAAGAGAACTGTTTTCATTTAGATTAGAAAAAGCGTTCTACTAAAAACAGATAGATTTTCATCCCAAGGAAGACACCAAAGATCCCGACGACGGCTGGGAAAACGGGTGGAGCAGGGATTGGTAATTTCAATGCGGTGAACACGACTCCGCAGATGACGCCTGCGAGAAGGGATAACAAGATTTGCTGAAGCATACATTTCGTCCTTTCTGCTGTAATCAGCATTTGAAGTAAAGTATATCTTAAATGTCAGGTGGCATTTTGATCAAGAATGACTTTGTCATCCTTCTTTTCGATTGTGATCCACTTTTGTTTCAATGGAGCTGTAAAACTTGGTTTTTGTTTTAATTTGCCGCTCGTATAATCTAGAATCAGCAACTGTGATTCGCAGCTCTGTTTTCCGTCTTTAACGTAATCATAGGATCCAGCGGCTGTCTGCTCACGCGCTTTGACATTATCAGCAAGGGCGAGGGCGAGACAATCCTTTAGATATTGTTTATGTTCTTCGTCCATAATCGGGAACAAGATTTCAATCCGTTTTCGCATGTTGCGTGTCATCCAGTCAGCACTTGACCCATACATCAAATCCTGCCCGTTGTGATGGAAGTAGAAGATGCGTGAATGTTCCAAATAACGATCAACGATCGAGATGACGCGAATGTTCTCCGAAACACCTGGAATGCCAGGACGCAGACAACAGACGCCACGAACGATAAGTTCGACTTGTACACCGGCGCGCGATGCCTTATAGAGACGTAAGATGATGTCTTTCTCCGTTAAACTATTCATCTTGGCGACGATTCGTCCGTTTCCGTGTTTTTGATGATGATGGATTTCTTCATCAATCAATGACAGGAACTTCTCAAGCATCGCGTTCGGTGAAGTTTGGATGACGTTCCATTCGGGTTGTTCCCCGTATCCGGACAACCAGTTAAAGAAGTTTGTCGCATCTTCGGCGATTTCTTCTCGAGCCGTCAATAATCCGACATCCGTGTATAGTTTCGCCGTCGAATCATTATAGTTGCCGGTACCAAGATGGACGAAACGCTGAATCTTTCCTTCGTGGAGTCGGACGACGAGCGTGATCTTCGAGTGTGTCTTTAAATCACTATATCCGTAGATGACATGAGCGCCGGCTTTTTCTAGCTGCTTTGCCCACTCGATGTTCTTCGCCTCATCGAATCGAGCTTTGAGTTCGACGAGGACAGTGACCTGTTTCCCGTTCTCGGCTGCTGTTTTTAAGGCTTTAATGATCGGTGAGTCACCAGATACGCGGTAAAGGGTTTGTTTGATGGCAAGAACGTTCGGATCATTAGCCGCTTGGACGATGAACCGGACGATAGGATCAAACGTATGATACGGATGATGCAAGAGATAGTCGCGTTCCAGTAATTGATTGAACAGATTTTTTGAACTATCGAGTGCGGGTGGGTCGACCGGCATGATCGTCTGATAGATCAAATGATCATATTCAACACCGATTTGACTGTAGAAGGCGAAGGAGAACGTCAAATCAATCGGACCATCCACAGCAAAGATATCGCGTTCCTGCAAATCAAGTACATCACGTAGCATGTTGAGTAGCTCAGTATTGATGGCAGCTTTTTGGACTTCAAGTCGAATTGCTACCCCCCAACGCCGTTTTTTTAATTCCTTTTCGATTAACTTCAATAAATCGTGTGTCCCTTCTTCGTGAAACGGAAGGTCGGCATTCCGGGTGATCCGAAATGGCATGGCAGACAACACGCGATAGCCTTTAAATAAACTGTCAATGAAGGCGATGATGACGTCTTCGAGTAAAATGACAGCCGTCGTCTCGTCATCTTCTACCGGTAAATCGACGAATCGCGGTAAAACAGCAGGTACTTGTACGAGTGCCAAATTTCGTTTCGTCCCGTCTTCTGCTTCAAGAACCGTTGCGATGTTAAGTGATTTTGAAGACAACATCGGGAACGGACGATAGGCATCGACAGCAACAGGCGTGAGTACCGGAAAGACTTGTTCACGGAAAAAGGATTTTACATAGGTCGTTTGTTCTGAAGTCAGGGCGTCGTATTTTAAGAATGTAATGCCTTCATCTGATAACGTCTGATTGATTGCTTGAAATGCTTCGTATTGCCGATCGACTAACTCTTTTGTTTTCAACGCGATCGCACGTAACTGTTGTTTAGGTGTCATCTGTTGTTTATTTTCCGGTTTATTGAACCCAGCGAGCACTTCATCCTTTAAGCCACCGACCCTTACCATATAGAACTCGTCTAAATTGGAACTAAAGATACCGAGAAACTTAAAACGTTCCATTAATGGATTGCGTGTGTCAAAAGCTTCACCCAGTACACGTTCGTTGAACTGGAGCCAGCTGAGCTCACGATTATTGAAATGTTCCGGTATGTCGAGCTTCATGAAGGAAGATCTCCTTTCGTTTCGAAGGTAATCGTACAATCAATGATTCGTTCCAGGTGTTTCTTTTGTTTTTCGGCTTTTTCGACTTCAAATCCATAATCGTGATCGCCTGTATCGAGGACGAATTGGAGTTGGTCCTTTTTAAGGAACAGTTCCAAATGATCGACAGCTTTTCGTTCCGTCACGTCGAGGGCATGGCTTAACTTGAGTAAAGAACCGAGTAAGTCGAAGCGGTCCAGTGATTCTTCCGTGAACCATTCTTTGAACGGCTTTGCTAATTGTTGCATCCGTTTCGCTGAAGAATAGGAGCTGACAAGGGAGAGCGCAACGCGATCCTTGTGCGTCATGCCATTCATTTCGGTGTTCGTCAACAAATAAAACGTTTGGTCTGATCGCGTATCCGGATTAATGTATTGACCGCAATAAAACAAACGACTTGCGGAATCGAGGAGGCGTAAATCGGACGCTCGTTCTGATACCAGGTCTAACGTGACGAGTTGACGGTACATCGATTTAGCAAGTGTTCCGATATACGACGCACGATCACGATTGACCTTATAATCACTTTCAAGCTGATAGAGGCTCTGCTCACGTACGTTTTCAATCCGGCGGTATGCTTCGTCCTGCACGTCGAACTCGTAAACAAGACCTTCACGAAGACCGAGATTGCTCATGATGAATTCTTCCGCTTCGATGTGTTGAGCTAACCCTTGGATCGCAATCAATGCCGGCAGGAAAATATCGATTCGATCCTTTGATAACCCTTCGATTTTCGATAGCTGTTTCGCTGATTTCCCTTCCAGATCATCGACCATCTTCGCGAGTTCCTTCGCCTTGATTTGATATTGATGAACGCTCCGAAGCGGATAATCCTGATTGGATTGATGGATACGAACGAAGTTTCGGGCAGAACCACCGACACCGATTAAAGGAAGCTTTTTATCACTTAGCCATGGTATCGATTCGAATTGTTCCCGTAAGAATTTCACCAACTTCTTCTTATCACTTGCACTAAGTGTCTCGTCGGAAACGAATTGCCGTGTCAATGTGACGGCGCCAAATGGAAAGCTATGATACGCTACCATCTCGCGATTTTCGATCAAGGTGACTTCCATGGAACCACCGCCGATGTCGACAGAAAACCCATCTGTCAGGAAGGTCGAATTGATGATAGCAAAATAACCATAGTATGCTTCTTGTTCGTCTGTTAGAACCTGAATGGAAAAAGGTGTGTTTTCAGTAACGGATTTAACAATTGCTTCTCGATTCGTCGCATTACGAATAGCAGCGGTCGCGACACAAATCGTCTCCTCGACCTCATGGGTGACACCGACTTCGTAAAATCGATGTAACGTTTCTTCGAGTAACGAGATGCCTGCGTCGTCAAGTGCTCCGTCTTTATTGATATGAGCAGATAAACGCGCGACGACTTTAATGTTAATCTTCTCGATGTAACGACCAGAAGCGATCGGATGGAAGATGACATAACGAATTGAGTTGGAACCGATATCGATAACTGCAAGTTCTTGTTTCAAGTGACCTCGACTCCTCTCTGCGATGCGTGCATTAAAAGATTTCCCTTCCTGAACAAGCCGGAAACAGCTAGTTTCTGTCTTTATTGTACCTTGATTATTTTCAAAGGAGGATAGGAAGTTGCTAGAGTTGCACCAATAATTAGCGAACGCTATAATAAGACAGTTGATTAAGACGTAATTATTCCGTTTTACGAAAACGGAAGGAGTGAAAATAAATGGAAACACCAATCATCGAGATTGATCAAGTCAGCTATGATTATCCAGATCGCCGAGTATTGAATCAAGTTTCGTTTCAGGTTCAACAAGGACAATTCTTAGCAATCGTCGGGGAAAATGGATCTGGGAAATCGACGCTGATCAAATGTATCTTAGGTTTATTGCAACCGAAAGGAACGATTCGCTTATTCGGACAACCCCAATCGCAATTCAATGAATGGTGGCGAATCAGCTATGTCTCGCAAAAAGCAGCTTCGTTTAACTCGGGTTTCCCGGTAACTGTCGCAGAAGTCGTCGAGATGGGGTTGTATGCTAAAAAAGGACTTTTTCGTCGTTTGTCACGCGATGATCGAGACAAAGTACGGACTGCCCTTGAAACAGTCGGAATGTGGGAACGCCGTGATTCAAAAGTCGGCGACTTGTCCGGCGGTCAACAACAACGCGTCTTCATCGCGCGTGCGCTCGTCAACGATCCAGACTTAATGATCTTAGATGAACCAACTGTTGGTGTCGATCAGCGATACGTGAAAGAATTTTATGAAATTCTTGAAGAACTGCGTCGAGATAAACGGCGAACGTTCGTCCTTGTGACACATGATATCCATTTCGTCAGCAAACTCGTCACGGATGTCATTCATTTGGTCGATGGACGTTTAGGTTGTAACTGTGGCATTAAAGAGTATTGGGAACTAGATGAACAGACGATCCGCTCCCTCTATCCAGTTCCGGGACGTGTCCTCGTTCACGAAGGGAAGAGTGTCCAATGATCGAAGCATTCATGACGTTAAAATTTTTACAGTATGCTTTAGTGGCTGCCATTTTAATTGGATTCACGGCCCCATTGATTGGCTCGTTCGTCGTCGTCCGGCGGATGAGCCTGATCGCAGATGCACTTTCGCACGTCACGTTAGCTGGGATTGCACTCAGTCTCTTGATTTCTGGTATGGTCGCGCAATTAGCGGACTTAAATCCACTGTACTTAGGAATCGTGACGTCGGTCATCGCGGCACTGACGATTGATTGGTTGCGCGCTAAATATAAGCATTTTCAAGAACTCGCGATTCCGATCATCATGGCAACAGGGATGGGGCTCGGTGCGACATTCATTAGTCTTGCGAACGGTTTTTCAATGGATCTCGTCTCCTTCTTATTTGGAACGGTTTCGGCTGTTGCCTTAACGGATGTGTACACGATTCTTATCGTGACGGTCGTGGTCGTCATCTTCGTCTTTGCCTTTTATAAGGAATTGTTGTTCCTCTCATTTGACGAGGAACAGGCACGTGTCTCGGGAATCCGACTTCGTTTAGTTCACATTCTCTTTATGATCGTCGTTGCGCTTGTGATCGCGATTAGTATGCGAATCGTCGGGATTTTACTTGTCTCGAGCTTAATCACGTTGCCGGTTGCGGCAGCACTTCGAATTGCAAAAAGTTTTAAGACGACGATCTTTTTAGCTATCATCTTCGGTGAGGTTGCAACAGTACTTGGACTCATCCTGGCTTATCAGTTTGATTTAGCACCCGGCGGAATGATTGTCCTACTTGCCGTGCTCGAACTGATCATCGTCATGCTATTAGAACGTTTTTGGATAGGAGGTAAAACACATGAAGACGAACATCGAACAAGCGCGTGAACGAATGAAGGCTTCTGGGTTTAAAATGACACCGAAACGTCTGGATTTGCTATCGTATCTGTTTGAAGTGAATCGGTATGTCAGTGCGCGGGAAGTGGCAGAAGCTCTCCGGACGTCTCATCCTTCGTTAAGTTATGATACGATTTATCGAAACTTGAATGATTTTTCGGAAATCGACTTATTAGAAGTGACGGAATTAGACGGTGAGATGAAATATCGGGCTGCCTGTGCTTCCGGTCATCACCATCATCATTTGATATGCCGAATCTGCGGCAAGACGGAGACGTTGAATGTCTGCCCGATGGAGTGGATTTCACCCGCTCAAGAGACTGGTTTTGAAGTCGAAGATCATAAATTTGAAATCTATGGACGTTGTGCGAATTGTCAACGCTTGACGTCTTAAATAGAAGGGAACGTCCATTCGGGACGTTCTCTTTTTTGTTTTTATACGACTAGTCCTGATTAAAACGGGAATAGTCGAACAGAGGTGATGAGATGATGATTTATGATACACAGGAAGCACGACAAATTGATGAGTGGGCACGGACATCTGGGCTACCGCTCGAGGTGTTAATGGAGCGAGCCGGAAGTCAGATCGCAACACGGATTAAAACGCGCCATTCGAAGAGGGAACGAATACTAATTTTGTGTGGAACCGGCAATAATGGTGGGGATGGTTATGTCATTGGTCGCGAACTGATACGTGACGGATTCGATGTCACGCTATTCACTCCGTTTGGAAAGAGTCGTTCGGATATTGCAACGATTCATACTCATTATGCAGAAGCGTTCGGACTTGTAGCCGAAAAACCATGTGGTCGATATGATGTCATTTTGGATGCCTTATACGGTACTGGATTTGATCCAGGTCGGATTACTCCAGAATTCGAGGCGCAGTGTACATTCGTATCGGAACAAAAGCAGCAAGGAGCACGCATCTATGCAATAGATATACCGAGCGGTGTGCCGACGGACCATACTATAGGATTCAAAGAGATAGCGATTCGAGCAGATGCGACATTTCAATTGCATGCGATGAAACGATCTACCTTTTTGATACGGACGGCACCGTTTTATGGAGAATCAGAAACGCTAGATATCGGATTACCGGCTTTTGGTGAATGGCGCGTCTCACCGAAGGATCTGGCTTCCTTGTTTAAGCGGGAACCATACGGTCACAAGGGGACATACGGAACGGCATTATTGATTGGAGGAAGTGACACGATGCCGGGATCCATTCAACTTGCGACACGGGCAGCCCTAAGAACGGGAGTCGGTAAACTACAAGTCGCGACGACGTCACTTGCGAAACAGGGGATCGTCGTCCAAGCACCGGAAGCGATGGTCGTGGACCAGACGTTACCGGCGATTCAGAACGTGCTATCTTCCATATCAGCAGTTGGAATCGGTCCTGGTTTATCGCAAGAAGTAGCCGAAACATGGGTGGATCATCTACTTGAGAGTGATTTACCGGTAGTATTAGATGCCGGAGCACTAATAAAAGAAAGTTACCCAGAACGAACCGCGCCGATCATCGTCACACCGCATATTGGCGAATTCGCTCGGATGACGAATCAGACTGTTGCAAGTATTCAAGATGATCTATTCGGTCAAGCAACTGAGTATGCCGTCTTGCATCAAGTAACTGTCGTTTTGAAATCCCATGTCATTTTAATCGCTAAACCAAATGGAGGTGGGTTTGTCATCTCTGGTGCATCGAGTGGTCTCGCAAAGGGAGGAAGCGGGGATACCTTGTTTGGAATTTTAACGAGTCTCCTTGCGCAACATCCATCAGGAGATGTCGAAAAAACGCTAGCGCTAGGAGCGGAGTGGTATGCGTGTGCTTCAAAACAAGTTGAACGACGATTACATCCAAGTAGTTTGTTAGCAACGGATGTCATCGAAGAGTTAGGACGATTTGGGTTATAGGACAATAAATGTTAGAGAAAAGTCTTCCACGACATGTATGAGGGAAGACTTTTCTTTTTAGGAAAGAATTGACACATTCGATACGATAGGAGTATCATCAAGCGATGTCGAAACCTATATACGAAAAAACTAATGGAAAGGAGGGAAATACATGGAGGACATTGTTCGGAAACAACAATGGTGGATCGGAAATTTTGCCCTTTTCATGATGCTTGTTGGCGCTTTAATCATTTATACGACGACGGAAGAGACGATAAAGAATGCATATTTAAGTCGTTCTGTCATTATTTCATTTTTAGTCCTCATGGGGATTTTTATTTTTTATATCAGTCGTCGTAAGATGGACGTGGTGTTGCAAACCCACTTATTGTCCTTGATGTTGCTCGTTGTTCCAATCACTTCGATTAGTTTTTTACCTTATGCGGCGGTCACCGTTTGGGCTAGCAGTTTTTTGTTTTTAATGATCGCTTTGATTTCGTATCAACGAATCATGATGTGGTACGCCATCATCATTGCCATCGCAACTAGTTTTTACGTCATGTGGAATGCCGATACCGTGACGGTGGAAATTGATCCGACTGATCATTATGGACGAATTGGCATGATTATAATTGGTGTTTCCATCGCCCTTGTCATCAATCACTTGCATATCCGTAATTTAAATCGTTTGAATGATTTGGCGATACAACTACACGATACGGCACGCTGTGACGAAGAAACAGGTGTTTTGAATCGTCAAGGATTGAACGAAGTCGATTTCCCAAGACCTGAAAAACAGCTCATTTTTGTCGGGATTCATTTAGAAAATTATTATGAGTTGGCACGGTATTTTGGAGAAGACATTCAGTCACAAGTGTTACGAGCATGTATTGAACGGCTCAAGCGAAAACTACCTCCTTATCAAGCGTTTGCTCGAATCGAAGCAGGAACGTTATTGATCGTCATGAAAAAGCCGGACAAGGTGGCATGTAAGGAAGCGATGGAAAAATTGAGTCAAGAAATTTCCATACCTTACGAAATCGAAGGGCATCACGTCTACGTCAACATATCCATCGTCATCGATAATGGAGAAGGGGCGACGGACAATCGGAAGCGTCGAGTACAGCAGTTATTGACTGCGCTACAGGAAGCCGCTCAACAAAATGAACGTGTGATGTGCATTGACCAAGCCTGGCGAAAGGATCAAGAATTGCGAGTCAAAGCAGCACAATCATTAGCACAGGCTAATATTGAAACGGACTTTCACCTCGTCTATCAATTGCAGTACGATGTTCGATCAGAACAATTCATTGGTCTTGAAGCATTGGTTCGCTGGAAGACCTCGTTGCAAGGAGCTGATCGACCATCCGTCTTCATCCCGATTGCTGAAAAAAGTGACTTGATGATTCGTCTAGGAGAATGGATTTTTGAGGAAGGGTGTAAGACGCGTAAAGCATTGATCGGTCTCGTTCCGGATGAATTTACCTTATCGGTTAACGTATCGCCACGACAATTGACGAGTGAGTCATTCATGCCATTCATTGAACGAACGCTACTCAAGTATGCACTAAAGCCGCAACAGATTAAGATCGAGATCACGGAAAGTCAGTCGCTTGATTTTGAGAGTCAATCGATTCATCGAGCGCTCAAGCGCATCAAAACACTCGATTTTCCAGTTTCTCTTGATGATTTCGGGACTGGTCATGCCTCGTATCACGTCCTCGAACGTTTATTACCGTTACGTCAATTAAAGATTCCAAAGCAATTCATTGAACAAATCGGAGCATCAGAGAAACGACAATCGATCCTTGAGTCGATTTTTCAATTGAGTCAGTCGATGCATGTCGAATGTATCGTCGAGGGGGTAGAGACGGGAGAAGAAGTACGCATTGCCAAAGAAATCGGGATTCATTTGTTCCAAGGCTACTTCTTCGCTAAACCGGTACCACTCGAAGAAATCATCTGTCTACTACAAAAAACGAATGAAGGAACGATTCATTAATCCCTAAAAAGCCACTTCAGTCCGAACCTTTCGGAGAGAAGTGGCTTTTTCATACAGTATTTATGATTGGTACAGTCGATATTGATTTCGACCTTGTGTTTTTGCTTCATACAAAGCAATATCTGCTTGCTTGAAGACCGTTTCAGCGGGTTGATGATGAGCGTAAGCAATTCCAGCAGATACCGTGATCGATACAGCGTGATCCTGCATGACAAATGGCGTTTGTTGAACGGCTGCCACGATTGTTTCTGCTAAATGAATAGGTTCGTAAAGGTCACAATCTGGAATGATGACGATGAACTCTTCACCGCCATATCGACCAACCGTGATAGGTGCGGGACAATGTTCATTCAATACAATCGAAAAATGGCGCAAGACGGCGTCGCCGCCGGCGTGACCATGTGTGTCATTCACACTCTTGAAGTGATCTAAGTCAAACAAGATGACGCCCCAAGAAGCTCTGTTTTTTTCAAGCGTCGTGACCTTTTCCAAAATGACATGTCGATTCGCAAGCCTTGTTAATTGATCGGTCGAAGCGAGATAGGATTGATAAGAGTAAAGAACAAAATGTTGTTGCAGGAGTAGTGACAAACGATAAAACAAAAAGGCTCCGCCAATCGTTAAGATGAAATAAGGAATATAAATCGTCCTCCAGGCATCTACAGGGGAATTACTCGTAATCAGTCGCCAAAGAACAAGTAGAGAACCGACTGTCACGATGGCGGTAAAAAAATATCCTTGCCGTGTAATGAACCGACGACAAATAAATGACAGCATCAAAAAACCGAGTAGCGTCATGACAGAACTAAGTAAGGCATTTATAGAATCGCCATTATCGATTAAAAAACGATAAATCAAAAGCATTAATCCCGTCACTGTGATACTGATGTTACCACCGAATAAAGCGGATAAAGCGAGAGGTAATAAACGCAAATCAATCAGTGCGCCGTTTAAATCAATCGCATGATGCATAAGAAGAATACCGGTGATCCCATTAGCAAAACCAAAATACAGCCGAGTAGATATCATCGAGTCGGGTTGAATCGGTAAACGATCACGAAGCAGATAAAAGGCGAACGTAGAAACGAGAAAAATAATACAAATATTAACAAAAAAGATATTCACTGTAGCAAGCATCATGAAGCACTTCCTATTTTAAAATTTAAAACGAAAATCATTGTAAGATATCTCAGAGTTCAATAACATGAAAAACGGAAAAAACAGCCTAATCGGCTGTTTTAACGAATCGGTGCAAATTTTTGAATCTCTTGAACAGCCTCATTCCATGAAGCGACACGAATAACATTATTCGGTACGGCTTTACGGTTATAAGGTGCGTCGAACAAAATCACAGGGATGAATGTATCTTCTGCAATCTGCACAGCATTCTCTAATCGATCTTCCATAAACAAATCGAGTGATAAATCACGGACGACTTGTACTTTGTCGTGTGATCCCGTCATGATTAAGGAATCAAGAGGAAGTTCATGTTGTTTGATCCACTCTTCAGTTACAGGACGAACGAGTTCCGATCGTGCTGTCACGTAATGGAGATCATATTGCTTCCGCAAATTCCATAAGTGGTGGCGAACATGTTCTTGAGGGATGGACTCACGATAAATTCCTGACTCGTGACCGGAGTTCACCATGTAGTCCCAAAATTCGATTTGATTCATATCCGTATACGTATGCAATTCATATTCAGACGCCTGATTGAAGTCAATCGACGTTCCGAGATGTTTATTCATGTAAGTGAAGCAAGAGGATGGATGTGTGATCGTTCCATCGATGTCGATTCCAATTTTCATTTACAGTCACCCACGTTCTAAGAATTTTTCTTCACTTAGTATAACATAGTCGAAATCGAGATACGAAAAAAGACTCCTCATCAAAGAGGAGCCCTATCTTATACGTGATTTGCTTTTTCGGCTTCTTTTTCAGCCTGTTTTTCGAGGACGATGGCATCGATTTCTTTTTTCAATTCTTCGACCATTGTTGCTTCTGGTACTTTACGAATGATTTCTCCGTGGCGGAACAACAATCCTTCGTTGCGAGCGCCGGCGATACCGATATCGGCTTCACGTGCTTCACCAGGACCGTTGACTGCACAACCAAGAACAGCAACTTTGATGTTCGCTTGAATATTTTCGATATAGTCTTCGATTTCTGCAGCGATCGACATCAAATCGATTTCGATCCGACCACATGTTGGACATGAGATCAATGTCGCAGCGTTGGCTGCGAGACCAAATGATTTCAAGACTTCTTTTGCGACTTTTACTTCTTCGACAGGGTCCGCTGAAAGAGATACACGAACCGTATTTCCGATTCCGCGTGAGAGGATCGCTCCAAGTCCTGCTGCTGATTTTAATGAACCAGAACGAAGTGGACCCGATTCCGTAATCCCTACGTGAAGTGGATAGTCAAACGATTCAGAAGCAAGTTGATATGCTTCAAGCGCCAACTGTACGTCTGATGCTTTCAATGAAACGATGATGTCATGGAAGTCGAGGTCTTCAAGGATCTTGATGTGGTGCAAGGCACTTTCGACCATACCACGTGCTGTTGGATAACCGTATTTTTCGAGAATGTGCTTTTCGAGTGAACCAGCGTTTACCCCAATACGGATTGGGATGTTTTTCGCTTTTGCTGCTGTCACGACGGCTTCGACTTTTTCGCGGCGACCGATATTACCTGGGTTGATCCGGATTTTATCGACGCCAGCTTCGATCGCCATGAGCGCGAGTTTATAGTTGAAGTGGATGTCTACGACAAGCGGGATGTTGATTCGGCTTTTGATTTCTGCAAGTGCGAGCGCATCACGTTCTTCTGGACAAGCGACGCGGACGATTTGGCAACCAGCTTCTTCAAGACGTAGGATTTCAGCGACTGTCGCTTCGACGTCGTGTGTTTTAGTTGTCGTCATACTTTGGATGATGACTTCATTATTTCCACCAATGACAAGGTCCCCTACACGAACGGGACGAGTCTTAGAGCGATGGACCATTTTCGGCATATCGAAAATCTCCTTTTGTGGCATACCGCCATATTGTTTATGTTTACCTTTTCTATCATATCGAACTATTCCCTAAAAATCGAGAAACAAGAACGAAAATCGAACATTTACAATTGTTTAATGAAAGTAAGGCGTCCGTCAATCCGTCGGACGCCTGATTTTGATACTCATCGAGATTTACGTGACGCGCGAGGTTTCGGGGAACGGGCAATCCATAATGGCACCAACGTGTAAATGAAGTGCCCGAGGATAAGTAAAGCGACTCCTATTTGATGATGCCCCAATTGGTAAAGAAGCATGCCAAGGGGGAAGGTCCATAGATTCGTTGCAACCGTGTAAGGGAACGTCTGACGATATGCCCATGGGCGGGGGAGTAACAGACGAACGAATCCTTTCGTCAAATATGCCATCAAGAGCAAATACAGTAAGACCGCAATAGCGATGAAGATGAAGTGGAGAACGAACCAAATCACGATTGGAATATTTTTTTGTAAAAAGAAGGAATCGATGATCGTCGTCCATAGTGAAATCCAAGCCAATCCACAGAAATACAAAGAAACATCTGATAGACGAAGTCGTAAAAACGAGCGGTTTGGAATTAATGAAGTTTGTAAGTAATTAATGAGTTGACGTAAAAAAGACAAGAATATCACTCTTTCCATTGTTTTATAACAGATTTTTTGGTTTGTCTATTTGTTCATAAATAAAGGAATTATTGTAGTGGTACAGATTAATAAAACCTTAACAATTGGATGTCGGGAAAACTGTTTACAAGTTCATTAGACCTTTACATAATAGGGGGGGGCGAAAAAATAAACTTTACAAACACATCAATCCACATCAAATAAAGGAGCTGGCAAGATGAACTATGATTTGCAGGAAATGATTTTTACCTTCATCGGTGGACTTGGGATTTTCCTTTTCGGTATTAAGTATATGGGAGATGGTCTCCAAAAAACAGCGGGAGACCGATTACGTTATATCCTCGATAAGTATACGACGAATCCACTATTAGGTATCTTAGCAGGTATCGTCGTCACGATATTGATTCAATCGTCATCCGGTACGACTGTCATCGTCGTCGGACTCGTGAGTGCAGGTCTGATGAATTTACGACAAGCAATTGGTGTCGTCATGGGAGCGAACATCGGTACGACGATCACGGCCTTTATCATCGGGTTCAATGTTAAAGAAGCGGCACTTCCGGCAATCGCCATTGGTGCTTTCTTGATCTTCTTCTTCAATAAAGAACGTGTTCAGTATATCGGACAGATTTTCTTTGGTTTCGGTGCATTGTTTTACGGTCTCACATTGATGGGGGACGGGATGGCTCCGCTCGAATCAAGTGCCTGGTTCCGAGAGTTGACTGTCTCGATGTCGGATAACCCATTGCTTGGTGTATTCGTCGGAACTATCTTTACAGTTCTTGTTCAGTCGTCATCTGCGACGATTGGTATCTTACAGGAGTTGTATGCTGGTGACATGATCGATATCAAAGCGGCACTACCGGTCTTGTTCGGTGATAACATTGGAACAACGATTACGGCAGTACTTGCAGCACTTGGTGCGTCGATCGCAGCCAAACGGACAGCCGCCGCACACGTCATCTTCAATATCATCGGAACAATTTTGTTCTTGATCGCATTACCAGTGTTCTCAAGCTTCATCGCATGGATTACAGACGCGCTTGGTTTAGAACCGAAAATGCAAATTGCTTTTGCACACGGAACGTTCAATGTCGTCAACACATTGATTCAATGTTGGTTCATCGCACAAATCGCATGGCTCGTTCAAAAAATCGTACCAGGTACGGATACGACGATCGATTCAAAACCGCGTCATCTCGATCAAAACATCTTAAATCAATCTTCTGCGCTTGCCTTAAACCAAGCGAAACTTGAAGTTTTGCGTATGGGTGAATTCTCAAAAGACGCACTTGCAAAAGCACACCGTTACACGCAATCGCATGATAAAAAAGATGTTTCAGAATCCGAGCAGATTGAATATGCGATCAACTACCTGAATACAGAAGTGACGAGTTATCTCGTTAAAATAGCAGCACATGATTTATCAGAACGTGAATCAAACGATCATTCGTTATTGATGCACGCCGTCAATGACTTTGAGCGGATTGGTGATCATGTTGAGAATATCGTTGAATTAATCGACTTCCAGATCGTCAACCGGATTCAGTTCACCACATCTGCGAAGCGAGAGCTTGATGAGATGTATGTCCTGACACAAGAAATCGTCGCTTGTGCGATTCGCGCCGTCGAAGAAGACGATGTCACGCGGGCACGAAAAGTTCTTGAACTTGAAGGGAAACTTGATGCATTCGAACGTTCATTCCGTAAACAGCATGTACTTCGCGTGAATGCTGGTGAATGTACAGGACAAGCGGGAATGATCTTCGTCGACTTACTTTCAAACCTTGAACGAATCGGCGATCACGCGGTGAACATCACGGATCTCGTCCTTGAACAGCGGACAGCATTAATGAACTAAGCGTAGACTTATTTTAAAACAGCTGATTTCGAAAAAAATGAAATCAGCTGTTTATTTTTTTGAAATAGCATATTGACAAGTTTCGTCACATCTCGTAATCTAATAAGAGTAAGAAACATACATCATGGCGGTGTAGCTCAGCTGGCTAGAGCGTACGGTTCATACCCGTGAGGTCGTGGGTTCGACTCCCTCCGCCGCTACTATTACTTAAGGACCCTTAGCTCAGCTGGTTAGAGCTGACGGCTCATAACCGTCCGGTCGCAGGTTCGAGTCCTGCAGGGTCCATTTGGTTGAACGCTTCTCGTTGCAAACGGGAAGCGTTTATTTTTGTTCGCTCGGGGAATAGTAAAGGTATTGTAATAATATTCATACTATAGTAACTAAGGGAGAGCGAAGAGAGATGGAACGTAACCATACGATGATGCAGTTTTTCGAGTGGCATGTAGAGAATGATGGAAAGCACTGGCAACGTTTGAAAGAACGAGCGCCTGAATTGCGTGCTGCTGGCATCACGTCCGTGTGGATTCCCCCAGCATCGAAAGGTCAGTCGGATGAAGATACAGGATACGGCATCTATGATGTCTATGACTTAGGCGAGTTCGATCAAAAAGGAACGGTCCGGACGAAATATGGCACAAAGGATGAACTGGTCGAAGCAATCGAAGTTGCCCATGAGAACGATATCGCTGTTTATGCGGATGTTGTCATGAACCATAAAGCTGCAGCAGACGAACTCGAAACGATTAAAGTAGTGGAAGTCAATCCAGAAGACCGATCGAAAGAAATTTCAGAAGAGTTTGAAATCGATGCGTGGACGAAGTTTACTTTCCCAGGTCGTAATGGAAAGTATTCGGATTTCGTCTGGACACACGAATTCTTCAATGGAACGGATTTTGACGCGCGCGAAGAAAAAACAGGGATCTTTAAGATTTCCGGAAATAATAAAGATTGGAACAACCAAGTAGATGATGAGTTCGGCAATTATGATTACCTCATGTTTGCAAACATCGACTACAATCATCCGACGGTACGGGAAGAAATGATCCGTTGGGGACACTGGTTCAAGGACACGATCGATTGCCAAGGCTTCCGTCTTGATGCAATCAAGCATATCAACTATGAATTTGTCCGTGAATTCGCGAAATCGATGATGGAAAGCAGCGAAGGCGATTTTTACATGGTCGGCGAGTTTTGGAAGTCAGATCTCGACGATTGCCGTCATTTCCTAGACAGTGTCGACTACACGATTGATTTGTTTGATGTTCCGCTTCATTATAAATTCCATGAAGCTTCCAAGCAGGGAGAAAAATTTGATTTAACGACATTGTTTGCGGATACGCTCGTCGAGTCGCATCCGACGAATGCCGTGACGTTCGTCGACAATCACGATTCACAGCCTGGCGAGTCGCTAGAATCATGGGTGGATGACTGGTTCAAGCAACATGCCTATGCAGCGATCTTGTTACGTAAGGACGGATATCCATGTGTCTTTTACGGGGATTACTATGGCGTCCAAGGACCGACCCCTGTCGAAGGAAAAAAAGAGATGATCAATGCCCTGCTCTATACGCGCTATCATAAAGCATACGGAGAACAACAGGATTATCTTGATGACCCGCACTGTGTAGGCTGGGTTCGTCTTGGTGTCGATGAAATCGAGAACTCAGGTTGTGCCGTGTTGCTTTCGAACGCCGACATGTGCGAGAAACGCATGTTCGTCGGTGAAGAGCGTGCGGGTCAAGAATGGTTCGACTATACAAACCATCAAGATCATCCAGTCGTGATTGACGAAGAAGGATTTGGTGTCTTCCCGGTTCCGGGCGGAGGCGTCTCTGTTTTTGCTCCGCAAGAAGTCGAGTAAATCCGAGGGTCTTGACTTGCGTCAACACAGGTACTTTTGCTAGTCTTAAAGGGTATTGAAGTTTTCGAAAATAGCACAAAGGGGGACATGAACATGTCAAAATTTGAATTACCAGAACTCGGCTACGCTTATGATGCGCTTGAGCCACATATCGATGCTCGTACGATGGAGATTCACCACACGAAACACCACAACACGTATGTCACGAACGTGAATACGGCGCTTGAGGGTACAGAACATGAAGGAAAGTCACTTGAAGAACTTCTTCAAAACTTGGATGCTCTCCCAGCAAACATTCAAACTGCAGTCCGTAACAACGGTGGCGGTCACTGGAACCACTCATTCTTCTGGAAATTGTTGAAGAAGAACGATGGCGCTGCTCCAACAGGGGAACTTGCAACAGCAATCGACGAAGCATTCGGATCATTTGATGCATTTAAAGATGCGTTCGCAAAAGCAGCAACAACTCGTTTCGGTTCTGGTTGGGCTTGGTTGATCGTTGACGGTGGGAAATTGGCAGTCGTTTCGACTCCAAACCAAGATACACCAGTCATGGAAGGCAAAACGCCAATCCTTGGTCTTGATGTTTGGGAACATGCATACTATCTCAACTATCAAAACCGTCGTCCGGATTACATCAATGCATTCTTCAACGTCGTTGATTGGGACCACGTAGCGAAGCTTTACGCTGACGCGAAGTAATGGAAAGAAGCGTATCGTTCAATTGTGAACGATACGCTTTTTTTAATGCGGAAAATCATGGGATAGGTTGTTATGGAAAGTTTCCTTCTATATAATGAAACAAGATGACTTTTGAACGATAGGGGAGTACGCCATGGCTAAACGAATCACCGTACGAGGAAGACGGCGTAATCATCTGCCGCTTCGTCTGAATTTAATGTTCTTCGTCGTTTTTTTATTGTTTGCGATTTTGATTTTCCGTCTAGGAGTCGTTCAAATCGTCAATGGTGAAAAAATTTCGCGGGAAGTCCAAAAAACGGAGATGACTGCATCAAAGTATGAAGTACCACGTGGTAAGATTTATGACCGGGATGGTCGTCTACTTGTCGATACAATTTCTAAATACTCCATTGTATATCGTCGCGCACAATCGACGAAAGTAGATGAACGTATTGAAATCGCGCAGCGTCTCGCAGCAATCATTGATCTGCCTAAAAAAGACTGGAAAGTCACGGAACGTGACATCAAGGATTTTTGGGTCGCGACGAACACGGAAGAGTCGGATCGTCGTTACCAAGCAGCAGTGAAAAAGAAGTATCCTTCAACGGAAGCACAAAGTAAGCTTTCGATTGCGGAACAAGATCAAATCCGCCTGGATGCGATCACGAAAAAAGATATTGATTACGATGATAAGACGATGGAAGTCATTGCGATCAAACATAACATGGAAGTCGGTTATGCGCTTGATCCACAACTCGTCAAGCTCGGTGCGTCTGCAAAAGAGATGGCAATCATCGATGAAAATTTAGAAGATTTGAAAGGTGTATCGGTTGAACCGTTTTACGAACGCTCTTATCCGTATGAAGGAACACTTCGAAACATCTTCGGAAAGTACTCGAAGATTCCGGCAGAACAACAAGCGGAGTTCAAAGCAAAAGGATATAGTTTGAATGATCGTGTCGGGACTTCGTTCCTTGAGCAACAGTACGAAGATCTTCTGCGCGGGAAACCGGCATACGATGTGTACGAAACGTTTAATGGAGAACCGGTCGGTGATCCAAAACGTGAAGAAGGCGAGTCCGGGAAGGACCTCGTTCTAACCGTTGATGCGGAATACAATAAAAAAGTAGATCAAATCATGCAACAAGCGATCAAAATGGGTCGTGGCATGGGTAGTCGTTATTTAAAAGAAGGATATGCCGTCGTCATGAATCCACAAACTGGTGAGATTTTAGCGATGTCAGGTCAAAAGCTTGATCCTTCGACTGGGAAGTTCACGGATGTAGCGATTAATAATGTCTTGACGTCTCTTCAAATCGGTTCAACGATCAAGGGTGCGACAGTTGCGATGGGACTACAGGAAGGTGTCATTCGTCAAAACGAAGTCATCAACGATGCGCCGATCACAATCGGAGGTACAAAAAAAGGATCATATGTTAACATGGGACCGATTACGGATTTAACGGCGCTTGAGCGCTCGTCGAACGTCTATATGTTTAACATTGCGATGCGGATGGCGAAATATCCGAGCAATGGGATTGCTGGTGCGAGCGTGGATGGAGCAGCTGCCATCATGCAGAATTACTATAGTCAGTTCGGTCTTGGGGTGACGACAGGTGTTGATTTGCCTTACGAAGCAAAAGGTGTTCAAGGGACGCCAGACCGTGTCACGTTGTTGATGGACCGAGTCATTGGTCAGTACGATGCCTTTACGCCGCTTCAAGTCGCGCAGTACATTTCAACACTTGCGAACGGTGGTTATCGAGTTCAGCCTCACTTCTTAAAAGAAGTATTGGCGTCGAACTCGATTGAAAAGGGTACGAAAAAAGTCGATTACAGCTTTAAAACGAATTATCTGAACCGGATTGAAGTCAGTCAAGATAATATTGATCATGTCCGGGAAGGGTTGCACCGTGTTGTAAAAGGTGAGCGTGGTACAGCCAAAGTCATCGCACAAACTGGAATCGATGCTGCAGCAAAAACAGGTACTGCACAGGTCAGCGTCTATGGGGATGACGGAATCGCCTTACGTGACGGAAGCGGGCAACCGGTTCGTTCATTGAACTCGAATCTTGTCGGTTGGGCACCGTATGACAATCCAGAGATGGCGTGGGCCGTGTTCCTTCCTTATATGGAACAAGAGACTGTCAACTCGAAAATCGGTCATGATCTTGTCAAAGCGTACTTCAACGTAAAGGACGTACCGTGGCAGACTAAGCCAAATTAACTAGAAACTAAGCGAGGGTGAGCAATCACTCTCGTTTTTTTTGTTTGTATTGACCTTTTTTTGTAATGGATTTCGAATTGTAAACACTAAAAAACACGCCTTTACAATTCTTTTACGTTGGATTCATTTCGTTTTAATAGTTCATCCGTAGTATAAGTCTTGTAAGGAAAACGGATAAAAAGTCGTAGCATCGTCAGCGACATACTTTCGAGGAGGAAAATTAATCATGTCTTGGATGAAAAAAACAGCACTCATTACAACGGTAGCATCAATCGCAGTAGTGGGGGCAGCATGTGGTAACGATAAAGGCGGTTCTGCTAGTTCATCTGATTTAAAAGGGAAAATCGCAATCGACGGTTCTTCTACAGTCTTCCCGATCATGGAAGCTGTCGGTGAAGAATATTCAACGGAACAACCTGACGTAAATGTCACAGTCGGTGTCTCTGGTACGGGTGGCGGATTCAAACGCTTCGTCGTCGGTGAAACGGATCTTTCGAACGCATCGCGTGAAATTAAAGAAGAAGAAGCAGCTGAAGCGAAAAAGAACAACATCGAATATACAAAACTTTCACTTGCATATGATGGTCTAACTGTTGCAGTCAGCAAAGATAATACATGGGTAAAAGAACTCTCGCTTGATCAACTCGAAAAGATTTGGCTCGACCCAAACGTTAAGACTTGGAAAGATGTTGATTCTTCTTATCCGGCTGAACCACTGAAGTTCTTCAGCCCAGGGAAAGATTCAGGAACATTCGACTTCTTCTCTGAAAAAGTACTTGAGAAGAAAGACATGCGTAAAGACGTTCAACTGTCTGAGGACGATAATGTACTCGTCAAAGGGGTTGAAGGAACGAAAGGTGCGATCGGTTACTTCGGTTATGCCTACTACGCTGAAAATAAAGATAAGTTAAAAGAAGTACCACTTTCAGCTGAAGGAAAAGATGCTGTCGATCCAACACCAGAAACAATCAAGGATTTATCTTACCCGCTGTCACGTGAAATCTACACGTACGTCAACAACAAATCATTGAACGATAAAAAACAGGTGGCAGACTTCGTGAAATTCACGAACGAAAACGCTGGAGATTTAGCTGAAGAAGTCGGTTATATCAAAATGCCACAAGATCGTTACGATGAAAACACAAAAGCAATCGAAGATGCAATGAAATAATCATCGAGTCATGAGGATGGCCCAACCGGGGAAGTCTGTACCGGTTGGGTCCCGTTCTCATGTCAAGAAGGAGTAGGGAGCGAAGAAGGATGAATTCAACACCCAATAAATCGGTTCGCGAGCTGATTCAACAGAACCGACAGCAAAAATTCAGTGTGAAAAACGTCATGGAACGCATCATGCCGATCGTTTTATTTCTGTGTGCGTTCGTCTCGGTCGTTACGACCATCGGCATCATTCTCACGTTAGTCATTGAAACCGAGCATTTCTTTGAAGTCGTTCCGTTCAAGGAATTTTTCGGCAGTACGAGCTGGTATCCACTGAACTCTCAACCAGAGTATGGGATTTGGCCGCTTGTCGTCGGTACACTTGAGATTACCGTGATTGCGATGCTAGTTGCCGTGCCGATCGGCCTCACGTCTGCGATTTATTTAAGTGAGTATGCGTCAGACCGTGCACGCCGTATCTTAAAACCGATTTTAGAAGTCTTAGCTGGTGTTCCGACGATCGTTTTCGGATTCTTCGCGTTGACGTTCGTCACACCACTACTCGTTAAATTAATTCCAGGCATTCAAATCTACAATGCGCTCAGTCCGGGGATCGTCGTCGGTATCATGATCATTCCAATGATCGCCTCGATTTCTGAGGATGCGATGAGCTCTGTTCCTAAAAAAATTCGTGACGGTGCGCTTGCTCTTGGTTCGACACGTCTTGAAGTCGCATTAAAAGTCGTTGTTCCCGCTGCCTTGTCCGGAATCATTGCTTCAATCGTACTCGGAATGTCTCGGGCAATTGGTGAGACGATGATCGTGACGATCGCTGGTGGTTCGAATCCGACAGCTGCTGTTAATCCACTCGAGCCGGTCCAGACGATGACTGCGTATATCGTTCAGGTCGCTTTAGGCGATGCTGGATTTGGAACAGTTGAATATTACAGTATCTATGCGGTTGGTACGCTCTTGTTCGTCTTTACGTTATTGATGAACTTACTCGCGAACTGGATCACACGCCGCTTCAGAGAGGAGTATTAAGATGGCCTTACCAGAAAAGCAACCTGTCACAAAAAAATTCATCGATCCGGTCGCAGTTAAGAAATCCATTAGCCAACGCCTCGTCGTCAACAATGTAACGAAAGTCATTTTCCTCGTCGGTCTGTTTTTCGGTCTCGTCGTCTTAGGTATTCTCCTATTCGGCGTCATCCGTGACGGTGCTTCGTGGTTATCACTTGAATTTCTACAAAACGCACCATCTCGTCGTGCGGAACGTGCCGGAATCTATCCAGCGTTAATGGGATCGATCTTCTTGATGCTCCTGATCATCCCGATGATTTTCATCATTGGTGTTGGAGCAGCAATTTATTTAGAAGAATATGCAAAAAAGAGTCGGATGACATCGTTCATCGAGGTCAATATCTCGAACCTCGCAGGTGTTCCGTCGATCGTCTTTGGTTTACTCGGATTAACGTTCTTCGTCCGTAATATGGGCTTCGGTTCGACGTTGATTGCTGGAGCTTTGACACTCGCATTGATGAGTCTTCCGGTCGTCATCGTTTCTTCTCAAGAAGCAATTCGCGCCGTGCCACAAGCGATGCGCCATGCATCACTCGCACTCGGTGCATCGAAATGGCAAACGACGTTCAAAGTCGTTCTTCCGGCATCACTTCCGGGAGTCATTACAGGAATCATCTTAGCTGTATCCCGAGCGATCGGTGAGACAGCACCGTTGATCATGGTCGGAGCTGCCATTTTCATCGCCCGTGCGCCAGAAGGGATCTTTTCAGAGTTCACGGCATTACCGATTCAAATCTATAACTGGACAAGTCGTCCACAAGCGGACTTCCAAGGTCTTGCAGCAGCAGGAATCATCATCTTGATGGTCATTCTCTTGACGATGAACTCGCTTGCGATCTGGATTCGGAACCGATTTTCTAAACGCTATTAATCGAACGAGATAGAAGGGATTTCTTTTAAGGAGGAAGACAGATGATGGATACGAAGCTGAATACGAAATCAGTCGTCACAGAAGGGGCAGAGCGTATGAACCAACCAGTAGTAGCACGCGAGAGCGTCTATAACGTTAAAAATTTAAATTTATGGTACGGTGACGATCACGCGCTTAAAGATGTCAATCTTGATATCAAAAAAAATGAAGTTACGGCAATTATTGGACCGTCAGGATGCGGTAAATCGACATTCATCAAAACATTGAACCGGATGGTCGAACTCGTTCCGATCGTGCGGACGAATGGTGTCATTGAGTATCACGGACGTAATATCTTTGAAAAAGAGTATGGTGTTGAAGAATTACGGACGTCTGTCGGAATGGTCTTTCAGCAACCGAATCCATTCCCAAAATCAATTTACGATAACATCGCATATGGTCCACGTGTCCATGGCGTTAAAAACAAAAAAATCCTTGATGAGATCGTGGAACGTAGTTTACGCCGAGCAGCGATTTGGGATGAAGTCAAAGATCGCTTAAATGAAAATGCCTACGGTCTTTCGGGTGGTCAACAACAACGTCTCTGTATCGCGCGTTGCCTCGCGATCGAGCCGGATGTCATTTTGATGGATGAGCCGACATCGGCACTGGACCCGATTTCTACATTAAAAGTAGAAGAACTCGTCCAAGAGTTGAAATCGGACTACTCAATTATCATCGTCACGCACAACATGCAGCAAGCTGCACGTGTATCTGACAAAACAGCATTCTTCTTGAATGGTGAAGTCGTCGAGTTCGATCAAACAGACCGGATCTTTGGAAATCCGACCGACAAACGGACGGAAGATTACATTTCAGGACGATTCGGATAAGAAGGGGAGACGAGACGAATGGCAGCGAACCGTACAATTTTTGGAGAAAACCTTGCAATACTCGATCAAAAAGTCTTTTTACTAGCACGAAAAACGATGCAACAAATCGCAACGACAGCAGAGGCGCTCGAAAAATATGATCAAGATATCGCACGTGGTGTCATTGCGAACGACAATGAACTCGATGATCTTGAACTCGAAATCAACGATGATGCGATCCTCTTAATCGCGAAGCAACAACCAGTTGCGACGGATTTACGACGGATCATCACAGCGATGAAGATTTCATCGGATCTCGAGCGGATTGCGGATTATGCAGGAAATATTTCAAAAGCAGTCCTTCGTGTCGAAACATTTCCATACGTCATCGATATCTCCTTGTTGAAGGAAGCGTTTGAGACATTACTCGATATGACGGAAACCGCAATCGTTGCATATCGTGATGGAGATGTCGAAAAAGCAAAAGCACTGTCTGATCTCGACAATGTCATCGATGAGACGACATACAAGGCGCTCCGTCAGTATATGCGTCATATGTCCTTGCAACCGATCGTTGTCGATGAAGTCATGCAATTCACGAACATTTGCCGATATATCGAGCGAATGGGTGACCACTTGACGAACGTCGGGGAACATCTGATCTATCTCGAAAAAGGAAAACATTATGATTTAAATGGGTGAACTAAGTAGGCAGGAGGAATTTCCTCTGCCTACTTTTTTTGTAAAGGGATTCGAAACACGTTTGTAGAATAGGAAAGAAGTGAATAATGACAGAGAGGTGATTGGGAATGCTTGAGCAAATCATTAAAATGAAAGAACAAGGGCTGACAACAAAACAAATCGCAGCTCAATTGGATACGACTGAAGGAAAAATTAAATATGCTTGGACCAAATATCGTAAATCATTGACAAATCAACCAACTGTAGAAGCACCGAAAGTAAAATCAAAAACTGTCAAACAGACCAAAAAGTCGACTGCACCGGTATTAGATGTCGTACCGTCTGTGCAAGTGATGCCATCACTCGAACGTGATGCGTTTGGAATGGCGACGCATTATGAAGATGATATTCTCCATGCAATCGTTCAGTCACCGACTGCGTTATATGTCTACTGGGAATTGTCTGAACTGTCGAAACAGTTGTTAGAAACGCATTATCACACGACATTTGATTCGTTCCGTAAAGAGTTACGCATCATTGACGTCACACTCGTCGATTACGAACAAGGACAAGCGAATCGTACGTATCAGTTCGAACTGCCTGAGATGACGAATGCTTGGTTCGTTCGACCAGTTGCCCCGAATACTACATACATCATTGAATGGGGCATTCAAACGATTGATGGAGATTTCGTTCCAGTACTACGTTCGAAACCAGTCGAGACACCACGTGACGAACCAGTCACAGACGGACGCTTCGCCGAAGTCGTGCATCATTGGCAATACGGTGAGGTCGAACAGCCGGAATGGGTCGAGGTATTACGCCCGTATTCTTATTTCGATCGCGTCCGATAATGGAATTAGAGAGAGGAAAGGAAGAGAAGCTATGCGAAAAGGATATTTTTCACTCGTCTTACATGCACACTTACCATATATCCGTCATGAAGAGGCGCATCGTCTCGAGGAACGGTGGATGTATGAAGCGATTTCAGAAACCTACATTCCATTATTGTGGGAAGTCGACCGCTTATCACGTCCGCTCGGTTGGACAGTCAGTATTTCACCGCCGGTCATCGAGATGCTTGCCGATCCACTGATTCAAGACCGCTACATCGAGCATATCGAGGACACATTACGTTTGATTCGTCAGGAACTGGAGCGAGAGCTTGACCAAAAGGAACGAGATGCTCTTTTATTCTATCAAGACCGCTATCAAGATTTATTGAATACGTTCCTTCACTGGGAAAAAGATTTGAACCGGGCATTCCGCCATTACAAAGAGCAAGGCTATCTTGATTTGATTACCTGTACGGCGACACACGGGTTCAGTCCTCACATGTTGTCTGAACAAGCGGCGCGCTCTGAAATTCAGACAGGCTTGAACTGTTTTGAACGCCATTACGGATTCCGTCCATCAGGTCTTTGGATGCCGGAATGTGCCTATACGCCAGGACTTGATCGGATTTTATATGAGGAAGGCATTCGCTATACGTTCGTCGATGAACATTCGATTTTAAACGCCGATCCAGCACCAAAACACGGAATCGGAGCACCCGTCTATTCTCCACACGGCGTAGCACTCTTCCCGCGTGATCAAATCATTTCCGGAAAAATCTGGAGTTCTGTCATCGGGTATCCGGGACATCCTGATTATCGTGAGTTTTATCGGGATCTCGCGTATGATCGGGAATGGGATCAAATTGCTGAGTTCATGCATCCGGAAGGCTTACGTTATGATACCGGGTTGAAATTGCATCGTGTAACAGGTGAGACGGATCAAAAAGACTATTACGTACGTGACTGGGCATGGCAACGAACAAGTGAGCATGCAGCAGATTTTGCTCAAGCACTTGGTGAACATTTAGATGCATATCAAGGACAAGACTTCCCGCCATTTCTCGTCACAGCACCATTTGATGCTGAATTGTTTGGTCACTGGTGGTTCGAAGGACCTGATTTCCTTGGTAAAGCGATGGAACGTCTAGAGGATCAGGCGATTGAGTCGATTTCACCAGCTATGTTCCTCGAACGTCACTTCCAAGACATCGATACGGCACATGTCGCGATGGGAACGTGGGGACGAAAAGGCTATGCGGAAGTCTGGATCAACGAGCGCAACGACTGGATGATTCGCCATCTCCACCAGCTCGAAAAGAGACTAGCAGGAATCGTTGCGCGAAATCGTCATCAAGATGCATTGACTGTCAAGGCGAAACGCCAGCTCATTCGAGAATATCTACTTGCTGTCTCAAGTGACTGGCCGTTCATTTTAGACGGACAGACGACAGCACAGTACGCTGCGAACCGGTTCCGTGAACATATCTTACGTTTTGAAGAAACCGAACGTCGTCTCGATGCACAAGAATTAACGATGGACTGGTTGGAAGGGCGTTATCAACAATATCCGTTCTTGCAAGATGAAGACATTGAACCAGATGTTTTCTTAACGGCTCATGACTATTATGTTGCGGTCAAACGCGATGCTGCTTTGAACAAGGATGGTATTCTAATGTTCACTCGGGATTACGAACAATCTCACCGTCCAGTTCGTGATGTAGCTAGACGACTAGCGGCAGCGGGAGAGAACGTCTACGTCGTAACGGAACATCCTGAAGCGTATCGATTCGAGGAGGGTGTGCATGTATACGGGGTACAAGTGACAGGTCTACCGCTCGTTCAAACATACAATCAACTGGCTGCGTTAAATCTAGCCTTCTTGCGTCAGGCGCAAGCCTTGGCGAAGATCGTTGACTTCCAAGTCGTCCATAACTTCAATATGGAAACAGCGTCAGCTGCCCAGGCAATCGCCAAGATGAAAGAGTTGCCACTCGTCAGTAATGTTTATGATGTCGAGAGTGAGCGTTCTCCGGATCGTTCAGGTGGTCTGGTCGTTGCGTTAAAACGACTTGAAGGAGACGCATTGCGTCAATCGGCTGTCGTTTATCTAGAACGGGAAGAGTCACGCAACGGGGTGGAACAGGAGTATCACGTTGAAAAGAAACCCCTTCGTTTTGAAGAGAACCTTGAAAAACCATATCAACACGTGACGAATCCGAAAAAGAACGGATGAACAGTTGCAATTCCTTTCCTTTCTTGGTACGATACTTGAGTATGCTTAACCTTATGTAAAGCAAAATCACTTGATACATCGAGAGCTAGATAGGAGGGAATTCCATGCGCGTTAAAATCACATTAGCTTGCACTGAAACTGGTGACCGTACTTATATCACTAAAAAGAACAAGCGTAACAACCCAGAGCGTCTTGAGTTGAAGAAATACAACCCACGTCTCCGTAAACACACACTTCACCGTGAAGTGAAATAATTGAGATGGAAGCCGTCACTTCGTGTGATGGCTTTTTTTGTGGAAAGGAAGACAGTTATGAACAAACAAGAAGTACGCCGTCTGATCAAAGAAAGATTAGATGTGATGGAGAACCGTGCTGAAAAGGAACGGTTAATACACGAACATGTTTTGTTATTGCCTGAATGGCAACAAGCGACTTGTGTCGCAATCACGTTAGCATTTCGAAATGAATGTGATACAAGCATATTGATTAAACAAGCGTGGCAAGAGGACAAGACGGTCTTGATACCGAAAGTAGTCGGAGAAGAGATGGTCTTTTATGAATACAGACCAGAAGATCAATTGCAGCATAATCAGATGGGAATCGCAGAACCAATGGATTCAGCTCGTCGCACTACACTTGATCAAGCGGGATTTTGTCTCGTTCCGGGACGCGCCTATCGACGGGATGGCTATCGCTTAGGGTGGGGAGGCGGTTATTATGATCGTGCACTCGTGACATACACAGGTTGTAAAGTATCCATCGCCTTTTCAGAACAGCTCTTTCCAGATTTTGAAGTGGAAGACTTCGATATCCCAGTTGATCTCATCGTCACGGACCAAGAGGTTATCCGATGTTAAGTGTTACGATTTTATTTTGTCTCATTCTCGCCTGGACTGGACGATATTTTCGCTTGTTGACGACAAGCGGGGCTGTCTTGACAATGCTCGTCGGCAGTGGTGTCTCATTTGGATTCGGCTTGAAAGGTTTAGTGGTGCTCTTACTCTTCTTTGGCAGCTCGAGTCTTTTATCGAAAATTGGGCGTTCTAGAAAAAAATCCGTGGACGCGATCGTCGAAAAAGAGGGTGCACGTGACGGATGGCAAGTACTTGCGAATGGAGGAGTAGCGTTCGTCGCTGCTATAGCCTACGCCATGACGATGAATTTTGCATATCTCTTGTTATTCCTATTCGTCATCGCGGCATCGAATGCCGATACATGGGCTTCGGAAATCGGTCCACTCTCAAGACGTGATCCATGGTCTTTGAAAACATTACGACGGGTACCAGCAGGAACGAGCGGAGCGATGTCGTTAATCGGAACGTTAGGAACAATTGCTGGAGCTGCGTTCATCGCTTTAGCAGCGCAGTGGATCTTCTCTCTTTCTTTGACAGAGGCCTTACTTGTGACAGGTATCGGTGTCCTTGGAAGTCTGCTCGATACACTATTTGGAGCAATGTGGCAACGCGTGTATGAATGTTCAGTTTGCGGGGAACGTACGGAAAAACGAGAGCATCATGGACAACCGACAGCTTACGTATCGGGTATTTGGTTTCTTGGAAATGATGCGGTAAACGTCATGACGAGTGGTCTAGCGAGTGGAATCGGGTTTATCATCGTCCGATTCTGGTAAGTGCAAAGTATGACAGGGTAATTCCTTATGTTAGGATATCGATGACACAAAATGGACAAATGTGATTAATTTCACATATTACAAAGAATGTGAAAGATGTTACAATTTATTTGTGAGATAGTTAACAAACTCTTAGAACGAATGAAAGGGTGGACATAACGAGATGGAATTACATGCGAAAGTAACACGGGTGGCGTTAATCGGAGCAGGTGCGGTCGGTTCAAGCTTTGCTTATCAGATGTCAACAGCCGGACTTTGTGAGGAACTTGTCATCATTGACGTCAATAAAGCAAAAGCAGAAGGTGAAGCGATGGACTTGAACCACGGAACCCCGTTTAGTTCTTCACCGATGCGGATCTGGGCTGGAGATTATATGGACTGCCGAGAGGCTGAGGTCGTCGTCATCACGGCGGGAGCTCCTCAAAAACCAGGAGAGACGAGACTCGATCTCGTCGCAAAGAATGCATTGATCATGAAAGAAATGATTCGTCAGATTATGGATTCTGGTTTTGATGGTCTCATCGTCGTGGCTTCCAATCCGGTTGATATCATGGCACATCTGGCTTGGAAATATTCCGGTCTTCCAAAATCACGCGTATTTGGATCAGGAACGGTGCTCGATACAGCACGTCTGCGTCAAATGCTTGGAGAATACTTTCACATCGATTCTCGCAATGCCCATGCCTACATTCTTGGAGAACATGGAGATACGGAATTCGCTGCCTGGAGTAATAGCCGTATTTATGGAAAAACAATTGATGAACTACTTGCTGAGGACGATCGTTATTCTCAAGCAGACCTTGATCAAATCTATATCAACGTTCGGGATGCTGCCTACCATATTATCGAACGTAAAGGAGCAACTTATTATGCGATTGGACTTGGACTTGTTCGAATCGTGCGTGCCATCCTTGGGAACGAGAACTGTTTGTTGACGGTCGGGGCGTATGTAGATGGGCAGTACGGGATTTCCGGCATTCACATCGGAGTACCGGCGATCATCAATCGTCAAGGTGTGCGGGAAATCATTGAAGTCGCGTTGACGGAAGAAGAAATGAAGAAGTTTCATCATTCTGCTGATGTATTGCGTCAGACACTCGAACCTGTCTTGCAAGATTAACGGCGCAAAGCATGACGAAAACCTCATAAATAGAGAGCTTAAAAACTCAAATGGTGATCCTGTATCTTAGTGTCCACCTTTGAGTTTTTGTTATGAGAAAAAAAGAGGCAAATATCACTACTGTATTTAAGTGAAATTAAAAGAGAAAAAAATCTAGGTTTTATTTTACTAGAAAAGGGTTAAGTAAGAGATAGAAGCGTTTTTCCGTTATTATTTGTACGTCATGAAACCCAAAAAAGGAGAGAATCGACAGTCATGTATACTTTTCGAAAATTAACTAAAGAGGATGCAGAACAATACTGGAATCTACGCCTTGAGGGATTAAAGAATCATCCAGATGCGTTCGGTCATTCGTTTGACGATGAACAGCAAACCCCGCTCCGCGAAGTACGAGAAGGTCTAGAAGGAGAACCCGACTCCGATGAGATTTGGCTCGGTATGTTCGACGGCGATGTATTGTTTGGGTTTGGTCAGGTCAAGCCATATGAACTGTCACGTGAATCGCACAAAGCGATGATTTCCGGAGTATATGTTTCGCCTGCATATCGTGGAGGGACCGGTCGTGCTCTAATGGAGGCCTTGATCGACGAGGCGAAGAAGTTACCAGACGTTGAGCAAGTCATTCTTGCCGTATTATCAGGAAATGAAGCAGCGCAAAGTCTTTACGAATCGCTCGGCTTTGAAGTATATGCCGAAGATCCAGACTCCGTAAAATTAGAAGATGGCACATACCGCGATGATATTTGGATGAAAAAATACGTCTAAGTTCATTATATGGTGTGGACAAAAAGCTGTAGCAAAAAAGTGCTACAGCTTTTTCGCGTAGTTCATGTAGGATATCAGTACCGACAAAGAATGAATATTTGTTATCATGAAAACAAAGCGGATAGCACGTTGTAGTCCGATTGAAAGGGAGCGAATGAACATGAAAGAAGTCATACGTACGATTGAAGAGCTGGTCTCGATTCCAAGTCCGACAGGTTCGACGAAAGAAGCGATTACATACGTAGAAAAGCGATTGATGGCAGAAGGCATCACGTATCGAAAACTCGAGAAAGGAGCCATCTTAGCGACTTTGCCTGGTGCTTCAACTCGCACGCGGTTACTGACGGCACACGTCGATACATTAGGGGCAATGGTAAAAGAGATTTTACCAACGGGACGACTCAGTTTATCACAATTAGGGGGCTATGCTTGGACAGCGATCGAAGGAGAGAACTGTCTCGTGCATAAGATGGACGGTCAAACAATTTCCGGTACGATTGTTTTCCATCATTCGAGTGTCCATACGTCACGCGAGACGAACAAAACGGAACGGTCCGCTGATAATATTGAAGTCCGACTTGATATTCGTTCGACGACAGCCGAAGAGACGCGCGTCGCGGGGATTGAAGTAGGAGACGTCGTGACGTTTGATCCGCGTTTCCTCTATACGGAAACTGGGTTTGTGAAATCGCGCCATCTCGATGATAAAGCATCGGTTGCTTTGTTGCTTGAATTGATTAAAGAATGGAAAACCATCGACCTGCCACACACGGTCCAGATCCTGATTTCAAATTACGAAGAGGTTGGGTTCGGTGGAAATGCTGGATTCACGGAAGAAGTCGCAGAATATGTCGCGGTCGACATGGGTGCGTTAGGAGATGGTCAGCATTCTGACGAATTCACGGTCTCGATTTGTGCAAAAGATGGTTCCGGTCCGTATGACTTAGCGTTACGTCATCAGCTAACACGTCTAGCACAACGCAATAGTATCCCATATAAAGTTGATATTTATCCGTTCTATAGCTCGGACGCTTCGGCAGCAGTGCGTGCGGGACATGATGTTCGACACGGACTATTTGGTCCGGGGATCGAATCGAGCCATTCTTACGAACGAACACATGAGACGTCATTACAAGCGACCTATGATTTGCTACATGCGTATGTAAAGGAGCCGATGGTCGATGAAGACACTGTATGATGTACAACAGTTACTTAAGACGTATGGAACCTTCATCTATCTAGGAGATCGAGCATCAGATATTGCGATGATGATGCTCGAACTTGATGAATTGCAAGAAGCAGGCGTTTTGGAGCAACGTCAGTATGATTCAGCAAAACTCATCTTACGACATGAATTAAAACGTTCACAATCCGATAATGTTTAAGGTTGCGCAACCCTTTGCGCAATGCGAGTGTGTCCGTTAAAATGAACAAGTAGACATTATATGAGCATAGGGGAGACAGAGCAATGAAATGGTTACTCGGCATTGATATCGGTGGAACGACAGTGAAGATGGCAATTTTGGATTTGCAAGGCATCATCGTAGAAAAATGGGAAATTGAGACGGTGATCCTGAATGATGGTGCACAAATTCCAGGAGATATTGCAAAATCATTTTTTGAGAAGTGTCAAGAAAGCAACAAACGACCAGAGGATTTTGTCGGAGCAGGTATTGGTGCGCCAGGATTCATCGACTTTAATACGGGTGTCGTTGAAAAGGCAGTCAACATCGGGTGGCATAATTTTGAACTCGTTGGTGAATTCGAACGGTTGACAGGTTTACCGGCAGTACTTGAAAATGATGCGAACGCAGCAGCGATCGGTGAGATGTGGAAAGGTGCCGGTAGTGGCGCAACAGAATTACTCGCGGTCACACTTGGTACGGGTGTCGGTGGTGGTCTGATCACGAACGGACAAATCGTTCACGGTACGGTCGGAATGGCAGGAGAAATCGGTCATATCACGATGTTGCCTGAAGGTGGCGTCATGTGTGGATGTGGACGTAAAGGATGCCTTGAGACGATTGCTTCAGCAACGGGTATCGCCCGTCTTGGTCTTGAGAAACGTAAAGGACAAGAATCGCTACTGAATGACATTAAAGCAGTGACGGCGAAAGATGTATTTGAAGCGTATGAAAAAGGCGATCGTATCGCAACGGATGTTGTAGAGGATGTGACGTTCCACCTCGGACTTGCGATTTCAAATCTAGCAAATAGTATCAATCCGGAAATCATCGTCATCGGTGGTGGTGTCTCTAAAGCAGGTGAAACACTGCTTGCACCGCTACGTCAGCAATTTGAACGGTTTGCGTTACCCCGTGTCTTTGGATCAACGACGTTCAAGATTGCTGAACTCGGAAACGATGCTGGAGTCATCGGGTGTGCATGGCTTGCTAAGCAAATGTTCTTGAAAAAATGATAATATTCAATTTCAATGAAAGGTTCGCTCCGGCGAATCTTTTTTTTGTTTACAAACGTATAGTAATTGTGTGATTGTTAAGTATCTTCCGGATTCCGGTTGCATTTTTGTAAAACTAAGCGTAAAATTTTCACGTGATATGGGTATATGTACATTATGATGTAAGTTGTGTGAACTGAAAGCAGAAGGCACATGTAAATTAGGAGGCAGGTTTTTATGCAGCAAGACGCAAACATCTGGTCGCGAATGCGCCTAAAGATGGGTCAAGGCGTTCGCAGTACTTATAAAGAGCATAAGCTTTTTTGGATTGCGACCTTATTGATTTGGTTAAAAACGTATTTAGCGTATACACTTTTCTTCAACGTTCCCGTAACGAATTCCGCGCAAGCATTCATTCTACTAATTAATCCAATTAGTTCAGCGCTCTTCATGTTTGGATTTAGCTTCTTCTTCCGAGGAAATGTCCAAAAATGGTTCATCTACGGTACACTGTTCGTCGCAACCATCATTTTATATGCGGACATCATTTTTTTCCGCTTCTTTAATGATTACTTGACGTTGCCAGTATTGTTCCAAACTTCGAATGCAGAGACGGTTTCCGCTTCACTCGCATCGCTTTTAAGTTGGGCTGATTTACTAATCGTCGGCGATTTGATCATCTTACCATTTTTCTTACGGAAAATGGATATGTCCAAAAACGTCGCGTCACGTGGGCGCGCAATTCTTGCATTCGTCGCAGCAGTCGTCGTCTTCCTTGGAAACTTGACGCTTGCTGAGACAGAACGTCCAGAATTATTGACACGTGCCTTTGACCGGGAATTACTCGTTAAGAATATCGGAACATTTAACTTCCATATGTATGACGCACTCATCCAGTCGAAGACATCTGCGCAAAAAGCACTTGCGGATAGCTCTGAGTTATCAGAAGTCCAAAACTTCATCGATTCGAAGCATGCTGCAGCCAATCCGGCGATGTTCGGCAAGTATAAAGGTAAGAACGTCATCGTCATCTCGTTTGAGTCAGCTCAATCATTTGCCGTTGGTTTAAAAGCACCAAACGGTCAAGAAATTACACCGAACTTGAATAAATTGATCAAGGAATCCCATTCATGGGATAACTTCTATCACAACACAGGACAAGGGAAAACGTCAGATGCTGAGTTCATTCTTGAGAATTCGATCTATCCACTTGGTCGTGGATCTGCATTCTTTACGAACGGAGAGAACGAATTCCGTGCAACACCTGAGATGTTGAAAGAAGATGGTTATTACTCAGCTGTTTTCCATGCGAATAACAAGTCATTCTGGAACCGGGACATCGTCTACAACAGTTTCGGCGTAGATCGTTTCTTCTCGGAGACGGATTATGATTTAGGGGATCCAGCAGATTTGACGGAGTGGGGCTTACTCGATGACAAGTTCTTTGAACAGTCACTTCCGATGTTAAAAGATTTACCACGTCCGTTTTATTCGAAATTCATTACGTTAACGAACCACTATCCATTCGAGATGCCAAAACCAGAAGATGAACTCGTACCACCGCTTGAAACGAGTTCTACGACACTGAACCACTACGTTCAGGCGCTAGCGTATCAAGATATGGCACTCGGTAAGTTTATCGAAGGTCTAAAAAAAGATGGTACGTGGGATGATACGATCTTCATGGTATACGGTGACCATTACGGTATTTCAACAAACCATAATGCTGCAATGGCAGAACTCATGAACAAAGATGAGTTGACTCCGTATGATGTTGCGCAACTGCAACGTGTACCGTTTGTCATTCATTTACCGGGTCAAACGAAAGGTGTCAAACACGAAAATGTTGCGAGTCAAATCGATATTAAACCAACATTGCTTCACCTGTTAGGTCATGATTTCAAGAATGAGATCTTGTTCGGTACTGATCTCTTCTCAAAACAACATAAAGACTATGCGTTGTTCCGTGACGGTTCTGTCGTAACAGATAAGACGGTCTACACGCAAGAAACATGTTATGACCGTAAGACAGGAGAAGAAGTGAAGGACGGGGAACAAGCGGAAATGTGTAAACAATCTACGAAACAATCTGAGAAAGAATTAGGACTCTCAGATAAAGTCATCTATGGCGACTTGCTACGTTTCCTTCAAACTTCAAAATAAGTAAGATAATACTGAGAGTAGGTCTACGTTCTAGTAGGTCTACTCTTTTTATAAAATAACAAAAAAGAGAGATGCTCGAGGCACCTCTCTTTTTAGCGTACTCTGATTACGATGGAATACCGCCGTAAATCAATGTCGCAATCCCAAACCAGCCGAATAAGACGACAGTTAGGGCTGCGAATACGAGTGGAAACATTTGGCGTTTCTTAAGTGAACGAACGACGGCCCAAACACCGACGAGTGCGACGAAGAAGAAAAGCCAACCGATTGGTTGATCCAAATGCATGACGTACTCCCCCTTAAACAATCACGTTATGAATTTCACGAAGATTTCACTTAAATCTCACTTTTTAGTTTATCCGACTCTCGGGATAAAGTCGAGAGGGCGTTGCAGGAACTTTCGACAATTTCGTGTATAGTAGGGGAAGAGTCTATTGAAAAGGGGTTTTATAGAATGGAAATCGTCATGATCACTTCCGGTATGGCATCTGAGAATGGCTACTTGTTATTTAAGGACAAGGAGTGTCTCGTCATTGATCCAGGAACAGAAGATATACGTTTTTTCGATGAAATTGAAAGTCGAGGAGCAACCTTAAAAGGAATCCTTTTGACCCATGCTCACTTTGACCACATTGGTGGTGTGGATATGTTACGACGCTTCACGGAAGCTCCTGTCTACGTTCATGCGGAAGAGGCAGGCTGGCTTGGTAATCCAGAATGGAATGGTTCGGCAAAATTCGGCATGCCGCCGATGCGCATGAAGCCAGCCGATCACCTGTTACAACCAGGACAATTGGCAATCGGTAACTTTTCAATGCATGTACTTGAGACGCCAGGACACTCACCAGGAAGTGTGACGTTCTATTTCAAGGGAGAACGAATCGCATTCGGTGGGGATCTCCTATTCCAACAAGGCGTCGGGCGAACGGATCTTTATGGTGGGAATCAAGACGTATTGATGCGTTCGCTTGATCGACTCATTGCGGAACTACCAGCAGACACGACAGTCTATCCGGGTCACGGTCCAAATACGACGATCCGACAAGAGATGAAAACCAATCCGTTTCTATAAGCAAAAAAACTCGCCATCCAAGAGGATGACGAGTTTTTTTCATTACATCTGGAAGTTCGACCAGTACGTAAAGACGATGAAAAATACAGTTAAGTAAGCTCCAAAGATATAGACATACGTTTTTTCAGTTAAACGCAAGTAACCAAGCGCTGCAAAAAAGACAGTTTGTGCCAAGAAGACGAAGCCCATGACTAAAAATGAATCCGTATGCTCACTTGAGCTTGCATCGCCACCCAATGCGCCGATAAATGCCATGACTGCGATGATACCAGTCCAGAAACCGAGTACGCGGTACATTCTCCCCATTCCTATAACCCCCTAAATCCGACAGATAGTCAATATACGTACTTATTTTACCAAGCAAACAATCATTCGTCTATCCTGTTCTAGTGATTGTTAAGGAATAACTGTGAACAAAAGATGAAGTTTCAAAAAAAGTTGTACAATAGTTGTACAAAAGGTGTACAAAGTCAAAATGTCGTGCTATAGTAACTGTAATGAAACCCCACACTTTGAGAGGAGGAGCAAAAATGGCGAATGAGTTAGTCTTTTTCACATATCCAAGCTGTACATCATGTCGTAAAACGAAATCATGGTTAAAAGAGGAACATGTTGATGTAGAGGAACGTCATCTGTTCAGAAATGCTCCAACAGTTGATGAACTCATGGAACTGTTAAAATTATCGACAGACGGGATTGAAAGTTTGCTCGCAACACGCAGTCAAGCCTTCAAAGATCTCGGCATTGATATTGAAGACATGAAACTCAGTGAGTTATTACGCCTCATGAGTGATAACCCGAAGTTGTTACGCCGCCCAATCATCACTGATGGAAAACAACTCGTTATCGGGTATGATAAACCGGGTCTTGAGACATTAGCGAAGCGTAAACATCGGACAATTGCACACGTATCGTAAAGAAGCCGGTTTGGTCGGCTTCTTTTTTTTGTGTATTGTTTGCTGTAGGGAGGTGAGTAGAAATGAAGGAATGGACGACACAACTCATGGAACGATTCGAAGCACTCGGTGCAACAGATGTTCATTTCGTTCCGAACGAGACTCGCGTCCGAATCGTTTGTCGAACGAGCGATGGGCTGTGTGAACAAGATGACGTAGAACTGACACGTTACCGGACGCTTGTCAGCCATATTCGCTATGAGGCGAACTTAAAGGAACAAAATGAACGAATTCCGCAAAGTGGCTTGTATCCACATGGGAAAAAGGGAATGCGTGTCTCGTTGTTACCGAGTCGACAAGGGGATGCGATGTCGTGGCGTTTTTATCGTTCGACAGTCTCTCGAGAAACGGCTTTACAAACGTTACATGATCAATTGGACTTCGCATGGTTAGCTGAACAACGACATGGGTGTATCGTCATTTCCGGATCGACAGGTGCAGGAAAGACGACGATGTTATATTCCTTGATGAGTGCAATGGAAGAAAAACGAATCATCTCGATTGAAGATCCGGTGGAATGTACGGTACCAAACGTCTTACAACTGGAACTAAATGAAAAAGCAGGCTTCACTGCTACGCGATGTTTTGAGGAAATACTGCGAGCGGATCCAGATTGGATTGCTTTTGGTGAGGTGCGGACAAGGGAGGCAGCACGTTTGACGATGAATGCTGCCCTTAGTGGTCACGTCGTGTTGTTTACGCTACACGCTGGAAGTATTGATGAAGCGCGATTACGATTGCGCAGTTTAGGTATCGAAGAGTCAGAGCTAGCTGTCTGTCAACGCATCATTCATCTCGAGCGAAAAGGAGAGGATGTCCGCTGTACCGTCAGAAACTTACAAGCCGCGATCAAAGTCGGTTCTTAAAACGATATCATCGCTTGTTATCAAAAGGAATTTCCGCGAAAGAGACGCTACTCATTTTAAAACGATTCGAGCGTCATCCGTTCTCGGAAGTGGTCGGAGAAATGGAGCAACGTCTTGAAAAAGGAGACTCCTTTGCAGCATCCCTTGAACCGCTTGCGTTAACGAATACCTTAAAACGACTTCTTTTTGTTGGAGAAAGGACAGAGCGACCATTGCTTGTTCTTCGCCAAATCGTGAAACTGCTCGACCTCGAAACAGAAATGCGATCGAAGTTTTGGAAGATGATCCGATATCCGCTTGTCCTAGCGACCAGTCTATTCCTGCTGTTCTTCTTTTACGCCCTCTACGTATTTCCATCTCTCCTCGAGATGTCGGACCCGAAAACTCTCCCCTCATTTCTTCATCTTCTTCTTCACCCTTCTGCGAAATATATGCTCGCAAGTATTCCCGTTATTTTGTTAACCTCCGGTTACCTCTTCTTTCGCTTCTTTCCATTAAACCGTATTTTACGACTGAAACCGTTACAGCGTTTGATTCGTCTCTACTACAGCTATTTATTCACGATCGAAGTAGGATCGTTTATCGATGCTGGCTTTTCGCTCGAAGAGACCTTTCGTCATCTAGAGCAAGGACAAACGAATAAAAAAGGTCATTTGTACGCTCGTTTGCATGCTAAACAACAGGCGGGGGAACCACTTGCAGAAGCGCTTGGCGAAGATGAGATCATCGAAGCCGAGACGATTGGAATCGTCCATTTAGCGCGAGAAAGTGGAGATCTTGGTCCGTTGTTGCTTGAACAAGCGACGCTCTTGCATGAGTCGATGGAAGAGGAGTTAGAGAAAAAGTTGTTATGGATCGAGCCGATTTTGTACGGGGGATTGACGATCATGACAGGAACGTTGTTTCTCATCTTATATTATCCGATTCAGCTAGCGATACAGCAGCTTCCATTTTAAACAGAGGAGACGATACGATGAAACAATTCTTAAAACGACAGGACGGATTCACTTTACTGGAGATGGCAGCCGTCTTATTGATCATTTCGTTGTTACTGCTCGTTTTGATTCCAACGATGACAAGTGGAAAGGATCAGGCGAAAGGTGTGAGTTGTGAGGCGAACATTCGAGTCATTCGTTCGGAGGTCAATTTGTATTACGCCAAAGAGAAAAAGTACCCAGAATCGCTCCAGACGATCAATCGGGGAACCGCCGATAAACCGAATGCCCTCGTCTGTGATCAGGAGACGTATACGTATGATCCGAAGACTGGCGAACTTACGAAGTGAACAAGGATTTACCTTATTTGAGATGACGGCGGTACTGACAATCATTGCTTGTTTACTTGTTTTGTTGTTGCCGGCACTATTTGAAAAACGACCGGACTGGATTCCGCTTGAACAAGAGGTTCGTCTAATGGAACAAGATATTCAGACGCTTCGGCTCATGCAGTACTCGAAACAAGATCAAGCATTAATGCAGTTTCGATTTCGAGGAGACGGGACAGGATACCTTGTACTTGCGGATGACCGGCTGTTATGGCAACGAACGTTCCAGAATGGGCATACATGTGCCGTTCCCCCGTCAAACCGCATCATCTACTTTAAGAGCTATCACTCGATTTATGCAGCGACGTGGTCTTGCCGTTCGGCAACAGCCGAGTATGAAATTAAATTCTTACTTGGGAACTATCAAATGGCAATCCGTAAAGTGAGGTGAGAAGTATGCAGGACAAACGACAAGCGGGTTTCTCTTTGCTCGAAGTGATTCTCTCTATCGTTGCGATGGGTGTCTTCATGATGCTAGCGATCGATCCTTATCTCGATTTACGAACGAAACAAATCAAATGGGAACAAGAGACGAAACAGCTTGAGCAGATGGCGACGGATCAAGTTGAAAACCGAACAGTGTCCTATGTTCTGAAGCAAGGAGCGTGGTGCAATGAAACGACATGTCTTGCGAGCAGAATCCGGAATGACCCTCCTCGAACTATCGTTCGTCCTGTGGATCAGTCCGTTGCTCCTGTTGGCGATTTTGACGCTGACACCACTCGTTCGCCCACCAGAAGTCAATCGAATGAATGAGGAACTGTTCTTTCATACCGTAGAACGGCTTATGTGGCGGAGTACGATGTGTGAACGCGTTGGAGATGAGATTCGCGGAATGGACGTTAATCCGGGAGAGATGGCTGAGAAATGGCGTCTCGTCCGTGTGCAGGATCAACTACGCCTCAAGAAAGAACAAGGAGGTGAACTGACATACGCTCGCGATGTCAAACAATACACTGTGACAAGCACTGCCGAGATCCTCTCAATTCAGTTGAACGACAGCAAACGTTCCTTCCGATGCGTCAAGACGGATTCATCTTGATTCAGACCTTACTGTTACTTCTGGGAATGGGAGTCGTGCTCTTAATCGCTTGTCAGCAAATTGACGAAGAAATGCGCCATCATCAGTTGGAACAAGAAGCACTACAACTCGAATCTCTCATCCGCGCGGCAAAAGCAGATTGTACGAAGGATGAGACCCTCCGCTATCCAATCGGGCAAGTCAGCTGTACAGTGACCGATAAAGGCTTTAAAATGGAAGCGAGATTAGATAATGGTCAAAGAATCGAGGCGGTCGTTACACATGAGTAAGGTTTATTTGATTGGCTTTATGGGAACTGGTAAATCAGCCGTCGGACATCGATTACGTGGACGATACACGGTCGACGAATTGGATGAACACTTCGAACAGAAACATGGACAAACGATTCCTTCTTTTTTTGCTGAGCATGGCGAAGCAGGGTTTCGTACACACGAGAACGAATTGTTAAGGAACAGCAACGCGGAAGTAGTCGTCACGGGTGGTGGAATCGTCGAACGAGAAGAGAACCGACTGTTCATGAAAAAAGCAGGGACAGTCATTTGGATTGATACGCCTTTTGATGTCATCTGGAAACGGATTGCTTCTGACTCGAATCGTCCACTCGTGACAGAACGGGAACAGGTGAAGCATTTATTCGATCGTCGCTATTCTTTGTATGCTGGAGTTGCCACTGTTCGCATTGAAGGAACGACATCAATCGAAGGGTTGGTTCATGCGATTGAAACTGTATTGGAGGAAAAGTCATGATTTGGATTACGTTAGGTATTATTTTATTGTCCATCGTAGGACTTGTGTTGTTCGGATTCATTCTTTATAAAAAGAAGCTATCTCAGGATATTCAACAATTAAAGCAATTGATGGAGCGCTTTACGATTCGTCAGAAAACCTTGCAGACGAACATCGATCATACAACGCACCGAATCGATCAAATCAAAGGGAACATCAACCGGATCACCGAAGAAGGAAATCGTGTGAAGCAGGGAACAAGCCAATTGGTGACGGAAGGGCGACGACTTCAAGAAGAAATCAAGCGAACTGCCGGAATCGATCAATTTTGAAATGGCTTTCATGGGAAGAATATGAAACAATAGGAGAGAAGGGACAGGGTCCTTTCTCTCTTTTTCATGTGTTCCTTTTTCCGAATAATACTAGATAATTATGATTTAAATTGGTAAGATGAATTTGAAAATAGAACATTAATGAGAAGAGAGAGTGAAAACGTTCGTAAATAGGGGGATTTGTATGAGTCAAACGACATTGAAAAGAACACCGTTATTCGAAACGGTTTCGCAAACCGGTAAGATGGTGGATTTTGCGGGATTTGAAATGCCAGTTTTGTTTTCCTCGATTAAAGAAGAACACGTTGCAGTAAGGGAGAATGTCGGCATGTTCGATGTCTCGCACATGGGAGAACTGTTCGTCAGCGGACCGGATGCTCTGACGTTTTTACAAGCTACATTATCGAACGATATTTCGAAGATTGCGGTGGGGCAAGCGCAATATAACGTCTTATGCCAAGAAGACGGTGGGACAGTGGATGATTTACTCGTCTATCGTTTGGCAGAAACGGACTATCTTCTCGTCGTCAATGCTTCGAACATTGAAAAAGACGAACAACATTTACGTCACTATCTAACAGGGGACGTCACGCTTGAGAATCAATCGGAACAATATGGTCAAATTGCGGTCCAAGGACCACGTGCGGAAGCCATCCTTTCCGGCATGACACCACTTGTCTTATCAGAGATCGGATTTTTCAAGTTCCAACGGGGGACGGTTGCAGGAGTGGAAATGATCGTCTCACGCAGTGGGTACACAGGGGAAGATGGATTCGAACTCTACATGGCAGCTGGTGACGCACCTGCTGTCTGGCAAGCACTGCTTGAGCAAGGTGTCGTACCATGCGGGCTCGGGGCACGTGACACATTACGTTTTGAGGCATGTCTGCCACTTTACGGACATGAATTATCAGCAACGATTTCACCAATCGAAGCGGGAATGGGCTTTGCGGTCAAACCACAAGTCAAACCGTTCGTCGGTTCAGAAGTCTTGTTGCAACAGAAAGAACAAGGAGCACCGCGACGCTTGATCGGTCTTGAATTACTCGATAAAGGGATTGCGCGTCAAGATGCACCGGTTTGGCATGACGGGGAAGTCGTTGGTGTGGTGACGACAGGTACGTTGCCGCCGACAGTCGGAAAAGCTATTGCTTGGGCACTCGTTCCTGCAGAAGTAGCGGAACAAGAGCAATTTGAAGTGGAAGTACGCGGAAAACGTTTAGCAGCGAAACGAACAGCGACACCGTTTTATCGTCGCACGAAATAAGGGGGATATTTCTATGGATTTTCGTTATTTACCAATGACAGCAGAAGATGAGCAGGCGATGTTACAGACGATCGGTGCAGCATCGATCGAAGATTTACTCGCTGATATCCCGGCATCCGTCCGTGATAACGGTACATTGGAAGAAGTCGGTGTGCCACTTCCGGAAACGGACTTGATTCGGACGCTATCGAAGCTTGCCGACCAAAACATGAATACGAAACAATATCCATCGTTCCTTGGCGCAGGCATCTATGATCACTATGCACCTGCTGTCGTCAATCATATGTTACTGCGCTCAGAGTTTTACACTGCCTATACACCATATCAGCCAGAGATTTCGCAAGGTGAGCTACAAGCGATTTTTGAATTCCAATCGATGATTTGTGAATTGACAGGGATGGATGTCGCGAACTCGTCGATGTATGACGGTATCACGGCGTTAGCGGAAGCGGCCATGCTTGCTTGTGCCCATACGAAGAAAAAAACGATCGTTCTTTCAGATGGCGTTCACCCGGAAGCGCACGATGTCGTTCGGACGTATGCGAACGGTCCAGGACTAAACGTCGAGACGTTGGCGCTTGAGCAAGGTGTCACACGGATCGATCAACTCGATGCCATCGAAGACGTCGCCTGTGTCATCGTGCAGTATCCGAACTTCTACGGTCGTGTCGAAGAACTACAAGCATTGGCCGATGCGACTCATGCTCGTGGTGCGCTGTTCATCGTCTCTGCGAATCCACTGGCACTCGGTATCTTAGAAGCGCCAGGTAAACTTGGCGCTGACATTACGATCGGAGATTGCCAACCGTTCGGAATTCCACAAAGCTTTGGTGGACCGACATGTGGTTATTTCACGACGACAAAAGCGTTGATGCGTAAGATTCCGGGACGTCTCGTTGGACAGACCGTCGATGAGAATGGGAAACGCGGTTTCGTTCTGACGTTACAAGCACGTGAACAACACATTCGCCGTGACAAGGCGACATCTAACATCTGTTCGAACCAAGCGTTGAATGCACTCGCTGCTTCGATCGCGATGAGTGCACTCGGAAAACGGGGTATCCGGGAACTCGCGACACGTAACTTGCAAACGGCACATGCATTAAAACAAAAGCTGAAACAGGCTGGCTTTACGATCGTTGACGATGGACCGAGCTTCAATGAATTCGTCGTTACGCTACCAATCGACGCGACACGTGCGAGTCAACAATTGCTCGATCACGGAATCATCGGCGGTTTACCGTTAGGATCGTATGACGCAGCGCGTCAAAATGAAATGCTTGTTTGTGCAACGGAATTACGGACGAATGAAGAGTTGGATCAATTCGTGACAGCGTTAGGGGGACTCACACATGAATGAGCAAACATTGATCTTTGAAATTTCTAAACCGGGTCGTATCGCCTATAGCTTACCGTTACCGACTGTCGATGAGGTGGCAGTAGAAGAATTGTTACCGACCTCGATGTTACGGAAGGAAGACGTGGCGCTACCGGAAGTATCTGAACTGGATCTCGTCCGTCACTACACGGCACTCTCGAACCGTAACCATGGTGTGGATTCTGGATTCTATCCACTCGGGTCATGTACAATGAAATACAATCCGAAAATCAATGAAGATATGGCACGCCTCCCTGGGTTTGCACACATTCACCCGCTTCAACCAGTCGAAAGTGTTCAAGGGGCACTCGGTTTGATGTATGATCTGCAAGAAAAACTCGCGGTCATCACAGGAATGGATGAAGTGACGCTTCAGCCGGCGGCGGGAGCACATGGTGAATGGACAGGTTTGATGCTGATTAAGGCATATCATCATGCGCGTGGTGATTTCAAGCGGACGAAAGTCCTCGTACCGGACTCGGCACACGGAACGAACCCGGCATCGGCATCAGTCGCTGGATTTGATACCGTGACGGTCTTATCGGATGAACGTGGTCTCGTTGATCTAGCAGACTTAAAGAAAAAAGTCGGTGACGATACAGCGGCACTCATGTTGACGAATCCCAACACGCTCGGTTTGTTTGAGTCGGATATCGTCGAAATCGCACAAGCGGTTCACGAGGCGGGTGGAAAACTGTACTATGATGGTGCGAACTCGAATGCGATCATGGGCATTGCTCGTCCAGGGGACATGGGCTTTGATGTCGTCCACTTGAACTTGCATAAGACGTTCACAGGACCGCACGGTGGCGGCGGACCAGGATCGGGTCCAGTAGGAGTCAAACAAGATTTGATTCCGTATTTACCGAAACCAATCGTCCGCAAAGAAGAAGAGCGTTATGTCCTCGACTACGATCGCCCGGAAGCGATCGGTCGCGTCAAACCATTCTACGGTAACTTCGGCATCAACGTTCGTGCCTATAGCTATATTCGGACGATGGGTGGGGCAGGTCTCGCTCGCGTCTCGAAAGAAGCGGTCTTGAATGCGAACTATATGTTGGCTCGTCTCAAAGGTGCGTATGACGCGCCATACGACGTCTATTGCAAGCACGAATTCGTCTTGTCGGGTAAACGTCAAAAAGCATTAGGTGTCCGGACGCTTGATATCGCTAAACGTCTGCTTGACTTTGGATACCATCCACCAACGATCTACTTCCCGTTGAACGTCGAGGAGTGTATCATGATCGAACCGACGGAAACGGAATCGAAAGAAACACTCGACGCCTTCTGTGATGCGATGCTCCAGATTGCAAAAGAGGTCGAAGAGACACCGGATGTCGTTTTGAACGCCCCACACACGACGGTCGTCAAACGGATGGATGAGACACTTGCTGCTCGCAAGCCCGTCTTACGCTATGAACCAAAACAAGAAGTACATGTATAAGCAAGAACCATAAAAAAAGGATCTCTCCTTCCGGAGGGATCCTTTTTTTGCGATGAACGAAGCATCAGCTCCGTTTGATTTTTCCTGACCACTGCTTGAATCCGCCTTTTAATTGATACAGATTCGTATAGCCTGCTTTTTTCAAAACTTTTGCAGCTTGTGAAGAACGCATGCTACCTTGACAGTACAAGTAAATCGGCATATCTTTCCGTAATTCCTTCGAGCGCATCTTCATTTGGCTGACCGGGATATTACGAGCACCAACGATGTGTCCACCTTTGAATTCCTGTGTCTCGCGGACATCGACGATTTGTGCTTTGCGATAGTTCGCACGGAATTCTTCCTGTGACAATTTCGTGATACCTTTGACCGGCATGAAACGCCAAGCGATGTAGGCGATCAGCGCGACCCATAGTACGATCGTAACGATAGTTCCAGTTTCCATATTCGACTTCCAACCCCTTCGTTCGTTTAACCTCTGTTTCATTATAGTCAACGAAATCGATTTCGGCAATCGACTCGTGATTGCGCGACCGAGAAAGGGTTTGATACACTAATACGGAAACGTTTTGGGGGTGCTGAAGTGAACAGAGAGTGGCAAGTATTGACGACGCCGGCGATGGAGCCGGCAATGAACATGGCAATCGATGAAGCATTGATTCAGTTCGTCGGGCGGGGGGAGATCGCACCGACGCTTCGTTTTTACTCATGGGAACCACGTGGATTAAGTATTGGCCATTTCCAACGAGCAACCCGTGATATCGATCGAAAGCGGATTGCAGAGCTCGGGATTCCGATCGTGCGTCGGATGACAGGAGGGCGCGCTGTCTTGCATGCAGACGAGTTGACATACAGTGTCGTCATCCCGGAAGATACAGAAGGTTTACCACGCACGGTCATCGAAAGTTACCGAATGTTGACGGAAGGGATTCGCAAAGGATACCATCACCTCGGCATTCCGGTCGAATTTTCCGTTCCGTTGACGGAAGAGGAAAAAGAAGAATTACGGAAGCCGAAATCAGCCGTCTGTTTTGATGCAGCATCGTATTATGAACTCGCTGTAGGAAAACGGAAAGTCGCAGGAAGTGCACAAGTCCGCCATCAAGGCGTTGTCTTACAGCACGGTTCGGTCCCACTCTCTGTCGATGAAGGTGAATTGTTTGATTGTTTCTTGTATGATGATGAATCGACGCGCGAGCGGATGAAAGCGCGTTTTTCAGGAAAAGCTGTCGCTTTGAATGAGCTAGCAGGTCGCGCTGTCGCATTTGACGAGGTACAAGAAGCGTTCACGAAAGGCTTCGAAGAGGCGCTTGATTTGTCGTTCGTTCCGTTGACATTCACGAGTGAGCAGTGGCAGGAGATTGAGCGTCTTGCCGAGAAATACCGTAGTGATGAGTGGAACTGGAAACGCTAATGAATGAAATGGGAAGGTGATGTCGTGCCAACTCCGAGTATGGAAGATTATTTGGAACAAATTTATAAACTGATTGAAGATAAAGGATACGCTCGCGTATCGGATATAGCGGAGTCGTTAGGAGTTCACCCGTCCTCGGTAACGAAGATGGTTCAAAAGCTCGACCGGGAGACGTACCTTGTTTACGAAAAGTATCGGGGTCTCATGCTGACACCTAAAGGACGCAAAATCGGAAAGCGTCTCGTGGAACGACACGCCTTACTTGAAGATTTTCTTCGTCTCGTTGGTGTGGATGAGGAACTGATTTATAAGGATGTCGAAGGAATCGAGCATCATATTAGTATCGAAGCGTTGGATAAGATTAACGGAATGATTCAGTTCTTTGCGGAACGTCCTGGTTTGAAAGAGGAACTGCATCGCTATCAACAAGCCCATCCAGAGGATTGAGGCTTGTTTTTTTATAGTTCCTTGCTAAAAAAAGTTCTCAAACACGAACGATCCATTACATTTTTATGATAAAGTGCGCATTTTAAGGTAGATATGCTATACTGAGCCTGAAAATGGACGAAGGGGGTGGCGGGTGTTCGCACCTTGTCATGGAAATCACGATTAAAGAAAAATTAGTGTCGGAGTCACAACTGAAAGAAAAGGTTCGTGAATTAGCACAACAGATCGAAGTGGATGCGGCTGGGCGTCAAATCGTTCTCGTCGTCGTGTTAAAAGGGTCGATGGTCTTTGCTGCGGATTTGATGCGCGAAATCAAAGGAAGCGTTCAAATTGATACAGTCGCGTGCTCTTCTTACGGAACAAAGACCGTCTCTTCCGGGCGTGTTCAGTTGAAGAAAGATCTCGATCTCGATGTGCAAGGGAAATATGTCGTCGTCATCGAAGATATCATCGACACAGGGCGGACGCTCCATTTCTTATGTGATCACATGAAATTGCATCAACCCGGAGTTCTCAAAGTATGTACATTGCTTGATAAACCGGCACGTCGTGAGGTAAAACTCGACGCAGACTATGTCGGTTTCGAGATTCCGGATTACTTCGTTGTTGGGTACGGAATCGATTGTGCGGAGGAATATCGCAATCTACCGTATATCGGTTGGGTCGAAACGGATTGAACACGAAAAAAGGAGGTTCGTCGCATGACGAATCTCCTTTTTAATGTACTTCTGAAATTAAAAAGCACGTTTTTTCTTTTTGCCTTTTTTTCCTTCGATCACTGTCAGATGAGGCGCTTTTGAACGATCGCGCAACGGTCTGACTTTATTCGATGCCGGCGCTTTTGAGGACTTGACCGGTTTTTTCTTAAAGTCTGTCCGGCGAACAGAATTCGAAGAGCCATGCATTTTTTTTGATTGAGCGACGGATTTTCGGTACTGAGCATTTGCGCCCGTTCCGACGCTTCGATTACGAGTCAGGAACTTAAAGAGCAAGAAGATGATCCCGGCGGTAATCCCGAAGAACAGCAATTGTGAAAACAGACTACTTGGATTATTGACGAGTTTATATCCAAAGCCGACAAAAGCGAACAGTAACACGACGAGTGCAAATGTAGAACCAATGCGTTGTCTGATCATAATATCACCCCTGTTATCGATTAACCCAGTGCATTCTCATGTAGGTTATGTTCCTGTTTTTCCAACGCTTCAAACGCATAAATCGCAACCTCGATCTGTGCATCGTTCGGTTCTTTCGTCGTCAAGTACTGTAACCATAGACCAGGCAAGGCGATAACACGAAGTCCTTTGATATGTTGTGCTTTATTCGTTAGCTGTAAGACTTCAAATGATAGACCGATGACGACCGGTAATAAAGCAATCCGGCAGACGAGACGCAACCAAAGTGGATCCGTTGGCACGATCAGATAGACGAAAAATCCGACGATGACGGTGAAGATCAAGAAACTCGAGCCGCAACGGTAATGAAGACGACTGCTGACGCGAACGTTTTCGACCGTGAGTGGGCGTCCTGATTCGACACAGTTAATGACTTTATGCTCAGCGCCATGGTACTGAAAGAGTCGTTTTACGAGTGGAGTCAAAGAAATCACGTAGAGATAACTAAATAGTAACGTTAATTTAATCACTGCTTCGATGATGTTTTGAACGACATGTCCCGATAAGAGCGGAAACACATCAAACAAAGACGCAAGGAAAGCAGGTAATAACGTAAAGAGTAATTTCCCAAAGAAAAAGGAAAGAATTCCGACGACAGCCACTCCGAGCCATTTCGTCAATGGACTAGCCGTTGACTCTTCTGGTTCTTCTTCACCGGGTTTGACGCCGTAGCGATCACTTGCGAAATTCATGTGACTTGCGCCATTCGCTGAAGATTCCATTAATGCAAAGAGACCGCGCAGGAGTGGAATTCGTTTTCCTTTGGCGATTCGTGGTCGAATCGGTTTTTGTTGTGCAAACGTCTCAATCGACGAATCATTTCGACGAATCGCAGAGACCGCATGGGTCGCATTTTGGAACATGACGCCCTCGACGATGGCTTGACCACCGACCGGCGGATTAGTCGTTTTCATAATAGAACGCATCCCGTCTTCATTAAAATTAGGTGTATCGTCAGTGTACTTGATTTACGACAAAAAAACTATGTTCGACTCGTCAAAACGAGGTAATCTTTAGGAGTCGGAAATCGGGTTATGATACAATGAAAAAGAATTCGAGGAGGTGTTTTTTTGCGTGTCTTGATTTTAAACGGACCAAACTTGAATTTACTTGGAACACGCGAACCGGATACATACGGAACGGCAACGTTAGCTGATTTAGAACACGAGCTTCGCGCTTATTTTCCGAACATTCAGTTTCGGTTCGAGCAATCGAACCATGAAGGACGACTGATTGATGTTCTTCACGAGGAACGAGGGGCGGACGGCATCGTCTTCAATGCGGCTGCCTACACGCATACGAGTATCGCGTTACGTGACGCGATTGCTGCAATCGAAGCACCCGTCATAGAGGTCCATCTATCGAATGTCCATTCACGTGAATCCTTCCGGCATCATTCGATGATCGCACCAGTCTGCAAGGGGGTCATCGCTGGACTTGGCATGACGGGATATCGTCTGGCAACAGAAGCACTCCAAGCTTTACAACAATCGGAATAAGGGGGAAATCAATCATGAAACAACGGATCGAGGCGTTACAAGCAGCTTTAAAGGAACGGGACCTTCCAGGATTACTCGTCACGAAAGCAGAGAACATTCGTTATATTTCCGGCTTCACAGGTTCAAGCGGTGCATGTCTCGTAACAGAAGAGCAAGCGTACTTCGTGACGGATTTCCGTTACACGGAGCAAGCGGCAGACCAAGTCAAAGGAATGGAAATCGTCCAAATTGAACGTTCGATTCCAGAGACAATGGGTGAATTGATGGCAGGGGCACGTGTTCGCGCGGTCGGCGTCGAAAAAGATGCGATGACACTCGGTGCTTTTGAAGCGTATGATCAAGCTTCTTCGATCGAACTCGTTCCGACGACGGGAATCATCGAAAACCTACGCTTGATTAAGGATTCATCAGAGATTAAGATGATTAAGGAAGCGGTGGAGCTCGCAGATGCGACCTTCCAGCATATCTTGACGTACATTCAACCAGGACGGACGGAACTTGAAGTATCAAATGAACTAGAATTCTTCATGCGTAAGCAGGGAGCGACGTCTTCTTCTTTCGATACGATCGTTGCATCGGGCTATCGTTCTGCCTTGCCGCACGGTGTTGCCAGTTCGAAGGTCATTGCGACAGGCGAACTTGTCACGCTTGATTTTGGGGCGCTTCTGAACGGTTATGTTTCAGATATCACACGGACTGTAGCAGTCGGTCCGATCAATGCTGAATTGCAGAAAATCTACGATACAGTCTTACAAGCACAACTAGCGGGTGTTGATGGTTTAAAACCAGGTATTACAGGGATCGAAGCGGACGCATTGACGCGTGATATCATCAAAGAAGCAGGATACGGCGAGTACTTCGGTCACTCGACGGGACACGGCATTGGTCTAGAAGTACATGAAGGACCTGGTCTATCTTTCCGCTCTGAGACGAAACTTGAACCGGGCATGATCGTCACGGTCGAACCAGGTATCTACGTGCCGCAAGTCGGCGGATGCCGAATTGAAGATGACGTCTTGATCACGGAAACAGGTCGAGAAATTCTTTCGTCTTCACCAAAAGAACTGATCACTCTCTAATTCAGAGTGACGGGACATTTTAGGAGGAACCATTCATGGTATCAGTAAACGATTTAAAAACAGGATTAACGATCAAAACTTCAGACGGTATGATTTGGCAAGTACTTGAATTCCAACATGTTAAACCAGGTAAAGGGGCAGCGTTCGTTCGGACGAAAATGCGTAATATCCGTAACGGGAACATCCAAGAGATGACATTCCGCGGCGGTGAGCGTGTCGAGCGTGCGCACATCGAGCGTAACAAGATGCAATACCTCTACCCAATGGGTGAGACATATGTCTTCATGGATACAGAATCTTACGAGCAGTTGGAATTGACGACGGCACAAGTCGAAGCAGCTCTTCCATACTTGCTTGAAAACATGGAAGTTCAAATCGCTGTTTATAACGGCGAAATCCTCGGTCTTGAATTACCTAACACGGTCGTCATGACGATCGTTGAAGCGGAGCCGGGCGTTAAAGGCGATACAGCTTCGAACGTCAAGAAAAACGCGACAGTAGAGACGGGACACATCATTCAAGTGCCACTCTTCATCGAAGCGGGCGAAAAAGTAACGGTTGATACACGTACAGGTGATTTCACAGGTCGTTACAACGGATAAGAACGAAACGACAAGACGTCTTTCACCTTTTGTTAGGTCGAGAGGCGTCTTTTTTCATCCAGCGTGACTTGCATCCAATGGTATGACCAGTTAATATAAGTATTTGAGTAGGCATTAGCACCTGGTATAATAATTGTGAATACAGCATAGATGGGGGAAGAATGACAGATGAAAATCGATCAGTTGAAACAAGTACTCGAAATGCTCGATCAGTCGAGTGTAAACGAACTCACACTTGAGACGGATACGTATAAATTGGAATTAAAGAAACAAGGAGAGACGGTAACGGTCTCACACCAAGCACCCGCTGCACCGGTAGCAACACCTGCTCCTGTGAAACAAACAGCGGCACCTGTTGAAGAAGAAGCAGTCGCTGACGATACGATCACAATCAATGCGTTAATGGTCGGGACGTTCTATTCTCGTCCGAATCCGGATAAACCGGCATACGTCAAAGTCGGGGATCAGATCGAAGTCGGTCAAGTCGTCTGTGTCCTTGAAGCAATGAAACTCTTCAATAACTTAAACTCGGAAGTATCTGGAACGGTCGTCGAGATTCTTGTCGCCGATGGAGATCTCGTTGAATTTGGTCAACCACTCTTCCGGATCCGTCCGTAAACGGGGGTGAACAGCATGGAAAAATTATTGATTGCCAACCGTGGAGAAATTGCCGTCCGCATCATTCGAGCGGCAAAGGAACTTGGAATACAAACCGTTGCTGTCTACTCGACGGCGGATAAGGAAGCGTTACACGTTCGCTTAGCAGATGAGGCATATTGCATCGGTGAAGCAAGTTCTGCTTCATCCTACTTAAACGTTACGAACATTCTTGCGATCGCAACAAATCGTCAAGTCACGATGATCCACCCGGGTTATGGTTTCTTAGCTGAGAACGTCGATTTTGCCGAGATGTGTGAAGCGTGTGGGATTAAGTTCGTTGGTCCGACGTCGGATGCGATTCGTCAGATGGGGATCAAGGATGTCGCGAAGAAGACGATGATCGAATGCGGAGTACCCGTCGTACCTGGTTCAGATGGAACGGTCACAGACGAAGAAGCGGTCGCACTGGCGCAAGAAATCGGTTATCCAGTCATCATCAAAGCGACAGCAGGTGGCGGTGGTAAAGGGATTCGGGTCGCTCGTTCGGAAGAAGAGTTGATCAATGGTCTAAGTGAGACGCGTCGTGAAGCGAAACAAGCCTTCGGAAACGGAGACGTATACTTAGAGCGCTTCATCGAAGAATTCCGCCATGTTGAAGTACAGGTACTTGCTGACCGTCATGGCAATGTCATTCACCTCGGGGAACGAGATTGTACCGTTCAACGCCGGATGCAGAAACTGATTGAGGAAGCACCATCTCCTGCGGTCAGTGAAGCAACACGGTTGAAGATGGGCGAGGCTGCTGTAAAAGCAGCAAAAGCGATTCAGTATACGGGAGCTGGAACGATCGAATTCATCTTCGTCGAAGAGACGGAAGAATTCTTCTTCATGGAGATGAACACGCGCATTCAAGTGGAACATCCAGTAACGGAGATGATCACAGGGTTCGATCTCGTTCAAGCACAACTCCAAGTCGCGCTCGATCATCCACTTGCCGTTAAACAAAAGGATATCAAGTTCCATGGTCATTCGATTGAGTGCCGGATCAATGCCGAAGATCCAGACCATGATTTCCGTCCGTCTGCTGGACGTGTCACACAATATGTGACACCGGGCGGAATGGGCGTGCGCATCGATAGCGCGGTCTATCCAGGGTATATGATTCCACCATACTATGACTCGATGGTTGCAAAGTTGATCGTTCATGCAGAAACACGGGAAGAAGCATGCGCGAAAATGGAACGTGCGCTAGCTGAATTTTGGATCGAAGGTGTTAAAACGACGATCCCGTTCCACGAACGGGTTCTCAGTCACCCGGTATTCCGTCGTGGTACATTTACGACGAAATTCGCAGAGCGTGAGTTAAAAGGTACGATCGTAAACTGAATCAGGACGGGAGTTTGTGCGACGAACTCCCGTCTTTTTTTGGCGTTCTCTATGTTTTTTAAAAGAGGAATGTGCTAAACTAACTGATTGAGAACGACAAAAAAAGGAGCACGCAAAATCATGATGAAACGACACATGGCACGCGAACTCGCAGTCCAATCTTTGTTCCAAATGGAACTTTCGGATCTGACTGCACAAGAGGCCATTGAATTCGCGGTAGAAGGTAAGGAATACGATACATTCGTCGAGCAATTGGTGAACGGTGTCGAAACGAACAAAGAAACAATTGATCAGCATATTCGAGAAGCGCTCGTCAACTGGTCGTTCGAGCGACTTGGAAACATCGAGCGGACGATTCTTCGCTTAGCCGTCTATGAATTGTTGTTCGAAACGAACATTCCGGTTCGAGTAACGATTAACGAAGCCATCGAATTGACGAAGGCGTTCGCAGATGAAGAAGCAACGAAAATTGTGAACGGTGTTCTTGGTAAAGTGGCACAAGGCGTCGTCAAAGAAAATTCATAAACCGATTTAAAACCGAATAGAGACAAACAGACAGAAGAGTGAATCGAACTTTTTGGGGGAGTGGACAAATCATGGCAGTAGTAATCGATGGAAAACAGGTAGCCCATTCATATCGTATGAAGCTGAAAGAAGAAGTCGCACGTCTGAAAGAACAGCGGATTCAACCGCAATTGACTGTCATCTTGATTGGTGAAGATCCAGCTAGTCAATCTTATGTACGCGGAAAAGAGAAGGCAGCGAAGGAAATCGGAATGGATTCAGAGTTGATCCGACTTCCGGCAGAAACAACGGAATCAGAACTCCTTCATTTGATTGAACGCCTGAACGTAGATGCGAGTGTCCACGGGATTCTCGTTCAATTGCCGTTGCCAGACCATATTGATGAGAGCAAGGTCATTTTTGCGATTTCTCCTGAAAAGGACGTCGATGGCTTCCATCCTGTCTCTGTCGGGAAGATGATGATTGGTGAACCGACATTTTTACCATGTACACCAAATGGTATTCTCCATCTCGTAAAAGAGATGAATGTACCGATCGCGGGTCAGCACGTCGTTGTCGTCGGACGGAGTCAAATCGTCGGAAAACCCGTCGGTATGTTGTTCTTGAATGAATCGGCTACCGTTTCATACTGTCATTCAAAAACTGCAGACCTCGGTGCGATGACACGCCAAGCGGATATCTTGATCGTCGCAGTCGGTGTACCGAAGCTGATTACTGCAGATATGGTGAAACCGGATGCTGTCGTCATTGACGTCGGTGTCAACCGTGTCGATGGTAAACTCGTCGGTGATGTTGATTTTGATACGGTACAAGACGTTGCATCGATGATTACACCTGTTCCGGGTGGCGTTGGTCCAATGACGATCACGATGTTACTGCATAACACGATCGAGGCCGCGCAATGAGTGAACCTCTTCACGTTTCCGATTTAGTCCACTATGTCAAACGTGAACTAGAAGGTGACGCCCTTCTACAACAAGTCCAGGTGGTGGGAGAAGTGTCGAACTTTAAACGACACTCTTCCGGTCACCTTTATTTTACGTTGAAGGACGAACAGTCACGGATGAAAGCCGTCATGTTTGCTCGGGATGCGAGTCGGGTCAAGACAGACATACGCGACGGCATGCGTGTCGTCGTCACGGCACGCTTATCTGTCTACGTCTCTTCTGGAGAAATGCAACTCTATGTCGAACGGATGACGGAAGATGGTGTGGGCGCGTTATACGAGGCGTTTTCTCGCCTGAAAATGGATCTTGAAGAACGTGGTTGGTTTGATCCTGCGATCAAACAACCGTTGCCTGCTTTTCCGGATCGGATCGGGATCATCACATCGCCAAAAGGAGCGGCGCTTCATGACATTGCAACAACACTCCGGCGTCGTTATCCGCAAGCAGCCATCGTCTTCGCGCCGGTTCTTGTACAAGGAGCAGACGCGGCACCCCAAATCAGTCGTGCTATTCAACTGATGAACGAGCATGCTGCCTGTGATGTGTTGATCATTGGTCGTGGTGGCGGTTCGATCGAAGAGTTGTGGGCATTCAATGAAATGTCTGTCGTGACAGCCGTGTTTGAATCCCGTATCCCAATCGTCTCTGCTGTCGGACATGAGACTGATTTTACGATCAGTGATTTCGTCGCCGACGTTCGTGCTGCTACACCAACAGCGGCGGCAGAACTTGTCACTCCGGAAGCAGAGGCACTCGTCCGTCGTGTCCAGGATGTAGAGCGACGTTTGGAACGAACGTATACACAACTCCTTAAGAGTAAACAGGAGCAAGTGACACGTCTAGCCGCGAGTTACGGTCTTAAATCGCCACGTGTTTTACTCGGACTAAAGCAGGAACAACTGGACCGGACGGAAATGTTGCTCCAAAAAGAGATGCAGTATATCGTGACTCAAAAACGACAGCAGGTGGAGCGTCTTCACACACGTTTAATGCGAATACCAGTACGTGATCGATTCGTACAACAACGAGCAACGATTGAACAGTCGCGTCGTCGACTCGAAATCGTGCGTCGGCTTTTGCAATCGAAACAACAACAAGTGCGTCATGTGCTCGCGCGACTCGACTCCGTCAGTCCGACGCATGTCCTGATGCGCGGCTATACGTATGTCGAACAGGATGGACAAATTGTTCGTTCCGCGAAGGCATTAACAGCGTCTTCGTTCGATATCCGATTCCATGATGGAACGATTCGTGCCAAACGAGAGGATGGGGAGTAAGGATGGAGACGGAACAATCTTTTGAAGAAGCACTAGAACGACTAGAAGAGATCGTCACGTTACTCGAAGAGGGCGAAGCTCCGCTAGAACAAGCGATGGCTCTTTATGAAGAGGGCGTCAAATTGACAGCTCTTTGCCAAGGAAAGTTATCCGTTGCTGAGAAAAAACTCGATCAGATCCTGGAGCAAGATGGTACGCTGCGGGAAAAAGGAGGAGCACAATGATTGCCTTGCATGAATGGAAGACACAAGTCGAAAACAAAATGGCAGAGTTCATGGAGCGACTCGATGCGCCCGACCGTTTACGTGACTCAATGCGGTATTCACTTGATGCCGGTGGGAAACGGATTCGTCCGGCCTTGATTTATGCAGTACTCGATGCCTTTTCAATCGACCGCTCAAAAGGAGATGCTGCTGCGGCGGCACTTGAGATGATTCATACATATTCGCTGATTCATGATGACCTTCCGGCAATGGACGATGATGATCTCCGTAGAGGTCGTCCGACGAATCATATTGCTTTTGATGAAGCGACAGCGATTTTAGCAGGAGACGCATTGCTCACGAACGCATTCAGCTGCCTCCTTGAGACACCAGCTTCGCCAGAAGTGAAGCTTGCGCTCGTCGAACGATTAGCGGCGGCGGCAGGAGCTTCTGGTATGGTCGGTGGACAACTCGATGATATGCTCGGTGAGCGTGGTGGCATAAATGATGTAGCGGAGCTAGAATCGATTCATCGTCGAAAAACAGGAGCACTTCTCGTCTTTGCGGTCGAAGCAGGCGGGTTGCTCGCCGCGGTTAGTCCGACAGATCTTGAGCACCTGCATCAATATGGTCGCCATCTCGGCATTGCTTTTCAAATTCAAGATGACATCTTAGACGTGACAGGAGATGCTGAAAAAATCGGCAAGCCGGTTGGTAGTGATGAAGAAAATGAAAAAGCGACGTATCCGAAACTCCTCGGTCTTGAAGGTGCGAAACGTGCACTGACAGCTCAGGTGGAAGCAGCAGAACAGGCGATTGAAGCACTATCGGTCGAAGCGACGACACTTAAGGAACTGCTAGACTTCGTGGTCAAGCGTGACCATTAAGCAGGACGACGCATCGTGCGTCGTCTTTTTCTATGCTGACAATGGCGCTCGATAGATTGTTCTAGTACAATGTAGGGTACAAACCCTATAAGATTGTAAGGAAAAGAGGCGGTAAGGTATGAAATTGACAGAAATACAGGATCCGTCATTTTTAAAGCGTATGTCGGTCTCCGAACTCGAAGTTTTCGCAGGCGATATTCGACGCTTTTTGATTGAAGAATTAGCGACGACAGGTGGGCACTTGGCACCGAATCTTGGAGTCGTCGAGTTAACGCTTGCACTGCATCGTGAATTCGACAGTCCAAATGACAAGTTCGTCTGGGACGTCGGACACCAAGCCTATGTGCACAAGATTCTCACAGGACGCGCGAGCCAGTTTGATACGCTCCGTCAGCATAAAGGACTTTGTGGATTTCCGAAACGCAATGAAAGCGTGCATGACGTCTGGGAGACAGGGCATAGCTCGACGTCCTTGTCAGCAGCAATGGGGATTGCTGTTTCAAACGAATTGAGCGGTAAGGATGACCGCGCAGTCGCGATCATCGGTGACGGGGCGTTAACAGGCGGTATGGCCCTCGAAGCATTGAATCACATCGGAGCAGAGCAACAAAACGTCATCGTCATCTTAAATGATAACGAGATGTCGATTGCACCAAACGTCGGTGCGATGCATCAAATGCTAGGACGGATTCGTTCATCGCGAAAAGTACGTTTTGCGCAAGACGAGCTTGAAGCATTGATCAAAAAGATTCCGGTCATTGGCGGACGTTTGGAAAAAGGAAGCGAGAAATTGAAAGAAGCCGTCAAGGGAGCGCTCGTTCCTGGGATGTTCTTTGAAGAACTTGGTTTCAACTATTACGGTCCGGTCGATGGACACGATCTTAATGATTTGATCGAACAGCTCAATTACGTGAAAAAAGAAGAAGGACCTGTCCTGCTTCATGTCATCACGAAAAAAGGGAAAGGTTATCGTCCGGCAGAGTTTGATGGGGTCGGTACATGGCACGGTCTTGGACCATACAAGATGGAGTCCGGCGAAGTCATCAAAGGAAAATCAAAAGCACCAAGTTATTCCTTTACGGTAGCGGATACCTTGACGAAGATGGCACGCGACGATGAAAAGCTGACGTTGATCACACCAGCGATGAGTGTTGGCTCAAAACTCGATTGTTTTGAAAAAGAATTCCCAGAGCGGATGTTTGACGTTGGGATCGCGGAACAACATGCTGTTACGTTCGCAGCTGGTCAAGCGACGCAAGGCATGAAACCCGTTGTATCAATCTACTCGACGTTCTTCCAGCGCGCATACGATCAACTCGTGCATGACGTGGCGCGTCAAAATCTGGACGTAACGTTTACGATTGACCGATCAGGTCTTGTTGGAGCAGATGGAGAGACACACCAAGGGGTCTTCGATATTGCTTTCATGCGCCACGTTCCGAATATTCGAATCGTCATGGCAAAGGATGAGAATGAACTACAGCACTTGCTCTATTCAGCTGTTAAATACGAAGGACCAATCGCCGTTCGTTTCCCGCGTGGCGAAGGACTTGGTGTACCAATGGATGAGACATTGCATGAAATTTCGCTCGATACGTGGGAAGTTGAACGTGAAGGAACAGATGTCGCCATCCTTGCATTCGGACCACAAGTGCAAGACGCGCTCAAAATCGCGGATCTCTTAGCAGGCGAATTATCAGTTCGTGTCATCAATGCCCGGACGATCAAACCGCTTGATGAGAAGATGCTGAACGCTCTTTACGCAGAGGGAATTCCACTTGTGACACTGGAAGAAGCCGTCCTAAAAGGTGGATTCGGATCAGCTGTCCTTGAGCATGCGAACGAGCAGGAAGCATTCCCACGCGTCAAACGCTTCGGTATTCCGGATTGGTATATCGAGCACGGCGGTGTGAATGAGTTGCTGGAAGAAATTGGACTATTACCTGGACAAATCGCAGAAGAAGTACGCGCTTTCGTCAATCAAGGAAAGAAACAGAGTGTGTGACGATTCATGGAAAATGTAAAGAAAATCCGCCTCGACGTTCTTCTCGTCGAGCGCGGTTTGTTTGAAACGCGTGAAAAAGCGAAACGGTCGATCATGGCTGGACTCGTCTTTAGTGGCACGGAACGATTGGAGAAGGCCGGTGAAAAGGTCAAGTCCGATATCGATTTGCACGTTAAAGGTCAGTTGATGCCTTACGTGGGGCGTGGTGGCTTTAAGATGGAAAAGGCACTTCAAGTATTCGATTTTGATGTCACGGGTAAAACAGGTCTCGATATCGGATCGTCGACAGGTGGTTTTACCGACTGCTCCTTACAAAATGGAGCAGCACATATGTATGCACTTGATGTCGGTTCCAATCAGCTGGACTGGAAGCTTCGCTCGGATGACCGCGTGACGGTGATGGAAAAAACGAACTTCCGGCATGCGACACCAGACATGTTCCCTGTCGCGCCGCAGTTTGCGACGATCGATGTCTCGTTCATTTCATTACGTTTGATGCTTCCGCCATTGAAGATGATCCTCGTTGAAGGAGGAGACGTCATGGCGCTCGTCAAACCGCAATTCGAAGCAGGTCGTGAGGATATCGGTAAAAAAGGCATCGTGCGTGATGAGCGGATTCATGTCCGAGTTCTCGATGAGATGATCGAATTCTTCATTCAACAAGGGTTCTATGTCAAGCAGCTCGACTATTCTCCGATTACCGGTGGAGAGGGCAACATTGAGTTCTTGTTGCATGCACGCCTTGGTCAACCAGGGCTTGATCCGTCCGTTCATGCGACGGAGACGGTCAAGCTAGCGCATGCTAGTCTTTAAACGAACAGACGATAACGAAGACGGATCCGGTTCATGGGTCCGTCTTCCTTGTTGTGTGGCACGATGAAAACCGGATAATAAAATGGGAAACGTGGACTTTTGATGATTTATTGGATTACAATAGTAACATCGAAGAATACTGTGAGGTGCAGGAATGACAAAGGGGCAACGGTTGATTAAGATTCGGGAGATCATCACCCAATCAGAAGTAGAAACCCAGGATGAATTGGTAGAGGAATTACGGAATGCAGGATATAAGGTGACACAGGCAACGGTATCACGAGATATCAAGGAACTCCATCTCGTGAAGGTCCCGTTGAATGATGGACGTTATAAATATAGCTTACCCGCCGACCAACGCTTCAACCCACTCGGGAAATTGCGGCGTCTGCTCGGAGATAGCTTCATCTCGATTGATTCTGCTCAAAATCTGATTGTCATGCATGTCCTGCCGGGAAATGCGAATGCAGTCGCTGTCTTACTAGACCATTTGAGCTGGAGCGAACTGCTTGGAACGGTGTGTGGGGACGATACGATCCTATTGATTGCACGAAGTGAGGGACAAGCGAAAGAAGTGACGGAACGAATTTTAGAAATGCTGTAAGGAGTTGACAGGATGCTAGCTGAATTATCGATCAAACAATTTGCGATCATTGACGAGCTACAGATCGACTTTAAAAAAGGAATGACCGTCTTGACTGGGGAAACAGGTGCCGGTAAATCGATCGTTCTCGATGCGATCGGATTATTAATTGGTGGACGTGGATCCGCGGAATTCGTTCGATACGGGGAAGATCGGGCGGAACTAGAAGGATTGTTTCTGATTGAAGACGACCATCTCGTCTATGATCTTGCAGAAGAGTATGGCATCGATATCGAAGACGGATTGATCATCTTGCGACGTGATCTGTTCGCGACAGGAAAAAGTGTCTGTCGCGTCAACAATAAGCTGGTCACACTGACGATTTTACGTGAGTTCGGACGTGTCCTCGTCGATATGCACGGGCAACATGAACATCAGCATTTAATGGACAGTACGTACCATCAAGCGATTCTCGATGACTTCGCGCAAGAGGCGATCGCGCCACTCCTTCAAGCCTATCAGTCCGGTTATCAAACGTATGAAGAAAAACGGACGGCGCTACAATCGCTCGCACAAAGTGAGCAAGAACTCGCCCAACGGATCGATTTGTTATCGTTTCAGACCGAAGAGATCGAGGGCGCAAAACTTCGAGCGCATGAGGAAGATGAGTTACTCGTCGAGCGGAATCGTCTTGCGAACTTCGAGAAGTTATATGCGTCGTTGAAGACAGCCTATGACGCCTTACACGATGAGATGCGCGGCATCGATTCCGTTGGAGACGCGATGCGTGAACTACAACAAGCATCAAGCATCGACGAACAGTTTTCTCAGCAAAGTGACGCGATCGCAAGCGCCTTTTATGGACTAGAAGAAGTCGGTTATGCCATTCGAGATCAACTCGAAACACTTGAGTTCGATTCCAATCGACTCGATGAGATCGAACAACGTTTGTCCGTCTTCCAACAGCTGAAACGAAAATACGGAGCGACGATTGAGGAAGTCATCGCTTACGGTGAGAAAATTCGGATTGAACTTGATACGATGACAAATCGAGATGAACGAATTGAACGCTTAAAAACCGAAGTCGAACAGCTCGAAAGCGAATTGTTTGAAATTGGTGGTCGACTCTCACAACAGCGTCGCAAAGCGGCAGTTCAATTAAGTGAAGCGATTCATTTGGAGTTGCGTGAGCTTTACATGGAGAAGGCGCGGTTTGAAATTCGTTTTCTTCAAGACGGAAAGACACCGATGCTACGCAAGAACGGGATCGACCATGTGGAATTCTTCATCATGACGAATGCGGGAGAGCCATTCAAGTCGCTCGGAAAAGTTGCATCGGGCGGGGAATTATCTCGTATCATGCTTGGACTGAAGTCGATCTTCTCGCGCTCGGTCGGAGTCGCCTCAATCATATTCGATGAAGTCGATACGGGTGTTTCGGGTCGTGTTGCACAAGCGATGGCAGAAAAAATCTATCGTTTGTCGGTAGACGGACAAGTGCTTTGTATTACGCACTTACCACAAGTCGCTTCGATGGCGGATCAACATCTCTATATTCGAAAGATTGAGGAGACGGATCGTACGACGACCCAAGTCAACGTCTTGTCTCAAGCAGATCGAGGGAACGAACTTGGACGGATGATTTCCGGTGCCCATATGACGGATTTGACATTACGGCATGCCGAGGAATTGATGGATCAGGCGAAGACGATGAAAGAATCGCTTAAAAATGGGGTGTAAGGATTGATTAAAGTCGGGATAGCAGATGATAATCGCGAAATGGTCGAACTGATTCGCCAGCATATCTCTGCGCAAGAAGACATGGAAGTCGTTTGCGTCGCCTACAATGGCGAGAGTTGTCTCGAACGCATGAAAGAACATGAGGTGGATGTATTGCTCCTCGACATCATCATGCCTCATTTAGATGGGCTTGGTGTGCTCGAAGAATTGATGAAGAAAAAGAAGAATCCTGCTGTCATCATGTTGAGTGCTTTCGGTAAGGACGAGGTCTCACAACAGGCGGTCACCCTTGGAGCATCATACTTCTTACTTAAACCGTTCAGCATGGATCAGCTCGTTCAAAAAATTCGTCTCGTGACGAATCAAGGACAAGCTCCGGCGATCGAAACGATTGATCTAAAAGTCGGCTCGACGCTTCGAGAAGTGGGGATCGCTCCGCATATCAAAGGGTTTACGTATTTGAAAGACGCTGTCTTAATGGTGCTTGAAAGGGAAGATCTACTCGGATTGATCACAAAGGAACTCTATCCGACGATTGCGAAAAAACATCAAACAACAGCTTCTCGCGTCGAACGAGCGATGCGTCATGCCATCAAGTCCGCCTGGAACGAAGGAATGCAGCAACACGAGTTGTTTAACGGTCGGATCGAACAAGAGAAGAGTCCAAAGAACTCGGAATTCATCTCGTATGTATCGAGTCATATGAATCAAGAACAATCCGGTTGAAGCCATATACCGTCTAATTCATAAAAGGCGCCAGACTGAAGATAAAGTGCAGTTTTTCTCTTGACGAGAAAGATTGCACTTTTTTTGTCCATCTCGAATCGCTACGCTTCTTTCCTCTTTCTTTCTGGTAAAAGGCAGAATCTAAACGATAACGGTTTATATTTGATTCTTATTTCGTTCATAGCGAATGATTGACACTCCGTTATCAAACGTGTGTTGTTCCATGACGTTCCAAGTGAGGGGAATCATTCTTTGATCGGGAAAGAGACGCTTACCGGAACCGATGATGACAGGATAATGGATCAAGCGAAGCTCATCGATCAAATCCGCTTGATAAAGTGTATGAACGAGTTCACTACTGCCCCAGATATGAAATGGTGGGCCATCCTGTTGTTTCAAAAGCTTTAGTTCAGAAGTCGGATGCTTCAAACAAGTTGTCGGCTGCCAAAGGACAGGTAGTGCATGACGCGTGGCGACATACTTCATGGCATGATCGGCAATCGGCCAGACATCTGAGTGGAGTGGCCAATAACTTGCCCATTGTTCGTAAGTCGCACGACCGAGCAACAGAGAGCAGTCCTCATGCATCCATCCGCGAATGACTTGACCGATCTCAGGATGTTGAAAAGGAACGGTCCAGCCACCATGTTCGAAATCGTTGCTTACATCCTCCTCCTTTCCACTCGGTGCTTGAACGACACCATCTAAAGATAGATGTTCGAATACGATGATTTTTCGCATACAAGATCTCCTTTCGAATGCACTCTTTCTACAGCATACGGTAGAGGTCAAAAAAAATAAAAGCGTTTGCAAATAAATATTGCATAAACTGAAATGTTTGTTATAATAAAGGTACCAAATGATTTGGCAAGACGTCAGATGAACGTCGAGTCGGCGAGGACTCCGGAAATCCCGTTGATGAATATCATCTCAGAACGCCAACTGTAAATGGCTCAAGAATGCCGGACGACATTCTCTTGGTAGAAGTCGTACCAAGGTATCTTGTTCATTCTAGATGGGAAATCTCGAATGAATGGGAGCTTCCATGATTTCGAAGCTAGGGAAAAGTGGAAGGTAACGGATCGTCTAAAATGAAAAGTACAGTTCGTGAAAAGGAGTGTTGTCTAGCAGTGATTGTTAGCAACCGAATGTTTGACTGCTTCAAGCGGATGACATTACGCTCCACCTAGGTCCCGAGTACAGTCAGATGATGGAACTGAAATACCATTCTATCGTTAGCTCGATAGCCAGATCTGATTTCTTTCCACCTCTTCATTAAGAGGAACACCTAAGGTTTTGGAGTACACGAATAGTTCTAACTATGAGAGGAGTTCATCCGTAAGTGAAACCAATTTTATACGAGTAAAAGGTCCCGCGCTTGAAATGAGTTCAAGAGATGGGGACCTTTTTCTGTGTTTATTTTTTTTGATAGCGGTCGGAGACTTTTCCACGTTTTCGATCGCGATAAAAGACATATCCTGCGACAAATCCAATACCACCCATCGCAAGAATCAACCCAACGAGACCTTGCAATACATATACGTAAGCCGCATCGCCTAAGTATTTAAACGGCACTTGCGCAATTAGAAAGACACTGTCGCGCATGAGCTTAATACCAATCGCGCCGATGATGCCGGGGATTAATAATGAGAGCAAACCAATGATACGCATAGGACGCCACTCCTTTCCAAGCGTATTGTATCAAAAAATCGATCGTTCTGCGAATCGGGTTTGCTTCCCTTTTTTATTCCGAGTAGGATAGAAATGTAAGCAGTTTCAAAGGGGGAATTTATATGCATCATCTACTCGTCGTCGGAGCAGGTCAAGGGGGAACAGAGGTCTTGCACGCATTTCAACGTTCACCACTATTAACGGTCATCGGTCTTGTTGATCCAAACATGGAGGCGCCTGGGGTAGCGCTTGCACGGCGCGCGGACATTCGGATCGAAACGAACTGGTCAGCATTCGAAGGAGCAGACGTCGATTTCATCATTGACGCTACGGGAGAAAGTGGCGTACTCGAACAATTAATCCATGATTTTCCGGGAGCGGCGGTCTTACCGGGTGAATTCGTCAGAGTGTTACTTGAGCGTCTGACTGAAAAAGAGAAAATGCTCGAAGCAATCATTCATTGTACGAGCGAAGCGATTTCCGTCGCCGATCAAGACGGACAGACGATGCTGATTAATCCGGCGTATACGCGAATGACCGGTTTCACAGAACGAGATGTCGTCGGAAAACCGGCTAGCGCCGATATCGGGATGCAGGAATCCGTTCATTTGAAAGTCTTGAACACAGGCGAGAACGTGCGAGATGTTCGTATGAAGATCGGACAAGATCAACGCGATATCATCGTCAACGCAGCACCTGTCATCGTCGATGGACAAGTCCGCGGTTCCGTTGGAGTCATTCGAGATATTTCGGAAATGAAGGCTCTAGCAAAAGAATTAAAGGCAGCGCGACAAAAAATCCGGACACTCGAAGCTAAATATACTTTCGATGATATCATCGCCGAGAGTGAAGCAATGCGCTTCGTCGTCGATCAAGCGAAGCTTGCGGCAACGATGCCAGTCAACGTCTTGATTCGCGGTGAATCCGGAACCGGTAAAGAACTGTTCGCACATGCGATCCATGCAGCGAGCGAACGCAAATATGAACAATTCGTCCGCGTCAACTGTGCGGCGATTGCACCGACGTTACTCGAAAGTGAACTATTCGGTTACGAGGAAGGAGCATTTTCAGGAGCACGGCGTGGCGGCAAGAGGGGATACTTCGAAGAAGCACACGGAGGTTCGCTGTTCTTAGATGAGATCGGCGAGCTGCCACTCGACGTCCAAGCCAAACTGTTACGGGTGTTACAGGAAAATGAAGTCGTTCGTGTCGGTGGCACGAAGGCAATTCCGGTTGATGTCCGGATCATCGCGGCGACGAATGCGAATCTAGAGCAAAAAATCATCATGAATGAGTTCCGAGAAGATCTTTATTACCGGATTAATCGTTTACCGATTCACATACCGGCACTACGTGAGCGTCCGGATGATATCGCACCGTTAACCTTACACCTACTCCGCAAATTGAATCAAAGTTATGGACGATCGGTCGGACGGATCTCGGATGATGTACTCGAAGCAATGAAGAAGCAACCGTGGAAAGGAAACGTCCGCGAGCTTGAAAATGTCATCGGTCGCGCATTGATTTTTACGGATAAAACAGAAACGGTCTTACGAAAAGGACATCTTCAACTTGTCGTGCCACAAACAACAAAAGTCACGACGAGACAGAAAAAGGAAATCAAACATTTATCCGACGAGATGTCTCACGTCGAAGAACGGTTGATCCGGGAAGCGCTTACTGCTTTTAACGGCAACAAAACAGAAGCCGCAAAACAACTTGGGATCTCTCTGCGGGCACTTTATTACAAAGTGGAACGATTTAACATTTATTCATGAAGCGCAAATTTTTGCGTGCAATATATTGCAAAAAATGCAAAAGCGTGCAAAATTAAAGACGTTCTTGCTTATTTTACCGTCTCTTTTGAATTGGCACGAAAATTGCTATTACTATTTATGTATGACAGGTAAGGGGGGAATACAGTGAGATTCAGTGAAATGGTCGAGCAGGCAGCTCGACTCGAAGATTCCGTCGTTGCGATTGCAGCTGCGGATGACGAAGAAGTGATGGATGCTGTCGCATTAGCAATTGAAAACGATTTAGCGCGTTTTCATTTGTTCGGGGATGCGACACGGATTCAGCAGATGATTCAAAAACGGACATTACGAGAGTCGCAGTTCGTGATCACCCACACCTCTACATCGCAAGAAGCGGCAGAGCGTGCCGCTCATGCCGTTCGCAAAGGGGATGCGAGTGTCTTGATGAAAGGTCTTGTTCCGACAGCGATGTTCATGAAAGCTGTCTTGAACAAAGAAACAGGTCTGCGTTCTGGAAATGTCCTGTCGCATGTCGCGTTGTTCGAAGTGCCAGGGCGTGAATCAGCGATCGGATTGACCGATGCAGCGATTCATATCCAACCGACACTCGAAGATAAGGTAAAAATTATCGAAAACGGTGTCTCCGCCTTACGAGCGCTTGGATACGGATTACCGAAAGTCGCAGTCTTAGCAGCCGTCGAAGTCGTCAATCCGACGATGCAGGCAACGATAGACGCTGCCCTACTGACGCAAATGAACCGACGTGGTCAAATCAAGGATTGCCTTGTAGACGGACCACTTGCGCTCGACAATGCCGTGAATCTCGTCGCTGCCCAGCAAAAAGGCTTGACGGGAGACGTAGCAGGGCAGGCGGATTTACTCGTCGTGCCGCAAATCGAAGTTGGGAACGTTATCTACAAATCGCTCATGTATTTCGCACATGCCTCGGTGGCGGCGATTCTCGTCGGAGCGCGGGCTCCAGTTGTATTGACAAGCCGTGCCGATACAGCAGAAGCAAAAATGTACTCACTAGCCTTTGCGCTATTAAATGCTCAACAGACGAAAAAAGTAAAACAAACAATCTGAGGAGGAACTTAAAATGGTCGAAACAAATGTAGAATCACGCTTCAGTATCTTTGAAACAATGGAGATGGAAGATTACGAACAAGTTGTTTTTTGCCACGATAAAGTATCTGGATTAAAAGCAATCATCGCGATTCATGACACGACACTCGGACCGGCACTCGGTGGACTTCGTATGTGGAATTATGCATCTGATGAAGAGGCATTGATTGATGCGCTCCGTTTATCAAAAGGGATGACGTATAAGAATGCAGCCGCTGGTTTGAACCTTGGTGGTGGCAAAGCTGTCATCATCGGCGATGCGAAGACACAAAAATCAGAAGCACTCTTCCGGGCATTCGGACGTTACGTCCAGTCACTGAACGGTCGTTATATTACAGCAGAAGATGTCAATACGACGGTTGCAGACATGGATTATATCCATATGGAGACAGATTTCGTCACTGGTGTCAGCCCAGCATTCGGATCAAGTGGTAACCCATCACCAGTTACGGCATACGGAGTCTACCGTGGTATGAAAGCAGCGGCAAAAGAAGTGTACGGAACAGATTCACTTGGTGGCAAAACGATTGCGATCCAAGGAGTCGGTAACGTTTCCTTCAATCTATGCCGTCATTTGCATGAAGAAGGTGCAAAGTTGATCGTCACGGACATCAACCAAGAAGCACTTCAACGTGCAGAAGAAGCATTCGGTGCCTTGATCGTCGCACCAGAAGACATTTATAGCGTCGAAGCGGACATCTTTGCGCCATGTGCCCTCGGTGCGACATTAAACGACGAGACGATTCCACAATTGAAAGTCAAAATCATCGCTGGTGCGGCAAATAACCAACTTAAAGAAGACCGTCACGGTGACATGCTCGAAGAACGCGATATCTTATACGTACCAGACTTCGTCATCAATGCGGGTGGTGTCATCAACGTTGCCGATGAACTCGACGGATACAACCGTGATCGTGCCATGAAAAAAGTTGAACTCGTCTACGACGCGGTCACAAAAGTATTCGAGATCGCAAAACGCGATCATTTACCGACATATCGTGCTGCTGAGAAAATGGCAGAAGAGCGTATCGCAACAATGCGTAGTGCCCGCAGCCAATTCTTACGTCGTGATAAAAACATTCTAGGATCACGCGGCTGATCAGAGGAGGATATCCATGAGCGAACGTATTTTGACGATCAATCCCGGTTCGACTTCGACGAAGATCGGTATCTTCGAAGGATCAAACCCGGTGTTCACGAAGACGTTACGCCATCCAGCGGAAGCGGTCAGAGGACCGCTTCCAGCGCAGCTGGAGATGCGTCGTCATGTAGTACTCGAAGTGTTAGCTGAAGAGCAGATTGATTTGAAAGCGCTTACTGCAGTCGTTGGGCGTGGTGGGTTACTCCGACCGCTTGTCAGCGGTACGTATGCGGTCAACAGAGAAATGCGAGAAGACTTACTCAGCGGTATTTTTGGCGTTCATGCATCGAACCTCGGTGGACTCCTTGCGGATGAGATTGCTCGGACACTCGACATCCCATCATTCATCGTTGATCCGGTCGTCGTTGACGAACTAGAACCGATTGCGCGTATTACAGGCTTACCTGAACTTGAACGAAAAAGTATTTTCCATGCCTTGAATCAGAAAGCTGTTGCGAAACGGTACGCGAAGGAAATCGGACGTCCATACGAGGAACTGCGCCTGATCATTGCACACATGGGTGGCGGCATTACAGTCGGCGTACACCATGAAGGGCGTGTTATCGATGTCAACAATGGACTCGATGGAGAAGGACCGTTTTCGCCAGAACGAAGCGGATCGCTACCTGTTGGTCAACTAGTAGAACTATGTTATAGTACCAAGTATAAACTTGAAGAGATGAAGCGTCTGGTCGTTGGGTCAGGCGGACTTGTTGCGCACTTAGGTACGTTTGACGCGGTTGAGATCGAGCGCCGGATTGAAGAAGGCGATGAAAAAGCGGCATTGTTATATGAAGCGATGGCGTACCGGATCGCGAAAGAAATCGCTGGTCAAAGTGCTGTCTTGTTCGGTCAGATCGACGCGATCATTCTAACAGGCGGACTTGCTTATAGTGATCGGTTGACGCGTATGATCGAAGAACGCGTCGCCCACCTTGGTCAAGTCGTGCGTAGTCCTGGTGAAGATGAGTTGCAGGCGCTCGCAGAAGGAGTGTTGCGTGTCTTACGTGGGGAAGAGGAAGTTAAGGAATATGGAGGCGAACCAACATGGCTAGAGAATTCGACGTCGTTGTCCTAGGTGGAGGACCCGGTGGATATGTCGCCGCGATCCGTGCAGCACAAGCCGGGAAGTCGGTAGCAATCGTAGAACAAGGAAAATTAGGCGGGACATGCTTACATCGTGGCTGCATCCCCTCTAAAGCCTTTTTGAAATCAGCAGCAGTCTATCAGACGGTCAAACACGCTACTACATATGGCGTGGACGTACCGGAATCGTTTTTACGATTCGAACAGGTCAAACAACGCAAACAAGAGATCGTAGATGGATTAGAGGCAGGCATTCAGCACCTGATGAAAAAAGGAAAGATTGAAGTCTTTCATGGTCGGGGTTCGATTCTTGGACCAAGTATCTTTTCACCGATGCCCGGAACAATCAGTGTCGAGCCGGAAGAAGGCGAAGGCGAGTTGATTCTTCCACGCCAATTGATCGTTGCGACAGGATCACGTCCACGTCCACTGAACGGTCTTGCTTTTGATTCAGAGTATGTCCTCAGTTCGGATGATGCGCTCGATATGGCAGATTTGCCAAAATCAATCGTCATCATCGGCGGCGGCGTCATCGGTGTCGAATGGGCATCGATGTTGACGGATTTTGACGTCGCAGTAACGGTCGTTGAATTCAGCGACCGGATTTTACCGACTGAAGATGCGGCAGTCAGTCGTGAAGTCGCCCGCCAACTAAAAAAGAGGGGCGTCAAGATTCATACGGGCGCAGCTGCACAAAGTGATACGTTCCGTATGTCAGAAGACGGCGTATCGATCGCGATCGACCGTAACGGAGAACAGACGACGCTTGAAGCGGATAAGTTGCTCGTCGCCATCGGTCGGATGGCGAATGTCGAAGGTATCGGAATCGAAAACACAAATATCGTCGTCGAAAATGGCTTCATCCAAGTGGATGACCATTTCCGGACGAAGGATCAACATATCTATGCAATCGGCGATGTCATCGGTCGCTTGCAACTCGCGCACGTCGCGTCAGCAGAAGGCGTCAAAGCAGTCGAGGCGATCGTAAACGGAACGACGACACCACTTGAATATGCGTTCGTACCACGTTGTATCTACAGCGTACCGGAAGCGGCATCGGTCGGTTTAACGGAAGACGAAGCGAAACGTGCCGGAATGGACGTTAAGGTCGGGAGCTTCTCGTTCAATGGGTTAGGAAAAGCGCGGATTGAAGGAGAAGCAGCAGGCTTCATCAAGCTCGTCTCGGATGCAAAGACAGATGATCTCGTCGGCGTTCACATCGTCGGACCAAAAGCAACGGAACTGATTAGTGAAGGTGGGTTAGCGCTCGTACTCAATGCAACGGCATGGGAAGTTGGACAGCTCGTGCATCCGCACCCGGCCTTATCAGAAGCATTTGGAGAAGCAGCACTTGCAGTCGACGGACTTGCGGTTCACGCCTAAGGAGGAATTACGGATGGAAAAGATAGAATTCAAAGAATTGGTAGAACTCGGATTAACGGAACAAGACGCGATTCACATGTTCGAAACGATGGTCCGTGCGCGGAAAATCGATGAACGGATGTGGAAGTTGAACCGAGCAGGTAAAATTCCCTTCCTCGTCTCGTGTCAAGGACAAGAAGCGGCTCAAGTCGGTGCAGCGTTCGCACTCGAAAAAGGAACAGATTACATTTTGCCGTATTACCGTGATTTAGGTGTCGTCTTGCACTTCGGTCAAACGTCACGCGATATCATGCTATCGGCATTCGCCAAAGCAGAAGATCCGAACTCAGGTGGTCGCCAAATGCCAGGACACTACGGTTCACGTGCCTTGAACATCGTGACAGGTTCAAGTCCGGTTACGACGCAAGTACCACATGCTGTTGGAATTGCACTGGCTGCGAAGATGCGTAAGGAGCCACTCGTTGCTTACGTCTCGTTCGGTGAAGGTTCTTCAAACCAAGGTGATTTCCATGAAGGAGCAAACTTTGCCGGAATTCATAAGCTTCCTGTCATCTTGTTCTGTGAAAACAATAAATACGCGATTTCGACACCACTTTCGAAACAGCTGTCAGCTAAACACGTTGCTGACCGGGCGATTGGCTATGGTATGCCAGGATATACAGTGGACGGTATTGATCCACTTGCTGTCTTCAAAGTCGTCAAAGAAGCACGCGAACGTGGATTACGGGGAGAAGGTCCAACCTTAATCGAAGTTGAAGTCGAACGTCTCGTGCCACACTCATCCGATGATGACGATAAATCATACCGTTCTGCTGAAGAACTCGATGCCTTAAAAGCACGTGACGGAATCAAACTCTTCCGTGCGCGTCTGATTGAAATGGGTGTCTTGACGGAAGAAACAGCGACTGAAATCGAACAAGCGATGGAGAAAGAAGTCGATGAAGCAACGGCGTATGCTGAAGCAGCGGCTTACGATGCGCCAGAAAATGCATTACGTTACGTGTACGACGAGGAGGAAACGAAATGACGACGTTAAGTTTAATCGAAGCGATCAATAGTGCAATCAAAGAAGAGATGGAGCGCGACGAGTCCGTCTTCATCCTCGGCGAAGATGTCGGTGTCCGTGGTGGTGTTTTCCGGGCGACACAAGGGTTGCTTGAACAATTCGGAGAAGAACGTGTCATCGATGCACCGCTCGCTGAGAGTGCGATTGCTGGTGTCGGAATCGGAGCTGCGATGTACGGTATGCGTCCGATTGCTGAAATGCAATTCGCTGATTTCATCATGCCAGCGGTCAACCAAATCGTCAGTGAAGCAGCGAAGATTCGATACCGTTCGAACAATGACTGGACGTGTCCGATCGTCATCCGCGCACCGTTCGGTGGTGGTATTCACGGGGCGCTCTATCATTCCCAATCGGTCGAGGCGATGTTCAACTCGACGCCAGGTCTGAAGATCGTTATCCCGTCTAATCCATACGATGCGAAAGGATTGCTAAAGGCAGCCATTCGTTCGAATGACCCGGTCTTGTTCTTTGAGCATAAACGGGGCTATCGTCTGTTAAAAGGGGATGTTCCTGAAGGCGACTATACGGTCGAAATCGGTAAAGCAGACGTCAAGCGTGAGGGCGAAGACGTGACGATCATCACTTATGGGCTATGTGTTCATATGGCACTTGAGGCAGCAACACGCCTTGAAAAAGACGGAATCGATGTTCACATCCTTGACTTGCGGACTGTTTATCCAATCGACCGCGAAGCAGTCGTCGAAGCAGCGAAAAAGACGGGGAAAGTCTTGCTCGTCACGGAAGACAATAAAGAAGGTAGCGTCATGAGTGAAGTGTCGGCGATCATTGCAGAAGAAGCATTGTTCGATCTCGATGCACCAATCGAACGACTCTGTGGTCCAGACGTCCCAGCGATGCCATACGCTCCGACGATGGAGAAGTTCTTCAACATCTCAAGCGAGAAAATTGAAGATAAAATCCGGACGTTACACGCATACTAAGGGGGAACTGACCGATGAAGACTGAAACACTTACGATGCCACAACTTGGGGAAAGTGTTACTGAAGGAACGATTTCGATGTGGCTTGTCAAACCGGGCGATACTGTCAAAAAATATGATCCGATTGCAGAAGTCATTACCGATAAGGTAACGGCAGAAGTCCCATCTTCGTTTGATGGTGTGATTGAAAAACTGCTTGCAGAAGAAGGCGATACGTTGCAAGTCGGTGACGCGATCGTCACGATGCAAGTCAGCGGCGGATCAACGGAAGTCGCGGCGACTGAACAAGAAGTGCCGGCTGTCGAAGAGACGACGTCGGCTGATACATCGATGAAAAAACGCTATTCACCAGCGGTCTTGAAATTATCAGGCGAACACGGCATTGATCTTGAACAAGTGACGGGTACAGGAGCGGGCGGCCGGATTACCCGGAAAGATCTCTTGAAATTGATCGAGTCTGGATCGATCCCGACACCACAAGCAACGGAACCGAAACCGGAAGCGCAAGCGGCTCCGGTAGCGCCTCCGGCAGAAGCACCACCCGCACCAAAACGTCCGGTCAGTGCACCACAACCGACGGAAACGGGCGACATCGAGATTCCGACTGCCGGTGTGCGTCAAGCAATCGCTTCGAACATGGTTCGCGCGAAACACGAAGCGCCACATGCTTGGTTGATGATCGAAGTCGATGTCACGAACTTGGTCGAAGCACGTAATCGTCATAAAGATGCGTTCTTCAAACAAGAAGGGGTCAAATTGACGTTCTTACCATTCTTCATGAAGGCGACAGTCGAAGGATTGAAGAAACATCCAATCATGAACTCGACATGGGCGGGAGATAAGATCATTCAAAAGAAAGCGATCAATCTATCACTTGCTGTTGCAACGCAGGACGCTCTGTTCGTACCAGTCGTCAAGAATGCGGATGAACTAAGCATCAAGGGGATCGCACGCGCGATTGATGACTTCGGGAAACGGGCACAAGCCGGCACGTTGTCGTCTGCAGAGATGCAGGGCGGGACGTTTACGGTCAACAATACGGGCTCATTCGGTTCAATCCAATCAGCACCGATCCTTAACTTCCCGCAGGCGGCGATTCTATCCGTTGAATCAATCGTCAAACGTCCAGTTTGGGTGAACGGCATGTTCGCAGCACGCGACATGGTCAACCTCTGTATGTCGATCGATCACCGGGTGCTCGACGGACTCGTCGCCGGACAGTTCCTACAAACTGTCAAACAAGCGCTCGAATCCATCGATCCAAACCAACTTTCCTTATACTGAGATTTTCCAGTTGACAGGGAAGTAGAAGCATCGTAATATAAGAAACAATTCAACACACGATAGCAAAGACGAAGAGAAGTAACTTGTGAAACGATTTAAGAGAGCTGATGGGTGGTGTGAATCAGTATCGGGTAACAAGCGAATGGCCTTCCGAGCTTCAGACCGAATCCTTTAAGTGGGTAGTAGGCTCTGACGGGTTCCTCCCGTTATTGGGGTCGACGAATCAGGACAATGGTCCGGTTCGTTTCAAAGGGGACGATGTCAGCATCGTCAACGAAGGTGGTACCGCGGGTCTTCCCGTCCTTCATGTTCTACATGAATGGGCGAGAAGACCCTTTTCGTATACAATTGAATCGAATAAATCGTAGAGTGAGTTAAGTAGCGAGGCAACATTGGCGTTTCAGAGAGCGGAAGAATGGTGCGACTTCCGTACGGCGAGGTTTCGTGAATGGTCTCATGAGAGCGTGGCTGAACGAAGAAGTAGGTCACGACGGATGCCCCCGTTATCGTAGGCTATGATGTCTCTTATTTAGACGCATCAGACAGAGTGGGAACGGTCGAACCGTTCCAATCGAGAGGTGGCACCGCGAGATCATCGTCCTCCATGCAGCATATGCTGTGTGGAGGACTTTTTTTATTCCAGGAGGCGAACAGAGATGGTTCAGACAGACACACTTATCATTGAACAACTTGAACTAAACGGCGACGAAATGACGCCGATCATGATTTTCCAACAACTGAGTGGAACACAGAAATGTTTACTTGAAAGCTCCGCCCATACGGATCATGGACGGTATTCGATCATCGGTGTCGATCCGGTGGAAATGATCCGCGCAGAAGGACGAACCGTGACACGGGAACAGTTGAAGACAGGTCGATTGACACAAGAAACAGGTGATCCAGTACGACTGATGCAACAGTTGATCCTCCGGGAGGGCGTCGAAGAAGATCTTCCGTTTTTAGCAGGCGGGATCGGATATGTCGGTTACGATATGATGCGGGCGTATGAGACACTCGGAGCGATTCCGGAACGAACGCGCCAACTACCGGACGCGCTACTCGCCGTCTACGACCAAATCATCCTGTTTGATCATCTCGAACATCGTGTTCATTTAATTCAAACGTCACTTGGTGGCATCACCGATCGTGATGAATTACGTCAACGTCTAGTAGATCGGAAAGCGCAACTCGAACAATCGCGAGAGCGAACAGACATCGAGCGTCCACTCCGGGATGTCGTTTATGAACCGTTGATGGATCAAGAGACGTTTGAAGGACTCGTCGAACAAGCGAAGAGACATATTCGGCAAGGCGACGTCTTCCAACTGGTTCTTTCGCAACGACTCGATGCGACGTTTACGGGTGACCCGTTCCAATTTTACCGAAAACTCCGTAAGGATAATCCGAGTCCCTATCTCTTTTATATCGACTTAGGCGAAGCAATCGTACTTGGGGCCTCCCCGGAAAGTTTGGTCCAAGTCAAAGGGAATCGAGTGACGACGAATCCGATTGCCGGCACACGTCGCCGGGGGAAGACGAAAGAGGAGGACGCGCGGCTAGCAGAAGAGTTGCTTCACGATGAAAAGGAACGGGCCGAGCACCGGATGCTCGTCGATCTTGGACGCAACGACTTAGGACGGATTTGTCAGATTGGTACCGTCGAAGTGACACGCTTCATGCAAATCGAACGATTCAAGAACGTCATGCACCTCGTCTCCGTCGTTGAAGGGACGTTAGCAGACGGGAAGACTGGAGCAGACGCACTTGTCTCTTGTCTACCGGCTGGGACGGTCACAGGAGCTCCGAAAATTCGAGCGATGCAGTTGATTGACCAGTACGAACAGGTCAAACGAGAAGTATACGCTGGAGCTGTTGGCTATTTCGACATTCGGGGGAATATGGATTTTGCTCTCGCTATCCGGACGATGGTCATCAAGGATGGTGTCGCTTCTGTTCAAGCAGGGGCTGGTATCGTCTACGACTCAATTCCACGCCTTGAGTACCAGGAGACGTTACACAAAGCGAAATCACTACTGGAGGTTTGGAAATGATCGTCCTGATTGATAACTATGATTCCTTTACCTATAACCTATATCAATACGCATCGGTTTATACGGCCGTCCACGTCATTCGAAACGATGCGGTTAGCATCGAAGAGCTCCGCGAGATGAAACCGGACGGTATCATCCTCTCACCCGGTCCCGGTCGCCCGGCTGATGCTGGCATCTGCATCGATCTAATTCGTCAATTATCGGGTCAAGTACCAATTCTCGGTGTCTGCCTCGGACATCAGGCAATCGGCGAAGCATTCGGAGGACGCATCGTCGAAGCACCGGTCATCATGCACGGGAAGACATCAATGATTCGACAATCGGGACAACTCTTCGACGAAATGACAGAAATGTTAGAGGTCATGCGCTATCATTCGCTGATCGTCGCTCGAAACGACTTACCGACGGAACTCGTCATCACGGCAGAAACGGAGGACCGGACGATCATGGCGCTCGAGCACAAGACACATCCGACATTCGGCATCCAGTTTCATCCGGAATCCGTCGGAACGCCTCAAGGGCAGCAGATAATTAAACGATTCATTGAATTGACGAAGGAGTGACGAACGATGAAAGAGACGTTATTGAAATTAGCAGAAGCCAAACATTTACGATATGAAGAGATGCAACAGGCAGCACGCGAACTGTTTGCCGAAGATGTTACTGATAGCGAAATTGCCGCCTTTCTCGTTGCTCTGAAAGCAAAAGGAGAGACAGCAGAAGAACTAGCCGGTCTCGCTTCGATCATGCGCGAAGTCGCGCTCGACATTCCAGTCACCGGTGATTTCATGGATAATTGCGGTACGGGAGGCGACGGCTCGCAATCGTTCAACATCAGTACGACAGCCGCTTTCGTTCTAGCCGGTGCCGGCATGAAAGTCGCGAAGCACGGGAACCGGAGTGTCTCAAGTAAGACGGGGAGCGCTGATGTACTTGAAGCACTCGGAGTGTCACTCGATGCAACACCGGAACACTTAGTAGAGCAACTCGAGACGAACGGAATCGCCTTCTTGTTTGCGCAACGGATGCATCCGCGCGTCAAGCAAATCATGAAGGTCCGACGTGATTTACGGATTCCGACGATCTTTAACTTGATTGGTCCGTTGACGAATCCGGTCCCGCTCAAGACACAACTATTAGGAATTTACCGGGAGGATATGCTCGAGACGATGGCGTTGACTTTACACCGACTCGGACGAAAGCGGGCGATCGTCTTGCACGGTGCGAACGGAATGGATGAAGCGTCCCTTGCCGGAACGAACCAACTCGTCTTACTCGACGAAGGCGAACTGATCCGCTTCAGTCTTCATCCGGAAGAAGTCGGACTAAAGACCGCACCGCTTGAAGCGATCCGCGGTGGAAGTGCACAAGAGAATGCGGCGATTTTACTGCAAGTCCTGAGTGGAGAGAATGGTGCTTATCGCGACACCGTTCTACTCAACGCTGGGATCGCTCTCTTTGCAGCAAATCGGGTGAAGACGATCGAAGAAGGAATCGCCTTAGCAACAGATAGCATCGACTCAGGACGAGCGATGGAACGATTGAACCAATTACGACAAATGACACGGGAGGAAGCAATCGGATGAATATCTTAGATCGCATCATCGAAACGAAACGGACAGAAGTCCTGCAATTGAAATTAACTGGCGTCGAACGGATCGACCGGGAGGCATTGAAGCCGTCGATCAAGCAACGACTATCGGGAACAGATTTATCCGTCATCGCGGAAATCAAACGAGCATCTCCATCAAAAGGTGCAATCGCACTCGATGTCGACGTCGTCGCTCAGGCAAAACAATATGAAGCAAGTGGGGCGACTGTCATCTCTGTCTTGACGGATGAGACATATTTTAAAGGATCGATGACCGATTTAGCGGCAGTCGCTGCAGCAGTCAACATCCCTGTCCTCTGTAAGGATTTCATGATCGACCGGGTTCAGATCGACCGGGCAAAAGCAAATGGAGCACGGTTGATTCTCTTAATCGTCGCCGCTCTCGAGCAGGAGACGCTTGCTGACTTGTATGCGTATGCTTACGCGGAAGGGCTTGAGGTCTTAGTCGAAGTCCATGACGAAGAGGAATTACGCCGGGCAGAGGCGATCGGTGCGCAAATCATCGGCATCAACAACCGGAACTTGAAAAAGTTCGAAGTTGATTTACAGACATCGGTCGGATTACTCGAACAGAAACAACCAGACGTCCGGTACATCAGTGAGAGTGGCATCAAGACGGTCGAGGAAGCACAGCGATTACATGCTGCGGGTGCAGACGGGATCCTCGTCGGTGAGACATTGATGCGGGCAGACGATCCACAAGTCTTCATCCGAGAAGTGAGTGGCGTTCGCGTATGACACGGATTAAGTTCTGTGGTCTCCGGGAAAGAGAACATGTCGAAGCGGCAGTTCGCTTAGCGGACTACATCGGTTTCGTCTTTGCTAAAAGTAAACGACAGGTCACGCTAGAAGAAGCAGCGCGTCTTAGACGCGACATTCCAAGTACGGTCCAAGTCGTCGGGGTCTTCGTCTCCCCGACTTACCAGCAGGTGACCGACGCCGTCGAGCAAGTCGAACTGGACCTCATCCAAATTCATGGGACGATTCCGGACGGCAAGCTACCGGTTCCGATCATTCAAGCGATTCCCGTGACGGACATCGCAGAAGTAGAGCAACAGACGGAGTATTTACTCGTCGACGCACCGGTTGCTGGAAGTGGCGAGACATTCGACTGGTCACGAGACATTCAAGCAGAACGTCCACTATTCATTGCCGGTGGCTTGACAGCAGGAAACGTCGGAGAAGCAATCAAACGATATCACCCGTTCGCTGTCGATGTCTCAAGTGGCATCGAAACGGATGGACGGAAAGATCCCATAAAAATGCAGGCATTCGCAGATGCCGTAAAGGAGAGAGAAGCATGAGTTACGCACAACCGGATACATTAGGGCAATATGGTAAATACGGAGGACGCTACATCCCGGAAACATTGATGCAGGCGGTGATTGAACTCGAAGAAGCTTATGCAATAGTAAAAGAGGATCCAACATTTCAAGCGCGGATGGATGAATTGCTGAAAGAATACGTCGGACGTGATACACCACTTTACTTTGCCGAACATTTGACGCAAACGATTGGTGGCGCAAAGATCTATTTGAAAAGAGAAGACTTGAACCATACCGGTGCCCATAAAATCAACAATACGATCGGTCAAGCGTTACTGGCTGAACGGATGGGGAAACGAAAAATCGTTGCTGAGACAGGTGCAGGACAACACGGTGTCGCGACAGCGACGGTCTGTGCCTTGCTCGATCTCGAATGTGTCATCTTCATGGGCGAAGAGGACGTCCGTCGTCAAGAGTTGAACGTCTTCCGGATGGAGTTACTTGGAGCAACCGTCATCCCGGTCACACAAGGCAGTCGGACACTCAAAGATGCCGTCAATGAAGCACTCCGTTACTGGGTCAAACATGTCGAAGACACGCACTACTTGATGGGTTCTGTTCTCGGACCACACCCATTCCCGCAACTCGTTCGTGATTTCCAAGCGGTCATCGGAAAAGAGACGCGACGCCAAATCATCGAAAAAGAAGGACGTCTGCCGGAGGCGATCGTCGCTTGTGTTGGCGGTGGCAGTAATGCGATCGGCATGTTCCATCCGTTCATCGATGATACAGATGTAAAATTATACGGAATCGAAGCGGCGGGCAGCGGAATCGACACAGAGAAACACGCAGCGACGATGACAAAAGGAGAGGTTGGTGTCTTGCACGGATCGATGATGTATCTCTTACAGGATGCACACGGTCAAGTACAAGAAGCGCACTCGATCTCAGCAGGACTTGACTATCCGGGCGTCGGACCCGAGCATAGTTTGCTCAAAGATATCGGTCGTGTTCAGTATGAAGCGGTGACCGACGAACAAGCACTCGAAGCACTACAGCTGTTGAGCCGCAAGGAGGGAATCATCCCGGCACTCGAGTCGGCACACGCGATTGCCTATGCGACTCAACTCGCTGCAGAGATGGACAAGGAAGAGATTCTCGTTATCTGCTTATCAGGACGTGGCGACAAAGATGTCGTTACTGTCAGAAACGCATTAAAGGGGGAAGAATGATGCGATTAGAAACAGCGATTCGTAACGTTACAAGTAAGGGCGAAAAAGCCTTCATCCCGTACGTCATGGGGGGAGATGGAGGGATTGATCGCCTTCCGGAAATCTTAGCGTTTCTCGCTGAATCCGGAGCGACAGCGATTGAAGTCGGCGTTCCGTTTTCGGATCCCGTTGCTGACGGTCCAGTCATTCAAGAAGCGGGACTCCGGGCGCTAGAAGCGAACGTCGGACTGAAGGATGTTCTTGAGGCGGTTCGCGTTGCCCGTCAGACCGTCGATGTTCCAATCGTCTTGATGACGTACTTAAACCCGATTTTCCGTTATGGATTAACAGCGTTTTTAGCGACATGTCGCGAAGTCGGGGTTGACGGATTGATCATTCCTGATTTACCACTTGAACAGAGTGAACAGTTCTTCGAACAAGAGGACAAGTCGGATATCGCGCTCGTTCAACTCGTCTCCTTGACGAGTCCAATGGAACGGATTCAAAAGATTGCCGATAAAAGCGAAGGGTTCCTTTATGCCGTTACGGTCAATGGGACGACTGGCGGACAGACGACGTTTGATACGGCGCTTGAAGAACATTTAGCAAATGTCGCAGCCCATAGCCCGGTACCGGTACTTGCCGGGTTCGGAATCAGTATACCGGAACACGTCAAACAGTTGAGTCGACCAGTCGCGGGTGTCATCGTCGGCAGTAAGATCGTCGACTTACTCCATCAAAACGATCGAGAAACGATTCAACAGTTGATGGCAGCACGGCTTGCGGCAACGCCTTCACATTAATGAAAAAGAGCAGATGATCATACGATCATCCGCTCTTTTTCGTATAGATGTCACTTTTGAACGAGTGACTTCTGCAAGTTCGTATACAGCGGTTCAAATCCGAGTTCTTCATAAAACGTTGCGGCCCGGTCGTTGACGGTCCAGACATTCAAGCGAACAGCATCCACCTTTTGCTCGAGTGCGAGTTCTTCTGCCACCTGCATCAACTGGCGACCGATTCCTGATGAACGATGGGAAAAGGTGACACCGACGTCAGTGATGTTCAAGATTCGGACAGGCGTAAACCGGTCGGGTGCCGGTGCCGTCCACTTGCCAAACAAGTAACCAATGAGTGTTTCTCCATCGAGCACTGTCAGACAGAGGTGTTGTTCTGCTTCTATCATCTGACTTAAAGACTCTAGCGTGTATGGTGTCGTTACATCTGGGTGAAAGTGAGGCGACAACCGCTTGTGATGCGCGAATGTCTCTGCCGTCAGTGTAAGCAGGGCAGGGAGGTCTGAAGTACAGCTAGTGCGGATCATCAAGAAGCGATCACTCCGATCATCGATTTTGTTTGAGTACTTCGGCGACAAGTCCCGACACGTACGGACTGCCACGATCTTCTTTTTCGACTGACTCGATCATGATGGCAACGAGAAGATCTTTTTTGTCGTTGTCGTATCCAACGAAGAAGCCATTCTCTTTGCCGTCGGTTTCGCCTGCCTTTTTCAATTCTGCCGTACCTGTCTTACCGGCAACATCGACTTCTTTGATATCAGCCGGAAGCGTATAACCGTTATGAACGACATCATACAAATCATCGCGGATCATCTTCGCGTCGTCTGCGTCGAGTAAATCCTTCTTAAAGACTTGCTTCGTTTTTTCCTCTTGTAAGAGTGTCGGACGATAGATTGTTCCATCCGTCAGGAAAATTTCATACATCGATGCTAAGTGTAGAATATTCGTCAACATCTGACCTTGTCCGTAAGACGTGTCCATCAGCTGTCCATCAGAAGAAATCGTGCCGTCGTTTGAGATCTGTGAGGCACGTAATGGATACGTGAACGGTAGCTTTTCACCGTATCCGAGCGCTTCAAGACCAGACGTAAATGCTTTCGTTCCGACTTGTTCGAGTGTCGAACGGGCGAAATAGATGTTGTCGGAATAGACGAGCGCATTATGCAGATTGACCGGGGCCGGTGTCTCATGAATGCGGGTGACGTTAAAACCATCGATCTTATTTTTCAGCCCATTGATTGTGTAGGCTTTTTCCGGGTCGAGCGTTTCGCTCTTTAATCCGACAGCAGCCGTCAATGGTTTTTGAGTCGAACCGGGTGCGAAGGCACTTGTGAATCGGTTCAATAATGGCTGGTCCGGGTCCTGCGTCAGTTCATCGAGTCGTGCTTGTGAGATTCCTGACATGAATTCAGAAGGGTCAAAGCCAGGAGAGCTGAGTAAGACACGGGTCTCGCCGGTCCGCGGATCAATCGCTGATGCTGTTCCGGGATCATCCTGCATCGTTTCATAAGTCTTTTTTTGAAGAGTGGCATCAATTGTCAACGCAATATCTTCGCCATCCGTCGGTTTCGTTTCGGCAACAGTAACGTTTGAGCCGTCTTTTTTCTGTAAAGTGATTGTCGCACCGGCTTTACCACGTAAGCGCTCATCGAGTACTTGTTCAAGTCCACGTTTCCCGACTTGCTCGCCAGCTTGGATTTGATTTTTTGATTGTTTAATCTCGTCTGCTGTCGCTGAACCGATATATCCAATCAAATGAGAGGTTGCTTTACCAAGTGGATACGTTCGGACTTCCGTTTCTTGGACACTGATTCCAGGAATGTCACGCAATTTTTCAACCATTGCTTCGTCGGTCATCGTTTTGAGCGGAACGAACTGTCCATCTTTGACCCAACTTGCCTTTAAGGAATCTTCGACTGAAGAGGTCGGGCGGTCGAGCAATTCGGCAACTTTCTCGATGTCTTTTAATTGTCCGGCTGTCGCGCCGACAGCAAATCCTTTTCCAGAGGTTGCGAGCGGTTTCTCATTCGAATCGAGTAAATCACCACGTTTGCCTTCAACGGTTTGTAGCTGGACTTTGTCATCCTTTTTAAAATCCTTTAGGACAAAAGAAGTATCCCAGTCGATGAACCAGTTTTCGGTCTCTCCTTGTTTCTCAAATGTCAGTGGAACTTGTTTATCGTAGGCAACGGTTCCTGCAACCGTATCAAAGGAAATCCGCACGGGAAGGGACGCTTTTTCGTCATGCGTTGCTTCCTCCGCTTTCTTTCGTTCGACGGATAACTTTTGAATATCAAGTGATTTCGACAATTGTTTCGTTCGCTCGATGAATTCTTTTTTACCGTATTCTTTTTTAGTAGCTGTACTCGCGTACGTATACATTTTATCGTAGTCCTGTTTCTCCCAAAGTTTGATATAGGCATCAAGACGTTCTTCAGGTGTCGGTTGATCTTGGCAACCGGCAAGCAGAGTCACGCCGAAAGATGCCGATAGAATCAAGGGAATGGTTCGTTTCATATGATTCGCCTCCTATATGCATGAGAGCCATGAATATACCGTACCACTCCTGTCAGAAGATTTCATCTGAAACAAAAAACCGGACTTCTCAAGATGAGAAGTCCGGCGAATCTGATTCAGTTGAAGTAATTGAGTGGATTAACGCTGTTTGCTGCAGACGTTCCACTGTAGACGTAAGAGCCGCGGTGCATTTCAAAATGCAAGTGAGCACCAAAGGCATTTCCTGTCGCGCCGACTGTCCCGATTTTTGTTCCTTTAGCAATCGTTTGTCCAACAGAAACAGCACGGCTGTTCATATGTGCGTAAACTGTCGTGTACTGGATGCCGTTAACCGTATGCGTCATCATGACATGATTACCGTATGCACCGTAGTAACGAGACGTGATGACCTTTCCAGCAGCTGAAGCATAGATGGGTGTACCCGTCGGAGCACCGATATCAATACCATTGTGGAACGTGTAACCATAAACACCGCTTGCCGCACCGTATCCTTGTGTGATCGGACCGCTTGCTGGACGCGAAAAACCAGTCGTTGCTTTTGTTGAAGTCGTCGTACTGTACTTTTTAACATATGTAGAAGAAACGTAGCGTGATGCGCCGCCGTATGAAATTTTTGTCCATGAACCAGAAACACCGAGATAATTGAATGTCTGTCCTGTATTGACGCTACCGACGATTTTATAAGCCGTTGATGGACCTGTCCGGACGCGTAGTCCGTCTGCCATGACTTTTACTTTATATGTCGTTGCGGCCTCAACTTTCGAAGCACTCGTTGTAGCAAAACCTGAAACTACCAAAGCTGTCATTGTCATTGTTGTAAGCAAACGTTTCATTAAGTGTATTTCCTCCTTAAAAATCTGAAGCGCCAGAACTGATCATTACAAAATTGTAAGATTTTATGTATATTTATTTATTTTAAAGAATGATTTTTCGCCTGAGATGATTATAGCATCGTCAATAACACAAAAATATTTCAAATATATTTCAAAATTACGCTTTGTTAACATATATTGTAATGGATTTTAAAGTAAAAAAGAAACCGACAAATCGTCGATTTCTTTTTTTACTCGTATAACGTTAGTCAGCAGAGAATGGTGAATATACAGTGAGATGTTGAGGGAGTACCTCGACAGTCACAGGAACATGACCTGCCGTATCACCATCGGCATTGATTGGTAACTCTTCTTTCGAACGAATCTCGACACGTGTCGTCGTGAAGTGTTCGATTTGATCCGCTTTTGATAACCCACCCGTGATGAGTTTAGGTAATGCTTGAAGCGCATCAAAGAATCCGAGCTTCGTAATGATGAATCCATGGAGTAATCCATCGTCGACTTTTGCTTCTTCCGCAAACGATTCGAATCCACCAACGGAATTCGTCAAGGCGATGATTAACAAGTGGGCTTCTCCATCAAATTGTTTTTCGGCAGAGTTGATTTCGATTGGATAAGGACTATGATCCTTAAAGGCTTTCAGACCTTCAATGAAATAAGCGACCGATCCAAGTGACGTTTTCTGTTCGATGCTCACTTCTTCGACGGCTTCCGCAATCAGACCAACCGCAATGACGTTCATGAAGTAATGATCATCATATTTACCGATATCAAGCGGGCGGGCAGGGGCATCAGCTAATATCTGAATCGCCTCTTCGGGGTCCGTCGGGATGTGTAACGCGCGTGATAAATCATTGACCGTCCCAAGCGGTACGATCCCAAGTGTTGGACGATGTGGTTGCTCGGCAATTCCAGTAATGACTTCATTGACCGTTCCATCACCACCCATGGCGATGACGGCGTCGTAATTAGACTGGGCGGCATGACGTGCGAATTCCGTTGCATCGTGTTCTTTTTCCGTGAATCGAACGTCGACGGTTTGAAAGCGAGTAGCAAGCGTCTCTTCAGCGAGCGTCGCGTGTTTTTTTCCGAGTTCTTTACCAGAAGACGGGTTGATGATCAACATAGCTTGAGACAAGATGAATTCCTCCTTTGACGTATCTGTTCCTATTTTCCCGAGTCAAAGAAGGACTAATCATTTTAGTTCAAGTTTCTAAAATTAAACGTTCATACAAACCTTCAATTTTTCGTAACAATGCTTCTTTTTCCATCTCGACCGTCATCCATTCTTCTTCCGCGGATACATGAGAAAGAACGGCATCAAGATGTACGACTTGAAGTTCCAGCTCTTCTATTTGCTGTTCAATGGACTGTTCTTTCGCAGGTGCTTTCGAACGCTTTGAAATTTTCGATTTCTTCTCATGATTTATCTGAGGTGGTGTGTCATGACTGGCATGTCGTTTCTCCACTGCGTAAGCATAGTTTCCAGTATACAAAGTAATTTGATGGTCAAGCCAAATGATTTTTGAAAAAAGACGATTCAAGAAATAGCGGTCGTGTGAGACGGCGATCAATGTACCAGAAAAATTCTCGAGTGCTTCTTCAAGCGTCTCTCTTGATTCAATATCTAGATGATTCGTCGGCTCATCGAGAATCAAAACGTTGATCGACGAATGAACGAGTACGGCAAGCTGCAATCGAACACGTTCTCCTCCGCTTAGTGACAAAATAGACCGAAAGACAGTCGGTCCAAAAAACAGGAACCGGGCAAGAATATGGCGGGCTTCCGCTTCTGGAACGGCAATGCGGTCTCTAAACCAGTCGATTAAGCGAGCATCCTCCTCGAAATGGGCATGCTGGGACAAGTAACCGATCCAGTTCGATGGTCCACGCGTGAGCGTGCCTGCGTCTGGTGACAATTCATCAAGCAACAGTGCGAGCAACGTCGATTTCCCGCTCCCATTCGTTCCGACGATTGCAACCCGATCTTGAGCCATGATTTCGAACGAGACAACATCGAAAATGCGACGGGAATCGTAAGCGAAAGAGAGCTCTTCAGCGCGAAAGACGACTTGACTCGTATGATCGGTAGAAGAAAAAGAGACATCAGCGGTTTTGGCTTCGAGTTGCGGTCGTTTGATCCGTTCGATTCGCTCGAGTGCCCGCTCCATCGATTTTGCTTTACGGAATAATTTCTCACTCGGTGGAGATGCTTCGTTTGCCCACTGCCGTAGTCGACGAATCGCTTCCTTCATCTTCTTGATTTTTTTCTGTTGTTCCTGATAGGCGTGGAACTGTTCCATCAAGCGACGTTCTCGTTCGACGACGAACGCGCTGTAGTTCCCTAGGTAGGAGGTCAGTTCACCATCTTCAAGCTCGACGATCGAGGTGACGACGGCGTCTAAGAAGACCCGGTCGTGAGAGACGAGCAGGATAGTTCCAGTGTAGTCCCGTAAGAATTGTTCTAACCATTCAACGGCAGCTAAATCAAGATGGTTCGTCGGCTCATCAAGGATTAGGAGGTGTGGTTCCATCAGCAACATGCGACCGAGGCAAATCTTCGTTTGCTCACCGCCGCTCAACTGATGGAAAGGGCGAGTGAGTAACGGACGTAAATGTAATCCGTTCACCATGCGCTCGATCTTCGAGTCGAGTAGATAGCCATCTTTTTGTTCGAATGCATTTGTCGCTTCCGCATATCGAACGAGTAGTGCATCCAGATCATCTGGCGCTGTCGCCATCAAAAGCTCCAACTGTTGCATCCGAGAACGGATTGCGAGGATCTCTTCAAACGCCGTCCAAAGGACGTCGAGTCCGGTCATTGTCTCGGCATAAGTGGGAAGTTGTTCCAAGTAGCCAATCGTCAAACCGTTCTTTTGATAGATGACGCCACCGTCCGGTTGGTCAAGGCGAGCAAGTAAGCGGAGTAATGTCGTTTTACCACTCCCGTTTCGTCCAATCAGACCGACACGATCGTGTTCGTTTAAGAAGAGGGAAACGTCCGTTAAAATCGTTTCGCCTCCGAATTGTTTTGTCAGATGTTGAATGTCGCAAATCATCATAATAAGTTGATCCTTTCGCGCGCATTAAAAAAAGGGAGAGCGCAAATAGCACTCTCCCTAGTGTGTGAAAGATGCGCTTTGCTGTATTTTTCAATCATGAAGTTCTAAAAAAGGGCAGACGGGTGCCTTAGAACGCCATTCCATGAAAAATCGCGCGCAACAGATACAATTGTTCCATTAACCAATGTTTGCACGCAGCAAAGTCCATCATTTCACACCACCTTTCGTTTCAGATACAACCAGTTTACCATTATCTTGTTAATTGAGGAAGTCTGAATTATTTGAACACACCAGCAATCGAACTGAAGAAGTCACTCAGACCATCAAATAATTTAGCGAAGAATCCTTTTGTCTCCTCGGACGTTGCAAACGCATGGATGTCTTGACCAGCATTTTTCAGTCCACTCTCGATTTGCCCCCAGTTGATGTTCGCTTGCTCCATTTGATTGAATAGATTCGTCAACCGATCCATCTGTGCATCAGACAGTTGGATGTTGTTGTTTTGAATGACTTGGACGATCAGGTTTTCGATCTCGACTTTTGTTTCCGGTTTTTGATTCGCGATTTCGGCCTTGATCTCATTCATCAAATCAGCGACTTTATCTGTCCCGACTGTCTTCCCGACGTCTGATGTGACCGATAATTCTTGCTGTGCTAAATCTTTCCGTTCGTCACTCAGCTTGATTCCGGTCTCAGCCGAAGTTTGATCATAGGCTTTCATGATTCCTGTCAGTGCCGATGTTCCAGTCACTTTATAAGGAGAAGTGATCGTGATGTCGGCATCTTTGACACCTGCCGTGACGAGAGCGTTCAAATACATATCCTTCGTCACCCACGTGATGTTTTCCGTCGCAACGGAAAGTCCGTCACCTTTTTCCGTCAATTCGATCTTAGCGGATGAATACATGTTGCCGCCCTTTTGTGACTGGGGGATGTTTTTCCCGAGGTATTTTTCTTCGTCTGCAGAGGTTGCGATGATCGGTGTGATACCTTCCGGTGCATTGAGACGTGAAAGCACCCAAGCCTTATCTTTTGCGCCGAGTGACTCACCGAGAGTGACGATCGTCTTATCGACGACCTGCTCGGCGGATGCGGCTGTCGGAAGTAATAAAGCAGAAGCAATAACGGCTGACGCCATGATTTTTGTTGGTGTATGCATAATGAAATCCTCCAATTGTAAGTAACAGAATGAATTATAGTATCAGGTACTAAAATTAGTGTACGAGAACGAAAGAAGTTCGGAATCGGTCTGTAGATGGAGACGATATCCGCCTTCTGACACTCCATAGTATAGCGAAAAGAGGACAACTTGACTTCCACTTTCAGCATGCTATAGTGGATTTGAATCGAATAATGACCACTAGGGGAGTCGGTAGGCCGACTGAGACGAACGAAGACGTTCGGACCCTTTGAACCTGATTAAGTTCGTACTTACGGAGGGAAGTGGCGTCAAGTCTTGTTCTTCTTGCGCCATGCCCGTGTGTTTCGGGGTGGTGTTTTTTTCGTTTCATAAAAACGAGGAGGATGAGATCATGACATTCACACAAGAAATCAAACAAGCAGCACAAGCGTATTGGGACAGTAGTTTTACGCACCCATTCGTTCAAGGAATCGGCGAGGGAACGTTACCGCTCTCGAAATTTCGACATTATGTCATGCAGGATGCGTATTACTTAAAACACTTTGCGAAGATTCAAGCGAAGGCAGCGTCAAAAGCAGATGACTTTGCGACGATCGCGACACTTGCCGAGCACGCGACTTCGACATATGGGGCAGAACTGAGCTTGCATCAATCATTTTTCGAGCCGCTCGGTATCACGGAAGCAGACCTTGAAGCATTTGAACCGGCACCAACGGCATATGCTTACGTCTCACACATGCATCATGCGAGTGAAGGGACGCTTGGTGAGACGATTGCTGCCATCTTGCCATGTTACTGGTTGTATTATGAAGTTGGACAACAATTATTGACGTGTACACCGGATGAAAAAATCTATCAGCAATGGATTGACACATATAGTTCGGAATGGTTCGAAAAGGTCGTCTTTGAACAGATTGCGCGGCTTGATGCGTTGGCGGAACAAGCAAGCCCGACTGAACGAGAGCGGATGAAACGGCATTTCGTGACGAGCTGTTATTATGAGTTGCTGTTTTGGCATATGGGATGGACGGAAGAGACGTTTACGTCGATTTACGAGACGATTCCAGCTCGCCCGGTATCTTCTTAAACCAGTAGATGGTAGAATTAGGAATACCATCTAGTGAAAGTAGGGATTGGAATGGAAATCATAGTCATCGCACTCGTGATCCTCGCGGCATATGTCGTGCAACAGGTGCTCGGAAAAGTGAAAGTTAGATTTGTTGGGTACATCATTCCCATATTGATGGCGGTGTACGGCACATATGCTACGATTCAGAATTTTCAGGTGTTGCTTCAGTTTGGTTTTACAACGGGGAGAACTATCGCAACTGTCCTGGTCGTCGTCCTCTATGCTTCGTTGACTTATTCACTTCATCGTGTCTACGAGCGTGCGAAAGCAGAAACTGAATCTTCATATCAATTATTAAAAGACCGAGGCATCCTTTAAAGGAGTCTCGGTCTTTTGGTGTATCATGTTCTCATTTTTTCCAATTTTTAAAGCCGTCACCGAATTCGAGATGCAGTTGATCGGTAAAGATACCGTTCTGAAAGACCGGCACATCAACTGGTAAGGTGCCTTGCGGTTTGAGCGTTCCGAAGATGGCTCGAATACCGGCAGGAAGATTTGGTCCCGCTGATTTCAGATTGCCTGCTTCGGAGTCCGGTCCGTTCGGATCCCCTTTAAAACCATAGACGAGGACGTGTGCCGGTGCGTCCGGTTGAACGGCGACATCGTATGGATTGCGGAGGCTAAGCAAGACGGATGGTATATCTGTTTGTTTCGCATACCGGAAGATTGAAGCCGGAATCGCTTGTTCTGGTGCAGTAGGCAGTAGTTTGGCACTCGTATTGACGTTTGAACCGACGATGATGTAATCTGCTGCATCGAGTTGTGCCCGTAGTGTCGGGTTTTGGTCGAGCGGTAGCGTAGTAGCCGAGTAATTCGCTGTCGTTACGTGCCAGTTCCGGTTCTTAGACAGGGAAGCAATCGTCTTTTTCATACTGTCCGTTTGATCCGTCGCAGGGGCAATCACAAGAACATTTGCATTTTTTTTCGGCTTGAAGGGTAACGTCCGTTGATCATTTTTCACGAGTGTGACCGCGGCTTCCGTCATCGCGCGTTCTTTTACTTTATGTTCGGGACTACCGACGATTTGGTTCGCTTGCGCGAGTTTATCTGCTAAGGATGTCGTATCCGTCGTGCCATTCCATATTCCGCGTTCTGCCTTCAGCGTCAGGATCCGCTCGACCGATTGATCAATCCGTTCCTCTGACAGACGTCCGTCTTTGACTGCCGCAATCACGTCCTTGAAAATCTGGTCGAGTTTTGTGACATCCTGCTCGGAACGAAGAATCGTTGGCATGAGCGCGATGTCGACACCGGCGTCAAATGTTTTCAGAACGGCTTCTGATTCCGTAAAATTGTCGGCGATCGCCTGCATATTCAATGCATCCGTGATGACGATGCCGTCGTAGCCGAGTTTTTCGCGCAGTACGCCCGTGATGACGTCATCCGACAATGTCGCAGGTAAAGGGAAAGTGCCGTTTTTTGACGTGACGACTTCAGACTCGATTTGCGGCATTCCGATGTGTCCTGTCATGATCATATCGATGTCTTCGGCGATGGCTCGCTTGAACGGGACGAGCTCGACTTGTTCCAGCTCCTCCAGAGACCGGTCGACAACTGGCAAGCCATAATGGGAATCGGTCGCGGTATCGCCGTGACCTGGGAAGTGTTTCGCGGTCGCTGCGACGCCTTCAGTTTGAATTCTTTTCATCAAAGCAGAACCGAGCGTTCCGACGAGCTCCGGGTCACTTGAGAACGAGCGAACACCGATGACGGGATTTCCAGGGTTACTGTTGACGTCAAGAACCGGACCGAAGTTGACATTGATGCCGAGCGCATGCAGTTCGGAACCGATGATATGACCGGCATCATTGGCATACGTGCTATTACGGGTCGCACCTAACGCCATATTGCCGGGTAAGTTCGTTCCTGTTCCGAGCCGAGTGACGATGCCACCTTCTTGGTCGATCGTGACAAAGAGCGGAATATCGTTGCTGTCATCTTGTTTGACGACTTCTTGCAGATCATGAACGAGTTTTGTCGTCTGTTCGGTTTCACTGACGTTCTCAGCAAACAAAATGACGCCACCTAAATCATAGCGGTCGATGATGTTCGCGACTTCCGGAGCAAGCGACGTATGGTTACTGCCATTCCACTGCCGGAAGTCCGGCATGATCATCTGTCCAATTTTTTGTTCGAGCGTCATCGTGTCGATTTTTTGACTGATCCGATCTGCTGAAGATCCTGCCTCTGCCATGACAGGCAAACTACTTGAAACGAGTACTGCTGCGAGTCCTGCTGTTAACGTGAATTGCCCGATCCTTTTCATGATGTACATCCTCCTCTAGTCAAACCACGACTGGAATTCTTTTCAATACGGACAGTATAGCAAGGTGCTTGTTTTAAAACAATATTTTATTTGAAAACGATTACATTAGCAAATAAGTTTTAATAATGTTTTTGTGCATTCCGATTTGAACAAAAAAATGACTCCCCTTAAAGAGGAATCACTTTTTAGTCATTCGATCGATCAGCTATAGCGCTCCACGATGTTTGTCAGCTGGCGTTCGACAAATGACTGATCCTGCAGTTCACTATTGGATAGGCGTAGTTTGATCATCGACTCATCCGCTCCAGCCATTTCACTGAACAATGATCCGAGACTATGCGCACGACGATCGACTTGGACGATTAAATCAATCCCTGAGCTGTCTTGGAGCATGATGATTTCGATCTCATCCAGTTTATGAGCGTAGTGTGTATTGCGTGCTGAGTATTCAAGTTCCTGAGCAATCGGTAAATCTTTACGGAATCGTCCAGGTAATTTTTCTGTATCGGCTTTCTTTAACCGGAAGCCAAGTGACTCCATGGCATCTAAGACCGTCGTTTGGTAACGGTTTGCTTCGACGATGACAGCGTCACGGTCCGACGGATCAACGGATTGTGCGATGTCAAGTCCGGTCTCGATCCATGATTTCGATTGGCTGACGGAGAGTGGCGTATTTAGTGGCACACGTAATGTGAATGGAATTTCCCGCTCGACACCCGCTTCGATCGTGAACTTCGCTTCATTTAAGGCAAACCGGTCGAGCGTAAAGGTCGTAAACGTCGTACTATCATTGACTTCTTGTTTGTACTGCGTGTTGAATTCAAGATAAATCCGGTCAATTTCTTGATCGACGTTTCCACCTTTGATATGGACGACACCGTGGATTTGACCGCCTGGTTCACAGCGATCATCCGTCAACCGTGTGTCGACCGTTGCAGCACCGATTCCGATTTGTGAGAGAATTTTTTTGAACATGATGCATTCCTCCTTTTAATTACGTACGAATGATGAAGCGTGTAAACTTGTCGAACAGGTACGAATTTGCTACAGTTTCGAAAGAACATTAGAAAAGGACGGGACGACTAGTGGAACTACATGAATTAAAAGCGAGCCTTGCTTCGAAAATCACGCAAGGAGTACTGATCCATGCAACGATGAGCAATCCGCGCCAAAAATCCAATGATCTCCGACGAATCAAGGTAAAACCGATTCTATTAAGAGATACGGTGATGATGCAGGTTGAGTTTCAATTTGAACGCGTCATGAAGCATGAAAATATTTTAGTGGAGGATTTCATCGGTCGACTCGATGACTGGTTCACGGAATTCCGGCAATTCCTCTTCCGTTTCGAAGAAGAAGAATGGCAGTTCCAGCTCTCGAAAAAGATGAAAGTCGCGATCAAGACATCCCAAAAGGAACCGATGAAAGCACTCTTGTCGCATGACCGAAAAAAAACCTATCTATTAGAAGACGGTGTACCGGTTCCGTTTCTGATTCGTCTAGGTGTGATGACGGAAGCGGGGCAAGTCAAAAAACAGAAGTACGATAAGTTCAAGCAAATCAATCGTTTCCTTGAATTCGTCGAGGATAGCATCGCCGCCTTACCAACAGGAAAAAAACTGCGGATTTTAGACTTTGGTTGCGGGAAATCGTATTTGACGTTCGCTCTCTACCATTATTTAAAAGTCGTCAAAGGATTCGACCTTGAAGTGACAGGTCTTGATTTAAAGAAAGAAGTTATCGAAGAATGTACGCAAATTGCACGTGATCTGGATTATACCGATCTGACATTCCGCGTCGGGGACGTTCATGATTATACAGGGGAGACGGAAGTCGACCTGATGGTGACGCTTCACGCTTGTGATGTCGCGACGGACGTCGCACTCGCACGAGCTGTCGACTGGAATGCATCAGTCATCCTAAGTGTACCGTGTTGTCAAAAGGAGCTGAATCGTCAATTGGACTGCGCTCCGCTTGATGTCATGCTCCAGCACGGACTGATCAAAGAAAAATTCGCATCACTTGCGACGGACTCGATTCGTGCCGAGTTATTGACGCTTGTAGGATATGAAGCGCAATTGCTTGAATTCATCGATCTTGAGCACACACCGAAGAACATCTTGATCCGTGCGTACAAACAAAACAAGCGACCAACGGAAGAAAAAATCGACCGGTACATCGCGTTCCGTGATCTGTTGCAGGCACGACCATTTTTAGAAAATGAATTAAGCGGCAGACTTGGACAGATTTCACCGAAACTCGTACAATAAGAAGGAGAACGAATCAAAGGAGGCAATACGATGGATTTCCAAATGTATTTTGAAGATGTCGTCCAAACAGCCCGCAAAGAAGCGCAAGCTGCTGGATTTGAAGAATTAACGACGCCAGAGAGCGTGGATGAAGCAATGAAACGGGAAGGTCTGACACTTGTCCTTGTCAATTCTGTTTGTGGATGTGCTGGCGGGATCGCCCGTCCTGCAGCAGCGTACGTCAATCGGAAAGAGGGCATCAAGCCCGATCATTTCGTCACGGTATTCGCTGGACAAGATCGCGAAGCGACAGACCGTGCGCGTGAATATTTCGAAGGTTATCCACCTTCATCTCCATCATTTGCGTTAATGCAAGATGGAAACATCCTCTCGATGGTCGAGCGCTTCGACATCGAATCGTTCACGGCGGAAGAAGTCGTCGAGAAACTTGAATCATTAATTGAAATCTACGCCTAAACGAAGAAGACTCCTGAAAAAGGAGTCTTTTTTTGTGTATTCATAAGACTAAAATAATAAATTTTAAATTTGAAAACGTTTGCAAAATTGTATAAACAGTCATTTATGCATGATTTATGAATAGAAAGTCAAAAAAATTTATATATTTATGCTTTACAGTGAATAAATATTCGTATATCCTAAAAGCAATAGAACAGGTCAGGCTTTTCGGTATTGAATTGGACATACACATAAGTCATACTATTGTTAAAGTTCTGACAATTGAGCGTTGGAAGGGGAAAACTCGAATGAAAAAATTATTAGCAACGGCAATGGCAGGCATTCTGGCAGTCACAATGGCAGCATGTGGCGCGTCGGAAGAATCAACAGGTGGATCAAGTAAGGATGATAAAGTATTAACGATGGGAACATCAGCGGATTACTTCCCATTTGAATACATCGATACGAAAAAAGGAGAAGACATCGTCGGCTTCGACGTTGCGATCGCCAAAGAAGTTACGAAAAATCTTGGATATAAATTAAAAATCGAAGATATGGAATTCGGTAGTCTACTTGGTGCGCTTAGCTCAGGTCGTGTGGATTTCGTCATGGCGGGCATGACACCAACGGAAGAACGGAAGAAAAATGCTGACTTCACGGACATTTACTTCGAATCGAAAAACTTAGTCATGACGAAGGATAAAGCGATCAGTTCAGAAGATGAACTCAAAGGTAAAAAAATCGGTGTCCAGCTTGGTTCGATTCAAGAGGGACTCGCGAAAGACCGCTTTAAAGACAGTGAAACGGTTCCATTGAACAAAATTCCAGAAATCATTCAAGAATTGAATACAGGTCGGATCGATGCCCTCATTATCGAGGATGCAGTCGCCGTCAAATACATGGATCAAGATGCCTCCCTGAAAACGTACCAGATTAAAGAAGATGGTCCAGCTGGTTCAGCAATCGCCTTCAAAAAAGGGGATAAGATGCGTGACGATTTCAACAAAGAGCTGAAGAAAATGATCGACAGTGGTGAAATCGATAAATTAGCAGAAGAGTGGTTCCAAAAAGAAGCAAAATAAGTCAAGTGCATGGGGGTGGGGGTAACCTCATCCCTTTTGTGCGACGTTAGGAGATTGATTATGATAGACTTTACAAAGATTCAAGATTCAATTCCATATATTCTCGAGGGCATTCCGGTCCTCTTCCAAGTCGTCATCGTAGCAGCCATTGCCGGGATGCTGATCGGAATCGTCGTCGCGGCACTAAAAATCACAAAAAGTCGAATCCTCCGTTTTATCGGTCATGCTTATACAGCGATTTTCCGGGGTACACCACTGATTTTGCAACTGGCAATCGTTCACTTCGGATTACCGCAACTAACTGGATATGTCACGACAGGATACCAATCAGCAATCATCGCCTTCTCTTTGAACTCCGGAGCGTATATTTCGGAAATCATTCGGGCAGGGATTCAGGCTGTTGATCGTGGACAATGGGAAGCAGCAGACGCGCTCGGTATTTCGTATTTCAAACAACTGCGTTCGATCATTTTGCCGCAAGCCTTTAAAAATATCCTCCCAGCGATCATGAACGAATTGATCACGTTGACGAAGGAGTCGGCGCTTGTCTCGACGGTCGGCGTGCTTGATGTCATGCGCCGGGCGCAAATCGTCGGAGGAGAAAAGGCAATCTATTTCGAACCGTTATTGTTTGCCGGATTCGTATATTTTGTTCTTGTCATGGGATTGAGCTTGATAGGCCAACAAGTCGAAAAAGCTATGAGAAAGAGTGGGTAATCAGATGGAACCTATGATCCAAGTCACCGATTTGCATAAGCAGTTCGGAAAATTAGAAGTATTAAAAGGTATCTCGACGACGGTTACACGCGGTGAAGTCGTCGCTGTCATCGGGCCGTCGGGATCTGGTAAATCAACATTTCTACGGTGTATCAATTTACTTGAACAACCAACGAGTGGGACGATCATCGTCGATGGTTTTGAACTGACAAAACCAAAGGCGAACATCTCGAAAGCACGTCAGAACATCGGCATGGTTTTCCAACAGTTCAACTTGTTCCCGCATAAGTCTGTCCTTGATAATCTGACGTACGCACCAATCAACGTCCTCGGGATTTCAAAGGACGAGGCGATTAAACGAGCGGAGACGTTACTGGAACGTGTCGGTCTAGCGGAAAAACGCGATAATTACCCGAATCAGTTGTCAGGTGGACAAAAACAACGGGTCGCGATCGCCCGCGCACTTGCGATGGAACCGAATGTCATGCTGTTCGATGAACCGACATCAGCCCTTGACCCAGAGATGGTCAACGAAGTGCTTGACGTCATGAAGCAGCTTGCTGAGAGTGGAATGACGATGGTCATCGTGACGCATGAGATGGGCTTCGCAAAAGAAGTCGCCGATCGTGTCTTGTTCCTCGATGAAGGAATTTTAATGGAAGAAGGTTCACCAGTCGAACTCTTCGACAATCCGAAGACGGACCGAGCGAAAAAATTCCTCGAAAAAGTTTTATGATCACCGTACGCTAACTCTGAAAAGGGGTTAGCGTTTTTCGATTTTTAATATAGAGGGGGATAAGAATGAAAAAACTGCTGGAAGGTCATCTTACTCGTCTGACACGTTTTCAACCGGAAGATACCGAAGTGATGCAACGATTGCTTGACGATGCGACATTCGCCCGTCATTTTAGTGCGACGCCATATCGTCATTTATCCATGGATAAGATTGAAAAGATGATGGCGACGGATGCACCGGAGACGTTTCGATTTGCGATTCGGAACTTTGAAGATGAACGGATGATTGGAGTCGTTGCATTAGAAGATATTTTACCGACACATGGAACGGCGTGGTTGATGATCGGCATCGATCCGGATTGTGAAGGGCAAGGGTATGCGACGGATGCGCTACAGACGATCCTCGAATACGCCTTCTTGGAGCTGAATCTGTACCGGATTCAATTGACGGTCTTTGATTATAATTTGCGTGCAATTAAATTATACGAGCGACTTGGGTTCGTGCAGGAAGGAAGATACCGTGCTTTTTTACGACGAGACGGAGAGCGGCATGACATGTTACTGTATGGATTACTTGAACCGGAATGGAGGGGTCGACAATGATTCAAGAAACGGAAATCTTCGTCCGGTCGTTTCATGCGACGGACTTTTCAGGTCATGATTATGCTCACATTGAACGAGTTCGCCGTTTAGCGTTACATATTGCAAAACAGGAAGGCGGGAATACCCGGATCATCGAATTAGCAGCCTTACTTCATGACGTAGCAGATAGCAAACTCGGGGGAACGGCAGAGACGGTCGCCACCTTTTTGCAAGGAAAGGTGACAGAGGAGGAACAGGAACAGATTTTAAACATTATCACGAGCCTGTCCTATAAAGATGGCACACGTCCACCAATGCGAACGATCGAAGGACAAGTCGTCCAAGACGCCGACCGTCTCGATGCGATCGGCGCAATCGGGATTGCGCGAACGTTTCAGTTCGCTGGTCGGTTCGGGGAGCCAATGCATGTGCCAGGACTAACACCACGAAAGCCGGGTGATCGAACAGGCGAGACAAGTGCCCTGAATCATTTTGAAGAAAAGTTGTTCCGACTAAAAGATTTAATGAATACGAAGACGGCCCATCATTTAGCGGAGGAACGGCATCGCTACATGGAAGAGTTCGTGGCTCGTTTTAAGGAGGAATGGGAGGGGGTTGCGGGAGGAACAGGTGAGTTTTAAATTGTTTAACACATAAGGCGTGTTGTCCGGTTCGTTTCCCAGACAACGCGCCTTATGTTGTATTTAACTAAGGATGATGGCAGTAATTAACCCAAGTGCTGCGAACAGACCAACGATCGCGCCGCCTTCCTCGTGAGCTTCCGGCATCATCGTCGAAGCGAGCATCGCGATGATCCCACCACTTGCGAAGCCACCGATCATGGCGAACTGCATGTCTGGTAGTTCTGCGAGAACCGTATAGCCGGCGAGTGAGGCGAGGGCGGAGATTAACCAGACGACTCCCCACATCAGCAAGACTTTTTTCTTCGAAAAGCCATCTTTTCGTAACCCCGTCGTACTCGATAAACCTTCCGGGATGTTACTGACGAAAATTGCCGCGACGAGTGCCGCGCTGACATTTCCAGATAACAGACTGGCACCGATCATGATTGATTCTGGGATGGCATCAAGAATCGTCCCAAAGAAAATCGCCGTCCCCGTGCCTTCATTCCCACCAGACGAGCGTTTCCGTTTACTCGCGCCGCGTGACGAGACGAACAAGTCAAAGCCCGTAAAGACAAGTGCCCCGACGATAAAGGAAATCGCGACGACGAACGTTGTTGATTTCTTTAATGCCTCATCGAGCAACTCAAATGTCGCTGCTCCAATCAAGATTCCTGTTCCAAACGACATGATGTAACCGATCAGTCGTTGTTTTAAGGGTAAGTACAGTCCAAACAAGGCGCCAATGACAACGGCGCCACCTGCTAACGCACCCCAACCGAACGCACCCCACATATGATCGCCTCCTTCTTGTACTTTCTACCTGTTCTATATAATTCATAAACATAGCGAAAAGAAAGAAAAATAATTCGAGACGAATGTAAGGGGCTGACTCCAAAAAAGAATGCCGCGTCTTTTCACGCTCTTTCCTCAGGCGAGACACAAGCTAGTTTTCCTGCTTCATTCAAGCAGGAAAGCAGATCTTGTTCGTCTCTGACAGCGCAAAAATGCGCTTTTTCCTGTAGGAGTGGCGTGAAACGCGTCATTCTTATCTTTGTGGAGAACGACTTCTTAAGTGATTAAATCTCAATCATCAGAATGGTTGTTTATTTAACCAATGACCACCGTCAAGAGCGATGCATTCTCCGTTCAAGTAGCGGGCTTGATCTGATACCATCCAGGTTGCGAGAGTCGCGATCTCTTCCGGTGTTCCGAATCGACCGAGTGGGACGTTGCGGCGAATTCGTTCCGCGTGTTCTGGTGATAAAGCGAGTTTGTCGGCACCACCCGTTCGTTCGATCGGTCCCGGACTGATCGCGTTGACACGGGCTTGATATTTATAGCCCCATTCGACGGCAAGCGTCCGCGTCAAGTTCAGCACGCCGGCTTTTGCAGCAGCACTCGGAGCGACACCAGCACCGGCCTGCCATGCATAAGAAGCGACGATATTGACGATTTGACCGCCAGCGACTTGATCTTCCTGCCAACCCTTGACAAGAGCGTGACAGCAGTTAAATGTCCCGTTGAGGACGATATCGATGACCGTCTTCCATCCATTCGGCGATAATTCGTCGGTCGGACAGATGAAGTTCCCGGCAGCATTGTTGATCAATGCCTCGAGACGACCGAACCGTTCGCGTGCTTGCTTGACAGCAGCAAGACAAGCGTCCGCGTCACGGACATCCATCTGAATCGTCAGATGCTCGCCTTGAATCTGTTCCAATGCTTCATCCATCAGTCGCAAGCGTTCTGCGTCACGTCCTGTGACGACGACGTTCCAGCCGGCTTCCTTTAAGGCGAGCGCCATCGCTTTCCCCATTCCGTTCGTTCCACCCGTCACCATGATCGTTTGTGTCATATTGCTTCCTCCTTTATGTAATGAATGAACAGCCATTCATATTCTTTATTCAAAAAAGAAGGAGCGAACTCCTTCTTTTTCTGACTTATTGTGTTGCAAGAGCTGTATCTGTTAAGACAGGAACGACTTGTTTCTTACGTGAAACGACACCTTCGAGGTAGACGAGGTTGTTCGTCGCTTCAAGACCGTAAGCACGTTCGACGAGATTCGCTTCTTTCCCGAGGACGAGTCCGACAGAGTTGTTCGTCAAGATATCCGTGACGATGAAGACGAACAGATCAAGTCCTTTTGCAAGGATGACTTCGTTGATCGCTGTTTCGAGTTCTTCTTGGCGAAGCAAGACTTCAGCTGTATCGACCGTGTTGACTTGAGCGATTTCGACTTTGAGTGTTCCCATCGTGAATTCTTTTGCATCAAGTGAGATCAATTCAGGAACGGATTTTTTCGAGAGATCAGCTCCAGCTTTGAGCATCTCAAGACCGTAGACGTTCGCATCGACACCAGCGATTTCTGCGAGTTCACGAGCTGCGATGATATCTTGCTCTGTGCAAGTCGGTGATTTGAACAGAAGCGAGTCAGAAATGATCGCTGATAGCATCAGACCAGCGATTTCTGGTTTGATTGCAACACCATGCTCTTTGTAGAGCTTGTTAAGGATCGTTGCTGTACAACCGACTGGTTCTGCCCGGTAATAGACAGGATCCGATGTCTCGAAGTTTGCGATTCGGTGATGGTCGATGACTTCTGTTACCGTAACAGCGTCGATATCGTTCGCACTTTGCTGACGTTCGTTGTGGTCGACTAAGATGACGTGTGACGCTTCTGTCGCGACTTCTGTCACTAGACGTGGTGCTGAAACTTTGAACGTATCGAGCGCGAATAACGTTTCATCATTCATCTCACCAAGACGGATTGCTTCGGCATTGACACCGAGCGCTTTCTTTAATTCTGCATAAGCGATTGCCGATGTGATCGTATCGGTATCAGGATTTTTATGACCAAATACTAAAACTTTTTCCATGACGTGTTCACTCCTCAATGATTGTTGTCTCGCCCTATAGTGTATCATATCTCGGATTTAGAAGGCGTTCATTTTCACTAGGATACCAGCGATTTTTTCACTCCAGAAGGGGTCTGACGCGTAAAAGACATTCATTCCTTTTTGTTTGTTCCCGAGGTACGCCCCACGGAAATAACGTCCATCCCGATCGAGATAATCTTTTGCGATGAATCGGCCGGTCTGCTCGATTGAATCCGTCAAGGATTTATAAGCAGTCGCATCTTCTCCCGGGGCAGAATCCGTCGCATTGACGCCGAATAGATTATTTTTTTCGCGGGCAATCTCAGACCGTCCATAGTCGGATTCGTGGATGGCGTGTGCAAGCAGGTAGGCTGCGTTGACCCGGTATTTCTTTTCAACGGACTTAAAGACTTTTCCTTTCCCGACCAAAGGGCTGTCCGGCGCTTGCTCCTTGATGAACGCATCGAGTTGTTTGGCACTCAGGCGCGTCGGTTTCGTCAAATCACGTGTCAGTGTCTTCGATTCGACGTATTTGCTCGTCCGAGACGTCGCGTTCGTCGCTTCACCAGCGACAATCAATCCACCAAGTCCACCGTCAGCAACGATGTAGTGAAGGAGTCGATTTCCCTTCGTCTGATAGTACGACGGATTCGAGACACGTTCTGCCGGGAACGGACGTAAGCGATCCGTTGGAACATAACCAGTTGCGCCTGCGACGCTGACGCGACTCGTCTGTTCACCGAACTGAAGCAATTGGACGCGTGTGCCGGAAGCGACATAGGTAAGCCGTTTCTTTAAATCGGCGTCATGATGAATCGACAGAATACCGCGATCATCGACGATCCCGGTACCTTGTCCACCGAGATAGACGTAGCGGTCGTCCGATGAACGCTTGACAGCACCACGCTGACCCGCATACTCCTTTGCCTCGGCGAACGTTTGGAAGTCTTGTTCGTTGATTGTACCTTTCTCATAGCGCTCAGCTGTATAAGGAGCCGGTGGGGATAAAACTGTCTTCGGTTCCTCACGAAGCCAAAAGAACAAGAGAATGCCGATGAGGAAAAAGAAGAGTAACCCTTTTAGTGAGCTAGTCCGGCGCACGGGGCGACCAGGACGGATAGTGCGTGTCGTCAAAGAAAATCACGTCCTTTAAAAAGCAATGGACATTCGTGTCCAACGTAGGTAGTCTAACAAAGAAAAACAAATGGGGAGGTGAATCTGATGCAAATCGGTTATCGAACGCTGAAGACCGCAGTCGCTGCCGCGCTCGCGATGTGGATCGCGGAGCGACTCAAGCTCGATTATTACGTTTTCGCTGCGATCATTGCGATCTTGAGTATCCAATCGACACGAAAGAAGACGTTTCGGTCTTCTTACGAACGGATCATGGCATCATTACTTGCCATCGTACTTGGATTCATTCTGTTCGAAGTCATCGGCTATCGTCCGGTTACGTTATTGATCTATTTCATTTTATTCCTTCCATCCGTTCAACGCCTCCGACTTCAGGACGGTTTCATCACGAGTGTCGTCATACTGACACATTTGTATACGGAACGTCAGCTCAACGCACACATCCTGTTGAATGAATCCTTATTGCTCGGAATTGGTGTTGGTGTCGGAATGCTTGTCAACATGTACATGCCAAGTCTCGATCTATTGATCGACGACCGACGGGAAAAGATTGATCAACGGATCGCGTCCTTATTCTATGAAGTCGCGGCCGCGATCGAGACAGGGCGAGTCAATCATCATGCGTTGACGCTTGACGAGACGGAACGGCTGTTACATGAGGGAAAAGATGCTGCCTTAAAACGGATGGGGAATGCGATCGGTCGACGTAATGACGATGAGGACTATGCCTATTTCCGGATGCGCGAACAACAATTCGAGCTTCTACGTGGCATCGTCCATCATGCGGAGGAACTTGTTCTCGTTGTCGAAGAAGGAAAAAAAGTCGCCGCCTTCTTTCGGACGATTGGCGACAATGTCCGACCTGAAGCCGACGCAATGGTATACATTTTAGAACTAGAAGCGCTATTGACGCGTTTTCGTGCCTCTGCCTTACCCGTCACACGGGAAGAGTTTGAGGTTCGATCTGCCTTGTTGCATATGCTGCAGGAAGCAGAGCAATATTTGCGTCTCAAACAACGCTACGTCAATCAAAAGAAATAGAACATCGTTGAAGCGAATGTTCCGAGTAGGAAAATCGCTAAGATTCCGATCGTCGTCCATTTAATGATCCGTTGTTGTTTCGATGGTCTTGCCATATCGTCATGTCCTCCTCTCTCATATCGACTGATTACTGCCATTGTACAAACAACCTTTCAGAAGTGCAAATAGCTGTCAGGATGGTATACTAATAAAGCGCTATTGGATTGAAGTATATTAGAGGAGGTTTTTGTCATGGTCAATGAACAACGCGTATTGGATACGTTTTTAGAGCTTGTCCAGATCGATTCGGAATCAAAAGAGGAAGCACGGATTTGTGCTCACTTGAAAAAAACGTTTGAGGATCTCGGATGTGACGTTTTTGAAGATGACGCTTCGTCTAAGACGGAACACAAAGGAAATAACTTGATCGTCACGCTTCCGGCAACAAAAGATGGGGTCGATAAAATTTATTTCACTTCCCATATGGATACAGTATTCCCGGGTCAAGGAATCAAACCAATCATCGAGGACGGTTATGTCAAGACGGACGGCACGACGATTCTTGGAGCAGATGATAAAACGGGACTCGCTTCACTAATTGAACTCGTTCATGTACTCAATGAGACAAATCAACCACACGGAAAAATCCAGTTCGTCATTACAGTCGGTGAAGAATCTGGACTTGTTGGGGCGATGGTCCTTGATTCATCGAAAATTGATGCGGATTACGGTTTCGCACTCGATTCAGACGGAAAAGTAGGGGACATCATCACCGCTGCTCCAACCCAAGCAAAAGTCAATGCGAAGATTTTTGGAAAAACAGCTCACGCTGGTGTTGCACCAGAAAAAGGGGTCTCTGCGATTACGATTGCTTCAAAAGCCATCGCGAAGATGCCACTCGGTCGGATTGATGAAGAGACGACAGCTAACATCGGACGGTTCAGCGGTGGTGGTCCATCAACAAACATCGTTTGTGATTATGTAGAAATTTTCGCGGAAGCACGTTCACTTGTTGCTACGAAGATGGAAGCGCAGACTGAGAAGATGAAAGCGGCGTTTGAAGAAGTAGCGGCAGAACTCGGTGGTCGTGCCGAAGTGGAAGTCAAAGTCATGTACCCAGGCTTCAAGTTCGAAGATGGAGATCAAGTTGTCGAAGTCGCAAAAGCAGCCATCGCACAACTTGGACGTACACCACGTCTCTTGCATTCTGGTGGCGGATCAGATGCCAATGTCATCGCTGGTTTCGGTATCCCAACGGTCAACTTGGCGGTCGGATATGAAGATATCCATACGACGAATGAGAAGATGCCAATCGAAGAACTCGTCAAAACAGCGGAACTTTGTGTGACGTTAGTCGATTACATCACGAACAAATAAGCTGATGGAACACAAAAAGAGTGTATCGCGACATTGCGATACACTCTTTATCATTGTACGATTAAACTACTTGAGGACGATCCACATATTCCATAGACTCTAAAACGAGTTCTTCTGTACATAATAAGGTCGAAGCGATTTCATCGATTTGAATCGACTTTCCGTATTTTTGCCGATAACTCTCGTTTAGTTTACGGGCTTCCCGGACGATCCGGGCATATGTCCGTTCAATCTTAGTCATGGAAAAAACCACCTTCCAAATCTGAATAGGTACAGTTTACCATGCTTCGACAGACGAAAGGTGTATTTTGTGTATAAAAAATGCTAATTTTACGAAAAGGGGAAAAAGATGGAATTTTATTTTTTAGGGACAGGAGCCGGTATGCCGTCAAAACAACGGAACGTTACTTCGATTGCCTTGTTACACCCCAAAATGACCTGGTTGTTCGATTGTGGAGAGGCGACGCAACATCAAATCTTACACAGTCCGATTAAACCACGAAAAGTCAACGCGATCTTCATCACCCATTTACATGGGGATCATATTTTTGGATTACCAGGATTTATCAGTACGCGAGCTGCCTTAGAAGGAACGACACCGCTAACGATCTATGGACCGACAGGGATTAAGGAATGGATGGATGCGACATTAAGGATTACAGGAACCTATTTACGTTATCCACTCCAGATCGTTGAAGTCGAAGATGGTCAAACATACGAACAAGATGGTTTCCGCGTGACGGTGCGGTCACTTGAGCACCGTTTTCCGGCGTTCGGGTACCGTCTAGAAGGACCAGAAGAGCGTGGGGCATTGCGTGTCGATGCACTGAAGGCACTTGGAGTTCCTTCCGGTCCACTCTATCGCCGAATCACACTGGAAGAAACCTTTGAATTCGATGGCACGGTCTACGCATCGTCTGACTTTTTAGAATCTCCCAAACCAGGTGTCAAGCTAGCGGTTCTTGGTGATACGATGCCGTGCGAGGCGTCGATAGAGCTCGCGCGAGATGTCGATGTATTAGTCCATGAAGCGACGTTTGCCGATCGAGAAGTCGAACATGCGGGACGCTTCGGTCACTCGACTGCTCGACAGGCAGCTGTCATCGCGGATACGGCGCAGGTAAAAAAGCTCCTCTTGACGCACGTATCTGCGCGTTATGTCGATCAAGAAGAAGTACTGGAACAAGAGGCACGAGAAGTATTTGCAAACAGCCATCTCATGTTTGATCACCGGGTCGTCCCGGTCAAAGGGTAAAAGATGGACTTTCTCATTTTATGGGCACTCTTTTTACTGGCTGCTAGTGGCTTAGCGTTTTTACTTGAACGGCGAACGGAAAAAGAAACATACTTATATATGAAGTTCATTTTTTATGCGTGTCTCGGCGCCGTGTCGTTTCCAGTCTATGATATTCAATTACCGCTCGGCATCATCATCTTTTTGATCGTGTTGCATCCGAAAAAGAATTCACGTTATAAACGATACATGGCATTATTCGGGTTCTTGTTCTTCTTGTTTCAACTGTTCCTCGGACCGTTTGACGCCGGAACGTTGCGGGAAGAAACTCAACAGATTGGTCGCGTGACCATCACGGATGATTCGTTCGATCGCTTTCTCGCACAAGTCGAACGCCGTGTAGGAGAAGACGGATTACGATTGGAACAAAGCCAGCTAATGTTCGATCGAGGCGGGAATCTACGGAATGCTTCGTTTGAGATGCTCGTCCAAACTCCGAAACGGTTCATTCGTTATGATGTCAGTTATCAAGAGTTGACCGGAACGATTTCCTATCGACCACGTGAAGAGTTGGCAACGAAATCATTGATATCGTATTATCAAAAACTGATTGATGCGAACCAATCGTTTGAGACGTTACGAAAACTCTCGATGCATGAGATTTTACATGATTCCAAAACCCCCTATGTCGAGATGGATCTCGATGGGCTCTACGAAACGTTTAGTCTGCAGGATGCGACAGTATTTTTGATTGATGACAAAGGAAAACTTATTCCGTATGTTAATACAGGGGACGATGTCTTAGCGAATGCGATTCGCCTGACCTATCTGCGGTCTGACGGTCAATCATTACGAGACAAAACCATTCTGTTATACAATTACAGCTTTGAGACCTCAAGGCGAAAAGGAGTCGTACGATGAAAAAATGGTTATTTGCTGCAAGTATCGTGTTACTTGCCGGTTGCGCAGAAGCAAAAGAGGAACAACAAACAGCGTCTTGTGAGACCGAAGTCAAGGTGTCGGTCGTGGATCACGTCAAGGATAAGACATTATTCGATAAAGACGTGTGTTTAAATAAAAAAGATACAGCACTGGATGCGCTTGAAGATACAACGCTTGATGTCGTTAAAACAGGTAAAGGTGAGATGGCATATGTAACGGCAGTCGATGGGATTCGTGAAAAGTCAGCTGGAGCAGGGAGTGGCTGGGTCTTCGGTGTCAACGGAAAACCCGGGGAAGTCGGTGCCGGGAGTTATGAACTGAAAAAAGGAGACCGTCTCGAATGGCGGTTTGAAAAAGATGCAATGGCTTATTTTGAGTAAACCAGAACGGGAGCGACTTCACCCAGTGAACGTCGCTCTCTTTTTCATCGGGATGATTACGATCCCGTTCGTCCTCACACACGATCAAACGATCATCGTGGTCTATCATCTACTCTTGTTCTTATTCGTTCAAGAGCGGACTATTTTTCGATATCTCTTACTTCCTGCTCTCTATGCCGTCATGATGTGTGTACCACTCCTATATGGAGCAAGCATCGATTCGTTTGCCATATATGAAACGACGATCCAGGTGACATTATTCGTCACCTCAAGTCAATGGATCTTCACGTTAGTTCGACTTGATCAGATGGGACCGTTGTTTCGTTTCCTACCCCGACTAACACGATTGACGGGTATGGTCCTGGCACTAATTCCCTCGTTTTTACGGACTTGGCCGGAGGTTAAGATGAGTCATCCTGATGCGTCGCTTGGCATTCGTCTGGAACGGATGGCGGCCTATCATATCATCCCGATCGAAGCGGCACCGTCTCGTTTACGACCGTTCGCGCGACGGGATGTTCAGACCGGAGTCCTGCTAACAATGGGAGTCCTGCTTTGTTTCACATCATGGGCAATCGCTTCGGCTCTGTTGCTACCAATATCATTATTAGTTACAAAGGGAGGAATGCGGGATGCCTATCATGTATACCGACAACGATCGAGAAGAGCGACTGCGACATCAGGCAATCGAACATGATCAATCGGTCTTGACACCAGAGCGCCTCCTACATGGACGTGTCCGGGACTTGCTTGCGACCGTCTCCTTGTTTCGAGCCGGAGAACTCGCGACCTTACTTGGCTTAGAAGCCTTTTTTGAAGCGGAGTCGAGTGAACTTTCGGCTGGGGAACAACAGCTCGTCGGACTCGGTCATGCCTTGTCTTCGTCACCGAAGACACTTTTTTTGTCGGAACCGTTTCTCTTTCTTGATCATGTCAGACGCAAGCGATTAATGGGATTGCTTGAAGAAATCGAACGACGGTTTGGTTGTCAGATCCATTGCTCGATGACGATCCAATCCGACTTGGCGATCACGAGTCGCGCCACTGAACTGACAGGTCGTGTCCTGAATCGGATCGAAAACGTCCAACACCGTTATCCGTTACAGACACGCTATGCACTCGTGACAGAAAAATTGTCGTTTCATCAAGGCGAACGGATTGCGATCATTGGTGCAAATGGTAGTGGGAAATCGACGTTACTCCGGCTCGCGCTCGGTGTCGAGCGACCGCTATACGGAAAAGTCCAGCGGTCGGGGGAGACGCATTATGTACCAGCGCATCCGATGCTTGCGCCATTAGACGATCGAAGCGGTAGTTTTACGACGCAAAAAAAACGTCTCTTGGACGGTATCGAATGGAGTAAAGACAGCTATTACTTTGATGAACCGACGGCTGGACTTGATGACAGCGCACGAATGGATTTTGTCGCATCGTGGAAGCAGAATCCAACGAATCTGATCGTTATGGCGACGCATGATCCAGTTCTAATTCGGGCAGCACAGCGGATCATCTATCTCGTGCACGGAGAAGTGGCTTTCGATGGACCAACGAAGCACTTTTTACAAGAAAGTCGGTTGTTCGTATGATCGTCGTAACGGTTCTGATCGTTTCTTTGTTCTTGATCATGTTTGAGAGACTTCAGGTGACAGATCAACGATTACGGTTCATCGCTATCATGACGGCAGCGGCAATCGTTGGACGTTTGTTGTTTTCCAGTTTGCCGAACATTCAGCCGGCAACGGCCCTCGTCTTATTAGTAGCCGTCTTCGTTCATCCAATCGCCGGTGCTATCTCTGGGATGCTCGTCGTCGTATTGACGAGTTTATTTTTAGGAAGCGGTCCGTTCGTCCTCTTTCAGGCACTGGCGTATGCAACGATTGCCAGTCTAGGATTCATTCCGTTTCTTCGATCCCGAATCGTATTAACCGGGTATGGTTTTTTTGCTGGCTTTTTATATGGATGGGTGAGCAATCTCGGTTTCTTGGTATTAACCGGGTTCTCGTGGCAAGCCTTTTTGACATTACTTGTGACCGGGGGAACGTTTGACTTACTTCATGGATTCAGTAATGCGGTATTCATCTGGATATTGTTTCCGATTTTTTTACGAATTTTGCATTCATTCGATGAAAAGAGGGGTACAGAATAGTAACATACCGAACAGGAGGGAAGGCATATGCTGGGATCATCGATTTCGCTTGCTTATGTCGTCATGTTACTCATCGTCTCGAGCGTCGGCTTAGTGTTTGGTAGTATTTTGTTGATGAAAGGTACCATTAGAGGACGCTACGCCGCTTGTTACTTACTCGCTGCCTCCGTTTTCCCGGGCGCCATGTTGATTACCTCATCAGAAGGATTACAATGGCAATATTTACGATTCGAGAGTTCATGGTTCCTCGCGATTGTTTCCTGGTTACTCGTCTTATCGACGGGGTACCTCGTCTCAATCACGGGTGCGCTCGTGGTTCGTTATCTGTATCATTATACGATGACATTTGATCGCGTCAAACGTTATGTGACGCGACGCTTTCGTCATCGCGAAGCGTAAATACAAAAACGGAAGAACCAGCTATCTGGCTCTTCCGTTTTTTCATGAATTCGCGTACAGGAGATCTTCTTCTGTCGAGGATTCTTGCTGACGTGCAGGATTTTGGATTCGTCCTGTTACTTCCGTTAGGAGACGACGCGGCAGGAGACGAGACAAGGAAACCATGGCCCGGTTGCTTACACCTGGAACGACGACGCGGCGTCCTTTGAGCATGCCACGGTACCCAGCGAATGCGACGAGGTGTGACGGCATACTCTTGAACGGTAGCGTGATGTTCGCCCGGTCGAAGAAGTTCGTATCGGTCGGTCCTGGGCAGAGACAAGTCACACTGACACCCGAGCCGTCGACTTCTGTCGCAAGTGCTTCCGAGAACGACAGGACATAGGCTTTCGTTGCATAGTAGACACTCATGTATGGTCCTGGCATGAAGGCAGCAACGGATGCGACATTCAAGATGCGTCCGAAGCCACGTTCGACCATTCCCGGTAAGAGACGTTTCGTCAAATCCGTCAAGGCGACGACGTTGACCTGGATCGAGTTAATGTCTTCTGTTGGATCGATTTCCGCAAAGCGTCCCGACGTGGCGAAGCCGGCATTATTGAATAATAGATCGACCGTCAATTCTTGTTCCTCTAAGTATTGCACGAGATGATCAACGCTGTCGCTTAGTGATAAATCAGCAGCGAATACATAGACCTTGATCTGATAGCGTTTTTCAAGGACCTGTTGAAGCTCCTTCAATTTTTTCTCATTGCGGGCAATAAGGACACAATCAAAACCATCGCGCGCTGCGAGAACAGCGAGATCGAGTCCGATTCCACCTGATGCACCGGTAATCAGTGCCGTTTTTCGTAACATAGGACATTCCTCCATTCGAAATCGTGAATCTGAGTCTAGTGTATACCATTCCATACCGTTCCCGCGAATCCTGTTTCATAAGCATTTACTTTTCTTATCACTGGTTCAACCAGTATGATAGAACAGTAGAGGGGAAGTGGAACAAATGAGGAAAAAAGTAACCGTCGCCTTGTTGCTCGCGACGTTTTTAGCCGCGATTGAGGGGACGATCGTTGCAACAGCAACACCTGTCATGGCGAGTGAATTGAACGGGGCGAAATTAGTCAGTTGGATCTTTGCTGGGTTCTTGTTGTTCATGGCGGTATCAACACCGATTTACGGCAAGATGGCAGATTTATATGGTCGAAAACGGGTTCTGTTATTCGGGATCGGCGTCTTCACCGTCGCTTCGTTAGCCTGTGGACTCGCTCAATCGATGGAGATGTTGATCGTTTTCCGCGCCGTTCAAGGAATCGGGGCAGGAGCTGTATTGCCGATCGCGATGACGATCATCGGTGATTTGTATACATATGAGGAACGAGGGAAAATCCAAGGAGTGCTCAGTGCCGTGTGGGGGATTTCGGGTGTCGCGGGACCACTTGTCGGTGGATTCCTCGTCGAATCGCTTTCGTGGCGGTATATTTTCTTACTAAACGTACCGTTTGCCTTATTATCGTTTTTCATGATCGTCGTTTACTACAAAGAGACGGTCAGGGAAACGGAGCGGAAAATCGATTACCGGGGTGCCTTATTGTTTGCGCTCGGGATGAGTGCGTTTCTTTACGGCTTATTGTCGGGCAGTGAGTCGGAGACGTTCTTGCGGCCGATCATTCTAGCGAGCTTTTTCATTAGTTTCGTATTATTGTTCACGTTTTATCGGGTCGAGAAAAAGGCGAGCGATCCACTCTTGCCACCAGCAGTCATTCGCCATCCGGTCATTCTCGTGATCAACTTAGCGGTCTTCTTTTCCGCCTGGGTGCTCGTCTCGATGTCAGCGTATATTCCGATTTTTGCCCAAGGGGTACTCGGGAAGAGTCCGACCGAAGCTGGTTTCATGTTGATGCCACTGTCGCTTTTTTGGACGCTGACCGCCATCATCGGTGGACGGACGATTGGTGTCGCCTCACCCCGGTACCGGACGATGACAGGAATGGGGCTGCTGATCGTCGGTACAGTAATTTTATCGTTGATCACGCGCGAATCAAGTGATGTTTTCATCTATCTTGCCGTTTCGCTGATCGGAATTGGTTTTGGTCTCTCGCAACCCGTCTTCATGGTCGTCTTGCAGACATCCGTCGATTGGTCACTTCGTGGTTCAGCGACGGCCGTCAACTCGTTCTTGAGTACGACGGGACAGACGCTCGGTGTTGCGATTTTCGGTACGATCTTCAACCTATCAATCCTTCGCTCGTTTGCAGCGTCGGACACGCTTTCAGGGTACGCGATTGATCCATTCTTCCAATCGAGTACGGCAAAAACGTTCGGACAGGACGTGCAGTATGCGGCAGAACTCGCGTTATCACATGGATTACGTTACGTCTTCATCGGTGGAGTCGTTTGTGCCATTCTCGCGTTCGCGATGACATGGCGTTTACCGAAAGTTCGACCTGACGATCCACGATCGTAACGAAAAAGCGAACCAGGATGATCATCATCCTGGTTCGCTTTTGTCATGAGGAAGATTGACTAGTGGCACTTTCACGCTGGGCGAGCTGTTCACGAATATCACGTTCATTGCGTCGGAGGAACAATCCGATTCCAATCAAGAGTAAAGCAGCACCGGTGATTTGAATCCATGTTAACTTCTCGTTAAACAGATAATACCCAAAGATCATGCCCCAAACCGCTTCGCCAAGGATCGTGATGCTGACGATGCTAGCGCTGACACGAGCGAGCGCCCAGTTGAATAAATTGTGACCGAGTAACGTTGGGAAGACGGCAAGAAGAATATACAGCCACCAGTCTTGTTGGAACGCAGCGACGAGATTCGTTGATTGAATCAATGATAACAAAAGCAAGACGAGCGACGCGACAGCGTAGACACCGAACGAATAGAGATTCGTCGAAACGCTTGTGCGGACGTGTTGACCGAGCAACCAGTAACCAGCGACTAAAATCGTTGCGAGCAAAGCAAGACCGTCCCCGATCAAGGCGCGCATGCCGACGGCGATATCTCCGTAAGCGACGAGACCGCCACCGAACAAGGCGACAGCGACGAACAGGAGTGCCTTGCGCGACGGGTGTTGTTTGAAAAATAACGCGTTACCGGCAAGGACAAAAATCGGACTTGCGGTCACGAAGAGCGTTGAGCTCGCAACTGTCGTATAATCAAGAGAGAGAAACCACAGCCAAAAATGCCCGGCGAGCAAAATGCCACTTAATAGCATATGCCGAATCGTCGACGAACTGAGTTGCAAAAGTTCCTTCAAGCGAATGAGTGGGAGCAACAATAAGGTCGAGAACAGCATGCGGTAAAAGGCGACAGCCTCGATCGGGGTCTCCGCCCATTTGACGAAGATTGCCGATGTTGAAATAAAGAATAAAGCCATGAATAACGTAAAATAGGGCATGGGTACCTCCACATGTCTGAAGTAAGGAAATGAGGGTGAAGCGTGTGCAATTGATCATTGCTGAAAAACCAAAACAAGCTGAAAAACTGGCAGCTCCGTATCCGTCTGTGAAGCGGGACGGCTACATCGAAATCAAACCGTGTGACCGATTTCCGCAAGGGGCAAAACTCGCCTACGCGGTTGGACATTTATGCGAACTGCAGGAGCCGGCGCATTATGACGCCAAGTGGAAACGATGGAACTATGACCATTTGCCAATTATCCCGGAACGATTTGATTACCGACTGGCAAAAGGTAAAAGTAAACCGTACCAAGTCATCAAAAAATTATTGAATGAGCGGACGACGACTTCCATCATTATAGCATCGGATGCCGAGCGAGAGGGAGAGGCAATCGTCCGATTGATCTTACGTCTCGCGAACAACGCAAAACCACTGCAACGACTCTGGATTTCGAGTTTGACGCCTCAAGCCGTTGACCATGGGTTTGCGAATCTGCTTGATGGAAAGGAAACAGAGAACATCTTCCATGAGGCGATGAGTCGCGCTTGCGCCGATTGGCTGATCGGGATGAATGCGTCCCGTGCGTATACGACGTTACTGAAGAAGAAGGGCATCGCCGACGTCTTTTCCCTCGGAAGAGTCCAGACACCGACGCTTGCACTGATCGTCGAACGGGAAAAACAGATCGAGGATTTCCGACCGGAGACATATTATGAAGTCGAGGCGGATTTTACGCGATACAAAGGAAAATATATCAATGCGCAGAAACAGACGAAGCTGAGTGATCGGGAACAGGCACAAGCAATCGTGGATCGGACGAAAGGAATCGGAATCGTCGCCTCCATCGAGAAAAAACGGCAGACGGAACGACCGCCATTTTGGTTCAGTTTATCGCTCTTACAAACCGAAGCGAGCCGACGGTTTGGTCTCGGTGCAAAAGAGACGCTCGATATCGCGCAAAAACTCTATATCCGTGGTTGGATCAGTTATCCGCGAACAGACTCGTCCTTCGTGACCAAAGAGGAAGCGGGACAGTTCCCAGTCATTCTTGATCGGTTATTAAAACAAGCGGAATATAGTCCAATCAAGGATGTCCTGACGAACAATCCGGCAAACGATAAACGCTACGTCAATCCGGCAAAGGTCAGCGACCACTATGCGATCATTCCCACAGAAGAGGCGGGTGCCGTCGCGAAGCTCTCTGGACGAGATGCGCAAGTCTACGATTTAATCGTTCGCCGTTTCCTTGCTGCCTTTGCACCGGACGCCGTCTCGGAGAAGACGGAAATCGTGACGACGCGTGAGATGGACCGTTTTTTGACACGCGGCAGTCGGACGATTGATCCGGGCTTTAAACAAGTCTTACAAATCGAATCAAAGGAAGTCGAATTGCCAGCCGTCGAACGAGGACAAGAGATGCCGATCAAAGGCTGTCGTCTGCTCGAGAAACAAACGGAGCCGCCGAAACGCTATACGGAAGGGACACTCATCCTCGGCATGAAAACAGCTGGTAAATTACTCGAAGATGAGCTGCAAGCGATTATGAAGGAAGTCGAGGGACTCGGGACGGAAGCGACCCGTGCCGGGATCATCGACGGACTAAAACGGCGGGAATACATCAAACTCGTCAAAAAAGAGATTCATCCGACGCCAAAAGGTCGGATATTGATCGATGCCGTGACGGGGAGTATTCTTGCTTCGCCAGAGATGACAGCGAAGTGGGAGAGCCGTCTCGAGCAAATCGGTAAAGGGGAAGCGTCTGCCGCCCAGTTCATTGAACAGGCGAAGAAACTGTCGGAGCATCTCGTCGTTGATGCCAAGCAACGGATCGAACAACTCGCTGTTGATCCGACGCAAGTCAAGAGTAAGGCCCCGCGTGGTGCGACGAATCGTCCGGTCGGGCCATGCCCGCTGTGCCAATCAGCGGTTCTTGATCGTGGGAAGTTCTATGGTTGTAGTGGGTATCAAAAAAACAACTGCGGCTTTACGTTACCGAAAACGATCCTTGGTGCTCGATTGACACAAACGGAAGTCAAAAAGGTACTCGCTGGACAAAAAACGAAGCCACTCGAGATGAAGAAGAATGCCCGCCAGTTCAAGGCGATGCTTTATCTCGAACGCGATCAATTAAAATTTGAATTCACGAAAGGGGAAGACTGATGCAATACGAACTGATTCAAAATCAAACGTTTCGTCCTGTCTTTGAACGACTTTTACAGGAAGGGCACCGCTTAACGGTCTGGTTTCCGGATCATATTGAGGTGCAGTCAGCAGAAGGACTCGTCGAAGAAGCAGAAGAACTATTCGGTGTGACAGCAGAAGTCATCGATGATCCACAATCATTCGGCAAGCATATCCTCCTCCCATACTTGACGGAAGTCGAGCACCGGGAAGATGGATTCATCCGCTATGAAGCTGAACTGACGGAGGAGTTACGTCATCTCGTACGCGAATTGACGTTACCGATGTTGACAGAGGGTGACTTTGAGGTGTTGTATTCGTATCAAATCGAGACGGAGACGGAACGGTTCTTCGTTGAAGACTGGTTCCAAGCCGAATTACAAAAACTACCTAACTAGGTGAAACTTTCTTGAAGAGGATGACGTAGGATAAGTGATCGTTATTATTCTATTCATTTGGAGGGCTCATCATGTTCACAGTAGCATTCATGGAAAGCGAATTGGGAGGCGACGGCTTCTTCTCGGGCATGCCGATTTTCATGGTCGGATTTTTTGTTCTCATCATCGGGTTCATTCTGTTCGGAGTTATCTCTGCAGCCTCAAAGGGAATCTCAACGAATTCATTGACGCAACAACTGCGCGAGCATGCGGCGCGTCTCGTCAGTCCGAATGAATCGGATGCACTGAATTACGTCGCTTACTTAGAAACGTTGACAAGTTTTCCGGTGGAAAAGACGAACCTTGAACCGTTACGGATTGCGACCGGTATTTTAAGGCTCATTCAAGGAGCAGATCAGATTTCTGAAACGACTGAAAAACAAGTCTTAGCCCAGTATTTACGACTTGGCATTTTGGATGCGGATCATTTAGCGGATGAACAGCCAGTTCGGAGCCATAGTCACCACCATCATCATTGAAAAGAGTCCTGCTGGGCTCTTTTTTTGTTGGAAACGATTGAATCGTGACATCTAATTGTCATATACAACGATTTAGATTAAAGTTGTATGAAATTGAAATCTTTTTGAGCAGAATGCTGTGTATCGATTGAAAAAAGTTTACAATGAATGGACGGGAATACCTTTATTGCTGGAGAAAGATAAAGGGAAAGGAGTTGAATTCCTTTAATGAAAACATGGCTGAATCGAACGATTGGACGGCAAATCATGTCTGCGTTTTATGTGATTTTTCTGACACTGCTGCTAACGACAGGTGGTGTCTACCTATATACGAAACAACAGGTGGATGAATCACGCCAAGAATTAAAGATGTTAAACGAACATCGGACACGGGCGACCGATTTGTACGAATCATGGCAAAGCATGCAGTACGAGATGCGTGGCTTCGTCTTGCTTGGTGACGAAGAGATGTTAAAAGAAATCGAAGCAAAGAAAAATGGCATCAATCAACAAACGACTTGGTTCGAGCGCAATGCACGCTTCAAAGAAGAACGGCAGTATGCAACGGACGCACGGGAACTCTATACAGCGTATACCCAACGCGTCATGCCGAGCCTCGTCAATTATGTCGCGGCGAAAAAAGACGGCAAAGTGACGGAACCGTTCTTGAAGATGCCGACGCTTGGAAAGGTCACGAAATCAAAACCACTCGATCCACAGCGGAAGTTCAACATCAAGACGAAGAGTGCGGCTGATATGAGTTCAAGTATCGTTGATATGGAGACGGTCTTCACAAAATATCGTAATTCCTTAAACGATCAAGAGATGGCGGCGCAAGAGCGGCTTGGTAAACAAGTCAACTCGTCGCAAATTCTCGGAGCCGTCAATATCGCAATCCTCTTATTGATTACTCTCGTTTTCGTCCGACCATTCGTCCGCCGCTTGACGCGTCAGTTGCGTCAGTTGAACCGGGAAAGTGGACGACTCGCTAAAGGTGAGGATGCGACACCGATCGTCATCACGAATCGTCAAGATGAGATTGGTGAGTTGACGACGACGTTCAACCAGATGGCAGCCGCCATTTCCGGGCAAAAACATCAACTCGTCGCAAGTAACGACGAACTACAAAGTCAACAGGAAGAATTAATTGCCCAGCAAGAAGAACTTCAATCGCAACAGGAAGAACTCGAAGAAGCACTCGACATCACGTTACGTAACGAGACCCATTTGCGTTATCGCAATGAGTTGACCGAGACACTTGCGTCTCGCGAAACGTTGACGGCGTATCCGGCGATCATCGAAAAATTGATTACGATCACCGATGCGGAGCTCGGAGCAATCGTCTTCCTAGAGCAAGACCGCTATACGGATCTCGTCTCTTACGGGATGACGGCAGCTCAGGAGCACCAGTTATTACATGCTTCGACGTCATTACTCGAACGCACACGTCTAAACAAACGCGCCGTTCGCTCGACGAAACAAGTCGCGAGTCATCATCCGCTCCCATATCCGTACGCGATGTACGAAATCGTCGTACCAGTGATGGATCCAGCGACGAACACAATGATTGCAAGCATTTATCTCGTCCGTTACCGGGATGCCTTTACGGAAGAGCAGACGAACGAAATCTGGTCGTTCTCCCGTCAATTGGCACTCTCCTTGCTCCGGATGCGTGTCTTTGAAGAAGTCGAACGAGAACGGGAAAAGACGTCCAAACTTCTCCATTCGATTCGGGAAGCGGTCATCTATATCGAAGGGGAGACGATTTTTGCCAATAAACCATTGCTCGCTTTATTCCATCATCCGGCGCACGATCAAGTGGCGGAAGAAGGATTGATGACGCTCGACGTCAAAATCGAAGAGTTGGCAGTGCAAGTCGATCAACATGAGGCGTTCTTAACCTACATGGATCATGTCTGCAGTCAGGAAATTCCGACGGAGAGCTTGGCGTTGTCCTTGAACAAGGAAGAGCGATTCGTCACGCTGTATGCAGAGGAAATTCATTACGGTGGTTGTTTCCGCGGTACGATGCTCGTCTTACGTGACGTGACGGCAGAGACAGCGATCGACCGGATGAAATCGGAATTCGTCTCGACCGTCTCGCATGAGTTGCGGACACCGCTTGCCTCGATTTACGGCTATACGGAACTGATGCTTGCGCGCGACGTCCAGGAATCAAAACGTCAACGGTATCTCGAGACGATTCATGCGGAAACCGAACGGTTGACGAACCTCGTCAACGACTTCCTCGATGTCCAGCGCATGGAATCGAGTCAGCAGCAGTATGACTTCAAACCGCTTGATTTGACGAAAGTCATTCAGGAAACGGTCGAGTTCCATACGGCTTCGGCAAAAGATCACGAGCTAGTCCTTGATTTTGAAGAAACGACGACGGGGCGGATTCATGCTGACGAACAAAAAATGCGTCAGCTGTTCACGAACCTGATCAACAATGCAATCAAGTATTCACCGGATGGTGGTCAGATCACGATCACGATGCGTCAAGTCGAAGATCGTGTCCAGCTGAAGATCGAAGATGAGGGAATCGGCATTCCGCGTCACGCGTTACCACAACTGTTTAGTAAGTTTTACCGAGTCGATAATTCGGATAGTCGAAAAATCGGCGGTACCGGTCTTGGTCTTGCGATTTGTCAGGAAATCGTTCGTTCGCACGAAGGAATGATTCATGTCGAATCAACGGAAGGTGTCGGGTCCGCGTTCATCGTCGAACTACCGATCGTCCAGTCCGTCGTACCGGTCACGGAACCGGTGGAGGATTGTTAATGTCAAAAACGTTCTTTGATTGAAAAATCAAAGAACGTTTTTTGTTGGTTTCATCTGCAAAACGGGAATTAACTACTATCAAATAGAAAGGAAGTGAGGAGATGCGGCGAAGCAGATGGCCTTGTTAAGTCCGACGATCGTTCATTCTTTGGATCCTGATCGAAGCCAGTAGTTCGTTCATTCCAGCGTATGTGATTGAGCGCTTTTACTGGGAAGAACGGGGAATGAGCATTGCCGACGTCGTCATCGCAGAAATCGTCTTTGCTTGGGTCATGTTGATTGGTGAGGTTCCGTTCGGTTTGTTATCCGACCGGTGGGGTAGAAAGCCGTTCATTCTGGCTGGTTTCGTATGTGAGTGGTTATCGTTTACGGTGTTGCTTGAAGCCTACTCATTACCTGCTTTCCTCTTGGCGATGGTCCTTGCTGGCATCGGTGGCGCAGCACTTAGTGGAGCGCTTGAAGCCCACGTCTATGAAACATTGCGAATGCATAGGAGAGAAGAGCGATTCGAGACGGTCTGGCGAGTGATTTCAATCGGTGGTTTGTTGACGTCTGGACTTGCGGCACTCGTCGGGAGTTACGCCGTGCGATCGGTAGACTTGATCTGGCACTATCACGTGTCTTGGTGGGTTTTGCTCGGAACAGTACTCCTGACGTTTTTCTTAAAGGAAGCAGCGCGAGAACAAGACGGAGAGACGAGTTCGTTGAAGACATTGCTAATAGGACTCTCGTTTCGACGCGTCTACGTCCGAATTCTTTGTCTTGTCTTGTTATACGGGGCGACGATTGATTTCGTTGATGAGTTTTGGCAACTCTATCTACGGGATCAAACGATACCGATGGTCCATTTCGGATTCGTTTTCGTGTTATTTCAAATCATGCAGGCGACCGGCGCGTCCTTATCTCGGTTCCGATCTCCGGTCGGATGGGCGATGATCTATATCGTGTGTCTTACCGGATTGTCGGTTGCCTCTCCGCTCGTCAGTATCGGGTTACTCGGGACGCTGTACTTGTGCTATGGCTGGGCTGAGCCTTATTTGACCACTGTCATCCAAGAAGTTGCGCCGCCAAATGGACGTGCAACGTTTACGTCGCTGATCTCAGTCATTGAACGTTTAGCTGTGCTTGGAACCGGTACGCTATTCGTCTTCGTCGAACGTGTCTTCTCGCTTCAGATGACCTATGCCGCGCTCGGTCTCGTCTCACTTATGTTGCTTCTGTTGTATAGTGTGACGCGCACGCGTCAGAACTGAATCAAAAAAAGGACAAAGGTGCATTGACCTTTGTCCTTTTGACTGTCATTTATTACGACACGTGTCGTTGCTCCTGAGAGGAATGTGCCAATAGCTGGCGAGCCGGTTGCCACATCAACAAGGAGAGGGCTCCTGCGAGCGCATAGACAAGCTCGATCGCAAACACATCGGCAAGCCATCCGAACAATAGACTGCCGAGGCAGAAACAGAGTGCATACACGGTTTGTTGCACGCTATAGACATACGGTAACCGTTCGAGTGGTGTCGTCTTTTGCAACAACGTATTCAGCTCAATCGCCCGGACTTGACTGGCAAACCCTTGGAACAGACAAGCGATCACGGCAAGTGTGACGATTGGAGCGAAAGCAAACAAGAAGGTCGCAGCAATCGAAAAGCCGATACTACGATAAAGCAACGAACGCGTTCCACGACGACGTAACATCATGTAACTGCCGGCAATCATGCTCAGCAGATAGAAGGCATTTAGAATGCCCCACCAGCGTTCCGATAGCTGGAAATGTGTATCGATGTAGACGAGGAACAGAGCAGAAATCCAAGCCGTACTGACGAACGCATCGATTCCGACGAGATACGTGTTGGCTTTCGCGAATGGATGCGCTCGCGTGTAGCGAATACTCGACCGGAAGGAAACGTCTTCCCCTTCCATCGAAGGGTCGGATAGAGAGCGGACGCTTCGATAGAACAGATAGCTGATGAGACTCGCACCTAAAAACAGACCGGCCGAGACGGACAAGACGGAAAGCGGCGATAACCAGCTGACCAGAATGGCGCCGAGCGGCCACATGATGAGCTGAATCACTTGATTCGAACCTTGTACGAGACTGTTAGCCTTTTGGACATCCTGACACAGTCGAGGGATGAAGGCACTTTCGATCGGACGAGCAAATCCGTCGAAGAAAGCGATACATCCAACGAGTGCGAGAATAAGTGGCAGTGGTAAATCAAGTCCCCAGATGATGCCTAAGAGAATCGTCTTGAGGAGTTGACTGCCGAACAACAACGAGGCATGGGGAACACGTTGAGCGACTTGGGCGAATAAGAAGCCGCTTCCTGTCATGCCTGCTGTGACGAGAACGGGAAACAGGGCAGCGAGACTCGCTTGCCCTGTCGTTTGATAGATCATCGCGATCAGAGAGACGATATAGAGCGCATCTCCCGCATTCGCAATCCATTGACTGACCAATAAAAGCGTAAACCGGTTCATTCTGAATGACCTCCATATCGTACGTATTTAGTTAGGAGTGAGAATTCAGAATGATTTACATTGGACGCCCTCATTTCATGTTTTTTTCTAGTGTAAGAGGAAAAAAATGGATTGTCAATCAGAATCGTGATGGGACTTCAGTGCAACGAGTGTAAAGGGATCAACCATCGACGTCGCGGCAGCTTCGTCTTGAGCACGAGATGCCGATAGCTTGATTGGTTTTAGTTGCTGGCGGAATCGGAAAGCCCGTTCGAGTCGACTCATGAATAGATTGCTGAAAAAGACGACTAATGCTAGTCCAATCAGTGGAACGAGGAACATATGGTTGAGCCACGACGTCGCCGAAAACTGATTGTAGTAATAGCCGAACATCGAGGACCACTCAAAGATTGTTGGCATGACACCCTCATATAAATTGACTGTTCCGGCGAAGAAAATACCTAAGAGCGATAAATGGATCAGCAACATTAGCGTTTGGATGAATTGTTGCATGAAGACGATCATCAACGTCGGAATGAGGTGTGGCAAAATATGGCGTCTGAAACGATGCCATGGACTACCACCAAGCGTCTGGGCGACTATCATGAACTCTTGACTAAGCAACTGACGAGTCTCAGCAATCAGGTAGAGTGATAACGAAGGTAGACCGAGTAAAATCAGGATGATCAATTCAAACGAGACACGATCGAATAATGATGGAACCACCGTCGAATCTATGAAAACAAGAGATGAAAATAAAAGCAGTAAAGAAACGAGAGACAGTGGTAAAACTAAAAACCCATCAAGAATAAGTTTCAAGTATCGATTGACACGAGCAGTTCGAAAAGCTAGCGGAATCGCGATGACCAGTGAAAGAAACATCCGACTAAGAGCAACGAGGATACAAATACCGACCGTCCACTTGAACCCTTCAATCATCAATTGAAAGAAGTCGTTGCCGGAACGGTCCGTACCTAGCCATTGATCACTTGACGGTTTTAAGGGAGACGTAGCAAGAAATGTGCCATCTTCAGCGTAACGATTCGAGATTTGATCAACTTGACCATCACGTAAGATCGTATTTCCGAAACTTAGGATCAGTAAAACGGTGAGCAAAAATAGACATAGCCAGAAGACAGGATCTCGCATTAGGGTGCGACGCATCAAATCCCTCCTTTCCAGGCGTTCGGGATCAACCATTCTGCAAGTAAATCCATGATGAAGATTGGTAAATAGATTAAGAACAAGACGACCATTAAAATCGGCATTTGCCCAAATTGAAGAACGAAACGAAACAGGCCTTGGACCTGAAAAGTGTACTCAATGATTAACAAACTTGATAGAATTGTAATAATATTGGCTCTGAAAAATAAATAAAACCGATAGACCATCGTCGGAAGTAAATGTTTCCAGAAAAGAGCGGTTGGCTGAATACCTTTTGCCCTTGCGAGTTCAAGGAACGGTGCAGATTCTTGTTCCAGTACTTGTGTCGTCAGCCATTTGATAAAGAAAAATAATGTTGTCAGCGTTAAGGTGGTAATCGGTAAGAAACGAATCGAGTCAGCATATGTTCCTGCAATCTCGATTTTGCTATATCCTGTCATTTTGAATAAATAGATGACGAGGAATTGCGAAAAAATGATCCAAAATAAGTCTGGAACCATCTCAAGTGTGCGTGTCGCCTGTTTCAATAGTGTCCGTGTTCGTTGACCACTTCGATAAAACAGATAGGCGTAAAGAATCGCACTGATCGCGGAAACGATCATTGCTATTGTAAAGATGATCAACGTCTCTTGAATATAGGGCTGTAAAGAAGGGAGTAATAAGACTTCTTTTTGAGCAGACACATTAAAATAAGTGATCTCATCAAGCTTTGCTAGTTGAGCGAATTGCTGTTTCAGACCTTCTATGTAGCTTGCTGGATTGAATTTCATTTGTGCGACGAGCGCCGGAAGGGCGCTGATCGCAATCAAGACAAAAAAAGCCACGATGAGCTGCATCGATTTTCGGGCGATAAAAGCCATGAAGTGAGAAACTCCTTTCTTTAGGGTCCTCAACCGATGGCGAGGATCCGGTCATTCCCAATTTGAATCAACTGACTATTCATATGCTTACGGCGAAGCACGTAGCGTTCGAAATGTTGCGTCGCGATGAACGAATCACGCGTCGAGACCGTCGAGAGGGTCATTAAGACATGCTTTAATTGTGGTTGGCCTTCTTGTAGCGAAAGATGAGTCATTCGGTTCGCTCCGTCGAGACGATTGAGAAATAGTTCGATCTTGCAGCCTTCCTTGATTAATTCACTGATCAGGAACGCTGCTTGTTCGATGAATGTCTCGAATTGTTGATGGAGCCCGTAACCGCTTGGTGCCGATAAATTCAAGGCAATCGTAAATGTATCCTGATTACTCGTTTCGAACACTTTTGCCTGCAATCGACCGGTCTTCGCTGTCGCATACCAATCGATCTCTTTTGACGGTTCTGCCGTATAGGGCTTTGCACCAAGCTGAACGAGCTTGTTCTTGAGTGGCGAGTACCGATCTGGTCGATCGCCGATACGTAAACGCTGTAAAAGAAGCGGCGTCGCCTGCGCCGTCAAGGACGGTAAGACTGTAAACGACGGATACGTATCGAACGTAAAGAGATAGACGCCCATCTTCCAAGGCAAACGAATCGTCAAGATGATCTCATCGAACTCCGCCGGTCCGCGGCGAACCGTCTGAATCGGTATTGTTAACGCGTCTTCAGAGTCAATCACCGCATGAAACGTCGCCGGGTGCAGCGGGTCCATCTCCGGGAAGATGACCCCACCATCCGTATGCAAACGAAGCGTCGCTTCGAGTCCGAGCTGACTTAAAGATTCGACACCGAAGACTTGTAGATGGAGCGATGTCTGTTCTTGGTTGAACATCAACGCTTCATAATGCTTCCATTCGATTGCCACGTCCCGTCGGAGCTGTTTTTCTGTTCGACCGACGACGAAATGAATCGTCGCCAAGGCGGCGAACAGAAAACCGAGGATCGACAGACGTGGAATGAAGAGGAAGATGAACGTCATCGCGACGTACAGTGGAAAGAGTCGGCGTTCAAGCCAAAACGGGACGGAACGTTCAATCTGCATGATTCGTCACCCCATCTCGACCGGAACCGGCACGTCGTCCAGAATATGCGTCAAGACAGCCGCTTTCGTCGTCTTGATTCCACCTTCAAGTGTCAGTGTCAGGCGATGAGACAGGACGTGTTTTGCAAGATATTTGATATCTTCCGGGATGATGAAGTCGCGTTGATTCAAGAATGCGTAGCTTTGCGAGGCGCGAAGTAATGCAATCGCTCCACGCGGACTGACGCCGACTTCAATGAGTTCATGGTTTCGTGTCGCTTGGACGATATGGAGCAAGTAATCGAGCACGTCTTGTGATGCATGGACGCGGCGTGCCTCTTCCTGCCAGGAAATCAAGTCACCGCCTGACGCGATGCCGACAGCTGACCGACGGACGTTCGTCAGAATCTCAGACAATAAGCGCCGTTCGTTCTCGAAATCCGGATAACCGACTTCAATTGCGACCATGAACCGGTCGAGTTGGGCGTCCGGTAATGGGAACGTTCCTGCTGACTCGATCGGGTTTTGTGTCGCGATGACGAAAAATGGGGCGGGCATCTGATAGGTCGTTCCACCGATCGAGACTTGACGTTCTTCCATCGCTTCAAGCAGTGCCGATTGTGTCCGCGGAACAGCACGGTTGATCTCATCAATCAAGACGACGTTCGCGAACAATGGACCGCGTTTATTCTCGAACTCCTGTGTCTTTAAGTTGAAGAAATCCGAACCGATGACATCGGACGGAAGCAAATCCGCCGTAAACTGAATCCGCGAGAAGGCACTTTCAAAGCTCTGAGCGAGCGCTTTGGCGAGCATCGTTTTCCCTGTTCCCGGTACATCTTCTAATAGAATATGTCCTTCTGCGATGAGTGCCGTCAGACAAAGATCGATGACGTCCGGTTTACCGAGATAGATGGAATTGAGTTGATCTTTTAATTGTTGTAGTTTCATAGGAAATCCCTCCAAGGTCAAATGGTTGAGTAGCGTGCTAGTTGTTGTTCGAAGCGTAGAATCTCATCGTCCGTGACGATCGTTTCCGACATGTCACCGTAGCGGATATTCCGATACAACTGAAAATCGACAGGGACCTCAATTCGACGTAACCAGTCTTCAAGCGTTTCGTTCGGACGACGTTGCTGACTGCGCGGTAAGTGTTGCTCAAAACGGATGACGAGATCACGGACACGTGAAGACGAATACGATGCATACAGATAAGATGATTTTCTTAAAGAAGCAGGATGAAAGATTGATTGAGCGAATGGAACGTCATCCGTTACGTCTCCTGTAGACCTGCGCCGTTTTTTCACGCGACGCGACTGAACGAGTTTCCAGACCATGAAACTAAATAAGCTGATTAAAATGACATATTGTAGATAAGAAAAAGGGGAGTCAGAGGCATCCGCTTTAAGGGATTTCCAGAGCTCTTTTGGACCAGGTCGTGGATCGATTGGTTCAAAAGGCATCTTGCCTTTTGTGTTAGTAGGTGAGTGACCGTTTTTAAAACTAATTTCGCCATTCGCTTCAGTTTCTGCAATCAAAGGCTTTTTAAAAGGATCCGGCATGATGTAATGCGTGTAAATATACGTCGCGGTAGTTTGAAACAAGAACAGACTAATTAGAATGACACCATGCGACATGATAAAGCGTTGCCGTAACACAAGCGATCCTCCTTCCTGTTTTTAAGGAAAAAATATCCATATGTACTTAGGAAGATTTTAGCATACACGCTTAACAAATAAAAACAATTTTCTGAAAATAAAGACAAGGTGAGACGATTCATTTTCAAGTGGTAAGGGTATGATTGAATCAGTGGATCTTGAAAGAGAAAGGATGTTTCGTATGAAACTGATTATTTTTGGAGCGACTGGTCAAACTGGACAAGAACTAGTCAAACAGGCGATTGATCACGGGCATGAGGTCACAGCATTTGTCCGCAGTCCAGAAAAACTGACACTACATGACGAACGGTTACAAGTCGTAAAGGGCGACGTGCTCGATCAAGAAGCGGTAACAGCTGCTGTTGCCGGACAAGATGCTGTCCTGACAGCACTCGGTACGGAGAGTCTTGCGTACAGTGGTTTTTTAGAACGAAGTCTCGTTCGGATCGTGACAGCGATGAAGAAACAGGGGATAGAGCGAATCGGTTATGTCGCGTCTGCCGGTGTCGATGATGAGTTACCGGGTGTGCAAGGGATGCTCGCTCAGCGGATTCTGAAGAATCCATTAAAAGATCACCGTCAAGCGATTTCACTCCTCCAGCAGGCGGATCTTGACTATACGGTAGCCCGTCCACTCCGTTTACTGAACGGTCCGTTGACTGGGCTTTATCGCCAAGCGGATACAGGTGTACCGGAAGATGCGAAACAAATCAATCGTGCAGATGTGGCACATTTCCTCTTACAGGCGATCGAAACAGAAGATCACATCAAGTCGAGTGTCGGTCTCGCTGAATGAAGAAGAAAGGTCTCGCCCGTCATACGGAAGAGACCTTTTTACGTGATTATTGTTGACGATAGACGGAAACCGAACCACCATTAACGAAGAATTGACCGTAGCCATCTTGATTGATCGTGACCGATGCCGTGTTGTTTCCAGTGATATCCGTCCAGACTTCTCCTTTGTTCTGAAGGCCGACGTACATCCATTTGCTACCGCCAGGGCCGTCTGAGAGGATTGTTGCAAGACCGGATTTTGCCCGATCCGAGACACCTTCACGTGTCCAACCGATGATGTCTTGGTTATCGAGATAATCGTTTTGTTTTCCGAACGCGAAGTCCTTCCGTGCTTTGAGCAACGGATCAATCTTCGAAGCAAGTGCTGGAATTTCGCGATTCGACGTACCTTTTGTGCCATAGTAATCGCCGTAGAAGACGGATGGATAGCCTTGTTCACGGGTCAGGATCATCGCGTAGGCGAGTGGTTTGAACCATGATTGAACCGTTGATTCAAGCGATTGTCCAGGTTGCGAGTCATGGTTTTCAACGAGTGTCACGGCTTGGACTGGATTACTCTTGACGAGTGTCCCGTCAAAGATCGTCCGCATGTCGTAGTATCCGCCACCTTTACTTGCTTGCTCGAATTTATAATGAAGCGGGGCATCAAAGACGGATTGTTGGTAATTCGTCCGGCTTAAGTAGTTTTGTAACGTTCCAAGATCGTTCTGCCAGTACTCGGCGACTGTGAATAGCGGTTTGCCCGTCGTCTGACGAACGTTCGCGAGCCAGTCCGCTAAGTAACCATGTTTGATATGCTTGACGGCATCGAGACGGAACCCATCAAGACCAAGTTCGTTGACGTACCATTTGCCCCAGTTCTTCATTTCTTGCTGAACTTCTGGATGATCGAAGTCAAGATCCGCATACATCAAGTAATCGTAGTTACCATTTTCAGTTGAGACATCCGTATCCCATGCTTTACCGGTACCGCGGAACTTATAGATGGCGCTTTTTGAACGCGATTGATCCCAGTCCGTGCCGTCGAAGTGGTACCATTTCCACTTGAAGTTCGAGTAGAGGTTATTTCGTGCTGCAAAATTGAAGCCCGTCCATGCCTGGATTTGATAATCGCCAGAGACTTCCTGATTGCGGTTGCTCGGATTGACTTCGACTGCCGTGACGGCTTCCGTGAAATCGGCGCCACCTTTATGGTTCATGACGACATCACCATAGACATCGATTCCAGCGGTATGCAATTGTCCGATCGCCGTTTTTAATTGCGCCTTTGTGCCGTATTTCGTACGAACCGTTCCTTTTTGGTTGAACTCACCTAAATCGTATAGATCGTAGGCACCGTAGCCGACATCGCTTTGTGAAGTTCCTTTGTAGGCAGGGGGAATCCAGACTGATGTAATACCGAGCTGATCCAGTTTCGTCGCGTCACTTCCGAGACGATTCCAATGGTTACCGTCATTCGGCACATACCATTCGAAATACTGCATCATCGTACCATTGTCAGCTGTTGCACCGACTGCAATCGGTTGCGCAAGTGGCGCTAAAAATGCAGCGGATGCGACGGTTGCTAAAATCCATCCTTTTTGTTTCACGAAAAGACCTCCTTATGATTTATGAAAACGCTTGCATGATTTATTATAGTGAAGCCTTAGAGGAAAGGAATATCGTCCCGGATTCTTATTTGTCAGTGTCTTTCGTTCGTGACTTTTGACCCTAGAATATTTCTTTCGAAGAATTATTTTGATGCAATTGATGTCTTGGACGAAAAAAATCAGGACCATCTAACCGTTGTCTTTCGATAAAGAATCTGAACGACGACTCATCTTCAAAAAAGCAGGTCTATCGTCCATCTTCCACCATGAATGGATTCGATGTGAAAATGAGCGTGTAACATCCGTTTTCATACATACCAATCGAGGGGGAACACGCATGAACTGGAAGTCAAAGGTCACAGGTGCACTTGCCGCAACACTTGCGCTCGGGTCAATCGTCTTTACACCGGTCACTGCAAAAACAGTCGATCCAAAACAAGTAGCGGCAGGTCCGCAGATGGTTACATCTCAATCGACGATCGATGCGTACTATCTACCGGCAGCAGGAAAGACAGGGGCAGCGTTGAAGGCATCGCTGCACGATATCATCGACAACCATACACAAGTGTCATACGACACAGTATGGACAGCACTGAAAGAAACGGATCAAGATCCAAACAATGCGAACAACGTTATCGAGTTATACACGGGGAAATCGATTGCGAAAAGTAGCAATGGTGGAAATGTCGGTCAATGGAACCGGGAACACGTCTGGGCAAAGTCGCACGGTGACTTTGGTACGACGAACGGACCGGGAACAGACTTGCATCACTTGCGTCCGGAAGATGTCGTCGTCAACAGCGCACGTGGGAATCTTGATTTCGACAATGGCGGTACGAAATATAGTGGATGCGATTGCTACCGTGATGGCGATTCGTGGGAACCACCGAACCGAGTCAAAGGTGACATCGCGCGGATGATCTTCTACATGGCAGTTCGTTACGAAGGTGGCGGAGAAATCGATCTCGAAGCCTCAGAAAACGTCAACAATGGAACGAACCCATTACATGGAAAATTATCGACGCTGAAAGCATGGAATAAGCTTGATCCAGTCGATAGCTTCGAAATGCGTCGTAACGACGTCATCTTCGAGAAGTGGCAAAAAAACCGGAATCCATTCATTGATCATCCGGAATACGTGACATCAATTTGGGGAAATTGATGACGAGTCAATCAATAGGAAAATGCGATGTTCTCGATTCAGAGAAGATCGCATTTTTTTGGAGGTAAAGCCCGTCAGGTTGAAACTTTTTGCAAGCATCATTCGTACAGCATACCGTAACCCATTTTTTAGCAGAAAGGTCGTACGGTATGATTAAACGCACGTTCAACAAACGAAATATCAAATGGATGGTTGGTGGAGGACTCGTCGCTTGTGTCGCCTTCTGGTACAGTGTCGGGATTTTCGTCAACAGAGGAGAACGACCACTTGCGGATGGGTCGTCGCCGTATGTCATCGTTCTTGGCGCAGGTGTCAAAGGGGAGAAACCGTCGCAAATCTTACATAATCGGATTCAGGCGGCAGCCGCATATGGGAAACAACACCCGAATGTCCGCTTCATCTTGAGTGGTGGACAAGGACCGGATGAGGATATCTCGGAAGCAGAAGCGATGCGACGCGGAATGGTGGCGTCTGGCATTGAAGCGGAGCGACTGGTTCTTGAGTCCAGTTCGACATCGACGACGGAAAATCTACAGTATTCAAAAGACTTGTTACCAAAGAATGTCCGACGTGTCTCAATTGTCACGTCAGATTTTCATCTGTACCGCGCTCGAAAAGAGGCGAAACAACTGGGGTTACTGACGGACGCGATTCCGGCAGAGACACCCCTTTCAGGTGTCCTTCGTTTCGGGATGCGTGAACGCGTCGCGATTCTTGTTCAATTCCTACGTTAAAAAAACCCCGACGTGTTGAACACATCGGGGAGAATGAAGAAGTACACCAAACGATTAGATGCCTTCACCTTTATTTTTTTCCTCAGAAGATTGAGCATCATTTGCTTGTTGATTAGAAGCATCGTGCTCAGCAGGTGGTTCTTCTTTGCCAAGTGCGACATCTTTCGCTTCGACGACTTTATTGCTGATAGAACTCAGGTCACCTTTTGTCTCATTGACTGTATCTTTCACAGTCGAAGCATCAGACTTCACTGTTTCAAGTTCTGTGTTCACTTTGTCATAGACGTTTTGAACGTCAGACGCCACTTCTTGGATGATACTTGAAGCACTCTTTACCTGATTGATAACTTGCGACGCTTTGCCCGACGGATCTTCCTTGATGGAAGACGCGAGTGTCGAGACGGAATCCTTCGCACCACGTAAGCTTTGTTTCGTGTTTTGACGGGACGAAGAACTAAGTAGCGTTAATAGTCCGCCGACAAGGGCACCGATTAACATCCCTGTGACAAGATTAACTTGACGACCGGATGATTCCTCCTGATCAAACTGACGATTCGGATGTTCTGCGTGCGTTGCGTGTGGATCATGTTGAAGATTCGGTTCCATAATAAACACTCCTTGAGATAGTATTTAACCATGATATGGATATACCCTTGTGAGCAAATCAAAAACATCTAAAAAAAAACATGTATTTGAAATGAATTTAAAAAGACCACCGTGATATGATGGTCTTAGAGGTTCATTTGTTGGATGAATCATCATCATTTTCGTGACGAAGTTTTCGGTTGATTTCATCATAATCGATTTCGATATCGTCCTTGTTGCCCTTATAGCCATATCCTTTTGAAATGACAATGATCGAGGCGACCAAGACGAATACGATGATGAGAATGGAGACGACATATAGCCACATAGTCCACTCCTCCTTTCATTCACTTTCTAGTATGACGGAAAAAGCAGCATCCGTCTAAACGAAATTGTAGGTTGTGTGCTAAACTGATTTCAGATAAACATGTTAAACAGAACGAGGTGACGACGGATGAGTATTTTGGTTGTAGATGACGAATTAACAAATTTAATGCTCTTAGAGCGATTGTTAGAAAATGAAGGATATGACGTCGTCAAAGCCATGAGTGGAGAAGAAGCAATCGAATTGATGGAGGATCCATTGTTCATTGAGCAATTAGATGTCGTCCTGCTCGACGTTGAGATGCCGGGAATCAGCGGAATCGAGGCAACACGTTTGATCCGAAAACGGTTTGGTCTTGATGAACTACCAATCCTGATCGTCTCGGGTCGATCAAACGAAGAAGATATCGTTGATGGATTGAATGCAGGGGCATCTGATTACACGACGAAACCGATTCGAAAAACGGAATTGCTCGCACGAGTTCGTAATGCGATCGGTCTGAAGCAAGCAATCGATGCACGAAAACGATATGAAAAAGTGCTACAAGAAGACTTTGATTTGGCGCAAAAACTGCAACAAAGTGTCCTTAGTGCCAATATCGAAGACGATGAGATCCGCATCATGGCGACCTATATCCCGTCTAAGAAACTAGCGGGAGACATGTATGCCTGGTATCGCATCTCTCAGAATAAATACGGCATCATCTTATTTGACGTCATGGGACACGGTGTCTCCTCTGCATTGATTACGATGGGGATGAGTTCAATCTTGTTTGAACTCGTGCACCGGATTGGTGATCCGGCTCAAGTGCTTGAAGAATTGAATCAACAGATGAGTCGACTGTTTCCGGGAGACGAGACAGAAATCTATTTCACTGCTGTCTACCTTTATATCGACTTAGATGAAATGAAACTCAGCTATGCGAACGCGGGGCATCCACCTGGTTTGTTGCGGATGAACGATCAAATCATTCCGCTTGAGAATACGGGACTTCCTGTTGGTATGTTCGAAGACTCGACGTATTCGAGCAAGACGATCGACATCGTCTCACCAGGATGTGTCTATCTGTACACGGATGGTTTCATGGAATTGTACAGTAAAGGTATTGATGAAGGAATTCACGCCATCCAAAATCTGATTGAACAACAAGGACCGAACATCCATCAGCTGATTCAACCGGATCAGAGCGATGAAGCGGATGATCTTTGTCTCGTGACAGTCGAAATCAATTAACATGTAAATGAAGAAGACTCAGCGACAGAAACACCGTCACTGAGTCTTTTTTGAGTCATACAAGTCTTGCGCTTACTTGAACTAGAAGAACCTTCTCCGCCATAAGATGAATGCAGCAAGACCAGAGAAGAAGATCATCATGCCGAAGACGATCCAAAAACCGATGACTTCTCCTTCCCAAGGGACATGGACGTTCATTCCGAACATCCCAGATATCATCGTCGGAATCGAGATGACGATCGTAATCGAGGCGAGGAACTTCATGACGAAGTTGACATTGTTCGAGATGACGGAACCGAATGTATCCATCGTCGAACTGATGATGTCTTTATAGATTTGTGCCATTTCCATTGCTTGCCGGTGTTCGACGAAGACATCTTCGAGTAAGTCTTCATCGTCTTCGTGTTTCTCAAGACTCGGTGTCTTGATGATTCGGTCGAGGACACCATCGTTCGATTTCAAGGATGTCATGAAATAGACCAATGATTTCTGAAGGTTCATGAGTTGAAAGATTTCTTGATTTCGCATCGAACGTTGTAATTCTTCCTCGAGTTCATCCATCCGTCGATCGATTTGGCGTAGGAAACGGAGATACGAGGAACTGACTTTATAGAGAATCTGAAATACGAAGCGCGATCGATAATTCGTCCGGAATCCTCGCAACTTACCACTCGAGAATAACGTCAGGACATCGAGCTGTTGCGAACAAACGGTGATGAAATGACGGGATGTCACGATGATACCGAGCGGAATCGTATTATAACGGCGTCCTGATGATTCTTCTTCGATGTAGGGAACGTCGACGATCATCAGTAGGCCTTCTTCATCTTTTTCAAAACGTGGTTTTTCTTCCACGTCCAAAGGGTCATAAATGAAATCCTCTGGAATATTCGTAGCAGCGATGACTTGGTCGGCTTCATCCTTGGTCGGATTGACAAGATGGATCCAGGAACCTTTCGTAAACTCCTGTATCTCGTTGACTGCCCCAGTGACATCGCTTCGATAAATCGTCAACATATTGTCTATCCCTCCTGCTCTTCACTGTCTCATTATAGAAATAGAAACGATGGCGTGTAAATGATTCTCCGATTTTTTTTTACGAAGATTAGTGATAAGATGAAAACAGAGGAGGGGAAGACATGCCTTTTTTTAATGCTAAGAAGCTCGAAGAACTTCAATCGATCGCGGGTGGGGATCACGCGTTCCTTCAAAAAATTGGAGAAACGTATATCGCGCAGTTCGATCGAAAGTTTCCTGAACTGAAAGATGCCGTCGCTAAACAAGATGCTGAGCAAACTGAAAAGCTCGCTCACTTGCTAAAAGGTGCTTCCTATTCCGTTGCCGCTGATGATTTAGCCGATGATTTCGAACTGCTTGAAAAAGAAGCAGAATCCGGTTCCATGACCGGTACGCAAGAAATCGTCGATCGGATTGAAGACAGCATGGTTGAATTCCGGGTCATCTGGCTCGATGTGTTTACTGGAAAAAATCTTGACGTACTGCGTTGAGGAATCGAATAGATTAAAAAAGCCGACATCTCGTCGGCTTTTTTTCTTTTTTCTTATAAGACGTATGAATCAACCGTTTCGATCAATCGACCGATTTCCGGTTTCGTGATTTGTGCATTGACACCAACGGACTCGCCTTTATGGCGTAAATCGTCGGAAATCAAGGAAGAGAAGACAATGATCGGCAGTTCTGCATAACGATCATCTTCACGGAGTCGTTTCGTTAAATGAAGTCCATCCATCTTCGGCATCTCGATATCGGTGATCAGGAGATCACAGTTGCTTCCGTTCTCAAACGCATCAAAAGCTTCCTTGCCATTGATGAACCACTTCAGTCCGTGGTAACCGGCTTCCTCGAGTGTTTCGATGATCAACGTCCGGAGCATTTCCGAGTCTTCGGCAATCCAGATGATTTTATCGGACCGGTCACGGGACTGGACGCGACGTCCTTCTTCGCGGGCGAAGATATCCTTGCGTGAGAGCTCAAGTGCGATTTTTTCGTAGTCGAGCAAGATGATCATCTTGTCGCCCGTTTTGACGACACCATTCGTTAACCCTTCGATGCCACGAGCGAGTTCGTTTGGTGTATCAATCTGTTCCCATGAGATACGACGGATTTCCGTCACGGAATCGACACGCAGGACGCTCTTTTCCCCATTGAATTCACAGATGATCAGTCGATCCTCGGTTGCTTCGTCGTGGGGAACACCGATGACTGTAGGCAAATCGATTACCGTCATGACTTCGCCGCGGAGTTCAATCAATCCTTTGACAGCATCCGGTGTACCCGGAAGTGGTGTCATCGGGAGCGGAACGATGATTTCCCGAACCTTCATGACGTTGATACCGAACGTATACGGACCACAATGGAAGATGACGATCTCGAGTTCGTTCGTGCCGGCTTCTAATAAAATATCGTGCTGATTGTACATATGGTTGTGCCCCTTTCCATTACCTTCACTTCACTTCTGACTAGTTATCGGCATGCTACGTTAAAAATTCTAGTTCTGAATCGACAAAAAAAGTGTTGTAATCGCTTTCATAATATGTTAAGCAAAAAGTTTGGCATTTGTCAGACCAATTGATTACAATAAGCTATGCAGCCACACACTGAAATGAGAGAGATAAAAATAAATGGAGGTAGAGTGGAATGACTACAGCAACAACCTACACGTTTTTACTAGATGGAAAATGGCATGAAAGTGAATCAAAAGAGACGATTGAAATCTCTTCACCATATAAAGAGGATCTTGTCGGTCGTGTTCAAGCGATGACAAAACCAGAAGTCGATCGTGCCATCGCTTCAGCGAAAGCGGCACAAGCAGAGTGGGCAAAACAACCAGCGAACAAACGGGCTGAACTGCTTCACGCTTGGGCAACGGAACTCGAGAAACGTGCGGACGAAATCGGTGAAGTCATCATGCGCGAAGTCGGTAAAGGACGTGCAGATGGCGTCAAAGAAGTCAAACGGACAGCTGAAATCATTCGCTACACTGCGGAAGAAGGTCTCCGTTTCGACGGTCAGATGATGCAAGGGGATTCGTTCCCAGGCGGTAGCGCGAAAAAAATCGCGGTCATCAAAAAAGCGCCACTCGGTGTCGTGCTTGCCATCTCACCGTTCAACTACCCAGTTAACTTGGCAGCAGCGAAACTCGCACCTGCACTCATGACAGGGAACGCCGTCGTCTTTAAACCGGCAACACAAGGTTCAATCAGCGGTATCTTAATGGTCGAGGCACTCGTCGCAGCAGGCCTTCCAGCTGGACTCGTCAACATCGTCACAGGTCGTGGATCAGTCATCGGTGATTACTTGACAGCTCATCCGGGAATCAACATGATCACATTCACAGGTGGTACAGGAACAGGACAACATTTATCACGTCAATCGGCAATGATTCCACTTGTCCTTGAACTCGGTGGAAAAGACCCAGCACTCGTTCTTGAGGATGCGAACCTGTCACTTGCAGCAGATCACATCATCAGTGGTGCATTCTCTTACTCAGGTCAACGTTGTACAGCAATCAAACGTGTCTTCGTTCTCGATCACCAAGCGGATGCGCTTATTGAAGAACTTAAGACTCGAATTGCAAAATTGACAGTCGGTTCACCTGAACAAGAAAGTGTCGTCGTACCGCTTATCGATACGAAATCAGCGGACTTCGTCGAAGGCTTGATCACGGACGCAACAGACAAGGGCGCAACGCTCGTCACAGGTGGCGGACGTACAGCGAACTTGATCGAACCAACACTTCTTGACAACGTGACACGTGACATGCGCGTCGCTTGGGAAGAGCCGTTCGGACCAGTTCTTCCAATTATTCGTGTTAACTCGGTCGACGAAATGATCGCATACTCGAACGAATCAGAATACGGTCTTCAAGCAAGTGTCTTCACGGAAAACATCGATGCTGCGTTTGCGGTAGCGGACGCGCTTGAAACAGGTTCTGTTCAAATCAATGGACGTACGGAACGTGGTCCTGACCACTTCCCATTCATCGGTGTTAAATCATCGGGTCTTGGCGTTCAAGGTGTCGGACGTAGCTTAGCTTCGATGACACGCGACAAATTAACAGTCCTCAACTTAAAATAAGTTTTTGACCGACCTTTCAATCTGCGGAAAGGTCGGTTTTTTGTGCATCCATTTCTTATACTCTAGCGTAAGCTAGACAACAAATATCATCCGTTGACGCACAAAGTTTGGCGCTATAGCTTCATTCTCTCTATAATGAAAGAAAATGGACGAGAGAAAAGAGGCGTGTAGGCATGACTGTATCAGACGAAATCATCCCGATTCCGATTCCCACACCATTTCCTGTAGGGGACGTGAACTGTTATGTGTTACGAACGGAAGGGGAAAACATCCTCATTGATTGTGGACCCGATACACTCGAGGCGTGGCAAATGATGCAACAGACGCTTGCGCGACACGATTTGCGGGTTGAGGATTTAGATCGTGTCATCGTGACGCATCACCATGCGGATCATGCTGGGATGGCACATCGATTTTCAGAGAAAGGCATTCCTGTCTATGGACATGCGCGGTTGCGCCCGTATTTGGAACAGGACGAGACGTTCCTAAACAATGGGGACGTGTTCTTACGTCGACTGGCGACTTCATTTGGTGTTCCGTCAGCGATTCAAGAGATGTTACCGAGCTATCAATCTGCCTTAAAATGGCTTGGAAAAGGTCAGCTTGATTTCATATTAAAGGAAGGCGACGCAATTACACCTTCTGGGCGATATCGCGTCATCGAACTGCCAGGTCATGCGAGTGACCAAATCGGAATTTTAAGCGACGATGGTATATTGTTCGCGGCGGACCATTTGCTGGACCGGGTCGAACCGAACCCGTTGCTTGAACAACCGCAACCGGGTGATGACGTGCTCGTGAAACGACCCGTTCTTGCGTATCTCGACTCCTTGGAAAAACTACAAGGAGAACAGATCCGAATTGCGTATACCGGTCATGGTGATCCGATTCGCGATGTCGCGGCACTCGTTGAAGAACGATTGATGCAACGCAAGGCACGCGGCGATCAACTGTTAAAGTATTTTTCAGAAGAGCATACGTTATTTGAATTAGCACAAGTGACGTATGGGAATCGATTAAAAAAATCATTCCCACTCGTCATGAGTGAAATGAAGGCACGTCTTGATACGCTTGTCGCACGTGGTGCGATTACGGTTGAGAAACGATCTGGTATCCTCTACTATTCGAAAATGGAGGAAGTTTAATGCAACTCATCAACCGGACGATCGTCATCACCGGTGCTTCAAGTGGACTCGGGGAGGCACTGGCGCGCACTCTGTATAAAGAAGGGGCAAACTTGATTTTAATCGCACGACGCGAGGATCGATTACAAACGTTAGCATCTGAACTCCAGGCAGACTACCTGGTCTACGATTTGGAAGTGGCGCCCGAAATTCTTGCGAAAACACTCGCAAATCGTTATGGACGAATCGATATTTTGATTAATAACGCAGGTTTCGGGGAATTCAGCTTCCTAGACGATACCTCGATTGAAACGATCGAATCGATGCACCGAATCAATGTCTTAAGTCCTGTTCGTCTAACGAAAGCGTGCCTTCCGTTACTTCGAGAAGGCGGCATGATCGTCAATGTCGCGAGTCAGGCAGGAAAGTTGCCGACACCGAAGTCGACGATCTATTGCATGACAAAAGCTGCTATGTTGCAGTTTTCGAATGCGTTACGTCTGGAGTTACGTCCAAAAGGCATCCACGTCATGACGGTCAACCCAGGACCGATTGCGACGGAATTTTTTGTTCGAGCTGACATCAGCCGAAAATATGAAAAAAACGTGGCTTCGATCGTCTTATCGAAAGAACAACTCGCACTGACCGTCGTTCGGGCGATGCGTCGCCGAAAGCGAGAGGTCAATGCGCCGTGGTGGATGGAGCTTTCCGCAAAAGGGTACGGCGTCATGCCGCGGCTGATTGAATGGTTAGGAAAATCAGGTTTTGACAAAAAGTGATGACGGAGGAGAACAACGAATGAAAACAAAAGTAATGAGCTTTCTTGCCTTAGGTACCTTGCTTGCCGGGTGCGGGACGCCGGATGCGACACCGGAACCGAAAAACGTTTTAGGAACCGCTTACCAGACGATTGAGAAAGAAGCAGAAAAATCAACGGTTCGGATGTACATGTGGGGGGGCGATGACGGAATCAACGCTTATATCGATGAATATGTGACGCCCCGTCTGAAGAAGGAACATAATATTACACTCGAACGCGTTCCGATCGAGACGGCAGATATTATTCAAAAATTACGTGCTGAGAAAAAGGCAGGTAAGGAAAAAGGCGTCATCGATGTCGTCTGGATTAATGGCGATAACTTCTTGAATGCTAAAAAAGATGAGTTACTTTATGGGGAAATTACAAAAGTTCTTCCAAACATGAAATACGTTGATGCTGCCGCCCAAAGTTCAGATAGCGGTACGAAAACAGACGGGCTCGAAGCCGCATGGGGAAAAGTCCAATATACGTTGCACTATGACGCAGCTGATGTAAAGTCGCCACCAAAGGACTTACAAGCGTTAAAGTCTTGGGTCAAGGAAAATCCAGGACGCTTCACGTATCCAGAAGTGACGGATTTTACAGGAAACGCCTTCGTCCGTCACGTCATGTATGGTGTCGAATCGAACGCGACCCTAAAAGACCCAAAAGCAGACTTCAAGAAGACATGGGCTTACCTGAACGAAATCAAACCGTACCTCTGGAAAAAGGGGAAGACGTATCCGAAAACGCTTGCGCAACTCGATCAGTTATACGCGAAGGGAGACGTCGACTTCACGATGGGCTTCAACGAACGACGGGCAGAACAAGAAGTGAAGTCAGGAACGTTTCCGAAACAAACGCGTCCGATTGTTTTGAAGGATGGCTCAATCGCATCGACCCATTTCCTTTCCGTGCCATTCAACGCACCGAACCCGAGAGGTGCACTCGTTACGATCAATACGCTGTTGTCACCAGAGGCACAATTGAAAAAATATGATGCGACTTACTGGGGCGATGGAACGAGTCTCGATTTGTCGACACTTGATCAGGCAGAACAAAAGCAGTTCGCTGATGTACCGGCCGCACCGTCGACACCGAAGCCGAGTGTCTTTGAAGGGAAAGTCCGGACGGAACTAGATCCATCGGTCTTCGAGATGATCCGTAAGGAATGGCCGTCTCGTGTGGCGCGGTAACGTATATCCTGCTGCAATTCTGATGGCAGGGATGGTCTTATACGGGCTGTGGGTCAGTGTTTCATTGACGTCACCCGCCGACTATCATGAGCTACTGACGGATGACGTCTTTTTAGAGAGTCTAACCGCCAGTAGTTACGTTGCCATCGTGAGTACGGGCATTGCCTTGATCATCGGTGTGATGCTCGCACGAATCTTGAGCAGAACACGGCTAGCGGTGTTGCTCGCGATTCCGTTATTCATTCCTCATCTAGGAGCGGCGTATCTTGCAATCCTCTACCTCAGTGATGTGCCGGTCATCGGACCGCATGAAGGGAACCACATCAGTGTCATCTTGACGTATCTATATAAAGAAATTCCGTTCGTCTTTTTTTATCTCTTACCGGTTGTACGACGTCTCGATCCACGTTACCAAGAACTCGGTATGATGCTCGATTTATCGCCAGTGCGCCGATTCTGGCATGCACGGGGTGTGTTCCTGCTCGTTCCCATGCTTGAAGCCGGCTTTATCTTACTTGCCTTTATTTTATTTGCGTATGAAATTCCGGCATTACTCGGCGTGACCTATCCGAAATTACTTGGCGTCTATGCCTTTGACTTATACACACAAGGTGATTTATCGGAACAACCGCTCGCTTTTGCGATGAGTGTCGTCTTGACGGGTGGACTTTTCCTCTTACTAGTGCTCATGACGGGTTTAACCCGCCCGTTGGCAACGAAGATCAGTAGGGGGCGAAGTGAATGAAAAAAACTAGCGTCATCGTATGTATTGTTCTTCTTTTCAACGTTCCATTGATCGGTTTAATTCCGGGAGAATGGAATTGGAATCCGCGTCTTGAAGCAACGCTTGGTACGACCATTGCAATGGTCTGTGCCGTTATATTGTTAAATCATCTCTTCGGATACATGGCAGGAAAAGCGATCGCTTTTCAAACCGGGACACGCATTCGTATAGCAGAGTTCTTGATTAGTTTGCCGCTATTCGTTCCCGTCTTATTGTTGTCGTTCGGTCTCTATTTGACATGGATCCGGCTCGGTCTGGCAGATCGTTTTTTCGGTGTACTGCTCGTGTTGCTTCTGCCGACATTGCCATATACAGTCCGTTTGTACACGAACGGATTTCAGACGCTCGGTGAGCGGATGCTCGAACAGATGGTCTTGCTCGAAGGAAATCGATTCAAACGTTGGTTTTATTTGACGGGACCGATGTTACGATCGACATTACAGTCCGTGACGTTGCTCGTCACCGTGATCACGATCAGTCAATATGCTCTTGTTGCGTTGATTGGAGGCGGAATCGTCCGCATGATCGCACTGGAAGTGTTCCCGGCGTATTCTGGTAATTCCCAGGAGGCAGCTCGTCTGGCGACACTTTGGTTGATTGGATTACCTATTCTTTTTTATGTATTACAAGCCGTTATTTTTTCTGGCTGGATACGAATCGTACGGAGGCGTTTAAATGGAAGTCACGATACAACAAGTCAATAAACGATTTGGAAGCAAACAAGTGTTGTCTGATATCGATGTAAGCATCGCGTCTGGACAATGCGTGGCTTTAGTCGGACCGAGTGGTAGCGGGAAAACGACGCTTCTCCGCCTGATTGCGGGTCTCGAACGTGTGACGAGTGGAGTGATTCGATTCGGGGAACGAGACGTCACGACACTCTCTCCGAATCAACGAGGTGTGACGATGATGTTTCAACGCTCTTTATTGTTTCCGCATTTGAACGTTGAACAAAACATTCGCCTCGGTGCGAAACAGTTAACACCGATCGAACTTGATTCTTGGTTATATCGCGTTGGACTCGAGGGGAGAGGACGAAGTGCCATCCACGAACTTTCAGGTGGTGAACAGCAACGTGCGAGTCTAGCTCGTGCGCTGGCGAGTCAGCCGGACTTCTTGTTGCTCGATGAACCGTTCTCGAGTCTAGATGTACCGAGACGACGAGAACTTCGGACATTGATCCGAAAGTTGACCGAGGAACAAGGCGTCACGACACTGCTTGTCACGCATGACCGGGAAGAGGCAATGGCGATGGCAGATGTCATTTATGTTTTGGAACAAGGACGGATCGTGGATCGCGGCACACCGATCACGCTCAGTCAGACAAGTCCGTTTTTCGGTGAAGGCATCTACATCGAAGCGACTTGGTATCCGTTGACGTCAGTTAACTTGGTCTCAAGACCGACGAAGGAAACGGATGAGCGTGTTACGATTACGAAAGAACTCATTCAATATGGCGTTCGGTTCTACGAAGTGGAACGGCCATCAGGCGAACGGCTCGTACTTTCTTCAGACGAGACGATTCATTCGATAGAAGGGTATATCGTTAGAAAGGAGGGGTGACATGTTAGATACGCGTGCGCGTAAAATCGTTCAACCCCTGTTTGATCAAGGGGCGACCTTATTTAAGAAAATTGGATTATCAGCGACGCAGGTGACGATCATTTCGGGCATCATCGGTGGTGCGACAGGCTTTTTCGTCTATAACGACATGATGGGAACGGCAATTGTCCTATTGTGGATCTCGGGTATGCTCGACGTTATTGATGGCACGATGGCAAGAAAAGAGAAGACAACACCAATTGGTACGATTCTTGATCTTGTTCTCGACCGAATTGTCGAACTGTCAGTGTTAATTGGTCTCGCACTCCGGTTTCCGGAAACGCAGGTTGTGATTCTGTTACTTGTCGCATCATTCGTCATTGGGATGACGATGTTCCTTGCGATCGGAGCAGTTAGTGAGAACTACGGTTACAAGTCGTTTCAATATCAACCAGGACTCATCGAACGAACGGAAGGATTTCTATTCTTGACGGCGATGATTCTGTTTCCAAGTGCTATCATCTGGATCGCAAGTGTCTTCTTGATCGCTGAACTCTATACGGTTGGAGAACGATTCCATCAAGCATCGAAGGTGTTACGATGAGTGAACAAGAGATGATCATGACGGTGGACCGAGCTGGGAATCCGCTCGGACCGCGACCGCGATCAGAAGTCCACGCAAAAGGTCTATGGCATGAAACGTTTCATTGTTTCGTCTATGATCCAACGCGGGACGTCGTGTTGCTCCAGCAACGTTCTGAACAAAAGAAGGACTTTCCGGGAATGCTCGATATCACGGCAGCCGGTCATCTGCTTGCAAATGAGACGGTTGAAGATGGTGTCCGGGAACTCGAAGAAGAGATTGGTTTAGCTTATACCTTTGATCAACTAATACCTCTTGGAGTTCAGGAGGAGGAGTTTCGGGATGCGACACTTTGGGATTGTGAACGATGCCATGTGTTTCTCGCACAAAGTGATCAAGCGTTAGAATCGTATATGCTCCAGGAAACCGAAGTGAAACGATTAATCGCTTTTTCGATTGAGCAGTTGGATCGCATCGCTGACGTGACGATTGAGCGTATTCAGGATAAAACAGGAGAATGGTTCGATCGTCATCAATTCGTTCCGCATCCTTCTTCTTACTGGAAACATGTCCAACAGGGAATCGAAAGATTACGTAACCTAAGCTAATCTTGAGAATCATGACACAGAACGACCTACGATCGAATGTGATGTCGACGTAGGTCGTTTTCATTCGTACATTTGTTCGACACGAGAGTAGCGAAATTCAGGTATATTTGAGATAATTAAGTATATATACAAAAGAAGGAAAGAAGGTGCAGCCAGTGGCATTACGATTTGCACTACTCGGGCTGCTGACCCAAGGGGAAGCGACCGGTTATGATTTGAGCGCGACTTTTAAAAAACAGATGATCCACTTCTGGACCGCACATCATACACAAATATACCGAGAGTTGTTAAAAATGGAAGAGGCAGAACTTGTGACGAGCGTTCATATCGTTCAAGAAGATCTGCCGGATAAGAAAGTCTATTCGATCACGGATAAAGGGCGGACGGAGCTCGTCGAATGGTTACGGACACCGAATGAATTCAAACCGAAGATGAAGGATGAGAACTTGATGCGTGTCTCGCTCTTGCATCTGCTCCCACCAGAGGAAGCTGTCGCTTATCTAGAAGAATCGAAGCGACACCATCAATTTGCCGTCGAGATGATGCAAAGTTGGCGTCACGATCATCTCGAGAACGGTGCGACACTAGGTGAGACCTTGACGAGTGAATACGGCTTGCGTATGATGTTGAATTACTTGGACTGGTGTGATTGGGCGATCGCGGAAATCAAAAAAAACGGAGCGAACGTCTAACAAAACTGGCTCGACTGTCATGTAGATGGCGGATTCGAGCCAGTCTTGTTTTTGATGAGATGAAGTAAGGAGTTAAACCATGTACTTTAATGATTACGAAGACTGGATCGAAGAAGAGGCAGAAGCGTTATTTCACCTACATGAAGAACCGTTGACGCGAGAAGCGACGTCGTATTCGCAATTTACGGCGTATGTAGAGGAGGCACTCCTCGAGCCATTATTACTCAAATTACGCTGGCTCGGAGAAGCGGAAGAAGAGGAGATTCTAGAACAGGCGGATCCAACCGTCTGGAAGAATGCTTCGGGCAATTCGGAAGCCTCACTTCGTCGAGATGTATTACGACGAGTCGTCGAGCGAGACTTGACGGCGCATATCCTTGCGTACCTGACACCGATTCTTGAAGCTAGACAAACAGCTTATGAGACAGAATTAGAACAGCTTCAATTGGCCCATGCTGAACAAATGGATGAGGTCAAACAGCATGAGCAACAGATTGAGATCGGACCACCACCTGAGAAAATTAAAAAGTGGTGGTATTTCAAAGAAAAAGAAGTAGCTCGTTCCTTTACAGAGGAAGAACGATCAATGCTGCGAGCTCAACAGCAACAACTTGAAAACGAGTTAAAGCGGCTTGAACGAAAAAAGCGTGAGACAGAAGCCAATCTCGAACGATTGGATTCACTTCATCGGTTATAATTCACGTGAAAAAATGGAGCAGGCGACATGATGTCGCCTGCTCCATTTTGTATAGAGACTACTCGATTAAGCCTGTGTAGCCAGTTTCGCAAGGACTAGTTTTGCGACTGCTTCACTTGAAGCCGGATTTTGTCCTGTAACGACATTGCCATCGATGACAGCGAACTCTTTACCAGCATCCGATGTCAGGAAAGTAGCCCCTTCACTGCGAAGTGTCGTCTCGAGCAAGAATGGTACTTTATCTTCGAGACCTGTTGATTTTTCCTCTTCATCTGTAAAGCCGTTGATTTGACGACCTGATACGAAGGGTTTGCCATCGATCATGACGTGCGCGAAGGCAGCAGGACCATGACAGACCGATGCGACGACGCCGTCTTTTTTGATGACAGCTTCGATGGCACTCGCCACTTGTGGGTTATTCGGGAAGTCGACCACCGCACCGTGACCACCTGGGAAGTAGACAGCGTCAAATGATGCTGGATCTACTTCAGAAAGTGCTTTCGTATCGTGCAATGCACGGCGAGCATCTTGGAATTTCGGTAAGATTTCTTTGACGATCGATGCTTTATCAATTGGAACATCTCCGCCTTTGATGGACGTGACCGTCACGTCATGTCCTGCATCTTTGAACAGGTTGTAGGGTGCTGCGAACTCCTCGAACCATAATCCTGTTTTGTGACCATTCATGTCATCTGCGCTTGTTGATACGATTAAAATACGTGCCATAATAAAACTCCTCCTCTGTATGAACGTTACAAAGAAGGAGATTCCCGGAGAAATGGAGTGTTAAACCTTACCGGTGTTCGGTATAGTGATGAACTGGCAGTGTAGCAAGCGCCTGGTCGATCTGAGCTTGCGAAACCGGCTCTTTCATCGCTTGGACGTTCGCTTGAAGTTGCGACACGCTTGACGCACCTGGAAGGACGATATCGACCTGTTGATCGATTGCTTGCAATGCAAGCGCTGGAAGCGGGAAGTTTTGTAATTGTTGTAGACTGGCTTCGAGCGTCTCTTTATCGAACTGTTCGAAACGATCAACCGACTGCAGGCGTGAGGCACTTTCGTGTGTCAACAGTCCTTTTGCCAGTGGACCGCGGGCAACGACTTGGATGTTTTTCTTTTTTAAGCGTGGTAACAACTCTTCGATGCGACGATCTAGCAATGAATAAGGCGTCATCAAGTAAGAGAAATTACTATGCTCAAGCCAATATTCGATGACGTTCGGTCGCAATGACGAGAGACCATATTCCTTGATTTTCCCCTCTGCTTTTAAGTCTTCCATCGCGCGAATCGATGCGTCGATATCGTCGTCCATCGTGCCACCATGGACGTAATATAGGTCGAGGTAAGGTGTTTCGAGTCGATTTAAACTTTCAAGACAGGCTTGCTTCAAATAGTCATAACTCGGATCCCAAGTCCAACCGGTTCCGGTCGCATTCATTCGATTGCCACCTTTTGAGGCAAGAAACAATCGACTACGATCCTCTTGCGCGAAGGTTTGACCGATAATCGATTCGACGGCTCCGTTTGCATAGACATCCGCTGTGTCGAAATGGGTGATACCCGCGTCGAGTGCCGTCCGCAGGATTGCTGCCGCTTCTTCCTGTCCGCGTTTTAAGATCGTCATCGTACCTAATCCTAATGACATGTTCAATTCCCTCTTTTCTTAAATGAACTGTAAGTTTGGAACTTCTGCATTCTAGTGTATCATATCTTATGAAAAAGACGGCTTGAAGTCTTGCGGCAATACGTCGGAAACGGCATACTAATCATGACAGAGAACGTAAACTAGGATAGAAGAGGGGAACACTACCGATGGAAGAAAAAACGATTGAACGTGAAGTGATCTATGAAGGAAAAGTTTTTGATGTCGAGAAACATGTCGTCACGTTACCGAACGGTAATACCTCGGTTCGTGAACTGGTCTATCATAATGGTGCCGTCGCCATCATCGCTTTTGATGAACAAGGGGATCTGATTGTCGTTGAACAATATCGGAAGGCGTTCGAGAGTCTATCGATCGAGATACCAGCGGGCAAACTCGAGAAAGGTGAAGATCCACTCGATTGTGCCGGACGTGAATTAAAGGAAGAAACAGGTTACGTCGCGAAAGAGTTACGACATGTCTTTGATTTCTACGGTGCGCCTGGTTTCTGTAGCGAACGTGTACATATCTATGAAGCGATTGGTCTTACTGCCGGTGATCGTCAGCTCGATGAAGATGAGTTCCTTGAGAACAAAACATTGAAGCTTGAACAAGCGCTCGAACTCGTAGCAAACGGAACGATTGTCGACGCGAAGACGATCATGGCGATTCAGCATTGGCAGATCCGTACTTTAAAATGATTCTCATTTAAATGATTTTCAGTTGATAATCATTTTAATTTGAAAAAAGACTGAGTTTCAGCTATGATAATAGCATCAGTTCGAACAAAGGGGGCGCTATGATGGAAAGTCGTGTAGAACGCATCAAAAAACAGCTAAGCGGTAAAGGATATAAGCTGACTCCCCAACGTGAAGCGACTGTGCGTGTCCTGCTCGAACATGAGTCGGATCACCTCAGTGCCGAAAATGTCTTTCTCCTTGTAAAAGAAAAGAACTCCGACATCGGACTTGCGACGGTTTACCGGACGCTCGAATTATTGACGGAGCTCGAAGTCGTCGATAAGGTCAACTTCGGAGATGGCGTATCCCGGTTTGATTTACGACAAGAAGGTGCGAGTCATTCGCATCACCATCTCGTCTGTATCGAATGTGGATCCGTCGAAGAGATTTTAGACGATATGCTTGAAGAAGTAGAGAAAGAAATCGTGTCCCGATTCCATTTCAAAATCAAGGATCACCGCCTGACATTCCATGGCGTCTGCCGTGTCTGCCAAGAGCGTCACGCTCGGGAAGCGTTGGAACAATCGCAAACACAAACAGTCTGACCGTCCGAGGAAATTTCGGATGGTTTTTCTTTTTCGATTTTTATAGGTCAGACCTCTTCACAACGGTTTACACCTTTGATATGATGGGAAAGTAAGCGATTTCGTAAACGAAGAGGATGAGTTCAGTGCGTGAACAACTGGAAGCATTTATCAACTATTTAGTGATTGAACGGCAAATGTCCGCGAATACGGCAGCTGCGTATCGAAATGATTTGAATCAATACTTACAGACGCTCGAAACAGCGGAAGTTTCTTCGTTTGAACAGGTTCACCGACATCATATCGTCGACCACATTGAACGATTGCTTGAAGCACGCAAGTCACGATCGACGGTCCGCCGGGCGACGAGCTCAATCCGTTCGTTCCATCAATATCTGGTCGAAGAGAAACTAACGACGCATGATCCGTCCCGTCATCTTGATTTACCGAAACCGGAGAAGAAGCTTCCCGTCGTCTGGAGTCAAACCGACGTCGAACGTTTACTTGATTCGGTCGTCGGTGTCGATCCGCTTACACGACGAGATGCAGCAATGCTTGAGCTTCTCTATGGAACAGGGATGCGCGTCAGCGAACTGCTACAACTGAAGTTGAACGATTTGCAACTCGAACTAGGGTATCTGTCGTGTATCGGGAAAGGGAACAAGTCCCGGATCATCCCGATGAGTTCGACATCGATTGAAAGCGTCAGGACATATCTTGACCTCGCGCGTAATAGTCTCGGTGGTCAACAGACGGACGATGTCTTCTTGAACAGTCGCGGTGATCGTTTATCACGACAAGGTTTTTGGAAGATGATCAAACGACGGGCAAAGGAAGCCGGTATCGAAAAAGAAATCACGCCGCATGTCTTGCGTCATTCGTTCGCGACCCATCTTCTTGAAAATGGTGCTGATCTACGCGTCGTGCAAGAGATGCTAGGGCATGCTGATTTGTCGACGACACAAATGTATACACACGTCAATAAAGCACGACTCCATGACGTGTATAAGAAACATCATCCACGGGCATGATGGTTCTATCTTTTAAAGGTCTGACTTCAGACAATTAATGCGTTTTGTCTAGTTCCTTTACGGGAAAATTCGTAACGGGAATCGCACAACTACAGCTCGTAATAGGAGGAATAGCAAATGGCTCAATCATTTAAACGTGTATTTTTGATCGTCATGGACTCCGTAGGAATCGGAGAAGCACCGGATGCTGAACAATTCGGAGATCTTGGTTCACATACGCTTGGTCACATCGCGCGTGAACGTAGCGGATTAAACATGCCGAACATGGCAAAGCTCGGACTTTCACATATCGAGCCGGTCGAAGGTGTCTCGGCTGAAGAAGCACCGCTTGCGGCATACGGGAAAATGCAGGAAGTATCTGCAGGGAAAGATACAATGACAGGGCACTGGGAGATCATGGGATTGCGGATTGATACACCATTCCGTGTCTTCGAAAAATTCCCAGATGATTTGATTCATCGCTTAGAAGAGTTCTCAGGGCGGAAGATCATCGGGAATAAACCGGCTTCTGGTACGGAAATCTTAGACGAACTTGGACAAGAACATGTTGAAACAGGCGCCTTGATCGTCTATACGTCGGCAGACTCTGTCCTTCAAATCGCAGCTCATGAAGAAGTCGTTCCATTAGAGGAACTGTACCGGATTTGTGAATATGCACGCGATATTACGCGGGATGACCCGTACATGCTCGGTCGTATCATCGCACGTCCATTCCTTGGTGAGGCAGGAGCATGGGTTCGGACAGCGAACCGTCACGACTATGCCCTTAAACCATTCGACCGGACAGTCATGAACGAACTTGAGACAGCTGGACTTGATGTCATCTCACTCGGTAAGATTGCTGATATCTATGACGGCGAAGGCGTGACCGATGCGATCCGTACGAAGTCGAACATGGACGGCATGGATCAACTCATGAAGCAACTCGATCGAGACTTCAACGGACTCTGCTTCTTGAACCTCGTCGATTTCGATGCGTTGTTCGGACACCGTCGCGATCCGCAAGGTTACGGACAAGCACTCGAAGAGTTCGATGCCCGTCTTCCGGAAGTGTTTGATCGCTTGAAAGAAGATGATCTCTTGATCATCACGGCTGACCATGGAAACGACCCGGTTCATGCTGGGACAGACCACACGCGAGAATACGTACCGTTGCTTGCTTATCACAAAAACAGTGTCGCAAAACCGCTCGGTATCCGTGAGACGTTCGCTGATCTTGGGGCAACGGTTGCTGAAAACTTCGGTGTCAAAATGCCGGCGCACGGAACAAGCTTTTTAACAGAACTATAATTCGAGGGAGCGATTCAGATGACAGTCAACTGGAATGAAACACGTTCGTTTTTAGAAAGCAAGATGCAGGCGAAACCGGAAATCGGATTGATTCTCGGTTCAGGACTGGGTGTCCTCGCTGATGAGATCGAAAACCCGATCGCAATTCCATACCATGAAATCCCGAACTTCCCGGTCTCAACGGTTGAAGGACACGCCGGACAACTCGTCTTCGGAACACTTGAAGGGAAACAAGTCGTTGCGATGCAAGGACGATTCCACTTCTATGAAGGATACTCAATGGATATGGTGACGTTCCCAGTACGCGTCATGAAAGCGATTGGCGTTGAGACACTGATCGTCACGAACGCAGCCGGTGCGTGTAACGAAGCATTCGAACCAGGAGATTTGATGTTGATCACGGATCATATCAATTTCTTCGGTACGAATCCGTTGATCGGTAAGAACGTCGACGAGATGGGACCACGTTTCCCTGACATGTCGAAGCCGTACGATGCGGAATTACTTCGACTCGCACAAGAAACAGCGGACGAGCTCGGTATTCGTGTTCGCCAAGGTGTCTACTTCGGAAACACAGGTCCAACGTATGAGACACCTGCAGAAGTCAAGATGGCACGGATGCTTGGAGGAGATGTCGTCGGTATGTCGACGGTCCCTGAAGTCATCGTTGCCCGTCATTCAGATATGCGTGTCCTTGGGATTTCGTGTGTCTCGAACATGGCAGCAGGCATTCTCGATCAACCGTTACATCATGATGAAGTCATCGAAACGACAGAACGTGTCCGGGCACACTTCCTATCACTCGTTCGCGGTTCGATCAAAAAAATGTAACGACTGTTTATAAAACTCACAAACCACTCCTGAGGAGGAACTAGATTATGCGTATGGTAGATTTGATTGCAACAAAACGAGACGGTGGCGAACTCGCAACAGCTGATATTCAAGCAATGGTAGAAGGATTCACGAATGGTGAAATTCCAGATTATCAAATGTCAGCGATGTCGATGGCGATTTTCTATCAAGGAATGTCAGATCGTGAAATCGCTGATTTGACGATGGCGATGGTCAAATCGGGTGACGTGATCGACCTTTCCCGCATTCACGGAAAAAAAGTCGACAAACACTCGACTGGCGGTGTCGGTGACAAGATCAGTCTGATTGTTGCACCACTCGTTGCGTCAATCGGTATTCCGGTGGCGAAGATGAGCGGTCGCGGCCTCGGTCACACAGGTGGAACAATCGACAAACTCGAAGCGTTCCCTGGTTTTGACGTTGAACTTTCAGAAGAAGCATTCGTCTCACAAGTCAACGACATCAAGATGGCGATCATCGGTCAAACAGGTAACTTGACGCCTGCAGACAAAAAACTCTACGCATTACGTGACGTCACGGCGACAGTAAACTCGATCCCATTGATCGCAAGTTCAATCATGTCGAAAAAAATCGCAGCGGGAGCAGACAGCATCGTACTTGACGTGAAGACAGGTTCAGGTGCCTTTATGAAATCGTTCGAAGATGCTAAAGCACTCGCGACAGAGATGGTCTCAATCGGTAAGAGCGTCAATCGTAAGACGGTTGCTGTCATTACGGACATGGATCAGCCACTCGGCTTTGAAATCGGAAATGCAAACGAAGTCAAGGAAGCGATTGAAGTCCTTCAAGGGAAAGATGTCCGTGACTTAAAAGTCATCGCCTTGACGATTGCATCACACATGGCAGTCCTCGGTGAATTCTACCCAACGTTCGACGAAGCATATGCGGATCTCGAAACACGTCTCGGTAACGGAGCAGCACTTGACGTCTTCAAGAAGTTCATCGCAGCGCAAGGTGGCGACGCATCACTCGTTGACGACATGACAAAAGCACTTGAAACGAAATACGAAAAAACATTCGTCGCTTCAAAAGCAGGTTATGTCTCTGAAATCATCGCTGACGAAGTCGGTGTTGCAGCAATGATCCTCGGTGCTGGACGCGCGACGAAAGCGGATGAAATCGATCACGCAGCAAGCGTCACGTTACACAAGAAAGTCGGCGACCGTGTCGAAGTCGGCGATGTCATCGCAACACTTCGTTCAAACAAAGAAACACTCGATCAAGCAATCGAAAAAATGGATCACGCGTACCACATCAGTGAAACGAAACCGGCAGAACGTCCGCTCGTTCACGCTGTCATCCAGTAAGCAATCCAATCAGCAATACTTGAGTAGTGGACTTCGTCCGCTACTCTTTTTTTGTGATAAAATCGAAAGTGTAAAAATATGGATATATCTAAAGGAGCGATCGCATGAAACGTTGGTTCATAGTAATTGCCAGTTTAGTTGGAGTCATCGGGGGTGGCGCATTGATGATGACGTACGCTTTTACACACGACATGGACTCGGATGAAACGAGAGAGGCTGAAATACAACAAAAAGCAAAGACTTACTTAGAGAAGCATCTTCCGAAAGCGAAGGTGACTGGCAGTATTTACGACAATATGGGTAATTTTTCGTTTGAGTACGCAGCGCGAGCAGTCGATGAAAAAACGAATACTGAGTTTTTCGTATATCAAGATGAGGAGTCGGGAAGGTTCGTCGATACGTATCATGCGTCACTTTGGGAAGATCAGTTAGAACGACGGATCACGTTGCCTACTCTTAATGATGTGAACGCGGAACTAGATATGGTGGTACTGTTTGATAACGATAAGATTCAACAGCTTGGTAATGCGCGTTTTGATTCAAAGGCTTATTTACGTACGGAAGTCGCTCCGACGATTTTAATTAGCGTTCCACGCAAGCAAAGCGAACAGGATAAAACGCAGATTACAGCGTGGGCAAAGTCGTTGCGCGAACAAAAGATCCTTCAATACATGACGGTCAAGGTTGACTATGTCTCGGAAAAAGGTGAGTTACTGGAGGACGGGAATTCGTTGTTCGTAACGCTATAAAATGGATTAAAAAATGAAAGTACGCGGTTCCCTTTCGATTTGTTATACTGGAAATACTTGTAATGAAAAAGGGGGAACTTTCATGAAACCACCACGCTTACAAAAAGGAGATAAGATTGCTATCGTCTCACCTGCGTCTGCTATTGCGGCATACGTGCCACGACGTCTCGCTCGCGGTATTGCAACACTTGAACAAATGGGGTTCGAGGTCGTCATGATGCCGAATGCAACAGCTGTTCATAGTCATACAGCAGGAACGATCGGCGAACGGCTGCAAGATTTACATATGGCGTTTGCTGATCCGTCGATTAAGGCGATCATCTCGACAATCGGTGGGTTTAACTCGCACCAATTACTCGATGAACTTGATTATGAGTTGATCCGAAACAATCCGAAAATCTTCGTCGGATACAGTGATATCACCGCATTGTTTGCTGGCATCTATCAGAAAACAGGATTGACGACGTTCGTCGGACCAGCGCTACTGACACAGTTCGGTCAATTTGATGGTCTTGATCCGTATACGGAAGAGTCGTTTAATCGTACGTTCATGCAGACGGAACCGATCGGTCGAATCGAAGCATCGGAAGAGTGGACGGACGAGATTTTACGCTGGGACGTCGCGGATGATCGCAGACGAGAGCATCAGCCGAATGCAGGGTACACGATCGTCAAGACGGGCGTCGCAGAAGGTCCGATTCTGACGGGGAACACGGGAACACTTTTGCTGCTTGCTGGGACACCATACTTGCCATCATTTGACGGTGTCGTCTTGATGCTTGAGGATGACGAAAGTGAGACACCAGAAACGATCGACCGGTATTTCACGCAATTGCGACACATGGGTGCGTATGACAAGATTGCGGCACTCGTCGTCGGACGCTTCCCGCGCAAAGTCGATTTTGATCCGGACTTCCCGCTCAAAGACATCATTCTGCGCGCGACGCGGGGCTATGATTTCCCAATCGTTCTCGATGCGGACTTCGGACATACGGATCCTGTTGTGACACTCGCGAATGGAATTCAAATTCGTGTCGAAGTAACAAATTCGGTGACACTTGATGTGTTAGAGGCAGCCGTCGAGTAAAAAGGTCTGCACGATGCCCTGAAATTTGGTACACTGTACCATGGAATCACGATCTTGAATCGTGACGAATCTCTTGCTGAAAAGCACGAAAGGTTGGTCAAACATGCAAAAAACTGGTCATATCTTATTAGAAGATGGAAATAAAATCGAATTCGAATTGTTCAACGATGAAGCACCGATCACGACTGAAAACTTCGAAAACCTTGCAAACTCGAACTTCTACGATGGATTGAACTTCCACCGTGTCATCCCAGGCTTCGTCTCACAAGGCGGATGCCCAATCGGAAACGGTACAGGCGGTTCAGGAAAAACGATTCCTTGCGAAACGTCTACATCATACCCACACAAACACAAAGCGGGTTCACTTTCGATGGCACACGCTGGTCGTAACACTGGATCAAGCCAGTTCTTCATCGTACATGAGCCACAACCGCACCTCGACGGTGTACACACAGTCTTCGGACAAGTGACTTCAGGTCTCGAACATGCACAAAAAATGAAGCAAGGCGCTGGCATCAAAGAAATCCGCGTCGAAGCATAAGTTCTTGCTCCTCTTCAAACGTTTGAAGAGGAGTTTTTCTTTTTTTAGAAGCGGGTACAATCAGTAAGGGAACTCAACTTGTAAAGGAGTGTTTGTCATGCGTTTAGAAGGAAAACGAATCATCCAAGTCGTCAGCAATGACTTCGAGGATTTAGAATTATGGTATCCTGTCCATCGCTTACGTGAAGAAGGCGCGATCGTCGACATCGTCGGTGAGAAGGCAGATGAGACGTATATTGGGAAGTACGGTGTTCCGATCAAATCGAATAAGACGTTTGATGAGATCAATCCAGCAGAATACGATGCGATTCTTGTTCCGGGTGGTTGGTCACCCGATCTGTTACGCCGCTTTGACTCTGTCCTGAACATGGTGCGTCACTTTGATCAGAACAAACAACCGATTGGTCAAATCTGCCACGCTGGTTGGGTGTTGATCTCTGCTGGCATCTTAAAAGGTGTTAATGTCACGAGTACGCCAGGAATCAAGGATGACATGACGAATGCAGGTGCGATTTGGCACGATGAAGCCGTCGTCGTCGACGGACATATCGTCTCGAGCCGTCGCCCGCCTGATCTACCAGATTACATGCGTGCTTTCATCCAAGTGATGGAAGAACAAGCATGACTCAGATGCAGGGGACGTCACATGACGGTCTCCTGCCTTTTTCATGGATTATGAAAAAAATGCAGTAATTCTGTGTGAGAAGGTGTAGAATGAATGAGTCTCAGTCGTTCATGCTCCTGAGAGTTGTTGAAATTAGGAAGGTGTAGAATCACATGCTAGTAAAATATAAGAAGTTGAATGAACGGACCGCGATGGGGCTGATCGCCTTTTCGTGCGAAGTGAAGGATCCGAAGTATTTGCTTGAAACGGTTCAAGCCTATGAACAGGAAGAAGACCAACGCTTGTATTTGTACAAACAAGATGAGGATTTCGTCGGTGTCATCGGGTTTCAATTAATGGATGGCCATGCTGAATTGAAACATATCGCATTATCACCGTCTTTCCGTGGAGAACGGATGTCGTATCTCCTACTCGATGAAGCAGCCAAACTTCTTCGAACGGATATTACGGGTGCGACCGAAGAGACGCAACGCCTCGTCGACAAATGGAAAAATCAATAAAAAGACCGGTCCATAGCTCAGATGGACCGGTCTCTTCGGTTTTGTAGCGCTTCTTGTCGTGCCGTGACGACATCCGTACGATCGCGCAAACGATGTTTATGCGTCACATAGTCGAGATCAGGTGCTGTCGCTTCCAGGGCGACGGTTCGGATGACGTCCGGGAAGACAGGTAACGGGATGTGCCGATAGACCTTATCCGTAAAATGGTCGCGATGATCGAGCAAATATGAGACGTCGATCCCGGACGCAATCAGCATAGCTCGGTGACGTTCGATCTTATCAAATGCTTTCGCATATGTCCGCTGTGCCCCAGTCGTATTGCCGCGGCGGTGATGATAGCGGGCGACGGCCAGCTGGATCAGACCGACAAGCGCCTCGTCCTGGCGTTGTCCTTCTTGCCAGACTTCCTCTAAGATTTCATGGCACTCGAAGTAATCGTGCCGGATGTTGAATTCAAATACGAATCGCTCGATCGGATTCATGGAATCACCTCTTCCTTGGAATATAACATAGTCGAACCCACCAGTTGTATGGTATACTAAGGCGCAAAAAACGTTGATGGGCAGGGAGAATCATGGAATCATACAGTGTAAAGATGGATGCGTTTGAAGGCCCGCTGGACTTGCTGTTACACTTGGTTGGTAAATTAGAAATCGATATTTATGATATATCCGTTTCCATGGTGACGGATCAATATGTGTCCTATATCCGTGCGATGCAGCATCTTGAACTAGATGTTGCTAGTGAATATCTTGTCATGGCAGCGACGCTGTTGCAACTGAAAAGCAAACAACTCTTGCCGATCGAACAGACGGAATACGATGAGATTCCTGATTTCGAGGAAGAACCGACACGAGAAGGTCTGATTCAACAGTTGATCGAGTATAAGGCATATAAGGAAGCAGCACTCGTCCTGAAAGAAAAGGAAGAGGCACGTCTTGAGCTATTTTCGAAACAACCAGAGGATTTGATGCGTTATCTCGACACGGATGCACAAGAGTATAATGGTACGTTATCACTGAGTGATTTATTACGTGCCTATGAAAAAATGCGCCAACGGGAAGCTTGGAAGGTACGTCGTTCGAAGACGGTCAAACGGGAAGAACGGTCGCTTGAACAACAGATGGAGTCTGTCGCCCGTTACGTCGCGACGCGTGAGCGTACGACATTCTTTGGCTTTTTTGTGGAGCAGCCGACGGTCGAAGAACTGGTCGTCAGTTTCCTCGCCGTCCTAGAACTCGTGAAGCAACGCGTCATTGATTGTGAACAAATGACCGATGACATTTTGTTGCGTAGCATGGTGAAGGAGGAGAGTCAGATTGGCGTATGAACAAATCATTGAAAGCTTGTTATTCGTCGTCGGCGATGACGGCATCGACCCACGTGGTCTCAGTCAAGCACTAGAGATCAGTGAAGCGGCGGCGCGTGAACAGTTACTGGCTCTTCAGACGACGTTTGAAGCGGAGCAACGGGTGTTGCAAATCGTAGAGTCGGGTGGCGTCTTTAAGATGGTGACACGAAAAGAGATGTCGCCGTATATTCAGGCGTATGCGGGTTCACTTGCAGAAGACTCCTTGTCTCGAGCAGCGATGGAGACACTCGTCATCATCGCGTACAAACAACCCGTCACGCGTGCTGATATCGAAGTCGTCCGTGGCGTCAAGACGGAACGCGTCATCCATACGTTAAGTGCAAAAGGTTTGATTGAAGAAGCGGGACGCGCCAAAGGCGTTGGTCGCGCGAAATTGTATAAGACGACGGATCATTTCCTGGACCACTTTGGTCTGAATAGTATTGAGGAGTTACCACCACTCGAGTTCGAAGAAACGTTCGAATCAGATGGAGATCTCTTCTTCCGGAATGATCCTTCATTAGAGGAGAGAGTGAATTAATGGAACGGTTACAAAAAATCATCGCACAAGCAGGTGTCGCTTCACGGCGTAAAGCAGAGGAATTGATCACAGCAGGTCGCGTTAAGGTCAACGGGAAAGTCATCACGGAGCTCGGAACGAAAGTTGGAGCGCGTGCTGAAGTCGAAGTCGATGGCGTCAAGCTCGAGCGGGAAGAACACGTTTATTACATGCTGTATAAACCAACAGGTGTCGTCTCGACGGTTGAAGACGATAAGGGGCGTAAGACGGTCGTTGATCTCGTACCACCGGGACACCGTGTCTTCCCAGTCGGTCGTCTCGACTACAATACGAGCGGTCTTCTGTTGATGACGAATGACGGTGAATTCTCAAACCTTCTGCTTCACCCGAAGTATAAGGTACCGAAGCGTTACATCGTCAAAATCAAAGGCGTACCGGAATATTTCCACGTCAAAGGTCTTGAAAAAGGCGTCGTCTTGCCGGACGGCTTTAAGACAGGGAAAGCACGCGTAGAGATGCGTGACATCGATAAGAAGAAAAACACGGCTATCCTCGAAATGGTCATCTACGAGGGACATAACCGCCAAGTCCGTCAAATGGTCGAGACACTCGGTTCAGAAGTCTTGAAGTTGAAACGTGAACAGTTTGGTTTCTTGACACTGGCAGGTCTTACTTCTGGCGAGTGGCGTGAACTTTCAAAAAAAGAAGTCAATCAATTGCGTGAGCTAGCGGATCCAGCCGCTCCACCTACGAAAAGACGTAAGAACACAAAAAAACGTTAATTTGTAAAGCGAGAAGCTCATCCTCCGGGTTGAGTTTTCTTTTTTTGTGACAAAACGATTAACGAATTTCACATTTTATCAACGTTTAAGCGATTTCAAGTACAATATGGGTGGAGGCGGTAAAATATGAAAAAAACAAAACAAAATCCGGAAGAACGCTTAGCAGCGGCCCAGCAAAAAAAGAAGAAACGCTCCTTCTGGCGTCTGATGATCATGACGATGGTCTTGTTTGCAGGCGCAGTTGTCATCATGCAATTCGTCGATCAGGCGACACGCGATAAAAACGGACGTGTCATGGCAGGCGATGATGCTCCTGGTTTCGCACTCGTCGATTTATACGGTGAGAAACAGCACTCGATGGATGAATACAAAGGAAAAGGACTTTTACTCAATTTCTGGGGGACATTCTGTGAACCATGTAAGAAAGAGATGCCTTTGATCAATGACAACTATCAGATGATGCAGGATCAAGGTGTCAATTTCGTAGCGGTCAATGTCGGAGAAACACCGGTTCGTGTCTCAAGCTTCATCAAGGATATCGGCGGAACGGACTATCCGATCCTCATGGATACGAATAGTTCGGTCGAGAAGGCTTACGGGATCTATAACTTACCTGTGACGTTCATCATCAATAAAAAAGGTGAGGTCGTCGAGAAATACGAAGGTGAGATTGATCAAGCGAAGCTGGAAGAGATGGTGAAGAAGGCGAACCAGTAACGCATCGAAGGGGGATTTAAGGATGCAGGAGCAAGAAGATTTTAAACAACTGGACATGCGTTACGAGGAAGCAGAACTTCGTTCGAAACGTAAAAATCCATCTTGGATCGACCGGGCATGGACGTTCTTCTCGTCCGTCAAGGTCGGGTTATGGCTGATCGGTCTGATCATCATCGCGAGTGGGGTCGGTACGATCTTCCCGCAAGAGATGTATATTCCGCAGGCAACACCACCGGAAGAATTTTATCAAAAAGAATACGGTACGGCAGGGGATATCTACTATACGTTAGGATTCCACAACCTGTTTGAATCATGGTGGTACATCGGATTAATCACACTGTTACTCTTATCGATCATCATCGTGTCGATTGACCGCTTCTTCCCGCTCTACCGAGCATTGAAGAAACAACCGGTCATCCAGTCGGACCGTTTCATGAATGGTCAGCGATTTGGCGCTGAAGCGACTGGAGACGTCAAAAAAATCGATGCGATCGCACCGTTACTTGAGAAAAAGGGCTATAAAGTTCGTCGGCAAGACGGGGCGCTATTAGCGGAAAAGCAACGTTTTGGACGATGGGGTCCTTACATCAACCATATCGGTCTTGTACTATTCTTCGGAGGGGCGATGCTTCGGGTCGTACCGGGCATGCATGAAGATGAACTGCTTTGGCTTCGTGAAGGAGAAACATTACCGATCGAGGCGACAGACAACAAGTATTACTTGAAGAATGAGGCGTTCAACATCGAGTTCTATGATCCTGAGAAGGTGGACGCAAAATTCAAGAAATCACTTGAAGCAGCGGGCGGAAATGTACCGAAAAACTACGACACGAAGATGACGCTCTATAAAAGAGTCGGAGAGACAAGTGATTTCAAACCGAAACTCGAAGAAGTCAAATCAGGTGAGACGGCAGTCAACCGTCCATTCGAATTCGATGATTTCCAAGTCTTCCAAGAACAATACGCGGCAGATCCAGAATTTAAGACGATGTCGTTTAGCATCGTCAACCAAAAGACAGGTAAAGTCGTGGATACGATCAAGGTCGATTTACGTGAACCAAAAGAGACCTACAAGTTGAAAAACGGCTATGATGTCGAATTGAAGGATTTCTTGCCTGATTTCGTCGTCAAGGATGGACAGCCGACGACCAATTCTGGACGTCCTGTCAATCCGGCGTTCGTCTTTAATATCAAATCACCGGAGCACCCAAAAGGGGAGCGTAGCCTGATTGGTATCAAGCTGAATGTCGGTGGGGATGAGAACCAGTACAAGATGGCGTTTGCCGGTACGGAGCTCTCAAACATCTCAGGTGTCCGAATCAAGAAAGACTTGACGCTCCCATTCCTCTTTGCGGGTGGCATCATCTTCATGGCAGGTCTATTGATCGGGATGTACTGGCCGCACCGTCGTCTCTGGTTACGTGAGAAGAACGGTCGCATTCAGATTGCTGGATTTACGAACAAAAACGCATTAGGGCTTCAAAAAGAAGCCAATCTCGCGTTGACGGAAGTTGGTCTACCAGAACTTGAGGACCGACAAAAGTTGCGGGAAGAGGGGGAAGCTAAATGAACATGCTTCAGTTGAGCAGTAATCTGCTCCTAACGTCATTCATCGTCTACCTCGTCAGTACAGGTTTTTTCGCTGTTGCGACGAGTGGTAAAAAAGGTCCGACACGTTCTGGTAAGATCGCCTATACGCTCGCGATCATCGGTTTTCTTGCTCAGTTAGGGTATTTCTTTACGCGCTGGGCGGGTGCTGGACACGTTCCGGTCTCGAACTTATACGAATACACGACATTCTTTGGTATGATGATGGTCCTTGGATTTTTAATCGTCTATGCCATCTATAAAAACAATGTCCTTGGCTTGATTGCAATGCCGGTTGCCTTGCTCGTCATCGCTTATGCGTCGATGTTCCCGGATGAGGTCCAACCCTTGATTCCGGCACTTCAAAGTGTCTGGCTCAAAATCCACGTTACGACGGCAGCGCTCGGTGAGGGGATTCTCGCTGTCAGTTTTGCGACCGGATTGCTCTATCTGGTCCACGCGACGGATTTCAATAAAGAATCGAAAACACGGACATGGCTTGAGATCGTCATGTTCTCACTCGTTTGTGTCGTTGGTTACATCCTCGTCGGCCTCTTGTTCAAAGCAACAGGTTCTGCATCAACGATCGAATACGTCGCGAAGAATGGTGCGAAGATGACACATGAATACACGATGCCGGTTCTGACAGGTCCTGAGAACGGAAAAGTCTTATCTGGTTCAGGTGCCGTCATTGAATTGCCGAACTTCTTGAATGCGAATAAGGTCAATACGGTCTTATGGTCAGTCATTGGTGGGGTCGTCTTATATGTGTTGCTACGTTTTGTAGTTCTCCGTAAGCGTGTCGCAGAGAGTCTGAAACCAATCGCGCGGAAGATTGATCTAGAAACAGCTGATGAGATTAGTTACCGTGCGATCGCGATCGGTCTTCCGATCTTTATCCTTGGCGGATTAATCTTCGCAATGATTTGGGCGCAAATGGCATGGAGCCGCTATTGGGGCTGGGACCCGAAAGAGGTTTGGGCACTGATCACGATGCTCTTCTACGTGTTCTATCTCCACATGCGCATCCAGCGTGGGTGGATCGGTAAAAAATCAGCATGGTTATGTGTTGGTGGTTTTGCCGTCATCATGTTTAACCTTGTCTTCGTCAACCTTGTCGTAGCGGGATTACACTCGTACGCATAAGGAAAAGAAAAGCAGCGGATCCGGAAACGGTCCGCTGCTTTTTCATGTTTCTCTGACAAAAGAGTATCGTTTAGGGGAAATCAGCCAGTGCAAGCCATTCTTTTCGTTTCATAGTATACTAAAAGAGTAGTAGGATAGAGGAGTAGAGTTTAGTTTATAGGAGGAGACAGCATGTCAGAAGAAGCACGTATTTTAGTCGTCGACGATGAGGAACGAATTCGTCGCCTGTTGAAGATGTATCTGGAGCGGGAAAATTTCACGATCGAGGAAGCAGACAATGGAGAGACGGCGCTTGAAATGGCGCTTGAGACAGAATACGATGTCATTCTCCTCGACTTGATGATGCCGAAGATGGACGGCATGCAAGTTTGTGAAGAACTACGGAAAACGAAAGCGACGCCGGTCGTCATGCTGACGGCAAAAGGTGAAGAAACGAATCGCGTCCATGGGTTTGAAATGGGGGCAGATGATTATATCGTCAAACCATTCAGTCCACGTGAAGTCGTTTTGCGTGTCAAAGCAATCCTTCGCCGAGCGAGTGCAACGAAATTCCTCCATACGGATGCGAAAACAAAAGATGTCATCGTCTTCCCACATTTGACGATTGATAATGACGCACACCGCGTGACGGTTGAATCACAAGAAGTCAATTTAACACCAAAAGAATATGAACTCCTGTATTTCTTGGCAAAACAAACGGACAAAGTATTCTCACGGGAACAACTACTCAAGGAAGTCTGGAACTATGAATTTTTTGGGGATCTTCGGACGGTCGATACACACGTCAAACGTCTGCGTGAAAAGCTGAATCGTTTGTCTCCGAACGCTGCTCAAATGATCACGACGGTCTGGGGTGTCGGATACAAGTTCGAGAATAGTCCGACCTGACGATGAAATGGTTGCAAAGTGTAGTCATCAAACTATGGGGCACGATCCTATTGCTTGTCTCGGTCGTCTTGATCGCCTTGACGATCTTGTTACTTGAATTTTTCAACTCTTTTCATATCGAACAGGAGCGGGGGCACCTTGCAAAGCTCGGTCAACAAGTCGAGACCGTCTTTCAGGCGCACTCCGGTATCGAGGAAGGATCGAGTACTGCTGTCGAAATCACGGATATATATGGCGCGACATTAATTGCGAAGACCCAGGACGATTCTGTCGAAGCGAATATTTCACAAGCGAAAGCGAACCGGATCATCAAGGAGCTCGAACGTCAGAACTGGAAAGCGATCGATGGTGAAGAAGGTGAAACGGCAATCGGTAATTACGAGACCTTCGATGGAAAGGCGGCACTCGCGTATCGAGCACCGCTCATTACGGATAGCGGCAACGGAACGATCTACTTGATCGAACAATTGACGAACATCGAGCAAGCGAATGAAGGCGCACGTCAAATCATTCAGCTCTGTGTCTTGTTAGCGATCATCGGGACGACCGTCTTTGCTTTCTTCCTATCGACACGGATCACCGCACCACTACGGACGATTCGTCAAGCCGTCGTTGAGGCCGGTGAAGGGAAATTCGATCAAAGCCTGACGCAACGTTCACGTGATGAGATTGGTGACTTAGCGCTTGCCTTTAACGAGATGAGTAGCCAACTCAATCAATACGTCACGGATCTTGATAAGGAGCGGCATTTGCTCTCCTCGATTCTGCGCTGTATGGCAGACGGCGTGTTGACGTTCTCAAAATCAGGTGAGCTACTCGCGACGAATCCACCAGCTGAAGCATTTCTTGCAGGTTCTCCCGTACCGGATGAACTGATCGAGCTGTTCCAGACAGTCATGAAGGAAGAGACGGAGATGACGGTTTCGTTTGAACGGGAAGGACGCTTTTACATCATCATCGTCAGTCCGTTACTCGAACAAGAAGAGCAGATCGGAGCGGTCGCTGTCCTGCGCGACATGACGGAAGCACAACAACTGGAGAAGATGCGGGCCGACTTCGTCGCGAATGTCAGCCATGAACTGCGGACGCCACTCGTCATGTTGCAAGGGTATTCGGAAGCGATCGTCGACGGGATGACGGAAAGTGACGAGGCGACGAAAGAATTTGCATCAATCATCTATGATGAATCGCAACGCTTGTCCCGTCTCGTCAATGATCTACTTGATCTCGCGCGGATGGAAGCCGGTTATCAGGAGTTACGGATTGAAGCCATCGAAACGGTCTCGTTTGCACAGCGAGTCATCAAGAAATTCAAACAAATGGGACGCGATAAGCAGGTCACTTTCTCGGTTTCCGGTCCGAACATCACATTTGACGCCGATCCGGATCAGATGGAACAAGTCTTAACGAATCTTCTTGGAAACGCCCTTCGTTATACGGAGAACGGAGAAATCAAGATTAAGATTGACGAAGATAGGGAAAACATTACATTATCCGTCATCGATTCAGGTGACGGGATTCCGGAAGAAGATCTACCTTTCGTCTTTGATCGTTTCTATAAGGCGGACAAGGCACGAACGCGCGGTAAGACCGGTACAGGAATTGGTCTTGCGATCGTCGCGAACGTCGTCCGTGCTCATGGTGGAGAGGTCGAAGTCGACAGCCGCTTAGGAGAAGGAGCGACTTTCCGAATCCGATTACCAAAAAAACAAAGGAAGCGAACATTATGAGTCGCTTCCTTTCGCTATAGGAGTGAATAAAACATGAAAATTTATACGAAATCAGGCGATGAAGGAGAAACATCCCTTGTCGGTGGGAGAGTCAAAAAAAATGATCGATTGATCAGCTTGATGGGAGAACTCGATGAATTGAATAGCTTCGTCGGACTTGCTCGTACCAAAGCATCATCGATCGAAGTACGAGAACAATTGACGGTCATCCAGCATGCGTTGTTCGACTGTGGCAGTGACTTGATGTATGTCGAACCTCGTCCATCACGGTTAAGTCAGGAAGCAACAGTTGATTTAGAAAGTTGGATTGATAGTTTAACGGAATTATCGCCACCACTCGACAAGTTCATCTTACCAGGCGGAACGGAAGCGGCCGCGACATTGCATGTGGCACGGACGGTCTGCCGTCGCGTCGAACGTTCGATGATCGATGTTCCCCAAGCGGCTCATTTGTTACCGTTCATCAATCGGCTCAGTGATTTCTTTTTTACAGCAGCCCGTTATGAGAATGCCGTTAACCAAAAAGCAGATATTGAATACGTTCGCAGTGCGCATGTGTTCAAACGAAAGGATGGAGAGTAATGAGTCAGTCATTTAGCACATGGAAAAAGGAAGGAACGAGCTTCCACCTCGTTCCGACCGATAAATTCAAGACGACGACGATCCTCGTCACGTTTTCAGCACCGCTAGAGGCGAAAACACTGACTAGCCGCGCGATTTTACCATACATCATGGAAAAATCGACAGCTGCTTATCCGTCGATGAAAGCATTACGTGAGCCACTTGAGACATTATATGATGCGGGGCTTTATGCGGACGCGTCGAAGTTCGGAGAAGAGCACGTCATCTCGTTCCAACTTGATGTCGTCCGTGGAGAACTCGTCCATCACCCGTCGTTATTAAAAGAAGCACTTGAATTGCTAGAGCAAATGGTGCTGTATCCAGACTTGACGGAAAGTGGTTTCCGCGAACAGTTCGTCAAACAAGAAAAGCGACTGCATGCCTTACGAATCAGCTCGCTGTACGACGATAAGATGCGCTACGCACAGCAGCGTCTCCTTGAATTGATGGCACCAGGTGAAGCCGTCTCGTTACCATCGCTTGGGACAATCGAAGAACTCGAACGGATCACTCCATCGTCCTTGCGTGATACATACCGTTCGATGATCGAAGACGATCGAATCGATGTCTTCGTCGTCGGACAGGTGACGAAGGAGGAAATGGAAGATGCGTTGTCCTTCTTGCCATCGCACTCAGAAAAAGTCAGCCATTACATCCCTGAACAAAAACCAGTCAACGGTGTGAAACGGTCGAGCGAAACGCAGCCGATCAAACAAGGGAAGCTGCACCTTGGTTACCGGATAGCGGTCGATCCGACGTCTGCCGATTCAATCCGGATGCAAATCGTCAACGGTCTGTTCGGTGGATTCCCACATTCGAAACTGTTCATGAATGTCCGTGAAAAAGAGAGTCTCGCGTATTATGCGGCTTCACGATATGCGGCATTAAACAGTGCACTCTACGTCTATGCAGGGGTTGACACAAAAGAAGCGGAACGTGCCGAGAAAATCATCCTAGAGCAACTCGTTGATTTGAAGGCGGGACAGTTCACGGATGAAGAATTGACACAGACGAAGGCGATGTTGATCAATGCGCGCCGTCAAATTCTTGATCAGCCGGGGCAATTGATTGGTTGGTTGAATGGTTCGAAGATGCGTGGACTGACACTTGAAGATGAGATCCACATCATCGAGACGGCGACACGTGAAGACGTCGTTCGATTAGCAACGGCAATCGATCTAGATGCCGTATATCTATTGCGAGGTGAAGCATGATGGAACAACTGACTTATCACGATACAGACGAAACGGTATACCACGAGCAGCTCGATAACGGCTTATCCGTCTATCTGTTGCAAAAAAAAGGATACGAAAAGACGTATGCGACGTTTACGACACGTTATGGTTCGATTGATCAACGATTTAAAAAAGGAGAGGAATGGATCACGGTACCGGACGGCATCGCCCACTTCCTCGAGCATAAGATGTTTGAATCCGAAAAAGGTGACGTCTTCCAAGAGTTCGGTCGTCTCGGTGCCTCAGCGAACGCCTTTACCTCGTTTTCACGGACAGCGTACTTGTTCTCAGCCACGTCATTGATCGAACAAAACCTCGAGACATTGATCGATTTCGTACAAGATCCCTACTTCACGCCGGAAAGCGTTGAAAAAGAGAAGGGGATCATCACGCAGGAAATTCAGATGTATCAAGATAATCCAGGGTGGCGTCTGTTCTTCGGTCTAATCGAATCGATGTATGCGACGCATCCGGTCCGAATCGATATCGCAGGAACACCGGAATCAATCAATCAAATCACAGCCGATGATCTATACACGTGCTATCGTACGTTCTATCATCCATCGAACATGGTGTTATTCGTTGTCGGAAACATCGATCCGGAAGAGACACTAGCGTTAATTAAAGCAAACCAGGCGAAGAAGGATTATACGGATCGCCCGGCGATCGAGCGGGATTATGGTCAAGAACCGCACGGCGTGCATCGTCCACGTCTCGAACTCGAGCTCGACGTCAAGACACCGAAGGTATTGATCGGTTACAAGGACGAATCTGTCCGCGGCGAAGCACAAGTCCGTCGTGAGTTGACGAGTGAATTATTATTGCACCTCTTATTCGATCAAACATCATCGACGTATTTGGAATTGTATGAAGACGGTCTGATCGACGATACGTTCAGCTTTGATTACTCGAGTGAGGAAGAGTTCGCCTTCGCGACGTTCGGCATGGAGACAGAGGATCCAGACAAGTTTATCCAAGCGTATGAGACACTTCTGCAAACGCGTCCTGACTTCACGGAAGACGAGGTCACGCGCAAACGGAACATGATGCAAGGGAAATTCCTCCGTGCCTTGAATTCACCGGAATTCATTGCGAATCAGTTCTCGCGTCACGCACTTGCCGGTACAAATCTGTTCACGCTTCCGACTTTGATTGCTTCGATTACGAAAGAAGAGATCGAAGCCCGTTTCGACGAGTTGTTCGCCATTGAAAACCGGGCGATCTCAATCGTCAAACCGTACGCGTGATGCGAATCCTCATCACCGGTGCGAGTGGCGCCATTGGTCTTGCGGCAGCAAAACAACTTGCTGCCGCCGGACATGAATTGGTGCTTCAGACGTATCGACAGCAAGCGGTTTTGGAACGGATGATAGAGGAGTGGCAAGGAGAGCACCACATCCTGACGGCGAATTTAGCGGATGATGAGGAGTTGCAGGCATTTTGTACGGCGTTACCTGTCGTCGATGCCTTCGTCCATTGTGCCGGAACGAGTTATAGCGGTCTGTTGCTCGATCAATCGGCAACATCAATGAGTGAACTTTGGAGAATACATGTCGATGCGTTGATGCGCATCAGTCAAACCGTGACGCGGACGAAACCGTTTACGTCGCAGCTGGCGATCGTCGTCATCAGTAGTGTATTAGGGGAACAAGGTGTCGCGGGTGAAGTTGCCTATTCGACGTGCAAGGCAGCACAGCTGGGCTTCGTCAAAGCATACAGTAAAGAACTTGGACCAATGCATGGACGCATCAATGCGATTACGCCAGGATGGATTGATACGCCGATGAACGCGATTTTTTCTGAGGATGAAAAGGCAGAAGCGATTGCTGAAATCCCTGCCGGACGATTCGGAAAAGCAGAGGAAGTAGCTTCCGCGATCCGTTACTTGGTGCAACCAGAATCGAGTTATGTGTCGGGAGCCATCCTTAAAATAGATGGTGCGTGGATGTAAGCATTGGAATTTCAGTTCAGGAATGCTTTTCATTTTTCAAAAAATCATTTAACATGAGGAATGGATAATCGTATCAATAGAGGAGGATGGGCGCGTGAGTGAGTTCGAGCAATGGTATCTCGAATATGAATTAAAGGTCAACCGTCCCGGTATACTCGGGGACATTGCTTCGTTGATGGGAATGTTACATATTTCGATCGTGACGATCAATGGTGTCGATCATCAACGGCGCGGTATGTTGCTCCAAACGAAACAACCGGATCAAATTCCACGACTCGCTGCTATTCTCAAGACGATGTCAACCATAGAGGTCATCAAACTACGAAAACCAAAACTGCGCGATCGGATCGCGATTCGTCACGGTCGTTATATTGATCAAAGCAGTGATGAACGAAAGACGTTCCGCTTCGTTCGGGAAGACTTAGGGATTCTCGTCGATTTCATGGCAGAGCTGTGTAAACAGGATGGGCACTTATTGATTGGTGTCCGCGGTATGCCACGAGTCGGGAAGACGGAATCGATCGTCGCTGCAAGCGTCAGTGCGAACAAGAAATGGTTGTTCCTTTCTTCGACGCTGATCAAACAGACGGTACGAACGTCGTTATTCGATGACGAACGGACTGGGGATTACGTCTACATCATCGATGCCTTGGTGTCGCAACGGAATTTCGATGAACGGCACTGGCAGATTTTACGCGAAGTCATGCGACTACCGGCGACGAAAATCGTCGAACATCCGGATGCATTCGTCAAATCAAGTGAATATACGTGGGATGATTTTGATTACATCATTGAATTACGCAACACGACAGAAGAAATCATTGTGACTGAACTGCCTCGTTCCCATGGGGGAAATGATTGGTTCAACTTTGAATAAGTATGAAAAATGGAAGGTGTGTTACCGATGACCGAGCTCGGAACCTACTTAAAGGAACAACGAGAGGCGCTAGGCGTCTCTCTCGAACAAATTCAAACGACGACGAAGATTCAAAAGCGTTACATCGTCGCGATTGAAGAAGGCAACTATGATCAATTACCAGGTGCTTTTTACGCCCGGGCCTTCATCAAGACATATGCGGAAGCACTCGGTCTTGACGTCGACGAAGTCTTCACGACCTATAAGCGTGATCTTCCGGAACCGGAGGCACAACCGGTCGTCGAATTATCACGACGCGCGACGTATTCGAAATCAAGTGCACCGAAGAAAAGCGTTGCAAAGCGCTGGATTCCGAACATCATCATCATCGTGCTGATTTTTGCGATTGGTGCTGCTTTGTATTATGGACTTCAGATGTTCCTCGACGGTAACGAAGAGGCAAAAACGTCTGCACCGAAGCAAAACGATGTCACGATCGACCAAGGAGACGCACCGAGTAAAGAAACGGATGCGCCTGCGAAGACAGAAGAAAAGCCGAAGGAAGAACCGGCGAAACAAGAAGAAACAAAAGAAAAACCTAAAAAAGAAGCGCTTGCTGCGAAGTCGACATCTGGTCAAGATGTCACCTATGAAGTCGCAACGAAAGATACGATGAGTGTCTCGATTCAAATCAAGAAAGATGCCTCTCCATCACCATTCGTTGGTGTGCGTGATACATCCCTTGAAGGAGAAGCACTCGCGCCAGATCACATCAACGCGTCGGATCCGAATCCGATCGTCGTGAAGGACGCGAAGACGGACTTGATCCGGATCCGGATCGGTTCGATTAAAGGGATTGATAAAATCGTCGTCAATGACCAAGAACTGAAACTGAACCGTTCGCTTCTCGTCCAAAACATCTATCTGAAGAAAGTAGCCACGCCGTAAACCGGCGTGCCTTCTTTTAGATGGCATATTCATCTACATATGAAATGAAGGAGGAGGGCGTTACATGAACTTACCGAATCAATTGACAGTATTACGCGTTTTATTAATTCCCGTGTTCGTCATCGTACTTGCGATTGATCCGAACTGGGGACAGTGGGATGTACTAGGAGCTGAACTTCCCGTCTCACACTTCGTTGCAGCCATCATCTTCCTTATTGCTTCACTGACGGACTGGCTCGATGGGTATATCGCCCGCAAACAAAATCTAGTAACGAACTTTGGAAAATTCATGGATCCACTTGCCGATAAGATGTTAGTCGCTGCTGCGCTCGTCTACCTTGTGGAACTTGAGTTCGTTGCGGCATGGATCGTCGTCATCATTCTCTGCCGTGAGTTCGCTGTCACAGGTCTTCGTCTTGTCGCATCTGACGAAGGCATCGTTCTTGCTGCCGGAAACTCTGGAAAAGCAAAGACATGGGTCCAGTTGACATCGATTACAGCGTATTTATTGCACGATATCGTTTTTGCGATGTGGAATATTCCATTCGCAGATATCACGATGTGGCTTGCTCTTATCTTGACGATCTATTCAGGCGTCGAGTATTTCTCGAAAAACATCAAGTTAATTACGAAATCCATGTAAGTTGGATCAATTTAGACTGTTCGTCATACCGAACAGTCTTTTCTTATACTTCAAGAAGGTGAGGAATCAACATGAAAGCAGAAATCATCGCAGTCGGAAGTGAGCTTCTCCTTGGAGAAATCGCCAACACGAATGCACAGTACCTTTCCGAATGGCTAGCCAGTGCAGGAATTGACGTTCATTATCATACAGTCGTCGGTGACAACCGCGAGCGGATGCAGGAAACGTTCCGTCAGGCGCAACAGCGGGCGGATCTCCTTGTCATCACAGGGGGGCTTGGACCGACCGAGGATGACTTGACGAAAGAGGTGCTCGCTGACCTGCTTGGGCGCGATCTCGTTCTCGATCAAGCAGCGTACGAAAGAATCGAAGGATTCTTGAAGACACGTCAACGGGAGATGACGAACAATGAACGGAAACAAGCATTAGTCATCGCTGGCGCGACGGTTTTACGCAATGATGCGGGTCTTGCTCCCGGTATGTCGGTGCAGACGGAGCACCACCAATATATCGTTTTACCCGGTGTGCCACGTGAGATGAAGCAAATCCTCAAAGATCACTTCAGTCATTTGTTCGGTCAAGAGACAATCCGTTCCCGAACACTACGTTTCTTCGGAATCGGAGAATCGGCTCTAAACGATCGCCTGGAAACGTTAATCAAAGAAGCAACCAATCCATCGGTCGCCCCTTATGCGGAACTCGCTGAAGTACGGTTGCGTCTGACTGCTAAAGCACTCGATCAACAGGAAGCCGCCCGTATGCTCGATGAACTGGAACAACACGTACTGGCTGAAGTGGGCATGTACTTTTATGGATATGGCGAGACAAGCCTGCCGGAAGTCGTACTGAAACGGTATCAAGAAGCAGGATTGACACTGTCACTCGCCGAATCACTGACGGGAGGAGCTGTCGCAAGTGGACTCGTTGATGTCAGCGGTGCGAGTCAAGTGTTGCGTGGGAGCGCCGTCGTGTATGATGATGCAGCGAAGCAAGGCGTATTATCGGTACCGGAAGTTTTGTTACGAGAGCATACTGCTGTCAGTAAAGAAGTCGCAATCGCGATGGCTGAAGGGGTACGCGAACTGTATCAATCCGATATCGCCGTCGCGTTGACAGGGGAAGCAGGTCCGACAAGCAACAGCGGAAAAATGGTCGGAACCGTCTATTGTGCTGTTGCGGACGCACATGGAACACGCATCGTCGAATGGCAATATCCATCGTTCGACCGGGGAATGATTCGACTGCGCGCCGTCAAGGATACCTATTTCCTTCTACTGAAACATCTCGAAAAAGCATCCGAGTGAGAAAATTGGTCAAAATGCAAGTATGCGAATAAATGTTCGTAAAATGCTTGTCATTCGGTCTCAAAAGAAGTACAATAATCTCAGTAAGATAATTAAAAGGAGGCCTGCTACGTGAGTGATCGTAAAGCAGCACTTGAGATGGCGTTACGCCAGATAGAGAAACAGTTCGGTAAAGGTTCCATCATGAAACTCGGAGAAAATGCGGATCAGAAGGTATCAGTGATCTCTTCTGGATCGATTACATTAGATATTGCCCTAGGTGCAGGTGGATACCCACGTGGACGGGTCATCGAAGTATACGGACCTGAATCGTCAGGTAAAACGACGGTAGCGCTTCATGCAATCGCAGAAGTTCAAAAACAAGGTGGACAAGCAGCATTCATCGATGCAGAGCACGCGCTTGATCCAGCATACGCAAATAAACTCGGTGTCAACATTGATGAGCTCCTCTTGTCACAACCGGATACTGGGGAACAGGCACTTGAAATCGCGGAAGCACTCGTTCGTTCTGGTGCGGTCGATATTCTTGTCGTCGACTCTGTTGCGGCACTCGTACCAAAAGCAGAGATTGAAGGCGAGATGGGTGACTCACACGTCGGTCTTCAAGCGCGTTTGATGAGCCAAGCGCTCCGTAAGTTGTCTGGTGCAACGAATAAATCGAAAACGATCGTCATCTTCATCAACCAAATCCGTGAAAAAATCGGTGTCATGTTTGGTAACCCGGAAACGACTCCAGGTGGTCGAGCACTCAAATTCTACTCGTCTGTTCGTTTAGAAGTGCGTCGTGCGGAAGCGTTGAAAAACGGTACGGACGTCGTCGGTAATAAAACGAAGATCAAGGTTGTCAAAAACAAAATTGCTCCTCCGTTTAAACAAGCAGAAGTTGATATCATGTACGGTCTCGGTATTTCGAAGGTCGGTGAGTTGATCGACATCGGAACGGATCTGGATATCGTTCAAAAGAGTGGTGCATGGTATTCGTACAACTCAGAGCGTCTTGGTCAAGGGCGTGAGAACGCGAAGCAATACATGGTCGAGCATCCGGAAGTCGCAGCAGAGGTCGAACGTTTGATTCGTGAACATCACGGTCTCGTCGATCGCGAAGAGCCGGTTGATTTCGAAGCAGAACAACCAGAAGATCTATTTGCTGAATAAACCGTTTCAGAGAGGATTCGTATGCGAATCCTCTCTTTTTTAGTGTAAAAGAGGAAAACAGTGGAATTCTTTCCCGTCCGTTCGTTGACAATGAACGAGTGCTATCCTTACAATATAGATGTACGTTTTTTAGACAGCTTCGATGAAATACCGAAATGAACTAAGAAACACCTTGCAAAGGGGAGGTGAACCCATGAGTACACTGACTTGGATTGTCATACTTCTCCTCACTTTGCTGATCGCATTCATCGTAGGCTACTTCTTGCGGAAATCGATTGCAGAAGCGAAAATTCAAGGCGCAGAAACGGAAGCGAATAAAATCGTTGAACGTGCGCGTGAATCGGCTGAGGCAACGAAAAAAGAAGCCGTACTCGAAGCGAAAGATGAAGCATTCAAACTTCGTAACGAAGTGGAAAAAGAATTGCGTGAACGTCGCCAAGAGCTAGCGAAACAAGAAGCCCGGTTGCTCCAGAAAGAAGAGACACTCGATCGCCGTGTTGACGCTATCGACCGTAAGGAAGATCAAATCAATACACGTGATGCAGAGATCGCGAAACGGAAGCATCAAGCTGAAGAACTAGAGCGCAAAGTAGAGGACCTGTATGAACAGGGACGTCAAGAGCTTGTCCGCGTCGCGAATTTATCGCAAGACGAGGCAAGAACAATCATCATGGATGAGACGAAACAGGCTGCTTTACACGACGCAGCCATTCTTCAAAAAGAAATCGAACAAAAAGCAAAAGAAGAAGCCGACAAGAAAGCACGTAATATCTTGTCACTTGCGATTCAACGGTTCGCCGCTGAACATATCGCAGAGACGACTGTATCGGTCGTCAACTTGCCGAACGATGAGATGAAAGGTCGCATCATCGGACGGGAAGGCCGCAACATCCGTACGCTCGAGACCTTGACTGGGATCGACTTGATCATCGATGATACGCCGGAAGCCGTCATTTTGTCTGGTTTTGACCCAATTCGTCGCGAAGTCGCTAAAATGGCGCTCGAGAAATTGGTTCAGGATGGTCGGATTCACCCGGCTCGTATTGAAGAGATGGTCGACAAATCCCGTCGTGAAGTCGACGAGCGGATTCGAGAAATCGGGGAAGAAGCGACGTATGATGTCGGAATCCACGGCATTCATCCGGACCTTGTCAAAATTCTCGGTCGCTTGAAGTACCGTACGAGTTACGGACAGAACGTCCTGTATCACTCACTTGAGGTTGCCCACCTTGCAGGTATGATGGCAGCTGAACTTGGAGAAGATGTCACGCTTGCGAAGCGTGCAGGTCTTCTGCATGATATCGGGAAAGCGATCGACCACGAAGTCGAAGGCAGTCACGTTGAGATTGGTGTCGAGCTCGGTACGAAGTACAAAGAGCATCCAACCGTCATCAACGCGATCGCATCACACCACGGAGATACGGAAGCGACATCTGTCATTTCTGTCTTGGTTGCAGCTGCGGATGCATTATCTGCTGCTCGTCCAGGTGCACGTCAAGAGACACTCGAAAGTTATATCCGCCGTCTCGAACGCCTCGAGGAAATCTCGGAATCGTTCGACGGTGTCGAAAAATCATTTGCGATCCAAGCGGGTCGTGAAGTCCGCATCATCGTTCGACCTGACGTCGTCGATGATGTACTGGCTCACAAGATGGCGAGTGACATCCGGAAAAAAATCGAAGAAGAACTCGATTATCCGGGACACATCAAAGTCACGGTCATTCGGGAAACACGAGCAGTCGAATACGCGAAATAAGTGGAGTGGCGGGCGACCGCCACTTTTTTTAATGAACGGAGGAACAGCAATGAAGATTTTATTCGTCGGAGACGTCGTCGGTGCACCCGGTCGACATATCCTGCAACAATTTACAGCACGCTTGAAAGCGAAATACAATCCGAACGTCATGCTTGTCAACGGTGAAAATGCAGCACACGGACGCGGCATCACGAAGTCGATTTATCATCAATTCCTCGAACTCGGATTCCACGGCATCACGATGGGGAACCATACGTTTGATAACCGTGACATCTTTGACTGGATTGACGACGCGGACCGGATCATCCGTCCTGCGAACTATCCGGAAGGCACACCAGGTCGTGGGATGATGATCGTTAAGGCAGGCAATAAAAAGATTGCCGTCATCAACGTCCAAGGAACGGTCTTCTTACCACCTCTCGGTGACCCGTTCCGTACCGTTGATGAACTGATTGCGGAAGTCGAAGGAAAAGTCGATGCGATCTTCGTTGATGTCCATGCGGAAGCAACGAGTGAAAAAATCGCGATGGGTTATCACCTCGATGGTCGTGTACAAGCTGTCGTTGGCACACATACGCACGTCCAGACAGCAGATGAGCGTGTTCTTGACGGAGGAACGGCTTATATCACGGATGTCGGGATGACAGGTCCGTTGAACGGTGTGCTCGGGATGCGTCAGGAAGATGTCCTACGAAAATTTAAGACACAGCTCCCAACGCGGTTTGAAGTTGCCGAAGGACGGGAACAACTTAATGGAGTCTTGATTCATATCGATGACACAACAAAAAAAGCAACGAAGATTGAACGGATTCATCTGACGGATCAGTCAGTATTCTTCGACTGATTGCCATTTCTGGATGGGGAGGTACACGCATGGACGTCCTGAAAGTATCAGCTAAGTCGAATCCAAACGCGGTAGCAGGTGCACTCGCGGGTGTCATTCGAGAGAGAGGTTCCGTCGAGATTCAGGCCATTGGTGCGGGAGCGCTCAATCAATCTGTCAAAGCCGTCGCCATCGCACGCGGATTCGTGGCGCCTTCTGGCATCGATTTGATTTGTATCCCAGCCTTCACAGACATTTTAATTGATGGAGAAGAAAGAACCGCCATCAAACTCATCATCGAACCACGATGATGAATTGGACATAGGTCCTATATTTACAAGTAGACCATTTACTCGACTGGAGTAGATGGTCTTTTTGCTGCGTTTTCGAATTTTTCTCACCTTTCCACCGAGGGAGCATTGTACTACTTCCGGTAAATCGGTATCATGAGGGAGGATAGAGAGAACTATCATTTCAGGGGACAGAGAAGGAGCGAACGTCGATGTATAATCAGTTATCATGGAAAGTTGGCGGTCAGCAGGGAGAAGGGATCGAATCAACAGGCGAAATCTTTGCGATTGCCTTGAATCGACTCGGCTATTACCTGTATGGCTACCGTCACTTTTCGTCACGTATCAAGGGAGGACATACGAATAATAAGATTCGTGTCGCGACACAGGAAGTCCGGACGATTTCCGATGATCTCGATATTTTGGTCGCATTCGATCAAGAGACGATCGACGTCAACTTCCATGAATTGCGTCAAGGTGCCATCATCATCGCGGATGCGAAATTCAATCCGACGAATCCGGACGAAGCACGCGCCTCATTGTATGCGATTCCATTTACGGAGATCGCAGCTGATCTCGGTACGGCTTTGATGAAGAACATGGTCGCGATTGGTGCATCGAGTGCGATTCTCGGCATTGCACCAGAGCGTTTCCAAGCCGTCGTCGAACAGATTTTCGGACGAAAAGGTCCAGATATGGTTGAGAAGAACTTAGCAGCAATCCGTGAAGGAGCAGCAGCGTTTGAAGCTCTTGCAGGAGAGGGCGAACGGTTCGTCTTAGAACCGGCTGACGGAAAACAACGGATGTTCATGATCGGAAACGATGCAATTGCTCTTGGCGCGATTGCCGGTGGAGCGCGTCTGATGGCAGCTTACCCGATCACACCATCATCTGAGATCATGGAATACTTAATCAAGAAATTACCGCAGTTCGGTGGAACGGTCGTCCAGACGGAAGACGAACTAGCAGCGGTCACGATGGCAATTGGTGCCAACTACGCAGGTGTCCGTGCTTTGACGGCGTCTGCTGGTCCAGGATTGTCACTAATGGCGGAAGCGATCGGATTATCCGGGATGACGGAAACACCGCTCGTCATCGTCGATACACAACGGGGTGGTCCGTCAACAGGTCTACCAACGAAACAGGAACAATCTGACTTGATGGCGATGATCTATAGTACACATGGTGAAATTCCAAAGGTCGTTTTGGCACCATCAACGGTCGAGGAAGCGTTCTACGATGCAGCAGAAGCATTTAACATCGCAGAAGAGTACCAATGTCCTGTCATTCTATTGACGGATTTGATGCTATCGCTCGGAAAACAATCGGTTGAGCCACCAGATATGTCACGCGTTGAGATCCGTCGCGGGAAGTTGATTCAGGAAGACTTACCGGAACTTGAAGGGAAAGCGTACTTCAAACGCTACGAAGTGACGGAAGATGGAATCAGCCCACGTGTCATTCCAGGCGTCAAGCACGGGATTCATCACGTGACGGGTGTTGAGCACAATGAGGAAGGGCGTCCGTCGGAAGCGACGAAGAACCGGGTCGATCAAATGACGAAACGACTTCGCAAGCTGAATACGTTCCGCTTACAGGATGCCGTTCTTGTAACGGAGCATCATGCAGAACCGGATATCTTATTTGTTGGTTTCAACTCGACACGTGGAACGATTGAGGAAATCATGCCACGACTCGAAACACAAGGGATCAAGGTCGATCACTTGCATATCCGTCAAGTCCATCCGTTCCCAAGTGAACTCGTCACGCCGCACTTAGAGCGGGCAAAACGAGTCATCGTCGTCGAGTACAATGCAACAGGACAACTGGCGAAGCTGATCCAGATGAACTGTGGACATGCATCGAAGATCGAGCATATCCTGAAATTCAATGGCGACCCGTTCTACCCGGCAGAGGTCGTCGAGCAGGTCGTAGGAGGGGTATATCATGGCAACCTTTAAGGATTTTAGAAATGATGTCAAACCAAACTGGTGTCCAGGGTGTGGAGACTTCTCGATTCAAGCAGCGATTCAGCGTGCTGTCGCAAACGTCGGGCTCGAACCAGAAGAGTTAGCATTGATTTCCGGGATTGGCTGTTCTGGTCGGATTTCCGGTTACATCAATACGTATGGCTTCCACGGCGTTCATGGACGATCTTTACCGATCGCCCAAGGTGTCAAGATGGCGAACCGCGAATTGACGGTCATCGCGTCTGGTGGCGACGGTGATGGATTCGCGATCGGCATGGGACATACGATTCATGCATTCAAACGGAATGTCGACATGACGTATATCGTCATGGACAATCAGATTTACGGCTTGACGAAAGGACAGACGTCACCTACTTCTGCACCTGGATTCAAGACGAAATCGACGCCAAAAGGATCGATTGAAAAGAGTGTTTCACCGGTTGAACTTGCTTTGACGGCTGGCGCGACGTTCGTTGCCCAGAGCTTCTCGAATGATTTGAAGGGCTTGACACAATTGATCGAGCAAGCGACGGCACATAAAGGATTTGCGTTCATCAACGTCTTCAGTCCATGCGTCACATTCAACAAGGTCAATACGTACGATTGGTTCAAGCAGAACTTGACGAAGCTGTCCGATATCGAAGGATACGACCCGTCGAACTTGGATCTTGCGAAACAGACCGTTCATGCACACGATGGTCTCGTCATGGGATTGATCTATCAGGATGAAACACGTCCTGATTACCAGTCACAAATCGATGGGTACCAAGAATCCGGTCTCGCATATGCGGATCTTGAGCTAAACGAAGAAACATTCGGTAAACTAGCGGCAGAATTCATGTAAGATAGAGGAAAGATGTGTTTGGTTTTTGGGGATGCTAAACATTTGGAAGTTCGCCACATATAAATAAACGTGAGCTTCCGCGAAGGAGTCGGGGAAAGATGACGAAATTAGTAACAGCGGTAGAAGAGACGACAACGACGAAAACGATGCGTGCACTTGTCAAAGAAGAGCGCGGATTCGGTGCGGCACTGAAAGAAGTACCCGTACCCGTACCGGATCGTGGAGAAGTCTTGATTCGAGTCGAGGCAACATCAATTTGTGGGACGGACGTGCATATCTATGAGTGGGATGCGTGGGCAGCGTCACGTGTCAATCCGCCGTATGTCTTCGGTCACGAGTTCTCGGGCGAAGTCGTCGAGCTCGGGGAGGGTACGAAACGCTTGAAACTTGGTGACCGTGTCTCGGCTGAGACGCATATCGTCTGTCATCAATGTAAACAGTGTCTTCGTGGGCAATATCATATCTGTAAGAACACGAAGATCATCGGTGTCGATACACAAGGCTGTTTTGCGGAATACGTCGTCATGCCGGAAGAAAACCTCTGGGTCAACCCGGAAGATATGCCAGCGGGAATCGCTTCGATTCAAGAGCCGATGGGAAATGCTGTCCATACCGTTCTTGCGAGTGATGTCAGCGCTAAAACGGTCGCAATCGTCGGTTGTGGTCCAATTGGTTTGATGGCAGTCTCAGTCGCTAAAGCAGCCGGTGCTGCGGAAGTCGTCGCGATCGACGTCAATCCATATCGTCTCGAGCTAGCACGGACGATGGGGGCGGATGTCGTCATCGATTCACGTCATGACGATGTCTTGGAGCGGATCGAGCGTATGACCGACGGCGACGGAATCGACGTTGTCTGTGAGATGAGTGGACATCCGGCTGCGATTCGTCAAGCATTCGAAATGGTGACAGCAGGTGGAGACGTCAACATCCTCAGTCTGCCGGTCAAACCGGTCGAAATCGATTTGACGAACCACGTTGTCTTCAAAGGCGTCCGGGTTCAAGGCATCACCGGTCGGAAGATGTATGAGACATGGAGTCAGGTTTCTGCTTTCTTATCAAGTGGAAAAGTTGATGTCCGACCGTTGATTACACACACGTTGCCGCTTGAGCGGTTCGAAGAAGGATTTGAATTGATGCGTCAAGGGAAATGCGGGAAAGTCGTATTACAACCAAGGGGGACGAATTAATGGGATTTGAACACTTACGGACAGAATTAGAAGAGATGAAACAGGCGGGCACGTTCCGCAACCTTGTAGCACTCGAGAGCGCGCAACACAATCGCGTGACGATTGACGGGAAGGAACTGATCCAACTGTCGTCGAACAACTACCTCGGACTCGCAGCACATCCGCGTCTTGCTGAACAAGCAGCGGAAGCAGCGCGGACGTTTGGTGCCGGAACAGGATCGGTTCGAACGATTGCTGGAACGCTCGAGATGCACCAAGCGTTTGAGCGGGAACTCGCGACATTCAAGCATACGGAAGCGGCACTTGTTTTCCAGTCGGGATTCGCAACGAATCTCGGTGTCTTATCAGCGTTACTCGGTCCTGAAGACGTTGTTATCTCGGATGAGTTGAACCACGCTTCGATCATCGATGGGATCCGTCTGACAAAAGCGAAACGCCGGATCTATAAACACGTTGACTTAGCGGATCTTGAAGCAGCATTACAAGAAACACAAGACGCACGGACGCGCCTCGTCGTCACGGACGGTGTCTTCTCGATGGATGGGAACATTGCACCACTTCCAGAAATCGTTGAATTAGCCGAGCGTTATGACGCGCTCGTCATGGTCGATGATGCGCACGCTTCAGGTGTTCTTGGGAAAGCAGGACGCGGTACGGTCAATCACTTCGGTCTTGACGGTCGGGTTGCCTTGCAAGTCGGTACACTCTCAAAAGCAATCGGAGTCCTCGGTGGATACGTTGCGTGTGAACAACACGTCAAAGATTACTTGATCCATAAAGGGCGTCCGTTCTTATTCTCGACATCACATCCACCAGCAGTCGTTGAAGCAAACCGGGAAGCACTTCGTGTCATGGAAGAAGAAACGGTCCTCTTTGATCGTCTGTGGGAAAACACGGAATTCTTCAAACAAGGATTACGGGATCTTGGATTCGATATCGGGACGTCTACGACACCGATCACACCGGTCATCGTCGGTGATGAGGCGCGTTGTCACGAATTATCCGATCGCCTCCGTCAAGAAGGTGTCTTTGCTCAAGGAATCGCCTTCCCGACCGTTGCAAAAGGAAAAGCACGTGTTCGGACGATCGTAACGGCGGAACATACACGCGAAGACTTAACGACAGCTCTTGCAGCGTTCGAAAAAGTCGGTCGTGAATTAAACTTGATCGGTTGATATCGATCACGGACGAACCAGGTCCGCATACTTTCAGGCAGCGGATCAGCGATCCGCTGCCTGAAGTGCGTCATGACGAAAGAATCAAAGTCGACCGTTTTTACTTTTGCGAGATAGGGAATAATAGATGAGGAAAGGATGTGACCTGATGAGTATGAAGAAGAAAGGGATACTGCTCTCATTTTTGATGCTGACACTACTCCTTGGGGGGTGTATTCGCATCCAGTACGATGCAACGATCCATACCGATCAGAGCGTCACCTTAAAAACGACATATGCCGCAAAGGAACATCCAGTGGCGCGTTTACTGAATCTAAATCCGAATTGGAAAGGTTATGTCAAACAGGCAGAAAAGAATGGCTATGCGGCAAAGACGTTCAAGACGAAGGATGATTACGAAGGCATCCGGATGCAGAAGACATTTGCGAACTTCAAGGACATGACGTCGATCAAAGACGAATGGAAGACGGGCATCGGTGGGATTCTCATTCCACCTGATACGAAGTTCGACATGAAAAAATCAGACGGATTTTGGTTTGATACGTATCGACTTGATACGAACATCGATCTCAGTATCGATCGCCTGAACATCAAAGGGTATCAACCGACGGGTCAAGTCAAGAAACTTGCTGATCGTTATATTCGCCAAGCCGATATCGAGATCAAGCTCCACGGTCCGAAAGTGATTGGTCTCCAAAACGGAGAAAAGATCGACTGGTCGAATTACCATGATGTGTCATGGAAATTATACGGAACGAAAGCAAACCAACTACAGTTGATTGCCTATGTACCAAATCCGACAGGCTGGATCATCACCGGTGTTGTATTATTGATCGGTGTTGGCTTATTGCTTTACTGGATCTTTCACCGTGTCCGTCGTTTGCGTCGGCAACAGTTGAAGACAATCAGTATTTCGCTCCTTGTCTGTTTGATTGTCGGAGGAGGGGCATGGTGGCTATTCGCGAAAGATACATCGAGTGCTCCACCGCCAACGCGTCAGATCGTTACGCAAGGAAAGAGTGAAATCGTACCGACGTTCCTCGTCCATGGATTGTTCGGTACAGAGCGGACGTTTGTCCCAATGATTCAGAACTTCACGAAAAAAAAAGTTGCCGATGATGGCGGTCGATGTGACGTGACTCGTTCTGGGAAAGCGACTTGTAGCGTCACACCCTCGCCAACCGGCTACCCGCTTGTCCGAATCGTCTTTGCAGACGACGAGGCGAGCCTTGCCGATCAACAAAAGTGGTTGAATGCAGCGATTGCTGCGTATGATGCGAAACAAAAAGCGACCTTTGCCGATATCCAGCTCGTCGGGCACAGCATGGGTGGTGTGGATGTCGTCGCCTATACGGTCCAAGAAGAGATGCCGTATCACGTCCGAAAAGTTGTGACGCTCGACTCACCAATCGCCGGCTCCGATTACGCAAAACTCGGGTTGACGCTCGCACCGCTTGGCACGAATACGAACAGTCCCGCCATTCGTGATCTCGCGAAGGGCTCACCAGCGATGAACAATTTAAATAAGCGGCTCGAGACGTGGCCGCGCGATGTACTCGTCTATTCGTTTGGTGCCAAAGGAGGCGATTTCAATCTGATTTCGTTAAAGAGTTCCTTTGCACTCGAGAACTACACGGATAATATCCAGACAAAATCGTATAAATATGATCACTTCACGATTCATCGCCGGGAGCCGGTCTTCCGCGAAATCCGCAATTTCCTATTTAAAGAAAATCGGGTCACGGAGGAGGAATCATCATGAAACACGTCGTCATCGTCGGCGGAGGAATTGCAGGTTTAACGGCTGCGGCTCTGATCGCACAAGAAGGCCATACTGTTACCGTCCTTGAAGGAAGTCGTGAATGGGGGGGATCAGCCGGGAAGTTCACGCGCCGGGACCTGACGTATCCGGTAGGGGCGACACTCGGAATGGGGTTTGAGCCCGGTGGTATTCACGCCCGTGTTCTTGATCATCTTGGAGTAACGCATCAGGTCGAGTCGCTCGACGTCGTCATGACGATTCGCATAGCAGGACGGACGATTCATTATTATCAGGATCGTGCTGCGTTTCTAACCGAATTGACGTCACATTTTCCGGAGCAGGCATCGTCGATTCAGGCTTTCTTTGCTGAAATCGAGCAGATTCACGAGATGATTCGTCCGCTAATGGCAGAACTTCCAGCATTACCACTTCAAGATCCAGCAGACGTCCGGCGGTTAGTCCGTCACGCGAAAAGTGTTGTTCTCTTGCCGTATTTTCCGCTGACGATTGGTCATTTGTTACGAAAACATCGACTAGCGGATACGTTATTCGCACAAGTGATCGATGGGATTTTGCTCGACAGCATGCAGACAGGGCAGGAGGCCTCAGCTTTACTAGGAGCCGTCGCCTTATCGATTTACCATGAAGGTGCTTATTATGTCCCGGGTGGATTATACCGACTGGCCGAGCAATTGAAAGAGACAGCAGAGGAGAGCGGGGCAACCTGTCTCCTTGGGCGAAAAGTCACGTCGATTCGAAAGACATCAGATGGATTTTTGATTGAGGATCGCCGAGGACGCTTGATGCTTGCTGATGCTGTCATCTGTGCGGTTCCACTTGAAGGCATCCGGGAAGTCGTCAGCATGGATATGCGACGAACGTTACGACGAACGTACCGACGACAGGAAAAATTACAGCAATGGGCGACCTTTACGTATTATGCGGCGATTCCAGAGGCACTCATTTTGTCTGACGAAGCATTCCGGCAAGTTCATGATCCGTCCTTACCTTCAGGTCATGCCTTCATCTCGCTGTCCCGTCCGGATGATCGATTACGTGCACCAGTTGGTCAGCGGACGCTAACGATGTCATGCCATGTTCCGATTGGTACGTTTGATAAGACGAACCGGAAACGCTATGACGGACAAGTCGAGACGATGTCGGCGATCTTCGAAGCCATTCTCGAACAGCAGTTTCCCGGCTTCGCGCAACAGGCAATCGAACGCCATCCGGGTGGACCAGGTGCATGGGTCCGCTATACGTTCCGTCCGGATGGTGGAGTCGGTGGATATCCGCAACGTCCGAGTACGAGTCTCCTATTCGCGGCACCGTTTCGAACAGGTGTCGATCATTTCTTTGCAATCGGCGATACCATCTTTCCGGGTGCTGGAACGATCGGTGCGACGACGTCTGCGATCCATGTTGCCCGACAGTTTGGAGTCAGATTGTGAGAAATCGTCGTAAAATGATGAAAGAAGCGACGCATCTGTCGCTTTTTTCACATTTGAGGATTATGATGAGGTAGAGTCGGGAACATGATATCCATGAACAAAAAGAGAGAAGGAGTGAAGAACCATGGAGACATTCGAGCAAAAATGTCAGTCGTTCATTCAGGAACGACGACCTGAAGTCGGTCCGATTCAATTCGAGTCGGCGCGTACGTTTCTCAATGCACGCGGTTTAAGTGTCTACGAACGGATTTATCAAGGGAAAGAAGAAGTCCGATTAGCGTTCGTTGAACAGACAAATGGTCAACAACTCGTTTCATTAATGGAAAATACATTCGGCAACGGACTGGTCTATTTTGTCTCAACGGCAACCGCGACATGGGATGGCGACCGTTTTGGTGAATACACGTTTTAAGTACATAGGGAGTCCCAGTCGATGACTGGGGCTCTTTCGTGTCGAAACCTAATCCTTGTCCCGTTCGTAAGGTAGATAAGTGACTCAGTTGAAGGAGGAAACGATGTGTCATCATTTGAACAACCTAAAACATCGACACGGCGGCTTGCAACCGTTTCGTTGATTTTCATGGCGGTCGGATTCGTCGTCTCATTGCCATTTAAAGAAAATGCGTGGGTCTTTTGGCTCCAGAGTGGTTTTGAAGCCGGACTCGTCGGTGGGATTGCCGACTGGTTCGCGATCACGGCGCTGTTTCGTCATCCGCTTGGCTTAAAGATTCCCCATACGAACCTATTGCCGAAAAATCGGGAACGGGTCATCGAATCGATTGTTCATATGCTCGAGACGGACTTACTGAACAAAGAAAGTATCGTTGCGAAGCTGCAACATATGACGCTTGCAGATCGTGTCATCAAAATTTTACGTTCGATTCTGGTCTTACCTGCCTTTCGAGCAACCGTCACCGAGCTGTTGATGGGTTTGATTCGGAAACTACCGAAAGAGGCAATTCTTGAGTTTGCGAATACACGGGTGACGGAGACGATCAAAGCGTATCCGTCCAAACGGCTGGCGGTCCGGGCGATGGAGTTGAATGAGGAACGTCGACTCGACGAGTGGCTGATGGATCAGTTACTCGATTACGGTCAACGTCTTCTCGAAGATCCGATCATTCGCGATCAGATTGGCCGCCTTGCTTATACGGCAATGATTGACCAAGAAAAGAATACGTTTTTGCGGGTGACGGCGCGAACCGTCCAAAAAGTTTATTCGGAAGAAAAACTCAGTCTGGTCATTCAAGGCGTCTTGTTGACGGTCATTCAAGATATGCGACACGTCCATCATCCGAATCGACTCGCGATTCTCGATCATCTGCGTCGTAACTTGGCACAGTTGTCGATTGATGAAGAGCGTCTCGCGAAAATCGATGCTTGGAAGGCAAGTGAGGTCGACCGGTTTGACTTCGTTCCGGTCATTGAACGTGCATATGACGCTGGTCTGATCGAGCTCGAACGCTATTTGACGTCAGACGCTTTCTGGACGGAACGGGCGATGCCGATGCTTTCGCGCGCTTTAGACGACTGGGAACAGCATCCGACGTTCAAGGATAGCAGTGATCAGTGGATGAAGGAGCAACTCGTACGTTTCGTCGAACAAAATCACCAAAAAATCGGCGGACTCGTGCGCGAGAACTTGAATCGGTTCGATACCGAGACACTCATTCACATGATCGAGGATAAGGTTGGCAGTGACTTGCAATGGATCCGGGTCAACGGAGCATTGTGTGGATTCATCATCGGTTTGATCCTCGGTGCCATCAAGGTGTTCGTCGGATGAGTCGGTGGACGTATGATCTGACGTTGTCGGAAGCATTTGATTTTAAAGGAATCGTGTCTCGTTTGACGGAAGACCCGTTACAAATCGAACAGAATGGGCGACTCGTTGTTCCAATCTTCGTTGAAGAACAGGCGTATATTACGACGGTTGAAGATATCGACGGCTTCACGTTACGGATTGACGGTTCAGGACCGCAAGCAGCGGTGTTGGCACAACTCAAGCGACGCTTTCGACTCAGTGAGCCGAATCCTGCGCAGCGTCTTAAGACGACGTCATTACATGCGATCGTCGAACAGTTCGGCGACGAACGGCTCGTTCTTGATCATTCACCGTTCACGGCCTTGATTCGTTCGATCATCCATCAACAAATCAATCTGTCGTTTGCGCATACGTTGACGGAACGTGTCTTTCGGACATTCGGAACGGTCAAAGATGGAATCATCCTACCGCCGACACCGCGCCAACTAGCGGCAGCGCGTCGCGAGGACTTGCTCGCTCTGCAACTATCAGGACGTAAAGTCGATTATCTACTCGGGGTAGCAACAGCAGAGATTAATTATGAGGAATTGACGTCAGCGACCGACGCAGAAATCGCTGAGACATTGATTGCACTGAAAGGTGTCGGACCATGGACGGTTCAAAACGTCCTGATGTTCGGGTACGGTCGTCCGGATCTTTTCCCGGCATCGGACATTGGGATATTACGGGCTTTTGAACGATTACTTGGATATCGACCGACAGTAGAAGAAGCGACGCGACTGGCAGAGGAATTCGCTCCTGTTCGCAGTCACGCTGCCTATCTATTATGGCGTTCGATTGAATAAGGAACTATTCTTGTCACTCTATCGTCAGAACGGTATAATGAATGCGATAGAACGAGGAATCGTTCAGAAATGCTAAGGGAAGCGACGTGTTCGCTAACGATAGAGGGGACGAATGTGGATGTATACAGATGAACAAATCATCGAAAAAGCCAATGAAATCGCCAAAATGATTTCAGAGACACCGGAAGTAGAACGATTCAAAGCGGCAGAAGCCAACATCAATGGGAATGAAAAAGTCCAAAAGATGATGAAACAAATCAAGTTCCTTCAAAAAGAGGCAGTCAACTGCCAACATTACGGCAAAACAGAAGCACTCGCACGTGTCGAAGCGAAGCTCGATAAATTGTTCGCTGAGCTTGATGAGATGCCTGTCGTCCAACAGTTCCAAGAAACGCAAGAAGAAGTCAACGGACTTCTCCAATACATCACGGTGACGATCTCGAACGGGATTACGGATCAAATCATCGAAGCAACGGACGGAGACGTTCTTGCAGGTAAGACAGGTAGCGGCATGGAAGCAGAAAACAAAAGCGGCGGTTGCGGCTACTAATCACGAAATGAACGAAAAGCCGACGGACATCCGTCGGCTTTTTCGACGAATGAGGTGGAAGAATGGAAGCAGTACACAACACACCGATGATGAAACAATACTTCTCGATTAAGGCAGATTATCCGGACGCTTTCTTGTTTTATCGGCTCGGTGATTTTTATGAATTATTTTTTGAGGATGCCAAGAAAGTCGCCCATGAACTGGAGTTGACGTTGACGGCGAAAAACGGTAAAAACGCGGAGCATCCGATTCCGATGTGTGGCGTACCCCATCACGCGGCGAACGGCTACATCGAACAGTTGATCGAGCGTGGTTATAAAGTGGCGCTTTGTGATCAAGTCGAGGATCCGAAGTTGACGAAAGGACTCGTCAAACGCGAAGTCATCCAAGTCATCACACCGGGAACGTTGATGTCTGCGTTGACGGAAAAAGAGAATCGGTACCTAGTAGCGGTCGTCGAACAGGACGGTCGTTTTGGGATTGCCCGCGGTGATGTCTCAACAGGTGAGAGTGCCTTGACAAGCGTTGCAACACTCGATGGTGTAATCAAAGAATTAAGCATTATCTTGCCACGGGAAATCATCGTCACGAAAGAGGAACATGAGACGGCACTTGCGTCCTTACGGATCCCGCTAACGCGCAGTTCACGACGCGAGACACATCCACATGGAGATCGCGCGATTGATACAGCCCAAGCGGAAGCCTTTGCTGTCCTCTATGCCTACATGCACGATACACAAAAACGAGTGTTGACACATCTGCAACCAGCCATTGTCTACGAAGCGAGCGATTTCATGCAACTCGAACCGAATACGGTCAAGAATCTTGAGCTCGTACGCTCGGCGCGGACAGGAGACAAAAAGGGTTCGTTGCTTGGTCTACTTGACGTGACAGGTACAGCGATGGGTGGACGGATGCTGAAACGCTGGCTGGAAAAACCGTTGTTATCGGAGCGAGTCATCACGGAAAGGCTCGACGCTGTCGAGGAACTGTTGCAACACTATTTCGAGCGTCAGCAATTAAAAGATACGTTACGGGAAGTCTATGATCTTGAGCGACTCGTCGCAAAAGTCGGTTACGGAACAGCGTCAGCGCGTGATCTCGTTCAATTGAAGTCGACGTTGCGATTGATTCCCCGTATCCAATCAGCACTTGAAGAGATGATGAGCGAACGTCTCGGTCAACTTAGTCTCGGACTCGATCCACACGACGAATTGAGCGATCTACTCGATCGTGCGTTCGTTGAAGCCCCACCGATCTCAACGAAAGAGGGCGGGATGATCAAGTCCGGTTATTCACCAGACCTCGACGAGTTACTTGTCGCTTCAAAAGACGGCAAGACGTGGCTTGCGACACTCGAAGCAAATGAACGAGCAGCAACCGGCATCAAGACGTTGAAGATCGGTTACAACCGTGTCTTCGGCTATTACATCGAGGTCTCGCGTGCAAATGCCAAACTGTTACCGGAAGGACGGTATGAACGGAAGCAGACACTCGCCAATGCTGAGCGTTATATCACACCGGAATTAAAAGAAAAAGAAGCGCTGATCCTAGGGGCGGAAGAGAAGAGTGTCACGCTCGAGTACGATCTCTTCTGTGGAGTGCGTGACGAAGTCAAAGGACATATCGAAAGCTTACAGCGCGTCAGTCGCCGGATTGCGGAACTCGACGTCCTCGTCGCACTGGCTGAGATTGCCGAAACACACGACTATGTCCGACCAATCACGACGACCGGACGAACGGTTGATATTCAGCAAGGACGTCACCCGGTCATCGAGACAGTCTTACCGCGCGGTGAATACGTCGCGAACGGGATTACCTTAAACGAAGGACGCGAGATGCTGTTGATCACTGGACCGAACATGTCCGGTAAATCGACCTATATGCGACAGTTCGCCTTGATTGCTTTATTGCATCAAATTGGCTCGTTCGTACCAGCTGCTCAAGCGGAACTGCCGATCTTCGATCAAATCTTCACCCGGATCGGGGCAGCAGACGACCTCGTCAGTGGACAGTCGACATTCATGGTCGAGATGGTCGAGACACAAGAAGCCTTGACGCGTGCAACGGACCGGTCTTTGATCCTGCTTGATGAAATTGGTCGCGGGACCTCGACGTACGACGGGATGGCACTCGCACAAGCAATCGTTGAACACATCGCCCGGCACGTTGGAGCGAAGACGCTATTTTCGACCCATTATCATGAACTGACGGTGCTCGAAGAATCGATTGATCGATTAGCGAACGTTCATGTCCGTGCCGTTGAACAAGATGGGCGTGTCGTCTTCTTACATGAAGTACGCGACGGAAAAGCCGACCAATCGTACGGAATCCATGTCGCACGGTTAGCTGATTTACCAGATAGTCTGATCGAACGGGCGCAAGTCCTCTTGTCCGAGTTCGAGCAGTCTGAGCCTGTTCCGGTCGCAGCACCTGTAAAAGCTCCTGTTCAGGAGGAGCCGATTGATCAACTCAGTCTGTTCTCAGATGCGGATCCGCTGCGTGAGACGATGGCGAGTCTTGATTTGATCAATATGACGCCACTCGAGGCATTGAATACGCTGTATCGTCTACAAGCCGAAGCGAGAAAGTGAGGAGAATGCAGTGGGAATCATTCGTGAATTATCCGATAGTTTAGCGAACCGGATCGCGGCGGGAGAAGTCGTCGAACGACCAGCGTCGGTCGTCAAGGAACTGGTCGAGAACGCACTTGATGCCGGTGCGACCCAAATCGATGTCGAACTCGAAGAAGCCGGAATGAAACGGATGACGATCCGTGACAACGGACACGGGTTTTACCCGGATGACGCTGAACTGGCTTTCGTTCGTCACGCGACGAGTAAGATTAAGGATGAGCATGACTTGTTCCGAATCAAGACACTTGGTTTTCGCGGAGAGGCCCTTGCCTCGATCGCGTCCGTCAGTAAAGTGACGTTGAAGACGAAACGCGAGGACGCGGAAGGGATTCAAGTGACGCTTGAGTACGGGACGGTCGTTCAGCGGACACCAGCTGCCATGAACCGAGGAACGGAATTGACAGTCGAGCATCTCTTCTTCAATACACCGGCTCGGCTCAAATATTTAAAGACGACGCATACGGAGCTTGCCGCAATCACGGACGTGTTGAACCGAATGGCGTTCGCCCATCCGGACGTCAAGCTTCGGGCTACCCATGAAGGGAAGACGCTGATTCAGACGAATGGATCGGGAGACGTCCGGCAAGCACTGGCGAGTGTCTACGGTCATCAAACGATCCAAGGGACGTTGGTCGCTAAGGGAGCGAATGCCGATTATCAACTGACATGTCATCTCGTCAAACCGGAAGTGACCCGTGCCTCGAAGAATTACATCACGTTGATTCTTAATGGACGTTCGGTCAAAAACTTCGCCCTGACGCAAGCGGTCTTGAACGGTTACCATACGCTCTTACCGATTGGACGGTATCCGATTGCCGTCATTGAGGTGACGATGGATCCACTCCTGATTGACGTCAACGTCCACCCGGCGAAACGGGAAGTTCGTCTCTCAAAAGAGATGGAGCTCTGCCAGTTGATTCAAGAGACAATCAAGATGACGCTCAGCCGAGAGACGTTGATTCCGAAGGTGACGCCACCGAAACCGAAAAAGGATCCGAGTAGTCAAGAGAAACTCGATTTTTCTTACGTCGCGGAACCGGTCGAGGAGACGTCATCGCGAGCAGTCTGGAATTATCCGATTCCGAAAAAACCGCAAGAGGACGATCGACCCTCTGTAGAGAAACCATTGCCGTTTAGTAACGAGGATGATCTATTCGAGCCCGTCGAACCGGTCAAGCAGGACGTTGTCGAACCGATGGAGGAATCCCACGCGCGTCCGCGCTTTCCACACCTCGACGTCATCGGACAACTTCATTCGTCCTATATCGTCTGTGCCGGAGAAGACGGGATGTATATGATTGATCAACACGCAGCCCAGGAACGAATCAAATACGAGACGTATAAAGTCATGTTCGGTCGACCACCGGAGCAACGGCAGCAATTACTCTTACCATATACGTTTGAAATCTCGTCAGATGACATGAAACGAATGGAGGAAATCCTTCCGTTGCTAAAAGACGTCGGTATCGAGTTCGAAGCATTTGGTCCACAAAGCTTCATCGTCCGAGAAGTTCCGACGTGGTTCCCGTCCCATCGACAGGAAGAGACGATTCAGGAATTACTCGATGAAGCATTGATGAAGCGAAAAATCGATCTCGAGACGTATCGGGAAGATGCCGCCATCATGATGGCATGTAAAAAATCAATCAAGGCGAATCATCCGTTGAACGATGAGATGATGCGCCGGTTGATTGATGATTTAGCGAAGACAGAGATGCCGTTCACATGTCCACACGGACGTCCAGTCATCATTGAATGGACGACATATGAACTCGAGAAGTTATTCAAAAGGGTCATGTGATCAAGAAGAGGAGTCGATCCCATTCAGGTGTCGTCTCAGATTATAGAAAAGGGAGCTGACTCAAAAGTTAGTTTCTACAAAGAATGACGCGTCATACGCAACTCCTACAGTAAAAAGCGCATTTATGCGCTTCAGAGACAAACAAGACCCGCTTTCCTGCTTGTATAAAGCAGGAAAACTGGCTTGTGTCTCGCCTGAGGAAAGTGCGTGAAAAGACGCGTCATTCTTTTTTGGAGTCAGCCTCTTTTTCGTTCGTCTCGAATCATTTATTGTACTGATACACGATTGAGTAGTTTTTGTTTGTTCTAATACAAAAAAAGTGTGGTTTTTCATGAGAACGGTTACTTCGGTTGATTCACTAGATTTCATTGATTGTTGAAGGAAAGAGGCGGATAATAGGACCCGAAACTGTTAACAAGGGGACCTTTATCATGCTGTCACGCGTTATGCGTATTATTCAAATCATTGCTCAAATCGCACTTATTTTTTGTTTTTCACTCAGTGGGGACTGGGTGAGCGAAACCTTTCAATTACCATTACCCGGTAACATCATCGGCTTGATTCTACTGTACCTGGCGTTAAAAAGCCGTCTGATTCCGCTTGTTGCCGTCGAACGGGGCGGGACATTTCTTCTGTTCGTCATGCCATTGTTCTTTGTTCCAGCACTGTCCGGAATCATGGATTATACCGTATTTCTCCGGACGTCCGGTTTACAGGTCGTGTTGATCGTCATCGTCAGTAGCCTTCTGACATTAGTCGGATCAGCATATATCGTCGATCGTTTAGCACACCGAAAAGAGGCGGTGACACGACATGAATGAGGCACTGTTTTGGATCATCCTGTCAATTGCATTGTTTAGTATCGCAATGTTCATCTATCAACGTTATCCTCGTGTCTGGACGTTACCAATCCTGACGGTAACGGTAGTTTTGATCTTAATTCTCGTCTGTTCTGGAGTCTCACACGCAGAATACATGCAAGGTGGACAATATCTATCGAAGATGCTTGGTCCGGCAATCACGGCATTTGCGATTCCGCTCTACCGCGTCCGGCATCACGTTCGGCGTTTTCTACCAGAAATCGGACTTGGTGTTTTGCTTGGAACATGTATTGCCATGAGCTCTGATTTGTTACTTGGTCTATTGCTTCATCTTGAGCGGACAACGAATCTTGCTCTGTTACCGAAGTCGGTCACGTTACCTGTCGCCTTGGCAATTTCACAAAAAGCTGGTGGGACGACGACGCTGACGGCTGCCTTCGTTTTATTGACGGGGTTAACCGGATCGATCGTCGGTCCGAAGCTCATGACGGGATTGAAGATTCGCCACTTCGTCAGCCGTGGAGTCGGTTTAGCATCAATCGCTCATGTCATGGGCGCGACGAAGTCGATGAGTCTCGATCAACGGGAAGGAGCGGTCGGTCTATTGACGATGGTCTTGACGGCCGTCTGTGCCAGTGTCATCGCACCGGTTTTAATCACATGGTTATATGGGTGAACACTCTGTTCTTTAGCAGAGTGTTTTTTTATCGTCGATTGAAACTTGTCGACTGTTTTAGCAGTATAGTACAACAAAAACAGGGTGGAGGAGAACAAGATGATCATTTGGATTAACGGTACGTTTGGCGTTGGTAAGACGACGGCAGCAAACGGATTACAACAACGTTGGAGCGGCTCACACATTTTTGATCCGGAAGAGACGGGTTATTTTTTACGAGCACAGCTGCCGACAAACAAAGATGACTTTCAGGATGAGCCGTTATGGCGCACGTTCAACCGTCAGCTCCTCGAACAGCTCGATACGGAAGAAGCGCGTATCATCGTACCGATGACCTTAACAAATCCGGCGTACTTTCAGGAAATCATCGGAACGTTGCGCGAAAACGGGCATGAAGTTCGTCATATCGCACTGATGGCGAAAAAGACGACTGTCAAACGTCGGTTGATTAGCCGCTTCGAGCGTCCGAACTCGTGGGGCGGTCAACAGGCAGAGCAACGCTTACGTCAACTGACCGATCCATTGTTCAGTCAACAGATTCAGACGGACGATCTGACAAAAGGACAAGTTGTCGATGCGATTGCTCTCGTGACTGGGATCGGACTCTCGCCTGCCCGACCATAAAGGATTCAAGAGAGATGTTTCCGGGAATCATTAGATGATAATAGATGAGGAGGAAACAATCTTGAACGAAGGGCAATATACTGCTAGGAGGATTTATGAACATGAAACACTGGATGACTGAGAAGTTAGGCAGACAGTTGATGGCAATTTTTTATAGTGTCTTTGCACTAAGTGTCATCACATCGGTTGCCAGTTATTTATACGTGGACAATGCAGACGGTCGGACGAAGGAACAAGTACTCGATCAGTTACAAAAGACACAATGGTTTTGGTTTTTGAACTTGATGGTTTTTTTATTTTGTCTATTGTTCATCGTCCGTCCGTTGATTCATCGTGTGACATCACAGCTCCGCGAATTGAATGTCAAAAGTCGTCGTCTTGCGGAAGGAAAGTCTATTTCGCTCGAGCATGATGTCGACAGCCATAATGAAGTCGGTCAATTGACGGCATCGTTTTACCAGATGGCACGGTCGATCTCATCACAACATGCGGAACTGTCAGCAAAGAATCAAGAAATGAAACGCAATCAGGAAGTACTGACGCAAAAGCAGGACGAACTTGAGCACGCTTTGGAAGTGACCCGGACGAACGAGTTGCATCTACAAGATCGGAACGAATTAATCGAAACACTTGCCTCAAAAGAGAGTTTATTTGATTATTCTTCTGTCATCAGTACGATCGTCCGATTGACGAAGACGGAATTTGGTGCCCTGTTGCTGATCAAAAATAATGAGATCGCCCAAGTCGTTCCTAAGGAGATGACGGAGGATCAGCAGGAGAGCTTAAAAACAGAATCATTGCTGCTGAAACGAGTCATGATTTCAAAGGAAACCGCACATTCCTCAAAAAAGGTCGCGAACGACGATCTCATCAAGTATCCGTATCACGTCTATGAAGGCGTTATTCCGATCATGGATCCGGCAAAAGAAGAATTGATTGCCTGTCTCTATCTAGCAAGGTTTGACGCACCATTCAACCAACAGGATCTAGCGGAACTGGAATCGTTCTCGAAACAAATCGCGATCTCATTGATGCGGATGTCACTCTATGAACAGATGGAATACGAACGAAAAGAGACGGCGCAACTGTTGAATTCCGTTCGGGAAGCGATTCTTTATATCAAACATGAGGAAAAGACGATCTTAGGGAATCAGGCATTATTTGATATCTTCCAGTCGTTACAGGTCGAGGAAGACAATGACTCGATGACGTTTCTTGAAGTCCGACCAGAGACGATGTTCGAGCAGATGGACCAGAAAGAAGCTTTTGAAGCGTACTTTGAAGAAGTTTTATCGGGTGAGATCCCTGAGGGCATGTTTTCTTTATCGATCGACCAGGGTGAATATTTCATTCAAGTTTATGCCGAAGCCATCGCGCATGGAGAACAGTCGAAGGGAACGATCCTCGTCTTTCGTGACGTCACGGCTGAGACAGAGGTTGATCGGGTCAAATCAGAACTCGTCTCGACGGTTTCGCATGAACTTCGAACACCGCTCTCTTCGATTTATGGCTTTACGGAGCTGATGTTGAAACGGGATCTGGATCCCGAGCGGAACAAGCGATACTTGCAAACGATTCATGATGAATCGAAACGATTGACCAATCTCGTCAGCGACTTCTTGAACGTCCAGCGGATGGAGTCAGGAAAGCAAGAGTATGATAAACAAATCTTTGATCTGAAAGAAATCGTCAAGGAACAAATTCAGTTTTATCAAGCAGCGACGGAACAACATAGTCTGCAGCTTGATTTGAATGACGAACAGGACTTTATGGTCGAAGCAGATGCGAACAGTATGAAACAGCTACTTGGAAATCTATTGAATAATGCGGTGAAGTACTCACCGGACGGTGGGGATGTCGTTGTGACGCTGACCCATCAGCACAATCAGATTGAACTAAGCGTCCGTGATTTCGGAATCGGGATTCCGAGTCATTCGATGCCGCATCTATTCAGCAAGTTCTATCGTGTCGATAACTCAGACAGCCGAAAAATCGGCGGAACAGGTCTTGGATTATCGATTTGTAAGGAAATCGTTCGAGCGCATGATGGCAACATCGAAGTCGAATCGATCTTGGGAGAAGGGACGGTTTTTCGGGTCAAGTTACCAAGTGCGACGGACGCGTTACTCGAAGCAGAATGAAGAGACGAAGAAGAGGCGATATCATGCGCCTCTTCTTTTTTGTCGTTTCACGTGTGAGATTCGTCCAAATTCATGCGCTTGGCTAAAACGAGTAAGATGCAGACATTTGAACGATAAATCGAACAGATTGATGACAGAACGGCTGAAACAGTTGAAAAAATCGTAAATTGTGCAGGGATTGCTAACGTTTCTCTACTCTCGCTATAGTGATTACAAAAAAGCGTGAGAGGAAGAAGAATCATGGAGAGCTTAGAAGCGTTACTCACACCACCGCAAGAGATCGAACAAGAGAATGCAAACATTGATGGCAAAACACCACTTGCGAAGTTACAACGGATTGCTGGGGAAGCAGCACGGCAGATGATGCGACGACATCTCGAAGCGGATGTCTTGCAGGCGCTTGACGACAACATTTTGTATATTCATGACGCCGATTATTATGTGACTGGGACGACGACTTGTGCCCAAATTCCGCTCGGTCAGTTACTCTCAAACGGATTTCAGACAACGCACGGTTCGATCCGTCCGGCGCAAGACATTCGTTCTGCCCTCGCCCTTGCGGCAATCATCGTCCAGGCGAATCAAAACATGCAGCATGGCGGACAAGCCTTCGCAACCTTTGATGATGATTTAGCGCCGTTCGTCGAAAAGACCTATCAACGGGAATGGACGAAACTAAATGACCTCGTTCCGCATTGGAAGCGGCGTAAGCGGGAGCGACATGCATGGCAGGAGACGTATGAAAAAACGTTTCAAGCATGTGAAGCATTCATTCATAATACGAATTCGATGCATTCGCGCGGTGGTGGACAGGTTCCGTTTTTATCCGTCAATTATGGAACGAATACGACGTATGCAGGGCGGCTCTTCCAACGTGCCTTGCTAACAGCGACGGAGCGTGGGCTGGGCAAGGGAGAGACACCGATTTTTCCGATTCAGATCTATAAAGTGAAACAAGGAATCAATCTGTCACCAATGGACCCAAACTATGATTTGTTTCAACTCGCTACACGTGTAACAGGAAAGCGATTGTTTCCCAACTTTGCATTTCTCGATGCACCATTTAATCACCAGGAGCAACCGGGAAAAGCGGAAGTCGCGTATATGGGATGCCGGACCCGTGTATTCGAGGATCGTGGAGACATACCGTCCGTCACAGGTCGTGGTAATTTATCCTTCACGAGCATCAATCTCGTCCGTTTGGCACTCCAGAGTCAAACCGTCGATCAAATGTTCGAAGTCGTCCAAGATACGACAAGACTTGCATGCCGGCAACTCATCGCACGGTATGAGTTCCAGGCAAGTCGAACGGCTGACGAGTTTCCATTTTTATATCAACACGTCTGGAAAGACGGTGAGACGCTAAGAAATACGGATCAGGTAGGTCCGGTCCTCAAACACGGAACGTTAGCGGTCGGCTTCATCGGACTTGCTGAATGTTTGTCCGTTCTGACGGGGAGTCATCATGGTTATTCCGAACTAGCACACCGGATTGGTCTTGCATTGATTCAAGCGATGCGGACGGTAGTCGACAATTTTGGCGAACAGACAGGGTTGAACTTTAGTTTACTCGCAACTCCGGCCGAAGGATTATCCGGTAAGTTCACACGTCGCGATGTCAGTGACTTTGGTGAGATCGAAGGAGTGACAGATCGACCGTATTATACAAATTCCTTTCACATTCCTGTCGATGCGCCCGTGACGATCCGTGAGAAGATTCAACTCGAAGCCCCGTTCCATGCATTATGTAATGGCGGTCATATCACCTATGTCGAGACGGATGGTGCGCTTGCTGGAAATCCGGAAGCAATCGAAGACATCGTTCGTTTAATGGCGGAGGCTGGAATCGGTTATGGATCAATCAATCATCCCGTCGATCGTTGTCTTGATTGCCGAACGGAGCAGACGATCGAGGATCAATGTCCGGTTTGCGGGAGTGGATCGATCGAACGCATTCGGCGCATCACCGGATATCTCGTCGGTACGCTGGACCGCTGGAATGAAGCGAAACGGGCAGAAGAGCAGAATCGGGTGAAACACGATGTTACGGGTCCTCTCGCTTCTTCCTGACTCCGTCGTCGATGGTCCCGGTTTACGAACGGTGTTATTTCTTGCCGGTTGTCCGCATCACTGTGCCGGCTGTCATAATCCGTCCTCTTGGGATCCTGCAGGTGGCGTAGCTTGGACAATTGACGAGACGGTCGCGCGGATTCAAGCAACCGGTCACCGGCGCCTGACGCTATCCGGTGGGGAACCGTTGTTACAAGCAATAGCGCTCTATCGGCTACTAGAACGACTCGGACCAGACTATGAAGTGATCTTGTATACGGGCTATGTGTTGGAAGAGATCATCAAGCATCGAGAATGGCACCCCTTGTTACGCCAACTAGATGGATTGATTGATGGTCCGTTCATCCTATCGAAACTTGACCGAACGACAAGCTTTCGGGGGAGTACGAATCAACGAATGTATGATCGACAGCATTTAAACAAACGTTTGGATTAGACAAAAACTCCCCCATCTTTTTAGACAGGGGAGAATCAAATCATGCATATTTTTGTTCTTGATCGACGGATTCGACGACTGCGAGTGTCGTTGTCCGTCGTTTTTTGATGAAAAACGATAAGATCAAAGCAGCAAGTGCGAGTAATGTCGCGATAAAGAACGTATCATTGATTCCTTCAATCATCGCCTGCATCTGCAACCATTCCGGATTTGCAGCTTCAGGTTGTGAAGCGAGTTCCGGAACGTGGTGTTTCGTCCGCGATGTCATGATCGTCACGAGCAGACCAGAACCAATCGCACCCGATACTTGTGACAACGTGTTGTTTAATGCCGTCCCGTGAGGTGTCAAATGTTGTGGAATATGATTCAATCCGTTCGTCATGACCGGCATCATGACCATCGAGATTCCAAGGAAACGTAACGTATACATGATGACGAGGAACGCGTATGACGTATCCGCAGCTAGCTGACTGAATGAGAACGTCGTCAAGACAGTCAGTGATAAGCCGATGATGGCAAGGATGCGAGCACCAAATCGGTCGAAGAGACGACCTGTGATTGGTGACATAATCGCCATAACGATCGCACCCGGTAACATCAAGAGACCAGAGTGAAATGGTGAGATGCCACGAATCGTCTGGATGTAGATCGGCATCAAGATCATCGCGGAGAACATTGACATGTTCAAGACCATTGAAATCCCTTGCGATAAAGCGAACATCGGATACCGGAAAATACCGAACTCAAGCATCGGTTCTTCGAGCATGAATTGACGTATAATGAAGGAAGTCAAACTGATTACACCGATGATCAATGATCCGATGACCGTCCAAGATCCCCATCCGGCAGAACCGGCGGAACTAAATCCATACAACAAACCACCGAAGCCGAAGCTTGAAAGGACGAGTGAGAACAAATCGAGCTTAAGTGAACTTTGAACCGTCTCTTTCTTCAATAAGAAAGCACCCGTGAAGAGTACGAGCAATGCGATCGGTGTGACGAGATGGAACAACATCCGCCACTCATAATGTTCAAGAATCCACCCGGACAATGTCGGTCCGATTGCTGGAGCAAAGGTGATGACGAGTCCGAAGATTCCCATCGCTTGCCCACGCTTTTCGATTGGGAAACCGGTCAAGAGAACGTTCATTAACAGTGGCATCATGATCGCGGAACCCGACGCCTGCATCATGCGCGCACCGAGTAGAAGCGGGAAGATGTGTGCTTGTCCGGCGATAATCGTTCCGAGTGAGAACAATGTCATCGCCGTCAAGAACAGTTGACGCGTTGAGAACTTTTGGACGAGGAATGCTGACGTCGGAATCATGATTCCATTGACGAGCATATATCCCGTCGTCAACCACTGGGCGGTGCTTGCCTGAATACCGAACGATTTCATGATCGATGGTAAGGCGATGTTGAGTAACGTCGAGTTTAGGACCGCAACGAACGCACCTGCCATGAGGACAGCTAAAATTAAATAAAGTCGTGATGATTGCTTGCTTGATTGCATTTCGTTATGCTCCTTTTGTACTACGAGTCTAAAATGTTAGACTTGAATTCTATGACTGACTTGGCTATCTTACCAGCAGAAGTCGAATGAGTTCAAATTATTTGCTTCATACACTAAAATAAGTGGTTGTCGAACCAATTATGAACAGAAAAGGACAAGACCATGAATCCAAAAAAGAAACAATTATTAGATGCTGCCTATCAACTATTCGTCGAAAAGGGTTATCAATCGACATCCATTCAGGATATTCTCGAACACAGTAACGTTTCTAAAGGGACGTTCTATAATTACTTCTCCTCTAAAAACGAATTATTCATTGATGTCTTTAATACCGTCTTTGAAAAAATGCGGATCGCGCGTAAGGAAATTCTCGTCGGACGGGATGTCTCGGATTACGAGACGTTCATTCAACAAGGAAACTGTTATTTGGAATTGATGCAAAAATATAAACTATATACATTGTTCGAAGAGGCGATTGCTTCGAACGAAAAAGAACTCAAGACGTTCATGGAAAACAATCGTCTTCTTGAGATCGAGTGGACGTTCGAACGATTACGTGATTTATTCGGTCAGACGAAGGAACCGTACCTTCTAGATTTAGCAGTCATTTATACGGGGATGTTGCAATATGCAATGTACTTCTTCCGTCAATCTGAGCCGAACACTCAACCAGAACGGGTCGTCCGCTATGTGTTCAATCGGTTGACGCATCTCGTCGAAGACGTCAGTCGGACGGAGGAACAGTTGATTCCGCCACGATTCCTATCGGTCTGGCTCGATCGTCCACAAGATGAAGTCGTCATCCGGAAGGATTTATTCGAAAAGACGAGCGCACATATGAAGCGTTTGATCACCTTGTCTTCGATTTCCGAAGAATCGAAGGAAGCACATGAAGAAGTTCTCGATTTCATCTATGAGGAATTGCTCGAACGTAAGAAACCGAAAATCCATCTCCTGCGCCGGGCACTCGAGACGATGGATGAAGATCCGGTCTTTGCGGGCCAGGAAATCATGGCGACTTATAAAACGATGGTCGATGAGATTGCCCGCATTCGGACCAAAACTTCCTAAAAAGGTTGCTTTTTGAAACCGAACCAATTACACTGAGATCATTCATGTTAGAAAAGGGGTCTCAATCATCATATGTTTACTCAATGGAAAAAAGAGTGGTTCTTGCAACCAAAAGCGGATTTGTTGTCCGGAATCGTCGTTGCCTTAGCACTCGTCCCGGAAGCAATCGCGTTTTCGCTGATCGCTGGTGTCAACCCGATGGTTGGGCTATACGCTTCCGTTATCATTGCAATTGTCATCTCGATTGCTGGTGGTCGCCCTGGAATGATTTCGGCTGCGACTGGCGCGATGGCACTCGTCGTCGTTCAGCTCGTCAAAGATCACGGTGTTGATTATTTACTAGCTGCCGGTATACTTGCCGGAATTCTACAAATCGCGTTCGGCTTTTTAGGAATTGCCAAGTTATTACGATTCATTCCTCGAGCTGTCATGGTCGGATTCGTCAATGCGCTCGCCATTCTGATTTTCTCGGCGCAATTGCCACAGTTCGAAGGGCAAAACTGGATTATGTATGCGATGGTCGCCGCGTCACTCGCCATCATCTTGTTATTTCCACGGGTTACGAAAGCGATTCCGGCGCCACTTGTTGCGATCACGATCATGACGGTATTAACAGTCGTCTTTTCGCTCGATACCCGTGTCATCGGGGATATGGGACAAATCGAAGCGGCGTTACCAAGCTTCTTCTTGCCAGATGTCCCGTTCTCACTCGAGACGCTTCAAATCATCTTCCCATATGCCTTGTCACTCGCATTCGTTGGTTTGATCGAATCGTTACTGACAGCACGAATCGTTGATGAAATGACGGATACGACGTCGAACAAAGCGATGGAATCGCGCGGACAAGGAATTGCGAACATTATCGCCGGTATGTTCGGTGGAATGCCAGGTTGTGCGATGATCGGGCAATCAGTCATCAATGTCACATCCGGTGGACGCGGTCGCTTGTCGACGTTGACAGCAGGTGTGTTTTTGATGCTATTGATGTTTACGATGAACGATCTATTGATGACGATTCCAATGGGAGCACTTGTCGGTGTCATGTTCTTCGTCTCGTATGCGACGTTTGACTGGGGCTCATTCAAGATGTTCAAGACGTCACCGAAAAGTGATTCTGCGGTCATGCTCGCGACCGTGCTCGTGACGGTATTGACGCATGACTTATCGATGGGTGTCCTTGTCGGGATCTTGCTTGCAGCGTTATTATTCGCGTCAAAAATTTCTCGCATCCAAGTCGAGCGTGAGGAGCAAACAGAACGAGTCCGTTATACGATCCGTGGACCGTTATTCTTTGCGTCGACGACTGCATTTGCGGAACAGTTCCAGCTCGATGCTGATCTATCATCGATCATCACGCTCGATTTCTCAGCGTGTCACTTATTTGATGATTCAGCCATCGAAGCGATCGAGAACGTCGTCTTGAAATATGAACGACTCGGCAAAAAAGTTGAATTGGTAGGATTAAATGAAGAGTCTCAGGCTCTTGTTGATCGATTAGCGCAACGGATTGCATAATGAATTTTATCAAAGGGGTAGCATTCCTAGGTACATGGGAATGCTACCCCTTTCTATTATCTTGACGAGTCATATAAGTACTATATATCCGATAGTTGTATGATGTGATAAGGTGTAAACTATTAAAGAAAGTTATCTGAACTAACGTTAAAAATATTAATTAAACTCACTATAATAAATAAACGAGGTTCACTAAATGAAAAATTACCACCTGAATAGAATAATCAATTTAAGGTCGGTCGAAGCATATTTTTTGAGAACTGGTTATTTAACACCACCTATTTATTGCATGATACTGATTGATTATCAACGTCCTAGCACAATTGACGATTTTCCTTATTTAAAAAATATTGATGGAATCTCGGAAGACGAATTCGGAGATGATAATTATATTAAGGCACTCATTATTTCATCTGAGGAAGTTACTCAAGAAACGTATGATGAGTTATGTATAGTGGCGGGTGGGTTTTTAGAGGATAAAGAAGAATGTCGATGGAACTTTGATGTTGAAGTTATTGATGATTTTAAACAAAAAAATAATTTGAACGACATTTTTCCATTACTTCAAAACATATTAGAAAAATACAATTGTTCAATAAACGTTGATCATATTCCTATAGAAAAGTTTAATTTCTTATCGCAAGAATAAACAATTTTAGGATGTTTCAATATTTAAATGTACTATTTGTTCAATATGATTCATGAGATAACTATTTATAACGGATGATTTCATAATTTTTCACCAGATAAAACGAACAACAAGATCGAGGAACGATTGAGTAACATGTATAGATGGTGCTCTATCTTTGAAAATAATAGTAAAATGATTTTAGGACTGAATATAGGCTGAAGAGGTTAGGTGCGACGGGTTATCCGTTTCGCTATACTAAAAATAAAGGGGGCATTTAAGATGAAATGGTTTCGATTTGAGCAAGACGGAAAAGTTGGCATCGGGGTTGAACAACAGGGCACTACATATGATGTAACAGGGCAAGTCTACACCGATTCATTGCTTGAAGTGATTTCACGTGAGTTTGATGTTGATCTTGATTTAGATATCGCACCACTACTTAAAGGGGATGTGCGACAACTCGCACCGTATGTACCAGCACGAAATGTCATTTGCGTCGGCAAGAACTATGCTGATCATATCAAAGAGATGGATACGGCGGGAGCAGGGAAATTCGTCTTGTTCACGAAAGCACCGACGTCGATCGTCGGTCCGTTCGAACCAATCGAACGGCATGCGGATTTGACGAAGCAACTGGATTATGAAGGAGAACTCGCCATCATCATCGGCAAGACAGGGCGTGATCTGACACCAGAAAATGCGCTTGATCATGTGTTTGGCTACAGTATTGTCAATGACGTGACGGCACGGGATTTACAAAAAGAACACGTCCAGTTCTTCCGTGGTAAATCACTCGATGGGTTCTGTCCGTTTGGACCGGTCATCGTCTCAGCGGATAGCTTTGATCCAAGTGACGTCCTCGTCGAGACACGTGTGAACGGGCAACTCCGACAGTCAGGATCAACCGCCTTAATGTTGCGTGACGTCGTAACGATTTTAGTGGAAGTGTCACGTGGGATGACGCTTGAAGCCGGAGATGTCATCGCGACAGGAACTCCAGCTGGTGTCGGACATGGTATGAAACCACCGGTCTACCTTCAGACAGGGGATGTCGTCGAAGTATCGATTGAAGGAATCGGTCGTTTACAAAATGAAGTCCAGTGAACGAAGATGACCGAATTGATTGAATTGCATTCACCGCTTTCCAAATTACTTTGGAAAGTGGTTTTTTATTTTGTGAAAATCGTCAAAAATTTAAAAAATGATTGATTTCAAAAAATAAAACAGTCATAAAATGACCGTTTTTGATGTATAATGAAACTATAAGAACGGTTTCATGTCGAAAAAAGTCGTATTTTGAACGTTTTATAAAGAATTTATATAAATTTTGAACGTTTTTGATTGATTTTTATATGTAAACGCTTTATATTAAAGATGCGGAGGGAAACCTTATGTTAACCAAAAAACGCCATCAACTCATCCTTGAGCTTTTAGCCCGAGAAGAAGTCGTCAAGATGCAAAAGATCGTCGAACAAACCGGTGCGAGTGAATCCACGATTCGTCGGGATTTATCACAACTCGAGACAGCAGGTCACCTGCGTCGAGTGCACGGGGGAGCAACAGCAAACCATTTGCAAATTGAAGAACTGAGTTACTTCGAGAAGAGTGATCAGCATGTCGAAGAGAAGGAACGGATCGCGCGAGCGGCTGCCGACCTGATTGAAGACGGTATGTATGTCTATCTCGATGCCGGAACGACGACGCTTGCCATCGTTCCGTATCTCGAAGAGAAGGCGATTACGGTCGTAACGAACAGTCTTCCTCTAGCGAACACGTTACTCTATCACCGTATCCCGACGTTCGTCGTCGGAGGGCAACTCAAGCATTCAACGCAGGCACTCGTCGGTTACAACGCACGTGAAGGAATGTTGATTTACCATTTTGATGTCGCGTTCCTTGGGATGAACGGTGTTCATCCGGCACAAGGTTTCACGACACCAGATCCGGAAGAGGCACTCGTAAAGAAGACAGCGATCGAATTAGCAAAACAATCGTATGTACTCGTCGATGAGACGAAGCTGGATGCGATCAGCTTCAGTCGGGTGGCGTCCTTGCAAGCGGCGACGATCATCACGACGACATCCAGTGAGCAAGCAGCGAAATACAGTCAATACACAGAGGTGGTGAACGCGAAATGATTTATACACTGACACTCAACCCATCAATCGACTATTATGTCACGTTACCGGTATTTGAGGCAGGACAAGTCAATCGTGTCGAACAGGCGGAAAAAGTGGCCGGAGGGAAAGGAATCAACGTCTCTCTCGTCCTAAAAAACTATGAGGTAGAAACACAAGCACTCGGATTCCTTGGAGGAAGTACCGGACAATTCATCCGGACGGAACTCGAGAAACGAGGCGTGTTAACGGACTTCACACCGATTCAAGATGAGACGCGGATCAACGTAAAGATTCGTGCCGATCAAGAATCTGAGCTGAATGCAGCGGGACCGAAGATTCAACCGGAAGAGCTGGAGCATTTATTATCCCGATTCAAGACGATGCAAGCCGGTGACATCGTCGTCTTCGCAGGTAGTATCCCAAGCAGTCTACCGCATGATCTCTATCGTCATATCGCGACGATCTTGAATGAACGGAACGTCCGCTTCGCTGTCGATACGACGAAGGAAGCGATGCTTGAAGTCTTACCGCTCGGTCCATTTTTAATCAAGCCGAATCACCATGAACTCGGTGAAATTTTCGACGTCGAGATTACTTCGAAGGAGATGGCCGTTCCATACGCGCAACAGCTCGTCGAGCGTGGTGCCGAGAATGTCGTCATCTCATTTGCAGGAGACGGAGCACTGCTCGTCAATCGTCAAGGTGCCTACACGGCAAACACACCGGCAGGAAAGCTCGTCAATTCCGTCGGTGCCGGAGATTCACTCGTCGCTGGATTCGTCGCCAGCCACGCGCTCGGCAAATCACCAGAAGAAGCGTTCCGCTATGCGGTAACGACTGGCAGCGCGTCTGCTTATTCCTTCGGTCTTTGTACGAAAGAAGATATCGATCGTCTCCTCGTAGACGTCAACGTCGTTGAACTCATTCAATCCTAAAAGGAGTGTGACTACTCATGAAAATTACTGATCTCTTGACACGTGATACGATTCAACTTGATTTACAAGCGTCATCTAAAGCCGCTGTCATTGATGAACTCGTCAACGTCCTCGATCGGGCAGGAAAACTAAACGATCGCTCGGCATATAAAGAAGCAATTCTCGCACGGGAAGCGCAAAGTACGACAGGTTTAGGAGAAGGTATTGCCATCCCACACGCAAAAACAGCAGCGGTCAAAACACCAGCAATCGCTTTCGGGCGTTCGGCAGGCGTTGACTACGAAGCACTCGACGGTCAACCAAGTCGGTTGTTCTTCATGATTGCGGCGGGTGAGAACGCAGATAATGCACACCTTGAAACACTCTCGAAACTATCCGTTTATTTAATGGATATGAACTTCCGCGATACGATCCTTGCGGCTAAAACGAAAGACGAAGTCATCGCAGCAATCGAAGCGAAGGAACGCGAAGAAGAAGGTCCAGTTGACGTCTCAAGCGACAACGTCGATCAAGACGCACCATATATCCTTGCCGTCACAGCTTGTCCGACAGGAATCGCACACACGTATATGGCAGCTGATGCCCTTCGTCAAAAAGCGGAAGAGATGGGTGTCCGTATCAAAGTCGAGACGAACGGATCGACAGGCGTCAAGAACGGTTTGACACAACAAGATATCAACGATGCGACAGCCATCATCGTCGCAGCGGATAAAGCAGTTGAGATGGATCGTTTTAACGGTAAACACGTCGTTGAAGTACCAGTTGCACAAGGAATTCGGAAACCACAAGAATTGATCAACCGTGCCGTCAAACAGGATGCACCTGTCTACAAAGCAAGCGGTTCAAGCGAAAGCTCAAAACCAGCTCGTGGCGGATTCTACAAACATTTGATGAGTGGGGTATCCGCGATGTTACCACTCGTCGTTGCAGGTGGTCTCTTGATCGCAATCAGCTTCTTCTGGGGTATCAACTCTGCGAACCCAAAAGATCCATCGTACAATGAATTCGCTGCGCAATTGATGACGATCGGGAAAGCCGCGTTCGGTCTCTTGATTCCGATCCTCGCTGGATTTATCGCGATGTCGATCGCTGATAAACCAGGTCTTGCTCCTGGTCTAATCGCTGGTTTCCTTGCAAGCAACGGTAACGCTGGTTTCCTCGGCGGATTGATTGCCGGTTTCCTTGCCGGGTACGTCGTACTCTTGCTTGTTAAAGTATTCAAAGGTCTTCCAGCAGCACTCGAAGGAATCAAACCAGTCTTGCTCTATCCTCTGTTTGGTTCATTCATCACAGGAATGATCATGTTGCTCGTCATCAATGAGCCGATTGCGAAGTTCATGACATGGCTCACAGATTCATTGAACGGACTCAGTGGTGGAAACGCAATCCTCCTCGGTATGCTCGTCGCAGCGATGATGGCAATCGACATGGGTGGTCCAATCAACAAAACAGCATACGTTTTCGGTACAGCTGCTCTTACAGCAGGTAACACGGAAGTCATGGCAGCTGTCATGGCAGGTGGTATGGTTCCACCACTCATCGTTGCCTTCTCATCCACATTGTTCGCACGTAAGAAATTCACGCCGCAAGAACGTGAAGCAGGTATCGCTGCTTACGCAATGGGCGCATCGTTCGTCACTGAAGGTGCGATTCCATTCGCTGCAGCCGATCCACTGCGCGTCATTCCGTCAAGCGTCATCGGTTCAGCGATCGCTGGTGCGTTGACGATCGTCTTCGGCGTCTTGCTCCCTGCACCACACGGCGGTATCTTCGTCTTCCCGTTACTTGATGGTCCATCAGGTACGGTCATGGCAATCGTCGGTTACGCGGGTGCGATCCTCATCGGTTCACTCGTCGGTGCGGCAATCCTATCCTTCCTCAAAAAACCGCTTGTTGACCAATCGGTCGCGAAAGCGGAAATGACAGAAGGAACAGGTACGAAAGCATCATAATTCACCTAAATCTCCTCTCCGTTTTTAAGCGGAGGGGATTTTTTGTTGAATTTTGACGGCTAACGGTGAAGAATAGAGGGCATACTGAATAAGAAGGAGGGATGGACATGGGTGGACAATCCTTACAAATCGGACCACGGACCATTAAGACAGGTCTTGCGGTCATCTTGGCGCTGTTGATCAGTAACCTGTTCAACCTCAGCCCAATCCTGCCTGCGATCTCGGCAGCGACGACACTCTTGCCTTCGGTCTATCAGACATGGAAACAATTTCTCGAGGAAGCAGAGGCCAACTTGATTGGTGCCTTTTTGACGTTACTCGCACTTTGGATTTTAGGCGATAATCCGGCGAATCCGCTTGCGATCGGGATCGTCATCATGGCAGCAATTTCGATTTTGCTAGCTTTTGGTTTCGGGCGGACGATTCCACACGTCGTCTTGATGATCATCGTCATTCTCGAAAGTGTCGCGACTGCGACCGAACCACTTTGGCAAGTCGTCTTGATCCGCTACTTGCTCGTCATGCTCGGGATCGGTTGTGCACTCGGCATCAATGCGTTGATTTTCCCGCCACGTTACGGCAATGTCTATTACCAGAAAGCGACGAAACTCTTTGAGAAACTACTCGTCGTCACGCGAGCAATTGCCTTTGAAGGCAAGGTCACCCCATATCGGGCAGCAATCGATAAGATGGGGCGTTCGCTCCTTGAGACACAAAACCTGTTCAACCTACACAAGGAAGAAATTCGAGGAACGCGTCAGAAGCATGCCTCGCTTCTACGGAACCTGCTGATCCTTAAACATATGCAATCGTGCCTCGAACGTGGCGTCGCGACGGCAGAGCGCTTCAGAGAACGAGAGAAGGCACTCGATTCGATTGCAGACGATCTTCGAAGTGAACTGTTCTATCACTTGATGCATATCGCCCAGCGACAAGAGAAAGTCTTGCTGACATACGATCTCCTGTTGACGGAAGAACCGCTCGCGATGGAGGATCTCGTCAAAGAGAACATTGCCTTCGTCAAGCACTCTTTTCTCGACCGTGATGAACTCGAGGAAGAAGTCATCATGGAAATTTTACCGATCGTCGTCTCGATGAACGAGTGGATACAAGAACTCGAATCCTTTGAAAAACGGCTCAATGGTGGGCTTCGTCGCCATATCACATCATTGACGATCGAACAAAAATCAGTCCGTGATAAAACATTTAATCGATTTAAACGTAAAAAAGCCATTGACGAAAGTAAAAAGTAAGCGTATAGTCCTCCTTAACGATACTTTACTTGCTAAAAGCATAACAGTATAACAGCATAACAGAACGAAAGATTAAGCGATGATGAAACCGAAGTAAAGACCATCTCCCTGTTTCAGAGAGCACGTGGCGCTGCGAACGTGTACACAGATGGTGTTGAATTACAGTTTCTGAGCTTCTTGCGTAAGCGAGCGGAGCAAACCGTTATCCCAATCATGAGTGACTCAGTTGATGACTGGGTAATCAGGGTGGTACCGCGGCTTTCGTCGCCCCTGTCGAACGATACGTTCGGCAGGGGCTTTTTTGTTATCTCACATTCATTCAAGGGGGAACTCATATGTCTACACCAATCATTCCAAGTCACTTACGTCCACATGTCGCACCACAGCACTACGAAGACTACACGCCAACGGATCATGCCGTTTGGAGATACGTCATGCGACTAAATTTAAATACGTTACAAGATACAGCACATCCAGCATACCTCGAAGGGCTTGCTGCATCGGGCATCAGCCCGGAACGGATTCCAGATGTACGTGAGATGACAGCGAACCTAAGCCGTGGAGGCTGGGGAACAGTCGCTGTCGATGGTCTCATTCCTGGCGTCGCCTTCTTCGATTTCCAAGGACATGGTTTATTACCGATTGCGACCGACATCCGGAAGGTCGATAACATTCTCTACACTCCAGCACCGGATATTCTGCACGAAGCAGCGGGGCATGCACCGATCTTAATGAATCCGGTCTACGCGGAATTCGTTCGTCGCTTCGGTGAGATCGGGGCACATGCCTTTAACCATAAAGCCGAGCATGACGTATTCAAGGCACTCAAGAAATTGACGATCGTCAAAGAGAGTCCATTCTCGACGCCAGCCGATATCGAGCAAGCTGAAATTGAGCTTGCGGAGACACGGACACACGTCAAAGGGATTTCGGAAGCGAACGAAATCTCACGTCTGTTCTGGTGGACGGTTGAATTCGGTCTGATCGGTGATATCGACAACCCACAAATCTACGGGGCAGGTCTTCTATCATCAGTCGGTGAAAGTCGCCATTGTTTGACGGACGCGGTCGTTAAACATCCATTCTCGCTTGAGAAAGCACTTGCGACGAAACATGACGTGACGAGCATGCAAAAAGAACTCTTCGTCTGTGAATCGTTTGAACAACTCCGCGACGCACTTGAAGAATTCGCTCAATCGATGTCCTACATTCGCGGTGGCATCCACGGACTGACGAAAGCCGTTGAATCGGGCAATCTGTCAACGCTCGTCTTCGACAGCGGTCTCTCACTCGTCGGTGTTCCTGAAACGCAAGAAATTCACGATTCGCTGCATATCGTCAAACTGACTGGACCGACAGCGTTGGCTGCAAACGGTGAAGTGTTGACAGGTCAAGGACTTGCAGATCATCCGGAAGGCTTTACACTCCTTCACGGCAAGGAATTGAACGAAGTATTGATGCAAGTCAAAGTCGGTGAACGTCTCGACTGGGCGGAAGGAAATGTTCACGTCACAGGTGACATCACAGCAATTCAAAACGTCAATGGTCACCGGGCACTCGTCGTTTTAGAAGCAGCAACGCTCTCGAACGATGGGAAAACGATGACGATGGACCGGATGGAATTGATCGTCGGTGACATCACGTCAGCATTCCCGGGAACGGAAGTTGAAGCACTGAAGCCAATTCCAGAAACGATCGAGTTCGAACGAATCGAGCGTCCGTTGACAGCGGCTGATCCAATCTTTGAAGTTGTTCGTGAGATTCGCGAAGGACGTGCTGGTCGGGAACGGTTGCCGCAACTGATCGACCAGACACTCGTCCAGTTACCGGACGCTTGGTTACTCCGCCTAGAATTACTTGAGTTAGCGGATGAAGTCGATCAACCACGTCTGATTGCAGATCTCGAGCGCTTAAAAGCGACATCTGAGCAGCGAGATGAATTGATCACGCGTGGGATGGCTTTACTCGACGTCGTTCATCAATGAGTCGAACTCCGGTTCTGAACCTGTTAGAATGGAGACATTCGGTAAAAGGGGATGATCGGTTATGACAAATTATTATCAAGACGTAAAGGAATTCCACCGTGTGTTTTCACACCCTGGTGCAACGACGCCAACACCAATGACGGTTGATCGTGGGATTAAACGCTCGACCTGGACGGCGGAAGAAGCGGTCGTTGAGTTCTTGCATCAAACGGCGACGAGTGAAGCAGAGTTCCTCGAGGCGATCGAACGTTTCAAGTCAGGGCTTGATACAGCGGTCGAAAAATCGCTCCAGATGAAACAACCTGAAACAGATGTCGAACGACTCGTTGGACAAGGGGATGCCTTGACGGACGCGCTCTACTTCATCATGGGAAGCTTTGTTGAGATCGGGCTTGATCCGGCTCCATTGTTTGAGATCGTTCAACGTGCCAATATGGCGAAGCTTGGACCGGACGGAAAACCAATCTTCCGAGAATCTGACCAAAAGGTCATGAAACCAGAAGGCTGGCAACCACCGGAACCACAGCTTGAAGCAGAAGTACGTCGACAAATTGCTGCGGCTTCGAGTATGTCAAAAGCTTGATTCAAAACAACAAAAAGAGGGATGACTGGTACATACACCGGTCATCCCTCTATTTTTCATCTATTCACTTCTTACTTGATAACGCGATAAATCGAGTTGACGGATTGTAAGGAACTCGACACCTTCTGCTTCAAGTGCCAGCCGTTGTTCATCGCCTTCGAGCGATAGTTTTCCGCCAGCAGCAAGGACGCGGTGCCACGGTAGACGTTCCGTCGTACTCATGCTGTGAAGAATCCGCGCCACTTGTCGTGCGCTACGCGGATGACCGGCGAGTCGAGCGACTTGCCCGTACGTCATGACCCGACCAGCAGGGATTGAACGGATGATGGTCAGGACATCTTGCGTGAACGGTGTCATGACTCGTCAGAAGCAACGACATACTGTTGAATCTTATCGTCTTCGTCAAAGCCGATCGTCACATCGATGATGCCTTGTTGCAAACGGATCTGCAGTTCAAGGCGGTCCTTGATGTCGTCTGCTTGAGCGATCGTCAACGTCGGATCAACTTCGATTTCAACTTCGACGTGGAAATGATCGCCTTCTTTAATAACTTCCAGTTTACTAATGTCTTTGACGTCTGGGTCTTTCATGATCAGTCCGCCGAGACGTGCTGCCATCGTCTCATCGGCTTCACCAAGTGCACCAGCTGCGTTTTGCAGGAAGACGTTTCCGACGACGTAAAACATCATCAGCCCGATCAGGATAGAAGCAATTCCTTCTGCCTGATGAAACGGTGTCACATGTGAGATGATGACGGCGATCATCGCGACGATTCCGCCAGCCGTTGCGACTAAGTCTTCAAGGAACACAAGGCGTGTCGCTGGTTTTGCTTGCTTCAGTGACCGGAAGCTGTCGAGGATGAGGCGTGGTCCTTTTGAGTCCAATTTCGCATCATGCGCGATTTCCTGCATTGCTTTAAAGAACACACCACTTTCTAAGACGACCCCTGCGAATAAAACGGATAACGTGATCCAGAAGCCTGTCGATTCTGTCGGTTCGATGATGTGGGCAATCCCTTCATGAATCGTTTCGTAGGCCATGATGCCGACAAAGAGGATTGCGCCTAACAAGACGAGATTGACGAGACGACCAAAGCCATTCGGGAACCGTTTCGTTGGTGCTTTTTTACTGAGGGCAGAACCGATGAAGACGAAAAATTGATTGGCAGCATCCCCGAGCGTATGCATCATTTCGGCGAACATCGCGACATTTCCCGTCAGGACGTAGGCAATTGCCTTGATGATGGCGATGATAGAGTTGACGATGCCTGCCGTCAACGCAGACCGGTTACCCCGGCGTAATAACGTAAAAAATTCTCCCATGATTGTACTCCTTTTAGTTAAGTTACGTATTAGTTCATTTTATTATGTTACATCATTTTGAGAAAAACGACTATCTTCACATGAAAAAACCCACGCAAGCTGCGCGGGTTTAACTCGTCAAGATAAGTCGACTGTTTTATTGATTTCGTTCTCATCGTCTTTGCCGACGACTTTCTTCAAGACTTGTTTGACGGACTTTGTCGTGTTTCCTGTTTCCCAGTACTCAGCAGCTTCCGTGTTGACCTTGATCAAGACGACTTTCGGATCTTCGTATGTCGTTCCAAGATATGCTTCGTAACGTGGGCTCCAGAGCTCTTTTTTTCGTTCGATGTCTTCGACGAGTTCTGCTGTCCCACGAATCGAGACGTATGATTTGTCGACGTACGCGACGTTAACACTCGGATTCTTAAGTAATTCTTGATACTTGTCCGTTTCTTTTGAAGTGAGGAACCAGAGGTCACCATCAAATTCAATATCCTGCGTTTGCATCGGACGCGATACGAGTCCTTCTGCTGCAATCGTCGTCAGCATCGCTGTCTCGATTTTATCGATCAGTTTCTTGACCGTTTCGACTGCTTCTTGATTCGTAGTATGCGTTGACATGTAGCTCCACCTCATTCGTTAGATTTTTATGCTCACGTAAGGATTGTTCCCTGAATTTTAAAATAAAAACGTCCCCATGACAGAAAGAAGCAGTTTCGTTGCACGGTACAACGAGGAGGCGTACAGTGTAAGTACGCATTCGAAAGAAAAAGGAGAGACATATATGAAACTTAGTATTTTAGACCAATCCCCGGTCTCTAAAGGACAATCCCCATCTGATGCCTTACACGAAACGGTCGAGCTCGCAAAAATCGCGGACGAACTCGGTTATCATCGCCTGTGGGTATCCGAGCACCACTTTGCAAAAACACTAGCCGGTTCGAGTCCGGAAGTCTTGATCGCGTATATGGCAGCCGTGACAAAACAGATTCGCCTTGGTTCAGGCGGCGTCATGTTGCCACATTACAGTGCCTACAAAGTTGCGGAGAACTTCCGTGTCCTCGAAGGACTTGCTCCGAACCGGATTGATCTCGGTCTCGGTCGGGCACCAGGTGGTATGCCCCTTGCGACGCGTGCGTTACAAGAAGGTTCGTCGCCACGGTTTGGTGGAGCTGATTATGGTGAACAACTTGATGATCTCGTCGACTACCTGAAAGACGGGGCACCTGCCGGACACCGGTTCGCGGGACTCGTCGCCACACCAGAAGTCGATACGACACCAGAAGGCTGGTTGCTCGGATCAAGTGGTGGTAGTGCCTTGAACGCCGCACAACGCGGATTCGGATTTGCTTTTGCTCACTTCATCAATGGACAGGGTGGTCAGGAAGTAATGGATTACTATCGTCATAATTTCATGGCGACGTCGTTTAATGAGACACCACAAACACTCGTTTCGATCTTCGTTACATGTGCCGAAACGACGGAAGAAGCAGAACGTTTGGCGTCAAGCCTTGATTTATCTCTGCTCTTACTCGAAAAAGGGGTCTCGTCAACAGGAACGCCGACACCGGAAGAAGCAGCAGCGTATCCGTATACGTTCCAAGATCAGTTCCGGATTGCTGAAAATCGGAAACGGATGATCGTCGGTAACCCGGAATCCGTTGCGAAACAATTACAAGAGCTTGCCGATTCGTATGGAACGGACGAAGTGATGATTGCTTCGATGATCGCAGACAAACAAGCAAAACAACAATCATTAAAATTAATCATGGACGCTGTCAAAGCGACAGTCTGATTTATACGCACGTCCTTTCTCACGAAGTGAGGGAGGACGTGTTTTTTGCGTCTACTACTGGAATGCGTTCGGATACGATGTCTTTACGCAATCGGAAGAATCCGAATAACGCTGCACCGAACAAGCCGACTGTACCGACTGCAAGTAGCACGATGATAGACACATGATCACTCAGTAAACCAAATAATAGGGTACCAATCGGCATCATCGCCATGGCGACCGATTCAAGGACACCGATGACACGCCCGAGGTAAGCTGGATCAGTCTGTTTTTGCACGATGAGTTGTAGCGGAATGTTCATCCGTAAGACGAGCATGCCGTCGATGAACAATAGAATCATGAAAAAGGGTAGTAGTAGAGCAGAGGGAACGTAGCCGAGTAAAGCAAGTGCAGGAAGCGCATAACAAGAGGCGATTAAAAAGAGCGACTCGAATATCGTCCGTAACGGACGTTTCACCGTAAAGCGAGGTAAAGCAAGAAGCAACGAAGCGACGAGAAGACCGGCACCTAGTGCGGACTCGACCAGTCCAAACCGAAATGGTGTGAATTGCAGTCGATCGAGCAAAATAATCGGTAACAAGATTTCAAAAGCAACAAAAAAGAAGTTCAGGACGATCGCCATCAGGACGAGTGTCGTCAATACTGGTTGACGGAACAGATAGCGGTAGCCTTCTTTAAACTCCGAGATGAAAGACGGAGTATCGGTAGTAACCAGAGGAGAGGTATCCACTGCAAGAAAGCGGAGGCGGCTATTCCACCAGGCAGCAGAAGCAAACAAGAGAAACGGTAAGATCAAGAATTGCGTGATGGAGACAGTGGCGATAAGCAGTCCCGCAACGAGTGGAGCAGTGATCGTTGAGGTCGATTGAATCGTCGAGAAGAGTGCGTTCCCGCGTTGTAACTCCTCTTCTTGTACGAGTCGCGGTAACGAGCTTGATAAGGTAACGGACAGGAACGTCGACAGGCTCGTCAAAAGAACACTAGCGATGATGTAATGAACGGTATGTAGAGGGGCTTGTAACGAATAGAGCAAAAGTCCAAACAAGACGAGTGCACTTAAGCTTTCGGTCATGACGATGATTCGTTTCCGGTTCCAACGATCAGCGAGGACACCAGCAACCGGTGAGAGCAAAATCCGTGGCACTGATCCTGCAAGCAAGACGAGCGCAAACTGAAAACCAGACGACGTTTCCCGTAAGACGGTCAGTCCGGCGACGAACGTAAAGAGACTAGCTGCGAATAATGAACAAAACTTTCCGAATAAGACACGCTTTAAATTAAATGACATCCTGTTCACTCCTTCTGAGTTAAATTTTATTGAACTTTAGTGTAGAATAAAGGAGTGGAAGAAAAATGTAAAGATAAAGTTCAATATAATTTAACTTTTATGATAAAAGGAGTGACCAGTGTGTTAGGGGAACGTATCAAACAGATCCGAAAACAGAAAAAAATGACGCAAACGGATGTTGCGACCGGCATCATCACGAAGTCAATGCTCAGTATGGTCGAAAATGGGAAAGCGACACCGTCTGTTCCCGCCTTACAGGCGATTGCTAGGCGATTACAGGTGACAGTCGAAGAATTAATGCTCGATCCGCGAGATGTTCAGATGCGGGAACTCATCGAAACAATCCGTTCGCGGCATACCCCATATTTTTCAGACGAAAAAATTCAGGAACTTCTAGAACCTTACTTGGTTCCGGAAACGACTTCCTATTGGCAAGGGCAGGTCTATCATAAATACGGCGATGCCCTCCGAGCGTCTGACCCGGAGCTTGGTTTGATATATTATGAGAAAGCAGAGCGGATTTTTCAACAGCTCGGTCGTCAAGATGAGCAGTTGCTCGTTCAGATCTCGAAAGTCTATTTTTTATTCAATCTCAAACGGACAAAGGAAGCGTATGAGCTGATCGAAGCAATGGATGTACCACGCGAGATTCCACTGGCGCCAAAAACCTATTTAAATTTCCAAATCTTGCGTGCGCTCCGAGCAAGTTTGTTCGATGATCACTATACAGAAGCGATCGCCTTATTGCGTGAAGGGGTTCAGTATATGCGGGAGCAAGATGTCTATTATCATGTCATTTCGTTTCAACGTTTCCTCGGATTGTTTTTATATCTAGAAGGGGAAATCGAACAATCACGGCAAGAGTTTGATCGATTGGAGCAGTTTTTTGCATTTAGTGAAACGACTGCCGTCGGACGAATCGAAGTCGATTTGACGAAAGGACTCATCGCGATTTTTGAAAACGATACGGACGGCATGCAAATGGCGTGGGAAAAACTCGTCACTGTGGCGATCGATGACGCGAAACATTACATCGGACAACTCGAAGTCCATCTCCTTGTCAATGGCATCGAATTACCGAATCAGACGCTGCAGCAGAGCGTCGATAAGATATGGGAGATGCAAGATGCCTGGCTTGCTGCGAGTGGATTCGACCAAGCGATGATGCTTCAGACGCTCGTACTGGCGATGCAACGAGGGATTGGTCAGGAACGACTGGAGGATGTTTTACGATTGAAGGATGACCTTCAAAGTGAACGGCTCAAAGGCGATCTTGAGCGAGAGATACAAGCATTGGTTAATGTTCAATGACGAAAAAACAGGCATGAAGCGCACTCGCTTCATGCCTGTTCGTGTGAGGATGTCGTTCTTCTGAAAATCAATAAGACGCATGCGGCGACGGAAACGATCAAGTGACCGATATAGACGTCTCCCGTCTGGATATAATGCAAGAGCATCGAGCCACCAAAAATCAATAAGGCAAGAAAGAGAAGTCGGACATAAAGTGTTTTGTAAGACATGCGGACACATCCTTTCCATATACAGTATATCCCAAAAAGGGGTGTTAAGACAAAAAAACATCCACCCCGAAGGATGGATGAAAAATGTCTTAAAGTGATTTAAAGCCTAACAGCTTTTGTGTCCAGTAACGTTCTGAAAGACGGCTGATGCCAAGAGCTGGTTCATTCGCATGGATGAACTGGTCGTTGTTCAGCATGATGCCGATATGTGTTGGACCAGCGGCATACGTGTTTTCGAAGAAGATGATATCGCCGCGTGTTGGCTGACGAAGTTTCGAAAGTTTCGCCCCAAGATAACGGTCATCATTCCAGTAACCGTTGACGTTCGTCCGTCCGACAGAATAGCCAGCAGCATTCAACGTGTAATTGATGAAACCAGAGCAGTCGAAGCCACCGTTGACTGGATTGCTTGAGCCCCAGCGATATGGCGTTCCAAGATATTGTTGCCCAATCGAAATCGCACGTTCCATCAATGTTGAACCAGGAACAGTCGTTACCGGGGGTGTCGTTGGAGTGACCGGAGGCGTCGTCGTGACGGATCCCGTCGTGATGTAACTCTTCGCGACATAGTAAAGACCAGTTCCAATCTTGATCTGGTACCAGCCGCTATCTTTTCCTGTCGTTTCACCCGTGACATTGACTGTCGAACCGTGTCCGACTTGTGTGAAGACTTTAGACGACGTCGAAGGTAACGTACGGACATTCAATCCAGTTGGTGCGTTGACGCGATACGTCTTCGAAGCATCAACCGGCGTCAAAGAGACTCCAGGCGTCGTCGGCGTTGTTGGTGGTGATGCTTTTGTTGAAGCTTTGACATAGGTCGAAGCGACATATGCTTCTTTTCCGTCGAGCTTGACTTGGTACCATGAATCAACGGCACCTGTGACATCAAGAACCGTTTGATGCGGTAATGTCTTGTAGATTTTTGCATTCGTCGCTGCAGCAGTCCGAGCATTCAAGCCTTCCTTCGCATTAACCGTGTAGACTTTCGATCGATCGACCGCTTTAACGACTTGTTTGACGGGAGTCGTCACTGGTGGTTTGGAATCCGTCATGACGTTTGATGTCTTTTTACTGACTAACGTCGCATGGACATAGGCCGTTTGTTTCTTATATGTGATTTGGTACCAATCACCTGATTGTTTCTGAACAGTCAAGACAGTATTCTTTGCTAGTTTTCCGAGTGATTTCGAACTCGTCGTTGCTTTTTGCCGGACGTTGACGGCATCGGTGTTCGTTATGTAGGTCGTAGTTGTCGGAGCCTTTTCCGTCGTTGCTTTGACGTATGCTGAAGTAATGAAAGCTGGTTTCGACTGATAGCGGATTTCATACCAGCTGTTGACTTTCTTGACAGCTGTCAGCTTCGTACCTTTTTTTAGAGTCGTGATGACCTTCGCGGAAGTCGAGGCAGCCGTGCGAATGTTGACGTTATCCGTCAAAGTCAGTGTCGTTGACGCGGCTGAAACCGGAATTGTGGTACCGACCAAAGCGAGCGTCGTGAGGGCGAGAACGGTCTTTTTCACGTGACATAGCTCCTTCCAAGAGATAGGTGAAAATCGTTGTTACCATTTTGTCATAAAAAGTGCTGATTCCCCTGAATTAAAAATATAATTTTTGTCTGGAAAACTGTAATACCGTTTTTCAAAAAAACGAATAGGTAGAAGGAGTATTTTCAAAAAAGTTCAAGTACACTAGAAGTACTCGGAAGGAGGCTACACATGTTACACCGTTTTTATCAGTATTATATCCCACATAAACGTTTATTCTGGCTCGATTTCACGTCTGCCTTATTCGTCGGGGTTTTAGAACTTGCGTTTCCACTCGCAGTTAAATGGTTCATCGACTCCTTGTTACCAAACGGAGAGATGAACTGGATCATCCTTGTCAGCGTCGGATTATTAGCGTTATACGTCATCAGTACGCTGATGCAATTCGTCGTCAACTATTTCGGACATAAGCTCGGGATTAATATCGAGACCGATATGCGTCGTCAGTTGTTTAGTCATGTCCAGAAACAGTCGTTCCGTTTCTTTGACAATACAAAGACGGGTCATATCATGAGCCGGATCACAAATGACTTGTTCGATATCGGGGAACTAGCCCATCATGGTCCAGAAGATGCGTTCATTGCCGTCATGACCTTGCTTGGTGCATTCTCGATCATGCTGACGATCAATGTGCCGCTTGCCCTCGTGACGATCATTGCTGTGCCATTCCTGATCTGGTTGATCAGTTATGCGAACGTTCGGATGAATAAATCATGGGACCGGATGTACGGTAATATCGCGGAAGTCAATTCACGCGTCGAGGACAGTGTTTCCGGTGTCCGTGTCGTCCAGTCGTTCACGAACGAAGCTTACGAAATCGAGCGTTTTGAAAAAGACAACGCAACGTTCCGTCAGTCGAAGATCAATGCCTACAAGGTCATGAGTAAGAGCCTGTCCGGCATCTACTTGACGACTCGTTTGATGACACTTGCCGTCTTAGTCGTCGGTGCGTACTTGACATATCGCGAAGCCTTAACGGCAGGAGAACTCGTCGGCTTCATTCTCTACATGAATATCTTATTGAAGCCAATCGATAAGATTACGGCATTGCTTGAGATGTATCCGAAAGGGATGGCGGGCTTTAAGCGATTCCTTTCGATGATTGATGAAGATGCGTCCTTACCTGATGCGCCAGATGCGCTCGTCGTTGATCGCTTGAACGGTGGCATCACGTTCAAGGATGTCGCATTCGGATATGAAGCGGATCGTCTAATCTTAGAACACATCAATCTGACGGTCGAACCTGGTCAGACGGTCGCATTCGTCGGAACATCCGGGGCAGGGAAGACGACGATCTGTTCGTTGATTCCACGTTTTTATGATGTTCTAGATGGCGCAATCACAATTGACGGAATTGATATCCGGCAAATGACGAAGGAGTCACTACGTCAACAAATCGGTATCGTCCAGCAGGATGTCTTCTTGTTCTCAGGGACGATCGCTGAAAACATCGCCTACGGTGATCTGAATGCGACGCACGAAGACATCGTGCAAGCGGCGGAACGTGCCCACCTCGGACCGATGATCGCGGATCTTCCAGATGGGTATGCGACACAAATTGGCGAACGGGGACTCAAGTTATCGGGTGGACAAAAGCAACGACTTGCCATCGCACGGATGTTCCTAAAGAATCCACCGATTCTGATTCTGGACGAAGCAACGTCTGCCCTTGATACGGAAACGGAAGCACTCATCCAAGAGTCGCTGGCCGAACTGTCTGAGAACCGGACGACCCTCGTCATTGCGCACCGTTTAGCGACGATCCGGAATGCGGATAAGATTTTCGTCGTCACGAAAGACGGGATCGTCGAAGAGGGCTCGCATGACGAGTTGATGGATCAAGGTGGTTATTTCTCCCGTTTGTTAGAGAGACAACGAGTTTGAATCGATTTGAAAGAATGTAAAAGCAATGGACATGTTCCGTTGCTTTTTTTGTGCGTTTAAAAATATGATTGTGCAAGCCATTTTTAGGGAAAACGATGCATAGAAAAGAAGGAGAGGTGGAAGGATGTACGGTCAATTCTGTGAGAATTATGATGAGAGCTATCCCGTCTTGCGGGAGGAATCGTCACATGATTTCCATCGTTTTTTTGCGCTGTCCTACACGATTCACGATACTGTCTTTGAGCAGAATGTCTACGAACGTCTGATGCGAACGATCAAACACCAGACATCTCGCTTTTCAGCGTTACGGAGCCGCTATACACCATTGCTCGTTGCCCATGTTCAACTGAATAGCACGGATCCTGATATCCTCATCGAAGAAATCATCGTCGCTGAAAAGAAGATTAAACATCGATTGATTCGTGATAAAGGAGTCCGACCATTTTTTGCACTCAATGAAGTACTGAACCGTCGACAAGGGATTGATGCGTTTCCCTACATGGAACGCTTGCATGCGACACGACCACATCTGAATGCTGCGAAGCAGTATGTCGTGACATCGACTTTGCTTGAACAGCACCCACTACCAGATACGTTTTTAGAACGCGTTGATACGTTTGAAGAGTGGCTTGCGCAATATATGGAACGGACGAGTGAACGTGTCATTACGGCGCAGATCTTAGCAGCGCATCCGGATGCGTCAGCGCAACAAGAACGAATCGTTGCTTGGCGGGAACTACTTGAACGGCGAGAAATCATTATTTGGGATCGTTTAATGCCGCTTCTTGCGTTATTACCATCGATGGAACGTGTTGATTGGATTTACGTGACCCGGATCGTCGATCGGGAGCGAGCACGGAATCGTTTTTCAGACGAAGTCAACTGGTTGATTGCCTTTCATCTGTTACTGGCTAAATCAGGAGTGACACGGGTGCAAGCTACGTTATTGTTACTGGCTGCACTAGAACTAACGAAAAAACCGTGACGTGAAACATTGAAATAGACAAAACGGACGAGGTATGGCGCGCACCATACCTCGTCCGTTTTACTGTATGCTCATCTGACTTAATCAAACGTCGTAAACGTCGCATGTTGTTCGACCGGATAAAGTTCCGTACCGGCGACAGCGTTCAAGATCAACTGATTCCGCGAAACAGACATGCCGAGATTATCAGCTGCTGGACCATGTGATAACTCTAAATTAGCGGTTGCGTAAAGATGATGCGCCGTCTCGACGGAACGCACGATTTGATAGTCCGCGTCGACTTTCCAAGCGTTGGGTGCTTCGAATACGATATCGAGTCGATCAATGAAGCTTGGAAGGGATGGCGAAAAGCCGGTTGCCGCGATGACAGCATCTGTTTTGGACGAGCGTTCATCTTCGAGCTCTTGATGTTGCATCGCAATCGTGAACCGTTCGTCATAGGTAATCTTTTTCACTTCAAGATTCGCGCGAATCGCGACTTGTTGCTGTTCTTCTTCCGTCAAATCATAGAGGTGGGCATAGATCGATTGCAGGGTCTCTGGACTGATGCCGTTCTGAGACCGGGCGAATTTCTTGACCGACTCTTGTCTTACTTCGAGTGGGAGTTGGTTGAAATACGTCACATAGCTCGGTGAAAAAATTTCTTCTCCGAGTTTACCGGTCTCGAGTGTCTCAAACAGTGTCGAACGCGCAATCCATTCGAGTTCAGGACGCTCTGGAGCAGGTGTCGTCAAAAGATCAAGGAAGATCTCGGCAGCACTTTGACCGGAGCCGACGATACTGATTTTTTTGCGCTGCAACAGTTCTGCCTTGTTCATGACATACTGTGTATTGTGAATGACACGCTCGTCAAACGTATCTGGAATCGCGGGCTTTGAGCCAGTACCGATGACGACGTTCCGTGCTTCGAACGTTTCCCGTTTCCCGGTTGTGACATCTTCGACGAGGACCTCGAAACTATCACCGGTATCTTGCACATCGACGACGCGGGTTGAAAATCGTAAATCATTAAGCTGTGTCGCCACCCAGCGTAAGTAATCATTGTAACCTTGTCTTGAAATCAGAAGTTTTTCATAGAAGTAAAACGTGTGGAGACGTTGGATCGATCGTAAGTAATTAAGGTAAGAAAATGCGCTCGTCGGATCAGCAAGTGTGACGAGATCGGAGATGAAGCTTGTCTGCATCATCGAGTCCTGAATCATCATGCCGGGATGCCATGAGAATTGTTCGCTTTCGTCAAAAAATAACGTTTTTAAATCTGTCGGATGAGCCAGTGCGCTCAACCCTAAATTCATCGGACCAATGCCGATGCCGATTAAGTCATACATAGAAAAAGCCTCCCAATTCGATATTGTTCTAAAACAATACCCGAAAAGGAAGGCGGACGAAACGTCAGGCTGAAGTTTACAGCTGGTCGGTCGTCGTTGTTTTTGTCTCGACCGTCATCGTTTTTCCGTCACGGATGATTGTCAGTGAGAGTGGACCGTCTGATTTGATGAGTGCCGTTTTGATATCGACGAATCCTTTAATCTCGGAGTCGTTGATTTTCGTGATCACGTCACCTGTTTTCAGTTTAGCCGCAGCGGCTGGACTGTTCGGTTCGACTGACATGACGACGACACCTGTTTTTTGACTCTCTGGTAAGTTAACTTGATCTTTTAAATAACCAGCAGGGAACGCCGCCACATCTTGTAAGGAAACACCGAGTGTCGGATGTTCGACTTTACCGTTCGTCTCAAGTTGTTTGAGGATTGGTAATGCATCATCGATTGGAATACTGAAACCGACACCTTCAACACCCGACTCGGCAATTTTCATCGAGTTGATACCGACGAGTTGTCCTTGTTCATTGATCAAGGCACCGCCTGAGTTACCAGGATTGATCGCGGCATCCGTCTGGATGACTGTTGTATTAAAGTCGTCTTGTCCATCGTTATTCGTATCGACCGGTACAGTCCGGTCTTTCGAACTGACGATTCCACGGGTAACGGAATTTTGGAATTCACCAAGCGGATTACCAATCGCAAGGACAGTCTGTCCGGCTTTTAAGTCAGCCGATTTCCCGAGTGTGATGACGCCTGGAACGTCGTTTGCGTCGACTTCTAACACGGCTAAGTCATACGTTTCGTCACTACCGAGTAATTTGGCTTGCAGTGTTTTACCGTTGTTAAGCGTGACATCAAGTTTTGATGCGCCATCGACGACGTGGTGGTTCGTAATGATGTATGCTTTTCCATTCTCTTTTTTATAAATGACACCAGATCCCGAGCCGGCAGCTGCTTCTTTTTGCGACATCGCATTACCGGTTTGATAATTCGTCACCGTTACAACGGATTTTTGAGCAGTGGCGACTGCATTCGTCACTGGATCATTCGACGTCGTCGAGACTTGTTTTGGCATTCCGTTTGAGAGTGGTGTGTCCGCGACCTGTTGTTCTTGATCGAGTAAAATCGGAAACGCGATCGTTGCCGTCAGAACGGCACCGATGATTCCTCCAGTCAATCCAGGTAAAAGTCCTTTTGTTTTTCCAGCCATAAGTCGTCATCCCTTCCTGTATGATTTCTGACTTCATCATAGCAAATGAAGCGACTTGTCACCTGATTACGGGAGACATTCCGAAATGACTCATCATTCCCCATAATTCGACGACAATTTCTAAAAGTTGAGATAATCGGATCAGTTCGATACACTGAAGCTGTTTCGAATGAATCCGTAAAGTGGAAAGAGAGAGTGAAAGATCATGCTATTACGTTTAGTCTATGGAGCAGGATTATTGTTTGCGGGAGTTGGTCATTTCCGCAACGAGAAAGGGTTTGTCAGCATCATGCCGTCGTTCATTCCGTTCAAGCGCTTTTTCGTCCAAGTAACGGGTGTGATCGAGATCGCTTATGGTCTCATGCTATTGACAGGAAAAGGAGTACATCTCGTTCGTAAGACGCTTCCGGCCTTTTTGTACGCGGTCTTACCGGCAAACGTCAATATGGCCGTCAATCCGAAACCGGTCAATGGGAAGCGCCTTCCATCATGGTTGCTCTGGACACGTTTGCCGCTTCAATGGGGACTCATTGCCTTGGCCAAACGCCTGAAATGAATCGGAACAAAAAGCCGCCATTTAGGCGGCTTTTTGTTTTAGAAACGTTTATTGACAGCAAGTAATGCGGCTTTTGCGATCTCTTCATAGGTAGAGTCGTTCGGATGGAACTGATCGCTTGATAAATCACGTTTGACGTCGCGAACGAGATTGAATGTGTCGATGATTTCGACGTCATATTCAATCCCGAGCGTCCGGGATTTAGCATTCCAGTCTTGCACGATCGCATCGAACGCCTCACCGTTTTCCGTTGCACGGAAAGGATTATAAAGTCCGACGTAGAAGATGACAGCATCCGGATTTTGTTCGCGCAGAATCCGGAACGTCTTTTTTAAGTTGTCTTGAGCCGTCGTAATCGTCGCGGCCGTTTTCTTTGCATCGAAATTCGTGACACCTTCGCCACGATTGAACAAGTCATTTCCGCCGATCGTCACCGAGATGACTTTCGCTTGACTGACTGAGCGTAGGACTTCTTTTTGTTTGAGTTGTTTTAATAAATTTTCCGTCCGGGCACCACTGACGGCAAGATTCTGAAAACGCTCGACCGTGTTCGCTTTGACAAGGTCGCGTCCGACAAGAGCAGCATAACTATTACCGTTCGATGCTCCAACACCACGCGTCAAGGAATCACCAAGCGCGACGTACGTTCCGCCTTTTTTGACAGGTTCTTCCTTTGTTGGTGTGAGGACGGCACGCTTCGGTGGATTGACGACGTCACTATAGGCGTTGACGAAACCGTAACCAAACAGTGCGGTCAGTAAGAGTGAAACGGTTAAAAACAGGGGCCAGCGTAATCGCTTCATGAACGTTCCTCCTTCTAGGTTCTATCCTGATTGTAGCAAATGTAGAAAGAATGTGCGGAAATGAAGTGTTCTGACAAGTCAAATGATTCATTATTCCGCTAGAATAGACAATAAGAGGTGAGAGACGTGAAACCAACAGTTAAATTAGAAGGTGTAACAAAGGTGATCGGAAAAAAAACGATTATCGATAATATTTCGTTTGAAATTCAACCGGGTGAGGTCTTCGGATTCCTTGGACCGAACGGGGCAGGGAAAACGACGACGATCCGGATGCTCGTCGGACTGATCAAACCGACGTCCGGTAAAATCACAGTCTGTGACTTCGATGTCCGCAAACAGTTCGTCCAAGCGATGGAGCGGATTGGTTCGATCGTTGAGAACCCGGAGTTGTATAAATATTTGACAGGTCGTGAAAATTTACAAGTCTTCGCCCGGATGTTACCGAATGTCGACGAGGCAAGGATTCAGGAAGTCATCGATCTCGTCGATTTGACGGCGCGGGTCGACGATCAAGTCCGGACATACTCACTCGGGATGCGTCAGCGTCTCGGTATCGCCCAAGCACTACTCGGACGACCAAGCGTCTTGATTCTCGACGAACCGACGAATGGTCTCGATCCGATGGGGATTCGGGATTTGCGTCAATTCATCCGCCGGCTCGTCGAGGAAACGGGACTGTCGGTCCTCGTCTCGAGTCATATTCTCGCTGAAATCGAGATGCTCGCCGATCGTGTCGCGATCATGAGTTACGGTAAAATCGTCCAAGTCGGAACGGTCAAGGAGCTGGTCGAGTCGCTTGCTCCTGGTGTTGATTGGCGTGTCGACGATGCCTTCAAGGCGAACGAGATTTTATCGGCTTCTGATTTAGTCCAAGTATCCGAAGTCGTCGATGCGAATACGGTCCATACCTTGATGGATGCTAGTAAGACGCCGGCACTCAACAAGCAGTTGCTTGAAGCAGGTGTTGAAGTTTGGACGATCGAACGGAAAGTCCAGACGCTTGAAGATCTGTTCATCACGTTAACGGGAGGCGATCACATTGCGTAATCCGAACATGATCGGTCTCGTCCGAAATGAAGTTACGAAAATCGCTTCGAAACGTCGGTTTGCTGTCGTTGCGATCATCCTCATCGTCCTCGTCTCAATGTTTACGTACGCACAGTATCGAGACATTCAAGAACAGATCAAAAAGCAAGGAACACTCGATTGGCGGGTTGAACTTCAACAAGATATCGTCGATACACAGAACCGTCTTGCTTCTAGCAGTATTCAAGATGAGTTCCGTCAGTTCCTTGAATTCGACCTAAAACAAAACCAATACTATCTCGATAACGACATCAATCCGAATTATCCGGGAGCCCCGACGTTCATCCGGATATTCTTTTCGCAAGGATTGACGCTGATTTTACCGCTGTTCATCATCGTCATCATGGCGGACATCGTCAGCGGGGAACAAAATGACGGAACGATCAAGACATTGCTGTCGCGACCGGTCCGGCGTTGGAAGATCCTCATGGCGAAATGGTTGACGGTGTTACTTTATACATCGATGCTGATGGCATTGACCGTCGTCGTCTGTTATGCGATATCCGGAATCGTCCTCGGTTATGACGGCTGGACCGCACCGATCTTGACCGGATTCCAAGCTTCACCGAGCGGAACGTTCTCGACTGAATTCGTGCATACGTTACCGATGTGGGAGTATCTGTTGATGGCGGTCGGTCTAGCCTGGATCGTCACGGCGGTCGTCGGGACGATTGCCTTGATGGTTTCCGTTCTCGTCAAGAATACGGCGACAGGCATCGGGATCATGATGGCAGTTTTGATTTCCGGTACGTTACTGACGACGCTCGGTTCAAGCTGGACGAGTTCGAAGTATCTCGTCAACGTCAACTTTGGACTGATTAACTACCTCGATGGTCAAGCGCCACCGATCGAAGGGATGACACTTCCGTTCTCGCTTGCTGTCCTCGGTTGTTGGACGGTCGCGGCACTAATCGTTGCCTTCTGGAACTTCACGCAAAAAGATATGTATTAAGAAAAACGGGTCCACCTGAAGAGGGGGACCCGTTTGTCATTATTTGTAAGGCAATTTGTCGTATGTTTCCATTATTTTTTGATACTGAAGCTGTGTTGGTATTGAAGCGTCTAAACTTAGAACGGGGGAAACCGACCGTTCCATTTGCAGTTGGTGTTCCGCGAACGTGCCGATCATCTTCGGGTCCGTCGCCGTATGATACGTCCGGCACCAGTCGAGGAACTCATTTGATCCTGAAAAGTCAGGATAACGTGCTGCTTCGCGTGCGATGAGCCGTTCCATCCGGAGCGATTCGTCGAGCGACAGGAAGACGAGCAAGTCCCGATTGGTGAAACCATCCGGGTGCCAGGCGAAGACGGAACCGGAGACGACGTAATCACGGTAAGACAGTATATCTGCTTCATACATGGAAAATCGCTCGGAGACGTCACGTTTTTCAGTGAACTTCGTATCTTTCCAGAGATAATGGTCGGTATCGATCCACGCAATCCGTTCCGATTGTCCGATGAATGCACCTAGTGTACTTTTTCCAGTACCAGACCCACCAATGATTTGAATGCGCACGAGAACCAGCTCCTTTCGAAATAATCTACTAGCACACAGAACAGGCCCGGGCATGATGCCGGACCTGTTCTGTGGAAGAAGGAAATCTTCCTATGTCGCCTCGTGCCAGCACAAGACATGGAATCGAGAGGCAGTGCCTCTAATAGGAAGCCGATGCAGGTCAGCCTCCGCGCTACGTACCAATCGTACTTTTATCATACTGATTCCAAGAATTGGTGTCAAACCTGCTCGAAAGGGTTTACAAACCATTCAAACCGTCAAAAGAGAGAATAACGATGACTAGAGGAGGAACGACCATGGCAGATTGGGGCATCATGCTGACAGGCGTCGTCATTTGTGGATGGTGCATCTTTAGTGCCATCTATGACGATTTCATCCGTCGCGTATAAGACAAGTAAGTGTGGAACCGTCCAAGGAGGACGGTTTTTTTGTGGATTTTTTTAATCCGAGTAAATGGCTGTGGTACACTCGAATCAAAAATGAAAAAGATAAAGAATGGGTGAAGCAGAATGAAGAAACAACCAGTTATCGTCATCGTCGGACCGACGGCAGTCGGAAAAACGAAGACAGGCATTGAACTCGCAAAACGACTAAACGGAGAGGTCTTATCCGGAGATTCGGTTCAAGTCTATCAAGGGATGGACATCGGATCGGCAAAAGTGACGACCGAAGAGATGGAAGGAGTGCCGCATCATCTGCTTGATCTCGTTACACCGGACGACGAGATGAGTGTAGCCCGTTTCCAAACGGTTGCCCGAGCAACGATCGATGAGATCGCGAGCCGTGGTAAGTTGCCGATCATCGTCGGCGGAACAGGGCTTTACATCCGTTCAATTTTATATGACTACCAGTTTACTGAGCAGGCAGAAGATCCAGCCTTACGGGCTGAACTCGAAGCGTATGCTGCGACACATGGAGCAACTGCACTACATGATCAGTTAAAGGAACTCGATCCGGTGCGCGCAGAAGCGATTCATCCGAATAACATCCAGCGGGTCGTTCGGGCGATCGAGGTCGCGCGGACTGGTCAGACACAAACGACTGGCAGTCAACCGGCACTTTACGAGAGTTTGTTGTTCGTTTTACACATGAAAGACCGGGATCGTTTGTATGACCGGATTGATCAGCGGGTAGACATGATGGTCGACAGTGGCCTTCTAGAGGAAGTGGCGCGTCTGGACGCTGCCGGGTATCGACAGACGAAGGCGTTGCAAGCGATTGGTTATAAAGAGATGTTACCTGTTCTTGACGGAGCACCACTCGATCCTGCTGTTGACATGCTAAAACGGAACACACGACGCTTCGCCAAACGTCAATTGACATGGTTCCGTCATCAATTTGATGGCGTTTGGGTAGATATGGGAAAGTTTTCATTTGAAGAAACGTTCAAAATTATCTATGATAGAACTGTAGAGTTTCTGAAAGCGGTTAAATAAGAGTTGCCCGAAGACAGAAACAGATAAAAAGAGGGGGCACGGGGAATCATGAAAGCGACATACAACATTCAGGACGTCTTTTTAAATCAATTACGGAAAGATGCAGTCCCAACGACGGTTTTCTTAATCAGCGGGTATCAATTACGGGGGCTGATCAAGTCATTTGATAACTTCACGGTCATTTTGGAGTCGGAAGGCAAACAGCAATTGATCTACAAACACGCAATCTCGACGTTCGCACCAGCGCGCAACGTGACGTTATATGAACAAGAAGAGACACAAGAAGTTTCTCGCTAATGAAAAAGACGACCGGGGGGTCGTCTTTTTTTAGGTTTCATTCAGGTGTGGGTCGTATTAAAAATTCGAGACGAATAACGAAAGAAGAATGACGCTTCGCAAGTGAAGCGAAAAATGATAGCTACTTTGCTCTCAGCGTAAATGTGTCATTACAGTAATGGTGTCAGTTCCTCGACCGCCTCTTCATAACGTCGAAGCGAGACATCCTTATAAAGACACGTCTTCTGCAGGCGTTCTTCCTTCGTCATCTCGTTCTGATATGTTTTCAGGATAAAACTGTTGCGTAACATCGACGGTGTCAAGACCCGTTTATTATCCGACCGTTCATTCAACTGACGCATCATCTTCGTGATCATGACGATCGATAGTTGCTTCGGTGCATTCTTACTGTAAACCCAGCGGAACGTCATCCGGGCGAAGTCGAAGGCGACGAAAAAGGGGTCGGTGCTGTGGTAACGGGGACGGACCGGTTCCGGGATCGTCTTCAAGTAACGCAACATGATGTCTTGATCCTCCCGCTCGAGGTGAAGCAGGTAACGATTACCGAGTCGGTCGTGGACGGTCATCTCTTGCTGGGCGAAATTGAGGTCATGCATCTTCAAACCAATGATGTGATGAACACGTAGACCGTAGCGATAAAACAATCGAAGGATCAGTTCGTTTCGATCGATTAAAAACGGACGTGCCTTCAATTGATGTTCCGTCAAGCCGCGATCGGATTGATTCGTTCGGACGAGTTGCTCGTATTCCTTAAAGGAAGCGACGTGTTTTGCCGTCAATTCATGTGTCGGTTGTGCGTATTCGATCAGCTTCGCCTTCGTTTGTCGAATTTGGTAATTGACTTGATTGATGACGGTGACGATTCGGGCGACCGTCGCTTGTTGGTAGAGTTTCTCTTCGATCAAGTACTCATTGATGAACGTCTTCCACGTCTCAATCGAAATCGCCTTGAAATCATCGATCGTCTCAAGTGGTTGATCGACATCCGTCATATAGCGGTGGACTTCGATTAAATCGTACCGATAGCGCCGGACGGTCGAAAGTTGTCGTCCGCTTGTCGTTAAATAAAATAGGTAGCGTTCAATGAACTCTGGAAGCGTATACGACTGTTCGCGTGCCATCGTTTTCCTCCCTTTCGTAATGGTGTTTCTTCCATCATAAACCGAACGGATGTTTCCTGTCCAAAAAAGTTCAGACGAACCGGTGGCTGTGGTATGATAAGGGGCGCAGTACGTCTTTACTCGTGAAAGGAATGATATTATGTCAGAACGCGTCATCGTCGTTGGTTGCCAGCTCCCCGGTGTCCCGGATCATGTCTATGAAGAATCGGTCGCGGAGCTCGAAGCACTCGTAACGACTGCGCATGGTGTCGTCGTCGGTCGTTTGGATCAAAAACGACAAGCAATTGACCGCCGTACGTTCATCGGAAAAGGAAAGGTTGAGGAACTCGTTGCGTTAGCAGACGAACTTGAACCTGATTTAATCATATTCAATGCTGAAGTCACGCCCGGTCAAATGAAAAATATCCGGATTGCCTTATCAGACCCGGAAGCGATCAAGTTGATCGACCGGACGCAGTTGATTCTCGATATCTTCGCTGGACGTGCCCAATCACGCGAAGGGAAATTGCAGGTCGAACTGGCACAGATGAGTTATCTGTTGCCACGTCTTGCTGGGCAGGGAACACAACTGTCACGTCTTGGTGGCGGAATTGGAACACGTGGACCAGGTGAGTCGAAACTCGAGACGGATCGTCGTCATATCCGGCGCCGCGTCGATGAGATTTCGAAACAACTCGAGACATCCGTCGCGCATCGTGCCCGTTACCGGGAACGTCGCAAAGAGAACCAGACGTTCCAAATCGCACTCGTTGGTTATACGAATGCCGGCAAATCAACGATCTTCAACCGATTGACTCAAGCCGACACATACGAAAAGGATGAGTTGTTCGCGACGCTCGATCCGTTGACACGTCAAGTCGATTTGCCAGAAGGTGGGCAAATCCTCCTGACGGATACGGTCGGTTTCATTCAAGATCTGCCGACAAAGTTGATCGCAGCGTTCCGTTCGACACTCGAGGAAGTGCTAGAAGCGGACTTGATCCTCCACGTCGTCGATGCGTCGAGTGAGCATTACTTGAACCAGATGCAGACGACGAACGATGTTCTCGATGAACTCGGTGCCGGTGACATCCCGCAGCTAGAAGTCTACAACAAGAAGGACCAGCTGAACCGTTTGTTTACAGGCGGGAAACTGTTGATCTCTGCACTTGATCCGCAGGACATCGAGCGTTTGATTGAAGAGATCGAACGGTCAATCAGTGAGATCCTCGAGTATCTCGAGATCCGCATCCCGGTTGATGGTTTTGCTCATTACAATCCGGCAAAGGAAGTCATGATGAACTTGAAGGAATCGTTCGAAGAAGATGGTTCTGTCATTCTTAAAGGTTACTTGCGTAAAGATACGCGTCTATATGCGACATTGAAACAATACGAGGTGTAAACATGTTTTCAGAATTAACCCATTACGAAACGCTTCGTCCGCTCATTGACCGGGCGGAGGAACAGATCGCTCCGTACGTCAAGAAGGCGCAAGAGGTCGCGGAATACAATCAATTCCGTGTCCTCGATGCGTTTCGGCGTCACAAGGTCAGTGATTTTCATTTCATGCCGTCAACAGGTTACGGCTACAACGATGAAGGACGCGATACGCTCGAACGCATCTATGCCGACGTCTTCGGTGCGGAAGCCGGTCTTTGTCGTCCACAAATCATCAGCGGCACCCACGCAATCGGTATCGCATTGTTCGGTTTATTGTTGCCGGGCGATGAACTGCTCTATATCACAGGAAAACCATACGACACGCTCGAAGAGATCGTCGGAATTCGTGGTGATGGACGCGGTTCATTAAAGGAACTGGGCGTCCACTATGATGTCGTCGAGATGAAAAACGCCGAGACGATCGACGTACCGGCCGTTCTCGAACGGATCACACCGCAGACGAAGGTCGTCGGGATTCAGCGTTCAAAAGGGTATGCGACGCGACGCAGTCTACCGGTCAACGAGATCGGAGAAGCGATCGCCACCATCAAAGCTGTCCATCCCCATGTCTTGATTTTCGTCGATAACTGCTATGGTGAATTCGTCGAGACGATCGAACCGACGCACGTCGGGGCAGACTTGATGGCAGGGTCGTTGATTAAGAATCCGGGTGGTGGTCTTGCGAAGACTGGCGGTTATCTCGTCGGTCGAACGGACTTGATCGAACGGGCATCGTTCCGGATGACGACGCCAGGGATTGGCGCCGAAGCCGGTCCATCGTTATCCGCACTTCCGGATATGTATCAAGGTTTCTATATGGCACCACATACGGTTAGCCAAGCGTTGATGGGTGCGATGTTCACGTCAAGCATGCTCGGTCAGTTCGGCTTTGACACGGCACCGCACCATACGGCAGAACGGACGGATTTGATTCAATCGGTCTCGTTCCATGCGCCGGAGCCGATGATTGCTTTCTGTCAGGCGATCCAAGCTGCTTCACCCGTCAATGCACATGCGTTACCGATTCCGGATTATATGCCGGGATATGCGGACGATGTCATCATGGCAGCAGGAACGTTCGTACAAGGCTCATCGATCGAGTTGTCAGCGGATGGTCCGATCCGTGCACCCTATACTGCATACGTCCAAGGTGGTTTAACGTATAGCCACGTCAAGATCGCGATTATCTCAGCCGTCAATCACTTGATGGAAAAACAATTAATTCCAGAAAAAAACGTTTAATACTAGCATATCTCGTGAAAACGACCTCTGAACGACTTCGAGTAAAGTGATTAAAAAAGTTGTGTTAACTTTTCTTACATCGCTTGACAAGTTGCCTGACAGAGGTTTATTCTCATGGAGTAAGGAAAAAGGAGGAACCACATGGCAGACTCATCACGCCAGTCCAAGCCACTATTTCCCATCGGAGTCGTTCAAGAGTTGACCGCGTTATCTGCCCGCCAGATCCGATATTACGAAGAACAGGGACTGATTAAGCCGGAGCGGACAGAGACGAAGCGTCGCCTCTATTCGTTCAACGATGTTGATCGCCTGTTGTCGATTAAGGAATACCTGGATCAGGGACTGAATATCGCAGGGATCAAATTGATTTTTGAAAACGATCTCGTCAAACGCGAACGCGTTGCGGAGAGCGTCGTCGAGACGCGTCCGGAACTATCTGACGGCGAATTGTATAAACTCCTGAAAAATGAATTGAAGGAAGCAGGACGACATGGAAAGACGTCGCTCATCCAAGGTGAGCTCGGGCGTTTCTTCAAGTAAGGACCTGTAACCATATAAAAACGAATCGGAGAGGGGATTTGTCACATGACACGTCGCAACATTACACGAGAAGACATTTTGAAAATCGCTAAAGCTGAGGATGTACGCTTCATTCGCTTACAGTTCACAGATATCCTCGGAACGATCAAGAACGTTGAAATTCCAGTAAGCCAATTGGAAAAAGCACTTGATAACAAAATGATGTTCGATGGTTCATCGATCGAAGGATTCGTCCGGATCGAAGAATCAGATATGTATCTCTTCCCAGACTTAAACACATGGGTCGTCTTCCCATGGACAGAAGATGGAACAGGGAAAGTTGCACGTTTAATCTGTGACATCCATAATCCGGATGGCTCGCCGTTCGCAGGAGACCCACGTGGTCAGCTCAAACGGGTACTTAAAGAGATGGAAGAACTCGGTTTCACATCATTCAACGTTGGACCAGAGCCAGAATTCTTCCTCTTCAAGAAAGATGAAAAAGGTCGTCCGACACTTGAATTGAACGACCAAGGTGGATACTTCGACCTCGCACCAGTCGATCTTGGTGAAAATTGCCGTAAAGAAATCGTCATCGAGCTCGAGAACATGGGCTTTGAAATCGAAGCATCACACCACGAAGTCGCTCCAGGTCAGCACGAAATCGACTTCAAATATGCGGATGCGATCACGACAGCGGATAACATCCAAACGTTCAAACTTGTTGTCAAGACGATCGCGGCGAAGCACAACTTGCACGCGACATTCATGCCAAAACCACTCTTCGGAGTCAACGGATCAGGAATGCACGCGAACATGTCGCTTTTCAAAGGCAACGAGAACGTCTTCTTCGATGAAGGCAACGAAGAAATGCAATTGTCGGATGATGCACGTGCCTTCACAGCAGGTATCCTCAAACACGCACGTGCCTTCACAGCGGTTTGTAACCCGACAGTCAACTCATACAAACGTCTTGTTCCTGGCTACGAAGCGCCTTGCTACGTCGCATGGTCAGCCCGTAACCGTTCACCACTCGTCCGTGTTCCTGCAGCACGTGGACTCTCGACTCGTATCGAAGTTCGTTCAGTCGATCCAGCAGCGAATCCGTACCTCGCGCTTGCGACATTGCTCGCTTCAGGTCTCGACGGAATCAAGAACAACTTGAAAGCACCGGCTCCAATCGACCGTAACATCTACGTCATGGACAAACCGGAACGCGTTGCGAACGGAATCGATGATCTTCCATCAACACTCAGCCACGCACTCGAAGTCTTGAAAGCGGATGACGTCGTCATGCACGCTCTCGGCGATCACATCGCAGAGCACTTCGTTGAATTGAAAGAAATCGAATGGGATATGTTCCGGACGCAAGTCACGGAATGGGAACGCGATCAGTACATGGTCTTGTTCTAATCCAACTCAAGCACTTCTGGACTTTTGTCTGGAAGTGCTTTTTTTCATGTCGTCGACAGGAATTGAGTCAAGGATATGGAAAGATACAAGAGTACAAAGAAAGGGAGACGATACATCATGAAAAAAGGATATGAAGGCAAAGAGATCACGGTCTATTTTGATTCGGAAGTCTGCATTCATTCCGGTCATTGTGTACGAAGTCTACCGACCGTCTTTGATGTCAAACGGCGTCCGTGGATTGAAGCGGACGGGGCGCCGGTGGAAGACGTCATGCGCGTCGTCGATGGTTGTCCAAGCGGCGCCTTATCTTACGAATGGAGGGAAGCAAATGGAGCTGAAACGAGCGGAACGTAAAATCGAAGCCCGTCAGGAAGGTGAAGTGATTGGGGAAATCACGTACAGCGATACGAACAACGGCATGTGGATCATCGATCATACGTATGTCGATCCCGCGCACCGGAATCAACAGATTGGGGAACAACTCGTTGCCGAGATCGTCAACTGGGCACGGGAAGTAAACGTCAAGCTACTGCCGTTATGTCCGTTTGCGAAAAAAGAGTTTGAACATCAATCGGATTATCAGGACGTACAAGCAAATACGTGATCACAAAAATCTCCTCCGGTCTCTCAAGACTAGAGGAGATTTTTTCGAGTCATTGTTTGTGATCTCTGACTTTCATTTTGCGAGAAACAACCATCGCACCGAAATAGGCGATGACGTACAACACGACCAGTCCTTGTTTTAGCATATAAGGTAGATCCATTTGATTCACAAGTAGAAAACTAGCGCACGATAAAATTAAAAAGGGTATTAGCCACTTGTTCGGCACATCAGCATCTCCTTCACTATCTATGTATTTCCATTTTAAGGATAACACAAAATATTTACCGAAATATGTTAAAGATGAATAATTTGCTTACAGATAACTCCTTAGAAACGCCATCGTGACGACACCGGTGACGACCGTCCAAGAAAGACTTTTACTGAAAATCGCGACTGCCATCGTCGGTAGGGCGGCGAAGACATGAAGCGTCGAAATCGTCGGGAACGCGTTGTCTTGCGCGATAAGTAAATTTTGAAAGAAGAGGGCGCCAAGCAGGCAGACGGGAATGAACGAGAGCCATTCCGTTACAAGGCGCGGTAACGTCAGTCCATGAAGGACGAGAAACGGTAAGATACGTGGAATCCAAGTGACGAGTCCACAAGCTAAAAAGAGACCGATTAATTCTGGGCGGATTTCCATCGTGTGATCACGACTCCTATGCTAGCGCCACCGAGTGTCGCGCAAAGAACGGCGACTTCCGCAGAAAAGTAGCGCATGGTGATGTAAAGCAAAAGTAAGACGATCAATAAGAGGCAACTATTCACGGCAATGCGGGTACGTTCTCCTTCAAATTGTAAGTACAATAAACCGATGAACATCGCCGTCAGAGCAAAGTCGAGACCGAAGCGCTCGGGATCAGGAAACCAGCTACCGACAAGTGCACCGAGAACGGTTGCGATAATCCAGCTAAGATACGCGGTCAGATTTAAGCCATGCATGAAGGACGGTGAGATCTTCCCTTTTTGCGCAGTATTCATTGCGACCGCAAACGATTCATCCGTCAGTAACGTCCCGGTACCGAGTCGATCACGAAGGTGGCGTGTCTCGACGTGCGGAGCGAGCGTCAGACTCATTAACAAGTGCCTGAGATTGACGATGAATGTCGTCAGAATGATGGCAGAGGCGGGACTATTCAACAGCAAGAGACTCGTGATGATGAATTGAGCGGCGCCGGCATAGATGAAGACGGACATGAATCCGACTTCAAGAGGGGATAAGCCGGAGGCACGACCGACGATCCCTGCCGAGAAGCCGATGCCGATATAGCCAAGGACGGTGGGTAGACAGGCGCGGACACCTGCTTGAAAGGCTGATGACATTCGATTCCTCCTCTTTTTTAAGAGCATAGCATTCGTGCGGTATATCGTCACTAACTGGTCAATATTTTCATCGTTTTTTTCGACATACTCGACTTGATTTGGTGGTAAAGAGTAAGTGGTACGGCAAAATCAGTTAGGTAAAGGAGCGTTTTTCATGCACAAATTAATGAAAGATTCAAACCGGTTCGTTTCAGACATGGTCGACGGACTCGTACTTGCTCACCCTGATTTGTATAAAAAAGTCGAAGGTGTTAACGTCGTTGCGCGGAAAGTACCACTGGACGGAAAAGTCGGTCTTGTCTCTGGTGGGGGAAGCGGTCACGAACCGGCACACGCTGGATTCGTCGGGGACGGTATGCTTGCTGCGGCTGTTTGTGGGGAAGTGTTCACTTCACCGACACCCGACATGGTGCTTGAAGGGATCAAGGCAGCTCATGGGGGAAAAGGCGTATTACTCGTCGTCAAAAATTACTCGGGTGACGTCATGAACTTCGATATGGCGAAGGAACTTGCTGAACTCGAGGATATTGAAGTTGATACGGTCGTCGTTAATGATGACATCGCGATCAAAAAGGAAGAGGATCGTCGTGGGGTCGCAGGAACTGTCTTCGTCCATAAGATTGCCGGTGCTGCAGCGGCAGAAGGAAAATCACTAAGTGAAGTCAAAGCAGTTGCGGAAAAAGTCATCAAGGGCGTTCGTTCGATTGGAATGGCACTCTCACCATGTTACATGCCGGAGAGCGGCAAGCCAGGCTTTGAGTTGCATGATGACGAGATGGAGATCGGAATCGGGATCCACGGTGAAAAAGGACTTGAACGAAAAGCAGTCGCTTCCGTTGATGCGATCGTCAAAGAGTTGCTCGATCGTTTGACGAAAGAAGTACCAGACAAAAAAGTCTCCGTCATGGTGAATGGGATGGGCGGAACACCAGAATCCGAACTGTACATCACGTATAAATATGTCGCGGAAGAACTTGAGGCGCATGGTTACGAGATTGCCCGCTCATTCGTTGGAAACTATATGACATCGCTTGAGATGCACGGGTTCTCAATCACGCTCTTACCAGTGGATGATGAACTGCTCGGATATCTCGATGCAGAAACGAAAGCGATTGGATTCTAATTCAAATAAACGGGGTGTAAAAACATGAAGTTGACGACGGAACAGTTGCAAAGCGCGCTCCTCAAAGCAGCGGAACAGATCGAACAGCATAAGGATGAATTGACGGACCTTGACCGGGAAATTGGTGATGGAGATCATGGAATTAACATGTCGCGTGGCTTCCAAGCAGTCCAGAAGACGCTAGAAGAACACGGCGAATATGAGGATTTAGGAGCTTTATCCAAAGAAGTCGGGATGACGCTGATCAAAACGATTGGTGGTGCATCCGGTCCTTTATACGGGACAGCATTCGTTAAGTTCGCCGGTGCATTCAAAGGGAAAACAGAAGTCGAAGGTGCGGATCTTGCAGACGCTTTCCGCGAAGCGACGGAAGGGATCAAATCGCGTGGGAAATCGGAATTCGGTCAAAAGACGATGGTCGATATCTGGACACCGTTCCAAGAAGCGCTCTCGCAAGAAGGGGACTTGAAAGCGGCAATCGATCAAGCACTTGCTGATACAAAAGCGCGTATCGCAACGAAAGGGCGCGCGTCCTACTTCGGTGAAGCGACGGAAGGCGTCCAGGACCCAGGTAGTTTATCGAGTGCTTTGCTACTCAGCGAAATTGCGGAGGTGCTTCATGGTTAATCTTGTACTTGTTTCTCATAGTGAAAAACTCGCGGCTGGGCTGAAAGAACTGTTGGCAGAGATGGCACCGGATACGCCAGTCTTAGTAGCAGCCGGTCTTGAAGATGGTAGCATTGGAACGGACGCAACACGAATCGAAGAAACACTGAATACACTAGACGACGATGGAGTCGTCTTAACGGATATTGGTTCTGCGACGATGAACACGGAACTAGCACTTGAATTATACAGTGGCGAACGGACGGTACGTTTTATCGACGCACCACTCGTCGAAGGTGCTTTTCTAGCAGCTGTTTTAAGTGGACAGTCGAAATCCGTCGATGAGATTGAAGACGGATTAAAAAATGAGTTTGGCAAATAAGTAATAAATCCCCCATTGCGAATAGGCGAGGGGGATTTATTTCAATTACTTCTATTCATATTAAAACTTAGTAGAGACTCTCATGAATCAAAACGACCGGAGCCACTCTTCTAACCACTCTCTAGGTAAGCAAACTGTAGCTAAATCAAGTGTTTGTAATGCATCCAAAGAATACGTGTTATAAAGAGAGAGATCCCATTGTGCATCGATATCGTTTGCTACTTCAGTCGCTTGTTCACTTAATGGATAAGTTCCACGTCCGTCAGTTGCAAAATGATAGTAATCATTATGGTAGACATTGATCATATACCGGTAACACCAATCTGCCAGTTCTTCATGCGTGATGTTGCCATCAAGCGCGAACTGAATGTATTCTTTTAGCTGTTGATCAGAATAAATGGTATTCATGAGGCACCTCACGCTATATTTTCTATAAGATATCAAAAACCCGGTCCCTCTGTAAAAGGGATCGGGTTATTAATTAACTTATTTCGATGGTTTAAAGACCATTGTCGCTTCCACTGCTTTTTGCCATCCAGCATAGCGTTGTTCACGATCGTCTTCTTTCATCTCTGGTTTAAACTGATGATCGAGCTTCCATTGTTGTTTGATTTCCGCTTTATCTTTCCAGTAACCGACGGCTAATCCAGCAAGATATGCTGCACCGAGTGCTGTCGTTTCGTTGATTTCTGGACGATCGACAGGAACGCCGAGGATATCCGATTGGAACTGCATCAAGAAGTTATTGGCTACAGCACCACCGTCGACACGAAGTGTTTTCAGTTCGATTCCAGAATCTTGTTCCATCGCTGTCAACACGTCGCGTGTTTGATAAGCGAGTGATTCAAGCGTTGCCCGAACGAAGTGCTCTTTATCTGTTCCGCGTGTTAATCCGAAGATCGCCCCACGAACATCTGAATCCCAATACGGTGCACCAAGACCGACAAAAGCAGGAACGACGTAAACACCGTCTGTTGAATCGACTTTCGTTGCATAGCCTTCTGAATCTTTCGCGTGTTTCAACATACGGAGTCCATCGCGGAGCCACTGGATTGCAGAACCGGCGACGAAGATAGAGCCTTCGAGCGCATATTCGACTTTTCCATCAACGCCCCAAGCAATTGTCGTCAAGAGTCCGTGGTCAGAAGAAACGGCTTTCTCACCTGTGTTCATGAGCATGAAACAACCTGTTCCGTATGTGTTCTTTCCTTCACCTTCTTCAAAACACGTTTGACCAAAGAGTGCAGCTTGTTGGTCACCAGCGATCCCAGCGATTGGCACTTCGTAACCGAAGAAGTGATATGGTACTGTTTTGTCGTAGACTTCACTCGATTGACGAACTTCTGGTAACATTGATGCAGGAACACCGAGGATATCGAGCAACTCTTCATCCCATTTTTGCTCATAGATGTTGTACATCAATGTCCGTGAAGCGTTCGTGTAATCCGTGATATGCGTTTTTCCACCAGACAATTTCCAAACGAGCCACGTATCAATCGTACCGAAGAGTAATTCACCGTTCTCTGCTTGCTCACGTGCGCCTTCGACATTGTCGAGAATCCATTTGACTTTCGTACCAGAGAAGTAGGCATCAATCAAAAGTCCTGTTTTATCACGGAACTTCTGATTCAAGCCCTGTTCTTTTAAATCGTCACAGATACCAGACGTTTGACGTGATTGCCAAACGAGCGCGTGATAAACCGGTTTACCTGTTTCTTTATTCCAGACGACTGTCGTTTCACGTTGGTTCGTGATTCCGATTCCGGCGATTTGCTCAGGTTTGATATCTGCTGTTCCGAGTGCTTCAGCCATAACAGCAAGAATCGAACCCCAGATTTCGTTTGCATCGTGCTCGACCCAGCCTGGTTGCGGGAAGTATTGCTTGAATTCCCGTTGTGCCGAGTTGACTATTTTCCCGTCGTGATCGAAGATGATCGCACGTGAGCTTGTCGTACCTTGGTCGAGTGCTAGGATATACTTGTTTTCCATTTCGAAATCCCCCTTGAGCGGTATGTGTTTGTGAAACGTGATCTTAGTAGATCAATTGATAGATGAACACGGCAAGCGCTCCGCCGATGATTGGACCAACAACTGGAATCCATGAGTAGCCCCAGTCAGATGACCCTTTATTCGGAATCGGTAAGATAGCATGTGCGATACGCGGTCCAAGGTCACGGGCCGGGTTGATGGCATATCCTGTTGTACCACCAAGTGATAGACCGATGACGACGACGAGTAAACCGACGATAAGTGGTTTTAAGCCGTCACCGAATGTCGTTAAACCGAGCGCCAAGATACCGAAGACGAGAACGAATGTCCCGATGATTTCAGAAATCAAGTTCGACGGCGTATGGCGAATCGCTGGACCTGTTGCGAATACACCGAGTTTTGCAGCTTGATCATCAGTCGCTTCAAAATGTTTCATGTAATGAAGCCAAACGAGAATGGCGCCGATGAAAGCTCCGACAAGTTGTCCGGCAATATAGACAGGAACGTCTGCCCACGGTAAATCAGAGTTTAAAGCAAGTGCAATTGTTAAAGCAGGGTTCAAGTGCGCTCCACTCTCAGCAGCGACGAATGCTCCTGTCATGACGGCAAGACCCCAAGCGAACGTGATGACAATCCATCCGCTGTTTTCGGACTTCGTCTTTCTCAAGACGACACCGGCGACGACACCATCCCCGAGCAGAATGAGGATCATCGTACCGATCATTTCCAATACAAAGTTATTCATGCAAAAACCCTCCCTTTGGATTAAAGCAAATAATGGTCTTTCTACTTTAAATTACTCCGATTTGATAACGTTTTCAATACATATAATTGAAATATAGGAATGGAAATTTTTTATTTTAATGTTTAAAGATACGAAAAATTGGATAAGAAAACACCTCGTCTTGCCTGCAAGCAAGCAAAAGAGATGTTAACGACGACGCTTTTTTCTTTTTTTAGGTCGAAACCAACTACTGGAATAATCTAGTAGGATATGAATTGTACTCGCCACCATGATACCAATGACAAAAGCGGGTAGGGAAGCGAACCAGGAATCAATGGTCTCTGACGCGATGACTTGAAAATACAAGCTGAGAAATAATAAGGGAATCACAAGTGCAGCACTATAAAGGAGTCGGATGACATCCCCAATGATCAATCCGTGTGACCAGATCGAGCGGTGGGGCATGATCTTCACATAAGGCATCCACAGGACTCGAAATGGTCCAAAGCGATAATACGGTTCTGACTTTAAATCGAGGTCAGGTGACAACCAAAGCGTACCGACAGCGATACCGATGGCAGTTGGTAACCAATCCGTTTGTTGCGTTGCGACCGAATACGCAACGTAACCCGTCAGTGCGACGGTATTGACGGTATCATGTACATTTCCTGAAGGCATGAAAAAAGACCAGCCGTAACTGGTCCCTCCGTCAATGAATCGTCCGATACACGCCGATTACCTTACCAAGAATGGAGACATTATCGAAATACATCGGATCCATCGAGTCATTTTCTGGTTGTAGACGTACCTGTTGATCTTCTAAGAAGAACCGTTTCACCGTCGCTTCGCTATCTTCGGTCATAGCTACGACGATTTCTCCGTTTTCTGCTGTGTTTTGTTGGCGTACGATGACGCGATCGCCGTCAAGAATACCTGCGTTAATCATTGATTCACCATCGATCGTCAACATGAAGACCGTTTCGTTTCCTACATAATGTGCAGGGAGCGGGAACTGTTCTTCGATGTTTTCAATCGCTGTAATCGGAAGACCAGCTGTGACTTTCCCGATGACGGGAACATGAACGATAGCTTCCGTGATTTCTTCAGGCTTATCAAGCAATATCTCAATCGCACGTGGTTTCGTCGGGTCACGGCGAATCATTCCCCGTTTCTCGAGTCGATCCAAATGACCGTGTACCGTCGAGCTAGACGCGAGTCCGACTGCTTCTCCGATTTCACGAACTGATGGTGGATACCCCTTCAGTTTCACTTCAGAGACGATGTAGTCGAGAATCTCTTGTTGGCGCTTAGACATTTTCCGCATACGAATTGCCACCTCTTTCTGGATTGAAGTTTGAAATGTAAGAATATATGTTTCTAAATTCACTATAACATAGAACAAATGAGCGTACAAACAATTGTTCGACATTTTGTGTTGACCGAACACGGGTTCTGTGTTTATTATGAATTATGCGAACAATTGTTCCGCGAACGTTTATTCTAACTCATTCATTTCATATTTGGAGGGATTCATGATGATTCATACGATTCGTACTCATGCTTTTTCTATTCTCTTCTATGCATTAAGTATTGCCTTCGTGATCTTTTTACTCACACCACGCCCAGATGAAAAGGTAGCACAATTGATGACGGCTTCCGTTACGGTCGATGAGAACGCTACAGTCGAACAAATTGCTGAAGTCTACAATGACGGTTCGATGTCAGATGAGGAATACGTCAACTGGTTGATCAAAAATAATGATGTTGAGACAAAACATGTCATCTCAAAAAGCAAAATCGTTGTACCAATCGCACAACAATGACAAAATGGAAAAGTTGTGAAAGAACGAACAGGGATGTGAGGTACGATGAAGGTCGTGATTTATTGTCGAGTATCGACCGAAAAAGAAGCACAAGATAGTTCGATTGAACGCCAACGGATGGAGCTTTCGAAGGTTGCGTCTCAAAAGGGGTTTGATGTCGTAGATATCGTCTCTGAAAAAGAGAGTGGATATGATGTTGATCGGGAAGGGATGCTAACAGTTCTTGATTATGTGACACGCGATACGGTAGATGCGGTCCTCGTGACGGATGATACACGGATTGGTCGAGGGAATGCAAAAATCGCTATTTTGCATACATTCAAAAAACATGGGGTCCGCTTGATGACGCTTGATTCAGATGGAGAATATCAACTTGCGGATGCAGAAGCGATGGTCCTTGAGATCGTCTCACTCGTGGAAGAATACCAACGGAAACTGCATAATGCAAAAATCGCCCGTGGCATGCGGCGAGCAGTCGAACAAGGTTTTCGCCCGGAACGAAATCTCAATCGCCAAGGAGAGAACGCAGGACGTAGTCGAAAAGACGTACCGATCGAAGAAATTGTACGTCTTCGAGAACTCGGATTGACGTTTTCTGATATCGCCATCACCTTGCGGGGGATGGGGCATGATATTTCAAAAGCAACGGTCAATCGTCGATATCTTGAATACCGCGAACTGACACCTAGCCCGGAATGAGAAGCAAGTAACCCGTCGACTGACGCGGTTAACTTGCTTTTTTTTATAAGCTCTTTTACAGTAAGAATACAATTGAACTACTCAAGTTTGAGTCATAAAGAAAGAGGGATTCCATGTTATCACAAGAACAATTAGATCGAATTAATGCATTAGCGAATAAATCAAAAGTTGAGCCGTTATCGGAAGCGGAAACGGCAGAGCAAAAAGAATTACGTGCAGCGTATCTCGCAGCATTCCGTGGATCATTCAAAAACCAACTCATGGGTATGAAAATCGTCGATGAAGAGGGAACGGACGTAACACCTGAGAAATTGAAACAAGCACAAGAAGAAGAACGGAATAAACAATAATCGTTCGTTTCTTTTATAGAAGAAAGAGGTCTCGCGTCAAGCGGACCTCTTTTTTGTTTAGAGCGAGTATCTTTTTTGTTTAGAGCGAGTATCTTTTTTGTTTAAAGTGAGTAGATGAGGAAACATTGTACGATAGCAATACATCTTAATAGCGATCTTTCATGGATTCATGCATCCTGTATGAGTCGACAGAACGGCTATAGATAGCGCATTCATTTTAATGTGACATACTATTTAGAAAAGTTGTATCACATTTAAGAGTGTGCTAAAATGAGTAGGAATTTGTGAAAAAGAGAGAGGATGATTGTTTTGACGAACATGACGACAGTAGAACAATTAGCAATTAATACGATTCGTACCTTATCGATTGATGCCGTACAAAAGGCGAACTCAGGTCACCCAGGTATGCCAATGGGAGCAGCGCCAATGGCATTCTCGCTTTGGGCGGATCATATGAACCACAACCCTAAAAATCCAGAATGGTTCAACCGCGACCGTTTTGTACTTTCAGCCGGACACGGTTCGATGCTTCTCTACTCACTCCTCCACCTATCGGGATACGATCTATCGATGGATGATCTTAAATCATTCCGTCAATGGGGATCAAAAACACCGGGTCATCCGGAATACCGTCACACGGCTGGTGTAGATGCAACAACGGGTCCACTTGGTCAAGGGATCGCGATGGCAGTTGGTATGGCGATGGCAGAACGTCATCTTGAAGCAAAATACAACCGTGACGATCTCAACGTCGTCGATCACTTCACATACGGAATTTGTGGAGATGGAGACTTGATGGAAGGTGTCTCAGCTGAAGCGGCTTCACTCGCAGGTCACCTTGGTCTTGGTAAATTGGTCGTATTGTACGATTCAAACGATATTTCACTTGATGGCGATCTCGATAAATCATTCTCTGAAAACGTCCAGAAACGCTTCGAAGCGTACAACTGGCAAGTCATTCGCGTAGAAGACGGAACGGATATCGATTCGATTTCGAAAGCAATCGCGGCGGCACAAGCAGAGACGACAAAACCGACATTGATTGAAGTCAAAACAGTCATCGGTTTCGGTTCACCGAACAAATCAGGGAAGTCGGCTTCTCACGGTGCACCACTTGGTGAAGCAGAAATCAAATTGACGAAAGCAAGCTACATTTGGGATCACGAAGAGTTCTACGTTCCTGAAGAAGTCAAATCATTGTTTGACGAGCGGGTCGTCCAACGTGGTGCTTCTGCAGAAGACGCATGGAACGAGACAATGAAACAATACGAAGCAGCGCACCCAGAATTGCATGCTGAACTCGTTCGCGCAATCGCAAACGAATTGCCAAGCAACTGGGAAGCAGACCTTCCGACATACGACTTGTCGTCGAAAAAAGCAACGCGTCAAACAAGCGGTGAAGTCTTGAATGGTCTCGCGAAGAACGTTCCGACATTGTTCGGTGGTTCAGCTGACCTTGCAGGATCAAACAACACGATGCTTAAAGGCGAAGCAGACTTCGATATCGATCCAAGCGGTCGCAACATCTGGTTCGGGGTACGTGAATTCGCAATGGCAGCAGCTGTCAACGGTATGGCACTTCACGGCGGCGTCATTCCTTACGGCGCGACATTCTTTGTCTTCTCGGATTACCTCCGTCCGGCAGTTCGTCTTGCTGCATTAATGGGACTTCCATCAATCTTCGTCTTGACGCACGACTCGATCGCTGTCGGTGAAGATGGTCCAACACACGAGCCAGTCGAACACTTGATGAGCTTCCGTGCAATGCCGAACGTCACGATCTACCGTCCAGCAGACGGAAAAGAGACGATCGCAGCATGGAAAACAGCAGTTCAAGCAAAAGATAAACCGACACTCCTCGTCTTGACACGTCAAGGTCTTCCTGAACTTGAAGGTACGACGACAGAGGGTGCTGAAAAAGGTGGTTATGTCATCGCTGGTGACGTTACGAAAGCTGATACACTCTTGCTCGGTACTGGTTCAGAAGTTCACCTTCTTGTCGAAGCACAAAAAGAACTTGGTGAATCAGCAGCTGTCGTTTCACTTCCATCATGGGAAGTATTCGAAGCACAATCAGCAGAGTATAAAGAATTGGTTCTTCCAAAACACATCACGAAACGTGTAGCAATCGAAGCAGGGGCTTCACTCGGTTGGTACAAATATGTAGGAACAGAAGGACAAGTCATCGGAATCGATCGTTTCGGCGCATCTGCTCCTGGAGACTTCCTCTTGAAAGAATACGGCATGTCTGTTGAGAACGTTTTAGCGACTGTCAAGCAACTCGGATAATCATTTCCGGAAAAACGGGTCCGATCTTACGTCGGACTCGTTTTTCATCTATTATCATCTATGCAAACAATTGGAATTATAGTATAGTAAAAAGCGACGTTTTAAGTTAGAGGAGGAAGCAACTTGGCTACATGGATTTGGATTTTAATTGCCCTTCTTTGCTTGGTAGCAGGTGTCGCCCTTGGTTTCTATATCGCTCGTCGATACATGATGAACTACTTGGAGCAAAACCCACCAATCAACGAAGATATGATTAAGACATTGATGATGCAAATGGGTCAAAAGCCATCACAAAAGAAAGTCAACCAAGTGATGCGTTCAATGAGTGGTTCAATGAAATCACCTAAAAAATAAGCTGTACGAAAGGGGACCAAATGGTCTCCTTTTTATTTGCTATTTTTTAGAAAGAGAACTAATCTAAAATGTGAGACTATTTCAAATAATCATAGGATTTAAAAAAGGGAGGGAGACTTGAATGGGAGTCTTCAGGAAACTCGGTTGGTTTTTCCGACGGGAATGGAAAGCGTATAGTCTTGGGGTCATCTGTTTGATTTTTGTGGCAGGGTTAGAACTTATTCCACCGAAGGTCATCGGGACGACAGTCAATGGTCTGAGTGAAGGAAGCTTGACGAAGAATGATTTGATTCGTCTAGCTGGTACATTGTTACTCATCGGGGTCGCGACGTATTTCATTCGTTATTTTTGGCGTTTTCACATTTTCGGTGCATCGATTCGCCTCGGGCGATTGTTACGCAGTCAACTGTATGGTCATTTTTCAGATTTGGATCAATCGTTCTATAAGAAATATCGCAGCGGAGATTTGATGGCACATGCGACAAACGACGTACAAGCTGTTTCGATGACAGCGGGAGCCGGCATTCTAACGCTCGTCGACTCGGTGACAATGGGGAGCTTTGTCATCATCACAATGGTCACGACGATCAGCTGGAAATTAACGCTCGTGTCACTTTTGCCAATGCCACTGATGGTTTATTTGACGTCACGCTACGGTAAGATGTTACATTCCCGTTTTCATGACGCGCAAGAAGCGTTCTCTGATTTGAACGATAAGGTCGCGGAGAGCATCAGTGGTGTCCGTGTCTTAAAAGCAACAGGGGAAGTCGAATCCGACGTGCAGACGTTTACCGATCTGTCTGATGACGTTGTTCAAAAGAATCGTCGTGTGGCGAAAATTGATGCACTGTTTGATCCGACGATTTTTGGATTAGTCGGTCTATCGTATATCATCGCGGTCGGCTATGGCGCCTACTTGTTACGACAAGGCGAAATCCGGATTGGTGATATCGTTTCCTTCACTACATATCTTGGTTTATTGACGTGGCCAATGCTCGCCTTCGGTTGGTTGTTCAACATCGTTGAACGGGGTCGTGCTTCCTATGACCGGATCGAACGGATGCTTGCGATCGAACCAGAAATTAAAGATGCGAAGGAAGCAGCAACGAGTGTCTCGTCACCAGAACTTCATGTCGGGATTAAACGATTCATCTATGACATGCAACCGGTCTTACAAGACATCGATGTGACATTGAAGCCCGGTAAATCGCTCGGAATCGTCGGAAAGACGGGTGCCGGGAAATCGACGTTCGTTCGCTTATTGTCTCGCGAATACGACGTCAAACAAGGCGCCATCACGATTGGTGGACGAGACATCAAACAATTGACGCGTGACACCGTCCGTCGTCAAGTAGCGATCGTTCCGCAGGATCATTTCCTGTTCTCGGCGTCGATTGCTGATAATATCGCCTTTGCAAAACCGGATGCATCAATGGAAGACATCATGGAAGCGGCACGTATTGCAGCAGTCCATGAGGACATTCTCGGCTTTAAGGAGGGATACGCGACGATGGTTGGGGAACGAGGTGTCACGTTATCTGGTGGTCAAAAACAACGGATCTCGATTGCCCGGGCGTTACTAGCAGACTGTCCGATTTTAGTACTCGATGATGCCTTGTCTGCGGTCGATGCGAAAACCGAAGAAGCGATCATCCACCACTTCCGTACAGCGGATCACGATCAAGCGCAAATCATCGTTGCCCACCGATTATCGGCTGTGTCGCATACCGATGAGATCATCGTCCTTGAAGACGGTCGGATCATCGAGCGAGGAACACATGAGCAATTACTCGCTCATGACGGTTGGTATAAAGAGACGTACGATCGCCAGCAACTAGAATCACTTGTTGAACAAGGAGGGCGTTCTGAATGAATCATGATATCAATGAAAAAGCCGTCCTGAAACGATTGCTTGATTTCGTCAAACCGTTCAAAAAGCAAGTCAGCATCGCTTTCATCCTGCTGTTCATTACGACAGCGGCAAAACTCGGGGGACCGTATCTCGTCAAGATTTTTATCGATGAATATGTCGCACCGGGTACGTATCCGGTAAAGGAAGTTGCACTTTTGTTTACGGCGTACTTGTTATTGCATACAACAGGGATCATCGTCGATTACTTGCAAGCATTTGAGTTCCAAAAGATTGCCTTACAAGTCATTCAACGCTTGCGTATCGATGTCTTCCGACACGTCATGCACTTACGACTCGCTTATTTTGATCGAACGCCTGCTGGGGTACTCGTCTCCCGGATCACGAACGATACGGAAGCGATTAAAGAACTTTACATCGGTGTCTTATCGACATTCGTGCAAAGCGGTGTCCAGTTGATTGGGACATATATCTTCCTCTATCTGTTAGAACCGCGACTCGCGACGATTGCGTTATTGTTGTTACCACTGTTTTATTTCATCATTTGGATTTACCGGAAGTATTCGACGAAGTATTACGCGGAAGTCCGCGATTTACTGTCGAAAATCAATGCCCAACTGAATGAATCGATCAACGGGATGGCGATCATCCAGCAGTTCCGCCAAGAAAAGCGTCTAATGGCAGAATTCGAAGAGACGAACGTCGCTCATCAAAACGGTCGTTACAAGAACTTAAAGCTTGATAGCTGGTTACTACGACCCATCATCGAATTGTTACTGGCGATTTCGATTGCGACACTTGTGACGTACTTTGGTGTCTTATCATTCTCGCAAACAGTCCAAGTCGGTGTCGTTTACGCTTTCATCAGTTACATGGAGCGAATTTTCCAACCGGTTCAGCAAATCATGCAACAATTGTCTGAGTTCCAACAAGCTGTCGTCTCGGCAGACCGTGTATTCAAGGTGCTCGATACGGATGAACCGGAACCAACGAAACAGCTCGAAGGGGATGCACGTGTGTCGGAAGGACATATCGTCTTTGAAGATGTTCGCTTTAGTTATGATGGAGAGAAAGATGTTTTGAAAGGAATTTCATTCGAGGCGAAAAAAGGACAGACGATTGCCCTCGTTGGTCATACGGGAAGCGGAAAAAGTTCGATCATCAACATCCTGATGCGATTTTACGCTTACCAATCGGGTCGGATTTTGATCGATGGTCAACCGCTCGAGCAGTTATCGGAGGAAGAACTTCGGAAGCATGTCGGACTCGTCCTGCAGGATTCATTTTTGTTTACGGGTACGGTCGCGGATAACATTCGATTGTTCGACAGTTCGATTTCCTTTGATCGTGTTGAAGCGGCCGCGCAGTTCGTTCAAGCCGACGGATTCATCAATCAACTCGATCAGCAATATGACAGTCCCGTCGCCGAGCGGGGTGCGACATTCTCCGCTGGAGAACGTCAGTTGATTTCCTTCGCACGCACAATGGCACGGGATCCGAAAATCCTGATTCTCGATGAAGCGACAAGTTCGATTGATACGGAAACGGAAGAAAAAGTCCAAGTGGCGCTCGAACGGATGCGCGAGGGTCGGACGACGATTGCCATTGCCCACCGATTATCAACGATTCAAGATGCTGATTTGATTCTTGTATTGCATCAAGGGGAAGTGATCGAGCAAGGTAACCATCAAGAATTGATCGCGCAAGATGGACTGTATAAGAAGATGTATCAACTGCAATCTGGTCATGTCACGGTCTCTTAAAAAAATAGCTATAAAAAAAGCCTGCCAGGCGATCTCGCCCGGCAGGTTGTTTATTTTGATTAGTAGACTGTAACTGTGACGTTTTGGCGACCCCAGTTGAGTGCTTCTTGTTGTGAACCGACGAGAAGATCAAGACGGTTACCTTGGATTGCGCCACCACGGTCGAGTACGATTGCTTCACCAATGCCTTCGATGTGCATACGTGTACCGATTGGATATTGCGAAGAAGCTGCTACGATACGCATACCATTGTACGTGATCGTATTTGTAACGTCATAACCGCTTGCTGTCAACGCACGACCATTGTAGAGTTGGCTACCATTGTTAGATGGGTCGTTCGTGTAAGCACTGACGTTCATCGTCACTTTTGTACCTGATTTTGCAGGTGTTGATTGTTTTGTTGCAGTTGCTGGTTGAGCTGCTGCTTTTGGTGCTGGCTTCGCAGCCGGTTGAGCCGCTGGCTTCGCAGCTGGTGCTTTCGCTACACTACCGAGTGTTGTATATGCACTGTGTACATAGCGTGTTTTACCGTCGATTGTTGTTTTGATCCATGCACCGACTTTACCTTCTACGTTGACTTTTTCACCTTTGTAGAGGTTACCGACATCTTTCGAGCTTGTCGTTGGTTGTGTGCGGACATTTAATACTGCCGTAGTAACTGTAGCTTTTTTAAAGTCGAATGAGCCTGCTGCAGACGTATACGCGCCATGGACATAACGTTTTTGACCGTTAATGTGTGTTTGGATCCATGCGCCAGAACGTCCTTCGACATTTAATGTTTGACCTTTATATACATTGCCTACGTCTGCTGATGCAGTTGTAGGTGCTGTGCGTACGTTGAGTACTGGTGTATTTACTGTTACCGTTTCTGAGGCAGCCTCTGTCTCTTGGGCAAATCCTACTGATAGAGCTGTTGCTGCAAGACCGGCAGCGAAAACTGCTTTTTTCATTATTGATGTCCTCCTGACATATGCTGTGTTTACTGTTCCTACTTTACACGGCAAATCTGACTTGTGCGTTTACAGGTCAATGTCATTCGAGTTACAAACTGAGCTTGTATGACAAGAAGATTGCAAAAGAACGGTTTTTGTCATCGGTAGGACATACTAATTATGAAAAATAGACGTTTATAGGTCTTTTGACTTACTTTCGATGAAATATTCGAACAATTTAAAAGGAAAAAGACTTAAATATAGAAACTATGTCATCCTTTTTATCGTCTAGTGATGAAAAAGTGAAATAGGTGATATGCAGATCAATACTTGACGATCGTCGTCACACCAAACGCTGTCAGATAGGAACGATGGTACAATTCCTGCATCCAATCGTTAGCGGAAAGCTGAAACGTGCCGTGAATCGTTTGGTATGTTCGTTGTTGAATATTGATGTCAATCGGCTCTACTAGTGGAGCGGACGGTAGATGGTCATGCATGCTGTCATTTTGATTTTCAATGTAGAGTAATTCGAGGACATCTCCTTCTTCCATATAACGCTCTAAGTAAATCATGAACTCCCATTGATCAGCACCATCAATCGTATAAAGGTAAGACATCGTGAATCGTCCTTGCTTCAAGGAGACATATTCAAGCGGTTCGACTTCATCTACGTATAATCGAGGAAGATCGTCAGGTACATAAAAGGGACGGGAACTAGCTAAGAACGTAAGAGCAGACATAAAGCACCTCCATCAGAAATAAGAAGTCATAAAAAAGTCAGCATTCGCACTCGAATGCTGACTGGATCGTGCATTAGGATAAGAGCGGTTCGTTTGAACCGTGAATGGTATAGTTTTGGACCGTCCGTGAATATTCTAAAAGTAGGACGTCGAGTTCATGGCTAAGTTGCAAAACACGCGGGGAGGTGAAGCTGGACTGGTCAGCTTGATGATATAATTCGCTACGTTTGGCTTCAATGGCTAACGTCAATAGTTGTTGTGTCGTCATAGCGGTCTCCCTTACATTGGTGTCGTATCCATATTCTAGCAAGTCCATTTACTAGGTGCAACGAGATTTCAGTAAAATTGACGAAATGTAATTTTTTTGTAATTTTGGCGGACACGAATCTTTTGCAACTTTCTATGAGATAATAGGTGCTAAATGCAGAGGAGTTTGGCAAAATAGAGAAGGAACTTCTTCTATAGTAGTAAAGAAAGGGGATGCTCATATGGAGCTCTCATTGTGGTTAGCGTTCGGAGCCGGTTTGTTATCATTCGTCTCTCCGTGTACGTTGCCGCTGTATCCTGTATTTCTCTCCTATATTACAGGAGTGTCGGTCACGGATTTGAAGGAACGAGGGGTACGAGAAAGGCGATCCCTGTTTCACACGTTAGCTTTCCTCGTTGGATTTGCGATGGTCTTCGCTGTGCTCGGACTCTCGACATCCTTGTTCGCAGATGTCTTTATCACATATCGGGATACGTTACGGATGGTCGGGGCACTCGTCATCTTCGTGTTCGGTGTCGTTCTCGTCGGGTTATGGCAACCGACATTCTTGATGCGTGAAAAGAAACTGAATCTTGGGGAACGAAAAGGGGGATACGTCGGAACGGTACTCGTCGGAATCGGTTTTGCGGCTGGTTGGACACCATGTACAGGTCCGATTCTCGCAGGAGTCATCGGATTAGCTGCGACCAATCCGAGCCAAGGTATGTTCTACATGCTCGCGTACGTCCTTGGGTTCTCGATTCCTTTCTTATTAATGGCATTTTTCGTAGGTCGTTCGCGTCTGTTCGTGCAGTATAGTCTGAAATTAACGAAATTCGGTGGAGCTTTGATGATGGTCTTCGGTGTCATGCTGTATTTTGACGGTCTCAGTAAATTCGCGGCATGGATGAGTGACATCGTCGGATTCACAGGATTTTAATCAAGGAAGTGATCGGATGATTTGGATATCAACTGGGGTAGCGCTCGTCATGGGTTTGCTGATCAGCTTTATTCGCGTGAAGGCATCAGCAAAACCGACGAACGCTAAAAAAATCTTGATCCCACCGTTTGCGATGTCAACGGGAATGCTACAGTTTCTATACCCAGCTTCCCGTCTGACATGGACGGAGGTAGCAGAAGCATTGCTCATTGGAGCCATCTTCAGTATCTTTTTGATCAAGACATCCAATTTTTATGAAGCGGAAGGGCAGATTTATCTGCAACGTTCGAAAGCGTTTTTCATCGTCTTATTCGGCATCTTATTCATTCGGACGATTGCGAAATTCTTTATCGGAGGGCAAATCGACATCTTCGAGACGGGTGGGATCTTTTATCTCGTCGCCTTCGGTATGATTGCCCCGTGGCGCTTCGCGATGTATCTCAAATACAAAAAGGTGAAATCGGGCACCGTGTCTGTAGCACATTTACCCCAATAAAAAACCGCTGAAGGTGACTTCAGCGGTTTTTTCGTGCATCCTTCAATTTTGGAAATATAATGCGTAGTCTCGCCAGTCGATGGCGTGCTCCGTCAAAGCTTTTTTCAAGAATTTATGATCGCGTTTCGGCGTCGCAGAAATATACCCTTTGACGACCAGTTCAGATGTCATCTCTGTCGCCCGTTCCTCGAGTGCGAACTGTCCGATCCGCCCGGCAATCTTGCGGCGTGCGACATCACGAAATGCCGATGGGACCGGCATGACGAGAGCGTTCAATAACTCCATCGTCTCATCCGTCCAAAGGTGTCGTGTCTTGTCGATGTACTCATCTTCCCAGTCCATCATCGATTTACCGTCTTCTTTCGGCAACTTCTTGAGGAACTTCCGGAACATGAAAAACCCGCCGATTGCCATGAGTGTAATCATGATAAAGCCCCAGAGCAGAATCCCGTTCATGAACCATTCCATGCGCGACTCATCCCCCTTTCACATCAAATATAGATTAGCATAAATCAGGTGGACGTGCTATGATGAATGACGGAGAAAGTGAGGCGAAAAAATGCTGCAACCATACGTACAATTGGACGAGACCGGACAGCCCCGTAAAGGTGTCTTACCTGAAACAGCGGACGGTCGGATCGTTGAATTCTATTATGATACAAAGGGTGAGGAGATTACAGTCATCTTCGTCACCGTTCCGGCAGAAGATGCGAGCCGGAAGCGTGCGTTTACGGTCGGGAAAACGTTCAAGACGGTCTCGACACTCGAAGACTTCACATTACTTCACTATGAATGGGCAAATGACCAGATTTTTGCGACACTCGAGATGTTCGCGGATGGGTCGAAACGTCAAATCGACGCTTCGAGATTGCTCGACTATTAAAAAAGAAGGAGATGCGGATTGCCGCGTCTCCTTCTTTTGATATTTAAGAAATATGAAGTCGGATGACCTCGTCATGAAGGTCAACCTGTCCACCGATCGGGAACGTAAACAAAGGACTCGTATGTCCAAAATCGACATTCGCAAGGACCGGGATCTGTTTTAGTGATGGGTAAAGTGAAATCAAGTAGCGCAGATGTTCTTCCGTCATCTTCGTCGCGAGTTGGAACCGCCCAAAGACGAGCCCACGAATTGTCTCGGCGCCTGGTTGCGCCATCAAAGAGGCGAAATCACGGGCGAACGTCGCTGGGTGGACTTCGTAATCGTCTTCAAGGAACAAGATTGTATCCCGCAAATCAGGGAAATGCGACGTGCCTTGAAGGAGGTTCAAGGTGCAAAGATTTCCACCGATCAGACGACCGCTCGCTTGTCCCGGAGATAAGAGTATCGGTCCTTTGTTCGGTAACGTGATGACATGTCCGCGATCCGAATCCCGCCAATGAATCGACGGCTTGATTGTAACCGGGTCCGTTGCGAATAAGACTTGTTTGAAATAATCAATCGTATAGGCGTCACGATCACGGAAAGCCCGTAACATTGGTCCAGAGTATGTCACTAAACCTGTATTCGTCAAAATGGCGTGACTGAGCGCCGTGATATCAGAGAAGCCACAAAGAATCTTCGGATGCGTCCGAATCAGTTCATAATCGAGTAAATCGACGAGTTCATTCGTACTGAACCCACCGCGAACGCAAAGGATCGCATCGACGTTCGGATCAGCAAACGCGGCGTGGAGATCTGCAACGCGTAACTCGGGATCACTGGAGCCGAACGGATTGACAGCACGCGCATGTTGACTGATTGAGACGCGTAATCCGAATGATTCGAGTGTCTCGATTGCATCGTCAATGATCCTCAGCTCGACTGTCGAGAGGCTCGAAGCGGGGGCGACTAGGCGGATATGTGAACCATCTGTCAGCTTCTTCGGCGTTAAGGTCGGAAGATGAGCGGAAATGATTTCCAATCGGTTACCGAATGGGTCCGCTGTAAAGAAACGACGGCGCGGAGCAAGTCGTGTATCATGCTCAACGGGATAACCTGCGGCTTGCAAGCGATCACTCATTTCTTCAAATGTAGCGACAGTCAATCCAGGATGCGCTTTTTTAGCAGGAGAGAATGGATCCTCGATGCCGAGGTGAAGCGCTGTACCGTGTTCTTTAAACCAGACACCACCACTTTTTTGAACACCAGCAGGTTTATCGACTTCCTTCATATGTAAAAGCCCGGCATAAAATGCACGGGCGCGATCTTCTTCGTTTTTCGGCATAGCGAGTTGGACATGATCTAACATGAAGACACTTCCTTTACGAATAAGATTTAAGCAACGAACTGGGTGATCCGTTTCAGTTCACGCTCGACGAGGTTCAAGTAGAAGACACCTTCGATCCGACGATCAAGAGATTGAGCGATTTCATATAAGTTCGTCCGGAGCGCTGCGAGATACGACGCTTCCTCACCAAGGGATTGTCGATGGGCAAATGCATAGTGAGCGAGTAGGAACTGGAGATATCCACGATCGGTTAAGAATGGAATCAATTGTTTTTTCTCTTCCATCAACCAGGTATAGTTTGTGTCGTAATACATCTTCGCATATAAATGATAGGGCTCATCGCCACCGGTAAAGAGTGTTTCGCCACGTTTGACTTCTTCAATCAAGCGTTCGCTCCAATCAAAACGCTCTTTTTTGCGACTAAGGAATAATGGCAGGATGTATGGATGAGCCTGATCTGGCATCCGTGAACAACCGCGTTCATGTCGCAGTGCCGCATAAAGAAGTAAGGCGCGATCTTCGAATCCACGTTCGATTGCATACGTCATCCGGCTGAAGGCTTCACAGGATGGGCAATCACTGAGTTCGTCGCTTGGTGCGTCGACCCATTCCGATAAATAGTGATCGGCTTGCTCCTCGTCACCAAGCTTGCTGTAAACCATGAAGCTAATATAGTCGCGTGTGCGCGCGAATCCATGCGCGTCACAAAAATCAATGAAGCGGTCAAGATCTTCTTCGAGAAGCGATACCGTCACGTCTTCTTGTTCTGCCATATAGATCAAATAGGACTTATAGTTCCAGTACAAATCAAGTTCTTGTTTTGGAGTCAGTGTCATCTCGTCTTTTCGGATCCATTCCATTAAGAGTGTGAAGGACACGAGAAATGACCGGAAGTGTCCTAGGTCAAATTGATTTTGTGAAAACGTCCATAAGGAGAGGAAGCGGAGTGAATCATCAGCTGTTTCCTCAAAGATGGCCCATAAGGCCTCACCGCGTGTAACGGAGGGTTCTTCTTCCTTTAAGCGAAGATATAAAAGATGGAGTTCTTCTTGAGGGTTCATCTGTACCCCTCCTTTCTTATATAAGTATACCACGAGCGTTTTAAGAAATCGCAATTGAGCGAGGACGGAATAAAAAAAGATTCCGAACCCGCTCAATTGCGGTTCGGAATCATTTCAAGTATTTGGGGATGAGTATTAGCTGTCGGATGTAGCAAATCATGTACTGTGTAACTATTGAGTACTTGATGGAACGCCGCAATGGCATCATCGAAAGCATCACGTGCCGGATTAAGCGAAGGGACCTCGTGAATGCCTTCTTGCGGATCGAGAAAATGAACGGTTGGTTCAAACAGTTGTACGACGTCACCGATATGAATTGCATCCGGAGGGCTCGCTAATCGAAAACCACCTCCACGACCACGGACAGATTCAATCAGACCACTCTGTCCTAAACGATAGACTACTTTCATCAAATGATTCTTAGAAATGTCGTAACAATCCGCTACTTCCTGGATTCGGACTAAACGATCGGGATGAGCTGCTGCGAACAGCAGGGACCGAATCGCGTAATCCGTATAACGTGTCATGCGCATTTTCATCACCTACTTAACACACATACTAGGGGGGGGCGCAAGCATTTACAACTTTCAATGTGCAAAAAATAAGATGTATTTTAGAGATTGTTTTTGAGAGTGGATTCACGCATAATGGATGGTGAAAGGTAGGTTAAATTATGCATTTCGATCAGGCATTACACCTTTTGCAACAGCTCGGTCCATCGATGGAGCAAAAGGGATTGCGGATCGCGACGCGCTTCTATGACTCGCTCGAGGCGACGTACGAAGAAGAATTGCGCGCGCTTCGAGAAGCGGGAGCTCAGGACGGAACTCGGGCACTGCGGATTTTACGCCTGAGTCAATTATTGAATCAGATTACAAACCAGCATGAATCGAGTGAACTGTTTAAATTGATTTTACTGAATGAAATCGATCAGACGAAATCGTTTCTGTTGACGTACCCTGACATCATCAGTCGTGAAATTCTTCAAGCTATTCAAATCGAATATGACCTTAAAGAAAATGCACCTTTACTTCAAGCATGGGCAATTGTTCACCATCAACTCGTCGATACATGTCGGCATTTTTGTAAATACCGCCGTGCTGAAAATTGGCGGCAACAAGATATCTTATTGATCGCAGAAGAACATCATCTAGGAGCCGTCATTGATGAAGCAAGGCATGCTCTCTTAAGCGGTCGGAAAACGACCTTATTACATGTCTCAGCTGAAGAACTAGCAGAACGAATGTTAGCAAATGTCGTATCCTTGACGACGAAAGGCATGATCGTCCACCACATTCGTCAAGAAGGATGGGAACAGCAGATGCAGGAATTCCTGACGATGATCACAGCGAATGATCCGATCGTCTTCGTCAGTGGATCGACGAACTTCATTGCAGACATTCAGCAACGACTCGATCCGCTACCGGTCCTGTTCGGTCCGTTCGTAGCGGCAAATCAATTACCTTCTTAACGAGAAAAGCGACGTGACATGTTCTGACAGAAGTCGGAGCATGACACATCGCTTTTTTAGGCTGATTTCGTTAAACGTTTCGCTCGTTGAATCGAACGATCGAGTGCGAGATAGACCCCACCTGAGACACAACAGAGCAGTCCGACGAATCCGAGCGCAAAATCACCTTTTCCGGTATCAAGGAATAAGGATCCGAGAAGCGGTGCGGTGACGCCACCGATCAACCACTGAAGACTCGCAGCACCGTTGTATGTTCCGCGGAGATGTTCCGGGGCGATTAAGGCGATGAATGTCATCTGCACAGGGGACATGATCATCTCACCGAGCGTATAGAATGCATAAATCGCAAGCAATACTGTCACGAGAACAACATAACTCGTTCCGAGTGAGAACAGGTAAGACGGCACGAATGCGAGGAAAATCATGCCGATTCCGAAGATCGAGGCACCGAGTAACATGACTTTTCCGAATGCCTTCCCTGACAAGCGAGCAGCAATCGGGAACTGGAATAAGACGACCATGATTCCGTTGAGTGCCATCAAGTAAGGAAACGGATTTTGTTTCGTCGGTAACCCCGGTAGTGCTTCTTTCAAGAAGACCGGTAACATACTCTCGACGAGGGCAAATCCCATCGAAATGAAGACACCCGCACCGATAAAGATTAAAAAGACGTGATCCTTCCGCAATACAGTGAGCGGTGATACTTTGACTTCGTCCGTCTTTTCGATATACTCCGGTTTCGTTTCTTCGATGAAGAAGTAGAGAACGAGTCCATACAGGAAAAAGACGAAGGCAGCGGAGTAGAAGATGAGCGAACGGTCAACAAACAGGACAGCACTTCCGAGAAGTGGACCGAACGCTGCGCCGACATTATGTCCCATCCGCAGCAGACCGAACGATTCATTCAGGCGTTCTGGTGGTGTGACGTCAGCGACCATCGCGCTTGCTGCCGGATGGAACAGTGAACTCGATAAACCGAGCAACGCGTTCAAAGCGAGCAGCGGTCCGAATGAATCGGCGAACGAGAAACCGATTAGCGCGATGACGTCACCGATGATCGAGAGAACCATCAGTGGTTTTCGACCGAATTTATCAGCGAAGTGGCCACCGAGAACGGCGCCGACGAGTGACATGATCGGTCCAGTCGCCATGATGACGCCGACTAGGAAGTAGGAATCGAGTCGATCCGCGTAATAGAGAACTAAAAATGGTGCAATCATGAACATCATGATTCCGGTGATCGTTTCCCCGACGAACCGGATCCAGATGTTGCGATCAAGCTGTTTGAGTGCGTTAAACATAGTGAAAACCCCTTATATTCCGTTTTTAGACAATAGAAAAGACGGATACGCACAAATATGGGCATACCCGTCCAAATATAAGAGGGCAGCATGTACGTATACGCATACGCACACCCTGCTTAATTAAAAATTAAACGATAGGGTGACGTACAGTTGTAGCCGATACAAAGACAGTGTGGACAGATGTCCGGGCTTGATGGAATACCATTGTACGTCTCCTCCTTCTGTAATAGTGAACTTCCTAGTCATCGTAAAGAAGATAGTGATGAATTGTCAACTTTAAATCTGAAAATTAAGTCAATGAAGTGAAATGGACGAGACCTTGAAAATTCGGTATGATAGACTAGTTGCGAAAAAGATTGATCGGACTTTTGAATATATCGGTGAAAGGAACTACCATACATGACAAACATTCTACAAACGGAAGTCGAAAAGCGTCGGATTTTCGGCATCATTTCCCACCCGGATGCGGGTAAGACGACACTAACTGAAAAATTCCTCCTACACGGAGGCGCGATCCGTGAGGCAGGTTCTGTCAAGGCACGGAAAAACTCGAAATTCGCAAAATCGGACTGGATGGAAATTGAAAAGCAACGGGGAATCTCTGTTACGTCTTCTGTCATGCAATTCGAATATGACAAAAAAATCGTTTCCATCATGGATACACCAGGTCACTCGGACTTCGGTGAAGATACGTACCGGATCCTGACAGCTGTTGACTCAGCAATCATGGTCATCGATGCGGCGAAAGGGATCGAGTCGCAAACGAAGAAACTCTTCCAAGTCTGTCGGATGCGCGGTATTCCGATCTTTACGTTCATCAACAAGATGGACCGTCAAGCACGTGATCCGCTCGAATTGATGGAAGAACTCGAAGAAGTCCTCGGCATCCCGTCGGTTGCTGTGACATGGCCAGCTGGTTCAGGTCAACAGTTCGAAGGAGTCTATGACCGTGTCAAAGGACAATTCCACTGCTTCAAAAATGATCGTAAGACGATCGAACTCGGCGAGGAAGGTCTCGCGAACGAAGAACTCGCGACGACGATCAACTCGGAAATGTACGAGACGTTGATGGATGAAGTCGACTTACTCGACGGCGCAGGTAACGAATACGATGAAGAATTGATCGCAAAAGGTGAACTGACTCCGGTCTTCTTCGGATCAGCACTCGTCGATTTCGGTGTCACACCACTTCTTGAACATTACTTGAACTTGTCTCCTTCACCGACACCACGTGAGTCAAACAAAGGAAAAGTCGAGCCGGCGCAAGACTTCTTCAGTGGTTTCGTCTTCAAGATTCAAGCGAACATGAACCCAAACCACCGCGACCGGATTGCGTTCGTCCGGATCTGTACAGGTAAGTTCGATCGTGGGATGGACGTCGTCCTGACACGGACAGGCAAGAAGATGAAGCTGTCGCAATCAACTCAATTCATGGCGGATGAGCGTGAAACGGTCAACGAAGCGTTCGCAGGAGATGTCATCGGGTTATATGACTCAGGCAACTATCAAATCGGTGATACGATCACGAATGGCGATCCATCGTTACAATATGAAGCACTCCCGACGTTCGCACCAGAACTCTTCCTGAAGGTCTACACGAAAAACGCCTTGAAGTCGAAACAGTTCCAAAAAGGTGTCGAACAGCTTGCACAAGAAGGTGCGATCCAGGTCTACAAAACGGAATACAACGAAATCATCCTCGGAGCGATCGGACAACTCCAATTCGAAGTCTTCGAGCACCGGCTCAAAGGTGAGTATGGCGTTGACATCTTGAAGGATGCCGCGAACTTCCAAGTCGCCAAGTGGATCAAGCCAGCAGAAGTCGCTGCTGTCAAAAAATTGACGGATTCACGGACGGTTCTCGTCTATGACCGCTGGGAGAATGCCGTTCTGTTATTTGCGAATGATTTCGTCTACGAGCGATTCGTTCAGAAAAACGAAGGAACGATCACATTGGTCGATTCACCGCAACAACTTTAATGTTTTCACGGACTACTTTTCGAAGTGGTCCGTTTTTTCGTTCTGGAAATCTCGTTTGATGACAAGCGAACAAGGGTAAAAATAGAGCGTGTTTGAATTCATATGAAAAAGGACGGTGTCATGTGATGGCGAAACGGTTTGTTGGGATTTATCAGGATCAATCGAGTCTGGAACGAAAAATTGAAGAATTGAAACAGCAAGGACATCATGATTCGGACTTTTCTGTCGTCGGTCGAGATGACGCAGCAGAAGAAGCATCAGGTGCGAGTTGGATTGATCAAGTCAAATCAACGTTCTCTAAAGAACCTCCGCTCCGTGAGACGTTAAAACGTGTCGGACATTCGGATGATGAGGCAGAACGGCATTACGCGGAAGTCGAGCGAGGTGGTCTTGCACTGTTCGTCAAGGATCGAGATCACGACCATGACCATGACCACGATCACCATCATGACCATGAGCATCATCATAACCATGACCAAGATCATCGGTACGATGATAATAAAGTCGAAAATCCAGGGAACAACGCCTATGAATCCAATCACCGTGAGGAAGGTGAGAAGAGCGACCGGGCGAAATGGAAAGCCGACGATATCGACTAATACCTAGAAGTGAAGACGCCATATTGGTGATCTTCACTTTTTTTCGTATCCGAAGTCGCTGGGCAAGATATGTGAGGAATCGTGGTGCTATACTGAGAGCATCGAAGAGGTGATAATACATGAAAAAAATAGTGACAGCTTTAGCAGGAATCGGTCTTGCCAGTGCTTGGTTCATCAACCGATACCCGGTGTTCGGGAAACGACCAAGCCGTGCAGAGCGGCGGAGTTTCGAACGATCAGATCGTTTTGTTGACGGGAAATTCAAAAATGAGATGGATTTCCAGTTGAAGATGGAATGGGACTCGATGAAAAGCATCTTAAAGGATTACGGACGAAACATTCCGAATCTGCGTCCTGTCAGAGCGTTGCCGACGCTTCCGTATCAGCGACGGCAAGACGATAGTGAGGCACCACGTGTGACATGGTTCGGACATTCGGCGTTTTTACTTGAACTCGATGGACAAACGATTTTCTTTGATCCGATGCTCGGTCGCGCACCGTCGCCGTTTCCGAAACTGGGAGGGGGACGGTTTCAAACGACACAGAAAGTTGACCTTGAACGCCTTCCGTTGATCGATGTCGTCGTCTATTCGCACGACCATTATGATCACCTGGATTATCCATCCGTCCTCGCTTTGAAAAATCGAGTCGGTCGCTTCATCGTGCCACTCGGGGTCGGGAGTCGTCTCCGTGGATGGGGCGTCTCGGCGGACCGGATCACGGAACTCGACTGGCATGAGTCGACGCAAGTCGGTGGCATTAAGCTGACAGCGGCTCCGTCGCGCCATTATTCAGGGCGAAATGGTCTTGATCAATTTTCAACGCTGTGGGCGTCATGGGTCATTGAAGGCTCGCAAAAAGTTTTCTTTAGTGGTGATAGTGGGTATGGTCCACATTTTAAAGCGATTGGCGAACAGTATGGTCCGTTTGATTTAACGATGATGGAATGTGGGCAGTATGATGTCCGGTGGTCCAATTCGCACATGTTACCGGAACAAACAGTTCAAGCACATCGTGATGTCAAAGGTCGCGTCTTGATGCCGATTCACTGGTCTGCCTTCATCCTCGCGTTTCATGCGTGGTTCGAACCGGTCGAACGGTTGCTCAAGGAAGCGAAACGCGATGAGATTCCTGTTCTGACACCAATGATTGGGGAAAGTGTGACACCCGAGAGCACGACACGGAAATGGTGGCGGGAAGTGCGTTGAATAGTTGATTTCCAATCTAATTCACAAGTTTTTATGAAAGAGCGCGGTTTAACAATCGCGTTCTTTATTATATCTAATAAAGGAGTGAGAAGATTGCAAGAATACTTCAAAGTGCTAGATGACTTATCAAGTTTTCGAAATAAAAAACAGATGGATGAATACTATAACTACATAAAAGAAGAAGTTAGTAAAAATCGTCAGATCACTGAGTTAATCAGATTGAAAAAAGGAAGGTTTAAAGAGTTCATCGAGGAATACATTCCAGCTTATATTTTTTCGAAATCAGTTTATTTTCCTGAAAATGCTCAAATTAAGATTATCATTGGGAACCAAGGATATGATGCATTGATGAAATTAGAAGACGGTTTAATCGAAAAACTCGAATTTACATCTTATATAGATGGTCCGAGAGAAGTTGAAATTGCAAAATCCTTAAATGAAAAGGGTATATGGAGAACTCGTTTAAGCAGTTTGGATACATTAGAAGAGAGACGGAAACACTTTTTAGAAGAAACCAAAAAAAACATTGATAAAAAAGCTACAAAAAATTACAGTGATGTAAGTTTAGTTTTTAGTATTCACATCATGGAACTAGAACAAATTCCAGAACATCATGACTATCGTCTTCAAGATAAAGTGAGAGAATATCTTCAAGCGAAAACATTCAATGCTAAGGAAGTATTTTTAATAATCGATGACGGTGGAACAACGGAATCGATAGATGATCGTGTCATTCGAATTAAATAAAATAAATAGCAAGGGAGCTCGATAACCGAAACACATTCGGAATCGAACTCCCTTGCTATTTGAATGATTCAGGACGAGATGCTCATCCTCGATCCTTACAGGAAAGCAAGGATGATGACATCGTCCGGACATACAATACCATTTAGCTCGCCAATCGATCCGCTTGTTTCGCACGACGTGAACGAACCTTTTCGACAATCTCGAAACCGAGCACAAGCATCGTTCCGACGAGTAATCCATTACTGAGGAAGGGACGAAGCGTCAAAGGCAGGACTTCAGCGATGACGGTCGATTGCAACAAAATACTGATGCCGATGACGGCACTGATTGCAAACGCATGGCGACGACGGCTGTTCTCCATGTTACTTTCCGCTGACTGCCAGGCAATTAAAAACATATGCGGCAATGTCGCAAGCAACGCGGCACTCGCGACGCTCCGCGGTAATGTCGCGATGATCCCGATCAAGCTTGGGAAGAAACCAATCAGTGCGATGACAAGTGAGGCAATCAAGAACGGGCGACGTTTCCGGCTTCCCGTTTGTGCGATGAATCCACTCGTGATGGGTAATGGCACAGGAACGAGCGTCGAGAACGTAGCAGCGAGTAAATGAATGACACCTTCGATCGACAAGCCTTGGTGCAGACGTCCTTGTTTTTGAAGTGTTGCTTCGACGGCGCTTAAGGCAGCGATCAAATTGACGACGAGCAAGATCGCGAACGGAATCGCGACAAGGAATGCACTGCCGTCAAACTGTGGCCATCCGAACGGTAACGCTTGCGGTGGTGCAAACAAACTAGACGACGTAGGAAGTGACGGACGGCTGACGAGCCAACCGACGAGAATTCCGATCATCAAGGCGAACGGACGTAAGCGACTCGGTCCGAATTGGCTGAGTCCGAGCACAAGTAAGAACGTGATGATACCAGCGAGACGTGTTGCTTCGACGGCGAGGACGGCACCAAGCATGACGCCTGTTAATTGAATACATAATAAAAGCAAAAATGTTCCGCTGACGAGCGGTGTGAAGACGGGTAATAAGTATTTCGTCCATCCTGTCAAACCGAGAATGATAAGGACGATACCGGCAATTACGACGGCTGCCATCGCAATCGTAAAGGCCGTTTTTGAATCGACCGGTAGTGCGGCGATGACGACGAAGATGCTGACCCATGATCCGGCAGGTCCCGATACGATCGGAAGCCGGTGGCCGAAGGCTCCGTGTAGGAAACAGGCAATCCCGCCTACAAAGAACGACCGTTGGACAAGGGCAGCTGTTTCGACTGAGGAGAGGTCGAACAGACTAGCGACGACGATCGGTAAGGCAATCGTGTTCGCAAGTAAGAAGACGATCCACTGGAAAGTAGAAGTCGTTTGTTTCATGAAAAAGCTCCTTTCTTAAACTGAAGATATTCCTGCATCATAGCATATGATTGATGTTATGATTCATATATCTTTATACATGAAAACATATGAAAGAGATGATGAGTATGGATTTACGTCAGTACCGCTATTTTTGTGCGGTCGTCGAGGAACAATCTGTCACACGAGCAGCGGAGCGCTTAAGAATGGCACAACCTGCCTTGACGCAACAAATCCGACGAATGGAAGAAGAGTTAAGCGTTCGTCTGATCGAGCGGGCAGGGCGCGGAATCCGGATCACACCAAGCGGCAACCGCTTATATGAAAGGGCGGTTTCATTGCTACAGTTTGAGCAGGAGACACGAATGGAATTAAGCGACATCGAAGCCGGACGAACAGGAATTTTGCGGATTGGTGTCAACACGTTATCAGCCAGTCGGCTTGTTGACTGGATCGAACAGATGAAACGACGGCATCCTGGTATTATCTTACAAGTCCACCAAGGAGAATCGAGTGCGCTCATCGAACGGTTAAAAGAGCGGTCGCTTGATGCAGCGTTGGTCCGTTTGCCGATTGATGCGCAAGGCGTCTCGATTGAATGGATGGAGGAAGAACCGTTTCATCAAGTCTGGCACCCTGATCATCCGACAGCGGATCTCATCATTCCAAGTCAGGAAGGACTTGGTGTCTTTCAGACATTAAGTCAACGGCTCGGTGTCGTATCGCAAGAGACATGTTCTGACGTCTTGACGCTGATCGGACTCGTCCGAAAGGGGAAGGCGGTGACCGTATTGCCGGAGAGTACGTTGCGGGAACTGGACACGGCAGGACTGCATCAGACATACCTGTCAGGTGCCGCGAGTACGACAGCCTTTGTCTGGTTGACGGAGACGGGACCGACGACACTGACGAAACAATTCATTGAAATCATGCAAGAAACAGCAAAATAATTAAATGGATAAGAAAGGAATAATCGAATGAAAACGATTCAAGGCACATATGGGGAAGCAAAGATTTTCACGGACAACGTCGACGAACTGACGATTAAGCAAGTAACAGCCATGTTGGAGGAACAATTTGCGACAGATAGTCGCGTTCGGATCATGCCGGATTGTCACGCTGGAAAAGGGTCCGTCATCGGAACGACGATGCATGTGACGGACGAGGTCGTACCGAATCTCGTCGGTGTCGATATCGGTTGCGGCATGTTATGTACACGACTTGCTGGACAGGGACCAATCGACTTTGCAGAGCTTGACGCAACGATCCAGCATCTCATTCCAAGTGGCATGTCGGTGCGTCAGCAAGCCCATCCATTGTCAGAACAGGTACCGTTTGATCAAGTACTTGCACCGTTCAACGAGACACGGGCACGGTTGTCGATCGGGACGCTCGGTGGAGGGAATCATTTCATCGAACTGAACCAGGATGCAGCAGGACAGCGCTATCTCGTGATTCATTCCGGCAGTCGCAACCTTGGGAAGACGATCGCTGAACATTATCAGGCAGAAGCCGAGACGGCACGCTTTCAATTTGATGCGGGTCAAATCATTGAGGAATTAAAGCAGCAGGGGCGCGAATCGGATATTCAGGCGACCTTGCAGCAATTGAAGGAAAAACGATCTACGTTTAACAAAGATTTAGCATCTGTTTCCGGAGAAACGATGGAGCGTTACCTCCATGATCTTAAGATCGCCCAACGATATGCAGCATTAAACCGTCAAGCGATGACCGAAGTCATTTTCGAGGTGATGGGATGGACGGTAGAGGATCAGTTCGATACGATCCACAACTACATTGATCTTGATGCGATGATTTTAAGAAAAGGTGCCATCTCTGCGAAAGCCGGCGAGCGGGCAATCATTCCGATGAACATGCGCGATGGCTCCTTGATCGTCGTCGGAAAAGGAAACCCTGATTGGAATTATTCCGCGCCACACGGAGCAGGACGCATCATGTCACGATCTAAAGCGTTCAAAACAGTTGAACTCGATGCATTCGAAAAGACGATGACCGATGTCTGGTCAAGTTCTGTCGTCGCGTCGACGCGTGACGAGTCGCCTTTCGTCTATAAACCGATGGACGAAATCATTCGCAATACGAAAGAAACGGTCGATGTCGTCGAGATCATTAAACCGCTATACAACTTTAAGGCAAAGTGATATCAGGGTGTTTTCAAAAGGGGAGGATAGTGTATGCTCTATAAGAGAAACATGGCGATCCTATTTTCGAGTGTATTTTTAAGTGTAGGATGTATGGATGAGGCGGTCACGACGGAACAGAAAAAAGTAGAAGTCAAAACTACTACTCATACGAATCAGAAGACAAAACATCATATCTTACATCCTGTTCAGTATGAAAAGCTGTTCAAGTACATGGATGAACACCTGAAGATGGATCAATTTCAGTTGCAGGCAAGTACGATAGGTTCAGATTTCACGGCTGTAGATCGATCATTGAGTTTTGGGAAGAGACGTTGGTTAACCGTTGACGGAACGATAGACACACCGTCGACACAAGAGACACTTTATTTTGAAAATCAAAAACAAGATACGCGATTAGCGATCCATTTTACTTATACAGATCGATACATAGGCAATGACGTGATGCAGTATCAATCAAGTGATGGCTACAAAGGGCTTAATCAAAAGCTATCGAATCAGTCTGATCTTATCATCATCAGCTACAAAAACATCCTCATATCCGTGCAACAAAATGCTTTATATAAAGTCGATCCTGACACGACGCAGGAGGCAGCAAAACAGGTGATTCACGAATTAAAAAACGCTCCCGTTTAAAACGAGAACGTAAAGATGACAACTTTGATTTGATTAGACGGCACCATCCGGCAATGTCTCACCTGTCCGGCGAATCGTCGCTCCGAGTTCAGCGGCAATCGCATTGACGGCTTCTGAATCTTCGTTGACTTCACTGATCAAGATGACACCGTAATGATTGGGATTGATCTGATTCAGTGTCCGGTTAAACAAATCAAACGAATCTCGTTCGTTTTTCTCATCCCGATTCGCACCAATCAAGTAGCCAGCGACGGAACCGACGAGCATCCCGAACGGACCACCGATGACACCAATTGCCATGCCGATCAATGAACCCTTGAACGATTGATCCTGTTGCGTGAAGTCGATCGCATCGATGAAAGAGAACCCCTCTGCTTCGTCGCGTTTTGCGAGAACCATCTGCTCCATGTCGATTTCCTTGATCGCTTCGAGGTCTTTGATCATCGCGAAGCCTGTTTGCGCTTTTTCTAAATCATTGAAAATAATCGTCGTAATGACGTGCGTTGCATCGCTTTTATATTTCGCCATAATAAACGCCTCCACAAGAATCGGATATCATACTACACTTTTTAAGTACCCTGAACATTCTAAATGGAAACGCATGACTGGAAATATGGCAAGAACAGGACAACAGAATAATTTTCTAATATCGGCAATAAGTAAAACTTATCGAAAGTCTTTTGTTCTTTCAAATTGTAACGGAATCCATATTATACTATGATAGAACTGTACAAGTAAGCGGTATCAGGGGCTTGATGTCGTGAACACTTAAAGGGGGAATCACCATGAAGCAAACAGATGTGTCGCAAGATGTCTTTGGCGCACGCCGTTCGTTTGAAGCAAACGGTAAGAATTATCAGTACTACAGTCTTGAAAAATTGGAAGAACTCGGATTGACGGAAGTCAAACGCCTTCCATATTCGATTCGTGTCCTACTCGAGTCAGTACTTCGTCAACAAGATGGTCGTTCGATCACACGTGAACACGTCGAGAACTTGGCGAAATGGGGAACAGCTCAAGTTTCGAATGATGTCGACGTTCCGTTCAAACCGTCACGCGTCATCCTTCAAGACTTCACAGGTGTTCCAACGGTCGTTGACCTCGCATCACTTCGTAAAGCGATGCAAGATCTCGGTGGAGACCCATCGGTCATCAACCCAGAAGTACCAGTAGACCTCGTCGTTGACCACTCAGTTCAAGTCGATGCCTACGGTTTTGCTGGTGCACTTGCAGAAAACATGGATCTCGAATTCGAGCGTAACGAAGAGCGTTACAAATTGCTTCGCTGGGCAACGTCAGCATTTGACAACTACCGTGCCGTACCACCAGCAACAGGAATCGTTCACCAAGTCAACCTCGAGTACTTGGCATCTGTCGTCCTTGAAAAGGAAACAGCAGACGGTACAGTTGATGTCTATCCGGACACACTCGTCGGAACAGACTCACACACGACGATGATCAACGGTCTCGGCGTCCTCGGTTGGGGAGTCGGTGGGATTGAAGCGGAAGCGGGCATGCTCGGACAGCCGTCATTCTTCCCAGTACCTGAAGTCATCGGTGTTCGTATTACAGGTGAGATGCACCCAGGAACGACAGCAACAGACGTTGCTCTTCGTGTAACGGAAATGCTCCGTCAAGAGAACGTCGTTGGTAAATTCGTCGAGTTCTTCGGTCCATCACTCCACTTAATGTCACTTTCTGACCGGGCAACAATCGCAAACATGGCGCCAGAATACGGTGCAACATGTGGATTCTTCCCAGTTGATACAGAGACATTGACGTACCTTCGTTTGACAGGTCGCGATGAAGCATTGATCGAAAAAGTCGAGAACTATTCGAAAGCAAACGGTTTGTTCTACACGCCACAAAACGAAGATCCAACGTTCACGAAAACGGTCGAACTCGATCTTTCAACGATTGTTCCTGCGCTTGCTGGACCAAAACGTCCACAAGACCGGATTGATTTGACGGATGTCCATACATCATTCAAAAAAGCGTTGACGGCTCCACAAGGAAACGCTGGATTTGGTCTTGCAGAAGAAGAAGCAAACAAAGTCGCTGTCGTTCAGTTCGAAGACGAAGCGGTTGAGATGCGTACTGGTGATGTGGCGATTGCTGCAATCACAAGCTGTACGAACACATCAAACCCATACGTCATGATTGGTGCGGGACTCGTCGCGAAAAAAGCGATCGAACTCGGTCTTTCAGTTCCGAAATACGTCAAAACATCGCTTGCGCCAGGATCGAAGGTCGTTACGGATTACCTCGAGAAATCAGGACTCCAAACGTATCTCGACGAACTCGGCTTCAACACAGTCGGTTACGGCTGTACGACATGTATCGGTAACTCGGGTCCACTTGACCGCGCTGTTGAAGATGCGATCCTCGGTTCAGACTTGCTCGTTTCGTCTGTCCTCTCAGGAAACCGTAACTTCGAAGGTCGTGTCCACCCGCTCGTCAAAGCGAACTACTTGGCTTCACCGCCACTAGTCGTCGCATATGCACTTGCAGGAACAGTCGACGTCGATATCATGAACGCGTCACTCGGGACAGGCAAAGACGGACAAGAAGTCTTCTTCGCTGACATCTGGCCTTCACGTGATGAGATCCAAACGATCATCAACACGGTCGTCACACCAGAAAGCTTCCGTGCAGAATACGATTCAGTCTTCACAGGAAACGAACGCTGGAACAACCTTGACGTGCCAACAGGCGATCAGTATGACTTCGACGGTGAGTCGACATATATTCAAAACCCACCATTCTTCGAGAACTTGGCGAAGGAAGCGGGTCAAGTCGAAGCACTCAACGGACTCCGTGTCTTCGGTAAGTTCGCTGATTCAGTCACGACGGACCACATCTCACCAGCTGGTTCATTCTCGAAAACGACACCAGCCGGTCAATACCTCGTCAACAAAGGGGTTGCACCAAAAGACTTCAACTCGTACGGTTCACGTCGTGGTAACCACGAAATCATGATGCGCGGAACGTTCGCGAACATCCGCATCCGTAACCAAGTAGCACCAGGTACAGAAGGTGGCTTCACGACGTACTGGCCAACAGGCGAAACGATGGCGATGTACGATGCTGCGATGAAGTACAAAGAAGATGGTACAGGTCTCGTCATCCTCGCTGGTAAAGACTACGGTATGGGTTCTTCACGTGACTGGGCAGCAAAAGGAACGAACTTACTCGGCGTCAAAGCCGTCATCGCGGAGAGCTTCGAGCGGATTCACCGTTCAAACCTCGTCATGATGGGTGTTCTTCCACTTCAATACGTGGCAGGCACAACAGCTGAAACACTTGGTCTAACAGGTGAAGAAGCGATCAGTATCGCAATCGATGAGTCTGTTCGTCCACGTGACATCGTTAAAGTCACGGCAACAGCGGTAGATGGAAAAGTCACTGAATTCGAAGCGATTGCTCGTTTCGACTCAGAAGTCGACATCGATTACTATCGTCACGGCGGGATCTTACCAATGGTCCTTCGTGAGCGTCTCCAACAAGCATAAGTTGTCTAATCAAAGGTGGGGGAAACCCCACCTTTTTTTGACGAGAGGAGGAATTCGATGAATCGATTCAAGAAGTGGTTTCAACCGAAGGAAGACCGACCGTTGCCGATGCGTGACGTGACGCTTGATGAAGTCAAACAAGCGACGCATGCGTTTGAATCTGAACTACCGAAAGGGACGAATCGGACAGTGCTTCTGGATAATGAGCAGCGGATCGACCTGAAACAGCTGGAGCCGTATTTGAAAGCACGCTCGACACAAGTGTTTTACATGTCGCGTGAGACATTCACCATCATGGAAGCAAAAGACCGGGAACTCGTCTATGAGATGGATCATGTCCAGGTTGCTGTCGATCGCTATTTTGACCGGGTGAAAAAACTTCCTTTAAAACCGTATAGCAAAACGTTTCAAGTCGACTGTGCGATGTTGTTTCAGGATGGTTATTTACGTGAAATGCCACATCATAGTTATTACTTGGTCGATGAGTCGATGATCGTCTCGCTGACGCCGAAGGAAGCGTAAACGTAATTAAGGGTGGACCGAATTCATTCGGTTCGCCTTTTTCTGTCGTCCTGAACGTTTTCTGATTTGTTCAAAAGTCTGACGAATTTACTCAGAAATCGTGAAATCTTGGACAAACCCTTTGTATTTCCCCTTTAAAACCGATACGATGATAGGGAATAGAGACTTGAGCTAGGAAGGTGTACATGGCATGACGAAACGAACGAGCACGTGGATTGCAGTAGCAATCGTGGCAATGGCGATCCTCCTTGCCTACAATTTTTATCTCTTGAACAAGACGCAGACCGCAAGCGATGAAAAAGCCGCAACGGTCAAACCGTTTTATACGATGACACGCATTCAATATGTCGAGAAGAAACTCGCAACGAAAAAAGATGAGCTCGAAGCCCGGACATATGAAGTCGTGTTTGACGACAAAGGGCATTTTCGGACAGAAGTCGTAGACGGACCGTCAAAAGGATCGCTTGCGATCTGGAACGGCACAATGTTCCGTGAGTATGATGCGACAGGGAAGTTAGTCAATGAGACGAAAGCAGGCAAAAGCGTCAGTGCGCCGCGTCCATTCCTCTCTCGTGGATTCAATGAACAGATTCTCGCCTTCATTAAAAAAGGGGACTTTGGACAAGTCGAGGGAGAAGCAGACATTGCAGGGATGGCTGCGGACGTTTACGTGAAAAAAGAACCATCGAGCACGGTTCCTGAAGAATGGATCAAACAGTATCCATCGATCTTCGATAAAGAAAACAACCAGGAACAAGCGACGTATTATATCGCATCTGACCGTTCGAAAGTCCTCGGTGCCGAATCACGCAATAATGGTAAATTGTTCTACTCTGTCAAGATGAAGAGTTTTGAGACAATTGATACGTTCGATAAGGAATGGCTAAAAGCAAAATAAACAAGAAACGACCGGCGATGACGCTACGAAACGGTAGCGGACAAAGTCGGTTTTTTCGAGACGCAGGAGGTTCAACATGGAAGCATTCTCGAAAGAGGAGATGTTCAATCAAATCAAGGCGTGGGAAGAGGGCGCAAAAGTTGAGGAGGTGCTTGCGCTACGTTATGCCCAAAGTAGTCGGCTACTTGGAGAAACGGAAGCACTCGTCCGTATCTTAGCGTTACTTGTCGAGCATCGCTATATCATGACAGGACGACTGGACGCCTTAGCTGAGAGCTGGATGCAAGAAATCCGTCAGCATGGTCGCTTGCCAGCACGTCTTGAGCAGTTATTAACGGAGCAACAACTACAAAGTACGTATCAGCGTCTCGTCGCGCATACGTTCCCGACGATTCGTGAGACGGACAATGCAAACGCGAAACGATCTGCGACAAAGGAACTGATTCTCCAAGCGAGCCAAATCGTCGAGGAGACGGATCAAATCGTCGAACTGACAGAACGACTTCGTCGGCTAGATGCCGAACGCTGGACGGAACTGTTCGATGCTGGAACGGCATTGCTACGTTCGAGTGCAACGCTCGAGCAGACGGCGCAGACATTCGTCGATAGCTTACAAGAACGCTTCTATTCCCGAGAAGCGTTCCGTGAGATGACGGAATTGAAGGCGACGACGATTCAGGATCTTAAGCGTGTCGTTGCCTTACTTCCCGTCGAAAGCAAACAAGTTGAACGATCAGCACTCGAGGAACTCGACGCGATGATTGGTCTCGAAGACATTAAACAACGGGTCCACCACATGTATCGTTTTTTGAAGTACCAACAAAAACGGTCGGAAGACGGCTATCGTTCAAGTGATCAACCATCGCTACACATGATCTTCATGGGGAACCCGGGGACCGGGAAAACGACGCTTGCCCGTTTGATGGCGAAGATCTACCATGAACTCGGACTACTCGAACGACCAGAAGTCGTCGAGACGGATCGTTCGTCGCTCGTCGGTGCCTTCGTCGGACAAACGGAAGAACAAGTCATGAGCAAAGTCCGGGAAGCTGTCGGAGGTGTACTCTTCATCGATGAAGCCTACGCCTTAAAGCGTGCCGGACAAAGTGGGAACGACTATGGGCAGGCAGCGATCGATACGCTCGTCGCTGCGATGACGAGTGGGGAATATGCGGGACGGTTTGCAGTCGTCCTCGCTGGTTATCCGGAAGAGATGCGTGATTTCCTGAAGGCGAACCCCGGACTACGAAGCCGTTTCCCGGAATCGAATCATTATCTGCTTGCAGACTATACGGATCAAGAGCTGCTCGCGATCGGACGCTCGATTGCGACGGCAAATGATTACGTCTTGACGGAACAAGCAGAGCGGGCGTTGCTCGGTCGGCTCGAGCGGGAGCGCGTCGACGCGAGTTTCGGAAACGGACGGGCGGTTCGCAATATCGTGCTTGATGCGATCTTCAAGAAGGGAGCAAGCCTTGGAGAGAGTGCCAGTCACGAAGACTTTGCCTTACTCGAACAAGAAGATTTCGAGATGGTGCAAGAACCGGACGCGACGGTGGAAGAACGGATCGCTTCGCTCGTCGGATTGTCTGATCTAAAGGATGAATTGAAACAGATCGAAGCCTTATTATCAATGCAAAAACGCCGTCGTGAAGCCGGTTATAAGGTATTACCGGTCGAACTGCATGCGGTCTTTAGCGGCAATAGTGGAACCGGTAAGACGACTGTCGCTCAGCTTTATGCCGATGTGTTACGACAATGCGGCTATTTAAAACGCGGACACTTGAAAGTCGTCAGCCGAGCTGACCTCGTCTCCGGATATGTCGGACAGACGGCGCAAAAGACACGCGACGCGATTCGAGACGCGCTGGGTGGTGTCTTATTCATTGATGAAGCCTATGCGTTAAACGGTGGAGCAAATGACTTTGGGAAGGAAGCCATCGATACGCTTGTGGATGAGATGACGAAACATCAAGACAATCTCGTTGTTGTTCTTGCTGGTTACGAGCAACAAATGAACGCCTTGCTCGCGAGTAATCCGGGATTGAAGTCGCGCTTCAAGCGGTCGTTCCACTTCCCCAATTATTCGCCAGACGAGTTGATTCAAATCATTGAAGGATATGCGGCACGATTCGGATATGAGCTGACGGAGGACGCGCGACAGACGCTTACCGAGAAAATCGATGTCGTTCCGAACGGAAACGCACGGGCGGCGATCACGATTGTCGAACAGGCGATCGCGAAACAATCGATGCGATTAATTGACAAAGTTAGCTTATCCGGTTCAGAATGGTCCTATCTTGAAAAAGAGGATTTTTAAGGGGGAAGCTACATGCATACGATTGAAATACCTGTTCGGTACGCCGAGACGGACATGATGGGCATCGTCTATCATTCGAACTATCTCGTCTATCTGGAACTGGCACGGACAGAATTAATCCAGTCCTTGGGTCTTAATTACAAGGAGATGGAAGATGCGGGTTATGTCTCCCCGGTTACGAATGTCAATCTCGATTATAAGCGCTCGTTGACGTACGGTGATACGGCGGTCGTCACGGTCTGGATTGATCATTACGATGGCTTACGGACGATTTATGGTTATACCGTCAAGCATCCAGACGGAAAACTTGCGGTATCGGCAAAGACGACACATGTCGTCGTCAAGAAGGAAAACTTCCGACCGATTCGTTTGCCGAAGGTGTTCCCAAACTGGCACGACATCTACGAGAAGATGAGTGAGACAGACGCAGCACTCTTAACGGAAGCGTGAAGATGTACAACAATAGCGGGATCGATTTTATTGAATCGGTTCCGCTTTTTTTTAATTGCACCCTGAACAGTAAAATTTAGCACTTGGTACTAACGACCGATGACAAAGTCAGAATCATTTGCGAAAATAAAGAAGCTGAAGTAAGGTAGGGTCTTAGTCCATCTGTTGGAAGTAGGCTCGACGGATGGAACAATTAGCGGTAACATAGAGAAGCATAAAAAGAAGAGGGGTCTTACTCATGAAAAAAATCGTAACCGTTAGTACGTTAGCGCTTCTCCTTGCAGGATGTAATCCTGGAGATCAACAAGCGGACGATACGACGAAAACTGAACAGAAATCAGATGAGACAACACAATCAAAAGACGAAACGAAAAAAGAAGACACAGCAAAAGACACGAACAAAGAAGAAACAAACAAAACAGACAAAACAGATGAAACAACGAAAGACGATACGTCAGAAGATGCAAAACAAGAAGACAAGTCATCTGAAGACAAATCATCCGATGAGACGACACAAGAGGACCAAGGATCTTCAGATGAGGCAACGAAGGATGAAACAGAAAAGAAAGAGGATACACCTGCAGCAGAGAACAAAACAGAAAACAAAAAGGACGAATCGACGGATAAACCGGATAGTTCGTCTCAGGATCCAGAGCAGGAAAAACCATCGAAACCAGAAGATGAGACGCCAGACGTCGATAAATCAGCAGATGCCAAAGCCGATCTTTCGCTTGGAATGCTCGTCGTTGTCAACAAGAAGTATAGCTTGCCAATCGACTACAAGCCGTCGGATCTCGTCGTTCCAAACGTCAGCTTCTCCTATTCGGGTGTACTTGAACAAAGCTACATGCGAGCACCAGCTGCGAAACAGATGGAAAAGATGTTCGCTGCTGCTAAAAAAGAAGGCGTGACATTGAACGCTGTCAGCGGATTCCGTTCCGGCGCACGTCAAAAAGTATTGTATAATAATTATGTCGCACGTGACGGCAAGGCAGCTGCTGATCAATATTCAGCACGCCCTGGTCACAGTGAACACCAGACAGGTCTCACTTTTGATATTTCGTCACCGAGCGTAGGTAATGGATTAACTGCCGCTCTTGGTGATACGAAAGAAGGAAAATGGATCGCGAATAACGCAGCGAAGTTCGGCTTCATCGTTCGTTACGACCGTGGTTTCCAGTCGCGGACGGGTTATACGTATGAGCCATGGCACATTCGTTATGTCGGAGTCGATGTCGCGACACAAATTAAAAATAACGGACAGACTCTTGAGGAATATATGAAAGTCGGTCACTAAGAGGTTGGAGGTTGACTATGATTGAAATCATAGGGATTTTGGTTCTTGGCTATCTGCTTGGTTCGATTCCGTTCGCATTACTTGTCGGGAAATGGGGACACGGAATCGATATTCGTCAACAAGGTAGCGGGAATCTCGGAACGACGAATACGTTCCGTGTCTTGGGGAAAAAGGCAGGAATCATCGTCTTGATCGGTGATCTTGGAAAAGGAGCCGTCGCGAGCCTTGTTCCGATCTTGATGGGCGCGGATGTGCATCCGCTGTTTGCTGGATTAGCGGCTGTCGTCGGTCATATCTATCCGATTTTCGCAAAGTTCAAGGGCGGAAAGGCAGTCGCGACGTCTGGTGGGATGTTGCTCGTGACGAGTCCGATTCTCTTCATCTTTCTGCTCGTATCCTTTTTGACGACACTTCGCCTGAGCCGGATGGTCTCGCTCAGTTCGATCGTCGCAGCAAGTGTCGGGATTGTCGTGTCGATCACGATCGGCGTCTTGACAAACGATTGGATCGTTCCGACCTTCTTTACGGTTCTTGCGTTGTTCGTCATCTTCAAGCACCGTGATAACATCCAACGGATTCGCCAAGGAACAGAGTCTAAGATTCCACTCTTTGCAAAGAAATCATCTGAATGAACGACTAATGACGCGTCTGCATCTCACTCATTGAGAGGCAGGCGCGTCTTTCGTTTGATGAAAGAGTCGGATAACGGACGAATTCAACGACATTTCATAGGAACTACACGTTTATTTACATCGGATTTACAAGACCTTTACAGACGTTCGCTACACTAGAACTAGAACTGGTCTGTAAAGGGGGAAGCGCACGTGTCGTTGTTAGGAGAAGAGCGGAAATCACGCATCATGGAATGGCTGGAAGAGGAAGGGAAAGTCATGACGAAGGATTTGATCGAACGTCTCGATGTCTCGGGAGAAACGGTACGACGCTACTTAGAGGAGTTGGAACGCGAACGTCAATTGAAGCGTGTCTATGGCGGTGCTATCTATCAAGGAGGAAAACGGGAGACGCCGATCTCACGGCGAACGGATCAGCTATCCCGCCGTTTAGCGCGCTATGCGAAAGGGTGGCTCAGTGACTATTCCTGTATCTTTCTCGGACGGGGAGAACCGGTCGAGCATTTGTTACCTTATTTAACGGGAAACGCGACGATTGTCACGAATTCACTGATCGTCGCCAGTCACTTGGAGCAGTGCCGTAAGACGGGACCGTTCACTGGGGAAATTCGATTGTTAGGCGGAACAGTCGATGCATACGGACAGACGGTCGGGGTCGAGGTATTGCAAGCGCTGGATGCCTATGCTTTTGATGCCTGTTTCCTATCGTTTGATGGTGCTGAGATTGAGCGAGGCTTCGTCAGTGATGATATCGAATCGTCACTTATTCAAAAAGCGGTCATTAGTTGCACAAAAGATGTCTACGCCTTCTTAGCCAATGACGAGTTCCAAGGAAATCGAAAATATAAAGTGGCAGAGTTCCGGCGCGCGAAAATCGTCCTCAGCCCAGCTTCCTATCCGCCATCATGGGAGATGAAACTGTTCAACGAACGCGTGAACTGGATGGTCGTCTCATGATACACTGATGCGGGAGGGATGTATCATGTTAGAAATCATTGCATCGACCGTAGAAGAAGCGGTCGCAGCAGAACAAGCCGGAGCGGACCGGATCGAGCTCGTTTCCGCATTATCCGAAGGGGGATTGACGCCGAGCTACGGACTGATCCGTCAAGTCGTCTCGACGGTCGAGATTCCGGTTCACGTCCTCGTGCGACCACATAGCAAATCGTTCGTCTATTCGAAAGCGGATGAAGAGACGATTATTACCGATATCGATTTGATTCGAGAACTCGGTGCAGCCGGGATCGTCGTCGGCTCATTGACAGCAGATGGTCGTGTCGACGAAGGTTTCCTCGGTCGCATCATCAAACATAAAGGGGAACTGTCATTGACGTTCCACCGAGCAATCGACAGTAGTCGTGATATTCTTGAAGCGGCAGAAGTACTCGCTGATTTTCCGGAAGTCGACCGGATCTTGACGTCAGGTGGTCAAGCGACGGCACTAGAAGGTAAAGAGACGATCGCACGCTTGATTGCAGACTATCCGGACTTGATCATCTTACCAGGATCCGGCATCACACTTGAAAATGCAGAGGCACTTCTTGAAGCAACGAAGGCGTCCGAACTGCATGTAGGATCGGCGGTCTTACAAGACGGTGCCATTCAAAAGGAACGCGTTGAGGCGTTGACACGACTCCTAGGATGATCATCGAGTGAATCAATCCATTTTTCTGATCTGTTGAGATGAGGGAAATGGATTTTTTCATGCGCTCGTGACGACTTTTCGACGATTCGCTTCAAGCAGATGAAAAGCAGAGTGGGAGAACTAGGTTTTTCAAAGGAACTGGGCTAAAATCAAAAGTGGAAATAGTGGATATAAAGGAGTACGACATGAACCCTAAACAATTGAAACAAGCTGCTCTTGGTACGTTAAAAGGACAATGGTTGGTCGGATTAAGCATCTCGATCATCTACTTCCTTATTTTTGCGCTCGCTGCAAGCCGGATGTCATTTGACCAAGATGACATTGATAGTATGGTTCGATTCATCGCACTGAACATGGTCGTCACGATCGTCCTGGCTCCGGTGACGGTGGGACGAACAATTGCGTACTTACGTTTCACGCGCGGAGAGTCTGCCGGAATCGGAACGTTATTCGAAGGGTTCTCTTCGTTTCGACGTGCTTTCCGGACGATTGCCGCATATGCGATCGTAACGGTATTGGTCTATGTTGGATCATTTTTGATCTTACCGGCACTATACTTTTACCTAGCATATCGTCTCGTTCCGTATATTTTAGTCGATCGACCGGAATTATCGTTTTGGCAAGTACTTGGTGAAAGCCGCCGGATGATGAAAGGGCATAAGCGTGAACTGATCATGCTTTACTTGAGTTTCATCGGCTGGGGGATCCTCGCACTACTTAGTACAGTGGGTGTCATCTTCTTGACGCCATACTTCGATACGACGATGGCACACTTCTATGAACGCTTGAAACCAACACGTTCCGTTAAGGGATGAACGTAAAAAAGCCTGTACATTACGTCAGTAGACGTAGCGTACAGGCTTTTGCTTATTCTACGGAAGCGCGTGAACGCTCAGCGAGCAATAGATAAAGCGCTTGTGTACCGGAATCGGCGTGACCCAGCTCAGCAAGTTGTTCGTATAAGTCTTTCGTGAGTGCGAGACCAGGTGTCGCGATACCCATCTCAGCGCCGCGTTCGAGGGCAAGGCGCATATCCTTGATGAAGTGTTTGACGAAGAAACCAGGTGAGTAGTTTTCGGCGATGACGCGCGGAATCAAGTTCTCAAGACTCCAGCTACCGGCAGAACCAGATTTGATCGTCTCGATGAACTGTGTCGGATCGATTCCGGATCGTGTGACGAACAACAACATCTCCGCTGTTCCAATCATCGATCCGGCGATTGCGATTTGGTTCGCGAGCTTCGCCGATTGTCCTTTACCAGGACCACCGAAGAGTGAAATCGATTTCCCCATCGCCTCGAATAATGGCTTCGCTTGTGCGAAAGCCGCTTCTTCACCACCGACGAGAATCGCGAGTGTTCCGTTCTTCGCACCGAGATCACCGCCCGTGACAGGTGCGTCAAGTGCCTGAAGACCGCGTGCTGTCGCTTCCTGCGCGATTCGTTCAGCAAGAGCCGGACTAGACGTCGTCATATCAATCAGAATCGTTCCTGGTGTCGCATGATCGAGTATGCCGTCTTCGAAGTAGATCTGCTCGACGTCTTGCGGATAACCGACGATCGAGATGACGACGTCGACATCCGTGACGACATCTTGAATCGTATCGACGATTTCGACACCATCTGCTTCAAGGACGAGTCCTTTCTCTTTCGTGCGATTGTATCCTTTGACTGTAAAACCTGCCTTACGCAGATTGCGGACCATGCCTTGTCCCATGACACCTAATCCGATGAAACCGACTGTCTTCATACGTGATTCCCCCTTGCACGTTCCGTGCCGATGAATTGTTGCGTTACGAGCTTATTATACAATGGATTGTCGACGACAAGTCGATCATGTGTCCCGATACCTGAAATCTGACCATCTTCAAGAACGATGATTTGATCGGCATGACGGACCGTCGCGAGACGATGGGCGATGACAAACGTTGTCCGTCCGACCATTAATCGCTCGAGTGCTTCTTGAACGACACGTTCCGACTCGGAGTCGAGACTGGATGTCGCTTCGTCAAGCAACAGAATTTCCGGATCACGGAGGAGTGCACGTGCAATCGCAATTCGTTGGCGTTGACCACCAGACAGTTTGACACCCCGTTCTCCAATCTCAGTCGCATAACCTTCCGGGAATCGTTCGATAAACGTATCGGCATTCGCCATCCGTGCAGCCGCACGGATTTTGTCTTCACTGATGTCATCTGTCAGACCGTAGACGAGATTGTCACGAATCGTTCCTGATAAGACGGGGGAATCCTGCGCGACATATCCGATTGCCTGTCGCCAAGACGATAACGTCAAATCAGAAATGGGTTGATCTCCGAGACGGATTTGTCCTGACGTCGGTTGATAAAATCGCTCAAGTAACGCAAATAATGTCGTTTTACCGGAGCCACTCGGACCGACGATTGCTGTCGTCTTGCCGCGTGGTAACGTAAAGCTGACATTCTGTAAGATCGACGTCTCATTGTATCCAAATGACAAGTGTTCGACCGTCACGTCCGTAAATGGACGAGATGCTACAAGCGTTCCAGGTGCTTCCGGTGATTCATCGAGAAGCTCGATGATTCGCTCTGTCGCACCGCGTGCTTTCTGTAACTTCGTGATGAATTCAGTCATCGTCACGAGCGGTGTCATGATTTGGAACAAATAGAGCGAAAAGGCGACGAGTTCACCCGCCGTGATCTGGTTCGTCGCAACGCGGTAGGCACCAAAACCGATGATCAAGATCAGCATCGTCGTTAGAGTGACGTTAAAGATCGGCAACAAGAGGGCTTGAATTCGTCCTTCCTTCACACCATATCCGTATAAGTTCTCAATCCGCGTTTTTCCTCGTCCCAGCTCATAGTCTTCTGTTGCTTGTGATTTGACGAGTCGGACCTCACCGAGCATCTCGGCAAAAAAACCGGATAGTCCTGCAAGTTCCTTCTGAGTCTCACGAGAAATCTTGTGTAATTTGCGGACGAGCGGAATGATGATCAACAAGGTCACGGGGACAGCGATGACCATGACGAGCGTCATTTGCCAATCGAGGAAGAATAGGATCGTGATTGCTCCGATGATTGAGACGAGTGACGTCAGCAAACGGACGAGTTGTTCCGATAGCAATTGCTGAAGTGTCGTTGCGTCACTATTGAGTCGTGAGACGAGCTCACCGGATTTTGTCTCATCATAGAACGGAATCGATAGCGTCAATAGATGCTTCCATAGAAGCGTTCGTAAATTGGCGACGATCCGTTGACCGACGATCTGTAACCAATAGATCGATAAAGCGTTCGCGACGACTTGGACGAGGAAAACAATCACAAATAGACTGATCAATTGTGGTGTCAGTCGATCGACAGTAAAACCATCAATCAACGTCTTTAAGAACCAAGGAATGGCGAGCGCAGCCAGCGCTTGGATGACGGAGACGGAAACGGCGGCAGATAATAAACCGACCGGTGGTTTCGTTTTTTTTAATAACAGGTAAAAAGATTGGAACGTCGCAGCGTTCATTTCAACACATCCTCTCTTTTCTATTGTCCGGAAGAACGAAGAGACGGTCAAATGGGAAGCGCGACTTGACAAAAAATCTTTCGATTTGTGACACTGATAGTGGAAACAATAAGGGAGGATTCAAATGTCTATTTTCGTAGATGCGGACGGATGTCCCGTTGTCGATCTTGTCATTCGACACCGACAGGGACGTGACGTCTTTTTAGTTTGTGATACGGCACACCAGATGATCCGAGAAGGAGCGACGACGATTACCGTCGGACAAGGACCAGATGCCGTCGACTATGCGATCGTCAATCGGATGAAACATGGCGATCTCGTTGTGACCCAGGATTTTGGTCTGGCAGCACTCGTCTTAGCGCGAGGGGGACTCGCAATTGATCAAAATGGTCGCCAGTTCACGAATGATAATATCGATTTATTGCTCCACACTCGCCATGTCGGACAACAAATCCGACGAGCAGGCGGGCGTACGAAGGGACCGAAAAAACGGACGCGTGATGCGGACCGTTCCTTTGAAGAATCATTTCGTACATTAGTGCAAACCAGCATGTAAGGAAGACAGTGCTGGAACTGTTGATACGGTACGGACCGTGATATAATTTGAAGCATGAATGAAATCAGAAAGGAGGATACACGTTGAAACGAATTTTACGCGACCACTCGAAGGATCGCCCTTACCGATTGCGCCAAGGAACGGTTCCGGCATCAACTGAGGCACGATTCACATCACTCGATCAACGTGAAATCAATCGATTACAACAGAATTTACGAAACGTCGAAGTGAAATTGAAGCAACGCAATGAAATCATGGAAGCGTTGGCGACACAAAATGTTGAAGCAGCCTGTGAGACTGTCTTGATGATCTTGTTGCAACTGCTTGAGGTAGAAGAAGGAGCTATCCTCTTGTACCGGCGGGAGCAGTTAAATCATTTCGTCGCACAAGGGATCGACGATATGGAGCTGATCGAAAAAGATCTCGATCAATATTCGGTCTTGCGTCGCGCATTCGTCATGCGTAAATCGGTCCAATTGCCACTCGGCGACCAATTCGAGTCAGCAATTCCCGTGCAGTCTCCAAGCAACGGACAAGTCGTCGGACTGCTATACATCCGCCATGCCTTCGCCCAGTTCAATTTAGAACAAGTCGGGGATTTACTTGATCTATCACGAAAACTTGGGATGACGCTTGAACGCCATCTCCTGTTCCATCAAATGGAGCATGAAAAAATCAAGACGTATCAGCTACTCGATTCGATTCGGGAAGCTGTCCTATATATCGAGAGTAGCGGGGAGCAGATTTATGCGAACCAGGCCTTATTGAATATGTTTCCACCAAAGCTCGTCAATCAGGCGCAAGGGTTCCGTCACGCGTATGAACGGGCGACGTCGCTGTTTGAACATGTCGATCAGCCGGAAGCACTTCATGATTACATCGGTCAACTGATGAACGGGGATATTCCGGGAGAAACGATCGAGTTATCGGCATTCAGGGGGAACTTGTTGCTCAGTGCCTACGCTGAACGGATTGCGATTGCGAACGTTGAATGGGGGATGATGCTTGTCTTACGTGACGTGACGAAAGACAAGGAGCTCGACCTTAAGCAGGCAGAGTTCGTCTCGATCGTTTCGCACGAGTTGCGGACACCGCTTTCTTCGATCATGGGCTTCACGGAGTTATTGATGAAACGAGAAGTCGATCCGAAGCGGCAGAAACGCTATTTGCAGACGATTCATTCGGAAACCGTTCGATTGGCGGAATTGATCAATGACATCTTGGAAATTCAAAAAGGGGAAGACTCGACACACGGAACACAAAAAGAATTACTTGATTTAAAACAATTGATGTTCGAGATGAAGCCGATGTTCGATCTTGCGAGTCGCGCACATCGCATCAGTGTCCAATTTAGTCCGGGATCCTATACGATTTCAGCCAGCAGTGAGAAGATGAAACAACTGTTTACGAACTTGATCATGAACGCGATTAAATATTCGCCCGAAGGCGGCGCGATTCGGATCAAAGGATCAAATCAGTCAGATCAATTACGAATTGAGATTTCAGATGAAGGGCTTGGTATTCCAGAAAAAGCGCTCCCTTACATCTTTGATAAGTTTTACCGAGCAGATAACTCGGATACGCGTAAAATTGGCGGAACGGGCTTAGGACTCGCGATTTGTCGGATGATCGTCCTCGATCATGGCGGAGCAATCTCCGTCCAATCGACGGAAGGGGAAGGCAGTACCTTCATCATTCAACTTCCGATCGGCGTATGACCGACGACAGACTCAGAAAGGAGGAAGACACGGTGAATAACTCACATATTCGTTATGAAGCATTACATCCACTCGTTGAGGAAATTCTTGAAAAGCTGAGTGAACGAATTGGCGTCAATACGTTATTTTTTGCATTGAACGACTCATACAGCAACTTTGTCGTCAAGGCAATCAATCAAGAACGTCAGTTGATCGAAGAAGGCTCGACCCATGTCTTCCAACATGTCCTCTGTAAGCTGGTCGTCGATGAGACGGACGGGAAGGTCTCGATCAATGAATTGCTCAACGATCCATTGACCGTCAATCATCCGGTTACGAAAGCTCTTGGTAACGGTAGCTTTTTAGGAGTAGCGATCAAAAATGCGGAAAATGAAAAAATCGGGACATTATGTGCCTTTGATGATCAACCATTCGACTTCAAGGAGCAGGATATCGCACTCGTCGAGCGGTATGCGGATATCATTAGTAAATCGATCAACGTCGAAACGTATGTCATCAAGGATGCGCTAACCGATGTCTATAACGAACGATACATGAATCGACTGATCTCGAGTGTGACGATTCATCCTGCTTTCTTAATGGTGTTGAACCTCGACCGTTTCCATGCGATTAATGCGACGCATGGGTACCGGGCAGGGAACGAAGTGCTACGCGAAATCGCGAATCGGCTGAAATATGTTCCTTTACCGAATCATGTCGTCGGTCGAATGGATGGGAATGAATTCGTCGTCTTAGCAGCACTCGAACAGGAACAGGAATTCGAACAATATGCGGAAGATTACGCTCGCATCGTCACGGAAGCGATTGAGCAACCGATCGTTGGTGTTGCAGCCGAACCGATTCAGGTGACGGCATCATCTGGCGTCAGTCTTCTGACCGGTGATATGGCAAGTCGCCAGACACAAATCTACGCAGCAGAAGCCTTGATGCAACAAGTCAAACACGAGGGGAAACAGCGAACCTCATTTGTCAATCCAAATCGGAATGCGGAACAGCATCCATTTGCATCAGTTCTTGAATCAGAGCTTTCGCATGCACTAGAACGGGGACAATTCGAGCTCTACTATCAATGGATCGTTGATGCGAAACAAGAACGCTACGTCGCGGTCGAAGCGCTTCTACGCTGGAATCATCCTGTGCTTGGGTTCGTCAGTCCGACGGATTTTATTCCGATTGCCGAGAAGATGGAGATTTTCCCAGACATCGGTCGATTTACGATCTGTCAGGCGATCCTGGATCAACGGCGCTTGGAGGAGACATTTGGACGTAAGATTTCCGTCGCCGTCAATCTATCGGCAAGTCAGTTCGAGTCGGATCAACTCTTTTCAGAATTACTGAGACTGACAGAAGAATCGTATTTCCCGGGCGAACGACTCATTCTTGAAATCCGGGAGGAAGTATTGCAGACGCGTCGTCGTTTTGCAATCAAACGTTTGGAGCAGCTGCGCCAAGCAGGCTACCGTCTGACGGTCGATCATTTCGGTAGTCACTACGCGTCACTTAATTCGTTATTGCGTTTACCAGTCCAAGCAGTCAAGCTCGATCCAATCTTTACACGTCGACTCGTGCAAAATCAGTTAGAGCGTTCGATGATTCGCTCTGTTCATTCCTTGACTTCGACGTTAAACATCGCGCTCGTGATTCAGGAAGTCGAGACCGCGTCGCAATTGCAACAGATTCAAGTGTTGGATGAGCAACTTTATATGCAAGGCTACGAGGTCCATCACCCTCAGCCGATTGAACAATTACTCATCGAGGACATCGTTCGAGGGCGTGCTGAGGTTTAACCGTTCTTCAGTCGGGAATACATTAAAATGTGGAACAAGTACATTTTAAGGGGGATGCCAAATGGCTGATCAACATGATAAAGAGACGGACCCGATTACTTCAGGAAACCGGATGACGAAGGATGAGATTGCCGGACGGGACCCGCAAGACAATACGGAGGTTCCGGAAAAATCGAAGGATGAAAAAGAAACGAAGCATCAAGATCAAGAAGCTGAGAAAACAGAACGACCAGATGACGAAGCTTCAAGTGAAGAGGCACCCGATTTGTCGCATGCTTCTGATGAAGATGGCGATGTCGAGCCATCCGATGAAGAGAACCAACAAGGTTAAGAATGACTAAAATAAAGGGCAATCGATGTCCGGCAGAAATGCCACACGTCGATTGCCCTTTTTAATGTATTATTTTTAAACGGTTACTCGCCACTCCCACCGCCATCACTTCCACCATCGAATCCACCGTCAATTCCGCCATCTGTCGCATGTGACGTATCGGTCAAATCAACAGGGAAGAGCAAGAACGGAGTCGCATCGGCGCTATCCGGCGGAAGAATCGAAGATGGGAAGAGTTGTTGCAGGATCGTTTGTTGACTCAAGTATAATCGGATCGCCGTCAAATAGACCAAGTCCCTCCGGTACTTAAAACGTAAATCGGAGCGTAACGTCTCTGCCATCTGTTGGAGTGCCGAAGCATGAATGTTGGGGTCGCCGAGTAGTGCAAGCATTCCGTGGAATGACAGCGGGACATGATGCTTACGATGTAATTTACGGGACGACTCCAATTGCGCGATATAACGATCCCAATCGTCCTCTGGTAATAAAGAGAATAACAAGGCGACGATATACGTCTGTTGAGCGCGACCGAAACGTCGTTTCAGTCGTTGATAGACTGCTTCAATACGCGAAGCGAGTTCGTCTAAATCACCGCGTGTCGCAGCGTGAAAATAGACGAAGGAGGTCAACAGCGGTGATACGATGAAACGATGCTGTTTTTTAAGAAGAGTGTATAACTGAACGGTCCGCTCGAGTACCGTGTCTTGTGGAGAAATACGACTAATGAACAGCGCAGTGGAGTAGGCATTCAGGGGATGCGACAAACGATGAGATTTAAAATAGCCGTGAAGCGACATCATCTCGGCGATGCGGCTCGGTGCATGGGCGTCAAAAGCATGGATTTTTGAAGCGAGCAGCAAAGCCTGCGTAGTTTGCGTGCGCAATCGTGTCGTTAAATCGTCTGCTGTCTCAAGTAACGTGCTTGCGGATACCTGCTCCGTTCCGATCGTCCGGTCAAATGCCAATTCGATGAGAATACCGTCCTGATACGTTCTGAATTCTGGTGCGATATGATCCAGTTGTCGCAAGAAAGTCGTCGCCATCTCCATGACTGTTCCTCCTCTGTTTTTTCTTATAGTGTATCACGCAGTGAAAGCGTTATCTTATTTTTTTAGTTGGGTATCGATCAATTGTTCCGCTGCACGCCGGTACAGATTACTCATATGAGCCAGCGCTAAAATCTGTTCCAGTGGATCGGTCGTCGAGGCGGTAAGAGCATCTTGTTCGGTGATGAAACGGGCTGTATTTCGTTCTGTCAGTTCAAGGTAAGTGCGATAAAAGTCTTCCAGATCGAGTTGATTCTGTTCGATGCCTTCGTTCAAGGGCGTTAGGATCGTCTTGATATCGTTAATCGAAAACGAACTTTTCAACTGATAAATCAAGCTAATTAAAATCAAGTGCTCCTTCGTATACTTTTTATTCGTAACCGGAAAAAATAATTTTTTTTTGGCATAATTGTTGATCATCGTCTTCGTCAGGATTGTCTCATCCGCATTCCGCGTCGTTTCCTCGAATGTTCGCTCAAACAGTTGGATGACTTGATCCATATAAAGATCAATGTTCGGGATATCTGCGAGCTGTAATTGACGATCATGTCTCGTGTCGTCAGAACGTGTCATAAAAAAACCTCCAAAATCGTTAAAATAGGACTTTCTACTTCTTCATCATATGATAGAATATGTATATAACGCCATGTAGTATTCAAAACTACATATCAGGGGAGGAACAAAAGTGAAAGCTTATATGAGAGAACCGATTAATGGATTAACACATCTGGGAGGGGCTGTCTTTGCTTTTGTCGGATTACTCGCACTCGTCATTAAAGCATCGTTAGAACGCGGAGCATCACTCGCCATCGTCGCAGCGATTATTTTTGGGGTCAGCATGATGGCACTCTATGCTGTTTCGGCAACGTATCATATGGTCCTTGCGAGCGACCGGGCGATTGCGATCTGGCGACGATTGGATCACTCGATGATTTATTTGTTGATTGCCGGTTCCTACGCACCGTTTTGTCTTGTCAGTCTGAATGGTCCGACGGGTTGGGTCTTGTTTAGCATCGTCATGTTGATTGCTGTTTCCGGAATTACCTTCAAATTAGTCTGGTTCAACAGTCCACGCTGGTTATCGACGACGCTCTACATCGGAATGGGCTGGATCATGGTGTTTGCGATCACACCACTCGCGCAAGTCTTATCACCGCTCGGCATCGGTCTATTGTTCCTTGGTGGTATCTTCTATACGATCGGTGGCATCATCTATGGACTCAAGCCGCGTGTCTTATCGTTTAAACATCTCGGATTCCATGAAATCTTCCACATCTTCGTACTACTCGGTAGTCTAGCGCATTTCCTATGTGTCTACTTCTTCGTGTTATGATGATGTCCTCCTTTAGTCAATGACTGAAGGAGTTTTTTTGTATCTATATGGAAAATACAGGAGAAATCGAGTGTCCTCACGAATGAAAGAACGGAAAGATCACGAAGAGGGGGAAATCACATGCAACACACACGATGGCAATTAGAAACACTCTATACGATTGATGACGTCAAAGCAGGCATCGCTTCCATACAAACAGCATTGTCGAATCGGCCGATTGATGTGGCAGAACAGGTCGAGCGTTATCAGCAAGTCGCGCGCGACGTCGAGGAATGGAGCGACTTCATTTATTGCCTGTACGCTGAAGATGTCACGCGTGTTGAAGTCCATCCATTGCTTGAAGAGATCGAAGTCGTCCAAGCGATGGTGCGCAGTGAAGTGGCAGCACTCGATACAAAGATCGCAGCACTGTCTCAAGAAGAGTGGGAAGCGCTCGTTACGGATTCACCGTACGCCTTTTTCTTAAACGAACGCCGTGACATCCAGTCCCGTCGTGCACCACTGGTTCAAGAACAATTGTTACAGGATCTCGGTGTGGATGGATTTCAGGGCTGGGGACAACTCTACGATCAGCGCTTCATGGCGTTACGGGTCGACTTGAACGGAAAGCAGGTCACGATCGGTCAAGGATTGCATGAAGCGATGTTCGCGCCTGATCGTTCGGCTCGTCTAGCGGCAGCAACTGCAGTTGACGTCGCTTGTGCCAAAGAAGCTGATTTGTTTGCGACGATCTTGAACCGGATCTCCGGCTTCAGATTGCAATCCTACAAGATGCGGAACTGGGAGCAACCATTGACAGAGTTGCTTGAGCAGAACCGGATCTCAGAAGCGAGCTTAAAAGCGATGATCGAAGCACTCGATCAGCACCGAGACCTCTTTCACGCCTATTATGCCCGCAAGATTGCCCAGGCAGAGCAGGTGACGGGAGAATGGCATGATTTTGAGACGAATACGTATCGTTCCGCGCGGCATGTTCCGTTTGAGACGGCACAGGCGATCGTAAGCAAACAATTCAAACAGTTGAATCCAAAGCTCGGTGCTTTTGCTGAAAACGTGTTTAACGAGGGATGGGTCGATGCGGAGAATCGTCCCGGAAAAGCGGAAGGCGGATTCTGCGCTGCCTTTCCGATTGCAAAAGAGAGCCGGATTTTCATGACGTACCGTGACAGTTATCCAGACGTCGCGACACTTGCTCATGAATTCGGTCATGCCTATCATAATTATGTTCTGCAAGATGAACCGTATTTAAACCAAGTCAAAGGAACGAGTATCGCGGAGACGGCTTCAACATTCATGGAGAATCTCGTCCTCGATGCTGCGATCAAAGAGACGACGGAGCGCGAGGAAGTACTTGCTCTCCTAGAAGTCAAGATTCGAGAGGGGCTGAAATATGCCAGTATCGTTCCCGGAATGTTCCGTTTCGAGCAACGTTTTTATGCGGAACGTCAGCATGGTACGATCAATGCTGAAAGGTTGAGTGAACTCTTACAAGAGGAAGAGCGCTTAGCTTATGGTCCAGTGCTGCCTGAACCAGCGCGCTACAAATGGATGTACATCAGTCATCTGTTTAATCCGAACCTTGCGTTCTACAACATTCCGTATACGATCGGTTATCTGCTTAGCAATAGTCTTTATCAGACGGTTCAAGCGGATCCGAGTCAATTTTCGACAGTTTTTGATGCCGTCATGCACGATTCCGGTCAAGCGACGATCGATGAAATCGTTAAACGTCACCTCGACGCCGATCCAACATCTATCGCGTTTTGGGTCGAAGCTCAGCAACCGCTCGTCCAGGCGATTGAGCAGTATCTGTCGTTAACGGAATCCTCTCTCTCCGTCGATTGAAGACGAATCGAAACGGGAACAGAAAAGTAGGGAGGGATGCGGATGTATGAACAGGAGAAACAATTAGTCGCTGAGGCAGCACTAACTTACGTGAAGGATGGAATGATAGTGGGTCTTGGGACGGGTTCGACGACGGAACGGTTTATCAAGGCGCTTGGTCCACTCGTCCAGGCTGGACTACAGATTCGTGGCGTGGCGACGTCGCTTGCGACGGTAAAGCTTGCTGATCAGTTACAAATCCCATTGATTGATCTGGAAGAGGGAATGGAAATCGATGTGACAGTTGACGGAATTGATCAAATCGACGGTCAGTTTCAAACCATTAAAGGCGGTGGCGGTGCACTATTTCGTGAAAAAATTGTCGCCCTGATGAGTCGCGAATTGCTCTATCTGACCGATTCCTCGAAGTTCGTCCATCATTTAAGCGGACCGTTACCGGTTGAATTGGATCCGTTTGCCTTACCGTATGTACGACAACGGTTGCGTGATAAGCATGTCTCCGCAACGTTGCGGCTGAAAGACGATCGTCCCTTCATTACAGATGGAGGTCACGTGATTCTTGACGTTGATGTATCAGCCATTTCGGACGTTCGATTATTCGCAAAAGAAGTGAAGAGCTGGTCAGGAGTGCTTGAGACCGGTTACTTCGAGCGACAACCCGATCATGTCCTGACGGTCGAAGAGGGAAAGGTCAAACGCATCGCGCATCCTCGCCTGCGTGACGGTGGTGGGTTGGTTTAAGAAAAGAAAGAAGGAAACCGTATGGGCTTGAAAAAACGGTATTTATTTGGAGCTGGCATCATTGCCGGAACGAGTCTACTTTTGTTAAGGAAGCGGGAACAGGGCACACAAACAGATGCACTACGTGAATATTTAGCGCATCTCGATCAGGATCCGAGTCCAGATGCTACGAAGGACCCGGATGAGGTCGGATTGACGAAACTCGATTCCATCTATCGAGCTGAGTGGCAAGCGAATGGGTTCCCGCGTTCGCGGGTGGAGCTAGAAGAGCTTGAAAAATAGTAAAAGCAGCGAAAGTGTTTTTTTCTGTTAGTTGAAAAAGTATTTAAAGGATTCTTTAAACGGCTTAAGTTCGTTATTTAAACGGACCTAAGCTGTTTTTATTAACGTCTACAGTAATAAATCATAGATAGCTGTAACACATTATATTTAGTTATTGTTCTAGTATCCTCTATTTTGTAATCCTAAATTATGTAATTTTTATGATAAGGTGGATGTATATTTTTAAGGGGGAATTCATTCCAGAGGGGGAACTAGAGTGACTTTATTTGTTAATGAGCTTAATTACATAGATCAGAAAGATCAAACGACAGTACTCGAAAAACTTACGTTTTCTATTTCTCCAGGAAAGTCATTGGCGATTAGTTCTAATATTACCCATCGTCAGCTAATAATAAAGATACTTGAAGGTCGTATCCTCAGTACAAATAAACATATTCAAGTAAACAATCATCACCCAGGAAATACTGTACAATATCGTTCGTCAATCAGTTTCTATTATGAGCATCCATATACATACGATAGATTAACCATCATGGACCATATTACTTTTTATAAAAAATTGTATAGCAGTTCAAAATCGATTTCAGAAACACTCGAAGTTACACAATTAAACGAGATAGCAAAGAAAAGAACAAACAAACTAGATCGTTCCCAAAAGAAACGTCTGCAACTCGCAATTCTTATTTTACAAGATACACCGGTGGTCGTTTTTGATGAACCGGATCAAAACATTGATCAATATACGAAGAATATTCTATTCAAAGTTATCGAATTATTGCTACAGGAAGAAAAGTGTCTCCTAATACTGACAGGAAGTACGGAAAGTGCAATTACTTTGTCCGAAGAATCTTATGTATTAAGTAGTAGTGGGCTTACACGCATCAATACAGAAATTGAGGAAGAAGAGAACGCAATCTCAGATAATGATGAAGAGATCAATGGACTTGAAAAATCCACTCCGTTTTCGCCTCTCGAACTGAATAAGATCGTTGCCAAACTTGAACGTAATCTTATTTTACTGGATATAGATGAGGTCAAATTTTTCGAGAGCGCATCGGGAAATGTTCAAATTCATGTGGCGGATACGATGTTACCGGGTCTATATACAATGAATGAGTATGAAACAACTCTTCAGGACCGGCATTTTTTCCGATGTCACCGTTCCTATCTCGTTAATCTGAAGAAAGTACGCGAGATTGTCACGTGGACACGGAACAGTTTTAGTCTGGTTCTCGACGATCGTACTGAAGTGCCCTTATCTAAGAATAAAATACACATTCTTAAAGAAATGCTCGGCATTAAGTGACGATCTTCTAGCAAGCTAATTACTCTTTTCATAAGCTTATTAACTCCATTCATCGTTAAAATAGTGCGATGTATAGCGCTCTCTACTATTCTAAGGTTAGAAAACGAGAGGAGAACTATACTATGGAAAAGGTAATCGAAATTGAATCATTGACGAAACACTTTTCAGATAAGACGGCTCTTGACGATTTAAGTTTCTATATCAAGCAAAAAGAAATTTTCGGGCTACTTGGTCCCAGTGGCTCTGGTAAAACTACCATGATCAAAATATTGACTGGTCAAATGAAACCGTCCACGGGTTCAACCAGTTTACTTGGAATTCCCTCTGAAAAACTCAAACAAAAGAACACTTTTCAGAAAGTAGGTATCATGACAGACAATAGTGGTCTCTACGATCGCTTGACGGTAAAAGACAATTTAAAGTTATTTTGCAAAATTTTTTCTGTCTCTGAAAACCGTATTCATCGTGCACTGGAGTTAGTCAATTTAGGTGATGAGCAGAATAAGAAAGTTGCCTTACTTTCGAAAGGGATGAAACAACGGGTACTGCTCGCTCGAACTTTTTTACATCAACCCGAAATCTTATTCTTAGATGAACCTACTTCTGCGTTAGATCCTGTCAACACTCAAGCCATCTATTCTGCCCTTAAAGATATGAATCGAGACGGTGCGACGATTTTCTTAACGACTCACGATATGGTAGAAGCGGACACCCTTTGCGATCGTGTCGCCTTCCTAAATCGTGGTCATATCCAGTTGTTGGGATCACCAAAATCGATCAAACAGCGTTTTGCTGATCAGACGTTGACACTCGAATCATTAGACGGCCTAGAACACGTTTTCGAATCGAATGAGAAAGATGCTCGTCATATCTATGAAATGTTACGTACTAATCAGGTTGTATCTATCCATTCTAACGAACCGACTCTAGAGGATGTGTTCGTAAAAGTAACAGGGAGTGACCTCAGATGATCTTTTCAATCAATCGTACAATGGCCATTTTTCAGAAGGATGTAAAAGACGTGTCAAGAAACGTATTTGTCGGTACGACACTGCTAGTACCTATCTTGATGGCGATTGTCTATAAGAATATTGGCGAAGTGACGTTAGAAATTCACTACACCGTCATCAATTTGACATTCTCTTCAGTAGCAGCATTCGTTCAATGCACATTGATTGCAGAAGAGAAAGAGAAGAACACGTTACGAAGCTTGATGCTGTCACCTGCCTCCACTCTAGAGATTCTAGGTGGCAAAAGTATATTGACTGCACTGATCACACTCTTCACCATAGTCATCAGTGCCGTCATTACGGGTTATGCTCCGTCACATCCTTTCATCATAATAATTGGACTTCTCGTCTCTTGCTTGTTCTACCTTGCCTTAGGGACACTTCTAGGATTGATGACTTCCTCTGTGATGGAAGCTTCTGTCGCTGTATTACCTGTCATGTTTTTATTCGGATTCGGAACGTTACTCCAGCAGGTTTCTGATAAATATCCGTTACTTTCGATTGTCGATTATTTGCCGAACTTACAACTGTTAGAGCTAGCTGAAAAGGTTGAGAATGGTGCCTCTTTCTCTTCGCTATCCATTAATCTAATCGTTATTTTGATTGCTGGTATATTATCTAGTGCTTTAGTCTTCATGATCTATCGAAAGAGAACATTAAAAGATTAATAGTCATTACAGCACAGAATACAAAAATCGATGGGGGTAAGAAATGATGAAAAAAGTACTATTAGCAATTGTAGGTATGATTTGTGGCACACTTATCATGTACGTCATTCAGAATGGGTTATAAACCGTGTTCTCATGGATTGTAGGCAAATTTGTAGGAGTCATTAATAGTAATCCAATAATATGAAAGTGGAAACAATCATGCTGAACCGTGAGGTGGATATGTGAATAAAGGACTATTAATACGATGTTATATTGCTTGTTTTATACTGTTTATCACGACAATGCTAATTGGTCGCTATGAACTCAACACAAATATTTTTATGATTTTAACATTTGGAGTTATTCTGCTCGTACTTAATTTACCTATCCGGCAGTTGGATCGGTATAACAGACAATCCTTATCTTACTGGGCATTTGTTTTCAAAATGATAACAGGTGCTATTTTAGCGGCTGTTGTATGTTTTTTCGTTATGGTGATGATTACTCCGTAAAATCATTTTACGTATCTATTCATTACAACGATGTTTGAAAAGCTTATCATGTACTGTGCAGATTGAATTCGTTCCTTACTCGAAACATTCATCTCAATAGCGTTAAAATGACCTGATTGCTACATCAGGTCATTTTAACGCTATTATTTTATTCTAATAAAAGCCCAGAGATGAGTACAGTCGCACATACTAGGAAAGACCAGATTAATATGTTTCTAAGTCGAATAGTTGCGATGTCATAGGTTACAAATAATATCATATAGATACTAATCGAGAGTGTTTTTACAAACGTGCTATATGTGGCACTATCTTTAAGTATAAAAAGCACGATACTTACTATAACAATAGATAAATTGACACCAATTACTAGTACTCGAAAATTTGGTTGCTCTACTTTTTTTGTAAAGGAAATAAGGATCGTAAGACTTGCAATAGCAAGATTGGTATACATTAGTATTTCGTTCATACTGTCTCCCTTAGTTAGATTTCATCGATAATTAACAAAATTGAATGTTTGACAACACTTTAGGTACAACGATATAAGATGCAGTCTTTAATTAATATATCATTTTCATCCCATAGACATCTAAGGATTCTAGTTTATTGAACGACACATTGGAAGGGAGTCATTTATTAGACGTACAAAGGAAGAGTCTTGACCGCGATTTAAAAGAGAACTATCTTACTTTAAATATTAAAAAAAGTGAAAAACAGCACTCAAAATCTCTTTTCCTAAAGCGCGGTCTGGTAAGATGTGGATTGTATCAATCATGATTCAAGGAAAAACATTGTTTTCGAAAGGAGATTCATTGAATGAAAACCTTTTTAAACATCAACATAGCTAGCTTTTTATATGCCATCGCTTTATTTGTTCCATTACAATTCATGCTAAATATCAATCGAATCATAAGACTTACTGATATGTCTTCAAGTATGTTTTGGACTCTGAATATCATGATCGGATGCATCACTCTAACCAGTATTCCATTTTTAATTAGACGGATCACCTTCAAGTCCACTCTACATAAGTCATTTGAACGAATCATCTGTCTTTCCTGGTTCGTCTATTTTGTTTTATTCACATATCTCATAAGTAGGATTATTCCAGTCACGAATGAGGGAGACATGCCAAGCCCTGGTTTAGGCTTCATTTTAATCACCATTGTATTAACGTATCCACTTTTTGTAATAGTTTCTAAATTTCTTATCGTGGATCAAAAGTCGATGAAGGATTGAAAAATTAGCAATTTGAAAGAAAGGAATGATGTTATGAGGAGTCTACTGCTCCCGAACATTTTTTACAGATCTTAATAGAAGGATGTAAGATACATAAAATTCCATAGCATTAAGGAGAGCGTATTTTGAAAAAACGATATTTATATTTCTATTCGACAGTCATTGTATTAATCGGGGGAAGCTTGTATTCGTATCAAGCAGGATATATCCCTTATACAACACCTTATATAGATAAAGAGCATGAGAAGTTGATGGATGCTAAGACCGTCAATTCAGTCAATCGAAAAGACTACATCGATAGATCGATGCGAGATATGGCTAACTTTGCACCTTATTCGACGGGTGATTCCATTACAAAGAATGTGACCATGAATGAACTGAGGTCGAAGATTGATACGATGCACCACATCGAAAAATCTTTCCAATTCAAGTCGAATGATCCAGAATCAGAATCTTTACGGAAAGTAGCAAAGAACTATACTTCTTATATCGAGGCGCTCGAATATGTTGCGAGCAACATGCATGGTAAGGAGTCGATGAACATCGATCAAGTAAACTACTTGAAGAGCGTTTGGAATGAGGTCGTCACACCTGCACGTCATATAAAAGGTGAGGTCGGTCGTTCACAAGAAGGCGAAGCCGTCATGTTTGAAAAAGAGATCACCACAGTCTGGTCCTAATATGTTAAGAGCTAATTGATAAGAATGTAGTAATATATAAGATATATCTCTATGAGAAATCCCTTCTTTTTAATACGAAATAAGTAGTTGATTATAAACTAAACAGCCCTAGATCAATGGATCCAGGGCTGTTTTCATGCGTTTTAATATGTAAGCGACCCAGCAATGATCAAACCGATCGAAATCGATAAGAAGAGGAGCAGCAAGCCGACTGCTTCGTTGTTCGCATCAATCTCTTTTGTCATGCTTAAACGTGGAATCAATAAATCCGCGAGATAGAACAAGACGATTTGTAAGACGATTGCGAGTGCACCCCATAAGACCATATCGAGAATACTGACGGAGTTCGAGATACTCGAATAGAGGACGATGGCGAGACCAAGAATACGTCCACCGAATGCATAAACGGCCGCTTTCTTACCATTACGGATTAATTCCAGTTCCTTTGATTTCGTCGTTACCTCGAAGAGGACGACACCAATTGCAAGGAGTACGGTCGCGACACCGATATAAGTAAGGGTCGAGAGGAATAAGTCACTGAATGTCATGTTGGTACCTCCATCATGATTTTTTATTTTTTTTGCGTTGTTCGTATGCGACATACAATTCAAGCAGTGCTCCGACGAGAATGCCTGCTGATACATACAAATAGAAGTTGTCACCAATGAATCCGAACACGAGTCCTAAGAGAAGACCGATCAGGATATAAGGACCTTTTGTTAACTTCATATCAATCACCTGCCTCTACTTTAAAGGTAGCGGATTTCAGAGGTGACGTCCATCGTTATTCTTGGAAGCTGACGGCGGATTCTGCATTAGGAGAAAACAGGACGACTTGATTCCGTCCTTGTTGTTTTGCTTGATAAAGCGCAGCATCCGCATCCGGTAAGAGATGGTCGATTTGAGATGTCGTCTCATCATACGCGGCTAAACCAAATGATGCTGTAAGTGGCAGATCGGTCGTCGCTAGTCGGAACGGGCTGCAGGCGATACGTTCACGTAATTGCTCTGCTAAAGGAATCACTTCAGCGAGCGGAACGCCTTCAAACAAGACGGAGAACTCTTCACCGCCGTTACGAGATAAATACCCGCTCTCTGCGACGCCATCACGCAGTCGGCTGGCAAACTGACGTAGCACTTCGTCACCCGCTTCATGTCCATACGTATCGTTGATCTGTTTAAAATGATCAATATCGATCGTCAATAACACGATGGACTGTTTGTTCAAGATCAATCGTTGTTTGAGATCCGTGAAGTATTCGTTAAAAGCACGTGAATTATTCAATCCCGTCAAAAAGTCGAGTTGTGCTTTCTGCCGAAGCACCCGTAACGACTGTTTCGTCAGGCGGATATCACGAATGATCAAAAGGGCGAGCCAACTGCTAACGAAAGAAGCGGGAATGACGACCGACATGACCTCGAGTAAGAGGATTTGTTTCGGTAAGACGATCCATAAGACAAGGGCGTGCAAAGCCGTCGCATAGAGCGTCACGAGTGTAAAGGTCCGTTTTGCGTAAGGCGGCATTTCACGAACAATCAGGCTCGTTCCGAGGGCGACAGCGACGATGAAACCAAATGCAGTGAATGCAGCCAAGTTCGTTCCCAGACTAAAGCGATAAACAATGATCGCGACCGTCACGATCGTTGTTGGAATAACGCCTCCAAAGTAGGCGGCGACAATGACCGGAACATGGCGCAAATCAATCATGACGCCGGGGGCTGCTTCGATTGTCATCTGCATGAGCAGTAAGGAGATCATGCTCAGGGCAAGACCATACAGTACGCGGGTGAGACGTGGAGATTCTCGCGTGATCGGAAGCGGTGATAATTTTCCAAGTAGATAAAAACCAGCCATTAATAGCGTCACGTTATGTAAGACGTCAAAAAGGATGCTTTTCATGAATCGTCCACCCTTTCGAAAAAAGTACGTTATTTAAGAAATATACGCCATAAACGGACTAACTCCTGTTTATCGAAAAAATAAACTCTTCCCATCAATTGTGTCTATAATGTGAACTTATGATTTCTATAAGCTGTACTTATGGTTTTAGGGAATTTGATTGACCTCCTCGACACTGCATTGTTAAATGATGAAGAAGCGGTATGAAAGCGCTTACTAAATTTGAAGGAGATCTTACTCATGGAACTCGTCATCATTCTTCTTGCCTTATCTTTATTGATGTTCGTTGCCTATCGTGGTTTTTCGGTCATCCTATTTGCACCAATCTGTGCCTTGTTCGCCGTCTTACTGACGAACCCTGACTGGGTGTTACCATTCTTCTCGAATATCTTCATGGAAAAGATGGTCGGCTTCATCAAAGCATACTTCCCGGTCTTCCTCCTCGGAGCGATTTTCGGAAAAGTCGTTGAGATGTCCGGTATCGCGGAGTCGATCGCAAAGACAATCATTCGTATGATTGGTGCGAAGCGCGCTATCCTTGCCATCGTCTTACTCGGCGCCATTCTTACATATAGCGGCGTCAGCTTATTCGTTGTCGTATTTGCTGTCTATCCGTTCGCTGCGAACTTGTTCCGCGAAGCAAACATCCCGAAACGACTCATTCCGGGAACAATTGCCCTTGGTGCGTTCACGTTCACGATGGATGCCTTACCAGGAACACCTCAGATTCAGAACGTCATCCCAACGACGTTCTTCAAAACGGATATCTACGCTGCGCCGATCATGGGTTCAGTCGGTGGATTGTTCATCCTAGTCGTCGGCATGTGGTATCTCGAGTCACGCAAGAAAAAAGCCCATCAAGCAGGTGAAGGATACGCTGGATTTGAAGCAACAGCGGCAAGTGCCGCACCGCAGATGGAGTTGAAGAACGAACCAGAAATGACGCTCGAGACGGATCGTCAACCAGTCTATCGCCAAGTCCTTGCCTTCGTCCCACTCGTCCTTGTTGCCGTAATGAACAAAGTCTTTACACTCTCGATTCCGAAATGGTATCCAGAAGGATTCGATTTTTCAGCAATCGGTCTAGAAGCATTCGGAAAGATCGAGACACCCGCTGTTCTTGCGATCTGGTCCGTTCAAATGGCGTTGTTGATTGGAATTCTCGCAGCGATGCTCTATGACTTCCCGAAGATCAAGACGAACTTCCAAGCTGGTCTGAACGTCAGTATCGGTGGTGCGCTCTTAGCGGTCATGAATACAGGTGCTGAATATGGCTTCGGTGGCGTCATCGCGGCGTTACCAGGATTTAAGTCCGTCTCAAGCGGAATCTCGGAGACATTCACGAATCCGCTCGTCAACGGAGCCGTCACGACGACGACGCTTGCCGGTGTCACTGGTTCCGCATCAGGTGGAATGGGGATTGCGTTAAGTGCGATGTCGGATAAATATACGCAGGCAATCACATCGGGTGGCATACCACCGGAAGTCATGCACCGCGTCATCTCGATGGCGTCCGGCGGAATGGATACGTTACCGCATAACGGTGCCGTCATCACATTACTTGCCGTCACGGGCCTAACGCACCGTCAGTCGTATAAAGACATCTTCATGATTACGATCCTTAAAACAGTGACGGTCTTCTTGATGATTGGATTGTATAGTTTGACTGGTTTGTACTAAGAGTTTAGAAGGGGGCATCATCAGATGAAACAAGGGAAAGTATACGCATCATTCGCGGAAGCGACAGCAGACATTTTTGACGGGGCGACGCTAGTCGTAGGGGGCTTCGGACTCTGCGGAATCCCGGAAAAATCCATTACGGCGTTACAAGAGAAAGGCGTCAAGGATTTGACGGTCGTCAGTAACAATTGTGGCGTCGATGATTTTGGACTTGGTCTCCTCTTGCAGACGCGACAAATCAAGAAGATGATTTCGTCGTATGTCGGGGAAAATAAGACGTTTGAACAACAGTACCTCAGTGGCGAGATCGAAGTCGATCTCGTTCCCCAAGGTACGCTAGCGGAACGTATCCGTGCCGGTGGTGCTGGTATTCCTGGTTTCTATACACCAACAGGCGTCGGGACACCGATTGCTGAAGGAAAGGAACAAAAGGAGTTCGACGGGAAGACCTATCTGCTCGAAGAAGGAATCGTCGGCGATTTTGCGATTGTCAAAGCATGGAAAGCAGATCGTCTCGGGAATCTTGTCTTTCGGAAGACATCACGCAACTTTAACCCGATCGTCGCGACAGCGGGAAAAGTAACGATCGTCGAAGTCGAAGAACTCGTCGAGGTCGGCGAACTCGATCCGAACGAGATCCACACGCCTGCTGTCTACGTCCAGCGCATCGTTGTTGGAACGGATTATGAAAAACGCATCGAACGCCGGACTGTCCGGGAAGCTTGAGGAGGAGATTGATATGAAAACGACACGAGAGATCATCATTGAACGCGCGCTTCAGGAAGTTGAAGACGGGATGTACGTCAACCTCGGGATCGGGATTCCGACATTGATCGCCAATGCGATTCCGGATGATATGCATGTCATGCTGCAATCCGAGAACGGACTTCTTGGCATCGGACCGTATCCACTTGATCATGAAGTCGATGCCGATGAGATCAATGCTGGCAAAGAGACAGTCACGGCACAATCCGGAGCTTCTTACTTCGACAGTGCTGAATCGTTCGCGATGATTCGCGGCGGACACATCGACCTCGCAATCCTTGGCGGTATGGAAGTCGATCAGAACGGTGATCTCGCGAACTGGATGATTCCGGGCAAGATGGTTAAAGGAATGGGCGGGGCGATGGACCTCGTCAACGGAGCAAAACGCGTCGTCATCATCATGGAACATGTCAACAAACACGGCGAATCGAAAGTCAAACAGTCGTGTACCTTGCCGTTGACAGGACGCGCCGTCGTCAATCGTCTGATTACGGACCGGGCCGTCTTTGATTTCACGCCTGACGGGATGGTCTTGATCGAGACGCTGAATGGTCAAACGGTTGAAGACGTCAAACAAGTCACGGAAGCACGATTCACGGTCAGTCCGGAACTCGAGCGCGTGACGGTAGGGGAGTGAAGCAGATGGTTCAAGGAGATATCGTACTCGTCACAGGTGCAGGAAGCGGAATTGGTTTAGAAATCTCAAAGGCGTTCGCTGCGGCAGGAGCGAAGGTCATCGTAACGGACGTCCGCGCGGAAGCAGCAGAGGAAGCTGCGGCAGCGATTCGCGGAGCTGGTCATGAAGCAGTCGGGATGACGTTAAACGTCACCGATGAAGCACAGGTCGAAGCCGTCTTGAAGCAGACGGTCGAACAGTTTGGTCGACTTGACGTCTTGATCAACAACGCGGGTCTTCAACACGTCTCACCAATTGAAGAGTTTCCGACAGAGAAGTTCGAATTGATGATTAAGATCATGTTGACGGCACCGTTCATCGCCATCAAACATGCTTTTCCGATCATGAAGGAACAAGGTTACGGACGTATTCTCAACATGGCATCGATCAATGGTTTGATTGGTTTTGCTGGGAAAGCAGCATATAACTCGGCGAAGCATGGATTGCTTGGTCTAACGAAGGTCGCAGCCCTTGAAGGAGCGGAATACGGGATCACCGTCAACGCGATTTGTCCGGGTTACGTTGATACACCACTCGTTCGTAATCAAATGGAAGACTTAGCGAAAACGCGACACGTCGAGCTTGAGAAGGTACTTGAAGAAGTCATCTATCCGCTCGTTCCGCAAAAACGTCTGCTTGCTGTCGAGGAGATTGCAGATTATGCATTGTTCCTTGCGAGCCGCAAAGCAAAAGGCATCACTGGACAAGCGAACGTCCTTGATGGTGGATACACGATTCAATAAGGAGATGGAGCAGATGAGTGAAGCAGTCGTCATCGTCAGTGCGACGCGCACGGCGATCGGAAATTTCAATGGAAGTTTGAAGGACGTCAAAGCAACGGAACTTGGAGCGACAGTCATCCGTGCAGCACTCGAAAAAGCAGGTGTCGCTGGGAATCACGTCGATGAAGTCTTTTTCGGTAACGTCCTCTCAGCAGGACTTGGTCAAAATCCAGCACGGCAGGCAGCCCTCGCTGCCGGGTTACCGGAGACATGCCCCGCGATGACCGTCAATAAGGTCTGTGGATCCGGTCTCTCTGCTGTCCATCTTGCGTATCAGGCGATCAAGTCAGGCGAAGCCGATGTCATCGTTGCTGGTGGGATGGAGAACATGAGTCAAGCACCTTACGTCCTCGCGGGCGCACGGTCTGGACTAAAGATGGGTGACCAACCACTCGTCGATACGATCATCCAGGACGGGCTCGAATGTGCCTTTAATGACTATCATATGGGGATCACGGCAGAGAATTTAGCAGACGTCTACGAACTTTCCCGCGAAGCGCAGGATCAGTTCGCCGCGACGAGTCAGCAAAAAGCGCAGACGGCATTAGCGGAAGAACGGTTCGTCTCAGAAATCACGCCAGTGTTGATTCCACAACGAAAAGGCGATCCGATCCGTTTTGATCAAGATGAGTTTCCGCGCGCCGGAACGTCCGTCGAAACGCTCAGTCGTTTGCGCCCGGCGTTTAAGAAGAACGGAACGGTCACGGCAGGCAATGCATCTGGCATCAATGACGGGGCTGCGGCGCTCGTCATCATGTCAGAGGCGAAGGCGAAAGAACTCGGCGTGACACCACTCGTTGAGATCGTCGCGAACGGAACGTCCGGTGTCGACCCGAGCATCATGGGAATCGGTCCCGTCCAAGCGGTCCAAAAGGCACTCAATAAAGCAGGTTTGACGCTTGAGGAGATCGATGTCATCGAAGCGAACGAAGCATTCGCGGCACAATCTCTCGCGGTCGATGCGGAGCTACAGTTCCCGCATGAGAAGCTCAACCGCAACGGCGGTGCGATCGCGCTCGGTCATCCGATCGGTGCGAGCGGTGCGCGGATTCTCGTCACGCTGATCCATGAACTCGAGCGGACGGGTGAGACGCATGGTCTTGCGACGTTATGCGTCGGTGGCGGTCAAGGGGTAGCGACGATCATTAAAGCATATGAAGTTAGCTAAGTAATGTTAAAAGCATCAGGCGTAGAGAGAATCACTTCCTATGTCTGATGTTTTTGCTGTTCTCATCAAGTCAGATGAACTTATGAATCCGGTTTCATACTTTGACGCGAAGACGTACCAGATTCTTTAAACTAAAGTGGCATCAAACTTTCTGCCGAATTTTCAGAATATTCTCCAGATAAACTCCTAGCACGAGCTCCTAAACGTATGTTATCCTTTCGAACGAAGTACTTCATCTGCTTAGGGAGCGGATGAAGTCGGAAATCATCAGTGGGGGTTTATTATGTCTAAAACTGTTCCAACATCATTTATCATCGTCATCGGCATGATGCTCTTCGCCTTGTTCTTTGGGGCAGGAAATCTCATCTTTCCGCCGATGCTCGGACAGCTCGCAGGGGAGCATGTCTGGGTTGCCAATGCCGGATTCCTTGTCACTGGTGTCGGTCTACCATTGCTTGCGATTCTCGCATTCGCGTTTTCAGGGGAACGCGATCTACAAGCGATGGCGTCACGTGTTCATCCTGCTTTCGGAATCGGGTTCTCGGTCATCTTGTATCTTGCGATTGGACCATTCTTCGCAATTCCACGTGCCGGAACGGTCTCGTATGAGATCGGAATCAAGCCGTTCTTCAGTGAATCGACGAGCCATTTGCCGTTACTGATCTTCACGATTTTGTTTTACACGATTGCTTGTCTATTGTCCTTAAACCCAACAAAGATCGTCGATGTCGTCGGGAAAGTACTGACACCGATTAAAATCACGTTCATCGGTCTCTTGATCATCGTTGCCGTTCTGCATCCAATCGGAAGTTTTCAGAATCCTTTGAAGACATATCGAACAAATGCTTTCTTTAATGGTTTCCAAGAAGGATATATGACACTCGATGCGCTCGGTGCCTTTGTCTTCGGTATCATCATCATCGCAGCGATCAAGGAAAAAGGTGTCACTTCGAAGCGGCAGTTGCTGCTGATTTGTACGAAAGCCTCGTTGATTGCCGCAGCCTTGCTTGCAATCACATACACGGCGCTTGCCTTCATGGGCGCGTCAAGTGTCTCTGAGATCGGACAGCTCGCGAACGGCGCAGAGATTTTGTCTGCTGTGTCGGATCATTACTTCGGTGAGTATGGGGCGATTTTGCTTGGTCTGATGATCACAGTCGCTTGTATGACGACGAGTGTTGGTTTGATCACGGCGTGTGCCGCGTTTTTCACGGCACTCGTCCCAAAAATCTCATACGTCAAATGGACGATTGGTCTATCGGTCTTCAGCGCACTCGTTGCGAACATCGGTCTGAATCAATTACTCGCTGTCTCTAAGCCAGTCTTGATGACGCTGTATCCACTGGCGATCTGTCTGATCTTCTTAACGTTCTTGCATCCACTCTTTAAAGGGAAGCCAGCCGTGTATCAAGGGGCGCTATGGATGACGTTCCTCGTCAGTTTATTTGATGGATTGAAGACAGCAAAGATCAACGTCTCAGCCGTCACAAAAGTGTTTGATGCGGTATTACCGTTTGCTTCCGTCAGTCTCGGTTGGGTCGTTCCTGCTATCATCGGTGGGGTGATCGGAGCGATCGTCGGTAAGAAAAAAGCGGAGACACGATCGTCGTCACGTGTGGCTTAAGTTGTCATGTATAAAGGGAAGCGGATTTTTGATCGTATGATCAAAGTCCGCTTTTTTTGTTCACTCGATTGTGGGTTTAAGCATAAGCGGAAACGGCAATTCCTCTACTGTATATCATTGACCATCGTGTCCCTTACAGAAAGGATGTTGAAACATGTCAGAACGTGTCTTCATTAGTCCCTCGAAGTATGTCCAAGGAAAGGATGTCATTGACCGGCTCGGTACATATGTGAGCCCGTTCGGTGAAAAAGCGCTCGTCATCGCGGACGATGTCGTCTGGAAAATCGTAAAGGAACGTGTCGAGCAGTCGCTGTCCGGCGAAAACGTCGGCATCGAGAAGGCAGACTTTAGTGGTGAAGCCTCACGGCATGAAGTAAAACGAATCGCTGAGCAAGCAAAAGCGGCGGATGTTCGTTTCGTCATGGGGGTTGGGGGTGGAAAGACGCTCGACACAGCAAAAGCCGTCTCGGATGAGCTGAACGTGTCCGTCGTCATCGTACCGACCCTTGCTTCGACCGATGCACCGACGAGTGCTCTGTCCGTCATCTATTCCGACGAAGGGATTTTCGAAAGCTATCGTTTCTATAAGAAGAATCCCGATCTTGTTCTCGTCGATACGAAACTGATTGCCCAAGCGCCAGCGCGTTTCTTCGCGTCCGGAATTGCCGATGCACTCGCGACGTGGGTCGAAGTTCGAAGTGTCGTCGCCTTTGGTGGACAGACGATGGCGGGAGGACGACCGACAATTGCGGCACAAGCGATTGCCAAACGTTGTGAGGAAGTCTTGTTCGAGCACGGGCGTCTGGCGTATGAATCCGTTCAGGCACAAGTCGTCACACCAGCACTCGAAGCCGTCGTCGAAGCGAATACCCTCTTAAGTGGGCTCGGCTTTGAAAGTGGGGGACTAGCAGCGGCGCATGCGATTCATAATGGCTTTACGGCACTTGACGGTGAGATTCACCACCTGACGCATGGAGAAAAGGTCGCCTTTGGTACACTTGTCCAGTTGGCGCTCGAAGAACATCCACAAGAAGAAATCGAGCGCTATATCGCGCTTTACACGGATCTTGGTTTACCGGTGACACTCGAGGACGTCAAGCTAAAAGATGCGTCACGTGAAGATATCGTCAAAGTCGGAGAGGCAGCGACCGCTGAAGGTGAGACGATCCACAGCGGATTCAACGTTACGGCGGACGAAGTCGCTGATGCGATCATCGCAGCCGATCGCTATTCAAAAGCGTATCAAGCAAAACGAAAACAATAAGAAAAAATAACCCTTGCCGAGACGGCGAGGGTTATTGTCATTTTACAGATAATCGAGTGGATTGACACTGCTACCAGCAGAAGTTGCGCTGTAGACGTACGATCCTTTATGGAGTTCAAAATGTAAATGTGTTCCGAAAGCGTTACCTGTCTCGCCAACTGTTCCGATCTTTTGACCTTGCGTGACGGTTTGACCGACCGAGACCGAGCGGCTATTCATATGTGCATACAGACTGATGAACGGCGATCCGTTGATCGTATGTGAAACCATGACATAGTTGCCGTACGCGCCTTTGAGCTGAGACGTAATGACCTTACCGCTAGCTGTCGCATAGACCGGAGTACCTTTTGCTGCACCATAATCGATACCGTTATGGAATGTGTAACCATAAGCACCACTAGAAGGTCCATAACCTTGCGTGATCGGACCGCTCGTTGGCGTCGCGAAGTTCTTTGATGTCGACGTTGACGCTTTTGATGCGCCACTGCTATTCGTCAGTGTCAAAACAGCGTATTTCGAGACATAGTCCGCATGAACGAATCGTTTATCTCCACCGTATAAGAACTTGATCCAATCGCCTGTACGACCGAGGTAGCGGAACGTTTCGCCCTTATCGACACTTCCGACGACTGTACTGCTCGTTGAACTGCTGCTACGAACACGAAGGTTGTCGACATTGACTTTAATCTTATAGATACGTGTTACAGAATATTTTTTAACATATGTAGAAGAAACATAGACTTTTTTTGAACCGTACAGAATTTTCGTCCAGTTGCCTGTCCGTCCGAGATACTTATATGTATCACCTTTTTCAAAGCTCGTGATCGTACCGTATGATGTCGAAGGACCCGTTCGAGCACGCAAACCGTCCTCCATGACTTTCACCTTATAGAACGTCGTTGCTGCATCCGCACGTGGGATGGCAAACGAAGCAAAACTTGCCACAGCGATGGCTGTCGCTGAAACACCTTTCCAAAAACCATGCATGATTCATTCCTCCTGAATATGTAATCTGTGTGACTAAACCGTTATGTAAATTTCATAGATGAGTATAACATTTACGAAAATGTTTAAATGTTACATTCACATTTCGATATTATTTCAATAAATTATATTTAAAGACATTAATTTTGTTTGTTTTCCATTTATCCATAAATTCCTTTGACAAGATTGGATGGAATTGGATATGATGAAATGCCCATTAAAAATAAGAAAGGTACCCCGGTTGAGGTACCTTAAATGCTTATAAAAAGGCGAGTGGATTGACGCTGTTTGCTGCAGAAGTACCGCTATAGACATAGTTACCGCGATGGATTTCGAAGTGAAGATGAGCACCTGTCGAGTTTCCTGTACTGCCGACTGCACCGATCGTTGCGCCTTTCGGGATCGTTTGACCGACGAAGACAGAGCGTTTGCTTAAGTGAGCGTATACCGTTGTGTACGAAATACCGTGCACTTTATGTTTGACCATGACATGGTTTCCATATGCTCCTTGGTAAGACGATGTGACAACTTTACCTGCCGCTGCTGCATGAACGGGCGTTCCGATTGGTGCACCAAAGTCGACGCCGTTATGGAACGTGTAGCCGAAGATGCCGCTCGTTTTTCCATAACCTTGTGTTACTGGACCGCTTGTCGGACGCGAGAAGCCATTTGATGAAGTCGAGAATGAAGCTTTCTTCGCTGTATGACCAGAAACGCGATATTTTTTCACATAACCTGAGTAGACGTAACGCTTATGTCCTTTATGAAGAATTTTTGTCCAGTTTCCGCGATGACCCAAGTATTTGAAAGTCTGTCCCGAATTGACGCCGTCGACGATCCGGTATTTAAGAGATGGGCCAGTACGAACGCGAAGTCCGTCTGCTTTGATTTTTACTTTGTACGTAGATTTCGTAGCTGCGTCAACCTTACCTGTACCCGTAGCTGCAAAACCTGAAACAACGAGCGCGCTCATTGCAAGTGTCGTGATTGTTCTTTTCATGAATGTTCCTCCTTGATGTAAATCGAGATCTTGTCGGAAATGACATGTATATAGAATGTGTGTGGTGTAAAGTGTGGTGAATTGAAGTAGATGATGCTGTCGTCATTTGACTAACGAGAGTATAGCATTGAAAAGTCAGACGTTTGTATTTCAATTCGATTGCTTAGATATATTTTAATAACAATTCTTGTAATGTTGAATATATATTCAATCTCAGAATCCCTTAAAATCAAGATGAATCCGTGTTACAACGAGATGAATTTGATGACAAAACGCAATCGTGGGAAATGATGAGAAAGTATGGGAATCTAATAAAAAGAGAGTAGGTAATGAGATGGATTTGACGTTTGCAGTTAATCAAAAAAAGCTTAACATTCGCGCAGTGGCGCTGTTGATTCAAGATGGACATCTTTTGATCCATCGGCAAGGAGAAGATGATTTTTGGTCATTACCGGGAGGACGGGTACAATTTGGTGAAAGTGGTGCCAAAGCGATTGAACGTGAATTATTAGAAGAATTAGGACAGTCAATCGAGCCACCGGTCTTTCGTTTCCTGCATGAAAATTTCTTTAATTACGCAGACCATCAGTTTCATGAACTGGGGATGTTTTATGAAGTAACATGTCGAGAACCACTACCACTTTCGACGGAAGACTTTTACGGCCCCGAAGGTGAAGAATTGACGTACCGGTTCGTTCCATTCGATAAACTGGATCAATATACATTGTATCCAAGCGGATTATCAAAAATGCTTCAAACCAATGTTTTTCCAACGCTATTGACGAATGACATCTGACTTTTCCGGAAAAACGTTTATAGATGTATCGCAAGGGAATGGTTAATCATGTAGTTCATTCCACAATGATAAGGGAGCTGATCGTTCATGAGAGAAGAGCAGTTCGAAGCGATGCATCAAGAAGCACGAGGGCAGACGCAGGAACAACAACCCGGTGTCGAGTACGCCATGAAACCGGAACCGATCTACGATGATCCGGATTATGTCGGTTCAGGAAAACTGACGGGGAAGGTTGCACTGATCACAGGTGGAGACAGTGGAATCGGTCGAGCCGTTGCTGTCGCTTATGCGAAAGAAGGGGCAAATGTCGCAATCGTATACTTAAATGAGGGGAAAGACGCAGAAAAGACGAAATCGTTGATTGAAGGCTACGGGGTCAAAGCCTTAAAAATCGCGAAAGATGTCAGTCAACCGGAAAATGCGCAAGCGATCATCGATACCGTCATTGCAGAATTTGGTCAATTGAACATTCTCGTTAACAATGCCGGAAAACAATTCCCGCAAGATGATTTCCTTGCGATCACACCAGATCAATTGAAGGAAACGTTCGAAACGAATGTTTTTTCGATGTTCTATTTGATTCAGGCTGCGCTTCCACATTTGCATAAAGAAGATGCAATCATCAATACCTCATCGGTGACAGCGTATCGCGGAGCACCGTCGCTTATCGACTACTCGGCGACGAAAGGCGCTATTACGACATTGACACGCTCGCTTGCTTCAAGCTTGATTGAGAAAGGAATCCGCGTTAATGCTGTCGCACCGGGACCGATTTGGACGCCTCTCATTCCAGCGACGTTCTCGAAGGAGAAAGTCGAGTCGCATGGGGAAGACACATTAATGAAGCGTCGGGGACAACCGTCAGAAAATGCACCGGCTTATGTCTATTTGGCTTCTCGTGATTCAAGTTACATCACGGGTCAGACGATTCATATCAACGGCGGCGATTACATCACGTCTTAAGGGGGAAAACATGATGAAGAAAAATCCGAATGAAGTGCCTGAACGTGAACCGGATCATCAACCTGACGAAGTTCCGCAAGCACCACCGAGCGAGGTGCCAGATACACCACAGGAAGATCCTGTCCGTCAACCGGAACCGGATACGTTCCCGGAACCAACTGAGATTCCCGATACACCGCAGGAAGACCCAAATCCCTATTGATATGTTGACCGTAGTCACCATCCGATTCTTGGATGGTGACTTTTTCGTGATTAAGAAGACAAACCAGCTTGACAGACAAACTGTATGGTGAGTATGATACAGAAGAGAAGTGTATTAATGTTTTAATACATTACACAGGAAAGGGAGGTCTACCGATGCAGTTCGACCAAAGAAGCCCGGTGTACCTGCAGGTCGTCCGTTGGTTCAAACAACGAATCGCGACCGAGGAATTGCAAAGCGGGCAAGAGATCCCGTCCCGCCGCGAAATCGCCGCACAGCTCGGAATCAATCCGAATACCGCACAAAAAGCATATAAAGAGATGGAGGAGCAGCAATTGATTACGACAGAACGGAATGTCCCGAGTAAGATTACACGCGATTCACAAGTCGTCCAAAAAGTACGGACCGAGATGCTTGAAGAAGCAGTCTCTGAATTCATCGATGCCGTCAAGGCGATTCAAATTCCACTTGATGAGGTCGTCTCGAAAGTTGAGACCGTCTATCAGGAAACGGAACGGAGGAAGATCGATGCTTGAAGTTCATGGCTTACAAAAGAAGTACGGAAAAAAACCAGTCCTTCAAGGCGTCTCGTTCTCGGTTCCGATGGATCAATTGACATGTCTGATCGGTTTGAACGGTGAGGGGAAATCGACGATCCTAAAGGCAATCGCAGGACTTGTTCCAGTCAACGCGGGAACGGTTCTCGTCGATGGCGAGATCAATCGAAATAAGATCGCCTTCGTTCCAGATATTCAGACGATGCCCGGTTACATGACGGTCGGTGACGCGCTGACATATATGGCAGATTATTATTCCGATTGGAACCAGGAGACTGCGAATGAATTGATGCGAATTTTTCAGCTACTTTCAACAGATAAGATTACCGACTTATCAAAAGGAAACCAGGCGAAGGTCAGCTTAATTCTTGGATTTGCTCTCGATCGTCCGTACTTATTACTCGACGAACCGTTCGCAGGAATTGATTTGTTTACGAAAGAACAGATTGCAGGATTATTCTCAAGCCACTTCATGGAAGGGCGCGGTATCCTGATGACGACACACGAAATTCAGGAAATCGAGCATTTGATCGACCGGGTCGTCTTCTTACAGGACGGTCGAATCATCGATGAACATGAGACAGAAGAGATGCGAGAACTGTACGGGAAGTCGGTTCAGGACCGGATGCGGGAGGTCTATCAGCGATGAAACAATACATACAATTGACGAATGAAGAGATTAAGCGGAGTTTTAAGCTTTATATGATCGTTGTGCTTGTGATGGCAGTGATTGAGTTAGCATCAATCGTTGCGCAAGTCATGTACCACGAGCGGAAAGTCGAGAATTTCATGGAACTTAATCGAGTATCTGTCGCAGAAGCACTTAAACAAATCGATACACTCGGATACTCTGAGGTATCCTCTTTCTTTAGTTATGTGATTCTGATCGGAATGGCGATTGTTGTCATCTATGCAATTCAAATTTGGTATCGGGATTGGTTAGGAGAAACAAAGTATATTTATCGTTTACTAATGCTTCCAGGAAATCGGGCAAGCATTTTCTTCTCGAAATTGACGACAGTCTTTTTAATCATCGTAAGTTTTATTGGCATTCAGTGGTGCGTATTGCAATCAGGTTTTTATCTATTTGATTGGTTGATTCAACCGGAATACCAAAATCGAAGTGACTTAAGTCCAGTCCGAAACGCGATGAACGATTTTTATACGATGAATCTGATCGACTTAGGAATCATTCTTGCCATTTCACTATTCATCGTCAGTTTTATTTTCTTGTTGGTTTTAATCGAACGTTCATTTCGTAAAGGAAAAGCCATTGTCAGAATTGGACTTGAAATTTTTGTTCCTGTTGCTTTAACCATTGGTATATTAGCATTTTTAGATGAAACACATTACTTACTAGAGAAAGAGACGATGTTTCTTCTGATCGGATTAAGTCTGTGTTACTTCGTGTACATGATCTGGAAAAGTCTTCGGTTACTGCAACGAAAAATTACGGTGTAAGGAGTATACTATGCGAACCTATAAATACGTGTTATGTCTTGGAGTCATTTGTATTTTGACACTTGGAGTGTATGTCGTGTACTCTTCTTCAACAGAGGAACCTACATTCACGGTTCAAACGATACAGGGAAATCCAGAGGATCAATCTGTGAAACAGCTTCAATTTAAATTCAATGATCCTGAAAATTATAAAACAGACTACGAAGTAATGTTAAAAGGAGGAGTTGAAAAAAAGCGAATGAATTATTTATCTGAGTTCGCAAGAGATTACTCTGATGTGACGGATGCCCCACGTAGTTTTAGGCATTTCATGAGCCAAATCGAATTATCACGTTATGAGCAAGACAAAGAAGTATTTGGATTACACGTCAATAAAAACGGATCATGGGAGCTACAGTCATGGAAACGTGGAACGGAAAAGGTGCAGACCTATTCTTTACCGAAACCGGCAAAGACTAAAGGCATCCACTATAGTCCGTTTCAACGAACGAAACAAAAGTTATATGTTCAACGTATTGGCGATGTTGTACAAAAACCAGGTACAAATCATATCTATGCTATTGATTTAAAGAAAAAAACAGTCCGATTAATGGATTTACCGCTTCAACTAACAGAAGATGATGAGGTACTCGCCATCTATCAGAATCGTGTCCTATACCGAAAGATGACTAATGCTGCTAAGACTAGAGTTTATCTCAGAGACAACACAACATCGACACGATTAAAGTTCCTTGAAGTTGAAGACATGTGGCAAACACGCGTGATAGACGAAGGTACGGTCGTAGGGATGACAGAGAACATGACTGAAACGAAAGTGAAATGGTCGACATACGACTTACGAACGAAGCAATTCACGCAGCATCGTTATGATTTACCTAAACGAGATGCCAATGAAGTTCAACGGCATACGTCGACAATCATTGAGAACAACCTAGTTTATTCCTTTATCGAAACAAAGAAAAATGGCGTATCGGTAATCGTGATAGATCCTCAGACAGAAGAGGTACGATATGAAGGAACGATTAAATACAATACACCTAAGAGTGACCTTCAGCTCAACGAGATGACTATCAACTGAATCACGAAAAAATAGTAAAATTTTTGAAACTTTTAGTTTTCTTCCAACGTATAAAGACTATACAAGGGGGGAACTCACATGCAATTCTTGATTTTTGTCATCTTCGCAGGTGCTCTGTATTGGTTCTACTACAGCTTCTTACTGGGGTATCGTAAGAAAAACATCACGCTGACGTTTGACGATCGGTTTTATTCACTCGACGAACATGTCGCAGCAATCGAACAAAAACTTGCAATGGATGGACGTTCAGCGCGTTATCTCGGTGACCGTCGCTTTGAAGTCGATGGCAAACCTTATCTGTTCCTCGAGCGGACAGTCCCAGTCGGTGGGGTTCCGACACAGCAGACGATTCTCGAGCAACAAAAAAAATAACTCTCCCGCGTTTGGGAGAGTTTTTTCGTTAGACCGGAATCCGGTCGAGGGGATGTGGTTGTTGCGACGAACGATACCAGCGCATGATCCAGTGATCAATACCGATTTGATACGCGTAGCGTCCTGCAGCAAGTAAGACGATTGAGGCAGCTAAGAACAACGGGTTTAACGCAATCGTTCCAGCAAGTAAGTAATTGAGATTCATGATGCTCCCGACGACCAGTGCAGGAACCGTCAATAGACTGAGAATCAACAAGATCCCGACAATGAGTTCCGCGAACGGAATCAAGACGTTGATCAGCCCGACGTTTGGTAAGGCGAGTTGCTCGATCCACGTCGCGTACCACGAACTGACGAGTGCGTCTTCGCCTATCGCTTTCGTTAGCGCCCTTTCAAGAAACGGTTTTGCATCAAAGCCATTGATGTACTTGCCGATCCCGGCGATGAACCACTGAATTCCGAGCCAGAGCCGGATGATCGTCAATAAACTAATGCCGATGATGTGTAATACTTTCACTTTCAGACACTCCTCTACTACAACATAGTCCCCATCATACTGAAAAATCATCAGTAAGATAGGGACTATCATCATAACGTCATCGAACCGTCATCGACCTGTTACAAAAAAGGATAAGGTAGCCGTTCATGACCGCTGATCGAGACGATGACTGATTGCAGTTAATAAAGCAGCGACAAGCGCAACAAGCCCACCGACCAGTGCCGTGTTCATCATCGGACCGTTCGCATAAACGATGCCACCGAGTGCCGAACCGAAGGCAATCCCGACATTACTTGCAACCGGCATCAAGGAAGCGGCGAGTCCTTTTGCTTCCGGATTGAACTTTTCGGCGAGGTCAATCAAGTAGATTTGTGTCGAAGTCGTCAATAAAATCGACATCAATGACATCAAGGCGATGTTAAACAGACCAAGTGAAAGGGATACTGTCGTGAAGTATAATGCAGCAAGGACGATTGCTTGCACGACGAAGACGAACCGTAAGCGACCCATCGGATTTTTACTTGCAATCTTGCCGGCAAGGATGTTACTGAAGATCGAGACGACACCGTAAGCGAGCAGGATCGGACTAATCCACGTCTTCGCGATGCCGAGTTCCGTTTGTAGAATCGGCACGAGATACGTATAGACGACGTAGGTTGCCCCGAATCCAAATGAAGGAATAAAGAAGGCGATTAGGATCCGTGGATTAGCGAGCAATCCAAGCTGCTCCTTGATTGAACCGGAGCCCGTCGATTGCTGGACGGGAACGATCTTCCACACAGCGAGGAACGCAATCATTCCCATGACTGTCGTCAGCCAAAACGTGGCTGCGAAGCCAGCGTGTTGACCGATGAACGTACCGATCGGAACACCGAGGACGTTCGCGAGTGTAAAACCACCAAAAATGAACGAAACGGCGACACCGCGCTTCGCGACAGGTACGCCATCGCTTGCGACGACCATTGCGAGCGAGATCAAGACACCGGTCAGGATGGCAGTCAGGATGCGGGTTGCGAGCAATACTTCGTAACTTGGAGCAAAACTACTGGCAAGGTTCAGTAAGACCCAAACGAGTAACAGACGTAGGATCAGGCGACGCCGTTCCAGGTGACCGGTCAGCGACATTACAATTGGTGTACCAATCGCAAAGGAAATGGCAAATGCCGAGACGAGCGTACCGGCTGTTGCGATCGTGATATTAAGAGCTGAGGAGATTTCAGCGAGGATCCCGACGATGACGAATTCGCTTGTTCCGAGAACGAACGTCAGGAGCGACAACGTGGCGATCAACAGCCAATCGCGTCGACTTAAACGAGTAGTAGGTGACATGGATGATTCCTCAATTCTGGCGCTTGCGCGCGAAACTATGAGTAACAGGATAGCATGAAACGATTTCGTCGGGTATCGCAAAGCGAGAATTCGGGAAAAGAACCATTATTCGAAATAGCGTGAGAATTTCCAGGCTTGCTGTTTTTTGCGTATACTACAGATGAAGACTACTGACAAAGGAGTGGAAACGATGCAAGCGACAGTGACATGGAACAAACAGATGGGGTTTAGTGGACAGACGGAATCAGGGCATCATCTTGCGATGGATGCAGCACCGGAGAACGGTGGCGAAAATCAAGCACCACGACCGACTGAACTGCTACTACATGCCGTTGCCGGCTGTACTGGAATCGACATCGTCTCGATTTTAGAGAAGATGCGCTTGACGATTACTCATTTCGAAATGGATATCGAAGGGGAACGGGCAGAGGATCATCCGCGGCGTTTTACGTCGATCTCGATTCATTACCGGCTTGAAGGTGATCTCCCAGAAGATAAGGTCCGTCGCGCCATCTCGTTATCAAAAGATAAATATTGTTCGGTCTCGCAATCCTTGAACGCTGAGATTTCCGTCTATTATTCCATCAATGGTGTCCGGAGCGAGGATCCTTTGTGAAGAAAGTAGCACTGATCGGTTGCCTGTTGCTTGCAGGGTGTGCGCAGGAGACGACGGAACCAACGAAACCATCACAACCAGCAACGAAGCAACCGACGGAGGCGAAGAAATCAAAGCCTGAGCCGACAAAGGAAGCACAACAACAAGCACGATTAAAGCAACAACTTGAAGCGATGTCGACGTCAGAAAAGATCGATCAATTGCTCTATATCGGAGTTGCCGGCACGGAACTTTCAGCAGCTGACCGGAAATTGTTGCAGACGCATGCGATCGGTGGGGTCTTACTGCTTGGTGGGAATATTACGTCAGAAGATCAACTCTTGACGTTCACGCGTGCCATTCAAGAAACGAACCAAAAACCGTATGCCTTCGTCGGGGTTGATGAAGAGGGCGGACGGGTCAGCCGGGTACCGGATCAACGATTACGTCTCCCGACTAGTCAACGGATGGCGCAAGGTGCAGATGCTGCAAAAATGGAAGATGTCGGACGTACGCTCGGTCACCTGTCACGATTTTATGGGTTCAACATGGACTTCGCACCGGTCCTTGACGTCAATAGCAATCCGAACAATCCAATCATCGGCGACCGTGCGTTAAGTGCTGATCCAAAGACCGTCGCGACTCTCGGTACGGCCCTGATGCATGGGATGCAAGAGACGGGAACGATTCCGGTCGTCAAACATTTTCCCGGTCACGGCAATACGAGTGTCGATTCCCATGTCGGTTTGCCGAAAGTGACAGCATCAAAGGAAGAACTGAAGCGAACGGAACTGTTACCGTTCCAAGAAGCGATTCAAGAGGGCGCCGAGATGGTGATGGTCGCCCATATTCTCTATCCCGCGTATGACGATCAAAATCCATCTTCGCTCTCGAAGCCGATCTTGACTGACCTCTTGCGTCAACAACTCGGATTCAAGGGTGTCATCATCACGGATGACCTTGTCATGGGGGCGATCACGAAACGATATGGTCTCGCGGAAGCGGCACGCCAGGCACTTGTCAATGGAGCAGATATGGCGATGTTTTCGGAAGCAGGTGCCTATCCGAAGGTCCACACCGAAGTGATGCAAGCCGTTAAAGAAAAAACGTTGTCGTCAGAGATGCTCGATGCTAAAGTGATGCGGATCCTGAAGCTGAAGCAGACCTATGCCGACAGCCAGAAGCAACAGCGACCGACGAAATCGGAGCTTGTTCAGCAAGTGGAAGCGCTCAACTAGGACTAGCGAAGCAAAGCGACTCATGCTAGACTAATGGGGCAAGCCAATTAAACACGAAAAGGCACTAGGGGAGTCTCGCAGCAGACTGAGACGGAAGTATCCGGACCCTTTGAACCTGATCTAGTTCGTACTAGCGGAGGGAAGTGGCTCGAAACCTTAGATATCCTTAGCGCTTCAGCGCATTTTCGGACCACTCCCTTCAACATCGGGAGTGGTCCTTTTTCGTATGGAAAGGAAGAACATGATGCGTCTACATCTGATTTCGACGGGATCCATCAATCCACGCGATGGAGTGGAAACCTTTCAATCGCTTCAACCATATACGGATCAGCTTCATCTTCGAGAACCAAATTTGTCGGCAACAGAATTGTTAGATCTGATTGACGCGCTCCTTGCAAAAGGGTATTCGTCTGATCAATTAACCGTTCACGACCGGGTCGACGTCGCCCATGTCGCTGGCATCGGTGTGCAATTGACGCGACGTTCCTTACGTGTCTGCGATGTTCGGCGACACTTTCCGAATCTCATCATCGGGAAATCCGTCCACTCTCTGGCAGAAGCACTTGCAGCGGAAGCGGAAGGAGCCGACCGACTGCTTTACGGTCATATTTATCCGACAGCGTCGAAACCAAACGTGCCACCGCGAGGGATCGATGCCTTGAAGCAAGTTGTCACTTTCACGACGAAACCAGTCATCGCAATCGGCGGGATCACTCCTGATCGCATTCCTGAGATCGCAGCGACCGGTGCAAGCGGAATCGCCGTCTTATCCGGTATTCTCGGTCAAGCGGACCCGCATGCTGCCATTCAGCGTTATCAGGGGGTACGGGTATGACGGATCACATCATCATCGGTGGTGGAGTCATCGGTTTGACGCTTGCTTACAGTCTCGCTTGTCAGAACGAATCCGTTCTTGTCCTTGATCGCGGAACATGCGGACAAGGGACGAGTCGGGCGGCTGCCGGGATGCTTGCGACGGACATCGAGCTGAGAGAAGAATTGCATACGCTTGCCGCGCGAAGTCGCCGTCTGTATCCGTTACTTGCGCGACGCCTCACGCGCGAGACCGGGATCGATTGTGGCTACCGGGAACAACCATTTTTATTGAAACAAAATGGGCAAGAATACTTATTTCCATCGGTCGGTCAAATCGACCCGCGACGACTAACGACTGCATTGATGCATGTCTTACGAAATCGTGGGGTACCAATCGAAGAACAGGTGGACGTCACGCGAATCGAGGAGAGTAATGATTTCATTAGGGTTGAGTCGAACACGGGAACGTGGACGGGACGAACGGTGACGGTTGCTGCCGGACGCGGGTCCCAAGCCTTGCTCGATACAGTTGGCATTTCGATTGCGACATATGGGGTCAAAGGGGAGTGTCTCGCAGTCCGTCTCGCGGGTCAGCCGTTACGCTCGATCCTGTTTGATGACGCCGTCTACCTCGTACCGAAAGCGGACGGACGGATATTGATCGGTGCGACCGAACTACCGCACGACGAGACGATCGGTGTTAGTGTCGCAGGAGTCACGTCACTGCTTCAAGCAGCAGAGCGTCTCTATCCACCGATCCGTGATGCTGTCATCGAAGAAGTCTGGTCAGGCGTACGACCACAAACAGAGTTCGGCTTGCCATATATCGGAGTCGCCGATTCATCCCGTCGGATCTTTATAGCGACGGGGCATCATCGGCATGGCATATTACTCGCACCGGCGACAGCGGAAGTCTTGGCAAACACATTACGGTTGATCCTAAAGGAGGAAGTCCGATGAATATTACGATTAACGGCAACGACCACACCATTGAACAGATTGAGACGATTGAGGACATGCTCACGCAACTTGGCTTAGGGGAAAAACTCGTCATCGTCGAACAGAACCGACAGATCATCGACCGCGGAGCTTACAATCAAACGGTCGTTCGGAACAATGACACATTCGAAATCGTTCATTTCGTAGGAGGAGGATAAAGATGTTGAAAATTGGAGAAAAGACATTCGAATCACGGTTATTACTTGGAACGGGGAAATATACGGATGCTACGGTACAGCAGGAGGCCATCGATGCGTCCGCTTCACAAATCTTGACGTTCGCTGTCCGGCGGCTCGATCTCTTCGACAAACAACAACCGAATTTCTTGGAGTCGCTTGATTTAACGAAGTACGATTTACTACCGAACACGGCTGGTGCGAAAACAGCGGAAGAAGCGGTTCGGCTAGCAAAGCTTGCGCGGGCATCCGGTATGTGTGACATGGTCAAGGTTGAAGTGATTGGGTGCGATAAGACATTACTACCTGACCCAATCGAGACGTTACGGGCTTCTGAAGAGTTACTTAAAGAAGGATTCATCGTTTTACCGTATACATCGGACGACGTCGTCCTTGCACGACGACTAGAGGAACTCGGCTGTCATGCCATCATGCCGGCAGCGTCACCGATCGGGTCTGGGCAAGGCATCCTCAATCCGCTCCACCTAAAGTTCATCATCGAGCAGACGACGGTGCCTGTCATCGTTGACGCTGGAATCGGTTCTCCAACTGACGTCGCCTATGCAATGGAACTGGGAGCGGATGGTGTCTTATTGAACTCCGCTGTAGCCCATGCCCAGGATCCAGTCAAGATGGCGCACGCGATGCGACTAGCCGTCGAAGCAGGGCGCTTCGGCTACGAAGCGGGAAGAATCGAGAAGAAACAGTATGCAGTCGCGAGTAGTCCAACGAGTGGATTGATTCGATGACACGTTATTCACGTCAAACTCGATTTCAACCGATTGGAGAAGCAGGACAAGCACGCTTCGCAACAGCAAAGGTACTGATCATCGGGATGGGGGCACTCGGAACAGCATCGGCAGAACAACTCGTTCGCGCTGGTGTCGGCGTCGTCCGAATCGTCGACCGCGATTATGTCGAGTGGAGTAATCTACAACGGCAACAACTCTATACGGAGGATGATGCACGGCACAGCGTACCGAAGGCGATTGCTGCAAAAGCGCGACTTGAAGCGATTAATTCGACGGTGACGATCGAAGCACATGTATTAGATGTCGACCGGGCAGCGCTGACATGGCTTCTCGATGATATCGATCTCATCATCGATGCGACGGATCATTTCGATATTCGTTTACTGATGAACGATATGGCATTGTTGCGCTCGATTCCGTGGATTTACGGCGGCTGCATCGGCAGTTACGGGATTACTTTCACTGTTCGCCCGGGAGAAACGCCATGTCTGCATTGTCTGCTCGATCAATTACCACGTGATCAGGAGACGTGTGATACGGCGGGAATCATCGGTCCAGCTGTTCAGATGGTCGCCTCTCTACAAGTGACGGAAGCGTTGAAGTGGTTGAGCGGGAAGACGGACGCGCTGCGGACACGTCTGCTTGCCTTTGACGTGTGGGCGAATACATTCCAACAAATCAACGTCCAGTCACTGAAGCAAACAGAGTGCCCCTCGTGCGGCATCGAGCCGTCTTATCCTTATTTATCGAATCAAACAGTGCGTTTCACGGCACTGTGCGGTCGCGATGCCGTTCAAATCCGGGGAGACGGGCAGCGGGATCTCGAACAATTAAAACAACGCCTCCAGCCGGTTGCGTCGATTTCCGCCCATAATCCATACTTGCTGGCGTTTACGACGGATGAGCATCGAATGGTCGCCTTTCGAGATGGTCGTGTCTTGATTCATGGCGAGGCGGATCTCGTTAAAGCAAAACGACTGTATCACGCCTATTTCGGATAAACGTTCATAAAACAGTAAAACTAATTTTAAAAATATATGTTTTAAATGTTTAAAAAACAGGTAAATAAGACTTCAGACATAAATCGGTCTACAGGTTTTGAACGTGAAGAGGAGTGATTCAGATGAAACAAGAATTCGATCCGATGAAGGATCAAGCACAGACGGAAGAAACACAGGCGGTTGTCCAGCAAGCCAACTGGAATCCGGACCGGTACCGGACGAACTTGAACCCATTCTATCTGTCACCTTGTAGTGTCGAACGTAGAGAAGATTTGCATCAGGATGCATCGAAGATTCTCGAAGTCGAGACGTCGTCGCCCCTCCAACAACTTTTTGAACACAATCAAGCAACGCATACATCCGAACCAACGGGCAAAAAATTTAAGACTGGCATCGTCGTCGGTGTCGGTGCGATCATCGGCGGATCAGTTTCTGTGATTCGTTCCGTCCAACGTTTTAGAAAGCAACGGACAAAGTAATACGCTCGTTGTGAAAGCGCAAAAAGCAGGAGGCATTCGCCTCCTGCTTTTTTTTTGGCAACCTCTTCATTTCACAAAGAAAAGAAGGGATTTTCGTATGTATATTGTTTCTATTTTGATATTTCTAGATTTATCAGTTCGTTATGTTATCAAGCGCGGTAGATTTACCGTTTACGTAAACATCGATGATTTCATGTTCAGGATCTAAAGTTAATTGATAGACGTGTTGTTGCGCATTCTTACTAGTATCGTTAGATTCATCTAATTTTATCTTCACCGTATCTTCTTGTGCTTCGAGATCAGTAGCAACTGATTTTTTTGTGTGATACACAACATAAGAAGTATCGTCCTTCGTGTTGATCAATTGCAAAGTAGAATCAGGATCAAGTTTCGTTTGTAAATCGTTAGGTATTGTCTTTAACTCACTAAAACTGAGTTTAGACTCGTTGATGCCACAGGCTGACAAAGTAGTACATAATACCGTCAACAGTATAAGTTTCTTCATGCTTTTCCCCCAAGTTATCTAATGAGATGTATGTATTGTATTTTAACAGTTCTTTAAAGTATGCTGGTCTCAAAAAATATAAAATTTTCTATAATAGACATATTATTGATTTATAAAAAACTGGATGATCGAGTACATATTTTTAATTTACTTCTTATTATGGTTATAAATAGAGATATAGTGTTAAAGTAAAACAATTATAAGTGAATTAGTAATTGGAGGGTTTGAATTGCGTAAGATGGGGTTCTGTTTTGTATTGGTAGCTTTAACTAAAATATGGCTATCTATATACTTAGCTGAGTTTTATTTTCTTAGAAAGCTAGAAGTATATAATAGTGTCGAAGGTGATGCGATGGATATGATTCCGAGTATTATTTGGTGGATCATTATTTTGGAATGTATCATTGGAGTTGCTTTGATTGTTTCAGATGGGAAAATAAAACTAAAACATACTGTAGATAAAGCGTAAGCATTTTATCTATTATCTATTGAACATAAAGTGTAGTTTTTCTCTTAATCGAGAAGAACTACACTTTGTTTGTTTCTTCAGTATGTACGGCTGATTCATTATGCAACACAATAACTTCTGCTTTTAGTGTTCCAAACGGATGTTCGTCGCAGAACGAACGCTCGCATGCTACACTTAAGCTACTATATTTAAAAAGTGAGTGTGATGAAGATGAAATGGATACATACTGCCGATTGGCATCTCGGTAAAATCGTTCATGGCGAGTCGATGCTCGGGAACCAACGGGCGGTCCTGAGCGAGTTTTTGACACTCGTCGATCGCGAACAACCGGATGCAATCGTCATTGCGGGTGACTTATACGACCGTGCCGTCCCGCCGACAGAAGCCGTTGAACTACTCGATGAGACGCTCGCTGCTCTGATTCTTGACCGGGACATACCGGTCATTGCGATCAGCGGAAATCATGATTCAGCCGAACGGTTAAGTTTCGGAACGACGTTACTTCAACGGGCGGGTCTACACCTTGTTGGAAAATTGACGCCGGTCATCAAGCCGGTCGCGATCAAGGGAGTATCATTTTACCCGGTGCCGTTCGCTGATCCTGCGACCGTCCGGTATGTGCACAATGATGAAACGATTAAGACGCATGATGACGCAATGCGGACGATCCTTGCCGGATGTGTCCCAGACGGACCAAGTGTTCTCGTCGGTCATGCCTTTGTCATCGGTGGACTCGAGACAGATTCGGAGCGGCAATTATCCGTCGGAACGGCAGGGCAAGTTAGTGCGAGCCAGTTTGCACCGTTTACCTATACAGCACTCGGTCATTTGCACAACCCGCTTGCAATTCAATCCGAGACGGTCCGATACAGCGGATCGCTCTTGAAATATTCGTTTTCAGAAGCACATCACGTCAAAGGCGTCGATGTGTTGACGTTGAACGATACTGGTACGTTCGATCGTCGATTCGAACCGCTTGCACCAAAACGTGATTTGCGAGAACTGACTGGTAGTCTCGATGAATTGACGGATCCTGCGTTCGTTGCGACGCAAGTCACGGATGATTATTTAAAAATCAACCTGACGGACGGCGAAGCCTTGATGGATCCGATGGGCAAGCTGAAAAAAATCTATCCGAACATCCTGCACCTCGAGCGAATCGGATTCGTCCGCGAGAGTACGCGGGCGGTCAAAGCATCGCGTGAGCAGGTCAAGGATGCTTCTGTTGCGGATCTGTTCAGTGAATTTTATGAAGCAGTTCGTGAGAAGAAGCCGACGGAAGCGATGCGAGCCGTCTTGAAGGAGGAAGCGACATGCGCCCAGAACGACTGACATTACGCGCCTTTGGTCCGTTTGCTGGTGAAGAGACGATTGATTTCACGGCACTTGCTGGACGGACGATGTTCGTCATTTCCGGGAATACAGGGGCTGGGAAAACGACGATTTTTGATGCATTGACGTTCGCCCTGTATGGTGAGACGTCCGGTGGCGAACGGGAAATGAGTGAGTTGCGAAGTCATTTTGCCGTACCTGAACAAAAGACGGAAGTCGAACTGGAGTTTACGCTCAAAGGGGAACGGTATCGCATCATCCGCCAACCGAGTCAACCGCATCCGGTCAATAAAACCGGCTATTCGCATGAAGCCGAGTTCGCTCGGTTCGACGGCGTGGCGTGGAAACCACTTGCCATCAAGATTCCGGAAATCAAGCAGCGCGTTCAAGAATTGATCCAGCTCGACCATAAACAGTTTTCACAAATTCTCCTGTTGCCGCAAAATAAGTTCCGGGAACTGTTGATGGCAGAGTCAAAAGATAAATTGCAGATTCTCAAACAACTGTTCAAGACGGAACATTATGGTGAGTTCCAACAACGCTTGCACCGACAAGCGCTCGATCTTGCGGCACGCATCAAGGAAACGAAGACGAAACAATGGGCCAAGCTTGAGGAGTTACCCCTGCAAGCAAACTGGAGTGAATTAACGGAAGCGGACATCCGGTTACGAATGGAAGCGTTGACGACGGAACGGGATGAGTGGTTGACAGCGGCTCATGAAGCGGAGCAACAAACACGTACGATCGTCGAGAGCAAAACGACACGGTTGCAACAGGGCGAACAACTCGAAGCAGCTTTCCAAGAGCAAGAGCAACTTCAACGGACGGAGCAATTGTTGCTTGAACGATCATCAGACATTAAGCGGATGCAAGAAGAAGCAACGGCTGCCGAACGTGCTCAAATCGTCGCACCATTTTTTGATCAATGGCAACAAGATCAAGAACAGCTAACACGACTTAAACGGCAACAGCAAGAAACCGAACAGCACGTCACGCGCTTGACAGAGTGGCAAGGCACCGTTCAAGACAAAGTAAATCGATTACTGGCGGAAGAACCGCAGATTGAACAACTGAGTCGTCGTCTTGAGAAAATTCAAGAAGAATGTGAACGGTTGGAAGCGGAGACCCTCTTACGGCAACAACAGCAACAACTGACAGAACGCTTAAAGCAACTTGATCCGGAACCGTTCAGGAAACAACTTGAACAAACGCGGACGGAGCGAAAGACCGTTCAGGAACAGCTACGACCATTGCAGAACGTCGGAGCAGAACGCTTACAGGCGCAAGAACGACGCTTCACCCTGCAACAGTTGGCGACGAAGTTCGCAGAGTATGACAAGTTGGAAGCAGAGCGACAACAGTTGATCGTCCGCGGTACAAGCGTCCGGAATCAAAAAGAGGCGGCAGCGCGTGCGTATGAAGTAGCTCGTAAAAGTGAACGGGAACAACTGGCTGCTGAACTTGCCAAGGGATTGACGGACGGGCTGGCTTGTCCTGTCTGTGGCAGTACGTCGCATCCGCAACATGCTGTCGCCGTCGCACAGGAACTATCGGTCGATGTAGCGCAACAGCGGTTCCTAGAAGCCCAACAAGCGCATCAAGAGTTACAAGCCTCGTACCGGACGGTTGCAGAGCGTCTGCAACAACTGACGATCGAGATTCAAAAGACGAGTGAAAACAAGTCATCTCATGCGGATGTTTCAGCACAGCTTCGGGAAGTCGAACAGACGGAAGCCCGATTAGCGTCAGCACAGACGGAAAAAGCGCGTCTTGAGACTCGCCTGCAACAACTCGAGCAATCCATGGATCAGCTACAACTGAAAATCGATGCAATGATCAAAGACCGGACCGTCATCGAATCGGAAATGGCACACTTGTCTGGTCGCCTAAGTCAATCAGGAGAGTCCACGAAATCGCTACCAGCACTCCGTGAGGAACAACAACAGGCAGAAACACGTATCGAGCAGTTCAAGCAAGACAAACAGCAACAGCTACACGAGAAGGAACAGCTCGATCGTGACTTCGCGGAACACCAAGGTCGATTCCGTCAATTGACTGAGGCATCTGCTGAACAAAGCGACCGATTAACGAGACGCGAAAAGGAATTACACGCAGTCTTGGCAGAAGAAGCGTTTCCGACGATTGAAGCCTTCCGCGATGCGAGACGGTCTCGTGACGAACTCCGTCACCTCCAAGAATGTTTGGAACAAGATCGTCTAGCGCGGCAGGAATTGAAGCTGAAGCAGGAACAAGCCCGTTTGAAGACAGAAGGTCAAGTGCGTCCGGATCTCGAACAGTTGCGGATGGATGTGAAGACGGCGTCGCTCGAACTGACGGAGCGGACCGACCGACGTGTCGGGCTTGAGAAGGAACGCGCACACATCGATCAATTGATTGCGGCTTGGGAAAGCTTGCAACGCGAGATTGAGGACGAGGATGCGAGATACGGAGTCATCGGCGAACTCGCTCGCGTTGGTGTCGGGGAGAATGCGCAACGGATGACATTCGAGACGTACGTCCAGACGGCATACTTCGATGAGATCTTGTTCGCCGCAAACCGGCATCTGCACGAGATGACCTCTGGTCGTTTCCAGCTTGAACGGAAAACGGAGGCGGGAAAAGGACTCAAGAAATATGGGCTTGATTTAAATGTCTTTGACGCGTACACGTCGCAAACACGTCACGTCAAGACGCTATCTGGTGGAGAAAGCTTCAAAGCATCACTTGCGCTTGCGCTCGGATTGTCGGAAGTCGTTCAAGAAGCAAGTGGTGGCGTGTCACTTGAAACGATGTTTATCGATGAAGGATTTGGAACACTTGATCCGGAATCACTCGAACAAGCGATCGAGACGTTGCTCTCGATTCAAGCGAGCGGCCGTATGGTCGGAATCATCAGTCATGTGCAGGAGCTGAAGTCACGTGTTGATGCGAAAATCGAGGTCAAGCAAGGAAAAACGGGGTCGACGATAGCACTAGTCGTCGAGTAAGGAGATAAGATCGATGGAAACACGAAACATGGTCACGAAATCACAAATCAAAGAGGCGTTACGCGAATTAGGTGTGACGCCCGGTATGAAACTGTTCGTCCATACGTCACTTAAACAAATCGGCTGGATTCCCGGTGGCGTACAAGCGTTGATCGAAGCCTTGCAGGAGGTCGTCACGACGGAAGGGTTAATCATGATGCCGGCGCAAAGTACCGATAATTCGGATCCGAAGAACTGGAGCCAACCGGCTGTACCGGAAGAATGGTGGGAAACGATCCGCCGGGAGATGCCGGCATATGACCTGGCAAAAACGGTCACACGCGGTATCGGTCGCGTACCGGAGGTCTTTCGAACGTATCCCGGCGTCGTTCGAAGCGATCATCCGATGTGGTCCGTGACGGCTTGGGGGAAAGATGCGGCGACATTCGTTGCCGATCATACACTAGAAAATGGCTTCGGTCCGGGTTCACCGATTGAACGCTTCATCGAGGCCGACGGTCAAATCCTGCATATCGGTTCGCCTTGGGATACGACGACCGTCTGGCATTATGCCGAATACGGACTGAATCGCCCGGACGTCGAGGACGGTTGTAAAGTCAGAGAAGGAACGACGGAACGGTTCATCCATTACCGACACCGTCAAGTCGATAGTGATGCATTTGGTCCGATCGGGGAAGCGCTCGAAGGGTCGGACTTCGTGACGTCCGGTTTGATTGGGCAAGCGAAATCACACCGCATCGATGCCAAAGCCTCGATCCCAGTCGTCATGTTGCAATTAAAAGCACTCGATCAATGGTTATTTTGAAACTTTTTCGGGAAGCTTTCGTAATACAAAGCAGAATCATAAAAAGGAGTGAATGCAATGGCTTCACGTTTTAAAGTTAACCCGGCATTGCGTCGTGGCTTCGATACGGCACGTGTCGGAGAACGACCGATGACGAAAAGCGGGACGATGAGTAAGATTTTCTTACTCCTCGCTCTCGTCACGGCAGCAGCAGGTGGAAGTTGGTTCTTCCTCGCAGAAAACCAAGGATTGTTGTTGCCAGCCTTGATTGGTGGACTGGTCATCGGTCTAATTCTTGCCTTGGTCATCACATTCAAACCGGCGACGGCACCGGTTCTTTCACCGGTCTATGCGATCGTTGAAGGGGTGGCAGTCGGAGCGTTATCGCTCATGTTCGAAAGCATGTATCCAGGAATCGTCGGGAAGGCAGTCGTTGCGACATTCGTCGTTGCATTTGCGATGTGGTTCGTCTACTCGACAGGCATGATAAAAGTGACGCAACGTTTCCGTTCTGCGGTAACAGCAGCGATTCTCTCGATCTTCGTCTTGTATGCAGTCAACTTGATTCTCTCGTTATTTGGTGTCGACCTCCCATTCATGACAGGTAGCTCACCGCTTGCGATTGGTATTCAGTTCGTCATCGTCATCGTGGCATCCCTGTCACTCGTGATGGACTTCGATTTTATCTCACAACAAGTTCGTGCGGGTGCTCCGAAATCGATGGAGTGGGTTGCAGCATTCGGATTGATCGTGACGATCATCTGGCTCTATATCGAATTACTCGATCTCTTGTATCGCCTTGCAGCACGAGATTAACAGCAACAGACGACGGATTCTCCGTCGTCTGTTTTTTGTCGCAAGCAGGGATAAATGTGTGAAATGAGAATTAATAGAATGGTGAAATAAGAAGGAGGATCTCGTATGAAAGAACGTATCGTTATTGGAGCCGGACCGTACTACAACAATCCCGGCTGGTATCATACACAGGAAGATGAGTTGAATCTGCTCAATCGGTCCGATTGGGAACGGTTGTGTTCGAACGACACGTTGCAAGCAATTCTTGCCGAACACGTCTGGGAGCATTTAACGTTTGAAGAAGGGATTGACGCGGCACGTCATTGTTATACATATCTTGCGCCAGGGGGATACGTCCGTTGTGCAGTGCCGGACGGTAATTTTCGAGATGAGGCATACCAAGCAATCGTTCAAGTCGGTGGCCCCGGTCCTGCTGACCATCCGGCGGCGAGTCATAAAATCGTCTATACATATGAAACGTTACAGCAAGTATTTAAAGAAGCTGGATTTCAAGTGTGCCTTCTAGAATATTTCGATCAGAACGGATCGTTTCATCAAGCAGATTGGAACGGAGATGACGGCATCATTTTCCGCTCGAAACGATACGATCCCCGAAATGCAGAACAGATGAAATTTCCTTCGTTGATACTTGATGCACATAAATGAATACATAGTTGGAAAAGACCATCTGAACTTCACTGTCAGATGGTCTTTTTAATCATAATCCGTGCTCGCTTTTTAGTTGATCGACATACTGTTTCGCTTCAAGTAAGGAGAAACCGAGTGATTCCCGAACCCGTTTGACAGCCTCGACCATTTTGCCTTCTTTAAGCAACTGAACCAGTTCGACTTGTAACGCTGCTTCTTCTAATGACACCTCATTCAGACCGAGGTGCTCTTCAATCCGTTGTAGCTTCTTCAGAATCGTTTGTTGACGGCGTTTCGCTTCGTCCGCTTTTTGAGATAAGGACATCCAGATAAAGAATAAAGCAATTAATGATGCGAACATGATGACAGAATCCATAGGGAACACCTTCCTTTGTTCCACCGTACCATAGGAGATGAATCATAACAAATAGTGGAAAATGATGTAGAAATTGATTATGCTGATATAGTGGAAAATAAAGGTTAATATGGAAGGGAGATTAATCTAGTGGACAATGTGTTAGTGACATTTTTGCCATTCTTGATTCAAGTTGGACTGCTCATGGTGCTGTTCTTCTTCGGAACGTTCGGTTTGTTCTTCTTCGTCAAACGAAGTTCATATCACAATAGCCGGTATTACCGACTGACACGCGAGCCGTTTTTACGGATTGTTCGTGATAAAGGAAAATGGGGCGAGTACTTGACGACGCGTCAACTCGATCAAGTGTCAGGGTACGGCACTTACGTCTTCAATACATACTTACCACGTGCACGCGGTGAGGGTACGACAGAAATCGATGTGACGTTTATTCATGAAAGTGGCATCTATGTGCTCGAATCAAAAAACTACAGCGGCTGGATTTTTGGACGCGAGCAGGATCGTCAGTGGACGCAACAGTTCCAGAACCGCTTCAAGCAACGGTTCTATAATCCAATCAAACAAAATGAAGGACACCTCAAGAGCATGCAACGCTTCTTGGAAGGAACGGATCCTGCACTCTTTCATTCCTTGATCATCTTCAGCGAGCGCTGTGAACTGAAAAAGATCACCGTTGATTCAGCGCATGTCCGTGTCTTGAAACGAAACGTCTTACGTAAGACGATCGAGCAACTCGCGACAGAAAAGCCGTTGACACCGAGTCAAGTCGATACGATTGCAGGAAAACTCGGTGTTCATTCACAAGTCGATCGTGCCACCCAACAAGCGCATATCGATGGGATTCGTCAACGACAGGCAAAATGAGACCGTTGACGAGCTCATTCTCCTTCAGGTATAGTGAGTAAATAATAAGTAGTGCAACTATATGGAGATGATGGGATGAAGGAATCGGAATGGTCACTCGGGATGCAATTATCCAGAAGCTATTACGCATTCAAACGTGCCGCTGCTAAACGGATGGAAGCGTTCGGTCTGACGCCGGAACAATTTTCTGTCTTAAGCGAACTCGCAAAACAAGATGGTGTTTCGCAAAAGCAACTGGCACTCGTTACGGAACGTGATCAGACGACGATTGGTAAGATTCTCGATAAGCTAGGAAAAAAAGAACTGATCGTTAGAACACCAGATCCTCGGGATCGACGAGCGGTTCTACTCTTGATGACACGAGAAGGGCGCGACATCGTCGATCGCCTTGGACCAGAGCTTGATCAGCTACAACTCGAAGCGTTCCGTGGATTATCGCGACAGCAAATCGAGCAATTGAAGGAAACACTCGAGACCATTCACCGGAATGTGACGTGAATGGTTTTCTCTCGGATATATAGTTGCACATGATATTATAAGTAATGCATATAAAAAGGAGATAGAAACATGAAAGCATGGAAAGATGTCTGGTCAATGACACAAACGAAAGTCGGGCTCGTCTTCGCGATCGTCGTCCCGCTCTTGTTCCTCGTTGTCTGGATGACGGGTTACCAAGGAACGACAGAACGTCTTGATCAATTAAATGTTGGGGTCGTCGGAGAAGCGAATGATTCGTTCATCCAGTCGTTGCAACAAGCACCGTTCACGGTTCAGGCGGTTGCAACAGAAACAAAAGGGTTGCAAGCACTTGATGCGAATCAAGTCGATCTCGTCTTACAAAAAGATGATGCAACGCATCGATTGACAGCACACGTCAGTCAGACGAATGCGGAATTCGCAAATGCAATCCTCGAGAGAGCAACGGAAACGATCAGCAAACAGTTGAATGGAAAGCCGACGTTCACGACGTCAATCGTTACGGAACATGCCGTCTCTGATTTTGCTTTATCAATGCTTCCGCTCGTTCTCGGTTTTGTCATTTACATCGCGACGATGACGATGGGGATACAATTCAATCTCGTCAGTACGATTTTAAAGAGTCGTCACACAAAATGGGATCTCTTTTGGAGTCGCCAACTCTTGCACGGCATCGTCTTACTCGTCGTACCGTTACTCCTCGTCTCGATGGCGCATCTATTGACAGATATCACGACACCGTTCGTGAAGTTATGGGCATTCGAGCTCCTCGTTGTTGCGACCTGTATCGCCGTCACGCAGATGAACTTTGCGATATTCGGACCGGTGGCGCCACTCATTAATGTCGCATTGATCCCGTTCCAGTTAATGACCGCAGGGAACATTGTTCCAGCGAAGATGCTGGCACCATTTTATCAATCGCTCGGAACGTTCCTGCCTGTTCCAAATGCCGTCTCTGGTTTCGGTCGATTATTATTCATGGATGGATCAGTCGGGACGCAAGTCCTTCATCTATCCTTACTTTTTGTTGGTAGTTTCTTGGTGACGTGTCTCATTACAGTCTGGAAAAGAGAGGGCGTTAGGCAGCAAGCCATGGCTTGAGAAAAAGTATAGTTTCAAAAAAAGCTCACGTCTCAATTTCCGAGACGTGAGCTTTTGTATTAGAACAACTCGTTGATTGGTGTGTCACCTTCGAGTAGTGTGACGACTTGTTTCGATGCTTTATCATGACCGATCGCAGCTAAAATAACACGGGCGACATCCTCGCGTGGAATTTTTTTAGTCGCTTGCTCGGACGGATCCGTCGTGACGTTTCCTGTTCCCGCTTCATCCGACAGTCCGCCCGGACGAAGAATCGTATAGTTGAGTGATGATTCCTTCAGGACACGATCCGCATAACGTTTCGCGATGTAATACGGCTTCATGCTGTCGGACCATGTTTCTGGCGAATCGGCATTCAAGGCACTGACCATGATGAACTGTTTCGCATGGATTGCTTCCGCTGCTTCAATCGATTTGACGGCACCGTCGAAATCAATCAGCATCGTTTTGTCCGCTCCTGTATGACCACCGGATCCTGCGGTAAAGACGATAACATCTGATCCTTGTAATGCTTCCGTGATTGTTGCGACGTCGGCTTCAAGATCAAGATGGACCGGGGTATGACCGAGTTTCTCAAAATCACTGAATTGGTCCTTGGAACGTAATCCTACTTTGACATCATGCTCCGAATCCTGCAGTAAACGAGCAGCGTGACGACCTACTTTACCATTTGCACCAATGATAAAAATCTGACTCATGTTCCATTCCTCCATTTCACGATTTGATGATTCTGTTTCAGTATGGAAAAGACGAGGGGATTCTGTAAAGAGAGACGACTTATGGAACTGTAACCGTCATCAAAACATCTTTTTAACGCTTTTATGCATAAAATCGTCAAATTATCTTGAAATCACGTGTAAGTGTGGTAGGATAATGACTATTACCCACACCGAAAATCGTTTAGGTTAAATTGTGGAAATATTCGGTGAATGGGCAACGACGAAACAGAAAGGAGAGATACGATGAGAAAGAAACCATGGCTATTAGCTGGACTTGTCCTGACAGGCGTTGCCGCTTGGATGATCTGGAATCAACAGACGAATGCCGAAGCACATGACATCTTCGAAGACCAAAAACTGGTTGTCGGAACGACGGGGGATTATAAACCCTTTACATACTGGAACGAGGAACGGAATCGTTATCAAGGCTTTGATATCGATGTCATCCAAGCGTTCGTAAAAGCAGCAAATCTTGATGTGACGTTCGTCAAGACGACATGGCCGACATTATCGGAGGATACGAAATCAGGCAAGTTTGATATCGCTGTCGGTGGCATCACGAAGAAAGTCGAGCGCGAGGTCGTCGGAGACTTTACATCGTCGTATTTCTCCTTTCAAAAAGCACCGCTCGTAAAGAAGAAAGATGTCGAACGCTTGAATTCGCTTGCTGCAATCAATGATCCAGCAGTCAAAATCGGCGTCAATCCGGGTGGCACGAACGAAGCGTTCGTGAAGAAGCATTTTCCGAAAGCAGATGTGACCGTCTTTGAGAACAACTTGGACATTCCGAAAGCCGTAAAAAGCGGACAAGTCGATGTCATGGTGACGGACGACATCGAGGCGTTGCATTACGCGACAGAACTCGATCTTGCGGTGCCGAAACTGACAGAGGCGTGGGAACCAGCTGAGATGGCGTATTTGATGAAACCGGATCAAAAACAGCTTGGAGATGTCTTCCGGGTCTGGATTGAAAGTGCGGAGGGACAAGAGCAGGTGCAACAACTGAAGAAAAAATGGAACATCGTCTCGACGCGTGAGACGGTCGGAGCGAAAGGAGCGGGAGCACATGAGTAAATGGGGATGGATCGTCGTCGGAGGTGGCGTCCTGTTTGCGAGCTTACTGACGCTATGGCAATCGGAGCAACCACGACGTGTACAAGCGAAGAACGTCTTTGCGACGAAAAAAATCGTCGTCGGAACGACCGGGGATTACAAACCATTCACCTACTTGAACCGGAAGACGAACGAGTACGAAGGGTTCGATATCGAAGTAATCCGTTCATTCGCGAAGACGACTGGTATCGACGTCGAATTCGTCCCGACGACATGGCCAACGCTATCTGCTGATCTTGCTAGCGGGAAATTCGATATGGTCGTCGGGGGCGTGACGAAGAACATCGAGCGCGAGATCATCGGCGACTTCACATCGAGTTATCTGTCGTTCCAAAAGACACCGCTCGTCCGTAAAGAAGATGCTAAACGTCTTGCTTCGATCGAACAAATCAATCGTCCAGACGTGACGATTGGTCTAAATCCAGGGGGAACGAATGAACAGTTTGTCCGTAAGACATTCACTAAGGCGAACATCGTCATGTATGAACAAAACCTTGATATCCCGCATGCGGTTGCGTCAGGTGAAGTCGATGTCATGATCACCGATACGGTCGAGGCGATTCATTATGAAGCGCTCGACAAACGACTCGCGGCACCAAGAATTCAAGAAAAATGGATTCCGGCGGAGAAGAGTTACCTCGTTCGAGAGTCGGAAGGAGACGTTGTTGATGTCTTCAATCTCTGGATGCAATCGCACGAAGGTCAAGAAGAGATGGAGCAATTAAAAGAAAAATGGCAAGTAGCGTCGTAAGTGGATCGTGTCTCCGTATAACAGGAGGCACGATTTTTTAGTGACAGGAATCTAATGGGAAAGGGCGAACAAGTAACATAGAAGCAAATCAGGAGGAATCGATATGTTGAAAAAGGGAACATCGAAACAATGGCTCATCATGACCGCTCTTTTTGCCTGTGTCACTTACACATGGCTCGTCATCGGAGATGTTTGGATTAATCCTACGTTATTGTTCGCAGGAGCGCTTGTATTTACGAGTGGCACGGTACTATCGTTTAGTCTCGCGTTAGCGCGAGCCGTTCGCTTAAAAGGAGTTGAGTTTAAGATGATGCTGGTGTCGGTAGTCGTAACGCTCGCCTTGTCTGCAGGTGCCGTATATGGTGTATACCAGATTGTAGAGTAATCGTTAGAGATTGAATCAAGGCACCGATTCAGGTGTCTTTTTTGATTTGCGAACAGAAAAAATAGGGAAATCTTGGACATGACTTTGAATTCATGGAAAGAAGGAATGAAGATGATTCATGTCGTGAACTTGACGAAGACGTACGATGGAAAGGATGTCGTCAAAGGGATTTCGTTTGACGTGCAAGCAGGGGAAATCTTCGCCTTTCTTGGACCGAACGGTGCCGGGAAATCGACGACTGTTCAGATGCTGACGACACTGATTAAACTGAGAATACCGATTAGGACGAGCAGGAAACGATTGAATCCGTTCATATTTCATCTCTCCTTTCTGTCGTTAAATTGTTTAGACGTTCGGGAAATCACGATTATCATGAATAATATGTGACGTCAAAATAAAAATACAGTGAATGAAAAAAACTCCTCTCATTGTGTCATGAGAGGAGTAGCAACAGTTTTATTTTTCGATTTTCGGTACTTTTACGATGTAGTAGATCGTACTTAAAATCAAAAAGGCGATTCCGATTAAGATTGAGACGCGTGTCTCGTCATTGAACAGCATGCCGACGAGTACTGTGATCAGCGCGACGATTGATAAATAGTTCGTCACCGGCGCACCTGGCATCTTGAACGGATGCGAGGCTGTCCGTTCACTTTCGAGTTTTCGGTAACGGATATGACTGATTAATATCGCGAACCACGGCACCATCCCTGGTAGTACCGAAGCGCTGTAGACATAAACGAAGATGTTCGTATCCTTTCCGAGAACGTGCGGGAGAATGATATCGAGAATGACACCAAAGAAAATCCCGATTGAAATGGCTAGAACTGTATAGAGCGGAATCCCACGTTTATTGACCTTTAAGAAGAAAGACGGCATTTGCCCTTTTTCCGCTAATGCATAGATCATCCGACTGGCGCTGAAGATTCCTGAGTTACAACCGGATAAAGCGGCCGTGATGACGACGAAGTTAATGATGCCGGCAGCAATCGTCACACCGACCTTGGCGAATGTTGCAACGAACGGACTTCCAAGATCGGATAATTCGTTCCACGGATACACCGTGACGATGATGAAAATCGCTCCAACGTAGAAAATCAGAATCCGCCAGACGACACCATTGATCGCCTTCGTGATGTTTTTCTCTGGATCTTTTGTTTCCCCAGCCGTGACTCCGATCAACTCGACACCGATGTAAGAGGCGAAAACAATCGAGAGGGCAAAGAAGAACCCGGTGAAACCGTTTGTGAAGAATCCACCGTTTGTCCAAAGATTCGAAAGACCGACTGGATTTCCTCCATTCCCTAGTCCAAAGAAAATAATGCCGAATCCAGCGACGATCATCAGAAGAATCGTCAGTATCTTGATCGAAGCAAACCAAAACTCGAGTTCACCGAACATCTTGACGGAAGCAAGGTTTGCGAGCGTCAAGAGAATGATGACGACGATCCCTGGAATCCATGTTGGTAGTTCAGGCCACCAGAAGCGTAAGTACGTTCCAACGGCGATGACTTCACTCATTCCGACGACGACCCAGTTGAAGATGTTGCTACTTGCTGTTAAAAAACCAGCAGCTGGATGGATATAATCGTTTGCGAACTTTGCGTATGATCCACTGTGCGGATGGGTGTAGACCATCTCGCCGAGTGCCCGCATGATGAAAAAGATAAAAACTCCGGCTAGCATGTACGCAAGTAAGACTGATGGTCCTGTCCAAGCAATCGTACTTGATGCCCCGAGGAAGAGACCAACACCAATCGTTCCTCCGAGCGCAATCATTTGTACCTGTCGTGCTGTTAAATCTCGTTTCAAATTCGAACTCATCGTTTCCCCCAAAAAAATCTGTGACGTCATAATGTTCAGACAACTTGTCGTAAGAACTATAAAGCTGAGTATACTATCCTCGGATAGGGCTCGGCTAGTCTTTTTGAAAATTTGAAATAGAGTTTTCAATAATCAGATATTCATGAAACAAATATGTAACAGCTTTCATTCGCTCATTAGTAGAGTGTCAAGTTGTTGACCTAGTCTACCAAAATACAGATGCTCAGCAGTTGCTAAGACGATCAAATCATCACGCATTGTAAGGTCACCTGACAGAGAATTTCCTTGTTCGGTCATGAAACGAATCGAACGAATGCTCTTAAAACGTGTTCCATTTCGTTCAAGTAAGTGTACGTCATCAGAGTATGCGGCAAGTAGATGATCATCGTACCGAGCGAACTGAGAAAAGGCGATCGTAGGAGCCTCACAAACGAGATCGTCCTCTTGATTAATACGGACGAAACGATAATCAGAGTAGTAGAAGAACCAGACTTCTGTTGATGAACAGACATTCAGAGCATAACAATCATCAATCGGATATTGCCGATTCTTATACTGCACTTCACCTGTATCGTCAAAAGCGACCAGACCGAAAGCACCATTTGAACTCGTGACGGCATCGGCATAGACACCTTCATCAAAATAACTGACCCAAATCCAACCTTGTTCGTCGATTTGCATATTTTGAATCCCGTCGTCTAAACAAAAGCTATTCAGTAACTGACCTTGAGGATCGTAGATAAAGGCGTTTGGCAACCATGTGCCGTCGATATCATCATCACAACGAGAAGCGACGAGTAACAGCCGTCCGTCTGGAAAACGATCAACGAGGGAAAAGTCGATGTCGTTTCTTTCGACGATCGTCGTCTTTCGCCAGTCATCCTTCAGTTGATGAATGGAGAGGATCTGTGTTTCACGAGATCCATCAATCGATTCTTCAACGATTAAAATATGTCCGTCGACAGTGATGCCAGTCGCGACCGGGCTTCCAGAACGATAGGATGCGGTCAAACGACGTAGCGGGAAATGGGAGAGTGGGTATGTGAGCATGGCACGACCTCCTGTGTGTTGTAAAAAGCAGTCCGTCGACAGACAGACTGCTTGGATGAGTTAAACCGACCGTTGACGGCGTTTATAGAAGAAATAGACGATAATTAAGGCGACGGCAGCAATCAAAACACCATTCGTATATGGTGCAGCGACTTCCTTGATCGAGCGCCAGTTCGTTCCGAGTGTTTCTCCAAGATAGAGGAACAAGATTGACCATGGAATGATGGCAAGAACCGTGTAGAGCGAAAATTTCGTTTGATCCATTTTCGCAAGACCAGCTGGAATCGAGATGGCATGGCGGACGACAGGAATGAAGCGAGCTCCGAAGATGACACCTTGACCGTACTTCAAGAACCAGCGTTCAGCTAAATCCAGATGATGTTCAGAGATCAGGACATACTTTCCGTACTTCAAGATCAATGGACGACCGCCATAGCGAGCAAACCAATATAAGAACAATTGCGACAACAATCCGCCAATGACGGCGGCGACGACAGCGAGTGGCCAGCTAATCGTTCCTTGAGAAATCATGAATCCGCCGTATGAGAGAACGATTTCGCTCGGTATGATTTCAATCATCAACCCGAGGGCGATACCGAAATATCCGAGATCGGCAAGTGAAAGCAAAATCTGGTTGACGATTTGAGATAACACGTAAGACAACTCCTTTGTAATCAGTACATTCCTTTATTTTAGAGAACCGAAGATCAAATGAAAAGGAAAAAAACGGAGACAATTAAAAAGACGGATCCACCATGATAGCGAATCCGTCTTGTTTTTATAACACGACCGCAGCAATCGTACCGAAGATGAGCAACGGAATATTGTAGTGTAAGAACGTCGGAATGACGGTTTCTCGCATGTGATCGTGCTGACCATCGGCATTCAAACCACTCGTAGGTCCAAGTGTCGAGTCTGAAGCGGGGCTACCAGCGTCACCGAGAGCACCAGCTGTCCCGATGATCGCAACCGTCGCTTCTAAGCTGAAGCCGTACTGGATACAAAGTGGAACGAAGATCGCAGCGATGATTGGAACAGTTGAGAAACTTGATCCAATGCCCATCGTGACGAGAAGACCGATCAAGAGCATGACGAACGCGGCAACAAGTTGGGAGTCGCCCATCAATGCTTTTGAGTTCTCAACGAGCGGTTCGATATCACCCGTCTTACGCAAGACGTTCGAGAATCCGTTCGCTGAGATCATGACAAAACCGATGAATGACATCATCCGCATACCACGCGTGATGACGTCATCTGCTTCACTGAATCGAACGAGACGAAGCAACAAGAAGAGGATGAGTCCCGTCGTTGCAGCAAGAATCATTGATTCCGTCTGCAGTTGAACGATCAATGTCGCGATGACGACGATACCACTTAAGATCAGTTTCGTTTTCGTGATGACCGGGATTTCATAGTCGTCCGGGGCGATATCACGAATTTCATACGTCCGCTCTTTCCGGTACGTATACAGACCAATCAAGAGACCGACGACCATTCCGAGTGCTGGAATCGCCATCGCTTCGATGACAGAAACTCCCGTCGTATCAAGACCATTAGCTTTCAGGTTTTTCAGTAAAATCTGATTCAGATAGATGTCTCCGAATCCGATCGGTAAGAACATGTACGGTGTGACGAGACCGAATGTCATGATGATCGCAATTCGACGTCGGTCCATCTTCAACTGAGAAAAAAGACCAAGAAGCGGCGGAATGATGATTGGAATGAAGGCGATGTGAATCGGTAAAGCATTTTGTGAACTGATTGCGAGTAACAGAATCGCGAACAAGACGAATCCTTTTAATTTCTTGACCGATGCGGCACTTGCGTTACCACGTGAACGTGCAATCAATGCGTGAGCGAGAGCATCCGGTAAGCCCGTTTTCGAGAGGGCAACAGCAAACGCACCAAGCATCGCGTAGCTAAGAGCGATTTCTGCCCCATCGCCAAGACCACCAGCAAATGCTTCGGTTGTTTTCGTTAAATCGAGACCGCCGACGAGACCGCCGGCGAACGCACTGATGACCATCGCGAGCACGATGTGGACGCGGAAGATCGCTAAGATGAATAGTAAAAAGACGGCAAACAATACGGCGTTAATCATTCGGTAAAACCACACTTTCTTTTGTTATCACTGCACTATACTAAAGTATCTTACAGCCATGTTGGAACACTGTCAAGGGTAAAAGTCTGACCTCGTATTAAAGGACTTCACGATAGGCTTTTTAGCTTTGCATAAAAAGTCACATTTTTTTATACCCGGAAGCATGAGATGAAAGGCGTATAGATTACTGAAAATGGCTCACACAAAAAAACGTGCCATCCTTCTCCATTACGAGAAAATGGCACATTATCTTTAATTTAAGACGGAGTAGAATATCCCGAGTCTATTTGAGTTTCTTCTATAAGAGAGCAATCAGCAATCGACGACGTCGAGTTTACCGGTCCCTGGATCGATGACGAGTCCGTGGACATTCGTACCAGGTGGCAGTAAGGGGTGGTTCTTCACGAGACTGACGGAGTGGGCGACACTCTCCTGAACTGACGTAAAGCCACGCAACCATTGATTTAAATCAACACCTGATACTTCAAGCGTGTGAAGAATCTGTTGGTCGATACCTCGATCCTTCATTTCGCTGATCATATGTTTAGGATCAATCGTGCTCATGCCGCAGTCGTGGTGACCGATGACGACGACTTCTTCGGCACCCAGTGCATACAATGCGACGAGAATCGAACGCATGACAGAACCGAATGGGTGCGATAGGATAGCACCGGCATTTTTGATGATCTTCGCATCCCCGTTCTTAAGGCCGAGTGCGTGTGGAAGAAGTTCCGTTAGGCGAGCATCCATACACGTCAGGATGACGACCTTTTTGTCCGGGAACTTATCCGAGACGAACTGCTCATACTGTTTTTCGGCGACGAATCGCTCGTTGAAAGCTAACATTTCCTGTACAACTGACATTTAAGTGTCCTCCTTTAGTGGTAGCTCTTAATATGTACCCCATAATCAGAATACAAGATGATGAAATGGCTATCAAGTCACGAAAATGCGAGTGTGATAAATCGCACACGTCTTCGTACATAGAGCAAAATGATGAAAAAGGAGAATCCACAATAGATGTAAACGTTACCAAGGGTGTGAGGGAATTCACAGGATGGTCATGCACAAAACAGGAAAAAGGGGTTATGATTGATTTGTGAAGGAAAGCACAAACTATTGAAAAACAGCTTGGCATTCCTGACATAATGGTTGGCAAATCAAACTCAGATTCGTTCCACGACAGGGAGGAAACCACTCATGGCTGTGAAAGAAAAAACAAAATCGACGGTAACGCCGGTCGAACAAGCAATTGGACAAATTGTTGAAAAAGGACAACGTGCATTACAGGAGTTATTGACATTCGATCAAGAAAAAATTGATACGATCGTCCGTGATATGGCACTTGCCGGACTTGAACGGCACGTCGAACTCGCTCGTCTCGCAACAGAAGAGACAGGGCGCGGTGTCTTTGAAGATAAGATGATTAAAAATATATTTGCGACAGAATACATCTACAACAGTCTACGTCATGAAAAAACGGTCGGGATTCTGGAAGAAGATGTCCAAAACGGCATCACCTATATCGCTGAACCGGTCGGTGTCGTCTGTGGTGTCACACCAGTCACCAACCCAACGTCAACGACGATGTTCAAAGCATTGATTGCGATCAAGACACGTAACCCGATCATCTTCGCGTTCCACCCGTCGGCACAACGGTGTTCCGTCGAAGCGGCGAAAACACTTCGCGATGCAGCCATCAAAGCTGGGGCGCCGAAAGACTGCATTCAATGGGTCGAAGAACCATCACTTGAAGCAACGAAAGTCTTGATGAACCATGAAAACATCGCCATGGTCCTGGCAACAGGTGGTGCAGGAATGGTCAAATCAGCGTATTCAACAGGTAAACCGGCACTCGGTGTTGGACCAGGGAACGTTCCTTGCTACATTGAACAATCAGCAAAAGTCAAACGGGCAGTCAGCGATCTCGTTCTCTCAAAAACGTTTGATAATGGGATGATTTGTGCGTCTGAGCAAGCCGTCATCGTTGACCAAGAAATATATGCAACGGTCCGTGCAGAAATGGAAGCACTCGGTTGTTACTTCTGTACACCGGAAGAAAAACAACGCCTCGAATCACTCGTCATCAAAACCGATACATGTGCCGTCAACGCGGACATCGTCGGGAAACCTGCGACATGGATTGCAGAAAAAGCTGGGATCGTTGTTCCGGAAACGACGGTCATGCTCGTCGCGGAACTCGAGCACGTTGGAGCAGCAGAACCACTGTCTCATGAAAAACTCAGTCCCGTCCTCGGTGCGTACCGCGTTGCATCCACCGAAGAAGCGTTTACGATTGCTGAACAGATGCTTGAAATCGGTGGTCTCGGTCATACCGCCGTCATTCATACGACGAACGATGATTTGATGACAGCGTTCGGACTCCGCATGAAAGCCTGCCGGATTCTCGTCAACAGTCCATCTGCTCATGGCGGAATCGGTGATCTTTATAACGAGTTGACACCATCACTGACACTCGGTTGCGGCTCATACGGGAAAAACTCTGTTTCTGAAAACGTGACAGCGAAACATTTACTCAACGTCAAGAAGGTGGCGAGACGACGCGTGAACATGCAATGGTTCAAAGTACCAGAAAAAATCTACTTCGAAAAGAACTCCGTTCAGTACTTGCGGTCGATGACTGACGTCTCACGCGTCATGATTGTCACCGATCCAACGATGGTACAGTTCGGTTATGCCGATAAAGTGATTCAAAACTTGCCACAGTCTGTCAGTTACCGAATCTTCGACCAAGTCGAACCAGATCCATCGGTGACGACTGTTCAGACAGGTGCCCAAGCCATGCGTGACTTCAAACCCGACTTGATCATCGCTCTTGGTGGTGGGTCAGCGATGGATGCTGCGAAAGGAATGTGGCTCTTCTATGAACAGCCGAACGAAACATTCTCAAACTTGCGTCAAAAATTCCTGGATATCCGTAAGCGTGCCTACAAATTTCCGACACTCGGTCGTCAAGCGAAGTTCGTCGCGATCCCGACGACATCGGGTACGGGTTCAGAAGTTACACCGTTCACCGTCATCACGGATAAAGAGAAAAACGTCAAATACCCGATTGCTGACTATGCCTTGACACCCGACGTCGCGATCGTTGATCCGGAATTTGTCATGACCGTCCCGGCTTCGATTACTGCTGATACCGGAATGGATGTCTTGACGCATGCGACAGAAGCATACGTCTCGGTGCTTGCGAACGACTACACGGATGGGCTGGCACTCAAAGCAATCAAGATGATCTTTGATTACTTGCCACGAGCGTACGAGAACGGATCTGACGCAGAAGCACGCGAAAAAGTACACAATGCGTCAACGATGGCAGGGATGGCATTCGCGAACGCCTTCCTCGGAATCAACCACTCGATCGCACACAAAATCGGTGGCGAATTCCACACACCACACGGACGGACGAACGCGATCCTGATGCCACACGTCATTCGCTATAATGCGTCACGCCCAACGAAACTGGCAGCATTCCCAAAATACGAATCATTCGTCGCCGATGAACGGTATGCCGACATCGCACGTTACCTCGGTCTTCCGGCAGCAACGACAGAACAAGGGGTCGAATCACTTATTCAAGCAGTTGCCGATCTTGGACAACGTCTCAACATCAAGATGTCATTCAAGGCGCAAGGTATTCAAAAAGCAGACTTTGAGGCAAAACTCGATAAGATGGCAGTCGATGCTTTCGAAGATCAATGTACGACAGCGAATCCAAAGATGCCGCTTGTCGCTGAATTACGGACGATCATGGAACAAGCATACGAAGGCATCTAATAGAGAAAAAAATACTATGGCAAAAGATCGTTCAACCGGCTTCTCACTCTGAGAAGTCGGTTTTTGTTTTGGAAATCGATGGAGACAGTCAGAGAAAAGGTGGGATATAATGGCTGTTGAATGAATTTGATGTTTTTGGTTTCGTTGTAGCAGGAATATTCAAACATCAGACATAAAAAGGAGGAAATGGGATGGAGTCAAGGCAAGAAAGGAAACAACGACGGTTTTCCGTCTGGGACGTCCTGTATGGCGTCCTCATCGGTCTCATCTTTTTCGGTGTCATCTACGGTGTGATGGCATTTTTGACTTCACAAATCACCTCATCCTCAGACTATCAGGATCTCGTGAAGCAGATGCAACAGGCGGATATCACATGGAAAGAAACAGACATCACTGTTTCGTTGATGCTTTTGTTCGTCGGTGGGCTGTCGATCACGATGCCGAGCGCAGTCCGAGAAGGGATCATCAATCAGGTGCTGGATGCAAGTTCTGCCGGCGACGTCTTATCGTTGTTTGGGATTGACTTAAAACAAGTCCTCGCGCCATTGACGTTCGATGTCTCTTACGGCACGTTGCTTTATTCTGTTTTTGGTATCGGATTGATCGTCCTGTTATTTTTAGTGTTACGGATTAAGGCAAGTCGGCTTGGGTGGACGATTCGATCGGTCAGTTTCTTTTTAACGGTCGGGATCATCTGGTTTGTTCTTGCCGGACGCGGAAACAGTGTCCCATTCCTTGCGTTACAAGACGGCTATGCGATGAGCGGGATCTTACCACTTCTCGTCGTCAGTCTGCTTGGTTGGATGGCGTTTTTCCCGCAAAAGTTATCCGGTCTGACAGCTGCTGGACGTGCCAGCTTGCTGATTTTGATGTTCGCGAGTACGCTCCAACTTGTCTTTACGGTGCAGGACGAAGCGGAGTATGACGGTGATTCCTCACTACGAACGGCATTGACCGTTGCGAGTCTGAACGCCGGAAGTGGAGGGATGTATGACTGGATTCATGGTGGACAAGTCGTGTATCAAGCAGACGTCCTTGGAGCGAATGCGGAAATCCCGGTCTCGATGCTAAACGGGGAGACCTCAACGGAACAGCTCAATGACTCGATTCAGAAAGTTGTCGATGGGATCGATACGAATCGGGTGACGGAACAATTGCTGACGTTAGTCGGTGGAGAACGTCCTGATTTATCAGCGACACAATTGAAGCTTGATCCTGTTGATTACGGTGTCGCACGACAGACGATCCAAGCAATTGATGCTGAATCGGCCGGAACGACGGCACCAAACATCTCAAGTGAGAGTGCGTATTGGGTGTTGTTACTCGTGACATTTGTGATTTACTTCGTCTGTAGTATCCGGAGTTTCAAGTCGATTATCGACCCATTCATTTTTGCGATCGCGATCGGTGTCATCAACTTCATCGTCAGTCAAGCTTCATATGTTCAGTTCGCGATGAAGTGGCGGAGTGACGTCTTATTCGAGTTCGCTCAACAGACGGCAGGTTGGACGGTTCTTTTCGCAACAGGACTTGCGTTACTTGGTGGAATTCTTGGTTATGTCGTCCGGCGGAAACCAGAGAAAACGGTGTAAGGGACGTGGAGTGGTGAAAATCTTATGCCATGAATCTGATCGAAGAACGTTTCTGTCATTTTCGTTTTCCACAGTCGGGTAAGCCGCGGTATCCTAAACTATGTTTCGTCTACCGGGTCTCACCTGACCCTGACGAAAGCGAAAAACGTGCTTTCTTTTCCTGTAGGAGTTGAGAATGAACAATTACGTTCTACATCAATTATAAACGATACGTTTTCAGGTTCATGTCCTGAAATGTATCGTTTTTTTTGTGGTGTATCTCCTTTTTTTACCATGTGAGCTCGATTTGTAAAGGTAAAATCAACAATGTTAAGCCAGTATTTGGAATTAGTTAAGTAGGTTAAATAAGACGGATGTCCGACCTATTTGAAAGGACTATTAGCTATAATCGAACCATGCTAAATTAATGAAGCAGTCAAAACTTCCTGGGGGGAAATCCAAATGAAAAAAGCAACGAAACTCGTCATCGCGTCGACATTGATCGCACCGATGCTCGTACCAGTCGTTCAAGTCAAGACACTTGCTGCCGACAACAGTGTCGTCAAGTTACGCTTCTTAGAAACAACGGATTTACATACGAACTCAATGAACTACGATTATTTCAAGGATGCGCAGGACGAAACGATTGGTCTCGTCAAAGCCGCTACAGTCATCAAAAAGCAACAAGCTGAAGTGGGCGTTACGAATAGCTTCTTGTTCGATAACGGAGATACACTTCAAGGAACGCCATTCGGGGATTACGTGAAGAACCAGTACGACAAAGGAAACAAAGGCAAACATCCGATGTACGAATTGATGGAGTACCTTGGTTATGACGCGGTCACGCTCGGGAACCATGAATTCAACTTCGGACTCGATTTCTTGAAGTCAGCGATGAGCGCTTCGAGCGGTTCAATCAAGTTCGTCAACTCGAACGTATTGGATGCGGTCACGAAAAAGCCGATCGTCTCAGACTACAACAAAGATGGAAAAGACTATCAAATCATCGAACGTCAAGTCAAGGATCAGAACGGTGACATGAAAACAGTCAAGGTTGGTGTGTTCGGAGTCGTCACGCCACAAATCATGGCATGGGATGCGGGGAATCTGACGGGGAAAGTCACGGCTGAAGATATCGTCCCGACTGCGAAAGCAACAGCGAAGAAATTAAAAGACGCAGGAGCGGATGTCGTCGTTGCACTCGCACACACAGGTATCGGGGATACAGTGGATCAAAAAGATGGCGATGAGAATGTCGGCTACGCGTTAACGAAAGTCGCAGACATCGATGTCTTGATGACAGGTCATCAGCACGGAAAGTTCCCAGATGCGAAATCTGCATTTAACGGATTACCAAATGTTGATGCAACGAACGGTCTGATTAACGGTAAACCAGTCGTCATGGCAAACACACAAGGAAAAAATGTTGGTGTTATCGATCTTCAATTGAAGCAAGTCGACGGGAAATGGGTCGTGGATACGTCTGGCGCAAAACTAGCGGACGTGACGAAAGATACGACAGCAGATGCAGGTGCAGTCAAATTGATTGAAAAAGCGCATGAAGGAACACTCGCTTATATTCGTCAAGAAGTCGGAACGATCAATGATGATATCCAGAGCTTCTTCGCTCTCGCACAAGATGATGATTCCGTTCAGTTCGTGACGAATGCTCAAAAATGGTATGTCGAGAAACAACTCAAAGAAAATGCGGATCTTGCGAAATATAAAGATCTCCCGTTGTTATCAGCAGGTGCACCATTCAAAACAGGTGGTCGTAACCAAGTCAACGCATCCGATTACACATTGATCAAAAAGGGACCGATCGCACTGAAGAACGTTGCCGATCTCTATGTTTATCCGAATACACTCGAAGTCGTCAAAGTAACAGGTGCTGACGTTAAAGACTGGCTCGAGATGTCAGCCGGTCAATTCAATCAAGTTGGTGCTGAGCAGACAGAGTTGTTGAACAAAGATTTCCGGAGCTACAACTTCGATATCCTCGATGGACTGACGTATGAAATCGACATCACGAAACCAGCAAAATTCGATTATAACGGTGGTGTCGCCAATAAAGATGCAAGTCGTGTTCAAAACATCAAATATCAAGGAAAAGCCATCACAGACGATCAAGAATTCCTCGTTGCGACGAACAACTATCGCGCTGGTAGTGCGACGTTCCCAGGTCTTGGCGGCGGAAAGAACATCGTCTACAAATCGGCTTACGAAACACGTAACGTCATCTCGGACTTCATCAAAGCGAAACAACCGGTTGATTATAAAGCGGACGACAACTGGTCACTCGTCGCAAGCAAACCGATGACGGTCAGCTTTGATTCAGCGGCTGCAGCTGCACCGTACGTCAAGCGGTATGAAGGCATCACGAATACAGGTGTAACACGTCCGGGCGAGACAGGTACGTTCCTTAAATTCAACATGAACGTGCCGATGAAAGACTTCACGGTCTCGGCAAAAGCAGTTAAACCAGGTGCGAAAGTCGTTACTGGTCAAGCCGTTCCGGGCGCAACAGTCACGGTCAAACTCGGTGATAAAGTCCTTGGAACAGCAACAGCAAACGAAGCGGGTCAATATGAAGTCGTGACACGTCCGCTTAAATTGCGTGATCAGTTGACGATTGTCTCAGAACTCAGCTTCATGAAGACAGAAACGAACGTCACGGTCGGAACAGGTGTCGTTGCGACACCGGCGATCGATAAAAAATCAGCAGTTTACGGATCAACTATCCTCCGCGGTAAAGCAACGGAAGGTCTTGACGTGACGCTCTATAAAGGATCAACGAAAATCGCGAAAGCGAAAACGACGGCAAGCGGCTTCAAGATTGCGGTCAAAAATGGTCTAACGACAGGTACGTACACGGTCAAGTCGACAGACATCTCGAACAAGATCACGAAAAAGGCGTCGTTCACGATTAAGAACACGTATCCGGTCAAAAAATGGTCAGGCAAAAAGACGTTGACAGGTAAAGTCGAAAAACGACAAATCGTCCGCCTCTACCAAAAAACAGAGTCTGGTTATCAATTGATTGCTCAAGACGTGGCGGATCAGCACGGGAACTATGTCTTGAAGATGCGTAAGGCATTGACGAACGGCTCGTACAAACTCAACATCTATACAGCGAAAGATCATCTCGATCAGTCACGCTACTTCATCACGAAGTAATATCTCACACGGATGTCTGCATATGCAGGCATCCGTTTTTATTTGATTAGATATGCGCGTTGCGAAAGTAGAAACAGTTTAATGCGTTCGTAGATGATTGCTTGCTCGACCGTCAATTGATCCGTCGCGTGCGACATGTAGAGTTGTGACGTAACGGTAAACACATCGTCTGTGATGAAAGGGAGTCCCATCTCGCGACAGACGGAGACGGGAACGAAGCTGAAATACCGTTGCTGGCGTAAGGCGAGTTGCAGCGAGACGTCATCAATATAGTGCGAGGTATCGGCATAGATGTTTAGTTCCGCCATCTTCAATTGGATGAAGCGGTTGTAGTCCTTATTGTGGGAGGGAAACAAAAAGGCAGTCTCCGTTGCATCCGTATAGAGTGCTGTAATCGCTTCTTTCTCTGAATAGGAAGCAGGGTAGGTGATGACGATCTCCTCTTCTACGATTGGTTCACTCGTAATGAGCGGATGTTTGAGTTCCATGAAGCTGATTGAGAAATGGAATTCTTGATGAAGGAGACCGCTCAGGATTTCGCGGTTCGAGAGGATGTCCGAGTTGAACAAGGGAGCAGTTTGTGGAAGAAGAAACTCCCGTAGAATCAATTGGATGAAACGACCATGTGAACTGGCAAGACTGAGTGGTGTTTTCGTTGATGCATCGTTTCGTACCATTCGTTCCTGAACACGTGTCAACTCGTGTTCGATTTTTTCGACAGACTGAAGTAACAGTCGACCATTGTCAGTCAAACTGATCGTTCTACCTTTTCGATGAAATAATGTCGTGTTCAATTCACGCTCGAGTTTCTTGATCGTCGCACTAAGGGCAGGTTGACTGATGAATAATCGTTCGGCAGCACGCGTCACGTTCAATTCCTCAGCAACGTGACGAAAATAATTTAAATGTAAGAGTTCCATGATATCCTCCTGACATAACCTATAGGTTATCAAAACATACAATTATATATATTTCTGTTTATGATGAAACTAGTATACCGTATATACCAGAGGTGATAGAAATGAAAATCGGAATTTACGGAGCAGGATCACTAGGAACCATCATGGGAGCTTATTTGAGTCAACAGTATGCGGATGTCGATCTGATCGATACGAACCGTGCACATATTGAGGCACTGAACACAACAGGGGCACACGTCATTGGTCCGGATTTAACGCAAGCTGTTCATGCAATTCATCCGGATGACATCTCAGAGACGTACGATATCATATTATTGCTGACGAAGCAGGTCTACAATGAACCGGTCCTCGCGAAAGTGCGGACGATTTTAAAGGAAGACGGTATTCTCGTCTCCTTGCAAAACGGTGTACCGGAAGAGTTCATTCAACAACAGATTCCAAGCGAACGTATCATTGCGGGATCCGTCGAGTTCGGAGCGACATACGTCGGACCAGGTGAGTCACGCCTGACATCAGATTACGAACATTTCAAGACGTATGCGATGCAAATCGGTGAACTGGACGGGAAGAAGACGGATCGGATCGTCCAACTGAAGGAAATCCTTGATCACATCGGTGGGACAGAAATCTCTGATAATCTACCGGGAACGAAATGGTCAAAACTCGTCATCAATAGTACGTTCAGCGGGTTATCCGCTGCGTGTAACGGTACGTACGGCGACGTTCTCGATCATCCTGTCTTGTTACGGGCAGCAATCCATACAATGAAGGAAGTTGTTGAGGTCGGTCACGCCCACGGCATCACATTTGCAATGATGAGTACGTTTGAGCCGGCAGCTTACGCAACACTAGACGATATCGATGAAAAACTGATCACCGTACCACAATTGATGCACGGGTCGCGTGACTTAGAAGCAAGCATGTTGCAGGACTTACAAAAAGGTCAACCGACCGAAATTCGTTTCATTAATGGGATCGTCACGATGTACGGCAACATGTACGATATCAAAACGCCGTTCAACTCGCTCATTCAAGAAATCGTCGAAGAAGCGCAAGCAGCGAAGACAGTTCCTGATTTTGAAACAAGTGTCACACGCTTTGCCGCATTGTTAAACGCATAAAGGAGGGATTCAAATGAAACAGAGCGATGTAAAGAACGTCGTCGCGACGCCGATCAATGCGCCGGTTTTTCCGGCGGTCGATATCTTCTTTCGGAATCGAGAATACTTGAACATCATCTATGAGACGGACATCGAAGCGTTACAAGCAGTCGTTCCGGAACCACTCGAGGTGCTGAGTAATCAGATCAAGTTTGAGATCATCAATATGCCGGATAGCACGGGTCTTGGGAGTTATCTTGAGTGCGGGCAAGTCATTCCGGTTCGGTATCAAGGGGAAATCGGTGAGTTCTACCTATCGATGTATGTCAACAATCAGCCGGCGATCGCCTCTGGTCGAGAAGTAGCTGCTTTTCCGAAGAAGTATGGTTCACCCCGGCTTTATCTCGACAATGATGTACTCGTTGGAACGCTTGACTATCATTCGCTCCGCGTCGCACAAGCGACGATGGGATATAAATACGTTCCGATGGCAGTCGAAGAGGCACAGTCAATTGTCGGTGCGCCGCAGTTCATGCTCAAACAACATCGCGGCTATCAAGGCGAGTTGATCATCTCTGAACTGACACGCAGTCAAATCACGGATCTTGAGATTAAAGAAGCATACCGTGGACCGGCTCGGCTTCAATTGTTTGAACATGTCATGGCACCACTCGCTGACTTCCCTGTTCGAAAGATCGTCGATGCCCAGCATATCATCGCCGATCTCCGACTGGGTGGACCTGCGAAACTGTATGATTATCTAAAGGATTAACGAACATCGGACACCATGCGTAACGAAACGACCTCCAAAGCGGATGGTCGTTTTGTTTTACCCCAAAAACTGGCATACTGAATTTAGAGGGGGAAACGACCATGCGACAAGTCATTGTGTTACCGTATCAATCAGAATGGGCGAGTGCATATACACGAGAAGCGGACCGGTTACGAGAGGTGTTTGGAGCACGTCTTAAGCAGATTCATCATATGGGAAGTACATCAGTTCCGGGACTCGCAGCAAAACCGATCATCGATATACTGCCCGTCGTCGATGCGCTCGAGGGGATCGAGCAGTTCGACGCACGGATGGAAGCAATCGGCTACGAGGCGAAGGGTGAATTCGGGATGCCGGGACGTCGCTATTACCGAAAAGGTGGAGACGAACGGACGCATCATATTCATCTCTATGCGACGGGAAATCCAGAAATCAAGCGTCATCTTGTCTTCCGGGATTACTTACGCAAACATCCAGAAGAAGCCGCTGCTTACGGGGCATTAAAGGAACAGTTAGCGACAACATATCCGCTTGATATCGAAGCCTATATCGCCGGTAAGGATGCGTTCGTCAAGGAACTCGAACTCCGCGCAATTGCTTGGGGGAACGCGCATGACTGACTGGGAACGTGCTCTCATTCGCCATATCAGTGTTGGTGTAAAGACGTCGAAAGTCTTGTTTGAGAAGATCGAAGCAAAGGACTGGAACACGCAACCGATCCCTGGGAAGCGGACCGTCGGTGAAGTCGCCGTCCATCTCGCTGTATTACTTGAAGCCGATTTGATGCTCGCAGAAGGAGCGACGGCAGAAGCGATGCAGGCATTTTATGCGGAACCGGTCATGTGCAATCAGTTATCAGAGCGAATCGATCAAGCGTTTCGGGTCTATCAAGAAAAAGTCACGGCCGGATTTTCGACGCGTCCGACGTACTGGGGAGTTACCGATTCGATGCATGGTTGGGCGATTGAAGCAGTCGTGCATCTCTATCATCATCGATCCCAGTTATTTGATTACTTGAACATCCTTGGGTACGAATTAGAGATCTCGTTATTTGAATGAATGGAAGTAGGGATAGCGTATGGAATATATCGTCGAAACATCAGCCGGTCGATTTGATACCCGGTTGACGGGAAGCGGGGACGTCACATTCGTCCTCGATCACGGGATGATGTCGAATCGGCATCAGTGGGGTTGGCTCCGAACTGAATTATTGAAAAGGGGACGGGTCTTTGAATATTCGCGTCTCGGTTATGGGCGGTCGAGTCGTGGCAAAAACAAACGACTCTTTACACATCAAGCGGATGAGTTGGCAGATGTTTTACGGATGCTTCGAGTTGAAGGACCGTATGTCTTCATCGGTCACTCGCTCGGAGCCTATATTTCGCTCGCGAGTGGACGATTATTTGCAGACGAGACACGCGGCATCGTCTTGCTTGATCCGTCGCACCCAGATGTCGATGCGGCATTGCCGAACTGGTACGAACGAACACAAGAAGAGTGGAATCGATTCCTCTATTTTCTTAGTCACATTCGACCGATTGCTTGGATGATCCCTGACCGTTTGGGAAAAAAGATGTTCAGTGTCTTACCGGAGGCTGATCAATTGCCGATGTGGCAGCATTTTGCGGCACCTGGACATTGGCGGGGAACGCTCGATGAATGGCAATCGGTAGAGGAGAACAATCAGATGATTCTTTCGTTGATCGAAGACGTGACGCAGCCGGTCCTCGTCCTGTCTGCTTCGAACTGGGCAGGCGGCATGCCGGAAAGTTGGTTGAATCCGGCATTGACCGAACAAATCAATGCGGCTCACGCTGAGTTCGCCGACAGTTTACCGAACGGGATGTATCATGTGATTGCAGATACGAATCATTACACGATTGCTGGTTTTTCGCATGAGGCAGCGGAGCGGATCACGGATTTGATCGGGACGACATGGGATTTACCGATTCAAAGTCAGTAGTAAGGTTACGTTTTTTCGTTTCGCTCGAATCGTTTTCCTGGGACAAGCATCGCGCCGCTTCACTTCGTTGCAGGGTCGCTCCTGCCTGTATTTCTCTAGGAAGCGATTACGAGCGAAAAAAGTTTCTTTTCTTGTGCTTCGGAATATCTGACGGAGCTGACTCTAAAGCCAGTATCTACAAAGAATGACGCGTCACACGCCACTCCTACAGGAAAAAGCGCATTATGCGCTGTCAGAGACAAACAAGACCCGCTTTCCTGCTTGAAGGAAGCAGGAAAACTGGCTTGTGTCTCGCCTGAGGAAAGGGCGTGAGAAGATGCGTCATTTTTTTGGAGCCAGCCCCGTCTACTCCTTGAGTCGACACTTATCAGCTTTTTTTTGGAAACAAAATAAATCGAAATCATTACGATTGACGTCAGTTAAAAAGTCGGTTACTCTATAAAACGTAACAATTACGTTTTAGGAGATGAATGATGATGCAACCGATATCGATCACCGTTTTATCCGGTTATTTAGGATCCGGTAAAACGACACTATTGAACTATTTACTACATAATCGCAAAGGGCGCCGCCTCGCGATCATCGTCAACGACATGAGTGAGGTCAACATTGACGCGGCATTGATTGAGCAAGGCGGATTCTCGCGGACGGAAGAGTCGTTCGTCACGCTCTCGAACGGCTGCATTTGCTGCACATTGCGTGATGATCTGTTGCTTGAAGTCAAACGCCTCGTCGACCAAGGCAATATTGACGGGATCGTCATCGAATCGAGTGGTATCTCGGAACCGATTCCGGTCGCCCAGACCTTCACGTATGAAGATCCGGACAGCGCAATCGATTTATCACATGTCACGAAAATCAATGCGATGGTCACGGTCATCGATGGGTACCGTTTCCTGAAGGACTTCGAGTCTGGTGAATCGTTGATTGAGCGGAAACAGGCAGTCGATGAGACAGACGTGCGCGAAGTCGTCGATCTACTCGTCGACCAAGTCGAGTTTGCGGACATCATCGTCTTAAATAAAGTCGATCGCCTGACACCGGAAGAACGCCATACCGTCATCGGCTATCTAAAGGCGTTGAATCCAGTGGCTCGTCTGATTGAGACGACGTATGGTCAAGTCGATCCGACAGAGATATTAGACGTTGATCTATTTGACTTCGAACAAGCAGCAGCAAGTGCCGGTTGGATCCGCGAGTTGAATGCCGAAGCACATATTCCGGAAACGGAAGAGTACGGGATCAGTTCATTCGTTTACAGGCGCGATATTCCATTCCATCCTGAGCGTTTGCTTGCCTTGATCGAAGACTGGCCGCAAGAAGTCGTCCGGGCGAAAGGATTCTTGTTCCTCGCGACACGTCCCGAGATGGCACTATTGTTCCATCAGGCAGGATATGCGTCGAACATGGAATACGCCGGTCGCTTTGCATCAGACGAGGATCGACGGACGGAACTGGTCTTGATTGGGATCGGACTAGAACAAGAGAAGCTCGAAGCGTTGTTTGATGCGAGTCTCGTCCAGGAAGACGAAACAGACTGGGCATCTCTGAACGATCCGATACCCGGTCGTGAGATGTACGAAGAAAACTTTTTATAAAAGGTCAATCTTTAGAGAAACCGTATCTGCGGTTTCTCTTTTTTGTTATATTTTCATAGTGAATGGGAAAAGAATACTAGTGAAGGTATGTTAATTGAAGGAGGAAGGTCTGTGCGCAACCGGATTTTACAATTCGCACTTGTATTTTTAGTCGCCGGCGGAATTATTTGGGGACTATATCAACTCGGCTATTTATTTTATGTCTTAACGATTTCAGCGACGGTTGTGCCGCTCGCCGTCATCATGATCATCTTCATCGAGAACCGGACAGCGGAATCAACGATCGCTTGGTTTCTCGTCCTGATTTTCTTACCGATTCTCGGTGTCATCATCTGGTTGATGTTCGGTCGGAATCCACGGCGTCGCCGCCGGAATCGTCGTTCGCATGACGAACGAAAATTGCTGAAACAAGCGATTCGTCCAGTCCGGTCGCTTGCCGTCAGTGAATTGCCACCGAATCATTTGAAGCTTGCGAACACGATTCGCAACTTCGGTGGTGGCGGGGTGGACGTTCATACAGCAAGTGAGATTCTGACGAACGGGGAAGAGACGTTCCCGGCGATTCTTGACGCAATTCGTCAAGCGAAACATCACGTCCACATCCAGTACTACATCTATCGAAACGATGAGACAGGCAAGGCAATCCGGGAAGCATTGATCGAGCGACTCGAAGCGGGAGTCGAAGTGCGGTTCATGTATGACGGACTTGGAAGCTATATGCTTGGTGAGAATTTCCTACGTCCGTTACGCGACGCTGGGGCTCATATCGCAGCCTATGATCCAATCTCGAGTCCCTTATTCATATTCACGGCGAACTTCCGCAATCACCGGAAAATCGTCGTCGTTGATGGGAAGGTTGGCTTCACCGGTGGACTGAACGTCGGTGATGAGTACGACAGCAAGAGTAAGAAGTTCGGGTTTTGGCGCGATACGCATTTACGGCTCGAAGGACGTGCCGTTAAGGAATTACAAGCGACGTTCCTCGACGACTGGATTTATGCCCAAATCGAATCGGACGACACATGGGAGACGTTTGCGGGGGAAGAGACAATCCACCAGTACTTCCCGAAACATGATGTTGCGTCCGACGGAGCGATTCAAATTGTCACGAGCGGACCGACCTCAAAGGATCCCGCGATTCGCAATGCCTTGATTGCGGCCATCATCTCGGCGCAACGCTCGATCTGGATTGCGACACCGTATTTGATTCCGGACAATGAGACGATGACGCTACTTCGACTTGCTGCACGTGCCGGGCTTGACGTCCGCATCCTGACACCGGGGAAAGGCGATAGTTTTACGTCTTACTACGGCACCCGTTCCTACTTTGGACCACTCCTGAAAGATGGGGTCAAGATTTACACGTACAACCGTCACTTCATCCATGCCAAACTGTTTCTCGTCGACGGCAAGATCGGTGCTGTCGGAACGGCAAACATGGACATTCGCAGTTTTGTCCTCAACTATGAACTAATGGCGTTCCTGTACGATACGGAAAGTGCCGAACAGCTCGAGCGTGACTTCATTGCTGATTTCGACGTCTCGATTCAGTTATCATCGAATGATTACGTCAAACGCCCGCTCCGCTTCCGGATTTTCGAGTCACTTTCGCGCTTGATTTCACCCTTATTATGACGTAACGTCCCGCATCTATTTTCAGGTGCGGGACATTTTTAGGTTGATTCTTCCTTGAAGTGGGAACATGAACTCTTATACACTAGATGTGTAATCGGTTGCACACTACTTAGCCTGGAAGGAAGTGAAAGGGACGGAAGTCCCGAACCCGTATGCGAACAATTGATGAATCCCATTTCTACACGCGCGACATGAAACCACAAGCACGACCAGACGCTATCATCCAAGGAGATGTCTACCGTTTCACGGTCTTGACGAGTCGGATGATCCGACTCGAATACGCGGCGGATGGACAATTCGAGGATCGACCGACCCAAACGGTCTTCAATCGTGATTTCCCGGTACCTGCTTACCGCATCGTCGAAAACGAGGAAGAATTGCAAATCATCACCGAGCACGTCCATCTGCATTATACAAAGGGACCGTTCGCTGCGAACACACTTTATATCGATGTCTTAGGGAACTTCAGTACCTATTACAGCCGTTATACGTTCGGCGGACCACTCCGGACGTTAAAAGGAACGGCACGGACGCTTGACCATGCGGACGGTGTCATTCCTCTCGAGGAAGGAATTGTCTCACGGCAAGGATACGCGGCGATCGACGATTCGAACGCCTTCGTACTGACGGAAGACCACTTCGTCGAACCGCGTCGCTCTGGTACGCATGACATCTATTATTTCGGATACGGTCACGACTACAAACAGGCACTGCGTGACTTCTACCACCTGACAGGACCGACACCGATGTTACCGCGTCAGGTACTTGGCAACTGGTGGAGTCGCTACTGGCGATATAGTGAGAAAGAATATAAGGACTTGATGACACGCTTCAAGACGGAAGATATTCCGTTCTCGGTCAGCGTCATTGATATGGACTGGCACGTTACCGATATTCCGGAACGATACGGAAGCGGTTGGACGGGTTATACGTGGAACCGTGATTTGTTCCCGGATCCACGCGGATTCTTGCAATGGTTGAAGGACGACGATCGGATGGTCACGCTCAACTTGCATCCGGCGGACGGTGTGCGTGGGTTTGAGGAAGCATACGAGGCGATGGCGGTCGCGATGGGTGTTGATCCCGAATCGGATGTCCGGATTCCGTTTGATTTTTCGGACCGGACGTTCATTGAGAACTACTTCACGAAGTTGCATCATCCGCATGAGGCGGATGGCGTCGACTTCTGGTGGATCGACTGGCAACAGGGTGCGAACTCGAAGATGAAAGGGCTTGATCCGCTCTGGATGCTCAATCATTACCACGCACTCGATATCGCCCGCGATGGTAATCGACCGTTGATCTTCTCACGTTACGCGGGACCCGGAAGTCACCGTTATCCGGTCGGTTTCTCGGGTGATACGATCATCTCATGGGCATCACTCCAATTCCAGCCGTATTTCACGGCGACGGCGTCGAACATCGGTTACGGATGGTGGAGTCATGATATCGGGGGTCACCAGCGCGGGGAAAAAGATGACGAGTTATCGACACGTTGGCTCCAGTACGGTGTCTTCAGCCCAATCATGCGTCTGCATAGTACGATGAGCATCTTCAATGGGAAGGAACCATGGCGCTATTCGACCGATGCGGCGAACGTCATGAAGAAATATTTACGACTTCGGCATCAGCTCGTGCCGTACATCTACACGATGAATGCCCGCAATCACTTTGACGGCTTGCCCCTCGTCTCACCAATGTATTATGAGCATCCAGAAGACGATCAAGCATACAATGTCCCGAATCAGTTCTACTTCGGAACGGAATTGATCGTCACGCCGATGGTCACACCGATGCACCGGAAACTGCACATGACGGCTGCGACTGCATGGTTGCCAGAAGGAGAATGGTTCGATTTCTTCAATGGGCACCGTTATCGAGGTGGCAAACAGATCCGTCTGTTCCGCTATCTCGAAGACCAAGGCGTACTTGCGAAAGCCGGTGCGATCGTCCCACTCGGTCGTCATCTCGAGCATTCGAATGCATTGCATAATCCGGACGATCTCGAAGTTGTCGTCTTCCCAGGAGCCTCGAACCGGTTTACGTTGTTTGAAGACGACAGCACAGGGATTGCACACCGCGATGGCGTCAATGTTGAGACGACATTCGCGCTCGACTGGGAAGCGCGTGAACTGACGATCGCTGCACCGACTGGACATCGTGACTTGCTACCGGAAAATCGGTCAATCACATTGATTTTACGCGGGGTCCACGAAGGTTACGTCCAGCGCGACGGGGAAAGTGTCACCGGCGTCTATGATCATGCGACGCAGTCACTTCGTGTCGAGCTCGGTGAAGTGACGGAGACGATCACGTTGTCGCTCCAAGTCGAGATGTCGACGAACGAGAACAAGATGGACCGGTTGTATGCGTTTCTCGACCAAGCGGAAATCAGCTATGACCTGAAGGATCGTTTGTATCGTCTATTGTCACAAAAGCTTGATCCGGTCAATATGATGCACCAGTTGCAAGCACTTGAACTGGAGAAGGATCTTGTCGACTGCCTGCTTGAGTTGATGTTGTCTTAAAAGATTTTATATGCATGCAAAAAGCCAGTATTCGTCATCCGTTTGGACGAGGAATACTGGCTTTATGGTTTAGGTCATAACTCTTCGTCTTTCTCTTCGTCCATCCAAGACAACAGATCCTCTGCATCGAGATCATCACCTTTGCTGAGGATCAAGGCAGTGACGACATCTCGTTTCTGGTCTAATAAATCCGGGTTGTTCGTCAAGACTTCTATGAGGTAATACGCATAAGAGCCAAGGAAATCAGGCTGGTCGTTTCGTTCGATCAGTGTCATGAACGCTTCAATGAGTTCTTCTTGTTCTTCATCGAGAATCATCCAGTGGGAGTAGGCGAGGAGTTTTTCGTTTTCATCATCTCCACGGAGAATGTCCTTGATTTCAGGTAACGTCAGAAATACGACATCCGGCATGACGACTTCCGGAACATCGCTACTCAGCTTCGTTAACCACTCGTCGTAGGTTGACGCAACGAAATGGGTCGTCTCGTCCGAAATGTCGAGACACCAGACAGTCGGCTCAGTATCTTCCGTAAAGTGGAAGTACCAAAAATAGCTACCTTCTCCTTCAGCGAACATCATGACGTTCCCTTCGACGTCCCATTCCCGGAGGACCGACAATTCGTCCAGATACCGCTCGAATGTCAATGATGTCATCGAGCAGAGCGGAAGGTATAGACCCGTTTCTTCGTCCGACCATGTATTCTCGAACTCGACCATCACGACCTTCGCTTCTGGAACTCCACCGTTTTGCTTTCGCATCTGTTTGAGGTAGCGAGCGGGGAGTCGACCGCTGACGGCTTGCTCGATTCGTGTGATGTCTGTTTCGTTGACTGAAATGATCGTTTCTTCTTGTAGATCTTCATCCCAAAATGGCATCATATGACCTTCCTTACTATGTAATGATTGATGTAGACCTTGATTATACGCAATATGTTTGGAAAATGTTTCGAAAAAAGACCCTATCCATTAAGGAAGGGTCTATTGTGTCATTTACGACGCAATTTTTTCGCTTTTTGTTTCATGTCGTTATACGTGATCATTGGACTATCGTCCATCGTCAAGCGCAGATGGTTCGGTTCACCTTTGTTCGTGATGCCGGAGCAATAGAGGATGTCAGCATATTGATCAAACAGTTCCTCGTATGCCGGCAGGTGGTGCATCAGACGACCAGGAGAACCCCAGCCACAGAGGACGACGCCATTTTTCGCTTTGACATCGGCAAGTGTCTTCGCGACGAACTCATAGTTCGTCTCATCGAAGCTTGCTTGAGCGAACGGTAGATCCTCGCTGACGAGAAGGTCCGGCATCAAACTGATGATGTCATATTGTTTGACGGGGTCATTGACATACTTCTTCATCAAATTGTACGCACGTTGTGTCGTCGTTCCAGAGAGAAAGGCATCCGTCGTCCGTGGTGTGTAAATTAAAGCGGCGACGTGCGTTCCTTCTGCGATGTCGTCAAAGATATAGCTGCGTAAATAGCGTTTCGTCTTGTCTCGATCAAACGTCGTCTGGACGCGGATCGACGATTCCTCAATCAAGAGTTCGGAAGAATCGGCTGGTGTCATGGGTGGTGCCTCCTTTTAATTGGTCAAACGTGAGCTGATGCGAAGGAAGAACGCGAGGGTCTTCTTCTTGAGGTCGAGGTCGTTCGCATCGATCGCCTCGACGTGTTGCTGGTAACGATCGTATTGGGCGAGCACGTCAGAGACATATTGTTCACTGCGATTGTATTCAAACAGTGCTGTCGCGAGCGTGTCTCGGTCGGATGTCTGTGTGACATCGTGTTGTTTCAGATATTTCGCTGCCGTGTGGGCGCTATCGACGAGACTTGTCGGATCGGCTTTCCCGTCGCCGTCCGCGTCCACTCCGAGACCACCATATTTCTCGATGGCTTCCGGATCCGTGACGTCAATGCCGTCATGCTCGATGTCACCGAGCGACGTGCCACCTTTGTATCCCCAACCGACCCATGTTTTCGGCATGAATTGGAACGGGCCGATGGCGCCAACGGACGATTGCATCGCTGACGAGTTCGAGAAGATCGTCTCGACGCGATGAATGGAGGCGAGTAGCTTCCAGTCGATGCCGTAACGTGCCGCGGCTTGTTCGTAGATGTCGATGTTCTCGGCAGGTACGCCATGCTGTCCATAATACGTACGATACATTTCATTTTGAACACGTTCCCGATTTTGCCAGTAGATGAAGCTACTGACGATGAGGGCGAACAGTACGAACAAGATGCTGATTCGAAAAACTTTTCGCATATTGTTCTCTCCTCTGTTTAGGATTCCACTGAATGGTATCATATTTTAGTAGGGTCTAATAGCACTTTCTGTGACGGGAGTGTGGAATCAAAAAAGGAGTCGAAGTCATGTATCTCTTCGTAAATGGGTTTTTACTCGGATTACTCGTCGTCCTTTCGATCATCGCAGCGGTCCGTCCGGTCGATTTGACGATCGTTTCTCGCAAGGAATTCTACCCCTCGATGGTCCAGTCAAGCGGGATCTTATGTTTGTTGCTCGTCGGTGGAACACTGATCAGCGGCACACAGTTGCCGGAAATCGGCTTGACGTTTTTTGTCCCAAGTGGTCCGGTCTGGTACGCGACGATCGGACTAATCGTCTTTCTCTGTATCGTCTTGCTTTTGACAGCGACCGTTCCGGCGTTTCGCAAACGTTTGTTGCCGCTTTATCAAAGTGAGGCGGAGCGACTGATTCTGCCACGAACGAAAGAGGAACGGACCGGGTTTCAGATGGTCGCGCTGATGGCAGGAGTGACGGAAGAGTTGATTTATCGCGGATTTCTCTTTCATGCTCTCGGATTATTTTTACCGTTTTCTGACGTCAGTTTCGTCTGGATCGGGGCAATCTTGTTTGGTGTCGCGCATCGTTATCAAGGGTGGTTCGCAATCCTCGTGACAGGACTAATCGGGGCGGGATTCGGTTACTTGTACCTAGCACTTGAGACACTCTGGCCGCTGATCATCATCCATGTCTTGATCGATCTCGTTGCTGTCTACATTTACAAGGACGATGTTAATTCCTGACATCGTCAAAAAGCGTTGAATTTGGTAGACTGAATGTCAAGCGAAGTCATCGTTTAAAATGGTCAAGTTGACGGTTGCAGAACAGGTCAAATGACAGGTAAAATGAGAAGGTAAACGCTTACACATCAAAAGGAGATGGATGAAACCATGCGAACGATCACTTCCACTGGCGAGCGAAAGAAGACGAGTTGGACATTGAATATCGGCAATCAGCCACATTTGATGATGGATGGTGTGACAGAACAAACGCTTGATGCCGAACAACGTGTCGTCTATAACGAATTTTTAATTCCGACGACGGACACTTTGATTCATCGGTTCAAAGCCCGCTTCCCGAACCATCTCTGCGAGAACGGGTATGATGTGTATGGCGCTGCCGCTTTTGACGAACAGGTCGTCGAACTGATCTCGAATTGGTTCATCGAGCTGGTCACCGTCTTAACAGCGATGCAGCGGACGAAAGGCATTCAGCATGTCCAGATTGAAGGCGGTGTCGCAAAACGGACCGACTTCTTACCGACCGTGCGTCGGACATGCCGGGCACTGGAGTCAACGATTGATATTTATTGAAGCACCAGTCACGTTTTCAGAGGGGGCGTCCGTTAGGATGTCCTCTCTTTTTTTAATCAACGAATCGAGAGAATTCGACGTCGTAAAGACAGTGTGCACTTTTTTGTTCATCTCGAATCGTTTTCCTGGGACAAGCATCGCGCCGCTTCACTTCGTTGCAGGGTCGCTCCTGCTTGTTTTTCCTTAGGAAGCGATTTCGAGTGAACAAAACGTCTCTCTTCTTTCATAAATTAAAAAGCAAAAACGAAGTCGAATACTCGCGGAGTCGGACAGGATTGTCCGGCTCTTTTTCATTTTCTGGATGATAGCAGGAAAAAAACAGGTTGACGCTAGACTGTATGGCATGTACCATACAGTTAACAGATGTACTATTGTCTTAATACAATGGTGATAATCAAGGAGGGTGAATCCGATGCTTGAGGTAAAAGGGTTACAGAAGCGATATGGACGAAAAAAACAGGTCTTACGTGACGTGACGTTCTCCGTCGGTCTAAACGAAGTGACATGTTTGATCGGCTTGAACGGGGAAGGGAAGTCGACGATCCTAAAAGCAATTCTCGGTCTGATTCCGGTAGATGCCGGGACGGTGACGGTCGACGGTAAAACATCGCGCGACAAAATTGCGTTCGTGCCTGATCTTCAGACGATGCCGAGCTACATGACAATCGGACAAGCGCTCGCATATATGGCAGATCATTATCCGGACTGGAATCAAGAGACAGCGGAACGGTTACTGCAGACGTTCCAGCTGTTTACGACGGATAAAATGGCGAACTTATCAAAAGGGAACAAAGCGAAGTTCAATCTCGTCTTAGGATTCGCCCTCGATCGTCCATACATATTACTCGACGAACCGCTCGCGGGAATCGATTTGTTCATGAAGGAACAGATTGCCTGGATTTTCTCAAGTGAGTTCATGGAAGGACGGAGTATCCTGATGACGACTCACGAAATCGCTGAAGTCGAGCAAGTGATCGACCGAGTGTTGTTCTTACGAGACGGTCAGATCGTCGAAGTCAAAGAGACGGATGAACTGCGAGGTCATCATCATCAATCGGTCCAAGACCGGATGCGGGAGGTATATCAAGGATGAAACGCTGGTTGTTATTAACGAATGAAGAACTAAAACGAAGTACGAAATTACTGGTGTTGTTGATTTCAGGCTTGATCGTCGCGGAAATCGCGTCACTGCTCTATCAAATTTACGATTATCAAAGCACGATCGAGAAAACGATGCGGATTGAACAGATATCAGAAATGGACGCAATTGCGCGAGCAGGTGGTGCGTTGACATTCGCACAAGCAACGGATTTTTACGATTCAGTCATTGTATTAGCGATGGGGATGATTATCTTGTTCGCGTTCTGGATTTGGTACCGCGACTGGATGGGTGAGACGAAGTACATTTACAGATTGCTATTGTTACCGGGATCACGCCGGGCGATTTTTGGATCGAAAATGACGGCACTCTTACTTGTCGTTACTAGTTTGATCGGAATTCAATGGGGGCTGTTGTTACTTAGTCGTAATCTCTACTTATGGTTGTTACCAGATGCTCAACAGGTCACAGCCAGCATCAATGAATACTCCTTCTACATGAATTTGTTCTATACGATGTATCCGAGTGATATTTTATTCATCTTACTGATGTCATTCATCGTCATCTCGTTCGTCTTCATGACAGTATTACTTGAACGATCGTTCCGAAAGGGAAAAGCGTTCTTGCTCGTCGGATTACATGGGATTGCGTTGATTGGCGGTTATATCATTTTAGGCTTAGCATTGTCAGCTATTTCGAACGATTTGAGTCAACTGCACATGCAATTTTATCTCGGGTACATCGTGCTCTTAACGTTATATGTGTCGTACAAAAATCTGCGGTTAGTCCAGACGCGTCTATCCGTCTAAAGGAGAAATCTCATGAAACGATATCGTCAACTTCTGATCTATGGAGTGATCATTCTCATAACAATCGGAAGCTACATCGGCTACACGCTGTCGATCAAAGGAGCAGACTTTTCGCTCGAGACCGTCAGTGGAAAACCTTCGCAAATCGAAAATTTTAATTTACGTCTTCAGACGAAAGGCATGCGTTCGACGATTTATGATGTCAACGCTAAGGGAGACATCGAAAAACAGTCAAATTCTTACGTCGGACAACTATTCCGTGAAGATAGCATGACGGATTTGCCAGATGAATATTACGAATTTACGACGCAAATGGAAACGAACGCTAGCAGTGATGGACAATCAGAGTATGCGATTCAGATCAAACACAATAAACTGCAATTTAAGATGTTTACGTTTAAGACGGAGGAGATGTTCGAGAAAACATTTCAGTATGATACAAAACTTGAGACGGGGATGGACATACAAGCCAGTGTCGTCGATAAACAGGCGATGAAGGTCTACATTCAACTCGATCGAGTCGATCAGCCAAGGGAAACGAAACTGCTTGTGCTCGATTTAACAAGCGACCGGGTTGAAGAGATCGTTCTTCAAAAGCCAGTAGCGCCTAAACACGCTCGTCAATTTTTAGCGATTCATCAAAATGAGGTCGTCTACACGGAACAACCGTCTGACAGCGATGAGGAGAACACTAAACTATCTTATTTCCTCGATGACGGCAAAAGCGTTCGTTCCATCAAGGAGTTGAATCAGCAGCAAATCGGTTATACGCCCTATGCGAACGGTCGTTATCTCATCGGCTTCCATCTGCCGGAAGGGGAGACGAAACGAATCGAATGGTCGATGTTCGACTTGGAAACGAAACGATTATCCGAGCATAGCGTAAGCAGTCCGCTCGTTTTGAAAAAGATTGATTGGTTGGATTCGAAGGATGAGATGCAACTTTATCTCTCTTCCGAGACAAACGATGGATTCCAAGTGTCCGTGATCGATCTGAAGAATGAGCAACTGATGTATCAAGGAGAAATCAAAGATGCGAATCGTAAAAAAGGAACGCGTATCTATGATTTTGCGGTTCAATGATCCACGAAAAGACGCTTCGTCCCGGAAAAACTTATCCGGTCCGAAGCGTTCTTTTTTTCGTTTTGACTAGGAATCGATACATTCTAGGGCGAAAGCATCAAGACGTGAAATTTTTCTCTGCCGCTTTACAGGCACGCAATAAGGCGTCCTTGAAGAAACGATCTTCCTGCGAAGCGAGTTGTTGTGTCGCTTCCTCGTCTCCGCGCAGTGAGCGGGCGAGCATCTGAATGACCTTGACCCAGCGCCGGACGTGATCAAGTTGCGGGCGACCCATCGCGACGTACACCGTGAACCAATCATTCTGATCGCGACGGATCATCCGTTGGAACAGTGATTTCGCGAGATCGACTTCTTCGGTCGTCGGGAGTTCGTTCGTCTCGAAATAACGACGTAACGCGGCAACGGCAGTTGCGTACGCTGCTTTGACGTCGTCTGACGGCTGATGCTTACCGTAGTCGGATGTCGACAGATGAAGTAAGGCAGGTTTTTTCTCGACACCCGTGATCCAGGCAGAGATCGTCTTATTGCCTTTATAGGCTTGACGGTTCGCGACCGGGAGCTTCGCCGTGACGTTTCCGACTTTCCCGATCAAGGTCACTTTGTTGTTGCGATCCTGAATTTCGGTCACTTTCAACTCGACCGTATCACCCATTTCATGAGGAATGGCTTTCGGCTGGAGCTTTTCTCCTGCCGAGAGCGGCGAACGCTTGCGGATCATCCGCAGTGCTTCTTGTTCAATCCGGTCGTCAAGCGACCACAGATGTTCCGGTGGGACGTTGCGGAACCGGCGACGTCGGACCTTGATGTACTGGTCAAGCGCGTCAGCAGCTTGCTCCCGCGTCGATTCACCACGTGCGACGGGGCCGATGATGTCTCGGAGCGTAATGGATTCGAGACGTTCCATGATGCCTTCGAACGGGATGAGTTCCATTACGTAGAGACTACAGACGACGAGTTCGCATTCGCGAGGAGTGAGTGGGCGTTTGGCCATAAATTGACTTCCTTTCAGCTGGTTGATGTTTCTAGTATACCAAAAAAAAGCCATCGTCACGTAATCCCGTGACGATGGACTGAAAAAGCTTACAAGACGAATGGCGATTCCGAACTATTTTGCAATTCAGCGGACGCGAGACGTGTGACACCGTTCATGAACGGGTCATGGGCGACGAACAAGTCACCGATTGCTTTGATCTCAGCCACGGTCGCATTTTCCTTCGCACCAGCGATCCGCAAGCGATACGGTTTTTTTGTCACCGTATCAAATGTCAGGACGATCGTATGTTCCATCAATGGTCACTCCTTTCATGAAATGTAGGGACGAGTTATGCCTTGAGTAGAGCGTAGTCACGGCTGATTTCCGTCAGCGCGTAGCGTCCGTCGAGTAAGCTGCCGACCGCTTGACCGATCGAAGCGACGACGTCTGCTGGAAGATTCGAACGTAAGCCGTTATAGCGGCGGCGAGCAACGACGGCATCACCGTTTGCTGTCACCTTGTCCTTCCGCTCGAAGACAATGACGAGACTCGTCTTGATTTCTTCTGCTTGTGTCATGTGTATCACCTCCTTCGCCCTTATTGACAGGGAAAGAGACCGGATTGTTCGAAAGGAATGAAAAAAAGATGGTCTGGTTACGTTTTTTACGAAAAGTATCGTTTTTACGCATGCGGACGCTCGTATATGCGTCCTTGATCTTCGTCTTTGGTGTCGCGGGCATCATGTATGCTCTTGAGCCAGAAACGTTCGGATCCTACTTCCGGGCCGTCTACTGGACGATGACGACCGTCGTCACGGTCGGGTACGGCGACTTCTTCCCGAATTCTGATACCGGTCGGATTCTGACGATTTTCGTCTTCATCTTTGGAATCGGGATCGTCGGGGGACTAATCTCAAAACTGGTCGACGGTGTCCAGTTGATTCGCAATCAAAAGGAAAGAGGGTTATTACAAGTGAAAGAAACAGGGCATACCGTCGTTTTCGGTTACAGTCGGCGTTCGAAGCACGTCATCGATTCATTACTCGAACATACGGATGTCGTCCTCGTCGATGATTTAGAGCGCGAGCCATTCAGTCACCCACGATTTCATTACGTCTGTGGTGATCCGGCACTGACATCGACGCTCGAACGGGCACACATCGAAAAGGCAGTTCGCGCGATCGTCCTCGCCGATCATTCGATTCCACCGGTCCATGCTGACGGACGGACATTGTTGATTGCTTCAAGCATCGAACGGGCGAATCCGAACATTTATACAATCGTCGAAATGATGCTTGAAGAACACCTCGACAGCTTCGAACAGGTTAAGGTTGATGAGGTGTTACTTGGTGATGAGACGATTGCCCGGATGGCGATCCTCGCGTCCCATCATCCTGGTGTGACGAAGGTCGTGACGGATTTGTTGACGAAGGACGGTGAGGGCATGTTCTCGATTCCGAGTAGACCGGAGTGGGGGACGTACCGTGACGCCTATCATGCTTTGCTAGAAGAAGGCGTCACGATCTTATCTGATGGAAAACGACTCGATTTGAACCGTCGACTCGATGAAGCGATTCCGAAAAACGGGACGTTGATCGTCTTGTGTTCGGAGGAAACCGCCCAACGAATTGGAGCGATTTAGAGAAGAAAGGATTTAACCAATCTTTTTTCGGGTATAGTAAATAAATTTACTAGACGGAGGAAAAAGATTATGACACAACCACAACCAGAATGGATTCAAGAATTATTTGAGACGGTCGATCAAGGCGAAATTAAAAATGCACCAAAATTACTCTATATGGCACTGACGCTTGAACCAAATTATTTTACAAAAGCAGTTAGCCGATTCAATCAACGGTTAGAAGTCGAACCATTAACGGACGTTTCGGAATTGTTGACGGTCTATCGTCAATTTTTCCTTTCAGCTAATCCATCAGAGGAGTACTGGTCACTTGCCTGGAACGAACTCATCCAGACGCTACAACATATGATCGATCGGCCGGAAGCACAGCAATTACTTAAAGAGCATGTCGATTTACTCGACTGGTGGTCGAGCGAATCGTTGCTTTCACTCCCGAGCTGGTTGACGATTTTAGATGTCGCTGAACGAATCGACGCGCTTGATCAATTTAGCAGTTATCTTCCAGATATCTTCGAGAGTTATGCGCTTGAAACGGCGAAGGACGAACCGTTTGCCCGTCTTGCCTGGTACGCACTCGCAAGCAATCAACAAGAGTTGCTTGCCCCTTACAGAGACCGGATTGAAGCCGGTTCTTCAAAGGAAATTCAGTCTCTTCGTCAAGCGGATCTCGTCGATCAAATTGAAACGACGCGGGTCGTTATGTTAAAGTCGAAAGATAACGAGCCGATTGAATTAACATTTGATCGAAAATGGACATTATAAATTATCGAAGAAAAAATGACACCTAGAAGCCGCACGAATTCAGTCCGAGGGGTGTAGGGATGATTCACGTCAATTTACCGAGTGGTGACTATGTCGTGTTAGTAGAAATAAATCGTGAAGTGCTGCTGTGTCATTCGATTGAAGAAGCGGAACAAGCACAACGCGACCGGTATGAACTGGTCGGACGGATGAGCGAACGCTTGCCGGCAGAAGTGATTGGACCCTCGATTGCGGATTTTGTCCGCTTTTCGACCGGGTTCATCGGCGAAGAAGTGACGTGGCATGAGGAGGAAGAAGCCTTCTTTTGCCAACAGTTCGAGACATTCGACGGTTCCCCGTTAGGTGAAGACCTGACGGGGATCGATGCAACGCGTTGGCGTGCGGTCCTTGCACGCTATTATGCTTACGTGACGATCGGAAAGATCATTCCTTTTGAAGTCAGCGAAGAACCGGACGGCACGGTTCCGCTTTAGTCCAGACGATTCTTCGGTCGGCGCGTAATCAGAGAAGGGCAGGGTTCCCATGAAAAAGCAACTTGCACTACTCACGCTAGCGACAATCGTCGCCATGCCAACGTCTGCTTTCGCGCAGTCTCAATACGTACAATATGATCCGACGTTTACAGAACAACAAAAACAAGAGTGGTTGGCGAATCAGGGGCTGACCGAGATTCGTGCCTTGAAACAAAAAGGATTCTCGCTCGTCGAGCCGCTTGCGCATCTCGAAGAAAAGGATATCGATGCCGATTTGATTCCAATCACGGACGTCAAGAGAGCAACGGATTCCGCTCAATTTCAACAAACGTATCTTGATCAGTCACGCATTCCGGCTTACTGGAAGTACAGCCGCGGAAAATCGGATGTTCGTGTTGCAATCATCGATGATGCAATCGATACGAAACACCGCGAGTTCAAGGACGTCATCTATAAGACGACGACGATTTCTGGAATCCGAAAACCAGACGACCACGGGACACACGTTGCCGGCATCGTCGCGGCGCGTGAAGACGGTCAAGGAATTGTCGGTGTCGCTTCTGGTGTCAAACTGATCGGGGCCGATGTCTTCGATGGAGACTTTGCTGCATCAATCGACATCGGCGACGGTATTTTGTATGCAATCGAGCAGGGAGCGGATGTCATCAATCTCTCACTCGGACAATATGAGTTTGATCCGTACATGGAAGCAGCGGTCAAAAAGGCGGAAGCGAAGAACATACTCGTCGTCGGAGCAGCCGGAAACGACGGGCGCAATAAAGTACTCTTCCCAGGATCGATGAGTCAAGTCGTCGGTGTCGGGTCCGTCGGAACGCTGGGGCGTGCCTCGACGTTCTCGAACTACGGTAAAGGAGTCAACATCATGGCACCGGGGGAAGGGATCTACTCGACAATCGTCGGCAACAAGTACGGCTACTTGGACGGAACATCGATGGCGACACCGGTCGTCAGTGGTGTGTTGGCGCTCGCGAAATCGAAGAACCCATTCGTCTCGAACACGACGATGCGCAGTAAGTTATATGCTGCAGCGACGAAAAAATCAGGTGATACGAAGTTGCATTACGGAGCAGGCCGCTTGAATGCCGGAATCTTAGCGACACTGCCGGCACCGATCTCGAAGATCTCGTTACCGGCAACGGTTAAGCCGAATCAGGCGTTTACATTCTATTTTGATGAGTATGCGAGTGCGAAGACGACGACACGTCTCTATAAGGACGGGAAGGTCGTTAAGACATTCACGCAATCGAATTTAACGAACGGTACGCATAAGTTTACGTATAAGTTGAAAGACAAGGGGTCATATAAGCTTGTCTTTACAACGACAGGTGGACGGCATACGCGGACCGTCGAACGCTTACTGACAGTCAAATAAAAAAGCGCCTCCCACTGAGTGGGAAGCGCCGTACGAGACCTGAAGGTTACTTCGGGTCTTTTCCTTTTTTATAGACGGGCGTCGGAGGCGTCAATGCCTCTCCAGTCCATGTGATCATCGCTTCCATCTTGTATCCTGTGTCATCCTCATGGACGAACGACAGGCGACTGGAATCGATCAATTGGTATAAACCATAAGCGACCTGGTCGGCCCAAGAGCGTAACGTCATCGCTTCATCATACATCGGGATTTGCTCAGGGAACCGTTCGTTCATAAGCAAGATATCGTGTTGATCGAAATGATAGCTACGTTTTGAGAGTGCATCGGGCGCCTTGACGTTGAACGGCTCGAACGCGTGGATGAGCTCTCCTTGACGATAGAAGGCGAAGATGCCGTTTCGCAGATGAAGTGCCTTGATCTCGTCGATCTCGATCAGGAATGTCAACTTGCGAACCGTTCGCCGGTTCGTACCAGAGCGTCGTTTTTTCATGCTGCATGCCTCCTTCTGAACTCTTGTACTATACCGTGAAATGAGGCAGGGACGCAACTTTTTCGTTTGTAAAACGAGAATTACCTCTTGCAGGAAAGCGGCATCTACGCTACACTCATAAGCAGTGACTATGTTGGTTCGGACAATCGCGGGGCATTTCGATGCTTTGAGGAAAGTCCATGCTCGCACAGCCTGCGATGGCTGTAGTGATCGTGCTACACTAAAAGATAAGTGTAGGCAGCGTCAAGCTGACGGCAGAAGGAACGCCTAAGTCTTCGGATATGGCCGAAACTTCTTGAAGGTGCCACAGTGACGGAGCTTCATGGGAAACCATGAAGGTGGAACGAGGTAAACCCCACGAGCGAGAAACCCAAATTTGGTAGGGGAATTTCCGGAGCGGAACTGAACGCAATGGAGAGCGTATGCAAATACGGAGATAGATGATTGTCGCCTGCGTGTGAGGGTCAAACCGTTTGGAACACTAAGGAACAGAACATGGCTTACAGGACCACATAGGCTGTTATTTTTAAGTTGAACGAGAGTCCAGGTCCACCCTGGGCTCTTTTTTTATTGCAATGAAACGATACTGTGGAAGAAACGATAAAGGAGTGAACGCGATATGGCAAAACGCTTAGTCATCGCGACAGCGGCGATGGGAATCGAAGCGCTCGTCGCAAAAGAAGTCCGTGCGTTAGGATACGAGTGTACGGTCGAAGACGGAAAGGTCTACATCGATTGTGAGATGGAGGACATTCCCCGTTTGAACATGTGGCTCCGGACAGCGGACCGGATCAAACTTGTCGTTGCTGAGTTCCGCGCGACGACATTCGAAAAATTGTTCGATCAAGTCAAGGCACTACCGTGGCACGAATTGATGCCGTGGGATGCGAACTTCATCGTCAACGGTCGTTCGGTCAAATCGAAGCTGTTCTCGATCCGTGACTGTCAAAAGATCACTGAGAAAGCGATCGTCTCGCACATGCAAGAGCAGTACAACAAAGGAACGGAATGGTTGCCGAAGACCGGCGCGAGCTATCCGATTGAAGTTGCTTTGTTAAAAGACATCGCGACATTAACGATCGATACGTCTGGCGACGCGTTACACAAACGTGGCTACCGTGAATTCCACTCGGCCGCTCCACTGAAAGAAACGATGGCAGCAGCGATGCTGATGCTGACGAACTGGAAGCCGGACATGCCGCTCTACGACGTCTTCACCGGTTCAGGTACGCTTGCGATCGAAGCAGCGATGATCGGGCGTAATATCGCACCAGGCATCAACCGTGAGTTCGTCTCACAAGAGTGGAAATGCATTCCGAAGAAGGCGTGGTTCGATGCGATCAACGAAGCGAACGAAAAAGCGGAGTGGGACAAACCACTGAAAATTTACGCAAGCGATGTCGATCCAGAGATGGTCAAGCTTGCGAAAACGAACGCAGAACTTGCAGACGTCCGCGATGCGATCAACGTCATGCAACGCGATGCAGCAGACTTCAAACCGAAGGAAGACTTCGGTGTCATCATCGGGAACCCGCCTTACGGGGAACGTCTCGAGGACGCGCGTGAAGTCCATCAGCTGTACCGCAAGATCGGAACAGCGTATAAAGAATTCCCATACTACAGTGTCTACATGATCACGTCGTATGTCGAGTTCGAAAAAGCCTACGGACGTCCAGCAACGAAACGCCGGAAGCTGTACAACGGGAACATCGAAGTTCAGTTCTATCAATATTATGGTTTGCGTCGAAAAAGACCGCAACAGTAAGCCGTTTCCGACTATCACCAGACCGCCATTGCACATTCATTGCACAGTTGGTCTGAAAAATACGTTTTTTATCAGGAGCCGCTCGGTTGAGCGGTTCTTTTTCTTTCCAATAAATGTTCGAACTGACTTGCCGTATCTGACTGCAAAGTGTGCAATACATGCGCATAGGTATCCATCGTCAAGGTGGCATCGGCATGACCGAGACGTTCCTGGATGACTTTCGCGTGGACGCCCATCTCCATCAATAAGGACGCGTGGGTATGCCGCAGACCGTGCAATGTGATGCTCGGGAGAGCTGCCGCTTTGACGGTCTCGATATGACGTCGGCGAAGTCCGGAGTGCCAGAGGTAAGCGCCATTGACACCGAGACAGATCAAGTCTTCTTCGTTCCGCCATCCCATCCGCAAGCTATTGTAGCGTTGCTCAGTCCGGATGCGGCGCAGTTCTTCCGCGACGTGCGGGGAAATCGTGACGACACGCACTTTCTTTCCTTTCGTATTTGAGAAGGCGTGCCCACCCTTGACCTCGATCGCTGTCCGTTTTACCATGATGACCATCCGTTCGAAATCGATGTCCGACCACCGGAGTGCTGTCGCTTCCCGAGCACGAAGACCGGTGTAGCTAATCAACATCACGGCAGCGTAGTTTCCGGTCGTCATCACGTCACGAGCAGTCCGTAGGTACGTAGCGAGCTGTTCAGCCGAATAGGTCTGCATCTCCTTTAATCCTTCGTTCAGCTTCGAGACGGCAGAGAAGGGGTTCGGTCCTTTGTAGTTGTTCATGCGGATCGCCCAACTGAACATGCCGACGAGAATGGCGCGACGGGAATTGATGGTTGATGCCTTCAATGATGTCCGGCTCCAATCGGCAAGGAGACGCTGAGCGTGAATTGCTTCGACGCGATCAACCTTCAACTTCATGAACCATTCCGGAATCTGTTTGATGATCGATTGATACGAATGATACGTCGTCTCAGCTTTCGTCAGACGGACATGGTCTTCAAGCCATACCTCGAACAGTTGCGCCATCGTCCGTACCTGTATGACCTTCCCGATCGTCCCGTCTCGTCGAGCGGTCATCTTCTCCGCAATCCAGAACTCGACCTCTTGCTTTCGTTTGCTAGAAAAATAGGCTTGAATCCGTTTCCCGTTTTTGTCCGTCCCGAGTGAGAGACGAATCCACCAGAGTCCTGTCTTTTCATTTTTCTTGATTGTTACCATGTTGCTTCCTCCTCTTGCGTACATACGTTCTATTCATGTCAGTAAGAAAAGGCACCTGAGTGCCCTTAGTTTAGCTTGATTAAGGTTTGTTCGCCAGCCTCTGTCCCGACGCCACCCTCGACGAGGACATCATAGCCGGATAGGTTCTGCGGGACTTCGTAGGCGATGTTCGCCGTGAGTGAGAGTCCAGGGTTGATCTTGTCGAAGAAGAGGGACGATCCGTCATTCGCATAGCGTGAGAGCGTCGTATCGGCTTCATACGTCTTGCCGCCTGCTGTGAGCTGGAACATCGAATCATCGATTGTACGTGCCTCGTTATCATCGTTCTGGACGGTCACTTGGACGAGGACGATCTTACCTTGCGTCTCGTCCGCACCTTCCAAGTACGTCCGCTCCTCGCTGCCCTCGACGGTGATCGTCAGGTTGTTCAACTTCACCGGTTGCCCGACGTTCTCGATCTTCACGCCGTCATCCTTAGCACCTTCCGCTTCGACTTGGTCACTCTTCGGATCTTCCACCACCTGGTTGTCATCCTGATTCGAAATCGCGACACCAAAGATGATGAAGACGATAGCAAGCAGAACACCGTTCATCCGGCGTTGATTGAGCTTCGCTTTCTCCTTGCGTTTCCGTTCTTCCCGTTCTTCTCGGTAAAATTCCTCATCCATGATATATCCTCCTTTATTCATTCCCTTGCTAATTCCGTTGAGTTCCAGTTATGTTATGTATATCCATACTCATTCTAACCCAAACTGGTTCCCGATATGAGGCGATTTTTTGCGATCAAGGAAATATCATTCGACAAAGTCTGACGTTTGGTGTCGAACGATTGTATACCAAAGGTGTGTAAATATTGTAATAGGTCTATTGCATTATTTTCCAAAATTATTTACTATGAGAAAAGAAACAAATGTAGTATAAATGTTCGTATTTCATTTCGAAACGAGGCGGTCTTGTGTTAGCAGTGAAGAAGGTAGTTGAATCGAATCCGTCAATTGAGTCCATTCTGAACACGCAGCGGATCAAGCACGTACTGAATCCGCAAACTGGAAAGCTAGAGAAAGTTCCCTACACCTTAAATGACATGATGATAGAGGCGTTAGCCCATGAGAAAAAGGACGAAGAGTGAGAATCCTCACTGCTCGTCCTTCTTTTTTTCGATATTATTACTATTATTATATTCGTTTAATGCTTCGTTCAATTGGAATCTATAAAAGTTAAATAACGTATTTAATCGTTCTCTACCTAAAATATCGGCTTCGGACTCGGATATATTCAATAACTTCAATAACGTCTTCTCTTCTGCCTTCAATATCAATTCTTGTTCAGACTTCGGATGGGGATCGTTGCTTCTAGAATATAGGTAATCAAAACTTGTATCTAATTTTTCAACTAAATCTGGCATGACATCAGCCGGTGGAAATCGTTCCCCTGATTCCCAAGCACCGTAAGCGGACTGGGCAGGCTACGGTCGAGCGGACATCAAAAAGGCGTTAGCGGAAGCGAAGCGTCTCGGCTTCGAGTGGGGTGGCGACTGGGCATCCTTCGTCGATAAGCCGCACTTGCAGTACAACTACAAAGGCTACGGGTCAGACAAGGTACTCGCGACACCTGCCGCTAAACCGGCACCGAAGCCAGCGAGCAAGCCTGCTGCACCACAAGGCGACGGCAAGGCAATCGTTCCATATCCAGGCAAGCCACTCTACGCCGGGGCGAAGGGCATGGTCAAGAAGGACATCGAACGCATCCAGCGTGCGGTCGGGGCGTCCGTCACCGGAAAGTACGATAAGCAGACGGAAGCGAAAGTGACGGCGTACCAGAAACGCAAGAAGCTCGATGCAGATGGTGTCGTCGGTAAAGATACTTGGAACATGCTCTTTTAATCCAAACGAAATGGGGAATTTCAGATGAATCAAAAAGCAATCGCCTTCGTACGCTTAGCTCTTCCGTTATACGCCTTGATCAATGCCTTGTTGCTGTCGCTGGGGTATAGTCCGATTCCATTCGCGCCGGAAAAGGTCGATACTTTTATCACTGGATTGATTGGTGTCATCAGCGTCCTGTGGGCCTGGTGGAAGAACAATAACATCACGCCGGAAGCGCAAGGGATGCAAAAAGCACTTGAAGATAAGAAAGCCTACAACAAACTCAAAGATATCTAACCCACGCCTACCCTCACGGGTGGGCTTTTTTTGCACAAAAAGAGTGCCCGTCAGGACACTCCCAGTTGCATCTTCAGTTGTTCCTCGAAGCGTTCCCGCTTCTTGCGGCTTGCCGTGACGTCGAGCTGCATCAAGTTCTCCGTCTGCTTCAGGACGTCGACCTGCAAGCCTTTCGTCAGACGGTCGAACGCGGCGAGGATCTCAGGTGCCTCTCCCGACAGTACGATCTGCGTCTTGTTCACGAGCAAAACTTTCATGTGCTCCTCCTTGTGTGAAACAGTCCGACGGTCAATGCTTATCTATACCCCGCGTGGGTATGAAGCAAACGGATTGCCCGCAGTCTCTATACGATTCATTGCACACCGATTGTTTTACAGGTGCATTGCATAGTCGATTGCACAGAAAGTGGGAGACACCTGACGATAAGGTAATGGGAAATTACCATTCCAAATCTTAGAAAGTACAGGAAAAGACACTGTAATTATGACGTATAGTTCTATCAATATTATGGTTTGCGTCGGAAACGTCCGCAGGCTTAAGCGATTTGTGGGAGGTGAATGGGGGTCAGTTCCCACTTACTTCCCACTTTTTTATTTTTTTTCGCCAAGATGTCACGAGCCGCTCGGTTGAGCGGTTTTTTTTGTGGTCTAATAATGCCTGGAACTGATTGATAGAATCATGTTGTGGATTGCTCTTAATAAATATGTTCTTTTTAAATCTAAAAGAAAAGGAATCTGAGTGCCCTTAACTGTACTAAGTTCAAGATGCTTCTTCATCGGCGTACTTCATCAAAAACGTACTGTAGGCGGAAATATCAGCTTGAGCGAGTTGTTTCATCGTACTGAAATTCTTTTTGATTTCTTGTGATAGTTGAATAGCGTCAGAATAATCTTGTTTGTCGACGCTATAAAACTGCGTCTGAAGTTGTTCGTAAATCCGGTTCATCTCATCCTGGTTAGCAGCTAACTGTTGCGTAGTAGCCGTCACGTCATCGGGTGCGCTCATTTTTTGAAGCGTGGCGAGTTCTGCACTGATAGGATCCATCATTTCTTTGAGTGAGAACAGCAATGAAGAAACTGGAGCAGTCACCTTATTGCCGTTTGTTCCGACCATTTGATTCAGCTCATCGATTTTGAAGGAGAGCTGGTCGTACATTTGTGAAACGTTGTAGATACTGGATAAAATTGTAGCTGTATCGTAAGCTATTTCCGTTTGAGAATTAGTATTACTCTCTTCCGTTACCGGCTCCGCGACGATCGGTTCTTCTTTTTCAATCGACTCTGGTTTTTTGACTACATCATTCGTCGCGTCCGGGTGCATGTCGTAACGGGACTCATCCATGTTTTCGAAATTGATCGGCGCATTGATCTTGTCGCTCAAGCTCTTCTTGAGGCTACGGAAAATACCGAGATGGATCCAGTAACCGTCTGCCTTCTGGAAATAGCGCTCCCGATCGACTAAGACCATGTCCGAGAAGTTATCGAGATTCATCTGGTCAAGCGTCTGTCGAGTGTAATACGATTTTAGGACCGGTTCGAGTTCTTCGTTGCCATTGTCGTCTGTCATGACCGTAGATCGTTCAAAGGCGAATAAATCGAAGTTCTTGTTCTTATAGAGGTCCTCCAACAAACGAATCGAATCCAAAGCATAACTTTCGGCCATCGTGTTCTCGCTCCAGAATGCAGAATCTTTATACTGAACAATCAACGTTTTGTTTTTCACCTTCGCACCAGTAATGTCTTTGCTGTACTTCTTTAGCTCGGCACTAATTGTTTTGGGTGTAGCGTGTTCGAGATCTGCTGTGACTTCCGGATTCTCTTTTTCTTTCTTGCCTTCTACTTTTACTTCTTTCTTCATTTCGGTTGGCTTATCATTCTGAGCGCTATAGATGCTACCGAACATACCTATGATGAGAACACCGAATATAGCGAATAACGTACCTTTTCCGCCCATACCAGATGGTTTCCGGTTTAAACGTCTTCTTCCTTCCAATTTATATCCTCCTTTATCAAGTATGTTGATAATTCTAATTCGAACCATTTATGTTGTTTTTATCCATATTTATTTTAACGCAAATAGCTTTCTAATACGACTCAGATTTAAGCGGTGGGACAAATATCTTCGCATCGAATAATCGTATATCTGCATATATGAATATTGAGATATAGTTATTGCATTATTTTTCAAGAGTTATAGTCTCCGTCGAGATAATTACAAGCTTAAGTTACAGTTGGTATTCGAGTGATCGCTGTTGGACAACCATTACATAGTTAAAGTGAAAATTCGAAAAAATTTCTTGAGAATCACTCTAGATTAAATTAATGCAATATCAAAAATCCCTTTGAAATGACATACTTAAAAAAAGTACAAACTTCGAAAGAGTTTTTGATTAGCACAAAGTATATTTTTAAGCAGGATGATACGAATAGTAGTCAAAAGGTAAACATTAATGATGTACTTATACATACTGAGGGAGAAAAACTTGACTAGGATCTGGATCGAAGAGTATGAAGTAACGGATGATTTAGGACGTCTATTTGGTCATTTTTAGATGTGGATGATTCAATTAAAACGGCATATTTAATAAGTCCGTCAGAGGGAGACGAATGTATTACACCGACGAAGAAAATTTTGTTTGAGTTTTTAGAGCATCGAAATGATTTTCCGCTGTATCTGTATTTTTCAGATGAATATGTATTAAGAGAAAGACGTCAGCAGTTATTTCAGCTACATGATATTGACTACACCATTCGAACAGTTTATCCGAATCGCAAACATCATATGGATCCGCTTGTCTATTTTACAGTCGAGTTAAAGAACAAGGAAGCACTCAGACGCGTCGTTCACGAGACGTACTGGTTAGGAGAAGAGAATGTCTTGTACGTGATTTCGAATTACGATAATTTAAAATTTACGTTTGTGGAAAGGCGGCATTGGGGGTTCCAACAATATCTGTCAGTTGCTTCGTTTGATCGAACCCATCCATCGGTACTTATCAAGCCTGGTCATGACGGTTGTGGTTTTTTCATATGCTCAAACGATGTATCGATGAACTCGTTAGAAAACGTCATCCAAAATATGCCGGAAGAAATAATTATTTATCAAATCAATGATGAACTGTATGAACCTGAGGATGAAGAGTAAATTCATTCTTCAACTATCGGAGGTAATATATGAAGCCAGCTATCAGACATATCAATCCATCGTCTAAACGTCCGGGTGTATCACTCGTCGAAATAAAACGAGCAGAAAAAATCCTCGGTGTAAAATTCCCGACGGATTACATTTCGCTTATGCAGGAATCAAATGGTCCAGCCTTTCATGACTGGCAACTCTATTCGATACCGACCGAATCGAGTCATGCTGAAGTAAAAGACATCATCCACCATTACGCAAATCGTCCAGATGGTTTACCGGAGGATATGATTTGCTTTGGCGAACATTTAGATGGTAGACGGTTATGCTACCGGATTCGACGCCGTTTTTTACAAGAACTCGTCTTTACGTGGCATCCGAAAAAAGGACTTGAAAAATATTGCGCTTCTTCACTTGACGCATGGGTGGAATCAGAGATGTTACGCGACCGAGCAAATAAAAAGATTTCAATTGGTACTTTTAATGTTAGTAGTCGAATGCTCGTGACGGATTCGAATGAACAGGACGCAGCATCGATTATCTTGGAACAAGTGAAATCTGGGGTATGGACGGCTTCTGTCACATATGCCTCGGATGGGACGATTCGTTTACTTACTGTGTATGAAGGGAATGACCAGCCGACGGGTAAATGGACGCGTTCGCATGAGATCGCGATTGATTCGGGATATGTACTGATAAGTGATGAGATTGCATTTCGTAAGCAAGAACTATCCGAAGAACTCTTTTTTGGTCAAGAAGACCTCCATTTGTTGCGAGCCGGTATCATGACCGAGTCCGGATACGGAGACGGCATCTATGATCTGAAAGTAAAGAAAAATCGAGATAAACAAATCATCGGGGTACGGATTAATTTCATGGAGTAGTAATGGAAAGACCGGACGAAGGAATGCACCTTCGTCCGGTCTTTTGCGGTATGTAGTTATTTGATGTTGTCGATGGCGTTGCCGTCTTGATCGACTTGAGTAGAAAGTCCTGTCCAGCCACGACCTTTTGTCTCCAGCCAGCTAGTGAATTCAACGAGAAATTCCTCGTGTGGTACATGTCCGCCATCTTTTTTGACGACGACATATCCGTCAAGCTTTACATATGACTCCTTCAGCGATTCCATTCGTAATCTCCTCCTAAGTAGCGGATGTGAAAGTAAGAGTATATCGCTCGAAAGATTCGTTTACAAATGATATCCATTTGTCATTAAATCTATCAAAAAATTGTGGAATCCAACTGAAGGCGGATATACCAATTAACAGATTCCAAATATAGTAAATAAAGAGGTGGAATAAGGAGGAGACGATTCAATGTGGATCATGCTTGGGTTAGTGGCGATTGGATTTACCGCGCTGAACATCATCTTTTATTTGATCGGTAAGGATTATCGTTTCCTGATGGTGCTCGGACTAAGTTTTACGGCACTTACTTTGTGCGCAGAATACCGTCTCGTCGCAGAATTCGTCGCACGGGAGGACTGGGCGGCATTACAAGACGTCGTACCGGGAATGGAGCGGGCGCTATGGGTGTTAACATTCATCTCAATCGTCTTGAATCTGTTGCCGTTAGTACTCGATTACCGAAAAAATCGATCGCGTTGACGAATCGAAGAGGAGCTGAAACACGATGAACTATGTCTTTTCACCGCTAACGCAACGGCAGGCAGAACAGATTGCCTACGAGTGGTAGTATGATGGTCCGTTTGCATTTTATGATATGCCAAACGACGTAGACGACTTAGCCGAATTTCTCAATCCAGAGGAGCGGACCGAGCATTACTTCGCTGTGTTGAATAGGGATGAATTGATTGGCTACTATGTATTCGAACCAAACGCAGACGTCGTTGACGTCGGGCTTGGCATGCGATCAGATTTGACGGGACGAGGAAATGGAGTGGCATTTTTAGAAGCCGGTCTTGCGTTCATCATGGACCGGTTTGCACCTAAACAAATTGAATTAGCTGTCGCGACATTCAACGAGCGGGCGATTCGCCTGTATACGAAAAGTGGCTTTCTTCCCGTCGAACGATTCCAACAGGCGACGAACGGTGGAAGCTATGAATTTTTGAAGATGCGTTTACAACCCATCTACTCGACGAAACCTTTTCCAAAATATGTAATTAGATAAATGAAAAGGAGATGATGTCATGGCACGTTGCACGAATTGTCAATACAAGTTCAAAACAAAAGAACTACTCGCTGTCAGTGTTGCAATACATGGTAAAGGCAAACCATGTCCGAACTGTGGCGTGAAACAATACATGTACCGGAAGTCACAATCTTATCTTTCACTCGGGAATATCAGTCTCTTGTTTGTCCTGTTCTTACCGTTTCTGATTCGATTGAGCGATCGGGAAGAATCCATAATATAAGCTGTCGGTTACCTCAATTTCATGAAACTTTTTCCTGAATCCACCAGTAGATACAGGGGAAGGGGATGATTAGATGGTGCGTTGTACGAATTGCCAGTATACGTTCAAAACAAAAGAAGTGCTTGCTGTCGGATTTGCGAAACATGGGAAAGCATGTCCGAACTGCGGCGTGAAGCAATACATTTCAAAAGACTCGCAACATTACTTATCGCTCGGATACGTCAGTCTCTTGTTCGTCTTGATCCTACCGTTCGTCATCAAACTGAGCGACAAAGAAGAGACGATCTGGTAAAGCATTACGCGCATGCCTGAAAACGACAGGGTGCGCGTTTTGTCTTATACTCGGGGCAAAGGAGCTGGGAAACATGCAAACCGTATACGATGCAACCGTACAAAAAGCAGCGGGAGAGACTGTTTCATTAGGTGACTATGCGGGGCGTGTCCTCGTGATCGTCAACACGGCAAGCAAATGTGGGCTCGTCAAACAACTTGGCGAACTACAGGCATTGTATGATAAATATGACGAGCAAGGAGTCACGGTGCTTGGCTTTCCGTGCGATCAATTCAATCAGCAGGAGTTCGCGAGTCAGGAAGAGACGATGCAGTTCTGTCAGCTGAACTATGGCGTGACGTTTCCGATGTTTCAGAAAATCGACGTCAATGGACCAAATGAGCATCCGCTCTATACATTTCTAAAACGCGAACGCTCGGGTCTACTGTCGTCAAAGATCAAATGGAACTATACGAAGTTTTTAATCGATCGCCAAGGACGTGTTGTACAACGCTTCAGTCCGATCGATTCCGTCCAGTCGGTTGAGAAAACCTTATCTTTGTATTTATAATCCAAATAACCGTCCGGCGCGAGTCGTTGGGCGGTTATGAATGAATGCGAGAGGTACATATGAAAATTAATTCTGTCTCAATCAGAAAAATGCAACATACCGATTATGAAATCATGTCTCAATGGTTAAGTACAAAAGAAGTGTTAGAGTTCTATGGAGATATGAACGCACCATTTACGTTACGACAAGTGATAGATAAATACGAACCGAGAGTAAACGGAGAGACACCTGTCGCTCCCTACATCGTAGAGTTAGATGATGAACCTATTGGATTCATGCAACGTTATTTGATAACGGACGAACAAAAAGAGGCATTTGGATATCCTGCGAATTTTATCATAATTGGAATTGACCAGTTTATTGGTTATCCTGAACTTTTTAATAAAGGTATTGGAACGAAAATGATAAAGTTATTCGTAGAAGATATCGCTCGAGGCAAGGAAGTAAATCGAATTATACTAGATCCTGACGTATCAAATCTTAGAGCAATTAAAGCTTATGAAAAATGCGGGTTTCAGAAAGTTAAAAAAATCAATGAAGATACGTGCTGGATGATGGAGTATACGATTGATCATCCATAATCTGCTCCTATGAATGTTCATAGAAAAGATCCACGAAACGAATATCCGTTTCGTGGATCTTTTGCGTATGAAAATGGTTCAGATCATTCAACGCTAAAAGAATCAAATGAATAGGTGACGATTGCATCGCTGCGCTTATGTCCGAAATCGGTCAGAACCGGTGGACGGGGGGACAAGACATGAAAATCCTGCTCGAACGCACGAAGCCAGTAATGAACCCAGTCTTTTGTAGGATCGAGATTCATCATTTCACGTGCGAATGTCAGTAGCTTTGAATCGGTCAGCGTCAGAAGTGGAATTGGGTTGATCTCGACATCTTCTTTTAGTTCATAGAGGTCCGGTGAACGAAGCAGAATCGCATCCGCCTCGAAGGTCAATCGGAAGTAATTACAGCTGTAGTCGCCGACGATGACCATCGTCTCCTCCGTATGCCCACGAAAATGAAAGATCAATCGGTTACCATTTGCGACATCCATCAAGAACTGATTAAGTCCGATGTGATAATCTTCGCGAAATTGTAGTTTCTCAAGCGTGATTTCTTGCATGATTTAGCCTCCAGTCCGAGTTTGTCGTTCTTCTGTCAAAACGGTTTGGCGCGCTGCTAGGCGAGACGAACCAATCAATAAGGCGATTCCGAGTAATAATAACGAGATTCCGAACCAAGCCGTACCACTTAATTCTTCACCAAGGACGAACACACCAAGTAAGGCGGCAGTCAGCGGCTCACCGAGCGAGAGCGTGACGGCAGTCGACGATGGTACATTCGATAGTCCTTTTGCGAATAACCAGTAAGCGATTCCGGTCGCAACGACGCCGAGATGGAGGCTGATTCCGGCACCACGTGACGTGAACAACCAGGAGAGATCGAATAAGAAGAGCAGAGGTGACAACAGTAAAGCGCTCGTCGTGAAAATGACGGCAACGACTGACAGCGGCGCGTGTGTCTTGACGAGGTTTCGACTGACGAACGTATACCCGGCAAAGGATAGTCCGGCACCGAGTGCAAGGACGATTCCGATTGGATCAATCGCGACCGTTCCTTGATTGTTCAATAGCAACAGACAGCCGGTGATCGATAGTCCGGTCGATGCCCACCACAGCAGCGCTGGACGTTTCTTTAGGAACAGCCACTCGATACACCCGGAAAAGATTGGTGCGCTACCGATTGCGACGACGGTACCGACGGCGACACCGGTCATCAATACAGCGGAGAAGAACAGCGGTTGGTAAGCCGCCATGCTGACGGCAGCGAGTAAAATCGTCCGCACCGGCCAGTCGCGTAACGTCAGCGTTCCTTTGAAGAGAACGAGACAGAGTAAGAACAGTCCACCGACAGCCAGACGAACGGCACCAATTGCAATCGGGTGTGCATCTTCTGGCGCAAAGGCTTGTGAGGTCCCCGTCGTGCCCCAAAAGATCGCAGCGAGTAATATGAGCAACATCGATGATGATTTAGACATGGGTCACCTCTTCGAATGCAATTTTTTAAATGATATTAGAACGAGAATACCATAGAACGATTAGGATAGAATACACCAAATAATTGAAAAAATGGTATGGTGTATAGGGTGAAGTCGTATCATTCACGAATACGAAAATGAAAAGGATGGGACCCATGAAAGAAATGAACCAAATCGAAGCGGTACTTGACGTCTTATCACAAAAAATCAATCACGGGTCGACCTTCATTCAGCGACGATACGATACAGGAGTCGCTCAATTCAATTTAAATGATCCGGTGACGGAACAGGCGATTCAGTCATTTGAAAAACAGTTCAAACTAACGTTACCAAGTGAATATAAGACATTCCTTCGTTTACATGACGGAGCGGAGTTGTTCATGATCCAAGGTCTTGGTATCGAACTCTACCCACTTGAAAAAGTCATTGAAATGACAATCCAGGCTAAAGAGGACGACCTGATCCATGAAGACTATGATCACTTCTTGATGATTGGCGAAATGAACGAAGGATATGTCTTGATCCAGACGGAAGATGCAAAGACGGATGAGACACCGTATATGCACTGGATGTTTCATGAGTTATCGACAGAGGAGACTGACCCGATTGGACAGAACTTCGGTACGTTCCTCGAGTATGCGATTATTGCGCAAGGCGATATGTTCTGGGAGTTCAAGGACTTCTCGATTGCAACAGATGCTTATTATGTAGAGAATCACAATTCTGAAGAGGAAGTGAACAAACCACGACCGATTCGCTTCGTCGACTCGGTTCGCGTTGAAATCGAGTATCCGATTGCGAAAAGGGATGCGTATTTCTCGGTTAAGATTTTCGAAGGGAAACAAGAAAAAGAACGTCTTGGCAGTAGCTACGACTCGGATTCGCGCTTTGAACAAGTGATGCAATCGGTTCGAGAATATCTAATGGCAGAGCGATTTCAGTATTCGTCAATCATGGTCTTTCAAACGGAACATCGGTTTTGGCAGAACGAGGACGAGAAAGGTGATCCGTTGATTCGTAATCACAATCCGCAACGTCAAGGACTGCGCTTCGATGGATATCGTGCCTTCGTTGAAGAGCAACCACGACCACTTCCAGGGTGGGAATGATTTAGAATTTCTTCACACAGAACGGAGTTTTACAAATGAAAAAATGGTTGTTGATCCCCATGATTCTTTGTTTAAGCGGTTGTATGATCCAACCGCAAAGTGGGAGTGAGACGAATGAGACGTCCTTCAAAGGGACTACGAAAGAGGGATTCGTCTTTGAATACAAATTGACGAACACAGGAGACCATGCATTTGATGTCGTAGCTCGCTCTGGACATTTATTGAATGTCGTCGTTCGTGAGAGCAAAACAAGGACTGTCGTCTTCGATTCAAGAAAACAGCAGAGTAAAACAAGCCAACAAAAGAAACGCGTCAAAGCATCAGAAACCGTCGTTCTCAAACAAACGGTACAAGGCGGGACAATCGAACCTGGTACATACGATATCAAATATCTCGTTGAGGAGAAAGAACAGTACAGCGACAGTTCTAGTTCAGTAGATGATATGGAAGTGAAATTAAAATGATTTACGCCTCTGGTGAACGACTTCTTTAATAAATATCTTAGAGCCTCATACAGGTTTCAGTACGAATGTTGTTATTAGCAACATGAGACGTACAAAAGTGGTCCATGTGAAGCTGGTTTTTGTCCGTTAGGCATCTAACGGGTGAAAATCAGCTTTTTATTCACTAATGATATTATGCGACGATTCGACGGGAGCGAATGTCTGCGTTACTGGACTTTGCGAATGAGGAAATTACGACAAGCAGGAAATCAAGAGACCGAGCCTGAAAAAGAAGGACAAAACCTTATTTTTATATATAGAAATTTAATTTCAAAATTAAATAAATAATATTGAATTAAAGTTTCTTGGTTGTATAATAAAGGGAGGGAAGAGAAAGGGTGAAGCAGATGTTAGATCAATTAGCAACGGAACGTCGGAATGAACAGACGATGCAACTCGATGAGATGACAGTCGAGGATGTCTTACGGGTGATGAACACTGAGGATCAAACGGTCGCGACGGTCATTCGGGAACAAATTCCTGTTATCGCGGAAGTCGTCAAACATGTCATTGCATCATTCAAAAACGGAGGACGCTTGATTTACATCGGTGCTGGTACGAGCGGGCGGCTCGGGATTCTTGATGCAGCAGAATGTGTACCGACGTTCGGGGTCTCACCAGATATGGTCGTCGGTTTGATCGCTGGTGGCGAACGCGCGTTGATTAAAGCCGTTGAGGGAGCTGAGGATAGTCGGACGCTTGCCGTCGATGATTTGAAAGCGCTCCAGTTAGAAGCACGTGATACAGTCATCGGGATCGCAGCAAGCGGTCGGACGCCGTATGTCATCGGTGGGCTTGATTACGCGAAGGAAGTCGGAGCGGTGACGGCAGCGATTTCTTGCAACACGGATGCGGTCATCAGTCGGCACGCACGCTATGCGATTGAAGTCGAAACAGGTCCGGAAGTCTTGACGGGGTCAACAAGACTAAAGGCTGGAACGGCACAAAAGCTCGTCTTGAACATGGTTTCGACAGCGGCGATGATCGGTGTCGGCAAGGTCTATCAAAACCTGATGGTCGACGTCCAGTCAACGAACGAAAAACTGGAGATTCGGGCGAAGCGGATGATCCGTGAGGCGACAGGAGTCGATGCCATAACGGCGGAGCGTGTCTTCGGGGAGGCACACGGGCACGTCAAGACGGCGATCGTCATGATTCTCGCAAATGTTCCGCATGCGGAAGCGGTCGAACGATTACAGCAAGCGAACGGATTTGTCCGAGACGCACTCTAAGGGGGAAACACGATGAAGAAGGAAGAAGTGCTGGCACACGCGATCCTCGAGCACGTCGGTGGAAAAGATAATCTCCGGCAGCTTGCGCACTGTATGACGCGGGTTCGTTTATCGTTAAAGGATCCGACGCAAGCCAATATCGATGCGTTAAAGCGGATTGATGGGGTCATGGGGGTCATCGATGACGAGACGTTACAAATCGTCGTCGGTCCGGGAACGGTCAATCGGGTAGCCGACCACTTAAGTCGCGAAACAGGACTCGCGATCGGGGAAGAGTCCGTTGATCCGAACTTGACGCCAGAAGAACGAGCCGCCGTCGAACGGCAAAAAGTAAAAGCGAAACAACAGTCACCGTTCAAGCGCTTCTTACGCCGGATCGGGAATATCTTCATCCCGCTCATTCCGGGTCTTGTTGCTTCCGGTATCATCAACGGGGGTGCGAACTTCGCGAAGAATGCGGGTGTCGACGAAACGCAGACATGGATGCAGATTTTACTACTGATTGGTGGGACGGTCTTTTTATATCTCGCAATCCTTGTCGGGTGGAATACGGCGAAGGAATTCGGTGGGACGCCGGTGCTCGGAGCAATCGCTGGTGGGATTTTATTCAACCCGGTACTTGCGGACATCACGATTTACGGGGAACCACTCGTTGCGGGCAGGGGCGGCTTGTTTGGAGTCATCTTCGCGGCTTGGTTGATGACATATCTTGAGAAGCATATCCGTCGCTTCATGCTAGCATCGATTGATATCATCTTTACGCCACTGTTGACGGTGCTGATCGTCGGATTCGCCTCACTCTATGCGATCATGCCGGTTGCGGGACTGTTGTCTGACGGAATCATGAAAGCAATCAATGCCGTACTTGAGGTCGGTGGACCACTTGCCGGGGCAGTACTGGCCGGCTTCTTCTTACCACTCGTCATGGTCGGTCTCCATCATGGACTGACACCGATCCATCTCGAGTTCTTGAATACGATTGGCAATACGCCACTCTTACCGATTCTTGCAATGGCAGGAGCGGGTCAAGTCGGGGCGGCAATGGCGATTTTCGTCAAGACGCGCAATCCGCGCCTGCGTAACATCATTAAAGGTGCGATTCCGGTCGGATTCCTCGGAATCGGTGAACCGTTATTATACGGTGTTACGTTGCCGCTCGGTCGCCCGTTCGTAACGGCATGTCTCGGCGCAGCAGTCGGTGGTGCCTTCCAAGCAACGATGAAAACGACGGCGCTTGGAGTCGGCGTATCCGGTTTATCATTGACACCGTTGATCGACAACGGGATGTACTTGACGTACATCGGTGGTCTCGTCATCTCATACGCGGCAGGATTCCTGTTCACGTATTGGTTCGGCTTTAAAGAAGAGATGGCAGACGGTATTTAAGGTATTGAAAGCAGTTGAATCCTTCGAAAAAGAAGGAATCAGCTGCTTTTTCTCTAAGTAGAGAAGGGAAGGAGTGAGTGGATGAAAGGATTATCAATCTATTTAAGTGAACCGATTACAGACGAGACGAGCGAGTGGCTACAGCGGATGCGCGCTGTCGGCTTTACGTCGCTCTTTACATCACTACATATTCCCGAGGACGATTCCTCACTGTACGTCGAACGCTTGCAAGCGCTCGGTCGTTTAGCACGTGAGCTCGGATTCGAACTCGTTGCGGACATCGCACCAGCGTCGCTCGCGACGCTTGGCAAGACATGGGAGACGGCAGCGACGTTAACGGACTGGGGTGTGACAGGACTCCGTCTTGATTACGGCATCAGTCCGCAGCAAATCGCGACGTTATCGAACCAAATGATGGTTGCGCTGAACGCCAGTACGTTAACAGCAGACGAATTGACCGAGATGAAGGCACAGGGTCTGCGAATCGATCACACGGAAGCGTGGCATAATTTTTATCCGCGACCGGAAACGGGGCTCGACCGGACATGGTTTGACGAAAAGAATGCCTGGTTGCAGACGCAAGGATTACGGGTTCAAGCATTCATACCGGGTGACGAGACACTCCGTGGACCGTTGTTCGAGGCGCTACCGACACTTGAAGAACACCGGCATGCGTCACCGTTCGCCAGTTATATCGATTTACAATCGACCGTCGATCGAATCCTCGTCGGAGATCCACGATTGACGGAGGCGACGATTCGGCAATTCGAAGCAGAGCAAGACGGAATCATCGTACTGCGGGCACTCGCGAACGGACAGCAAGCACAACGGGAGACGGAAACGAATCGGTTTGATCCAGCGCGGGATGTCATTCGATCCGTCGAGTCGCGGATGAAGCCGTCGACGATCGATCTAACACCGCAAGATCCGTCTGCCCGTCCGCTTGGAACGATCACGATTGATAATGAAAAATACGGGCGATACGCGGGCGAGGTTCAAATCACGAAACGTAATTTGTCGGCAGATGAGCGAGTCAACGTCATCGGACGCGTGATTGAGGCTGACCAACCATTGATCGCACGGCTTGGTCCAGGAAGTAAGTTCCGGATCGAATGGGTGACGCCATGAAGCAGCTCGTTGCGGAACGACTCGCCTATCTGTACCGAGGAGAATTGTTCACGGTCGTCACGATTTTACCGCTGAGTTGGTTTGGTAATCGTGTCTTTCCACGACTGCAGTTATTTGAACTCAGTGCCTTTTGGATGTCACTGTTTTTGTTTGAGCTGTTGTTGATTCAAGGAGCTTGGTATTGGTACAGCAAGTCAAAGCGTCTGAAGAAGGAAGGAACGTCAGTCACCCCGTTACCCGTCGTCCGACGATTACGTCACTGTCGTGTCATCAATCTGGCTTTGATCGTCCTGACAGCGTGTGCGTTCGGAATCGATTGGATGCGTTTCCGATCTGAGCTTCCTGTCTCCGGAATACAACTTGCCTTGTTATTATATGTATTCGCAATTCTTGAATATATCAATTATTTCCATATCCAACTTATGTACGATAACCGGTCAGATGTGCAATACTTAATACGGAACAGACGTTTGAAACGATCAGCATTGAATAAGGATATGCAACGACTTCGTAAAGTAGTCTAGGTGTTCATAGAAAATAGGAGGGATTGTATGCTCGATATGCTCATTCGTGGCTATCGAAAGTTAAGGAAGTTAAGAGGGCGTTAAGAGGGAGGATACTATCGATGAAGTGGATCAATCGACCGACACGTATTGAACAGGAGACACCGTTACGCTTCATGACGGATCCGGATACGGATTTTTGGCGCAACACCCATTATCAGTTTAATCGTCAGACGGGGCATGCGTTGTTGCAGGATGCTCCAAATGGAGAATTCAAATGCCGGATTGAAGTGAAATTAAAACCGAATGCTACATATGATCAAGCGGGGATTTTGCTATATGTGAACGATGACCACTGGGTGAAAGTCTCGGCTGAGTTCATTCCGGATGGTCCATCTCATCTCGGTGCCGTCGTGACGAGCTTCGGGTACTCGGACTGGTCGTGTCGGGATGTCGACAATACACTGTTTGATGCACCACTTGTCTTTGAACTTCATTATCTCAATCAGGACGTCACGTTGTATTACGTGACAGGAGAGCATAAAGAGCAACTTCGGATCGCACATTTGCACGACGTGACCGATTTGAAGATTGGACCATATGCCTGTAGCCCGGAGGTAGAAGCGACAGGGTGTGAAGTAATTGTTACAAGATTTAAAATACAATAATTTTTGAGGTAGAGTGATTTGTCTATTTTTTTATTCGTTGCAATTTTTGTTATACTCTTACATTTAACATCGTTAATAATTATAACTATCTTTAAACTAATGTGGAGTATACTAGTGTATCTGAAATCCAAATATTATAAAAAGTTAAAAAAAGGATTGGACAAAGGGAAAGCAAGAAAGTTCTATACGTACAGAAGAGGTGGAATTACTAGTTTTCTTATTTTTATAGTTTTTATGTCTTTATTAATTTTTACTGTAATAATGTTTATAAAATTTATAGAAACAGAGAAAATCTCCTTTCAAATTATAGGATTTATTACACTGTTAATTGATTTCTCAATTGTTCTATTTGTCGATAATATGTTAATTCCTCAGCAAAAAATTGTAGTGGAAATGGATAAAACAAATGCGAAATCAAAGAGGAAAATAAGTTACATAGCTAATAGAATTCATTTTTTTATAAACAACTCGATGCCTTCGTTTTATATGGTTGTTTGTGTACTATTAATAAGTACAGTAATTCTCACTAATGTGCTAAATAAAACCAATTCGAATTTACTCCTTAGCCTATTTATCGCTGCGTTTATCTTGTTAAGTTTATACTCTAATTCCTTCATAATAGAGAGTAGTTATTTTAATAATGAAGATGAAAATCCCTTTAAGTCTTATCAACAATATGATGTTTACATTGCTCATAAAAAAATAATTATCTACACCGGAGTATTTTTACTTTCATCATTTACTTGGTATCAGGAATTAATAGATTTAGAAAAAAATTTTGATGTAAAAAATTTTAGAGGGGATTTAGTTTTAATCACAACAATACTCTTGTTTTTACTATCGACTGATCGAATTTTCAAGTTAATTCATGATGACTATATAAAGTTTAAAAAAGAGATTCAGTAATACTTGTTGAAAATAAAAATATAATAGAGTAAATCATGTGGAAAATTGCAAATAAATGAAAGTGTAGTCTGTAGATTTTTCTCATGACGTGACGGGATTAAAATCGGAACTTATGTCTTTCCAAATTTAGAATTAGCAAGATGTGAAGTAGAAGTGCTGGAATTTACTTTAGAAAATGTTAAGGGATAAACTGATACAAAAAAGTGGACCGACGATTAGCGTCAGTCCACTTTTGTATAAGAGCAATTTCACTGATTAATAGACGTTGCAGCCATGAGATCAAAGAAGTATTTCGCTTCATTCGTCTTATGAAGTCCATACCATGCTTCTAACGTTTCTGGTGTAAATACATCGAGTGCTCGAATCATCTCATGGGCAAACTCTAATGCAGCCATTCCTGATGCGGTGATCAACGAATCATCACGGACTACTGGAGTATATTGATAAAAAGATGCACCTGAATAATTCGTGCAAACGGATTGTAAGTAAGATAAATCGTTACTTGTATGAAAACGCTGATTTAAGAATCCGCTCTTTGCTAATCCCTCTGTCGCCCCACAAATCGCAGCGATGAGCGTTCCATTACTCAGCGCGTCGCCTACTTTACTCAGTAGGGGATCATGAAGAGTCTCTTGCCACGTCTGTCCACCGGAAAGGATCAAAGCATCTTTTAAAGTAATCTCTAATTGAGAAACTGCGATATCTGGTAAAATACGCAGTCCTCCCATTGTCGTGATAGGGTGTAGCGTTGGTCCTACCGTAACGACATTTAATTGTGGAGCATCTGTTTTGAAATATCTTCGTGAATGTAACTCTGGCATCACGTAACCATATTCCCAGTCTGAAATTGAATCGAATACATATAAATAGACAATTTGAGTCAACATAACCGCTTCCTTTACTATATGAGATACATTTAGTATAGAAAAGCTACCTTGACAACTACTGTCAGTTAAAATAAATCATTGATGCGAAGCGATTAATTCGTTTAACCGATCAATGATTTTGCTTTTGATTTCAACTGGAGAAACGACTCGTATCGATGTTCCGTATGCAATAAGAAGACTCGGAACTTGTTCGTTTAAAACGCTTGTCTCAATCTTAAAGACGGCTCGATTACGATCTTGTTCAACCAAACAATACTTAAAGTACCAGTGTTGACAAATTGAATCGATGGTAGAAGTGTCACCAGTAAGAATTAATTCATCCTGTTGTTCTCTCTGCTTTGGTAGCAAAGAGTTCATAAAAGAAGATTGAACATCGAAGTCATTTGGAAAATCGAATTGTTTCAACAACAATTCAAAGCTTTTAATGCGATTGATTTTAAAATGACGAATTGCGCCCCTTAACTGACAAAAAGCAGTGACATACCAAGCGTGTTTCCAATAAATCAATTTAAGAGGATTGATGTGACGTGATTGAATATCTTCATTATTAGCGCGACAGTATTGAATATGTATGGTTGTTCGGCTGCGAATGGCTTGATCGATTTCCCGTAGTAAGGTTTCGGCTTCCAACGACCTTACGGGTTGATAGGGAATCACATCCAAGATCGGAACATTTGTCGATGGATCTAAAGCATGCTGTTTTATTTTTGATACCGCGCGATTTAAGGCTGCATTACTATAGTAACCGGCTTCCTCTGCAAAAAGAGCAGCATGATATAAAGACTGCCGCTCTTCCACATCGAAGAATAAAGGTGCTTCTATGAATTGAGGTAGTAAACTGTATCCGCCATGATGACCTGCTTCGGCAACAATCGGAACACCACTTGCTGAGAGAGTATCAATATAGCGATATACAGTCCGGATATTCATCTCAAGTTGTTTTGAGATGTATTGAGCCGTTACTTTTTTTCCGGATTGAAGCATCCAAAGAATTGCTAATAGGTGATCACTTTTCGCCAAAAGAGGTCCTCCAATCAATGAGTCATTAAAACTTAGCCGCTTTTTCTGGCATCGGACCCGTATACAACGATTGTGGTCTAAAGATTCGATTGTCTCCTGCTTGTTCAAGGATGTGTGCCGTCCAACCGATGATGCGGCTAGATGTGAACGTCGGTGTGAACAGTTCTTTCGGAATATCGAGTCCTTTTAAGACGGCTGCCGCAAAGAACTCAACGTTCGTATAGAGTTTTCTGCCCGGTTTGTACTCTTCGAGTAAATCAATTGCTGTTTGCTCCATTTGTGTAATCAGATTGAACCAATCGCTTTCTTGCGCGAGATCTTTTGAGACGACTTTTAAAGCTTCTGAACGCGGATCACGTGTTTTATAGACGCGGTGACCAAAGCCCATCAGTTTTTCGCCTTTTTCTAATTTGTTCCGGATCCATGGTTCGATGTTGTCGATCGTTCCAATTTCATCAATCATCGCGATGACTTCTGAAGGGGCACCACCATGAAGTGGTCCTTTCATGGATCCGATCGCGGCACAGACGCCGGAAATCATTTCCGATTCCGTCGAGACAACGACACGAGAAGCGAACGTCGAAGCATTCATGCCGTGTTCGATTGTTAAGATCAGATACGCTGTCAGTGCTTTGATCTCAACGTCACTTGGTAAGTGTCCCTTGATCATATAGATATAATTCGCGACGTGATCAAGTTCCGGATTCGGTTCAATGAAGTCAGCGCCTTGATTTTTTTGATACTTATAGGCGATGATCGTTGGTAAGAGTGCCGTTAAGTGCATCGCTTGATCGATTGTTGGTGGCCAAGCGAAAGCGGGTGTACCAAGCGCAGAGATTGCCGTGCGCATCGTGCTCATGACATCCATCTCGTTCGGCAATGTATCGAGAATCGTCTTTACGTAAGAAGGAAGTTCACGATAGCTTGTCATCTGTTCCTTGAATGTCAAAAGTTCCGATTCAGTCGGGAATGCACCGTTCCAAATGAAATACGCCACTTCTTCGAATGAATAAGATAATGCAAGTTCCTTTGCCCAGTGTCCACGATAGATAAGATGACCTAATGTTCCATCGACTAAACCGATTTGTGTTTCAGCGGCAATGACGCCTTCGAGTCCTTTTTTGTATTCCATCTTCAACACTCCTTTTCTAATACCTACTGTCAGTATGACTTACAACGATATCAAATCACCAGTTATTTGAATGCGTTTCCAAAATTATTCTTTGAAGCGCTATGATTAGAGTGCATTCTGTTTCATGAAACAAATCAAATAGATAGTAGCTATGAAGGAGTACATATGAATAAAGCCATGATTATTCGCTTATTAGGATTTTTCTTTGTATTGAATGTCTTTTTAATGATCGATTTGTTCTTATCGATGAGCCGAACGATTCTTGAGCCACTAGCATTAGTCGTTTCTTCATTGACCATGCTCATTCCTATAAAACGGCTTCAGCCTTTAGAGGACGAAACGTTGTCGGTTTTCAAATCGAGTATCGCTGTTATAGTAGGGATGCTCTTGATGAGCGGATTATTCTTACCTATTGTATTTATTTTCGGATAAGTGATCCTTTGTTCGTCATACAAAAAGAGACCGGGACAGTGTGAATGTCCCGGTCTTCTTCATGCCAAAAACGTATCCAATTGGTCTTGGCGTTTATCAATCATAATCTGAGCCTTTGGAATGTTAGCACCTTGTAACACGTTAATCGTATCTCGGAGAAATTCATCACTACCAACGATGTAGAACAAACCTTCCTTGTCCGCTATCATCGCTTTGACAGCATCGTAGTAGGCAGAGCGACTCGCGACATAAGCGTGACCAAACTGCTCATGTGAAGAAAGCTGAGTTTTGAATAGTTCAGTTCGCGTAGAATCAACGTTCAACGAGTGCATGTGCGGAATGCCATTTTTGTCAGTCTGATATTGCAAGATGATCGGACGAAACGTTGCCAAACCAACGCCTGCTGAGAGTAAGTACACCGTACGACCTTCCCGACGCAGTGGAATATTCGAATGTGTCTTAAACAAAGCAATCTTCTCACCCATTTTTAGTTGCTGAAGTGTCTGCTTAAAGACGGAACATGCCGGTTTGATCCGTGTCGTGATCCCGATCGTTCCTTCACGAGGGAGCGTCGAGATCGACATATGCCGGATCAGACTGCGGTTCGGCTTTTCTCCTGCATTAAAACCTTCTAGCGCTATATGCGTGTGTGCGCCTTCCTCCCAAACGAAATCATCTGGAAGTTTTAAATGAAACGTATAGGTATGTTCGCCTTCTTGCGTCACTTGTTCTAGGGATAGCCAATCGATCTGCATCGTTCATTCCTCATTTCAATTAAAGTATCAATAGACAGCAATCGGACCATACGGACCTTCGATGATCTCAAGTCGTGTCTCAAAGATCTCGGATAATAGCGCTTCATCCATGACCTCGGCGACTGTTCCGAAGGCGGCAATTTGTCCGTCCTTCATCGCACAGATGTGATCGGCGTATTTCGCGGCAAAATTGATATCGTGCAAGACGGTGATGATCGTTCGTCCAAACGTATCAGCGACGTGTCGTAGATAACCCATCATCTGGACTGAGCGGGCGATATCGAGGTTATTGAGTGGCTCGTCGAGTAAGACATATTCCGTTTCCTGACAAAGAACCATCGCAACATAAGCTCGTTGCCGCTGTCCACCCGATAATTCATCGAGATAGCGGTTCTCAAGCGATGTCAACTCGAGGAAATCAATGTATTTCGAAATGATTGTTTCGTCGTCCGTTGTCAGGCGACCTTGTGAGTAGGGGAACCGTCCGAAACCGACGAGCTGTCGGACCGTCAGCCGGGTCACGAAATGATTTTCTTGTCGCAAGATCGTGATGATCTTTGCTAAGTCTTTCGATTTGCTACTTGTCACGTCCATCCCGGCGACTTCGATCTGTCCGGCATCGAGATCAAGCAAACGGCCGATCATCATCAACGTCGTCGACTTGCCAGCGCCGTTTGGACCGATCAACGCCGTGAATCCACCTTTTGGGATCGTTAAGTCGATTGGACCGATTCTGACATCGTCTGTATACGATTTTTTAACTTGTTCGAGTGATATCATAGGGACCTCTTTCTAAGCAACACGATAAGGAAAATCAGCCCGCCGAACAGTTCGATGATGACGGAGACGACACTTGGCGTGTTGAAAATGTGATACATGAAGAAATAGGCAGTCGTTAAAACGAAGAAACCAATTGCGAATGCCATCGGGAAAACATATTTATGATCGTATGTCGCAGCGACTTGATAGCTGAGCGTCGCCACTAAGAAACCAAAGAACGTCAATGGTCCGATCAGAGCCGTCGACATCGACATCAGGAGTGAAATCAAAATCAAGAAGTAGATGACACTGCCGCGATGATTGACACCGAACGATGTCGCGACCTCTTTTCCGAGTGCGACGACGTTGAGTCGTCCGGACGAAAAGTAGAGCAACAGACCAACGACGAGGACGACCGGAATGACGATCGGGAAGTAAGCTGCGTCGGCATTCGTGACCGAACCGAACAGGCGCGCTTGTAAGATGTCGAACTCGGACGGCGCGAGCATCTTTCGCATGAATGACGATAGCGAGTTGAGACCAGTACCGAGAATGATTCCGACGAGTAACATCAATTGCAAGTTCGCGTACTTACCAGACAATAACCAGCCGTATAACAAGAGGCTCATCGCGAGCATGATCGCGACCTGTGTCAAAAAGGAGCTCGTGCCGGTAAAGCCAACGAGTGCTCCCGCACCGAAGAAAAAGATCATCGATGTCTGGATCGTTGAGTAAAGGGCATCAAAACCAAGCAGGGACGGTGTGATGATCCGGTTGCTCGTGATCGAATGAAAGGCGACGGTCGCGAGACTTTGGCAAATTGTTGCAATCGCCATCGTGATGACTGCCGTGATCCGGCGTTCGACGACCGGCCAAAAGGACGGAGAATCAACCGGAACCGGATTATTGTAGAGCAAGAGACCAATCGTACTGAACACTCCGCCGCTAAGGAACAGGATGAGGAGAATCCAGTAGCGGCGCTCGAGTCGTTTCGACTGAAAGGCAGACGCCCGGCGATTGGTTTCACGTGTAACGCTCGGTTGATTTCTTGTATGTTCTTGTTGTCTAATCGCGGTACTCATCTGACACCTCCAGTCTTCCGCCGACGTAACAGAATGATGATGAAGACGGCTGCTCCGACCGTTCCGAGAATCAAGGAGACCGGCAGTTCAAACGGGCGGATGATCGTGCGTGAAATCAGATCACTAATTAAAATCGTTGCCATGCCAATCAGACAGACCCACGGCAAATTACTACGAAGATCGTCACCGCGAAACATCGAGACTATGTTCGGAACGATCAAGCCGAGGAAGGGCAAATTGCCAATGACAGTCGCGACGACACCGACGGATAGGGCAATTAGTCCGGTCGCAATCAGCATCAGCCGGTTGTAGTTGACACCGAGACTCGTCGCGATGTCTTCGCCAAGCCCAACGAGCGTCAAGCGACTCGCAAGGAAGAAGATACAGACCGTGACTCCGATGATGATCCAGAGATACTCGTAGCGACCGATCTGAACGGACGCGAACGAACCGACGAACCAGCCTTCGATTGCCTGACTGGCACGGAAGAACAAGCCGAGGAACGTTGAAATCGCAGAGATGACGGCTCCGAGCATCAGACCGATGATTGGGACGATTAATGATGACCGCAGTCGGACCGAACGGAGAAACCAGAAGAAGACCATCGTCCCGATGAATGCAAACACGATGGCACCGGTCATCCGCATCATTAGCGACGGTGCCGGAATGAGTAAGTAAACGGCTAACAGTCCGAGTCCCGCCCATTCGATCGTTCCCGTCGTCGTTGGTTCAACGAGCCGGTTTTGGGTGATCAGTTGCATGACAAGTCCTGCCATCGCCATCGCAGCACCGGTCAGCATCAAGGCAAGTGTTCGCGGAACGCGCGTGATCCAGAACATATCGAAATCGTTCGCGGCACTCCGTAGTTCGTAGACGCCGGTGAAGAGGGACACCGTTGCGAGCGCTAAGACGAGACATAAGGTCAAGACGAACGGCTTCGTCCAAACGACAGAAAAGGAAGGTCGAGCGGGTGGCTCAACTCTTCCATTCATTTGTTGCTGTGCATGTGCCATTACTTCTTGAGCGCTTTCGCGATGTCAGTAAAGAATTCCGAGTACGTCTGGATCGATTCGTTTAAGTACGTATCTTTTGGTGCATAGACGATGTTGTCGTCTTTGATTGCTTTCGTTTTTTGCAGAGCAGGCGCACGGTCGATGACATCTTGCGCCGGTACGGCACCTTCTGCGTTTCCGAGTGGCGCGTCACGGTCAAGGACGAGTAGCCAGTCCGGGTTACTTTGAGCAATCGCTTCGACCGAGACTTCATCACCTTGATCGTTCCCTGATTTTTGTTTAACTTCGAGCGCTGGTTTCCAGTCGAACAAATCATACATCGGTCCGAAGACACGTCCACTCATCGGCGCTGAGAATCCAATATCGCCACCCGAGACGATGACCGACATGACGCTGTCCTGTCCGTTATACGATTTTTTGACGTCTTTGATCGATTGCTCGAGTGTCGTCACGAGCTGATCCGCTTCTTGTTTTTTATCGAAGATCTGTCCGAGTGTCTCAGTCGTATCTTCAAGTCCTTTGACGAGTAACTCACCTGGCGTACCAGAGTCTTCCGGTAATGCGATGTCAAGATCGATGACAGCGGCGTTTGGAACGAGTTTTTTGATGTCTTCATAATGATCAGCGAAACGCTGCCCGACGATGACGACGTCCGGATTGACACCAGCGATCGCTTCGAGGTTCGGTTCGAAGTGCATGCCGACATCGACGATATCCTTATCTTTTGCATAAGGTGACTCAGCCGGGAGCAGTCCGACTGGTGCTGCTGCGAGTTCGACGTCCCATGCGGCAAGCGTCTCGAATGTCCGGTTGTCGAGTGCGACGACTTTCTTCGGATCAACCGGAACGTTGACCGTTCCGTGTGCGTCTTTGATTTTGATCGTCTTTGGTGCCTCGGCGTCCTTCTTCGTGTCTGCTTCTCCTGCGTTCCCGCATGCTGCGAGTAAAACAGCAAGCGAACTCACGACGAGTGGTGTTTTCCATTTCCCCATGATGATTCAGCTCCTCATATTTGATTTGATAACACATAAATCACGGATTGAGCAGCAGATGGATTATGTATGACTACGTGATTAATCTGTTCTCAATAAGTGATAATGATTATCATTGTCATGTTCACTGAGAATCATAGCAAACGAATTCGGAAGACGCAACGCCATTTTCCAAGGAATTACCTGGAACGGTTTTTTACTTCTATAAACTATACAAAAATAAAAAAATGATAATCCTTCTCATTTGGATGTAGAAATAGGACCATCGGACGCTTTTAAGCAACAGAGGTTTAGACGACTTCAAAAAGAGAAAGTGGTAATATATGTATCAAATTTTCAAATCAGAGACACCGTAGAAGACGACTTTGAAATGAGGTGCTGTATGAATCAACTATTTGAAGAATTGAAGATGTATCAAAATTTTGATGAGCTCGCAGACGATGTACTCGATTTCGCAAAAGAGATTTTACCGGATCAGATGTTGTACTTATCAGCAATCGAAGCAGGGCAACAACGGATGTTAAAGATTGCAAACGATAAAGCAGATATTCCGATGGTAGAAGGCATGCAAATTGAATTGAACCAATCATTATGTAAACTGGTTGATTTCGAGACGAAACAGCCGGTCGTCCTCGAAGATATTCCGAACGCGGAACAACTCGGCGATTGGCGAAAAGGTTTGGAGGAGGCTCACGTCCGGTCCTATTTAGGGATTCCAATCGTCTTGACGAGCGGGGAAACGTTCGGCACGTTATGTGCGATCAATAATCGGGTCAGCTTGTATGAACAGAAGAATGTTCAGCTGCTGCAACGGATCGTCCGACTCTTTTTGTACTACTTAGAGCTTGAGCGTCATGCTTGGAAGGATGCGTTGACAGGACTGTATAATCGGCGGTACTTAACGAAGCAGTTCGAGGATCATCCCGGACAGACAGGGGCGGTGTTCTTCCTTGATCTCGATGGCTTTAAGCAAGTCAACGACGTCTTTGGACATGAGACGGGGGACATTGTTTTGCAAGAGGTCGCGCAACGTCTACGACAGTTCGTGCGCGAACAAGACGATGCGATGGCCGTGCGCCTAGGAGGCGATGAGTTCATCCTCCATTTCGGTCATGCTGATTCAAGGGAAGGGTGGGAGCGACTCGCGAAGCGGATCGTCACTTCGTTAAGTGAGTGGGAAACAGACTACCGAGTGTCGACAAGTATCGGGATTGTAATGTATGACACCGAATTTCGTCCAGAGTTAAAAGCCTTGCTACAGCAGGCAGATGTCGCGCTATATGCCGCTAAGTCGTCAGGAAAGAATACGTATCAATTTTACGAGTTAGTAAAAGAGTAAAGTCTACCATGCCCATGAATATTTGTTCGTTATAGAACAGGATGCTTGTTTTAGTATGGTAAAGTACAAATAAAAATTAAATTGCTTGTAAAACACTCATGTAGCGAATGAGTGTTTTTTTGTGTTGAGAAAGTAGAGACAGTTTTTTGTCATGAGCCAGAACAAACTTCAATCGTAAACGCTTACAAAAAGCAACTGTTTTCGTTTTATACTGAATGCGTAGGAGGGCCTCCACTAATGTTACTGAACGAGAAAAGCAAACGAATCCTTCATGTGATTCTTCATGAAGAGATCGTACAAATTCCATTTTTATTAACAATCTTACCGTATTCCAAACGCACTTTGGAGTATGAAATCGAACGTATTCAGGAATGGCTAGGATATCATCACTTCCCATTGATTGATGTGAATGGATCGATTTTAACGATTCCAGCTGATAAGGGGATTGGAGAAAAGCTAGAGAAGGCTGAATTAATCTTTTCAGAAGAAGAACGTGAGTTGTTGATCACGTTCTATACGATGATGGAAGACGATTTTGTATCTTCCGTTCATTATCAACAGTTGTTAAATGTATCGAAATTTACAGTGCAAGAAAGCTTAAACGCTGTGAAAAAAGATGCCGTTCAATTTGGAATTACACTCAATTATTCTCGAAAAGATGGATATCACTTCTACGGACATCTACAAACTATTTATTTGTATATGTATCGAGCAATTGAGCGCTTAATTCGACTTTCTACGAAAAATGATTTGATGGCTATGATCATTGATGATTGGTCAGAGCGTTTAATTAAAGCGAAACAACAAATCGAATCATATGAAGCACAACAACAATTTCAATTTGTAGAAGAGCATCGAGAAAAACTTTCTTATTTTTTGATGATGGGTCGATCGCTAGCAATAAAGGAAATCGTTCCGAGTGAAGAACCGCTGTTCATGAAAGACATTGATTCGACACTCATTTCGTATTTCGAAGAACGAACACTATTCGTTGATACGTTAGATCTCCTTATTCAAAGCGGTCCGAAGATAGAAGAGGAAATTCAAAAAGATCTTCATATTCGCCTTTCTGCAGTCATGCATGAGGTAATTACTCATTTTGAGACGATTTCTTGCACTTTCATTATCGAAAAAGAAGCTCTTTGTGAAAAGTTAGTACTTCACTCGAAAGCTACGATGCAACGCCTTTATTCAGGTTTGGAATCTTCATCGGAATTGAAGCGGTATGTCATGGAAGAACATCAAGTTTTACATGTTCTTGTATCGAAAGCACTAGAACCATTCCGCAAATTGATGAATCAAGATATACCAGATGTCGAAGTCATGTACTATACGCTTCACTTTGCTACACATCTAAATCAGCAAGGAGAGCAATTGGATAAAAAGTTAAAAGCAATTGTCGTCTGTCCAAGTGGGATTAGCGTATCGCATATGCTCGATTACATTCTCAAAAATCAATTTCCGGAGATTGTATTTTTACCACCGGTGTCACAACGAGAAGTCGGTCAATTCGTTGAAATCATCGATGTCATTTTTACGACAGTTCCGTTAGAAGAGAGCATTCATTTACAGGCAGATGTCATGCTTGTACCTACATTACCAACACGTTTTGAGCAAATTACATTAAGACGTTCGGTAGAGCAACGTTTTCTAAAACGAAACCAAGCAGATGGAATTCAATTGGAAGATTTAATTGCTGTCATCAAACAACATGCAACAATCGATAGTGAATCGGCGTTGCGACAGGCTTTAAATCAGTTGTTATTTCCAAAACAACAAAAACTGCTACAAGGAGGACAACCGGTGCTAAATGATTTAATCACAACAAACCAAATACAGCTACACCAACGTGTGGATTCGTGGATGGATGCCATTCGAGTGGCAGCAAGCCCTTTACTGCTCGAGAAGAAAATTCAACCGTCGTACATCGAGACGATGATTCAAAACGTTGAGTCTCATGGTCCATATATTGTTTTGATGCCAAATGTGGCGATTCCGCACGCACGACCAGAAGACGGAGTACTTCAACTAGGAATGAGTATTTTGAAATTAGAAGAACCTGTTTTATTTCCACAAGATAAAGAAGTCCGTCTGTTCTTTGTTCTTGCCGCCATTGATCAAACAACACATCTTAAAGCGCTAAGTCAGCTGACGAATCTTTTAGGAAATCAAGTGGATGTCACACGTTTGCTAGAAGCAAACTCTGTAGCAGAAATTGAAACAATCATCGAACCATATTCTGAGGAGGACTAAATCATGAAGAAAATTTTAGTAGTATGTGGAAACGGACTTGGATCAAGCTTCATCATGGAACTCAACGTTAAAAAGGCACTTGAACAAATGGGAAAAGAGGCAGATGTTTCTCATACGGATCTATCGACGGCTCAAACTGAACCTGCTGATATTTATCTAGGCGCAAAAGATATCATTGTTTCGCTCGACAACGGTACACGCGATATCGTTGCACTTGAAAATGTCATGAATATCGAAGACATCAAAACACAACTTAGTACGAGACTTTAAGTAAAAACACTTAAAAGAAGGGGGGACTGACCTTGCTTGATTTACTTATGCGAGATATTTTAGGAACGCCAGCAATCCTGCTCGGTATATTTGCTCTTGTTGGATTACTGTTGCAAAAAAAGGATATTGCGACAGTGGTTTCGGGAACACTCAAGACGATCATGGGCTTTATCATTATCGGCGCAGGAGCCGGTGTCATCATCGCAGCACTCGAAATCTTTAGTAAAATGTTCGATCATGCATTCAGCATTCGGGGAATCATTCCAAATAACGAAGCAATCGTAGCAGTTGCTCAAGATGCATTTGGTGTAGAGACTGCAATGATCATGGTGTTCGGAATGGTCATGAACATTGTTTTGGCACGGTTTACACCATTTAAGTACATCTTCTTGACTGGACATCATACGTTATTTATGGCGAGTTTACTTGCAGCAATTCTTTCAGTTTCCGGATTGAGCGGTGTTCTATTAGTTGTTGTGGGTTCGATTCTACTTGGATTATGTATGGTTCTTTTTCCAGCACTCTTACAACCATTCGTTCGACAAATCACTGGTTCTGATGACTTTGCAGTTGGGCACTTTGGTTCTCTCGGATACTTTATTTCTGGAACGATCGGAAAATATGCGGGAAATAAAGAACACTCAACGGAGCAAATCAAGGTACCTAAACAATTAGGATTCTTAAGAGATACATCTGTTGCCGTCTCTTTGACGATGACGTTACTCTTTGTTGTCGTTGCATTATTTGCCGGACCAGGATTCATTGAAAAAGAATTATCGAGTGGATCGAACTATATCGTTTTCTCTATCATTCAAGCTATTACGTTCGCGGCAGGAGTCTACATCGTACTTGCCGGTGTTCGGATGTTAATTTCAGAAATCGTACCAGCATTTAAAGGAATCGCGGATAAACTCGTACCGAATGCAAAACCGGCGCTAGATTGTCCAACAGTCTTCCCATTCGCGCCAAACGCGGTCATCATCGGTTTTCTATCTAGTTTTGTCGCTGGATTGATTTCAATGTTCTTCTTACCTTTACTCGGATTATCAATCATCGTTCCTGGATTAGTGCCTCATTTCTTTACAGGTGCTGCTGCCGGCGTATTCGGTAATGCGACTGGGGGAAGACGGGGTGCAATACTTGGATCGTTTGCAAACGGTATTCTCATCAGCTTTTTACCAGCCTTCCTTCTACCGTTACTCGGAAATCTCGGTTTCGAAGGAACGACATTCGGAGATTCTGACTTTGCATTCGTCGGAATTTTGATTAGTTGGATTGTTTCTCTATTTAGTTAAATAAGCGTATTGATTACTTAGCTCGTTATAAAAAAAATGAGCGATTCATTTCTACTCATCGAAAAAGACCTGACGCTTCTGAAATCATTCAGAAGCAGTCAGGTCTTTTTAATTGCTATGTAAGCGATGGACGATCCGAATGATGTCTTTTTTCGGACGGTCAGGAAACCTGAGACACAACGTCTCGACACACTTCACAGGATCCTCATTCTCTAACAAGCGGAGGGCTTCCTTTACGACTGGATCATGTGATTCGGTGACTTCGGAAGATTTAGCAGTCAAATCTCCTGATTGATGAATCAGGTAAAACAATACCGTATGTACGGACGCAAGTACGATTTTCGTCGCGAGAGAAATCGTGATGGACTCAATGTAGAGATCCATCCAAAGCAAGACACTTAAACTTACCCAAAAATTCACTACGGCAAAGAGTACGTTCGAGATAGGGCGCTTAAAAAGGCCACCGAACGCACGCATCGTTCCGTCGAAGATGACGCTAACAAGTAGACTCGCGAGATAGAAACATAAGAGAAACACAAGGCAACCAACGAACGAGTCGTAGGAAACATCTCCGACGGATAAAATCAGCCCATCGATCATTAGCAAAGGAAGCACCAAGAGGAGAGCGAGAAACACAAGCGAGACGGAGGAAACCAGTCGTGACATAACATCATTCTTTCAATACGAATCGTCTTGTTGCACAAGAGACATATCCTACAGATTAGGATACCGTTTAACGTATTTGATTACAATTATTTACAAAAAAGAGACGTGCTCAGAACGTTCTCTGTTAATTGTGGAAACCCTGTCAAAAAGCGCTTAAAGTCCAGTCAACATCTAGATTATTCATTGACAATCCTTATCTTTCCCTCTTACAATTGAAAATGATTATCAATACAAGTTGGGGGATCTGCTTACAATGAACGTTAACCGTAAAAAATTACTGATTTCTACCGTCTCGATCCTGTCTTTGACATCATTATTGATCGGCTGCTCGAACCCGGGCGAGTCGACAGGAGAGCGAAAAGATAAAGATACATTGACGCTCGCGTGGCCACGCGACGTTGGAACGATGAACCCACACGTCTATAACCCATCACAACTGTTTGCACAGTCGATGATCTATGAGCCACTCGTCCACTACGGCGAAGGTGGAAAGCTTGAGCCATACTTAGCCTCATCTTGGAAGATTTCTGAAGACGGAAAAACGTATACGTTCACGCTCCGTGACGGCGTCAAGTTCTCAGACGGTTCGACGTTCGACGCAGCCATCGTCAAAAAGAATTTTGATGCGATCCTTAAACAAAAAGCCTTACATAGCTGGCTTGGGTTCATCACGAAAATCGAGAAGACGGAAGCGGTTGATGCGAAGACATTCCGTCTGACATTATCCGAAGCCTATTACCCGACGATTCAGGAACTCGCGGTCGTCCGTCCGGTACGTTTCCTCGGAGAGGCTGGATTCCCGGAGAACGGCGATACATCGAAAGGTGTCAAAAAGGAAGTCGGGACAGGTCCATGGATGCTCGACGAGTACAAACCGGATCAGTATGCGACGTTTAAGGTTAACAAGAACTACTGGGGACCGAAGCCGAACGTCGATCACATCAAGGTCGACATCATCCCGGATGCGGAGACACGTGTCTTAGCACTCGAAAAAGGACAGGTTGATCTGATTTACGGGGAAGGGGCGATCAGCATCGATGCCTTCAACCAGTTGAAGACGGATAAGTCGTACAAAACGCAGATGTCTGAACCAGTCGCGACGCGTCTCCTCGTCTTGAACACGAAAAATAAACGTCTGTCTGACGAACGCGTCCGCCAGGCGTTACAGCACGGGTTCGATAAAGCCGCCCTCGTTGAAGGGATCACGTCGGGATTAGAAGCTCCAGCTGATTACTTGTTGCCACCGAACATGCCGTACACATCGAACTTGAAAGTGAAGCAACGGGATTATGACGTCAAGGAAGCGAATCGTCTTCTTGATGAAGCAGGCTGGAAACTGCCAAAAGGCGAGAAGGTCCGCGTCAAGGACGGTCAACCGTTGCAAATCGGGATGATGTATGACGCAGCCGAACAGGTCCAAAAGGCGATGGCCGAGACACTTCAGTCGGAATGGTCGAAAATTGGTGTCGAGCTGAAGACAGAAGCCGTCGAACTACCGGATCAAGTCCAGCGCTTCAAGGATAACCGGTTTGATATCAACTTCTACAGTAACTTCGGTGCACCGTATGATCCGCATACGTTCGTGAACCTGATTGATACGGATGGCTTCGGCTTCAAGGAAGCGATTTCGGCTTATCCGAATAAAGAACAACTCTTGCAAGAGATCAAAGATGTCTTGAAGACGACGGACGAAACAAAGCGTCAGAAGATGTACGCCGACATTCTGCCATCGCTCCAAGATCAAGGTGCGTTAATTCCAATCTCGTACTTGAAGAAGATGGCGATCTATCAATCGGATGTGACGAACTTCCAGTTCCCTGCGAACCGAGACGAGAGTCCATTCGCGCGTATCGGAATCAAGTAAAGGAGGGATGACATGGGGGTCTTCCTCGTCAAACGTATATTATCCGTCATCCCGATCTTGTTACTTGCTGTCTTGATTCTGACCGGGTTAATTCATTTGTCACCGGTTGATCCGGCACAGGCCTATCTATCTGCTGCCCATATCCAACCGACGGATGAACTGCTCGCGGCAAAACGAGCAGAATTCGGGCTCGATCAACCGTTTTATAAACAATATATCGATGCCGTCATCCGCTTGGCGCAGCTTGATTTCGGAACATCGTATCTATCGGGTAAACCGGTCCTTGAAGATGTCTTGCTCCGCTTACCACCGACAGTCGAACTGGCTTTGACGAGTCTGTTGCTGGCGCTTGTCATCAGTATTCCACTCGGGTTCCTTGCCGGCATTAAGAAAAATGGCTTCTTTGACCATCTGAGTCGGGGAATCGCCTTCATCGGGGCTTCGATTCCGTCGTTTTGGCTCGGATATCTGTTCATCTTTTTCTTTGCCGTAAAGCTTGATTGGTTTCCGGTCGGGGGAACAGGAAGCGTAATGCACTTGATCTTACCGGCATTGACACTCGCGTTTCCATTGATTGCCCTGTATACACGCTTGCTGCGCGGAAGTGTGATTGAAGCATTGAATGAACCGTATGTCTTGTTTGCCCGGACACGTGGATTAAAGGAAGGACGGATTCTTGGTAAACACGTCCTTCGGATGGCGATTCCGCCAATGATCACGGGTCTTGGGATGAACCTCGGGAAGTTGCTGACGGGAACGATCATCGTCGAGACCGTTTTCTCGTGGCCTGGCTTCGGTCGCTACTTCATCGAAGCGATCTTTGATCGAGACATGCCGGTCATCCAAGGCTACGTCTTTCTCGCGGCACTCGTCTTCATCGGCAGCAGTTTGCTCGTTGATATCATTCAAGCCGTGCTCGATCCACGACTAGCGAAAAAAGGAGGAGCAGTATGAATACGCCACTTCCAGCAACGATGATTCGGTCGCGATATACACCGCTTCTTTATCTCTGTGCCCTCGTCTTGATTGGCATGGCAGGCGTTGCGTTGTTTGCACCGTGGATTGCGCCGCATGATCCGAATCTAGTCGACTTGACGCAAAAGCTTCATGGACCTTCGTCAGCCTATCCGCTCGGAACCGACCAGCTCGGACGTTGTCTCTTGTCGCGCTTGATCTATGGTGCGCGGATCTCACTCGGGTGTGCCGTGTTGATTTTCATCGCCTCACTTGCAATCGGATTGTTCGTCGGAACACTTGCCGGCTATCGTGGCGGTTGGGTCGATCAACTCTTAATGCGTCTGTGCGACGGTGTAATGGCGTTTCCGAGTCTGATACTCGTCCTCGGTCTAGTCGGTATCTTTGGTCCGGGTCTCAAGCAGGTCATCATCGCCTTGATGCTCGTCCAGTGGGTTTATTACGCGCGGATGTTCCGCGGAATGGTCATGACGTTGAAGACGGAAGCGTTCATCGCGGCTGCTCGCGTCAACGGTTCATCTTCATGGAAGATCATCCGGACGCACATCCTGCCGAACATCTTACCTCCGCTACTCGTCATTGGGACACTTGAGATGGGCTGGGCGATCATGGATATCTCGGCGATGTCGTTCCTTGGGCTTGGTGTCCAGTCACCGACAGCCGAGTGGGGCGCGATGATTCATGAAGGAAAATCGTACATCCGGACGAATCCGGAATTGATGATTTATCCGGGACTTGCGATCATGCTCGTCATCATCAGCTTTAATCTAGTAGGAGAACAGTTAGCAGAACGATTCGGTGTATCAAAAACGATGAAATGAGAGGAGGTGCCCGTATCAAACCGATCTTAGCTGTCGACGGTCTGACCGTCCGTACGAAACAACAAGTAACATTGATCGAAGGGGTGACGTTCTCGATTCAACCAGGTCAAATCCTCGGTCTTGTCGGAGAAAGTGGTTGTGGGAAGACAGTGACGAGTCTTGCGTTGATGCGTCTGCTTAATCCGCAAACAACAGACGTGACCGGTGATATCCGACTGAACGGAAAATCAATCCTTCCCTTATCGGAACGCGCTGTTCGGTCGATTCGGGGTGGTGAGATCGCATTCATCATGCAAAATCCGATGAGTGCCTTCACACCGGTCTACTCGATCGGGCACCAGATGATCGAGACGATTCAAACCCATTCACGTTGTTCAAAGCGTGAAGCGAAACAGCAAGCGATGACGGCACTTGAAGAAGTTAATCTAACAGATGCCGCCCGGTTGCTCAAAGCTTATCCGTTCGAGCTGAGTGGCGGGATGTTGCAACGGATCATGATCGCTTTAGCCGTCGCCCTTCGCCCGAGCGTCCTGATTGCCGACGAACCAACGACCGCGCTCGACGTCTTCAATCAAAAGACGGTTCTTGAGTTACTTGAACGGATGCGGGCGACCTACGGAACGGCGATGTTACTCATCTCGCACGATCTTGGTGTGATCGCTGAACTTGCAGACGAAGTCCTCGTCATGCAACAAGGACGGATCGTCGAACAGGCGGATGTCTTTGAATTGTTTGATCGACCGCAGCATCCGTATACGCAGTCACTTCTCGCACAGCATATCGGAAGGGAGGCGTTCGGATGAGTCTACTGCAAATTGATCAAGTCTCGCATGTCTACAAGCGCCGGTTTCAACCAGCACAGATTGTCTTACACGAAGTCTCATTGACGCTTGAAGCCGGACGCTGTCTCGGGTTGCTCGGATCGAGCGGTGCCGGGAAAAGTACGCTCGGACGACTATTGCTCGGACTCGAACGTCCCTCGAGCGGAACGATCTGGTTTAACGGTGTCGATCGCCACGCGACAAAACGTCCGTTTCAAGGTGACGTCCAAGTCGTCTTTCAGGACTCGTTTGCTGCCGTCAATCCGAAACTGACAGCGGCTGATATCATTGCGGAACCGCTTGATAACTTCATTCGTTTAAAGGGAGATGCGCGGCAACAACGTCTCGTCACGCTTATTGAACAAGTCGGACTCAAGGCAACGGATTTGACGAAATATCCGGCGCAGTTCAGTGGCGGGCAACTGCAGCGGATCGCGATTGCGCGAGCGATTGCTGCCGAACCACGCCTGATCGTGTTAGACGAAGCGGTCAGTAGTCTCGACATGGTCAACAAACGATTGATTCTCGCTTTGCTAGCTGATTTAAAGCGAAAACACGGCTTAACATATGTCTTCATCACCCATGACATTAAAGCTGCCGAGCAACTCTGTGACAGCTTTGCAATTTTGGAGCAGGGACGCCTTGTCGGTCATTACCCGAGTCTAGTGGCGTTCGATGCTGCGACGGATCCTGCCGTTGAACGGATGCGTCAAGCGAAGCTTGCCATGCACCCAAGACAACGAACGATTCGAAAGACACAACCAAACAAAGGATAACGGACTGCTGAACGCCTCCGTTATCCTTTTTTGTTGTAGAGTCGGATCAGTAAGCCGTTTTTCGGAACCGAAGTGTCGACCAGCCGAGTGTGAGGACAATCCAAACGAGACAAGAAATGACACCGAACAGATGGGACGAAGAAAAAAGCGACGTACTCGATGGAACCGACAGAAGCGCACTAGGCATAAAGAATAGAATGTCTGGCATTAGTGAAGGCAGTGCAACAAGTAGTAAGGAAACGACGAGCGATAGGATGCCAATTGGTACAGCGCGTTGCAAGAAGGTGCTGATCAGTAATGTCAGACTAACGACGAATAACGTCCAAAGACTAAAATCGAGGATGATGCGTAGCGCAAGCATCGGCGAAAGGAATCCGAACCAATAGACGGTCAGACAATAGGACGTGAGTGCCCCGATTAGAATTCCGAATAAACTGATCATTCCGTGACTGAACCATTTCGATAGCAGATAGACATTCCGAGAAACGGGACGCGTTAAAATGAAATCCTGCATGCCGGTTTGGCGATCTGACGCTAGCAGTCCCATGAAGCTCATGATCAGAACGATCAAGCCAAGCTGATTGAACTGTCCATGAATCGTTGCGCTGAAGACGTCAAGTGATTGCGGAGCAGGACGATTTGGGTCAACAATGATGCCATCCGCGTTTCCGACGTGTGCGAGTAAGACATCCATATACATCAACAGTAATGGTTGCGTCACGCCGAGAGCAATGAAAAACAGCGGTAACCAGACGATTTTCCATTCTTTCCACGCTTCCAACCACTCGGTCAGCGTCAGTGTATAAAACGTCCTCATACGTCCGCCACCATGTCGAGGAACCGTTCCTCGAGTCCAATCGGTTGATAGGCGATCGAAGCAATCGACCATCCCTGTTGAATCAAGGTGGTCGCTAACTCTGAAAGATCAAGTGGCTGCTGTGCGGAGAACTGATAGCAGCATGGGTTGATTCGATTAATCTCGACTCGTGGAAATAGCGTCGCAGAAAACGGTAGGACAGGTGTAAGCGTCTCGACTTGAATCCGGTATTGATCCACGTTGCGTTGATTGTCGAGCGGACCAAGCAATTTTCCATGTTTGATGACGAGGAAGCGGTCGCAACATGTTTTCGCATCTTCTAAGAGGTGTGTCGAGACGATGATCGTCATCCGTTTCTTTAAACGGAGGATCAACTGATTGATATCATGCCGACCACTTGGATCAAGGGCGGAAGCTGGTTCATCGAGAATCAGAAATGTCGGTTCATGTAAGATCGCTTGGGCGATCCCGAGACGTTGGCGCATCCCGCCGGACAAGCATTCGATGACTTCTGCTTGTTGAGCGTGTAGTCCCACTTCTTGTAAGACAATTGGAATCCGCTTATTTAACGTTGCGCGATCAAGCCCCGACAAGCGACCGAAGAAACGCAGGGACTGTTCGCACGTCATCCAAGCTTTAAAGTCGGTCTGTTGTGATAAATAGCCGATTGATTGCTGCTGTTGCCGGATGGGGCGGGAAGACATCGTGATGGAACCACGATCACTCTCGATCATGCCGCTTAGACATTTCAGAAGTGTCGTCTTTCCGGCACCATTTGGACCAATCAGTCCGAGACATTCATGTTCGTGAATCGTAAAGGAAATATCGTCTAGAATGAGACGTCGTTGAAGTGAAAGCTGGAGATTGGAAATCTGAATCATGCCGTCGTCCTCCTTCCGATGACGAAGTAAAGAATCGAGCCAATCGGTTGGACGAGAAGAATGACCATTAACCATACCGCCGGTGTCGCAATCCGGTCCTTGCGTCTAAACCAATCGATACAGGCGCAGCTGAGTAGAATCAGGTTGATGGAGATGTAAATCAATAATAGGGGCAAAAAGCGTTCCCAGTCGATTTGTGATAAGGCAGAGAAATCTGTATTCATGAAACACCCTCCTTTTCTATTTCCATTATCAATAATGAAAATAGAAAAGTCAATAAAAGATGTACTGATAAAAAAACACTCTCCTGAATAAAGAGAGTGTTTACGGTAAGATGACGAGCGAGACAGTCCGTTCTTTTGCTTGGTCTTCCGTCTCTAAGTGATGATATTTTTCGAGCAAAGTCTGCATTTCCTCTTGGAAATCATTAAAGGTTTCATCCGTCAGTTGCAGTTTAGCAATCGAGAACGTCGAATAGTCCTGACCTTCCGTTTGAACGGTCTGTTCGAAGTATGTTTGGTACTGCTGTAAAACATACATGAAGTAGAACGAGACGAAATTCACTTTTTCGTCGTACGTCGCACTGTTCCAGTCTGCTTCGCTAATTTGATAACCGCTTGTGTTTAAGGCATAAATTTTCTCCTCGACTTTTCCGACACGATGGACGGCAACGACTTTCAACAACTGATCGTCCATCATCGCATTGACTTGCCGGTACAAGGTCGACTGCGGTACATCCGTTAAGCGTTGATTCAATTGCATGATTGATAAACCATCTTCGAGATCAATCAATTCGAGCGCAATCTTAAAACGGACATGGTTTTTGAAGAGATTAAAGTTCACGTCGTGTTCCCCTCCTTCATTTAATCGTTTCCTAAAACTATCTTAGCATGTTTTTGGAAACATTCTTAAAAATGATAATGAAAAAAGAGGAAATGTGATGCCTCTCTTGAATGATTTATACTAGAATATTGTAAAGAAAGGAGTCATCATATGAAAAATATAAGTTATCGCTATGGTACATATGCACTCGTTACTAGTTTTTTCTTATTCTTCATCGTTCAATTATTCCAAGCGTATATTGAATTATCACCCGAATTTCTAGGAGAAAACCTTGGAGAATACGGTTTATCGTTTTTCCCGATAAGTGCATTGCTCGTTGGACTCGTATTATTTATCCACGGCTGGTGGAGTGAAGATGAAAAAAAGCAGCATGAAAAACTAGCTGCAAAAAATCAGCAAGAATCGAAGGAATCGGTGTGAAATCATACCGTTGATAGAGAAGACCGACAACGAATTTTCGTTGCCGGTCTTTGTCATTTCATATGCCTTGTTTCGCAAATCGTTCAATGGCGAACGGTGCGATCGGTTCATTCGTCGATCGTTCCATGATCAATTCACTAAGGACTTTTCCGACCAAGCTGCTGAACTTGAATCCGTGACCGGAAAAGCCGGCGGCAATCGCGATGTGCGGATAGTCCGGGTGCAGATCGATGATGAAGTCCTCATCTGGCGTCATCGTATAAAGACATGTTTTGCCATGAGATAAGGTATCGATCGAGGGTATGAATGTGTTCGTGAACTGTCGTAAATCTGCCAGATCACCGGCTTCTTGACCAAATGGACGGCGTGGATGATTCGGATCAACCGGGATGCCGCCATCGTGGCGTCCGATTTTCAGACCGGCTTGAGCGATGCTTGGAAAACCGTAATAATAACCGGCGGGTGTATCAAAGGCAAAAGCAGGGAACGCCGCATCGTTAAATACTTCTTCCGCTGCTTCAAACCAGGCAAACGTCTTTCGGACCGGGCGAAGCGGTAAGGAGAGGCCGGTCTGTTCGAGCAACGGACCAGACCAAGCCCCGGCTGCGACGATCAACGCGTCAGCTGAATAGATGTCTGATCCAACCGTCACGTTAACACCAGTGGCATGAGCAGTAAGCGTCGTCACTGTTGCATTCGTCCGGATGTCGACACCGTTCGCGACAGCAAGATCGCGATACGCTTCAATACAATCCTCGCACTTCAATACACCAGACGTCGGTTCAAAACAACCGATATAATCGTCGGGCATCGTTAAGCCGGACCAGCGGGTTCTAACTTCCTCAGCCGTCAGGACCTCGAGCGGCAAATCATACTGCTCAGCACTCTTGATGATCGTCTGCATCGAGCGGGACGAGCGTTGACCAGCGTTCAAGACGCCAGTGTTTAGGAACAAGTTCCGACCGCTGATCTGTTCTAACTCGTACCATAAGCTTTGCGCAGCTAACGCGAGCGGTACATAGGCTTCACCTTCACCATAGGCATGGCGGATGATCCGTGTCTCCCCGTGATGACTTGCTTGATCATGTGGCGGATTGTGGGCATCTAACAGTAGAATGTTTTGATTGGTTTGTGAAAGATAGTAGCCGGCTGCCATTCCCATGGATCCGGCACCGACGATGATGACATCATATTGGGACATTTGGTTCGACTCCTTCGTATGTATATTCATATCAGTATAAAGTGAGAACCAAAACATGACAAATGTGACATCAAATCTCGAAGCGACGGGCTTCTTGTTCTAAGTGTTCCGTTCGTGCGTTTAAATCACCGACGAGCGTACGTAACGTCGTGATCGTCGCAATCATCTGTTCAGACGCAGCGGCGACTTCCTCGTTACTTGCCGTATGCTCTTCCGCAACAGCGGCAATTTCCGTCAAGGCATTGCGAATAAATCGCTCTGCCTGCAAGACGTCTTCCATCTGTTGCGTCATCTGCTGTGTTGCTGACGAGACGTGCGTGACTTGATCCGTCAATCGTTCGAACGTTGTATCCGTATCAAGGACGATCTGCTTACCGGCTGCTGTTGCTTCAACCGTTGTCTTGAAACTGTGTTGCATCTGCTGCGCACTGTCTTCAATCGACGTGACGATTGTTGCGATTTCACTGACACTACTTGCGACGTGGCTTGAAAGATTCTTGACTTCGGTCGCAACGACGGCGAAGCCTTTGCCTTGTTCACCAGCCCGTGCTGCTTCGATCGCGGCATTGAGGGCGAGTAGATTCGTCTGCTCGGAAATACCTCGGATGATGCCAACGAGTGTTTGAATATCTGATGATTGCTGTTTCAGAAGATCAATCTGTTCAGCAGACTGGGTGACGTGCTGGTGAATGTGGCGCATCTGTTCAACGGACGCAGACATTTGATCCCGTCCGACTCGTGTCAGTATTGCCATCTGATCCGTCGTTCCTTGAATTTCGACACCAGACTGATTCGTCGTCTCGATTAATGCTGCGAACTGATTCATCTCGTCATTCAATGAAAGCGTGACTTGCGTCTGACTTTCAGTTCCCGTTGCGATTTCCGACATCGTATGAGCGATTTGCTCAGATCCGTCGAGTACTTCTGATGTACTTTGATCAATCGATTGACTCGTCGTCGAGACGAGAGTGGCTGTCTGTTTAATATCAACGATCATCGTCCGCAGCATCTCATTCATATCACGAATCGAGGTCGCAAGCGCATAGATTTCGTCCTTTGAAGCGATTGTCAAATCGCTCAACGTCTGTTTCGCCTGATTCAGTCGTCCGTCGGCAATCAAGGCGGCGACTTTCTGTAACGTCTCGAGCGGACGTAATTTTCGACCGAGCACGATGTAGAGCAAGACGAGGGTGATCGTTAACAGCAGGAGCATTAACCCGATGAAAATCGGAGCGTTTTGTTGTAATAGATCCGTCGTAAGCGCATTGACTTCCTTCGCAGCGATGTCGGTTCCAAGAATACCGATGACTTGACCGGACGCATCTTTTAACGGAACGTAGATGCTCATATACTGTCCATTCACAGGATCATTAATGATGTCCGTCGCATGTGTGTCGCCTTTTAATACATCCTGCATATCCGCGACTTTTGCACCGCTTGCTGGCGCATCAATTTTAGCCGCATCTTTCTTTGGGAGACCGTCAATCAGCAAACGGACCTTATTTTGGTCGATGCGTACTGTGTATGCATACAGGAGTCCGTTTTGCTTACGTAATGTATCGAGTTCGTTTCGTAACGTTTCATATTGCTCAGACGCGATAGGCGATTGTAGAAATTCGCTGTAAGCCGCCGTGTCGAATGTCTTGCTGATGCGAAGCGCGTCCTTTTCGGCGGTCGCTTTAAGCGTTGAAACCGCAGTTTGCTTCGTATTGAAGTATAAGGCCAGACTACTAAAAACAAAAAAGGCAATCAAAATTAAACTAATCATTACTAAAAGGCGTGTTCGGATGGAATGGTTCTTGGTTGTGTTCTTCACGTGTAACTAGTCCTCTCAACTCATATTTTCTATCTATAATTCATTTATCGGTCGGTAAAATACATATTAAACAGGACCTTTTAACGATTTTTTTTATGCCACCGCTGGAAGACAAACTATTTCTTCTAAAAAAAGGATTTATCAAGAATGATTCAGGGCACATATTAAATAGAAAAAAATACAAATTGAGGGAAGAGGGATCGAGATGGAAAGTGAAGTCGATCATCGAATCAAAGCAAGACATGTATATGAAAATGAATTACGAAGACATGCGGTCAGCACAAAAAAGGCAACCTTTCGATTAATGACGTGTTTACATTGTCAATCGAAAATCCTGTTGAAACAGGGACATCAGGACACACATCAATGTGATAGGGCGTAAATTACTTGACGGACTGCAGGTTTCGTAATAGAAGTTGTTGGATGCAAGCAAGTAAGGAACCAACTGTCAAAGGGATAAGGATTAAACTAATACCAACGAGGATCAAGCCAGGTGCATCATCGATTTGACCGATGTAAAAAAAGACAGGGAAGACGCATAAGGTCATTACTGAAATCACGTAACAATTCAGCTTCAATGATTGGATGGAAGATGTGATTAAAGGCAATGGAAGCGGGTCCGTCACAAAGTATTGCAATAGCCGCAACATTTGAATCAAAATGAACAGGACTGGAATCAACACGATATAAGCCATGATCAATACGAAGTAGCCAGGGCGTTCGAAGAGCAATTGTTCTGAAAGTCCATGCCATACAAGAGGAATTCCAATACCAGCTATGCATAACAAACCGATCAGGATACAAATCATAATGAATTTTAAATAACGAACATGCCAAATGAGCCGGTTCATGATTCACGCTTCCTTTCAAGTCGGACACTTTCTTTTAGTATACTTCATAAAATAAAATGTTATTAAAATTTTAAAGGTAGAGTACATGTGGATCTCAAGCAAGTATTTAGAGATGAAACATACCGCAGAAAGGAGCTATACTATGCGACGAAATCAACATATCTCCCCGCATCCCAAAGGCGGTTATCAAGTGAAAGCAGCCGGAGCGACCCGAGCAACAAAACGATTCGAGACACAGAAAGAAGCTATCGCAGAAGGGCGACGGATTGCGAAAAAACAAAAAACAGAATTATTGATTCACAATAAAGAAGGACAAGTTCGTGAAAAGGATTCGTATGGGCATGATCCTTTCCCGCCAAAAGGATAAAAAGCACTTCCTGAATGTATAGGAAGTGCTTTTTTTTACTCTACTAAAAATCGGTTTGAATTATGTGTGGCAGGGAAAAATAATTTAAACAAGTATAAAGGAGATATGTTTTATGGCTGAGGCGAACTTTTCGATTGAACATACGAGACAACTGGATCACGGAGAACAATCCTATAAAGGAAACAATAAATTACTCAACAAAAAAATCTTAATTACAGGCGGAGATTCAGGTATCGGTCGAGCCGTTGCCATTGCTTATGCGCGGGAAGGGGCAGACCTGGTCCTTTCATACTTACCTGAAGAGCAAGCAGATGCCGAAGAAGTAAAAGCACTGGTAGAACAAGCAGGGCGTACAGCGTATTTAATTCCAGGTGACCTATCCGATGAAGCGTACTGCGTTCAACTCGTCCAAGAAGCACATCAATGCCTAGGCGGATTAGATTCGCTGACATTAATTGCAGGGACACAGAACCCTGTAGAGCATATTTCAAATCTTGAGACAAAACAACTTAAAAGAACATTCGAAGTCAATGTATTCTCTGCATTTTGGATGGTGAAGGCAGCAGTTCCATTTTTGAAGCCTGGATCGACAATCATAACGACTACATCGGTTCAAGCTTATCATCCAAGTGAAATATTGCTAGACTACGCATCGACAAAATTTGCTTTAAATGGCTTTACGCGAGGTCTTGCGAAACAATTAGCACCGAGCGGCATACGTGTCAATGGTATTGCACCTGGTCCCATTTGGACGCCACTTCAGTTCACAGGAGGATTACTGCCGGATCAGATGCAGGATTTCGGAAAAGACACGCCACTCGGGCGTTGTGGTCAGCCTGCTGAACTCGCAAGTACTTATGTGCTACTTGCCTCAGACGAAGCAAGTTACATCACAGCACAAATTTATGGAGTCACTGGTGGGATTGAATTAGCTTGATGGAGTGAGGAGGAAGTGGCATGGATCAGTTTGGTGTTCTGACACATTATAAATGCACAGAAAATGATCAGGAAGCTTTATTTCAAGTATTGAATGAGCTACAACAACTTGTCTTGGAACAATCCGAATGTATTTTATATACGATTAATGTGTCAGATAAACAATCGGAGACGATTCTCACATACGAGATTTGGAGTTCCGCAGCTGCGTATCAAGACTCGCTCTCGCATGAGCTACAAAAATTCGTTCCGCTTGCTCCTAGTCTACCGGTAGTCGTAGTAGAAGAAACAAATACTTTTCGAGTTCATATGTAAGAACATTTTAGTTACTTTCCATGTCAGACGATCAATCCTGAACGATAAAAAGAAATTCAAGCAACTTGAGATAAAGATCAAAGCACTTTCTGATGAACAGAGAGTGCTTTTTCATATTAAATTTGAATCTGAAATGTCAATAGTTTTTGACATGATGAGAGAAGTTCATTACAGTGGAGATGTAAAAAGAATTTGACACGTCGTGGAGGAATGAACGTGAGAAACCACATCAAGGAGCGACGTCTAGCAGCAAAATTATCGCAACAAGAACTGGCTGACCGCTGTCAGGTCAGTCGCCAGACGATCAATGCGATTGAAAACAACAAGTATGATCCGACATTACAATTAGCATTTAATATCGCCAAAGTCTTACGAACACAAGTCGATCATCTGTTCATTTCAGAACAGGAGGAATGAGATGTCTAAGAAAAAAACAGTTCTATTTTTAGTGACGCTCGTGATACTTGCGAGTCTTACTATCATTAGTATGATCTTCGAAAACAATGTAACGTTCTTCTCGCTCGTGCAATTGGCTATTCTGATGATCATGTTCTTCTCGTATTTTACGTGGGCACGGTCAGGAGAGGACGAGCGTCCGGTACCTGATGATGAGCTCGGCAAAAAGATTACGGCGGAGAGTGGACTTATTAGCTATAAAATCCTGATTGTCCTGATTTTTGGATGTATCTGTCTCGATTACTTTTTACATAAATCAGCGAATCTGTTATTGATCGTCTTATTCGCGATTGCTTTAGTTATCTTACCGATCATTGAGTTCATGAAAGCACGATCTTATCGATGAAAAGGAATGATAGTTGAGCATCTGTAGGAGAAATATTGTAATACATTATAAAAAGACACATTCTAAGTATTAAGAACATGTCTTTGTTAGTGGAAAATGTTGATGAACAATAGCGGATTTTCAATCGAGGAGGACAACCGACGTGGAAGAGTTAGAGTACCGGTTGCGAAAATATATTGCTGTGATGGACTTTGAGAAAGCAGCGAAACTATTTTTGGAGTTAACGGAAAAAAAGCGATTCGACATGATCCTTAGTGTAGGGTTTGAGACGTTTAATCTCACTATATATGCTTTTATGAATTATTTACTACAACACCATGAATCAAGTGAGATACATGATCTGACATCTTCATTGATGCTACATCCACTTTGTCATCTCGAGGGAGCTTGCGTAATCGCTTTATTCCATGCCAAAAAAGCAGCCGAACTAGATCCTGATAACATCGATTTGTATATCAGTTTGTTGATGTTTGAAAAGCATCCCGATGTCTGGTTTGCACAATCAGAAGTAGAAGAAGTCTACCGACGGATAAAAGACTTAGAGTCCAGAAATCTAATGTGAGACCTTAGACAGACCAATCACTCTGCAATAACGAGTACATATACAAATCATCAAATTGACCGCGTGTTTTTTCATATTGACGAAGCAACCCTTCACGCTGAAAACCAAGTCGTTCAAGCAATCGTTGCGATGTGGCATTATCGGGTAAAACGAGTGCTTCGATTCGGTTGAGCGAAAGTTCCTTAAAACCATATTCGATCACCGCAAGCGCTGCTTCCTTCGCGATGCCTTGTCCCTGATAGGCAGGGTTCAGCTCAAACCCGATTTCAGCCCGCTGATGGCGTTCCGATTGATTCAAGAAACCGCAACTACCGATGATGACATCGTCTTCTGATAAAGCGATCCCAAAACGGATGCCCGTACTCTCACGACGAATCGAAGCGTACCAATCAATCTCTTCGAGGGCGTCAGCTTCCGATTGAAAGGGAGCGAGTCCCATCTGTTTGACGACGTGTTCGTCTGATAAATAAGCAAGGACACTCGTAGCATCTGTGGGTAACACTTCGCGTAAGGCGAGACGGTTCGTTTTAAGCGTTGGGAAAGTATGTACCATTCAAAAAAACTCCTTTTCAAGAAAATGTAAAAAAAGTGTTGTTTAACGTTTAAGGCATATGGTAAGATTCTCCACAACAAGAGCATATCATTTCGTTGACGAGAAAGAGTAATGATTGTTTCTCTGCCTTACAGAAAACCGGGATTGCTGAGAACCGGTAGCCAGATCAATCATGAAGATCCTCTCTGAGAAGTCACGCTGAACCATTCAGTAAGTGTGACCGGGTGTCCACCGTTACATGGAATGCACATGATAGTGTGCAACTAAGTGCTGTCGAGAACAAGCATTCTCGACGGAATATGGGTGATATCGCGGTGAAGTCCGTCCCTGTCAAAGGGGGCGGACTTTTTTGTATTCTCTTAGTTACCGATTAAAGGAGCGAACAAGAGATGACGTCACAAAACCAAGCAGAAACCGTACAACAACGGGAGGACCGTATCCGAAACAGATGGAAACGAGACCAGGTCTTCGCACGATCGGTTGAGCAACGCACGGAAGCAGAATTTGTATTCTATGAAGGTCCACCGACTGCTGCGGCATGGGAACTGCGAACGATTCGCGAAGAGACGTGCAATTGTTATTTCTTTGAGAAGATGGGTTACCGATTGACCGGTGTCAGTCAACCGCTCAATGAACGAGCGACACTCGTTTCGTATCAAAAATCCGTGTCTCAGTGAGTTTGTTTTGTCGGAAGGAAGAACCACCACAGATTCGTCACCAAAGCAGAGAGAACGGCAAAATTAAAAAGATAAAGGCAAAAGAAGAAGACGAACTCGCCGATGTCCTCAAGGTTAGCTAACGGATTATCGACCAAGTACGATTCGTGACTGACCCCGAAGATGAATAAAGGAAAGAAGACATAGAAGTATCGTTTCCAAAAGAATGACGCACGACCGGTTTGAGACATATGAGTACCTCCTGAAGGAATGACACGCTTCTTCTGTCCGGAAGAAGCGTGTGTTCATTTACGATCAAGACGGTATACCGACAATCTCGACGTGCCGCGTGACAGTATCAAACAAGCGTGTCCGCGTATCGTTATGAGACAACAGTAACGGCTCACCGGTTTCGTCATAGACGAAGGCAATCGGAATTGAAAAACCACAGTTACGGTACGAACCATCGGCATGACTCGTCCCGATCATGAGCGCTTGTTGCGCCTGACTGATGATACGCGCTACACCGGACCACTCGACGTATTGTTCTTCACTAAACATGCCGACACCGATCGGATTGAAGATGAAATCAAGTTCGGATTCTTCGCGCAGTCCATCGTTTCTTAAGAAGATTTCGCGGCAAAGGACGTACCCATAACGGGACGACCCGTCGTTTACTGTTGATGGTGTATAAAGAGGTCCAGCTTCTGGTGTTTTTGCGCGATCAAGAAGAATTGTACCAGTCGCATCAATAATGACGGCGCGATCGAGATTCGTCGTATCTTTGTAACCTAGGACGACAGCTGTTTTGAACTGCTTGGCAAGATATTGTACGCGTTCGAGTTCATTGACCGTACAATACCCTTCCGGATAGACGATCAGATCGACTTCAGGATAAGCGGCGATTTCACGTTCGAATTGCTCGAGTCCGGTCTCGCGTTTTGGTTGAGCGATTAATAATTTCATCAAAACATCCTCTCAGGCATAAATATATCTGAAAAATCAGACTTTCCATTCGTAATGATTTTACCATTAGTGGTAAAATAAAGCATATCGCTTTTTGATAAATTTTACTGCAATTAAAGGAAGGTCATCAGCTTGAACATTTTAAAAACCATTCTTGTGACACGTCATCTACAAGCAATGAAAGATTTTTACATAAATCAGATCGGATTCCCGCTCGTCTCGGAAACGAACGATTCGTTTACGATGCAAATCGGTACGGATCAGCTGACATATCGACAGACGGATGATGTTGATACGCAATACCATATGGCGTTCAACATTCCGGAAAACGTCTTCCAACAAGGAAAAGCGTGGCTCGTAGAACGGACACCACTTTTGATCGAAGACGGACAGGATGAGATTTATTTTGACTTCACGGATTCGCATTCCTGTTACTTTTATGACCCGGATGAGAACGTCTTGGAACTGATCGCGCGGCATCAAATCAATCCGTCTAAAGCGGAACTGACGTTTGATGTATCCGACATCCTCGGAATCGGCGAGATGAGTCTGACGGTGAAAGACGTGCTTGAAGTGGGTGAGCAGTTAGCAGAAATCGGCGTTCTCGAGCGACGGGAACGTCCGCTCAACGGCGCGTCACTCAACTTCCTCGGACCAGTCGCGGATGGAACGCATATCTTGCTCGTCCCGGAAGGACGGACATGGTTGTTCTCACCGAAGACGGCGAAGGTCAGTCCGATCGAGATGGAACTCGACGGCAGACATCGGGTCCGGCTTGATGCAGCGGGCGTATGGCATCAAAGTGCCGTTTCTTCATAATTCATTATTCTAAAAAGTGAGGGAAGTAAGATGAACAAAGCGGTGAATGCGAGTATTGCGTTCGGATTATTGTTGTTCGTGTGTGGATTCTTTTTCTTGTTTGGCTATTTGACCCGGTCAATGCCGATTCAGCAAGGCGGTGACCCGGTCATCTTACCGGTCGCAGCACTCCTCGTTCTCCTACCGTTCGTGATCCGTGAAGGCATGCGCGTTTTGACGTATGTTACGTTGACACGTCGACAGGTCGGCGTACTCATTTTATTTGCAATCAGTGGAATCATACTAAGTAGTTGGATTGAGGTGCAGCAGAATGTTGCCGTAATCGATTTCCGTTCCCTCTTTACGATTCATACGTACGTACTGTTCGTTTCGGGCATCATCTTGTTATGTCTCCTATTGACGGGACTCAAACGGATGCGCGTCCGAACGAAAGTGATTTAAATGGAAAAGGACTGAATGACATGGGATACATCTCAGAATTACGCAAACTCGTCGGCACACGACCGCTCGTCTTGGCAGGGGCGTGTGTCATCGTCGTCAACGATAAACAAGAAGTCTTATTACAACTTCGGCAAGATAACGGTTGCTGGGGACTCGCTGGTGGAGCGCTTGAGATCGGTGAGACGCTCGTAGAAACAGCCAAACGAGAATTAAGGGAAGAGACCGGTCTTGAAGCGGAGCATCTCGAATTATTGAACGTCTATTCGGGTGATGCGTTTTACTATAAGTATCCGCACGGGGATGAAGTCTATAATGTCATCTCAGCATTTCTGTGTACGGCGTATACGGGTGAAATCGTTCGGGATCCGTCAGAAGTTGCGGAATTACGCTTTTTCGCTATCGATCAGCTACCAGAAAACCTCAATCCACCGGAACGACCGATCTTGATGGAGTATGTTAAAAAACAACGGACAGCGCATCACGTCTCTATTTGAAGCAAAGGGTAAAACAAAAATCTTGAATGAACTTTTCATTCAAGATTTTTTGTTGCACTGGGACGCGTTTCAGCCTGAAGCATCAAGAAGACGATAAAAGATGGAAAAGTGATGCGTTTATTAGAAGGATTGGCTGGATGATTTGAGAAACGATATAACGAAATAAGTGATAGGAGAAATATGGCGATGACTAACGTAAATAAAGGTTCTACCGCAACCGTGATGACAATCTCTGACGAACGAGTACGCAAATACTTCCGCGAATCGATTGAAACACAGCGAATCGTACAGGAATTTCGTATGCTTGAAGAACTTGAGCGGACGACTATCCCGACGCCAAACGTATATGCCGTTGAATTAGAAGATTCGCCGTGCATTGAGATGCAACGGATTGACGGCAACGAATTGTTAGACCTGTTTGAACCGGAGCGAATAACCGTGCTCCTCGCATCCTTCGCAATGTTACATCAAAAAATCCATCAGCATCAATTGCGTGTAGCACCTAGGTGGCACGATGTCGCCAATCAAAAAATACGTCATCTATCACCCCGGTTACGCTTGAAGGCGGAACGATTGTTAGAGACGCTTCACCTTCCACAACAGCAAGGATTGCTCCACGGGGACTTTCATTTTCAGAACATCCTCGTGACAGCGGATGAAAGGTTCGTCGTCATTGATTGGCATGATGCGATGACAGGTCCACCGATCGCGGATGTCGCACGGACATTGCTCTTACTGCGAATAGCAGGTGGAACAGCAGTGCCGGACGAGGTGCGACGATACGTCTGTCGCGAATACCTTGACCGCTATCAAGCTGTTTCGTCAATTCAGCTATCGAACCTTGCAGACTGGTTACGACTCATGACGATCATGAGGACACTTGAGCAAGTACCGGATGCTGAGCAAGTACGAATTAAGGAACTGATCGATCATCCAGATCTTATCGCGTATTTCCGTTGAGAAGCGAAAGACTGTAGATTATTTTTCGACATACCGCATTTCTTCCGATTCTTGAGCGTTAGTCGATTTAGCAAATAAATGATCCGTTACGATAACAGCGACTGAAAGCGTGAGCGCAAGTGCACCAATCCAGGGCAAGTACTGTAATAGACTATTCGTGACAGCGATACCGCCGATTCCAGCACCTGCTGCCATCCCGATTTGTCCAAATGAGCTATGCAGGCTCAAAACAATGCTTGCAGCAGCTGGTGCCAACGTAATCATCCGTAATTGAATCGGTGTACCGGAGGACCAAGCCGCCAATGCCCAAAGGATGAGGAGGATATAAAAGGCAGATGCGACGTGACCCATCAGTGGGAACAGTAGCAGTACGATGGCATGTAGTGCCGTCCCACCAACAAGCGTCCAAAACGTGCCCCATTTATCCGTACTGATTCCACCAAGTTTAGAACCAAACGCACTGGCGATTCCAAACAGGAACAGCGCTGTCGTGACGGCTTGATCACTCTTATGAAAGACATCTAAAAAATAAGGCGAAATATAGGTAAAGACGATTGAATAGGAACCTAACCAAAGAAACGTAATCAATAAATAAGCAGCGATTCTTGGCTGTACGAAGAAGTGAAGTTGTTCGCGTAACGGAACCGGTTCTTCTGCGACCGTTTGAGGAATCCAAAAGAATGTCAGGAGCGCTAAGATGAGTCCGATGATTCCAAGACCAGCGAAAATGACATGCCACTCATAGTGAAAAGCAATGACGCGACCAATCGGAACACCGATAACTAGCGCCGTACTATTACCCATGACGACAGTTGCGATGGCGTTTCCTTGTTTTCCTGGTGCGGCAAGGACAGCAGCGAGCGTTAATAGCGTGACTTGAATGACACCGGCACAAAGCGCAGATAAGATTCGTGCGCTTATCAGCAGCTCATAATTGGATAAGAAGGTGATCGATACGTTGATGATCGAGAACAAACTGAGCGCATAGACCAGTAATTTTTTTCGTTCGAGTCGTGCCGTCAAAGCAATTAAAAAGGGCGTGCCCGCTCCGAAAGCAATCGAGAAGACCGTGATCAACTGTCCGGCAGACGAGACGGATATTTGATTGGAATACGCGATGCGATCCAATATACCGGCAATGACATATTCTGATGTCCCGTTTAAAAAGCTGATGATGGCAAGTAAATAAATTTTTCCCATGTGTTTCATTATATCTACACCTCACTGTTTCTGTATATCTACACCTCACTGTTTCTGTATATCTACACCTCACTGTTTCTGTATATCTACACCTCACTGTTTCTGTTTCAATTCGTACCCCATTTCATTTAGACGTTTAAGAAGATTCATCTGTCCAAGTTGATTTGCGATACTTGGTCATAGTACAGTAGCGATTATGATAAATGAAATGCATCTTTCGCATAGGGGGTATACCAAAAACGTTATGAACAGAGCACAAATCGAATTGATTCTTCAAATTGCTGAGACGGGAAGTTTTACAGCTGCAGGGGAACAGTTACACATGACACAACCAGCGGTCAGTCGGACGATTGCCTCAGTCGAGGCACAACTTGGAACGAAACTAATCAAACGGGATAAGAAAAAAGGACTGTTTTTCACCGAGGTGGGCGAGCAGGTTCTCGTCATTTTAAGGCGCATCAATAGTGAATTTCATAAAGTGGATGAATTGATTGCGTCGGAACAAGGACTAGCGATCGGAAAGGTCCATGTCGGGGTCTATAAAACAGCGTATACACGTTTTTTACCGAAAATTATTCGAACGATGGATGAGCGATATCCGGGACTTGAAGTCAAACTGTGGGAAGGAACCATCGATCAAATCAAGCAATGGTTGCGGACCGACTGCGTAGATGTCGGAATCGTCACATCTATCGAAGAGGAATTTGATCGTTTTTCTTTTGTATCAGATGAATGGGTCGTCGTGTTACCCGAACACCATCGTTTAGCACATCAAGCATCGATCAGTCTGTTCGATTTGGCAGAAGAGTCGCTCTTGATTGAACAGATGGAGACGAAACAACAGGTGCAGATGTTATTTCAGGATCAAGGTCTCGTACCACATGTGCGTTATGAAATGAAACATCTCGAGACGGGACTTAAGATGGTGGAAGAAGGACTAGGTGTAGTCATCACGACCCGACAAAGTATCGCTGGATTACCGAGTGAAAGTCTAATCCGTCAACTAGAAACGAACGAAACACCAGATATTAAGATTGCAGTACGAAATAAGAAAGAGATGTCGAAGGCGACGGAAGTATTCATCGAGACAGCGCGATCGTTATTCGCTGAAACAGTGGATCGTCCATAACAAATCGTAATGAGCTAAAGGAGAAATATAATAACATGCATCGACATATCGTTTCGATTCAAGGCGGCATGGCATCAGGGAAGACGATGCTTGCGCAAGCGCTCGAAGACGCTTACCCGGAGTTGCATGTCTATTATGAAAATCCATATCCGATCGTTCTAAAACGAAAAGAGCTCGGATTAGACATTCGTACCGAAGACGGATTCGTTGAGAATCAGCGCTTGTTCATTCAGGCGGAAATCGAACGGTTTTGTCATTTTCCGGACCGACACATCGTATTAGACCGTGTTCCGGAAGATCTTGAATTTTATACGCTTCATTATCCGTTGGTACATGGGCATGACTGGGATATGGAATTCCGTTTAAAGACGGAACTAGAGGCATTAAGAAGGTGTCGATCCGACCTGATTATTTATTTACATGCACCAGACCATCTCTTACAAACGCGTCGGGATGCTGATCATACAAGAACTCGTCAATCTTTTGCACAGCACGAACCGCTCTGGGCACTTGAAGAGAAATGGTATAAACAGTTTCCGGTCTGTCCGATTGATACGACAGCGAAAACGCCGGAGCAAGTCCGAGAAGCAGCAGTTCATCAGCTGTCTTCCATCGGATTCTTAAGAAGGGAGAAAGAGATATGAAATGGAAAAGGACGACCTATCCCCTCATCGAGGGACAAGACGAAAAACAGATCTACTGGATAGAACAAGGAAAATCGGTTCAGATCGGACAGACCTACGAAACGATTCGGTTAGAAAAGACATCACATCAATCCATTCTAGTACGGGAGCAAAAATTGGTGTCAGAAAAAATCGGCAATCGAACGATCCGCCTGACGATTGATGCAGAAGACTATACGCCACTCGAATTCGTCGAGTACCAAGATGGCGTCCAAACCGTGCATGCGTTGTATCGAGCGGATGCAGTCGTAATTACGCGAGGCAATGAGCAGTCTGTCCTACCGATTCATACCGAAAGTGTTGATCTGTTTTCAATCGAATTGTTATTGCGAGCATTACCACTAACCGTTGATTCGACGTTTTCGTTTAGTGGCTTTAGTGCCGTTTCAGGACTTGCGGTACCGATTCAGGTGCGACCCTTGCGGCACGATCGATTGACGACTGAATTAGGCGAACACGTAGAGACGCTTTGCGCTCAAGTTGCGTTTGGTGAGCGTATTCAGTATTACTGGATTGATCCAGTCAAGCGGGAGTTGTTAAAACAGTCCTCACAAATCGCAGACGGAGTCTCGTTGGAATTTCGTCGATGAAAAAGGAGCAACGAAACGGTCTGCCGTCTCGTTGCTCCTTATTTGTTACAGCTGAAAATGATGTTGCATCGCTTCGAAAATCCGCTTACTTGCTTTTGTATCGTCAAACGCATAGATGTGACTGAGATTGCGCTTAAAGCGTTTCGGCATCTTCGATTCGCGTAGTGATTCCATCAAGGCGTCTCTTGTTTCAATGACGTCTCCCGGTAACAAATCCGTTGATTCGCCGGCGTTATCTTCGCCGACTAAGACAGGTGGACGGTAGTAGATGACCTTTTTATGCATCAAGGAGAAATCGAGACCGACACTCGAATAGTCGGTGATCAACACATGATGATTTTCAAGTAGCTCCTTGACTGTGAACGCATCCTGACTGATGACATCGATGAAGTCCGAGTGGAACAAGTGGCTGAATTTTTGGAAGTTGCGATGAAGGTAGAACGAGACTTCGTATTTGTTGTCCATCACTAAGCTTTTCAACCGTTCGTCCGTGATTAACGCTTGAAACTCCTGATAATAGTCACTTTCCATGAACTGTTCGTCTGGGTACGTATCGAGTTTCGGTCGCCACGTTGGCATGATCAACAGCTTTTTTCGGTTCTTATATCGCTTGAGCCAACGTGATCGTTCAGTGATTAATTGATCGAATCGGGCAAGACCTGTCACGATGATTTCGTCAGGATGAAAACCGTAATCGCGAGCGATGAGCTGCTTCTCCCGCTCCGAGGAGACGACGAATAAATCAGTAAATGGATGTGGCGATTTTTTACCGTAAATATGACTCACATCTTTTGACCCGATGACGCCGTGTTGTAGGAACAGCTTTTGTTTCGTTTGAATCAGTGCTTCCGTATGATAGGTAGCAAACGGTAAGGCATAACTCGATGAATGCGTATGACATAAAACGTCCGCAGCCTGAACGACCTCGATATTCTCCGGAGATTTATAGAACACGATATGGTTCTCATATCCGGCAAGATTTTTGAGGTCCGGACTCGACCGACTGATGATGTAGTAGATGTTGAACTGTTTCCGGTGCTGGTCAACAAGGTACTTGAAGAAAATCATCCCATTATCTTGTGCTTTATCCGGGTATTCATAACAGACGATCGTCTTCTTAGTTGGATCCAGTCCAAGTAACGGTCGGGGTTCTGCATAATATTCGACAGTCTCGACTGGCACCGGGATTAGACGCATTGCAAGGCGTTCCGACACGGTCGAATAGGGACGAACCAACACATCGTATTGCTCATTTAACGGCAACCAGTGCTCGTCATTCAAGAGTTCTGGATGATTTTTAAAGTGACGAATCCGAGGTGTGAATCCAGATATCGGCATCTCACGAATCGAAAAGCCAAATAAAAGATCATAGATGTTCGCGTTAAAGGCATCGTATGTATACCGGTCACCGAGCAACTGCTCAACGAGTTCTTTATCGATCACGGCTTCGACTTCGGTTCTGAAGCGACAGGCGTCGACTGGTGTGACTGTGAAGCGTTCGATCGGTAGAGCGATTTTTTGTTCCTGATGTCTGAATTTAACGAAACAACTCGGTTGCGCGACTGCGACATACTTCGAGTGAAACGAAAACTTCAACAGAAGCACGTCGTCTTGACGCGTCATGCCCTCAAACTGGACAACTCGGTCGTAAAAATTCATGATGGACGGTTTTTTGTTGTAGATCAGACTGAGCTCATCGTCTTGATCGATGAAAATGAAATAGGAATGTTTCCCTTGTTTGATGTAACTGTTCGGTGCGATGTCAAGGGGTTCGGAAAGATGTTTGAATGAGACTGGTGTTCCAAGTTCATCGACGAATTTAATAGGATGATTCTTTTTTCGGAAGATACTGAGTAACGCATCGACCGATAGCGAAAAACCTGTTTCTGTTTGTTGTACAGGTATATGTTGTTCGTTAATAGCTAAATATAGGGTTTGTTGCGGGAGATTCTCGATCAAAAACGTATGGTCACGACAGGTGATTTTCATTGATGCATGGCTTCCTTTCTCACTCTGAATCATATGGTATCTCTGTTACATCCTTCACCATACAATATCTTCCGATTTCTGCAAAGATGTAGTTTGAATGGAAATCAGTGAAGTGGCGTTTATCTTCTTAAACTTGTTGGATAGAACCGACCGATCGTTCAGCTTTGCAAACTACTAGTTGCAGAACCATGACAATGATTGGATATTATGCAAAAATAATTGACTTTGTTCGTAAAAAAGGGGATAAATAGAAATTGTATTGGTTTTAACTGTCTGAACAAGACACGTTTAGAAAATAGCAGATTCGGTAACATATATAGGTTGACCTCACACAAAAAAAGAGAGATCGATCTTAAAGGGTAGAGGAGAGTAATTACAGATGCTGTATACTGTTACATCGACATTACCACCGAAACACGGTGGGAGAACGAAATCACTGTTGAGTCGGATTGCACTCATGGAAAAAGAACTGAGTGTTGGTTCGACGATCGTCACGACGAACTACAATGCCAACTATATGGAAGTGTACGAACAGTTCCGAACGGAAGAAAAAGTCGGTCCAATGGTCCAATTCGAAAACATTTATGATTGGTTATCCGATTATAAATTGTTGAGCATTCCGACAACCCGTTTTCGGAACAAGCCGATCGTCAAAGAATCGGCGCGTGAAATCGAAGGATTGAAAAGCGTTGAGAAAAAAGGCAGTGATGCCGTTCGCTATTATGATGAAGAGGATGAATACGTCCTCTATCGTAAATTCTATCCGGAGACGCAAGTCGTCGAATTCGAAGATTTCATGACGAAAGCATCTCCTAAAAAGGTCGAGCGCTGGGAATACAACGTCTACGGTCAATTGCACCGCAAGACGATCTACTCACCCGTCCATCACGGGAAAATGATGGAGGAGTTGTATGATTCAGAAGGTGCTGTCTATTGTAAGAAGTTCTACAATGAAATGGCACGTCCGAAACTCGTCTTGATTCAATTATATCGAAACGGCAGAATGTACAAAGCGTTCAAAAAAGAAAAGGATTTGTTTGAATACTACTTCAACCGTCTGTTTAAAGATGGCGATGTTTTGTTCGTCGATGCTCGTTTACTCGATCGCTCGATTCTCAACATCAAAGCAGCCGTCAAACGGGTCATGGTCATCCATAACTCGCATCTAGACGGATCAAACGTCAAAGGATCGTACGCGACGATGTTCTCAGAGTCCGATAAAGTGACACGTTTCATCAGCCTGACGAATCATCAAAAAGAAGACATCTTAGAACGGTATAATATCCCGGAAGAGAAAATCTCAATCATTCCGCACTTCATCGTTCCAGAACAAGCGCAACGACGTGACCAGGTCAAAGATCAATTCTGTTTCATCGGTCGATTCGGTCTGCAAAAACAGATGGATCATTTAATCAAGAGTTATGCACTTTTCAAACAGTCAGGTCACGCGACGAAACTCGTCCTTTACGGCATGGATGAACAAGGGCAACTCGCGATGATGGAACGCTTGATTGAGGAGCTCGGTTTACAGGACGATATCGAAATCCACGGTTTTACGTCGAATCCGGCAGAAGTTTTCCGTGAATCGAAAGCCTCGTTGTTAACGAGTGAATTTGAAGGATTCGGGCTGACGGTCATGGAAAGTATCAATGTCGGCTGTCCGGTCATCTCCTATGATGTGAAATACGGACCACGCGAAATCATCGCTCATGGCGAAAACGGATATCTCGTTCCAGCCAATGACATGGAAGCCTTCGCACAAGCGATGGTACAACTCGTCGAACAACCACTCGAGCGGGTCGAGACGAAGCCATCCCTGTACCTTGAGACGGCTGTAAAGAACTATGGACGATTACTAGAAGAATTGAACAACTAAATCTACTACTTGAACGATGAAGAGGATGAACGATATGAAAAAGATCACAAAAGCCATTATTCCAGCAGCAGGACTCGGAACACGTTTCTTGCCTGCGACAAAAGCAATGCCAAAAGAAATGTTACCGATACTTGATAAACCAACGATTCAGTATATCGTCGAAGAAGCCGCAAAAGCCGGCATCGAAGATATCATCATCGTCACGGGTAAACATAAACGAGCCATCGAAGATCATTTCGATAACCAAAAAGAACTCGAAATTACGCTCGAAAATTCCGGTAAAACGGAATTGCTCGAGAAAGTTCAATTCTCAACGAACCTTGCGAACATTTTCTATGTCCGACAAAAAGAGCAAAAAGGTCTCGGACATGCCATTCTGACGGCAAAACAATTCATCGGGAATGAACCGTTTGCAGTCTTACTCGGGGACGATATCGTCGAGTCAGACAATCCGGCAATCAAACAATTGATGGACGTTTACGAACAGACGGAAAAATCGGTCATCGGTGTACAAGAAGTCCGTCCGGAAGATACGCATCGTTATGGCATCATTGATCCGGTCTCACAAGACGGACGACTGTATGATGTAAAACAATTCGTCGAAAAGCCGGCACACGGGACAGCACCATCAAATCTTGCGATCATGGGACGTTATGTGCTGACACCGGATATCTTTGATTACCTTGCGAATCAAGGAGAAGGGGCAGGCGGCGAAATTCAATTGACGGATGCGATTGAACGCTTGAATGCGGATAGCCAAGTCTTTGCGTATGATTTCGAAGGCAACCGCTATGACGTCGGGGAGAAACTCGGCTTTGTCAAGACGACGATCGAATATGCGTTGAAAGATGCAGAGATGCGTGACGAGCTGAAAGCTTTTATCAAGACACTAGATATTTAAATGACGAACCACCCTGACATGATGCAGGGTGGTTTTTTTGTAATTCATGAAACCAATCCGTCTAGTCGAAACGTAGAAAAAGGAGAAGAGAGGTGCTACATATGTTAACGTGGCTCGGTGTGAAGGCTGATAAAAAAGCAGAGCGACAATTTTTCGCAGGTGTCGAAAAGAAAACAATCTTCCTGATCTTACTCCTAGCGCTTGCGATCTTGAAGGGTGTGAAGTGGGGAATGACAGTACTCATCCCAACGGCATTTTTCAGTGATCCGATCGTTTCCGTGTTACCAGGCGTGCTTGGCGTCCTAACAGCAGTCGTTTTCGTACTTTTGGTAGAACGCTTCCTGCAGGATAAGTCGAGTGAAAAGTAAGAGATACACGGAAGATCACCTGAAGTTAGTCGATTCAGACTGAAGACAAAGTGCAATTTTTCTCTAATTGAGAAGGATTGCGCTTTTTCGTTCGTCTCGAATCATTTATCAGGGTCAAGCTTCGCACCGCTGCTCCTGCTTATTTTTCTCTAGAAGGCGATTTTGAGCGAAAAAAATGCTTATGTGATACTTTTTCTCAATTCATCCAAATCAAACGAGAAATTGTTGATTTCGTTCCATAAATTGTTAGGTAGAACGTAATTGTCTGCTCGTTAAAAATAGGATAAACCTTTTTTAAGTTGAATTGGTAAAAAATAAATGTGATTATATAAATATAGTAAAATTGAAATGTTTTACTTCTATAAAAGTAAAATAAATTATGGAGAATTGAGAGGTGATACAGAAAGATGAAAAATCAAATTTTAGAAAGTGTTTTCGCAGCAATGTTTTTTCTTATTTTTCTAATGTTTTTTGAAGGAATGCCGAAGTCGACTGATACATGGGTCGAATATGGAATAAAGTCTGTGGCAATTGCTGTCATTTTCCTAATAACGGAAGGTGTTTTTTCTAAAAAATCTCTCAAAAAAAACACATCAAATCAATAAAGTATTCAATTGTTTTAATGCTGAGTACACGATAGAAACAAAGCCCACATGTGCGTTATAATGTGGGCTTTCTTCAATGCAAAGTGATCGAGTGAAATATATTACGATACGACGAATCCATTATTTTCACGATGTTTATCTATGCTCTGATCATGATTATTTTTCTTTTAATTCTAACGATCTCCCTAAAATCAATAAATGTCATGAGTGACGAACTGAACTTGGTACAAAAGACATCAGATGTTCAAAGGCGTTTTTGCGCATGACAACTGATTGTTGTTGTAAAATGAGGAGGACAACGACGGAACAGGTAAGGGGCGAACGGACATGACGAAACGATCCATCCAAGATGCTGCTTTTTTGGGCAAACGAAAACAAGTAATGCGCTGCATCGAACGTGGTGACGATCTGAACGAACTGGATGAAGAAGGATTTGCGGCACTTCACTGGGCGATTCAGGAAGGGTACCTACGGATCGTCGAATTGTTGCTCGATCACGGTGCGGATGTCAACCTTCCCAATCAGGACGGGATGTCACCGTTGCATATTGCTCTGTATGATCAAAAGACGGACATTGCGTTGCTGTTGATTAAGCGCGGAGCCCATCTTGATTTAAATGAGTACGGCTTCTCAGCGCTTCACTTAGTAGCGGGGCGATCCGGCAATAAAAAAGTCTTACGGAAACTAGCGCAGAATGTGGAGTTGTTACATCAACGGACCGATGATGGAGCTGGGGTGACGCCGCTACATTACGCAGCGCAAGAAGGCAAGGCGAAAAAAATCAAACTGTTACTTGAAGCGGGAGCAGAGGTTGATGTTATCGGATTAGACGGTTTCACACCGCTGTATCTGGCAGTTGGGAATAATCATCCGAAAGCGGTCAAAGTGCTCCTAAAGGCGGGAGCCGATATCGAGGCGGAAAACGTCGCAGATGGTGATACGGCAGTGCTTGCTTTAGCGAGTGCTTACGGTTATGAACGAATTGTCCGTTTACTTCTCTCTTATGGAGCCGATCCACTACATCGAAATGAAGACGGGCGGACAGCACGTGGTGCAGCACTTGATAATGACCACCATCAGATTGCGGAAATTTTAAGACAAAAAGAGATTGATGCATTGTCTGAGGAAGAAAATAAGTGAGCGATTGACGACAACAGGAAACATCTGCGGATGCTTCCTGTTTTTATTTTTAAAAGGACTTTCAAATCGCTTTGTCAAAATAGAGATAGGAGAACACTTATTCGTCATCGAAAGGAAGGGTACATCATGAACGCAAAAGATTGGATGGTATGGAATTTAAATGAAGTGAGAAGAAGAAGCATCAAAGTCTGGTGCTCGATTCCTGAAGATAAGCTGAACTGGAAACCGGATGAGAACGCCATGACGTGTTTCGAAATGATTCGTCATGTGTTAGATAGCGAGTATTATTATTACTTAGCCTTACAAAATGGAGGCAGTCTATCGTCGTATGAGTCTCCGTTTGAAGGGCGTGACTTCGTATCAGTGCAAGAGGAGCTAGACTTTGCGGAGGTCTATCGGGAGGAATTCATGACATATGTCAGGCGACTACCGGAATCAGATTTAGCGACGGTCCAGATTGATCGTTCCGAATCAGGTTATGTCCGTTCGCTTGGTGATATGCTGTTACGAATTGCTTATCATGAAGCAGTGCATACAGGACAGCTACTCGATTATTTGAGAACAGCAGACATTGAGCGTGTGCGGGTTTGGGACTAAGGTAGGTGAATGAGAAAATAATGGTAGTACTATGAGCTACCGATGCTAGGGGGATGAAATTCTTGAATATACGTTTAGCCACGTCCAAAGACATGAAGGTAATAGCAAAAATTTACGTTGATACGTGGAGGACGACATACGCCGGTTTAGTACCCGATGTATATTTGAAACAACTCTCGGTTCAACGAGCTGAACAAAAATGGACACAGTTTTTGAACGATTCCTCACAAGATACGTTCCTATATGTGGTATTGAACGAACAGGGAATCACAGTGGGATTCGCAGCAGCTCAGATTCATGCTGATGATGGAGTACGGATAGGCGAGTTATCTGCCCTCTATATATTACCTGAAGCGCACGGTTTAGGGATCGGCAAAAAATTGATGGCGACTATCGCTGCTCATTTCCTGAAAGCAGATGTCTTCTCGATGCTGGTTTGGGTGATGAAAAAGAATGAGCCGGGACGAGCATTTTACAAACGACTCGGAGGTAAATACATAGATCATCGCCAGAGTCGTTTTGGGAATGTCACGGTTAAAGATGAAGCATATGAATGGCTGGATATTACCACGCTTGTCCGTCATCAGAATTAAAAACAAGGAGGAAGTACGATGCATCTGTACTTCCTCCTTGTATGAATCACAGACTCCATTTCATTAGTAATCCAGCTTGTGTCAAACCGCCACCAAATCCATATAATAGAAGCAAGTCACCCGTTTTGATTTTCCCTTCGGTAACACCTATATCTAAAGATAAGGGAATGGAGGCAGCGGAGGTATTTCCGAAATGGATGAGACTGTAAAGCGCTTTATCAAAAGGAACATTGCTTTTTTCGCAAATCGATTGAATCATGCGTAGGTTTGCACTGTGCGGAATGAACCAATCGATTTGATCCAAAGTCATCGATGCCTGATCCACTACTTGTTTCATTCCACGAGGAACCGTGCTGACCGCCCACTTGTAAACTTCGCGTCCATTTTGGATGAGTTTATTAGTGGGAATGATAGGATCTTCGAACATGTGATTTGACAAGTTCGAGCAATAGAGACTGGCTCCTTTTTCCCCTTCCGAGTTCAAGTAGAATGAAATAAAGTCAGACTGGACTTCATCGCGTTCCACAAGAACCGCTCCACTACCATCTCCAAATAAAATGCATGTGTTTCGATCGGCATAGTCAGTGATGTTAGAGAGTGTTTCTGCTCCGATGACGAGAATTTTTTTATGAAGACCAGATGAAATTAACCCGTTCGCCAGGTGTAATCCGTATGTAAATCCTGCACATGCGGCGTTCAAATCAATTACACCCGCATGATTGATACCGAGTTTTGCTTGTACCAATGATGCAGTACATGGTGTCTTAAAATCGGGTGTCATCGTACAGATGATGATCATATCAACATCTTGAAATTCTGTATTGTAACGCTGTTTTAAATTCATGGCTGCTTGATAGGCAAGATCACTTGTCGATTCAGTCTGACCCGCGATTCTTCGTTCTTTGATGCCTGTTCGTTGCACTATCCATTCATCATTTGTTTCTACTAGTTTCTCTAAATCATGGTTCGTCATGATTTGATTTGGAACGTAAGAGCCGATTGCTGTTACTCGAGCATGATATGCAGTCATAAATGGTTCCTCCCTGTAAAAAGATGTTATACCTGGTTTTAGTACTAGGTACTAATTTAAGTGAATTTTCTTTTAAACACAAGGAACATAACTTATCGTACACATCATCAATTCGATTAGATGAAAAAAAGAGCGGTCTTTAGCGGATGCTCGAAAGGAGTAAGGAAGGATGATTGGAATCAGCATCGTCACCACATGGGAGTTCGACGCGACGATTGCATATTTTCATGTCTCGCCTGAAGAAAGAATCGTCTATCCGTATGGTGAATACTTTACGCGCGAGATGAATGGGGAAACGCTCTTGTTTTATAGCACGGGCGTTCGAAAAGTAAATGGCATCGGAGCGAATCAATATATGATCCTCCGTTTCTCATTGACGAAGGTCATCGTTGCCGGAACGTGTGCCGGCATCGATCCGAGGTACGACGTACTTGACATCATCGTTCCAGATCGTGCCGTTCAATATGATTGTACGGTCAAAGAGATTGAACCACTCATTAAACCGTCATTCATCGTCAATCTCGACGTCTCAAAATATGGCAACGACTTTCATCTCGGAACGATCGGAACGGCTGATCGCGCTGTCGTCATGTGGCGAGACTATATCGAACTGCGAGATAACGGTCTGACGATTGCCGATACGGAGGCGGGGGCTGTCGCGTACATCTGTCAGAAAAATGCCGTTGAATGTATCATCATCAAAGGCATTTCCGATTTTCCGACCGAAGAGAAGAACGAGGGTGCTGTCGAAGCAAACGTCGAACAGATGCGGATCTATATCGAGAACACACCAAAAGTCATGCGACGGATTTTTAACGACTACTTGCATCGATTTCTAGCGTAATTCGTAACCGACGCACTTCTTTTACATATTTTCCAAGTTTCTTACGGCAATATAGTTCATTGGCATTGTATTTTTTGAAATATGTTCTATCATAGTGAATGGAAACGTTTTCTCGAAATGGTGAGTACATACCGAACTGTACAAGAAATGCGCTGCAATCGTCAGGAATCGTAGGTGTAGAAGTAGATGGAGGGACATAGAAGCATGCAAGAATGGAAAGTATCTGGTCAGAAACGGATTGATATCGAAAGCCGGTTTCGTCCAGAAATCGAAGGGCTACGCACGGTAGCTGCCTTACTCGTCGCAATTTATCACATATGGTTCAATCGTGTCTCAGGTGGTGTCGATGTCTTCTTCGTCATCTCGGGTTTTTTAATCACGACATCAATCATCTCGACGATCAACCGGACAGGAGAGTTCAAGTTCCTTCCGTATGTGACAAAGTTGCTGAAACGACTGTTGCCATCGGTTTTATTCATCTTAGGAGTCGTCTTGGTATTAAGTACGTTTTTATTACCAGCATCGATTCTCGGTAAAACGATTCGTGAAGTCGTCGCCTCGATGTTCTTTTATCAAAACTGGCAACTCGCCGTCTCAAGTACTGATTATTTGGACGCGACGCAAATGAAGTCACCCGTCGAACATTTTTGGGCGTTATCGATCCAGTGGCAATTTTATATGATTTGGTTCGTTTTGTTTTCGTTCATCTTATGGATGATGAACAAATATCAGATTCGGTCAATTAAAGCCGTCCTCAATGGTCTGCTTGGATTCTTGTTCGTCACGTCACTTGCGTACTCGATCTATCTGACTGAAATCAATCAGCCATGGGCGTATTTCATTACGCCGACACGGGTTTGGGAATTCGCCTTAGGTAGCTTGTTATGCGTGAACTTATCGGCGATCCGTATTCCGAAATGGGTGGCAACGATCATCGGCTGGGTTGGTCTGATCGGTTTGCTGACGACCGGTGTCCTGTTTAATGTCTCGCAAATGTTTCCTGGTTATATCGCACTCTGGCCGATGACATGCGCCTTGATGATCGTATTATCAGGGACGCAAGAGACACAGTTCGGATTAAAACGGTTCCTCGGATCTAAACCAATGGTCAAACTTGGGGGGATTGCCTTCGGGATTTATCTCTGGCACTGGGTACTGCTTGAGTTCTATCGCTACAACGTCCAACAAACACCTGGTCTGCTCGTCGGCACATTGATCATCGTCTCGTCGATCGGCTTATCGTATCTGATGACGGAATGGATTGAAAAACCGATCCGGACTTCAACCGTCAATCGGACAGCGTTCAAGAAATTAGGTGCGCTGTTGACGGTCAACGTTTTGTTAATCGGATCATTACTTGGATTCGCATATATGGAAGAACAAGAGCTGAAACAAGCCGTCAGTAAGAATAAATATCCGGGTGCCTTAGCAATCGAGCAGGCATTGTCTGTACCGAAGCAAGACCCATTCCCGTCATATGCGAACGTCTTCAATGACTTGCCCCTCGTCCATACGGATGGTAGCAACCAAGGGCTGCAAAAGACGGAAGCAAAAGTCGGCGAATACGGGAAGACGAAGGATTATAAAGCAACGATTGCACTCGTCGGTAGCTCGCACTCGGAGCAATGGTTCGGTGCCTTACATGAAGCAATCAAAGGGACGGACATCCGTTTACTCAACCTGACGCGGTCAGGAACACGTTTTTCAACCGGATATGAACCGGACTCGCTAAAAGAGATCTGGAATCAGAACGTCCTGAACTATTTGAAAGATGCCGATGTCGATTTGATCATCTCGCACGTGACGGCAGCGGATGCTTCAAAAGACAGCATCCATCAACAAATGGTCGACCAGATGCAGTTCGTCAAGGACGAGTATGGTATTGATGGATTGGCGCTTCGAGACAATCCACGGTACGATTTTAATGTACTCGAGGCACTGGAGACGACAAGCATCGCTGACACGACGAAACAGATGAACGCGCAACCGAATCAAACGGATGAGGCGTATTGGAAACAATTCGAAAAAACGAACCAGTCGCTCCATAAGCTGGATTTGACGCGTTACTTCCACGTCAAAGGCGAGTATCGTCCCGTTATCGGCAATGTCGTCATCTATCGCGATAACAGCCATATGACGAATACGTATGCGGAAAGTTTTGCTCCGATGTTTAAGAAAAAGCTCAACGAGGTCCTCGCAGAAAAATTAGCAACGGACGAATAAAATATGTAAAACGGCTTGCATCCAGAAAAGGGTGCAAGCCGTTTTTTCGTATCATCGCTCAAACAGAGTAACTGCCGTCGGGTTGTTCAAGTAATTCAAGGGTTTGAGTGCGCATCGTTTGATCCGTTTTGAAGTACGCATCGACGACACGAGAAGCGGCAAACCCATCCTCCATCGGACCGTACGTCGCACGGAATGCATCAAGTTGCGCTTGATACATTTTCGTCAGACGCGGAATGTCCGATAAGGCGTGAAGCAATGCTTCTTCCGTTTCTAAGATCGGTCCTGGAAGATCGTTGTAGTAGTCGAGGTAGAACCCGCGCAGCGTATCGCGGTAGAGATCAAGGTCATACGCATAGAACATCATCGGACGATTCATGTTCGCGAAGTCGAAGAAAACAGAAGAATAGTCCGTGATCAGTAGATCGGTGATCAAGTATAGTTCTTGAATATCCGGATAAGTTGTCACGTCGATGAACTGTTCCCGGTGCTGTGCCGGAATCTTCGGCTTTTTCGTGACGAGCACATGCGTCCGAATCAAGAAGACATACTCATCGCCTAACGCTTCTGCGACCCGGTCGAAATCAAACGGATAGTCGAAGTAGAACTTCCCTTTACCAAGCGACTGATGGTCACGGAAAGTCGGTGCATACAAGATGACTTTCTTGTCTTCCGGCAGTTGAAGCTGCGTCCGGATCCGTTCGATTGTCGCCGCATTATTCGCCGTAAAGAAGAGATCGTTTCGCGGATAACCAGATTCGACGACCGGTCCCCCGTACTGGAACGCACTTCTAAAGATGTTCGTCGCATAGGGACTCGGAGACAAGAGGACGCTCCATTGCTGGATCGCGTTCGTTACACGCTCGACATAGCCTTCGTCCCGTCCATGGATCTCGTCTAAGTCAAACAACATCTTCTTCAAAGGTGTGCCGTGCCACGTCTGGATGTAGGTCGTCTCTTTTCGCCGCGTCATGTAATGCGGGAAGTTCTGATTGTTGACCCAAAACTTCGCCGTCGCCATGTAATAGAAGTAGGCAGGAGATAAGCGTTTGATGACTTTTGCGTTCGGATCTCCGAGATAAAGCTTCTTGTTATAGATCCAGACGACTTTGTAGCCGAGTGCTTGTTTCTTCAGTTCCTCATAAATGTAACGCGGACTGTCCGCGTAATGTTTACCGAGCCCACTCTCGAAGACAACGAGTTTCGGGTCGACCGGCAAGACGCGTTGCATGAGTCGATATCCTGCCTTCATCGTCGGGAAGTAGAACCGGCTACGACGATAGACCTTAAAGAGGATGTTCGCCGCCTCGTTCGTCTGAATCTTCTCTAAAAGACTCGTCTGTTTCGTATAATTAGCGATTGTTTGATAGACCTGATCAGAGTAAGTCGTATCCGTTTTCGTCAAGAAGACGTCAGCGCGTCGTTTGTATTCATCCGCCATCTTAAAATCACGGCGTGCCGTCGCGTCGAGATCCTCGAACAGGTCATCAATCGTTTTTGAGATTCGACCCGGTAATTCGTTTTCGAGATCGAGATACGAACCGAGAGGACCGATGAAGCGTTTCGGGTCGAATTGCAGGTAATGGACCGGTCGCTTTAAGAAACTGAAGTCAAAAGCGACACTCGAATAGTCGGTGACGAGCAAGAGGCTCTCCTTTAACAATCCTTGAACATCGCGTTCGCCCTGATGGATGACCGTGATCGGTAAGTTCTCGAAGTGACTCGAATATTGCTGCATGTTTGGATGCAGGCAAAGAACGATCTCGAGACGATGCTGTTTCGCGTACGCATGCAAACGATCACTCGATAGGAACGCTTGGTACTGCTGATAGTATTCTGATTCGAAGAACTGGAGTGGCGTCTGTAACCACGACCGCCACGTCGGAATGACGAGCATCTGACGTTTGACCGGGACGTCATTTTTCAAGAGTGCATCAAAGCGAGACAAGCCAGTAATTTTGACCTCGCGCTCAGCGTATCCCATATCTTGTGTGACGAGTCGTTTTTCCCGCTCCGAGCTGACAAGGAACAAATCCGTGTCGAAGGCAGCAGCAAATTTCCCGTATTGATTGTTCATGTTCTTCGTTCCGAGAACCCCATGTTGGATGAAGACACGATCTGCACGCATCTTGCGTTTGAACGGCTCCGAGCGAAGCGGATACAAGTATTCCGCGTGGTGTGTCCCGATGACCTTCTTTGCCATCAAAGAGTGATAGATGTGTTCCTTCGATTTGATCGGCAAGACGTTTCCGAGCGGAGCGACTTGCGCATATTCGTTCGACGCCGGATCAATGACGTAATAGACCGGTCGCTCCGGATAGGTCTCGCGCATGTATTTGAAGAAGTGGTAACCATTGTCCTGCGCTTTATATGGACGTTCTCCGACGAGCCACGTGTTCTTCTCGGCAAACAGCCGGTAGAGCGGGGCAAACGTCATCAGATGATTCAGATAGGCGTAATTTTCATTCGTGAACTCGGTCATCTCAAATGATAGATTCCGGTGACCGACCGTGTAGTACGGAATGATATGCATCGTCGACGTCTCATCTTTCCCTAACGCTTCCGGTGTCAGCTGACGCGTGATATAACGGGCACGACCGAGACGGTGTAATTTCGGTTCCGATCGGTGATAGAAATCGAGCGTGATGAAAGCATCATAAACCCCTTCTTGCAATTGGGCTGCTTGGTAGAGGTGCGACCAGTGAATCTTCGCCGTGTAATGATAGCGATACAATCCGAATTTTTTCGCACTTACCTCGTTTTGGTACAACCAATCGATTGGGATAGGGACTTGATCGCCACTCTCTCGGTGAACAAGGAGCAACCGTCCCGTCTTGATGAACGCATGACGCGTAAAGGCTTTTCCGCTGATGACTGTCGTCGCCTTCGTCTCATTATGGACCGCATCGATTTGAATCTTCGGCTTCGTCTGCGGTTCTTTGTTCAGCAACAGACGCAGGTTGCCTTTTAGGTCCGTATACAACTGGACGAATTCGTTGAACGTCTCATCCATCAACGGTGCGAGCGGCGCAGGGATCTGCGTATCAAGGAAACGTCCTAGCAGAATCTCACGGGTGAAGACAGACGCGTCGAGCGTAGCATGACTCGGTAAGCCGTCAGATTCCCATTTCTGTAATTGCTCCGGTGTGAGGTGTTCAACTTTTTTCGTGAACGTAAGCCAAAGCGAAAAACGACCAATCGGATAGAGCGTATCTTGATCGGCTTCGACGGACTCGATCTCAGCGAGACCGTCTTCTTCGACCGTCGGAACGTCCGCCTCTTCTTGCATCTGAGCAACATGCTGACTCAATTGAGACACGATTGAATGCGACAGCTGAAAGGTGAAGCGATGATCGTCCAGTTGGTTCGGCACTTCAAGGACCGTCTCTTGCGATCGATCGCGGATACGTAACGACGTGATCGTCAGCAACGGATCATTCAATTGACCGGATAGCGTATAGTCTGTCGGCGAAGATTGAATCTTTAACGATTCTTTTAATGCCGATCGTTTAAGCTTTTTTTGTTTTTTCGGAAGTACGGAATGTCCAAATTGGAGCACCCGGAGAGCAGATTTAAAAAGCATGGAATCAAGGAACCTCCTACTAAAAGATGTTATATGAAAGCGTTATCTTCCCTTAGCATTCTATCATAATCAATAGCTAAAACATCCTAAAATTTGAAAAACAATGCGGACTTTGGTGGATAGACAAAAAAACCTCCTCACAGGGGAGGAGGTCGACTAACTATTCGTCGAGCTGATTCAAAAGCATCAGCCAATTTTTCGTGAAAAGATCATCCGAAAAACGCTCAACCGAATGCAAGGCGGCTTCGCCCATTTGACGTCTTAGGGATGGTTGCTCCATCAAGCGAATCGCTGCGTCAGCAAAGGCTGACGAGTCTCCAGGTGGAATGATAAATCCAGTCGTTCCATGCTCAATGATTTCACGGGGACCGTAACAAACGTCGTAGGCAATGACCGGAACACCGTGACCCATGCTCTCAAGGATTGCCATCCCGAACCCTTCGGATTGCGACGTAAAGATCGTTGCGACAGCACCATGATAAGCGTCTTGAATGTTCGTAACGAACCCTTTGAAACGGATGTGCTTCGTTAATGACAATTCCTTGATCAAAGCATGGAGATCCTTTTCGAGCTGATCGTTGTAACCGAAGCCATAGAAATCAAGGAAGGCATTGGGGTGGTGGTTGACGATCTTCCGCATGACACGGACACTCGCAGCGACATCCTTTTTGATTTGAATGCGCGAGACAACGATGAACCGATTCGGATCAGGTTCAGGAAGTACCGAGTAGTCGGCTTCCGGAACAGCACCAACACCGTGTGGAATCGCATGGAACGTTTCCGGATGACCGAACTGGTTGGTCATATGCGCTTGTTGACGAGGTGTTGCCGTGATGACATGATCCCACTCGTCGATGCGACCGAATAATGTATCCCAGACACCACTGACGGCTGCTGTCTCATTGAAGGGCGACACGAAGTGATTGCTATGCCCGAAGGCAATCTTTTTAATATTCGGATGCTTGATGTCTAGGATGACCGCATCCAAATTTTTTTTCGGTAGGTTGGCAAGACGATCCCGGTATTCTGATGAGATCAAGACCGCGTCATGTTGATCTAACAGCTTGTTCAAAACGAACGTATTAAAGATCGCTGGATCATTGAACTGTTTTTCCTGACCGGCTTCGAAATAAAACAGATGGCTCCAATCCGCCGAGTTGATTTTATGCCAAATCGTCAAATAACACGTTCCATCACTGTGGAAGAAGGAACGAGAGACCGGCTTATTCGATGTAAGCGAATACTGGATCGTCTGCACCAACTGCCCGTTATCAAGGTATTCCTCGCGGCGTAGGCGATGGCGATTCTCTGAAAAATAATCGATGAAGCTGAGCTGATTGTTAGCGTCAAACCGAGCGTACTGGACGTATGTACCATTGTCGAACAATCGATAGGAATCTTTTTCGGCACGGCTCGCATCGAGGAACAACGTATACCGTTTTTCCCAACGCGGAATCAATTCGGCTTTCGAAGAAACGACGGACCGTTTGTCTGCCTGGCGACGTGCTAAATAATTGATGACGTTGACGACCTGGATGCGAGGATCAAGCAACCGTGCTTCGACCATCTCTTGACGAATTGTTTCGAGATTCGGTTGAATCCCTAACGTCACGAGCGTCACGTTTCGCTCCGGATCAGCCGCGATGATCGCATTCGTGCGTTTAATGACTGCTTTTGATAAACCGCCACGCTGGGCTGCTAACGTATTCAATGTAAAAAACAAATCTCGTGTCATAGGGCATCTCCTTATATAGCGCTTACAATTTTATTTAGTAGCATAAAATATGGATCATATGGTGAACCTTGTCCATACTATAGCATACTTTGTTGGAATAATAAGGAACCTAGGAACGAGATCTCTCTATCCCTAGGTGTATTGTTAAGCTTCGTTGATCGGTTGAACGAATGATCGATTGGCTGTGATGTACATATCCTGAGCCGTTTTCAAGCGTGGTGTGCCTTTCGATGACAGGACGACCTTCTCAATTTGAACCACTGTATCGGGGGTGTTTTTCGTCGGTAGTTCATTTTTAAAGTTACGATCGGCGTACTGTTTACATGTCTTCAAAATCCGGACTGCTGCTGGAGGCGCAGTCAGATACGTCTCGTTATCGATCACAGGCGGAAGATGGACATATTTTTTGTTTGCCGTGACGTAAGCTCCATTAGCCGTGACGAGTCGTGGTGTGCCAGCAAGCGTCAACTGTAGATCACTGATTGTCAGGAGTTGACCGACTTCGAGCGCTGCTTGCTTATGCTCAAATTCGAGGTCATCATACAAAAAGGCTTTCTCGAGTACGACGACTTGCGTCGGTGCTTCGATATGATACTTCGTCGCATCAATTTTCTGTAACGGTGATTTTTGTTCTTCGGGACGAAATTCGACTTTAAGTTGCTGATAATGCAAATGCATTTCGTCGACACTACTCGGTAACGTCATCCGGACGACGAACGGATGATAGTCGTCATGGATCAGCATCAATTGGAATGGATCTGAACGCGGTTCGAGTGCCTCAGTCGGAATGAACAGTTCGTTCTCATCGATATGGAACGGAACGGCGGTTTCCGTTGCTTCATCGTTGGGTGCGATTAAGAGAACTTGATCAACCGAAGACATGTCGTCTTTGAGTAATTGTACGACTTCATAGAAGAGACCATCAACGAGACGCGTGCCTGCATACGAGGCAAAGAATGGCTCAAGGACAGGCCCGAGATGATGCAACGAAGCAGGCATTCGGTAATAGAGACGATTCTCCGATACATATCGCCGGGCTTTATGTTTTTGGACAAGGAGCGTGATGAAGGTGACGAAGCTGTCATAATCTTTTTGCTGAAGTAAGGCGTACTGTTTTTGAAAGATGTCATCAAAAATGAAATCCGCTGGATCTGCACCATGGCGTTCAAAAACGGCAATCATTTCGCGGAACAGGTCAAAAAAGGTCTGCTGTTGCGGATGCTCAAGGAAACGCTTGTTGTTGAACAGTCGGGAGAGGAAGTCCATCTCGATCAACCGACTCAATGCATGCGTTTTAGCAACTGCCGGAATATCAAGTTCGAGCGTTTTCTCAAGCACTTGTAAATTGAAGGTCGTCTTTTCGAAAATACTTGTTTGTCCGACAAGCGAATCATTCATCGCGAAACGATTGACGTGATAGACCGGTGCCGGATTCATCGAAGCCGTTTGGCATTTCGAGATGGCTTCAAAGAAGAAGAGTTTATCTTCACCGTACTGCATCGCGCTGAACCGAATGTTATGTTCAAGCAAGACGGAGCGCTTCAGAATTTTCCCCGGAGGTCCGACCGCGCGGAACACTTTGTCGATTTCATACGGAACAAGCTGATTCGCTGTCGTAAACGATGCAAAGCGACCAACCTTTTGAATCGACGTGTCGGTATGTTTGATCGTTTGACCGAATGCGATATCGGCATCATGCGAAGCGGCTTGTGCGACGAGTTGAGGGAATCCGACTGGGTCGAGACGATCATCAGCATCTAAGAACGTGATGTACGTACCTGTCGCTTCTTCAATTCCGACGTTTCGCGGTTGTGCAGGACTGCCCGTATTTTCAGGAAGTTCGATGATGCGAATGAAATCCATCGTTTGTGCAGCCGTGTGGAGAATCGATAACGATTCATCCGTCGAACCGTCATCAACGAAAATCGCTTCGATTGTTGAGTGATCGAGCAAGAGTTCTTGGATCGATGCGATACAAGTTGAGAGATATGTCGCCTTATTATATACAGGAATAATGATTGATGCGGTTCTTTCCATCAGTAATTCCCACCTTAAACTAAATATTAAAAAATACCCCCTGAACTGTGCCTTAAAACAGATGAAGGAAAGAGAAGGGTAAGAAAACACGAAAATGGTCGATGACTCCATTAAATAATAGAGTCATCGACCATTTAAACAGGTAATACATCAGCCTTATAGGATTGGAATTACTTGATTCCAATATTCTCAAGGTATTTTTTTTCAGAGGAATCAATTTTACGATTGATTTGTTTCGTATATGTCTTTCGCGCGTAATTTGATCCGTCTTTCTGATAAATGGCTGTCTCACGTCCAGATAATTGATTGTAATAGATTTCAATTAAATCTTGATCCTCATAGACGATGACTCCCGTTTCATCAGTGTTTCGCTTTAGTTGCTGGTTGATCTGTTGCTGCTTCAAGTACTGGTTTTCAGATTTGAAGACTTGATTGATGGCTGCATCGTATTTCTGTTTTGCTTCCTCACTAGTCGTATTTCCGTCTTGATCGTAATTGCTACATCCAGCTAGACAGACGATCGAAAATAGCAGTAAAAATAAAAGTTTACTTTTCAAATGCGAACCCCTCCGAAGTACACGTTCTGTATTACCGATAGTGTACATCAAGGCAACACTTCATATGTAGCTTACTTAAGAAAAAGGGAAGTGTTTCATGTTGGTCGCACTATAGTTCGATGGCATCGATGACGCCTTCAGGATACTCCCAGACATTGCCTTCAATGAGCCATTGATGATGGCAGTTCGGACAAGCGACTTCCGAAGAAAAGTCATACTGGATTTCGAGACCTAAGCGCCGGTCTTCGTACGCTACACTATGTAAATCTTCAATGAGAATCTCATCCTTGAATTTCTCGCGACAACGTGGACATTTGAATTTCGAATAATGACTGATGACCGTATCCATTCGATTCAACTCCTAAATAAAGAATAAGTACCGTATACAGTATAATGATAACGCTTACATAAAAGTGTTTTAAATTAAAATTGTAATCAAAATGGAATATATCATATGAATAAATAAAAATTCCCATAAATGGTTATGGCTTTTATAATGAAGAAGAGAAATTGATTTTTCAAGAAAACAACAAATGACAAGAAATTATAAATTTCATCGACTTATTACTTAAAGGGATCGTGTGACAATATGCAACTCATTAAACAAATCAACGGTCATAATCATTTTTGGTTGTTCGAGAAGGATGGACGGACACTTTACACGTTTCACGGCATTATGGGAGAGCGGTTAGAAGAAGCAATGAGCGAGCAGAAGTTCTCGCGATTTTTCAATCTGGATGCCTACATTCGGGAGCTCGTAGCTGAGAAAGAAAAAGACGGTTACTCCGCCGTTCAAGAAGCAGATTACTATGAGATTGTCGTCGAAATCTTTTGTCAGGATACAGAGTATGACATCATCTTTGAGCATCGTTCGAATATCGAAGACGACCTTCATACATTTCTTTTTCAAATCGGCAACGGTTATTTTGTTGAGGATGATTATGGTCCGGAAGCCATCGAATTCGTCCTTCATGTCCTCGAACCATCTCAGATCGTCCAACCCGTCATTGAATATTTTAAGAAACAGTATGGAGTGACACGGCTTCGGATGGGGCAGGCAAAAGTTCATTATGGCAGACGCTTGACCGGGCTCTATCCTGAAGGGAAAAACTTTAACCGAAAAAATTAAAGACAAAAATGTATAAGAAGGAGTCACATAGATGACATATCAAATCGGTTTACCAGGTGTTACTGAAGAGAGATTACAAGAGGTAGAAGAAGAACTTGGCTTTAAGCTTCCGAAAGAACTACGAAATAGTTACAAGCACGAAAATAAATTCAGCATCGGCGAATGGGAGTTTCATCCGATCAAGGACGAGCAGTATATCAAGCGGACATGGGACGACCTTGTTCGTGTTAACACAACGGATGCGGAGGACTACCCATCCGGTTTCTTACGAATCGCACATGACGGAACAGGTGACGAACTCGGGTATCAGCTTCCGGATACAGAGACAATCGTCTTATGGGATCATGAGGAACAAGAATTATTTTCGGTAGCACCAACGTTGAAGATATTCATTGAAAAGGAACAACAAGTGGATCGCAGTGCAGAACAAGCAGAACTCTTCGTACAAACGGTCATCGAGACAGGCGCCGTCTATGGTCTATCAAAATTTGAACAGTCGGGTTGGGCCTATTGTCCTTCGAATCAAGAGGAATCGGATGTATTGTTATTCTTTTCGTCGAAATCAGCGGCGAAAGCGCTACAGACGAAGGAATGGGCGGACTATCACTTGATTCGCTTGGATTTGGATCTATTCATGGATGGCTGGTTGCCGAACATGATTGACGATGGACTGTATTGTGGCTTGAACTGGGGACCGGAGCTCGTTGGACTTGAGCTGGATCCAGAAGATGTCCTAGCAGATCTGGAGGGTTAACATGATTCGGACGCTTCATAAACAAGTCGATGGAATGACAGCCGTTTGGCTCATCTATCGCGATGGACGAAAATTGTATACGTATCACGGTGTCATGAACGAGATTCATCAGGACGATATGAAACAAGTGATGGAAGAGCGCTACTTGTTCAGATATCAAGCGAAACGTCGGATGAATACGTGGATTTCGGAAAAACAGGCAGAAGGATACATATTCGAGGACGTATTCGGACTGACACCGAACCGCAAGAAAAGACAGACGTTCAAGCGTCGAATGATAGGACTCGCGTCTCTGCTGATTAGTGTCGGTTTGTTTCTGGTAGTGATGCCTTTTCTCGTCTCTCCAATTATCATCGCAGTGTTTGCGTTACTTCAAATGGGAATGGTCGTTTTCAGTAAAGACTATTTACCGGGCTGGCTACGCACGGTTTGTTTCATCAGTTGCTGTGTCATGAACATTGAATACCGAGAGGGGTTATATGCTGGTTTCGCGATTGGAACGGGTACACTCCTATTGTTTTATGTCCAAAACAGATACAATCAAACGGATTTTCTAGCGGAACAGCCGAACCATGCTTCTATTTAAAAAATTGCTACAGAAGACTAATTCAATTGATAAGGATGATAATTTAATGATTGTCACGCTCAGTAAGCAAGTGGATGGCATCATCTATTTCTGGTTCATGTACCGGGACGGTCGAACAATCCAGATGTATCACGGTGTCACCGAACAATGGAAAATCGATCAGGATGTCAGTGATTCAATTGAAGAACGATATACATTTCGGCGTCAAGCTAAACGACGACTGAAGGAATTAATTGCTGAGAAACAGGCTGAAGGATACAGGCAGGATGATATTTACGGGATGCAACCCGGACGGAAAGAGCGTGAGAAATTTCGCCGCCGGACGTCCTGGCTCGCATATCTTCTTCTGGGTCTCGGTCTGTTCCAGTTAGTGACACCGTTCACTATATTACCGTTTGTTGTATTAGGTATCGGTATCGCTCTGATGTTCTTAGCGTTTCTTAGTAAAGATCAGTTTCCGATGTGGCTACGTGTCCTCTGTTTCGTCGATTATTTCTTAATGCATATCAGTTTTCGGCAAGAGCAGTACATCCCACATCTATTTCCGATTCTGTCAATTGGAACAGGATTGATACTTTTATTATATCTTCGAAGCAAATACAAACGTAAACTCGAGAATAACGCCAATGATGGAGATGGCTACATATTATAAATGAAACAAAGAAATACCAGACCCATTTAAAGAACTATCCTGATAGAATTTTAATGCATTGTACAAAAGAATGTGAGGATGATCTCATGAAAATAATCTATTCCCATGAAGACTTACTCGCTCTCGAAGATCCCTTTGAATATGAAGTGGGTCTGCCGATTCGCATCAGAGAACTGCCGGCTTCCGTCATCGAAGAGGAGCTTCCGGATAGCCGGGAACAATTAGATCGCCTTCTGAAAGAGGGCTATACCTTGGTCATTCAAAAACCGCTAATTCCAAACCCTCCCGTATTCGCAGGGTTATCCGTGATAGCGGAGAACACGGTCATGAAATTATATGTCTACGAGGCGAATCATTGTGAGGATGCGTTATGGGATGTTCTGTCCGAGAATGAATACAATCAGCACTGGGCATATTTTTTATTGAAAAAATCGAAGGTGTCAGATTCGAATTGCCTTATACGAATAAAGCTCAAAGTTCGCTGAAACTGTCTAATCTCAAAACAAATGAACTCGTACATCTACGATTTGAAACCAATCAAAGCGTGACATGTCAGTGGGATTAAAAAAGGAGATGCTTCATGAAAACGTATCTTGAAGAGCATATCGATGCGACACGCATCTTTCCATGGCTTGCGGATGCGAGTTCATCAATTCGCTGTCTATGTGTGGTCGGTGAGATGCTTTTGGTTCCAGAAGACATCGTCCAATTCAAACAAATCAGTAGTGAGATGTTCCGTGATGAGCTAAAGCAAAAGCATGCGTTGAGTACCTATCGCTTTTATGTAGTAGTGTGTGTCGGAAATCAGTTCCAATCCAAAAGAATCTTTGATTATTACAAACTGTGGCGTCTACTCGAACGAGAAGAGATGCTCGATGGATTCACCTCCCGAATAGAAGTACCGGTTCAAGTGGGCAAAGAAGCGTACTACGTTGGGATTGCTGAATTTGGTATCGAACAGCTCACAACAGCCATCGAGATGATTAGTGATTCTCCAGCTATGTATACCATTATTTGTGGAAATCATGATCGACCGTCACACTGTCAGGAGTTACTTGATCAGGTGCTCGACATCGGCTTAACAGAGAGTGGAGGTTTGCCAGTCGTCGAGATGGTCACGACACTGACCGCACAAGGTTATGCCATCTGCACGTGGGGAAGTTCGAGTGAAGAACAGGAACTACAGTGTTTTTATACGGCAGCCTTCTTATAACAATGTAGAAAGAAGGAATTTGATGAGTCTGCGTGGCGTATCGTTTAAAATCTCGAATGAACCGGGACGTGTCTTGCTCGACATATTAAGTGCGATTGAAATGAAAGCGTATGACTGGTTTCTTCGTAACTTTGATTTTCCGATCCAAACCATGGATGGGGACTTGTATGACAGTTTAGAAGAGTTTTCAATCGATCGGATAGCGACAGGACATGAACTAGCGAAATGGCTAAGGGGACCAAGCAATTACCTGATTTTTGCTGAATTGTTTGCTTTTCAAAGTGGTCAGACTGAAGAAGTAGGAATGACGTATGAGTGGTTTCAGGAAAGCAATTGTCACATCGCGATGTTGGTGTATGACTGCACGTACGTCGATATTTATTGTAAGGAGCAGCACGTATCTGAAGCATTTTATGAGAACGCCGTGAGACGTGGATATACCGGAATTAAGTGGGTGACCGATGACAATGATCCTCGCACTCGTTTGTCGGTATGGTCAGAATAGGACGTTATTCGTACTAGCAGATATAAACGTATTGTGATGGAAGGGAGCGAAACCACTCATGATCCAACTGACAAAACAAAGCGGCTCGGATACACTCTACCAAACAATCTATACGGAGGGACGCCTCATCATTCAACATCAAGGAATCGTTGGAGAGTGGGTGAGAGCGGAAGACATAGGACAGATGCGTGTCTCGCGCTTCAAACGATTAGGTGTACAGATTTTGCAGCTGATCGAGAAGTTTGAACGTCAAGGCTATCGCGAGCTGAACGAGGCAGATTACCGGGAACTAGTCGTCCAGTTTCCTTATGACGAGGGTCAGGCAGAAGCAGCACTCGAGCGTCGCCATATGATGGAAGAGATAATCGATGAAGGTCTGCTTCATACAGGAAACGGCTACTGTGAAGGGGGAGATATAGGAAGTGGCACGACGAATATCTTTTACTATGTCCTTGATGTCGAGGCAGCCGTTTCTCTGATTTTTGAAGGGATAAAGGAACATGATGTGCAAGGCGAACTGATCATCGCGATATCAGAAGGAGAAGCGTACACCGTTCTATACCCTGAAGGAGCGCTATTCGATTTAATTGATGAAGGTAAACCATGGAGCTGGATTCCGATGACGCAAGCGGAGGATGAGAAGGTATGGCACGTCATTGATCAACAATTTCAATTCGCACCCAGTACGACAGTTTTCTCCTCATACCATGCCCCGAGTCCGTTCATTACATACAAAGTGGATTACGAGAAACGCGAAGAGATTGAGCAAACGTTAAAGCATATTCTGACCGAGATGACTGTTGAAGGGGAACGTGTCATGGCACTCGATTGGAATCATCAAGGGTATTGGATCGACCCAAGACGTCCGTTTCTTCGAAATGAAGAAGGAGACTGGATGATTCCAGCAGTTCCAGATGGCGATTACTCCTTTTTCATCGCTCGTGATTTTCGCTGGGGTTACCTCGGTCACCCGTGGGAGGGTAGCATCACGTTGTTTGGAGAAGATCTAATTACTGCGTTCCAAGGGACGGACAATTTTATGAACGAAATCCGGAGAGGATAAAAGGAGGACCGGAAGTGAGAACACCATACGACGAGTATCAAGTAACCGCATTATGGCAGATCATCTCGGAGACAATCAATGAATTAGTCGACAATGATGATCTCGAAGAACGGACGACGCATGAACATATCGTGGGTTATCTCTGTAGCAAACTAGAAGGTCGGATGAAAGATGAAAAATAAGAATAGGATGCTAGTCGAACGGGACGACTGGGTCGATGTGTTCCGGGAACTGCTGCCACGTGACGATTGGAAAGACCTCGTCCGTCTTCAAGTAAGTCAGCATTCGTATCCGTTTGAAGTGAAGTTACTAGAACGACCACTCAAGCAGAATCCAAATATTCATGATTTATCGGATTGGACGGTTCGTTCCCACTTCATCATGACCGATGCCGCGAAGCTTGACCGACTTCTCGAACATCTTGTCATCGAACAGCAAGAAATGGCAACTGAAGCAGAGGTGACGCTCATCATCCAAAAACAAGGACAAGGAATCGTCCGGGTTACGAACGATTGTGTCTCGATGTATGGAGTCGCATATGAAGAGCTCGATGACGTAGGGACAGAATATGAGAACTTTTTCAATGCGGTTTTACCACATGCCACGTTTCCAGTCGAGGTCGTCTTTTGTGGTCGAGATATTTTAGAAAATGATGATTCGATTCATGTGATGACGTTGCACGATTCCAATTGGCAAGCGGTGTTTGAAGAACATGTATTGCATTTGCTGAATCGAAAGGAAGTTACGTCAAGATTATTTTCGAAAGATGCACGTCCCACGCAGCAAACGCTTGAGAACTTCATGTCTGAATTCTCGTTATTGATGGCCTACAATTTCATCGTGACTCGCGATGCAACGGATCGATTTGGCATGCTCGATCACTTTTGTACGAATGGAAAAATCGCGCATTTTGGAAAGATAGACAATGGAAAGACGTCTTTCAATTAATGATGTAAACATCACACAGAAGGAGGAAGCATAATGAGCTTAGCATCATATATCTGTATGGAGAGACAAATTCCTGAACAGTATCTCAATTTAGATGAAAAAGGTGAAACCGTTCCTTTATATATCGGCCCCTGTTTTGCGGATCAAGACTGTCTGTATGAAGTAAAAACGAAGCATTTTCATAAATGGTATGTATATGAAATTTCGAGTCACTGGGGCATCGAGATCGTTGAACCTTTTGATTCCGAAATTGCACTGGAATCGAAAGAAAAGCTGCGTTATTTGTTTACGCTCATGAGTGACTTCTTAGACGAGGGCGAATCGTTTGAATTGTATACCTGTTGGATTGGGGAAGAGTCCGATCCGCAAGTGAAAAGTATGACGTTATCATTGGCACTTGATCAGTTAGAAGACATTGAGATTCCTGAAAGAACGCATATTTTAATCACGAAACAGAGTGAAAACTAAGAAGCCGCTGATTCATAGCGGCTTTGGTTTAAAAGGTTCACTTTGAAGTTTGAAATGACAAAAGTAAGACAGGGGTTAATTAAAAAAAGAGAGTAGTGCCAGTAATCGAATAGAAGCACTGTTTCCAGAAGATGAAATCGAGCGGTAATAAAGTGATTGAGGGAGGAGTGGAATCGTGTTATATGTCTATTTTGAGAAGCATATGAATCACGCACAAGTGTTTAAGGATAGATACTTGTACGTTGATCGACCAGAACGTATCGACTTCATCTATTCAATGGGTTGTCTACCGGATATGGAAACTAAAAGAGACTATCAAGGCGATTCAAATCGAGTCTTAAAACAATTTTTGATGCGTCTCAATCGCTACCCGATTTTCGTCACGTTCGGTGGAGGTTTTACGGACGAGGAGGTCGAGCCGTTTTTTCAAAAGCACGATCTATCGTATACAAAGGTTCGACCAAATAAGAACTTATACTATAGCGTTCAGGTGCATGATGCGAGCGAACTTGAGCTGTTGCTAGATGAGACCTATTGGTATGGGGCTGTGAACGAAAACTTCTTTATATCGTTTACGAATCTCTTGACGTTTGAGCTGAGAATGGTCAAAGGATGGTTTTTCAAAAAAGAACGTACCGTGCCCGTCATTCATGTGACAAAAGAGATGTCATTCATCACGATGGCACATGATTTCATGGGCTATTATCTGTTTTCGAATGAAGCCTGTTTTAATACCGAGGACAAGGTGAAAGCAATCTTTCCTGACGACGGTACCATTGAATTCTATTGATGAAACAAGCAGTTAGATGATGCAGATGGATCAAACAGAGTGCGCGGAGGGATTTCCATGTTATACATCGATTTCGAAGAACATACGAATCATGCAAAAGTGATCAAAGACCCGTTATCTCGAAATTGACCCACTGAGTGCTATTAAGTCGATTTATTCGATGGGATGTCTTCCGAATGACGAGAAACGAGACTATCAACGTGACTCGAACGATGTACTGAAGCATTTTTTGACGCGTCTGAATCGCTTTCCGCTATTTGTTACGTTCGGCGGTGGTTTTACCAATGAAGAAGTGGAACCATTTTTTCAGAAGGAAAATCTGTTATATACAAAGATTCAACCAGATAAGAGCAGCCCTTTTTATAGCGTTCAAGTGAACGATGCGAGCGAACTTGAGCATCTGCTGACGAAACGTATTGGTATGCAGCTGTGAACGATTTTTATTTCATATCGTTTACGAATCTCCTGACGTTTGAGCAGAAAATGGTCAAAGGATGGTTTTTCAAAAAAGAACGTATCGTTCCTGTCATTCGTGCGACAAAAGAGATGTCATTCATCACGATGGAGCATGATTTCATGGGCTATTACCTGTTTTCGAATGAAGCTTGTTTTGATACTGAAGACAAGGTAAAAGCGTTTCTTCCGAAAGGAGACGGCATCGACTACTATGATTGACATCCGGTCGGATGATAAAAGGGAGGACGATCATGTTTGGGATTAGTACGAGTCTAAAAGAAGTTCCAAAAAACGAAAAAGAGATTCTCTCATTTCCGATTCACGTCCAACGCTTTTTGAAAGAAGACTTCGCAAGGACATCTAATCGCTGTGACCTCTTGATTGATCTCGATCCTTACGGCGATAAGTTGTTCTTAGCGAGAGAAGTGAACGAGTTGATCGGAATTTGTGAGCTGCTTATTCAACGCTATTGCACACCGAAGAAAGCATGGTTGATGAATTAAACGAAGTATTATGCGAGTGAGCATTGGATGATGCATAAGTCAGATAAGCAAATTATGGAATTACATCAATTTTTAGAATTGTTGAAGCGGATGTGTATCGCGTTCGTCTATCAGAACGCGTTGATTTGCTTTTGGGGCGACTAAACGATTGAATATTAAAGAATATATATAAATTGGAGTTTTGAAAAGTGAGAAAAAAACTGAAGATAACGGGAATCATAGCAGGTGTAAGTCTTTCGATATATGTCGTGTGGATGATCTATCGACTATTTTTCTTGGTTGATATTAATGTTGTACCAAAAGAAGACTATATCTCAAAAAGTATCTCGCCCGATCAGGCGTATACGATTCGCTTTTACCGCGCGAATGGTGGCGCGACGGTGGATTTTGCAATGCTCGGCATCATGGAGAACAAGGACGGAGAAAAGCGCAGAATGTACTGGGAGTATCCTTGTCGAGAAATAAAAGAAGTCAAATGGACAAAAGATACGGTGACGATCAATGGCACTAAGATTAAGATATGGAGTCAAGTGTATGACTTCAGAGAGGGGATATACGAAGCAGATTAAGAGGAACATGGGGATAATAGTATTCATTCAGCAAATTAGAATATCAAATCCATTACATACACTCATTGAATTCATTTTACATGACAAGGAGCCAATTCATGAACTACCTATCTGCAGGATATTATCTTATCCTACCAACCCTTCGAAAGGAGTACATGGATAAAAAGATTGTTCCTGAATCCGTCCTATCCGTAAGTGAATGTATCTGTACGCATTATCCTGATATCAGTATCTTATGGGGAAACTCGGAAGTAAAGAAAGACCGTTATATGGAGCAACTCGGTCTTTCATCTAACACCTTTCAGTTACTTGAAAAATGGATAGAAGAACATCGGAAGACAGGAGATGTGTTGTTTCCTCAAGTGTTCTCTAACTTAGATGCTGCGCAAACGTTCGTAGATCGTTTTTTGAATCATCTTCCTGACATACGCCTCATCAGCATCGGTTTGCCCGAACAGTATAGAGTGGATTTCCTTGATGACGTAACGGCTTTTAGTAGTAAAAATCCTGAGCCTTATGGAGTAGAAAAAATCTTGCAACGGCAACTTCCAGTTAATATGGAGGGAGCCCAAATAATCGGGTACGAAGTGTTAGGATTTGATTCGAGATCATTTCATTCGTATTTGTGTAACGGACTGGAACGCGATTTCAGTCACTATTTTAACTTTTCATTAAACAGCCATGGTTTAATCCATACGTTCGAAGAAGCGGATCGTTACTCAGATTATTGTAATGAATTAGGCGAGGCAACAGAAGCAGTCTTATGGCTTCCGTGGGCGATTTTTGAATATGAACGCAGCAATTAGAAGCAAATAATCATAAATTTTATTTAATGGAGGTTGATTTAATGAACTATCTTGATCATTTAGAAAAGCATTGTGGAGAATTCACGGAAGCATTTCCAATCGAGGAACTTGAACAAAAGAACGTCCAAATCTTGAAATTCAAAGATGCGCCATTTAAGGAAATCTATACGATTGCATCCCTTGGATTACTTTTTCATACACTTCGAATGGAAGACGGTTCACTGATGCATCAAGAAATAATGATGTCAGCAGAACAACCAGACGTTCAGGATGAGATCATTTTTCTACTCTGGCAATTGGCTGAATACGCTATGAGAACAGGACATGCATTTGATGCAGCAGAATACTATCCACTCCCTGAAGGGATATTTGAAAAGTATCAGTTCTCATCTGTTTATGTCACAAGTCCTGTGTACTTTGATGAATCCTTCTGCCTATTTGAAACAGATTCTAATGTTGGAGGCGAGCCTGACACCGTTTTGCCAGTATGGTTTGTACCGATTTTTGAATCTGAGGAAAAGTACATTGAAAAACACGGTGCGGATCGATTCGAAGATCTTTTGTTTGAGACAGATGAGTTAGTAGATTTTAATCGTAAATCACTCGTGTAAATGGTTATTGATAGTTATTTGAAAGACAAAACATCAATCATACACGATCTGATTAAAAATCCTAGAGGTTTAGAGAATAAAGGAGAATCAAATGAAGAAGCCTCGTATACATGACATCATATCGAAATTAGAATTGGTTTTAGAAAATCAACTACTAAGGGAAGAAGCTTCAGAATGGGCTTACAAATGGATGATGATATCAGAGAATGAAGAGGGTTGGGAGACTACAGATTACGATATTTTAGTTTTCCGAGGCTTAACAAAAGTATATGGCATGGACATGCTCAATAATCCTACCGAATATCTTCATTGTGAGGAAGATATTCGTGATTGGGTGAAAGAACTCCAAAGTATCGAGAATAGTTATCATCAGAAGGATAGAAAACACTTCAACTAAAGTTTTGACTATATCGCAAAATGACAGTATTTCATCTAGTTTCTTAGCAAAAGCAAGTTAATACAGCAGGTGTTCCGTAATAGGGAAGATACTGAAGGTTTTTAAGTTAACTCTTCTGTTTTTTTCATTGAATGAAGTGGATGCTTGAACTCGTCAAGTGAAGAAGGAGAATTTCCGTAACTGTTTTAAAAACAGCAGGTATGAATGAATAAGAATCAAATCGTGGATTCTGGATGGAATCGTCAAAACATACGGTAGGGATGTATTCTTGCCTCAATCGCCCATGCTATCTTTGTCGCGAATAACCTCGATTTTGCTTATGAGCATTCGTGTGATGGTGATCATTACAGTACGAATGATGGTCAAGGCTGTAGAGGAACAGTAACATTTGGACGAACAATTTTTTTGGCAGGCTTTCGAAACGAAGAATTTTTTGAAGAGACTACAGAAGCGAACAATTTACTAATCGTAGCTCCAGAAAAGCACAAAGACTTGCTGCAGATGACACTTTTCAATATTTATTAGATGATGTTAAAGGAGTCATTCTCCCAGTCGTTACTACTGTCTTATGGGAATATGTTTATGTACTAAGCCATGAAAAAAATACTTTTATTTCTTCTATATCAAGTGTGGATGAAATTGTTCTAGGTTGCTATCTCTACAAACATGTAAAAATAGTTGATGAGTAATTAAAGAAAAGTGCAAGGTATCTTTTAACTGAGAAAACTTGCACTTTTCAGATTGTAGATAAACCCTCATTTCAATTACGAAATGAGGGTTTATCTTGATGTTTTAAAATTAAAATTCATACCAAGAAAACAGATATGTTGTAATTGTGAGAGCTCTGATCCAACAACGATTAAGATTCAAGCATCACGCGATCCAATTGATGCAAATACAGTTTGGTAGTAAGAAAAATAACAAATGAAAAGCCGAACAGTAAATAAAGTGGTGATTGATATGTTAAGACACTCAATGTTGCTAGTAGAAGAAATGAAAACAATAAAATGTATCCATAGCGTACTAGACTAAAAAGGGCTAGCTTAAGGGCATCCCTTTTTTTCAAGTCGTAATGCGAGAGAATCGGAAATAAGAAAACGGAAATAGCCAAGAAGAACAGACTGACGATTGAAAGACTCGTAAATAAGAAGGTCTGTCCTGTCTCTAAGTGACGAATGATTAAAAAATCAAAAAGTAAAAACAGTAAGATGAAGGTCCACAAAATGCCGAATTTAAAATGGGATTGCATCGCTTCTTTAAAAAAACGAATGTAGGCTCGAAAAACACTGTAATCTTGATGAACTGACCACTGTCTTGTGACGGCAGTTAGTGCATAAAGAGCTGGGAAAATCGTGATGACTGGTAAAAGGGTGATAAAAAAAATGAAGTTCAACTGTACGAGTCCAGTAGTGAATTCAAGTAGCTGGAATAGTTTGTTTTGTTCATGTCTTAAGTTCATAAGTACCTCCCCCGAAGTTCTGCTCAAAAATTAACTAGATTTAGATTCGAGACGATTGAATGGTGCTGTTGAGTTACGAATAATTAATTCCGGTTCATAAATGTGAGATGGAGGGGCTTCTTTTTTTTCCACCGCTGCAATAATCCGTTCTGCTGCAGCGCGTCCAAGTTCTTGTTTCGGGTGAATGATAGAAGTCAATTTCACTTCCGTTGCCACTGCAAGTACGGAATCATCATAACCCACGAGAGAGACATCTCGAGGAACAGATAGATGTAGCTTCCGTAACTGATCCAAGACACTTAATGCCAATTGATCATTGTAACAAACCACAGCACTTGGTCGATGCTTTCCATTTTCAAAGAGACGTCCAATCGAATCATAAAAACTTGGAATTAACTCTTCCGTTGTATAGGTAATGATTAATTCTGGCTCTAAAGGAATGTTGTATTCACGAAACGCACGAAGGAATCCACGCATTCGATAAACACCCTGTAAATCATCCGTCTTAAACAAGCCTATGATCCGTTCATGACCAAGGTTGATTAGATGTTCCGCTGCTAAAAATCCACCTCTTTCGTCATCCATCATAAGATGAGGAGGCATTAGTTGAGAGTAATATTGGTTGATCATCAAATAGGGAATGTTTTGCTGCTCAAGTTCTAGATAGTATTTGATGTTCGGATTATAGTTACTACTTTTAGTGGGTTCAACAATTAATCCATCAATTTGACGATCTAACATCATTTCGAGGCATTGACGTTCTTTGTCTACATCATTGTTTGTGCACGAAAGTGTCAGCGTATACCCTTTTGAAGCTAAATGCGATTCAATTCCTCGAATGATAGATGGAAAGATGTAATCAGACATATACGTTGTAATGACACCGATATTTTTTCCATTATTAGCACGTTCAGTTATCTCAGCTTCTAGTGTAGGAAGTACTTGAGAGCAGTAAGTTCCTGATCCTTGTTCGCGGTACAGATATCCTTCATTTACAAGTTCTCCAACTGCTTGACGAATCGTGTGGCGACTAACTTTAAAGGATTGTACAAGCTCACTTTCAGGAGGAATTTTTTCGCCCGGACGTACTGTGCCATCTTTAATCCAATCGAGAATATGATCTTTAACGATACTATATTTTGTCCGTTGTGCCATGAGGCGTCCCTGCTTTCTCTCTTGTAACAGCAAACTTATCCGTACAAGATGTGATAGTACTTACATATTAGCAAATATTTGTCCGGTTTGCTATGGATTTAAGAGAAAATCAATAGATATACTAATTAAATGTACGTACAAAAAAGAAATAAATGACAAAAAATCGAATTGACATGTCCGAATGTGTGTAATAGACTCAAATTGTGCAGAAAACGCTTTCATTGTTCATTTAACTCGTTTTAATTGTCTTTCTTATAGCGTTGTGTGGGCTTCGCTATAAAAAACATTGTTTTTACTTAAATAAATATGTACGTACATCTTAATTCCGCTTTGACACTGAAAACTAAATCAATGGAGGAATTCACAATGAACATTAAATCAAAGAAAATGTTTGCGCTAACCATGACTGCCTTGATGACTACATCGATAGCATTAGCTGGTTGTTCGGGAGATGGCAAAAGTGCTGACGGGAAAGTCGAACTCACATTCATGTTTCGCGGGAATCCTGAAGAATTAAAAGCGTACAAAGCAACAGTAAAACGGTTTGAAGAAGCCAATAAAGACGTTAAAGTGACAATGGTACAAACAGCTCCAGATCAATATGATACGAAATTAAAATCTGCAATTGCAGGACGGAAAGTGCCAGATGTCTTCTTTTACAATCCGGCTCAAGTCAAAGCTTACGTGAACTCAGGTGTACTACTAGATATTACAAAGAACGTCGAAGGATCAAAAGACATCCAGTTAGAAGACATCTGGAAAAAAGGGGTCGATAAGTACCGCTATGATGGAAAGGTACTTGGTAAAGGGGCTATATATGGTCTACCCAAAGATTTAGGACCATTTGCGCTTGGCTATAATAAAACGATGTTCGAGAAAGCGAAGGTACCGCTTCCGGATAAGGACAAACCGTACACATGGGACGAATTCATTCAAGTAGCTAAAAAGTTAACGAAAGATACGAATGGCGATGGAAAAATGGATCAGTACGGTACAGGATTTAATGTGAACTGGGCATTGCAACCGTTCGTTTGGAGCAACGGAGCAGATTGGATCAACGAAGAGGGAACGAAAGTAACGATTGACGATCCAAAATTCATCGAAGCTCTCCAATTTTTCGTAGACCAGCAACTAAAGCATAAAATCACTCCATCAATCGGAGAATCACAAACACTCGATACCTATCAACGCTGGATGAAAGGACAACTTGCGTTTTTCCCTGTTGGTCCTTGGGATATGGCAGCTTTTAAAGATCAATTGAAGTTTGAGTATGACCTTCTTCCGTGGCCAGCGGGATCAACAGGTAAACCAGCAGGGTGGGTCGGCTCACTCGGGATTGGTGTAGGATCAACGACGCAACATCAAAAAGAAGCAACAGAACTGGCTATGTACTTATCTGCTAACCAAGAAGGGCAACAAGCTTTAGTGGATGCGCAAGTTCAGTTACCAAACAGCATGGAAATCGCAAAAACTTGGGTGGAGGACACATCAATCAAACCTGCCAACAAACAGGAATTCCTTGATTTGATTAATGATTATGGACGTGGTCTCCCGGCAGAAAAAACGTATACTGCTGAATGGTATGACGAGTTCTTCAAAAACATCCAGCCTGTACTCGATGGAAAAACATCAGTTGAAGACTATGTAAAAAAAGAGCAACCAAAAATGCAAAAGTTGCTAGATGATGCCATCGCACAAGAGAAACAGGCGAACTAACTAGAGATGATGATTTAGGTGGCGTAAGTCGCCACCTGAATCTCTAGCGTAGAAAGGATGGAAGACAATGAAGACAAAACCGATTCCCAAGTTATATCGTACGGAGCAACGGTATGCCTATCTATTCGTTGCGGCTCCGGTGATTGGGTTCTTTCTATTTGCGTTAATTCCGTTAATGTATTCCTTCTATGGTGCATTCACGAACTGGAACGGACTCGGACAAATGAAGTTCATCGGACTAGAAAATTTTATTAATGTGTTTCAAGACGAGTATTTTTATAAAGCCATGTACAACACGCTGTTCATGATGATCGGGATTCCAATTGGCATCGTATTAGCACTTCTCCTTGCCCTCGCGTTGAATCGAGGGATTTTTGGTACTAATACGTTCCGCGTCATCTATTACATTCCCGTTATCTCTTCCATCGCGGCTGTCTCGATTTTGTGGCAGTGGGCATATAACGGTGATTATGGTTTGGTGAATCAATTCTTGGACTTGATTGGTATTGATGGTCCGAACTGGCTCCAAAATGCCAATACCGTTAAGCCGGCATTGATCGTTATGGCGATTTGGAAAGGTCTTGGCTATACGATGCTCTTGTATTTGGCAGCCTTGCAGAGTGTACCGCGTTCGTATTATGAAGCAGCAAAATTAGATGGGGCGAATGCGTGGCACTGCTTTTGGTATATTACGCTCCCAATGGTTAAACCGGTCACCTTCTTCATCATCGTGACAAATATTATTGGTGGGGCGCAAATCTTTACGGAAATCAACGTCATGACGCCGACAGGGGGACCGGAGTATTCCTCTGCTTCTGCCGTCTTCTACATTTGGCAAAAATCCTTCGGGAACTTCCAGCTGGGCTACGCTTCAGCAATGGCGCTCGTTCTCGGTCTTTTCATTTTCATCGTTACCTTGTTCCAATTCCGTATGAACGAAAAATCATCATTTGACTTGGATTGAGACATTCATACCTTAGAAAGGAGAATGACCATGCAGTTAGCCCTTACCCGTAAAAAAGAAAAAGTAGAGACGATGTCCGTGAAGAAAAAAGATCGAATTACTGATATATTCGTCTTCATCTTCCTTACGATGGGTGCAATCATCATGATCGCACCATTATTGTGGATGGTATCGACCTCTCTGAAGTCAAAAGATGAAGTGTTTTCCCTTCCACCGGTTTGGATTCCCACAGACATATCGTTCAATAAGTATATGGAGATTTGGAATATGGGTCCGCTGTTGTCTGGTATATCGAACAGTTTGATCGTCGCGTTATCTGTCACGATCGTTGGAACGTTCACCTCGAGTCTTGCGGCATTCGCGTTCGCTAAGTTGAATTTCAGAGGAAAAAATAAAATCTTTCTTCTTTTGTTCGCGTCTGTCATGATTCCGTATCCTGTCCTGATGATTCCGCAGTTTATGATGTTCTCGGAAATCGGGTGGGTCGATACCCTTCTTCCGTTGATCGTACCTGGTTTGTTCGGGAATATCTTCATGATTTTCTTCTTACGCCAATTCTTGAACAGTATTCCGAATTCTATCATCGAAGCGGCTAAAATTGACGGTTGTTCCTATTTTCAAATCTTTTATAAAATCGTCTTTCCATTGATCAAGCCCGCTGTAGCCGCACAATTGATTTTATGGTTCATGGCGATTTGGAACGATTATCTCGGTCCGATTCTTTATCTCAATTCTCCCGAAAAACAAACCCTGCAATTGGTCATCGCCAACTTTAATGCATCCTATGCTATTCAAAGTGATTATCCGTTAATCATGGCCGCGTCTGTTGTCGCCTTATTACCAATGCTGATCGTCTTCATGATCTTTCAAAAACAAATCATCGAATCGATTGCCATTTCTGGCGTTAAAGGTTGAGCTGTAACGAAAAGATGAAACACCCGTCTTAAGTAAAGGCGGGTGTTTGTGATTAAAGGAGGAAAAAAACAATATGAAAAAAATGACGATGGGGATCATTGTCTTATTCATTGCAGGGGGCTCTTTTTTTTGGTGGTCTACGAATGCGTCTCTCGAAGATTTGGAATTACCGAAAGCGCCATTCGATAAGGAAGTCGCAGACGTACAACCTGATATTTTGAATCAGGAAAAGAAATGGACTACAAACTTTGCGCATGACGGAGCGATCATAAAAGAAGGTGATACCTATTATGTGTTTTCGACAGATTATATGGTAGGAGGTCCACCGACACCAGGCATCCAGATTCGAAAATCAAACGATCTCATTAACTGGCAATTTACAGGACGTGTATTTGACGAAGTCTCTCAAGAAGCATTCAAATGGACAGGAGGAAATACGTTTTGGGCCCCTTCTATTACGAAGATCAAGGATACATTCTACCTTTACTATTCTGTCTCAAAAGTCGGGAGTCGTACCTCGTATATTGGAATGGCGAGCGCTTCAAATATTGAGGGTCCATGGCACGATCAGGGAGTCGTCATCGCCTCAAAAGAAGGAGATGGAAAAACGGTCAACGCGATTGATCCTCATGTGCTCCAAGATAAAACGGGGAAATGGTGGATGACGTATGGTTCCTATTTTGGCGGTATCTTCTTGACGGAAATCAATCCGAATACAGGAAAGCTGATGAAAAAGTCATCAGAAGGGGAGTTACTGGCTAAGCGAAAAGATATGACGATGGGAATTGAAGGCCCAGAAATTCTTTTCAACGCAAAGACAGGTTACTACTACTTGATGGTTTCATACGGTTGGCTAGAAGATTCGTATAATGTAAGGATTGGGCGCTCGAAATCAATCAATGGACCTTACGTTGATTCACGTGGTCGTGATTTGCGTGATACTTCAAATGAATCATTTGATACTGGTGTAAAAATTGTTGGCTCCTATCGTTTTGAAGGAGACGAGGGATATGTGGGGACTGGTCATTCTGCATTTTTACAGGATGGAAAAGATACCTTTATTATTCATCAAGCTCGACCAAGCGAAGATATCTACTGGTCGCAATTGCAGGTGAGGAAAGTGTATTGGACAAAAGATGGATGGCCAGTGGTTTCGCCCGAACGATACGCAGGTGAAAAGAAAATCAATGTTCAAAAAGAGCAGATCGTTGGAGAATGGGAGATCATTGCTTTCCCGCGCTTTGATGACGGTCAGCAACAATCAAGAAAGCTAAAGTTGCAAAAGGATGGCAGTCTTTTGGGTAAGAAGGGTTCATGGCAACTAAAGGGAAGCATCCTTGAATTACGCATAGGACAGGAGACATACGAGTTACAAGTTGGTGCAGCATGGGATTGGGAAAATTGGAAATCAACGATCATCATGACAGGTCTTAGTAAGGATGGAACAGCAGTTTGGGCAAAAAGACGTTGAACCCATCATTTGTACGGACAAGTGAATGTATTAAAGAAGGTTGATCATCTGATAGATAGAAAAAAACGTCAAAAAATGCGTATTTTTCTGAAAAATGATTGCATATTCTTAAATAATTGATACAATCATAGTGTAAGTTATACGTACAAATTTATTGTTTATTTAAATTTTCTGCATGGATTTTGATTATTTGTCCGGATGAAAACAAGAGAGTGCCCACACACTTTATTTTTTCTTCTGAAATGTAAGCGTATTCTTTTTGGGAGTAGGGTGATGAAATGTCGAAATATACAATCGGAATTGATTATGGCACGCAATCAGGTAGAGCCGTCTTGATTGACGTCGAAACAGGTCACGAAGTGGCGACTGCAGTCAAACCATACACACATGGAGTGATGGATCAATTTTTGCCTGATGGAAAAACACGGCTTGAACATGACTGGGCACTCCAACATCCGCGTGATTATTTAGAGGTCCTGGAAATGACGATCCCGGCAGTTGTCAAAGAGGCAGGTATCACGAAAGAACAAGTCATCGGGCTCGGCATCGATTTTACAGCTTGTACGATTCTACCGATCGATGCCGATTTAAATCCGTTGTGCTTCCATGAAGAGTATCAACATAATCCGCATAGCTATGTGAAGTTGTGGAAGCATCATGCAGCTCAAGACGAGGCAGACGCTTTGAACCGTATTGCGACTGAACGCGAAGAACCTTTTTTAAAGCGTTACGGCGGGAAAATCTCATCCGAATGGATGATTCCAAAAGTCTGGCAAATTCTAAACGAAGCACCCTCCATTTACGAGGCTGCTCACGAAATTTTAGAGGCGACGGATTGGGTCGTTTCTCAATTGACTGGAAAAGTGGTACGCAATAGTTGTACGGCTGGCTATAAAGCGATCTGGCACAAACAGGAAGGCTATCCTTCAAATGAGTTTTTTAAAGCGTTAGATCCACGACTTGAGAACGTAGTTGAAGAGAAGCTTTCCAATGACATCGCACCAATCGGGGCCAAAGCAGGAGAATTAACGATATCCTTTGCAGAACGAATCGGTCTCCTTCCGGGAACTGCCGTTGCAGTAGGAAATGTTGATGCGCATGTTGCAGTACCTGCCGTTGGAATCACGGAACCCGGTAAGTTGTTGATGGTGATGGGAACCTCTACTTGTCATATCCTGCTTGGTGAAGAGGAGCAGGTCGTACCCGGTATGTGCGGGATCGTCGAAGACGGAGTCTTACCAGGGTATATGGGGTACGAAGCTGGTCAGTCCTGTGTCGGAGATCATTTTGAATGGTTCATCGAAAACTGTGTACCAAGTGACTATTTGCAAGAAGCAACTCTTCAAGGAGTTAGTACGCATCAATTATTGACCGATAAGGCAACGATGCAACGCGTCGGTGAACATGGATTGATCGCACTTGATTGGTGGAACGGAAATCGTTCTACACTAGTGGATACAAATCTGACGGGTGTACTTCTAGGTGCAACATTACTGACAAAACCAGAAGATATCTACCGCGCATTGATCGAAGCGACGGCCTATGGCACGCGAACGATTGTCGAAGCGTTCCGCACAAGCGGTGTTCCCGTCCACGAAGTATACGCTGCAGGAGGAATTGCGGAGAAGAATGCCTTGATGATGCAGATTTATGCTGACGTTCTAAACATGGAAATCAAGATTTCAGCCTCTTCTCAAACCCCCGCTTTAGGATCTGCCATGTTCGGTGCCGTAGCCGCAGGAGCAGAACGAGGCGGTTATGCCACCATCACGGAAGCAGCGACGAAGATGGGACGTGTAAAAGAAAAGACATATCTTCCGATTCCAGAAAACGTTGAAGTGTATGAGGCGCTGTTCGCTGAGTATACGAAACTATACGATTATTTCGGTCGTGGAGAAAACGATGTGATGAAGCGATTAAAGAAAATCAAAGCTGAAGCGTCGCGTCAGAAGGGAGAACCTGTATGGTGAGTCGTCAATTAAAAGAAGAAGTGCTTGAAGCGAACCTAGCATTGCCAAAGCATGACTTAGTCACCTTTACGTGGGGAAACGTCAGTGGGATTGATCGAAATGCAGGTTTAGTCGTTATCAAACCGAGTGGTGTCCCCTATGACGCTATGACGATAGATGATTTAGTCGTAGTCGATTTAGAAGGCAATGTTGTCGAGGGTGATCTACGTCCATCTTCTGATACGCCAACACATTTGGCTTTGTATCGTGCTCTGCCTGAGATTGGAGGCATTGTCCATACGCATTCCCCTTGGGCGACAAGCTGGGCGCAAGCAAAACGAGCAATTCCTGCATTCGGAACGACACATGCCGACTACTTTTATGGAGAAATTCCGTGTACACGTGAACTCTCTGATGAAGAGATCGAGACGGCGTACGAGTTAGAAACCGGAAACGTCATCATTGAGACGTTGAACGAACTACACTTGGAAGCTGTTGCTGTACCAGGTGTGCTGGTCGCAAATCATGCACCTTTTTGTTGGGGGAAGCATGCGGATGAAGCCGTGCACAATGCAGTCGTACTTGAGGAAGTAGCCAAGATGGGTATTCATGCCTTGAATCTGAATCCAGGATTAGCACCCATCAAACAAAGCATCTTAGATAAACACTACTTGCGCAAACACGGAGCAAACGCCTACTACGGTCAGAAATGATAGGTGCACATAGCTAGATGAGGGGGATTTTAAATGTTGACAGCAAACACACACGAATTTTGGTTCGTGACAGGAAGCCAGATGCTCTACGGTGAGGAGGTAATTCGTCAAGTCGAAACACATTCAAAAGAGATGGTCTCAGGATTAGATGCAGCGGACGTCTTCCGGGATCGAATTGTTTACAAGGGAGTCGTCAAAAATGCAGAAGAAATTCGGCAGATGATGTTGCAGGCGAATGCTGATGATGCCTGTGCCGGTGTGATCACATGGATGCATACCTTCTCACCATCGAAAATGTGGATTAGTGGGATGCGTGTGTTACAAAAACCATTGCTCCATTTTGGGACACAGTTCAATCGTGACATCCCGTGGGATACGATCGATATGGATTTCATGAACCTCAATCAGTCGGCGCATGGTGATCGTGAACATGGTTTTATCACAAGCCGAATGAACGTGAAGCGAAAAGTGCTCGTCGGTCATTGGGAAGATGAACTCACACGTCAAAAGATGTCATCTTGGATGAATGTAGCGCATGCGTTAGCGGAAAGTAAGAACTTAAAAGTCGCGCGATTCGGTGACAACATGCGGAATGTAGCAGTGACAGAAGGTGACAAAGTCGAAGCGCAGATTCAACTGGGCTGGACGGTTGATGGGTATGGTGTCGGCGATCTCGTCACCTACATGAATGCGGTATCGGAGTCAGATTTAGATGACTTGATGGAAGAATATCGCACGCGGTATGAAGTGACGAATACTGGAATGGAAGAAGAAGCATTCCAGGAATCCGTTCGCTATCAAGGTCGCATCGAACTCGGCATGAAGGCTTTTCTTGAAGCTGGTGGATACACTGCCTTCACGACAACCTTCGAAGACCTACATGGCATCAAGCAACTACCTGGGCTAGCCGTTCAACGATTGATGGAGCAAGGGTACGGGTTTGCTGGAGAAGGAGACTGGAAAACCGCAGCGCTTGTTCGTCTTATGAAAATCATGGCGAGCAACGAACGGACATCTTTCATGGAAGATTATACTTATCACTTTGAACCAGGCAACGAAATGGTCTTAGGGGCGCATATGCTCGAAATCTGTCCGACCATTGCGGTCGATAAGCCTAGAATCGAGGTACATCCTCTCGGAATCGGAGATCGTGAAGCGCCAGCGCGGATGGTATTCGAAGGACAGAATGGCAAGGCATTGAACGCTAGTTTGATTGATTTAGGACATCGCTTCCGACTCTTGGTAAACACAGTCGAGGGCATCCAACCGGATGAAGCAATGCCGAATCTTCCTGTGGCACGTGTTCTATGGAAAACAGAACCATCGATGGCTCAAGCTGTCGAAAACTGGATCCAAGCCGGGGGAGCGCACCATACTTGTTACTCCTATGAAGTGACGACTGAACAACTACGCGACTTCGCAGAACTTCTGAACATTGAAATTGCTGTCATCGATAAAGAAACGGAGACGGTTCGATTTAATAATGAGTTACGTTGGAATGAACTGTACTATCGACCATAATTTATAGGGGCCTTCCTAGGTCCCTTTTCTTGGAGGAGATACTATGAATAACCAACTCGTCACATCAACACTAAATACAAAAGAAGCTGCAACACAACTAATCGTCAATGTAGATTTACCAAAAGGTAAAATCAGTAAGCATATCTATGGGCACTTTGCGGAACACCTTGGACGTTGTATTTATGAAGGACTTTGGGTTGGTCCAGAATCATCCATACCGAATACAGATGGCATTCGGAACGATGTATTGACAGCATTGAAGAAATTGAACATTCCGGTTTTACGATGGCCGGGTGGATGCTTTGCAGACGAGTATCATTGGAAAGATGGTATTGGACCAAATGAAAACCGAAAGCGGATGGTCAATACACATTGGGGTGGCGTCGTCGAAAACAATCATTTCGGAACCCATGAATTTATGCGCCTTTGTGAATTACTAGAGTGTGAGCCTTATATTTGTGGAAACGTTGGAAGTGGGACCGTCCAAGAAATGTCTGAATGGGTCGAATATATGACGTTCAATGGAGAATCACCGATGGCGAACTGGCGTCAGGAGAATGGCCGTACAGAGCCGTGGTCGCTTACGTATTTCGGTGTTGGTAACGAGAACTGGGGTTGCGGTGGGAATATGCGTCCGGAGTATTACGCCGATCTATATCGTCGCTATCAGACATATGTCCGCAATTATGATGGCAATCAACTCTATAAGATTGCTGGTGGTGCAAACATTGATGATTACAAATGGACTGAAGTTCTCATGCGTGAAGCGGGTACGATGATGGATGGTCTTAGTCTGCACTATTATACGATTCCGGGCGATTTTTGGTTAGGTAAGGGATCAGCGTTAGATTTTACGGAAGATGAATGGTTCATCACCCTAAAACGTGCTTATTACATGGATGAACTGATCACAAAGCATGGGCAAATCATGGACCAGTATGATCCAGAAAAGCGCGTCGGTCTCATTGTTGATGAATGGGGAACGTGGTTCGACGTTGAACCAGGAACAAACCCAGGCTTCTTGTATCAACAAAACTCAATCCGAGATGCACTTGTCGCAGCGATTCACTTCAATATCTTCCATAAGCATAATGACCGCGTTCACATGGCGAACATCGCACAAATGGTCAATGTGCTTCAAGCAATGATCTTAACGGAGGGTGACCAGTTCATTCTTACGCCAACGTACCATGTCTTTGAGATGTATCGCGTTCACCAAGATGCTGAACGAGTCGAGCTAGCAGCCATCACGCGTGACTATGTAGCTAAAGAAGAATCGATTCCTTCTGTAAACGCGACAGCTTCTCGCGATGCTGATGGTGTATTGCACATTAGCCTCTGCCAGCTTGATCATCAAAATAGCGATAAAGTAGAAATTGATTTGCGGGGAATGGGGACGATTTCTAACGTATCTGCACGTATTTTAACAGCAGATCATCTCAATGCCCATAACACGTTTGAACAACCAGATGTGGTTGCGCCGCGTGATCATGAGGTCCAGGTGACAGAAGACGGAAAGCTCATCATGGATGTTCCGGCGATGAGCGTCATCACAGTGGCGGTTCGCTAAGATGAAAGTCGTCGAGACAAGACGGTGTCGTACTTGTCCACCGACAAAAGTAGACACTGATTGGTTATTAACCATCGACGCGGAAGTCATGCCGCAAGTCACGGACGCTGAGTATCAGGAACGTCTTCGTCAATGTGCAGTCTGTCCGTTTTATCAGGACGATACCTGTTTGAAGTGCGGGTGCTATGTCTCTTACCGGGCACGCCTTGCAACAAAGCATTGCCCGGTGAAGGTTTGGTGAAAAAGGAGCGACTTGAGATGGAGCGACAAGAAGTAGTAGATCAGACGGCGTTTACGCTCGAGAACGATATGTGTCGTTTACGCATTTTGACATATGGAGCAACCCTGCAAGAGTTTTCGATTCAAGATGAGGGATGGAAAAATCTCATTTTGTCATACGATACGGTTGAAGAATACAAGACAGACACGTATTACTTGGGAGCGACTGTCGGACGTGTCGCTGGTCGAATCGAGGACGGGACATTCGATATGGACGGTGCAACGTACCATCTGCCTCAAAACGAAGGGAAGCATCATCTTCACGGGGGAGACGGTCTCCACTGTCAATTCTGGAAAATGGAAGACGTATCCAATACTCATCTCGTTCTTCGGTATGTAAGTCCTGATGGTGAGAATGGCTATAAGGGTACACTCGATGTCAGAGCATCGTTTGAATTGTTAGCTGACGGTGTCAAAATTACGTATGAAGCAATCAGTGACACTGATACGGTATGCGATATGACAAATCATACGTACTTTAATCTAAGTGGTGGAAGTCGTGATATTTTAGGACATGAATTGACGTTACCGGCTAATCAATTTGCTGAGCTGCGAGATGATTTGATTCCTACAGGACGCCTATTGGATGTCGATCAGACCCCTTTTGACTTCCAATCAGGACGAATGCTAGGAGATGGTCCAGCTTCAAGCCATCCACAAAATCAACTCGTCAATGGTTATGATCATCCATTTTTATTCGACGACCAACAAAAAGCGACGCTGTACGATCCTGAAAGTAAGCGTTCCTTGATGTTGTCTACGACTGCACCAGCTCTTGTGCTCTATTCAGGAAACCAGATGAATGAAGAAACGATCTTACGTGAGGGAAGCTCTCGAAAATATTATGGTGTTTGTCTCGAGCCGCAACATCTTCCGGACGCCGTTCATCACAGTAATTTTTCATCCATTCGATTATTAGCAGGAGAGACGTATCATTGGGAAACGGAATATCGCGTTGGGAAAGGAGTCAGTCGATGAACCTCGAACAGATACAAAAGCAGGTTGCTACTTGTTCGTGTGGAAATCTACATTACCCCATTACGATTGAACAAATCAGTGCCTCTGAAAAAGTATGGCAATCAGTGGTCGAGTTTGTGCAGCAAAAAGAGTGGCGGCACCTCCTCGTCATTGGTGATGTCAATACGCAGATGGTCGGTTATTCTCCACTGAAGAAAGCATTAATGACAGTAGGAATTGACGTATCAATAGTCACGCTCTCGCCGAACAAGCAAGGGGATGTCTTAGCTGATGAACTATCAGTTGTACAAGTAATGCTCGAGTTGGACGATAGTGTGGATGCGTTGATTGCACTCGGAGCAGGGACGATTCATGATGTGACGCGGTTTTGTGCTGCGAAAGCAAAAATCCCATTTCTGTCTGTTCCGACCGCTCCTTCGGTGGACGGGTTTACTTCGAAAGGAGCTCCCTTAATTATAAGAGGGAAAAAAATCACCTATCAGCTCGTCTCACCAATTGCCGTATTCATCCCAAGTGACATTATCCGTGATGCACCTCGGGCGTTAATAGCAGCAGGTGTCGGGGATATGCTTGGGAAGTACACTTCCTTACTGGATTGGCGTTTTGGTGCCTTTGATGGACAAGAACCCTTTTGTCCTGTAGTTGCTCGATTGACAGAAATTGCTTTATCCGATTGTGTAAAAGCTCTACCAGATATCTATGCAGAAAAAGCGGAAGGTTTGGATCAACTGATGGATTCACTGATCTTATCAGGAATTGCGATGTTGATTTTTGGGCATTCACATCCTGCATCTGGTGGAGAACACCACCTCTCTCATTATTGGGAGATGGATTTCTTAACGCATGACCGTCCAGCCGTCTTACACGGTACAAAAGTAGCGATTGCGACGATGGAACTTATCGATACTTATAGAGCGATGATCCAAGAACAATCTGATGTACCAAAGGAGCTAGGTGATTGGGTCACTCAAATGCCAACAAGACAGAAGTTGGAGTCCATTTTTAATTCGTTACAAGCACCTCTTCAGCCAGAGGAAATCGGTATTTCGTCTCTTCTCCTAGCGAGTAGCAAGAGAGAAGCATATCGTCTTCGAGAGAGACACACGTTGTTAAAACAGATGAGCTTACAGACGACCCACTTTGAAACAGAGGAGCGTTCATTATGACAGAGACAATCGTAAATCCAATCGTAGAACAACGCGCGGATCCATGGATCATGCGGCATACAGATGGCTATTACTACTTTACGGCGTCCTTACCTGACTTTAGCGGGATTCCGCTGCGTCGTGCTCAGACGATCGGGGAGTTGACTAAAGCAGAAGAGAAAGTCGTATGGCAGAAGCGCTCGACCGGAATCATGAGCGCTAACATTTGGGCGCCAGAATTACATCACATTCAAGGGAAATGGTATCTCTATTTCGCGGCGGCACGTGAAGATGCTATTTTTGATCATCGCATGTACGTTCTCGAAAATAGTTCAGCCAATCCGCTGAAAGGTCAATGGACGGAAAAAGGACAAATCAAGACACGGCAAGAATCATTCGCCCTCGATGCGACAACGTTCGAGCATGAGAACAGGTTATATTACATCTGGGCTCAGAAAGATCCCAAAATTGAAGGGAACTCGAATCTCTATATTTCTGAAATGGAGAATCCTTGGACATTGACAGGACCGCAAACGATGATTGCGACACCGGAGTATGCTTGGGAAAAAGTCGGCTTTCTTGTAAACGAAGGACCTGCTGTCTTAAAGCGAAATGGTTATATATATGTCACGTTTTCAGCAAGCGCGACGGATCATAATTATTGTGTAGGTTTTCTTCGTATCAATGAAAAAGAGGATGTGTTAGATGCTACTCATTGGGAAAAATACCCGCAACCCGTTCTTACGACGAATGAGTCAATCCGTGAATACGGACCAGGTCATAACAGTTTCACGACACTCGCAGATGGGACCGATATGATTGTTTATCATGCACGGAACTATAGAGAAATCGAAGGGGATCCATTATGGGATCCGAATCGTCATACGTATGTACGACCATTTTCTTGGCAGGGAGATGTGCCTGTTTTTGAAAACAGGATGGTCAACGAGGAGGTCACACGATGAACCAGACAGAGGATCGAAATCTTGTTTTAGAGCAACGGGCAGATCCATGGATGTATCTGCATTCTGACGGTTATTATTATTTTACAGCGTCTGTTCCTGAATACGATCGAATCGAATTGCGTCGTGCTAGATCTCTCCATGAACTAAGGGATGCAGAAGCGGTGACAGCATGGATTAAACCAGAAACTGGCCCTATGAGTGATCTGATTTGGGCACCCGAATTACATCGTATTCATGGGAAATGGTATCTTTATTTTGCGGCTGCGAAGTCACGCGAGATTGTAAACGGACTCTTTGATCATCGGATGTTCGTTTTAGAGAATAGTTCGGATAATCCTCTAGAAGGCGAATGGTTAGAACGCGGACAAATAAAAACGCAGTGGGATTCATTTGCTCTTGACGCGACCGTCTTCGAACATCAAGACGTTCATTACTTAGTGTGGGCACAAAAAGATCCTTCCATTGAAGGAAACTCGAACTTATATATTGCAACTTTAAAGAATCCATGGACCATTCAAAAGCCACAAGTCATGTTGACAAAGCCAGAGCTTGATTGGGAGACAAAGGGTTTTCTGGTGAACGAAGGACCGGCAGTCCTGAAGCGTCATGGACAAATCTTCATTACGTATTCCGCTAGTGCAACGGATGAGAATTATTGCATGGGTATGTTGAGTGCCTCAGAAGACGCAGACCTATTGAATCCGGATGCTTGGGAAAAATCATCGTCACCCGTATTTGCGACGAATGAAGAGGTTGGTCAATATGGACCAGGGCACAATAGCTTTACAGTAGATGAACAGGGACAAGATGTCATTGTATATCATGCACGGACCTACACTGAAATCGAGGGTGATCCTCTGTACGATCCGAATCGCCATACACGGGCACAGATCTTTACGTGGGGCATGGATAAAAAACCAAACTTTGATAAGCCAATCTGATTGCGAACAGAATAAACTTTTTTTATAAGAAAACGTAATTAATCTTGTACAGTTGATAATTTTTTGTTTAATAAACTTGAGGTCACAAAAAGCATCTCTTATGTAGATTTACTCTACAGAAGGGATGCTTTATCGCAAAAAGACGTTACTCTTCAATCTGGATTTTCACCTTCGTTTTCAGCGACATGCATAGAGGGATTCTTGACATCAGAGGCGACAATGGAAAATCCTTTTTCTTGCTCAGCAGCTCGTGCTGGTTCGATCGCTACATTCAAGACAGGTAGATTGGTTTGTTCAGAATATCATGAATGATAAAATAAGATTGAATTAGATGTAAATTACTTTATAGACAATATTTATTGGGGGTACTTTAAATGGAAAATAAAACTTGCTCATCATGCGGAAGTACTAATTTTCAAGAGGCAACAGATTATATTCCACTAAAGCCATCTAAAGGGTCATTTCATAGTGCTCAAAAAGTATTTTCGTTTTGTATGGATTGCGGTATCGTAGATGCGATTCGTATTGAGAACACAGAAATCTTTCAAAATAAAGAGTAAATATTCAATCTACAAAAAGAGCGTCCGATATGGATGCTTTTTTATAGAGAAAAAATGTAGTCGATCATGAAAAATAATTAGTTTTGTAAATAAGGAGTAATGTAGTGCCTATCTTTTTCTTAAATGGCACTGTAAATGCATATCTAACCAATGCAACCAGTCAGATGCACTTAACCAGCCAAGTTCATCATAATAAATCTTTTTTGAAGCATCTATAGTTTGAATATGCATTTTAACGCACTCCATTTGAGTAATTAATTATTTTGTGCTTTTTAGGAGAATAGCGTAATCCAGGTTACTTTCTAGTTCGATATTAAAATCATTTTTAAATTTACACGTACTTATGGAACTTCGTCATATAAAAAACAAAGTCTCCAAATCTTATTCTCCTTTTCGAAGGCTGATGAAGTAAATTTAAGAACCCAAAAGCATCGTATCTTTTCTTAACAGAAATGGTACGATGCTTCTTTGTAGTTCCTCGATAGAATTAAAAAAATCTATAGTTAGTCATTCATAAAAGGGAAAAGTAGAAAAAGAAGAAGAGGTCTGGTCAAGATTGATTAATTCTTCTAATCTCCATTTAACTAATTTATTAATTGAATTAACTTTAATTCTGAAAAGTAAATTTAATAAATGTCACCTATCCTATTGTGATATAAGGTATCATTGGAAATAGTTTCTTAGGGAGTATATACCATAAAGAAAGTTATAAGAGGAAAAGAACAGGAAATTGATTTCTTGAAACTACTAACAAAAGAATTAAATCTTAAAGTAGATGAAGGAGAGGTATGATGAGAGAAAAAACTCGCATATTAATAGGGCTGCTACTAGCTTGCCTCTATATTTTACCGATGGTCTTACTGGGGGAACATGCACATGTCCGTATTCATGATAATCTAGACTCAAACATCACGTGGTATAAAACATTGGTCGATACCAATAGTATTTACGCAAGCCTTCATGCAAATGTTCCTGACTTATTGAATGGGGTCGTCTCGAGAAATGCTTTCGTCAGTGAGTTTACAGGTATCGTGTGGCTATATCAATGGTTCCCACCATTTACGGCATACGTGATCAGTCAAACGTTGGTCCGAATCTTTGCTTTCTTAGGAATGTACTTATTACTACGTGATTATGCGAAAGGGGTTATTCCTAAATCATATGCGCTGTGGGTAGCAGTTCTATTTTCTTGGACACCATTCTGGCCATCGGGCATGCTCAGCACGCTTGGGATGCCACTCTTATTGTGGGCTTATTGGAATATCTGGCATGGACGGAAAATAAAATCGAGTGCATTCGTATTGTTAGTGGTTCCGTTCTATTCGAGCTTCGTGCTAGGAATCGTTTTCTTTTTAGCAACGCTTGCCATTTACCATATGGTGAAGGAGATACGCGCACGTAGTTTTCATAGCCGTTTTTGGATCGCCTATTGCCTTCAGGTCCTTTTATACTTATTAATTGAATATCGACTGGTCTTCTCGATGCTGTGGGAAGAAGAGCCTACGAGTCGAAATGACTTCGAAACAGGGAATAACGGATTTTGGGCAAGTATTCGTTTATTTTTTAAGAATTTGGTGTTTGGTCATACACATGATCGCGCAGTACAATCGCCCATCATCCTCCTAACACTTCTGATTGTTGGATTTCTAGTATTTCGTCAAAAAGATCATGCAGCAAGACGAATTCGAACTTTGATGTGGTTTCTATTTGGACTATCGCTGTGGTATGCGTTTTGGTTTTATGAGGGGTGGAATCCGTTAAAGCAACATGTCTCTCTCATTAGAACTTTCAATTTCTCACGATTCCACTTCCTTCAACCGATGTTGTGGTATGCATTGTTTTACTTGATGCTCGACTGGCTATGGCGAACTGCCAAACGAAAATGGGTGACTTGTTTGCTCGTAGCCCAAACCCTTGTCTTGCTTGCATGGAATCCCGAGTTCCTCTATCGTCATCATCCATCCTATGAAGCGTTTTATGCGACTTCTCAGTTTTCTGACATTAAACGCTTTATCAACCAACCAACGAAAGACTATCAGGTCGCTTCTCTCGGGTTGCATCCTGCGATCGCACAATACAATGGTATGCAAACCGTGGATGGTTATGTGAATTTTTATCCATTACGCTATAAAGCATCTTTCCGAAAGGTGATTGCTGGAGAATTGGATAAAAGTAAGCTATTACAACGTTATTTTGATACGTGGGGAAATCGAGTCTATGTGTTTTCATCTGAACTCGGTAAGGAATACGAGTACACAAAGGAGCATCAAGTACCGGTTCGACATTTATCTATCAATACAGCACAGTTGAAGCAAATCGGTGCGACATATCTTTTGTCTGCTGTACCAATCAAAAATGCTGCAGCCATTGGATTGCAGTACGAAAAAACATTTGAAGATCAACATTCTGCTTGGAAGATTAGGTTATACCGTATCCAAGCTACTACAGAGAATACGAAGTAAGTTCATTTAAGGAGGAGTAATGGTATGACGATGACGACAATCCCTACGCTAGGCGTAATTATTCCGTGTTATAACGAGACGGAAGTATTACGCTTGACGGTCCATACGATGCACCGTTTCTTAACAGAGTGGCGAGAACGACACCTCATTTCTGAGGACTCCTTTGTCTTGTTCGTAGATGATGGAAGTCAGGATGATACCTGGTCCCAAATTGAAGATGTACACGCACAAGATGGTCGGTTTAGAGGATTAAAATTAGCACATAACGTAGGACATCAAAATGCTTTGTTCGCAGGTCTTGTCGAAGGACACACCGATGCGGATTGTGTTGTGTCAATGGATGCGGACCTTCAGGATGACGTAAAAGTGATTGAACAGTTTTTAAGTGAATTTGCGAAAGGGAATGATATCGTCTATGGGGTAAGAGAAGATCGTCAGACCGATAGCTGGTTTAAACGGTCGACTGCTCAAGGCTTTTATCGCTTCATCGACTGGTTGGGTGTAGAGACCATCTTCAATCATGCAGACTATCGTCTCATGAGCAAACGAGCTGTCGAAACACTTTGTGCACATCCGGAACGCAATCTCTTTTTGCGGGGGATGGTACCTTCGCTTGGTTTTCAAACAGCAGAAGTGACCTATACACGTCAATCACGTCCAGCAGGCGAATCAAAATATCCATTACGAAAGATGATGGCACTCGCATGGGATGGGGTGACCTCGTTTAGTGTTCGTCCGATTAAGTTGTTATTTTTAGTCTCACTATTCATGCTCATCGTCTCGATCGGTTTTGTCGGATATGCTCTTTATCGTAGATATGAAGGAGAAGCGATGGATGGGTGGACGTCTTTAATGATGTCGATCTGGTTCATCGGCGGGCTTCAATTACTAGGTATTGGACTGATAGGAGAATACATCGGTAAAATATATCAGGAAGTCAAACGACGTCCTCGTTATGTCGTCGAGAAAAAACGAGAATGATGACCTTTCTTCGTTTCTTATTAGTAGGAGTTCTTAATACGCTGGTTGGTCTGACGCTGACACTGATTTGTTTTCATGTCTTGCATACTGGTTATTGGGGAGCGACGGCGATCGGGAATGCATGTGGTGTTTGGGTCAGCTATATGCTAAATCGTCGCTTCACCTTTCGTCAAGAGGCTGGAGGATGGCCCTATTGGATACGTTTTTTGATCGTCGTTTCGATTAGCTATCTCATCGCTTATCGTCTTAGTTTATGGGGAGTGCATTACGTATTGCCAAATCTACAAGAGACTGGAGCAATTCTGATCGGGATGATTATCTATACGGGGTTAAATTATCTAGGTCAGTCTTATTGGGTATTTCGCAAATCATGATGATAAAACAAGCTATCTATAGAGGTGGCTTGTTTTTTTATCCTCTCAATTGCACTTGCAAAAGCACAGTAGCAAATCAAAAGACTGACAAATGAATTTTCAAATTATAGAAATCAACCACTCAGATTAGAGTGATGAAAGTCATTTACAATTTGATAAGATGACGCATTCAACGTATGCATCACATAGTTATATGGGTGGATATGCTATTTCTCATGTAATCGACCATGCCTATTCCTTATTCATCGACTCCCTTCAGTCCACCACATTAAATGATAGTTGATGAACGAATCCCAAAAGAAGAATGAAAGTAAAGTATCCGTGAAATCTAATTTACAGACTTAAATTTATTACAAACGACATCAATAAATCGCAATTTCTTCTTGTAGTAAATAATTCTGTTAAAAATAAGAAATTTTTATTTTTTAGTTGGTCCGTTATTACTCCTTCTCGATAAAGTAAAAGTCTATGAACTTAAACGATAAGAAGCAGTTCCTGTCATGTAAAGACAGGAACTGCTTCTTATGGAACAATTATATCGTCGGTAATTCTAAAATTCTTAAGAGATAGAAAAAAGTAAGATAGAAAGATATGTCACTTCGTTTCAAAACAAACATACGTTCGTTTTACGTGACAATTTAAATAAAAGTGTCCTTACTTAATTTTCATAATATTAGTATAATCCATATCAAAATATAAGTCTATATCTTGATAACTATCTTCTCTATAGTAAAGCTACGAAAAGAAGACGCTATTCGTTAACTATGAGAGGAGTTATTATGAACAAAACTACATGGAATCCTAATGTGAAAGTCAGACTGATAGGAGAAGGTCTTTTCAATCTGCTATTTTGGATGTACTTTCCTTTTCTGACTGTCTATTTTGGTAAAGGACTAGGGTTACAGACTGCTGGATTAATAATGGCACTGCCCCCCTTAATAAGTATTGTCGGAAGTTTAACCGGAGGAAGCTTTGCGGATACGTTAGGGAGACGTCCTGTGATGCTGATCGGAACATTTTTGCAAATGACCATGTTTATTCTATTTGCTGTCTCTTCTTCTCCTTGGATTAATTATGTTGCCTTTATCGGAATTAATATAGGCGCAGCATTTTATCGTCCTGCTAGTTCAGCGATGATAGCGGACACAGTTCCAAAAGATGAATTGCGACAAGTGTATGCGACATTTATGACCGTGAACAATATTGGTGCCGTTTTAGGACCAATCATTGGAGCAGTCTTCTTTTTTCAACATCGTCAACTGTTATTGTGGACCTGTGCAATAGTTCTCTTTCTTTACTTCATAACGATCTATTTTATTGTTAGTGAAACCTTACCTGTCCAATCCAAGCAAAAAGATGTAACGACCCCACTTAAATATGCGTTTCAGTCTAAGTGGTCTGGCTATCGACTTATTCTCAAAGATCGTATTTTTCTGCTATACGTAATTGCGGGAACCTGTTCACTCTTCCCAGTGATGCAACTCGATCTCTACTTACCAGTTTACGTGATAGAGAATGTGCCTAAACAACCTCTCGTACCGCACTTGCTGGATTCTTTTCAGCTCACGAGCCAATCCATTTTTGGCTATCTGGTAGGCTTTAATGGTCTTTTGTTTGTCATCTTGATCCTTCCCGTAACGAATCGACTTAAAAATTGGTCAGAAAGACGTCTCTTCGTTGTTTCGACCTTACTTGCAGGAGGAGGTACATTTTTAATCGGATGGAATAACAACATCTGGTTTTTGTTTGGTTGTACGCTCATCTTCACGTTAGGTGAGATCATGCGTACACCAGTCACGCAGAGTTTCATCGGTCATTATGCTCCAGAGGAGGCAAGAGGTCAGTATCTAGCTGCTGATAGTCTTCAAAACACACTTGGTAAGACGCTAGCACCTCTCGCTATCTACGCATCAGGATGGATCGCCCCTCTTGGTATCTTCACTATCATTCTCCTTTTTGCTATCATTGGAGCTTGTTTATATCTGCAATTATTTAGACTGTATTCTCCCACTTGACAATCAGGTTGATAATACAAAGTGTACGATTACAAATAAAATATTAATTTAGGCTTTAGAATGATTTCACAAAAATAATAATTACTATAGATAATTAATATCAGATAAATGCTATCTAAAATATCTTAAATCAGCATGAACGAGATGATTTCGATTTCAACATTTCGCGACAATGAGTTGTCGACGTCAAGTAGAAATTGACGTTTTCTGCTCGATTGATATTTACACTTCTGTTGAAAATAAATTCTTACGATTTCTCATGCGATGACTGTCGTCATCGCTATGAATCACTTCGACACGATGTAAGAGACGGTCTAATATTGCAGTTGTGATTCCTTGATCACCAATTAGTTCGCCCCATTGATCCGGACTTTTACTAGAGTTCTAAATAAATTGAGCAAAAGTGTAAAGCGTCATCGAGCAAAAACCGTCAACTAAATTCTAGCGGTTACATACGTGTAAGTGAATTGGTATTGGAATCTTCTCGCATGATAAGTTATTTATTCTTCACGGATGTTCTTGATACCATGTAGTGTTATTGTTTCGTCCATTTCGCACTCCGACCAAGACCGGATGGGGCAATGATCCCCTCGTCACGTAAGTCACGCAATACGCGATTGATTGTCGCCTCACTGATGTCGGGACAAGCCTTCCTTACGTCTGCTTTCGTGAACGGTGTGATTCGTCCTTCAACGAAACGACGAATCCGATTGTTCTTGTTCTGACTACGCGTCGTGACCAATCCGACGCGATCTTCAAGCTCCTTATAAGCAGCAAGAATCGTGCTCAGCAAGTAGTTGATCCATGGAAACGGATCTTGTTGGTTTTGGTGCCAACGCACGGAAGAGAGACGGAGTGACTCATAATAATCTTCCTTCCGCGATTCGACGATCTTCTCAAGACTGATGTAGCGTCCGACCTCGAAGCCATACTGATAGAGCAGCAAGAGGGTCAACAATCGTACCATTCGACCATTCCCGTCATTGAACGGATGAATGGATAGGAAATCGAGGACGAACAAGCTCGTCAGGATGAGCGGGTCGACGTCCTCTTGTTGCCGACGCTCTCGTAGGCTGTCGCATAACGCCTGCATCGCTGCCGGTGTCTCGAACGCAGGGACGGGGATGAAGCGAGTCCGGCGCGTGCCATCCGGGAACGTCTCACTAATCTCGTTATCGACGTTCTTCCACCGCCCACCTTCGACGGGGACGAACTTATAGAGTTCCTTGTGGAGTTGCAACAGAATATTCGCATTGACCGGGATGTCCTGGGCTGAAGCGTTGATCAGGTTAAGTACGTCGCGGTAACCAGCAATCTCTGCTTCTGAACGGTCGGCAGGGTCGGCTGACTTTGACATGATGGTCTGAAGACGACTTTCCGTGACGATGATTCCTTCGATCGCATTCGAGGCTTTCGTCGACTGGATGACGGCGACATCGCGTAAGGTGTTAAGGATTTGAGGCGCTTGCTGTTTATAGAGATCCTGTTTGCCTTTATACTCATTGATCCGTCCAATCAAGCGGACGGTCTCCATCGGCAGGGCGAGCTCTTTGAGATAGGTATATGTATAGTCGCGCATTCGTCGAACTCCCTTCGCAAAATAGATCACTTTAGATTAAATATACTCATTTTTATATTATTTGACTATGTTTAAACTCATTATAATGTATTTAAAGTCGTTCAAACACATATAAACATAGTCAAATTATCATATTTAGACTATGTTTATTTATTTATGACCATGATTACTTGTCAATCCGAAAGTCGGACAATCCTGACTGATTTGAACGGAACAATCCTGACATGGAAAGCGTCTCATCGATTGCTTCCATATTTTTAACAGTTTTTCACTTCATTTGAATTCATCGAACTAAAATCAATCGTTTCAGTTTTTCTTCTGTACCGGATTCCTCGACAGGTGTATAGATGCTACATCGCAAGTCGTCTTCTCCCTGCACTTGAAGAGAGGTCAGGTCGAATAGCATCTTGCCAACTTTTCCATGACGGAATTCAATCAGGATTTCCGGAGCCTTACTGACCTGACTCTCCATCCAGAGTGATTTGAATTCAGGATACGTATTACTCATCTCCTGTATGAAGGACGTATACCATTCATCACCAGAGTATTGACCGTAGTATGTACGGAAAATGGACAAGAATCCTTTGGCGAAGTGTTCCCAATTCCCGGCAAGTACTTTAAATTCTTTCTGTGAGAACAAGAGGCGAATGAGGTTACGTTGTGATTCTGGAATGGTCGCAAAATCTACGAACACATGGGCCGCTGCAGGATTCCAGCCGACGATATGGCAGTAACGATCCGTAATGATCGTCGGACACGTCGTCAAGGCAGAGAGAATTTTTTCGAGTGACGGACTGATAGTCATAGGGGAAGCTTGAATTTTCATACTGACGACCTGCGTCCCTAATGCTAAATCGTTCAAATATTCGTGTTCATCCCTGTTCAGACATAACGCCTGGGCGATACAGTCTAAGACGCTTCTAGATACCTTAATATCTCTTCCTTGTTCTAACCAGGTGTACCATGTCGTACTGACTCCTGCTAATTGAGCAACTTCCTCTCTTCTCAAGCCAGGCGTTCTCCTTCTTGATCCAGGTGGTAGCCCCACTGATTCCGGTTTGAGCTGTGCTCTTTTCGTCTTCAAAAAATAGGATAGAGCTTCTAATCGATTCGAGTCGTCCATATACGTTCCTCCTGATTTCTCTCCATCCAAGTATCAATTATAATAGGATAAATGAACACTTGTAATAGGATATATGACACGTATGATTATCTCATACTATTACAAGGAGTGAAGAAAAATGGAGCGTGTAGTAATTACAGGAATGGGTGTCGTCTCACCAATCGGAAACGATGTGGAGTCCTTTTGGAATAATATGATTGCTGGAAATTCAGGCATCACGGAAATCGATACGTTTGATACGACTGATTTCAAAGTAAAGATTGCAGGGAGTGTAAAAAACTTTGATGCGGAAAAGGCGATTGGTAAAAAAGCCTCTCGTAACCTGGATCGCTTCGTCCAGTTCGCATTAGCGGCTGCTGACCAAGCCTGGAACGATTCTAAGCTAGGAGAATCTGATCTGGATCGGGAAAGACTTGCTGTATATGTGGGTTCAGGTGTAGGAGGGATTGAAACGTTAATTGACGGTGTTCATGCTTTACACCAAAAAGGTCCGAGAAGGGTCAGTCCAAGTCTCGTACCATCCATGATGTCTAACGCAGCAGCCGCTCAAATTAGCATCAAGTGGCAAGCGATGGGACCTTCCATGTCACCTGTATCCGCTTGTGCAATCGGAAACACGGCTATTGGTGAAGCATATCGACTCATTCGAATGGGAGAGGCTGATGCTGCATTCGCTGGTGGAACAGAAGCGGGTATCACTGAATTGTCTATAGCAAGCTTCGGTAATGCGACGGCATTGTCTACAAGAAACGAATCACCCTCTAAAGCGAGTCGTCCTTTTGACGCGACACGCGATGGTTTCGTGATGTCGGAGGGAGCAGGCATCTTGATACTAGAATCGTTATCGCACGCAAAGCAACGAGGTGCGTCCATCTATGCGGAAGTCGTCGGATACGGAGCAAGTTCCGATGCCTATCATATAGTAGCGACTCATCCAGAAGGTCAGGGAGCATACCTCGCTATGAAGCGGGCCGTTCAACAGGCAGGGATTGAGACGAATGACATCGATGTGATCAGTGCCCATGCGACGAGTACGATCGTCGGCGATCAGTCCGAGACACGTGCGATTAAAAAATTGTTTGCAGAACATGCGAACATACTACCGGTGACGGCGAACAAATCAATGCTAGGTCACATGCTCGGTGCTGCCGGTGGAGCGGAAGCGATCGCGCTTGCGAAATGTTTACAGGAAGGAATCATTCCACCGACGATTAATCTTGAAGTCGATGATCCAACGTGTGACCTGGATTATGTCGCAGAAGGGGCTCGTTCGCTGGAGATGCAGTACGGACTATCCAATTCTTTCGGGTTCGGTGGTCATAACGCCGCCATCGTCTTGAAAAAATATATGGATTAAGCATCAGAGTTTGGGTTCGGACAAGAGAACTCAATGAGTAAGTACTCGCTGAAAATGGATTGTATACATTTCGACGTCGAAATGTATACAATCTTTTTTGTGTATCCAATTCTTATTAAATGTTAGTGATTCGGAAACCTTCACTATTGCTGTGTCGTCATTCATCCAACGATTCATGACACGTTCTATCTATTTTACATAAAACGCGAATCATCAGTTCTAGTCAGAGTTTGCCTTAACTAGGACATCATGATCTTTATTTTAGTAATCCACCCTCTGAAGGGAGGTTTGAATCCACACCTAAAAAAATAACTGTATATGTTGTCATTCTAATTCTAGCTTCTTCATCATATCGTCAAAAAGAGAAGGCTTTTGATTGATTATCATGTACTTCCTAAGATATGAGTTTTAGATGCTTTATTTATAAATATCCCGACGATGTCCAATCTCAAGAATCAATATCACGACTTTCTCATCCTGGATGTCAGCAATCAGACGATAGTCGCCGATGCGATACCGCCATTCGCCAGAGCGATTCGAGACGAGTCCTTTCCCATGACGACGCGGATCATCCGTCCCGACAAGGTTCTTCTTGATCCAGGACATGATGATCCGCGCTTGTTGTGGGTCTATCTTCTTGAGAGATTTTTGAGCCCCGCGCTCGAATTCTACATTATAAGCTGTCATTCTAAATCAAGTTCCTTCATCATGTCGTCGAAAGATATCGCTTCTGATTTTTTACGGTGTGCTGCCATGGAATCATGATAGAGTTGCAAATCGATTTCGTCTTCGATACGGTCGAGGACGGCATCGCGAACGAGTGTAGAAATCGTGATGTTCTTTGCCTTCGCATATTCCTTGATAAGTCGTGTATCTTGATCATCTAGACGTACGGAAATGGTACTCATGATTATCAGCTCCTTTGTAATACATTGTAATACATATTAAGGTTTTAGTACATAGGGTTGAGAGCGGAAACCCTGAACGAATATTCTTTGAAGTGCTGAAATTCGGCTTTTAAATATCGTGGATGAGTACGATTAGATTAAAAAAGTGGATTAAATCATGGTCAAATTGAAGTAAACATACTCATTCATTTTTATTTTGACCATTTTTGGGAAGGCGATGATCTTTTATTCTACTCGTTTCCGACAATAGAATATGCATCTAAACGACGCCACGTATCGATTACAGAATATAAAAAAAGGTATGGATTTGTTTAAAGCATTTGTACCTTGATCTGTTTTTGTCATATGTATTGGTTTATTTCAAGATGTCATTGAGTTTGATAGAGAAAATCTCCCTACAACACGTAAACGGTTATTGTAATCCATCTGTCTGTTTTTTTATGGAATGCAACAAAGATATAATTCTCTCAGTGAAGTAACTTTTGGTATCTGTATCCTTTCAAAAGATCAGCTTCACCTTTAAAGGACCATTCCTCTATTTTAGAATCTGGATGTAATTTAAAATAATGGTCGAGGATATCGTGTCCTAAATTATAGTTACTCCAGCGGGGAATGTCTTTTAGTGGACTACCGCCTACAAGGTCTTCGTATGTAGCCTCACCAGTTTGAATCAGTTTTGCGACATGTTTTTTCGTCTTTTCATCCATTGGAGTATCCCATGGGGCCTTCACATCTTTGAGGACTCGGTCAGCAAAAGCATCCGCTTTTCCCTCGATAATGACCGAATCGAGTAATTTGTTCATCTGATATTTATTTCTGTCATGGAGAATCAAATGATGGTATTCATGCGCAACCGTATAAGCTAAAGCATCCTTATCGAAATTCGAATCCATATATAGAACAACCGCATCTTTATATGCCCCTGCTGCTACTCCGCCCATAGGTTCGGTCATCGACGTATATTCTGAGTTGATCGGCACGATGAAAATCGTGCTTTTTTTCTTCGGAAGTACTTTATGTGCAGCAGTGTAACTTTTTGTGATGATTTTTTTAATCTCGTCTTGCTGTTCCTCCAATGCCTCGATTCGATCAAGTAGCGCTTGCGGATAAGCAGTTGATTGCATCATGAAGAAACCTTTTAAGGAAGTAGTTTCAAAATCTTCTTTTTTTCCAATTTTATCGATATCGCTAAGTACATAGTTCATGTAATTTTTTTTGCTCACTTCAGTATCATCATCAAGTGAAGCTTTTAAGTACTTTTGATAGGGTGAGTAAAGTGGAACGATATTCAATTCACTGTCATGATTAATCTTAATGGACTCAGGTTTAACTTTTTCGCTCTGATTCTCTTGCGAACATGCGGTTAAAACGATTAATGGAACACATAAGAAAGGTACAAGTATTTTCTTCAAAACATAATCATCCTTTCACCTTATACATGAATAAAATGGAAGATTATTAAAAAATAAATAATCAATAGAATAAAAATACCATTTAATTTCTTAATAGTCAAAATATGTAGTTTAGTGTGAGAGGTTCATTTATAATGATTTTATCAAGCCGTAGCGGAACCTCGTTCAATCTTATAAAACGGACATCCAATGTAAGACTCAATTTTCGGTAATCGTCTGGAATTACCTAAACTCAAATGGGTCCGCTTCGCCAACTCGAGTTAGGTCGTGGGAAGATCCTGAATGCCACCATCCGATGTAACGCCTCTGAAAAATACTCCGTCTCTCTGCTCGTCGAACAGGAGGTTCACGAACTGCCGAAGACCGGTTCATTCTTCTGCGTCGACGTCGGACTGAACAACTTCGCCATCTTATCGGATGGCACGGTATACAAGAACGACCGCTGCTTCCAAACGCTTGAGAAGAAGATCGCATGTGAACAGCGCAAACTGTCTCGCCGTCAATTGCTTGCTTTGAATAAGAAAGTGAAACTCTCTGAGGCTAAAAACTACCAGAAGTAGAACCGTTGGGTTGGATAACTCACGAATCCTCCACCTCTAAGCAACGCGTAGGTGGAGGTAGATCAACTATGTCTCTACTCGATATAGCGTATCAAATCCATTATATATACTCACTGCGTGATAAGGAGGCGAATCGTGTGCTACCTATCTGCAGAATGTTATCTTATCTTACCAACTCTTCGAAAGGAGTACATGGACAAAGCGCTTGTTCCTGAATCTGTGCTATCCGTAAGTGAATGTATCTGTACGCACTATCCTAATATCAACAATTAGATTTCATGACTATCGAAATGTGCTTTCACGATCTTGAGAAATTCTTTGGAAAGAGGCGTCATTTTGTCTGATGATTTGACAATTAATCCGAGATGTCTAACCACAGGAGGATGTAAGGGTAATAGATGAACATGAGTCTCCCGTTTAGGAACTGCCAAGTTTGGCATAATACTAATACCTAATTTTCCTTTCACCATAGACAGTACAGTTTCATTCTCCTTACTATTATATGAGGTACGTAATGAAAGACCAGCTTTACGAAATTCCTCCTCGATAAGGACTTCACATCCAGATCGTAACATGATGAATGATTCCTCTTCGAAATCAGCTATCGTAACAACATCTTTTTCTATAAAAGGGTGTCCATCATATACGACAACAGATAAAGGATCTTGCGTCAGTGCTATACTCTCGAAACCTTTAACTGGTAATGCTGTAAAACCGAGATCCACCGTACCTTCTTCCACCCACTTTTCAATATCATCATAGCCACCCTCATACAACACCAATTCAACATTCTGGAAACGTTCTTTGAATATAGAAAACAAAATCGGTATAAAGGTAGCTGTAAAACTTGGGAAACTCCCAACAACAATCTTTCCTAATTCTAATCCTTGCAAAGAAGAAACTTTTTGCTCTATATGAGCCATGTTTGTCACAATATTGCGTATGTGTGGAATAATATATTCCCCTGCAGTAGTTAACGATGTCCCACCTCGTCCTCGATTCAAAAGTGTTACTCCTAGTTCAGATTCCAGTGTTGTAATGTTATGACTTACTCCAGATTGTGTCAGTCCAATCTTTTGACCTGCTTTCGTAAAACTACCACTTTCCACTACGTTTAAAAGCACTTCTAATTGAAATAAATTCAATGTACTTCACATCCTTTTCTGTATTATACATGAGAGATACAAATGATAAGAATGAAAAACATTCATTTTACTTATTTTATTTTTACAAATACACTAAAAACAGACAGATTGAATCAAAAAATAAAAAGAATTGGAGAGTGGATGTATTGATGAATCAGAAGTATGAAAAAATCCTTTCACCTTATACCTTGTCGAATGGAGTAACTTTGGCGAATCGAGTCGTTGTTGCACCGATGACCACCTATTCAGGAAATATAGATGGAAGCGTCTCTTCCGGAGAGTTGGATTACTATAGCAGAAGAGCACAAGGACCAGCTATGTTTATTACCGCGGCTGCGACCATTTCATCACTCGGGACTAGTTTTCCTCGTCAAATGAAAGCATATGGAGAACACAATATACCAGGTCTTTCGCAGTTGGCTAATAAAATAAAAGAAAAGGGAGCAAGAGCAATCCTTCAGCTTCATCATGGAGGTAGCGAGAGTCTAATCGGATACATAAGTGAAAGGCGAATGGTTAGCCCGAGTGGTATCGTGGCGAGCCTTTACAAGGATTCAAGTGATGATTACGTTCCACGTGCGTTAGAACACGAAGAAATTCTATCTACTATTCAGGATTTTGGACGAGCCACGGAGATAGCTATACGTGCAGGGTTTGATGGTGTGGAAATTCATGGAGCCAACGGATATCTGATTCAACAATTTTTTTCGAGATATTCAAATCTTCGAACAGATATGTGGGGAGGAACACTAGAAAAACGGATGTCCTTTCCATTAGCTGTTATTGAAGAAGTAAAACGAGTCCGAGATCAATATGCGAACAATAATTTTATTATTGGTTATCGCTTCTCACCAGAAGAACCAGAAAAGAATGGTTTGAACATGGAGGAAACAATCGCCTTTGTAGATCGATTGTCTAATCAAGGCTTGTCGTACCTCCATCTTTCAGTCAAAAACGTTTGGTCCATGCCTCGAAGTGGTTCAAATCAAACAAAAACAAGATCAGAGATTTTTCGGGATGTGATTGCGGATAGAACAAGTTTTCTGTCACTCGGTTCTATACACACACCAGATGATGCCTTGAACGTATTAGAACAAGGAATTCCATTATTCGGATTAGGAAGAGAGTTATTAATGGAACCAGATTGGGTTCGAAAACTAAAAGCAGGAAGAGAGGAAGAAATTCGTACGACCTTGTCACGCGATGATCAACAAATGCTCTCCATTCCGGATGAAATGTGGAAAAATATTCTTACGCGTGATGGATTGCCTGCACAACGATGAATAAATGTGTAAGCAAAAAGGGGAGATAGACGTGAACAAGAATGCTTTGTTTCAACTAAGTATAGCTATGACTATCTTTGGATCAATTGGCTTTTTTTCAACTTTTACAGGTCTTCCGGCAATTGAATTAGTGTGGGTTCGATGTATTTGTGCTGCTGTATTTCTTATAATGGCATGGATCGTATCTGGACGCTTTAAAAGGGAAAAATGGAATAGGAAAGAACTCATATACATTGCTTGTTGTGGTATGACGAATGTTTGTAATTGGGTGTTTCTTTTTAAAGCATTTGAAAGAACGTCCATTACAATTGCCATAACCTTATATCACTTAGCTCCTATTATTGTTCTCGTGATGGGTAGTCTTTTCTTTAAAGAAAAAAAGACGAAACTCATGTATGTATCTATGTTAGTTTGTTTTATTGGAACATTGAGTATTATAGGTACCGATGGTGTGCGGTTTGCTTCAGAAAGCTGGAGGGGGATCGTGTACAGCATCATCGCAGCATGTTTCTATGCAGCAACAATGCTATTAGGAAAGAGTATTACAAAAACTAGTGTATATGCGACCACTTTTATTCAAATGGTGATCGGTCTGATTGTGTTACTTCCATTCATTCATTTTAATAACTATCAAGCAATTGATACTTCTCAGTGGATGTACGTCACTGTAACCGGAGTTATTCATACAGGTATAGTTTATTTTCTGTTTTTCAATAGCATTCGTCATTTACCAACGACAGTTGTCTCTACTATGGTTTTTGTCGACCCTACAGTGGCTATTTTATTAGACGTTTTTTTCGGAAATGTGTATCTAAGGTGGCTACAGCTATTCGGTATATTGTGTATCTTTATCGGATTGTTTTATTCGCTTAAAGCAAGCAGTCATATTGCTAGTATCACTGAAGAAAACTATATTACTCGAACAGGAAAAGTAAGAAGGCAGTAATCTATATTCTTTTAAGAACCACTCTTTCTTTTTGATGTAAATAATCCTAAGAGACCTATGAATGTATGCAGAAAATCTATTCCATAAAATTAGGAATAGATTTTCTGTTTATTTCTACAAACTTGACGTCATGTTGAAACAAAATCCTTCATCTTATCACTAAAGAGATAGTTTTCAATTTTATATGGTAGTCATCTGACTAATTTATTATTTTAGGCAAAAAGATACATATGAAACCGAAAATACATTATCCATTTAATAGAAAAGTTAGTGATTGAAACTTAATAAAAAAAATATCGTATGTATTAGTTGTATAATAACTTTTATGAAAACATAATGACTTACTAAACGAAACAAATACATTTGCCGGAGGGAACATCTATGGTATTAGCTTTCCTTGGCCTTGGTATCGGATTCTTTTTATTAACGTTAGGCATCTATTTCATTCGGTCGAAGCATGCGTTGAAGACGCCTTTAGCAGGACACGGAGATAGCGTCGACACGGTGGATTCATTCGTACTCAGTATTATTTTGTCGATTGGTGTTATCCTATTTTGTTCGTTGACCGTCAGACATTACGGTTACGTTTGTGTCTTAGGTGGTCTGTTCATTTTATACGCCGTCAGTGCAGCTTGGTGAGACCTAAAAGAAGTTAGAAAGCAAGATAAAGGGAGCTCAAATCATGATTCAATTACTGAAACAAGTCGACGATCATGTGTATCACATCGTCTTTCACCAAGAAGGGCGTACTTTATTCTGCCGGGAAGGAATTGCCCGAAAAGAGCAGGCGATCGATAGCGAGGATATGATGGAAACGAATGAGGAGTCCGCAACGAAGCGGATCGTCTTCAAAAGTCCCTTGCGCGCGTATCGTCAGAAAAAAGCATGGGTACGTGAAAAATTAGACGATGGATACATGCGATCACCTTTTGCTCTGTCTGAAGTGATGGATTTTCGTTCAGATCGACGGATCATAAAGTTGCGCATTTTAAGCGCTTTACTCGTCCTATTGAGTGGATTACTGACGCTGACCGATATATTACCGATTCCGGGATACATAACACTCGTCGTTCTGATGCTTTTCTGGCCGATGCATCTCGAAGGGAAATCCGCGCATGTTCGCATGTATCGATGGTCAGGAGCACTTTTCATGTTCGCATTAGCCGGCTCATCGAAAAACTATTTATCACCGATCAATCTCTCGATTAACGGAGCAGTCTGTCTCATCTCAGGGTTCATCCTCCTGTTGTATGCGTCAGAACAATTACAGGAACTTGCGACGAAAGGAATCATATATCATGACGAATCAAAAAGCCAAGGTGATTGAACTCAAACGCGACAATGGTCAAACGACCGATTACTGGGTCAGTTACTGGATGGGGCGTACGCTCTATCAGGTATCCGTGCAAGAACAAGCGGATGGTCAAACGGATGAATGGGAGGTTGTCAAAGAACGTTTTCCGTTCTATTTCGGAATGAAAAAGCGGATGCTCGAGTTAGCAGAAGAGAAAGAAGCACTTGGTTTTAGACTGTTGACCGAAGAGGAAAAAGCAACGCCTGTCATCGAGGAAGAAGAACCGACGCTCGATCCTGCTTTCTTTAAGCCAGCTATTCGTTATGCCTGGTGGATGCTTGGTCTCGGAATCCTCCTGTTTCTCCTGCCTTCACCGATCCTAAACGGACTCGCGTTCGGACTCGGCTTATTCGTCTGGTATGAGACGTTTGGACAAGCCGGAATGCCGCGCAGCTATCAACGGTATTTCCACGGGATGCTCGCGGGATTGACGATTTTACAGGTGTTATCTGCGATTGAGTTGGAACGATTTGCTCAACCGTATTATGCGACGATCTGTGTGATATCAGCAATTGTGTTGGTTCTTCTAGTCGTACAGCACCGTTTGGAAGAAACTGATCACATCGGTCAGGGGGAAAGTGTTCGGGTTAGGAAAATGAAGGACCATTCTGACATAGATCTTTAAAAACGTATTCATTTAACTTTCGGAAGACTGGAAGACTTTTTGATGCTGTAAAATATAGGTATCACTTAAATCATTTTAGTCAGTCTACTGAAAAGGAGAATAGGGAATGGATGTCATACCAAATGATCAATATATTTTAGAACTGATCTTACTTGTCTGGGCGATTGGTGCACTCGTCATCATCATTACGCAAGCGCGAAACACACAAAGTCTAAAAAAGAGTTTGTTACGAAGTACAGTCGTAAATCTCGCGTATACAGTCATTATTTCTTTGACGTGGTTTTACGCAGTAGCTATAGATGGATTCAGTCAGGTATTTGGTCTTTATTTCTTTGTAGGGATATTTTTCATTCTTGAGGTGATATTATTCGTTGTTCTCTGGATTGTTAAACGTAAAAAATCAACTATCTCTTGAGGAGTAGAATTTCATTATGAACCGTTACAATTGGATTACCCATGCTGCTGTTGGGTTAGCAATATTTGATATGAGACGACGTGCGATTGATTTATTGTCGAGGCATGTCGAGCGGTTAGATGAACCACGAGCAAGATCAAGTACGATTCTTTATATCGGGATGTTGCATCTTGAACTCGGTGAAGAGAAAGAAGCAAGTCGGTGTTTCTTAGAAGGGTTGACGATCGTCGAGTCGATGGAGCTTGCGTATGCACCGGAATTTTTAACGATGTTACGAGTGATGAAGCGATATGAAGCTTCGGAAGTTATAGAACACTGGATTCAAAACTTCACCAATCGGATTGATGATCATCCGAAATTCAAGCGAATGATAAGAGGGATAGAAGCGATAACTGATTGAACTAAATTAGCTTTCAGCGTTATCAGTAAATTTCGCAATTCTAGAACGCCATCTCTAATATAAAAGTGCTTTATCGTAAAGACTCTATTTACGAGAAGCACTTTTTTTTATACTTTGAGTTAAATAAAATTGAACTTTTCACTTTACATTTTTCTTCCAGTCCTTTACTCTACAATAAAGTTCAATTAAATTTAACTGTTGAAGAGGAGGAAGTTGGTTGAATAAACAACTATCAGCTTTGTTGCTCGGTAGGATTTTGATGAATATATCAGACAGTTTTTATATGATTGCGATCGTTTGGTTCGTCAAGACAACGACGAATTCGCCATTCCTGGTTGGATTAACGAGCACGATTGCTGTGTTACCGGTAACGATTCAATTTTTGTATGGTCCGATTATCGATCGCTATTCAAAAAAGAAGATCCTGTTTTTCTCAGGCATTGGACAAGCGATTTTAGTCGGATTCATCACTTTACTCTATTTTAACGAGACGCTCTGGATTCCATTGCTGTTCATCATGTTGTATTTAGCGTTAACACTAGCGGAAATCTCGTATCCAACCGAAAATACACTCATCGAACGCCTGGCATCGAAAGATCAATTGACGAAGGTCAATTCGGTGTTTGCCTTTTCTTATCAAACGCTTGATTTGATTGCCGACGCGTTAGCAGGCATTGTGATTCTATTTGTCGGTGTCGGAATCGTATTCGCTGCGAATAGTATCGTATTGCTAGGGATCGGGTTCTTATTCTTGCTCGTACTCAAAATACCATCTTCAAAAAGAGAACAACCCATTTCCTCACGAAACTTTTGGAAACAGTATAAGCATGACTTCAAAGAAGGATACTATGTTGTCAAGCAACAAAAGAAATTATTGACCATCATTTATGGCATCATCGGAATGAATTTTCTTGCGACGATGGGACTTGCGGTGTTACCAATCATTTCTGAGACGTCAGCAGAGTATGGATTTTGGTTAGCAGCGATTTCACTCGGAACGATGATCGGGACTTTGATTTCAAGTCGTTTGGAGACGTTTGCTCTCAATCGTGTCATGCCGATTGCTGCGCTCTTGTCCGGACTGTTTTGGATTAGTTCGTTTTTAATGAAAGATGCTGGTCTGTTATCAATCGTCTTATTCGGAATCGCTTGGATCGGTATTGGGGTGAACAGTATATATTTATATACACTCATTCAGGTCAATCTTCCGTCTGATTATTTAGGAACAGGTTTTTCGTTTCTCTCTTCACTGTTAGGGTCGTTAAGTCCACTTGGTTATTTTGCGGGAGGTATGTTCGGAGAATGGTTTTCTAGTACAGCAATCTTATTGATCTCTGGTATCGGCTATTTTGGCTTTGCCGGTTATTTCTTAATTCATCCGACACTTAAAGCGTTAACGATACCTGTCAATACTAAATTCGAGAAGACTGCTGAAGAGAGAATAAAGGTCAATCAACATCTGTGAAACATTTTAGTTTACATAATGAAGTAGGAGAAGGAACGCATCTTCTTCTACTTTTTTTGTAATTATGCAATCGATTGCATTCGTATTCTTATTTAACATCCAGGAAAAGGAATTATATTTCTTGCGAAAAACTAGTTTTTATTTCTTAGGATTTATGTAAAAATAGAAAACAATAAACTGAGAGAATTTTTTGAAAAGTGAGCGACCAGATCATTCATCGTTTTGGAATGAGAGAGAGAAGTCCTCATTTTTCGAATTCTAATATCTTATTTTTTGAAAGCCTGGAGGGGAATGTATGAAATTGTTGAAGATGTGGAACCAAATCAGTTTAGTGAAACAAATCGCGATCGGCTTAGTCATTGGTATTATTTTAGCCGTCACGATTCCTGAAGTAGCGAGTTCATTGACCATCTTTGGAACATTATTTGTCTCCTCACTAAAGGCAGTCGCGCCGATTTTGGTCTTTTTCCTAGTCATGGCTTCGATTGTGCAACATAAAAAGGGACAGCAAACGAACATGAAATCAATCATCTTCTTATACCTGCTCGGTACTTTTTTAGCGGGTGCGATTGCGGTCATCGTTAGTTTCTTGTTCCCGGTTTCGATAACATTGACAGAGAGCACAGAAAAGCTGACAGCTCCTGGGAATGCCATCGAAGTCCTGAAGACGCTTGTCTTGAACATGGTCGATAACCCCGTCAATGCATTAGTCCAAGCGAACTACATCGGCATTCTGACGTGGGCGATCATCTTAGGATTAGCGCTTAAAAATGCGTCGGATTCTACAAAAACGTTCATCTCGAACTTCTCAGATGCACTTGCGAAAATGGTTGGATGGATCATTAAGCTTGCGCCACTCGGTATCATGGGGCTTGTCATCGGTTCAATTACAGAGAACGGACTCTCGTCACTTCTTGACTACGTGAGCCTGCTAGGGTTACTGATCGGGACGATGCTTGTCGTTGCACTGATCGTTAATCCATTGATCGTCTATATCAACGTCCGTCAAAATCCGTATCCGCTCGTTTTCAAATGTTTACGCGAAAGCGGCATCACGGCATTCTTTACTCGTAGTTCGGCTGCGAACATTCCGGTCAACATGGAACTATCGAAAAAGCTTGGACTTGATAAAGAGACGTACGGCATCTCAATTCCGCTTGGTGCAACAATTAACATGGCAGGGGCTGCAATCACGATTTCTGTCTTGACGCTTGCTGCGGTAAACACACTCGGTATTCAAGTTGATCTTCCAACAGCCATCATTTTAAGTGTCCTCGCTGCCGTCTGTGCGTGTGGTGCCTCTGGTGTTGCTGGGGGATCGCTTCTCTTGATTCCACTCGCGTGTAGCTTATTCGGGATTCCGAATGACGTCGCGATGCAAGTCGTTGCTGTCGGATTTGTCATCGGTGTGTTGCAAGATTCATTTGAGACAGCATTAAACTCGTCGACAGATGTCTTGTTCACTGCGACAGCTGAATATCGAAAACGGTTGAAAGAAGGCGAACACCTCTCGATTAATCGTCAATCGATGAATGAGGAAGTAGCAGAAAAAGTCGTTAACGGCTGATCAGATTCGCTATTATCTTAATAAGAAAAGGCATCCCAGTTGAGGATGCCTTTTCTTATAGACAACCCTCGTTTCGTGATTGAAATAAGGGGTTTCTACAAGTTGTAATCCATTTAACCTTCTCCTAAAGCAACGTATTTTTTTAATTTCCCTTTAAAACTCACCAAAAGAATTTCATTCCTTTCTTTCGTAGAGTATATGACGGTACCCTTTGAGAGCTTCGTAGCAGTTCCATTATCAAAATCGTATTGATCAGAACTCATTTTCTTGATTTCTCCGACTTTTTTACTCTTAGTGACTTCTGTTTTCTCTGCCCATTTTACATCTGATTTGTAGATCGTATCATTTAGTTGAAAAATGTCAGCAGTAGAATCTTCTCCTAATACGTCTAGTGCTGTCGGTTTTTCACTTGTATGTTGCATTTTCACTTCATTACTACAAGCAGCTAACGGCCATACAGTTATAATTGAGAGAGCGCATAACAAAACGATTCTTTTCATGACATAACCTCTTTCCCGTTTTTGTATGTTACTCCATGTCGACCATTTAACAACGGACTATCGGCAAAACAGGTCACAGGTTTCTGTTGTTCCATTCGTTTTAAATCCTGTCCGATGTATGCCCATCTGCTCACAAAACAGTCGAAGTGGGGCTCACCCGTGACACGCGCGTTTCAGGAAATCGTCTTGGAACAATTCTTGAAGTCAGAGTGAATCAATTATCTCGACCCAAACTTGATAATAGATCTCTTCATCGAGGTGAACCGTTGCCGAACGTACGCGATAGTCTGGATTTTCCGCTAAATAAAAAGTAAGAATCGTCGCAACTTTAAAGTCAGGGGTGCAATAACCGGTGATTGACCGACCATGGATCTCGTTCGTGATCGAGTCCGCCCAGACTTCTGCTTCACGAAGCGTCTCGAACTGAAGCATCTCTTCCTTCCAACGAATCGACATCTTTATGTCCTCCTCTACTGTAGTTAATGTTATTATATGGAAGAAATAGTATGTTGTTCAAGGGGGGGACGTCAGACATGAGTCGTTTTGGAATGCATCGGGAAGTAATCAATCCGCCGCTCGGTACTGCCTTCATCGGTTATCACCGAGAAGTCGGTATTGCAAGCATACACGATCCGCTATATGTCACAGCGAGTATCTTTGAAAGCGAGCAGACGACATCGGTCTTCGTCAGCATCGATAACATCGGTTTGCTCGTCGCCGATACGGATGTCATCCGTGAAGGAATCGCGGGTCAGCTAGACGTGTCGAAGGAACAGATTACAGTCGTTTACACGCATACGCATTCGGGACCAGCGACAGCAGGAAACGAACCGTTGACCGTCGCCTATAAAACGATTTTGACGCAACAAGCGATCGTATCTGCGGTCAAAGCAAGCGAAGTGATGCAGTTGGTCGAGATGGGTTGGGGTGTGACGACCGGAAAACTCGGAGTCAACCGACGGGAGAAAATAAATGGACAAGCGGTGATGGGAACAGATCCGTCTGGGGTGGCGGATGACCGAATTGGAACATTGTTAATTCGTCGGACCGGTGATGCAGGTCTCGTCGGAGCTTTCGTCTTTTGTACGGCGCATCCGAACGTCTTGAAATCAGACAGTGTCGTCTTATCCGGTGATTATCCGGGTGTCACTCGAACGCTACTCGAACAGGCACTCGGCTGCCCGGTCGTGATTGTTCAAGGCGCGACGGGGAACATCAATGCGAAATATCGTGGTGACCTAGCAAGTCTACAGAAGATGGCGTTTGCTCTAAGCGGACACGTCTTAATGACAATTCTGGATGTGTCGTTTCAACCGTTAACGCACCACCGGATTCAGTCAGTGATTTATCCGATGCGCTTAACAGAAGTACCGGCTGCGAACGTATTGCAAGACATGGCAACTTACGCTGAACAGACATGGGGCGTCAGCGCAGCACGATGGTTGGCGTACGTTCAGGAACGATCGGGAGCAACACTCACCATCCCGGTCGAAGTTCAATTGTTTGAACTAAACGAAGGGTCGTTCTCAGGCATCCCGATGGAGCCGTTCTGTGAGACAGCGCTACAGATAAAGTGGATGCGTCAAACGGAACTCGCCTTTTTCGGAGGCTATACGAACGGTTACATCGGTTATTTGCCGACAGCGGAAGAACATCCGTATGGTGGGTACGAGGTGGCAATCAATCCCGTCGTCTACGGTCCGGTGACGGGTCTTTGGATGCCACCTGTACCGGAAACGGCAAACGACATCGTGCATCGTATCCGACAACTCTATGAAACGAACAACAACCCGACTTCTCTCCTTTGAGAGGCCGGGTTGTTGTGATTACGACTTGATTTTTTTGATGATCCAGAATAAAGCGAAAACAAATCCGCATGTTAGGAAGATGAATAAAAAGAGCAGAATGAGTAAGTTAGACATTTGTAGCATCGGAGACCTCCGTGAATAGGTATAACATTATTTTCGAACGAGTCGAATGATATTAGGGTAACATACGATTTATTGGAAAAACGGCTTACAGAAGCGGTTTTGCGGATTTTTTCTAAAAAATGGATATGTTCGAAAGAGCTATGAGCGATTTAAATGGAACTCTGACCGAACCTTTTGAAGTGCATTTTGATAGAGTTCCGTTAACGAACAGTCGAGATGACGACGCACCAATCGCTCCATCATCAAAGTGCCTCCGTCGCGTAATATCGCAGGTAATACCGATTCCGTCACTGATTTGGAATCGATCGACTGGATGCCAAGGGCGAGGAGATATCCGAACGTATACGGAAAATTATAGAACGGTAGATCCGTCACGTAATAATGCGGGGTCCATATCCAGGCGCTACGCGGATGGTGCAACTGGAGTCCACCGAATACTTCATCATAGGTATTCACCATCAAAAGAGAGAAATCGATGTCCTGTTGTTTTTGGTGCGCCTCATATAGCTGCTGCTCAAATAAATAACGGACATCAAGAAACAAAACGTTCATCATGCTGCGGCGAATCCGTTGGTTCCGAACATCTTCTTGCAAAGCAGCGTCCCCAATCTGATCGAGATGATCAAGGACAAGCATCTCGGCGAACGTCGATACTGTCTCAGCGATTGACATCGGATAACTACGCAAGAGGGATGGAGCACCGTGCAACACGTGATTGTGATAGGCGTGCCCTAGTTCATGGGCGAGCGCAAGTAACGAAACGAGACTCTCATCGTAGGCGATCAAGATGCGAGATGCTTTGGAAGTTGGAAACGAGGCGCAAAAGGAAACACCATGCTCTTGATCTGGAATGACTTGTATCCATTGTTTCTCGAAGCACGATGTCGCGAACAAAGCCATCTCGATACTCGAAGAAGCAAAACTATCGATGATGAGACGACAAGCGGTTTCCCATGAAAATCGTTCTGTACTCTTTTGATGCCATACATCATAACTGTTCCAGGATGTCGCTTGCGTCAGCTGTTGCATGGCAGAGTGAAGTGACTGACGTTCTTGTCAGACAGTTGCCCACATCTCGTGTAAATCCTCGACCTGTAAGTGGTTCGCTGTCGCTGCGACATGCAACAATCCCTCCGGCGTCGGTGCGAGCTGTTGAAATCGGATCGAAGCGATTTCACGATAGAGTTCTTCGAATTCATCTTGCTGAAGTCGACATGCTTCCTCCAATCCGTCAAATCCAGCTCGACGAATCACCGGATCAGCATGACTTCTCAATTGAATTGCCTCTGATAGCGACAGTGGTTCCTCGCGTTGTTCAATATGTACTTTTAATCGTTGTGTTGCAGCTGCGTATCGTTGTCGCAGTGGTAAAAGATCTGCGACAACTTCAAGCGGTGGTATGTTTCGCCAAAAGTAAAACAGTTCGCTTAAAGAAGCATCTGTCACATCAAGTAGGATCTTGTCGAAGACATCGATGGAAGCTTCGTGTAAGTAGCAGTGAAACGCATCTTTAGCTTTCATAAAACGTTTTTTATAGTCATGAAGTTTCTGTAAGGGCCATTCTACCGAAGGAGAATCGACACATGTGATGTACGAATCGAGTTCAGAGCAGAGCGCGAGTCCATCTCCTACTAATGTACAGCGAAGAAGCGGATATTGATGAAATTCAAATGTATCAAGCCGCTGTAGCATCTTCTCCATCTGTTCGAACTCATCGTTAAATCCATTTGAAGGGGTGACAGGCGTTAAATCCCAAGTGAGGAGAAGTGACATGTGCAATGCATTCCTTTCTAAACAAAATGACGTATCCAAATTAGGTTTTTTCCTTATAATGGTAGTATAACCTAGTGCTGAAAAGTATGAAAACGAATCCTACAAAGCATGAATAACCAGTGATGAGTGAGGTGGAGGCGAATGAAGAAACTGATCGGAACAATCGTGACAGTGTATCTCCTATTGAGTGTACCCTCGCTGTTAGGAATCGGACGCGTCATTGATTGGGTACCTGAAGCAACAATATTGCAGATCATTCATGTGACGGTCGTGGAAGCTTTAACAGAGGACTTCTTCCTGAAAAGTACGATCGTAATCACGATTAGTCTCTTTATCCGAACTTTTTTAATCAAGCGAACATACACATGATGCCATCATCTTTACCTTGTCACATGGCGTTATTCGTTCGTATACTTAGTTCAACTAGATAACAATTGGTTTTCTAGGGTTCCGTAGCTATCAGCTGGACTGGTCCGAGAGAAAACGTATGATTTTCGAATCATATACACGGAAGGATAAAAGCCTGGGAGATGTCGTGACGACGTCCCTCAGGCTTTTTCTCATGAAGAGGAGGAATCAAGAATGAAAGTTTACGATCAAGGAACAGTAACCATTTATCAGAGCGCACTTTGGAAAACGACGAGCACGATCTACGAGGGGGAAGAATTCATTCTGCTTGTAGATCCGACATGGTTGCCACAAGAGGTCGAGGAGATTCGCAGCCATGTCGAGCGAATCCGCCAGGGGCGGCCACTGTATCTCTTATTCACACACGGCGACTTTGATCATATCATCGGCTACGGTGCTTTTCCGAATGCTCAGGTCATTGGAAGTGAGAAGATGCAACATCATCCGAAAAAAGACTACAAGCTAGGATTGATTGCTGACTTCGATCGCGAATATTATATCGATCGATCGTATCCGATCACGTTTCCGACGATTGATCATGTCATTTCAAGGAATGGTCAACAGTTGATGATCGGAGAGACGACATTGACGTTCTACTTGGCACCCGGCCATACACAAGATGGGCTCTTTACTGTCATTGAACCAGCAGGTGTCTGGATTACAGGCGATTATCTATCGGATTTTGAACTACCCTATTTATTTGATAGTGCCAAAGCGTATCTGAAGACACTGGACCAAGCAGAGGAAATCGTTGATCGTCATGGCATCAATTTATTGATTCCAGGGCATGGTGCCTGGACGACGGATCTGAATGAGATGAGAGAACGGACACAGCAAGGGCGCGCTTATCTAACGCGATTAATCGAAGCAGTACGGATGGACGATGCCTTGATGATGGAGCAAATCGGGCAAGAAATGGACTATCCGTCATCCTTTACAAGAGAATGTCATCAAGAAAATATCGCAATCATTAAGAAGGAACTAGCATTCCTGTAAGATAGGGGGGAATTTCCATTGAAATGTGAAACTTTTTAAAAATGATTACGTTTATTAGGTATAATCGGTCTACTAAAAGGAGAAGGTATAATGAGAAAGAGAATCGGCGCCATTGCTCTAGCGAGCGGCATGTTGATACTCGGAGGTTGCGGAACAGCGGAAACACAAACCGATCTATTTGAACAACAAGGTACATATCTAGGGATAACAGTAGCGTACGAGACATCGTCCAACAGCTACCACACGGTGATCAGTTAAAGAAAATGGAACTGTCGACGAAGGATAAACCGTATCAACTCACGAAATAGATTAGCCGAAGCCGAAAAGTTACTAGGCATCGAAGTACTTGATCATTTAGTAGTAAACAGTGATAACGGTTTTACTAGCCTGAAAGAAAGAGGATATATTTAAAAGGGAGAACAATTCCCTTTTTTCTTCTAGAATGATTCTGTACAATTTCTTCAAATGAATTTAGTAAAGTATTTTATGATAGAATAGAACTAGATAAATACCAAATAGATACATGATAAGATACAAGAATTTATCTCTTACTCTAAAAAAACAAAATTAAAAAACGTCTCATATTAAATATAACAAACGATAGAAGTGACAAAGAAAGGAGGGTACTATGTTTGAATGAGGAAATTATTAAATCTAAGCTTCGTGTTCAAAAACATGGAGAGGTATTTACCCCTAAAAGAATAGTAAAAAAAATGCTGGATATACCGGAGATAAAAGGGGCTTGTGAAAATTTAACAGCAACGTTTTTAGAACCGGCTGCTGGGGAAGGTGCATTTTTAGTAGCAATACTCGAGCGAAAGTTAAACATGGTATCTAAAAAATACAATAACGATTTAATTCAATATGAAAATTATTCTTTGCTCGCCCTGACAACACTATACGGAATTGAATTATTGGAAGATAATGCTCAAATATGTGTGATGAACATGTTTCAACAATATTATGATAACTACAAAGAACAAGTTGAACATCATAATGGAAAATTAAAGAAAAAAGTATTAGATAGTGCAAAGAAAATTATTTCATTAAATATTGTTAATGGTAATTTTTTAACGAGAAAGTCGAGAGATGGAAGTCCTTTAGTATTCAGCGAATGGCAACCTGTTAACATGAGGAAAACATCGAGAAATATTAAAATACAAAGAACAGAGTATACATCGGATGAAGTATATGGAAGTGTAAAAAAAGAAAATGGTCGAGCAATTAATAATTTAATACAGGAGACAGTACAACTAGATTTGTTTGATTTTGGGGAAGATGAAACTGAAAACATACATGAAGTTCAAAAAGAAATGCGATATACACCTGTCAAAATAATTGATGTTTATAAAGAGGAGATGGAGGAAGTAGATGGATAAGACAGTAATTAAGCCTTTTGAAGAAATTAAATATAAAGTGTATGGTTATACCTTACCCGAAGTCCCGAATCATAATGGTTATGTGAAAATTGGTGATACGACACGTGAGGTTGTTACGAGAATTTTTGAACAAGTAGGCACAGCTGGATTAAACCCTAAAATATTATTTGAGAAAGTAGCTCGAAAATCTGATGGAGAATGGTTTCGTGATAAGGATTTACATAGGTTTCTTATTTTAAATGGAATAGAGAAAAAGGATTTTAATAGTCGTGCTGATGAGTGGTTCTATTTTAATGGAACGCTGGAAAAGGCTGAAGAGTTAACGAATAAATTTATTAACCGTGATTATGATGAAATACAAATTGACGACAAACGTTCGGATTATGTATTAAGAAATGAACAACAACAAGCAGTTGAAAAATCTTATGAGTATTATCAAAGTAATCAGGAGCCAAAAGAGTTTCTATGGAATGCTAAGCCGCGTTTTGGGAAAACGTTAACAACTTATGATTTTATAAGAAATTTAAATGCAAGAAATGTTTTAATTGTAACCAATAGACCGGCAATCGCGAATTCATGGTTCGATGATTTTAACAAATTTATAGCATGGCAAGAGCCACAAATGAAGTTCGTATCGGAAACAGATGCACTAAATGGAAAAGCGATGACTAGAGATCAGTATCTTGAATTTATTGATACAACTTCTCATGCTAATCCCACGCAAATTGCCTTTATTTCATTGCAGGACCTAAAGGGTGCTGAATTTGCAGGGGGTGTGTATAAGAAACTAGAATGGGTAGCTGGACTAAACTGGGACTTGCTCGTAATTGATGAAGCTCATGAAGGAATCGATACTAGAAAAACTGATATAACATTTAGCCAATTAAAAAGAGACTTTACCCTGCATTTATCAGGCACTCCGTTTAAAGCCTTAGCTAAAGGTGATTTTTTTGAAGAGCAAATATTTAATTGGTCGTATGTAGATGAACAAGAAGCTAAAGAAAACTGGGATCCAACAATTGGTAGCAATCCTTACGAAAGCCTACCTACTTTAAATTTATTCACGTATCAAATGAGTAAAATGATAGAAGATGAAGTAACGGCAGGATTAACAATAGAGGAAGAAAAAAACGTTGATTATGCATTTGATTTAAATGAATTTTTTAGAGTGAAAGAAAATGGACGATTTGAATATGAAGAAAGTGTTGTTCGCTTTTTAGACAATCTATCTTCAGGGAGATTTCCATTTTCTGAAAAACAATATCGTAATGAACTAAATCATACATTTTGGCTTCTACCACGTGTGAATGCAGCAAAAGCACTTGAAAAATTATTAAACTCTCATTCAACATTCAAAGATTATAAAGTAGTACTTGCAGCAGGAGATGGTGTTAGTTTACATGATGGCGTAGAAGCAGAAGCGCTTGATTTGAAAGAAAATACAAAAAGCTTTGATAAAGTTAGAAATGCAATTGAGCAAAATGATAAGACAATAACACTTTCTGTGGGGCAACTGACGACTGGTGTGACGATTCCAGAATGGACGGCTGTATTAATGTTAAATAATATTGAGTCTCCTAGTTTATATTTTCAGGCTGCATTTAGGTCACAAAACCCTTACGAATATGAAGAAGATGGTAAACTTTTTAGAAAAGAAAATGCGTATATCTTTGACTTTTCACCAGATCGAACATTAAGACTTTATGATGAATTTGCTAACAACTTGTCTAGTGGTAGTTCTAAAACAAGCGAAGAAAGAAAGCGAAAAATAAAGAAGTTATTAAATTTCTTTCCAGTAATTGCTGAAGACGAAGAAGGTACAATGCATGAAATAGATGCATCTGAAGTACTAACGATACCTACACGAATTACTTCACGAGAAGTTGTTAAACGAGGCTTTATGAGTAACTTACTATTTGCTAATATATCAGGTATCTTTTCAGGAGATTCTCCATTTAAAGAGATTTTAGATAAAATACCACCTGAGAAAAATAAAAGATTAGAGAAACGGAGAGAAATACCTGTCACAGATCCACATTTAAATGACGATGGAGAAGTAGAAATACCAAAAGAAGTAGTGATAGGAAAATCGAAGGAACTATTTGGTGAAAAAATATATACAACAATCGAGGTTGTTGATGATGTTGTATCTTCATTAGAAGAAGCTGAAGAAAAGCAGAAAGAATCTATTAAAAAATTAGCTAAAGATATAACAGAGTCATTTTCAGAGGGCTTTACTAGGCTAAAAGATTCTTTTAATTTAAATAAAGGACAAACTGATAAATTAAAGGATTCAGTAAATACTTCTATCGAAGATATTATAAGTGAAAAGAGGTTAACTTTAAGTAATCAAGTAAAAGAATTAGAAAAAGAATATGAAAGCAAAAAACAAGAAGCAGAAACAATAAAAGATGAGAGTATATTAAAAGCAGCAACTCAACAATATGAAAAAGAGAAACAAAAAATTGAAGAGTCTTTTACAGAAGAAATTAACAAAGAAGTAGAAAAAACGATCAATACCGTTGTGGAAGAACAAATAGAAAAAGTGGAAGAAAAGAAAAAGAAAAAAACAGAAGATGATGTTCGTGACCATTTACGAGGATTTGCCCGTACAATTCCTGCTTTCCTAATGGCATATGGGGATAACCAGACTAGATTAGAAAACTTTGAAATGAATATTGATGAAGCTACCTTTGAAGATCTTACAAGTATCACAATTGAAGAATTTAAGAAGCTTCGCGATGGTTTCGAATATGAGGATGATAAAGGCAATATAAAAGTCGTTCATGGCTTATTTAATGAGGTAGTTTTTAATGCAAGTATCCAAGAGTTTTTAGACACTAAAAAGCGGTTAGCAAATTATTTTGATGATAGTTTGCAAGAGGATATTTTCGATTACATTCCTCCACAAAAAACAAATCAAATTTTTACACCAAAAAGAGTAGTAAAAAAAATGGTCAATACATTAGAAGAAGAAAATCCAGGAATTTTTTCTGATAAGACTAAGAAATTTGCTGACTTATATGTAAAAAGTGGTTTGTTTATTACAGAGATAGTAAAGAAATTAAACGATGGATTGAAAGAACAAATTCCGAATCAGAAGGAACGTATTAAATGGATACTTGAAAATCAAGTATATGCTTGTGCACCGAGCGATATAATTTACAACATAGTTAAAAGTTTCATATTTAATGAATTAGATTTTGTATTGTCAAGAAATTTAAAATTGGCAGAAACAATGCAGTTAGCAAGCGAAGAAGTACTAGCTTCAAATATTAATGTAATTTATGGAGATGATAATTTGAAGTTTGATGTTATTATAGGGAATCCCCCATATCAGGATGAGACAATCGGTACTAGTGATAATCCAATATATCACTTGTTTATGGAAGAATCATATAAGATTGCTGATAAGGTAATGCTAATTACCCCTGCTAGATTTTTATTTAATGCTGGTAAAACGCCAAAGGCTTGGAATAGAAAGGTTTTAAATGATGAACATTTAAAAGTTGTCTATTATCAACAAGATAGTTCAAAGGTATTTCCAAATACAGACATAAAAGGTGGGGTAACTATAACCTATCGAGATGCTAATCAGCAGTTTGGAAAAATAGGGACATTCACACAATTTCCAGAGCTAAATTCATTATTGGAAAAAGTTACTCTTAAAAAAGACTTTGAGTCCATTGTAGACTATGTGTTTACACAAAATAAATTTGATTTGGATGTTTTATACAAAGATCATCCTAAATATAAAAATATTATTGGTAGTGGAGGACGTGAAAAAAGACTCACTACTTCAATAATTGAGCAACTAGATATCTTTACAGATGCACCTACATCACCAGAGGATATAAAGTTGATTGGACTTATTAAAAACATACGAGTGTATCGATATATACAACCTAAATATATTGAGGAACATCAAAATCTTCACTTGTACAAGGTTATTTTACCTAAAAGTAATGGTAGTGGGACTTTAGGAGAAGTCTTAAGTACACCACTGTTAGGGAATCCATTTTTAGGTTACACCCAATCGTTTATCAGCATTGGCGCGTTTGAAACAGAATTTGAAGGAACTGCAACTTTAAAATATATTAAAACTAAATTTGCTAGAACTTTGTTAGGGACTCTTAAAATAACTCAAGATAATAATAAAGATACATGGCTTAATGTCCCTCTTCAAGATTTTACGACTAATTCAGACGTTGATTGGTCCAAATCAATAGCGGAGATTGATCAACAATTATATAAAAAGTATAATTTAAATGAAGAAGAGATTAGCTTTATAGAAGAAAAAGTAAAATTAATGGAATAGAATTAGGGTCTCATAAAAATTGTATTCAACTAGCATCTGTAATTTTTGTGGTTCAAATTGGTTCAAGTGATGTCAATTTCAATCCTTTTTCATACATTTGCATCCATATAACAATTCCTAAAACGTTGATATAAATGGATTACAAAGGATTTGACATACTTAAAATTCATAAGTATATTTCACGTTACATTATGCTGGATACGAAGAAGGACAGGTCGAACAAAAAAGCAATCGTACGGCAATCTACAATGCAACAGCACTGTTCACATTGATTCCGAATGTCGACCGTGTCAACATGACGATCGAGGATGCTTCGTATCACTTTAAGAAACAACAGCTGCGCGATTGGTATGGAAAAGACTTTACGACGTACGATAATGAGAAAGCACTGAAGGCGTTCACGAAGCCTTTTATCGAAGATTCGAAGAAAGTAAGCGACTTATTGAACTGAACCGACCGAGCACGCTCTTGAAAAGGAGTGTGCTTTTTTGTTGATTCATTCCCATAAGTTTTAAAAAGTACTTTGCATTACAGAGTAATTCAGTTTATCGTTAAGGAACTGAGACATCCAGAATAAGGAAGGGGTTGTACGAGATGGAAATCGATAAAGAATTATTAAAGGGGCACGTCGACACGATCATCTTGTCGTTGCTGAACGAACAAGACCGATACGGGTATGAAATCGCGAAGACGATCCGGCAAACGTCAGACGAGCAGTTCGAACTGAAAGAGGCGACACTCTATTTGTCACTCAAACGCCTTGAGAAAAAAGGATTCGTCATATCCTATTGGAGTGACGAAGCAGCGGGCGGCGGACGACGTAAATATTATGCGCTGACGACTGAAGGAAAAATCCTTCTTGCGAAAAAACGACTTGAATGGCGTTTTCTAAAGCAGCTACTCCCGAAGTTTCTTGAAGAGGGAGACGGCGCGCTTGAATAAACTCGATCATTTTGTCCATGACTTGTATCAAGATGCGGATGTGACGGATCCGGAAATCTTCGACGTCATGGAAGAGACGCGAAGTCATCTTGAACAATCGGTGCGAGACTTGATGATTCAAGGTTATTCGGAAGAAGAAGCGACGAAGCTTGCCATGTATCGTTACGGTAGTAAGGAGCATGTCGATCAGCTCTTGACGTGGGTCTATCGAAAAGAGCGGACGTTCGCTTCGTGGTTGCTCCGCATCGGAATCAGCATCGCCGCTGCAACGATAGTGTTCTTTATCGGCACGATGATGTTGAGCCAGCATCAGTCGCTCGCCTATGCGGATGCCTTTTATGGCAATGAACGTTCGATTGAATCTTACGAACGCATTTTAGAAGAGCATCTGTTACTAATATCGATTTCCGGACAAGACGTTTCGTCCTCGCGTGACTTCACGGTTCACCGATCGATTTGGTTACCGGAGCTGTTCACTTCGCATGGCATGTATCTGATTGACGAACAGCACCTGACAACGACGGAAAGTTTCAATGTTACGAAATTCGGTGCTGTACTTGCGCTAGTCGGCTTGACGATTTATCTCGTGACATCAATCATTTGGAGCGTCATCAAGCTTTATCATGCAGGACGATTGCATCTATTAAGTATCGTCTCAGTCGTATTCTTTAATGTACTGGGTTATTGGTTTTGGGCATTACGAAAATAGGAGGGGTCATATGTCGCAACAAATTAAGCTGATTTGGTCACAAGCATTCACGGTGAAGCAATGTGTACTCTATCTTTTGATCATCCTCGGTTTACCAACTCTTCAGTTCAGTTTCATTTATAAGAGTTACCAGTTCTTCCTACCGACAGAAGTATTCGAAGAGACGCTATCAGGAACGATCCCGATACTGTTTCCGATACTTGCAGTCTTGATTTTCTTGCCGATCTTCATCGCTGAATACAAGGATAACTATCTGACATACGTTCGAACGCGTGCCAGTCTAAAGGATTATCTATTTGCGGTCGGTTTCGTCAATGTGATGCTGACAGGATTTGTGTTCTTTTTAATGACAATCGTCACGTTCGTCCTCATTCGTTATGTCGAACCGTTTTTCGGTCTAGTCAATTACGCGCCGCTAAGCGAAAAGACGCATGACGTAACGAATGCATTTTCATTCTTGGTGGACATTCACCCGTTACTCTATGCCGTTCTTTACGCCGCTTGGATTGGACTCAACGGAGCAGTGTACGCGACACTTGCTTACCTGTTGATCTTATCGCTCGAACAAGTCTATCTCGCAATTTCATTACCGTTCTTCGCCTACCATATCTTTAACTTCGTCGCTGGTATGATGCAAGCTCCACAATTCTCACCTATCAGTACGGTCTTTCCGTTTAACATCACGGAGCAGCCGCTTTGGACAGTGTTCGTACCGTTTACTGTTTTAATCGTTGTTAACTTCACGCTCTACCTGACGATGATTCGACCGAAACCGGAGTGGATCTTTCAGTCATGATGAAGACACGGAATATTTTGATTGTACTGAAGAGTTTATTCATCCTCGTGATCAGTTACGTCGCATGGTATAGACGGCAAGAAGTATTGACGAAGGCGCAGGAGTTCGGCAGAAACGTCAACGCGTGGGACATCACGTTTGCGATTCAAAATGATATGTACCTGTTACTCTTTTTCCTGATGCCGTTACTCTTGTTCCTCTCGTTTCGAATGATTGAACAGCAATATGAACCGTCGATTTTGATTCGGGTCGGCTCATTTCGGAACTGGCTATACTACTCGACAAAATGGTATTTACGTGCCGTCCTACCCTTGTTCGGATGCGTCTTGCTACTGAGTCTTCTTAGTGCCAGCGATCAATCGTTTACGTTGCAATGGAGTACATACAGTCAAATCTCGACTAGTGGCAACATAAGTCATCATCTCAGCGCGACTTTTCGCTCACCACTGTCAGTGATTTTTTTACAACCGATTCTTTGGTTGCTTGCGAGCATTATGTTACATGGGTTCATGTGTCTTGCGTTTCTATTGCATGAAAAGCATAAGGGCTTGTTGCTACAGGCGACAGTGGTAGTGATTTGGTGTATCTTCAGTTTTAAATCATCGTTTGCAGTAGGAGAGTTCTTTTCAGCCGCCGCGTATTTCTCTGTCGGGGCTGTATCCAATAGAATGCATCCTTGGATGGCACTCATCGTCCTCAGTATTGCGATTGCGCTGATCTATCTATCGGTCCAATGGATGCGACCGCTTCGTCAGCTACTGACTTCACGAAAGGAGTTCGTACCGTATCTCACCTATGCGATGATTGCCAGTCTGTATATCTTCCTCAGTAGTAACCGAGCGTCGACTGAGCTACAAACGATCGGTGATCTCTTCGTCGTCGCATTTTACGGTGTCAATGCAATGGACAGTTCGTTTCTTCAACTCATGTCGTATCTGATTCTTTTTTTCGGACTTGCTTATTTAAGTCAATTGCGTCTGCAAAATCAAATGACGGCAATCGAACCATACACGTGGATGCGTTACCAACGGCTCGAGAAATGGGCGTTTCACGTCTTCGTAAGGGAAGGACGTTTCTATCTACTTGCCCTCGCGTTTCTAATCATCGGAACAACAGGTATCGGAATATTGCAAGGGTTATCGTTGTCACTTTCGACTAGTCTCTTATCGATTTCGTCGATGCAATTGCTTCTACAACTGATCGGTATCTCGATGCTTCAACTGATGCTTTATTCGCTTTTGAGCTTCATCTTACTGTGGCAATTTCCGGACGGTTACGCGATGCTCGGGTTGTTTGGTGTCTTATCCGTCTTCTTGTTGCCAAACTTCAATCAATACGGAATCTTTCCGTCCGGACTGAACGGATTCGCTCAGCTTCAGTCGTTCAGTCTGACACATCTATTGTTCGTCTTGCTGATCTATCTTGGGCTTTCACTTGTCTGGTTATACTTTCTGTTTCAAAAAAGCATTCGTATATAAGGAGGACGTTTCGTGGAAATGATTAAACTAGAGCAGGTCACGAAAGGGTATCAAGGCAACCCCTTGTTCGAAGATATCGATTTGACGATTCAAAAAGGAGATATCGTCGGCATCACTGGACCAAACGGTTCAGGGAAATCGGTCTTGTTCAAGATGATTTGCGGCTTCATTCATCCGGACGCGGGAACGATCACAGTTCGAAATGAACAGCTCGGTCAGACGCGACGCTTTCCGGAAAACGTCGGTGTCATCATCGATCGACCGGGCTATATCGCCCATAAATCAGGATTTGAGAACTTAAAACAACTCGCAGCAATCCGGAAAGTGGTCACCGATGCCGAGATTGAACAGGCGATGCGGACCGTCGGCTTACAGCCCGGTAATCGGCAGAAGGTCAAACAGTATTCGCTCGGGATGAAACAAAAGCTCGCGATTGCCCAAGCCATTATGGAAAAGCAGGACATCTTGATTTTGGATGAGGCATTCAATGGGCTCGATCACGATAGTGTCCTGCGTCTGCGAGAACTATTATTGTCCTTCAAAAAAGAAGGGAAGACGATCATCTTGACGAGTCATAATCAACAAGACATCGATGCGCTTTGCGACTCCGTCTACCGCATCAATCAAGGTCGGATTGAACAGGTCGGCTAACATAAACAGGGAGTGGATCAACGGATCCACTCCCTGTTGCTGTACGATAGATTATTTTCCCGGCTTCGTTTTGTAGAAGCTGTAGAAGACGCTGATCAGGATGACGAGGACTATCGTACCGAGCGACATCCAGATTGGCATTTTGTAGACGTCACTGAAAATCATCTTCGCTCCGATGAAGACGAGCATGAAGCTTAAACCGTGTTTCAAGTAGTAGAAACGATCAATCAAGTTCGCGAGGACGAAGTAGAGACTACGAAGTCCAAGGATTGCCATGATGTTCGCATAGAAGATGATGAACGGATCACGCGAGTACGCGAAGCTTGCAGCGACTGAGTCGACGGCGAAGACGATATCTGATACTTCGATGAAGAGTAGGGTGATCAAGAGAGGCGTGAAGAACAACTTCCCATCAATTCGTTTTGCGAACTTACCAGACGAGATGTCTTGTGTGATCGGTAAACGTTTCTCTAACCAACGAATCGTTCTGTTCTCTTCGAGCGACGTCTCTTGACCGATGTTCTTGTACATCATCCAACCTGTGTAGACGAGGAACGCTCCGAAGATGTAGTACACCCAAGCGAAGTTCTCAAGTAGCGAGACACCAGCGACGATGAAGATGACGCGGAAGAAGATTGCACCGAGAATACCCCAGAACAAGACTTTGTGCTGGTACTTCAATGGAATTGCGAAGTACGCGAAGACGAGTGAGAAGACGAAGACGTTATCAATCGCGAGAGCCTTCTCGATGAAGTACACACTCGTATATTCGACAGCAGCGGCGCTACCTTGATCAATATAGAGCCAGCCTCCGAAGGCGACAGCGATCGCGATCCAGACGAACGTCCATGTCCACGCCTCCCGAAGCGAAACTTCATGTGCCTTGCGATGGAAGACTCCAAGGTCAAGGGCGAGCATGATGAAAACGATGGCTAGAAAAGCAATGAGTAGTGTCAACAGCGCTTCCTCCTTTAAGGTGATTAGTTATCTTGAGTTAATTATAAGTTCATAAGAACTCAAAAGTAAAGGGATAAGTGTGCTCTTTTTTGAAATTGTGAACAAAATCCGCCAAAGGTACTGTTCATGCGAACAGTGCCTTTGGCGGATTACGTGAGTGGTAGAGAATGCAGTTCAACATACAGAGCGAGAGTATCGATGATTGTAGCCGAGCTCATCGTACACTCATGCGATCGTTAAGCATAAAAATCTTCTTTTACTACCGTTCGAGACGACGTGAGACACCAGTCAAGATGACGGCAAGAATGACCATGATACCGCCGACCCATGGCGTGTGGACGAGTCCGATCGTATCGGTGACAAGACCACCGATCGTTGCGCCAAGTGCGATTCCGATATTGAAAGCTGCAATATTTAAGGCAGAGGCGACATCGACTGCTGCTGGGACGTATTTTTCAGCCAACTGGACGATATAGAGTTGGAGTCCGGGGACGTTCATGAAGGCAAGAAGTCCCATTAAGATGATCCCGATGATGCCAGCGACCTTGAACGGAATCATGAATGAGAGGGCAATCATGACAATGGCATGGATGATGAACATATAGAACAATGCTTTAATCGGGTTACCATTCGCGAGTTTTCCGCCAACCGTATTCCCGATTGCGACGGCGATTCCGTAGACGAGCAGAATGATACTGATTAAGCTCGGACTGATTTTCGTGACGTCCTGCATGATCGGTGTCAAGTACGTAAAGGCGACGAACGTTCCACCGTAACCGAGGGCAGTGATCAAGAAGCCGAGCATCAAGCGTCCGTTCGTCAACAATTTGAACATGTCGGAGAACTTAGCAGGTGGTGATTGTTTCAAGTCTTTTGGAATCAAGAAGAAGCTTGCGATGATCGCAATGATTCCGAGTGCAGCAACCGCAAAGAACGTCGCGCGCCAGCCGAACGATTGACCAATGAATGTACCAAGCGGGACACCCGTGACGGTCGCGACCGTCAGACCGGTAAACATCAAGGCGATGGCACTTGCTTTTTTATGCTCCGGTACGAGCTGGACAGCAATCGTCGCACCAATCGAGAAGAAGACACCGTGCGAGAACGCCGTGATGAAACGGGCGACGATCAACAATTCAAATGTCGGTGAGATGGCGGAGATCAGGTTACCGGCGATGAAGACGACCATCAATGCCATCAGTAACGTTTTCCGGTTCATCCGGTTCGTCAGTGCCGTCAAAATAGGTGCTCCGACGGCAACGCCAATTGCGTAACCAGAGATGATGAGACCAGCGAGTGTGATACCGATATTTAAGTCACGAGCAATCGCTGCGAGCAGTCCGACAGGAACGAATTCCGTCGTACCGATCCCAAAGGCGCTGATTGCTAAGGCAAGTAGGGCAAGTCCGCCGTTTCTTGGAGCCTGTTCCTCCTGTACCTGTTGATTTAATTGATTCATGGGGATTCCTCCTAAAATGATTTCAGTAGGGATCGTGTCCGGTGGGCCCGACTAAACATGATCCGCTTGACATGACCCCAGCATAACGGGGGTTGTTCCTTTCGGGAAGTACGTACTTTAAAGTGCGATAGGCACTAAAAAGTACCCTACTCGTTCTTTTGGATGCAAGGTCTAAAAGGAGATTGTACTTTCCGTTGACAATTGCTATCATATAGCCAGCCAATCCGCTTGGGAAGTACGCACTTTCAAGTACGATAGGCACTAAAAAGTGCCTATGTTCTCAACGGAATCTCGAAAGGATGGATCGCACATGCCATACAATATCCCGGTCGAAGCAACACTAGAAGTCATCGGTGGAAAGTGGAAGGTCGTCATCATGTGTCATTTAATCAAAGGCGAGCGCCGGACGAATGAGCTTCGTAAGCTGATGCCGACGATCACGCAAAAGATGCTGACGCAACAATTACGGGAGTTAGAAGAAGACGGTGTCATCATCCGGACGGTCTTTGAACAAGTCCCACCAAAAGTCGTCTACTCGTTATCCGAGTACGGCTGGTCGCTGAAGCCGATTCTTGACGCGATGTGTGCATGGGGTGAAGGACATATCAATTTGACAGGCGGAGAGGTTGTTTCGTCTTAATCGCCAGAAAAAAGGTTCGACATTATGGTCGATCCTTTTTTTGCGCTCAAATTGTCTGGAAATAAATAAGTTGTACAGTAAGTGATCATTAGAAAAATCTTTTATTATATTTACTCCATCAACTGTGAAAAATCCTTAAATTTTTTGGGCGGTTTTTATCAGATATCAATAAAACAAGTCAATAAAGTACTAGTATTGAGAAATCCCTTGATAAGAAAGTCATGAATACAACATGATTGATTTGAGTCTATAGGGCGGGTTCCTGATTTTGGAATATTTGTTACGATCAAGTGGAAGAAAGTTTTAATTTTCTCTTTCAAGAACTAATGCCATGTTTCATCAGAGTGAATGACTTTCTATCTTGACAGAGAAAGGAGGAGTTCGGATGTCTGCTATGTTCGTGTCGTATCAATTATCTTTGGAAGAAAAGTTCTTCAACATGATCGAAAACAAATGGTTCTGGATGGTTTTCGCTCTTGTCATTTTAGTAGGAGTATTTGCATATGCGTTCTATTGCACAAGTCGAGGTTACAGCTTTAATGGAAACGTGAAATTAAACTGGCCAAAGTTCTGGCAAATGGGAATTGGCTGTAAAGCCTCGTAACGTACTTAACTGGCGGGGGCTCGTAGAGCTCCCGCTTCTTTCAGGAGGTAGAAACATGATTGAAATCGATGATTTGACAAAATCATTTAAAAAGAATCGCGTTATCGATGCGTTATCAGCATCATTTTCTTCAACGGGTGTCTCTGTCATAGTTGGAACAAATGGCAGTGGAAAGACGACACTATTGAATATGTTGACGAATTTGCTAGAAGCTGACGGTGGCGGCATTCGAATTGATGGTATTCCACCTGGTAGTCAGGCATACAAATCTAAATTTTTCTATCTTCCTTCTGACTTTTATTTACCAGGCTACATGACTGGTAAGGAATATGTACAGTTCGTTTTAAGTCGATATGAGACCAGTGAAGAGGGTAAAGCTCCTCTTTTAATGGACTTACTCGATTTGGCGGACGGTCAAAATAAAACCATTGAGTCGTATTCCTTTGGTATGAAGAAAAAAATTCAAATTGTCGCAGCCATTGCTGCCAATACTGACTATATAATTGCTGATGAAATTTTCGGCGGACTTGATTTTGATACGTCTTTGCTCGTTCAGGAACTGTTTGCAGCAGTCAGTACGACGAAAAAAGTGATTATCGTCTCTCATGAACGAAATACGATTGATCGTTTTTCCGAAGATATACGACTTATGAGACAAGGTTCACTTGTCAATTTTGAAGGAACTCCAGAGGAATTGACGGATGTTATTAAACAAGAGGAGGTCTTACGTGAAAAGCTCGACATCGTCAGCAAACATTTTATGTCTACTGAAATTCTTCTTTAATGATACGTTTCATGGACTTTTCAATCGTCCTTTTTTCAAAAGTCGGATGAATCGGTACGTGTTAGGTATTCTTCTAATGGGTCTCTATCTTGGATACTTTTATCTAAACATGGTTCAGCTCTCCACCCTATCGAATAATGCAGTGGAAGCAGATGAGACAACACGATTGCTGGCAGGGAAGATGACGCTCAGCAGTTATTTTAATGTCGTCTTTATTTTAGGTACCTTTATGTTCGTTTTAATTAATGGAACCGTCTCATTGAATCGGAACTCTTTATTTTTTGCGAAGACACTTCCATTCTCAGAAAGAGAAGTCAATATCAGCCAGCGATTATTTAAACTCTCTGTTGCCCTAGTCTTTTTCGAATTACTGATGATCATCGTTGCACCAGCACTGAAACTAATTCCTATGCGCTTGGGAACGGCACTGCTTGTTTTAATAACACTTCATACTGTATTCATCAGTAGCTTTTGGTTATTGGATTGTCTCCATGCAGCAGTATTGCATCGTTTATCAGGTATGAAGCGTACTATTTTCAGTTTCATTCTTGATCTAGTATTAGTGGGTCTCGTGACACTTCATTTATTAAAAACACGATTTCAGGTTGATGTATGGGTTAGTACGTTACCGTATTCGATTTTAACGATCACGCTAGTTATGTTGATGACGAGTCTTGTCGTTGGCACGATTGCCTATACTCTTCATGCAGTTTTCTTTGCTCGAAACCATTTGTATGTCCGGCAGAATTACTTCAAGTTAGGATTGCCTGCTTTCAATATTGGTTTAGCGACTACTATGCCTGCAATCATCCGAAGTAAAAACTTTCTGTACTTTTGGGCATTACTTGGTGTGATGTCAATCGGAGCATGGTACCAAGTCGGGTGGGGGGGAACTTTTCAACTCTGGTTGTTCTTATTGCCGATACTTGGAGTAGTGACGATTACATATGCAGACGCAACATTAGCAGTTAGAAAGTTGTACGGACTGTACCGGATCCATCCCTTGATGGAACTCATGTCACTCCTTGCTGTCGCCATCATCTTGATGGCACCTGCACTATATGTCGGTATCATTGAGACAAACAGTTTGAATCCATATATGTATGGAATCAATATCTTTTTCGCGGCTACAATTGCAGGATTTTTATTTCCGAAATCTCAAAGTAATATCAATGAGACGATTGCATCCGTGTTGACGATCATTTTAATTGTCTTACTGTCTGTCCTCGTCAGTATCGATGGGGCATTGTATCCGACTTTAGCGATCTTACTTGGTGTTTTATATCTCATTTTAAAGAAAGAATACGAGGTGGCAAAATGAAAATCACGAAATTAATTGGTGTTGGTACTGTTTTGTGGGCAATTATTTTTTTGGTCGATTATATTTATGAATTGTTTCAAATCAATGAAACGAGTGTCGTGACGACGATGACAGGATTAAAAATTACAACGGTAATGACTAAAGAGGAATTGAATACACACTTCGCGTTGACACTTCAAGCGCTTGTTCTCTATTTAGTGTTTATCGTTTTATTCACATTGTTTGGTGTTTTCTTACAGAAGCGGCGAACGTTAGCGCGTCATGACAGCTGAGACAGTTCTGCATCTTATCAGCTATATTCTTCTGATTTTCATTGTCGTAGCGATACACGAAATGATCCATTTATTGTTCGCATGGGTGTTTCGACGGCGACCGACAGTGAAACTCGATCGATTTTTAACGCCAATCGTCCGCTATGAGAATAATCAGAATGACTGGCAAAATTTAATCATTGCTGCTTCTGCACCTGCGATTTTATTTTCGTTCGGTATTTGGATAGAAGGAGATGGCGGTGGATGGGTCTTAGTTAAAATTTTATGTTTATCAAATGTATTTAATTTTTTCCCGGTGACAACAGACGGCCAGATGATCCTGTTATCCTGCTTAAGAATGATTAGAAAAGAACAGCGCAGAAATGACGCTCTGTAATATTTGTGCATTTCTATGCAAATAACCCCTCATTCCTCGAGCGGAATGAGGGGTTATTTACATGGAAAAGATTCTAGCGAAGATAAATTTGGTATCCGGCGTTATTTTTGAGCGATATACCTCTTTTGATCGAAATCATATTTAAATGCAACGATCATTAATGCATCACCCGTTGGATTTCGATACGAGTAGAGAAGCGTCCCCTGTTTTTCTCGGTACACGACTGTGCCTTCAGCATAGACTTCTCCAATCGTAGAGTAATCTTCTGTATGATGAAGCGTCATGACACCAAGTCCTATACCTGAAAGAACACGATCGACGTCAGCTAGCGTCATGCCGGGCTTGATCTTCTTTCCAGGTAAGAGTCGTTTCTTTGACGGTGTTTTAGGGATGTATTCCTTCTCTGCAAGGTATAAGGTGTGACCGTTTTGTTTCGTCTTGAAAATCAGATGCATTCTTTGCTTAAACCAATGATCGTCTGTTACTTCATAGGGATAAAAGGCAAAAGCGTACAAAGCATAGTCATCTTCAATTTCTCGTAATGCAGCTTTTTGTTTGAGTGTTGTGACGCCATGCTCTTTCTTTATGTATTTCTTATATGATTTTCCGTAGAGCGATTTTGCAACGTTTGTCGCAGTCATGCCGAGTTTTAGCTTCTTGTAAGACGCATACTCCTTTGTCGCTGCGTCGACAGAATGAGGTGCGAAAACAGCACCAATCATCGAAAGTGTGAACAGAAGCGCGAAGAGTACTTTCAACTGAACACGGTGTGACTTTTTCGGACGTATCATCATAATTGTGTCTCCTTTGATGAGCTTATTAAAAACCGTGCGATTCTTTTCGTTTGAGATACCAGAGTAGTCCTGTGGTAATGCAAAGACCCATCGCACCTAGTATTCCGATGTACAAGAAACCATTGAGATCATTTCCGATATTCTTTTGAAAAAAATAGGATGAACCAAAAATCGCAGTGGCAAGCATGAAAATATTGCGTAGATGGCGAAGTATTTGGAGCATTGTGGACAATCCCTTCTGATTCAGTTGTCTGCTCGACGGATTTCAATCGCGACAGTCGAGTCCTTTGCAAACGTCACTTGAATCGTGTCACCCGTCTGAATGTCAGCCGTGTTATCTGTTTTGCCATACACGATCGTATCCGTTGTGACGCGAATCTTTGTCAAAGCATACTGTTCGTCCGGTTTTTGTTCGCTCGGAGCGACGAATAACGTGTCCCCTGTAATCTCTTCGACAACACGTGCATCGTTCTCGTGTGTACAGGAACCAAGCGGCATACAAAGGAATAGAATAAAAGCGAAAAGCCAACGACGCGTCGGCATGAACCAGGCACCTACTTTCGTCAGTTAATAGGGTTAGATGAAATCGTATTATTATATAAATTTTACCAGTTGTGACACCGATTGATGCAAATCAGAAAAATCTTTCTTGCTTTGAAATGAAAGGAATTCAGGCATAAACTACGTATGATTGATAAAATACCCTCATCTCGATCAGAGGAGGAATTACGATAAAGCTAGCCATCTGTACCTGCTACGAACCACTGGATGTTGTGCATATTAGAGTGATACCTCGTTTGGATCCGAAATCAACTGTAGTACTCATCAAAGTGTATGCATCTGTCGTCCACTCCAATCTTGATTTACGTTGCATCGTGCGCTGCCGGAACGGCTGCTGTTCGAATCGCAAAAGCAAAAGGGCTGCAGGTGACGGCTGTCTGTAATGGACAAAATGCGGAGCGGGTCAAAGCGCTCGGTGCCGATCACGTCATCGATTATACAAAGGACGGCTACGATGGATTGTTGCTGAAGTACGATGCCGTCTTCGATGCGTCTGGAAAGATTAATAAGACGAAAGCGAAACGGCACGTCAAACAAAACGAGTCTTTGCATCCGTCGCGGGGTAAGGTGTGGCGAGAGAACGGAAAGAAGATATACACTATTTGAATAAACTGTTTGAAGCGGGACGATTTAGAGCCGTCACGACCATATCTGTTCACTTGATGAAATCGTCGAAGCGCACCGTTATGTCGACACCGGGCGAAAATTCGGTAACGTCGTCGTTTTAATTGCAGAAGAATTAAGTTGATTTAGTGGGTTGGACGTAACTGTTTTTGAGCATTCAGTGCTCGAAAGTAAGTTTGGAAATTACTAAGAAAACGTAAAAAAACTGACAACGTCTACCATACATGATGTCATGTAAAGAAGCCTTCTCGATTGTATCGGGAAGGCTTCTGCTTTAATTTCGGATTGGTCAAAAAAACGGTATTCATTGATTACAGACTTTTAAAGCGTCGCGATTTTTGACACCAGATGCAGAATGGAGTGAAACAACGAATGTTGAATCATTTTTCTTTATGACGGATGACACATTACACCAAGCTGAGTAATAGTTGAGGCTGTTGGGAGAGGAAGTCGTCGTTTTCGACGTAGCGATGATAAGACAATGACGAATCGTTCATATGAAAGAGCGTCAACTGTTGACTCTCGAAGTCGACTTCTTCAATGTAGACAAGTTCTGCAGCGTCACCGGAGTGATGGGGAAGAAGCAGTTTTAAGGATAGTCTCTCCCGTAAAGCAATGAATAACATGACTTCCATTTTATAAGTCGCCGAAATGGAAGAATCATTGTGAAGAATAACGGATGAATCGATGGAGAGGCAAATAAGCGGATTCATAGTAGATAACGACACCGGATGAGTGATTTCTTTTTGAAGGTGCTGCATGATGGACCTCCTTATAATAAGAACGTATGTTCATATTATGGGGGATGAATCCATTTTTTGCAATCCTATATAACGTTAATAGCCTCATGATGTCTCATTCATAATCGTTCGAGTTTCACTGTGAGATAGCGGAATCTACTTTTCGAAAAGAATGCTGAAATTCTTATATATCTTGCGATAACCGAATCATATCCGTGCACCGGATCCCGTTTTCGATGATCACCTCTTCATAGTGTCTCAAGAAGAAGTTTAAATCGACTCCAACGATTCTGAATCCACATTTTTGGTAAAGTGCTAGCTGTCCAATGCTTGAATTGCCCGTCCCGATTTCAACGGTCGTATACCCCAGTGTTTTCGCTGTGCGAATCGCATGTCGTAAAAGATTTTTTCCGATACCTTGTCCTTGATGCGACTCATCTACTGCGATATTTACGATTTCTATCGTTTGAGGTCTTGTCGGGAGAAGTACATATACACCAATCCATTGGTCATTCCTTTCAGCGACAAAACAATAACCTCTTTTTGCATAGCTTTCGACTAACTTTTGAGACGGGTCCGCTGCTAGCAAGAGGTCCATCGGTGGATTTTCATGGACGGATAATTGTCGGATGTTCATATTCATTCTCCTCACGGATCGATTGATATATGTTTGTCTTAGGCTTCAGTTTCACTCTGCTGCCACAATAGCTGATGTAGAAGCGTTACGAAAGTACCTGTGAACTTCTGTCCTTCTTAAGAATACAAAACAGCATGTAAGAAAAAAAGTCGTTATCCGTATCGAGTAACGGAAAACGACTTTCTTTTGTTAGATTAAGATCATGATCGTTTAGTTAGACGGGAGAAGCTTTACGACATGCAAGGTGGATTTTTTCCCGTTCGTGATGGAGTAAGTGAGTTTCCCATCTTGCAGTAGAGGAACCGATACCAACTCTTCAAAGTCCGTCAGAGGAGCGACGGTCTTCGCTTTTAAGTCCGCATACATCAACTGATTGATGCCTTCTCGGAAGACGATTTGTGTGTTCGAAAGGAATTGAATACCGTTAATCAACGTTTGGGCACTGGAAGCAGAATAGTTCAGCGTCTTTTCGTCCAATCCGATGGGTTGGAATATGGCGTCGCCTTCTGTGCCGAGAGCGAAATAGGTGCCACTACGACTGAAATCAATTAACCCGGACATCTCTTTTTTGTAGGCACCATCCAGCGTTTCAAGCACACGGACGTTCTTTCCGTTGTTAAAGTGAGACGTGTATAAGGTCACGCCGTCATCGCTATCGCGGTGCTCGTATGTGAATAGACCGTCTTGTACCTTTCCTGTTTTTAAGATGAAGGACTGGAGTGGTGTGATCTTTCCGGTTTTTAACGAATACGTCTTGATCGTGGAAACCGTTTTTTGTGCAGTCGCTTCTTGCGTGATCCAGGAAACCCGAGTTGACGTGACATCGATTCTCGGAGGAGATGTATCGAAGCGACTTTCGCCAGTATCCAGCGTTGTCACCTGATTCGTTGTAATTCTTAGTTGACGAATCGACCATTTCACACCTGTCTTTGTCGGCTGTTCCGTTTCGACCCATAGTAAAAATTCACCTGTACCCGTCATCATCGGGATTGCATTCTTCGTCGCACGGACGATTTTGTTATGCTGTCGTTTCGTATCGTATGTATAGATGACACTCTTGTTTTCTTGTAGGTCAAAGTAGAAGATCTGGTTTTGGTAGAAATACTGTGGATCGATCGAGACACGGTGTTTGCTCAGTAATGAAGAAAGGTCGTACGTTTTCGTTTGACCTAACGTGACGCGCTTCGTTTGCTTTTCTAATTCGATTGCTTGTTGGTTATTGGAGTCGGTCGTTGCTTTCTTCAAGGAAGTGTTTACTTGTTCAGGTGACGCGATATTTTTTTGTGCTACACGCGGTGTCGCTTGTTCTTCCATCATGGTACAACCCGCTGTCGTCCAAACGATGGTCGAGAGGAAAAAGACGGATGCGAATCGATGTAATTTCATATCGGATAGCTCCTTCGAAGATTTTTGGAAATGTAGTTCATTGCTGTACCTCATGTGAAGAAGGACTCGAACGACGGGTGTAAAGAAATACGAGATACCACCACTTTAATGTGTAGGCGAATAAGAAGATACACATCCATGCCCACGGTCGCAGTGTCGTCAATCCTTCGTAAAAATGTTTGAATTCTGTAATGTCAAGACGGTACAAAGAGTTCCAAATGAATAGTGCATACAGGAAAAGCATCGCTACCACCGCTCGGATCGACGCTTTTCTCAAGGCTGGATGCTTGATCGCGACGAAGATTGCACTGATAAGCGTGATGAAAAAGAATGCGTAGGAAAGTACCCACACCCACATGTCATTGGTTGGTCCCATATGTATTTTCCTCCTCAGTTAATCATGGATGCGTCTAGACGATCGTCTAAACAAAACAGAAAGAATGACATCAATTAGTAAGCCAATCAAGAACCAACTGATCAAGGTCAGGCTGTAGATCAGGAACAGTGGGACATGGAAGGAATCTAGCCACGTTCCAAGAAAGGATCGTGATTCGAGAAGCCAGAAAACAGGGCTCGTCAGAAACAACAAGATGTTTTTATCATCGTAGCCGAAGGCATTGAACAGACAGACAGCAAGTGAGAGCAAGGGTAGCCAGAGTCGAAAACCTTTACGCATTATTATTCATCTCCTGTTTGAGTGAGGTTGGTTTTATCGGACCTGAATCAAAAAGGCGGATAGACCGTCACCATGTTCGTTCCATCCGGCAACGACCTCATAGGTATACGTACCTTGAGCAGACGGTGCGCTAAGAATGTCGTTTATTAATGAAACCTATTCACTTTTCGTTTTCGAATCCCAGCGTACGACTTCGAGCGAATCGGGTTTACGATCAAACGAGAGATGAATTTTGTCAGAGGGTGAGACGATGACGGGTTTACTTTTTTCAGTCATGTGTAAAGCATCCACATAGATCATGTCCGCACATTGAGCACTGAACAAACTGGACCAGCAATAAGAACCTTGGACAGTTGGAATCGCTTTACCGTTTACTTCGACGTTTGGGTCATAGGGTTCGATCCGAAATGGCTCAAAATAGATAAAAAAAGCAATCACGACAAGTAGTGAACCAATCAAAATGAATTTAAGGATACCAGCTCCTCCTTTATTGAATAATTAATAGTGTTAAATCGGAAATTAAAATCAATCAAGTCATATATCATGCAAAAGAATCTTCATATAGAATCATTTTCCACAATAAACTATCAAATCCCTTCAAATGGATGAAGGGATTATGAATGAGGCACACGTGTCTCTTTGAGATGACTAGGTTTTGGGGAAGTCATTTTCCTTTTACGAAGAATAGAGGAATCAATGCTTCTCCCAGTGGGCTTGATAATCGAGAATATATTGACTTAGGGGAATCGGCTCAGTACCAGTCACCTCGCGGAACTGACGGTTCGTTCGTTTCGTGAGTCCAAGACTAATCGGGAGGTGTAACATGATGACTTCATTGACGTAGCTTTTCGGATATCCTTTTTGAACCATCTTCATTTGGAAGAATGGAATCGAAGGGTTCGTGTAACGGATCGTCTTTCCTAAGAGTAGCGTCATCAGACTTGCGATTTCATGGAAGCCGAAAACTTCCTCGCCATGCAACGTATAGACACGATTGAAATGGGGGGCAGGATGTTCGAGGCAATGGATGACGAACGTCGCGATATCCCGGATGTCAATCATGCTTGTCTTCCCAAGACCAGCGGGCGTAACGATCTGCTCGTGAAAACGGATGTCATCACGCATGAAGAGATTCAAATTTTGCATGTAGTATCCGGGACGGATGATCGTAAACGGGATACCGGTCTCTTGAATGATCTTTTCGATCGTATGGTGAGGTGTCAGCGGAAAGATTGGAACATCCTTGAACGAGAGATAAACAATGTGCCGGACTGAGGTGAAGCGCAAATAGCGCAGAAAGAGATGGAACTGTCGTGTTGATACTTGGGACGGATACATCAAAAAGAGTTGATCGACGCCTTTTAACGCTTGTGAAAACGTTGAGATATCGGCGTAGTCCAGGTGACGATAGTGAAAAGCATTGCCGAATTTCTCTGAAGCAGCTGCTGGGTCGATGACAGCCGCATGAAAGGGAATATGTCGCTTCATCATTGCATGACCGACGGCTAGTCCAACGTTTCCTGTGAATCCTGTTACTAAAATCGTCATGTGTAACGTCCTTCCTGTACACTTGACTGAACTGCTGTTTGATGAGAAGTAAATCATGATATGTCTAAGAAAAAGTGAGGTGGTAAATCATCCGCTAATTGCTTTATCGTAACTTGATTGAGCGTATTAAAGAATGAAATCAGTGCAACATCTAATAGTTGATCTAACGCACATACCTGATAACGCGTTCCCGGAAAAAGCGGACGTTCGAATAACGCGACGACATCTCCGACCCGGACAGTATGACTCAATGGGAGGAGTTGAACACCGCCTTCTCGTCCAGCATGGGTTCGTAAAAGACCTGCTCTTCCTAAAATTGAAATGATTTTCGTGAGATGCTCGTACGAGATGTTACATTGAAGCGAAATGTCTCTCGTCTTTACGTATTCTCCTCTTCGTGTCATCGATTTTGAGGTGTGTGCCAAAAAAAGTAATGTCAGTAAGCCATGTTCCGTAGCACGTTTCAACCGCACGACCGCATCTCCTTTCATTTTTGACTGACGATGATATCAGACAATCAAGAGACAATATCGCGTCATGGAGGAAAAGGGCGCTTTCGTCATGTAAACATGCGTGTAGGAATCATCGAATGTGATCAAAGCAGAAATGAGGTGGGCGCGAATGTACCGACAGGAGAGGCTTCGCCGTTGAGGCGTAATCAGTTCATCTCTTCGAGAATCGAAGTCGAGCAACAATTGCAATGGGTACTCTGTGAATATCGTCACCTGACAATGAATGCCGAGCCGGTGATAATAATCGACGATGCATTGACGAACGAACAGTGCTCGTTCATGAGTAATCATATGCTTTGCCCTCCTCTTCATTTACCCAATCGGATAGGTGGTCTTTTATATATTGCCGAAGGGTGATCGGTCGTTCACCAATTAGTTCTAGAAAGTGGTTATCCGTCTCATCCGCTAGACCTAATAAGATCGGCACATGAAGTTTGATGATTTCATTGGTTTCTTCGTAAGACAATCCATGTTGCATCATAAAGGACCGGAAAAAATCAATCGACGGGTTCGTATACATGATCTCTGTTTCAAGTTCTTCTCCGAGAAGCCGGGCGACTTCGTAAAAATTGTAAGCCGCTTCACCGCTGATCGTATAGATTTTATTGAAGTGAGTGGCTGGGTTTTCAAGACACGTCATCACGACGGTCGCTACGTCACGGGCATCAATCATGCACGTCTTACCAATTCCTGCCGGTGCGAAGAGGTGTGCATGATCTCGTAACATATCTCGCATGAACATGTTTAAATGCTGCATGTAGTAGCTAGGACGAATGGTCGTGTAGGGAATGTCGGTTTGGCGAATGACGACTTCAATACGATGATGTGGCGTGAATGGGAGGGATAGTGCGTCTTTGGCTGAGAGGTAGACGATGTGTTGCAGGGCAGTCTGTCTGAGATAATGAATAAAATATTCGAATGTCTCCAAGCTCGCGTTTGCAGGAAATTCGAGAAAGATTTGATCGCAACCTGCGAGTGCTTCTACGAACGTCGAGCCATCCTGGACATCGAATCGACGAAAGTCAAAATGCTCTCCATATAATTCGGAAGCGGCTTGTGGATCGGATACCCCAATGCAAAAAGGCTGTTCTTCCGTGCGCATACGTTGGCTGACGAGCTGCCCGATCGGTGAAGAAAAGTCCGTAATGAAAATCATGGGAAGGTTCCTTTCCTCTCTTAGGTGAACGAGGCATCACTGATGTTGGAAAATGGTAAATAAAATACTTGTATTAGTTATATAATACCCTAATTATCCTTCAAATACTGGATAGATGATAGTTCCTGCTAAAAACATAAATAAGTATTCCATTTATTCAATATATGAACCTTAATAATCAAAAAAATTAATTATTAATACTTATGTTTACATATCTAGGTTTATTATGAATATTACTTTTCGTACTTGTTGTGAAGGCTATCGTAAATGTACGCGTATGTTTCCTTGAGTGTCTTAATCGCATTCACGTCTGTTCCGATGACATCCACTACATCAGTCGACACATACAAAAGGAAATCCGAGTCATAGAAGACGATATAAACTGGCGTGTGCCCTCGATAGACGCTTAAGCAGTAGGAGATGATTTCATCTAGCTTTATATGTTTCACATGTGCATATACGACACCCGTATGAGCTACTTCATCTTCCACGATATACTCTTTCCAGTTTCGAATCGTGATCGATGAGCATACTCGTGCCTTTGCTAAGTAGCGCCGATGATAATGGATGTATGCAGCAACGAATAGAAGGTGGATGGATCTGTCTTCTTGAAAAATCGTCTGAAGAATTTCTTTCAATTACGAGGCATTTAGGTCTTCCATTAAAAAGCGGATACGGCGTTCTGGTGTTGACTGAAAATAGGGTGTTGGTTTCTTGATATCAAGCTCGATCTGGAACCGAGATAAATCAAGCATATAGAAGTCTCCTCATTCTATTAAAGTTTTGATGACGAATAGGGAATGTGACGGATGAAGGCATCCAGCTGAATGTCGAAGTACGCTTCAAGATCGAATCGAAGTTGCCTTTCTAAATCAGACAAGCATGTCACCAAGGTGTCGAGAGGAATAACAGTGTTCATCCGTTCGTCGCCCCATATCGATTGAATGCGACCTTGATCCGTGAAAGGGACCATCGATACGATTGCCCCTTCTTCATCATGATCAAACTCCACCGAGTAATAAGAGAAGGCAGGAATGAAGATCGACGTCACCTGTCTTTTCCACCGATACAACGATTTATAAAACTCGAAGATGGCTATCGATGTTTCGAGATATAGTGCTTGATCAATGATGATTTTGACATTCGCTTCAATCGACAGAATGGTGAGGGTGTCCCTTGCTGAAGAATTTGAAATAGAGTTCGGTGAATTTAAAAAATCATACGTACATCTAATTTGAGAAGACATGTTCATCACTCCGGTTCATGAATTGACATTAGCTGAATACTTTATTTCGTTGCCGAAACGGACGAATCCCTAGAGCAACCGAAGCCCCGATGCAACTAAATAGACACCCGATGATTAAAGGAAGAGACAGCGTCGATTCACCGATCAATACTGAAGCAACACCACCGATTAGAGGGAATAGTGCCACCATATAGCCGCTCTTCGCACCACCGATCCGTTCGACGAGTTTCAAATAAAACAGCCAGGCAAGAAATGATGCGATCACGGTTAAATACAGTAAAGCAGAAAGATAGGTGACGGTTGTCGGGAGCGTAAGCGGTGTTCCTTGGAACCAGACGATAGCGCCCATCAGTAGACTCGCGACAGTAAATCCAATCGCGTTGGCGTGGACCGGGTTGATTCGTTGTTTGGCGTTACGCGCTGAACTGGCGTCACCCACTGACGTCAATAGCGTGCCGACCAAGGCAATCAAGACCCCTTTTAAATCGGTCAGTCCATCGATGCTACTTAGACTCGGAACAATCAGGACACCGACGCCGATGATACCAAAACATCCGCCAATCCAAACGCGCGCATGGAGGGTCTCTTTTAAAAACAAGCGCAGAGCGATTGGTGTCAAAATGACCTTGAGTGAGAAAATCAACGTCACGATGGCGGCAGAACTTAAGATCGTCGCGTAATAAAGACATAAGTAACTCAGAGCGAAGTTACAGACACCGAATACGACGATGAAAGGCATATCCGTCGCGCTAGGTTTGTTCGTTCGTTTAATGAATAACGCGAATAGGATGAAAAGAACAGCGGTCATCGCTAATCGATAGGTCAGGGATACTTCCAAGGCGACAGGTGTTCCTTGGATTTTGACAGCAATGAAATTCAGTCCCCAGACGATCAAACAAAATAGATACATGAAATATGTCATGGTTCGTCTCCGTTCTAAATATGTCGTAGTGTAACTTCCATGACTCAGTGTATCAGAGAAGCATGGTATTCGGTTTGCTGAAGTGACGTTCGAAGTAATGAAATGGGGCTGACTCAAAAGTCAGTCTCTAAAAGATAAGGGTTGCAGAATGATGATCTTCCACCCTTATCTCATGACAAAAAGAATGACGCGTCACACGCCACTCCTACAGGAAAAAACGCATTTATGCGTTGTCAGAGACGAACAAGACCCGCTTTCCTGATTAAGTGAAGCAGGAAATTGGCTTGTGTCTCGCCTGAGGAAAGGGCGTGAAAAGACGCGTCGTTCTTTTTTGAGTCAGCCTCTTGCGCAGAAAACAGGTTTAATTGGTTCGCTTCTGTAGATCAATTTTAACGGTGATTTTTTTACCGACTGCAGCCCCGTCCGCTAACAGTACATAGGTCGCTTTTTTGTCTGGCACGCGATAGACCAAATCTACTTGAGAGCGATACGGAGGATAATACTGAAAAGCATTGACCCATGCTTTTTCATTGTGATTGACGTAATCGATGGGTTCATAAGCATGTCCTTTCGCATCTTGAAGCGTGAAAGTGTTCGGTCTGTAGACCGCATAGCCGATGTCACTCTCTCCCTTTTCATGTAGGATGACTGGCACCGTTACATAACGTTCATTCTTGAGTGTCGGTAAATCGAGCGACGGGGGTGGTGTCCGAATTAACCGATCCACATGGAAAGTACTCTGTTTATGGAGCGGATCACCGGGATAGGTTTGAACTAAGCCTTGATCCATCAGTTTGTCGATGGTCGTCGCAGTTGACTTAGACGGTGCTTTTTCAGTTGGCTTTGAATCATTTTTCATATCGCGTAACTTACTTCCCGTCGTTTGGACAGTTGGTATTTTTGAAGTGACCGGAGTCGTCGATGTATCAGTATCCTCAGACGACGCGAAGAAGAAGAGGGTGAAGACTGCAGCAAGTAAGACGCCACCCGTCGTTCCAAGGGCGATTTTAAAGCGACGCTCTGTCGCTTTCGAGTTGATGACCACACTCCCAATAGCAGCATTTGGTGTAATTCGTACGGCGCGTTGTGCAGGGAGCAATGCACCGAGGACACCAGTTAACATCGGGATCAATAACATCGTACTTAAGAAGCCGAGTTCGCTGACCGGGAACTGATTGTAGACAAAGCCAATCATCCCGAGGGCGACGAGTAGACCGAGTATGCCGGCAAAGAGTCCGGTCATCATCCCTTCAATCAGGACGAGCGAGCGGATGTACCCATCTCGCCAACCGGTGGCTTTTAAGACGGCAAGTTGTGTTTTTCGTTCATTGACGTTCTGCCACATGATTTCCGTCGTCGTCAAGATAGCGATTAGAAATGCGACGCCCATTGCGACATAATGCATCGTTCCGACTTCAAGGGCGACGAATTCACCGAGCCACGTCGCATATAAGACACCTTTTAAGCGGAACGTGACGAACAGGAAGAAGATGAACAGGCTTGTAGGTAAGGCAATCACAATGATCGACAGGAGCGTCCGTTGCCAATAGGTCGCGAGCTGGTTGATGCTCATGCTGACGATGCCCCGAGCACGGACAATCCGGCGTCCTTTTGAAACTTCCCCCGACTTCATGCTCTCATAAGGACGAATTTTCCGAATGAGTGCCATCGGAACAAGCGTGCCGCCCCAGTAGATGAGAAGACCCACGAGACCAATCAGGATGATACGTCCTACTGAAGTCGCATGGCTCGTCGTCAACCAGAATGAGCCGAGGATCGCCCAAGAAATCAAGGTGACGAAGCTTCCTAAGAGAGTCGCTTCAAGGAACAATAACTTCGAGAGTTGACGCGGGCGCCAACCGAGCGACAGCAAAATCGCGAATTCCTTTTTCCGAGCAAACAGCAAAATGATGTTCGAACTAAAGACATACACTAAAGCAACCGCGATGACGCTTAAGATGACCCCGCTCATCCCAACCTTGGCTTCTTGGAAAATCGCCATCGAGGAGCCGAGCTTGATCCACGGCTGTTGCACCCAGCCGAGAGCCGATTCTCCTTTTAAACCAGGTAAGTAGGTCAAAGCGAGTTGTGGCGAGGAACCGAGTGTGACGTCTGTGATCAGTCCTGTTTTATCTTCGATTTCTTGCGCGACCGCTTGGAGTTTCTTTTCGCTCTCTGCATTCATCGTCTCGACACCTTTGACATTGACGCGAATGACAGAGATTGCTTTTTTGCCTCGTAACTTGAAGGCAGCATCCAGTGTCGTCAGCATCGAAGGCGGTTTTGTCAGGAAGTCATAGGCATCATTCGTCGGTTGGACATCACGTGGTGGATTAACTGGACGATCCTTCTTATCCATGACCCACTGAGCCTTCGCTGGGAAGTAGGTCTCCATTGGTAGTTCCGTTAACGGATCTTTTGAAATGTCTAGCTTTTTCGGATCAAAGATACCAATGTAATTAAAACGCATTTTAGGCATGTTGTTGATGTCTGTTCCAAATAGACGTGCTTCACGGTACATCGTTCGTTTGGCGAGTAGGCTATCGTTTGTGACTTCATATGGTTTGACCTGGTAGCTGAATGGCCACCGGGAGGGGTAGGGGCTAGCGACACTCTGATAGGAAATCGGTGATGGTTTGAGTGCTAGCCAATTAAAGCTTCCGGGTGGCTCTTCTGGAACCGTATGTTTTAGAATGTCATTCACTAATGTCTTCTGCGTATCCGAAGTCGTGACTTTATATGTTTTTTTATCCGATAAAGGTAACGTGTTCAGGTACTTGTAGCCACCTTTTTGAATAACTTGCTCCATCGTCGTATTGATCGAATCGTTCTGTAAGGGGAGATCAACTTTTTCATATTTATATGTCCGGAAGGCATCAACGTACTCGCGCTGATTTAATAAGATCGGGATTTGATAGACGTCACTCCCCATGTCAACGGGACTGTCATCCGTTTTAAAATAGCGGCTGTATGTAGCGGATTTAGTCGATTGATCCAGTCCGACCATTTTCGCCTCGGCTTCCGGATCAATTCCAGCGAGCATCGTCGCACTACCATAAGCGAATAATGGTTGTTCTCCGAGTTCTAATAAAGACACGCCTTTCACACGTGTCCCGCTTGGAGGTTCCCAACCGGCAGCAAGGAACGAAGTCGTCGTATCTTTTTCCATCCTCAGACCGGTATTTTGGGAGTCGGTGATCGTCAGTTTATAGATGCCGGGATCGGTGATCGTGTGGGTACCGACGTTCGCATCGATATAACTATTTCCGATCATCGCAATCGGGGCAGCGACTTCGACATCCGTAATTTTTTTGATCGTCTCATATTGTTTACGCGCGATGCCGCCGTCAAGACCACTTGTATAGTTTGGTTCAAGCAACTTCAAATCTTCCGTCACACTTCGGCTGTCTTTCGGACGAACGACAATATCGTAGGACGATCCCCAACGTTTTTGAAGTTCGTCGACGACTGTTCCATTATTGGCTTGCGTCGTCCCAATCAGATAACTCAGTCCGGTACTGACGATCAGGACGCCGACGAGAAGAAGAATGAATCGTTCTTTGTTCCGCCACCAAGAGTTCCAGATGAATCTAAGCATTGATGATGACCTCCTTTTGTAAGTCGAGTTGGTATGTAAGACGATCGTGCGGTTTACTCTTCATGAATCCATGCTTTAGGTGTGAGAAAGATCAGATTGTTTATCAGAATCTGCTCTTGAATGAAATCTGAGCAAACAACCATATATTTCATTATAAATCCAATACTTTACTATTGAAACCTTTAATAAATCCTTGGAGTTCAAATAATTAAGTATGAGTCATTTGTATATCCTGTAGTTGTAAAGCAAAAAATAAGCCCATCATCTAGCTTGATGATGGACCGAGATAGCAAAAGGTCATAATTTGATTTTAACGGTGTAGAGAAAACCAGTGAATCCTGTTTTTACGTTCATGACGAAGGTATTTTCATTTTTAGGTACGATGTAAATGACATCAATTTTTGAGTGTAACGGAGCGTAATAACCTAAGCTTTCTGAATAGGCTTTTTTGTTCAGATTGATCGTTTCTTCAGGCGTGTAGCTTTTCTTGTGACGATCCATCAATGGGAAAGAAGAGGGTTTATAGTCGATATAAGAGTCAGCTGAATCTTCACCCTTTACCTGCATCTCAAGTCTGACAGATACGGCTTGTTTATCTTTCGGAAGATTCTTAAGTGGAACACGTTTCGCCGAACTGACCATGAACCCACGTTCTTTCATTAAATTTTTATCACCAGCATAAGTCTGAAGACCACCTTTATTCATCAGTTCTTCGATGGCGTCTGTATTCTTTTTCTTTGACTGTTTCTTTTGTCCGGTCTTCACGGTGGTTGATGTAACATCTACAGCATCGACTTCGATTTTGACGGTCGTCGGCTTCGCAATGGCTTCGCTTGTCGCGAGAAGCACATACGTATTTTTATCACTTGGTACACGGAATACAAGGTCGACTCGAGAAACGGAAGGAGCAAAGTAGCGATAGCCATCCTTCCATACATCTGGATTACGATTCTCATAATCAACCGTTTCGTATACTTTCCCGTTCGTATCTTCTAGGGTAAATGTGTTCGGTTTATAGATAGCAGGTCCACCTTCTACGTTACTATCCTTGTAGTTCTCTAAAATAACCGGTACCGTGACATATTGTTCGTCATCGAGAGTGGGCAATTTCAACTCTTTTGGTGGTGATAGGAGAAGTTTATCAACGCGGAAAATATTTCTCTTCGCTTTCGGGTCTCCCGGATAGGTTTGAACGACCCCACGCTCCATTAGTTGATCGAGCTTGCTCGAATTGACTTTTTTAGTAGAGGACGCCTTCTTTTTCGTGTCTTTTACGTCTGCCAATTTCGTTCCTGTCGTCTTGACCGTTGGCGTAGCTGTTTGTATCGGTTTCGTGGACGCTGGTCCTTCTTCTGTCGTAGCAAAGAAGAACAGGGAAGCGACACCAACGACAAGGGCACCACCAACTGCGGATAAGGCCAGTCGGAAACGTCGTTCCGTCGCTTTCGTATTCGTCGCGACACTTCCAATCGCAGCATTTGGTGTAATACTGACGGCGCGTTGAGCGGGTAAGAGGGCACCGAGAATTCCCGTGATGGCAGGAATCAACAACATGACACTCAAGAAACCGAGCTCACCTGTTGGGAACTGGTTATAGACGAAGCCGATCATCGCAAGAGCGATCAGTAAGCCGATGATTCCAGCGAACAGTCCCGTCATTAATCCTTCACTTAAGACGAGCGTCCGGATTTGACCGTTCCGCCAACCAGTTGCCTTCAAGACGGCAAGCTGACTCTTTCGTTCGTTGACGTTTTGCCACATGATCTCCGTCGTCGTCAGGATAGCGATAAGTAAAGCGACACCCATCGCAACATAATGCATCGTGCCGACTTCGAGTGCAACGTATTCGCCGAGCCATGTCGCATACAAGACACCTTTCAGTCGGAAGGTGATGAATAGGAAGAAAATGAACAGACTCGTCGGCAAGGCGATCGCGATTGTCGAGAGGATCGTCCGTTGCCAATACGTTGCAAGTTGGTTGATGCTCATCCCAAGAACACTTTGTGCCCGGACGAAGCGACGACCTTTTGAGACTTCACCAGAACGCATACTTTCGAATGGTTGAATCCGGCGGATGAGCGTCATCGGGACGAGCGTACCGCCCCAGTAAATCAATAGACCAGCAAGTCCAATCAAGATGATCCGTGATAAGGCAATCGGATGATCCGTCGTCAGCCAGAACGAACCGAGGATCGTCCAAGAAATCAAGGCGACGAGTGTGCCGAGTAACGTTGCTTCCAGGAACAGAAGCTTCGAGAGCTGACGTGGACGCCAACCGAGCGACAGTAAGATCGCGAATTCCTTCTTGCGGGCATAGAGTAAGATGATGTTTGAACTAAAGACATAGACGAGCGCAACAGCGATGACACTTGCGATGATGCCGCTCATTCCGACTTTCGCTTCTTGGAAGATGGCCATCGATGAACCGAGTTTGATCCACGGTTGCTGGATCCAACCGAGTGCCGATTCACCTTTTAATCCAGGGAGGTATGTCAGCGCGAGCTGTGGCGAGGAGCCAAGCGTGACGTCGGTGATCAGACCGGTCTTGTCCTCGATCTCTTGAGCAACAGCTTTCAACTTTTTCTCACTCGTCGCGTTCATCGTCTCGACACCTTTGACGTTGACACGAATGGCAGAGATGGCTTTATCACCACGTAACTTAAAGGCGGCGTCAAGCGTCGTCAGCATCGATGGTGGTTTCGTCAAGAAGTCATACGGGTCGTTCGTCGGTTTGACTTCCCGGACTGGATTGACCGGTTTTTCATTCTTGTCCATGACCCATTGGGCTTTCGCCGGGAAATAGGTCTCCATCGGCAGTTCCGTCAATGGGTCTTTCGAGATGTTCAATTTCTTCGGATCAAAGACACCAATGTAGTTCAAATGCATTTTCGGTACTTTATCAAGGTTACCCGTGTTGTCACCGAAGACACGAGCTTTTCGATACATCGATCGTTTCGAAATGAGGACGTCCTTATCGACCTCTTGAGGTGTTACTTGATAGGTGAACGGCCAACGTTTGGCAAAGGGACTAGCAATCGTTTGATACTCGACAGACGATGGCTTTAAAAACATCCAGTCAAAGCTACCACTTGCTTTTTCCGGAACTTTATCTTCGAGAATGTTCTTAATAAGTTGCTTTGATGCTTGCTCTGTCGAAATATAGTATTCCTTCGTATCTTTAACAGGAAGCGTCTTGAGATAGGATTCGCCACCTTTTTTCATGATACTGCGTACTGTTTCAACCATTGAATCTTTGACGAGCGGGATATCGACTTTCTCGTAGCGATAGGTCCGCGAAGCATTGACGTACTCCTGACTGTTCATGATCAATGGGATGTCCCAAACACCGTCACCATAATCGTTCACGACATCGTCCTTCGTGAAATAACGACTATGCGTAGCCTTTTTGGTTGCCTGATCGAGTCCAACGAGTTGTGCTTCTGCTTCCGGATCAATCCCGGCAAGCATCACTGCGCTCCCGTAACCGTAGATAGGAAACTCGCCTAATTCTTGCGGTGAAACATCTCGATTCAATCCGTCACTCTCAGGAGGGAACCAACCGGCTCCGGCAAAGAATGAATAAGATTCTGTTTCTTTCTTTAGCCCAGTATCTTGCATATCCGTAAACGAAATTTTGTAAATGCCCGGTTCTTTGAAATTATAGGTATCCGTTTCAGCATTCGTATTGTAGTTCCCAATCATCGCAATCGGTGCTGCGACTTCTACGTCAGCAATCTGCTTGATCGTCTCATATTGTTTGCGGGTGATCCCGCCGTCGAGCCCACTCATGTAGTTCGGTTCGAGCAGGTTCAAGTCTTCTGTCACGCTCCGGCTGCCTTCCGGACGAACGACGATATCGTACGACGATCCCCAGCGTTTTTGCAGTTCATCGACGACCGTTCCGTTGTTGGCTTGCGTCGTACCGATTAAGTAACTTAGTCCGGTACTGACGATCAGAACGCCGACGAGGAGCAGAATGAACCGCTCCTTGTTGCGCCACCAGGAATTCCAGATGAATTTAAGCATCGACAAAACCTCGATTCCTTTCAATGATGGTACGACCCATGTCAAATTCCTCCTAGTGATTAAATGATTGTTTCGTCAGATCGATTTTGACGGTCGTTGGTTTGGGAAAAGCTGGATCAGAAGCGAACAGAACGAATCGCTTCTGATCGATTGGTACTTGATAAACCAACTCCACTCGTGACTTGTACGGTGCGAAATATTGAAACCCGTTTTTCCAGGCTTTCTCATTGCGATTCACATAATCGATAGGTTCATAATCGGTTCCTTGTAAGTCTGTCAAGGCATACCGATTGGGACGATAAGTGATGAATCCTCCCAGATCATCCCCTGTATCTTGCATGACGACAGGGATCGTCAAGAAACGATAACCAGCACGTTGCTTTAGATTCAGTTCTTTTGGTGTGTCAATCAATGCCTCGACATGAAAACGATCAGATTGATGTCTCGGATTCCCGGGAGTTGTTTGCGTGACACCTCGCTTCATCAATGTTTTTAATTTTTCCGTTTCCTCTGTTGAAGGAGTAGTAGCTGACGTATTCGCTTTTTTGATATCGGCTAGCGTGATCTTGACGGTCGTCGTTTTTTCGACGGCCTCATCTTTTGCAAGCAAGACGAACACCTTTTGGTCAACCGGTACTTGGTAAACAAGATCGACCCAGGATTTTTTCGAATTGATGTATTTGAATGCATTTATCCAAGCCGTTTTATCGTGATTGACATAATCGACGGGAGTGAACTCTTTTCCGTCAAGAGCAATCAACGAGAAGGTTTGTGGTCGATACGACGAAAACGAACCTGCAGCTAATTCATCCCGGTTATGAAGGAAAACTGGAATCGTCACGAAACGATATCCTGACTTCTCCTTGAGCTTTAACTCTTTTGGTGTTGAAACGAGCTTTTTAACAGAGAAGTCATAATTCTTCGCCGCCGGGTCACCCGGGTACGTCTGAATAGCGCCTGCGTTCATCAATTGCTCCAGTGCCGTGTTGTCTTCGGCAGTATGTTTCTTATCGTCAGGATCTTGAGCGAGATTTTTTAATTTTTGTCCGGTCGTTTGTACTTTTGGTGTCGTTATTTCTTTTTGAGCCATTCTCGTTTCAGGTGCAGCGAGGAGAAATAAACTCGTCGTTCCGATGACGAGCGTAGCAGCGATGCTACCGAGTGCCCATTTGAAGCGACGTTCGGTCAATTGTTGATTATCGTTTACGCCACCGATGGCTGCGTTCGGCGTGATCCGCACAGCACGCTGTGCAGGAAGCAAAGCACCAAACACACCAGTCGTTACCGGAATCAGGAGCATAAGACTTAAGAAACCGAGTTCACTGGATGGGAACTGATTATAGACGAAGCCAATCATTGCTAAGGCAACAAGTAGACCGACGATTCCAGCGAAGAGTCCAGTCATCACACCCTCGCTTAAGACGAGAAGTCGGATTTGACCGTTCCGCCAGCCTGTCGCTTTAAGGACAGCGAGTTGATTCTTTCGTTCGTTGACGTTTTGCCACATGATCTCGGTCGTCGTCAGGATGGCGATGAGTAAGGCGACGCCCATTGCGACATAATGCATCGTACCGACTTCGAGCGCGACGTATTCACCAAGCCATGTCGCATATAAGACGCCTTTCAGTCGGAACGTGATGAACAAGAAGAAGATGAACAAGCTCGTCGGTAAGGCAATTGCGATGATGGACAGTAGCGTGCGTTGCCAGTAAGTCGCGAGTTGGTTGATGCTCATTCCAAGAACACTTTGTGCTCGGACGAAACGACGTCCTTTTGAGACTTCGCCAGAGCGCATGCTTTCAAATGGTTGAATGCGTCTGATGAGTAACGTCGGAACAATCGTCCCGCCCCAGTAGATCAAAAGCCCGGACAATCCAATCAAGATGATGCGTCCGAGGGCAATCGGGTGATCAGCTGTTATCCAAAATGATCCGAGAATCACCCAGGCGATGAGTGCGACCAGCGATCCAAGAAGTGTTGCTTCTAGGAAGAGGAGTCTGGATAGCTGCCGTGAACGCCATCCGAGCGAGAGTAAAATCGCGAATTCTTTTTTTCGAGCATAGAGCAAGATGATGTTCGAACTGAAGACGTAGACGAGCGCGACAGCGATGACGCTCGCGATGATGCCACTCATTCCGACTTTCGCCTCTTGGAAAATCGCGATCGACGACCCGAGTTTGATCCACGGTTGCTGGACCCAACCGAGTGCCGATTCTCCTTTTAGACCGGGTAAATACGTCAAGGCGAGTTGCGGGGAGGAACCGAGTGTGACGTCCGTGATCAGACCCGTCTTATCCTCGATTTCCTGTGCGACAGCTTGCAATTTTTTCTCACTTGTTGCGTTCATCGTCTCGACCCCTTTGACGTTGACGCGAATCGCAGAAATTGCTTTATCCCCGCGTAACTTAAAGGCAGCGTCGAGCGTCGTCAGCATCGATGGTGGTTTCGTCAGGAAGTCGTAGGAGTCGTTGGCGGGCTTGACGTCACGGACTGGATTGACCGGACGATCATTTTGATCCATGACCCACTGTGCTTTTGCCGGGAAGTAAGTTTCCATTGGAAGTTCAGTCAACGGATCCTTTGAAACATCGAGCTCCCGGGGGTTAAAGACACCGATATAGTTGAGATGGACTTGTTTCCATCCTTTAAAGCCACCTTCGAATTCACGTGCTTCGCGATACATGCTTCGTTTGAAGAGTAAGGATTCCTTGGCGACCTCTTTTGGTTGAACTTGGTAGGTAAAGGGCCAACGGGAACCGTACGGACTCTTAATTGTTTTGTATTCAACCGGTGAAGGTTTCAAAGTAATGGAAGACAGTGAATCACTATTGTTCGCATCGCCTGTTGATAAGGTGTTTTTAAGGATACCGTCCACGAGCTTTTTTTGGACGTCTTGAGTCGTGATCGAATAAGAGGTAGGCTCTCCTACTGGTAGTTTACTCAGGTATGTTTTCCCACCTTTTTGTTCAATCTTTTGGACCATGTCTGCAACGCCTGTTGCAGTGAACGGAAGCTCTACCTTTTCATATGTATAGGTGCGCATCGCATCGACGTATTCACGAGAATTCAATAGAATCGGAATCTGCGTCGCTTGATCACCGTACGAAGCGGGAAGATCCGTTTCGCTGAAGAAACGGCTATATGTTCCGGTAGTGGTCGCTTTTTTCAAACCGACGAGCTGGTCTTCGGCAGCAGGATCGATTCCGGCAATCATGACTTCTGAGCCGTAGTCATAGAGGGGTTGTTCACCAAGTTTTAAAGGGGAGACGCCTGTGCGCGTTGCGTCACCCATTGGTTCCCAGCCAGCAGCAAGAAACGTTGTCATGGTATAAGATTCGTTTTGGAGTCCCGTATTTTGAGAATCCTTGATTTTCAAGCGGTAAATCCCTTCTTCTTGAATCGTATGGGTACCGACGCTACTCGATGTCGATGTATAACCAATCATCGCGATTGGTGCTGCGACCTCGACATCAGCAATCTGCTTGATCGTCTCGTACTGCTTGCGGGTGATCCCACCGTCGAGTCCGCTCATATAGTTCGGTTCAAGCAGGTTCAAGTCTTCCGTCACACTCCGACTGCCTTCCGGACGGACGACGATATCGTACGACGATCCCCAGCGTTTTTGCAGTTCATCGACGACCGTTCCGTTGTTCGCTTGCGTCGTACCGATTAAGTAACTCAGTCCGGTACTGACGATCAGGACGCCGACGAGGAGCAAGATGAAACGCTCCTTGTTACGCCACCAGGAGTTCCAGATGAATCTCAGCATGTTCTCCACCTCATTTCGATTTGGTTAATTGAGCATTGTATAAGATGCCTTTCGATAAGATATTCTTTTATCCATATATTTCTTTTTATTTTTCCATTATATACAAATAAGAGTGAATTGACTAAAAAATCTGTTAATTATGGATATTAATTTTAAGGAAATAGAAATAGCACCTCACGGAGGAGGTGCTACATCAGGATTGACTCTTTAAACAACGCGTGGATTCCGTTTCCGCATGATGATCTCGTCAAACGAAACGCCATCATACAGTAAGGCATCAGGAATCATTTCAATGATTTGAAAACCGGCTTTCTTATAAGCTGCAATTGCTCGTTCATTGTGCGAAAACACTTCGAGTTCAAGTTGACCCAGCTGAAGTTCTTCGAAACAAAATCGAAAGATACACGCGATTGCCTCTGTCCCGTATCCTTGACCGGTCCAGGGGAGGGCACGCAGTGAAATCCGAAATCCAGCGATTCCTGAATCCAAATCGATATCAAGAATCGAACACTCGCCAATCATCTCACCCGACGTCAGGCAAATTGCAAAATCATGACGCGTCGCATCAGCTTGAATCGAGAGAATATGCTGTTCAATCTGTTCGAGCGAAAACGTCGCTGTCGTTCCGGTCAGGTAACGTAATGTCTCATTTTGTGTTTGTTCGAATAAGACGTGCGCGTCCGTCACTTCAATCTGGCGTAGAAAAATTCGTTCTCCAGTCAACTGCATGAATATCTTCCTTTCCTTCTCATGACGAAAGTTTAATCGTTTCATCGGTTTCCGTCGTAAAATATTGACGTTTCGTTCGGTCTTGCACGATGAAGACGATCAAGCCACCAATCAGGAGGAAGCCAACTGAAGCGACGGTATACGTCAAGCGGATCGATGTCTCGGCATATAGACCAATCAAGGCAGTCAGTAGAATGACACCAGTCGATTGTACAACGTGGATGCTACTGAGGAACCGTCCCATCAATTCGACCGGAATGTGTGTTTGAGCAAACGTCATGAAGCCAGTGTTTGCGAATGCAAGGGCAAAACTTAGCAAGAAAAAGCCAATCGCTGCAATCAAGAATGACGTCGCCGAGGCAAAGATCAAGTAACCGACAGGCGTCATCAGTGCCCCAAACTGGATCAAGAACCGGAGCGACAAGCGATGCGTAAAGGTTGCATTGACCGCGGAACCACAGATGATGCCGATTCCGGCGATACTGACGAGGAATCCATACGTACTCTCATCCATCTGCAAAACGATCGTCGCAAACGAGGCTTCAAGCGAATCGAGACCGCTCATCAGGACGATCATTAACGCATAGAAGGCATAGACGAGCGTGATATAGCGCCGTGTTCGTGCAAACTGAAAGGTTTCTTTCCAGTCCTTAAGAATCACTCGGAGTGAAAAGGGGACTGCTGTAGTCGCCGCCAAGCGGACGTCAGGCAAGACGGATAATAAAGTGGCAGAACACAACAGTGCTCCCGCGTTCAATACGATTGCTGTTTCTGGGGAACCGACCAAAAATAAGAACCCGGCAATTGACGGTCCGAGAATGAAACCGGCCGACTGAATGAAATTCTTTAATGCATTGAACCGTTGGCGACTAGTCTCTGGCACGAGCTTCGTCATGTAGATCAATGAGGATGTCTCAAATAGCGTGTTACCGATGTTCAGGATGAAGACGAGCGCATAGAGAACATGCAATGAATCGATCAATGTCAGTGAAAAGACGAGCGCGGCGCGCCCGACGTCAAGCATTACGAGCAAGCGACGTTGATTGATTCGATCGACGATACTGCCGGACCAAAGACTCGTCAACAGCGCGGAGATCGGTAACAGGATATAGAGAACGGAGACGGCGAACGCCGATCCCGTTCGTTCGAGGACGATTAAATTCAAGGCGATGAAGTAGACCCAAGCTCCAATGTTCGAGACACCGACACCAAGTAACAGCAATCCAGGGTATTTCCAATTCGACATATGACACACTCCTTTTTTAATTGTGTTTTAAGCCAATAAAAAAATCCCACCTCCAAGACGTTGGTCTTGGGGACGAGACTGTGCGTGTCGTGGTGCCACCCCTGTTCGCGAAACCGTCACCGGTACCGCCTTCATCGGTACGACCGCTTTTAAACGGCAAATACCTGAGCTCGATAACGGGAGCACCCGTCACGATATCCCCGATTCGGTTCCACCGTGCTGCTCAGAGGCTTGGTTCGGTCAATGACTTTTGCTCCTTCCCACCAATCGGAGCTCTCTAGGAAAAATCGAAATGACGTACTGTTCTCTTCAATGCGTTTGATTCATATGATTTGTCTCATCCTAGCATATGCCAAATGAAATCGTAAAGAATTTTTATCATTTTTTTACAATTGTTGAAAAAAGTACATAGGTATCAAAATTTGAAAAATGATAAAAGTGGTAAAATATGTAACGTGCTATATGTTACATTGTCTTAGTTATGTGTTCACTTTAAAGAAAGGTGTATGAAAGGTGGGAAAAAAGTGAAACGTTTGATTTTTTTCATATCTCCACTCCTGGTTCTTAGCGGAGCTGTCTTTTTCACGACGTTCCGTCCAGTCGAGCAAGCGATCTATTTCTTAATCTTATTTTTACTGACCTGTCTGTCAGCGATGACATTAGTGGAGCGTCTCGTCAAACGTCATGATGTGATCCGACGACTAAACACGATCCATCCACTTATAGGGATTGTATTGGGTACCCTCATGCTTGCCGTATTCATTGGTTGTATTTTGTGGCTAGCTCCATCACTTACGCAACCAAGTCTCGTTGGTCTTCTCGTCTCGTTCCTTTTCATGTATGGCGGGATGTTAGTCCTCGGTTTCATAATCAGTTGTTTCTTCGAAGGCATTACGCGTCAACCGAAGGATCAATTGATTCGCCCAGTCTTTCTGTTCATCGGAACAGGATATCTCATCTTGACCGTCTTCGGAATCTTGCAACTGTATCGTCAAACCGGATGACAGCAAACCCCACTGAAGTCATGAGACGACAGTGGGGTTATTGTATTTACTGCACTTTCAGTAAGAATCCGAATTGTCCGTCTCCTTGTTTCCAGCGCGAATTTAATTCATACGCATAGAGACCGGGTTCTGTTGGTGCATTGAACTGATCATCTTTTAATACAACACGAGATTTCTTTTTCTGTTCGTGCCATTGTGTTAGCTTAACTTGTTCTGGATTGCCGGATAATTCGACACGGACGATTGATCCGGAAGAGACATTAACCGGTTTTTGTTCTTTTGCCATATCGAGTCCATCGCGATAAACTTTATCACCACATTGACTGCGGAGTAAGCTGTCCCAGCAATAAGACCCTTGAACGGTCGGAACATCCTTTCCGTTCGCCTTAACTTCAGGGTTCGGTGGTGCGCCACGGAATGGTTCGAAAACGATGATGCACACGACTAGAATCAATAGGACGACCAATACTAAGCCACGTTTCATGAGGGACCTCCTTGGTATTTTCTTTATTTTACCAAAATATAAAAATTAAATAGAAGAGCTTTTAAATGAAAAGATATTCAGTTTTTAATTTTTTGTGAGTTTGATCATTTATTTGACGTGGTGTGTATGTAAAACAAAAGGGTAAAGGATAAAAGAATCTATATCTAGACCAAAAGAAAGTGAGGCAAAAACATGAAGGCAGTCACGGTCACAGGACATGGTGGGCTAGATCATCTGAAGTACATTGATATGCAAACACCTCAACCGAAACAAGGCGAGGTGCTGATTAAAATCAAAGCCTGTGCCTTGAACAATACAGAAATCTGGATGCGGGAAGGCACTTATGGTGCGGAGAATGAGTCGGGCTGGAAAGCGGAAGGTGTGCAATTCCCCCGAGTTCCCGGTTCAGACATTAGCGGACGGATCGCCGCGGTTGGAGGCGGTGTCGCGGAATCAGAAATCGGACGAGACGTCGTCTTATTCCCGTTCACGGCGAGTGGAGAAATCGCTGACGAACAAAGTGCCGAGGACTTATCGTTTATCGGTTCCGAGTACGACGGCGGATACGCGGAGTATGTCTGCTGGCCGCTCGAACTCTGTTACGACATGCCGCTTGCTTCCTATACGGACAGTGCGGTCTTCTCGGTCAGTGGATTGACGGCGTGGCACATGGTCGAACAACTTAACTTACAACAAGGACAGACGTTACTTGTAACAGGTGCCAGTGGTGGTGTCGGCTCACTCAACGTCCAGATTGCGAAACGTGTCTTCGGTGCCCGTGTCGTCGCACTCGTCGGTGACTTGAAGCTGACGGATCAATTGCAAGAACTCGGGGCGGACCTGGTCGTTTCCTACCGTGAGCCGGACTGGGATCAGCAGGTCATGCAAGAAGTTGGTCCGGTCGATGCGATTCTCGACGTCGTCGGCGATGCGGTGTTTAAACAAGGACTGGATCTGCTGAAGCGCGGCGGAACGTACTGTATTTCCGGATCGTCCGGGGGACAGGTGACGTCGCTCGATTTTCGGACACTTTACTTGAAACATATCCGTCTACAAGGATCCGTCCTTGGCAATCGCCATGATTATGAGAAATTACTCGAGGCGGTTCGGGCGCAGACGATTCAGCCCGTCATCGACCGGACGTTCTCGCTCGCTGAAGCGCGAGAAGCCCAAGCGTACTTTAAACAAGCTGGCAAATTCGGCAAGGTCGTCTTGCTACCATAAGAAAAACCGAACAAAACGAGCTATCCTCTTCCTGTGATGGAAAGGATAGCTCGTTTTCGTGTCAATTTAAGGGCTAGGCAAGATGTAAAAAAGCGTGACGGTCGAGCTAAAAGGCTCCTCTTCCGTGTAATCGATGAATTCCTCCCGTGATTCATGAATCGTATACCGGTTGTTCGGAAAGAGTTCCGTTACCCAGGTCGGAACGTGTGAAGCGAGAGGGAACGACTGAATCCGCTCAAGTGGGAATAGGGTTCCGTCCGGATTCGTCGTGTGGACATGTAGTGCGTCTTGTGAAGCATCCTCGAGGACAATCGTTATGTAAAGCTGATGTTCAATCTGTTTTTCCTCTAGTTTTTGTTGCATGTCCTGCATAGCGCTCAATGCGATCCGAAGATGTGCTTTACGAATACGCAGACTCGCGTTGCCATGTCCATAAAAGTCAGGATGCTCGTGCCATTCGTTAAACCAGACGTCTGTATCAATATAGGAGGGAGAAGAAAAACTTTTGAATTCAAGTTCGAGATTTTTAAAATAACGGCGTTTGCCGCGGAATTTTTTCATGAGCAATGTACCTTTCAGTAAAGGGATTTTTTCATAAGGGAAATAAGGCGAAGACACTAAAAATGGGTAAATAAAAACCAATGACTTAAATGGTGTGACTCGTTTCTGAGTGACGAACTGATTGCGCGGACGTTCCCGGTGTCATAATCGCCACCGTCTTGCTACTATCGTCGATAACGCCATTGCGAATCAGAACATGACCTACGCGCTCGATGCAGATATCTGTTCCTGATCAACTGTAGTTTTATTTTGATCGCGACGTTGCTAGGTGTCAAATAGCTCCTACGGACGGATAAAAGCTTACAAATCCAGTCATCAAAACGAATCGATTGTTTCCTGATCTCTGACTTGAATCAACTTGATCCTGACCAACTAGAGAAATTGTTCAATGAACGTGTGCCGTGATGACGGAACTGAGGAGGAGAGAGCATGCTGGCGTTCTTTATCTTGATCCGAAATTTTTTTCATGTCATCCGTATCTTATTCAAGCAAGAAGAACAGAAAGCATTGATGATCATGGTCGGGGCACTTTTCTTGATTGGGACGGTCTTCTATCACAATGTCGTACAGTTCAGTATTCTAGATGCCTTTTATTTCTCCGTCATGACACTCGCGACTGTCGGATACGGGGATCTCGTCCCACAGACAGCGTTCGGTAAATTGTTTTCGATCGGTTACGTCATGCTTGGTGTCGGTGTTCTCAGTGCCGTCATCGTGAACTTTAATATGGCATAAAACAATATCACCAGGACAAGAAGAAGAAGGAGGAGCAGAAATGAAACCACATCTGACGCACTTCTTGCATTGTCTGATCCTCGGAGCAATCGTCGGATTGACGGCTGCCTTGTTTTTAAGTGGTGTGAACGCATCGATTCATTATGTATGGGAGTGGTTACCGTCTGTACTCGATGTATCTTTCTATGGACTTGGCGTCGGTCTACTCGGTGGTATCGGTGTTGGTCTTATTCAAAAGTCGGTAGGTGATTACCCGAAGACGATGCATGAGACGCTTGCTAACTTCAAGCAAGAAGGTCGTGTACCTTATCGCGGTGCTCTCTGGAAAAACACCGTTGCCGCATGGATCGTGCTGACGTGTGGAGCGAGTTTAGGACCGGAAGCTGCGTTGATCAGCATCTTAGGGGGAATGGTGACGTGGATCGGTGATCGGTTACGGTTGACGGAGCCGGAGCGGCAAAGTTTCTTGCAGACGGGATACGCTGCGATGTTAGCGACGATTTTTCATGCCCCGTTCGTCAGTGTCTCTGAAGCGATCGAGGAGGAACCGATGCAGCAAGCAACGTCACGCTGGCAAAAGGTACAACGCATCTTTTATTACGGCATTTGTACGCTCGTCGCTTTTGCCTGTTTTCGTTTCATCATGCACCTCGTACCCCATGACCGCGTGTTCGCTATTAAGATACCACCGATTACGTGGAATGCGACTGTCATGTGGTTCATCCTTCCGGCGATTCTCCTCGGGATCGCGTTTGGACTTTTCTTCATATGGACGGAGCGGGTGACGAACTGGATGGTTTCCCGCGTCGGAAATCCAATCCTTCTCGCACTCATCGCGGGAATCGCGATTGGTCTTGCATCCATGATTTCCTCTTACTTATTGTTTTCTGGTGAATATGACATCTTCGATTTTACGAAAGAGGGATCCTCCTGGACAATCGGTGCCTTATTGTTGCTTGCGATCGGAAAGGTGGGGTTGACGCATCTTTGTTTTTCCTGCGGCTGGAAAGGCGGAAAGATATTCCCGTTAATTTTTTCGAGCACAGTCATGGCATTCTGTCTCAGCCAATTAAGTCCGTTCATGCCTGGATTGATCGTGACACTTGTCGTTACGGCAAGTTGTACTGTCGTCTTGCGTCAGCCACTCGTGACCGCTACGCTTCTCCTCTTTCTATTCCCGTTGCAGTTCTTTCCATTGATCCTACTTGTCTGCCTTGGCGTTCAACAATTCATGAACTACTACGGAAACCGTCTTGCATTATCCGATAAATAAATTTATGACTTACTAAATTATTCGTTATTTGTCTTATAGATTGAATGGAACTATACTTTATAGGAAGACCAAGCAAAAGGAGAACATACATGATTGATTTTGAATGGTACCGGAGTTTCATTCACGTTTACCAACAGCGTTCCGTCTCGGCGGCGGCAAAATTTCGTTTTTTGACGCAACCGGCGGTCAGCCAGCATATCGCGGCACTGGAAGCAGAACTTGAGACGACCTTGTTCATCCGTGCGCCACGGCAAATGATTCCGACGGACGCGGGAACAGCCCTCTATACACAAGTCGTCGGATTGATCGACCGGCTCGAGGAGTTATCGCTTGAGATGAAATACGAAGCAGGGGAGCAATCTCGTCCGGTCTTGAAGTTCGGGGGACCGACGGAATTCGTGACGCATGGGATCGTACCAAAGCTACCGCTCGACGTCGCACAGTTCACGGTAGTCTTTGATTTGACGGTTCCCTTGTTGCAACGCTTGCTTGCGAATGAGCTCGACTTCATCATCGCAACGAAGCGGATCGATGAACCGGGAGTCCAGTATGTCCCAATCGCTGACGAACGCTTTCATTTGATCGCTCCAATCGGATACGATGCTCCGGAAACGGATCTAAAGGAATGGATGGACCAACAACGCTGGATTAGCTATGGACTCGAGTTACCAATCATTCGTCGGTACTATCAGACGCAGTTCGGAGAACGACCTGGGATTCGTCCGGAAATGATCTTACCGAACGTCGATGCGATACTAAAGGCGATCGAAGTAGGACACGGGATTAGCATCTTGCCCGATTATCTCGTCGAAGCAGCGGTCAGCGCTGGACGGGTACAACGGATTGCACCGGAACGATTCGCGACGAATCAGTTATATGTCGCTTATCGAACGGACTCGCGCCACGATCCGGTTTTGCAACAGGTGATTGTTGTCTTACAATCGTAATGAAAGAGGCTAATTAAAAAAAGAATGGCAGATCATCATTTTGCATCACTTCCCTTATGTAGAGACTGACTTTTGAGTCAGCCTCTTTTTCTGTTCAAAAAGAAAGACTATTCCGATAATTTGCAATGTGACAAATTGTAAATATAACATAATTTATCCAAAATAAGAGTGGTTCTTTTAAATCCTTCAAGGAGGCATCAAATGCTGAAGTTCATCTGGAACGCATGGTGGCGAAACAAAGAACGATTTATCCTGTTGCTAGTTGGTGTGCTGATCGTCAGTACGGGACTGAGTTACCTCATCGGTACCTCTCAAGCGAATAAAGGAACGGTCGTCGATGCATTGCAACAGCGCTGGCACTCTTCCTACGATATCGTTGTTCGACCAGTGGGGAGTCGAAGTGTCACGGAAGACTTGAAGTTGCTCGAGCCGAATTACATGAGTGGTCTTGATGGCGGTATCACCCGTAAACAATATGAGACAATCAAACAGATGACCGACGTCGAGGTCGCGGCACCGATCGCAATGATTGGTGGAACGTATATCGGAACACCCATCGGTACGCATACGATTAAGAAACAAGGCATCTATCGGTTGCGAATTAACAGTCAACAAGATACTGGTCTGAAAACGGAGCAATATATCACCGATCATTATTTAGGCGCTGGTTGGGAGCCTTTAAAAGATGCTACAAAAACGGGTCTTTCTCCGTTAGGCGTCGGGAAGGTGCCGTTGTATGAGCAAGGTACATACGAGATGATTGCCGGTGTGGATCCGGAAGCAGAAGCGAGACTCGTCGGTCTGAAGGATGCGGTCCATACGACTGCGCACAGCCGCTATTTTGATCCGAACACGAAAATCACGAAGCGCGGAGACGGTGCCATACAAATTCCGGTTCTCTTGAACGAACAGGAATATTCAACCGTCAAGACATCGTATACCTATGAAGACGTCCTGCTTCCGCTCCAGGATGATTCAATGAATGCGACCGTTAATATGATTGAACAAAAAGGGGGAAGGGAGTTCCTCGAGACACTAAAAACGGACCATCCGAAAACGTACACGATTACAAGTCGCCAAATCCGAAAACAACTCGTCACGGATATTTTGAACGGAAATCATGAACCAAACGGTGCGAGCGAGTTCGACTGGGTCAGTCAAAAGCCGTCCCCTGTAAAGTATCAACCGTTGAAGAGTCCGTTCGGGAACCGCTGGCCGTATACGTATCAAGTCGAACCACAACGGGTCGAAGCAGAGTCGCTGCTGGCAAAACGAGCGATGTATCGAAAACCGAATAAGTTCGGACAGACGAGTGACGATTGGATCAAACTAGACATGAACTACATCGGCGTTTTTAATGCGAAAAAATTGAAACTGTCCAAAGATCCATTGACCGAACTGCCGATGGAGACATACTTCCCGGCAAAGGCACAGTGGGTCATGGATGCACAAGAACGACCGGTCAATCCACCGCGTGATGTCGAAGCGATGGACGATCCATTCGATTTCCTGACGAAACCACCGTCTGTCTTGACGACACTCGATGCTGCGTTTGCGATCCGGGGAGATAAAGCGATCTCTGCGATCCGAATTCACGTCAAGGGAGTCGAGACGTTGAACGAACAAAGCGAAGCGAAACTGCAAGCGGTCGCGCGAGAAATCGAAGATAAGACGGGACTGATCACCGACGTCACACTTGGATCATCGCCGCAACTGGCCTTGACCTACTTACCGGGACTTGACGGGAAAAAAGCTCTCGGTTGGATTCAACAACCATGGATCAAGCTTGGCTCTTCCATCTCAATTTTCGAAGAAGCAAAAGTCGGAATGGGTGGTGTTATCGCCAGTGTCATCGCTGTCGCCATCGTCTATGTTTTCAGTTCGAACATCATTTTACTCTATGCACGGAAAAAAGAGTTCGCGATTTTACTGTCGCTTGGTTGGCGACCGCGTCAACTGTCAACATTACTCTTGCTCGAGGCGACCTTACTCGGAATACTCGTCACGTTGATTGCCTGGCTGATTCTCGGCGGATTTTCATTAATCGGGAACGGTGGGACGAGTCCTGAACGCGTTCTTTTGGTCGGTCTTGCCGGTCTTTTGATCTACTGGGGCGGTACGCTCGTTCCGATGGCATTGATTCGTTGGATTCGACCGTATGAGACGATGCGAGCCGGAGAGGCGACAAGTGGACGACGGTTCGTCCGTTCGACAGGGGTACTTGGCATGAGTCTCAATCAATTACTGACCTATTGGCAACGAACCGTTTTATCGATCATCGCGATCGCTTTACCGACGAGTCTGTTCATGTTCTTCCTGTTCGTCACCTTCCGTCTCAAAGGCGTTCTGTATGCGACATGGCTCGGTGAGTTTGTCGCCCTTGAGGTCGGCACGATGCATTACATCGCAATGGGTGTGGCTTTGCTGATAGCGATTTTGACGACAACGGAAATCCTCTGGCAAAACGTCAATGAACGGAAAAGTCAGCTCGCCGTCTTGAAGGTCACGGGGTGGCATGATCGCCGGATTCGATTACTCGTTCTGATTGAAGGCGGTTTGACGGGATTATTAGCTGGAATGATTGGTCTCGCCGTTGCACTTGTCTTGATTTGGCAGACGTATCATACGTTCCCGACAGCAGACATCGGCTTTCTTTGCCTGACATTAATGATTCCACTCGCAACGGGTGTCGTCGGTGCGCTCCTACCGGCAGCACGAGCTGTCCGCATTACACCGAGTGCTGCCATTAACCAGACCGTCGTCAACAGTAAAGCAACAGAAAAACGGTTCAAGATTGCCCTTGGAACGATTGGAGGTGGTTTAGTCGCAAGCATCTTGATCCTCGGCTTCTTCGTGGTTGCGAAGATACCACCTGCTCCGGCTAAACCTGTCACCAAACCGACGAAAGTGATCCAGACGACAGGGGCGAAACTTCACGATCAACAGTCACAAAAGGAGCGCGTCTTGCCTAAGAAAAAGTCGGTCAAGGAGAGCAATGAAACACTCGAAGCCGTCTTACAAAAGGCAAGCTTCCGGACGTATCCGGGAGATACGAACGTCAAACGGTACAACGATCTGGAAGTGAAGGAAGCGCGGACGTTGACGAATCTTAAGTCACCTGCTGGACAAAAAGCAATCATGATACGGATTGAGATGCAGGATTCAGACGAGATGGTGGTAGGCAGTTTCTATACGTATGAACCACAGTTCTTCACATTGACGAACGATCAATCGGGAACACATGATCCAATCGACGTCATTAATCGAAATCCAAAAGCCTGGATTGAGCAGTCGAAGTATTTGCCGCCATATAAGTCCCGCGTCGACTTGATCTATCATGTTCCAAAAGCAGCAAAAAAAGCCGTCTTATTCTTAAATGGTGAATGGACAGCACAGACCTACGCCTTTGAAATGAAAATAAAGTAAGTAGGGTAAACGGAAAAATCCCAAGATTGTCCTCAAGTGAGGGGATAATCTTGGGTTTTTTTCATTCAGATGTCACGTAAGAACGCCACGTTTCGATCAGCGACGAGATGGGCGATGTCCGCACGATACGTATGATAGTGCGGTGAGGTGACATGCTGATCGAAAGCGTCTTGATCACGCCATTGTTCGTAAAAGTAGAAGACGTTCGGATCATTGATAGCGTGGTGTGCCTGATAGGTCAGGCACCCTGCCTCGGCACGCGAAGGGGCGATCACACCTTCGATGATGGAAGCGAGCTGTTCGCCTTGATTCGGACGCGCTTCGATCCGGGCGATCAGTTGAATCATCGATAGAACCTCCTATGAAAAGAGATCCTTCATCCAAAGGATCTCTTGAATTGATTAGTTGAGTGTGGTGATGACAGCTTTCGCAACAGCGATCGTGGACTGTGGATTTTGACCTGTGACGAGGTTTCCGTCTACTTGGACGTTCTCTGTGAAGTTGTCAGCCGTGATGATGTTTGCGCCAAGTTCACGAAGACGCGTCTCGAGCAAGAATGGCATGTAGACGTCAAGTCCTGTCGCGCGTTCTTCTTCATCCGTGAACGTTGCGATCGTTTTTCCTGCGACGAGCGGTGTTCCGTCTGAGAGTGTCGCACTAACGAGTCCAGCTGGTCCGTGGCACACTGCAGCGACTGTCTTGTTCGCTTCAAACAATGTACGAAGGGCGTTGTTCAAAGCATTACTTTGTGGCAAGTCGAACATCGTACCGTGTCCGCCTGGCATGAAGATCGCATCGAATGCCGAGAAGTCTTGGATTGATTTTAAATCAAGTGTCTCTTTCAAAAGTGGAGCTGTTGCTTGAATCTCAGCTGGGACTTCGTCTTCCAGGCTCCGAGCGTCGATTGGTGATTCACCGCCGCTCGGACTTGCGACCGTTACGGTATATCCTGCGTTCTTGAATTCGATGTATGCTTCCGCGAACTCAGACAACCAAAGTCCTGTCGCGTGACCTTCCTTCATTTCTTTTGCGTTTGTGACGACCATTAAGATGTGTTTACTCATGATATGTTCCTCCTTTTTCGTTTGCCGATTGGCTACGTGATTAGAATACGCCCAACTTTAACGAAAAACAAATTAATAAAAATGAGCTTATCGATAAATAAATTTATACATAAAAATAAAAGCTGCTTCCTACCATGATGGCGGAAGCAGTTTGAAAGATAGATTAACGTACGTCAGAAGAATAGTTAGCTAAAATCGAGTGACTTCGCACTGTCACGATGACACTGGTAAGACTCGCGACTGTTCCGAGGACCGCTACAATAAGCGTTGATGAGCCGTCTGGAATTAAGAAACCGACTGGAATCAGTCCGACGAAACTGAAGACGATCAAGGATTGATAAATGACATTGACGCTCTTCAGTACAGGGTTTTCGAAAAACGATAGGATGAATGGTGGTAGGAATAAGACGACAATTAGTCCAATCGCAATATAGAGCGATAACGGCTCCTTAAACGAGATGGTATTGCCTGTTGAATGGCGTGCTGCGACGAGCACGGCGACGATCGCGACGCATAAGGTTACACAAACGAACGTTAACCGTTTTAACATACGAACCCCTCCTTTTTACTTTAATTCCATAATAAACCAATTTCTAAATGGAATACAATCTTTTTCCGGGCAACCAATGATGACGAATCGCCTTAACGATGACATCGGGACGATCCCAGTGTAATAGATGTCCTGTCTCCGGAACGAGATGGACCGTCGCTTGTGTTATCTCATGTAATAGGTTCGTCGCCTGCTGACGGATCGATGCTTGATCTGTCGGTAACGTAGCGACGTACAACTGAATGTCCGCTGGTGGAACGTCCGGTAGAAAATTAAGAACATCCTCGTGATGAAGCGCGCGTACGATTGCAGCAGCCGTCTCTCCTCGCGCATGCCAGTGGAATCGTCCTTCCTCCATCCGAAGAAGATCGACTCCGGCTTGATCAAGGGAGTGCGAGCGACGGGCATTCGGGGCATAGACGGCAACGTCTAAAAATTCCTCCCATGTCGAAACTGAATCCTCGAAGTCTTGTTCATAAAAGGCGACTTCTTCCTCTACGGAACGACCGTAGAGTCGTTTACTGTGATAGCCGCCGTCAATCAGGATCGTGCCGAGCACACGGTCCGCATGTTCAATCAAATAATAAAGCGAGAGAACACTGCCCCACGAGTGCGACAAGGCATAGAACCGCTTGATATCGAGGATATGTAAAACCTCATCGATCCAGTCTGTGAGCGGCTTCATGCGATAGTGTAGAGGATCTGTAAATGCTGGTGTTTTGCCGTGACCGGGTAAATCAATCGCAATAAGGCGAAATTCGTCTGAAAGGGCTTCAGCGATTTCGATGAAGCTGAAACTCGTGCTGCCGAGTCCGTGAAGACAGACGATCGTCGGAAGATGTTTGTTTCCCCATTCCGTAATGTGGACAGGTTGCTGCTGACAGGTGACTGTATAACGTTTCATGTGCCGTCTCCTTTTTCTTTTACTGTACCACGAGGAGAATGTTGGAAATTGAAAAATAAGGAAACTTTCTTTAAGAAGTAGCGTAGAGATAGAGGACACATCATTTACATAAAGGGGAATTCTCATGGAAACAATTATCACAATGCTCTTAACAGCCGTTACCTTATGCGGACTCGGAGTCGTTGTCACAAAAGTAAAAGAACGCTTGCGTTAATCAAAAATATGTCCAAAGGAGTCCGTCATGTTTCCAATCGTAAAACAAGAATTCACGAGCAGCTTCAAAAGCATCAAAGCGATTCTATTGATTCTTTTTCTGACGATCACGTCCGTCTTCACAGCATCGTATTTGACGAGGCATCCGGAACTGCTTGCTGGCGTTAATCAACCGTCTGCCTATACTTCAAGCATTAAGTTCTTCATCCTGTTCTTCGGTTTTTTGTTCGTGGCTGCGTTATCACACGACATCATCAATCGTGAAATCGAGACGCGGACGATTCGTTTACTGGTCACGAAGACGTCGCGTCTGCGAATCGTTTTGGAGAAGTTTCTCGGTTCATTGTTGTTCTGGTGCGCAACGCTTACGATCAATTTCCTCATTGTCTCGCTCTACGCGCAGCAATGGTTCTGGATGGATTATCTGACGGTTCTGATCGTCATCCTATATATCACGAGTTTCAACATCTTTTTATCTACGATGATTACAAAACCTGGTTTGACGATGTTTCTCGGTATTTTTCTCGGTATTGTCGTCCCGATCATCGGTCTCTGGTCAGCGTTCTCGGAAAAATGGTATCTAATACCGTTTCAATACATCTTGCCATACCACGCTGTCATCATGTCTGGAACATTATTACTGTTACCTGTTTTATGGAGTGGATTGTTTTTGATGATCTCCTATCTCACGTTAAAGCGAAAGGATCTATAATATGAATGCGATTGAAGTAAGAGGATTAAAGAAATCGTTCGGCACAAAAGAAGTCTTACGAGAGGTGGATTTGACGGTCGAACGAGGAGAAATTTTTGGTTTTTTAGGTCGTAATGGGGCCGGTAAATCGACGTTTATTCAGATTATGAGCGGGATCACACACTCGACAGGCGGAACTGTCGCACTTCTCGGTGAACCCGCTGATCGACTGGATGCCATCAAACAACTGATTGGAGTTATGCCGGATACATCGAATCTCTATCATGACATGACGGCACGTGCGTTTCTTGAATATATGGCGGGATTATCCGGAGTTCGTATCAGTAAACAAGAGGTTTTAAGGTTACTTGAGCAGGTCGGATTAAGCGGAACGGAGCGACAAAAGATTAGGAGCTTCTCGTTCGGGATGAAGAAAAAGATCAGTATCGCTCAAGCGCTCACCGGAAATCCGGAATTACTCTTTTTAGATGAACCGACGTCCGGTCTTGATCCAGAATCGGCGATCGATATCCAGCGATTGTTGCTTGCATTAAAAGCGGAAGGAAAAACGATCTTCTTGACCTCGCACAACTTGAATGAAATCGAAAAGATATGTGACCGTGTTGCCATCATGGCGGAGGGAAGAATCGTCCGCTATGGAACCGTTGCGTCCTTACAAGAAGCAATGAGGCAGGAGATTCAAATCCGTATTCGGACTGTTCCGCAATTATCGCCATCGCATTTGCCAGCATACGCTCGACTTTTGTCGCAAACCGATGACTGTACACAGCTTGATTTATCGACGGAAGAGGATATTCCAGAGTTACTCGTCATGCTTGCGAAACAAGACGTCAAAGTCTACGAGGTGCAGATCGAACGTCAATCATTAGAAGAGATTTTCTTAGCGGTCTGACCGACTATCCTCTGATTCCGTCTCCGGAACATCTTCGAATAAAAGACGACCCCCGTCATTCCACTGGCCGTACATCTGATTCCGTTTCGTTTTTTCAATCAACGTCTGCAGACGTTTTTCATAGAGAGCGGGATCCTTACGTACACTTTGAATCGTATCAATCCGGATGCGTCGATAGAGCTCCGGGAAGTCATTAAACTTTTCATGGACGATTGGGTCTTCTTGTAGACGCGCCTGGATGGCGTCATCGATAACGAACGTATCAGTACGCATGTCTGGTAGAACCTGTCGTCCGGACGGTTGCATCAAGCCGAGACGCTCTAAGCGACGGACCCGTTCCTTGTTCAGTTCGGTCCAGTTACTGTTCTTTCGACGCGGTGTGAATCGTTGCGCCAGTTCACGGTCCACTGTCTTCTTCACAATTCCATCAATCCAGCCGAAACAAAGTGCCTCCTCGACGGCATCAAGATAGAGTAAACCTTCTCCTGTCTGTTTTCGACTGAGGATTACCCAACAAAACGACTTATGTTCCGCGTGTTCTGATAACCACTGTCTAAAGTCCTCGCGATTAGTGAACCGTAAGACGTCCGTGATCTCCATGCTCGTTCCTCCTTTTCATATCGAAATCCCCCTTCGCGTTACACGAGGGGGGATTTCACTTTTTTATCGTAACGGGTCATGATGAAAGACACAATTCCGACCACTCTTTTTCGCTTGATAGAGAGCGGCGTCTGCCTGCTGGATTGTCTGCAGAAAATTATAGCTCTCAGACGGTTGATGGGTTTGGCGAGACACACCAATCGATAACGTCACTTGTAGCGGTTCCGTCGCTGATAACTCATACGTTCGCGTGGCACTGGCTTCACAAATTTGTTCCGCGATTCGACGCGTCTCAGGCAATGAATATTCCGGTAACAGCATCATGAATTCTTCACCGCCGAATCGCCCTAGCACACAAGAAGGGGGACAATAGGACGTAAGCAAGGCACTGATTTGTCGTAAGATATGATCCCCTCGGTCATGACCGTATGTATCATTGACCTGTTTGAAATGATCGACATCGATGATCATGATTGAAAAGTTCATCTGTTGTGATTTATATCGTTGGACCGTCTCTTCTAAATGGCGCCTATTATCAAGTCCCGTCAACATATCCGTCAAGGCGAGACGCCGATGCATCCGGACTTGATGGAAGTGCCAGCGGACTTGATGCAGAATACTGTGTAGCAGGAGACCGGCACAGCCGTTTCCGACGAGAAATACCGTCATCGCCGTCACGTCATTCGGACGAACATGTTGAACGAATGGTAAACAAAGAATGAGTGCGATTGAAAAAATGATCGGAAACGAGATAAAGCGATCCGGTGCTTCATTTTGTAAGTATAAGACAACGATGCTGACGATTAGATACGTACCGACAAGCCAAAATGCATGATTGGAATGAAAAACAAACGTTTGAAGGGAAGCGAAGACGAGCGTCGTAATGAAGCCGCTACTGATGCCTCCATAAATGAAGGCGATGACGATTAAAGTAATCGACAAATCGAAACGAAATTCCTCATAGGTGATGGCATTGTGAATGACCCAGTAGCCGGCACCGGTTGCAAGAATTAGCACTAACAGATTTTTTTTCAGCCAACTGTCGAGCGTATTTCGGAATTGAAACCGCTTAAAAAAGAATAGAGAGATGAGCACGAAGAAAAAGGTTAAAGCGACGTTGAGGATGAGATGATTCAATGTATTCCACATGTTCGTGTTCCTCTCGAATGGTTTCTGAAAGATAATTACAATAAAATGATTTACTTAGTAAATATTTATTCTATAAAACCAACGATACCCTAAAGGTGTATTAAAGTATCGTAATTACCTTATCTTTAAAAAAAGATAACAGGTTCTCTTCTAAATCAATAATACTCTGAGATTTTCTCGCGTGAAGACTCGATTAGATAATCAAGTGAGACGAAATTATGAATGAATGCAAACGAGCCAATTTCCTTGATGGATACCCCTAATCTCTCTGCATCTTGATTGCGGAAATCTTCATTCGAGTGCAGAATTTCAAAACCTGCTGCTTGAATTCTCTCCCCGTCGAATTCGAGGGTGACGATATCTCCATCTTGCCACTCACTCTTTAATTGATGAAAGTGCATTTGGTACGCTTCGCTTGGAGGATCGACTTCAAACGCGATCCAGCCTTTTGGTGCGTCGACTTGGAATGCCGGCGATAATCCTCCGCGTGACACGATGGATTTCATATGATGCCGATGTGTCATATGACGTAATAGCATGGTCAGACCACTCCTTTTCATCTATTATTACGCGACGGCGTCAGAATATCGAGAAAAATTTACAAAAGAGAAGGAAGAATCTTGAATTTTTCTGATAGACAACGTTCGATTAGTCTGCACTTACTATTTGCTTCGCTCGTTTACGTTTCGGTTTCGATTTATGCGGGAGAGATCGATGCGAGCGGTATCCTGCAAGCATGATTGATTCAAATCGAGTGTTTGATCAGATTTTCGTCATTTTGAGAGTCATGTTTATACGTGCAATCCGGAAAGTGAAGGTGTTCGGCGGATGAGACGATACAGAAACTATACTGATTGTATGCAAAAAGTCATTTAAGGACATGATGGAATACCGAATTGATTTCCTGATTGTTGTCCAGGAGGTTAGGAGAAGATACGAAACAGCGCGTTTTATATTTAATGAAATATCAGATTGGACAACTAGGGACGCGCAACGATTATACAGGAGTATAAATATAAACACGAGATTCGATGGTAGCAGTAGAATCGAGTAAAATTCAAAGCCATCTGAAAAATAATCAAAATCGGATAACACATTTCCTTGATTCCTGAAAAAGGAAATTTCAAATATCCCCTTATTGTATAATGAAGGTAGTCATATTGATTAGGAACACTTTTTAAAGGAGGGTATGATTGGATGAGAATCGTGAAGGTAGACCGATTGATAGTAGCATTGAGCATCTTTAGTGGACTTCTTGTATCCTTGGGTCGCTCGACGCAAATATATCCACAACAAATCAGCGGCAATGGGAATCTAGGGTTTCTTCCGCTTCTGTTACTTCTGTTACTTTTTCCGATTGGGATCGTTCTGATGTTGAAATGGATAAGAGAAGCGCAGTTACGTTTTTTATCCTTGATTGGTCTATCCACCAGCACGACAATCTATCTTGTGTGTGGCATCCTTTATCAAATCGAACAGTTCAGCCAGTATCAAGTGTTGGTCAAACAACAAGTCATTGCAGATCGTGGAACGATTGATGGGGACTATTTAACGAGTATTACGTCGATGCCTTCGCCCTATATGAACAGTCAATACTTTAACGGCAATACCTTCTTGATTTACTGGACAAGCATCTTATTAATGGCGAGCTTGATCGCATGGTGGACTCGAGAGGAATGGCAAATATCTGAGTCAGATTAAAAAATCGCGCGACATGATGTTACCAATGAATAACAAAAAGAGTCCTTCTCTCTCCTGTACCGTGCAGAAGAGAGAAGGACTTGCAAAGTTTTAGCGACAGAAGTATTTAAAAATGATCGCTCTGCATCTTATGCAGCAATTGATCAAACGTTTCGTGGTCCTTTGATGTAAAGGCGCGGAAATAACGATCATCGATTTCCTCGATTTCAGGAGCGGACGTTTGGATCAACTTCGTTCCCTGTTCTGTCAACAAAACCCGCTTTTCTCGATTGATCCGTTTCCGGATGACGAGATGTTCAGCAAGTAATTTCTTGACCGTTTGTGAAATGGCGCCACTTGAGAGTTCAAGCGTTCGTTCAAGTGATTTTTGCGTCGCACTTTCTTGGTGATACAAGGTCATCAATAAATCGAATTGGGACTTCGAGAGTCCTTTTGGTTTCAACACATCGTTGACTTCTTTCGAATAACGGCCATGGAGTCGCTGAATGGCGTTCCAGTGCTGCATCGAGGATTCGAATGTGAAGGTCATATTTTTTCCTCCTCTTTCGTCACGCAGGGTTGAGCTTATCGAAGAAACGGATCAATTCTTCTTGTTGTCGAGCCGTCAAAGCGGCGAATTGTTCTTGTTGAAAACGTTCGTAGGCGGGCACCACTTCTTGTAGGATGGCTGTTCCTTTTTCCGTCAGCAGAAGATAGTTCGTCTTCCATTTCCGTTGACGCGTGATCAGTTGCCGGTCGAACAGTCGTTTGATTCCGTGTGAAATCGTGCCATCGGTCACTTGGATCCGTTCGGCGATTTCCTTCTGACTCGTGCATGAGGTCGTGTGTAAGCAACGTAATACTTCCAGATTCGTATGGGACAGATCCCAGTGTTTTAAGAAAGCGTTGACGCGCTTGATTTGTTGATTATGATAGGTCGCAATTGTATGCCAGCATGCCATTGGATATGTCTCTGTAGTTGTTGTCATGGAGAACCTCTTAAATATAGAATGTACTGCTGTTGAACTAGTTTCACCATACCATATTAAAAATATCTCGTGCTACTAGTTTGAGCGAAAAACCATCACTTTCCATTATTTCGATATACCTATAAAAAAATCCTGATCGAATCAAATCCGATCAGGAAGTATACCGCTTGATAACGTGAGATACGAATCCTTCAATCGGAATCCATATTTCGTAAAGCACTTCTCAGAGACGCGTCCTTGTAAGGTGATCGTCGCATAGTCGCCACGAATGACAAAAGACTTGAATTTTTTCACAATGTCTTGAATCAAAGCCTCGAGCAACAAACCGCGTTCGCCAAGACCTTCTTCTCTGACATTGATTTCAATTAAAGAAAACGTACCATATTCTGTATTTTCCGTCTGTTTCATACCTTCATAAAGAACGGTCAAATAGGATCGTTTCGAGACAAGCGACCGACTATTCGGTGGTTCAAGAATCGTAACGTAATAACTTAGTGAAGGGAGACGCAAGTTTCGAGTGACCTCAACAATCTGGTGTTGATTATTATATGCAAGCCCAACGATTTGTTCTTGTGGATGATTCGGCACTGTCAATCCTTCTTGCTTACAAACGGTTTGCCACTCGGCTTCTGGAATCCAGACAGCCTCTTCGGTTTTCGCTAAAGCTTTAAAGAACTTCACGTTAAACGGATGACCTCCTATATAAAATGACTAATCCCATCATGCCTGACGGGTAGATGAAAAACGAGTTACAATCTGACGACAAATTTGTCTTCTTTTGCTATAAGTATACCTTGAAATTTCGTTTTGAAACAGACTACATCTCGATGAATCTACTGTCTATACTGAATGTATCAAGTCAGGAGGCGAGTATATGAAAACAGTCGAAGGTCCATTTTTCCATGGTACGAAAGCGACACTTCAAATCGGTGACGAATTAAAGCCGGGACATGCATCGAATTTTCGAGTACATCCGCTTCAACATATCTATTTCACGGCAACGCTCGATGCTGCGAAGTGGGGCGCGGAGCTCGCACAATCTGACGCTCCAGAGCACATCTACCTCGTCGAGCCGCTCGGAGCGTATGAAGATGATCCGAATTTGACGAACAAACGATTTCCAGGCAATCCGACCAGGTCGTATCGTTCGACTGAACCTGTGAAGATCATCGCTGAACTCGGAACGTGGGAACGGCATACGGACGAAGAGATTGAGACGATGAAAGCATCGCTTCAGCGGTTACGAGCAGAAGGGAAGGATACAATCATTGACTAAAAGACGGAGAGAAGACGTGTCTATACATGATTTCAAATCGATCAAGCCAAAGACCATGATCGCTATTGATCAATTACTAGTCGATCACTTTCATGCCATTCGCCTGGATCGAGACGACGAGCTATTGATCACGATTATGGAAGATCCGTTCGTTCCACCTGATGAAACGATCTTTGGAGTCTATTGTATCTACCGGAAATCAATTCTCGAACTTTTGCAAGGTAGGATTTTCAACATCGATTCGTATGACTTTCAGAAAGCATCTGCAAAAGACAAATTCCTGACAGCAGAGGATGTCGAAGGGGTCCTTGATATGGCGACATTCGTCGTCATTGCTTCAGAAGACAAGGCATATATGTCCCACTATTTCATCGGTGGTGACACAGAGAAACTCAATTCAATATTGAATGTATGCTTTGGTCACCCGAATTTATTAGCGGACCAAGCATCGAAACGTTCAATCAAACGTTTTGAGCAAGATGTTCTGATCGTTGAAAAGATGAGGTGCATGAAATTTCTTCGAAATGAATAATGAAACTAATTAAATCTAAGATAAGCAATACCGCGTATTCTTTTTGGCATAATGCACTACAAAGTGAGTATGGAATGGTACAATATGTAAAAAGGGGGTTATTCGATTGTCTCTCTACAAACAAGAAAAGAAACAAACACTCGATCATCTACGCGATGGTGTTGATCAAGGTCTTGGTAGTGCCGTACCTCGTGGACAAAACGACGGAATGCGCGGACTTGAGATGCTTGCAGTCGTCGTAATCCTTGGTGGAGGATATTTGCTATACCAATGGTTTTTCTAAAGTAAGAAGCATCATCCATTCGAGGACGATGCTTCTTTTTGTTCGATTTCATTGACGATATCATCAAGCGTGACATGAGCCAGCACTTTCTCAAGGGCGGATTGCGCGAGCTCGAAGATTGGCGTGACCGTCGATTGGATGTTTCGTCCGACCGGGCAGTCTGGATTCGGTGCTGCATGGACGCCGAACAATTCCTTGTCCGGTACGACAGCGACAGCGTGATAAACGTCAAGCAGCGTGATGCTAGACAAAGGACGAGCGAGCCGTGCACCGGCAACACCCGGACGAACTTCGATCAAATCGGCTTTTTTGAGCATGCTCATGATTTTACGGATGACAACCGGATTCGTATTGACGCTGCCGGCAATCAAGTCGGATGTCATTTTCTCGTCGGTCGCAATCAACGAGAGAATGTGGATGCCGACGGAAAAACGTGTACTGATGGCCAACGGATGACCCCTCCTTCTTAAAAACAGTGTTCTCTTATTATACGTCGTATTGTTCATTTGGCAAGAAACGGGGAATAGAGACAATAATGTTGACAAACACTTTATTTGTAACTATATTGGTTACATGTAATCGAAGTAATTACATATCAAAAGGAGGAATCATCATGAACATTGGAGTTATCGGTGCAACAGGAAAAGCAGGGCAATTGATTCTACAAGAAGCAATCGAGCGCGGGCATGACGTCACAGCAATCGTCCGTAATGCGGCAAAAGTGACGGCTAACGTCACGATTCTCGAGCGCGATGTCCTCGCGCTGACGAAAGACGACTTGAACGGGTTTGACGCAATCGTCAATGCGTTTAACGCAGCACCCGGTGAGGAGACGAAACATATCGAAGTCGGGCGTCACTTGATCAATCTGTTAGCAGGTAGTACGACGCGCCTATTCGTTGTCGGTGGTGCTGGTAGTCTATTCGTTGACGAGAGTCACTCGACACGCGTCATGGAAACACCTGATTTCCCGGAAGCGTATTATCCGACAGCCTCGAACATGGGGAAAAATCTGATCGAACTACAAGGACAGCAAGACGTGACGTGGACGTATCTCAGCCCCGCTGGATTCTTTGATCCGAGCGGTAAACGAACAGGAACGTATTCGGTCGGCGGCGAGCAGATGATTCTAAATGCAAAAGGGGAGAGCTACATCAGTTACGCGGATTATGCCATTGCTGTAGTGGATGAGCTTGAAAAGGGACAACACCTCAACGAACGGTTTTCCGTCGTTGGTGAACAAGGATAACGTTGTCAGACCGACGTATCTAGTCGGTCTTTTTTGATGGGCGGAGTGAGAGATACAGCGGAGGACGGATGGCGAAGTGGCGCGGTTTGCTTAAAATGAGAAGAGAAATAACAAAAGGAGCATACATTATGATGCGACGATATTTTAGTATCATCAGTCTGTTAGCTGTCTTGATCGTCTGTACGACGTCGACGCAACCGTCTCGGTTCGAACGTTCCGAACCAGTCGCGACGATTGAGGATCATTACGCAGGACAAATCAATTGGCCGAGTGACACCGATCCGTTGCTAGAGCTTCATGCCAAACCGTGATCTACATATGACCGATCAAAGCCCGTCTCCTTAAAGAAGACGGGCTTTTTGGTGACGTTAAATGACAGTCATTGCGCTCAAGAAGACGAAGAAGAACGTGATGCCGCTCGTCAAAATCAAAAAGGGGAGGACGATCAGTAATTCGAGATGCGGACGAAGACCGTAGTAAAGCAGAAAGAACAGTGTCAAACAGGCGGTCGTGATCGTCAACGCAAGAGAAGTCATCAAGAGATGAAGAGGTTCGACGAACGGAACGAGAGACGATCCTGTGATTGTATCGAAAGCTAAACCGAAGGACAAAAAAATGAGTAAATACAGAAGCGATTTTTGACGAAACATGCGGCATGTCTCCTTTTACTAAACGATACATTTAGTATAAAGCGTAGGTCTTCTTGTTTTACCTAACAAAAATGTAAGAAAGTGGCTGATTTCAAACAGCTGAATCTTTCTTGTATAACAATGTCAAACGCGTCATCAAAAAGTAAAGGAAAGCGGCGCTACTCGCGATTGCCTGAAAATAGATCGGTTGAAACAGACCTTTGAATACAAGTAACAGTACGCCACCGAGTAATAAAGCGATGCCTTGATTCAGGAGGAGGTGTGTTATCCAAGGTAGTGGACGTGAGCGAAATCGGAAGTAACGAATCGCGTCGGTCAGGATGCCACCGACCGTGATGACGATCACAAACGACAGCAAGGTCTCAAAGACACCTGAATAATACCCAGAGTCTGTATCGGGCATGAGTCGTGGTGATGACGGAAGGTGTTGATAAACCATCAGAAAAATCCAATTACTCATCAGAAGTCGAAATGACAGACGGATCATGGTGTTCCTCCTTTCCAGTCTTCATGAGGATGAATAGACGGGTGATCATTACATATAAAAAGGTAGCGACTACGTTTCCGATGAAAAATAGCGCGGGAAGTGAACTGAACAAGATGAACGCACCGGCAAACACGAAGATCGTACCTTGATGAACGAGGAGATGCCTCATCCACGGTAGCGAACGTTTCGTGAAGCGGACAGCTAACAGAGCGTCAGCAATCAAGGTACCGCTGAAGAATAATAGCATGACAGCATCCAACTGTTCATTGTCGAGCTGCACCGCGTAAGACAAAAACGGAACCATCATCGTCATCGAGCCAAACAATTGGAGAAACAGAAAAAAGCTGAAGACGGTCCGACCGAGCCACCCGAACAGATAGGGGAGGAATGACGGATACTTTCGCGCCGACTCGGAGACGGTGTAATAAATCAACGCTACACCAGAACAGAATAAGATGAGAACGAGCGAAAACGAATTTGGTTGCATGAGCAGATAGAGGACGATGCTTGCGAATAACGCGACGATTTGATTGAGGATGACCCGTTGTGCAAATGAAATATCCGAACGAAATAACAGGCGCGGAAGCCCTTCTGTTAAGAGTGCACCGATCAGAATGGCGGGACCGGCAAACAATAGACCAATCATAAAGAAGTCAGTGAAGGAAGTGCCGTATATTGCTGGGTCACCCATCTCAAACCCAGCAATGAGTGCATACAAGAAAGCGAACAATATCGCGGAAATGAAACTGTTCTTTACGATAGATAACATGAGATAAGCCCTTTCCGACTGACGTTCAAAATAGTTTATACCAATACAATGTCAGGTCAATATGTGGATTGGCGAATTGTTTTAAACTATCGACACCGCCGAGCACGAAACCTTCTCGTTCGTAAAAACGGCAAGCAATCAAGTTATCGTCCTGTGCTTCGAGTGACAGACCACTCAACTCACGTTGCTGTGCCCATTTTGACGCAGCGACAAGCAATTGGTGTCCGACGCCTAGTTTACGAAACGCTTGTTTGACCGCGATGTTTTCGATGTAGGCGAAACGGTTCCAGTCACGAACAAGACGAATCTGTCCGACACAAGAAGTGCCGGAAAAGGCGAGGAGGACGATTCGATTCTCGTTTTCGATATACGTCGCCCAATCGAGTCGATCGTCAGGAAAACGGGTTTCAGTAGCGGTTTCATAGAGTTCTTCCGTATAAGACCATGCGGTACCAGAAAACTGCGGAACGATGCGTCCGATGATCGGGAATGAATCGTTGGCATGATTGACGAATGGAATGCTCTCGAACGATAGCGGTTGAATCGTCAGCTTTTCAGTCTCTTTCATTGTCATCCTCCTTCTTTCTATAGAGATCTACTTCACTCTATTCATCATCTCCTACAGACTGAGCATTGTCACGAGGAGAGATGCGAGAACAGGTCAATTTTCGAATGAACCAGGTTTTAATTTTTCTAAAAAAGGAATTGCTTCAACAGGAACGAATACATAGTCAGAAGACGTTGAAACAGTACAGAAAGACAGCAGTAGAGGACGTGACGACATGAACATGGATACGGTCAATCAGTATCTCGATGCCTATGGATACGGCGTTATTTTTATTTTTTTATTTTTTGGCATCGTCGGGATTCCAGCACCGGAAGAATCCTTACTCGTCCTGATCGGCATCTTAAGTGGTCAAAACGAAGAACGTTTAATCTATTCGATCTTGACTGCGTATGCTGGGACGTTCGTCGGTATGCTGACGGCATATGGAGCGGGGCGCTTCTTCGGACCGACTGTCCTGCGATACGGTCGATTCATCGGATTGACGAAGGAACGCTGGGAGCGGGTCTCAAACGGCTACATGGAACGAATCAATCGAACGATCATCGGCGGTCTTTATATTCCGGGGGTGCGACAGATCAATCCATATTTTGCAGGCATGAAGCGGATTTCTTTCGGTCGGTACTTCTTTGTGTCAGCAATCGGTTCCGCGCTGTGGGTCGTACCTTTTGTCTTACTCGGTCACTTTGCAGGAAAGACATTTCATATCAAGCCGGAAGTCGTACCGTATTTCGGACTTGCCTTACTCGTATTGTTCCTGCTCGGAGTGCTCGTGAAATGGCTCAAGCGGAAGCGACTTGAGAAACGCGTCGTTTCAGGGAAAAACGAAGCGGGAAAAGAAGACTAAACGTTACTTCTTTTTTGAAGGATCGTCGGAACAGTTTGAAGGAGTGGACAAACGATGCAAAAAATAGTGATCTTTCCTTTTTTAAGGATGCGATCCGGTCATCATCTGGTTGCCGAAGCGATCGCCGAACGACTGCAAGGTCCAGGGGTTGAAGTCAAGGAAGTAGAATTGCTCAGTACGATCAGCCCGTTTGCGGAATGGGTGACATCAAAGTTTTACCTGAACTGGATTCGACACTTCTCAAACGGCTATAGCCGTTTTTATCATCAGCATATTGCCGGACGTTCGAGCAATGCCCGGTCGACAGGGTGGACGTCGCATTATTTCCAACAACAGATGTTACGGATCATCCGGACGGAACAACCGGACGTCATCATCTGTACACATGCGTTTCCCTCCTATCTCTTGAATCAATTAAAAGAACGAAACCTTTGTGACGTACCGGTCATCAATGCCTATACGGATTTATTCGTCAGCCGCGTCTGGGGAAAGACGCATATCGAGTATCATCTGTTGCCGAATCGTGAGGCAAGGCAAGAATTGCACGAGCATCATGCTGTACCCATTGAGCGCTTGTTCGTGACGGGTATCCCCGTCCATCCAGCAATCGCTGGCGGTTCCATTTTTCGCTCGACGCAGTCACGCAAACAAATTCTTGTCGCAGGCGGAAACGGTGGACTAGGTCAACTCGAGACCTTACTGACGCAGATCGAACAGTGTCCAGAAGCAGATTTCCATGTCTTATGTGGGAAGAACCAAACATTGTATAAACGACTAGCTTCGCGACGTCATCCACATATCCATCCGCTTACCTATATCGATTCACGGGATGAGATGAATCAGCTGTATGAACGAATGGATGCGATTGTTACGAAACCGGGTGGCGTGACGGTCAGTGAAGCATTCGAAAAACGTGTACCGCTGTTCATTCAACACGTCCTACCGGGACAAGAAGAGATCAATCGTACGTATTTGATGGAGAAAGGACTTGCGTTCGCATTTCATCAAACGGATACACTCGCGGACGTCATCCGTCGGACGCTTGAGAACCCAGACGTCATGCATGCTTGGCAACAAGCAGTCACGCAGTATCAAAATGATCGCGTCATGGCCGATCAGCGGTTCTTCGCGGAACGGATTGCGGGTTGCCTGCAAGACCGTCGCCGAAAAGTAAATGAATAAAAGGGAGTTAGTTTCTATGCGTTCACGTCTTATCACAGCAGGAATTCTCGCGACACTCGCCTATACGGTCGTCCCGTACGTGGCGTCACGCGTCTTTGGATGGCGCGTGACAAAATCACTGAACTCACGATACGTCGCCTTAACGTTTGATGATGGTCCAGATCCCGTCTATACGACAGAACTGCTCGATCTCTTAAAACAAGAAGGCATTCAGGCGACGTTTTTTGTCGTTGGTCATAAAGCAGAAGCACATCCGGACCTCATTCGCCGGATACACGACGAAGGGCATCAACTCGGTATCCACAATTACGTCCATCGACCGAACTGGTCGATGCGACCGTCGACGGTCCGGGCAGGAATCGAGCGGACGGCTATGATCATTGAACGGATCACCGGTGAACGTCCGACGGTCTATCGTCCACCGTGGGGTGCACTCAATGCCGGAGATGTCCTCTGTCCAACCGCTTACAAGATGATTCTCTGGTCGAAGATGGCGGAAGACTGGAAGGTAGAAGGCGGGACAGTAAAAATCAAGAGGCTACTATCGAATGTGTCAGAAGGAGATATCATCTTGCTCCACGATAACGGGGATACGTTCGGCGCGGACCCACAAGCACCTGTGCAGACGATTGAAGCGCTTCGTGAACTCTTGCCGAACTGGAAAGCACGCGGCTTACAGTTTCGTCGCATTGATCAAACGTAAAAAAAGAGGAGCTATCCGGTGCCGGATAGCTCCTCTTTTGCATGGATTATGCTTCGCGTGACAAGTCCTCATCTTCTTGACTATGATGGAGAATCAAGCGCCGCACGACGAACGAGCGTAAGAATAGGATGAAGGTGATGACCGGAAGTAGTAACCACCAAGATTGCGTCAAAAATAAGTCGTCGAACGTCGTGATCATGACGAAATGACGACCAATGTAAAGCCACATGAAAAAGGAACTGACGAATAGAATTGCTTCCGCCGTTGTCATGAACTCAAACTCATTTTTCATTGAACTACTCCTTATGGATGTATTTGGTTTGTTTTACACTATCCACCATATCACAAGACCGATACCAATGCCCCAACAACCTAATACGAACGCTAGACCATAACGTCGGAGCAATGGAAAGGAACGAGTTCCTTGTTGTTCAAGTCGTCGTTGTGCTTGTGTCAAGATCTCTTTAGGAATCGAACGGATGATGAAGTAGATACCGAGTGGAACGAGTAAGAGATCGTCGAGAAGACCGATGACAGGCAGAAAATCTGGTATCAAGTCGATCGGACTGACAGTATAGGCGATTAAGGCGATGATTCCCCATTTGATATGACGAGGTAAACGAGGATGTTCGATTGCATAAGAGAGGACTGATAATTGTTGCTTCATCCGTCTAGCGATGCGTTTCATTCGCTCTAACATATGCGAGTACTCCTTTCTTATGAGCGAACCGGTTCCCGTTCGTTTGTCGTGACGGCTGCCTCTTCATCCGCTTCATACAGAATGACACGATTTCGTCCTTGTTCCTTTGAGGCATATAATGCGTCGTCCGCAAGAATATTCATTCGTTGAATGGCGATATGTTTCCCGTGAGCGATCCCGACGGATGCCGTGATGGCAATCGACGGGGATCCGTCGAGCTGAAAGTGTGTGTTCGCGATCCGTTCTCGAATCCGGTTAGCGACTTTCGTAACTTTTGGAGGCGTGAGATCATAGATGAGGACCATGAATTCTTCGCCGCCAATTCGAGCAGTGATATCATGCGGACGTGTCTCTTCCTGCAAGATCCGTGCAAACTGTTGCAAGACGAGATCACCGTTCGCATGACCGTACGTATCGTTGACATGCTTGAAATGATCGATATCGAGCGCGAGCACATTGTAGACGCGTCCTTCTGCTTCAAGCAATGTCGTCCGTTCGTCCCAGACACGCCGATTGTACAGTCCTGTCAAGTGATCGAGTTCTGCTGATTGTTTATAACGCTGGACCTGTTCGTTGAGCAACTGAAAGTCGATTGTCAAGAGACTCGATAACAGTCCAACTGCAAGTCCGATCGTCCACGTTGAAGCAAGTAAACGAAGAGCGGCGTCACTGAAGCCGAGATTGATCGAGACAGCGATCGAGATCATAAACAATGACCAGACGTTCATGATCAGGTTTTGCAAGAGCGGTCGATGGAGTAACCGCTTATGAATGAAGTACATCCCGGTGCTGATGCCGAGGACTGCGAGAAAGGCGACGATTGATTGCGGGGTCCAGCCGAAGTAAAATCGAGAACAACCGATGATCAGCGTCGCGATGATGAGAGGCGAGCGAACGCCATAAAAAGCGAGCAGGACGAGCGGTAAATGACGTAAGTCCATCCGTAACGATTCATTGACTGCAATTCCTTTAAACATCAATAGCACACCGAGTAGTCCGGTCGCAAGACCAACGATGAGGGACTTCATTCTGCTCGATGCGAGGCGTTGACTATAGATGATTTTAGCGATTAAATAAAAGCCGGTGAAGGCGATACAGGCATTCAATAACAACTCGGCAATGAACATGAGTTCCACATCCTTGAGTATGATACTTTTACGATAGCAGTTTGATAAGGGATGTCAACGAGAGAGACTCAAAATTTTAAAGATTCAGGAAAAGTCTTGCTCTATTGAAAGTATTTGGTAAAATAAGAGAGCTTCAGGAAAAGGGAGGGATGAAGTGAAATTAAAACGTCTTATGATTGAGGCACGGAAACTCGACGGACGTCCGCACTATTCGTGGGATGGATATGTCCTAAAGCAGACAAAAGACTATCTACTCGTCGCGAATATTCCAGGGCGGACGCTTCATCATCATCGTCGCGCAACCGTTTATACATACGACAACTATAGTCTCGAATTCTATCCGTTTGAAGCTGATTTCACGGTTGGTCTCGATATAGAACGGACGGGAGAGATGAGCTATTATTGCAATATCTGTCTTCCGTCAGTCCTTCAAGATGAAACATTATCGTTCATCGATCTGGATCTTGATCTCGTCTATCGAAACGGAGTGTGGCAAGTCGTCGACGAGGACGAATTTATGGAGAACCAACGGCTCTATCACTATCCGGTCGAATTGATTGAACGAACCCGTGCGTCATTGCTGAACCTTCAAGAACGGATCGCGCAGCAACAGTTTCCGTTTGACGGCTATTTAGATGCTTTCATCCCGACCGTCATGAACATGAATGATGGAAAGGATACCCAATAAAAAAACCACGATATCACGCATTTAGTCTGTTCGCTTTTTGTCGCAAGACGTTTGAGTCGGTCTATACGTTGACTCTCTTGATTCTATCATTAAAGCTAGGGGTCCACCTGTTTGTCTCGTCTTAGTAGAGTAATTCGATATAGTTCATTGAAATATCCTGTAGTGAGAGTATCGTCGTCTACGTAACGTTATGGAAGTCGCTGAACCTTCGTTTGTGATCCAAGCGTACTTTAAACAACGAACAAACGGCTTGAGTCCGGTAAAGTACCGAATTCAAGCCGTTTTAAGGGACATTCGTTTATCTGTTAACGATTCATTCATGAAGTAACAATATGTTTCTTCATCATGTATTGCATGCAATTAAAAAAGGCACTGATGGCTAGTGGGATGATGACGATACTTATTCCTACAAGCACTAATCCAGGAGCATCATCTAACTGACCTATATAAAAGAATACGGGAAGAATAGAAATCGCTAAAATAGCAATCACGAGGAATGCCTTTTTAATGCTATTCGACGATGAAGAAATACGAATAGCCGCGTCCTGACTTTTTGTAAAGGCGCTTAAAATACGGAAACCGTGAAAAATAGAAGCCAATAGCGGTATAAGAGCAATATAAGCAACGATCAATACGACATATCCTGGTTTTTCAAAAATGATTGAACTCTTGATTCCGTTCAGCAATGTAGGGATTGCATAGCCCGCTAAACCCAGTAGACCAAGAGATAGTACAAATAGGCATGACTTTAGTAAAAAAACACTTAACTTTGGGGGATTCATGGTAGCAATCCTTCTTTCCATATGACTTTTCATTTAATGATATATGTAAAGTGTATGATGAAATACGAACTATTACGTAAGCCTTTAGACTGATTTTGTAACGATTAATATAAAGTTAACCGCATTACCGCGTTCTTTAGATATCAATATGTTTAAGTGTCATTGTGATAAAAAATAAAAAATGTAAAAGAGAAGTAAAGGGAGGTATGATAAATGAAAACGATTCGTTGTCACCGTGCATTTGGAGTCTATGGCTTATTAATGAAAGAGGATGCTTTACTCGTAATCGATAAAAATGGTGGACCGTACATCAATCGCTATGATTTACCAGGGGGTAGCCTAGAAGAAGGGGAGACACTCGCTACGGCGATGCGCCGTGAGTTCACAGAAGAGACAGGGCTTGAGGTAGAGCTCGAACGACAGATCGGCGTCGCTGACTTCAAGCTCCCGTGGGACTGGCGGGAGTTCGATGAAGTCCATCATATCGCCGTCTTTTATCTCGTTCGACAGACCGGTGGAACGCTTGGCATTCCCGAGCAATTCGTCGGACAAGACTCACTCGGTGCGCGTTGGGTCAAGGCGAGTGAAGTTTCAATCGACAATGCGTCACCGCTCGTACTTGAAGCATTCCGCTGGATTGAGGAACAACAACTCGATCTTGAGGTACGACACTTTTCGAATTGGGATGTCTTAAAATGAATCGAAGCGCTCTTCGCATGCGGAGAGCGCTTTTTCATGTTCAATTGGCTAGCGCAGCGTCGAGTCGTCGTTTTTGATGCCGGTGATGCGCGAGATGGTACGAGACGAGGGCATACCACTCGGCAGCGTTCAACCAGCCCATCCCACCGTGTTGCGTCTTTTGATCAACGGGTGTCGCCTGAGCAATCGTTGCGAGCGTTACGTGACGATCAATCAGTTGCAACCAACGTGTCCGTATTTGTTCAACCTGATCCGTCTCATCCGGTGGGGCGTTCATCGCATCCGGTAACCGGATCGGTGTCGTCGGAAATGCACCAGCAGCAAATAACTGTTCACCGAACGGTGACTTCCCGGACGTGGTCACGCATGCGAACTGGCACGACTCGACTTCATCCAAATACTCATGACTGACGACGATCAAATGATCATACATTTGACTAATCGACCACGTGTCATGGTCGAGATGATGAATCAACGCCTCCGGCTCATAGCGATCAAGTTCTTGTAGATAATAGGTGAATAGTTCGTTCATCCTGTCACTCCTTTCAAAAATATCTTCTTCACTCTTTTCGAACAATCCACGACTTCTTCCTGTCATATTTCCTAGAAAGGAGGAATCACCATGCAAGCTCCATATCTTCCGGTTCCCCATACGCTCTTACGGAGCGGGACGGCATTAGCGTCCGTCCATGAAAAAATGATCTACCTGATCCTTGAAAGCTTCAGTGGTCAAGATGGTCAAGCATTTCCGTCCTATCAGACGATTGCCGATGCTGTTCCGTGCAGTAAATCGACAGTCAAGTCGTGTATCCAGTCCTTGATCGCAAGTGGTCGGATCGAGAAAGTCGAACGGTTCACGAAACACGGAGGACAGACCTCGAATGCTTATCGTGTCCTGCCCCATGTCGATACGCCATCCCCGGCGAGTCACGAGACGACTGCCCCCGAGACTTCTGCTGACTCCGAAGAAGAAGTCTTGAAGAAGACGTCTTTAAAAAAGGAACTGGTGCAGCAGTATGAGTCGAATCTTGGAAAGGCGACACCACGAATCGAACAAGAGTTGCTGTTGCTTGCGAACGAACATCCAATCGAGCGAATCCAGTACGCAATTGAAGAAGCGGGACGGGCGAACAGTCGTCATTTCGGTTACATCGAACAGGTCGTTAAGCGTCTTGCAACCGGATCCGAGTCAGAACGTCCGAAACAAGTAACCAAACGTTCGAGAAGGAATAATTCATTATTTCAATTACCGAATTGGGTAGAACGTGAAAAAGAAGCACAACGCGCATACGAGGCAAAACAACAGGAACGACAAGTCATTCCTGACGATGACGAGATTGCTGCTTTATTACATACATTGACCAGGGAGGGAGCCTGATGCAACTAGAAGAATTACTGCGACGCGCGAATCAAAAACTAACCGTTCCCGGCATGCATCCGTCGGTCGTCCGGATTGCCCGTGACGTGATTCAAGAGCTTTATCCGCATGGGATCAAACTCGGTATAGCCCAAAGCTTTCGGAGCATCGCGGAACAGAACGTGTTATACGCAAAAGGACGGACGACCCAAGGACCGATCGTGACGCAAGCCCGTGGTGGACAATCAAACCATAATTTTGGTGTTGCAATTGACGTCTTCCTTTACCAAGATGGTGCATTATTTCTTTCTCCACCGGACGCGCGACTTCGTCGAATCGTTGCGGCAATGAAACGGCGCGGAATGGACTGGGGAGGCGATTGGTCCCGTTTTCCCGATTATCCACATTTTGAATTGTACGATCATGTCAGTCTTGCGCGGCATCACGTGCCAAAACCAGGACACTATCTACGCGAACGAATTCAAGCACCGGAACTCGTCCGAGCGATTGAGAAGCGATTGGGTCTGATGGTGACAGGAATCTTTGATATACGTTTGACGCGAGCCATCCAAGCGTTCCAGCAGACATCTCGACTTGCGGTTGACGGGATTGTTGGACCGCAAACATGGCGTCGTCTCTTTCCGGTGTCGCCATGATTCGTTTTCAAGCATGGCTCCGCCTCATGATACCGCTCTATGTCTTTCTAGAGTTATTCTTACCGACGCTCGGATTTACCGCTTTACCGGTGTCATCGAATGACGTCGAACGATTCGTGACCGGTCTGGTTGGGGTAATCGGTTTGTTCGTCGCTTGGTGGAAGAATAACGACGTGACCGAGCGGGCATTAAGACGACGTCAGTCGCAAGTACAGCTGGAAAACACATCCTTAACCGATTGAACGGTCGGGAAGCGTTTGGATTGTGTCAGCAACGGGCATTATTTCATACAAATGACTAATTGTTTGACTTCAAGATACTGATAGAAGAAATTGACTTTAGTCAAGTAGATAGAGAAAGAAAGGTCGGTCTTCTTGTGAAATGGTCAACGTTGCAACGGTATTTGTTTTTGGCACTCTGTGCGCTTTTATTTACAAGTGTTTGGAGCTATCAAGCTTTCCTAAAAATCGAACGAGAAAACGCCCGTATCTTAAAAGAAGCTATTCCGATCTCGACGGAAGCAGCAGAACTGTTTCCAGCGTTGTTGAATCTAGAACTCAGTGTCCGGAGTTACATCCTTTCACCGAACAAAACGGATCTAGCACAGTATGAACGGACGATTAATCAGCTGGATCAAACGATCACGCGGCTGAACCGGCTCGATGCGAACCATCCCATCATGCGAAAACTCGTTCGGACGGAGGCAATTCCCCGTATCGAGACGGCGACGCAGTTTTACGACACGCAATTTGAACTCGTCAAGGACGGTGACAGAGCTTCAGCAGAGGCAAGACGATATCAAGGAATGCAGTTCATCGAAACGTTCCGACCGATTGATGCCCGTTTGCGAACAGACGTCAACCGAATCATTGCGGAAGCAACACAACGCTCCGAGCAAGCATCGAGTGCTGCGAAATGGGTTATCGTTGTCGTCGCGAGCATCGCTGTTCTTGTTTTGATTGCCTTCATCCAGACGTTTCGAATGGAACGAAGCAAACAAGTCTTGATTCATCGTTCCTTGCATGATGCATTGACCGGCATCCCGAATCGGCGAGCGTTCGATGAACGATTGGAGAAGCTTCTCGAAGAAGCCAAACAAGAGCAGACACCGCTCTCCTTAATACTGATTGATGTCGATGCCTTCAAGTCCTACAATGACACGTATGGTCACTTAAAAGGGGATGAATGTTTGAAGGAAGTGGCTCGCGTCTTAAAACGGCAGGCTCGGCATGGACAAGTCGCACGATACGGAGGAGAGGAGTTCACGGTTTTACTGACGCGTGGCATAGAAGAAACCCGTCATATCGCAGAACGGATTCGACAGGACATTCTTGATTTGAACATCACACACGAGCAGTACGAACCCCTTTGCCGGGTCAGCGTCAGTCTTGGCTTGACGTCACTTGTACCCGAAGCACAGACGACAGAGAAGGAAATCATCGACCAAGCCGATCAAGCACTGTATCGAGCGAAAGAGAACGGACGGAATCAGATTGGGGACTTGGCAGGGTGAATACGATAAAATCCCCCGCGTGAGTGTTTGCTTCTCACACGGGGGATTTTTCATTGTAAGATGACGCAATACGATCGATCGGAAATGAGAGGCGCCGATATGACATAAACCGTCCTGACAGGTTCACCACCGACACGCGCATTAAGTTGTGTGAGCTGGGAACGAATCTTACGGCTTAAGCCATATCGTAATTCAGTACTGAGCTCATCAACATCTTCCTGTACGTGCAAGAGAAGTTGGAACGGTTCAAGCGAAAAGATTGAAAAATCACAGGAAATCCGTGGATCCTCGAATTTTTCATTCAATTCCTTCTTAATGTAATAGGCTTCTTGTGCACTAATCAACTTTTCTCACCTCACTCTCCTGATAAATCAGCTCTTTCTCTACTATAGTCTATATTACCCATTTTTCTGGCAAATAATCGTCTGATTTTGAAAAAAAGTCAATCCGAATTTTGAAATCATCCAAAATCTATTTTCAAGAAATCCTCTTAAACTCCGCCAAAAAAACGCCAAGCTTCAATGAGCAGGGCGGAAGGAGAGAAAAATTCAAGATATCGAAGACTGGACATGGCATTTCTTTAAATATTGTTCCATAGCTTGGACGAAGAAGGTCAGTTGATGAGTGGAGATGACGGGTACCTTTCCGTACCGCACTTCAAAATAAAGCGGATCAACAGGTGACGGAAAAGCGATTCGCTCGAACCATTCCGTCACGGTCTCATGTGTCCTGCGCTGTAATGAAAACGGAAGTTGCTCATTAAAACGAACGAGTTGTTTTCGAATCGAGTCAGCAGGTAGGTCTTTTGTCTCATAAACGAAAATCGGGAAGCGTGGTGGAAGTACATGACCCGATGCATCAAGTCGCGGACGACGCAACCACTGGAGATAGTGCCATAAAAACCAGCTACAAAACAGGAGAACGAGACATAAGATGAGAAGATAAGGAGGTGTCGTCACCGAAGAGTCAAAACCGGTCCGGAACCAAGGCGTAGGTGGATCGGCTTCACTAATCGTGACAGTACTTCCGTCTCCGCCGTATGAGGTTCCTTCCTCGACTGCACTAAACATCGATGCTTTCGGACCACAGCGATCAATGCAGTATGTATTTGTTGCTGGATCGATTCGTCCAAGTAGTGACGTGTAGAATGACGGGACGAATTGTTGGATGGCAAGCAGTAGAAGACAGACGATTGGAATAAGAAGCAACAGGCGAGTGCGGAGCGTTTGCACGATAGGGACACCTCCTTTGACGAGTACGTTTAACAGACGTTCGCTACACAGTATAGCAAAAGTGGAGATGGAATATTTTGATTTTTTCAAAAAATAGTCATTGATTTAGAAAGGAATGAATAGTATGGATTTACGATTGAGTTACCAAAAAACGACAAAACGATTGGATGGACACGGAAGTCGAACCATCGGAGTATTACAAGAAGCGTTGCAAACCGTTTCTGCCGATCAACCAAGCGATATGTATGGAAACGGCGAATTGATTAAAACGTTTGAACGTAAGATAGCAGACTTACTCGGGCACGACGATGCGATCTTTTTTCCGAGCGGTACGATGGCGCAACAAATTGCGTTACGGATCTGGTCTGATGAACGGAATAATCGTAAGGTTGCCTACCATCCCCTTTGTCACCTCGAGATTCATGAGCAGGATGGGTTGAAGGAATTACACGGGATTAAACCAGTACTAGTCGGAGAAGTCGATCGCTTAATGACGATAGACGACGTCAAAGCCTTGCCGGACGTCAGCTGCCTGTTACTCGAACTGCCACAACGCGAACTCGGCGGACTGCTTCCGTCGCGTGAGGAACTTGAAATCATTTGTGCATATGCACGGGAACAAGGAATTCGTCTGCACTTGGATGGGGCTCGCCTACTTGAAATCTTACCGTACTATGAGGCATCGGCAAAAGAAATCGCAGAGTTATTTGACAGTGTCTATATCTCTTTTTATAAAGGTCTTGGCGGCGTCGCAGGAGCGATCTTAGCCGGACCGGAAGCATTTTGTCGCGAGGCTCGCATCTGGAAACGTCGCTATGGCGGTGATTTGATTAGTCTCTATCCGTATATTCTATCCGCGGATCATTATTATGAACAACGAAAAGACCGGATGGCGGAGTACTATGTAGCCGCAAAAGCACTAGCGAGCAGCTTGAATGCGATACCAGGCATCTCGACTCGTCCCCTTGAGCCGGTCTCAAACATGTTTCATCTTTACTTTGAGGCAGATAAAGCAGTCGTCGAGGAAAAATTGATTGAAATCCAGTTGCACGGAAAAGTTGGTATCGCCGGCTATCTTGTCAAGAAAGAAAAAGGCTGCGCAACGGAAATCAATATCGGCGATAGTTTTCTTGCATTGACGACTGACGAACGCGAAAGCGTCTTTCGTCAATTGACGGAGGCGTTCTCAGAGGATTGAATGACATCAGGAGCGGGAATCGTAGGATGGAGGCGACGATAGGTGTCGACTTTTTCTGCGATCATTCGCTCCGTTTCTTGTAATGCTGCCAGTTGAGCTAAGACGTTTGCATGGTGTGCTTCAAGCAACGCAAGGCGTTCGCGGGTCGTATCCTGCTCGCCGTGAGCAAGAAACAGTGACACATACGTACGGATTTGCTCGATCGGCATATGCGTTTCACGTAAGCGGAGGACAAATCGAAGCCACGTCACGTCTTGGTCGTCATAACGTCGTTGGCCATTCTGGCGCTTCGGAAAGAGTAATCCTTCTTTCTCATAATAGCGAATCGTATGGGCACTCGTCATCGTCAGTCGACTGATTTCAGAAATCGTATACATGAATCTCACCTTTCTGCTTGACTTAGAGTTCACTCTAAGGATTAGACTCTGACTATACCAAATCGAAAAGGGGATATGCTAGATGAAGTACACGGTCATTACAGGAGCAAGTTCAGGAATTGGGTATGAGACGGCAAAACTACTCGCAGGAAAAGGAAAGTCACTCGTCCTCGTCGCGCGCCGGACGTCAGAGCTCGAAAAACTTCGAGATGAAGTCAAACAGATTTCACCAGACAGTGATGTCATCCTCAAGTCGATCGACCTTTCTGATAACCAAAACGTTCATGATCTTTATGAAGGCTTAAAAGAACTTGAAATTGAAACATGGATCAATAATGCTGGATTTGGTGATTTTGATCTCGTCCAGGACATCGATCTCGGAAAAATCGAGAAGATGCTCCGCTTGAACATCGAGGCACTGACGATTTTGTCGAGTCTGTTCGTCCGCGACCATCATGATGTCGAAGGAACGACGCTCGTCAATATCTCGTCAGCTGGCGGCTACCGGATTGTACCGAACGCCGTCACGTACTGCGCGACGAAGTTCTATGTCAGTGCCTATACGGAAGGACTCGCGCAAGAACTGCAAAAAGGCGGCGCAAAACTCCGGGCGAAAGTGCTCGCACCAGCTGCGACCGAGACAGAGTTCGCCGATCGTTCGCGCGGGGAAGTAGGGTTCGACTACAGCAAGAACGTTAAGAAATATCATACGGCGGCTGAAATGGCAGGCTTCCTGCATCAGTTAATCGAAAGTGACGCAATTGTCGGCATCGTCGACGGCGAAACGTATGAATTTGAATTGCGTGGTCCATTGTTCAATTACGCAGGATAAAAACTAAGTAAGGTCCCTTTCTCAATTGAGAAAGGGACCTTACTTATGTAAACATTATATATACGAATTTCATGAATGCATCAAAAAAGACATCAATTACTTATTTTTTTAAGAGTTTCTTCGCAAGCTTCCATACGACATAGACGACTGCGCCGATAATCAAAAGATTTATTAGAGCGCCGAAAATCATAAATTGTCCCACGATTACATACGTTTTTTGAGGCGTAAGCATTCTATTTACGTTTTCGTTTTGAGAACCTTAAGCCTATAAAGAATAACGCCATTAGAACTATTGCAATGTTCACGGCTAATGTTAATCGCTCATTATCAATCACTTGACCATTTAAGAAGTTCAAAGTAAGAACAATCACCATAAATAACAATAAAAAGTATTTTATGGATTTTTTATCATAAATAACTTCCTTTTCTTGTGTTCTTCTATTAGTTTAAACATATCGACATTTTAAAAACAAGGAGAATGTCTAATACGAAGAATGACACAGAAACGATACTCAGGAGTGATGAAATGAAACGAACCTTTATATCGATTACGTTATTGATGATTCTAGGAGTCGGCATCATCGGTGCTTCAGCCTATAAGTCGTTGTACTATGATGAAAAACAAGAGGTCACTCAGTCAATCAATCACTATCTGACGCGACAGAATTATATGACACACGTGAAGAACAAAGAAATTCGCTATGATACGAGCACAGGTGAATTCTTCGCACGCGTCGTGTTCGAAGATGAACCGAATAATGAATATGAGATTTATCAATCGGGATCGAATCACATTGACGTCACGGGATATAAAGACGGCGTACAGATTATGAACAAACAAGAAGGACGGTATATTTCAAAGGATTGACAACACGTTAAATCCATTGAAGAAACGAGGTGATAGAATGAAAAACATGATCTTTTTAGGAAGCGTCGTTGCTCTACTAACGGTACTTTTTTCACTTCATTACGGAGTACGCCTTATCGATGATACAACGCTTAAAATATCTCTGTTGATTTCGCTAATCGTTGTATTGATTGCGCGGAAGAAATGGAAGATTGCGTTTACTACAGCGGAATGATCTTGAGAGTGTATGAAGGATTGGGAGAGATAAAGGATGAATGAGAATGAATTCTTTGACTGGAAAATCAGCTTGGATGATGAACTATATGCCGTCATTGATGAGAAGGCGAGAAAAATGGTAGTCATGGGAAACTTCATCGAACTAACTGCAGTCTTGTGGTTGGATCAAAAAGGCACACTGCAATTAAAGCCGACGTGGGGTTGTGTCATATCCATCGATGATGCTGCAAAACAGATTACGATCCGCTCGGCAGAATCATTGAACATGAAAGAAGAATGTTAAGTTACCAAAAACGAGTCCATTCACGAAATTCGTGGAGAGGACTCGTTTTTGATTTGAAAAGACAAGTTACTTTAATTCATGTTGACCAGGGACAGTCACTTCAACATTATGCTGGTCGTATACGGTCGTCAGTACATGCCCCTCAATGATTTCATAGTAGTATGTATGATCCAGTTCATTCGTGTATGTGATTTTCATCTCATATCTTCCAGTTTTTGAATCATAGACCGTTTCTTTTTTAGAGATATCCTGATCGTATCCTGTTTCAGCCAACAAACGTTCAATCTTGATTTCCGTAATCACCTTAGATCCTAATCGATATGTTGGATAGGCGGCAATTAGCATGACGAGAACGACAAGGGTATAGACTAGTGGACGTACTTCTTTTTTCATGCGATCACTTCCCGTCAATTTGATGGTATAGATAGAAAAGTCGTTTGAAAAAGGTCGCTCGTCTGCGTCATTTAACGAAATCGAATTATTTGTATCAAACGAATCATGGTAGAAAGAAGAAGATACAAAGCGGACGCGGTCATTAATACCAAACAGATATATATCAGAAATGTGTTCAGATTAAAAAATTGTGAGTTTAGATAAATGGAGAATCCGACTAAAACATCATCGATGTAATCTAAAGCTAATCCGGCATCAATCATATGTTGTCTTTTGAGATGCTGATATGTAACGTAGCTTTCCCGCTGATGAAAATAACCGATGTAAGTATAGATAGCGGCTAAAATGATCGTAGTCATCAAAGAGAGGGAACGAGCGTCAATCAAATAAAAAAGAACGATGATTCCTAATACGATAAGTGGAAACAGGAAAACGATGATGTAAGCAAATAAAATTCCTGGATTGCCGTTTCCGCTGATCTGATGAGAACTTACTTCAAATCCATGTCCTGCCCAGAAGAAAAAAGCACAAATCGTTATTAACACTAACAAGACAATCTGTAACTGTTTCAAACGGTTCATTTGCTGACTCCCTCCATAAAAAAACGTCTATGTATAGTATTACATGTTTCTCTGATTTCATAGTGTGGGATTTCAGTGATAAGGGATATCGGAAATTTACTTTTCAATCATTCTCCTTTCGCAAACGGATGCAACGCATGTTACGGGACTTGATCTCTTCGAAGACAATGGTTCGTTCTGCGACGCTTCCTAATCGACAAGCCATTCAAACAAACCGAGCGACGATTCAGCGAGCCAATCTGATTCACTTGAAGTTAGTGCATGAGACGGTCGAAGGTATTTATAGTATTCGTACGATCTATTTTTGGGAATCCGTCGATCGAACGCTTCAAGAAATGTATCGAGCCTTACGACCAGGCGGACGATTCGTTTTAACATACTGTGATGGAAAAGCAGGGGAAGAGGGGGAAGAACTACATGAGCGGATCGAACGGGAATTCATCCCGCTTGCAAACAAAATGGGATTCGAATCAGTCATTTTGAAACGTGGACCAGTCATTCGTTCGTTTCATACGGTAGCGCTTGTGGGATATAAAGGATGAGCCCGTTGACCAAAGAACAGTGGCACGTTATAATTCAAATAGACGTTTGAATGAAAGGTAAAAGGGGGCAATGTCATGGCACATGATCATCATCATCACCATCATCATACGGACAATAAAAAGGTACTCGGCCTGTCGTTCCTGATCATTACTGTGTTCATGATCGTCGAGGTCATCGGCGGGATTTGGACGAACAGTTTGGCATTGTTATCAGACGCCGGGCACATGTTAAGTGATTCGATTTCACTTGCGATTGCCCTGTTAGCCTTCCAGTTCTCGAGTCAAGCACCGGATGCGAACAAGACGTTCGGTTCAAAACGCTTTGAAATCTTAGCCGCAATCCTAAATGGCGTGACGCTGATAGTCATCGCTCTCTATATTTTCATTGAAGCCATTCAACGCTTCATCGATCCACCCGCTGTCGCAACGACGGGGATGCTGATCATTAGTGTCCTCGGGTTGCTCGTCAACATTTTAGTTGCCTGGATCATGACACGCGGCGGTGGGCACGAACATAACCTCAACATGCGCGGTGCGTATCTGCACGTCTTAAGCGACATGCTCGGATCGGTCGGTGCGATTGTAGCCGCCTTGCTGATCCTATTCTTCGGTTGGGGATGGGCGGATCCACTTGCGAGTATCATCGTAGCGATCCTCGTCTTACGGAGCGGTTATTACGTGACGAAGGCATCCGTTCACGTCTTGATGGAAGGAACGCCGAGTGATGTCGACATTGATGAGGTCGTTTCGACGATTCAGACGAACGAAGCCGTTCTCGGACTACATGATCTACACATCTGGTCGATCACGAGTGGGTATAACGCGTTATCGTGTCACGTCGTCGTCAAGGAGAACATGACCGTCCGGGAGTCGGAGTCGATTCGCGAACAGATTGATCACGACTTAAAACATGTCGGTATTAACCACGCGACCATCCAGGTCGAGACGGATCAACATGCACATGGCAATACGTTGTATTGTGACGGCAAACACGAATCGCATACGCATTAAAAAACGAGCACACGTCCTAGTCAGACATGTGCTCGTTTGCTTATGCTCAAATGATCGGCACCGTTGGTAGAAACAGCGTCGCGAACAGACTGATACTCAAGAACATCGAGTATCCGAAAAAGGTCGTTTTGGCATTTCCAGCAGCTCGGTTACCTAAGTACATGAAAAAGACGATGGATAAGAACGTCAAACCCGTCAATACGGACGAGTGGTGTTGATCCGGCGAAGGAGCAAGCGACTGGACAAGATGCGCGAGACCAAGCGGCAGGACAATCAAAAGAAAGTAGTAGCCTAGACGTGCCTCAGACGGGACGTCGACCTGTTCCTGTTCGGTTTCATAGTCATAACGCGTTTGCGTTTTCATGGATCTTCACCTCCCTATGCGTTTTAGTATAGCGAATGAACATGTCGGCTCTGTTACAGATGGGTAAGAATGCCTTAACAGACGATGACGATGTGATGACGAAAAAAGAATGGGCAGCAATTGAGAAAAATTGTAAGATGAACAAGAAGTCGTTTTAGGAAAGGAATAAAGCATCATGTCACGTGCGTTTCGTTTTATGTATGTCTCCGATTTGTTATCGACTGTCGGGACGAGTTTTGTTTATATTGCGATTTACTGGTTGAGCGCGGAACAGATTAGTGCTTCAGGTGTCGCCTTGCTTGCAACAGGTGTGTTTTTGATTCGTTTTCTCGTCTCAACGTTCGTTGGACCGTGGATTGACCGTTTCGTCAGCGCATCGTTGTATCAAACGTCCTTACTCATTCGCTTGCTAGCGCTTGGTATTACGTTAGTGGGAATCGGTCTGACAGACGTCGTCTTACCGTGGTTACTTTGCTTGCTCGTCGTTCAGACGATCCTGCAAATCGTTGGTGGAAATGCTGTCTTCACGTGGGTCGTTGATCTAGTCGAAGATGACCAATTGCCGCAAGCGAATGCCTATCTCGCAACAATCGAACGGATCGGGACGTTAAGCGGATTCTTACTTGGTGGGATGATGGTTGCCCACTTCTCGATTGCGAGTATCTTGTGGCTCGATCTGGGACTGCATCTCGTTGCCTGGTTGCTCGTCCGACACATGACGGGACAGGTCGCAGAAGGAGCGCGTGTCGGATCGTACCGCGAAGCGTTACTCGAAGGGATTCATTACGTCGCGCGTGACGGTCGCTTAAAATGGATCCTTGGTTGTGCGATCCTTGCGAACTGGATGATCACACCGATGAATACCTTACTTGCGCCATATGCCAAGAACGTCTTATCGGGGAATGCCCAAACATTTTCCGCACTTGAGCTAGCGACGGTGATCGGGGGGATCACGATGTCGCTCCTTTACGGGAAGTGGGTCGTCTCGATCAGACAGGATAAGCTGTTTCGGATCGCAGTCGTGCTGCAAGGACTCGCGATTGCAATCGTTGCTTATATGTCGTCCGTGCCCCTTGCGATTGGCGGATTCGTTTTACTCGGCATGGCGCTGACATTGTTCGGGATTCCGTTTGCGACCTTGTTACAACGCTCGACGCCTGCGCACTTGCTCGGACGGGTTCGAACAGCGATGGTCGCAGCATCAACGGCGTGTTCTGCACTCTGTTACGGATTATCATCGTACTTGACGTCGCTCTTTAACATCTCGTTTGTTTTCCTACTGTTTTCCTTAAGTGGTCTCGTGTTGACAGCTATCTGGTTACTCATTCATCGTAACGTTTCCTTTACCGAGGCACGACAGGACAAGGTCGGATGAAATATCCGCCTTGAGGTGGAGGTAAGCGGTTTCGCGCTTATGTACACTAGAGATAGAAATGAACGATGAGGAGTGGAGTCGATGGAGAGTTTATGGATCACGGCATTATTGTTTTTGATTCCGATCAGTGGGATGACGGTCTTCTTGAATGTACTGTGGCGCCGAATGGCAACGGAAGGCATTTCGGAGTAATCATGAACTAAACAGTGCGCCTGCTTACCGAGATTAGATCGGATAGCAGGCGCTTTTTTCATTTGAGTCATGACTGGTCGTAGAAGAATAACCTCAGATTCGTTAATTCAGCGATTCGCGTGTAAACTGAAGTAGCAAGTGGTTTTATGATTTTTTCGATCGAAACTAAGGGGGATGAATCACAATGAAAGCAATCATTACAGGCATGAACGGAACGGTAGCACCCGTCGTTGCGGACGTCTTAGCAAAGCACGACATCGAGACAGTCGCGTGGGATCGGACGAAAGTCTCGACGACTGACGAGTCTCAGATGCGGACGTTTTTAGAAACGGAACGACCGGATTATTTCCTACATATTGGGATGGGGTCCGTCAGTTGGACGGAAGCGCTCGTTCGCTTGTGCCAAGAATATAAGATTCCGTTCTTCTTCACGAGTACGGTGTCTGTCTTTTCGGACGACGTGCCGGCACCGATTGACAAGGACGCTGTACCGGATGCGACCGATGAGTATGGTGCCTATAAGATTGCTTGCGAGCAAGCGATTCAAGCAATTGATCCTCAAGCAAAAATCGTCCGAATCGGCTGGCAGATCGGGACGGAGGCAGGTTCGAACAACATGGTCGACTTCTTTACGAACGAGATGAAGCAACACGGTGTCATTCAAGCAAGTCGAAACTGGTATCCGTCGAGTTCGTTGCTTGAAGATACAGCAGAAGCGCTCGTTACGATTTTACTTGAACGCGAAGCGGGGCTCTATCAGTTGAACGGAAACGATCGTTATTCGATGTACGATTTAGCGCATGCCTTAAATACACTCCACGCGAAAAACTGGACGATTGAACCAGTCGATGAACCGCGCCGAGATAACCGGATGGCGACAGATGTCGTTTTGGTCCGTCCGTTGTCAGAACGATTGCCACTCTAATCAAACATCCCGCTCTCCTTGACGTGTATCAAAGAGAGCGGGATGTTTTTTACTGCGTGACTGGCGTTTCCGTTGCAAAAGCGAGTGCCGGTCCAAAGATTTCGTAATGTAGTTTGTCCGAAGACGCCGTGAAGTGTTTAATGACGTATTGAATCATTGCTTCCGGACCACAGACATATGTCGGATCCGTGATGCTTGCGATGACGTCTTTCGGTAGACGTCCCGCTTGATCCGTCGCCTGGTGCTCTGCGTAACGAATGACGCGAGCGCCACGCTGCTCAAGCAGGGCGAGTTGTTCTGTAAACGGACGATTGCGTTCATCTTGGACGGCGTGATGTAACGTCACGTGGCGACCAGCAGCTAACGCTTCGTCTGCCATTGCAAGCATCGGTGTGATGCCGATTCCACCAGCAATTAGAACGACGGGTTCACCTGATGCATCAAGCGTGAAGGCCCCAGCTGGCGCACTGATTAACACCGTATCACCGATTCGAGCTGCATGTAAGTAGTTCGAGACGATGCCTTCTCGTTTGACACCAATCGTATAAGTCGTCGTGTTTGATGCTGACGTCAGACTGTATTGACGATTGTGCCATAAGCCGTCGCTATCCTGAATCCGTACCGTGATGTATTGCCCTGCTCGATAATCAGGGAGCGGACTGTCCGTTTTGAAAGTCAGCGAGCGGATGCCGTCTGCTTGTTCCTGGATATCCGAAATCTTGACGGACTGATAACCGGAAAAGTCTTTCGCCTGTTCGTCCTGCGTGTATAGTTCGGCTTCGAGTGTGATGAACAAATCGGCAATCTCCCCGTACGCTTCACCCCACGCTTGCAGGATTGCAGGCGTTGCGGCTTCCCCTAAGACGTCTTGCATCGCTCCGAGTAATTCTTGACCGACGAGTGGATACATCTCCGGCTTGATTTGAAGACTCCGGTGTTTATGCAGCACTGGTAATAAGACTGGTTTTAACGTCTCGAGTCGATCGATGTGAGCAGCAGCGGCATAAACGGCTGTAGCGAGTGCTTGCGATTGTCGGTCACTCCGTTGATTCGATTGATTGAAGACATGTTTGAGTTCTGGATGAGCTTGAAATAAACGTTGATAAAAGACTTTCGTAATTGCGGCGCCATGCGATGCAAGGACCGGGACGGTTGATTGAACGATTTGAATGGTAGAGGTTGATAACATAAGACCACTTCCTTTTCACTAAGTAATGAACACAGTCTTAGTATTTCGTAGCCTCGTCATTAATGCAACATTTAAAATACTAGATTAAAGAACTTCGTGCGTTTTGTCACAAGCAAGTCAAAATATCGACAAGGATTCGTCACGATTGATTGGATATCCAGAGCTTTGAGAAATCAAAATAACCGAACGAGTCGATCGTGATATTTTGCAGCTCGATCGGATACGGAATTAGTCGTGTATCGTGATAGAACGGGATGAAATACGATTCGTTAATCAAGTAGCGTTCGATTGCTTGATGAATCGGAAGCCAGTCTTCGAACGGGGTTGCATCGTATTGTTCAATCCATGTCAGCATCTCGGGCATCTGCTGAAATAGCCGGATCGGTGGTGAAAAAGTATTCGTCATGAACTGATAGAAGGCGTACTGGACATTCCGCTCGAACACTTCGGCATGAATGGCGAGATCGATCGTATCGTAGACATGAAAATCCGTAATACTCTCTTCGAATCCGACTTCGACGAACTCATACGGAATCCCGTCCTGATCAAATCGCTGACAGAGCCAACGTGTTACTTTGTCCGTAAAATCAGTCAACTTGATCCGAATTGGTTGCGTGAACAAAACAGCAGGACCGTCCGGGACGGTATACGATGGACTATAGGACTCAAGAAAACCAGAGTCGTTCGGTTGTGTCCGTTCATGGAAGTCATGAATGCCATCACGGACTTCCTTGATGAGCCGATGGATATAATGTCGCGCTGCTTTTGATTCAAACGGACCACCGGCGCGTGGATGGAGAAAGACGAGACCAAATCCGGACTGCGTCGCAATCGTATCAATCGGACTGGAGTCAGATGCTGATGTCCGGTAGACCGGGTCATATTGCTCCGGCATCTGGATGAACTCAATTCGGTCGAGCAGGGCGCGGATGCCAAAGTAATTCGGAAATGCCGTCAGAACGGTTTTCTTATCGTCATGTTGCGTGAGTTGAAATGGTCCCGTTCCAATGCCATCTTTGATGATGCTCGTATGTATCGAGGCGAGCTGCGGCAAAATCGAACTCCTGCGCTGATCGAGTGTGAGATCGACCCGGTACGGACCGTTTGAGACGATCTGTTTGACGTGCCGATAAGAAGAGGCATAAGCCGGATAGTTGATCAGAGCACGGAGACTCTTCGTCACTTCCTTACTCGTCAGGAGGGAACCATCATGAAAGCGGACGTCCTTACGTAAGAAGAGACTGAGCATCGGACCATTCCAGGCATAGTGATGTGCCAGTTCGCCTTGGATGTTGCCGTCGACGTCAATCGTAAACAAACGGTTGAAGACGTTTTGGACGAGGTGAGCACTATGAATGTCAGCTGCTTCTAACGGGTGTGTCGTCAAGAAGTTACGTTTCCGAGGAATCAGCAAGGCGTCCGATGTCGTTTGCGTATAGCCAAACTTTCGCTCGAGTTGGCGCATGAAGCGTCCTGCTTGTGCCGGTGACCAGTCCCACGACAGTTCTTCCGTCACTGATTCGATCGAATCACGGTCGATCCGCTCGAGCATCCGTTTCGCATACTCCCGTTCGACGTGGCGTAACCAGACGAGTTCACTTAAGTTGCCCCGTCCGCGACCACTCGTGTAATTCATCCAGCCTTCTTCCTGCCATTTATTGAGATATCGTTTTGTTTGTTTAGGACTTAAATGGATCGCTTCCGCGAGTGTCGTGATCGGATAATGTCCATTTCGGCAAGTCTTCCATAACATAAAAAGATAAGCATCCATCATGTTCATCCTCCTTAAAAGGGGACATCTTTTTTATATGACGTCCATTTTTCTTATGTATTGTCTTGTTTATGATACAGGTAGAGAATGGAAGGTGACAATATGAAATGGAAAGAAATACCGAAACCAATTAAAGTACGTCTCATCACATCGTTTTTCAACCGCGCTGTCTCGTTTTCGATCATGCCGTTCATGGCTCTCTTGTTCGTCAAGGCATTCAACGAAGTCATCGCCGGTGCGTTTTTGATCGCGATGGTCTTCGTCAGCTTCATCACCAATCTACTCGGCGGATATCTCGCCGACCGCTTCTCTCGTAAACGCCTACTCGTCACGACATCTGCGCTCACGGCGTTGACGTTCATCACGATGGCGATCTCGTTGACGCTCGACTGGATGCTGCTGTTCATGGTCATTTACGCCGTCTTCTCGGTGACGAGTAATCTTGGTCGTCCGGCAATGGGGGCGATTATCATCGATGCGACGACGAAGGAGAACCGCCAAGCGGTCTACGCGCTCGACTACTGGTTGATCAATCTCTCGATCGCCATCGGAACGGCGCTCGGAGGTTGGCTCTACGTCAGTAATCAATTGCTGTTGTTTTGGATCTTGAGCTTTACGTCGTCCGTTTTACCGATTGCGTACTACCTGTTTCTCGACGACACACCACAGACGTGGCATCGTCAGAAACTACGTGGTGTCATCACGGATATCTTTACAAGCTATCAACTCGCTTGGCGGGACCGTCCGTTCGTCAAGGTCGTCTTTGGTTCGATGTGTATCTTAGCGGCTGAGTTTTCGATGGGGAGTTACGTCGCTGTCCGCCTCGCTGATTCGTTTGAACCGATATCGTTTGCCGGGTGGTCGATCAACGGGATTCGGATGATGAGTATCATCAACATCGAAAATACGTTGCTCGTCGTCACGTTGACGTTCATCGTCCAGCGGCTTGCGAAGCGTCTGTCTCCGCACCGGACGCTCGCTGCAGGTCTGATGCTGTACACGATCGGTTACGTTGTCGTGACGAGTGCTAACAGTATGACGGCACTGATGCTTTTTATCTTCATCGCAACGATCGGCGAGTTGCTCTACTCCCCGGTCTTGAACACTCAAAAAGCGAACATGATGCCAGCCGATCAACGCGGGGCGTACTCGGCCTTCGCCGGAACGTCATTCGCAGGAGCTGATTTGCTTTCTCGGTCGACGATTTTAGTTGGGACATTTTTAATCCCGTCGATGATGAGTGTTTACCTCGGATTGATTCTTTTGACGGGCTTTGGTTTAGTCTATACAAGTCTTTTCGTGAAGGAATCGGTCGAACGACAGCGAAACGTATCTTAATAAGGGGGAATCGACATGAATTTACCAGATACACTAGAAACAACACGGCACGTGTTGCGTCGTTGGCAAGAAGACGATGCAGCAGCACTTTACGCTTACGCAAAAAATCCAAATGTCGGGCCGAAGGCAGGCTGGGCACCGCACGCGTCGCTTGACGAAAGCCAGGAAGTGATCGGGATCTTTCAAGCGTCGCCCGGCGAGTATGCCGTGACCGATAAGGAAACGGGTGAAGTGATTGGGAGCTTCGGATTTCACTTTAATCGTCGGCCGGACGATTCAATCACCCATGACCGTCAAGTCGAGATCGGCTATATCCTCGCGCCTAACTACTGGGGAGAAGGGCGGATGCCGGAAATCGTTGAAGCAATGATTGATTTCATCTTCCGGGAACTGCCGATCGATGTCGTTTGGTGTGGTCACTTTGATTTTAATGACCAGTCACGCCGTGTCGTTGAGAAACTCGGTTTTACGCATGTCCTTGATCGACCATTCGTATTAGAGCGAATTGACGGACGGACCGTGACGAGCCATGTCTACAACTGGACGCGTGAGCGGTATGAAGCAATACAAGGGAATTGATAAATAGATAAAATAAAAAGGCGTGCACCGGTGCACGCCTTTTTATTTTATATAGTGATTTCTGAATAGACATAAAAACGAATACATTCTGTTATGGCTTAACTTTCATATCTTCATACCAAAAAAGAGAATAATCCATCATCAATGAGGATTCATTTTGCTGCCTTAACATGGTAGTAATGTTCCCCAGGTGATACGTACCGTGATTGGCTACATGTAAAAGAATTTCTTCAAAAGTCGTTTCCCGTGGACCAGACCAAGGATTATCCACATGTATCGTCATAGTAAGATTTGAGTTCTGATTTAAAAATAGTTGATACTTTGATGCTATATTTTTGAATGCTGTTTTGAATTCTTCAATTGTATATGCATCAGTTAATGGTAATTGACTCATCGCATCTTGTAGCGCTTGTTGAAATTCTACTTTTTCTAAAACATGAATCCACATAGTATCAACTGCAAGAATATGACTAAGTGTTTTAGCGATTGTCGGATAAGAGCTTTTCACCTCTTTATTTAATAGATTTTCAGGTAATGCATCCATATGATCTAACATCAACTGCATCGCCCAGTTGTGATATTCATACATCGTTTTTCCGGCATTCATCCAAATCGCTCCTTTAATTGTAGTAAGAACTGTCTAACTACGTTCATTATAAAAAAGGATATATGACATCTGAGTGTCATATATCCTCATATAGATTAACTATTTTTTTGGCTTCGTTTCTTAATATGTCTTGTAAGTACAAGGGATGAATAACAACTACACCTGATCTGAAGCTTAATAAAATGTTGATTAACCATTCCGCATGTAAAGGTGAAGGTAACAATAAAGTCATCGTCACACTACCATCTTCTTCAAAAACCATCGATTGATGCTGAAAATGGTTTAAGACTACATGAATGGATTCAGGATGAACTCTTAACGTGATACTTTCTCGTGCGGGTTTCACGACAGCTCTGTCTCCAGGAATGGGATGGTTATCCTGAATAGATGTTGAAAGTCTTTGAAGGTTGAGCATATGTGACACTTTGAATTCGCGGTAATCATTTCTTAAATAACAATAAGCATAAAGGTACCATGTACGAAATTTATATCGTAGAAAAATAGGATCTACTTCTCGAATGGTCTGTTCCTTTTGAGCACTGATGTATTGAAACAGAACTCTTTTTGATTCTTTGATACTCTTTTGAAGATCAATTAAGAAAGTAGGCTCAATGGATTGATCAGCTAAATCAATGTGTAAATGGTTATTTTGTTCTTCTGTCGTAAGAATCGATAGCCGTTCTAGCGTATTTTTTAAATCTTGATCATGTAATTGCGCTGATAAACTTTTCATTAAAGATAGAACATCGACCATAGAAGACGCATTTAAAAAGGTCTTATCCCATTTATAATTCTCAATAATACCGAAACCTCCATTAGTTCCATGATAAGAAGTAACGGGAATTCCAGCTGCACTAATGGTTTCGATATCTCGATAAATCGTTCTCTGAGAGACATTTAATTCACTAGCTAATTGAGCGGCCGAGATCGTAGAGCGATGCAGTAACTTAAATATGATAGTCAGTAATCGTTCGAGTTTCAAAAAATTCTCCTTTGTATTAAGCACGACTATAGTGTGAACCGTCATTCCATACAAATAATTACGTTTAGTATAATTGATTTATTCGTTCTATGGAGAGATTAAAAAGTACTTCGTAATGAATTGAATCAAAATCCAAAGAAAAAAGTATGCATCGCGCATACTTTTTGTGGTTTTCCTTATCTTATTAGATATGTTTGAGTTGTGAATCTAATTCAATATGTAATTTTGACCTATTTCTTTAAGAATTTATTCGGCGATAAGACAGCTACCACTTTGAAGTCGGGAAGCTAACACCAAAAAAATGAAAATTACTTATGAATCATAAAAATGTAAAATCAAGGGTTACGTATGGAAAAGGAAGTATGTTAAAATTCGGTTCAATTCAAATAAAGTCCTTATCTAAATAAGAAGGAGAGTGGGAAAAAATGAATCAGGTTGCAGCCATAAGTATGCTAGGAAACGTCTTTATTTTTATAGTCGTTTTATACTTTATTTACAAAATGATTCAATACATTCGACTGAAATGATCCGTCATCCTATAAAATGAACAATGGATGGTTCGATAAAAAAATAATGAGATACATTTTAATGAAACATAGTTGAAAGTGAATGCTAAAGAGCAAAAAAGTATGCGCCGGCGCATACTTTTTTGTAGAGGATGACAAAAGATCTCTGCTAAAAAATATATTATGGAGATACGGGACGCTTGAGCGTTAACAATTCATCGTCGAGTGACGCGAATGACTTAACACAGCCGCATGAGCGTCTTGAATTCCAATATTATAAAAGTGAATAGCAACTGACTCTTTGATGAAATCAAAAACACGTTCTGCGGCGAAGTCAGATGGCACTTCTAAGAAAAAATCTTGAATAGACTGGATAATTTGTTGTTGTTCTTTACTAAATCGATTGAACATAACGACACTCTCTTTATTTTTGTTGATCTCTGAATGATCTAAAAAAATTACAAGAGAATGTATTTTAAAATCACAGTCTATATTTTGTCGTAAAAAAATGTACATGCCTTCCTTTAAAATGTTGCTTTCAATTTCTGAAGCATCCCATCCCAACCTTGGTCCATAAAGTTACGGACACGACCTTGTGGCTGATTTGCTTTCGGCACAAGGTCATCAGCGTTTTTCCATCCGCTGTGTGTCACAGTGAAAAGGGTAAGGTCGTTCAATGGAGTTAGGGAGAAGGTCACGATCCATCCATCTTCATCCCAACTAAACGATAATTCTCTTTCTGGTTGTACGTTTAATACCGTGCAAGGAGATGGACCAAAAGGAGATTGAATATGAAACACACATCCTGTTTGTGCGACAAGGTCGTTTGGCATAAACCATTTAGATAAAGAGCGAGCCGTCGAGACATTCGCCCATACCTGTTCAATGGGATTGTTGATCTTAATGGAATGTTGAATATCTTTCACAGATTGATTCATCGTTTACAACCACCTATTCTTTTTTAATATATTTTATTCTAATTCTATCCTCAATTTTTTCTCAATGATATACAAAAATGATCTTAGCGCTGAGGTCATTTTAAGTATCAGAACCAAATCGTTGCTTCAGTGCTTTGAGACGTTTGACTGATCTTGTTTAGATTCGCGAATAAAAGCGACTGTCATTGTAATGGCAGCAACAGCATATCCGACGAGTACAGAGGTCAATTCCGACCAATCAAATACAGAACGGAGAATGATTTGGGGAACAAAATAGACGAGCAATGCAATCGGCAAAATCCATGTCTTCGTCTTCCATGCCGTGACAAGAATCCAGATAATCAATAGGGCACCAATCATCCAGCCGACGCTTGGGAATAACGTGATCTTTGGTGAATCAACAAGTCCGTTGACGATCAATAGTCCGATGATTAACAGAAAATGAATACTACCATGAATGCCGTAACGCATGATAAGAGGGCGCGCTCCATCACGTAAAGCATCTTGACGGAAGAGAAACGCCAAGGTGGTCAGGTAAACGGCACTAATCAACAGGAAACCGCCAACGAGCAAGATACTGAACGTCGTTGTACCATTCAAGAGGTTTTGAAGATAGAGAAAACTGGATGCGCCGAGAAAAACTTGCAAGACGATCCAAAACGCTTCTTTTGGATCAAATGCCATCTCTTTAGAAATCGATTGGATGTAATCGGCGGGACTATCACCCGTGATCGCGCGAACGGATTTTCCGTCTGCTTCCGCTTCGATCAGGTGATCCTCGAGTTCGTTGACAATCTCGTTCGTCGCCAATTCATTTTTACCCGAAGCAAGTAGGTATACCTTTAAGTCTTCCAAAAATCGTGTTGATTCCGTCGATAGGGTCATCTCATTCGTCCTCCTTTAAAATGCTTTCGACACTCGTTGAAAGGTGATGCCATCTTTGTTTGAAAGCGGCGAGTTCTTCAACACCGCTCGTCGTGATCGAATAATACTTTCGTTTTGGACCGGACGGGGAGACGCGAGAGGTTGCTTCGATCCAGTCCAGTTTTTGCATCCGAATCAATAGAGGATAGATCGTTCCCTCACTGATGTCGGCGAATCCGTACGCTTTCAGTTTCGTCGCCAGTTCATAGCCATAAATCTCTTCTTCCGCAATCAGTGCGAGTAAGCAACCGTCGAGAATTCCTTTTAACATTTGCGTCGATGACATCCGCATCTTCCTTTCGCTACTTGGTATTACAAGGTAATGATACGCTATGCTATTTTGTATTGCAAGGTAGTGAGTAAAATAAATCCAATGAATTTTAGGATGGTGCTTTCGCGATGAATTGATATGTAATATATTACTTGTATGAAACCTACAAATGATTTAGCCATTGTACGACTTCCTTTAAGTGAGGAAGTGTATCGACGCTTGCAACACCACATCATCACCTTACGTCTTGCCCCAGGAGAAAAGGTGAACGATCAAGCACTCGCGGAAGCGTTCGGTGTCAGTCGGACACCGGTCCGCGAAGCCTTGAAACGACTCGAAGAGGAGGGATTGATTTTAGCAAAACGGGGTTCACGGACGATCGTGACGGAACTCGATGCCGAACAGGCACAGCAAACCTATCCAATCATTGCGACACTGCATGGGTTAGCGGCGCGTTTAGCAGGACCAATGCTGACGGATGACGATCTAACGAGTCTAAAGTCGATTCATCAACAATTCACGACGGCAATTGATCAGCAGGATACAGAGGCGGCACTAGCACTTGACGATGCCTTTCACGATGTCTTCGTGCAGCGCAGTCAAAACGATCAACTACGAGAGACAATCCGTCGGTTGACACCGTTGATCCGCCGGCTCGAATATGCTCAGTTTGATCGTCTCGGACGCCAGTCGATTGCCGACCATGCAGCGATTTTAGATGCATGTCAACAACAGGATGTCGAGCAGCTCGTCCAGGCGACGGAGCATAATTGGAACGGGCTCGGGCGTCTACTCGTCTCGACACTAAAGGAGGAGAGCTGATGCGACCGATCATTTATGGAATTTTAGCGGCAATGTTTTTTGCCGTCACCTTCATCTTGAATCAATCGATGCAAGGGGCAGGCGGTCACTGGATTTATAGTGCGTCGCTCCGCTTTTTCCTGATGTTGCCGTTCTTTATCGTCATCGTCATGATGCGACGGGGGATCGGGCGCGTCTTCCAGGCGCTTCGAGCCGATATCGGCTTTTGGTTACTGTATGGAACGATCGGCTTCGGACTGTTCTACGGCAGCATCTGTTTTGCTGCTGACTACGCACCAGGCTGGTTGATTGCCGGGACATGGCAGTTGACGATTTTAGCGGGACCGTTGCTTGCCCCCTTGTTCAACCAACGGATCCCGTGGTCAGCACTGAAGTATTCCGTCCTGATCGTCCTCGGTGTCGTCGTCATGCAACTATCGGTCGCGGGAAGCCTATCGCTGCAGTCACTGTTGTTCGGTGCCTTACCGGTCCTCGTCGCGGCAATTGCCTATCCACTCGGGAACCGGAAGATGATGGAACGCTATGGGAACGAGCTCGATGTGTTTGAACGAATTATCGGAATGACACTTGCTAGTCTACCGTTTTGGATCGTTCTTTCCGTGATTGCCTACATACAGGTCGGATTGCCGAGTGTCAATCAAGTGACCCAGTCCGGATTCGTCGCGTTGTTTTCCGGCGTCATCGCAACGTCGCTTTTCTTCTACGCGACGTCGCTCGTTCGGACAGATCCGGTCCGGTTAGCAGCGATCGAAGCAACGCAATCGTTCGAGATTGTCTTTACCATATTCGGAGAGATTCTTTTCCTTCACGCGGCACTACCAACGGGACTCGCAACACTCGGGATCATCCTCGTCATGCTCGGGATGACGTTGCATAGTTTGAATCAGGCAGAGCGAACCGTCGTTCGTTCCGCTAAACGAAAAATCAATTGAGAAAGTAGGCTGTCAGATGGTTTTAACAGGTACACTCGTCAATACCGTCCTGATCATCATCGGGACGTTGCTTGGATTAATGTTCCACCGGATTCCGGAACGCATGAAGGAGACCGTCCTGCAGGCGATTGGACTTGCTGTCGTCGTGCTCGGAATGCAGATGGGGATGAAAAGCACGAACTTCTTGATCGTCATCGGTAGTCTTGTTCTCGGTGGTGCAATCGGCGAGTGGTTCCGGCTCGATGAGAAACTCGACCGGATGGGAGCGTGGCTCGAACGTAAGATCAGTCGCGGTCGTCCGTCGAACATCGCGGAAGGATTCGTGACAGCGACGTTAATTTTCGTCATTGGCGCGATGGGTGTGTTAGGAGCCCTCGACGGTGGATTACGTCAGGATCACGACGTCCTTTATACGAAAGGATTGATTGACGGTTTTACGGCACTCGTTCTTAGTTCAACGCTCGGGATTGGTGTCATGTTCTCAGCGATTCCCGTCTTTCTCTATCAAGGGGCGATTGCATTAAGTGCCGTTGCGATCACGAAATTCATTCCCGACGCCGCACTGCAGGAATTTATTCTTGAGATGACGGCGACTGGTGGGGTGATGATTGCGGCAATCGGTCTTAATCTCGCTGGCATCACGAAGATTCGTGTTGCGAACTTGTTACCAGGTATCGTCATCGTCGCAGTTATCGTCACCGGTCTCCATCTGTTCTCATGAAAAATCCCCACTTGTCCGAAAGCGGACGAGTGGGGATTTTCTGTTTATGTCTCGATCAATTCGTGTGTCTCGTAAGCAGTGATTGTATGTCCATCGTAATGGAAGTCATGCAACAACGGTTGATCCGTCGACAAAGCGACCGGTAAGTAATGCCGGAGATTGCTGATGATTCCTATGTTTTCATCGTTTAAGATCCAGTCGAGTGTTTTCCAATCAAGGATACCTTCGATCGTCATGACCGGTGTCGGAAACGGGCGGTCTTCTAGTTCAGCAAGATAGAGATACATGCCAGACGTTTCTTCCCCGTGTAAGCGAACGATGCCTTTTGCTGTCACTTTATTGAGCGTGATGCCCGTCTCTTCGAACGTCTCGCGGATGACAGCAACTTCCGGTGTCTCGCCCGGTTCAATCTTGCCGCCGACACCGTTCCACATGCCCATCGCTGGTCGTTTTTGGCGGTTGAAGAGTAAAAAACTATCCGCGTGGCGAATTAAACAAAGCGTATATCGATCCATGTTCATTACTCCTGTCCTAAAAAGTGAGTCTGATACAGCATCTCGAATTGAGCGGGACCTGCGACCGGCAATTCGGTCGTCGTCGTGTCTTCGATTCGTAACGTCCGTTCGGTCAACGTCTTTTGACCGCTTGGAGTCCGCATTGCGATGAGACGACCTTTGTTGAACGGTGAAGCTTCGCTCTGCTGGATGATCTGTTCCATCTTCGATAAGTCACCCTTTGTAATTGCCTTCTCACGGTCGAACTTGTAGCCAGTCACGAACTCGGCTTGTCCTGTCCGCTGCATTTCGAGAACGTCACCTTTGCCAATCCGGTAACTACCGCTAGCGGAATGAACCGTCTCCCCACTCAAGGGAACCGGAACGAGCGGTAAATTGACACCGAAGCCGGTATCAAGTAGGTGTGTCTCATTCCAAATGATTGCAACGTGTGTCGGTCCCGTCGCTGACCAGGCTGCTGATTTCTGATCATAGACGGTCGCTTGTACGAGGCGAACGGGACAATTTAGTTCTTGTAGGACCCGGTGCAGCAGTCCGTTCAAGTCATAACAGACACCACCACGTCGCTCCGTCAGAAACGTTTCAATGAAGCGCTCGTCGTTAAACGGACGGATTCGTTTCTCAAGGACAGTCGTATTCTCAAACGGTAACTGGTAGGCAAAGGCTTCGAGTAAGCGAGGTAACTGATCAAACGTGATCGTCTCGAGCGGAAATCCGAGCCGTTGTTCCAAGTCCTTCATCCAATCCATCTGTAATCCCTCCTTTATATACTACCTGATTATCCCATATTGCTTCAGAAAATGTGGATTTGAGCATATATTATCTGAAAATAAGGATAACCCTTTTGTTCGATGGGAATCTTTGATATGCTGAAACAGGATTAATTAAGAATGATTCTCAATGTCGAATCACGAACTAAAGGAGGTCTCATCATGAGACGGAAAACTTGGATGACAGCGTTGACGCTCCTCGTGTTGAGTAGTTTGATGCTTGCGGCCTGTTCAGGTCAAGCAGAACAAACAAGCGAAAAGACGCGGACGATTACGCATGAGGCAGGAAAAACGAAAGTGCCGGAGCACCCGAAGAAGGTCGTCGCACTTGAATACTCATTCGTTGATGCGTTAGACGAACTTGGGATTACACCAGTCGGAATCGCACAAGAAAATAAGACCGATGTCTCCGGATTACTCGGAAAAGAGATCGCGTTCACGGAAGTCGGTACACGTCAACAACCGAATCTTGAAGTAATCAGTTCCTTGCAGCCGGATTTAATCATCGGCGACTTCAACCGCCATAAAGGAATCTACAAGCAACTGCAAAAAATCGCACCGACGATCATCTTGAAGAGTCGGAATGCGACGTACGAAGAGAACATCGAATCGTTCAAGACGATTGCGGAAGCAGTCGGGAAAACTAAACAGATGGATGACCGACTTGCCCTGCATGAAGAACGATTGAATGTAGCGAAGAAAAAGGTGGATCCAAACGACGACCGAAAAGTGATGGTTGGTGTCTTCCGCGCCGATTCACTGACGGCACACGGTGAGACGTCGTTTGATGGTGAATTACTCGAGAAGATCGGTATCGAGAACGCTGTTACGAAAACAGCGGAACCTACCGTTACGATTACGTTAGAGCAGATGGTCAAATGGGATCCGGACGTCATCTTCATGGCGGAAGCCGATCCGAAACTGCTGAAGGAGTGGAAAAACAACCCGCTCTGGAATCAGATCACAGCGGTTAAGAACAAAGAAGTTTATGAAGTCAATCGTGACCTTTGGACACGCTATCGAGGACTTGACGCTGCAGAACAGATCGTTGACGAAGCGATTCAATTGTTACAACAGAAATAATGAACGACAAAAGCCGGAGCAATCTGGCTTTTCGTCTTGATGAAAGGGGAACCATCCGGTGCAGCGGAAACGTCTGATTTTTGTACTCATATTACTCGGTTGCTTGGCGGTTTATAGTAGCCTGTTCTTTGGCATCACACAGATGAATCCGATTCACTTAGTCCAGGAGTGGATCAGTGGCACGACATCAAAAGCAGGACTCGTCCTGACAAATCTGCGCTTACCGCGGCTCTTACTCGGATTGTTGCTCGGAGCGAATCTTGCCGTTGCAGGGGCAATCATGCAAGCCGTGACACGAAATCCGCTCGCTTCACCGCAAGTCTTTGGTGTCAATGCCGGTGCGTCATTTCTCGTCGTCTTAAGCCTGCTCGTCTTTCCGTCGCTCGGAACGGCAAATTTGATCTACTTCGCCTTTGCCGGTGCCTTAGTCGGTGGAGTGCTTGTCTTTTCGTTCGCCTCCGTTCGCGGGATGACAGCATTAAAACTTGCCCTCGTCGGGATGGCGATTCATCTCTTGTTGACGTCGCTGACGAAAGGCTTGATTCTCTTTAACGACCGGATCACGAACGTCTTGTACTGGTTGTCCGGTTCGCTCAGTGACGCGAGCTGGCTTGAACTACGGATCGTCCTCCCATGGTCGATTGCTGGTTTGCTTCTTGCGGCGAGTCTCGCGAAATCGCTCGCTGTCTTCCAACTGGGGCAAGACGTCGCGGTCGGTCTCGGGCAAAAAGTGACGCGAATCCGTTTGCTTGCCGGCATCAGTGTCGTCTTACTCGCAGGCGTCACCGTTGCCGTCGCCGGAGCGATCGGTTTCATTGGATTAATGGTTCCGCACATCACGCGGCGCCTCGTCGGGGAAGATTACCGGATCGTTCTGCCGGTCGCTGCCGTCATCGGTGGACTTCTGCTGACGTATGCCGATGTCCTCGCGCGGTTCATCGCCTATCCGTATGAGTCACCGGTCGGCATCGTGACGTCATTGCTCGGTGCACCATTCTTCCTTGTTCTGGCACGTCGTCAGATGAAAGGGGGATTACGATGAAAGACATGCGTCGGATTTTGATTGTTGCGGTGCTCGTGTTCTTCGCGAGTTTTGCCTTACTGTCGGTCGGCTCGATTCAGTTATCGTTATCGGAACTATGGCAGTCGTTCTTTGGTGGAAAGGATGCCTTCATCGTCCAAAATTACCGTCTGCCGCGAACTGTCCTTGCTTTCTTAGCAGGTGCGAGTTTCTCACTTGCCGGAGTCATCTTACAAAGTGTCATCCGTAATCCATTGATTTCGCCTGACGTGATCGGTGTGACGAATGGTGCGTCACTGTTCGCCGTTTTAACGATTGCCCTCGTGCCGGATGGTCCGCTCTTGTTAACACCAATCGCTGCTTTCATCGGAGCAGCACTTGTCATGATCGCCTTAATGATGCTTGAGCGGGGCGGGAATGTCTCTCGTAGTTCGTTTGCGTTACTTGGAATCGCGGTCAGTGCGATTTGTGCCTCCGGGACGGAATGCTTGTTGATCAAGTTTCCACTTCAGACAAACGATTCACTCGTCTGGCTCGCTGGGAGTCTGTTCGGGAAAGGGTGGCAGGAAGTGATGATCTTAGCGCCCGTGCTCGTCGTGATTGGTGCAATCATCTTCTATCGCCATCGTCAACTCGATGTCTTATCACTCAGTGAAGAAGTCAGTATCGGTCTTGGGTTACCAATTCAGCGGACGCGGCACATCTTCTTGGCGCTCGCGGTCATTCTAGCTGGTGTTGCCGTCGCGACGGTCGGTGCGATTGGTTTCATCGGACTGATTGCGCCACATATGGCACGGCGTCTCGTTGGTCATAAGCATCTTGCTGTGTTGCCGATGGCGCTGTTGCTCGGCGGAGGGTTACTCGTCGTCGCGGATGCACTCGGTCGAGGGATACATCCACCACTTGAAGTACCAGCCGGATTGATCACAGCGATCATCGGTGTGCCGTATTTCCTGTATCTTTTACGGAGAGAACGGACGGCATGATGTTCGATCTACCAAAATGGAGTCCTAGCGATTACGCGAAGGACTCCATTTTTATGAAAGGAAAGAAGTACGCACTTGACGAATCATGGCGACATCTTTCTATATTTATTTGGCTACAAGTTGGTTTGATTTTTCTACTTCCTCTTTATACTTTTCTAAAAATTCATCAACTGAAACGTTATTAGCGTTTGGATTCGATTCAATGGTTAATTTACTCGAAGAAACCGATGTGCTTTGATCGTCTACATGTGATGGAATTTCAAGTACCAATTGATCACCTAAACCCGTTTCAAGACCACTTTTTCCGAAGTTAAAAGTTCGTGTGACATACGCTTCAGCATAATTTTTTTGATTCTCTGAATAGACTTTGACATCAGAAATGTTGTATTTGAATGAATTCAGCTGAATTTTATCGACTTCCGTAGTGGATAGAAAAATCAATACGGCCTCGTCCCCTTCAGATAACTTTGAAAGGTTAGTATGCGCTAACGGAGTATTGTTCAAGAAATCTGCTTTTTGTTGCTCAAGCACTGTAGTGAAAAAATTGAAGGCTTGTTCCTCGGTGATGCTACTCTTAGATTTTTCTTGTGCAACATTAGAATCGGCAATCGCATTACTCCATAAGAAACCAGCATATAGGATGACACCTAAAGTGAGGGATGAAAAAATAGTTTTTTTCACGATCGCGACCTCTTTCTATTGTTTGATTCATGTTATTATATAACAAAAAAAACCAAAAAAGGAAAGGTTATAAAAATGAGTAAATCGAATTTTGAGAAAAAAAGGAAAAAGAAAGTATTGGTACTATTTTTAGGAGTTATAGCCCTCATTGTATTACTCATGCCGGTACTATCACCTATTCTGTTCACAGATGCTACGCCTAAAGGTGCTCTTAGACACGAACTATACAAACAAGGCTATTACTATCAAAATTACTTTGCGGTCATTACGGAACAAGATCCTGTTGCAGAACGGTATCATATGTTTTGGTATGATTGGAAAAGTGAAACGGGAGGAACACCTTTTATCTGTTATTCAAAGAAAGTAAACGCGGAAAAGTATGCTGTTTCCTGCGGTACGGGTCCTTAAAGTGGTATCTTATATAAAATAGAATTGAGCTACATAAATCAGGCTTTCTGACATCGTATATTCACGATGCTAGGAAGCCTGATTTTTAATTCATAATGTATCGATTCAAAACGAGTGTTTAAGCCGAGCGACTTTCTGTGCCTAGATTCAAGAAGATTTCTTCTAAGGACGCTTCTTCTACTTCGAGTCGATAGACATGGATCTGTTGTGAGACAAGATAAGAATTGATTGTCGCAATATCCTGTTCACTTTGGACGATGAACGTTGACTGAGTCGGGGAGACATTGACGTCTTTCGCAAGCGTCGACAACTTGGACTGCAAGTGTAGTTGCATCTCATTGTCGAGCAACGCATGTTTGACATGAACAGTGATGTTTTTCTCATATTGTTCCCGTAACTCCTCCATCGTACCTTGCGTTTGGATTGATCCAGCCTGCATGATTGCAATCTCCGTACATAGTTTTTCGACCTCGTCCAAGTTGTGGGACGTTAGAAATATCGTCGTTCCGTCTGCTGCAATCTTGCGAATCAAAGAGTGAATTCCGAGAATCGAGTTGGCATCAACGCCAGATGTCGGTTCATCTAAAAATAAGATATCCGGTCGATTGATTAAAGCTTGGGCAATGCCGAGCTTTTTTTTCATCCCGAACGAGTAGTTCTTCGTTTTCATATCGATCGCGTCTTCGAGTTGTACATCACGCAGAAGTTGCTTCAACTCGTTGATCGTCGTCTTCAGACCAAGGACTTTACTGAAATACTTCAAGTGATCGAGCGCCGTGAAGTTTTCGTAAAAGGTCGAGTAATCCGGTAGAACACCAATCCGTGTCCGGACATCTTTCAAGGAATCGTTCGGCGCTCCGAGTAACTCGAATGTTCCGGACGTCGGGCGGACCAGTCCAGTGATCATATTGATGAACGTTGATTTACCGGCGCCATTTTGACCAAGGAATCCGAAGATGGCCCCTTGCTCGATCTCGAGATTCAACTGGTTGACGACGGTCTTATTGCCGTATTGTTTCGTTAAATTGGTTGCACGAAGGGCTAACATCAGAGATCTCTCCTTTTAAAGATAATCAGAGTCGTCAAGACGAAAACAGCGATATGAATCAAAACAAGGTAAGTATAAGCAGTGTTTTCTTGCGTATAGTAATAATACGGCGTTAAGTAAGACAACGTATCAACGATGACATTCTTCGAAATAAGACTCCACATCCCGATGACCGGAAGCGCGATCGAGATGAAGATTCCGACGAACATCGTCATCGAGGAATTATTGACGACTGTTGAAAGAAACAACGACAATCCAATGAAATAAGAGACGAAGATGATGCTTTGAATCAAATCGACGAAATGAAACGACTTTGAAAAGGGAACGATTAATATGAGGGCAACTGTCAGGCAGAGGACCCAAAACGATACGTTGCCTAAAAACTTCCCGAAAATGATGTTTTCACGGGACGTTTTTGTTGCAAGAAAACGAATCGTCTTCGACTCGATCTCTTTATTGACACTACTATGAGAAATACTTGTCACGAATAAAGGAGCAGCTAAAAACAGAAGTAACATCAATCCGATGATATACGCATTGTTACCTAGACCAAGATCACTGAGTTGCCCTTTGAACTGGCTGACGAGTTTAGCAGAACCAGTCGTCACGCCGAACAAGACGACGATGATGAGGATGGCGCGGATGCTTTGAAAAAGTGATTTGAATTCGCGAAGCGTAATGGCAAACATATGTAGACACACCTTTCTCTAAGTAAGATTAATATTGTCGCGCTAGCTTCTTATTCTTTGATACATTCGTGATACCGGCAATCAAGTAAGCGATTGAACCGAAGGCGCCGGCGAGTAACGTAAAGATTCCCCCGAGAATCGCTGTAATGATCAATAGCTTTCCAGCAGAACCGTTTTTGCGAATCCGGACGATTGAGAAGATGCCTCCTAATGTACATAAGAGCGAGACGGCACCAAGGTACAAGAAGAATTGTTGAAAGGATGTGAGGATTTGATTCGCCGTGACATCCGTGATGTTCTCATCGCGAATGAATTGATCGACCAAATCTTTCATGCCAGCGTGATCCGCAATCGAGCCAGACAATAGAAAACCGCCTAAGCACAATGATCCAAACAAAACGATACCGATGACTGCAAATATGTACTCTGTTGTTCTTTTCAAGTAAAACACTCCTTTTCCTTATTTTTCCGATTTGACATTCCTAAACTACCATGACTTGAATCTCTATGACAAGTGGGAAAATGAATATATTTTAATTTTTTATTGGTTAAATGTTTAATTAATATCAAAAATACTTTAACTTTATTTAAATAAATGCTATTGTGAATACATGGGAGGGAAATGGTAAATGAAGAAAGATGATGTTCCCGATTGGATTTTATCTCTAGAATTGGAAGAAGTGGAATTCGTGAAAAAATTCATCGTAAGCTCAGGTTCCTTGAAGGAACTAGCAAAACATTATGATGTGTCCTATCCGACCGTCCGAATTCGTGTCGATCGTATCATTCAGAAAATCGAAGTGAATGAGAAAATCGAGAATGAACCGTTCATCGCATACATTAAACAAATGGCCATCGAAGACCGGGTCACGATTGAAGATGCCAAAAAAATCATCGAAAAATATCGACTTGAGAGGGGTAACAATCAATGAATTTCTTCGTTTCTGCTCTACTTATCAGTATCTGTTTAGGAATACAATATTTTTTATCGAGTCGTCACAATCCGTATCTCGGTATCATCATGCCGATCATTTTAGTGATCGTGATGACGTGGCGTTACTTTGATGGTAGATATAATAGCCTATTAGCCTACGTGTTGATTTTAGGAATCGGGTTGATTTCACTTTGGGAACAATGGTCGCGTGGTCGAAAAGCTTTAAAAAAGAATCAAGAAAAAGAACTAGAACGAATGCGAGTCCACGATACGCTGTAAAGTCATACATATCGTTTCACATGAAGACGATCTTAAAAGAGATTGTTTTTATATAAAAGAGAGTAGCCTCTGTTTTGATGAAACAGAGGCTACTCTCATTTACGTGTTACGAGCTAGATTTATATTCCGTTCATTTTAATCGAGTTCAACCTTCACTGTCGTATTCTTTGGAAAAGCTTCATCCGCAGCAAAGAGAACGAATACCTTCTGGTCATCAGGAACTTGATAGACTAAATCAACGGTTGACTTATATGGTGAGAGATACTGATAACTGTTTCTGAATGCTTTCTTATTATGATTGACGTAATCAACGGTTTCATATTCTTTTCCGTCGAGCGACGTCAATGTAAAGGTGCCAGGTCGGTAAATAGCATAAGCGCCTTTTACTCTATTATCGGGATCGTACATGACAACAGGAACCGTAACGAACCGATAACCGCTCTTTTCCTTTAAATCGAGTTCTTTCGGTGTTGGAATGAGTGATTTAGCATAGAACAGTTCAGAAGTTGCTTCCGGATCGCCCGGATACGTTTGGATGACTCCTTTCTTCATCAGTTTTTTAAGTGCCGCCTCCTGCTTGGTTGTTTTCTTGTCAGCGGATGTTTTTGGATCAGAAGCCAAATCCTTTAATTTTTGACCGTTCGTTTGTTGCTGAGGAGCACTCTGTGGTGCTGTCGTTGAGGATTCCGTTGAGGCGAACAAGAACAGGCTTGCCACTCCGATACACAAGGAAGCAGCAATCGATCCGAGAGCCCATTTAAAGCGCCGTTCTGTTGCTTGCGTATTTTCGACGATGCTACCGAGTGCCGCATTCGGTGTGATGCGGACGGCACGCTCGGCAGGAAGCAAGGCACCTAATACGCCAGTGATCACCGGAATCAAGAGCATGATGCTAAGGAAACCGAGCTCTTGAACCGGGAATTGTCCGTAAACGAAGCCGATCATCCCAAGTGCAGTCAAAAGACCAATCACACCAGCACAGAGTCCTGTCATCATCCCTTCACTCAATACAAGTAAACGGATTTGCACGTCTTGCCAGCCCGTCGCTTTAAGAACAGCAAGCTGACTCTTGCGTTCATTAACGTTTTGCCACATGATCTCCGTCGTCGTCAGGATGGCGATCAGTAGAGCGACACCCATCGCGACGTAATGCATCGTGCCGACTTCAAGCGCGACATATTCTCCGAGCCACGTTGCGTACAAGACGCCTTTGAGTCGGAACGTGATGAACAGGAAGAAGATAAACAGACTCGTCGGTAAGGCGATCGCGACGACCGAGAGTCCTGTCCGTTGCCAGTACGTGACGAGCTGATTGATGCTCATCCCGAGCACGCTACGCGCGCGAACGAAACGACGACCTTTTGAGACTTCACCGGAACACATGCTTTCGTACGGTTTGATCCGTCGGATGAGCGTCATCGGCACGAGCGATCCACCCCAGTAAATGAGTAAACCAGCAAGACCAATCAATAAAATCCGACCGATTGCGATCGGGTTATCCGTTGTGACCCAAAACGAACCGAGAATCGTCCAAGCAATCAAGACGACGAGTGTACCGAGTATCGTTGCTTCGAGGAACAGCAGTTTCGAGAGTTGATGCGGACGCCAACCGAGCGAAAGTAAAATCGCAAACTCTTTTTTTCGCGTATACAGCAAGATGATATTCGAGCTGAAGACATAGACGAGTGCAACGGCGATGACACTAGCGATGATGCCGCTCATCCCGACTTTTGCTTCTTGGAAAATGGCGATCGAGGACCCGAGCTTGATCCACGGTTGTTGGACCCAGCCGAGCGCTGATTCGTCTTTTAGTCCCGGTAAATAGGTCAAGGCGAGCTGCGGCGAGGAACCGAGTGTCACGTCCGTGATCAGTCCGGTCTTCTGTTCGATTTCTGTTGCGACTTGCTGGAGCTTCTTCTCGCTAGCAGCGTTCATCGTCTCGACACCTTTGACGTTGACGCGGATGGCTGAAATCGCTTTGTCGCCACGAATCTTGAATGCGGCATCGAGCGTCGTCAGCATCGATGGTGGTTTTGTCAGAAAATCATACGGATCATTCGTTGGTTTGACGTCTCGGACCGGATTGACGGGACGTTCATTCTTGTCCATCACCCACTGAGCTTTCGACGGGAAGTACGTCTCCATCGGCAGTTCTGTCAGCGGGTCTTTCGAGATATTCAATTTCTTCGGATCGAAGACCCCAATATAGTTCAAGTTGACTTTGGGCCAATCCACGCTATCTTTTCCGAACAGCCTCGCTTCCCGGTACATGCTGCGTTTAGCGAGCAAGGAATCTTGGTCGACTTGTTTTGGTTGGACTTGATAAGTGAACGGCCAACGTGAAGCGTAAGGACTTTTGATCGAACGGTAGTCGATCGGAGACGGTTTTAAGGCAATCCATGTAAAGGAATTGCTGTTCGTCTCTTCAGCGGTCGGTAACGTGTGTTTCAAAATATCATTGACGAGCTTCTTCTGGACATCTTGTGTCGTGATCGTATAACGTTTCGCATCGCTTGTCGGTAAGGAGTCTAAGTATTCTTTTCCGCCTTTTTGTTCGACTTGTTGTACCATGTCGTTGATGGATTTCTTTTTAGATGGAAGCTCGACTTTTTCGTACGTGTAGATGCGTGACGCATCGACATATTCACGATTGTTCAACAAGATTGGGATTTGAACACCGTCTTCCCCGAACGAGATGACCTGATCATCTTTTGAAAAATAGTTACTATAGGTTCCTTTTGTCGTCGCTTGGTCCAAGCCGACGAGTGCGGCTTCCGCTTCGGGATCAACCCCTGCAATCATGACTTGGCTCCCATACTCAAAAAGTGGCTGCTTTCCAAGGAGGAGGGGAGACACCCCTGATTTTTTTGCATCCCCTGTGGGTTCCCATCCTGCTGCTAAGTAGGTGACCCCACTCGATGATTCGTTTTGTAATCCGGTATCTTGCGTATCTTTGATCGTCAGTTTATAAATCCCTTCTTGATCGATCGTGTGCGTACCGACACTCGAAACTGTTTGATTGTAGCCGATCATCGCGATCGGGGCAGCGACCTCGACGTCAGTGACTTTTTTGATCGTCTCGTATTGTTTGCGGGTGATCCCACCATCGAGACCACTCATATAGTTGGGCTCAAGTAACTTCAAGTCTTCCGTTACGCTCCGGCTGCCTTCCGGGCGGACGACGATGTCGTAAGAAGATCCCCAACGCTTTTGTAGCTCATCGACGACAGTCCCGTTATTGGCTTGCGTCGTACCGATCAAATAACTCAGTCCGTTACTGACGATCAGGACACCGACGAGCAGCAGGATGAAGCGCTCTTTATTGCGCCACCAGGAATTCCAGATGAACTTAAGCATCGGCAAAAACCTCCTGCGTTTGAATGTACGGTCTCGTTATTAACGGATTTCGATGAATCGATCTTGCGTTAAGCATCGACTGAAGTGAAGTATGACTGAATGCGTGTAACGAATTGGTCATACGTAAAACCTCCTTAATGACGATTTAAATTACATATGTAAGTAAATAAATCCAATACCTACCTAATTATAACCATGGATAAAATGAAAAGAGAAAGTTAATAACTGAAAAATTAGTCAATTTACATATTTACCAAATAAATGGACTAGGATGAGCGACTGTTTTTCTGAAATGTAATGGATGAATTATTAAACGAACGTTGTCAATGTTTTACAGAACTATACGTTATGTTAAGATAGGTGAATCGAACGATAAAGACAGTAGGAACCTCAGTTCATAGAGGCTTTTACTGTCTTTTACTATTTTCGAAAGGGGGAGGCATCTATGAAAAAGCGAGTATTGCAGAAAATGAAGGCAATTCTGTTGATGAGTCTTCATTTTGGATTCATCTATTTATTGATGAATCCAGTGAACCTCGGGAGTGTTGAAGAAAATCTGTTCATGACGATCTTCGTTCTGATCGAGGTCTATGTCGTGACGGTCTTTTATACGAGTTTGATTTTTTTAGGTATCGGGACACCGCTATCATTAGGGATTGAATATATCGTGAGTCAGCAAAAGCATAAGCGTAGATGGTCGATCGTCCTGCATCTGCTGTTAGGAGGAGTTCTGACATTATTAATTCTTCTTCTATTTGGCATCTTGCCACCATTTTCAGCGTGGATGGATACGGAGATTCTATTGAAAGTAATCTTCTTATTGTTCTACCCAGTAGGATCTCTTCTCGTATTTGAACGAATGATCAATCGTCGGAAGTCTGCTCGTCAAGAGAAATACCAACAAGCAGGAAACCGTTGAGCAGTCATCGACCGACAAACAATCCCTCACTCTAATCAGAATGAGGGATTGTTTCGTTTCATCTATTAGACCGTCAATTCAATCACATTACCTTCCGGGTCCGCGATCGTACTTTCATAATACCCGTCACCCGTCGTCCGAGGACCGTCAAGATGTTGTATACCTTCATCCTGTAACCGAGCTGTCCAGTCATCGACTGCTTGTTTACTGCCGAGCGAAAAGGCGAGGTGGGCATAACCGAGCGCATTCATCGTCCGTTCCGTGATATCCGTCCGTTGCATCAATTCAAGACGCGCACCACTCGAGAACGTCAGGAAATATGACGTGAACCCTTTCATCGGATTATGATATCGCTCGCCTGTCGTAGCATCAAAATGTGTTTCGTAGAATTGACGCATCCCTTCCAGGTCTGCCACCCAAAGGGCGATATGTTCAATCTTCATCTCCATTCCTCCTTTTTTCAAGACGCTTTTGCCAATCGCTGTCTGAATAACATCCGGTTCAATCCTTCCGTAGCGATCAGCATCAAGAAGATGAGACTGATCGTGAACCAATGGAACAACGATAAGGAGTAGGACGTCGCCAGCCATCCGAACAATGGCGGCATGAAGGTACTACCGGTATAGGCGAATGCCATTTGTACCCCCATCAGCCGTTGCGCCGCGGCCTCCCCGAAGCGAACCGGCGTCTCATGGAGCATTGCCGGATAAATCGGTGCGAGACCAAGCCCGACAAGTACGAAACCAAGCGGCATCCAGGCAGTAGGTGCGAGGATGAAACAGGCGGCTCCGACGAATGCCGTCCATTGACCGACACGAATCAAACGACGATTCGACCAGCGCAGCGATAGAAAACCACTGATGAAGCGCCCCGCGGTGATACTTCCGTAGTAGACGGAAATCCACGTCGCTGCTGATGTTACGGAAAAGGACCGGACTTGGACGAGATAACTGCTGCCCCACAGCCCGACGACCGCTTCGACGCCGCAATAAAAGCAAAACGCTGCGAGAGCGGCAATCAATCCGCGTGGTTTTCCTGACGACGTACTCACGGTCTGAACCTGTTCAGACACGTGTTTCGGAGCCCGCTTCCAGAGGGGTAAGCTGACGATCAAGATGATCATCAAAACGAGTTGCAATACGCCGACGACGAGGTAACCAACACGCCAACCGGAATCGAGCAATACGCCAGCCATGATGAGTGGACCAGCTGTCGCACCGATGCCCCAGAAGCAATGGAGCCAGTTCATATGATGCGCTTGATAATGCGTGGCAACAAAATGATTCAACGCCGCGTCGACGACTCCAGCGCCCAGTCCGAGCGGAATCGCAAGGACGAAGAGCCAAATCAAGGACGGAGCAACGTAAAAACCAATCAATGCCAGAGCCGTCAAACCGGCAGAAGCTGCCGTGATCGGACCTGTTGAATAACGTTCGATCAGTCGACCGCTAAACAGACTCGAGACGATCGTTCCGGCAGCGATCGTCATGAAGAGCCAACCTGCCATGTCGAGCGGGGCGTCGAGATCGAGCCGCATCACAGGCCACGCCGTACCGAGTAACGCATCCGGAAGACCAAGACTGATGAAAGCGAGATAAATCAAAGGTAATAGTAGACGGGTCATCGGGCGAGACCTCCTAACGGAATTTGTTCAATGAATGACTGGATGCTGAGTTGCATCAAACCATCTAAATAATCGGTTTCCCAGTCGCCTTTTCGCAACTGAGGTAATTTGCTGAGCGGAAAGCGCTTGGCGCATCGATCCGTCAATCGAGCTAACCCGTCATCCGAGACATCTGACGCTGCGAACAAGATGACATCCGGATTTAAGGTGGCGCTAAACGAGAGGATGATTCGACTTAACGCCTCATACCAGTCGTCAGAGTGTGGTGTAGTCGTCGCGAGGGCTTGTCCGACATTTCGCTTGTCGTCAAACGGGATGAACGAGATCTCTCCAGCGAAGTGATGCGCTCCGTGGACGACATTACCTGAAACGGCGACACCGGCTCCCGGTCCGTTCATTCCGAGATACATATAGACGGTCGTCTCGTTATCAGAAGCTTGCGCACGGACCGCAGCGTTCATATCATTTTCGACGATGACGGGTCGCCCGAACCGTTCAGTCAGTTCTTGTTGTAAGGGGCGACCGTCTAGCGTCGGATAATCCGGGGCGAATAGGATTGTGCCAGTCGTATCAACGGCACCGGCGACACCAATCGCAAGCGTCTGAATACGTGGATGATCGTTAAGTAATGCTGTCAGCGTGCTCAATAAAACAGATCCATGATCCGTCGAATCGAAGTTCAGGCGATCCGTTGCGATCACATGTCCACCGACGTCGTGGATGCGATACTGCAGATACGTCCGTTCGAGATAAAGAGCGAGTCCGTGAAAGTGATTCACGCGATAGCGATACCGTTTTGCCGGACGACCACCGCGAACCAATTCAAGTGGTGTCTCTTCAATTTCCCGAGCAGTGATCATCTGATCAATCTGTTTGCTCGCAGTCGGAAAACTGACGTCTAGGACGTTCCGAATCACCGGAATCGTATCGAGATGGTCGATCAAAAAAGCGTGACGCGTACGAGAGAGGACTTCAGTCAAAGGATAAACCTCCAATTTGGATTACTTATTAAAATATTTTAATAAGTTTTGATTTAAGTATAGCAGGTCGGGAAATATAGACAACAAAAAAGAGGAAAGAAATAAATCCACTGAAAATCATGTTTCATTCTTACTCTCTCTGGATAATAATAAAAGAAGTGAAAAAATTTTAGTCATATATCTTTAATTCATACTATTCCGATTTGTAATATCTTGGATAGCCTGTAACGGGAGGTAGATGGCGAGAGGAGCTTGTAATCATGACCACCCAACTTTCAACCGACCTAGGATCCCAAGATATTGTAGCCTCCCTGCGAGATAACGTCGCGATGATTCGATTCGATCGGCAACGTCGTGTCGTCGATGTCAATGGTTTGTTCGCAAAGACGATGAAGTATAAACGAGAAGAGATGATCGGGATGCAGCACCATCTCTTCTGCACGACGGAGTTTGCAATGAGTGACAGTTACCAAGCATTTTGGCAGAAGCTGTTTAGTGGCTTCAGTACGGCAGATAAAATTGAACGGATCGATGCGTATGGTCAATCGATTTGGCTAGAAGCGACCTATATGCCGATTTACGATGGAACGGAAGTGACCGGTGTCTTGAAGATTGCCTCCGATATCACCGATCGTCAGCAGACGATTCAACAATTCGCGACTTCGTTTGATGCGATCGCCAGTGATCTGAACACGCGGTCGACGCATGGCGAGCGGGAGAGCAATGCGTTACGGCAAACAATCGAGCAGATGGCTGAGACGACCCGTGATAACCATCAGACGATTGAACGCTTGCAGCGCCAGGCGCAAGATATCGCCCAAGTGACCGAGACGATTAAAACGATCGCGTCCCAGACGAATCTCTTGTCACTCAATGCCTCGATTGAAGCAGCACGAGCCGGTGAACACGGGAAAGGGTTCAATGTCGTCGCGACAGAGGTCCGCAATCTCTCGAAACTCGTCGAGCAAGCCGTCGTTGATGTCCGGCAAACGACACAGCGAATGAACGATGAACTACAGCGGATTGCCCGTGCGATGACGCAAGCAACGTCGGATGCACAAGCAAGCGTCACGGTCGTCGCGGAAACGGTCGATCGCTTCCATGACGTGCAAAGTGCAGCATCGTCGTTAACGGAGACAGCGCGAGATTTTACAAAAGCAATTTAAGTGAGGGACGGCATTCCGATAAACGGAGTGCCGTTTTGTATAAAAAGTATCCCTACACTTTGGAATAATATGTTAATATACTACAAAACGAAAAGGGAGCGAATTTCTGATGAATATCCGTACTGCCCGCCCTGACGATTTTCAGGCGTTGATTCCGCTATTCCAACAAATTCATGAGCAGCATGTAGCTTTACGCCCCGATCACTACCGTCCGCACGAGATGCCGGTTTCGGAAGACTTATTTTTGTCGCAACTCGACCGATCAGATTTCGAAATCCTCGTCGCGGAATACAAAGGACTTGCCGGTGTGATCGTCTTAAAGGAAGATATCATCGAAGGGAGCGGCTTCGTCTTTGATAAACATTACTTACGGGTCATCAGTCTCGTCGTTGCGGATACGCATCAGAAGCAAGGCGTAGGCAAGCGGTTGATGCAAGCCGCTTACGCGCATGCGGAAACAATTGGTTGCGACCGGATCGAACTCGGCGTCGATGACGCCAATCAAGAAGCGATCGCCTTTTACGAGGCACTCGGAATGTCTGTCCGCTCAAGACGGATGGAATGGAACGTGACGTCTAGCAGGGAAACGACGTCGTGACGTCAAACAACAGTTACTAGAAAGGGGAGAGGTCATGTTCAGGTTACAAGTGTCCGATCACGTATCGCTTCAATTGTTCGAACGGCACCATGCGGAGACATTATTCGCCCTTGTCAATGCCAATCGCGCACATCTTCGCGAATGGCTCGGTTGGGTTGATGGTACAACAGATGCCATTACATATCAGGAAGTAGTCATCCCAGCATGGTTGCAACAGTTTGCCGATGGTAACGGGTTTACGTGTGGCATCTATCTTCAGGAGGAGCTCGTCGGAACGATCGGTTTGCATGCAATCGATCGGCATCTCGGGCAAACGTCGATCGGCTATTACTTAGGAGAAAAGGGACTCGGGAAAGGTGTCATGACGGACGTCGTCCGGTTCGTCACGCATTATTGTTTCGAGACGCTCGGCTTGAACCGCGTCGTCATCGAGTGTGCGACTGGAAACGTCCGGAGCAGACGGATCCCGGAACGACTCGGGTTCACGGAAGAAGGCGTCTTACGGGACGCTGAGAAATTGTACGGGACTTATCACGACCTCCAGGTCTATGCGATGTTACGAAGGGACTGGACGAAAACGCAGGAGGTAGCAGCATGCGCATCGAGCCAATGAAACAAGCGACCTATGAGGTGTATCTACCCGTGGCAATCGAGGAGTATGCGGCAGATAAGTGTCGCGCCGGTACGTGGTCAGAGAACGAGGCGCATAATAAGTCGACAGATGAGTTTGCGACGTTGTTGCCTGAAGGTCTGAAAACGAAGGATCATTATTTGTTTACGTTTCGTGACGAGACAGCCAGCGACATTGGAATGGTCTGGGTTCACGTAAAAGAAGAATCACGCGGACGTTCCGCTTTCATCTTCGATGTCAAGATTACGTCCGATAAACAAAACCAAGGGTACGGCAAAGAAGCACTCCGATTACTGGAAGTGATGTTAAAACGGATGAACGTCAAAAAGATTTCGTTACACGTCTTCGCGCATAACGAACGGGCGATTCATGTGTATGACTCGCTTGGGTATGAGAAAACGGATTATTATATGTCGAAACGACTAGACGTTTCCCAGTAAAAAGATGCCTCTTGCGCAAGCAGGAGGCATCTTTTTCGTTTAACGCCATGTCTGAAGTGTATTTGCAAACTGGATGGTCGTCTCAAGTTCTCCTGTGATTTCACTTGCTGTGAAGTCATTGCCGGCGAGCCAGTCAGCAAAGTCGAACGTGACCGGTTCCTGATCACCACCGAGCGCGAACCATACCTTTAACTCTTCCGGGAAGTAGGCAGACGTATGGATCGTTCCTGCCCACTGCGCATATAAATCAGCGAAGACGCCTTTATCAGTATCGTTCAAGAGTCGGAAAGCGGATTCCGCATCTTGAATCATATGTTGATGTGTCTTTAGCTCCATCATCCGACGTTTTGAGTCATCCAGGTGATAGCGGTTTTCGTGCTGTAGCAAATCGAAGTGATTGGTACACATGTTCGATTCCCGCACTTGGACGTCGCGTGCCGTCGCCTCGATGACAAACGAACGCGCGGATTTATCGTGGACGACGTACGTGAACGATCCGCGATGTGGAATCTCTTTGACGAGTGAGATCGCATCGTCGACCGACGTACACATCTCGAGGATGATCCGTCCGATCATGAAGCTGACGAATCCATCTCCCGGCCGCCGACGATTGATGAAGTTATAACCCATCGCAAGACCGTGTTCGTTCATCCCATCCATCCGGCCTGTCACCCGTGAAGCCGGACCGATGATCGCTGAACCACCATCGTTCGGTTGGAAGACGGAAAATCGTCCGTCATATGTCATCGGATGATAGTCATAATTGCGAACGAGAAAATTATCACCGGTCATGATCGAACAACCGCTTTTCGGTCCTTCGACCCGGTAATGTCCGAAATGGAGTAATGTGTCTGGCAATGATAGTTCGAGTTCGTCTTGCAGTCCGAGCAACTCGTCCCAGATGTGCGGAGCATACCGAAGGAACATCTCCTTCGTCTCGACCGGATCGACTTGAAAGCGAGGAACACGGATTTTCCAGTTGTCCTCTCGGTTATGGAGCAACTGATTTCGTTTGACGTAACGCCCTTGTTCGCGACCGAACTCATAATGACTGCCGCGGAATTGCGTGATTTCATTGGCTACTCGTTGCATGGGACTCATCCTTTCTTCAACTGCTGTATGCTGATTATATCGAACGCAAGGGAGAAAGTCGTATGGCAAGTCTTTACTAAAGCACATCTAAAGTATGGGAATATTGAAAAAATAGTCAACTTTTTCAATCCTGAACCGATAACAAAAACGGGAGGGGATGGAATGAAACATATGTCAGTCAGACGGAAGATACAAGCTTTGATCGCAACAGCCGTCGTTGCGATGCTACTCATTGCGGGAGCAGGACTCTATTTCTTGAACCAGATGTCAAACGCTTCCCGAGCGATGTATCAGGAGAACTTGATTCCGATCCAAGAAGTGGCACAGATTCGGATCGATACACGGGCTCTCGATTCCTTTTTAGTGGAGATGATCCTAACGAAGGATGAAGCACGAATCACGGAACTCCAAGCCGATATCGATACGCGACAGGCTCAGATTCGGTCGTCAGTCACGAAGGTTGAAAAAACGGGACAATTTGATGCGCGAGAAAAGAAACAACTCGAGGAGTTGAAGGATAATGTCCTCGCCTACGACAACTCGATGACGCTCGTTCAAGATGCGGCGACACGAAATGAAGAGGAAGAAGCCTACACGGCGTATTCCGATGGTTTGGAACAAGTCCGGGATAACGTCGCGAACTCGGCAAAAGCATTAATGGCTTCAATGACTAAACAAGCGAAGATGTTAGATGCCCAGAATCAAGCGGAAAAACAAACCGCCTTTTACTTAATGCTCGGTATCTTTTTACTGGCGGTCCTCTTGTTTGCAGGACTTGCCTTATACATCACACGTCTCATCACACGTCCGATTCGTCAACTGCAGGGTTGGATGAATCAGTCAGGTAAAGGTGACTTGACTGTCCGAGGTCACTATGATTCGAAAGACGAACTTGGTCAATTGACGACATCGTTTAATGAAATGATCGCCTCACAACAACAAGTCGTCCTTGAACTTACGGGAACGGCAGACCGCGTCGCCGTTGCGTCGGATGAGCTTAGCGTCAATGCGGAATCAACGACGAAAGCAACAGAGATGGTCGCTGTGACGATGGAAGAGATGGCAAGCGGTGCAAGTCAACAGCTGCATCAAGTGTCCGATGCTTCACGGACGATTGAAGAGTTGACGACGTCCGTCCGCTACGTCGCCGGCAATGCGCAACAGATGACGGAACGGACGGCGGACGCGATGGAAAAAGTTGCCCACGGTGGAAAGGTCGTCGGTACACTTGGAACACAGATGGGACGCATTCAAGAAGACGTGTCGCGTCTCAGCCAAGTCATCGATGGTCTAGGCAACCGATCACAGGAAATTGGTCAAATCACGGATTCGATCAAAGGTGTCGCGGCACAGACGAACCTTCTCGCTTTAAACGCAGCAATCGAGGCAGCACGCGCTGGTGAACAAGGACGCGGATTTGCCGTCGTCGCAGCGGAAGTCAAGACGCTTGCGGAACAATCGGCGGTCTCGGCAAAACAGATCGAGTCCTTGATTCGGGTCATCCAACAAGAGACAGAAGCATCGGTCGCCTCGATGGAGAAAGTCTCGACCGAGATGACGAGCGGGATTGCCGTCGTCGATCAGGCAGGGACATCCTTCTCGGAAATCGAGACAGCGATCACCGACGTGACAGGGCACGTCGAAGATGTGTCCGGCGCCGTTCAGGAAATGGCGGCAGCGAGTGAACAAATCGCTTCTGTCATGCGGACGATTCAAGCGGTGACGGAAGGAACCGCTGCTGGGACACAAAACATCTCCGCTTCGACCGAGGAGCAGATGGCGTCGATGGAAGAAATTTCGTCTGCATCGCAATCGCTCGCGACGATGGCGGATGATTTAAAACAAGTCACAGGCAGATTCAGCGTGTAAGATATTGCACTACGACCATGAGGGGTAACCGTCATGGTCGTTTTTTTATTTGTGGTAATGACTGGAAAACGGGCAGGAGAGTAAATTTGTTTCGTCGTATGTACATCACTAAGGATGACGAAAGGTAACAGATGAACGGATGTTATGAAAGTGATTGAAGAAACTGTTTGACAGCGCGGCGGGACCGCAAATGAACGATTTGTTTATCGGACGTCGCTTTAAGCGTTGAAAGGATACTCGGTCGCTTATCGATCGGAAACCGCCAAATCCATTTCAGAAAATCAAGCGACAGTTTCTCGGGACAGCCTGCCGCCATATCCGGTCGGCCGGTCTTACGATAGCGCAAGGTCCGTTTCAGCGCACGGTACAGACAAAGCGTCCGCGGCAGATCAAGGAAGATGACCGTATCAGCGGCATCGATTCGTAAGTCAAGCGTTCCACCGTAATTACCGTCGATGATCCATGGATCACGCGATATGAGTGTTTGTTGAATCTGGCGTTGTTCCTCACGCGAAACCGCCTCCCAGTTCGGACGCCACAATAAGCTGTCGAGGTGATCAACGGGATAACTTAGTTTTTTGCCCATCTCGCGGGCAAGCGTCGATTTACCGGACCCACCAGAACCAATCAGGATGATTTTTCGCATCATAGACCTCCTATTTTTTGTCATAGGAATTGATCATATCACGGTTTTCTAGTCGAGGATAGAACGAAAGGAGTGAATGAGATGGTACCAAATTTCATAATCGAAGGGATGACGATTGTTTTTCTATTTCTCTTACTGGGATGCAGAACAAGCGTATCTGAAACAAAGCTTTATGAATCGGTGTCGGGTTATCTTGAGCAGCTTTTGTGACATTCGTAAACAGCAGTTAAGTGATATATAACTAAGCGATACAACTGATGACATATTCAAGAGGAGCGGGGTCGTCACGAGCCAGTCGATGTAGAGGGTTTCAGTCAGAAAGCCATCAATTTTCGATAATGATCCGGAGTCACCAACGGCTTGTTTCATGAAATAGCAACTGACGATACAAACTTCAGCCACCACTTCGAAACGCTCTAGATGTGCTTTCTATCAACGTTTTGAAAAAAACATTTTGACACACTTGAGGAGGAATGACGGATGCCAATTAAACGAACGGATCATATCAGTCTGAACGTCGTGAACCTAGAAGAAGCGATTCACTTTTTTTCGCTTTGCGGGCTCGAAGTACGTGGACGATGGGAAATGGAAGGGAAGTTGCTCGATCGTTTGTTGAATCTAGACGGGGCAAAGACGGAATGTGTCGCTCTTGGGTTACCAGGTGAAGCAATCTGGCTCGAACTGGTTCGGTTCAAACGACCAGTTGAGACGTCCACTGTCGTTCAGCACGTTTATTCCAGTGGATTGCGTCATCTCTGTTTTGAAGTGACAGGACTCGATACACTCCTCGAACGGTTAGCGAATCATGGATATCAACCGATTGGGGACGTCGCGAATTACGAAAATGAGTATCGCCTATGTTACGTAAGAGGACCTGAAGGTGTGATCATAGAGCTAGCAGAAAAAATCGATTCCGTATAAACACGGGATCGATTTTTTATTTCTTGTTGTATAACCAAATGGTTATATTATATCCTGATGAAGAAAGGACGGGAAACTCATGACACGATTTGATCCAGAAATAGAAACGATGAGTCAGTATCTCAAAGGGTTAAGTGATCCGGTACGGCTGGATATCTTACGTCGATTACAGGTGCGCGAACACTGTGTCTGTGATTTGACTGCGGCATTCGATATTTCACAACCCGCGATCAGTCGACATTTAAAACGACTTCGAGAACAAGCGATCATCTCCGAACGCCGCGATCGGCAATGGATCTATTATCGCTTAAATCGGGAACATCCTTATTACGGTCAACTGGAATGGATGCTAAGACGGCTGGATACAGCAGATGTGCGCTCCAGTTCCTGTACCGTATTAGAAATCTAACAGAAATGAAGTGAATCAATTGACAGCATCACAATGGCTTGCGATCGGAATATTTCTGATCACCTTATTTTTGATCATCAAACAACCGAAAGGGCTAGGTATCGGATACTCAGCGATCGGGATGGCGATTGTCGCGCTTTTAACGGGCGTTGTCGAACTGGGAGACGTCGCGACCGTCTGGGGGATCATCTGGAACGCGACGTTCACCTTCATCGCCTTGATCGTCATCTCATTGATCTTAGATGAGATCGGCTTCTTTGAATGGGCCGCGTTACATATGGCCCGAATCGCCCGCGGTGGCGGTCTTAAACTATTCATCTACATGACGTTACTCGGTGCCCTTGTCTCGGCCTTGTTCGCGAATGATGGGGCTGCCTTGATTCTGACACCGATCGTCCTCGCGATGGTCCGTCACCTGAAGTTACCGGATGCGGTCGTCCTGGCATATGTCTTCGCCTCCGGCTTTATCGCCGACACGGCAAGTCTTCCGTTCGTCATCTCGAACCTCGTCAACATCGTTTCGGCGGACTTCTTTCACATCGGTTTTACAGAGTATGCGGCACGGATGGTCTTCGTCAACGTCTTTTCGGTCGTTGGTAGTCTGCTTGTCTTGTACTTCTATTTCAAGAAGCAGATCCCGAAAGTCTATGCCGTCGAGGATTTGGCGAAACCGACGTCTGCGATTCGCGATATGCGGATGTTCCGTGCTTCATGGATCGTCCTTGGCTTGTTGCTCGTCGGATACTTTACGAGTGATGCGATTGGCATTCCGGTCAGTCTCGTTGCTGGCATCATCGCTGTCTTTTTCTTATTCCTGGCGCAAAAATCACCGAGTGTTCCGACGAAGAAGGTCCTTGCCGGTGCCCCGTGGGCGATCGTCTTCTTCTCGCTCGGTATGTATATCGTCGTCTACGGTCTGCGCAATGCGGGACTGACGCAAGTCCTTGCGGAGTTGATCGAGTGGATGGCGACGAACCTCGCATCGGCGACGTTCGGGATGGGCTTCCTTGCCGCTCTGTTGTCTTCTGTCATGAACAATATGCCGACCGTCATGATCAATGCGTTGTCGATCGAGCATACGGCAACGACGGGAGCGATTCGTGACGCCTTAATCTACGCGAATGTCATCGGTAGCGATCTCGGTCCAAAGATCACGCCGATCGGAAGTCTTGCAACCTTACTGTGGCTCCATGTCTTGCGCTCGAAAGGGGTCCGGATCGGTTGGGGACAATATTTCAAAATTGGTACCGTCTTGACGATTCCGACGCTCGCCATCGCGTTGCTCGGACTCTACATCAGTTTATTACTCTATTAAGAGGAGGACATGAATATGGCGAAACTACTTATCATCGGCTCGGTCGCTGCCGGCACATCAGTTGGGGCGAAGGCACGCCGTAATAGCGAAGACTTAGAGATCACGATCTACGACCGGGACGAGGACATTTCCTATTCCGGTTGTGGGATTCCCTATTTCGTCGGCGGTGAAGTCGCTGAGCTCGATGAATTGACGCCACGCGACGCAGCGTTCTTCAAGAAACGTTACAACATCGACGTTAAGACGCGTCATAACGTCGAAGCGATTGATCACGAGACGAAGACAGCGACGATCCGTCATCTGGATTCGGGTGAGACATTCACGGATACGTACGATACGCTCGTTTTCGCGACTGGTGCCTCTAGCATCATTCCGCCGCTACCGGGCGTCGATCTCGAAAACGTCTTCCCGGTCCGTAACATCCGCAATGCGGAAGCGATTCGTCGGTACGTCGACGCGCAAGCTCCAAAACGTGCTGTCATCGTCGGCGGCGGATTCATCGGACTCGAGATGGCAGAACAGTTGACATATCGCGGAATCGAAGTGACGCTCGTCGAACGGTTGACGCAAGTCATGCCACCGCTAGACGTTGATATGGCAAAACGCGTTAGTGACCATCTTGAAGCGAACGGCGTCATCTTGCGACTCGGTGAGTCCGTCGCTTCGTTCGAAGGGGAGAAAACGGCTCGTGCAGTCGTTCTTGCGAGTGGCGAGACGATCGAGACGGATCTCGTCATCCTGTCAGTCGGTGTCAAACCAAACACGCAACTCGCACAAGAAATCGGTGTGACGATTGGGCAGACGGGTGCGATCGCCGTCAATCGACAGATGCAGACGAACATCGAAGGCGTTTATGCGGTCGGCGATGTCGCCGAGAGCTTTTCGCTCATCACCGGTCAACCCCTTTACCGCCCGCTTGGTTCGACAGCGAACAAGATGGGGCGGATTGCTGGGATGGTCATCACTGGTGAAGCGATTGAACACCGGGGAATCCTTGGAACGGGAATTTTTAAAGCATTCGATTTGACGGTCGCCCAGACCGGATTGACTGAAAAAGAAGCCCGCGACGCCGGGTATGATATCGAAGTGTTACACAACATCAAGCCGGATCGCCCGGAATATCTCGGCGGCAAAGAAATGGTCATCAAGGCGATTGCAGATCGGAACGATGGTCGTGTCCTCGGTGCCCAAATCGTTGGTCCGCAAGGGGTCGATAAACGGATTGATGTCCTTGCGACCGCAATCAGCTTCAAGGCAAAAGCGGAAGACTTATTCCATCTTGATCTAGCCTATGCGCCGCCATTCTCGACGACGAAGGACCCCGTTCTTTACACCGGGATGGCCCTCGATAACGCAATCAAACAAAACGCACGCTTGAAAACACCGAATGCTTTGATGGAAGAGGTCGCTAAGGGTCAGGTCTTCCAAATCATCGATACGCGCTCACGCGCTCAGTTCGAGAAGAGTCATGTCGACGGGGCAATCCATATTCCGCTCGGTGAGTTACGTGAGCGGGCGCAGGAACTTGATCCGACGGTACCGACAATCGTTTACTGCAATAAAGGTGTCACAGGAAACGCGGCACAGAACGTCTTGAAGAATCTCGGGTTCAGGGACGTCTGTAACTTATCCGGTGGCAATCAAAACTATCAACACATCAAGTCATGTCTCTGACAAGGAAAGTCTTCGCGAAAGCGGAGGCTTTTTTTGTTTACTTCGGATTAGAATCAGGAAAGGATTAAGGACGAGGAACATGTCAATTCAAAAGGGGAGGATGAACGGATGGTACGCGCTTTATTTTTGAACTGTACTTTAAAAGCATCACAAGAACCATCGAACACGGAAGCGTTGATTCGCGACGTGATTTCGTACTGGGAGCATGAGGACGTCGATTCAGAAATCGTTCGAGTCGTCGATCATCAAGTCGCATTCGGTGTGACGGAAGATGAAGGGAACGGCGACGAATGGCCGGCACTCTTCGACAAAGTCAAACAGGCAGATATCGTCGTCATCGGGACGCCGCTGTGGCTCGGTGAAAAAAGTAGTGTCGCGACACAAGTCATCGAACGGTTATACGGGGGAAGTGGCTTGACGAACGACGTTGGACAAGCCATCTATTATAACAAGGTCGGTGGTGTCATCGTCACCGGCAACGAGGATGGGGCGAAACACGCGTCCGCGTCGATTTTATACGGTCTGTCGCACATCGGATTCACGATTCCCCCCAATGTCGATGCGTACTGGGTCGGTGAAGCGGGACCTGGACCGTCTTACATCGAAGCCGGACGTGACAATGACTTCACGAAACGGCATGCCCAGTTTTTAGCTGCCAATCTTTTGCATCTTGCTCGGCTATTGAAAGCGCACCCGATTCCAGCAGAAGGGAATGTGATGGAATGAAGAGAGGATATGTTACAGGATACGGTGTTGCGACCTTATTTGCGATGAGTCTAATGGTAGCAGGATGCGGGAACGACGAAACGGCGTCGGACAAGGTCGAGGACGGATCTACAAACTCGAATACGACCGACAATACGATGAAAGATAAGGATGCGGTCACGAAAAATGCAGATACGGATTATGGATTCACCAGTTTATCGATTGAAGCGGACGTCAACGGGGATATGGACGCAATCGACATCAGCTATGACCGAGAGAATGACGGCACGGAAGCCGAATACCAGTATAAAGATGAAAACAAACGCGGGGACGCGGCGATGACGGAACTCGACGCGAAGTTCAAGAACTTAAAAGTAGATGCGGATACATCTGAGAAAGATGTCATCGCGGAAGTGGAGCGTGTATTTGCGATTCAAGATGCGTCCCGCCTCGAGGTGGAGATCGACTTCTCGGACGGAACAGAAAAAGAATACAAAAAATAAACGACGGGGCTGACTCACATGTCGTCCTCTAAAGATAAGGGTGGCAGAATGATGATCTGCCACCCTTATCTCGTAAAAAAATGACGCGTCACACGCCACTCCTACAGGAAAAAGCGTATTATGCGCTGTCAGAGACAAACAAGACCCGCTTTCCTGCTTGAATGAAGCAAGAAAACTGGCTTGTGTCTCGCCTGAGGAAAGGGCGTAAAAAGACGCGTCATTCTTTTTTGAGTCAGCCTCGTCGTTTTAGTGAATCGTCATATGAGCGAGGACCCCATAATGATCACTTGGTATGACGTGATGGGGCAGTCGTTCATGTCCGATCAATTGAACGCGTTGTAAGGTTACTGGTGCCGGTGATCGTTGACACAGCAACCAATCGTACCGGGCAGGTGTCGTGATTCCGTCATTCTTTTTAGCATACGAATTCGTCATAGGATCAAGAGTCACAGGAGCAAGTTGACCGGTCCGCATGGCAAAACTGTCAGCGAGATCGACCCACTCCTTAAGCGTTGCTTGATGCAGAGAAGAATTTGGACAATCATTAAAGTCACCACCAAGGAACTCGACCGTCGCGTCATCCGTCTGTGAGGCAATCCATTCGTTGACGAATCGAAGTTGATCGAGTCGAATGTCTGAAGCACGCCAGTTGAAATGAATGTTCGTCACGGCAAAACGAACACCTTTAATCGAAAACGGAATCCGAATCGCACAGTGATGATTGATGTTTGCTGTCGCGGCGGCACTCGAATCCGTTCGCTCAAACGGCAGTTTCGTTAAAATGGCAAGTCCTTCATCCGGTGAATCCATATAAGGATCCATCATCCAATAAGGATAACCAGTCGCCTCTGCGAGATGTTCGGCGATTGAGACGAACGGTTCATCCGGATGAAACGTCGACATCACTTCCTGCAGAAGAAGAACATCCGGTTGATGCTGATTGATTTCCGCACACAATGCCGCAAACCGTTCCTGACGCTTGTATGGATGATGCCAAATGTTATACGTCGCGATCGATAATGAGAAACTCATAACGCTAAGCCCATCAGGACAGTATCATAATAACAGCCGTCCGACAGCAACCGATCGTGGCGTAGTCGTCCTTCTTCTAGGAAACTGTGACGTTGGTAGAGTCGGATCGCCCCGTGATTCGTCTCGACGACTTCGAGTTGGATTTTCAGAAGCGACTGCGTCTTCGCCCAAGCGATCATCCGGATCGTCAATTGGGTGCCGATTCCTTGTCCCCAATCCGAACGCAGGACCCCTAAGCCGAACGATGCTTTATGAGCAAAGCGCTTTAATGCAAATCCACGACACCTGGCGTAAGCAATGAGTTGTTCCTCCCGTTCAACGACGAGGATTTGATCCGGAACCGATGAATTGTGTAACTGATCAACGAAATCGGTCGCCGTCATCACGTCCTCACCAGGCATCCGGTCGAAGTACTCCGTTTCCGCGTCAAGTGCTTGACGTAGTGCAGCAAGTGCTTTAGCATCACTAAGACGAGCCGGACGAATGTGGTAACGTTGCGTATTAAATGAGTGGTGCGTCGTCTGCATATATTAGCCTCCCATCTAGATAGAATATGCCAGCATTGTGGCATTGTTGTCGGATTAAAATCGGTCACATGTATATGCTAGGGAAACGGTGTATCACGAATAGGGTCAACTGACGGACCATCCGGAGCAGGCGCAAACTCAATAGTCCTTCGTCAAACGATGTTAGCGGCGAACGTGGACGATCCAAGCGGTCATATAGGTAAGGGTTCCAACCGATAGGACGAGCGCGATCGCATAAAACGGAAACGAAGGATACCGTTCAAGTAGTGGCTGTTCAAATAAAAAGGCAATCATCAGGATAGGAAGACTGGTCAAAAAAGCAACGTACGCCGCGCGGGTCGCCTTACCAGTGATAAGGGCTTCTCGTTCGTCCGAGTCAGAGAATTCTGCTGTTGACGTCGACCATTTTGAAAATGACCGGGAGCGATCCGTTCGTGAGAGATAGCCAATGCATGAGACGACAATAGCGATGATGATCAGTGGCAGCATGATGCTGAGATCGAGCTCAAACGACAGACCGGTACCGGATACAGGATCATCTTGAAATAATTGAAGTTTGTCATGAATCGCACTGATGAGAGACGCAGCTAAAAAATAGAGACAACAATTTAAAACAGATTGGGTTATGACGCGGTTCATCAAGACTCCTCCTCTAATTGAAATAATTCCTCTACTGGTCGATCGAAGACGCGAGCAATTTGCATTGCGAGTAGTAAGGATGGCGTATAGCTGCCTTTTTCAAGCGAGATGACGGTCTGGCGTGTCACGCCGATCCGTTCAGCGAACTGTTCCTGAGTCCACTTCTGTTGTTGGCGATAAATCCGGACTTGATTCGTCAGCTTCATCCAGCGACCTCCTTTCCAGTTATCTATATTGTAAAGTCTGTTTTACATTTTGTAAAGTATACTTTACTTTTTAAGTGAGAAAAAGCCAATGAATCAAGACGATCCATTGGCGTAGTCGTAAGCGATACATTCAAATTGGTTTATATTGCAACGGGATTGAAGCGAGCCATTTGCAAACATTACATGACGTGCGGCGTTACAATGATGGCTACGAGACACACGAACGTCGTAATGACGTGATTTCGTCGTAAGGACAAGGGAAGCAAAACAAGCCCTGTGATCGTGACACCGGTAACGATCCATCCTAAAAGAAATTCCGTGTCATGGGAAGCGATCGGAATACTCAATAGATACGCTGTCGCGTGCGGAAAGTAGCCCAGTGCATCGAAAAGGATCCCGCTAAAGACACCCATCAATAGCAAACCGATCGCTAGCTGAAACCGTTTTTTGGATTTAATCATATAAATGCTCCTCATCTGTTTGTTTGACGCATGACTTCGTGATCGGTGCGTCTATCTTCTAGTCATTCGTCAAAATGAATCGAATTCCTGACTGTTATCTTTCTTGGAACTTTATCAAAAATCCTTGCTTCTACGCACCAATCGGAATATTCAGATAATAATCGGGTATCATCATGAAAACACCATCGCCGATTCAGTGGAAAGGAGAAGAGAAGATGATGCCTGAACTGATACCGGATGACCGGGAGCTCGAACGAAGGATTCGAATCGTCCATCTGTTGCGAAAACTGGGTAAAACAGACGAAGCGATTGCAAGGTCCCTCTATGTACCGATTGAATGGGTCCAGTCGATTTATGAAGAAGACGACTGGCAGCAAATGCAATCATCCTAAGGCAAGGGCGTCTCGTCCTTGTTTTTTCATCTGTTCTGGTAGACTTATCTTATAAAAATGAAGTCAAGATGTCAGAAATCAAAGACACATAACAACACGTTGCGTGATCTGAATACTGGACAGGAGGAGACAGATGATTGAAATATTGCACTATGATGTGTTTACGGCGACACCCGGAACCGGTAATCCAGCCGGAGTTGTCTTAAACGCCGATCGATTGTCGGAGCTTGAGATGCAATGGATTGCTCGGACGAGTGGATTCACGGAAACGACATTCATCCTCTCTTGCGAGCAGGCAGATTATCAAATGCGTTTCTTTGCACCGGAACGGGAGATGGACTTGTGTGGACATGGTACGATCGCTGCATTGACGGCGATCGATTCACATATTGGTGTACCTGCAACATGTCAAATCAAGACAAAATCAGGCATCTTGCCTGTGATTCGTTTAGCGCATGGCATGTTTCGTTTACAACAAGGGCGACCTTGTCTGCACCCATTTAATGGTGACGTTGAGGCAGTCTTAGCATCGATTGGATTAGAAATGAAACATTTAGATGAACGATTTCCGGTCGTTTATGGAAGTACCGGGAATTGGACGCTTGTGTTGCCGATTCGCCGTCTCGTCGATTTTCAACGGATGGTGCCAGATCATCAACAATTTGCATCCGTTTTGACTGACTATCCTCAAGCATCGATTCACCCCATCTGTTTCGATACATATGATGCGCAGGCGATTTTACACGGGCGTCACTTCTCAGCAACGGGATCAGGCAGCATCGAAGATCCGGTAACAGGAACGGCGAGTGGTGTGATGGGTGTCTATTACCGAAAATTCATGAAGCCATCCGTCTCAGGAACGATGATCACTGTCGAGCAAGGACATGAGATAGGACGATCAGGTCAGGTAAAAATTCATGTCTCCGGTGAAGGACTTAATCACAACGACTGGAAGGTTGAGATGGACGGGCAAGCCGTCTTTGTTGGTGTAAAGAAAGTGGGAGAGGAAGAGGCAGATGTTGAAACACTTCATTTGGGATTTTGACGGTACCTTGTTCGATACATATCCGGTGTTGATCGATGTTTTCGTGGACATGCTCGAGAGCGAGGGGCAATCGGTCGATCGAGAACGTGTCGCTGAGTTGATAGCGATCTTGGCTAAGACGATGTATGAGGCGTTTGCGGTGTCCGAAGCATTCATTACGAACTACAAACAACAAAAGGCGACGATCGAGCGCGAACGGTCCGGTCCGTTTCCGGGAATTCATGAATTGCTTGAGACATTATCGGCAAGTGGTGCGACGCATCATATCGTCACCCATCGTGGAACATCCATTCATGCGTTGCTTGCAAAGCACGAATTGACGCATCATTTTCAAGACATCCTGACTGCAGCACATGGCTTCGTCCGTAAGCCGGATCCGGAAGCTGTCACGTACTTGATTAATCGGCATCAGATGGCTCTAGACGAGACGATCATGATCGGGGACCGGGAACTCGACGTCTTAGCGGGACATCGTGCGGGTATTGCCACATGTCTGATCAACGAACGACCAAATGAGACGGTAGCGACCTATACGGTGCCGACGCCTGAACAATTACACGAACGATTGCTGACATAACGACAGCCCCGCTTCCAGTGATGGGAACGGGGCTGTTTTTTAAGAAGACAAACGATCGGTTTCAGTTACTTCAGTGCGTGGTGCATGCCAGAAGTATGTCAGTAAAATACCGACTGCAAGCATCATCGTCGCGAAATAAAACGGATAGTTGAGGTTGACGTCAAACAATAATCCGCCGACGATCGGTCCGAGAATATTCCCGATACTCGTAAACATCGAGTTCATTCCACCGACAAAACCTTGTTCATCCCCGGCAATCTTCGAAAGATAGGTCGTGACGGCAGGTCTCATCAAATCAAAGCCAACGAAGACGACCATCGTCACGAGAATGATCGAGACATAGTTCGTCACGAACGTCATCAAGACGACGAGCAACGTCGAACCGATCAAGCTGTAACGGATCAAGCGAATCTCGCCGAACCAACGTGTCAAACGATCGAACAGCCCGACTTGGACGATGACGCCGACAATCGCACCAAGGGAGATCGCAAGCGCGATATCTTTCGCCGTGAAACCGAACTTCCGGTCAACGAAAAGCGCGAACAAGGACTCGAACGAGGCGAGGCCGAACGACGAAATCAATAGGACTAGGAAAGCGATGAAATAGAGTGGACTAAATACTTTCCGAAAACCCGTCTGTTGTTTGATGGTCGTCGCCTCATAATGACGGTTAGGTTCCTTGAGCGTAAAGATAGATAACACCATTGCCGTCAGACCGAACGCGGCAGCAAAGAAGAACGGCGTCCGCGTGCCGAGGTCAGCAAGGAACCCGCCGATCCCGGGTCCGATGATGAAACCGGTCGAGATGGCGGCAGACATATAGCCAAGCGCTTTCGGACGGGTTTCGTTCGTCGTGATGTCAGCGATGAAAGCGGTGACAGCTGGCATGATGAAGGCCGCACTGACACCACCGAGAATCCGCGACGCGAACAGGACTTCGACCTGTTGACCGAGACCGAACAAGAGCTCAGACATGCTAAAGATGAATAAACCGATGATGATCATTGGCTTGCGTCCGTACTTATCGACGGCACGTCCTGCAAGCGGGGACAGAATCAATTGCGCGAAGGCAAAGGCAGATACCATGTAACCGACCGTCGCCCCGGAAATGCTTAACTCATTCATGATCGTTGGTGTGACAGGAATGACGAGTCCGATTCCGAGAAAAGCGATGAATAAGTTGAGCAGGAGTGTACTTAAAATCAATGTATTGTTTTTCATAGGTCACCTCAATTGTTTGGAATCGTTTTCGACATGCCACGCCAGACGATTGGCCATACGGCTTGCTGTCTAGCATGAAAGGCGTCGACGCCGTTATAGACAAGTTCTGTCAGCGTACCTTCAGCGACCGTCAAATAAGCAAGCGCTGCACTTTTGTAATCCGTCGAATAGAGGATCTGTTCCGTTCGGTCACGTTCGCGTAACAGACGCGTCAATAAATCATGCAGTGAATCGAAGAACGGGTTGAAGCGATCGGTCATCTCTTGTTCGAGTTTTTCTGGTGGAAAATAGGCTGCCCGAAGGATGAATCGCATCAGGACATCATCCTGTTGCTCTAAAATGAACCAATCGAAGAAGCCGTGCAAGGATTGCTCGAGCGGTTGCTGTCGTGTTTTTGTGAAATACGTAGCGAAACAACGCTTTTGTTCCTGCAAGGCATATGTCGTCGCTTGCAGAAAAAGGTCGTCTTTGCCTTTATAATGCGCGTAGATGGACGGTTTTTTGATGCCGACTTCTGTTGCGATCTCTTGTAGCGATGCTCCTTCATAACCATGCGCTGCAAAATGATGGATGCTCGTCTGTAACAATTGTTGCGCTTTCAGATAAATCACCTTCCTAACGGTCGTTAGGTAATACTGTAACAGGAAATTTCATGGGCAGTCAATGAGTGTGTCCTACCGCACAAAAAAACTGACTCCGCCATGGCGGAATCAGTTTTATAAGGAATCATTATTTATTCATGACACGACCGCGTGTTGCGACGCGTGAACCGACAATCCCAGCGAATGATGTGAAGATCAGTGTCAGAAGGAGACCGACGAACGCCCAGATCGAAACTTTCGATGCCGTTTGTGTCGCTTGTTCCGTTTGCTGACGAACATCTTGAACCGTTTTCTTCAAGTCAGCTGATGTCTCGTCAAGTGTTTGTTTCGCATTATTGATTTGTTGCGTTGTTTCTTTTGTTGCCATGTTTAAACCATCGACAATGTTTTGCGTCGCTTTATCTGCCTCGGCGCCTGTAAGATCCGTGTTCTTCGCAACAGCGTCAGCGATTTTCTTTTCATCGACGGATTTCTCGATTTTCTCAGATCGTGCTGTCAATGAATCACCGAGATCCTGAACGATTTTGTCGAAGTCTTCTGGTTTCGTAATAGCCTCTTTACCGGCAGCCGTGACGTCATCTTTGACAGCATCCAGTTGACCTTGCAGGTAATTAGGTTGTAATTCTTTGATGTCTGTATCCTTAAGAATTTCTTCGACGTTGCCATCGAGTTCCTTCGTATCAATATTTGAGACGTTTTTTGTGACTGAGTCGAACCCTTTCGTCGCAGCGTCTTTTGCAGTCGACGCGACAGACCCGATGCCGCTACCGGCAGCTCCACCGACTGTTCCGAGTAATGAACCGACCGATTGTAACGTATTGACGGTCGTAAACGTCAAGAGAGCGAACAAGAAGATGACGCTCGTCGACCAAGTCAAAAATCCGTGAATGAGACCGGCTCGAGCTGACGTCACACCAGAGACGAATCCAGCAACGAATAACGAAATGAGCAATGACAGAATCGCCCAGATGATCAAGCCTGTTCCGACGCCATCGAATGGGTTATTCGACGTGACGTCCGTGACGCCGAGACCGATCGCCGATCCAATCAGACTGAAAAGAATCAATAAAGATAAGAATGATACCACACCGGCAAAAATTGAACTCCATGAAATGTTACGACCCGCACCGTCCGCTTCCGCTCGGAAGTGGGATGAAAAGCCTTTATTTGTTTTTTCCATAATCAGCACTACCTCTCCCAAAATTAATCTTTCAAGTTTGAGATGTTCATGAATAGCAAAGCTTCACCTCAAGTTTCTTACGCGCATAGCTCTTATATTTCCGGGAAGTAACAAAGAGAAACCTAGTATTACAGTTACATGATTAATGATCGTATGAACTTCAAAATATACGGAATATTCCAACATGTAGTTACCATGACATGTAGAAAGAGACTAACGTTTCCCTTTAAAGGTCAATCAACGGTGACGATATAAGAGGTGAAGTGAAATTAAAAACAAGGAGATGAATATATGAATTGGTTTAAGAAATCACCTTCACCTTCCTTTGACGCGCTCATTGAAGTCGAACGCTCTCATGTCATATTGAATGTTCCAGCATCTTTACATGAACAATTACGTCTAATCGGTCTACACGCCATCGATTTACAAATTGCACGAGTCATCCGCGAGGATGTTTCCCGTTGGATGCCGAGCATGGTCGATGCGTTCTACGAGGAGTTAGTCCGGGTTCCGTCTCTCCGTCAGTTGATTGAAAAACATTCGACACTCGAACGATTGAAAGGCACCCTCGCTCGGCACATCTTACAAATGTTCGATGGTCAGGTGACAATGGACTACATCGAAGCCCGGCGCCGGATTGCTGAACGGCATGTTCGGATCGGTTTGCACAATAAATGGTACATCGCTGCCTTCCAGAAAGTCTGGAATGTTCTCAGCGAGAAGATTGACGACAGTGCTTGGCCGGAAGCAGAGCGCGTCCGAATCATGCGGGCAGCGGGAAAACTATTCAACCTCGAACAACAGATCGTCATGACGATGTATGAGGATCAAATCGATGAAGAACGCCAAGCGATCGCGACAGCAAAACAACACGTCGGGGATGGCGTTCAAAAATCGACCGAGGAACTCGCTGCGATGAGTGAGGAGTCGTCAGCGAACTTCCAAGAGATTGAACGGCACGCTAAACACGTCTCAACGACGACAAACGCGATTTCGATCCAGTTGACGGAAGCGGTCAGTGAAGCAGAAGCGGGTGTCGTCCTGGTTGAAGAAGAGACACGGCGCTTTGAGCATGTCGTTGAAGATTTATCACGGACGACCGAACAAGTCGCTGAACTGTCCCGTCTGTCGCAGGAAATCGAACGGATCGCTGGGATGGTGACGACGATTTCTGATCAGACGAATCTACTCAGTTTGAACGCCTCAATCGAAGCGGCACGTGCCGGGGAGATGGGACGCGGGTTCACCGTCGTTGCGCAAGAAATTCGGAAGCTTGCCGAAGAGAGTAAACAGTCGGCAACAGAGACGTCGCGGATCGCCCAAGAGATTACGCAAAAGATGCTCGTCGTCTCAGAGCGGATGGGAATGACGGAGACAGCGGTCGTCCGGACGACGACAGAGATGCAACAAGTCGTCCGTGCCTTTTCACGGATTTCGGAACAGACCGACAATGTCTCGCGGCAAATTCATGAACTATCGACTGATACGAAGGATGTCGCCGGCACGATCGAAGGCATGCGTAAGATTGCAGAAGCGATTGCTGAGACAGCGGATGATTTACAAGAAGTCGCCGCGACCCTCTGATTTAGTCCTCCTTTCCATGTGAAAGGAGGACTTTTTTGACGTTTTATGGAAAAATAAAGTTGGAGGTGTGAAAGGTTTATGGTGCAGAGTCTATTATTGATTGTTTTATGCTTTTTCGCTTTGATCGGACATTACCTGACGACAGGGGAACTTGCTCCACGTGAGTTTTATGGATTACTTGGTTTAACGGGCGTCGCTTTCTTGATCGGTGGAGTCGAATGGTGGCAAATCCGGCGTGATTTGCGTTATCGTGGACGAGAGGCAGGGGTGTCCGTTCACTTAGCGGACCGGGCGACCCAAAAGACGAATACGGTTTTTCTCGCGCATGAACAATGGCTGACGTTCTCACGACGTTATGCCACGTGGTGGCAGGCGATCCTTGTGCGCTTCAAGAAGTTTGAATCGTTTTTCCTCGATGTAACGTTCGACGGAGAAGGAACCCTTCTGCAAATTAAAGAAACGAGAACGGAATGGCTTCGCAATACGACACATTTCGTGATTCGTAAAAATGGACGTGACGTCGGTACAATCCGTACCGATCCGGCACTTCGTCAGCAATTGCGACTACAAGAAGTCTTACTCGTCTCGTATGCCGGTCAGGAGTATCAAATTCGTTCCTCAACAGTCAAAAGAAAGATCGGCGTTTATCAAAACGGGGACTGCATTGCGACGGGTTCACGACACGGGGCGCAACTTGACTTTGATTGTGAGACGAATATACGTCTAGTAGCTGTCGCAAGCATGATCGTCTTTCGACTTGTTTATTCAAAATGATTTTATTTCAAATACCTTATTGCTGTTAAAATAAAATGAATCGGTTTCAAGGGAGTACGGCATTACATACTAAACGGCTCCGATTACGAAAAATCCGACTGGCTGATACGGAAGCGATGTTTAGAACGGATTGTGGAACAATGGAAATGGTAGCGAGGCATTAGCTGCAGTCCTTGTCTTTGGTTTTCAAGAAATGCTCCTTTATAAGGTTTCAGTCGCCCATAATATCGATAAAGCTCCAGCAGGAGGAATCATGCAGAAGGTCGGTATGATTCAAGAAGGACTGTATGGGTGATGATTCGCGATGCGACTGGAAAATATAAGGATTGTGCAATCGATGGGCTGCTTCGTGAAACTTATGATCTAAAGAGAACAAATAACGAATGAGGTGTGGTACGTTGCAAGAAATGACACTGTATCGGAATTTTAACGAACTGGCAGATGATGTATTGGAATTAGCGAAAGAGATTCTACCTGATCAATTGTTATATTTAACAACGATCGAAGAAAACAAACAGATGATTTTACGACTCTCAAATGATCATCAACGAATCGAGATTCGAGCAGGACAAGTGTTTGAGATGGAAAAGACACTTTGTCGTCACATCAATTTCGAACAGAACGAACCCATCTGGTATGAGTCCATTAGCGATGACGAGCGCTTAGAAGATATGCAGGACGCATTAAAAGCGTTACAGATCGAGTCCTATCTCGGGATTCCAATCAGTTTAACGAATGGTCAAACCTTTGGTACGTTGTGCGCTGTCCATGATGAAGCAAGTCAATTCGAAGAGAAGAGCATTCAACTTCTCCAACGGATCGCGAAACTGTTTTCGTATTACCTTGAGCTCGAACAATTTGCTTGGAAGGACACGCTAACACAATTGTATAACCGACGTTATTTAACGAGACAGTGGGAAACGGAACAGCAACATTCCGGTGCACTGTTTTATCTTGATCTCGACGGATTCAAGCAAGTGAACGACGTGTATGGGCATGAGACCGGCGACCAAGTGTTGGTCGATGTCGCGAAACGACTACAGGATAGTACACGTTCTTATGAAGACGCGTTTACTGTCCGGATCGGGGGAGACGAGTTCTTGATTCGTTTCACCCATCAGAAGACGAAAAAGGAGTACGAACGAATTGCGCAGCAGCTCCTTCAGAAACTTGGAACATGGCAGACGCCATACGCTGTCTCGACCAGCATCGGGATCGTGCTGTTTGATGATGAAACCATTAAGCTAAAAACAATCATTCAACAGGCAGACCGTGCGTTATATGCCGCAAAAAAAGACGGTAAGAATACGTTTCGTTTTGCGGATGCTGTCTCACATCGCATCCAATAATCAACGAAAAAACGCGATGTTTCCTCACAAGGAGGAGCATCGCGTTTTCAATTAACCGGTCTTTCGAATCGATTCGAACAAGCGTCCCTTATAGACATCAGCGATCGTATTGAGGAACGTCTCGCTCAGTTTTTTCGGGAAGAACGGTTTTGCATAGACATACTGGTAGGCTTTCTTCAAATCATCCCATTGTGTACACGGTTCGGTTTGACGGAACCTTGCGACATCGATGATCCGTGTTCCATTTGCCGTTAACAAAATATTGCGTAGATGAATATCTGATGGATTAAGACCTACGGCGCGTGCCTCTGCTAGCGCTGCATCGACTGTCGTTAAGACGGATTCTGGAATATAGGTCCCGCTGACGAGGCATTCGAATAACGTTTGTCCCTCGATGTATTCGAGCACAAGGTAATCGGGTCCATATTCGAACATCCTCGCATACGTCGAAAACGTCGTCAGTTGTTCATAAATGCCGCCTTCTAACTCAGCGAGAGGACGAAATGACGGATAGAACTTCTTGATGACGCGGTCGGTGCCACGAACCCGGAATACATAGGCGCTACGACCGGTGCCGATCCAGTCAAGCTCTTTTGGGAGATGTTCGATCGTACAGACCGGTCCCGTTTCTTTCAACTGAATCAAATCGGCTAACTTAGCGTCTGTCTTCACTGTTGCCACTTCCTTTCGCTCTGCTTGATCGTATGTTCAATATACGCTCATCTGACGGGAAAAGTTTCAAAAATCATTCGTGTGTGAAAGTTTTGAACATTTTGTGATATGCTAAAAATGCTACACTGTTACATACTTCAAGGGGGTCTCTAATCATGTCAACGACACAACAATGGCGCGACCATTTTGATGGTCTTCGCGCATACGAAGAAGCCGTCGCATTACTATACTGGGATATGCGGACATACATGCCGGATCAAGGTGCAGCGAACCGTTCCGCTTCAATCGGATTCCTCTCAACAGAGAGCTTCCGTCGCCGGACAGGAAAAACGTACCAACAATTACTGGCAGCGATGGAGCAAGAGACGCTGACGGGCATCGAAGCGATCTCGTTCACGAAAGCAAAAGAAGCATTCGATCGCGACTCGAAGATTCCAGAAGCCGAATACCAAACGTTCATCACGTTGATCTCTGAGGCAGAGAGTGTCTGGGAAAAGGCGAAGGACGCGAATGATTGGTCGATGTTTGAACCGTACCTCGAGAAAATCGTTGCGATGGAACGCCAGTTTGTTGAGTATTGGGGTTATGACGCGCACCCGTACGACGCGCTCCTGCATGACTATGAGCCAGGGATGACGGTCGAAACACTCGATCCATTGTTTGCGGAACTTCGTCAAGCAATCATTGGTTTGCTCAGTCAGCTTGAAGGAAAAGACTTCCCGACGCTTGATTGGTCAGCGGACCGCGAGACACAGATCGCCTTGAATCAAGAATGGCTCCGCGATATCGGTTATGACTTCACGTCCGGTCGATTGGATGAGACGGTTCACCCGTTCCAAACGACGATCAACCGGAAGGATGCGCGGATCACGACGAAATATGATGAGAACGACTACCGGAACTCCGTCTTCGGCACGATGCATGAAGCCGGGCACGCGACGTATGAGCAAGGTATCGAACCGGAACTCGATTCACTTGGTCTCGGTGAAGGTGCTTCGATGGGGATCCACGAATCACAATCACTGTTCTTCGAGAATTTCATCGGACGTAATCAAGGCTTCTTATCAGCACGTTATCATGGTCTACAACAAGCAATCCCGTCGCTTGCTGATGTCCCGTTTGAACGCTTCTATGCAGCGGTCAACGAAGTCAAGCCGTCACTCATTCGGATCGAAGCCGATGAATTGACATATGCCCTTCATATCATCATTCGGTATGAGCTTGAAAAGCGCCTGATGACGAAAGAACTCGAAGTGAAGGATCTCCCGCAAGAATGGAACCGTCTCTATAAAGAGTATCTCGGCGTCGATGTCCCGAGTGACGATAAAGGGGTCTTACAAGACGTCCACTGGCCAGGAGGCTCGTTCGGTTACTTCCCAAGTTACGCGCTTGGTCTCGTCTATGCAGCACAATTGAACGAAGCGCTTCGTCGTGACGTCGAAAACGTCGATGGTCTGATTGCAGCTGGTACACTCGCACCGATCAAAAGCTGGCTGAAAGAAAACATTCACCGTCACGGGAAATCGAAGACACCGGCTGAACTGATCGAAGCAGCAACGGGTCAATCGATCTCGGTCGCACCCCTCGTCAACTACTTGACGAAGAAATACACGCGTGTCGTCGAGGCACTCTGATGTTATGGTTTGCACACCGCGGTGTCAGTGACCGTTTTCCTGAGAACACGCTTGAAGCAATCGCCGCTGCGATCGAAGACGAAGTCGATGGTGTCGAGTTCGATGTCCATTTCTCAAAGGATGGTGTTGGTGTCATCATTCATGACGAGACTGTCAACCGGACGACGAACGGGACAGGGCGTGTGATCGACATGACGGTCGCTGAACTGCAAGCACTCGATGCCGGAGCACGTTTCAAAGGGGAAGCGCTCAAGACGAAGATTCCGACGCTTGACGAAGTACTAGCAATCCTCGCACCAGCGACACTGCGGCTCAACATCGAGCTGAAGACGGATACGATTCGCTATGATGGCATTGAAGCGTATGTCCTCGAGCGTTGCGCGGCGCACGGCATTGCGACGGATCGGTTGTTGTTCAGTTCGTTCAACCATTATTCGGTTGCTCTGATTCGCAAGCTTGACCCAAGCGTCGAGACGGCGATTCTGTATCCGTATCCGATCTATCATCCGGAAGAACAAGCCCTCCGGATCGGTGCGACAGGGATTCATCCCGATTACCGACGCGTGACGGAGGCGGATGTCGCGTTCGCTCACGCAAAAGACGTCACGGTTCGGGTCTATACCCCGAAGACGATCGACGATGTCCGTCAGATGCAAACGATCGGTGTTGACGCCGTCATCGTCAATGATCCAAAAGGAATGCGCGACACACTCGAAGGATGAGGAGGAGGAAGGGATGCGCAAGGAATACGTATTCGTCATCAGTTTGTCGCTCGTCGCTTTATTCGTCGGTCTCCAGCTCGGCTTTGCCCGCTTGCCGGAACCAAAACCGAAACAAGTGACGACGACACCGATGCGCCCTGCGGATTATGAGGCAGGACTTGCATCAGCGAAACGTGAATTGAAGCAGATTCAGCGCTTCACCTTGAAAAGCACCCTTCCTGCTAATAGAACGACGGTGACTTGGATCTATGAGACCCCATCCGATGAACGGATTGCGGTCGATTGGTACTATGTTGAGAGTTACCCGGAAGCCCAAGTCCAGATGACACGTAATGAGACGTCCCGGATCATCTCGTATGAACGCTACTTGATCGTCATCCGACCAATATACGGGACGGTCGTTGATAGTGAACTAGAACAGTTCGCGCTCCGCTTTACAGGTTATTTCACGACACAACAATAGGGGGAAAACGATGTCAGGTAAAATCATTCTCTTGATTGGTGGATCGGGCAGCGGAAAGTCTTCCCTAATCAAACGTCTGCGGACGGAATACGCACACGTCCGGTTCATCCCGTCCGTGACGACACGACCGAAACGTCCGACGGAACTTGATGGAGCAAGCTATCACTTCGTCGACGTCAAGACGTTCCAGCAACTGATCCAAGAGGACGGGTTCATCGAATACGCCCATGTTCACCGCGCGTGGTACGGAACACCACGGCAAGCGTATGTCGATGTCCTCGAGCAGGATCAAATCGTCATCAAGGACATCGATCCAAAAGGAGCAGCAAACTTTAAACGTCTGTTTGGTGACCAAGTCATCACGATCTTCGTCTCGGTTCCACCCGATTTGATGAAGGAGCGATTGTTGATGCGCGGTGATACACCGGAGTTCGAAGCGCGACTCAATGATTACGAGGAAGCGTGGAAAGACCGCGATCACTACGATTATATGATCGAAAACATCGATTTCGAAACGGCGTATGCCGATCTGCTCGAGATCATTGCCGGCTATATCCCACAGGCATGACGAAGAGGACGCAAGTAAGCGTCCTCTTTTTGTCTTCAGAAAGGAGTCTTCATGCTACCAGATCATCCATTACTGACTGATATCGATAGCGTTAGACGGCTTACCGGACGCTCGCATCAAGCCGTCTGGTCCGTCAAGACGGCAACAGCACACTACATCGTCAAGGTCGTGACGGACCCATTAAGTCGTCAGTTTGAACGTGAGGCGGCTTTAATGATCCCAGAACAAAAGGGAATTTCTCACGCCTTACCGCTAGCGACCGGACGGACTGCGACGACCGCGTACGGCATTTATCCATACCTACCCGGACGAACCGTTCGAAGCGTGCTTCTCGAGTCACCAGAATTAGCCCCTCGACTCGGTCAGGAGGCAGGGCGAGCGTTGAGATGCATTCATGACGTGATAGCACCGAGCGGGACGGCGGCATGGAAGGAACGTTGTCAGGCGAAACATGACCGCTATCGCGCAGCGGTTGATGGGTTGCTTGAGCCAGAGTGGATCGAGCGACTCGATCGGTTCATTCTTTTGAGGCTCTCCCTTTTAGCTGAGCGTCCGAATCAACTGCAACATGACGATGTCCATCTTGATAATCTTCTTGTTGAGAATGGACATCTCTGTGCCTTCCTCGATTACGGGAACCATGATTACGGCGATCCGTGGCATGACTTCGTCAAATGTGGGTTGTTTCAAGTCGAGACGAGTCCCGTCTTTGCCCGTCACATGATCGATGGATACTTTGAGAACGAAGTACCTTCTAACTTTTGGCAAATCTACAGCCTTTATATGGCGATGGTCGTCTTCTCGTCTCTCGTCTGGGCAAAACGGTTCGATGTAGACGGATTGGAGGCAATGCAACGACGTGTTCAGCGGATCATCCGAGACCACGATGGGTTTCAGTGTGAAATACCGCTTTGGTATGAGAGGCAAAGCCATGACTAAAAAATGGATTCGTCTCTCACTTGAAGAGAAACGAATCCATTATTTTTTGAGTGGACCTTTAAATGAAAAGGGAGATTACCATTCGAATCCTTCTTCACTATACTTGCCGTTCGAATTGAAGAACCGTTCTTCTGTTTTACCGTTTACCGTATTCGTATAAATCACGTAGACGTCGAGATGATCGTTTTGATCCGCCATCTTCTTAGCGGCTTTCTTAGCATCCGCTTCAGTCGTATATGTTTCTGACTTACTTGCCTTGCCGTGTTTTTCTTGCCCTTGTTCTTCATAACCTTCTACTGTCCATACTTTTTTTGATGACATCATTAACTTCCTTTCCTGCCAAAAGCGAGTCCGCTTGGCTGTTACATTATGCTGTGCGAACCAATCCATCGTCAACTGTTGTTTTATTCCGTGTCGATCTCGTCCAAATGATCGGCATAATAACGAAGTGCCCGGTTAAATGTCTGAATCGAGGCGTCCGACGACGTCGCAGCAAGACTCTTGAGTAACCGACCGACAGCCTGATTGACTTGACCAAGGTTGTACTCCGTCATCGCGAGGAATGCTTGTAAGGCGTGGGCGTCTGGAAATTCAAGCAACGCGCTTCGGAAAACGCTTGATGCTTCTTTGAACTGACCGATGACGCGGTATGTACTGCCGAGCCCGATATAAGCTTGCAAGCGGTCCTCACCAGCAAGACCGAGCGCAAGTGCTTGTTCATAGTAGGGGACAGCAGCCTGTTCCTCACCAAGACTATCATGACACCAGGCCATCTGATAGAGGACCGTCGGATCGTTAGGGGCTGTTTCGACATACTGACGGACGAGTTCCTTTGCTGCTTCATACTGCCCTGTCTTTCGTAAGTGTTGCACTGATTCGAAATCAAACATCGTGTTTCCTCCTAATCGATTACTAAAAAACGGATCCGATCGCTTTTGACCGGATCCGTTCCATCGAACAGCTTAGACTGTTTTTTCAAGCTTCGTTAAGAGCGAACGGAACAACTCCAGTTCCTGATCCGAGAAGTCCTCAAAGACGTCTGCAAGGTAATCCATCTTCATCGACTCGAGTTTTTCGTAAAGCTCAATGCCTTTCGGTGTTGCCCGCAGTTCGACGACGCGACGATCGAGCTCGCTCCGCTCACGTGAGATCAACTCTTTTTTCGTCAATTCGTCTGCCAGAGCTGTAATCATGCTTGCTGAAAACTGGAACTCTTGTGAGAGCGCTGAAGCAATTTGAGGACTGTTCGCACAAAGTGATTTTAAGATGAAGAACTCGTTACGTGTCAAGTAAGTCGTAAACATGCTACGTACGTCCTTTTTGATCGCGCGGTAGTTCATCCGTAATCCTTTTTCCGTATCAACGATCAGCTGATCGCGTAGTGCTACTTCTAGTGTAGTTGCCATGTATCCTTCACTCTTTCTATACCGTAGTTTCTTTCACTCGTGATTTAGTATAGTGAAAAATTTTAGTTTAATCAATATTTTTCTCTTGAATCATCTGACTCGACGACACGGGCGACTTGGGCGACGATTTCTTCGACGTTACGTAACTCCGGATAGAAACGGCGAAAGAAGTAGTCAATGCGGTGCGTATCTTCGCCAGCGATCGTCAATGCCATACAGATATAGGCGATCCCGATTCCTTGACGAGGCAAGAATGGGTTCGGCATGACCTTTGCACAACGTAAGGCGAGCGGACTATGTGTCGAGACCGCTTCAATCAGTTCACCGTACGTCCGGATATCGACGTAATGGAACATCCGAATCAGTTCGTTGATCAGTTGTTGATCGGAATCGAGCATCATTTGCGATGTAACGAGTCGTTTATCGAGCTCGTTGATGACCGGGGAATGATCGATGAAGTAATTCAAGTTATCTGCTGTGATCCGGACTTGATGGGGATCAGACAAGATTTGTTGGACCGTCTCATCTTCAAATTGTTTCAACTGTTTCTTGATGTTGACGAACTCCTGATCGGCGATCTCTAGAAGTCCTGCCACTCGACTGAAGCTGCGCCGAACTTCTGCCGGGACACTGTTCGGATTTTTATATCCGAGATCATGTTCGATCTCCGCCCAAGCGTGTTGCAGGATTGAGCGGATCTGAATCTCTGCCGTATAGTCCTTGAAACGACCATACTCGCTCAGGGCAAGCCGCTGATCGCTCAGTGAAGCGACGAAGTGGACCGAGAGATAACCGAATTCTGTCGTATCGAGCAACGTTGACTTATCGACCGATTGATCGCGATCGATTGCGAACTCATTCTCGATGATGCGTGCCGCTTCCCGGACATCGTCATGGAAATAAGTGACGATCCGGATCCCGGTCAAGTCATGGACGTCTTTGAGGGAACGGTATTTATTCGGTTGCCGTAAGACTTTTTGATACAGACTCTCGGAGTCTTTCGTCCGGGCGACGATCGAATGGTACTTGATACCTGCAGCATCCAATAACTCAGACAAAAGCATCTTCAACTTGTCGGCATAGGCATCGTATTCTTCCTTATCATTGACGTATTCGAGCATCATCGTATTTAAATCTTGTGATTGCACCGTTTCGCACCTTCCTCATTCTGTAGTCATCTAGCCATATTGTAGCACTCTGCTTTACTAAACGCACAAGAAGACCCTGTTTGAAGCAGTACGATTCGTGGGAAAAAGACAAGTAGTACGTGTCCGGGAGGAGATTAATCATGGAAATAGTGGATGCCCGTGCTTTACCCGCCGATCATATGGATGTCTTGCATGTCACACCGTCGTCGATCTATTTTCGACGTCGCCTCGATGACGCCCGTTACCACATCAGCCGGTATGATCTTGAAGATCAAGAACAAATCGATCTGACGCAGCAGGCTTTGACGGATCATGGACCAACCCGTCCGTTTGTTCGTCATGGAAAGGTCTATTGTCTGAATGAATATACGCAAGAGCAAGGCGGAGAGACGGAAGTGCTCGTCCTCGATCTCTTGTCCGGGAAACGCGAGCAGATTGCGTCGTTTTATGTCGAAGGGGATTTGACGCTCTACTGGGTGCTCAATGAGAACTATCTCGTATTCTTACAAACGACCGATACGACGTCCGCGTTTTTGTATGACGTCAAGGATGAATCGCGGCAGACGATTCGCGATCCACGTCTCTACGGGATGACGGAGAATTACCGGGAACTCTATTTCTTTCTCGTCACGCTCGAAGACAAGGAGTACATCGTCTGTAACGCTCGGCTCGATGAGTTCTCGTTCTATGACGCCCTTGAAAGTGGTGTCATCTCACCAGAAGATCCGATTGATCACTCCGAAAGTCTGTTGATCGCACCACTGTCGACCTTGATTGAGGAGATTAAACAAGGTGTCGAACATTTATCATTTGCGACACTACTGAAATTAGATGGGGAAGGGGATACCGTCCAGTATCTCGGGGAACAAGAAGGGCATCTCATCTTCAGTGCCTATACCGATCGTCTGAACGAAGAAATCTTTTACCGGATTGATACGGAAGCGAGTGTCGAAGAGGTCGCCCGGATCCAGTGGAGTGACTATGAACCGCTTGACTTCACGTACGATGACGTTGAGTCGACGATCTTCATCGTTAATGACCGTTCCGAGCACCATCATGAAGTAATCAACTTACGCAACGGTGCCCGATTCCTTGATAAAGAACCGTTCGAACGTGTCTTACGCGGACGTTTCTATCTACACGAAGCGGTTGGAGACAACGCGGAACCAATGGTCACCGTCTATGACGCAGAACATAATGAACGCTATCGCTTCGAAGATGCCTATTATGTCACTGTGTCCGGGGAACTTATCATCTTATCGGTCCATCAACTTTAAAAAAAGGCGGTTGTTCTTTTTGTAAGAGCAACCGTTTATCATCTAGAATAAAATTATTTCAACTACCAAAATTAATACAAAAAATAAAAACCAACCGAGAGTAAACCTCAGGCTGGCTAGAAATGCTACACTTATTCTGCGTCAGTCGTACGTGTGTAGACGTCGACTTGAATGTTTCCAGCAGTTGCACGTGAGTAAGGGCAGACCGTATGCGCGACTTTCGCAAGTTCAGCCGCTGCTTCTTCCGAGATCCCACGGACGAGAACATCGAGTTCGACGGAAAGCATGAATCCGTCAGCTGCTTCGTTTAATGTCACGTGTGCTGTGACTTCACTGCCATCGTGTTTGATCCCTTGTTTGCGAGCGACCATGTTCAAGGCAGAGTCGAAGCAAGCAGAATATCCTGCAGCAAAGAGTTGTTCTGGGTTCGTTGCTTGTTTTTTCGATCCTGGTACTGGCATTGCGAGGGCGACGTCAAGGATTCCGTCCTCCGATACGACGCGTCCGTCGCGACCTCCGACAGCTGTTGCAGATGATGTGAACATTGGTTTCATGTGTGTAACTCCCTTTCGTTGTTAGATTCAAATAAGTAGCTTACAATTAGATTGTATACAATTTAAATCGAAATGCAACTCGTTTGCTCACGATAGGAGGAATTTTTTATGAACCCGTTAGCTTTAGATGAACAACTCTGTTTTCCGTTTTATGCGATTTCGCGTGAGATCACGCGTCGTTATCGTCCGTTACTTGAACCCCTCGGTCTGACGTATCCACAATATCTCGTCATGCTCGTCGTCTGGGAGGAGGAGGGACAATCGCTTAAAGCCATCGGCGAACGGCTCCATCTTGACTCCGGTACGTTGACGCCGTTACTAAAGAAACTCGAAGCAGCAGAACTGTTGCGACGCGTCCGTAAGCCGGAAGACGAACGGCACATCCAGATTTTTTTGACAGATGCCGGTCGTGCGTTACGGAAACAAGCAGAGACCATTCCGCTTGATCTCGTCCAAACACTCGACGTCGATGAAGAAGACTTACGCGTCGTCAAAGCGGCACTGAATCGTCTCGTCATGACAATGAGCGACCCGGATTAACCGGATCGCTCATTGTCTTATTTACGGCGGAAGCCTTCTTCTTCAAGATAATTCGCTGCTTCCTTATACGAGTTGAATGCACCGTCTAAAAGATCACCGGCGTAGACGAGCCACGTGTCGATGTCTTCATTGAGTAACGTCAATTCGAACTGGTTATCGTTGACCCATGTTTCTTCGAGTGTTTCGACCGATTGGACTGTTGAGAGTGCTTTGATTGCATCTTCTAATAAGAGAATTAAAGCAGGCTCTGAGAATTCACGGATGTTGACGAACCCTTTTTCGTCCGTTTCATAACCTGGTAGACCAGCGGCATAGACGAAGCCGTTACCGTTCGGATGTAAATGATAGACGAGATTCTTCTTCTCGTACTGACTGTCCGGAAATTGGAAATTGACACGCTTCAGTGAGACATCTTTTCGGACGAGTTGCGGGAACGTCTCGATAATTCGTAGTTTTTCTTCAAAAGTTAACATGGTTCCTCCTTGGTGTTACAGTTCTTCACTTCTATATATGCGATGAATTCAAACAAAATGTCAACCGCTGTCTGAAACCAAGCGACGTTTTTAACCGTAAATGGAAACGAAAGGAAGTGTTTTTTGATGTCTACTGTACAATGGCATACGCTGCCAGAACGATCGATTCGAGCAGAACGGCTCGGATTGTTGCCGTTACACGGCTTAATCGCCGTCATCTTGATCGGAACGACGATCACCCAAGTCATGTGGCTCGACCTGACACCTTGGTGGATGGGCATCGTCGGTCTGCTTTGGCTGATCTATTTCATTCCCCGTATCGTCTACATACCCGTTCTTCGCTTAAAGTATATGCGTTATCGCATCGATGAGGAATTTCTCGTCGTCCGCAACGGCATCTTCTTCCGCCGCGAAGTCACCGTGCCGCTCGTCAAGGTGCAATTGATCGATAGCCAAACGGGACCGATCCTGCGTCGCTATGATTTGATCACACTTGATATTCGAACGGCATCCGGCTTCGTCACGTTGTCAAGACTCGATCGTGCTCAAGGAGACGCACTACGCACACAAGTCGAACGATTCGCGAAACTCGAGGAGCGGGAGGAGGAATCGTTATGACCCGGCGCGTCCACCCGCTGTTCATCGTGATGTCGAGTATCTCGATCATCCGCTCGCTCCTGATTCCGTTCGCCGCCTTGATTTTAAATGCGATCCGAAAAGGCGAAATCAACACCTATACGTGGATCGGGATCAGTGTCGGGATTGTGTTCGTCCTCTTATACGGGATCGCCTCCTGGTATTTCTATACGTTCACGATTGATGCCGAGACGATTCGGGTCCGCAAAGGAATTTTCCAAAAAAGTGAACGGACGACGCAACGTAAACGGATCGAGTCGATCGGCATTCAGCAAAACGTCATCGAACGACTGTTGCGTCTTGCGACGTTGACCGTCGAGACATCGTCCGAGAGCGGAACACCGGAAGTCGAACTAAAAGGGATCCGTCTTGATTTTGCGAAAGAACTGAAGTCGTCGATCAAAAACGAGGGACAGCTCGTCGTCGAAGAACAACAGGCGGAAGTCGCCTATACGATCCCTGTCCGCGATTTGGCATTAGCCGGTGCCTTGTCAGGACGCGTCGGACTAGCACTCGTCGGGATCGGGACCGCCTATCAATTCATCGATCAGTTCATTGAACGTTATGTCGATCGACTGTTCTCGGAACTCGCTCATTTATCGTTGTTCGTCTTGACGGGACTTGGCGTACTCGTCTTACTCGTCATCTACATCGGCTCGATCATCGTCTATATCTTGAAATACGGTTCGTACCGTGCCGTCTTGCAACACAACCGATTGTTGATCGGGTACGGGATGTTGAACCGGACCGAGGTCGCGTTTCATGCTGATAAGATTCAAGCCCTCGTCATTCAGGAAAGCTGGATTCAGCGTTTGATCGGACGAGCGAGCCTGTCCTTGCACATCATCTCGGCGACCGGAGAGAAGGAGCGACTGTTGCTCCATCCGTTCATCCGGACGAACGAGATTGATCCGTTTCTGGCGACATATCTGCCGCGCTTTCGACAGTTCAGTCCGCAGCATGAAGTCGCACCGATTGGCTTTCGCTACCGGGTTCGTTGGCCGTTACTCGGTTATGCGCTGTTGTTTACTGCATTAAGCAGTGTTGTCATCATCGTCCTTGATTCCTCATGGCGCTTCTTGATCTTGCTTCTGTTCATCTGGTTACCGTTCTATTACTTCGCTGTGCGCAGCGGTTATCGAAAGACCCGTTTCGGAACCGGCCACGATCTCTTGATGTTACGCAAACAATGGGTCCAAAAAGAGACCGTCTATACGCCACGACTGAAAATCGAGGAATTGACCTGGTCCGTTTCTCGCTGGCTCGAAGCAAAGGAGATTGCCCGGATTGAGATTCAACTACGGGGCAATACTGCTTTTAACGCGCTTTATTTCGAACGAACGGATATCGATACCTTACAGCGCTGGTATAAACAATCGTTCCTTTCGACCCCGTTAGCAGGGGAAGTGAAAACCGACGACGAATAAGGAAAGACTCACTGTCGGAAAGGAAGCGAAGCACATGCGCAAATGGGGAATCGGCATCGTGTTGCTCGTCACGTGTCTGCTACTGTTCATCGTCTATGATGGATACCGGATGCAAGAAACATTGATCGGTCAGTCGGACGCTTCTCCGATTCTGAAGACGACGAGAACGGACGGACAGGTGACGAAAGACGAGACATGGTTCAAACAAACGAGCGAGACACAGCAATGGTCGAAGAACGGGCTCGTCCGCTTCGGTCGTTATCTACCTGTTGACGGTAGCAAACAGACAGTCCTCCTCGTCCCGGATGAGATGATGTTTTCACAGACCGGTGTTTATGCGCTTGCCCGCTATTACCATGAGGCTGATTTCAATGTCCTACTCATCGAACGGCGTGGGCAGGATCGAAGCGGTGGCGTCCGGAACTACGGTTGGCTCGATCGACTGGATGTCTTGGAATGGACGAAACGCCTGCTTGCTGAAAACGGAGACGATACACGGATCGTCTATCACGGACTCGGTGTCGGCGCATCGACCGTCTTACTCGCTTCTGGCGAGACCGTACCTACACAAGTCCGGGCGATCGTTGCTGAAGGAGCTTACGCCCGACTCGACGACTGGTTCAGTCTACTCGCGGATGAACAAATCCTTTACCCGGCACTGCCGTCTCTGACGGTCGCGAGCATGTGGAACAAAGGTGAGCAGGATTTCTTTTATGGCGACGTCTCGGTGACGCGCCAAGCAACGAAGAGTCGGGTTCCGACGATGTTCATCCACGGACTGAAGGACGATCTCGTCCCGGTTCGGATGATGTACGAACTGTATCAAGCAAAAACGGGATTAAAACAATTGTATCCGGTTCGAGATGCCGGTCATGACGAGACGTATACGATGGACCCGGACAACTATGAAAAACGATTGAGTTTGTTCCTGCAACCTTACTTGCGGGATATGTAAAGAAGGGAAGACGGAAGCATGCAGACGACACAATCATCCTACTACTGGGTCGGATCCGACGAACCATTCGTTGACACGAAGCAGATCGACCAGATTGGTCGGGTGACGCTCGGTCGATTCGGAGGCTGCTCAAGAAGCGGTCAATATAAAAACGAAGACGGGGCTGCCATCTTGATCGGCGACGATTGGGAGATGACCGTCGTCTTAGACGCTCATAAGACAGCGGATAGTGCAGCACTTGTCTTAGAGCAGTTGGCACAACACGAGTCGCGTATTCGAGATGATCTAGATGCCCCACTCACGGAAGCATTCCGACGGATCGAGACGACCATGTTGGATCTATTTCAAGATCCGGACTTTTTAGCGGCGTGTGCGACGTTGCAAGGGGAGACGGCGTGTCTGATTGCCGTTCGCAAAGGACGGTTCATCTGGTGGTTCTCGGTCGGTGACGTCGTCTTGTATCTGTTTCACCCGGAGCTGATGAAGATGGGACAAGCTGCCTTGAACCAGCGTCAATTCTATGAATGGATTGGACGCGCGAACACGTTTGCGTTACCGGTGCCGAGTTACGCGCGTGGGATCCGCGAATTGCGTCAAGGCGAGAATCAGTTGTTCTTGACGACGGATGGTTTGCTTGAGTGCCCGGGAACCCCATATGCTGACGCGTTGCAGATCGAGAAAACTTTACGATCAGGTGGTGTCAAAGAACTTCTCTCGACAATCGAGGCACAGGGCGTTCGTGACAGCACGACGGTCGTTACTTGGACCGTCACGATTGACGAAAGCGTCACCCAACCAAGTGATACATGAAATAACCCGCGCTCCTGCTTGAGCGCGGGTTATTGTTATTCTGTTTCAGGCGTTTGTTCCTGTTGCTGATCGAGTTCGACCGGTTCTTGGTCAACGGGTGGCTTCGCTTCAGCCAACGGGAAGGCGATGCCCGCACTTGTCAGTAAGGTGATCAAGGCGGCGCTCGTCAATGTTTGACGCATGGTTCGACACGTCCTTTCTGTCTGATTCCGACACTATATTTTAATAATTCTGAACATTCTTCATCGTTTCGTCAAGCAATCTTTTACTTCCACTACGTATTTTTCCCAAAAACCCAGTATACTTAAACATGAAAAAGGGGGAAATCGATTGAAATTAACGAAAGCCAACACACGTCTATTAGAAACCGTATTACCACGCTTGAATCTGAACGTTGCAGAACCGGACCGGACGGAAATTGAAGACCGTCTGCGGGCAGATATCTACGAAGCCCAGCGGAAGCAGCGTCCATTCGAAGAGATTCACGGTCTATCCGTCGAAGCACGCCTCGATCAGATGATCGCTGAGTTACCACAACGACATCGGATGGAGACGCAAAAACGCTGGACACGAAACTATGTCTCCTCAATTCTGATGTTCATCTTCATCGAAGGGATCGACGGATTGTTCCAATTCGCCCTGATCGATTACTTATTCTTCTCAATCATCGCTCTTTTCTTGATCGATGCGATGTCACAAGTCATCACGGCACCTAAGATCAAACAAGTCAAGTCGCGGGTCTGGATTCAATTCGTCATCAGTTTCATTTTATTCTCAACCTATAAGGCACTGCTCGTGACGGTCTTCCCGGCACCGGACGTCTTGATTCAAGTCAGCGGAATGCCGTCTTATCTCATCGGCATCGCGGGACTCGTTGGTCTCTACATCTACTGGTCAAAGAATCCGTTACGAAAACGCGGCGCATAATTCGCGAGAGGGGATGGTTGCGTGGAGTTCACACATTGGAAACGACGGTTGCAAGATCATTTCGAACGAATGGGATTTTCCTTACTGACGGAACGCCTAGCGATGCAAGACATGGTCAAACTCGAAGCGACACATGGTGCCTTCCTGTTCTTCCCGGTGACGATTCATCTCTATGAACGGTCCGGCTGGAAGATGGTCGCGTTTGAGGCAGAGACGGGGGAGGATCCGCAACTCGTCGAGCAGCAGATTGCCTCGTTGTTCCAACTCTTGATGGTGACGTTCCAAGAAGAAGAGCGCGAGTTCTTACTCGGATTTCATGCGAATACCGGTCGTTACCTGACGGACCGTAATGCACCCGTCGGACGGCTCGTCCGTCTGATCGAAGAGTGCTGGTATGACGGTGACGTCCTGCGAGTCGACACATTCGATCCGTTTCCGGGACTGTTCGTCGCACCACCTTTTGCCCATCAAAGTTATGCCTTCATGCCGGAAGAACGGACGTGGCGCTTATCCGTCGGGCGTACTGGACGTCCGGCGAACGATTATCGTTTCGACGGAACGATTTTGTCCCCACACCGCTTACCGGAATCGGAATTATTTACTGTGACAACAAAGTCGGTACCGTTAGAGGATGAAGAGGCGATCCGAAACTTACTGGAAACGGAACGACAGACGATCGCTAAGTTCCATGATCGTGCCATGGCGACGATTCGGGCGTACGACCCATCATTTGGTTTTGCTTGGCGCGGGACGCAGACATTTTTCCACGGTGTTCCGGTCAATCCATTCGCACAGCGCTTGTGGCTCGAGAACGGCGTGACGCGTTACCGGATTCTACAACAAGGATCGACGCGATTGCTTGCTTCCGGTGAGACTTGTGACGCTGTCATCGAAATGCTCGATGCTGCCGTCAGCAGTGAAGAACCGGATGGTCAATCCGTCAGTCCGATTGGTCAACTGATCCTCGGGATTTGGCAACAGATCGAGTCGGACGAAGCAACGTATATCACGAACGTTGATTGCCGCGGCATCTCGCGTACACAAGCCGATAACCGGATCCGCCACGCGCTAGCAAGGCAAGAGACGATCGAGTGGGTGCACCGGGCACCGAACGAAGATGATATTTGTCGCTTTGCCGGTCTGACGTTGACCTTCCCGCATCGTCCACCGGGTGTCATCACGATTGAACGAACGGAAGCAGAATAACACGAACAGGCACGTCCGCGAGTAAGCAGACGTGTCTGTTCGTTTTTTTAGTGCGCGTGCTGTGACAATCGATTAAAGACGACGGACAGGCTGTAATAGATCATTGCTGTCAGAGCAGCGATCGTAAAAGAAAGCGGCAGGTCAAATGCGTCCTTCGTCGTCAAGAGAATCAGGAGACTCGCGATCACGATACCGTACACTCCGTAACCGAGGACTGTCGGCACATACGCTAATGTCGTCGATGACCGGTTGATGATCATGCCGATAAGGAAGTCGAGTAAGAAGCCGGACATCAGGATGATCGGCAAGGTCGCTAAGACGTAAAACAAAAATGTTGAACCGAATGATTCATACATCGTATCCGATGTCCGATCTCGGAGCGGTGTATAGGATATGTATGCTAGGACGGTGCAAACGAGCGTGGTGGTCAAGATGACGGCAAGTAATCGTTTCAACATCAAGGTTCCTCCTTTATTTTCCTTTTTGAGTATATCAATCTACATCAAAAAACACACCCTACTGGAGGATGTGTCAAATGATCTATAATCCGAGCGACGCGATCAGCCGTCGCACGTCCTGATCCGCTTGTTTAGGTGTTAAAATCAACAGTTGATCGTCTACGAGGACACGTGTCTGACCACGCGGCGTCAGGATTTCATCTTCACGAATGATCGCAACGACGAGCACATCCTGGGGCATCTCGATATCCTGTAACGTTCTTCCGGCAATCACACTGTTTGTCGAGACCCTGACCTCGATGATCTCCGCTTGCGGATGGGTGACGGTCATGAATTTCAGGAACGGTTCGACCGTCGTGTCGGGCTGTGTCTCTAGCCCCATTCGCCGGACGATCCACGGCAAGGCCGTTCCTTGCAAAAGAGCAGACGTCATGACGGTGAAGAAGACGATATTGAAAAGAAGCGGCGCTTCAGAAAGACCACTCGAAAGCGGATAGGTCGCGAGAATGATCGGAACGGCGCCCCGTAATCCGGCTGCCGTGATGACACTCTGTTCTTTGACCGTGTACCGAAACGGAAGTAGCGATAAGACGACGGCAAGTGGACGAGCGAGCAGGATCAACGTCAGGACGATGACAGCCGAGACGAACAAAGTCCGAGGATCAAGCAATTGTTTTGGAAAGACGAGCAATCCGAGCATGATGAACATGCCGATCTCTGCTAGATGCGACAAGCTACCACTAAATCGTTTGAGCGTCTCGCGGTAGATCATATCATGATTGTTGATCCAGATTCCGGTCAGATAGACGGCGAGAAACCCACTGGCGTGCAAAATCGTCGCGAGACCATACGAGAAGAGCGCCCCACTGAACAGAAGCGTCGGATAAAGGGCGGACGATGGCAACTCGATCCGGTTCAGCAGTTGCGTGACGAGATACCCGATCGCAAGACCAACTAGTGTCCCAAGTCCCATCTCGTAGATGAAGGAAAGAATACCGGCACCAATCGAGAACGTTTCCGGTGCCAATGCAAACGATGTGAATAAGATCGTGAGAAAGACAGCCATCGGGTCATTCGTTCCAGACTCCGCTTCAAGCGTATGTTTGACCTTAGCATCGACCGGTCGTCCACTTAACAGAGAAAAGACAGCCGCCGCATCGGTTGAGCCGACGAGTGCGCCGATCAGTAACGCGACCGGCCAAGAAAAATCAAGCAGATAATGTGCGACGAAAGCGATGATTCCTGTCGTTGCGAGGACTCCGATGGTCGCGAGCGACAGGGCGGCGGGGAGAATCTTTCGGAAATGCGTCCATTTTGTATGCAAGCCGCCGTCAAATAGAATCAAGACGAGCGCCATTGTCCCATAGAGACGCGCTTGTTCAAAATCACCGAAGTTGATGATTCCTGAAACGTCGGACCCTGCGACGATACCGACAACGACGAATAGGATCAACGTCGGTACATTTAACCGGACAGCGAACTTCGTCGTGATGATTGCAATCAGTAATAGTGTGCCTGCGACGAACAAAATCGTACCTTCTTCCATCCCACCACCTCTTTCTTGATGACATGCTCTCTTCTTAGTATACGTTATTTTTCGAAAATTTCGAAAAATAACACCAAAATAAGGTGTATAAACGAATAGAAAAAGGAAAACTAGAAGCAGGACTAGTGCGTTCAAAATGGAACATCAAGGAGGAAGAGGGATGAACATCTGTATCGTCACGGGTGCCAATTCTGGTATGGGAATGGTCACGATTCAAGAATTACTGGAGCGGGGAGATCGTGTCATCGCGACCGTCCGGTCTCAGAAAAAAGCGACGGCACTCGTTCAACTGTTGCGGGAAAACGGTGTATCGCATACACAACTGGAAATCGAGATTGTGCAACTGGATCAACTTGACTCCGTCCGTCGTTTTGCGGATCGCCTGTTCGACATGGTGGGTCGAATCGACCGTTTGATCCTCAATGCTGGAGTCATGGTACCGCCGTATCATGTCACGAAGGACGGCTTTGAATCGCAATTCCAAGTCAATTACTTGAGTCACTTCTACTTGATCGAGCGATTGTTACCTTTACTCGAAAAAGGACAAGATCCGCGCGTCATCTCGATTTCCTCTCTCGCCGGTGAAGGCGGCTTGATCCGGACCGACGTCGAACTTGAGGCGATCGCGCACGTCAAAAAAGAACATTACAGCCCGATGCGTTCTTACCGCGAATCGAAGCTCCTGCAAATGATTCATATGCGTGAGCTAGCTGAAAAGCACGGCGACCGGATCACGTTCGTCAGCGTCCACCCGGGGATCGTCAATACGGATCTGTTCTATCGCGGCAAGTACGGCAAAGTGATGAAGACGTTACTCAAACCAGTCGCGCAAGTCGGATACTGGACCGGAAAACTTTATACACCGGAATACGGTGCGAAGACGGCGCTCTATCTCGCAACAACCGACGATCCACTTGACAACGGCGGCTATTATGCGGATTCCGCTCCTCGACTCAGCAATCCGATCGTCGAAGATGACGAGTACCGGGCACAAGCACGGAATTTGTCGCGCCGCTGGGTCGAATTATCCTGAACGCCAAAAAAACGACCGGCTCGTGGGAAGCCGGTCGTTTACCGTTGTGACGACTGGGGGTCAGATCACTCCTAAAGAATACGTTACATCGAAATAAAATTGTGGAATATGAAAAAAATCACAAAATAATGGGCAAACATGAAATCTTGAAGCAAAAAGGTTTTCTTCTCGCTTCGCATTCGTTAGGATAGAGAAGAATTTTTTTGTAACAGGAGGAATAACATGATACGACAAGCTACATCAAAAGACGTTCGAAACATCGCAACCCTACTTGAGCAAAAAGCGCTCTCCCTTAAAGCTGGTGGCAGTAGCCAGTGGTCAGCTTATCTTGAGCAAGACATCGAGCAACTCGTCGTGCGAGATTTAGAAGCCGGTCGCCTGTATGTCTTTGAGGATCAGAACGAGCTGCTTGGTTCCGTTGCCCTGCTTCCTTCGCTCGAATGGGATCAATCCTTGTGGGATGATGTAGAAGGTCTGTATATCCATCGAATCGTCGTCAGCGACCGCGCAAAAGGACGTGGAGTCGGTCGGAAACTGCTGGAACATGCGATTGCTGTGACAGAGGACGAAGGGGAAATCCTACGACTCGACTGTGTCGCTTCAAACGAGTTTCTCAATGCGTATTACACGTCATTCGGCTTCGTCTATCAAGGAACACGGGACGGGTTCGCGATTTACGAGTATGAACGCATCGAAGCGACGGCCTGAAGCGGTTCAATCAAGACAACGGTCGTTTCGTTTGGTATGGTAAGAGAAAAAGAACGGTTCAAGGAGTGATCGGATGCGATTGAATATCGGCTTCATCGGCTTTGGCAAAAGTACGACCCGTTACCATTTACCGTACGTGATGATCGAGGACAACTATCACGTCACCTGGATTTACAATCGGAAGGAAAAACCGGAGCTGTTCGCGTCCTATCAGGATCGACTGCCAGATGCACGTTTTACGACGGATGTGTCTGAGATGCTCGCTGACCCGGCACTTGATGTCGTCGTCATCAATACACCACCGACTACCCATTTCGAATACGCGTTGCTCGCCTTGCAACATCAAAAGCACGTTCTCGTCGAAAAGCCATTTACGGTGACGGAAGAGGAGACGAAGCGTTTATTTGCGGAAGCACATGCGCAAGGCGTCAAAATTCTCGCTTATCAAAACCGCCGTTACGACAGCGACTTCCAAGTCGTCGCCCAAATCATCCGTTCCGGAAAACTCGGACGACTTGTCGAAGTCGTCTCGCAGTTTGATTTGTTTCGTCCCGAAGCAGCGTCAGCTGATGCGCGCCATGAGAACGGCGCACTCTACGGACTCGGTGTTCATACGCTTGACCAAATCATCGCCTTATTCGGAAAACCGGACAAGGTCGCCTTTGATGTGCGCAGTGTTCGACTGCCGCATAATCCAGACGACGCGTTTGCGATTGATCTCTATTATCCGGAGCTCAAGGTCAGCGTCCGGACGAGTCATGTCGCACTTGCCCCGGCACCCCGGTGGATGTTACACGGCACGAACGGCACGTTCATCAAACAACACGTCGACCGGCAAGAGCTCGACCTGAAAGCGAACTACTTCCCGGGAGAAGAGGGGTTCGGTGAGGATTCAGAAGACGATTATGGGCGTTTGATTTATCATGATGAACACGGTCACTTACAAGACGTCCGGATTCCGAGTCCCGTCGGTGATTACGGCAAGCTGTACCGTGCCTTTTACCGCAGTATCGTCGAAGATGCACCGCTTCCGGTGAAAGAAGAAGATACCTTGTTTGTTGCCCACCTGCTCGAACAAGCTTTTGCGCAACCGTCACCTTATATCTTGACGATCCAAAATTAAATTTTAATTTGATTGCAGGTTGATGACAACTCGACTGTGCCCATAGGCATGGTCGGGTTTTTTTGATATAAAGAACAGGTGCATTCCTTATTTTTCAGATTTTTCTAAAGAAATGTTGATTATTTTTTCAAAAAGTTGGGAATAAGGGAATGTCTCACCAAATTTAAACATAGGGGGTCTATCATGAAACGATTCTTATCCGCATTGCTCGTAGCGGTTGTCATCGTTGGCGTACTCAGCCCTTCGTTGATCGCTGAGGCCGCGACGAAGTTGACCGTGACGACGGATGTCTTACGCGTCCGCGAGAAACCGTCGACATCGAGTAAGATTCTCGGTAATGTCTACAAAGGGAACGTCTACACATCAAAGGGAACGTCCGGCAGCTGGTATAAAATCAGCTACAAATCCCGCACAGGCTACATACACAAGAACTACGTCAAATCGTCTTCGTCGAAATATACGTCGACAGGAACGAAGTATACGACGGTCGGCACACTCAACGTCCGGACGGGTGCTGGAACGAAGTATAAAGTCGTAGGACAGCTGAATAAAGGGGTTGCCGTTGCGACATACGGCACGTCAGGGAGCTGGACACGGATTCTCTACAAGGGAAGCTACCGCTATATCTCGACGCAGTACGTTTCGAAGTCAAAACCATCGACGACGACGAAGAAGCTGAACGTCCCATACTACAATCAATATTCACTCGGATATCCGTCTGGTTGTGAGTTCGTCTCACTGAAGATGGCACTCGAATACAAGAAAAAAGCCGTTTCTGCTGCGTCACTCTATAATCAAATGCCGAAAAGCATGAAGAACGCGACGTATAAGAACGGGAAGTATTACTGGGCAGATCCACAAAAGATGTTCACAGGTAATCCAGCCGGAACGCTCGACTACTACAAGAACTGGGGCATCTATCCGAAAGGGATCCTACCACTTGCGAAAAAATACCGCAGTGGTGCCGTTGATATCTCAAAACAAGGCGTCTCGAAAATTGAGAGTGAGATTCGTAGCGGTAACCCGGTCATCGTCTGGGCAACGGTCGATTTCAAAAATCCATACGGTTACTTCTCTTGGATTAAACCAGACGGTAAAACATTCACAGGGTACCGTAATTATCATGTCATGCTTGTGACGGGTGTCTCGAGCGGTTCGTTCTACGTTTCAGATCCATATCGTGGCAAGTATAGTGTCAGTCGTTCGCAGTTCACGTCCGTCTTCAATCAGACAGGACAATATGCGTTATCTGTTCGTTAAATCCTCATCCGGTCGCCCCGACGCGACCGGATTTTTGTCATTTTCAGGCATATTGATACGAAAACTACTGTAAAATGAAGGAGTTCACCTGCTAGGTGTGTAAAAGAATGACAATGTATCCATGAAAGGAAGTGAAGAGATGGAAGATCCACGGATCACGCGTCTCGAGCAGGAGGTCGCGGCGTTACGACAACGAGTGGCTGCCCTTGAAGGACAGCACACTTCGCCTGTCGCCCCTGAACCGAGCGAACCAGAAGTGAGCACGGTCGCTCGCCCAGCCCCGCGTCCTGCCTTTACGAAACGAAAGCCGGTTGTTCCTCAACCAACATTTAAGGAAAAGCGCTCCCGCGAAGACTGGGAACAGGTCATCGCAACTGTCTGGTTACCCCGAATTGGAGCCATATTCGCCGCACTTGGGGCTTTGTTCCTCTTTTCCTACGCCTCGGTTGCCGGTCTGATCAGTCCGCCTGTCCGCATCGGAAGTGGGGTATTGATCGGTTTACTCGTCATCGCCCTTGGAGAATACCAGTATGAGAAGAAACGACGTGAACTTGGGGTCGGGCTCGTCGCGACCGGTACGATCGTCGCCTTGGCAGCACTGTTCGCCGGAATGGCCTTATATCAATTCTATCCACCGTCTTTAGCCTTCTTACTTGAGCTCGTCGTCGTCTTCATCGTGTACGGTTTGATGCTCTGGATGCGATCGCAAGCCTTGCTCGTCCTCGTATCCATCACCGGTTTCTTATTACCGTATCTACAATTATCGGACGACCCGAACTTACCGCTCTTCTTATTGTACGAAGTCGTCTTGTTCGCAGCGATCTTCTTTGCGGTTGACCGACTGAAGGCCAAAAAAGCGTTCGTCTTCGCTTGGGTGATCTTTACGATCGCACTCGCGTTCGGTCTACTCTCGTTAGAGCTCTACTGGCTTGATGAACAGGTACCACGACTTGATGAATGGTCTCTCTTACTTGCGACATTCTTCGGCTACGGTGCGACTTCCTTCGTCGGAAAACGGATTCAGTTTGAGAAGAACGTCCCAAGTTGGCTCGCTGGGGGTGTCGTCTTACTGACGTTACTGATCCTTGACTGGTCGTTCGGTACACTGATCGCGATTCTGTTCGCTGGCACTGCCTACCTGCTCGCTGAACGATTGAAGGATTCCGCTCAAAACGGTGTCGGTCACGTCGCCTTACTCGTCGCCGTCCTCTTGATTCCGGCAGATGCCCTCAGCTGGACGTATCAACTGCGCTACTTTTTGATTGCTGGATTAATCGCTGCATTCTGGTTCGTTCCACGAGCGCGGATGCCACACCAACGGTTATTTAACGTCGGATTGTATGTCGTCTTCATCTTCTCGGCTGTCGTTGACTATGAAACCTATCAAAACCTAGGTTTATCCTACGCCTTGACCGTTCTAGCGATGGTCCTAGCTTCGACGGCGTTCGTCTTACTCCTCGTTCAGACACATCGTGATCCGGGTTGGAAAGGGTCGTGGCAACTCGTACTTGTCCTAGCGGCGATCGGTGTTTTTACGACCTACACGTTGATCATCATGGAGTTACCGTTCTATCGCGGTCTTGAAGAGACAGCGCGTAGTACGACGTTATCCGCGGCTTATATCGTCCTTGCCCTCGTGCTCGTCGCGATCGGTCGGATGCGGACGTCGTCGACATGGCGGTTATCCGGGTTGTTGCTCCTGACGATCAGTGCCGTCAAGCTTTTATTGTTTGACTTGTCATTCCTCACCTTGTTCCAAAAAGCGTTCGTCTTCATTGGCTTTGGGATTGTCACGTTCATAATTTCACGGACCTATTTCAAAAAACGAAAAAAAAATACCTGACAAAGCGCTTGGATTGGTCAAAAATGACTAATTCAAGCTTTTTTTATTACGCAAAAATTTTTATTGATAACGATTATCATTGTCGTCTATACTGATGAAGGAACTGACTTAACCATTTACAGGGGGAACGATAGATGAAACAAGCATTGTTGATGACAGGCGCACTCGCGGTCGTCTTAGCGGGTTGTAGTGAAGCCAAACAAGCGGAGAAACCAGCACCGAAAAAGGAGAATTTCGATCAGGTCGTCACCGATTACCGGACGTATGCAATCAATGAAATCGATACGTTCGTTCGTGAGACAGAAAAATTCACCGATGCCGTTCAAGCGGGCAAACTGGAAGAAGCGAAAGCATTGTACGCACCGACGCGGATGTATTACGAACGCGCGGAACCGATCGCGGAAGTGTTCGGTGATCTCGATCCGAAAATCGATGCGCGAGCAGGCGATGTCAAAGCGTCGGAGTGGGGTGGCTACCACCGGATCGAACAAGGGTTGTTTGAAAAGGGAACGACAAAAGGCTATGAAGCGTACGCGAAGCAATTGATGAAAGACGTTCATTTACTGCGGGCGAAGGTCGAGACGGTCGAGGTGACACCGGAATTACTCGTCACGGGGGCGACGGATCTATTAAACGAAGTCTCGACGTCAAAAGTGACAGGCGAAGAAGACCGTTATTCACATACGGACTTATATGACTTCGCAGCAAACGTCGAGGGGGCTGAAAAAATCTATGACTTGTTGAACCCGGCGCTGAAGAAACAAGATGCGACGTTATCAAAAGAGATCGCTGCTCGCTTCAAGGATGTCCATGCATTACTTGACGCGAAGAAAAAGGGTGACGGGTATGTCCTCTACACGAGTCTCTCGAAACAAGACGTCAAACAGATGAGTGTCGCAATCAATGAACTCGCGGAACCGCTCTCGAAGATGGGCATCGTACTGGAGGGATAAGCATGAAACCAATACAAGAAGGCGTCACGCGACGGGATGTCCTGAAGGTCGCAGGCTTGACGAGTCTCGGGGCCGCCCTGTATGCCAGTGGTCTTGAGAAGTTTCTTCCGCGGACATTAACTGTTGAAGCAAGTGATCAAGAGCCGTTCTACGGGACGTATCAAGCAGGCATTTTGACACCACCACAAAACCACGTCCAAGTCGTAGCGTTTGATATCAAGACGGAGCGACGCGATGAACTCGTTGATTTATTAAAACGCTGGACACGGTTATGTGCCCGACTTGCGGCTGGGTTACCATATGGCGATTCCGACTCCCGTTACGTCCCACCGGAAGATACGGGGGAAGCGGACGGATTATCTGCCGGTCATTTGACGTTTACGTTCGGGTGCGGTCCAAGTCTATTTGACGGTCGCTTTGGTATTCAGCATAAACGACCGGAGGCGCTTAAACCGTTGCCGACGTTCGATCTCGATCGTTTAGATGAAAAATGGGGCGGAGGTGATCTTGTCGTTCAAGTTTGCGGTGATGATGCGCAAGTCGTCTTCCATGCAATTCGTAACCTCGTCCGTGTTGGGCGCGGAACGGTCGCGATGCGATGGTCGCAAGCTGGCTTCCAGCGCAGTAAAGCAGCAGATGCCTCTGGCGGGACGCCGCGCAATCTATTCGGCTTCAAGGATGGCACGGGAAATCCCGACGTCTCGAAGCAACAAGTCCGGAAAGAATCGCTCTTTTGTCAGTGGCAGGACGGGACGCCGTGGTTAACGAACGGCTCGTTCCTCGTCGTCCGCCGCATTCAGATGCATCTCGAAGTTTGGGACCGGACGATCCTGAAGGAACAGGAACGGACTTTCGGACGCGAACGTGCTTCCGGGGCACCGCTCGGCTCAACAGACGAGTTCGCTTCCGTCACCCCAGCGAAACGACAAGCTCGTGGCGAAGCTGCCTTACCGGTTGACTCGCATACCGCTGTCGCGCATGGAGACGGGAAGACAGCGATCCTACGCCGTTCCTACTCTTATCAAGACGGCATTGATGAGAAGACAGGTGCCCTCGATGCTGGACTACTCTTTTTATCGTATCAGCGTTCGCCAAAACAATTCATCGCGATTCAGCGCCGTCTTGCCGCGCAGGATCGACTGAATGAATACATCACGCACCGTGGAAGTGCCATTTTCGCCTGCTTCGGTGGGATCTCGAAAGGAGGCTACATCGGTGATGCGTTATTTGCGTAATCTTGTCCTTTTACTTGTACTCCTTGTAGCTGGTCAACACGCGGTGCCTGTCCATGCTGCTTCGACGGATGATCTCTATGTCGCAATCGGACAAGCTCTGTCTGCCGTCGCAAGTGAAGATCGCACGGCACTGAATCAAGCCATCGATGAATTAGGGCAAGCTGCTCAAGATTTACCTGATCAACAAGCGGCAATCACGAAAGCCGTCAAACAGGTCGATGCAAAACGATCGGCAACGTTTCCTGAAGTCCGCGAGCAACTGACGGCACTCTCTGCTGCCGTTCGGAAGCAGGAAGAAGCCACGAAACCGAAGACAGATCCGGTTGCGAAAGCAAAGGTGAAGCAATTGCTTTCGTTGACAAAAGAGATGCGTCAAGTCAAAGTGAGCGATCGTCCGGCAGCGGAACAACGATTGTTGACCGCTTGGGCAACGCACGAAAGTCTTGTCCGTAATGACAGTATCGGTCACTATGGCAACATCGAGATGGCGCTTGCGTCGATTCGGATCGCCGCGGCGCGAAAGCCTGCGGATACGAAGGAGTGGAAGTCGGCACTTGATCAATTCGACAATGCAGTCCAGTCCTTCCTCGACGGAGAACAAGTCCAAGCGAAGAAAACAGGACTGCAGTCACTGCTGACACCGCTTGAAGAGGCGCAGACCGCGCTTGCAGCAAGTGATTTGCCGCAAGCGAAGCTGGCACTCGAATCGTTTCTGAAGACCTGGCCGCGAGCCGAAGGTGAGGTCCGGACACGAAATGAAGGTCTCTATTCCCAGCTTGAATCAGACGTACCACTGCTACTTGCTCGGCTGACGCCGGAAACTCGGCAAAAGACGGCACAAAAACTCCAGTCGTTCGAGAATGCTATTGCACAATTACAAACAAAGACGCATTATACGTTCATCGACGCGATGCTCGTGATGCTCCGGGAAGGTTTGGAAGCATTATTAATCGTCAGTGCACTTGTTGCCTTCGCACGGAAAAGCCGAACCAAACAAGAAGGTAAGGTCTGGGCAGGTGCCGGGCTTGGTCTGATCGCAAGTGGTCTGTTAGCCCTCATCCTGCAGACAGTCTTTCAAGCCTCATTCGCAGCAACAGGTCGCGAACAAATCGAGGGTTATACGGGAATCGTCGCGGTCGTCGTCATGCTGTTCGTCGGCTACTGGTTGCACTCGAAAAGCGCCGTCGCGAAACGCAAACACTTTTTGTCGACGCTCTCAACGACGTCCTTGTTCTTCGTCAGTTTCTTGACGATCTTCCGGGAAGGTGCCGAGACGTTGTTATTCTACATCGGAATGGCACCAGCGATGACGAAGACTGCCTTGTTGTCCGGGATTGGTCTTGCAATCGTCATCATCGGACTCGTCTCGTATGCGGTCATCCAGATCGGTGTTCGTTTACCGATCCATCGTTTGTTCCAAGTCGCATCCTGGTTAATTTATCTGATGGCATTCAAGATTCTTGGTACGAGTCTGCACGCGTTGCAGCTGACAAACGTCTTACCGATCCATCCGATCAATGGACTCGGAACCGCCGGCTGGATCGGCTTCTATCCGACGATCGAGACACTCATCCCGCAAGTCGTCCTGATGATTTTGATTGCGATGTTTACGATCTGGCAAAAACGACGCACAGCAGCAATCCAGACGGCTGCTTAATCCATTTTTCAATTTCAGGTTTTAACTATTATGTTTCGGGTATAACTTCTTATCAGCAGCTTGCTGCATGAAGGAGAGGGATTTTTATGCTTGAAACGCGCATCGTACGAAACATGACCGCTGTCGACGCAGAAGTGACGAGCCTTAAATCAAGTGGTTATTCGAATAAACAGATCTATATCTTTGCGAAAGACGAAGAACTCGCGGAACGCATCGCGAACGATACGCAGACGTTACCGTATCGCGTGACGAAGAAGTCGTTCTTCGAGACCTTATTATCAGCCGTCCGGAGTAACCGGAAAGACCGGATCGCTCAGTTGTCCGAGCTTGGTATGACGAAGGATGTCGCCGAGGACCTAGAAGATGAAGTCCGACACGGTCGGATTGTCATCGTTGGTTCGAAGTCTGATTTACTGAATCCAGCGTTTGCGGCATCGTATGTGGCGGATGAAGCAACCGATTATGGTGCTGGCGTCCCGAAACTCGAAGATGAGGAAACGACAACAACATTACCAGCCGATCAAAATGTCAAATTAAAAGATGAATGATACGTAAGCCTCCTGTTTCTCAGTATAGAGACAAGGAGGCTTTTGTTTAACCTTCTCTTGGAAGGGAATGGAAAGGATGAAAGGAGGAAAGATGATGCAATTCTTATATGTTGGCTATTACGATGCAGACCAGATGGATGCTTTATCGAAGGAAGAGATTGACGCCTTGATGTCGCGTTGTGATGCGTTGATGAACACCTTTAATAAACAAGTGAACGTTTTATCAGACTGGCACCCGGGTCTAGCGACACAAGCATTTTACTGGCGAGATGGTGTCGTGCAGACGAATGATGAACCAGATCGCTCGAGTGGGGAGCAAATCGGCAGTTTGATCGTCTTTGAAGCACGTGATTTAGATCATGCGATGGAACTAGCTTTCCTTCATCCGACGACTCAAGTCGCAGAAGGGGAATCTTACGGTTGGCGAGCGGAAGTTCGACCGTTATCAGGTACCTCATGATGTATGGATTATGGACGACATTTACGACTCAAAACGGACAACGCGACAACGTCATTGCCCTGTTGCTTGAAGCTGCGGCTTCTCTTGCGACGCATCCGGGCTGCCTGCACTACATCATCAGCCGTTCTGACGAGCCAGATGTTTTGCATGTTCGCGAAATTTGGACGGATTCGGCTACTCATCAAGCATCCTTAACTTTACCGGTGACGCAGCACTTGATTACGCAAGCGCGTCCGTTACTTGAACATGTTGAACGTGTACTGGAAGATCAACCGCTCGGTGGCAAAGGACTCATATAAATCAAAACCCCTTCTCTCATCGAGAAGGGGTTGAATGCTGTTAGGTTGCTTTCCACTTGATATCGATGACGTCTGACGCTCGTACCATTCGGCGCATACCTGTCGATGTGACGAGTTCAATCGTTCCACGGTCATGAAAAATCGCTTGGATTGAACCGGATACCATATCCAGTTGTTTCAATCGGACGTGGACCGTCTGTCCGGTCCGGACTGCACGTTCCATGATGTGTTGCAAGGAGAGGCGATCACGAACAATCGTCTCTTCGCGAGATTGATACAAATGTTCAAGATGAAGGATATGCTGGCGTGAAGTCAGTTGTTTCCACTTGCGATTCGATCGTTTTTTAGATGCGAACATGGCTGACCACCTCCTGAATTGAGTCGTACGCTAGACAGTCGTGCGCTCTGCTTCAGATAATTCCCTTCAAGATCCGTGCTTAAACACGTGCACCTGACATTTTTTCGCGAAACGCCTCGATGGCCACAATTGCTTCTTGATCGTGTTCGACCTCACCCGGTGCATTCCCTTCGGCAAGAATCGTTGTCTCAAGCGTCGCACCGAGGAACGACGCGATATGCTTGAACTGCGTGACGAGTGCTTGTCCTTTGAGGCGCGGATCGTCTCCACCGACGGCAATCAAGTGGAATCGTTTCCCCGCCATTCGGCTTTTGAAGTCAAGTTCTTCGTCGCGCAGTGACTCGCTGAATCGGTCGATGAATAATTTCATCTTCGTCGACATCGAGTACCAGTAAATCGGCGTGATGAACAGGATGTCATCGTGTTCAAGCATCTCTTCGACGATCCGGCGATAGTCATCGCCAATCGGCAAAAAGCCTCCATGATGACGGCGGTCTTCAATCGGCTGAATCGAGACGTTCGCCAAATCGACAGCAACATGAGGGATGCCTTTCAACGCTTGTTCCCCGAGCCATTCACTGTTTCCTTTGCGTGAGCTACCAAAAATCGTATACATATCGTGCATCTCCTTTTGAATTCGATTGTTTTATTCTATTCCAAACTTCACTGTCAATACACCGATATGCTCACAATTGGTTTTGAATAAGGGTTTTGCGGAAAAAGACAAGAAGACGAAAAACAAATAGGGGAGGAACAGTCGAATGGAGAGAAGTACGCTCATTGCGCTAGAAAAACACTTATATGCCATCCATCTCGAAATGGATGGACTGGCGCGGCTGATTACGAAACAATTGATTCATTTGAGCCAAGTGGCTGCATCCGTCGAACATTTTCGGCGGACGAGCTTTGATATCTATAAAAATCGGACGTCGCTCGAACAGATTCCGTCGCAAGTCTTATATGAGACGGCTCTCGATTACGAAGATTGGCTCGAGGAAGAGTTTGATGAGATTCCTGCTAATTGGCAACTGGCGACGAAAGAAGAAGAGGCACTCGAGCAACTCTGGTGGTTCGAATTCTCACGGATTCTAGCGGAACTCGAAGAATGGCTCAGTCTCTATCTGATTCGCCGAATTCGAGAAGATGTCCGCTATATGCCACCGGTGATCGAGAAGAACGCCTACGCCTTGTCGGAAGATGCCCGACATGTCTTTTGGCGACTTTTGCAACGTTCTGTCGCGAAGCCTTCATCAAAAATCAAGGCCAATCAATTATCGTGCCGAATGGGGATCGCCGAGATCGCCCGCTGTGCCCGGCTCAATCAAGATCGAACACGTCGTGCGATCGGTGAACTGAAGAACCGTGGACTGGTTGCGATCGAGGAGGACGACGAGAAGTTGAAGATGCGGCTTCGGCTTCAAGTCATCTGATTGAAAGCGATGAAGCGTTCAATCATGCGTTCATCCCGACGCGCGGATGGACCAATCCAAATGAGATGACCGGGGCTCTTCGATTCGATGAACTGTGCATGCGGAATGCTTCGTCGAGCGTGTTCGGCGTGTTCGAACGGAACAGCACGGTCTGACTTTGAATGGACGATCAAAACCGGACATGTGATGGCTTCGAGTCGCTCTTGTCCTAAGTCTTGCGTGATATCGAACAACACACCCCGTCCTGGACCATTTTGAAGACCGACCTCATATAACAACGAAGCATCCGTCTCACTGATGCGAGTACGGATTGTTTCGCGTGGTAAAAGACTCGTCATCTCGACCATCCGGACGGCCGCTTCTTCAGGAAACTTCCGAATTTTATCCTTCACATACGCCCAAATCCCCCATTGAATGAACTGTAAGGGACGCTGCAAGACCGGTTGGATGAGTAGGCGATGATAGGGAAGTGAAATCCGATGCGTCATCGCACATGCTAAGACGAGGGCATGAACGCCCGTATCCATTCCGGCAAGGGCGATCGCCGTTGGTCCTCCGGCTGAGATGCCGTAAACGGTATAGTGTTCGATCTGACGGGATGCGAGCCACCCGGCGTAAAATGTCGCGAGCGCCTCTGGATTTTCTGCGAGTTGAAGTGGTGTTCGCCCATACCCCGGACGCGATGGTACGATGACACGATACCCTGCAGCAATCAATTTCTCGACATGGTAGATTTCCCGATAGTCCGACTGCGTCCCATGAATTAAAAGAATGACGGGACCGCTTCCGCTATCCCGGTAATCAAAGCGCTGACCGTTCCATTCTGCTATACAATGCATCCAAATTCTCCTATCTCTTAATATTTACCATTTTATTGTTAATCTAATTTTCTTTTTCATGTATACTGTAAAGTATAACCAAACCATTGTGACTTAGGAAATGAGGATGCGTAGTGTCAAACGAAAAATTAACAAACCGTGACCGCTTACTTGCTGTACGAGAAATCTTCGAACGTCAGTCGGATGAAGATCATACGTTGACGCTTGAGGAATTAAGCATGGAACTCTCAAAACGAGGCTTAATCGAGAAGCTATCCCGAAAATCGTTAAAGGATGATATTGCAGCACTTGCTAAATCAGGCTTCGACGTCGTGGCGGAAGAGACGAAGAATGGACTTGCCATTCCGTATCATCTCGTCAGTCGTCCTTTTGAACATCATCAGCTCCGATTGCTCGTCGATGCCATCGCTAGTGCGAAGTTCATCTCGGAAAGTGAGACAACAGCTCTCGTCAAGACGCTTCAATCCCTGACGAGTGATAAGATGGCGGAGTCACTTCAGCCGGTCCTACATACTGTCAAAAAACCAAAAGGGATGACGTCCCGCTCAATCGATACGATTCAGAAAGCAATCAGCGAAGGTTTCGTCATCAGCTTCCAGTACCAAGGGAAATTCAACGAACGGACGCGAAAGTTCGAGTTACGCAAGGATGGCGAGCATTATCTCGTTTCACCAGCACATCTATTGATGGATAACGGAAATTACTATTTGATCGGAAGAGACGAACGGATCAAAGAGGTTCGAACGTATCGGGTCGATCGAATCGTTGATTGTAAAGCGTTCGAACCGATGGAAGAACCAGTCTATGTCGAGCCAAGTTACTTAAGTAATATGTTCAACATGTATGGAGGAGAGAACGAGCAATTGACGCTTAAATTCCAGGAGAGTCTGATGCCGACCGTCGTTGACCGGTTCGGGACCGATATCCGTTGTCGTCGTCTCGATGACCTCTGGTTCGAGGTTAAGGTCGATGCGCTCTTTTCTGACGGCTTCATGATGTGGCTGATCCAGTTCGGCAACCAAGCAGAAATCATCGCACCTGTCGAACGCCGAGAGGCATTCAAGAATAAAGTAGCGGGTCTTGCGACGATGTACCAAGTCGAAACACCTGCTCTTTAAGAGGTAAAGCAAGGTTCATTTGACCATGGATCTTGCTTTTTTAATTATTGAATAAAAAAATGTCGTTTTTTGTCGGATATTCATATTTGAATATTTTAAGCGAATAGTTCCAGTTACTATTATAGGTATCTGATACTTATGTAGGAGGAACGACATGCAACAGATGGAAAAAAGCCGATCAAACGGGATGCGGAAATTAGGTGCTTTCCTGTTCTTCGTTTGTTTATCCTATACATCTTGGTACTTATTCTCACTTTTTGTCTTTCGTCTCGTGTTACCAGAAGATGTCATGACATCACTCGACATCGTCGCGTTCGGATTCAGTCCGGTTATCGCTCTTGTTGTCACCATCGGATCGCTACGTTTGATCGAACGGCGCATGAAACCTAAATTTACCCCCCTTTTATTCATCGGGTATATGCTTTCAACAAGTGTTTTGATCTATTATTCAGTTGCCTACGCGCTTCTACCCCGACTGTGACTTGCAACTCCCCAGCAATTGGCATATGCTACGCTTATAGCTTGCTAGGTAAGGGGGGATACGATGAACGCACAGTATATCCTCGACTGGATGCCGCTCGTGATTCCTGTCGGTGCCATCGTCTTTATTGTCGTCATTGCGCGTAAGGCTTCAAAAATCGATGCTGAAAAGTAAGAAGACTCCAGCTAGGGAGTCTTTTTTTATCGGGTTCCGTTGACACTTTATTTACGCGATTTCCCTATTGTTCGAAAACATAACGCCACACATTTAATGGTATAAAAAAACTAGGTGAAAGACCTAATATCAGGAAACCATGGATGGACGGATGAGCCAAAGAACCGTCATGACTTTACTTGCACTCAGTCTACTGCTTACGGTGTGTATGTTGAAAAAATCGACGTTGACGCCAAAAGCTAGTACCATCGATCTCACCATCGCTGTCGTCGGAACGGCTCCGGTTCTTACACAATCTCCGGACTTCCACTCAATTGATCTGCAGGAAATCAAAGGAGATTTACGTCAATATGACGCCGTCATGATCATGCCGGAGTACTTACATAAGGCAGCAGGACGTGACTATGCCTCCGTCTACCGGAAAGCACATATTCCATTTTTCTTCATCGGCTCTCAAAAATCCATCGAACCGTTTCTTGATCCGAGTCTCTCCTATGAGGGAAGCATCTCGGTGCCGAATCCGACGTTTGCAGCTGGTATGCTCTATGACGATACGCAAGAGACGACCTGGTTGTTCGGAGAGGGGATCGAACGACCGAATCGTTCGGAGCAACTGAGGATCTATCAATCGATTTTTCAAACGATTGAACAGAGCCACCTGGAAAATTAACGCTTGAAGGAAACTAAACCGAAAGTGTCCGGAAGTGTACTCATTTCTTTTCGCTTCGGTCTGTTTTTCGTCCATCGAAATGTTTTGTTGGCGCTAAGACGATTTCCCGGATATTGACATGTTGTGGTGGCGCGATGGTGGATCAAACCGTCTCTGCGACTGGTGACTTGCGACGACACTACGCAATCAATTGATGCGCACTTAATGCGACAAAAAGCCCTTGCTCCACGAGCAAAGGCTTTTTGTTAACGTTCGATTTGTTCGCGTACTTGACGCCGGAACGTTTGGATATCATAGGCGGGTTCGCTTGTACTGAATTCAATCCCGTCGATTAAACGCGCATTGGATGACGCATCCGGGAACTCAATCCGCATCAACCACTCAAGCGTCGTCTCCTCATGACGTCTTGGGAAGGCTTGTTCAAGTTGCGAAGCAATCTTCAGCAACGGGTGATGACTATAACGTTTTGGAGCATGCGTTCGTACCTGTTTGGAACGTTTGACAGTCTGTTCCATTTCAATCGGAATGACTTTTCGCTTCCGGATGACGTACAGCGTGATTGCAACGAACAATACAGTCACGATTGCCGTCACGATCCAAATCCAATGTGACGTTCCCGCTTGGACCGTTGCTTGTTTGACGTCTTCCACGCTTTTGATGTTTTCAAGTCCCATCGCGCGGTTCGTCATGTTGTCCGCTTTTCGTCCGAGTGGCTCCGTCCAAAGGAAGAGGGAGCCAAATGCTTCAAACAGCGGTCGGATCGAATTCGTCACGGACCCTACGAGTGCTTCCTTCATCAATCGAAATAGACCGGCTAACAGGAGCCCTAACGTCAGCATCAGACCAACTGTTGAGAAGATACGTCGCCATTCTGTCATATAGGTGACGACGAATGGATACGCGACGACAAGGAAGAGGAGCAAAAAGGCACCAAGCGGTGGAGTCACACCTGGGAATAGAATCATCACGCCACCGACGATCAGTCCACTTGCGGCGTAACGCCAAGCTGACTCGACCGTATCAAGAAATGCGGTCCAGGCGACGAAGATAAGAGCTAAAATACAAGCAACCGGAGATAGAATGAACAATAATCCCGCTGCGAGTAGCTGTAGTCCAATCCGAAGCGAGCGGTGCGGCACGAAGGCAAGTGCCGGGAAAACGAGTGCTAGATAGAACGGAACGGGTAACAGACTCGCTAGGAAAATCCACCAGAGAATCATGCGCTCACCCCTTTCTGCCGATGACCGAGATGGATCTCTGCCGTCGTTGACGGAACGCTCCGTTGTAAGCGTTTCGTGAAATAGCGGCGCTCGAGTGGTAAGTCATATTCCGAGATCCGGGCAAGACATTCCATCGTCCGCAGGAACTGATGTTTCCCCGTACCGGACGGGACATGATACCACTGACCCGTTCGATTGACCATCGAGATCCAAAGACTGTAGGAAGCGCCTTGTTTTTCGAGTTCGCGGATGATTGTTGCGGCACGCGATAAGAGTTTCTCGAAGTCAGAGCGGAGGGCGAGCCCGTCTGCTGACAGACCATCGACGATCACGGCATAATCATGATTACGTTTCCGATCATATTGATACGAATACAGTTCGTTTGTCTTTGCATAGGCAGACCAATAGATCGATTTCGCATCTCCGGAATAGGGAACGACTGAATGAAAACTCGAACGATCCGAAAACGGACTCGAACGATCAATCGTCTCACCCGGAATCATCCGCTCGTTCCACTCGACGGACGCTGGTGCGAAGTCCGGGAAGACATGCCCAAGTTCCTGGATGTCGAGCGTGATATAGATCGTCATCAGATGAAACGGATCCGAGATCATGATGTCAAACGATTGAATCCGAATCGTTCCTCGCTGTGCAGCAATGACATCGATTGAAAACGGAACAATCGTCTGTTTACCAACGTACATGTGTTGACGCCAAAACTGACTACTCGCGTCAGGAAGCTTGATTTGATCCCCGAGTAGACCGGAAATCGTAACCCGTCCAAGCGGCAACTTCGTCGGATTCGTCAGCTCGAACGGAATCTGGTTTGCTTCTTCCCGGAAAGCACGGACTGTCTCAAGGAGACGGATGTGAATCCGTTTCGCGACGTATTCAAGATAATACGGCATCACCCAGCCATATATCGTATAGGCGAATAACAAAGCCGCAATCCAGACGGGACCATAGAGTCCGACGATGATCCCGCTCGCGCCCGTCATGGTGAGAATGATGAGGTTAAAAGTCTTTGGTGTGATCAATTGCATGATTACACCTCAGTCGGAACGGTGAGTGAATCGAGAACCTGCTGGACGAGACGTTCGTTCGACAACTTCAACGTCGCTTCGAGTGTCAGGACGAGTCGGTGAGCGAGAAGCGGTGTCGCTAAGTGTTTGACGTCCTCTGGTGTGACGTACGTCCGCTCCTGCATCCAAGCGCGTGCTTTTGCTGCTTTTAAGAGTGCGAGTGTCGCTCGTGGACTCGGCCCGATCTCAACGTCACGATGGGCGCGGAGTGCATCACAGACATCGAGTAAGTAGTTTTCGACGCTGTCTTCGATCGAGACGGCGACGACTTCCTCTTTCCAGTCATTGAGTTGTTCGAGCGGAATCTGTAGTTCGGCTGCTGTTAAGTGCGCTCCACGTAATAATGCCTTCTCCGCCTGACGTGTCAGCGGAGCGAACGACAACTTAAACAAGAAACGGTCGAGTTGGGCATGCGGCAGCGGGAATGTACCGTGTCCATCAAACGGATTTTGTGTCGCGATGACAAGAAAGTGTTGCGGTAACGTATAAGACGTATCGCCGATCGTCACTTGTCCTTCCGCCATTGCCTCGAGCAATGCTGATTGTGTTCGTGGCGTCGTCCGGTTAATTTCATCGACGAGGACGATATTCGCGAATAGCGGACCAAACCGTTGTTCAAACGATCCTGTCAGCGGGTTGAACAGCTCCATCCCAAGTAGATCAGTAGGTAACGTATCCGCTGTACATTGAATACGTGAGAACTTCGCTTCGAGTGTCTGCGCCAGCGCTTTTGCTAGTGTCGTCTTACCGGTCCCCGGACGGTCTTCGAGCAACACATGGCCTTCCGCGAGCAAGCCCATCAATAAATGATCAATCACATCGTCCTGACCAAGGACAGATTGTTTGAGTGATGTCCGTAACGTTTGAAACATGGATGATTCCCCCTTTAAGATACATCGTATTTCTAAAGTGTACGAAAATTCAGAAAAAACTGCTAGTGATTTTCCAGGAATCACGCATAAAGAAATACGTCTATCTTTTATACTACCAGTTTCATCCAAAAGTTTCGTGAAATATCAAAAAATTGAAACAGGATAATGAAGTCACTTAGCGAATAAAATATATAAGGTTGTTAAGAAAAGGGGGAATGGACCCATGAAACACCATACTACGGAATCCGCTACTACTCCAAGCAATCAACATGACATTGCCCATAGTCCGCTCGATGATTACCAACGTATCGTCGCTGGAGGACCCCCGAATCGCCGAGCCTTTGCCGCGATTCGTCGGCTCCCGATCGGGTTACGACTACTCGCTTATACATTAGGTACTTTATTCACAGCAAGCATCCTCACTGGACTCATCATCAGTCTACTTGATTAAAAAAGACTCCCTCAGCGCACCGAGGGAATCCCATCATTCTTCAAAGAGATCATCCATCAGCTCGGTGATCTCTTTTTTACGCTCGTTCGTCTCATTGCGTAAGATCCGAATCGAGCGTCCGCTCCAATCGAGTCGGTCGCCAATCGTCGCTTGGCGCGGTAAACGACTTTTCGGTAACGTGATCGTCTCACGGTCGTCGGTCTCACAAATTGCTAGATCATCTTCAAAATCAGCTACGGTCAATCGCATCTGATACACCTCCGCGTCTAGTTATTCCGGTCGTAAATCAGGCCGGTTCGATTCCTTGATACCGTCACCAGTCGAGATATACTGAATCGTTCCACTTTGATCGGTTCGGTCAATCGTAATCCGTTCTGCCTTCAGTTCTTGTAAGACGGAAGGACGTGGATGACGATAGGCATTGTCCTTTCCGGCTGAGATCAAGGCACGTTTTGGTGATACAGCCTGTAGGAAGGGCAGGGAGGACGATGTGTCTGCCCCGTGATGTCCAAGCTTTAAGACATCAGCACGTACATCGGTGTTTGACTCGAGTAATTGTTGTTCAGTTCGGATCGGCGCGTCGCCCATGAAGAGGAAGCGGTCTTGTCCATGTTCGACCCGGAGGACGGCACTCCAGCTGTTAAGATCCTGTGTCCCGTCTGTTAGAGGAGCAAGGAACGTAAAGCGTGCGGCTTCACTCGGTATTTCAAGACCTGCCTTAACTGACTTGATCGTCACCCCTTCGCGTTTGACGGCAAGGAGGAAATCGCGATACGTCTCCGTCGTATGCGTGACTCGCGGGGCATAGACGCTGTCGACTGGAAAGGCATCGAGGACGGTATCGAGTCCACCGATATGATCGGCGTCCGGATGTGTCGCAATGACCGCTGTTAAACGTTTGATACCCAATTTTTGCAGGTAGCGGACGACATCCTCGCCTTTGCCGTTATTCCCACCATCAATCAAGATCGCATCTTCCTTCGTTCGGATGAACGTGCTATCTCCTTGACCGACGTCAAAACCATAGATTTCCATCTGTCCTGCCGTCGGGGCAGGGGGTTCTTCGTCCCGTGTCGTATAGAAGATGACGATTAAACAGAGTGCTAATAGAATCGTTGATCCCCATTTCAACATGTCGGTTCCTCTTTCTCGAACAGATACAGCATGCCATTGCGCGGATGACCGAACCGTGGTCCGCTGTAACCGCGTCGTTTTAAGGCAGCGCGCATCAGAATCATCATGCCGCCGTGACCGACGAGTAGAACCCGTTCGTCGTCTTCGAACATTAATTGATTTAAGAGCACTTCAATCCGTTCATTCGCATCCTTGATTTCGGCTTGAATTCGTTTACTGAACGGGGCTGCGAATCGACCGAGAACCGCCCAGCCGAGGAACGGTAATCGGAGATTCGACCGAATCGTCGGAAACGGCACTTCACGCAGCAGATCCGTCACGATGATTTCTTGATCATAAACGCTTTGCGCTGTCTGAACGGCACGCGGCATGCTACTGGCATAACAGACTGTCCAGTCAATCTGACCGAGCTCGACCGGTTGAATATCGATCTCTGACGTATCATACCGTTCGATCCATTTTTCAATATCGCTAGCGCTAATCCAGCCTTTCGTCGGGTATCCTTCCGTCACCCGGTGATGCCTGACTAATCCAATTTGTTTCATATGTCGTGCGACGGATAAAACCGTCTCCCTCACTTTCATTCATCGTTTACAAAGCGACACGGATTGCCAGTCCACATAAAATCGCTCCTAAGATACTGAGCAAGCTCCCGATGATGTAATATTCCGCAAAGCGGCGATCTTCAAACTGTTTAAAACGAGCTAATGCCTTCAAGGCAATGATGAAGCCAATGGCTCCAGTTGCATTCGTGACAACGAGCAGGGTGATGATTGCGCGTTCGACGAGACCGATATAACGTCCGATCCCGCTTAATTCCGTCGTATAACTGCGCGCAGAATCTTCGACTTCGTGCGTGACGGTCCGCGAGATGCCGTCTAACTGCTCTTTGCGTGTCACTGTCCGCTCGAAATGCGCTTCAATCAACCGCGGCGCGAATGGTGCGAGCATCAAGGCGATTCCGTGACCGAGTAACTCCGTCGTCACTAAACTAAAGCAAAGAATCCACAGGATCTGCTCTGGTCGCGAGAACGACAACGACCAATCGATCGGAACGAACACCCATGTCAAGGTGATGATGGCAACGATATGTAACGCTTGATCGATCCAGTACGCTACTGCTTGTTTGACGCGGCGTTTGAGCGGGGAAGCATCGAGCAGAGCGTGAAACACGAGAATGCTGCCTCCAAGCCATCCGGCGATGTCGATGGTCAATTCCCCTTGGATGACGAAGAACGCAAGCACAAGTAGCATCAGAGCCGTATGAACGGCAAGATGTTGGAGTAAGATGCGTTGGTGTCGATGTTTCAGTTGTGCCATTCGTTTCGTCTGTAATGGAAAATCAGCAAGTAGATGGACAAGTAAAAGACTAAGTAAGACGGTCACCGAATCGCCTCCCAGACTTGGAATTGCTCCAGTGCCTGGGTCAAGGCAGCTTCAAGTCGCTTCCGTTGCTTACGCTGCGAGCGGGAGACGAGTTTTGCGACATTTACGCGGGCATCTTGTTCCTTGAAGCCCATCTTCAGTCCGATCTCTTCATACGTATCATCCGGATATCGATCCATCAACCGGTGCAGTTCAATCTGACGGTCCGTCTTCCCGAAGTAAGCCGGATACAGCATCTCGAGATAACCGTTCAGCAAGGCAGTGGGTAAGTAGGGCGGTCCAGCAAAAGCAATCCGCGATGGAAGCGTCTTCGCTAATTCCTGTGCTTCGAAAGCATGAATGATCGCACTACCATTGGCTTCTTCAGCCCGCGTCGTCGAAATCGTCTCATATTGACCAAATCCAATCCCGATGTAACCTGGCAATTCTTGATTCAATAAGTGCAGAATGACCGGATAACTAACCGGATAATCCGCGAATACCGCTAGTAAACTATCGCCGGATTTGATTTGAAACGGAACAATACTCAATGGAAATGCTGTATTCAAATCGTTCGCGAGTACACGAAGCGCTTGAAGTAACGCTTCTTTGCTCGGATAATCGCGGGAGCCTTTGACATCAAACGACAAAGCAACAGCTTGCATGACGATTCCTCCAATTCATTTGTTACCACAATGATGGAAACATTTAATTTGTTACCGTTAAAAAGGTAACATTTGCAGTGTTACTGTTATTAGAGTAACAAAGAATAAGGAGGAAGACCAACAGGACGATAGACCGATTTTTACACGACAGTGGGAATGGATGAATCTGACTAAAAGATCTTTTTTTTATTCAAGTTAACATAACAAATATTATCAATAGTTATAAGAATTCGTCTCATAATCAAGGTAAACTTAAGATAGTGAGACAAAACAAAAAAACACGGGATTAACCGTGTTTTCGACAATCATACGGACGTGTCCGTTCCAATCGATGAATCAAACGATCCAAGAATATATGATGGCGGCGTTCGAGTTGCGTGATCCGTTCAAGCGGCAACCACGCGAAATCAAAGAAATCACCGCAATCCTGACCGTCACCAGCAACACAATGCGTCCAGCGGTTCTCTTGGCATTCAATGTGCGCATGATAGAAATACGTGTAATGCACCCGCATTCGCTCCGGATAACGCATCTCTTCTTCGCCGATGTACTGGACGGATGCTAACGAGAGACCACTTTCCTCAAGCGTCTCACGGACAGCCGCTTCTTTTGCGATTTCAGCATCTTCGATCGTACCTGCAGGAATCTGCCAATCACTCTCAGGAGCCGATTGTGGATGAAAAACAAGTAGTTCCCATCCGTTAGGTTTTTCCCGAGTGATATAGATTGCTACTTTTTCGCGACGTCTGAATTTCATCTTCATCACCTCTCCAAGGTCGGCAGATTGCACAACAAGCAGCTAAAGGGACGGTCCCGTAGCTGCTTGATCAATTGACGCTATAAGCAAAGCTGCGGAGACGCGTGACCCGACGCTTGTTCATGACGAATCGTGACCTGACTATTTCTTCTATTGTAGCTGTTATTGGTCAGTGTTTCAATTTGTAAACGATATTTCTAGCGATAAATCTCAAAATTCCGAGCATTCGTCTCAAAATTCCCTCTCCTGCCCTGCTAAATCTAAAAAAGCTCCCCCGTTATCCGGAGGAGCCTTATCTCATCGTGTATACCAGTCGAGCAATGGACCGAATTTCTCTTCATCATAGGCGAATGAACCGTTCGATAAGCGGTCGAGGAACGATAACGAACCGATTTGGATCGTTTTCTCCTGCTCTTTTCCGCTGAGGACCAATTCTTTCGCTTGTGTGACGTCGATCAATGCTGCGACCCGGTGTGGTTTTGACTTCAAATCACGCAGTAACTGTAAGCCACGGAGCGCACGGCTCGAGACTTGGAACTGATCCGCGAGACGCATTTTCTTCAAGGCACCCCGTTGCGTCAAAAGAACGATCTGCGGCGCTTCCTTGAAGCCAATCGCACCCGCGACGACGTCCTGATCCTTCAGGTTGATCGCCTTGACACCGGCAGCCCGGACACCGACGACCGGGACATCATCTTCCGTGAACCAGAGCCCGAAACCGTTCTGTGTCGCAAGGAAAAGATCCGTTTGACCCGTCGAGACCTGAGCGTACAAGACTTCGTCGTCTGCCTTCAGACGGACGCCTTGGAGTGGTTTTGACTTCCGCTGGGCATTGTAATCACTCAGTTTCGAGCGTTTGACCATCCCTTGACGGGTAACGAACAAGCAGTGATGGGCTTCATCGAACGAGCGGACGAGATCCGCTGAAAGAACCCGGTCACCCGGTTCGAGAGGGACGAGGTTCGCGACATGTTGACCGCCATCTTTCCATTTCGTATCCGGCAATTGGTGGACCGGAATCAGCAAGTAGTTTCCGCGAACGGTCCAGACAATCAAGTGATCGGTCGTCATCGCTTGCCCTTGGAGCAACGGACGATCCTGTTCCTTCAAGTCCGGTAAGTCGTTCGAGGCACCGAATGAACGGAGTGATGAACGTTTGACGTAACCGTTCTTCGACAGGAAGACCATCGTTTCCTCGACAGCAATCATGACTTCCGTCTTCAGCTTCAGTTCTTCTACTTCCGCTTCGATCGTCGAGCGACGTTTGTCCGCGACTTGTTCTTTCAAGACCGTCAATTCCTTGATGATGAGACGATTCCGTGTCTTTTCATCGTTGAGGATCTTCTCAAGACGAGCGATCTCCTTCTCGAGTTTCGCCGCTTCTTCCTGCAACTCGACGATATCGGTATTCGTTAACCGGTAGAGTTGAAGCATGACGACGGCTTCCGCTTGACGGTCCGTGAAGTTGAACCGCGCAATCAGCTTGTCCTTCGCATCTGCTTTATTCGATGCAGAACGGATCAAGGCAAGCGTCTCATCGAGGACAGAGATTGCTGTCATCAAGGCAGAAACGACTTCCTGGCGGCGTTTCGCTTGCTCAAGATCAAATGCTGTCCGACGGATGACGACTTCCTTGACGTGTGCGAGATACGCATCGAGGAGCGTCAAGACGCCCATTTGCCGCGGTGTCCGCTCGTGGATCGCGACCATATTGTAGTTATAGGCAATTTGTAGATCCGTTTGTTTGAGATAGAAGTGTAAGACACCTTCCGCGTCCGCTTCCTTTTTCAACTCGATGACGACCCGTAAACCGTCACGATCAGTCTCATCACGGACTTCGGCGACACCTTCAACCTTTTTATCAAGACGGAGTTCTTCCATCCGTTTGACGAGGTTCGCTTTATTGACCTCATACGGGAGCTCAGTGATAACGATTTGCTGGCGACCGCCCCGCAATGTCTCAATCGTTGAACGCGAACGGATGATAACTTTCCCACGTCCTGTCTCGAACGCCTTTTTGATGCCGTCAAGCCCTTGGACGACACCACCAGTTGGGAAATCAGGGCCTTGCATGTGCGTCAATAAGTCATCGACGTTCTGAACCGTACCGGAGATTCGACCGATCGCAGCATCAAGGACTTCCCCCGCGTGGTGCGGTGGAATCTCGGTTGCGTAACCGGCGGAAATCCCCGTCGAACCGTTCATCAGCAGGTTCGGTAGTAATGATGGTAAGACGAGTGGTTCCTCCGTCGTATCATCGAAGTTGAGCGTGTAATCGACAGTCTGTTTATTGATCCCGTCGAGAATGAGACTCGAGACTTTCGAAAGACGGGCTTCCGTATACCGCATCGCTGCCGCGCTATCGCCGTCGATTGATCCATTGTTTCCTTGCATATCGATCAACGGATAACGGAGCTTCCACTCTTGGCTCAAGCGGACCATTGCTTCATAGACCGATGAGTCACCATGCGGATGGTAGTTACCGATGACGACGCCGACCGTCTTCGCCGATTTCCGGTAAGCACGGTCGAACAGGTTTCCTTCCGTATTCATCGCATACAAGATCCGGCGTTGTACTGGTTTCAGACCATCACGGGCATCCGGTAAGGCACGATCTTGAATGATATATTTCGAATAACGACCAAACCGGTCGCCGACGACTTGCTCGAGCGACAGGTTCAGGATGTTTTGTAGATTAGACATGTTCGTTCACACTCTCTTTCGTCACGTGCTCATTCTCGATGATCGAGAGGTCTTCTGCGAGACCGAAGGCGACATTGTCCTCGATCCACGTCCGGCGGTGTCCGACGTTATCTCCCATCAGGACAGAGACGCGTTTTTCCGCTACGGCAGCATCGTCGATCGTAACCCGGATCAATGTCCGTGTCTCGGGATCCATCGTCGTTTCCCAGAGTTGCGGTGCGTTCATCTCCCCAAGTCCTTTGTAACGCTGGATCATATAACCTTTACCGAATTTCTTCGTCGTTTTCTTAAGTGTCTCTTCATCCCAGACGTATTCGAACTTCTCCGATTTGCCTTTCCCTTTTGAGACACGGTAGAGCGGTGGTAAAGCAACGAAGACCTTCCCAGCGTCAATCAATGGGCGCATGTAGCGGAAGAAGAAAGTCAGCAATAAGACTTGGATATGCGCGCCATCGGTATCGGCATCGGTCATGATGATGACTTTGTCGAAATTACAATCTGACAAGTCGAAATCAGCTCCGACACCGCCGCCAATCGCGTGAATGATCGTGTTGATCTCTTCATTCTTCATGATATCGGCAAGTTTCGCTTTCTCTGTGTTCAAGACCTTACCACGAAGTGGAAGGATCGCTTGGAACGTCCGGTTTCGTCCTTGTTTTGCAGAACCACCAGCAGAATCACCCTCGACGAGGAACAATTCATTCTTGTCCGCGTTTTTTGAAGCCGCAGGTGTTAGTTTTCCGTTCAAGATGCTCGAACGTTTTTTCTTTTTCCCGTTTCGTGCTTCTTCGCGCGCTTTCCGTGCCGCTTCCCGGGCTTGCGCAGCGCGAATTGCTTTTTTGATCAACAGCGTCGCCGTTTGTGGATTCTCTTCCAAGTACGTCGAGAGACGACGACTGATGACAGCGTCACAGCTCGTCCGCGCTTCCGGTGAGCCGAGTTTCGACTTCGTTTGCCCTTCGAACTGGAGGAATTCTTCCGGGATCCGGATCGAGACGATCATCGTCAACCCTTCGCGGATATCATTTCCGTCAAGGTTCTTATCCTTTTCCTTCAAAAGCGTGTTTTTCCGGGCATATTCATTCATGACCCGTGTCATTGCTGTTTTTGCCCCGACTTCATGTGTGCCGCCGTCGCGTGTCCGGACGTTGTTGACGAACGAAAGGACGTTTTCCGAGTACGCATCCGTGAACTGGAAGGCGATATCGACTTCGATCTCGTTTTCCGTTCCTTCGAATGCAACTGTCGGATGAAGCGTGTCTTTATCATCGTTCAAGTACTGGACGAATTCGCTGACACCGTCTTGGTACTGGAAGATGTCCTGTTTGTCGGACCGTTCGTCCGTCAACGTAATCTTCAGACCTTTTAGCAAGAAGGCTGATTCGCGTAAGCGTTCCGCAAGCGTATCGTAGTTGTATGTCAACGTACTGAAGATCGAGCCATCTGGTTTAAAGTAGACGCTCGTTCCTTTTTGGCGCGTCGTACCCGTTTCAAGCAACGTCGTCTTCGGAATCCCGCCGTTTTCAAACGTTTGCTCATATTGTTTCCCGTCACGGAAGATCGTTACTTTCAAATCCGTTGATAAGGCGTTAACGACCGACGCCCCGACACCGTGTAAGCCACCGGACGTCTTATATCCACCTTGACCGAACTTACCACCAGCGTGAAGGACCGTGAAGATGACTTCAGCAGTCGGTTTTCCCGATGCATGCATCCCCGTCGGCATCCCACGTCCATGGTCACGGACCGTGATCGCATTATCTTTATGGATCGTGACATCAATTTGTTCCCCGAATCCTGCGAGTGCTTCATCGATCGCGTTATCAACGATCTCGTAGACGAGATGGTGAAGTCCACGGTGATCGGTAGAACCAATATACATACCTGGGCGCTTCCGGACTGCTTCGAGTCCTTCGAGCACCTGTATGGCATCATCATTGTAGTTATTTAAGTCTGTCGCCATTCATTTCACCTCAAAATTCAAAATTACGACGTCGTTTTTACAAACGTTCGTTCGTTATTTCAAGTAGTCTGTCTCTAATTGTAGGCATCTTCTTGCTTCCTGACAAGCATAACCTGTAATGGGCATGAAAAAAGACACCTTCACGAACGGGTGAAGATGCCTAAAGTCGTGCGATGACTTACAGGTATTGATGCTCGATTTTGATGCAACGATTCTCAATATATGGAATGCCAGCGCCGAGCGCCAGGCTCTCTGCTTCGACACTTGAGAGACCAAGTTGATTCCAGATCATCCCGACGTCACCGTGAGCGACAGCATCTTTCGCGACATCCGCCAAAAACTCAGACCGACGGAAAACGTCAACGATATCGATGTGTCCTGGAATGCTTGCAACACTTGGATAGACTTTTTGACCGTTCCACTCGTTTAACGTTGGATTGACCGGAATGACTTCGTACCCGTGTTGAGCCAAGTAGTCAGCAATCCAGTTCGCCGTCTTCCCAGAATCACTTGAGACACCGACGACTGCAATGCGTTTCGCATCCTTCAAATACTGACGTGCTTCTTGATCGGTAATCATTTAGAACTCCCCCTTATGAAAATAACTCTTACCTAACACTCTATACCCAAACCAAGATGAAGTATGCGAAATCGAGCACGTTTTCGATGTTTTTCAGAAATCGTCTTGAAATCAAATGAGTCGACCAATGACCCATCAGACGTCTTCTCGATGCAACTGAGAGCGAAATTGACTATTCATTCTTTTTTAGTTATTTAGGTGACATAATACTATTATTGTTATTAAAGAGACTCTACAACCCTTAAATCTCTAAAAATAGGTTAAATTCTCACGTGCATCGAGTTGACCAACGACCCATCCGATGCATTGTCGATGCAACTGAGCGCTCCCTGTCTGACAATTTAACATTGCGTGAAATAACTATTTCACGCAAACAAGTGCCTGACGTATCAACGTTTGGTATACTACTACTAGAGGGGTGATTGTCGGATGAGTTTATTTAAAAACCTAGGAAAAACAATACATAAAACGACCGTTTCGGCTACAGCACCAGCGATTCCCGGTTATGAGCGGATGCCACGCTTCATTCAATCCTATTTAGATCAGTTAGCAGCCAAACATTTCTCATTAGCAACGATGCGCCGCTACGTCTACGATTATGAGGCGTTCTTCCAATTCGTCGCTGTGGCGTCAGGTGAAAAGGTAACAGCGCGAGATATTCCGCTTGAAGCATTTGTCGAGATCGATGCAGCAGGAATCGAAGCCTACGCCGAATACCTTGCCTTAACGAAACAAAATGCACCGAGCGTCATCAACCGGAAGTTATCAGCGTTACAGTCACTGTTTCGTTATTTGGTCGATACCGGTCAGTTGTCAGAAAACCCGGTCGCCAAAGTCAATCGACCGAAACAAGCCAAACGGGAACCGGTTTATCTGACAAAACGCGAATGGGACGAATTGATTCAGTTATTACCGTCAAACGTTGAGATGAATGCCCGTGAAGCGTCGCATTATGAACGGGATCGTGTCCGCGACGTGACGTTATTCCAATTACTTGGCTATAGCGGGATGCGTTTAAGTGAGATGACGCAACTCGTCTGGAACGATGTCGATTTCCACGAAAATACGCTCCGCGTCATCGGGAAAGGCAATAAAGAACGATTGATTCCACTTGCGAAACCAGCACGAATTGCCTTACGCAAATACGCGATCCATTATCAGATGCCAACGAGCGGCGCCGTACCTGTCTTCCAAAAACACGGGAAACCACTCAGCCCACGAGCAGTCCAGCATATTTTGCAGCGGCACACGGAACGGCTGAAGCCAGTCCTCCCCTTTTTAGAGCGCAAAAAAATTACGCCACATAAACTGCGGCATACGTTTGCGACACGACTTGCGACCGGCGGGGTCGACGTCCTGACGATCCAGCAGTTACTCGGTCACGAATCCGTCGCAACGACGCAGGTCTATGCCCATATCGGTGATTCGGAGAAAAAACGCGCCGTCGATTTGTTTGATGGTGAACGATAATAATATTATGTTAACTAAAGGAGGGATCTCATGAATTACGGGCTCAGTGAACGTAAAATCAAACAGATGTCTGATGCCTATGCCTTTCGACGGGGAAAGAAGTATGTCGCTGCCCGAAAGGTCACGTTACACAATTACCGGATGGGTGATGAGCTAATTGAAGCGAGCGTAGACGGTAAGGAACGATTCACGGTGACGGTCCGCGTCAAGGCGCACGGCGTCGACGCTGGCTGTAACTGTCCGTCGCTTGCGATGGATACGTCATTTTGTGGACATATCGTCGCTGTTTTGCTGGCGATGCATCATGTGCAGGCACACGGCACACCAACACCGCTCTCGCCGCAAATCCGCCCTTTTACGGCAATTCAAGTCGACGACGCAGGCGCGCGCAACTATTTACGCAGTCTCACACCCGATCGTCGGGTGGCGATTCATTTCGAACTGACTGGACCCGTCGTGACGCTCAAACGATTGACGGATAAACAGCAGCATCAACTGTCCCTGCCCTACTTCGATCGTTTGCTTGGACAGACAGAGTATTTGCAGCGGGTTGCGGATGTTTCGTTCAGTCCTGATTTACAGGAACGGATCGTTTCCGGTACACCGATCGCTAAGCTCCATCTCGATCGAACGGCTCAGAAAGTTGAAGTCCGCGTGTCGTTTGATTATCAAGGGATTCAGCTGAATCCGCTCGATGAGACGATTTACGCTGGGCGCGATCAGGTAACGGAGCAAAGTGTCTTACGCTATTTACGTGAATTCCAAGCAACACCATCGAATTCGCACTATGTCATCACCAGTGATGCCGCGCAGTATGCTTTTTTGCGGAGTCTGCTTGACGAACGGGTTGCGCTCGGTCAACTGGAGTTATTTGCAACGCAAGCCATCCGAACGACGTTACCAAAAGGACCCTTTCATCCGCGGATCGAAGTCGACGTGACAGACCGCCTCGACTGGCTCGTATTCAACTTTTCGATGAATGGGATTCCGGAAGACGAGCTGAAACGTGTCCTGAAGTCGCTCGTCTTACAAAAACGCTATCATCGCTTGAAATCCGGACAGTTCGTATCTTTAGAGACACGAGCCTTTCAGCAGTTGCAACGGGTTCTCGCCCAGATGGAAGCGAGTGAACGCGACTTACGCGACGGGCGACTCGTCTTACCTGCCGTCCGGAACATGAAGCATCTGATCGGTGCCTCCATCCTGCATCTCCATGCCGATTTGCTCGAGAAATGGTTCGAATTGAAATCCGGACAAGGATTCCGGCTCGACTTGCCGAATTCATTAGAGTCACAACTCTATCCGTATCAACGGACGGGCATTCAATTTCTGAAGAATTTGGACGCGCAAGGATGTCACGGCATCTTGGCCGATGAGATGGGGCTTGGAAAGACAATTCAAGCGATTGGTTATATAGCAACGATTTCGGATAGTCGTGCACTGATCGTCGCACCAGCATCACTGCTCCGCAACTGGGAGGCGGAACTGAAGCGCTTTTTACCCGGTCGACCGGTTCATGTCGTGACGGGATCTCAAACTAGCCGACTTTCCGAACTGAAGTACTTGGCTGAAAACACAGTGACGATCGTCTCCTATACGACGCTTCGGACCGACGTCCGTCGCCATCCTGTATATGACGTCGTTTTCTTTGATGAAGCACAGCACTTGAAGAATCCGCAGTCACAAACGGTCAGTCAACTGCGACATCTGCAAGCAAAACGCCGGTTCGCCTTGACAGGAACACCACTTGAGAATCGGCCGCGCGATATCTGGTCGATCTTCCATGTCTTGTTTCCGGAATTACTGCCGGATCTAGCGACGTTTGAGAAATGGTCGTTTGATGACATGCAACAATTCATTCAACCATTTTTATTACGGCGTGAGAAAAAAGATGTCTTACAGGACTTACCAAAGAAGCAGATCGAGCATCATTATGTCGAGCTCGGACCGAATCAAAAACGGTTATATGCGTCGTATCTCGCCAAATTGCAACTCGAGACGCTGCAGCATTTAGACGAAACGAAACGTGAAGATCGTTTGAAGTTACTGGCGGGCTTAACGCGGTTGCGGCAAATTTGCAACGATCCGGGATTATTCGTCGAGGGGTACACAGGGGAAGCAACGAAACGAACGCGTCTGCTCTCACTGATTGCAGAAAAACGAGCAGCCGGAAAACGGATCTTGATCTTCTCGCAGTATACGCAAATGCTCGAGCGCATTCGTTCGGATCTCGCGCAACGTCACCTCCCCCACTTCCTATTGACGGGTGAGACACCGCTCGAAGACCGGGTCGCGTTATGCGACCGGTTCAATGACGGTGAAGTCGATCTCTTCTTGATTTCGCTTAAAGCTGGCGGAACGGGACTCAACCTCGCCTCCGCTGATACCGTCATCCTGTTTGACAGCTGGTGGAATCCGGCCGTCGAACAACAGGCAGCCGATCGCGCCCATCGGCTTGGACAACAGTCTGACGTGACGGTCATCAAATTGCTGACACGCGGAACGATCGAAGAGAAGATGACGGAATTACAAGATCGAAAAGCCAAAATGGTCGATGCCGTCCTGACGGCTCCAGACAGTGACGCCTTGACCGTCAAGGAACTCGTTCATCTCGTAACGACAAAGGAGGAACAACGGTGATCCTTGATCTCCTGCTTGGTTATCTCATCGGTAGTATTTTAGGTGGTACGCTCTTTAAGTACATTAGTCGTACTGATTTGGCACAGGTCGGTTCCGGAAACATCGGTGCCCGCAATGCCCATCGTGCCGGTGGGCTTCCGGCTTTTTTATTCGTTTATCTGTTTGATGCCGCGAAGACAGTCTTTGCGTTGCAGATCACTGACACGTTTTATCCGGTCGCCCTCGCCGTGCTCATCGGTCACTTGTTTCCGTTGTTTCACCCACGACGCGGCGGTAAAGGGTACGCTGTATTTTCCGGAATCGTCTTCGCTATCACGCCATGGGCATATCTTGCCGGATTAGGCATACTCGGTTTGTCTTATCTCGTAACGAAAGATAGTGTCAAAGCGGGGCTTATTCCGGTCGTTTTACTTCCGTTACTACCCGTCTTCTTAGACGCAGGGTCAGTCAATATCTTGTGTACCGTTGCCGTAAGTCTACTTGTCCTGTGGGCTCATGATGCACTCCACAAGCCAGCCATTACATAAGGAGGACGTCTCCATGATCGACTTTTCCATTGCAACTGCGGACGACGCGGAAGCAATCCATGAATTGAACTACCTCACCTTTACAGAAGAGATTCCGCAACATCAACCGAACATCGAACGGAAACGAATTGATCGATTCCATGATCAGAACACTTACTTGATCGGTAAGGAAGACGATCGACTCGTCGCGATGATCGCCATTCGAAAGCATCGTCCCTTTTCGCTTGAGGAAAAGGGCGTGACGCTAGAAGAGACACTGACGGACCCAGCGGAAATCCGCTTACTTAGCGTTCGTCCCGAATACCGCAATAGTCGTACGTTCATGCAATTGATGCGCTTTTTAATGGTCTACCTCGAGCGGGAGACGATTGATCATGTCTATATCAGTGGTACGACGCGGGAAGCAAAACTATACGCGCGGTTCGGCTTCACACCGATTGCAGCTACGCTTGGTAGTGGTGACGCCCAGTTTGTACCGATGTTGTTGTCGCGCGCAACATACGAACGATCCGTCATCGCGGATGTCTTACGTCCCCTGCATTTTCTAGCCGGTCCGGTCGAGGTTGCGCCGACGGTTCGTCAAGCGGCGCAACAAGCACCGCGTCCACATCGGACGGCCTCGATGCGGCAGCTCGATCAAGATTTACGTGGCCGAATGTGTCAGTTGCTGGATTTGCCACATGTCTCGATGGCCGTCGGCAGCGGTACGCTCGCCAATGATATTGTCGCGCAACAACTCACTGGACATGGATTGATCCTGAACGGCGGCGAGTTCGGTCAACGCTTGATTGATCACGCGTCACGTGCCGGCAAGTCCTTTGATGTCCATACGCTTCCCCCCGGTCACCCGATCGACTTGAAGCAACTCGCTCATCAATTGAGGCAAACGGCATACAACTGGATCTGGTTGACGCATTGTGAGACGTCAACGGGTGTTCTCTATGATCTTGATGCAGTAAAAGTGCTGTTAGATCAACGAACCGCACTCGTCGTCGATGCGATCAGCGCTGTTGGAACCGGACGTTTCTCATACGCTGGTTGCAAATTCGTCACGACTGTTTCCGGGAAAGCGATTGGTGGTTTACCGGGTCTTGCGTTCATTGGTCACGCAGATCGCGTCCTACCTTCTCTCTGTATTCCCCGTTATCTGGATTTAGGACTCTATGCGGAAGGGGTTGCCTTTTCCGGCTCGTCGAACCTGTTGCTTGCCTGTCAGGCAGCGCTTGATGCCCTCGATCTTAATCAAGCAGCAATCAAGATGACCTATCTCGAACAAGCCGTCCGCGCAACTGGATTCCAACTCCTCGCACAACAAGAAGCACAAGCGCCGGGAATACTGACGATCGTTCATCCGTCCGCAACCGCTTTAGGCGACGCTCTGCGCATTCAGGGGTATCACGTCCAGTACGAAAGCGACTATCTCGTTTACAATCAGTGGCTGCAAATTTCGACGATGGGACAGACGACGATGCGGCAAATTGAACGCCTCGTTCGTGTTTTAGTTCGTGAAAATCAACGAATCATCATAAAGAATGAAAAAAACGAAAGACCTCTTAACCCCTGATTTCAAGCGGTTTGGAGGTCTTTCGACTTCAAAAAGATAAAAAAAGAGGTTTATGGATTTAAAACATAGGGGTATAAACTCATTAGCACCGCATCAAACCGGTGACTTACTCACACATGTTTCTCAATATCAGCGTAATGACCTGGGAGAGAAATGCAAAGTCACGAAAGCGTCAGATTCATGAGAGTCTGAAACCGATTGTCTTAGCATGATTCATATTGTTCAGGATTCGTCCTGCTCCTACATTCATTACCTTTTGAGGGCTATACCAAATTCAAGGGGGAAATGAACATGTCAGTTAATTTAACAGCCGAAAAACGCGAGGTACGTCCACGCTCACTCCGTAAACAATTGCGTCATGAAGGAAAAGCTCTTGGCGTCGTGTATGGTTACAAAGTGGAAAGTACACCAATCGCATTTGAAGAAAAAGAATTGCTTAAAATCGTCCGAGAAAACGGTGAAAACGTCTTGATTTCACTCAAACTCGACGGTAAAAATATTAACGTCTTGATCAATCGCCGTGATATGGATGTCTTCACACCAACAGTCGATCACGTTGAATTCATCGCCGTGAAAATGGATGAAGAAACAGAAGTCGAAGCAGACGTTGTACTTGTTGGCGAAGCAGCCGGTGCAAAAGTTGGTGGTTTCCTATCACAAACACTCTTTAAAGTAACAGTCGCCGCTACACCAGATAAATTACCAGAGAACGTCGAAGTCGACGTCACGAACCTCGAAATCGGCGATTCGATTTCTGTAGCCGATCTTCCAGAACAAAAAGATTTCCGCATCGTTACAGAAGGCGATATTCAAGTCGCAGCTGTCGTCGAATCGACACTCGAGCAGGATCTTGAAGAAATCGAGGAAGCAGAGGCACAAGCAGAAGCTGGCGAAGACAACGAAGCGGAAGCAACAGAAGCGTCTTCAGAAGAAACAGCTGAAGAGAACGAAGACAATAAATAAGTCGTTTAACGATACGCCCTTTGCGGCGTATCGTTTTTTTGTGTCTTGACAACAGACGCTGGATTGCCTAAAGTGAACAGCGTATCACCTATTACCATATCCACTAGGGGAGCCCAATTGGCTGAGACGATTCACTTCGGACCCTTCGAACCTGATCTAGTTCATACTAGCGTAGGAAAGTGGAGCGATCACATCCAATGACTCCTGCTGCGCGCAGTTTTTCTGAGGACCGCTCTCTTTTTTACGGAGGGCGGTCTTTTTGGCGTCTCCCCCATTCAAAGGAGGACGTATCTAATGCAACACTGGAAAATGAAAGAAATCATGGTCATGATGATGCTCGCCGTCGCTTGCGGCGTCATCTATCTTGGTTGGTCAACACTCTGGTTGCCGATCTCAGCGATCTTCGGTCCTGTCGGTGCCAACTGGATGTTTGGCATCTGGATCATTGCGAGTCCGCTCGTCGCAGCAATCATTCAAAAGCCAGGTGCCGCTTTAATTGCGGAAGTCGTCGCGGCAGCCGTCGAACTGTTCACAGGTAGTCATTTTGGTTTATCCGCTCTTCTGATCGGAGTCTGCCAAGGACTTGGTGCGGAACTCGTCTTCGCGATGACGCGTTACCGTCGTTATGACACATGGACCTTGATGTTATCGGGTGTCGGAGCCGCGATTGGTAGCATCGTTTATAGTCTAATCGCGAACGGATTCGGTTACTACACAACGACGACGTTGCTTGCGACAACTGGCTTACAATTGATCAGCGGCGCATTACTCGGTGGCTTGCTTGCAGCCATTCTCGTCCGTCGCCTTGTTGCGACTGGTGTCTTGAACGGGTTTGCGGCAGGACGTGCGAAACGAGAAATCGCATGATTACTGTCGACGACCTCAGCATCCGCTATCCCGGTCAGATGAAATCGGTGCTCAATCATGTATCGCTGACGATTGAGCAAGGGACGACCCTTCTGCTCGGACGAAGTGGTAGTGGCAAGACGACATTACTTCATGCCCTTGCCGGACTGACACCGGAAACGATTGAAGTCGAACAGACTGGTACCGTTACCCGGTCCGGTTCGGTCGGAATCTTGTTTCAAAATCCAGAAGAACAGTTCTGCATGGAGACGATCGGACGCGAAATCGCTTTTAGTTTAGAAAATCGCTCGATTCCGCGCGTGGAGATGGATGAACGAATTGAACGCTTACTCGCACTCGTCGGTCTCCCCCTCCCCTTCTCGACACCGATCGCGAGTCTATCCGGTGGAATGAAACAGCGTCTCGCGCTCGCAGCGGTCCTAGCACTTGAGCCGACGATCTTATTACTCGATGAACCAACGGCTCAGATTGATCCAATCGGACAACATGAGCTGATGGCGTTGATTTTTCGGATTCAAAAAGAACACGATTTAACGATCGTCTTGATCGAACACCAACTCGATGTCTGTTTGTCGTACGTCGACCAGGTCGTCTTGCTTGAGGACGGATCGATTACTGCGACAGCAGATCCACGGGATCTGTTCCCCCAGGATTACAAAGAGCTTCAAACGAAAGGTATTGCCGTTCCCTCTTTGTATCCGTATACGTTAGAGACATTACCCATAGATGGACCGCAAGCGGCGCGACTTCATGTGCCTTCCCCCGTCGCTACAGCTGGTCGCTCTTTATTACACGTCTCTGCATTATCGACGAAAGCACCATATCCGCTGACCGATGCGACATTTTCCCTGCAGACAGGAGAATGGGTGATGCTGCTTGGGGCAAATGGATCCGGGAAAAGTACATTGCTTGCGACACTCGGGCGGTTGCTTCCCAATCGTGGAACGTATCAGCTCCAGGGACGTCCGGTTCATCGTTACTCCCGGCGTCGCTTTTATGAGCACGTTGGCTATGTCTTTCAACAACCGGATCTGCAGTTTCTTAAGCTGACGGTCGAAGCGGAAATCGACTGGAGCCACCGGGCAGCGACGAACGTTAAGCGCGCGGCGTTGCTCGAACGGCTGGAACTGACATCTGTCAAACAGCAGTCACCACTTGCTCTTAGTACGGGGCAACAACGACGGCTCAGCGTCGCAACGATGCTCGGACAAACGAAAGACTTATTGTTGCTCGATGAACCGACCTTCGGACAAGATGGATTGACGACACGACGCTTAATGGAACAGTTACAGATGGAACAACAGAACGGTACGACACTCGTCATGGCGACGCATGATATGGAGCTCGTCGCCCGGTATGCGGATCGTGTCCTCGTCATGGAGCAAGGACGGATTGCTTTTGACGGTCGCCCAAGCAAGTTATTCGCTGACGTTCCATTACTCGAGCACTGTCAGCTACAACGTCCACTTTCGTACCAATTCCAGGAGGTGAAACGTGATGCAAACGAACGTGTCCCCGTTTGCTAAACTCAATCCCGTCATTAAAGGAAGCGGATTGTTTTTGATCATGTTTGCCTTGATTGCAACGAATGACTGGGTCAAAACGTTAGTATTCCTGAGTTTTGCTATCACAATGCTACTCCTTTCCGGATGGGGTCCTTTGGATTTCTTGAAGCGACTTGCGCCGTATAGTCTATTATTCTTATTGACGTTCTGGATGATGGCGGCTTTCGGCAAAGGAACGAATACTCTTTGGTCGTTTGGTTGGTTTCATGTCACGTCGGAAAGCGTCGCGCACGGCTGGTTACTTGCCTTGCGGATGGCCACGTTCGTCTGCTTGAGCCTCGCTTTCGTCACGACGACCGACGCGACCCGTTTCGTAATGAGCTTGATCCATCAGGCGAAGTTATCGCCCCGCTTTGCTTACGGATTCCTTGCCGGGATTCGCTTTCTGCCGCAACTGGTCGAAGAAGTCCGCGTTTTGCGGCAAGTCCGGATGATTCGCAATGTGCACAGTCGCTTTCCTGGTGATGGATTTCTTTCAATTGGCTTACCGCTCTTCTCACGATCGATCCAGCGGGCAGAACGGATGGCGATTGCTCTCGAAGCCCGTCACTTTTCAGCAGAGCGAACGTATTACGAGGTACCGGTCGTTCAGCGTCAGGATATTATTTATCTCGTGGTCATCCTCCTATTCATCAGTCTTGTCTTTTGGCTATGATTACCGCCACCCGTATCCGGGTACACTCTAGCAAGACAGATTGAAGGAGAACGACATGAAACGTATCCTCTTGATTGGTGCAGGTCACGCTCACCTGCATTGCATTACAAACGGACCAACAGAAGACGTCGAGTGGCTGGTCCTGAACGCCTCGACGTACCAATATTACTCGGGCATGTACTCTGGACTTGCTGACGGAACATACGACATGGATGAGATGCGTATTGACGTCGCCGCCTTATGTCGTGCCTATGATAAACCATTCATCAAGGAGGCCGTCATCAAAATCGACCCTGTTGAAAAGGTCGTCTTCGCTGCATCCGGCAGACGTTACACCTATGACGTTGTCTCAACGAATATCGGCTCATTCGACTGGTCGGAAGATACGACGCGATTATCGATTAAACCGAACTACCGGTTACCGGATACATTAAAGCGACTGCAACAAGCAAAGCGTCCGGTCGTGATGGGGAGCGGAGCAGCTGCCGTCGAGATGGCGGTGTCCTTGAAAGCGGCGGGTGTACCGATCACATTGATCTCGGATCCAGATATCCTTTCTCGTCATCCGGCAGCGGAAGCCATTACGAGACGGTTAAAAGAACTCGAAGTGTACTGGATCCGGGAACGTCCTATAGATGACGAACTACCACTCCGCTTTACGCATCATCCACCAATCGAGTCAGATGCAATCATCCGCTTGACGGGTGCCAAAGCTCCGGCATTGTTTGCAGACAGCAATCTCTTCACGGAAGACGGATTTTTACTCGTCAATGAACAGTTACAAGCGCTCAATCATCCAAGTTTGTTTGCTGCGGGTGACGCGGCGACCCTCGTCGCCTACCCCGACATTCCGAAGAATGGTGTCACAGCTGTCCGACAAGCGCCAATTTTGCTTACGAACCTTTTACGATACCTAGAGGAAGAAGCACTGCAAACCTATCGTCCGCAAACGAACTATTTGACGATTTTATCGATGGGACCGCGTCATGCGGTTTCCCTATATGGTCGTCATTATTCAACTCACCCGTTCGGTTGGTACCTGAAGCGCTGGATCGATCAACGGTTCATGCGGAAGTATCGCTCTTAAAAGCGTGCGCCGGCGCACGCTTTTTCTGTACACAAAAACAAGCCATGGACGCGCGTCCATGGCTTGTTAGATTAATTTCCTTTAACGTACGTCAGTAATGTCTCGTTGAACTTCTCTTGTTCGTCAAGCAACATCCCGTGTCCACTCTCTTCGAAGACTTCGAGTCGTGCATGTGGGATTTCTTTTTGCATCTCTTCCGCAAACTCGAACGGACAGACTTGGTCTTTTTTACCGTGGATGATTAACGTATCGACTTTGATGTTTTCGAGTTTTCCACGTAAGTCTTCGTCACGCAAGGCGATTGCTGACTGAATCGTTCCGTGGGATGAAGCGGCGATGCTAAGACCATGGAACCATTGTTGCAGCGGTTCTGGATGTTCCTTCGCAAAGAAGATTTCACCGAATCCTTTGAGCATCGACGGACGATCCTGTTTCGTATCGGCAATCAAAGCATCGACTTCTTCTTTCGTCATCCCATATGGGTAGCCGTCACGTTGCGTAAAGACTGGTGCCGCAGCTCCAGCGAGAACAAGCTTACTGACTTTTGAATCCCCATATTGCAAGAGATAGGACAAGGCGATTCCTCCTCCCATCGAGAAGCCAAGCAACGCGACATTTGTTAATTTCAGCTGTTCGATGACTTCATTGACATCGGACGCCATCGTCTTATAGTCATATCCCGTTGCCGGTGCATCTGATTTGCCATAACCACGATAATCGATTCCGACGTAACGGTACCCTTCTTCGACGAGCAGGTTCTTTTGATACTCGAACATGTTGTTGTTTGCTGGCCAGCCGTGTAAAAAGACGACCGGTTGACCCGATCCGACATCCTCAACGTAAATCTTCGTGCCATCAACTGCTTGAATGAATGTACCCATCATAAAACCCCCATAGTAATAGATTGACCATGCATGCATCTATTATTCCCGAGTCGAGGGATGTCAAACATCTTAATGTTGAAACGTTATAGAAAATTCTGTCTATTATAGAAAATATGGTAAAATACAGACAATCGTATAGAGGAGGTTTTTCATGAGACGCTATATACATACTGGTATTCTCGCAGGAGCAGTTCTTCTTGCCGGATGCGGAAAAGAACGATACTTAGATCTTACATATGATGCCAATTACTGGGGTGGTATCTCGACTACCTTTGATGGTCAAGAGATACCGGATCTCCCGAAAAAACAAACGGCGGCTTTGTTGAAGGTTTGTCAGCAAAAACCTGACATGATGCGCTTGCCTGATCGATATGTGCAACACGAAGGATTTGATTTATACTTCCTGCCTCCGAGTGTCCAAGGGCGCGAGTTCCAACACGTCCGTTTCCTGTCAGACGAAAAAAAGGACTATCTGGCGTGTCAGCCGATTCGCCATGCGGATTATGCGATCCACCAAATCAAGCGCAGTGATTACCCATTCGTCGATTGGTCGAACCAACCGCTTAAAGCTAAATCGACAGACGTTCGCTTTAAACCTGTCCCAAAAGAAGTGATGGATCAACAAAAACAAGAAAATGAAGAAAGTAAAGACACGAAAGGACTTGGTCGTTACCTTTTCCCATCGTATCAATTGTCCTTACCACCGGAAGGACAATTCGTTCTCTTCATGAAAGACAAAAATAAGGATAAAGAACAAACACTTTTTGAGACGACCGAGTCCCGAGCCGGTTCCGAATTGAATTTAGCTTTTCGTGTCATTCCGAATAGTGGTTTGCAGCACACATCGATCGAACTCATGACCAGTGGTGATCGTATCGGAATTCCATCCGTCATTCAAGACCATGTAATGGGGCAATCGTATCAAATCAAGCGAAAACAACTTCCTGCTACGCTTTCAGTGGGACAGACGGTTCCTTTTGCGACTGTTTGGAAGAAAGAAGGAGGCAAAATCGTTCAAGAAACATCGCTATATATGCGTCTCAATCAGACCTACAAAAAACCTGCGAATTACAAATATGGCTTTCTTGATGCATCACCAACCACATATGTCGGCTACATTCACGAGTCACCAAAGCAGCTCGTCGATAACGATTTTAAATTCATCTCGGCCATTCCGGATAAACTAGCAAAAAAAATGGCTCAAGAATTAAAAGAGACCGATGTGATGGAGCCACAAGGAACAAAGCTGAAACAGAAAAAATTGACCTTGATCCGCAAAGGAAAAAGTCAAACGTTCGAACTATTCGAACGCAAACGAGCTAAAAAGCTTGAAATCTATGTGGTCAAACCGGGATCAAAGAAAGGTGCGAAGCTGTCAGGTACGACAAGTGAAGCACTTAGTGAGGTGCTCAATCAATGAATAAACGTTACTGGATCGGACTAACACTTGGTGCGACGCTAGCATTAAGCGGTTGCCAAAGTGACGCCCCGAATTTTAAATGGGATTACTTATCACAAATGTATGATGGAGGGCAATTCAACGAAAAAGAATCTCGCACTTTGTCAGCTAAAGAGCAAACCGTCATTCAAAAAACGTGTGCGTCTAAAGCGAGCGATACACCCGTCAATTACGCTGTCGGTAACATCTATTCCGTCATGATGACGAATCCGTTCGAAGATTATGATAGTCAAACCGTTCGTTACGTGAAAGCTGGGAAAAAGACGTATTTATATTGTCAGACATCGTCTAAAGATGGGTATTATCCGTTACCAAAGAAAGAAGACATCTTCAAGAATACTACTCTGACTCCACAACGGAAGAACTTTAGCATGAAGCCTGTTGTATTAAAAAAAGACGACTGGTTCAATCCTGATGAGAAGATCGCAGACCATTCTGCTCGAAAATTAGAACTTCCAGGATCAGGTTACCTCGTCATCGAGGCAACGGATGTCACAAAAAAAGATGCACGGACGACGACTTTCGCATACGCGAATTCTCTGACACCGTTCACCCGTGATGTCAATCTCTATCTCGTCTACAATCAACAATACGATTCGACATACGACGTTTCGGTTCGTATACCGCAGTTGTATGGTGGACGCCGTGCGGAACACCCGATCCATTCAATGAAACAACCAGGAAAGGTCCGATTCGTTCCGGGTGACGGCACGCCGGAGCATTATGGAACGGTCATCGCAACGGAGAAAAACGGACGCGAATTCCGCTACCAATTATCGATTCGCCATACGATGCAACAACCGACTGAACTCCAAGTCCAAGGACCGGATCGAACAACAGACGACGACGTTGCGGAAAACCAAAACGAGACACTGTTCCATCAAAAACAGTTTTCGCATATCCGTTTTGAAGAAGATGATCGAGGAAATCATTATTCGGAAAAAGATATTGATTGGGAAAACATGATCATGATGACAAGTGATGAATCCGGGAAATTAAAAAAAGCGATCAAGACGAGTGAACAGGCTGATGTGCGGGGCAAGAGGGCGAAGTGGAAATACTTGACGTTCCGAAAAGGCGTGACTGGTCAACAGTACGAAGTCTATCTTGATAAACGCGTCAAAAAGACTGACATCTACTTAAAGGATCCAAAGCGTGACGTATCAATCCACTTATCAGCAACGGGTCGTGACATCATCCTCCCTTTATTCGAGCAGTATGAAAAATGACTTATGTCATGAAGACGAGGTGTTGCAGTAAATAAATCAAGGAACACCAGAAGATGAAGGCGATCCCCTCTCGCAACCACTCTTTACGTGTCAACGGTTCACGTAAGAAGGAGACGCAAGCAAACAGTAAGACGAAGAAGTAGAGATAAATGAAGCCACCGCTCGTCAAGAAACCGAAGAGCAGGATCATACCACCGAGGACGGATAGGCTAGAGACGACAGGTTTACGATAGACCATGCGATGCCACCTCGTTTCATCTAGTTTGTTAGAATATACCCAGATTACGGTAAAACAATCTAATGTAATATTACACACAAGACCCCCGAGAAGAATTCTCTCAGGGGTCTTGTATTTATTCGGTTGCAGCGCTATGGTCGGCGACGATCGCATATTCCGTGACGGTATTCGACGTCACGAGCGGTTTGACTTCGGACGTTCCGTTATCTCGTTTATGGTGAACCCCTTTATACGCTTGACTCTCCTGCCATGCATGAAACGCCGCTTGATTCGACCATGTCGTCATGATCGTGACGATGTCTTCTTCTTCCTGACTGATATCGACGAGGACTTGCATCCGGTGGAACCCTTCCATCCGTTCAATTCCTTTCGTCGTCTTAAAACGCGCTGCGACTTGATCTGCTGCGCCCTTCACGACGTGTAGCTGATTCATGACGATCCACATGTTCTTTTCCCCCTTTTTTCGTCTTCAGTATACTAAAAGTCACGGGTCATAGAAAACGCAGATGCGTTTTCGCTTAATGACGTCAAGCGTTGGATCGTCTCTTTTCCATCCATACGCGTCGCGATCATTTCGAAGTAGAGCGTATGCGGGAAGGCATCCGGTAACGGTTGGATGGTATGGAAACGTTCCTGACCCGCGACGGTTAACGAGCGCTGCATCGGACGTAATGGTACTTCCCCATCAGCCGTCATCTTATACGGCTCGAACCGAATCGTTTTCATTTGTTTTGAGCCATTCATGCCGTAGGCGACGAGATACCGACCTTCCGGTGTCGCAAGTAACCGTCCCTCGAACCAATCCGCCTCCGTCGTCTGCTTGGTGCGAATGATTCGATCGATTCGTTGTGCCTCATCGGTTTGTTGCAGGAGCAGAAACAAGCGATCATGTTTCGCTTCAAGATATGCGACGGCATAATGTTCAGACAATCGTTCGACGAAGTAGACATCACGCGATTCGATCGACGTGTTCGTCATTTGTTTATATAACTTCGTGACCGTTTTTGCAGTGAAGGAAGGGGTCTCTGGACGCTGGTACATCCCCGTCAATGCTCCGAGTACTAATCCAATAACTAAGATAAAAAGAAGTTGGCGTTTCATCGGTCGACCTTCTTGACGAGCAGGTGATAGCTAGCACAAGGAGGATAATCATCGATTCGTCCGACTTCGATGAATCCCTGTCGTTCATAAAACGAGAGCGCTTGAAATGAAAAGGTCTCGACACGGATTCGGTCGATTCCTGCTTCTCGTGCCCATGTTTCCAATCGATGAAATAACGTCGTGCCGAGTCCACTTCCCCGCTCCTCCTTGACGACAAAGAACCATTCAATATGTAACCAGCCCCAATACGCATCTCCTGTGATGCCACCGATCGGTTGATCGTTTCGCTTCGCAAGCAGAGTGACGGCTTGTGTTCCATTTGACCGTTTTATGGCATGAAACGGCGAAGTCTCGACGTTATAGCGTCGCACCTGTTGTCTGATCCAATCTTGTCCGTCTTCATTTTCATTGAGTTGAAATTGCAGCATATCCGGACTCCTTTCTTGCTATAGTAGTAGTGGAGGTGAATACGATGGAACCTACATTCCAAATTGATTGTACAAATTGTTTTGGTTTATGTTGTACGGCACTCGCTTTTTCGAAATCCAGTGATTTCGGTCATGATAAACCGGAAGCGACACCGTGTCGCAATCTTGACGCGGATTACAGCTGCCGCATCCATGACCGGTTACGCGATAGCGGCTACAAAGGCTGTACCGTCTATGATTGTTTTGGTGCCGGGCAACATTTGTCACAGCGGACGTTTCAAGGCGATGATGCACCAAAGCGACGCCAAGCGATTTATGCTGCCTTCCCGAAGATGGTTCACTTGTTTGAGATGATGTGGTACGTAACGGACGGAAAACGTGATGTCACGCGTGACATCCACAATCAACTCGATGAGATGCTTGCCGCATTGACCCGATACGCTGCCTTACCGGCGGATCAATTTGCACGGCTTGACCTGATGTCAATCCGTCAAACCGTCCGACCCCTCCTTGAAATGATCGCTTCTCGTGTTCAAGTTCAGTATAGCGGAAGACGCGACCAGACACCACGCGACTGGGTCGGAAAACAGCTACAAGGACGAGATTTTTCAGGTGCCAGCGTTCAGAACCAGTGGTTGCTGGCGACGAACTTGTCGAATAGCCGTTTGTGCGGTGTCAACTTTCTCGGAGCTGATCTGCGAGACTGTAACGTCAAAGACGCGGATTTGACAGACGCGCTCTTTTTGACACAAGCACAAATCAATGCCGCAATCGGCAATGCAGCGACACAGTTACCGCCGCGTTTGCTCCGTCCGTCCCATTGGCGTTAAACAGAAGCGAACGATAAAGAGACACGTTTTCGGATCATCGACCGAAAACGTGTCTCTTTTTATATGCTTGTTATCTTTTGCCGAGCATAAAGCCGTCAAAATAACGCCCGCCAAACGGTGCGAGATAATCGTCGACTAACGCGATGACGGCTCGGCGGTCATTCGACTGATAATACAACTCAAAAGCCATTGTGTGTCGACTGGCATATTCTTCGTCAAACTCCGCAAGAGCACGAATTGTCCACTTCCCTTGTCCGATGTAGCGTTGATTGGCACGAAGGACGAATTCGATGCTCTGTTCATATAAACGTGATGCAATCGCTAGACCTTCTGCGCGGTTCGTCACACTCTCGAAGTCGTCGAGCAAGTCACTTAAAAAATAACGCGCGCGTTGTTGCTCCGGATTCGACCACGCAACAGGTCCATCCGCCAATTGTTGAACGGCTTCCTTGCGGATAGAGGCAAGGTGTGGATGATCCTCGATCGTCCAGCTGTCAGCAATCATGCGTTGCAAGGACGGGCGACCACGTTCCCGGTCACTCTCGAAAAAATGCGCGATCGTCTCAAAGGAATGGACGAATGCTTCGATCGGGACACCGTCATAGGTAAACGATTCCCGATATGCCTGCCGTCGCCTTGCTTCAAAGATGATTAAATCGACATCTGATTGTACGGTCGCTTGTCCTCGCGTATGACTACCGGCAAGTAAGACGGCACAATGATCCGGATAACGTGACGCGACGAGCGGCATGATCCAATCACACCACTCCATGCGTGTCCACTTAGTCTTCAACTTGTTCACCAATCCCGGAGAAGACGGCTAGTTCGTCACCCGGTACGGCAACGATCGTCGCGTCGGCTCGGTGTGGCGCGAGACCGATATCGATCGCCCACGATTCGTAATATGTATCCGATCCGTTCAGGACGAGCGTTTGTCCGTTACTGAAGGTCAAGAATAAATGTGGTGCCGTCTTGCCGATCCGGACACCCGTGATCCGTTCCGCGTGCAATGAGACGATCAAGTGTAGCATCTCTTCCTTTGTTGCATGGCGAACGACCCAATTCTGTGTCGTCTCGACATCACCATAAAATAGACGGTCCGTCTCGATCCGAAGTCGCAGTTCAGGCGCTGTCGTATCGAACAAATTGATGAATTCGAGCGTGACGTAGCCTGCGACATGAACCGTCGCCAATTGTGTTCCGATGAAATAGGTCGTCAAAAGCTGACGGGCGAGTTGATGATCTTCTTTGTTCATGATGAGCACCTCATTTAAAAAGAATGAATGGTATAAGGATGAGTCCGAGAAACTTACTTCCACTCAATTTACCACAAATTAGTCGATCCGAACATGAGAAGAAAGGCATGTTTTCGGTTTTCTACGGCACGAAGGTGAGAATACGGTATACTGATGAGGAACTGACGTCGATCGTGATCGACAGAGAGGAGCTCCATCCATGCAATATTTCTATATGAGACCCTATCCGGATGATCCAGACTGTTCTGCGCAACAAGCAGAGGCGGATCAGATTGATGTGACGGTACGTGTCGTTGAGGCCCATGATTCGGCCAAACGCCGGACGGAACTCGAACAGATGCTTGAGGCGCTGCAAGCGGGAGACGAAGTCATCGTCACGCATCTCTATGTCTTAGCAGACTCGACGCGGCACTTGATTGAGATGCTCGAACAAATGGAGACACGTGGCGCGACACTGTGGTCGCTCCGCGAACACATTCGCACGAGCGAACGGACATCTTTGTCGTTCCTTGAAACGGCCCGCCACCTGGTCCAGTTGCAAAGTGATGTCATCAGCATGTCAACGCGTGCCGGACTCTCAAAAGCAAAAGAGCAAGGAAAACAGACCGGTCGACCGCGGAAACCCGATGAAAATGTCCGCCGCGCGATTGCGATGTATCAAAGCAAAGAGTATTCGCTCGCTGATATCCGAGAACAGACCGGTATTAGTAAAAGTACGTTATACCGATATCTCGAAAGCGAGACGATCGATGCAACGGATAAAGGCTGACTCCATTGTGGAATCAGCCTTTTTTGTCAGCTATTTTGCTTTAATGTGTTGCCGAGCCATTTTTGGAGGGCTTTACCGCCTTCATAGAACGAACAATCCCGTAATTCATACGTATGACCGCCTTGTTCAATCAAGTCGAGGAACGTATTCCCGACGTCCCGGTTTTCCCATTTCCGCTGATCCGTCAAATACTTGAAGCCAAAGTTACACTCGACGTTGAAGATGATGTGGAAGGGTTCCTTGAAAGATTGGACGGCGCGGATCATCTCGATCAAAATCATTCGTTTTGGTGAAGACGCTTCGAACGTATCGAACAGTGTCGTCCGGCGTCCGTGAAACTCGATGACACGGATTGCGCGTCCTGTATCAGCTTTAAAGTCATAACTCGTCCGAATCGAGACGATGATTTCACGTTGGTCTGGTTGTACTGGCATGGTGTATCGCTTCCTTTCTCTCGGTCGATTATAGCATGGACCTGTTCAATTTTAATAGATGTCAACGACTCGGTCTCAAGAAGGATTGTCGTAACCCAAAATTTGTCTTATACTAAAATTACCAAATACATAAAGGAGCGTTTTCGTGAAACATCTATTTTCGATACTCCTCTCGGCGAGCCTCTTGTTCACGGGTTGCTACTGCACTCTCGACGAACGGACGGACGAGCCACACTTCAAATCACGTGCCCGCTCCATCTCCTCGTATCATACTTTCGACATCGAATACGCGAAAGGACTACGTAAGGAACAAGTCTCAAACCGTACGGTTACCGTGACGGATTCAAATGGTGAACGGATGCAAACGGAGATTGAAGTCCTAGACGGCAAAGAAATCCGAATCAAACCACCGCGTACTGGATATAAAAAAGGACGTCGCTACATCATCCATATTCTGGATTCAATCGACGCCCGGAAAGAAGTACATACGAATACGATTCGGGAACGAACCTTCACTGTCGACCGCTGACAGCCAAGGTTCGTTTTTATTTAGAGCGAGCTGGAAAAACGGTATAACTCATCGAGATGACGCCATCAATCACAAGAACGAGTCCCCACAGTTGTAACGTCCGCAAGAGGCTTTCGGTTTGTTCGGTATTTCCGAGCCAGAGAATCATTGCTCCGAGTAAGGCACCACCAATCAAGAATGCCAGGATGTGCCGATAGAATCCGTTGCGTTCCCGTCGCGCACGCGATATGCGTTCTTTTGCTACTTGTTCCCTGAGGATCACCCGGCGATACACCCCATCCGCCCAAGCAATCATCTGCTTCCCAAATGCGAGCGATACGCCGATGTAAATCGCAGCAAGTCCGTGTGCAAGCGTTGCTGTGCTACCGCGACTTAAGTCAAACAATGTTAAGACCAGTAAGACGATATCAATCACGGGTGACATCGCCATCAATCGAAAACCAAGCTTCTCTCGTCTGAATCCATAACGCACGATCAGTCCTGCGACGATGAATACCCAAAATAGAATTTCACAACAAACGATTGCCCAAGCGACGAGTTGCATCGTGATCCTCTCCTTTTTTAATACGACTGTATTATAAAGATAACATCACATTCGTCACTTGACTAGTCTTTTTAATACATTCGTGCTAAAAAAGCTGATATACTTAATGTATGCCAAAACAAGTCAATCACGAAGAACGAAAACGCCTCATCGCAAAAGCAACGTGGCGTACGATTTCTAATGTCGGTATCGAACAAGCTAGCGTCCGGACGATCGCCAAGGAAGCAGGTCTGTCCCTTGGTGCCTTACGGTATTATTTCACGACCCAAGAAGAATTGCTCCGTTTCTCGATGCAACTCGTTCAAGAACGGGTCCAAGAACGCATTACAACCATTTTCGAGAGAGGAGGAACACCAGAAGAGACGTTATGCAACGTCTTACTAGAAGTCTTGCCGTATGCACCTGAGCATCAGCTTGAGATGCAGGTCTGGTTCCAATTCATGATGTCTGCATATGCGTCTCAATCAACAGAGAATCCAGACGACATTTACCACATGTGTCTGGTATTACTGACACGGATTCCGGACGGTACGTTCCGAGCAGATATAGACATCGAGCTTGAGAGCGAACGTCTCGCAGCACTCGTTGATGGATTAGCCTTTCATGCGCTGTTTCGACCAGAACGTCTCCCGAAAGAACGATTGCGTCATGTCCTTGTCCATCACTTGAATGCCCTATTCGTCCGCCCTTTAGCGATCGACGACAAATAACCCGAAGTTCCTTCATCTGCATGAGGGAATTTCGGGTTATTCATTGTTTCGCTTCTACGAGGATCAACGATAAGGAGCGGATTAAAAAGAACGTCAGAAATGCTGCCCAGACTCCTTGATTGTCAAAACTTGATGTCGACAGCAGCACAATCGCAAAACCGATCCCTGCTTGAATCATCGAGTTCCGGACTGGAGTTGCCTCGACACGACCAGCAAAGATTCCTTCGTAAATCATCGCCCACCCGGCAATCAGCGGTAGGATGATGATCCAGAGATAATAGTCGCGCGCCGCGTCTAGGATCGCTTCTTCTGAAGTGAACAACTGAAGCAGCGGTGTTTCAAGGAATAGGAGCACAAGTGACCAGAACACGACTGAGTAGAATCCGAACGTCCGTGCCAAACGGACACTCGTCCGGTATGCTTCCTGATTTTGATGCCCTCTCGCCCGACCGACAAGAACGGTTGACGCATGACCGAGTCCACCGAACCAATAGGAGATCAGATACTGAATCTGCAGTAGGATCGCATTGGCTGCAAGGATATCTGGTCCGAATTGTCCTCCCGCTCGTGTAAACCAGCCGGTAACGAGTAACAGGAAAATCGTTCGAATGAATAAATCTCGATTGACACGAAAGAATTGACGGTAGGCGTGCCAATCCGTCAAGGCACGCAGTTCGTCGCGCGTCATCGACAAATGACTCCGAATCAGATAGAGACTGCAGGCGACAATGCTGATTTCCGCGATGACGGTCGCAAGCGCAATTCCAGCAACACCGGTGTTCAATCCGTAGACGAATCCAATATCGAGTACGACGTTGACCCCGATACTGAATAATTGGACGAATAAAGCATGTTTAACTTGTCCCGTTCCGATTAACCAGCCAAGTAACGCATAACCCATCAAGACGAACGGTGCGCCAATCATCCGGTACGAGATGTATGTCTTGACTGCATCCAGCAAATCAGCGGGTGGCGCAAGTAAATAGAGTCCAATCTGTTCAAGCGGCTGGCGGAATAACAAAATGAGCAAACCGATACAAGCTGCTAGGAACAGCGGTCGGTAGAGCGAAATCCGTAAGGCATGGGCGTCATTCGCGCCGCTTGCCTGAGCACTGAATCCTGTCGTACTGACTTTTAAAAAGCCGAACAACCAGTAGATTGTATTGAAGAAGACGGCACCAACAGCAATGCCACCGATCGCGCGCGGATCACCCGATTGACCGATGACGACCGTATCGGTCACACCAAGCAACGGTGTCGCAATACTTGAGAGAATGAGCGGATAGGCAAGTAACCAAAACGTTTTGTGGTTCGGTTGAGTACTCACCATACTAGTTGGACCTTCATATGTAAGACAAATGATGTAGTAGTTGGTTCAAAAATCATTGGTTCACATCCTTTCAAAGTAATTTTCGAACATACAAGGTATGTAAGCCCTAAGGATATCAAACTCTTTTTCTAAAGACTATGGTTTTAGTAGCATGAACCAATTGTATAGATTAAACTTTATGTCGGATTTAAAATTATAAGAGTAAATTTGGTAAGTGAAATAAATAGTGTGATATTTTCTTTATTTGCGATCTTTTCGTATTCTTTTTCTACCTCTATAACAGCATTGCATTGCTAATTGTTTGCCATATTTTTTTGTAAATGCATAAAAAGAAGCCGGACCTAGGGTCTGACTTCTTAAGTCTATTTAAATAGTGTCACTCGTTCATAAGACATCGACGAATTGTTTTGCCTGGTGCTCCAGTTGTTTCGCAGAATCAGCCAATTGATCGAACTCACTCACCGTATGTTCAAGCTGACCGGTACTGTCCTTTACCTTGCTTGAAATCCGTTCGATACTGTGCGAGACCTCCTTGATCCGCTCAACGATCCCTTCGATATTCTCCTTGATTTCTCCGATCGAATGCGAGACTTTATTCGACAGGTTTCGGACTTCGGTCGCGACGACATCGAATCCGCGTCCATGTTCTCCAGCACGTGCTGCCTCAATGGCCGCATTCAAGGCGAGTAGATTCGTCTGCGCGGCAATTTCACGGATCGTCTTGACGATGTCAGTGATCGAGTTTGCATCTTTACGCAAGGCGACAAGACTCGATAAGTTCTCGACGGATTCCGACTCGATTTGTTGGACAGTCGCAAGAACGTTCAAACCGTCTTGTCGACCACTTTCCGATTTGACCGTCAAGAAGGCTGATGTCTCGTTGAGTTCGGCCGCCATTCGTAAAACGTCCTGCTGGCGAATCGTGATGTCCGATGCAATTTTCGAGACCCCGACGACCCGACGTCCGTCATCCGAGTAAATCGGCATATATGTCGCTTCGAGCCACTTCTGTTGTCCGTCAGCAGTCCGGCGTTCAATCTTATCCTGATACGTGATGCCTTGCATCAATTTTCGCCAAAACAACTCGTACTCTGGACTATTAACGAAAGCCGGAAAACAGAGATCACGATGGTATTTACCGATTAACTCTTCCACTTCGTACCCCATCGTCCGGGCAAACAACTCATTTACGTATGCGACTTTGCGTCGATCGTCAAAACGAATGATGGCTAGATTTTGTTCGATTGCCCGGATGACTTGTGTGTCGGTGACCTGTGTTACTTGCTCACGCATCGACATGCCGATTCCTCCCTGGATTCAAACTAAGGTCATGATTTACCTATTGTCATATTATCCCTTATATCGACAAGTTCCTGCTATTTTAAATTAAAATCTAGTAAATAAAGTATTCAATTTAATACGCACTCCATCCCCCATCTGCGACGACGATTGCCCCGTTGATGAAACTCGCCTCGTCGGACACGAGAAATAATGCCAAATTTGCGATTTCATTCGGCTGACCGGCTCGTGGATTGAGACCCATGCCAAGCATCGCGCGCCCCATCCCGAATTCATTCAGGTTCGACATCGATTGTCCGATGTTCGTCTCGACAGCGCCAGGTGCGATTCCGTTACAGCGAATACCATCTCCGGCATAAAAGAAGGCGGTATTCTTCGTCAGACCGATGACGGCATGTTTGGAAGCCGTATAGGCTGCTCCTGCTCGGGCACCGTTCAGACCGCCAATCGAGATGTTGTTCAGAATCACGCCACCTCCGACTTCTTTAAAGTGTTTGACCGCTTCGCGCATCAGACGCATCGTTCCTGTCGTATTGACTGCAAGGATATGGTCCCAACGTTCATCTGAGATGTCTGCCACGCCCTCCATCCCGTCCATGATCCCGGCATTATTGACGAGAATGTCCAGTTTACCGAAAGCGTCGATTGCTTGTTTGATGAGTTGTCCTGCTGCCTTTTGTTGTGCGATATCACTCGCAACAGCCATCGCTTCTCCGCCCGCTTCCTTGATTTCAGAGACGACCCGTTCAACGGTTTCCAATCGAATGTCCGCTGCGACGATTCGTGCGCCTTCTTGTGCAAACAATTTTGCCATGGCTTCACCCATTCCTGAGCCGGCTCCGGTGACGATGATCGTTTTTCCTGTTAGTCGCATCTTGAATCATCCTTTCGTCTATCATGATACTAATCTATTCCCGTTCTCATCATCAAATGTATCAAACGTCATGTCGATTCCATGAAAAAAAGACCCGACGAGTTTGTCGGGTCTTTCGACTTGCTTATTGCAGTTCGCGGCTTTTTTCTTCTTGTTCGTTGTTCGATTTATTTTTAGCTTCGAACTCGGCACGTGTCATGACGTCCTCGACATGCATATTGACTTCAACGACTTCAAGGCCTGTCATGTCACTGATTGATTTTTTGATTTTAGCGACTGTCTCTTGGAAAATTGACGGAATATTTTTACCGTATTCGACGATGACTTTCAAATCGAGTGCGACTTGACGTTCTCCCACTTCAGCGCCAATTCCTTTTGTGATGTCTTCCGTGCTCCGGAGACGATCCGTCAGTCCACTCATGAATCCACCACTCATTGACAAGATGCCTGTCACTTCGTTCGACGCGATCCCAGCAATTTTTTTGATGACTTGATCTTCGAATGTCAATTTATTCTCGCGTACCACTTCGTTTTCAGTTGTTGGGTTTACTTCGTTTGCCATTTGAAATCTCTCCTTTTAAATGTTTAGTAAGTTATATATGAATCAGTCCTTTTGAAAGAACTGAATCCACCCTTCAATGTCGAGCGCACCATCGCGCCATTTTCCAATTAAAAATCCAATTGCTGCGAAGGCAACGATAAGGATTGTCGGACCAAAGCCAATCGTCAGGAATAAGATGGCGAGGATTAGACCGGCAAGTCCCCCGATCAGTCGGAACCGATACGGATAGAGTGCTTCTCTTGTCTTCATGTTCCCTCTCCTCCTTTAGACGACACGTTCCGATGTTTTCGTTTTCGTGTCACTGATCGTGACTTTCGTACTCGTTACTGGCAACTCAAGTAAGGATTCGACAGCTTGTTTAGCTCGTTCTTGAATATCCTTCGCAATCGTCGGTAACCCATCTTGTCCAAAGACCGAGCAGTCGACTTTTAAAGCGACCGTTTCTTTTTTCGAATGGATATCGGCATGGACACGCGGTGTCCGTACACCACCGATCCCACGAATCGACTCTAAAGCCGTCCGTTCGATCGTCTCCTTCGAAATCGTAATCGTTCCGTCACCCGTTTGAATCAACAGTCGTTGACCTTTCGAGCGGCTAAATAATCCTGTGAATAATAGAATGACGAATACGAATGCTAAAAATCCTCCAATGGATAGAACGGTATAGCTATACCATTGCTGATCCTGCCACTGCTCGATTAACGAACTAAGCCGTGGAACATCATACACACCGAGCACAAGCAGCCCGACACTGATTAGTCCGAGTATGCCTATGATGACGAGTAAGAATCGATTGAACCCATTCATCTGCACCTCTCCTTTACGATTATTAACTTCTTTCACCTAGGTGATTCAACACATGAAATATTATGTGTATGGTGTGTCTATTCCCGTTCATTAGAACCCGAAACATCTAAATACACTTTCGTTAAAATGTTCATATATTCTGATTATTCAGACTAAATCAATCAAAACTAGTGCTTTATTTACTATATTTCACGAAAAAAACCTCTTCCAACTTAAGAAGAGGTCAGTATTCGATTTATTTATCATTAAACATATATCCTGTCAATATGTTTTTTCTGTTTTTCATTTCACATCAATTGGAAAGGCAAAATCGCCATTACCTTCTTTCCAATCGGCTTTAATCTGATAGACATACTTTCCGGGAGTCGAAGGAACGGTAATCCGCTCAATCTTCTTATATGTTTTCATCTCTTTATGATCTTTGACCGACCATAAGACCATCGCGACGGACTTCGGAGCTGGTCCGTCTTCAAAACGAATCGTCAATCGATCTTCAGGATTGGCTCGCGTACTCGAATCACCTTTTACTAAATCGACGGCTTCGGCCTTTGCATCAGCTGTTTCCCCGCGAAACATGCCTGACCAACTATAGGTACCTCTATAAACCTTTACTTCACGGTTTTCGATTGTCACGGTAGGTTCTGGTGGTTGATGTCGAAATGGATCACGTGAAAAAAACCATCCGACTGCAATCGCAATCATAATCAATCCAATAAATAGAAAACGTTTCATAGACAAACCTCCTACGTGATGTTTTTAAATCAACAAAAGCGGCAATATCTCTCAAGGAGTACGTTATTCAGAAGGAGGAGTTCAGATGATTCAAGATAAAGTCGTCATCATTACAGGGGCATCAAGCGGTATCGGGGAAGCAACCGCGAAAGAACTTGCGAAACAAGGAGCAAAACTCGTTCTTGCGGCACGTCGGGAAGATCGTTTGCAAGAGCTTGTCAAAGCGGTTGAAGCTGAAGGTGGTCAAGCCGTTTATCAAGTGACGGATGTTACCGATCGTGAGCAAGTTGATGCGCTCGCAAAACTTGCGAAAGACAAGTTTGGTTCTGTTGATGTCATCGTCAACAACGCTGGATTAATGCCACTATCGCACCTCCATAAGAATCAGCAGGACGAATGGAACACGATGGTCGATGTCAACATTAAAGGCGTCCTCCATGGAATCGGAGCAGTCCTGCCGTATATGCGCGAACAAAAAAGCGGACATGTCATCAACATCTCTTCTGTCGCCGGTCATGAAGTCATGCCGTCGAGCGCCGTCTACAGCGGTACGAAATTCGCGGTGCGCGCCATCACGGAAGGTCTTCGTAAGGAAGAATCGGTCGACAATCACATCCGTGCAACAATCATCTCACCGGGAGCGGTCGATACGGAATTGAAGGACCATATCTCGGATGAAGAGATCAAACAAGGAATTGGTGACTTGAAAGCCATTGATGCGAGCGCGATTGCGCGTGCCATCGCATATGCTGTCAACGAACCAGAAGATGTCGCGGTCAACGAGATCTTAATTCGTCCGACAGCGCAACGTTAATTGAATGTAGATGTGTAGACAGGACCCCTCATTAGCAAAACAGCTATTGAGGGGTCCTGTTCTGTTTAAAGAAGTCGCTCCGCGATGAGCTGGTACGACTGCAATCGCTTTTCTTGATCAAAGGCATTGTTGATGAGTAAAAACTGATCTGTTTGATAACGCGTTGCTAATGCTTCAAGCTCCTGCGCAACAACGTCCGGTGTACCGACAATCGCTCGCCGTCGATCTTTACGGATCCGTTCCGCTTGAACGTCATTCCAGATTTTTGCTTCAGTCGAGGCAAACGACGGAACGATTGAATTGCCGAGTCGAACGCCTTGAATCCAGGCATCTTGAGTTCGAGCGAGACGTTCTGCTTCTTCTTGCGTCGGGGCACAGATAACGAAAACGCAGACGATGACGTCTGTTCCTCCTGCCTCACGATACGTAGAAAGTGTCTCTTCCCAACGATCTGGATTAATAAAGTGACCAAAAACGAGACCACGGTCTTGTTCTGCAGCAATTTGCGCACTACGTGGCGACAGACCAAGGATTGAGATCGGAGACGCTTGCCGATCACGCGGTGTCGTCTTGACGATCCGGTACGGGTGTCGATTCGATAGACTATCTGTCAAGAAGCCAGCCGTTTCCTGAACGAGTCGACTAAACTCAGCTGCCCGATTTTTTTCACCATCTGTCAAGGCAAGTCGTGTCCGCTCACTTCCACCCGGAGAATTGCCGATCCCAAGTTCGATCCGTCCCGGATAAAAGGCGTCGAGTGTTGCAAAACTCTCGGCCACTTTTAGCGGATGATATTGCGGTAACAACACTCCACCTGAACCAAGTTTGATTTTTGAAGTCTGCGCACCCATTCGGGCAATGAACAACTCCGGTGATGCACTGAGCAAACCGTTCGTATTATGGTGTTCTGCGAACCAGTACCGTTCGTAACCGAGTCGCTCGGCTTCTAAGACGAGTCGTTCCGTCGCTTCCATCGTCGCTTCGACCGTATCATCCTCATGCAATGGTACTTGATCCAGTATTCCTAGTCGCATCACGCATTCCTCCTCTACCCTCTTAAGTGTAAAGGGTGGAGGAACGGAGTTCAAAAACGAGGCTCAGACACGGACGAGACGATCTTCGATAATAACGCCGTCTCGCATCTCGATCGTTCGATTCGCCCGTTCCGCAAGTGCCGGGTCGTGGGTGACAAACAAGACGCCACACCCTTTCTCTTCGTTTAATGACCGTAAAAGATTGAAGATGATTTCTCCCGTATCTGTATCGAGGTTCCCTGTTGGCTCATCGGCAAGCAACCATTTCGGTTCATGAACGAGTGCTCGGGCAACGGCGACCCGTTGTTGTTGTCCACCGGAAAGTTGCGACGGCAAACTGCCTGCTTTATCGGCGAGACCGACTTGCGCGAGTAACTGCTCGGCGCGTTCTTTTTTATCATACGGTACTTTCCGACCGAACAGTGGCGCCATGACATTTTCAAGCGCCGTCAGCGTCGGAATCAAATGAAACTGCTGGAAGATGAAGCCGATGTTTTCGAAGCGAAAGTCGGATAATTCTTTACTGTTCAATTTGTTGATTGGTTTCCCGTCATAATGCAACTCCCCACTCGTCGGTCGATCGAGCGTGCCGATTAGACTGAGTAACGTTGATTTTCCAGATCCCGAAGGTCCGATGATCGAAATGAAGTCGCCCGCCTCAAGTGTCACGTCGATGTCTTGTAACGCTTGTGTCTCGACACCGTCTCCTGAAAATGATTTTCCCATCTGTTTGCATTGAAATGTTCCTTCCATATGTACCCCTCCATTATTCTTGATAACGTACTATTCAAGAATAGATTGGTAATTCCTTCTAAATGAAAGGAAATAAAAAACAGTACTCTTATGGAACAAGAATACTGTCAGGAAACTCTTGGTTGAATAGAAACGAAATTTTTACGATAGACGATCTCATACGGTAAGACGAACAATATACATGCAAGAGTCGTGAACTGAATCATGCTACCGATTGGTGGTAGTGGAGACAGCGATGCTTCGTGCCATACTTCATATAGACCAATGAACAAAAACAGAACGACGCTACTCGTCGTCACGTAGATAAGCAACCGAAGGGTCAATGGATAATGTCGGACAATCCATAACATCGGTAACCCAAAGATAAAATAGGATAACGTCATCGCAAACGTCCCGAACTGATAGACGATCTCAAAATCAATCGTTGTCAGGAACGAATACGCCGTGAACGCTAAGAACGAAAGAATCGTCACAACAGCCGCATAACTGATCCAGCGCATACGGTTGGCTCCTCTCCTGAATGTTATTCCTGTACACGCGATCGTGACAGAAACCAAATATGTACAATTAGTGTAGGTAGTTCGATTTCATTTGTCAATTATCTTCAGATTAACTTATTCAGTCTATGTACGATTGCAATGAGAGCGAATTCATAGAATAATGAAAAAAGTGAATAAGAAAGTGAGGTTTTATCGATGGATGAACAATTAACGGTGTTTCGTGATCGCTTTGAAGCTACACCTGATTACCACGATGGTCTTTCGTTTATTGAGGTCGAGTCACGCCTGACACCTTCAAAACGAGCAGCACTCGCTTGGATGGAACAAACAGGAGGAGAACCGAATATCGTAAACCTTGATGGACGATTCGTCATCATCGATACGGTCAAAGAGAGTCCAGCTGGTCGACGAAGCGTTTGTTTTGACGAAGTTGCTCGACTCGGTCGAAAGAAAAATGCGCCCGGAGCTAGTGTCGAGTCAATGATTGAAGCACTCGAACTCGACCTGTTGACACCAGAACAATATCAAAAACTTCAGACACAGTTTTCGTTTGACGAAAAGACCTCCAGTTGGCTCGCAACACCAGACGTGATTCGTCAAAAAGGTGGCGCTTTGTTTGGAGATCGTCGTTATGAGACGACATTCATCTATCACAACGGAGTGGACTCCTATTATGCGAGCCGCGGATTTCGTGTTATACTTGAATTGGAATAAGCCAAAAAACCGCTTCGTAGTCCAAACGAAGCGGTTTTTTACAATAATAGGGAATAATACCCAATCGTGATATGATGGACGATGAGTACAGGAGGTGGACGTCATATTTGTATTGGGATTGATTATGGGTAGTCTTTTAATGTTGCTCAGTTTCCGGTTATTCCACCAGCAACAACCGGATACAATTGCGTTATGTAAAGATATCTTCTATGTGTTTGAAGTCCATCCGGAATATCGATTCCGATATATCAGTCCGTCCCTCGATGACCATATCGGCAAGGGAGTGGCAACAGCCAGCTATATGGATCCGGATCAGTGTTTTGCAAGGATTCATCCGGAAGACATCGAAGTCTTGATGTCGAAGATTTCGGGCGACTGTGACTACGATCAACCGTTCCGGCAACGCTGGCGGACAAATGACGGGACGTACGTCTGGTTCGAAGAATATGCGACACCAATTCGCGAAAACGGACAGATTGTTGCCATCCAAGGGGTGATCCGTAACATTGACGAGCAGTTGAAATCACAACAGGCACTGCTCGATCAATACCGTATCGATGCCTTGACACGGCTTGGGAATCGCCATGCCTTCAACGAGGCTGTCCGCGATCTCGATCAAGAGAAGACGACGTATGGATTGATTCTGCTTGACTTGAATGAACTAAAGGAGCTTAACGACCGGTTCGGTCACGCGGTCGGTGACGCCTTGCTTGAACAAACAGGACTTTGCATCCGCCGCTTAACAGATCATGGTTACCGGATCGGTGGTGATGAATTCGTCTTGATTGACGATAGTGCGTCAATTGACACGTTTGAGGCATTCGTCGAACACGTCCGCTCGACGTTCGCGACGCACGAGATTGGACTCGCGATCGGTGCCGTTCATTCGACAACAGGACGCCGGATCGACGACGTCCTGCATGAGGCAGATGCACGGATGTATCAAGAGAAGATGTTAAGTCGTCAGCATGGATTGATGCGCTTGAAGCAATAAGGCGTTGAAGCGTTCTGGTTGATCGAGATTCGCTGTATGCCCTGCTCCCTCGACTGGTAAGACGATGACGTTCGGCACGTGTTCCGCAACGAACGCGGTTGCGTCGACTTCGTACGTTTCATTCGTTCCGTTTAGGATGACGACCGGCAAGGTGATCGACTGCAACATCGTTTCCGTCAGTGCCGGGAAACGGAACGTCATCAAATCGAGGACTGCCCGTGCTGTCGTTTTCCAGGCAGGACCATGCAACTGTTCAAATTGGTCGGCAATTTCCGGTGCTTGCTGATCGATGTTAAGGAAAAACTCTCGTTGTTCGCGCATCAGCGGTTCCATCGCTTTAGGAATGAATGGTGAAAAACCCGTGATATATACACCTTCGAGTTCGTTCGGTGGGTCGAGTGCCAGTTGCATCGCAAGCGTCGCGCCGAGCGACAACCCGAGAATCCATCCTGGACCTTCCTGTGCCATCCGTTCGCGGATGGCACGTGTTGCTTGTTGTAAGTAATCCTCCGTTGCCGGTTCCGTCGTCATTCCGTGACCAGGTAGATCGATCGGAATGAACGTAAAATCATCCGCTAGAGCGGATAGTTGTGGCGCAAAGTGTGTCGCTGCCGTTCCCATTAACCCATGCAGTACGTACATGCGTGTCATACGGTAAACTCCTTCGGTTGATGTAGTGTTAATATCGCGTTTACGATGACGTCCGGACGATCGCGATGCATCAGGTGAGATGTGCCCGGAACGAACGTCACGTTCGCCTGATAGGATAGATTCGCCTGTCGCCATATTAATTCCTGCCATTTATTTTCCATTCGTTCGAGTTCATCTTCCGGAAAACCAGCTGTTATCATCGTCTGGATTGAGTTCGTTTTATCCCGACCGAGAACGGTCAGCGGGAACCCAAGGTCACGCATGAGTGGCTGAAGCGCCTTCGCATCACTCTTCCACTTTGAAATGATGGCATGCATCGCCTGATAGTACGCTGGGTTCCAGTCCGTACGTTCGTCACCATCCGGGAAACGGTCACGTAAATCGGTTGCTGTCGCTAATTCCGCGAATCGTTCGATCCAGACGGCGTCGTCCCCTTCCTTATCGAGCGTCGGTGTATCGAGCTGATCAAGTTCTGCTAAGTCAATGGATGTCGCCTCAACAAGGACGAGACCAGCGACACGTTTCGGATAATGTAAAGCGAAAGCTTGTGCGACGAGACCGCCGTAGGAATGCCCGACGAGTGTGACCGGTGTCGTGATGTTCGTTGCGCTGAGAAACTGGTCGATTTGCTGTAAGATGCCTGTCGTTCCGTTCATATAATCGTCCGACCATTCGTGCGGATGGAAGCTGACGACGCGGTAATCCGGTGTTAGTTTCGTCAAAATGTCCGCCCAGTCCTGATACGTTCCACCGAGTGATGGTAATACTAACAACGGTCGACCTGTCGAACCGTCATCGTAGTACGTCACTTGTTTTCCCTGATGTTGCATAATTCGTTCCATTATAATCACTCCTTTATACTTTGAAAGATGGTGTTTACCTTGATTCGTGCTTTATTGTTTGATTTAGATGAGACGTTACATGACCGGTCCGGTTCTCTTCCCTATTTCCTTCGGGATCAGCATCAACGTTTTCGTGAAGTTGCGCATGTTCCGATCGACGACTACATCACGACGTTCTTATTGCTTGATCAAGAAGGACGCGTCTGGAAGGACGTCGTCTATACGGAAATGATTCGTCGCTTCGAATTGTCGCTTTCTGTTGAAGTACTGCTACACGACTACGTGACGCGTTATCCGATCTTCGCACGGAGCTTTCCGGGAGTCGACACCTTTTTTGCGCAATTACCGCCTGAGCTACCCATCGGCTTACTGTCGAACGGTCGGACGACGTTCCAACGTGCCGTCTGTGACGCAATCGGACTGTCTCCCTCCTTTACGCAGATCGGGATCTCGGAACAAGAAGGCGTCCGTAAACCGGATCTGGCATTTTTCTTGCGCTTAACGGACCGTTTAGGTCTTCGCCCGGACGAAGTCCTTTATGTTGGCGACCATTACGACCACGACATCTTACCGGCGCGCGCCCTCGGCATGCAGGCGATTTGGAAGCGCACAGGCGATGTTCCGTTGACCGACACGCAATTTTCGGACTGGCGCCAGTTACCTGCTCCACTCCAAGATCTGATACGAAAGGAGAACCAGCCATGACGGAACAGATTCGCCGTTTCCAACCTGACGATTTTGAGCAGATTCATCGATTGAACGCATTAGAAGGGTGGCAGGATCTCCTGGCAACCCGTCAATCTGCTTCCTTTTATGAACAACAAGGATTTCGTGCTTTCCATGGTTTCCGTAAATCACGATGAAGCGAGTGATTTCGAATAACTCGTGCTCGTTACGCTGTAGCCCATTGCTTGATAAAAGTGATGGGCTGCTTCGCGTTCCGGTCGATTGCCACTGTTCAGCAAGACAGCAGTCGCTCCTCTTTCGTGTGCCCAGTCTTCCGCTTCTTGGATCAAGCGGCGACCGATTCCCCGCCGACGATGTTTCGCACTGACGACGAACGCGACGATTCGGACATAGGTCGTATCATGCTCGAACGCTTGCGCCTGAAATAGACCGACGCAGCCGAGAAGCATATCGTCGTCTTCTAGCACAAGCAATTCATAATCCGGATGACGAGTGATCCGCGAAAATCGTTCGCGTAAGACGTCCTCGCTTGCCGGATAACCAAGGTGCGTCATCAATCCGACCAATTGCGGTAGATCGTCTTCTTTCCAAGACCGGATGGTCATATTTCTCTCCCCCCTTATCGTGTGGGCGACAGAATCATCACCCGTTTTCGACCCTCTTCCTCACCGACGACCAGTACGTGCTCAGATACCGGATCGTCCTTGATTTGATAGACGGTAAACGCATCAAGGTTCGACGCAAAATCAGATGTGTCCTGTTCCAGTTGCGTATCGGTCAAGACATCATCCGTGACGCCGAGTCGCTTCCCTTTCAGCTGTTGCCAGTCTGGATCAGTAATTTTTTTGGCTACCGTGTATAACTGTTCATCATAATACATGCCGACCACCATCGATTGCGACGATTGCTCGGGAACGGTCTCATGCAAGGAACTAAAGCCGATGATCGTCAGACCTGCTGCGAGGCAAACAGCTTGTACCGAGCGCCGGCGCCGTTTCGCTTTGCGGATACCCTGAATTGTTCGTTGCCTGACGGATGACGGTACGTCGATCAAGAATTTTGGCTCGTGATTCATAGACTCATCCCCTTCTGTCGTCGTACTTTCTCGAGTGCGCGGTACAACGTACTTTTGATCGTACTCAGTGGCACATTGAAGGTTTGCGCAATCTCTTGCAATGACAAATCTTCTTCATACCGGAAGTAGACGATCGAGCGCTCGGTCGGCTCAAGGACATCCAGTAAATCGTCCAAGTACAAGCGATCGACGAGACGCTCTTCAAACGACGTCGTTTGACTCGGTTCGATCGCGAGCGGCTGAAACGACGCTCGATGTTGCTGGAAAGCGCAATTCATCGTGATGCGCGTCAACCATGTCTTAAAATACGAAGCATCCCGTAAACTCTTTCGCCCACGCCATGCCCGGTACGCGACCTCTTGGACGTTCTCAAGCGCTGCCGTCTCCTCTTTCAGATAAATGAAGGAAATGCGATACACATAGTCTTCTTCTGCGAATAAAGCTGCTTCAAAAGCAGCATCGGATAATGCTGCTTCAAAAGCAGCATCGGATAATGCTGCACCTGACTTTCGAAACACATCGGCATCCTCCTTTTTTGCAATCACTCCCTTATTAGATACGCAACACATTTAAAAAGTTTCATTTTTTTCAAATTTTTCTTATAATTCCCTTTTCTTGAGTGAATGAATTCGATAGGATGGGACACAGAGAGATAAAAAAGGAGGATGTACGACGAATGAAACTCTATATCGCTTCTCGCTTTGACCACATTTTGACCGTCCGCTGGCTCCGGGATGAACTCCGCTTGCGTGGTCACGATTTAACATACGACTGGACGAAGAACGACCGGGCAGAAGATTCTGAAGCATTAAGAAAAATTGGTCTTGCGGAATTCGAGGCTGTCAAGCAAGCGGACGCCTTCGTCCTCGTGTTACCAGCAGGAAAAAGTAGTCACGTCGAACTCGGGATTGCGCTCGCGACGCATCGCCCGATTTACTTATGTATGCCGAATGCGACCTACTTCACCGGACCATTGGCCAGTACGTTTTATCATATCGGGCGAACGACTCCTTGCTTCGGAACGAAAGAAGACTGGCTCGCGCAGATTCTCGCCGATCGCTTACCGGAAGAACAACTGACGTCATGAGGACCGTCCTGTTGACGATTGGATCGACCCATGCCGGGAAAACGACGTTCGCACGACAGCTTGCTCAACGTCTACCAGCAAGCCTTGTCATCGATCAAGATCTTCAAGCACGTTTTTTGCTCGAACATTATCCAGACCTCGTTCCAACAGAAGGACCGAATCAGATCAAACATGACTTGACGGGATGGTTGATCGAAAAGGCGATTACTTCCTCCTTTGAGACAATCATTTTATGTAATGCCAACACTACAAGGACCGGTCGGAAACAGCTGTTAAATCAATTTCCCCTTTCGACGTTCCGCTCGATCCTCGTCTGGTTCGATTTACCCGAAGCCATCCTTTCAAACCGACTGACTCACTCCAAACGCGATGGACGAGAAATTCGTGGCGAATCGTCGTACTACGACATCTATCAGCAACAACGAATCGAGCCGCCAGTTACAGGTGAAGCGGACAAAATCGTTCGTCTTCGTTCGCCGGAAGACGTTGAAGCATTCCTCGATCATGTCACGGATTCGTCGCATGACTTTCTTTTCGATGAAGTGTCGACTGATTGAATAACATTACAATCGCAAGTAAAGCATGAACAATGAACATGAGATTCGACCTTCTTTCGACTCTTTGACCGTCGATTCCAGGCTCGTGGTAAAGACAATTCGTTTCTCTTAAGCGGATTCATAATGACCAGTCGATATGTAACCGATTACAAATGAAACAAAGAAAGTAGGAACGATTATGTCTGAAGAACAACGATTGACTGGCGGAAATGTCTCCGCTGTCTATCAAAAAGGCAACTATGTCTATCGTACACAAAATGAGAACAGTCCAAATGTTCACCGTCTATTACGCCATTTAGAAGCGAAACATCTATCCGGTGTTCCGCGTTTCGTCGGCATCGACGAACAAAATCGAGAGATTCTGACCTTCCTCCCCGGTGAGACGGCTGACTATCCGCTAAAAGCGTACATGTGGCAAGACGATGTGTTGGACGATGTCGCACATCTGATGCGCAAGTATCATGACGCTACAGTCGACTTCGAAACCAGTGACTGGGAGCCATTGATCAACACCCCTATTCCATACGAAGTCATCTGTCACAATGATTTTGCTGTCTATAATACGATTTTTCAGAATCAACGTCTTAGTGGCGTGATCGACTTTGATTTTGCAGCACCCGGACCACGTGCATGGGATATCGTCTACGCGCTCTATACGTTCGTCCCGCTCAGCAGTAGACGGCAAGCACCTGACGGATCCGTTCTTGCCTATTCACCGGAGCAAGATGATGCACGCTTCGCCGAACGAGTGAGTCGATTCCTTGATGCTTATGGTTATGAAGGTCCGCGTTCCGAATTGCTACCGATGTTATTGTTGCGCGTCGAAGCGCTATATCTGTTGATTGATCAACGAGCTGTCGACAGCGATGTTGCCTTCATGAAGATGAAAGAAGAGGGTCACGATACACATTATCGAGCAGAACATCGTTTTATCGCGGAACATGGTCCGAAATGGTTCATCGATAAAGATTCATCAGAAAAATAACAGTTTATCTTTCACGTTAGATGTCCGTAATCTTCATAGAGGAGTGATTTCCCCTGAAAACGATTGATCTTGATTTTTTACTGACGACTGAAGAATACGAACTTGAACTGGATAGGATGTCGCTAAAGGCAAATGATCATTATGCGATTGATTTCTATTTTTATGGGGCTGACGAAGCGTTCAAGCTTATAATCAACGATCCTTCGCGTGATTACTTTTTGATGCGTTTTGAAAAGTACGCCGTCTTCCTAGGAACGTTACAAGAGCATGGCATCATCGACGAGAAACTTCGGAAGCCGTATCCAGTCGTGAAGTCAAAAGAATCGATGTTCGGTGATTTTGCTGCGAAGTTTATGAAAACGGACGAAATCTATACTGAACGGGGAGACTTGCACTTATTTGCCGTCAGGACACATGAACAGGATTTTTACATTTTGTCCTACAACGATCCGATCGTCATTGATCATATGGCGAAAGAGGATTGATATAGAAAGCAGTTGTTACATCATAAAAAAGGAGGATGAACGTAACTTGAAAAAATCATTGATATTACTTTTAACTGCACCCCTTCTGTTTTTGTCTGCTTGTACAGAAGATCAAAAGACAACACAACCCACTACTGAACTGTTATCAAAGAGTACAAAAGTAAAATCCGAATCTGTAAAAATCGATGCCGAAAGTAAATTGAACATTGTTTTTCTTTATGAACCATACAAACAATATCTACAATCGTCCTTAAAAAACAATGATCCTGAAGAAGATAAAAAGAATTATGCGAAATATGTCTTAAGCTATATCGACAAAATCGGGGAAAAGGAGCAGTTTGCGACAGCCGACTTGAAAGGTTTCCCGATGTTGCAATCAACCGTGTACGAACAAGAGCTACTCGACAAAATCGAGAACTTGATGAAACAACAAGATGACATTACAAAAATCATTAAAAAAAATTACATCGCTTCTCATAAGATCCTTCCCAAAAAGAAAAGTACCATCATCGTCGCTCCGGTTAATCCTGAATCCTCTTTCGATCTTCAGTCAATGAAAGGTGTTACAGGAGCAGCCTATAAAGATGCATTCATTCTCTATCTGGATACAAACTACGATAAAGACATCCTGGCATATTCGACGGCACACGAATATCATCACTTAGTCCTCAAGGATACACCTGATTTTAGTTTAAGTACGACTCTTAATTCCGTCATCGTTGAAGGAAAGGCAGATGCCTTTGCCGACCGAATCGTCAAAGGCGTCTCCCCTCCATGGAATGTCGAAATGGATGAAGCAACGAAGAAACATGTCGTACATCTGGTCAACAGCTATGAAGTATCACAACTCGACTTCGTCGTAGGTAACGAACAAAAAGAGATTCCTCGCTGGAGTAACTACATTTTGGGGCGTGATATCCTCAATCACTATTTTGAGTCGCATCCAGATCAGTCCATTACTGACTGGACCTATACGAATCAAGCAGATATCTTAAAAGGGTACACGTATCAAAAGATTCTTGAACAATGAGGTGCTTTCATGAAATACATATGTCCCGTCTGCGGATATGCGCAAATGGACGACGTTGCTTATGACGAAAATGGTGACGCTTCGTTTGAACTTTGTTCTTGCTGCGGCTTTCAGTTCGGAGTAGACGATAATGTCGAAATCGAGGACGGTATCTTTTTATCGAGAAGTGAGACACATGACTTGTATCGCTCAAACTGGCTCAAAGAAGGTGCTAAAGTCTTTAGCCCTTATGCCTTTGAGCCTGGTACAGGAAAGGGTGAACCTTTAGCGAGAACGGCTTTGAAAAAACAATTACGAGCAATTCATATCAGACTAGAAACATAAAAAAAAGAGCGCCACACTTCACGAAGATCTCGTGTGAGTTCGCGCTCCTTTTTTATGTCATCATGCTCGAATCTCGTGCATCATCAACAAAACGGTCACGATAGTTCCTTGATGCAGATGATTCTCAATCGTTACCTCACCATCATGTGAATCGATCATCCGTTTGACGATTAACAGACACGTCTAGTAAATCAAGGACAATTCGAAGTGATTTCTTCGTCCACTGTCGTTCCAATATTAGGTGTGACGTCCGAGGTTGTTTATCGAGGCGGTACCGTTTCCTTTCAATGACCGTCTACCGATTTTTTGTTTCAAGCGTTTATGAGAAATAGAAGAATATTTTTAATGTCTTCGACTCCACTACTCTTTTCGTTCCTTATGCCTCTCATCGTCCTAAAAAAATGGTGGTATCGATTCACAGGAGCATCAGCATGATTCTTCCACTGATCCATAGCCTTTTCTTGCGTATTCATTTCATTTTAAATATCTCCCTAGATTGGGGTTAATCCAATCTTAGAGAGAAGTTATGAGAAAAACATAAATGAGTAAGGATTTCGAAAATAAAAACACAATAGACAAAATTTTCTAAAAATAATACACTGTATTTAACCAAATTATGTAAAAGGAGTGGTCACATGAATATTACCTTTCAAGATGTTTCGCACTCGTTCGAGCGCAGCGATGTCCGGACCGATGTCTTGCATCAACTAAACGGACAATTTTTGCAATCGGAAGTAACGGCACTCGTCGGTCCGTCCGGGTCCGGAAAATCGACGTTCCTTAGTCTCCTTGGTTCGCTCGATCGTCCGTCGTCCGGTCAGATTCTCTATGACAGACAGGACATTACGTCTTGGAAGAACAAACGGTTATCACAATTCCGCTCGCAAGAGATCGGCTTCATCTTCCAGCAGTTTCATCTCCTACCGTCACTGACGGTATCTGAAAACCTAAAGGTCGCCTTGTTAAAACAAAAGACGTCGTTTAATCAAGACGAGCGAATCCTCGAGCTGCTCGATCGGGTCGGACTCGACGACAAACGAAATGCTTTACCTGCTCAACTATCCGGCGGGCAGCAACAACGGGTGGCAATCGCCCGCGCCTTGTTGCATCATCCGCAATGGATTCTTGCAGATGAGCCGACTGGTAATCTTGATTCCATGACCGGTGACGCGATTTTTGAACTGTTGCTAGAGCTGCATCGTGAAGCCAAATGTGGCGTTTTATTTGTCACACACGACTTAGAACTCGCCGAACGCGCTGACCGAATTCTCTTCATGCAGGATGGTCGGATCGTCGAAGACCGCCGAAAACGCACGGTGCAAAGTGTCTAAGTACTGTTTATGAGGAGGTGTCTGCGATGCAAACGTTTCGAAGCAAACTGATTGCGAGTTTCATTGGCTCTATTGTCGTTTTTCTATTGTTGTCCGTATCGACGCAGTCTGCGTATGAAGCGTTTCGGAATGCGGACTTCTCGGAACAAGAGACGACGATTGTGCGAGATTGTAATCATGATGACTTATCAAAACTTATTTTCAAAAAAAATAGTTGTACATTCGATAATACGATCGACGAAAATTCCGACGGTGAAATTTTAGGTGGTAGTACAGGAAAAACGGAAAAAACGAATGGGACAGCACGTGGTAAAGCCAATCCTTCAAAGTCGCCCGGCTTTTTGGAATCAGCAAAAGAAAAAGCGAGTTCTAATTTTCCGGTGTTCTTTGTCGTAGCACTTCTTGTAACAGGTTGCGTCATTTGTTTCGTAATCAAGAAACGAAAGCGATCTATAGGAAAATATACTCTCGAAGCTACGGATATTATACAAGATCAATCTAGCCTTCCTTTCAAGAATAGAACGTCTAAAGCAACGCAAACAAATTCCACACCACCTGAAGAATCATTACGCTTAATGTTATTTGATTTTAATCAACGCTTACCACGCGCCCTCAAGCGACGAAGCCATGAATCGTTGACAGACTGGACAGAGCGCATTCATCTGATGACGCCACTCTCACCTTATTTCGTCACTCGCTACGCGGCGCAAGCAGAAGTAGAAGCACTCGACGCACAAGAAATTCACCATTTCGAACAAGATCTTGCGCACTATTTAAAGACAAAGCTCTCCCACTAAACTACAAAGGAGACTACATATGCTACGATTCGTCATCAATCAATGGCTTCGGCAGCGCGGGAAATTCATCCTGACGCTCGTCGGTGCCCTCATCATCAGCGCCGGACTCAGTCTGATGTTCAACTTGACGGACTCCAGTCAAGGCACGGTCGAACAGACGTTACAGAAAAAATGGTCATCCGCCTACGATATCGTCGTGCGACCGAAAGGCAGTCAGATGACAACGGAATCAAATAAGTTACTCGAACCGAATTATCTCAATGGGATCAATGGTGGAATTTCGTTTAAACAATACCAACAAATCAAACAAATGAATGCGATTGATATCGCAGCCCCGGTTGCTGTCATGGGATATGCCAATATCGGCATCTCAATTCCAAATCAAATCCACTTTCCGGACAAGCCTGGTATTTATCGACTGAGTAATTCACATTATGGTGCTGGTGGATTTTCAAAAGAACTCATTGCACAGGATAGTGCCTACTTTTCAACTATTGAAGAACCGCTCGTTCCTCCAAACACGCGATTGATCAGTCTTCAAGATCCGCAAGATTTTTCATCCGTACAACCCTTTACCTATAGTCTTATCGTCGGAATCGATCCGGAGGCGGAAGCGCAACTCGTCGGTTTGGATAAGAGCATCCTGAATCAGAAGAAGTTTCGTTACTTCAATCAAGAGGATGTTCCCTCAGCCAGCAAGGAGAGTTCTAACGCATTCAACATTCCGGTATTGATCAATCCAAAATCCTTCAATACGGGATATAGTCAATTCAAGTTAGAACAAGTTAACGTCGATCTGAAAACGAAACAAGCACGTGATACATTCTATCAACGACTAGCTCAATCGAACGATCCTCAACCTCTCGATCAAGAAAAACGCAAGATCATTCAAGACATTAAAGTCGATGCCTCTAAAGTCGAGAGCGTTTATTTCGATTCTCTACTCGGTCAAAAAACTAAGGTACTTCCGCAAGCAGAAGCATATACTAACGCTCAACTCGTCGCCCAGACAGGCTCTTTGACATATCAAACGGTGAAGAGTCCGTTCCCTACACGCTGGGAGAATGCTTATGAAGTGCATACAGCACCTACTGCATTCAAAAACGCTATATTACCATCCTCTTATCTTCCGAAGCGCGGCTTCCGGACCGTAGATTCTTATGAAATAAAAATGAAAAAATCGGATCAATCTGATTTTAAGTCAATGAATCCTTATCTGACTTTTAATGTCGTCGGTTTGTATGATCCGAACAAGATCAATGTGTCCAAAGATCCATTGAACGAATTACCGATGGAGACCTATCGACCATCGGCTGCGAGTATCGTACTTGACTCAAAAAATGAACCGGTCAATCCTGCCCAACCGATCAATACGACCGGGAATCCAGTTGGTCTGTTGACGAACTCTCCAAACGTTCTCACGACAGTCGATAGTGTCAAAAAGGTGATGGGCGATCAATCGATTTCATCGATCCGGTTGAAAGTAAATGGTACTTCTTCTGTCGGTGAACAGTCGGATAAAACCTTACAGCGCATCAAGTCGGAAATCGAACGAGATACTGGTCTTATCGCTACGATCACCAAGGGTTCCTCCCCTCAACCGGTCGTCACGAAGGTCATCGATGACGGCAAAACGCTCGGTTGGATCGAACAGCCGTGGATCCATATCGGGGCCGCGATGACAATCTTCCGTGAGACGAGTGTCGGTTTCTCAGGAGTCATCTTCGCGATGCTCGCAGTCGCCATCGTTTATGTCCTTGCAACGAGCTACGTCTCGATGCTCGCTCGCCGGAAAGAGTTCGCTGTTTTGCTCGCACTCGGTTGGCGGACGAAGGATCTCTATAAAATCGTCTTGATTGAGGCGGCGATACTCGCTGGATTCGTTTCAACAATCGCCTTGATCGTCGAAAGCATCTTCTCATATGTCCGTAATGAAGCGATGAACGGCTGGAGCCTTCTCTGGATCGCACTGTTCAGTCTTGTCATCTACCTCGCCGGCGCCGCCTGGTCGGCGTGGATGATTCGCCGCATCTCGCCGTACGAAGCTATCAAGACTGGCGAATACGCGAAAGCGGCTCGTGTCGGACTGAAGCTTCGTTCGACGATGACACTTGCACTAAAGGAACTGATCGGGAAATGGAAACGCAATAGTTTGTCCGTCCTCTCGATCGCTCTACCAACGGCACTACTAACGTTCTTCTTGTTCGTGACGTTCCATCTACAAGGTGTTCTTTACACGTCATGGCTCGGTCAATTCGTTGCCCTGCAAGTCGGTCCGATGCATTACGTGACGATGGGTGTTGCCATCACAATCGCCATTTTGACGACGGGTGAGATCATGTGGCAAAACGTCACCGATCGCCGCGCCTCACTCGCCGTCCTAAAAGCACTCGGCTGGACGAACGGTGCGATCCGTCAATTGATTGTCCTTGAAGGTTTCCTTGTTGGTCTGATTTCTAGAGTGATTGGGCTGATTGTCGCCTACACGACGATTTATGTCTTGTACGATCTTGTTCCATGGAATGAACCGTTATTGATAGGCGTGTCGCTTGCCTTACCGATTCTGTTCGGTGTCATCGCCGCCTTCATCCCAGCACAATTGGCAGCACGTGTTCAACCGTACCAAGAACTGAAAGATGCTTCGTAAACTAAGGAGTTGTACACATGAATTCTATTCAAGCAATATTTTTTGACCGAGACGGAACGATTGGTGGAGATAACACCGTCCACTATCCCGGAACGTTTACGTTATTCCCTCACGTCGCTTCACTAATGGAACGCTTACGTAACCAAGGTATATTATTGATTGCGTTTACGAATCAGCCTGGTATTTCAAAAGGACTCGCGCGTGAAGAGGAGTTCCGGACAGAATTACAGGACTTCGGCTTTGATGACATACTGATTTGTCCGCATGCAGCGGAAGATCGCTGCACTTGTCGCAAACCATCACCAAATTTATTATGGCAAGCTCAAGTAAAACACGATCTCCAACTCGAGCAATGTGTCGTCATCGGGGATCGCTGGAGTGATATGGTGGCAGCTGCGCAAGCTGGGTGTATCAAAATCTTAGTCCGAACCGGTGCCGGAGAGAGCTCCATTCGTGATTACGCTGATCGGGTGGAACAAGCAAACGTCGACTATATTGCCGACGACTTGACGGCCGCGATCGCTTGGCTCGATACGCAAATCTGAACAAACGAAAAGGCGCAATTCCGTAAACGGAAGTCGCGCCTTTTGTTATTTCTTGGAACGTTTCGATTGAGAAGCTACGAAGATACTGTTCGCTAACACAAATAAGATTGCAAACCATGTCCAAAATGACATGTCATCGCCTCCTCATAAATGATGCGTAAAGTACCTTAACTGTCTTCTTGTTATAACCAATACGTTCCTGCAATCATTTATTAGCGATTTTTCGTAATAGATAGAGTGCGTAGATGATTGATGGGACCGCCATCGCCATGAGAATGATATGGACACTTCCAAATAAAAGATTCATTGCTAGACTAAAATCTGACACTTTTGTTTCCTCCTACGTTTCAATGGTCCTTATATTTATTTCACTATAATAATACATTAATCTATATTCTAATTCTTACAATTATGTAATAATTTTCAATTCCGTTTCATCACAAGGAGATTCACGTTACACTGAACGTACGAAATAGAGGTGAATACGTTGCATGCTTTAACGAAACAGCTGACTGATTATATGCTCGAGAAATATCATTTAACTGATTATGTGCTCTATGAATCGTCCTACACGCAAAACAAAATGAACGACCAAACCGGTTACTCTTTCGAAACGTTCTGGATTCCGCGTGGTACATCGGTCATCGAGGAAGAGGATGGCACCATGCTTCCTGAAGGAACGGTGCAGATTACGATAAATCCTGTCACGAAACGAACGACGACGTTATCCTTACACGGTCCGACCTCGATTCATTCCGTGCCTGACGATTTACGTGATCCAAACACTCGGATCGCTTGGATCGAATCAGAGACCGATATGATCCATGGTACGCATTTCATGATCGAAGAAGAAAACGACACTTTTTTCAGTTATGTGAGTTGTCACGAAGGGATTCGACTGTCTCCCGGTTGTTTCATTCACTTAACGTTAACGGAAAATGGTCAACTCGATGAGTTGTTCCTATACGGTCCTCATCCGAGTGATCATCATGTGAAACAGGAATCTTTCGCTTTAACGCTCGAGGACATCGACTCGCTAGCTAAACAACAAATAAAGTGGTTCTCCTATACAAAACCAGGACATCAATGCGCGCATACTGTCGTCGAGACGATCGTGACGCAAGAAGCGTCTATCCTTGTTCCAAGTAAACTAGATTTCACATCATCCATCGAAGTGAATGATGTGTTATCTTGGACAGGTTTATCGTCTAAGACGCATGAACGGTATCCGTTTCAATCTGGAGAAACCGTGACCGCGAATGACGTGATCACGCAGACCGAACATCCGGATTTTCGTCCGATTCCGCAGGAGACTGCGGACGCTTGTCGCGCCGTGATCAAAGACATCATACAAAACGAGTATTCTGCCGATTCCGGACAATGGATGCTTCGGCACATTTACCGACAAAATCCCTACCTTGCTGTCACGTTGTCACACGCGCATCCGACGTCCTATGTCGATCAGCATCGGCGCGTCACGATTCTCCTTGACGCAAAAACACTTCACTGGATTAGCTTGACCGACGATCAGGAACTCCATACCGTGTTCGATTCCGTTAGCGCACCGGAGCTCGAGGATGAGCAGCAAGACATCATCTTCAACGCATTACGTCCGTACCTTTTACTCACGCCGCGTTATGTGTTTGCCGCTTCAAAAGGTCAATACGTTCTTTGTGGCTTGCTTGACTCGAATCATGCTTACTTACCGGCAACAAATGAAGTCGTTTTATTGCGCAATCTATAAAGTGAAGATAGATACGAAGGAGTGAACGAGTTGCATCCATTAACGAAAGATTTAATCTCCCATATTCAAGATAAATATCAACTGAACGATTATGTCTTACATGAATCCTTCTATCACCGCGAAAAATTTCATGGTGAAACGCAATATTCGTTTGAGACATGTTGGTTCCCCATCAATCACGGTCCATGGTCTGAAGACGAGAGTTATCCAGACGGTACGATAGAGATCCAAGTCGATACGGCTACAAAACGAACGACTTCGATCCACAAAAATGGCGCTGTCGCGATTCATTCTCTTCCAGAGGATTTACGCGATTCAGACATACGGATTGCTTGGCTTGAGAAAGAATTAGGAATGACGTTCGAGAAGCAGTTCATGTTCCTTACGCATCAAGATTCCCTGTATCAGTATGTCAGCTGTCATCACGGAATTCGCCTCTCCCCTGGTCTGTTCATATCGCTTGAGCTAACGAATGAAGGAGCGCTCGATTCTTTCAGTGTCTATGGAACCCCCGCGCTGAGTAACAAGTATTCGACTGAACCGTTCACATTGTCACCTATACAAATCGCACCAATCATATCAGAACAAATACGGTTCTTTTTTGCACCTGATGAGCAACAACCAATACAAGCGCATGCAATTGAAGAAATCTTTGTTTCTCAAGACGGCTTGCGCACGTATCTTCTAAGTAATCCCGAAACTTCGTCCGTTGCCATGAACGAGATCGTGACATGGGACAAACCGTCCACCTTCTCCTATACGCGCAAATTGATTAAGCGGCGAGACGCTGTCACGGCACCGGATGCCGAAGCTCAAACGCCACATCCGGATTACCGACCGTTGACTGACGAGATGCTGGAAACATGTCAGTCGATTGCTGTAGATCTCATCGCTGCCGAATATCCGGAGGAGTCCGGAGCGTGGACGATTCAAGAAATCCATCGGAATTTTCCATTCATTAACGTAGTAGTACGCCGGACTCGTCACGACATAAATCTCGCTTACAAACGTCGTTTAACGATTCTTTTGATCGAAGATACTTTTGAAGTCAGCCTAATCGTTGATAATGAAGCATTTATTGACCTCTATCATGACTCGACACAAGGATTGCCTGATAGCGTTCCGGAAGAAGTCATACGTCACGCACTCATGCCTTACCTGACATTGAAACCGTATTATGTTTTCGACCGGGCACTTGACCACTATGTTCTCTGTGGTTTGCTTGACTCGAACCACGCTTACTTACCGGCAACAAATGAGGTCGTCTTACTCGAAGACCTGTATGTCATTTCAACCACTGATTGATTCGCTTCTTTACTATTTGCGGAAGAACGAGGCTTCTCAGCTGTTCGAGACGCTTACGGTCCACTTCCTGTTTTGTAAATACGTCTTCAATCATCGTGACCTTTTGTTCTCGTCCTGGAATCAGTTGATAAATGACATACCAATCAACGAGTGACATGAACGGACGTCCAGCTGAATCGATTGATTGTTCATCAAACGGATAGATGAACACGCCCTCGCAATGACGAATCTGCAGTCCGCTCATCAAATCGATATCGATTCCTTCAATGATAAATTCCTGGAACACTTCCGTCGCGTAAAGTGACGTCTTGTCTTGTTCGACGACAGTCCCCATGTCCGCTAACAGTTGGACTGCTCGTTCGGCGTCCTCTAACGCGACGACGAGATCGATGTCGCGCGGTACAACTGGTAGTCCATGCTGCGCCAACAATAATGAACCACCGATACCAAAATGAATCCGTTCTTGCTGCAAACATGCGACGACTTTTTCTAAGACTTGCTCAAGACTCATCGCCGGAACCCCGCTGCTCGAAACGGTCCTTCCATCGAAATCGTAAAGATGATTCGCGCAATTTCATCCGGTGATGTCTCATTTGGGTGGCTCAACCAGGATTCGATGACACCGAGATGGGCGGCTGAGAGATAGGCAATGAGATAATTTTCTGGAACGAGCCGTTCTCCTTGTTCCGGTAGTCCCGAGAACAGAATCTGTTGCATGTAATCACGGACCCGCTTCCGAAACATCCCGTCACTCGTCGGACTGAGTAAGATCCGCATCAGCGTCCGGTGTTCATAAAGAAACGTTAGAAACGGGATGATTCGTCGGTATGGTGAGTCCTCCGTTTTGTTGATCAGGACGAATGGAATCTCGCGTTCGAACGTCGCTTCGATCTTTTCAAAAACCTCATTCGTCATCCGCTCGAGCAGTTCGTATTTATCCGCGTAATGATGGTAGAACGTCCCGCGATTGACTTCCGCCCGTTCCGTCAACAACTTAATCGTCACGGCGTCAAAACCGACTTCGTCGATCAGCTGAAGGAACGTCTCGCGTATCCTCCGGTCGGTCCGGATAACGCGTAAATCCTGTTTTTTCATCGAAATCGCCTCTTTCTTCAACAGTTTTTCAGGAAGTGTCGCTTAAGCGACAGATGAACATTAACTGGTCATTGCTCCCAGTTTCTCTCCCTTTTATAATGAAATTAATCAACACATTGTTCAATAATTATTTCATAACAGGAGGGAGAATACGATGGATTTACGATTACAAGGTGTATCAAAATCATTTCATCAACAGAACGTCCTCCAACAGATTGATCTTTTGATTCCGTCCGGTGAAATTTGTGGTTTGCTCGGTCCGTCAGGTTCTGGTAAGACGACACTGATTCGTTTGATGATTGGTGCGATCCAGGCAGACGCAGGTTCGATTCAGATTGGTGACACTTCGATGCCAAGCTTCAAGATGTTATCGCAGATTGGTTTCATGCCACAAAACGATGCTTTGTATGAGGATTTATCGGGGCTTGCGAACCTGCATTTTTTCGGTTCCTTATACAACATGTCCCGTCAGGATTTAGCAAAACGCATCGAGGAGGTCTTGACACTCGTCGATTTAACGAATGATCAAAAAAAGCTCGTTCGTCATTATTCCGGCGGGATGAAGAAACGATTGTCCCTCGCCATCTCAATCCTACATCGTCCAAGTATTCTATTCCTGGATGAGCCGACCGTCGGGATTGATCCCGTGTTACGCCGCCAGATTTGGAATCAATTCCAAGCGATTCGTGCGCAAGGCACGACGATCGTCGTCTCGACCCACGTCATGGATGAAATCAATGAATGCGACCAGGCAGCATTGATCTATAACGGTCGGATTATCGCTTACGATCCGCTCGCTCGTTTGCTAGAACAGACAGAAAATGGAAAAATCGAAGAACTATTCTTGCTCGCTGGAAAGGACGTGACGTAATGTGGCAACTCGCACGACGGGTCATCCGTCAAACGTTGAACGATAAACGAAGCGTCGGACTCATTTTGCTTGCTCCATTACTAATCTTCACCTTGATCTATTTCCTACTTGGAAACGATGATTACACGCCTGTCGTCGCTATCAGTCAAGATGTACCGGCTCCAGTCTCTCAAGCGATCGAAAAACAGGATCTGTCGATTAAAACGTATAACGGCAGCGATGCTGACGCCTATCTCAAGAATTATGAAACGGTCGACGTCGTCTTAGATATGAAAGACAATCAGCTAGCGTTGAACCTCCGCGAACCTTCAACGAAAAGTTCAAAAGCGTTACGTGAGATTCAAGCTGGACTGGCGACCCTGCAGCCGACGATGCAACTCGAGACGAACTATCTGTACGGAAATGTCGATCAATCGACCTTTGATGCGCTTGGTTTTGTCTTTTTATCCTTGTTCTCCTTCTTTTTCGTCTTTATCTTATCGGCAATGGCACTCGTCAAGGAACGCAGTGGCGGCACGCTCGAGCGATTGATGATGACACCAATTCGCCAAACCGACGTCATCTTCGGCTATACGCTCGGCTATAGCGTCTTCGCTTCCATCCAGGCAATTCTTGTCGTCCTGTACGCGACTACCGTTCTTGACTTACCATCTGAAGGCTCGATCATCTGGGTCTTTCTGACGATGCTTGGACTTGCCGTCGTCGCGGTCTTGTTCGGCGCAACGATTTCGATTTTTGCGCAGTCTGAGCTACAGGTCGTCCAGTTGATTCCCTTTACGATCATTCCGCAGATTTTCTTCTCGGGCTTGATTCCGCTTGATTTAATCCCGTATGGACTCGGTAACATCGGATATATCACCCCGATTTTCTACGGAGCGAGCGCGATCAAGGAGGTGCTCGTCTACGGCAACGGTTGGTCAAGCATCTGGCCGTACTGGCTCGGACTATTTCTTTATGGAGCAGCACTGTTCCTCTTAAATATGCTTGCTCTTAATAAGTATCGCGGACACCAAAAAAGACACGGCTGATTACACGAGCCGTGCCTGATTTTGCTTAAGCTGTTCGAGGAAAGCAGTCCGTCGAGAGGGATCGAGTGTCTGCTCATCCACGTCGGCATAGCGAACGAGCTGATAGATCTCATGCGGGACTGTGACTTCTAAGCGTGTTAACAACTCCGTCAGCGTCTCATGTGTCCGTCGTTGCTGCGCTAAAGCAAGTGACCGATTGAATGCGCGCACTGCTTCACGAATTTCCGACTCAAGGAGGCTGTCTTCTAAGGAGAACTGGACTTCAGGCGTTAACGGAAGCGATAAAGCGGTTCGCTTCCTTTGATGTAACGATGGGAATGACCACTGCATACGGTTGAATCGTTGTCGACGATAGAGATAGATGATCATCACTAGAGCGACCATCCAAGGAGCCATGCGAGTGATTTGATTGATTGCATCCGTCCATGATCCCTTTCCCACTTCAACAACAGGTTTCTTATCCGGCTCTTTCCGATATCCTTTGTGCCCATTTTTTGAAAAGTCCAGTGCCTTTGTGATCAAATCTTTTTTCGCATAGATGACTTTTTTAGTCGGTAAGATCGTGCTTGAGACATGTACCCAGTTTCCCGTCGACTGATCGATCGGAGGATCGACTAATGCTTGATACGACAGTTTTACACCAACGACGCCTAAAAATAGCAATACGCATGTCATGAAAGTCGTTCCAATGATTCGACGTCTCATTTCATCCTGCACCTCCAAACCGACTTAAAATCCTTGACACAAGACCTTTTCCCATATGTTACCATGAAAGGAGGCGATTCAGATGAGTTACGAAAAAGTATTTCAAATGCCGATGCAGCAGCTGTATCAGGTATACTGTCAAAAAGTCGAGCGCAAGCAACGGACGCAAGACGAGCTTGATGACGTGCTGTTCTGGTTGACCGGACACACGCAATCAACTCTTGAACAAGCCATACAAACCCAAACTGTCGCAGCCTTTTTCGAGCACGCACCCGACCTGAACGAACGCCGACTTTTAGTCACTGGCGTCATCTGCGGGATTCGTGTGGAAAATCTAACGGATCCGCACATTCGTAACATCCGGATTCTCGACAAACTCGTCGATGAGTTGGCGAAAGGAAAAGCGTTAGCTAAAATCTTACGATAAGGAGGAATGCTGATGTCTACTTTACTCAGTACACTGGCGATCCTCGTCATGGTGACCAGTGTGACCTATTTCATCGTCTATCAAGTCAAACGAAATAAAGGAACCTATCGTTCACCCGTCTATCGACTTGCTTTTAGTGGTCTGTTGGTCGGCTTGATGGTCAGTTATTTTTTGTTGACGTGAGTCGTGATTTTTAGTTTTTGATTTAAACAATAAAATCATTAATACAGTATTTGAAATAATGAAGGAGGTATACGATTGAAGATTCGAAAATGGATTCTTCCGCTTTCGCTACTCATCTGTCTCGCCTCACCGAATGCCGCAACGACATATGTGAAATGGACGGTCGCTCCGACGGGTCACTATCTCGAACGTCTTCAAGCGGCTGACATTCCTTATAAAGTCCGCCAACACACGCTTTACATTCAAGAAAAGGATCTGCGCCGCGTCACGTCGTGTTGTACATGATAACGATAGAAAACCCCCTCATTTCGCCTAAATGAGAGGGTTTTCTGATCAATCACGATTTAGCGAATTGTTTTTAACGCCGTTGCCCACGGAATGACTTGATCGAGCATTTGGTTGACCGATGTTTCTTGAACGGCTGCCGCTTTTAAGACCGATCCGTTCTCGAAATCCGTGAACAAGGATAACGCCGGATGCACACGGACATCGGCAATCAATAACTCACCGAGGATACCGCGCAGGTGTTCCGCTGCCCGTGCCCCACCGACGGAACCGTAAGAGACGATTCCTGCCGCTTTGTTATTCCATTCGATCCGTAGATAATCGAGCGCGTTCTTGAGTGAGGCTGCGATTGAGTGGTTGTATTCCTGAACGATGAAGACGAATCCGTCTTGTGCTGCGACATCCTTCGACCAAGCAGCAGCACCTGATGCATCCGCGTCTTTTTCACCTAGAAGCGGTAATTTGTAGTCGGCGATATCAAGAATCGTATAGTTCGCGTCACCTCGTTGATCAGCCAGTTGTTTGACCCAGTTCCCGACTTGTGGGCTGAGACGTCCTTCACGTGTAGATCCTAAGATGATACCAATGTTTAATTTCTCCATTTTTATTTCCTCCTCTTATTTAGATGCTGTCAGTTCACTTTCCTATTAAAGATATTCTTTTTCGATGTTGCGCGTACTCCGGACCGTATCGATTGGACGGACCATTTGTTCGATCTGTGCTCGTTGTGGCTCGAGGAATGGTGGTAATGACAATTTCTCCCCGACCGTTTCGTATGGCTCATCACCCATGAAACCAGGACCATCTGTTGCCCATTCGAACAAGACACCGCGAGCGACACGAGCGTAGAGCGATTCGAAGAAGAAGCGATCGACGTAACCGGACGTGTTGAAGCGTAGCTGTTGCATCCGCTCGATCCATTCCTGTAAGGCAGCCGTATCTTCGACGCGGAAGGCGACGTGGTGCACCGTTCCGAATCCTTGACGTCCGCTTGGTAGAACGACGTTATGCTCGACGATGACTTGGGCACCATTTCCGCCTTCACCCATCTCGAACAAATGCAGTGAACCAGCTTGATCGACTTCGCGCATCAACATCGCTTGTTCGAGTACCGCTTTTAAGTTGTTAAATTCCGCGATCCGGATGTGAATTGGACCGAGTCCCGTGATTGCGAACTCGAGTGGCACCGGACCGTTTTGCCATGGTGTGCCGGAAGCGACACCTTGATTGTGCTCGTCAGAGATCAACATGTATTGTTGCTCATCGAAATCGACGAACGAGAGCGTCTGCTTGCCGAATTGTTCTTTGATACCACGGTGCTTGACGTCGTATTTGTCAAAGCGTTTAATCCAGTATTCAAGTGCCGCATCCGTTGGAACACGGAACGCCGTCTTGAAGATTTCATTCGTTCCGTGTGATCCTTTTTGAATACCAGGGAAATCAAAGAACGTCATATCCGTGCCGGCAGATCCTTTATCATCGGCGAAGAATAAGTGATACGTCTGGATGTCATCCTGATTGACGGTCTTCTTGACCAATCGCATTCCTAGGACGTTAGTAAAGAAGTCATAGTTTTTCTCGGCACTGCTCGTAATCGCCGTCACGTGGTGGATTCCTTTTAGTTCATTCATGAAAAATCGCTCCTTTAATCGTTATTATCTCGAATTCGAGATATCAGTCTAAAAAATTTTATTGTTTTTTTGCTTGATAGCCGATTGTTTTGGCTGTCTCGATGAATGCTTCGAGGTCTGACGGGGCTATCCCTTGAAATACTTGATTAATCGCTTGCTCGTGCTTTGGAAAAATCGTTTCCATCAGTTGTTGCCCTTCAGAGGTCAGTTCCGCAAATGTCACGCGCCGATCTTCTGGACATGCTTTACGGAAGACATAATTCTTTTTTTCGAGCTTATCGATGACATAGGTGATGCTACTGCTCGTAATCAAGACTTTTTTCCCAATCAATTGAATCGGTTGCCTGCCCCTGTGAAACAGCAACTCAAGAACCGAAAAATCCGTCGGGTTCAGTCCCCACTGCGCAACGTCCTTCTTGATGACTTCATGTAACGCATCGACTGCGCGCACCATGACTGTCAATGCTTTCAAGTTCGGATTCGGTCGCGTCATTTCGTTCACCTCTTTTGTATCTTTAATTCGTATATCTTTAATTCGAGATAAATATAGCATCTCAATTTTTGTTCGTCAACTGTTTTGATTCACTTTTAATCACGATGATGAACACAACGGATGTTCGAAGCGTTCATCATTATTTAAAACAAAGCACGTGCCCTTCTCCTAATCGAGAGTGATCGGTCTCAGATTGAATATACGCCGTATCGTCAGGTAAACCGATTGCATTATCTATTTGAGACAAATGTTCCTGAAAACGAGCTGCCCTTCTTTCTTAATTTAAATGCGGACAGAGACAACCGCTCAGCCAGCCTTGCCCCGAATCCAGGCAATAGCCCGTTCCACCCTCACTCGTTCGGATCCCGTATGTCATCGAATAGATTGCTCTAGCGCTGACACCGACGTACCATGCTGTGATTCGGTATACGGTCAAAGTTCCCCCTTGCTCATCGAGCTTTTCACGTCCTCGATCTCCCCCGTCAGTTGTTCGATCCGTAAACGTGTCGCCTCCATCATATCGTATACCCCGTGAACGGAACCGGTGTCGACAATCGAATCCAAGTCGATGGTTTACCAAAGACAGACGCGTCATCGAGAAAACGTTCTAAAGTTGCAACAGACGTCGTTTGCAACTTGACCATGAAGTTATAGCTACCTGTCAGACGGTGGCACTCGACGACTTCTGGATGTCCTTTACAAAATTCAATTAAGCCTGCGCAACGTGTCTCTTCGAACATGACGATCGCGAGTAACCCTAGCGCTAGTGCTTCTGGATTAATGACAGCGCGGAATCCTTCGATGATCCCCGCGTCCTCCATTTTTCGGACCCGTTCTATGACGGCAGGTGCCGATAATCCGATCTGACGTCCGAGTTCCGACCATGGAATCCGGGCATCGTCTTGCAGAATCCGGACAATCTGTTGATCAATTTGGTCCATTTTTCATCTTCCCTTCGAATTAAAACCACTTTCTTCAAATTAACATGGAATCAAAGGGAAATATAGCCTTTTTCTATGTTCTCCTACTGTGCTCATCAAAATGCTTTTCTTATACTAGTAACAGGAGGTGATACGCATGGAACCAACCTGTGTCCGGTGCCAAGAAACGATTGAAACGACGGTCTATCAATGTTCACATGCTTGTACGTTTTGCGAACCGTGTACAAAAACGCTCGATCATATTTGTCAAAACTGTGGGGAGCTGCTCGAACCCGCCACGCCAGTCACTACATAAAAAGACGGATGCCTCGGCACCCGTCTTTTGTCTATTCAGATCGTCTCTTGCGACTGTCGTTCGGCTAATCGTCCTTTCGTTTGTTCTTGATGCGGTTTGATCGCCGACTCGCCAAGTGCTTTCGCAAGACCACGTGTCGGAAGATTGACATACATCGACTCATAATTGTTGACCTCGAACGTCTCGTGAAAGATCCCGACCGCTTCTGATTGAATCGTTTCCACGCCGTCAAATGGCGCGAACCATGGGCATATGCCATCAACTCTTCTGTTGAACGCCAGTATTGAATCAACGTCACGGACCGCCAGCCGACAAGGGACTCATGCGAAATCAGTCCGACATCGTTCGCATAACACTCTTGCAGCATCGGTCCCATCGTTTGGACCGTCGGCAACCATTGCCGGACGGAGCGCAGGCGATTGATCCGTAACCCGATGATGAACACGACGACGTCTTTGTTCGGAGTCGCAATGATCCGTTTCATGTCAATTTCCTCCTTCAAGGGTCTCAAGGGAAGCGTCACACCAGTCGAGTAACGCCCGTGTTTTTCGAATGCCATAATCAAGCGTCAGCAACCAATAAAACGGCGTCATTCGAGTCAGGATGGGAAGGAATCATCGCATCAATTGCTTGAAACGTCTCGAGCCGCTCTTCGAACAAGCGTGCATGATCCTGAATCTTCTGCATCGTGACGTCTTTTGAAACATAGCGGGCAAAATAGAGCTTCAACAATAAGTCATTTCGTTGCACTGGCAAATCAACGGATGGTTCAGCGACCCACCGCTCGAGCTCCGCATCTTCGTTTTCCGTCACGGCGAATTGTTTTCGTTCCCCATCCGTGACCTCTTCAACGATCAATCCTTCCGCCTCTAACCGTTTAAGCGTCGGATAGACTTGTCCGAAGCTGATCTTCCAAAAGTGGTTCAAGCTCGTTTCGATCGTATGTTTCATCTCATAACCAGACGTACATCCGCTGGCGAGGAGTCCGAGAATCGCATAACGGGTCATGTTTTCTTTTGGCATCAGTCCCTCCCCTATCTAAAAGTTACTATCTTTTAGATAGAGCTCCCATTCATTCGAAAGACAAACTGGAAATTTTATGGATGAAGCAGGAATTCGTGTTTTAAAACCGAATACCTGTTCATATACCTCATTCAAAGGAGTTCTCACATGACATACGCTAAAGCTTCTATCTTTTTCAGTCTGATTGGTCTGTTCATTGCCTATATGATTTTCCCACCAATTAACTGGCCATTCGCTCCAAACTCGATGATTACGATTCCGATCGGACTTGCCATTTATCTGTTCGGAATCGGTCTTGGGATCGTCGCTTTCAGACGACGCGAGCCCGGGATTCTTAAATATGTCAGTCTCGCCTGTGCCATTCCGCTCGGCGTGCTGCTACTACTCTTTCTCGGTTTCATCTTCAGCGGTCAAATTTAATCGTCTTTCTATAGATGTTCATGAGACGCTTTCTTGAGGGCATCGAATGTCAACCTGTGAATCGCTGGACTCGACATGGCATCTAACCATTCGTTCGCCGCTCGCCCAGTATATTTTTCAAGAACTAACGCCAATACAAGTCCATGTGTCGCGACAACCACTTGTTGATTCGGATGCATGTCATGGAGCTTTTCGATGGCTGCTACAGCACGATCAAGTGCCATGCGATTCGACTCTCCACCAACTTCAGAGTAATCGGCGTCTAAAAATGACTGTCTCAATACTTTCTCGAGTCTCTCAGTCGTTAATCGTTCATCGATTAGTTGAAAAAGTCGCTCTTGAAATGGAACCGTTATGACCTGCATGTTCCTCTGATTCGCAAGTAGACGAACGGAATTCATCGCCCGTCGCATTGGACTCGAATAAATGGCGTCAATCGGTATCGTTCTAAAGAACACCACTAGTTTCTGCGCTTGCTGTTGACCTGCATCGGTTAAACCTCGTTCACGATCACTCCCCGTTTTGACCGATTCACAATGTCGGACGAAATAAATCGTTGTCATTGCAATTTGACCCAATTTCCTTCAGATATCACTTCGACGTTTGAACCGATTACACGGATCGCTGTCGCGTCGTCGATCGCGTACGCTGGATTCGTCAGCCTCTTTGCCCACTCTTTTGCTGCTTGCATGTGATTGTCTGGTAACTGCGGGTGATCGAGATGCGGGAAGATCGAAAAATCAACGAGACCGAGTGTTGCGTCCGATTGCTCCGGAGTCTTTTGCCATTCGACGAACTCCGTTCCGATACGGGGAGTGAGCACCATGCTACCGGCACTCATCCCGACATAAACACCGGTCAGTTGCGGTAATAGTCGATCAAAGCCCGATTCGACGAACCAGTGATGGAGAAATAGCGGATCCCCACCATTGACGAGGATGACATCCGCTTGTTCGACCGCTGGTTGCCAAATTGCTGGATCAATTACCGAGACCGCTGATAATTCCAACAGACCGACTGACTTCCATCCTACATCGACCATTGGTGCCTCATCTTTTCCTTGAATGAAGTTGACAGCGAGGTCCATCCCCCTTTTTAGTGCGTAAGACGCTGTCGTGATTGCAATGGCATGACATTCTTCAATCGGTTTTCCGAGCATCTCCAGTAACGCTTGATGAATCGATGCATTTTGTATCCCATCGGAAGTTAAGAGATACTTCATCATGACACCTCCTGTTCTTTGCTTCAGTTTACAATATTTAAGCGTTTTTGATATGCTTACTTTTATTAACAAATCACTTATTAAGGAACTTTTATCCAATTTTATTCGTATAAGAATAGACAGCATCATATTTTTATGAACGGGAGGCACATATGTATTCGATTCCTAGCTACTTCATACTTTACTTAAAAATCATGCTGACGGATAAGATTCCGGTCTTTTGGTCGTTGATCTTCCCATTGATTCTCGCGTTCGTCTTCGGATCACGACTCGACTTCACCGAGAACAGTTTCCTCTCATTCCTCGCGCTCTTTTGGGGCTATATCTTACTTTCGATTTATGTCAACGGCATCGGTCTCCAACTTGCCCGGATGCGGGAACATGGTTTGATGAAGACGTATATCATGATTTCCGGTAGTAAGATTGGTTGTATTCTCGCACTCGTTCTCGTTCAGCTCGTGTTTGCAGCCGTTAGTTTAACGGTCTTTACGACGATTCTGATGCTTGTGTTCGGCTTCTTCTCACCTTTGACGTTGTTACTCGCTTATCTCGTCTTGGTGCTCAGCATCCCGCTTGCCTTCGCGAGCATCGCTTTGACGATGCTGCCGGCAAAGATTTCGAGTATGTCGACATTGCTCAACATCGTCATGTATCCTCTGTTCTTGTTCGCGAATAGCCAACCGGATCGCTGGTACAGTTACTTGAATCCTTTTTATGTCATGAAAACACTTGGTCTCGCTGTCTCTGAGCACGTTACGGGAGCATCGTTCCTTATCTTGACCGTCGTACTCGTCGTTTATCTGTTACTTGGTCTATTCTCTGTCAAACGTTTTAATCTCATGTCATTACTGACCCGATAGGAGGATTCAGATGCACGTTCAACACGTACGCTTCAACTATCCGAAATCACCTGATCTGTTACACGATGTCTCCTTTTCGCTTGTTCCCGGGAAACTGAACGTCTTGATCGGGATGAACGGTGCCGGGAAAACGACACTGTTTGATTGCATGACCGGTGCCTTACCGATCACGTCCGGAGAACTGGACTTACCCGATATCTCGGACATTCTCTATTTGACGCAATTCATCTATTACTCGGATGAATTAAAGGGCAAGGATGTCGCCGTCTTCGTCGGTCGGCTCGCTCGTTTGAAAGCATATCGCAAACAAGAAACCTATACGCGTCATCTGAAACAGCCACGAGAGCTCGATTTATTCGCTCATCTGTGGGAGATGAAAATCGGTAAGATGTCCGCTGGCGAAAAGAAATGGTTGTTCGTCACCCTATTGACGACAGTACCACGTTCGCTCTACATCTTTGACGAGCCGACGAGCGGGGTCGACCCGGCTACACGGCTTCATATCATGCGACGCTTCGAGCAGATGACAGCAAACGGTCAAACGTGCCTCTTCTCGACGCATCAATTACACGATCTATTGCATACCGATGCCCATGTCATCTTCCTTCATCAAGGTCGTATTTTGTACGAAGGCGACTTTAAGGATTGGTTGAACCGATTCGAGACGACGGATCCGGACGTCGCGTTCGTCCAAATGCTTGAACTAGCAGGATAACGTTAACCACCTCTCTTTTGGAGGTGGTTTTTTGTAATATTTGAAATATAGGTTTTCGAAAAACATGTGCAGGATATACACATTATAAGAAAGGAGGTCGTCCGATGAACTTCATTTCCGGTCAAGCATTTATCACGATGATGGATTCACTTTTCAACGAAGAGGAATGGAATCGACACGTCTTATACATCACTGCGAATTCAGCAACGATCCACTTGCAAAAACGATCTACTACCATTCTCTCGCAGCCTTTGGAATGTCAGATTTCGTTTCTCGTGCATTTACCAACGCTAGAAAAACGACTGATCGTCAAAACGAATCAACAGGAGACGCGTCAATTTTTCTTTGATTCAATGGCTTCCATCGATTGTATGTGCACTAGTTTGATGCCATGGACGAATCCAGGGCGATTCAATAAGGAGGAAAACGTCCATGTCCACCAACACTCTTGAACAACGCATGAATGCCGTCCTCGATTGTTTGGCGGCCGCAAAGGACTACCAACGCATCGCCGGACGGCATGATGTGTCGTATCAACAATTGTATAACTGGGTCCGGCGCTATGAGAGCGGCGGTATTCCTGCCCTGACGGATCGCCGTGGTCGGAAGTTACGAAGCGAACGATTTACTTCGACTCAGCATACGCCTTGAACCGATCAAGGATCGCCTGCCAACCCGCTTGTTGCATCTCAGGCGGGTTGATTGTTTCGGCATCAAACGATTCGACGACTTCGGTCTGTTCCCCGTTCCGAGAGAAGTCGATCGTCACCTGACGACCATCCTCGAGGACATACGCAATGCGTTCGTAGGGAACGATTGTCTCGTATGTACCCGTGAAATCAAATCCCATGCTACCGTCTTTTGCTTCCATTCGATTCGTGAATTGACCACCGACCGTCAAATCATTCGTTGACGCCGTCGTATGCCAATCATCAGACGCTGCGTTCCAGCGTTTGATGTCTTCCGGTGCGTTCCAGATCTCCCACACCGTCTCGACTGGACGGTCAATCACAGCTTGAATCGTTAGTTTCGTCATCTTTTTTCCTCCTTACTAATTGAAGTTCCCTCCCTATTTCGAGGACGATTAAATGAATTCCTTGTTATTATCGATTAATTCAGGTGTTATTTTGAACGCTTTGTTTTCCATACCATGAACAATAGAATCGCCGGAATGAGACAGATGATTGCATCGGTAACGGTCGGCAGTCGTAACGCCGGACTGGTTAAAAACCGAACGCCTTCCACCGTCCAAATCGTTAACATACAGGCGGTCAATGCTGCAAGCCGCCAGCGTCTCGGAATCCGGATCCAGTAAGCGAGGAGGCGCTCCGATAACTTCATCTTCCTTCCACCTTTCGGACCGCTTTCAGAAAGCTTTGTTCCGTTTTATAGGAGGCGTCGCGCCACATGAAACGTTTTGTATGCTTGAACGTATTTTTTTCAAACTGATTTCCCGAACTCGTCTTGAAGTAATGGGCGACACTTAACGAACCGTCGAATGTGTTCCCGATGATCGTGTTGTCATGGACATCGTGCTGGACGAGCAATTGACCACCCTCGAGCCCTTTCGTATCATTCCCGATCAGCTGATTTTGCTCGATCCGGACACGTTTTGTACCGCCTCGCTTCGTGTCATACCCACCGATCGCAATTCCGGTGTAGACATTTTGCCGTACATCATTCTGGCGGAGGATGACATCTTCTGCGTACCGTCCGGCATGTTCACTCGTCACTTCAATCCCGATATCACTCGCTTCGACGAGATTCTTCTCAATCGTCAAATTCTTCCCACCATCGACATAGATGCCGGCTGCGCTGTATTCCTTCCCGTAAGCAGGATTGCCGTAGCTCGACGTCCGGTAGACACGATTTTCCGACACGACGCCCTCACGGACGTAGTCGTCTTTTTTCGACTGAGCAATCCCTTCGTGTCCGATCAAATCAATGCCGATGTTGTCGTTATCCCGTACGACGTTCTTCGTCACCCGGAAATGTTTGACGTTCCCGTTTAAGACGAGGGCTTCACTGAAACCGAGACGATTCTGCTCGACTCGGTTACCGGTGATTGTCAGGTGACGAATCGCTCCCGTTCCGTAGACGGCGATGCCGTGTGCATTCCCATCTTTCGCGAGCGTCTTGATGTGGCGGACCGTATTGTTCTTCAACGTGATGTGTGATCCTGATCCCGTGACCAAAATGCCGATTGGCGTCGCGTCCGTTCGTTTCGACTGAACGGCTTCGATCCTCAGTCCTTGAATTGTTACGTATTTCCGATCCTTGATCTGGATGATCGGTAAGGTTGCGTCTCGATCTTTAATGTTTTCCCCATTTAAGACGACTCGTTCTTGTTTATAATTCCGAAAGACGATTGGATGTTGTTTCGTTCCACTTTGCCTAACGTTCAGCTTCTCGTGATACGTTCCTTTTCGCAAGTAGACTGTCGTACCCGCAGTCGCTTTTAGTGTCGCCTGTCGGATCGTTTTAAACGGATGCCTCAACGTGCCGGTATTTTTATCACTGCCGTTCGGTGCGACGTATAACGATTTTGCCGTCGATTCGGCCTCTTCCCCCGTCGAGGCACAACCGACGAGCAGGACGGTTGCTAATAACCATTTGCCTTTCATGATTTCCTCCTTTATTTAGCAAGAACATTGTTGGTATAATCTAGGTATCATTTCTAATTTTTTGAATATTTTATTTTTTCTCGATTCACTATGACTACGGAAAAGAGGATCACGTCATGAAATACGCGCTCTTATTCACCCTTCCCTTCTTGCTTGCTGGTTGCACAACGGAAGCAACCGTCCTTCCTAAAGAGACCGTCAAGATCAAGAAGTCGTACTTTTCGATCACACCTTCTACCGCAAAGGACGAGTCGCAGCAACAGCGGACATTTTTCTTAACTGGTGCACTCGATCGCCCGCTCCAGCTCAAAGCGGTCCAATTTGAAGATACAGAACCACCAAAGGTGCTGATCGACAAATCGATTCCTGCCGGTACATATGATCGCACACCGTTCCAATTGACGTATGATTTGAACCTGCTCAACGATTCGCATGCCTTCACCTATTCGCTTGATACGAAGAATGGTATTCCTGAGACGAAAACGGTCTATACCTTACCTCAAAACGTCCAGACTGACAGCGGTCAATTCAATGATCAGAAACAGACGAATGCTTTGTTCTATCCCTTACTCCTCAAACGCTATACGACAGGAGAATCGATCATCGGTCGCTCGATCGACACGTTATCCTCTCCTCACCTAAAGGTCAGAAAACAAGAAGGCGCAATTTTGATCTATTTGACGAAATCACGATAAGGAGAACGGCGGACCGAGAAAAAGTCCGCCGTTTTTTTAGTCCGCTATGACATGCGACATGTCAGCTTCTAATCGAATCACGGCTTCCCCATCCCTGTATTCGACGATCGTCAAACTCGTTCCATGAATGAACGGCGGATCCCATAATGTCGCGAACGGCTTACGTTGAAGATATGTCAGCAAGATGTTAAGGAAGATGCCGTGGGTGACGATTAAGACGTTTTCGTCTTCTTCATGGTCTGCCAGTCGTTCCAAAAACGATAGGATGCGCTCGCGGACCGCGTCAAAGGATTCTCCACTCTCCGGTATGTAGGTATGCGGCGTTTGCCAAAATGCAGCATGAGCAAGCGGATGCGCGACTTCAATTTCCGCCGCCGTCCGTCCTTCCCAGGTTCCCATGTGCATTTCACGCAATCGATCGTCGATGGTGACCGGAATCGCTGGATCAAGATCCATCATTCGAACTGTTTCTCGGACGCGACCAATCGGACTGATATAGAGATGATCCAGATGAATTTCACGTAAGCGGTGACCAAGGTCCCGCGCATTCTGTCTGCCCTTTGCTGTCAAGGGAGAGTCTTCCCAGCCTTGCATTCGTTTTTCTAAGTTCCATTCCGTCTCGCCATGACGCGTAATGTAAAGTGTTGGCATCTGTTCCATCCTTTCGATTTCTAGTTTCTTTCAAAAGTGTATCAAACTCTGGCTGCTTTTTCCTGCAACTAGAGAAAACGAATCCAGAAGAGAAATTCACCAATCCGTTCGGTATGATGAAGATAGACCTAAAGGAGGAATTCGATGAATCGCCAAGAGATGATTGACCTTGCCAAACAAATCCGCTCAGATGAGGAACGTCCTCAAGTCACACCTCCTCATCCACCGCAAGCGACCACGACTACGCTACAAGTGCCGACTTCAGTCGGAGATATCCGAGTGTTGCGCCACTCACCGATTGATGCAGTAGAACCGTTACCTGGATTCATCAGTTTCCATGGTGGTGGTTTCATCACCGGAACGCCAGAGATGGATGAACCATGGAATCTGTTTCTCGCTGAAACCGCCAACTGTCATGTTCTCAATGTCGAGTACCCGTTAGCACCGGAGCATCCGTTTCCTGTTCCGGTCCACGTCACCTTCGAAGTCGTTCAATGGATTTTCCAACATGCTGAGACGCTACATCTCGATGCGGCGCGCATTACGATCGGGGGACATAGTGCCGGCGGGAATCTTGCGACTGCCATATCGTTATGGAACGCCGAGCAGACACATCCGGTTCCGCTCATCGCTCAAATCCTTGACTACCCTCCACTCGATCTCGCGACGGACCCAGCGGACAAACCGTTCTTCGAAGAAGCGATACCAGCTGAACTGGCACGTCAGTTCAATGCGATGTACATCGCTCGCGCGGAAGACGCGTACCATCATCTCGCTTCACCACTTTATGCGGCTCAACTCGAAGCATTACCGCAGACGCTCGTCCTGACGGCGGAGCTCGACTCGCTGGCGCAGGAAGCGCGGCAGTATGCGAAACGTCTTCAAGCGGCAGGTGTCGCTGTGGAGCACCAGGAATTCGCCGGTCAAGCTCATGCCTTTACACACCACGGTGACATCGACGCGGCGCTTCAGGCGTGGCAACGGATTGCTGATTTTCTTAGACATGTCTTTCAGTCCGCTAAACGTTCGTAACGTTGCATCACAAATTCATGAAAAGCAACAGTCCCTCACTCCGTCGAGTAAGGGACTGTTCGTTTTATCGTCATTCTTTTTTGTCATCTTCTTTCCACCACAGCGCATCTTCTGGATTTTTTGCGACTTCATGTACTTCCTTTTCCGAAGCAACCGTCGGATGTGATCCTTTGAGCGCCTTACCTGCTGTGTTCTCAAAGAAAAAGAAGAAAGTGATGAAGCCAATGACGCTGACGGCTGTCAGGTAATAGGCTGGAGCGAGTGGATCTTCTGTCGTGTGCACAAGCCAGGTCGAGACGAGTGGGGTCGTCCCACCAAAGATCGACACTGCGATATTAAAGGTAACGGAAAGCGTCCGGTATCGCACATCTGAATAAAAAATACTTGGCAACAGACTTGGCATTGTTCCCTCGAAAATTGACAAAAAGAAACCAATAATGAAGATCCCGATGCCGACGAATAACAACCAGTCTTGCCCGATCAGGAAGAATGAGAGGATCGATGTTAAGGCTAACCCCGTCAATCCAAGCAGTACCAATCGTCGATTGCCGCGTCGATCGCTCAAGCGACCGAACGAGAAAGCGAGCGGAATCATGATGATCATGACACCGGTGATTAACATCGTACTCGTTGCACTCGGTAGACCGATGATTTCATCCAGATAAGACGGCATATAGGATAACAACATATAGTTCGTGATGTTATAGAAAGCAACGGCGATAAAGCAGACGATGATGTCTTTCCGGTGTTCTTGGATGATCGTCCGAAACGTCGCTTGTTCCTGTTCACTCTCATCGATCTCATTCTCGAAAATCGGTGACTCATCCAAGTGTCGCCGAAGATAAAGACCAAATAATCCGAGTGGTGCGCCTAAGATGAAGGGAATACGCCATCCCCAAGATGACATTTGATCGTCTGATAGAGAGACGAACAAGATCGTCGCTAACACGGAAGCAAGAATATACCCAGCTAATGTTCCAATTTCAAGACCACTACCGTACGCGCTCCGGTGTTTATCGGGTGAAGACTCGGCGATATAGACCATCGCACCAGCATATTCACCACCAGTCGAAAAGCCTTGCAAGATCCTTGCCAACAGTAAAAGAATCGGTGCCCAGACACCGATTTGATCGTAGGTCGGCAGCAGACCAATCAACAAGGTCGAAAATGCCATCATGACGATCGTCGTCGTCAAGACGACTTTTCGTCCCAGACGATCGCCCATTCGTCCAAAGATCAATCCGCCGAGTGGTCGCATCAAAAAGGCGATCGCAAACGTCGCAAACGTAAAGACCAGCTTCAGTTCATCATTTTCTACACCACTAAAGAAATTTTGACTGATGATGACGGCGAGGTAGGAGTACAACCCAAAATCAAACCATTCCATCGCATTGCCGATTCCGGTCGCATAGACACTCTTTTTCGTTTGCGCCGGATCAACGACATTGACATGTTCCCTTCTGAATCGCATGAAGTTCTCACTTCCTTTTCTATGAATGCGTTACGATTAACAACTCACCTCACCTGTACGACCATCGATCGTTTCATTATTTTCAACATATGATTGCATGAATAAGATTCCCGCTATGCTTCACAGATAAACGCCCCTCGACCTCAACCATGTACAATTTCCAACTGGGTCCTAAAAAAAAGATCCACCGTGGCGGATCTAAAAGTCATCGGATAGCTCCGAAATCGGACTGTCTGGAAATGCCGTGATGAGTCGAAGCAGAACTTTTTCTGGTCGATCACTGATGAGCCAGATGACGGAGGTCCCGTTTTGATAGGCAAGATTAAGCTGTTTCCCTTGCTTTTGAATATGTACTTTCAACCCGTTGATAGTGCGCGTTCGTTCTCCGAATCGAGCTGGAATACGCTCACTTTTCAGTCGTGTCTCGATCATCGTGTAATGACGATTCGTGACAATTTTCGTCGTCATTTTTTTCTTGTTTCCTTCCCACGCTAGACTCCCTTCGATCGACTCGCCTTTCGTGGATTGATCCCGAATGAGATCCATCGAACTGCTTAACATCCAGTTCGACTTCTTTTCATAAATCATTAGCGAATCATATCGTCCATCGATGACGCTTGCTAGCAGTAAATTATAGTCATCGAATCGCGCGTCCACTCGGAAATCGTCTTGCTTTAACGTATAGGTGGACTTGTCACTCAAGTCATATTTAAACTGATGCTCGGCCGTCTCTACAGCAGTCGGATAGGACCCGCTGTCAAACACACTTGTACCATCAACGTGAATCTTTTCCTTCACTTCGATATTTTTTTCTGGCGCGCAACCGCTGATACAGAGGAGTCCCAATAGTATGAGCGGTATTGTTTTTTTATAACTGATTCTTTTCATCGCATAAGCTCCTTCTTATCTCATGTACATATATGTAGACCTGGATCGTCTTGCCATCCTTTTTCGATCACCCGTCGCTGAAAAATCGAATGACGCGCGGTGCCGGTTTGAAAAGATGGTGTCGGGCGAATAATTCGATCTGTAAAGTCATCTGCTCCATATGGAAGGTAAAGTTCAAAGTCTGGTCGTCTCGTCACGCCGATTGCTGTGACGGTCTCAGGAAACTGTGAAATCGCATCCTTTGCGGACTGATAAGGTGGTAATCCATTGACGAGATGCATTCGCGTTTGATTTTTAACAGACCACGGCAAATCCAATAATTTTCGTAACTGTTCTTCATGACGTTTTTCCGTGGCTTCCGAAAGATCAATAGGATCGAAATAGACGATATCGATGTCCGATGTCGCCTGTCGTTCGACGTTCCAAATTTTCGAACGTAAGACACCGGCACAGATCCACCAATCAGGCAAGTGGAGTGTCGCTACCAACGCTAGCATCTCTTGTAACTCATGATCGTTTCGTAATCGCTGTTCAATTTCTTTATGATCCACACTCATCTCCTCCGATTCGTAGAACTATTTTCCCTTGATACTGTCGGGATTCCATCAACTGATGTGCCTCTTGCACTTCTGATAGTTGAAACTCGTGAATCATCGGCATCTTCAATTTCTTATTTTCGAGTAGAAGCAGGATATGGGATGCAGCCCGTTTAATCCGATTTGGATCCAATTGACGCGTCGTTCCAAGGCTAAATCCACGAATCGTCCGGCAACTGGCATGGACATCAGTCGTCGAGAGTTCACCTGCTGATCCGCTACTGTTACCAAATTGTACGAGTGTCCCGTAATTAGCGAGACAATCAAGACTTTTTCGCGTTACGTGACCTGCGACAGAATCAAAAATGACATCTGCTCCCTTCCCATTCGTCAACAAAAGGACGTTTTCGGCAAAATCATCATATGTGAATACATGTTCCACACCAAACGATTGTACGTATTTTATTTTCTCAAGATTTCCTACTGTTGCGATGAGTTGCTTCACACCTCTATGTAACGCAAGCTGAATCAATGCAGTGCCTACTCCACCTGCTGCACTATGAATAATGATTGTGTCCGTCGGCTTCACTTGACCAATTTCAGTCAATAACATCTCGCTCAGAATTCCTACTGTAGTAAATAAGATTGCTTCCCGCAACGAGATCGATAGTGGGACTCGATATACGAGTCGCTCGTCCGCTCGAACGATTTCGGCATATGATCCGGTTTTTGCAAATGCCATGACACGATCGCCTATTTGAAATGCCGAATTTGGGTTAGAAGCTATTACAATGCCGGTTACGTCTAAACCAAGTACGACCGGAAATGTACCCGTTGCTTTTCCTCCTCGGCGTTGTTTTATATCAGCAAAATTCACACCCGCCCAAGCAACTCGAATCAAGACCTCTCCAGGGTTAAGTACTGGATCCAAACATTCATCTTGTTGAAGCACGTTAGCCTCTCCGTATGTATGTTGTATGATACGTCTCATCTTATTCCTCCTTATCACCCTTTCATTTTACCTCATATTTCCATTTAACAACATAAAAATAGACATCTGCAACCGACGGATTGCAGATGTCTTTGATTTACAGCCGAATCAATACGATACCACCAAGCATGATGAGCAAGCTGACGATTTGCACACCTGTGACCGGTTGTTTCTTTGCACCGAACCAACCGAAACGATCAATCAACAGACTGCCAGTCAGTAAACCAATCGTGACGATCACGACAGCGAGACCTGTACCGACGAGCGGAACGATGAAGGCATTGCCGGCAACGAATAATGCACCAATCAATCCCCCAATCCAAATCCATGCGGGAAGTGGTTGGGTGCGATCCATTTGCCACTTTGTTCGTAGGATCAGATTTAGCAGCAGTAAGGTAACCGTTCCGATGACGAACGAAATCAAGGCACCTTTCACAGCTGAACCGAGAACACTTCCAAGATGACCATTGATAGCCGTTTGAGCAGCACCCAACGTACCAGTCAGAATCCCGAACACACGCCAGAGAAACAACGATTTTTCTGTTGATGCCATCTGTTGCTTGTGGCGCCGTGCTAAATAGTCACCGAGCGCGACCGTTCCGACGACACCGAGTAACACAAGCGTTGCACCGATGATCCGCGTTAACGAAAGTGTCGTGACGTTCGCTTCAAACAATCCGAAATGATCAATCAACAGTCCCATGATGACCTGACCAAAAATCGGCATGATGACCGTTTGGACGCCTCCGAGTCGCGGAAACAACAAGATGTTCCCGGTCAAATAGATGACACCGAGTACCCCTCCAGCCCAGATCCAGTACGGTTCATCGGCAGCAGCTGTGAGACCTGTGAGGTTCCCGTCGACCAGCAACACAAGAATCAATAAGAATAATGAGCCAATCGAAAAGGAAATCAGCGAAGCGAGGAATGGCGAACCGACGACGCCCCGCAATCGCGTATTGACACTCGTTTGAACCGGTACGAGCAAACCGATGATAAATCCAATGATGATTGCAAGCATACGAGGACCTCCTTATTCATGTGCCCTTTCATCATACGGCAGTCTCGCACGCTGAAGCGACCGGAATGCTCAAAAAGGAGCCGGTTCAACGACCGGCTCCACGAATTAAATCTTTTTCCACGTCTTCGGATACGTCCGCAATTCCTTCTTTGTCGGATGCTCGACATCGAGCCGCTTTCCATTACGTTCAAGTAGCATATCGGATACGAGCAAAGCGATAGCAAACACGACGTAGACGGCAAAACTTAGGAAAAATGGTAAATCGAATACGATTAGTATTGGAAAGAATAATCCCATTAAGATGACGAACAGAAAATCCGTTACATACTGCCATTGAATGATTTTCTTCATCTGTGGTTCTATCGTTAAAGCCATATCACGTTCGACTTCTTGCGAGTGGATCCGCGCAATCCAGACTAGTGCTACAAATAATAAAAATAGTGGCCAGTACATGTCCCGATTGGCGACGAACAACAGGATGCTAAAGCCGTACAGTAACGAGCTGTACAAACGTGGTTTAGCGAGTTGACGTTTTTCTTCTTGAATGAACGCGATACGTTCGGCTTTCGTTTTCATTTAAATCCCCCAACTGATTCAACGTACCTGTTTAATCTGATCGAACGGTTCGTGATCGACCAATGTATTCGACCTTATTCTGAAATACGCGGTACATCCGGTATTCTCCAGTCGGTGCCGATTTCAATTGAACGGCAATCTGGTGACGTCGTGATTTTGATGATTCGGACGCTACGAAATAAGGTTTGACTGACGCGATATTGTCGCGCCCGAACTGCTTCGTCACGTGCCGAACGACTTGCACTTCAACAATCTGCTCATAGGTTGCATCCCGTTCATCTGCGATCATCCACCAACCAACACCGCCAATCACTACAAGTAATAAAATCGCCCCGATCGTTTTTCGCAATTCGATCCCCCCGGTTCACTTGCCCATACTTACTGTTTCAATTCGTGAACGAGGTTTTCCTGCTTCCGTCGGGTGACGAACCAAGCGATGGCTAGGACAAGCACCACCAAACCGGCAATAGTTCCAGCAATCGTCGGGACGTTGAGATAGAATGATCCTGTATCATCAATCCGTGTCACGAAGATTGTCGCACCAAGACCACTGATCAGTCCAAAGATGATGCCGCTCCCAATGAACAAGAGCATTTGAATGAGTGTCAATTGACGCAGCCTGTTTCGAGTCAGCGCAATCGTTCGTAGCAAGGCATACTCGCCTCGTTTTCCACTCACGAAACTGAGTAAGGCGTTTGCAAGTCCGAACCAGACGGATCCACTCATGACGACAAGCGCAATGATGAAGACGAACCAACGTTCCGTCGTTTGTTGCTCCGCATCATGAAGCGCGTCAGATAGTCGATTCATTTGCAATGTCGGATAACTTTGCGTGATCTCTGATAATTTTTTTGTCACTTGCGCCTTCTTTAACTCGGATGGAACGTCGATAAAGACATTCAAGATGTGATCGCTTGGTTGCCGTAGCTCCTCATTCCGCCAATCCACGAGGATGTCTGGTGCTATCTTCTTTTCGATTCCAACGATTCGGAATTGACCGAGCGAAACGCTTCGCTCTTGTTCCCCATCCCATCGGCCGAGCGGCAACGTATCGCCTTTTTGGAGACTATGTTTTTTAGCGAAGGTACGTGAGATGATGATTCCGTCTGTGTCACTCGTCTGTTCTCCCTCTAAGACGTCAAGACGACGATAGTCCGTCACTTCGTACTCGATTGAGACATCTTCCTGAAGCAACTGGTATTCAAAGGAGCTTCGAGACGATAGGAAGGTCGCTTTTGCGCCAGGTAACTCGGTTTCAATCCGTCGAATCAATTGTAGCGGGTCTCCTTGCGATCCTTCATCTAAACGACTCTTTAAGACGACCTCCGTCGGATATTGGCTGATGATGTACTTCCGCTCGTTTTGTTGCACCGTCTCAAGGAACGTCGATCCGATGACGACGATGATCATTAAGACTTGAACGATCAGCATCAACCAGGCATTTTTCCGAAGTTGCGGCAACACGCCCCGGAAGGCGACGAAACTCGTCGGTCCCGCTAACCGACGAACGATCGGTTCCGCTCGATGGAGCACTCCTTTCAAGAGGAGCGGCGTCGCGAGATACATCGTCAGTAAAAAAGCGACGGTCGCACCAAGCCAGGCGATCGCCCGTGACCCACCCGTACTGGCAATCACTTCAGCGAATAATACTAAGCTGCCGGTCAATCCACTACTAGCAAGGACGAGACGTTTTCGCCGGGTCGGTCGTGACGCCGTTTTCAGATTTTCTCGCAAAACGTGGAGTGGTAACACATCTCGTTTTCGATAAGCCGTACTCGCGAGCAACAGCAGAATTAACAAGGCACTACCTAACGTGATGAGCATCAAGAACGCTCCCTGATCAATCATGAGGGAGACGATCATTTTACCCTCTGTCGGCCATACGAGTTGACCAAGTAACGGTAAGCAAATACTGCCTAGAATCGTAAGCATCATTCCGGCTAAGACAATCAACCCAGATTGAACGAAGAACAGCTGGAACAGTTGTCGTGTTGTCGCTCCAAGCGTCCGCATGATCGCAAATTGGACAGCATGTTTGCGTAAATACAAGTCGAAGTTCGCCATCAAGATGAAGCCGGAGACGACAAGGATCAGTACTGACAAGATTCCGATGTAGCCGTTCAGCGCCGGTGAGAGCGCTTGCCCCTCCGCAAGTTCAACCCGGAGCTTCGGATTCGCTTTGACGAGTGTATCGGCATAGTGGACGAAATCCACCTCTTTTTTTAGATTGAGCAAGACGGCTTTCGTTTCGATTGGATGGTTCTTTTTCAGATCAGCATACGAAAGCAAGACTTGATCGTGCGAAGCTTCAGATGTTTTTGTATTTGGTAAAATCTCACGGATTCGATACGTCGCTTCTCCAACGCGAAGCGTTTGTCCGACACTACGATCAAGCGACGTCGCGAGTCGAGCTGACACGATCGCTTCTCCCTGTTTCAAATCGTTCGTGAAATGATACCGACTTTTCGCCAGGGCATCCGAATGAACTCCCATCGTTTCCACGTCGGCCATCGTTTGACCAGCGACGCGCGCTGTCGTCTGTAAGATCGACTCTGCGTCCAAGACATCGTGATCCTTTTTAAGTTGCTCAAACACGGACTGATCCGCCTGCTCATCTTCAGGTGTATATTTGACCGTCAGATCGACTTGACCGTATCTTTGTTCACGATCCGCTTCGATTGCGGCTTGATTATGTAGTAAAAAAATGACCATCGTTAAGACGAGACCAATCGAAATCATGACGCTTCCGATTGAGGTCAATAGAATCATCGGACTTTTACGGTACAGTCGGTGAGAAAGACGGAAGAGATGTTGTCGTTTCATACAGCCCCCACGAACTGCTCGTATGTTTCTAAGATCGGTGCCACGTCTCCGGTCGACAGCTGATCGGCGACGATCTGTCCGTCATGGAAATACAGCACACGTTTCGCATGAGCCGCTACGGTCGCATCATGGGTCACAAGCAGGATGCTCGTTTGTTGTTCGCGATTGAGTTCTTGAAGCAACTGCATGATTTCAGCAGATGTCTTGAAATCGAGGTTCCCCGTCGGCTCATCCGCTAAGATGATCGGTGGTCGACTGATCAAGGCACGTGCGATCGCGACACGTTGTTGTTGTCCACCCGACAGCTCTTGCGGTCGATGATTGTTCCACTTCGTCAGTCCGACTCGTTTGAGCCAAATCTCTACCTCTTGGTTGATCGTTTTGTCATCCATCCCCTTCAACATCAACGGTAAGGCGATATTCTCATGGACCGTCAAATCATCAAGCAGGTGAAACGATTGAAAGATAAAACCGATGTGCTGCTGACGATACAGTGTCGCAACAGGTTCAGTGAAGATATCGCGTTGTCGTTTTCCCTTTAGCGTCAACGTTCCACTAGTTGGTGTGTCAAGTGCCCCTACTATATTCAATAGTGTACTTTTTCCGGAGCCACTTGTTCCCATGATGGCGATGAAACCACCTTCTTCTAACGTGAAGGAGATTTGTTTTAATGCCTCGACCGTTTCTGTTCCCCGCGTATAGGTTTTTGATAATCGTTCTATTTCTAATAAACTGTCCACCAAGATCCCTCCAGCAACATGATATTATTATAATAACCAATATAAGTATTTTTTAGAAGTAAATACATAAAAGCTGTTATACGCAAATTATCATGGGAATAAAAGGAATTGTACTCATTTGAACGAGCTAGTCCTAATAAGGAAAAGGCAAACATACAAATTAGAAAGTAAGTGAATAGATGATTTGCACGTTAGATCACTCTATTCAAGAACAAGCTATTTCTCAATCGATCTCTGGATTTTCGCTAGCGAGCGTCAAAGATCAGGAAGTCGTCTACTCCAATGGATTTGGGATGACAAATCTTAAGGATAGCGGGGTTCCCGTCACAGCGAACACATTTTTTGAATTTGAATGGAACCGAGATGACACTGTGTATGCACCAGGACAATCTATACTTCACTCAGGATACGGATGAAAATCCAATTGTGACAATCGGTTTTGTCGAGAATATAATCGAGGACGTCCATTATATGGTTCTAAATGGACAAACCTGCAATCGGATTGAACAGGGATTACTCGAAATAAGGGAGAATGAACACTGCAATACCTTGATTGTCCAAGGCAGTTGGGAGTTTGATTAACTGGGAATCAAATCGAGCCCCATCTAAGCTAATCGACTTTTACCTCATAAATACGAAAGGACCTCCCTATCATTTGATAAGGAGATCCTGCGTTTTTCAGTACTGTTACCGATTTACATCATCTCAGCCTCGGTTTCTGAGAATATTTTGCAAAATCCGTTCCACCCTATACTTTCTACATATTTTCTGACGACGTTATTTTTCGGTGCTACACTTCACAATTCTTACTTCGTACGGTTGTAGTAACATAGTTCCGATGAGTCGTTCTTTCGTCAAGTATTCTTCGACTGGATTTTTCAGTTCAATCGCTTTGACTTCTTCCGAAAAATTCATGATAAATCCGTAGATAGACGACGCATCGATTCTCACCTGCACCGAGACACCTTCTGGATGTTCAATCTGAAGAGGCGATAGCAAATTCAACGAAGAGATGATTTCTGCATAAAAATCGTTTTGGAATCGCTCCTCCAACCTTCCACCAATGTACCAAGCGACGCCCTCTCCGTGATTATTCCGCGTCACTGCCGCTGTCTCAGCATAAAAGTCTTCTGTATAAACTCCAACTGTTTCAGCTGTCACTACTTTCAAGACTGTCGCATAATCCTTTAGTTCATATGTCTTATCGCGGAACTTCACTCCATTTTTATCCATTGGGTATAGCGTATCGTTTTCAACTGGCTCGATTCCGAACATCGTTTTTAACTCACTTGGCCATCCACCAAAATAAGTTAAGTCAGATTCATCAACTAGCCCGGTCAAATACGTCGATATGAGAGTCCCACCTTGCGCGACGAATCGATTTAACCGTTCGATTGTCTCTTGACTGACTAAATAAAGCATCGGAACGATCAACAGTTTGTAACCATCAAAATCTTGTTCTTTTGTAATGACATCTATCGGAATATCACGCTCGTAAAACGCCCGGTAATGTTCTTGGAGTGTTTGGGGATAACGCTTCGTGTCATTCGAAAATCCTTGCGCATCGTCAAATGCCCAGTTGTTCTCCCAGTCGTATAAAATCGCAACTTCGGCTGGACGATGTGTACCAACGACTTCATCTAATTGTTCTAACAAACGACCGACTTCTGCAACTTCTTGAAAGACACGATTTTCAGAACTTCCATCATGATCGACGACTGCCCCATGAAATTTTTCAGATGACCCTCGAGATTTACGCCACTGGAAGTAAAGTACGCTATCCGAACCATGGGCAATCATTTGCATCGAAGATAACAAATGCATTCCTGGTCGTTTAGCTTTATTGACAGGATGCCAATTAACGGCACTCGGCGTCGATTCCATTAACAAGAACGGTTGTTGTTTTAGATTACGAAATAGATCGTTAATAAATCCGACCTTCATCGCCAAACGACTCGTTGACTCCCTGTCGTTATGCCAAGCTGGATACGCATCCCAGCTCACGACATCAACATATTTCGCGAACTGACTATAATCAAGCGACTGGAAGGGAATCAAGTCATCCGTATCTGCCATGAAATTGGTAGTCACCGGTATATTCGGAGTCACTTCGCGTAATGGCTGAATTTCATTTTGATAGAAATTAATGGTTTGATCCGTGATAAAACGACGCCAATCTAAATTTAAGCCGTGGACCATGCTTTCGCCGATTGGCGACGGCGATTCAATCTGCGACCATGCGTTGAACGTATGGCTCCAAAATGCTCCCCACCAAGCAGCATTCAGCCGATCAAGTGTTTTATATTTTTCTTGTAACCAGACACGAAAAGCGGATTGGCATTGATCACAATGACACTCTCCCCCGTATTCATTCGAGATATGCCACATCAATAATGCCGGATGTTTCCCATAACGATTCGCCAATAGTCGATTGATGTGTTGCGTTTTTTGCCGATAAACACGCGAACTGAAACAATGATTATGACGTCCGCCATGAAGCTGTCGAACCCGTCGTTCATCGACGCGCAATACTTCAGGATATGCTTGCGATAACCATGCGGGCCTTGCTCCACTCGGTGTCGCTAAAATTACATTTCCACCATTTTGATGAATGTCATCTATGATTCGATCCAACCACTCGAACGTGTAAACCCCCTCTTCCGGCTCTAATGCACTCCAGGCAAAAATGCCGATGGAGTACGTATTCGTATGAGCGAGACGCATCAATTCGATATCTTGGCGTAAGACATGCGGAACATCCAACCATTGATCCGGGTTATAGTCTCCACCATGGAGCATTCGCCTAGCAGACGTTACATAAGATTTACCTGATTTCTCCATAGATATTCCTCTCCTAAAAAAACTGATTTCTATCTATTACCCTTTTGTTCCACCAGCCGTCAAACCGGCTACGAAATGCTTCTGGAGCAGAACGAAGACGACAGCGATCGGAATACTAATCAAAATCGCACCTGCTGCAAATGTCGTATAACTTGCTCCCATCGCTTCATTCACTAAGTTAAATAGACCGATGGGTAACGTATAGGATTCTTGCGTTCGAAGTATCGTCGATGCCAAAACAAAGTCTCCAAGTGGTCCGGTGAACCCATTCATCGCAATGACCGCTAACATTGGTCGACATAATGGCATGATGATTTGAAGGAATATTCTTGTATTACTTGCACCATCCAACTTTGCACTTTCATCTAAGTCTAATGGAATTGAGTCCATATAACCCTTCATCAAGTACGTATTCATCGGAATTTGCCCGCCTATGTACAATAAAATTAACAACCAATGGCTGTTCATCATCCCTAGAATTTGCGCTAGCACGAACAACGCGATTAAAGCCGAAAATTGAGGAATCATTTGAAGTAACAAAAATAAAGTCAATGCTTGATTACGTCCTTTGAAACGAAAACGCGAAAAAGCATATGCAGTGAAAGAGACACTAATGACAGTTCCAATCATCGTAAACAAACTGATTTTCAATGAGTTCATGTACCACTGACTATATTGAAGACTTTCTTTTCCAGCAAATAATTCGCGGTAGTGATCAAGTGTAGGATTTTTCGGAATGAGCGATGTACTGACCAAACTATTTCCTGGATTAAAACTCGCACCAATCGTCCATAGGAGTGGATAAAAGATGGCGAGCGATACGACTAACAAAATGACATAGGTGATCGTCATACGAATGAAACGTAGTCTTTTTATATTCGACACTAGCGTCACGCTCCTTCCTTAAACGAATTTGTTCGTCTAAACTGCCAAAGCGCAATCGTAATGACAAAAATCGATAGTAAAATCGTTAAAGCCGCGGCTAGTGCATATTGACCTGATTGCATCGTCAATTTGTAAATCCAAGATACTAGAATATCGGTCCCTCCTGCATTTGATCCAGGTACAGACGGACCACCACCATTGAACAGATAAATGATATTGAAGTTGTTGAAATTAAATGTAAACTGCGTAATGATGATTGGCGACATCGCAAGTAATACCATCGGCATCGTGATGAAGCGGAATTTTGCAAAGAATGAAGCGCCATCGATTGTCGCCGCTTCATATAAATCTTCAGGAATCGATTGCAAGACTCCTGTCGTGACAAGAAACACATAGGGAAAGCCTAACCACCCTTGCATGAATACGAGTGCTACCCTTGTCCACTTTTCGTTCGTCAGCCAAGGTATGGCGTCGATGCCAAAAAATGCGAGGACATCGTTGTTAATTGAACCAAAACTATCATTGAATAGTCCCGCGAATACTAGAATCGTCACGAATCCTGGAACTGCCCAAGGAAGGACGAATATTGTTCGAATGACTTTTTTAAAACGAACTTCTTTCTGGTTGACAAGAACCGCTAAAAATATCCCGACTGAAATTTGTAAGGTCGATGCGACTAATGTCCAAACAATCGTCCATGACAACACATCAAAGAATGTCGATCGCCATATATCGACTGTGAATATTTGAAGAAATGTAGAAAAACCGACCCAATCAGCTAATTTTGCTGGTGGAGAATGATAAAGATCGTAGTTCGTAAAAGCTAACGCAAAACTAAATAAAATCGGAAAAATAACCGCAAAAATCAAGAGAAACAATGCTGGACTACTTACTAAATAAGGGTATCCTTGTCCAATCAGGTTCAAGTAATCTGATTTGAATGAACTTATATGTAATCCATCGTCTCTTTTTTGTCCTGTTCGATATGCATCTCGAAGATTATAAAAATATAGGGCAAGACCGAACATCAATACAATAATAGCGATGATACCTTGTGCTAGTAAGAATATAGAGTTGTCTCGCGGCACTTCCGTACCAAGCGTCACGATACCCCACAACCCCATATTCAACAAGTCAGCGAACGCAATTAAAAATGCAATACTTACCGTAAATAACAACACGCCTTTAATCCACTGACGATGATACAATTGCCCGAGTCCGGGAATCACTGACAAAAGCATACCTATTCTACGATGTTGCACGCCTTTCACCTCTTCACAAATTATTTAGCAACAGACTGCATCAATGGGCTAACCGACGGATCGGAGTCATCCTTCTCATTTTGAGCTGTGCTTCGCTTTAATTTGTCCTTCAATGGTATCAACGGCTTGAGTCATCGCTTGTTTCGGTTCAGCTTTTCCTGTTGCGATAGTTTGAAGGGCTGCATCGACTGGTTTCCAAACTTCATTCATTTCTGGGATATTTGGTGTCAACTCAGCAAATTTTGATTGTTCTGCCACGGCTTGAGCTGCTGGACTTTTTGTAACAATCGGATCATTCGCTAATGCACTGATGGCAGGTACTTCTTTTGTGATTTCGAAGCGTTTTTTTGAATTTTCTTCGTTCGTTAAATAGAGCGCTAATTTTTCAGTAAGCTCTGCGTGTTTTGAATAGCTACTAACGTTATAACTTTTTACACCTAAAAATGAACTCATATTTTTCCCATTTTCAAGCTCAGGAAGTTTGGCGACCCCAAAATCGATGCCCGCTTTCTCAAATGGTCCAACATTCCATGGACCAGAGATGATAGCTGCTGCCTTTCCTTCCATAAACAGTGATTCCAAAACGTTAATCCCTTGTTCACCAATAATTCCCGACGGAAACAGCTTCTCCTTGTAGAATTTTTGAATGTGGTTTGCTCCTTCGATTGCGCCAGCATTCGCTAAACCGATGTCTTTTGTGTCGTATACTCCACTTTCCGAACGCTTGAATATGTAACTGCCATATCCACTCATGACACTCTGCGCATAATAAACTTGGTCAAACAATGCTAAAAAACCGAACGACTTTTCAGTTTTCATCTTTTTCGACAATGTATACCAATCTTCTATCGTTTTAGGTAACGCTTTATCTGAGACTAATTTCTTGTTGTAATATAGAATCGTCGTCTCCACAGCTTTAGGCACGCCGTAGATTTTGCCCTTGACGATTTGTGAATCAAGTGCAACATCCGTATATTGAGACTGGACGTTTTTCGGAACCTTTATTTCTTTTATGATTCCTTCCGTTACTGCCGTTCCGATTTGGTCTCCAGGCATCGTCAATAAATCGGGACCTGTTCCGGCAGGTCCGTCCAACCGGAGATCTTCAATTTGTTTTGCGTACGGTTTTTCAACAACTTTGATGTTAACATCATTCTCTTTTTCAAATCGTTTCACAGCAGACTTGATTCCTTCGCTTTTTTCGATATCTTCCCAAACAATCAATTTGATTTTTCCATTTTGAGTCTCTGTATTTTTTGCTTCATCTTGCGGACCACACGCAGCTAACGACATACTCAATACAAAACCACTAAGCACAGCAGAATATTTTAATTGTTTTTTCATAAAAAAACCAAACCTCCTTAGAGAATTGTAAAACACAAATGAAAGCGCTTTAACAAATAAAATATAACACTCTAAAAAGATTTAGTAAATAATTTTAGTAAAAATTTTACTAAAATTAAATAGTGCTCTTTCTCATAATTAACTCAGAACCTATATACAATGTTTTTACTACTTTTCGTTTTTCAATGATTTGTTCAAGTAATAAGTGAATCGCGTTTTTACAAATTTCTTCAATATCAATATTGAAAGTCGTCAAGGGAGGCGAAACATACTTCGCGATACTCGTATTATTCACACTGATCAGGCTGACGCGGTTCGGGACATCAATTTGTTTTTCGTGAAGTGCTTGCAGACAGCCGACGGCGATTGGATCTGCCGCTACAAAAAAAGCGGTTGGCATATTTTCACCAAGGCGTTCAATCGCTTGACTCATTAAAAAATAGCCATTATCAACTGAAAAACCATGATGACAGAAGATAAATGTCTCATTTAGCATTCCTTCTTGCTGCATATACTTACGAAAAGCACGTTCCCGCCCATCCATTTCTTCTACATTTGTATCAGCATTCTGAAAAGTTCCACCGATAAATCCAATTTCTTTATGTCCCTGCTGCTTCAGAACTTCTATTGTCTTTCGTGTGATTTGGTCAAGGTCTGGACGCACCGAATCATAGTGTTCAGCATCTGGTGTCGAATCTATGAAGACTCCATTAGTCGTCAACTCTCTTAAATATTCCAGTTCTCGATCCATAAAAGAACCCACTGCAATAAATCCCTCGATGTTTAGCGGAATCTTTTCAATCCCATCCGCTACTTTGTAGGTCGTTAACTCCATGTTATTCTCCCTAGCCAATCTCTCGATCGCAATTCGCATCGTGTGAAAATAAATATCTTCAAGCTCCTCTTTATCTGTCAACCAATACAAAAAAGCAATATTTTTAACGAGTGATTTCATCGTCTTTTTTTTGTAACCAAGCTCTTCAGCCACCTCAAATATCCGCGTTCGCGTCTCATCACCAACCGATAAACTTAAATCATTATTTAATACTCGTGAAACTGTCGAAATGGAACAACCTACTTTTTTAGCAATATCTTTAATCGTCGCCAAATGATAACACTCCTTTTAAATTTAGATTTAAGTAAAATTTTTAAGTAAAATTACAAATTTTATATTTTTAAATTATACCTTTCTTTTTTTATATTACTTCATAATTCATAAAAAGAGGAAGGAAACCATAATGAGAAGAAAAGAATACATTAACGATGTTGAGCTTTTTTCAATTACAAAACTAAGTGTTCTACAAAAAGAAAAACGAAGAAACTACACATCTCAGACGATGATAGTTCCTTCGTTTCTTTTTTAAATCAACGAATTTTTTTCCATTCTTATAATCACGAACGAACATATTTAAGTGGAATTAAGTCTGCAATCCGCACTTTCGTCAACTGATCGTCGATCTTCAAGAGGACAAACGCGTCCGGTGCATAATCGGAAATCAATTCGCGACACATGCCGCACGGACTGACGACATGAATCGTTCGGTCCGTCTCATCCGAATAGGGATGTCGAACTGCGACGATCGTTTCAAAATCTGTCAATCCATCCGTGATGGCGGAACCGATTGTGATGGCTTCCGCGCACACCGTCACTCGTCCGATATAGGCTTCGACGTGAACGCCCACTTTCGTCGCGCCATCTTTCGTCCGTAACGCAGCTGCGACGTGATGTTTATCGTCAGCATAGCGGCTTTGAATCGTTTCGGTTGCTAGTTCGACCAGTTGCAGGTCGGCTTCTGTAATCGGATAAGTCTGCATAACGTGCTCCTTACATATCTTTTTTCTTAAAGGTCAAACCGATGAATTGTGCTTTTTCATTGAATAGTCGACGGTAGGATAGAAAACCAACGAGGACCGATGCCATCGCCGCCGTCGTCAAGATCAGGAATAGAATCAATAGTTGATAAAGGACCGCTTCCATTGGATCCGCGCCACCGATGATCAACCCACTCATCATCCCTGGCAATTGGACGAGGCCCATCGTTTTTTGCGCTTCAATCGTTGGAATCATACTTGTCCGGATCGCGCCTTTTAAGCTCGTATCAATCGCTGTCTTCGCATCTCCACCAAGCGAAAGAATCAGTTCGATGACCTCGTCGCTTCGTTCGACCTCGTCCTTGAACTTATTAAGAAACAACAAGGACAAAATCATACAGTTCCCAATGACCATCCCGCTGATCGGAATGACTTGCTGGGCTTCGAACGGAATGATTCGTAACCCAAGCAAAATGCCCATCGTCAATGCTTCGACCGCAATCAGTGTGAACAAGATGATCCACTGGATCCCGGGAATCCCGTCCCCTTTACGGATGACGTTCAGTGTCGCTGCACCGATCATCAACAGAATCATCAGTAACATGAAAATTGGACTGCCGCTTTCAAAGACGAACGTCAAAATATAACCGATGATCAGCAGCTGTACAATCGATCGAACGGTTGCGATGATGATGTCCTTCTCTAAACCCAACCGTAACGTCCGCGCTAAGACAAGAGGGATCAGAATGAAGATGAGCGAAGTTGCCAGTTGGAGGTAACTCATATCGATTCCCCCTTCAAGAATGCTTGTGTCTGTGCTTGACCACCTGAAGCGAGTTCTTTAAAAGCACCAGACTCGATCAATCGTCCATCCTTTAAAAACCAGACGTCGTCGCTGACCCGCTTGGCTTGCTCTAAGTCATGCGTAATCCAAATGATCGTCGTCTGTAACTCCTGCTGTAAATCAAGAATCAGCTTCTCAATCTCCTGTACCATCCGGTAATCGAGACTTGCCGTGATTTCGTCAAGCAACAGGACGTCCGGTCGATTGACGAGTGTCCGTGCGATTCCGAGTCGGCTCCGTTCACCACCGGACAAATCTTTGACCGGTCGCTCAAGTTCGACGGATAGGTCAACTTGTTGTAGCAAACGTTCCGCTTCTTCGCGCGGTAACGATTCACCGAAGATCGATTTCGGCAAATTGATATTATCGTAGACAGTACCCGGAATCATCGGCGCGCTTTGGAACGCCATCCCGATCCGTTTGCGGACATCGAGCAGATTCATCTGCTCAAGTGGTTCGCCCCGAAAACAAATTTCGCCGCGATCGGGAGAAATAAGTCCGTTGATGTGTTTCAATGTCGTCGATTTTCCGGCACCACTTGGTCCGACGAGCGTCGTGATGACACCTTCGCGGAACTCACCGGTTAGTTCATGTAAGATGTGTTGATAGCTGACTTCGTGAAACGTAAGAATCGACATACTGTGTGTTCACCTGACTTTCTGCAAATTTCGGGTAAGGCTCCTGTAGTGTTGTACCCGAAAATCCGTCACCTTAGTACGTCAAGTAACACTTCCTTACGTATGAACGATTTCTCCGGCAAAATCATATGGTACCGTTCGACCAGCAAAAAGCGACTCTTTTGACGCTTCCGGTAAATTAAGATGTTTGAACGCTTCTTCACGGTCCATCCAGACGAGTCCGGAAATTTCTTCTGGAACATTCGTCTTCAATTGACCGGAAGTGATTTCTCCCGCGAAGAAGAAAAACAGACAATGTTCCCCCGCTTGCGGGAAGAATGCTTCCGCCACATGAACGATATCCCCTGGAATGATGGTAAAGCCCGTCTCCTCCAACACTTCGCGTGTAATCGCAGTATGTAGCGTTTCGTCATGTTCGACGGTTCCTCCCGGCAGTGTATAGTAGTCACCGTGTTCGCCACGGTTCTCGACCATCAATATCTGACTGCCTGTAGTATTGAATAACGTCGCATAGACAATGTTTTTACGTATATTCATGTTCGTCCTCCTATCGTTTTGTACATCTATCGCTCCGGATTAAGACTTTCTCTTTTTAACATCTTCGTCGTCTGATTGATCTAACTCATTTATCCAAGCTTCGATTTGACCTTCTAGAAATGTCAGCAACTCTCTCATTTTCGCATCACTCGGTAAGAATGACACACCCGCTCTGGCATAGATGTCTTGCACCGAATGGGTTTGACTAAGCGCTAAAGCTGCGATGAAGTCTTTCATTGTTTGGTTAGGATCTTTCGTAAAACGATGATACAACTGAAGAGCAGCAATTTGGGCGATCGCATATTCAATGTAATAAAATGGCGTCTCAAAGAGATGAATGACACTCATCCATTCGAGTCCTTTCCAATCGAGCGTTTCCGACCAATCGAGGATGTCCGTATCATACGTCTCCCGGAGACGTGCAAAAGAAGCTTGTCGTTCTTCCGGCAAATGGTCAGGGTGAGCATAGAGCCACGACTGGAAACGATCAACGATGATCGTTTGCGGCAAGAACTCCACTATCGAACGGATCTGTTCGAGTTTCGCTCGAGCAACGTCTCTTTTATTTGGAATCACTTGGTGCCACTCGTTCATCATCAACAGCTCAAGCGACATGGCGGCGAATTCCCCGACTTCGAGCGGAATCGGTTGAAGTCCGTCATACGTCTCTTTCATTGCATCATGATGGACGGCATGCCCCATCTCGTGCATGAAAATGACGAGATCATCGAACGTCTGCATGCGATTCATGAACAAGAATGATTGACGTTCGACGGGTAAATACTCACAAAACCCACCGCCAGCTTTATTGGACCTGGCCCCGATATCGAGATGATCCCCTTGGCGCATCTCTTTTAGCAGATCAGCAAAAGACGGATGAACATTCTCAAGGATCGCTTGTGCCTTGTCTAAGAATAAAACGTCAGAACCGGTTACTTGATGATCAATCTGCGTATAGGCTGATTGGCGGACGTCCCACGGATGAAGCGCCTGTTTGCCAAGAAACGTTTGTTGCTCGAGCTGAAATAGCTGTTTAACCGGTCGGAAATAAGTTTGAATGATGCTGGCGTAATGATCGACATCCTTGCTTGTATAATCGATACGTCCAAGTTCCACAAAAGCCAATTCTTCGTAACCCGCCTGATGGTTTGCAGAAGCACGCTCTTGTCGCAAATCGACGAGTTGCGAAAATAACCGTTGAATGACAGATTCATTCGTCCGGAACGCTTCCTCAATCGATAAGAGTGCTTGTTTCCGTGTCGGTTCATCTGCATCAAATAAGGCAGTATACAGATCAGAAACCGCTTCTCCCGCTTGTGTCAACATCGTTGCCTCAATCCGGAGATACTCTTGGATGAGACGTGCTTCCTCTTCCGTCACGCGCGTCGATCTGAGGGACTGTTTCCAGAGTGCTTGCGTTCGGGGTGCGACATCGTCGCGCGAGATAAGATCCATTTTTACCGAACGTTTTAGCGTATCGAGTTTATCTGATAGTTGCTGACGTCCTTGTTCGTATGTATTAATTGCGTCCGAGTCTGTCACGTCTTGGAGATAGGTGATTTTTTGTTTGAGTAGTGTCTCTTCGATTTGTAGAACCGAAGCGATTCGGCACGCAACATCCTCATCATGATAAAAAACATCGTTTACAGATGACTGAGATTTCATCGATGTGTTTCACATCTCCTTTCGACTTATTCTAGTATACAATTTATCCCATCGATATGATTGATTTACATATTAATGACCATCATATTATCTTTTTTGACTATTATCGTTGTCAAAAAGACTATGATAAGTTACATTATATAGGAGGTGAATCCCTATATGAAATCCCGCTTAAAAGAATTACGTGCTCGTCACGGATGGAATCAGTCTGAACTGGCGCGGCGTGCAAACATTTCACGCCAGACAATTAGCTTAATCGAGCGTGAAGAATTCATGCCTTCGCTATTGATTGCTGTCAAAATTTCTCGTGTGTTTGATACCCCGTTAGAAGAAATTTTTTATTTCGATGAGGAGGAATTAATATGAAAAAAGAAGCAATCAAAGTCATCATCGCAGCACTGCTCGGTTTCATTAGTAGCTATATCGTCATGTCTGTCTTCAAACATACCAGCTTTTCAAAGTTTGAACTATCGCTCTATCTTAATTACATATTCACTGGTCTTTTCATTATCTTGACGGTTCTTACCCTCAGTTATATCGTGCGCTATTTGCAAATTCGTCAATTGACTCGACGTCCTGTTTCTTCAGACGACGAGGATGCGATTGACGGTCAAGTGAATCGATACTATGCGGATGGCATGATGATGGTTCAGGTTTCTACTCTTCTCAGCATCGGTCTCGCATCTTTTAGCATCATCGAAAATCATTTCGGACTTCATTTGTTACTAAGTGGTCTCTTTTTCATCATCAGTAGTTTTGCATCCTATTATTATCTTAATCTTATGCGTCACATCTACCCAAACCGTGATTTCCCAAAGTACTCGGAAACAAACTATGTCAAAAAGCTATTTGCCGCCTCAGATGACGGAGAACGACATGTCATGTTAGAAGGTCTCATTCGTTCACAATCTTCGTTGCAACTCCTATTGATGGGTGTCATCGTCGTATTGGTCATTTATTCGTATGAAACCGGACAGTCTCAGATCTTCGCAATCAGTTTATTGATTATCGCCTTAATTTGGAGCAACGCGAAATATTTCCTTTATGTACGCAATCGCTAAAAAGGAGCATACAGTCAATCGACCGGATGCTCCTTGACATGCCTTCAAAAATCACGATGATTTTGCTGCTGATGGACGTCGTGCTGGTTCAGCGTATACTCCTGATCATCGAGCGAACGATGTTTCGACTGACTGCGCGCTGAAATGAACCAGACGACTCCACCGACGGCGAGAAAAATAGCAATGAAGATCATAAACATCCTCCTTTAGATTCCTTTTTTACTTTATTCTTCCAACACCCTTAATTTTCCTTTACGATAAGGTAGAAGATAAAAATATATAGGGAGCGATAGGATGTTTGGTAAAGAACCGACATGCATTCATTGTGGCAAAACGATCGAAGGAAACGAAAAGGTTTATATCCAGATGCGTTATCCAAAATATCGCGGGATGACGGAAGTAAAAGCTTACTTAAAAAGCGAAGGTTGTTTCATTTGTGAGAAATGTTTCGCTGAAAAGACAGAGTCAAAGGAGTAAGCATCATGAACTTAAACGAGAGTACGATTTTGATTACAGGGATGACCGGGACGCTTGGCTCACGTGTCGCGCGACGTTTTCTTAAAGAAGCGTGTGAAGTTCGAGGACTCTATCGTTCTCAGGAACAGGCGGATCACTATTCAACAAATGACGTTATTCCAATCATCGGTGAGCTCGGTAATCCGGCTTCGCTTCTTGCAGCACTTCAAGGCGTCGATCTCTTGATCCACTGTGCTGCCTACCTTGGGGATGACCCCGACTTAGCGGAAGAAGCAAACGTCACAGGTGTGAAACATCTCGCCGATGCTGCAACAAATGCTTGTGTCAAGCGCATCATACATATCTCGACGACTTCCGTTTACGGAGAAGTGGTAAGTGGACACTTTACGGAAACATCACCGCTCCTACCGTCAGAGCACGTCTACATTCATACAAAGCAGTTATCGGAAAGCCTGTTACAGGAATATACACCCGATTCCGATTTAATCATCCTCCGACCTGGTTCTATTTGTGCCGAGGAACAATCCTACTGGTGGGATCGACAAGTCGAGCGGATGAAGGAGGCGGATGTGATTACCTGGGTGCATCCGGATGATGTCGTCCCGTGGGTCCATACGGATAATCTAGTCGAAATGATCGTCCTTGCCGCAACGAATGCGCATAATGGGGATATCTTCAATGCGATCGATTCGAATCTACCTGAGACGGATTTCCGGATGAAGTTGATCACAGCAAGTGATAAGCCGTACCAAACACCGAAGCGTCCGGCGGAATGCGCTACTTTCTCAAACGAACGAATCAAACGACTCGGATATGTTCCGATTCGTACTCCTGAATCAACTATTGAACAGTTGGTCAAATCGTTTTAATAACGAAGAGGCATCGAATCGAGTGATTCGGTGCCTCTTTCTTATGATCATCTTGCTATTATCCACTTAATCCAGAGATTCCGATCGTGAACCTGTAGTTCTTTTATCGTTAAAAGGACCTGCTCTGTTCCGAGCGTTCGTTCCGCTTCAGGAACACTGCGTTTCCCGAGTGAACGATCCAGATTGAACTTTAGCCAATCCAACTTTCCTTGGACACTGATATCGATGACATGAAGCCAGTCGACATCAGGCAAACGTTGATTTATCGTATAACCAGCAAGAACTGCGTTAAATCGATCACGATCAAACGTATCGTCTTTACGTTTTGACCAATAACAGGCGGTTTCAAATACGTCGACGGCTCGATGAATCAATCCTGCAGACTCCCAGTCGATCAAAACCGGACCATTCGTTGTCCAGAGAACATTTTTCGGATCAAGATCACGATGGCTGACGATCCAGTCTTCAGGTAGTTGCAGTTTTGCTTCCAGTACTAATCGTTCCAGTCGTTGTAGCTGTTCCTGTTCTTCGACTAGCAACTGTAGCCAGTCTGATTGCTGTCGCTTTCCTTCTTCTATATATCCCTTCCAATCGATTGGCATACTGGAGGTATCCGGCTGTGAAAAACCAGTCGTCGCCACGGAAAGACCGTGTAACCTTCCTAGTTGAACTCCGATTTGTCGTGCATGTGTCGGTCGAATTTGATCGGCTGATAACGTCTCGCCATCGACCCAATCAAACAAAAGGTAATCAGAACCATTAATCGTCTGTACCACTTGATCGTTGATGCGACGTGCTGGTAATGCTGCTAAGTAAAGAGATGCTTGCATCGCAACGTCTTCTGACATTTTAAAGTTGTTTCGTGCTTCAGAGCGTCGCATGATTTCCGGATTCAATCGTTTTAAGACATAGAATCCTTTCGTTGTCTGTAGTCGCCACGTCTCATGCAGAAGACCACCCGTCAATCGGATAGGTTCGCTGATCGTTTGCCCTATCGAAAAACGTTCACACATCAAATTTATGGCATGTTGCATCTTATTCTCCATTTCTATCACTCCAACTGATCCGCGAAATGCTACACTAGTTCTGCATGATTTCATTGAACACGAAGGAAGGTTTTAGTATGAAACAAATTCATCACATCTGTATTCAGACGACGGACTACGTCGCATCCAAACAATTTTATGAACAGCTCGGGTTCACACTCGTTCAAGAAACACCCGATTTTCATGACCGCGACTTTAACAGCTGGTTACGACTCGGTGATTTCTATATCGAGTTACAGACACCCAAATCCGGTCAACCGTTCACCGATTACACGAAACAAGCAGCGGGTCCTGTTCATTTCGCCCTCTATGTTGACGACTTGCAAGAGGAAGTAACACGACTGGAACAACTCGGGATGCCTTTTTTACCAAAACACGGTGGAAACATCTATTTCGTCGTCGATGGACATCTGAGTAAATTAAAAGCACCGGAAGGAACGATCATTGAATTGCGCGATACGTTTGCGATCGAGGGTTGAATCGTGATCATGTCGGCTTTCATTTTCTTTATTGCTGGTTTAAGTGAGATTGGTGGCGGATATCTGATTTGGCTATGGCTAAGAGAGGGACGACCTTCGTACTTCGGTCTGATTGGTGGATTGATCCTGATTTTATATGGCATCATTGCTACGTTTCAGCAATTTCCAACATTCAGTCGCGTCTATGCAGCTTATGGTGGTGTATTAATCGTCATGTCCGTATTTTGGGGCTGGATCGTAGATCGTAAATCACCAGATACCTATGACATAATTGGTACCTTAATCTGTTTAATCGGTGTCAGCATCATGCTGTTTGCTCCACGCCACGGTTAAAGTAACATAACTTCTTACTACATATCATTAATAATAGCTAAATAGCTAACGACGCGTATCTTAGAAGTACTCAGGTACGCATCGTTAGCTATACTTTTATTTAATTTTAATATGTTTTTGATCTTCTATACAGGCACCATTAGATGCAATTACTTTTTTATACCAATCAAAGGACGCCTTCTTCCGTCTACTATTCGTTCCGCTACCATCATCATGACGATCTACATAAATATACCCATACCGTTTTGCATATTCACCGGAAGACGCACTGACGAGATCGATACATCCCCAACTCGTATAACCGATGAGTTCTACTCCGTCTTGTATCGATTCGTACATTGCTCGAATATGATCTGTTAAATAAGAAATCCGATAGTCATCTTGAATGTTTCCTTCTCCATCCAATTCATCAAATGCACCTAAGCCATTTTCAACGATGAATAAGGGAAGTTGATAACGGTCGTATAGCTGATTTGCCGTTAGACGGAGTCCTTTCGGATCAATCGTCCATCCCCATTCTGATTGATTCAAATATGGATTTTTGACAGTCGGGAACACATTCCCCGCCGTCATTTTATCCAGTATTTCTGGATCAGTACTGATACAGCGACTCGAATAATAGCTAAAACCAATAAAGTCCACTGTGTGGTTGCGTAATAGTTCAATATCACCTGGTTCCATCTGAATTTCAATACCAGCCTCTTTCAATTGTCTTAATGCATAACCCGGATAGGCACCGCGAGCTTGTACATCAATGAAGAAGAAATTCTCACGATCACGTTCCATTGCTTTTTCGACGTCATCTGGATTACAGGTATAAGGATACGTCATGGCTGCTGCCAACATACACCCTACTTGAAGATTCGGATTGATCGTATGAGCAATTTCCACGGCACGCGCACTCGCTACCAATTGATGATGTGCCGCTTGATACTGAATCTGTTGTCGATTCTCTCCTTCTGCGAATACTAATCCAGCTCCCATGTAAGGAAGATGGAACAACATATTTATTTCATTGAAAGTCATCCAATAACGTACTTTCGAATGATAACGAGATACGATCGCCTCAACATATCGTTCGAAGAATGTGACCATTTTTCGATTACGCCAACTTCCATAATGCTCTACTAAATGAACGGGTACATCAAAGTGTGCCATTGTAACGACTGGCTCAATTCCATATTTTAATAATTCATCGAACACCTCATCGTAAAACTTCAATCCTTGTTCATTTGGTTGTTCTTCATCACCCTTTGGGAAGATACGTGCCCATGAAATCGATAAACGAAGCGCTTTAAACCCCATTTCAGCGAATAGAGCGATATCCTCCTTATAACGATGATAAAAATCAATCGCCTCATGGGATGGATAAATTAATTCTGGAAGGGGCTCATAATGCGATAATTCTCCCTTCGTAACGGCTCTTCGAGTTGAACCACTAGGAATTAAATCAACGGAAGATAATCCTTTCCCATCGGATAAATAGGCACCTTCTGCTTGATTGGCCGCAATAGCGCCACCCCATAAAAAGTTTTTTGGAAATTGCATCGTCTCATCCTTTCTTATGCAAAAGCAGGTTTATTGTATTCACTTACTGAAATTTGATCTTGATCAATCGTAATTTGTCGTTCTTCTGATAAATTCGTGAAAATCACAGGTGTGATGATGTCATATCCTTCCGCTTGAATCGATTCAATATCAAAAGTGATTAATACATCTCCTGGTTCGATTTTCTGGTCTTGTGCGACGTGTAATTCAAAGTGAGTTCCATCTAAGCGTACCGTATCAATCCCAACATGAATGAGGATTTCCATCCCATTCTCTGATCGAATACCAATCGCATGCTTGCTTGCAAATATAGCAGTTACTTGACCTGATACTGGGGCGATTACTTTTCCTTCAGTTGGAACGACTGCGAAACCTTGTCCCATCGCTCCACTCGCAAATACACTATCAGAAACTTTTTCGAGAGAAACGATTTGACCTGAAACTGGGCTTGGAAGCGTCATATCTGTTGATGCACGAACATTTTTTTCTGCTTCTTTTTCAATCGGATCATCTTCAAATCCAAGGATGTATGTTAAGACCATCGATAAAAAGAATGAGACACCGACACCAATTAACAACCCGTAAAATGCTGTCATACTATCGCCAATGAAGACGGGTAACGTCAATAATCCCGGAGGACCAGAAGCTACTGCTACACTTCCAAAATGCCCTACGATCCCTCCACCCACTGCTGCACTAATGACAGCTGCAATGAAAGGACGCTTTAAGCGTAAAGTGACTCCATATACGGCAGGTTCTGTAATACCGAATAACGCGGTAATTCCCGTAGAACCTGCTAATGTTTTTAACTTTTTATTTTTTGAACGAAGCATGACACCGAACGATGCTCCTGCCTGTGCAAAAATTGCTGGAGCAGTTGCCGGTTTGATATAGTCATATCCTTTAGTGGCAATGTTATTGATGAAAATCGGAACGACTCCCCAGTGAATACCGAAAATGACGAGGACTTGCCATACACCAGCAATGAACGCCCCTGCTAAAATTGGGTTAAATGCTAATACCTTTAGAATGAAGGCAGCAATCAAGTCGCCTGACGTGACACCGATTGGTCCAAACACGATTAACGTTAATGGAACGATTGTAATGAGAGCAATCAAAGGTGTAACAAAATTTTTAACACTCTCATGGACATGTCGATTGAAGAATTTTTCAACATAACTCATAACCCAAACGGCAAGAATGATTGGAATGACCGTAGATGTATATGACATCATCGTCACGGGTATACCGAAGAATGTCGTCGCGACTGCATCCGTCTTCAGTTGAATGATTGTTGGATAAATCAAAGCACCCGCTACTGTCATGGCAACAAATTGATTGGCACCAAACTTTCGCGCTGATGTAACCGCTAACAAAATAGGTAAAAAGTAAAAGAGACTATCCGCTGTAGCATTTAAGATGATATACGTTGTTTCAGTAGGAATTAACCAACCTGCATTCGTCGCAATCGCAAGTAAACCCTTTAAGATACCAGCTCCCGCCATGACACCAAGCAATGGCGTAAAGATACTTGAAATAATATCGATTGCTCGACCAAAAATGTTTCCTTTTTCATTTGTCTTACTAGTTTCTGTCGACTCCTCCATCAGCTTTGTTTGTTTTCCAATTGCTTGATATACCTCAGGTACTGTATTTCCGACAACGACCTGAAACTGCCCTCCGCTCTCTTTTACAGCAATGACACCTTCTAGTTTTTCAAGTTTTAATTTATCAGCCTTTGCTTTGTCTTTAAGTACGAAACGTAGTCGAGTCGCGCAATGAACAAGTGAACTAACGTTTTGTTCGCCTCCGACAGATTCAATGATTTCTTTTGCTAATTGATCGTATTTCATAAGACACCTCCATAGTTGATAGACACAAAAAGAAACCTAGATGAGAACAAGTAACGTATTTCATGAAAATACGTCTTGTTTCACCTAGGTTTCGCCTGCTTGACCAGTAACAATCCCAATAAATATATATTTAATAAACAAATAATAACATTTTTACTTTTATATGTCAACTACTCTTTTTTTCTTTAATTAATCTTGTGATATGAACCGTTAGGTATAATTTTTCTTCATCCGTCAACCGATAATCATATTTTGTCTGAATAAAGGAAGAAATTTTTTCAGTACAAATATAGGACTTGGGATATTGCATTTTCACTAGATCAAAAAGCGCACTCTCATCTCCTTCATATTCGGTTCGCGTCACGAGTCGTTGTGCAAAAAATTTGAGATGAGTAACAAAACGATGATAGGCGAGAGTATTCTCATCCCACTCCAGTGCAAAGTGGTATTTTACGAGATTCAATACTTCTTGAATGACTTTTGTCATTGAAACGATATTCGGCATCTCTTCGTTTAATTCAGCATTCACGATATGAAGTGCAATATAGGCTGCTTCGTCTTCAGGTAATTTAATATTGAATTTTTCTTCAACCAATTTAAGCGCTTGCAAACCTACATTAAACTCATCTTGGTATAAACGCTTAATCTCCCAAAGCAATACATTTTTGATCTCTAAACCTTTTTCATGACGTTCTAATGCAAAATGCAAATGGTCGGCAAGAGCGATGTAGACAAGTTCATTGAGTTTTTTTCCAAGCGTCAATTTAGCAATCGTTACGATATCATCAGTCAAGACGATGATTTCTTCAGGAATTTCTTGAAGTAATAATTTAAATCGTTCATGATTACCTGCATCATCGAGATAAAAGACTTTTTCTACATCTGAGGCTAATATCGTCTGTCCTGAATTCCGCTTAAATCCGATTCCCTTCCCCATGACGACTCGCTCACGCCCTACTTCGTCAAATACACTAATAACATTGTTGTTGAAAATTTGGTGAATGATCATCGGTGACCTCCTTTCAAATCAGGAAAAATAGAAAAACCCAAATCAAACGTCACTCACGGTTTCAGTGATCGCTGATTTGGGTTTCGCCTGCTTGACCAGTAACAATCCCTATTCTATTACATTCTATACCATTGTTGATAACGGTTACAAGTATCATTTTATAAACATTCAGTTCTTCAAATCTTTCGATTCACGTACAACAATGTAATTGGGAAGAGTAAGATATGTCCTCCTAATGCCAATAACACCGCAAATTGAATGTCTTGAATAATCGATAGATTGACGAGTACTAAAATCAAGTAAAGATAACCAATACTAATTATATAGGCGATGTGTCCACTACGCGTCTTCACCTCTCTTTGTCGCTCGTCGTATGGTTCGTTTGCTGAGAAACTCATGCTTGTGATAAATGATGTGATACCTGCTAAAATCAGTACGATGCCAATCGTTTTTATTTCTGGAATTTCCTTCGTCATGTATATACCTATTACGATTAGAGCAATTTCAAACAATGTATTTAATCGTTTCATTTTACTCCCCCTTCGCTCGTTCGTCTCGGTGTAAAGATGTCTTCGATTCGTTGCTCAAACAAATCAGCCAGTGCAAAAGCGAGGTCAAGTGACGGATTATACCGCTCTTTTTCGATGGAAATGACCGTCTGACGCGATACGTTCAATCGTTTTGCCAGTTCGCCTTGCGACCAACCTCGTCCCTCGCGCATCTTCTTGACCTGATTTTTCATAGTTCCACCTCACTTATTCCACTATATGTAAATAACGCACCACCTGTCAAGTTTCCTTTACACCTACTTCAAACGCTCCCACATGATATACCGATCGTCGCTCCCAATCTGAATCAATTCCGCTTTTTCAAGCACCCTGATCGATGCTTGATTCGTCAAATCCGTCTTTGCGAGTACAGCCTTCACTTCGGTTTGGTCGAACACCCAATCAATCAAGGCTCGGACGGCTTCCGTCGCAAAACCTCGATTGAGAAACGCTGGTAACAAACCATAACCGATTTCGACTGCTTGTCGCGAGTCTGGTTTCCCTTTGAATCCAATATCTCCGACTACCTGCCCGTCTTTTGTCATGACGAGCCAACTTCCCCAGTACAACATCGATGGATCTGACGCGAGTAACGTCAAGTGATGCTGTACTTCAGGTCCGTTCTCGTATTGCTGTTGTTGTAAACGCGTTACGTCTGTCGCTGTGCATGGATAAATCGTCAATCGTTCTGTTTGAAGGGTTACCATCGCTTTCTCTCCTTTTCCGTTACGTCTGCCACCACTGTTGTAGATAACGTTGAACATACCAAAAGACGATAAAAAAACTCGTTGCACTAACTATACTGTAAAACACTGGAATCCCTAAGCGAATGAGCCAATACAAGACAGCTAGCAATAAAAAATGTCGCCGTTAACCCGAGTAACACACTCTTTAAAAATGTACTGAGCTCGGTCCGTTCACTTCCTTGTTTGACGAGCCAGGCGAAACTGATCAGACTAACGACCGGCAACGCGGACAATACGCCACCTAGTGACGGTGAACGACGGGCAACTTCGGTAACGACACCGATGACCACTGCGCTTGACAATACCTTAACGAGAAAAGCAATCATCTGCAGCCTCCCGCAATAATCGAAACGCCTGTTCAATCGTCTGTTGGTCTGTTTTTGACATCGTAGCAAGCACTCGATTCAACCGTTCAGGATCAAGTTCTTTGTGAAGCCGAACGATGGTATCTCCATCGTTTGTTAAATCGATCGTTACTTGACGTTGATCTTCCGGATTCCGTTTTTTTCGATATAACCTAATTTCTCCAACTTTTTGACGTGCTCGGACGTCGTATTATGTGAGAGGCGAAATGCCTCGGCAATCTCCTTGATCGTCGGATTCGTCGCAAATTGAATTTGTTGGAGAATACGTACACTCTGGTGAGATAGATTTCTTTGAACCGTGACTGTAGTCGGTTGTAAATTTTTTTCAAAATCAGATGAAATCATGATGCTCCCCCTTATATCGCATAACCCGAATATATCGAAATTACGATATATAACTAGAAAAAGAGGTGTGTTTCATGAAAAAAGTTTTAGCTACTACAATGTTAATTCTTCTTTGTCTCAGTGGATGCCAGGAAGAGACGACGATTACAACGACAGACCTCATCGCGGCTGAAGCCATCGAACAAAATCAAGATGTGATCCGCTTAAATGACCGTGTTTATCGACTGGATCAATTAGTAACTGTCTCGGATCTCTCCTTAACACCTGGTCCACGTATCAAAAAAATGCGATCCGAAACGACACTCAAGGACGGCATGGCGAATCGACTTAAGAGCGGTACGGTCATCTATCAAGAAAAAGATGATACGATGTTTTTATATGTGCAGCGAAACGAGACCTGGTATCGCTATCAATCAATTCCTGAAGGATGAGGAGGAAAACAGATGCAGTATCCAACGACATTTGGCATGAAAAATGGCTACATCCACAATCCAACTTCCGCTGAAGCAATTCCTGTCCGTTATCGTACCGTGATTCGCGACGTCGTCGCCTATGTACAAACCTTATCCGCATTTCATGGCGTGTACTTGTATGGCAGCGTTGCAAAAGGAACGGCTCGTCCCTTTGAATCCGATCTCGATTTTACACTGATTTTGACAGAACCGTTGACGGAAGAAGAACACATGCAGTTAGATGAACGGACAGAACATTGGCTGACGAACTATCCATTTGTCACCAAAATCGATTATGACATCGGTCTGCTTGGCGACGTCATACGGGATGACGAAGCACTTCGCTGGGGCGTCTGGTTGAAGTCCGTCAACTTATTTTTGGCAGGCGAAAATCTCCAAAGTCGATTTCCGTCTCTTCGTCCGACATGCGCTCTTGGTTTCGCGTTAAACGGTGGGTTATGCGAACAGTTGAAAACTGATTTATTTCTCCTAGAAACAGGTCAGGTCGCTCTGCTTGATTCGGATTCAATCGTGAAACGGATTGTTCGGAGCGCCTATCACCTCATCTTAGAGAAAGATCAAAGCTTCGTGCATGACCTAGAGACACTCCGACCGATCCTGTTTCATTATTTTCCTGACGAACCGCGCTTTTTGTCACTGTTCGCCGCTTACGATACGCAACAAATCGTCTCTCTGGAAGATGTCCGTTATTTTATTGATTGGTTCTCAACTCGGATGTCGGACGAGTCAATTCTTTAATCGAAACAAACCGGTCCACAGTCCAGCATGATCAAATAATGCCTCTGAATTGTCGACGGGTTTCATTTCCGTTAGTTCGATGATGTCAAATGCATCGAATATGGAGAGTAATCGCTCTTTCGTATAGCCAAGTCCACCTTGGAGACTATTTTCCTGATAGACTTCCCAGTCCGTCAACGTCGCCCCGCCAAGCGGTCCGCCCGCAATAAAACAGGTCAGCCCAAAATATCCTCCTGGTCGTAGCATCTCTTTCAGTCGCGTCACGTAGGTCAAACGGCGATGTGGCGCCATATGGTGAAAACAGCCTGAATCGTAAATGAAATCATATGTATTCTGTTCCGTCGTCTCTAGAAAATCTTGCTTTCGAAACGCAACATGCGCTCTAGTCTGTTGTGCTTGTTCCGTTGCCCATTCTAACGCGGTTGCTGAAAGATCCAGTCCTGTCACCGAGAAATCGTGTGTTGCGAGATAGATCGCATTTCGCCCCGGTCCTGTTCCGAGATCTAGAACGTCATCTGGCGAGATCCAACCCTGTTCGACATAGCGAACTAAGTTCTCATCAGGAATATTCTTAAAAAAACGGGACCGGTTTCTTCCGATCTTCATAAAACTTGTCCCAAAACGGTCCTGGTTCACGCAGTCGCGCATCGAGCATCTTTAAAATATCCTCCATCGTATCAATCGTCTAAATTTCTGTCCTTGATCAGTCACCCCTCTTTTCTTCTATAATAAAATATTCGTATATCACCTCTGATTCCCCTGTATTTCCTGGATGAGAATGCGCTATTTTTCTTACCTTACGATATTGTTAGTATGTTCTCGAAATCGCTCATGCTACACTAGCCTTTAATTGAAACAACCATTCAAAAGGGAGATATCTTGCATGCGTCAACATCCGACTTCCACTTCTACCTTAGCAACGGATGAGAAGATCATCCGCTTGATTCAAGGTCTTCATCAAATGCACCATTCACCTATGAAAGCTACCCATTATCAAAAGTTAGCGGCTCAACTTCCTTACCCATCACTTGAAGAAATCAATGCACGATTCGGCTCGTGGGCACACCTTTTAGAGAAAGCTGGCATCGTCAAGGCTTCTCACTTATCGACCAAAGACCGGATGACGTTGAATCGCCCGGCTGCGGTCAAACGAACGAAACGGTGGTCAATCGAAGAAAGCGTCGCCTTTTATGTCGCACAAAAAGGAACGAACATGACGATTCGCTCCTACACGGAATTACGGGATTTACATCCAGAGATGTTAAGTGCGAATACGATCATTCGTCGGTTCGGTACGTGGAAAAAAGCCTTAGCACACTTCGACCTCACCTCGAACGGTTTCTTCACTGACCAAGACTGCCTAGAAGCACTTAAACAAGCTGCAGAAACTCATGGACCGCTATTGACGAGTCAGCAGTATGCTAAGTGGGCACGTGCGCACCAAGCACCTTCACTGACTTTATTGATTGAACGTTTTTCAAGTTGGCGTGAAGCTTTGCGTCGTCTTGATAGCGAATGAAAAGGATCGTGCCCGCTGATCATTTCGACGGGACACGATCCTTTTTGATTATTGTTTTGGTAATCGTAGCAATTCATGATCCGTTCCTTCAGCGCATTTACTTAACGTATAGATTGCCTCTTGCTTCACGATCGTTTTATCGAGTTGCTGACAGACTTCATTCTTTCGATCGTCGTCTGTTGAACCGAACTGATCACGTGATGCATCAGACGAATACTGATACGTCTTGCCGTCATACTCGACGTCATACACAATCGGATCTCCCTCGGTCGTGTAGGCTGTGATGCGAATCTGATCTGATTTTCCTTGCTTCGACTTATTCAAAAAAGACTCGAATCGGTCGCTGTTCTCAACACCTTTCTGGACGATGATGTCGCCGTTCTCCTTTGCCTCTTCCATCGTGTATTTTCCGCAACCTACTAAGAATAGGATACATAAAGCCAAACCGATCTTCCGCACCAAAACATCGACTCCTTCTTACTGTTTCGTCAATAGGTGATCTAGGCGATACAGTTGCGACGTGAAACCTTCCTTCATTCCCATCCCCAGCACTTCTTGCACAGCTGCTTCCGTTTCGTAGGTCGATTCAAAGACAATCAAGGTCGTTTCTCCATGGTCAATGAATGTCGTGACATTTTCACTACCTGGTAAATTTTCAGAGATAGCTCCTGACGCGTCGGAGAAGTAATCGGCATGACTATAGGTGTTCGGGGCATCGATATGTCTAAAAATTGCTTTCCCCCACGACTCCATGCCATAAAAATCACCTTGTGTTGGATCGACACACCGCATGCAATAATGCCAAACGCCGTCCGGTTGAAATTCGAACGTTTTGATTGTCGTCTCCCAGCCTTCTGGTCCCCACCAGGCTTCGAGTTGCTCTTTTTCCGTGAATGCGGCAAAGACGATTTCTCGCGGTGCCTCACAAACCCATTCCATTCGTAGCACCTTACCATCAATCGATGTCTTCAGTTCCTTTTTCATTCGTCTCGTCTCCCTTCGCGGATGATTGCATCCGCTGCAAATGTTCATCTAGACGATACATGCGTGCTTCCATCTGAGCCATTGTGTTACTCCACGTGACAAGTTCTCGAAAAGCTTCTGGACGAAGGCTATACAAGCGACGATTCGCCTGCCGCTCGACAGTGATTAGTTCTGCGTCAAGCAACAGCTTTAAGTGCTTCGAGGTTTGCGGTTGGCGTAAGTGTAGTTGATCGGCTAACTCATTGACGGAGCGAGGACCATTTCGTAATGCTTCGATGAGTTGTAATCGTATTGGGTCGCCGAGTGCTGAAAATCGTGCGGACATCTGCTCGTTCATATCCGTTCACCTCTTTATTTTATATATTCCCAATTCAGAATATTCCAAACCAAGAATATAAAAAGTGCAAAATGATTGTCAGACGCGTTCAAATAACGTACGTTCTAGACAACCTGTATGAAAAGAGCGTGAACCAATGAAGACCGAATGGATGGAAGCATTTCTCGTCACTGCAGAAACCGGAAGCCTGACGAAAGCAAGCGAAGTACTGCATATGACGCAACCGGCATTAAGTAAACAAATCAAGAGTCTTGAGAGTGCGCTCGAAGTCTCGCTGTTGCATCGATCAGCACATGGTGTCACGTTGACGCCTGCAGGCGAAATCGTCTTTGAAGAGAGCCGTGAACTCCTTGACCGGATTGATCAAATGAAACAGCGGATTGGTACGATCGATGAACGGACGACGCTGACGCTCGGATCATGGCCGAGCGTCGCGATGACGTATTTACCGCGTCATGTCTCACGTCACGCGACGGCCCCGGATCTCAAGTTGAAGACGGCGCATACGACGATCGATTTGATGCAAGGGCTTGAAGAACGCCGATACGATGCTGTTTTACTCGACGATCGTCATCATATCCATCCGTATCATACGACGCATTTATATACGGAGATTTTTTTGCTTTACGTGCATCAAGACGATGAACGATTTATAGGCTGCACGTCAGTTGCGTTTGATCAAATTCGAAATGCCTCTTTTTTATCGCTCCCGATTGATTGCGATTCGACGAACATCCTAAAAGACGCGTTCATCGAACGAGGTGCCGTCTATCAGGCAGAAAACGAGATGGAATTCGGATCGAGCGTCCTCGGTTTCATTCGCGCCGGGCTCGGCATCGCCCTGTTACCGGAGATTTTTCAAGACGGACTATCCCCTGAAATCAAGACGTTACCGGTTGATGGGTTTGATGTCGTCCGCAAATTGTCACTTGTCTCACGAGACGCCTCCCATCATGCCATCCTGCTTGATTTACTCGGTCAGTCGCGTTGAAGATGCACTTGTAGTTCATTCCTTAGATCATCGACCTGATCTTGCGAAATCGCCGAGTCCGGTGTCTCACCGTACCGGACGAGATGATAGATCGATGGATCGAGCGTGACATCAATCCGCTGTAACCATTCGCCGACCGTCTCTTCGGAGCGGCGGCGTTTTTGTCGTGTCAGTTTTCGATCGAACGTTTGTAACAGACGGCGAATCTCTGACTCTGATTCTTCACCAACAAGTGTTTGTCGTATCGAACGATTTGGGGAAAACACTGGCGGCGGCTCCATTAAATCGTCGATTACATTCTCTCGTCTGCGTCGTTTTTGCAAACGCTTCAAGAAGTAACGTACACTGAAGAGGACGATCAGTAGTATGACAAGACCGACGACACCGTAAAAGGTAACAACTCCTAATGCATCCTTATCCGCAAATCCCTCGCTTCGTACATCTATCTTTTGTTTGGTCGGTTTACCTTCTTCTCCTCCTCCATTAACTATAATTTGGGCTTGAGAAGTTGCCGGATCATAAAAGAAATAACGGTAGACTTCCGTTCCGACCAATTGAATAGCTAAAAGACTCACGAGTGCTATACATAATGTCACAACTAAACCACGCTTCATCTCATCCCTCCTTTTCAATATTTTACCATTATCATTTCGGAATGCATTGATTTTTCTTTCTTTTCAGTCTATTTTTCATTAGAGTAAGGAGTGACTCTCAATAAAAGGACGTGACATCATGTATCTTCCTAGTTTTTCGTTAACGAATCAAACATTTCTCATCACCGGAGCTGGGCGAGGCATTGGACGGGCACTTGCTATCGGGATGGCAGAAGCTGGTGCCGACATCATTCTCGTCGCCCGGACGGAACGCGACTTAAAGGAAACAGCGCAAGAAATCGAACGACTCGGTCGAACGGCTTACATATTCCCGTGCGACATCACTGACCGTAAACAAGTCGTCGAGACGGTAGCTCGGGCTTATGAACAAGTGCCGCAGATCGACGGGCTTGTCAACAATGCTGGGATGAACATTCGCTCGAAGGCACTCGATGTGACGGAAGAAGAATGGGAAACGATTCAACAGACCAATCTGAAATCTGCCTTCTTCTTTGCTCAAGAAATCGGGAAACGGATGCAAGAGACAGGTGGAAGTATTCTGAACATCGCCTCCGTCGCGGGTCACGTCGCCTTACGGACCGGTGTCGTATATGCGACGACGAAGGCGGCGATGATTCAGATGACGAAGGTATTAGCCCTTGAATGGGGACCACAAAACATTCGTGTCAACGCGATCGGACCGTGGTATTTTAAAACACCGCTGACGGAACCCTTACTAAAAGATCCTACATATCTGCAGGAGATCGTTGACGTGACACCACTCGGTCGGGTGGGTGAATTAGAAGAGCTCGTTGGTCCAGTTGTCTTCTTATCATCTGACGCTGCCCGTTACGTGACGGGACAAACACTTTATGTTGATGGCGGGATGACGATTAAAGGATTTTAAAACAGAAGAAGACGGATGCGCATCTGCCCATCCGTCTTCTCATATCTGAAAGGAGTTTCATCATGCCAAAACGTATTGCACTCGTAGCTGGCGCCTCCCGTGGCGCCGGACGTGGCATCGCTTATGCTTTAGGTGACGCCGGAATGATTGTTTACGTCACGGGACGAAGTACGAATGAACAGACGACGGACAATCGTAGCGAGACGATCGAAGAGACGGCTGCTGGTGTCACGGCACGCGACGGACTTGGCATCCCGGTCGTTTGTGACCATACAAGTCTTGATGATATCGATCGTCTCATTCAGCAGATCCAACATCAACATGGTCGAATCGATCTCCTCGTCAACTGCGTGTTCGGTGGTTCGGAAAGCCACTTGCCGTCTGGAACCGGACGACGGTTTTGGGAGCGACCACCGGAACATTGGGACGCGATGATGTCTGCCGGACCACAAGCGTATTTGTGGACGATTCGGGCTGCGATGCCATTACTGCAACAGAGTCCAGCCGCGCTCGTCATCAATCTGACGTCATTCGCTCCAGATCAGGTGGCAGGAAACCTCTATTATGATTTGGCGATGCAAACGATTAATCGAATGACACACGTCATGGCGCAGGAGTTAGCTCAGACGACCATTTCTGTCATCGCGCTCTGCCCCGGTTTCATGCGAACGGAACGGGTCGTCGATGCTGGATTCGCGAGTGCCGCGACTGAATCGACGACCTATATCGGACGAGCCGTTGCAGCGCTGATGGCGGATGACGCCGTTAGCCGTTATTCTGGACAAGCCATCTTCGTTGCCGATCTCGCGAAGACGTATCAATTTACAGATCAGGACGGGACGCAGCCACTACCGTTTTAATTGCTTTACTCGATGGATTAACTAGTTTTCAATCACTCACTTCCGTTCCGGTCGCGCTGGATCAAAGACCTTTTTCGCATCAAAGAATGGATCGAGGACACTCGTCTTTCCAGCAACGGCTTGACGTAGACGAATCCCGTCAACGTTGATTCGGGCTTGACGGAAATAGTCGGGACCAACTTGTTTCCACGCATGTTGACTCGCATCCACATTAAAGAAATAGCGGAAACCGCTATCGATGAGCAAACGATATTTCTCACCCGAATAATCGTGCCAATCTCCGACATCACTGCCGTACGGATAAATCAATTGCGGCGTTTTTCCGATCAGCGGTGCTACGTCTTGTTTGTAGCGTTTAAGATCAGCGCGAATCGTCGTGACTGATTCTTTCCCGACCCAAATATGTCCGTACGTATGACTCGCGAACTGCCAGCCGTCCTGTTTTAATGCGACGGCGGTCTGCTTCGCTTGATTTCGTGCCGTTTCGACCTGTTTATTGTGTCCGTATTGGTTGTAGGAGGAACGATACCCGAGCACCCCATTATAACCTGTAATACCGAGCAACCCTTTTGCTCCTTTATAGGAAAAGCTAGGATGAGACTGGACGAACGCATCGACGATCGGTACGAGATCATAGGCACCATCGGGTTTTCCGACCATCGTGTTGACGATTTTGCCGTCCTTCACTTTTAAATTCTTCGCAAATCCGTCGCCTTCCATGTATTCATAATAATTGACGTCGTCCTGCGACAACACGAGCGGTTGTTTTCCTTTTGGTAAACGGACGGGTGTCTCGACGATCTTTCCGTTCACCTCTTTTGCTAAATCCGTCGGTCGGACGAGTACGTAATCGTTTTTATACAATGCATCCAAGATCCGTTCGAACTCCTGTTGCGTCACCATGTAATCATCGTATCCTGCTTCCTTCCGGTCGCCGTCAAATGCTCGTTTTGGATCGGCAATCAATGAATGGAAAAAGAGATGCGGCACAGGTTTCGTCACAGGCAGGAGCGCCTGCTTTTTCTGTTCGTATTCTTTCGTTCTTTGTATTGTCTCTTTTGTGCGTACAGGTTTTAATACCTTGATTGCTCGCTCATATTCGTACTGGGCAGCGTAACGCTCGGCACGCTGTATCGTCTTTTCTATGTATGCTTGTTGCGAAGCTTGTCTTTTTTGATGTGTCTCACGTGGTTTGTCCGACTTTTTATCAACGACTTCTTTTTCCCCACATCCACTTAGCAGTAGGCTCAGCGCCACACCGCCAATGATCCAGTTTCGTTTCATGTCTTTCGACCCCCTTCATTAATTTTGACATTTTCATACTCTATTATTTTAACTGTTCCCGATTGTTCAGTCGATTAACTATTTTTTGAGTCATTCCGTTTTGTTATGACTGTCCATCCAAAGCGGAACTTCCGTTCACTCGTCTTGAGGTGTTTAATAAAGAACGTAACGAAATTCACGGAGGTGCAACAAGATGATTGAAAAGAACTTGATTAATGGGGAATGGTACGATAAGTCAGAAACGATTCCGGTCTATGACCCAGCAACGAAAGCGTTACTCGGACATGTTCCGGCCAGTTCAGCGGAAGACGCACAACGTTCCGTTGATGCAGCGAGTGAGGCATTCGTGAAGTGGTCAAACGAAACCGCAGACATACGTGCGAATTTAGTCGACGCCTGGTATCGCTTGATCAACGAACACCGCGAGGAACTCGCCCGAATCATGACGACGGAACAAGGGAAACCGTATGTCGAAGCGCTCGGTGAAGTCGATTACGGCAATCAATATGTCCGTTGGTACGCTGAAGAAGCACGTCGGATTTATGGTGAAACGATTCCGGCTTCCGTTCCAGGAAAGCGACTGTTCGTTGAAAAAGAACCGGTTGGTGTCGTTGCAGCAATCACACCGTGGAACTTCCCGGCAGCGATGATCACACGTAAACTCGCACCGGCTCTTGCAGCGGGTTGTACGATTGTCCTTAAACCATCGGAAGAGACACCGTTTACAGCACTTCGCCTCGTTGAACTAGCAGAAGAAGCAGGTATCCCTAAAGGTGTCATCAACGTGCTAACAGGTGATGCAGCAACCATTAGTGGCGTCTGGCAAGCAGATTCCCGTGTTCGCAAAATTACGTTCACAGGTTCAACAGCCGTTGGGAAATTGATCATGCGCCAAGCAGCCGATACGATGAAAAAACTATCACTTGAACTCGGTGGTCATGCGCCATTCATCGTCACGGAAAATGCGGATCTCGATAAAGCTGTCGAAGGGGCAATGCGTTCAAAATTCCGCAACGGTGGTCAAGCGTGTGTCGCGACGAACCGTTTCTATGTGCAAGCATCTGTCCTTGATGCATTCACGGAAAAATTCACAGCAGCCGTCAAACAACTACAAGTCGGGAACGGCATGGACGCTGATTCGACAGTCGGTCCATTGATTAATGCGAAAGCCGTTGCAAAAGTCAAAGCACACATCGATGACGCTGTCGCAAAAGGAGCAACAATTTTGACAGGTGGTACGATTGACGAATCGGTCGGCTATTTCGTTACACCAACGGTACTTGCCAATGTCACGGAAGACATGCTCTGCATGCAGGAAGAGACGTTTGGTCCGCTCGCACCGATCTCTGTCTTTGAGACACTTGATGAAGTCATCGAACGGGCGAACAACACACCATACGGACTTGCAGCTTACGCGTTCTCAGAACGCATCGATGAAGCGTTGCTGCTCGGAAAACGACTCGAATACGGAATCGTTGGTCTGAACGATGGCGCACCATCTGCTGCACAAGCTCCATTTGGTGGCTATAAAGAGAGTGGTCTTGGCCGCGAAGGTGGCGTCTACGGCATCGAAGATTATCTCGAGGTCAAATACTTGTCACTCGGTTAATCGATTAAAAATTTCGCTTGAAACAAACGATTTTTGCTCATAGGTCACCCCTCATTTCTATATCGAAATGAGGGTTTTTGTATGGCTGATGCTTGCATACGACATTTAAGGTATGATTGACATCGAACGATTTTAGGGGAAAGGAGCTACGGAAAAATGGATGTCATCACCTTCGGGCAGAAAGAACAGAATCAACACTACATCACGAGGTATGCTGTTTATGCGGTCATGCGCGATCCTCAAACAGATAAAATCGCCGTCATTCAAAAAAAGGACGGCAAGTTGTTTCTTCCGGGTGGCGGTATTGAGGCCAATGAGACGCCAGAAGAATGTTTAAAAAGAGAGGTACTTGAAGAAACGGGAATGGACGTCAATATCGGTGATTTCATCGGACGAGCCAATCAATATTTCTATTCACAAAATGAAACGACATATTATTTGAACTAAGGGCAATTCTATCGTTGTGATGCTGGAGAGGAAGTACAAAGTCCAATCGAGGATGATCATGTCTTACAATGGATCGATCCGGCTGATGCAATCGATCATCTATTTCATGAACATCAAAGATGGACTGTTCAGAATGCACTAAAGAAAAAATATAAAAGTGTGTAAAAAAAGTAAAATCAGGGACTATCAATTGGCTGTAAATTCATGATTGCTCCGTAGTATTGAGATGCTGTACAAAACGTAATGAATGCACATAATTCACTGATTTCTGGAATAGTAAATGTTTCATTCATGAGTAAAAATATTGAATCAGGGATATTTCCTTTCACCTTTAAAAAAAGATCTGCAAATCCAGTTGCTAAAATCATTTTTTCATCCATCATTTTTTTCTTTGGCTTTCCTTTTGCCTTGCAATATGCACATCCATTTGATTGCGCTAATGTTCTTCTAACTTGTTCTTTCACATCCGAACTTAAGGCTCCCTCTTCAATCAAATCTTTTTCTAGCCTTGTCCAACTGGATAAGATTTTAGGATTATGACCTAGTAATTTTTGAAATGGTGTTTCTCCTATTTGGGATAAAGGTATTTTTGTCATTTTATTCACTCCTTCTACAATAATTTTATATAATGATTAAAAATTATCACATTTCATTTGAAACAAATATCGAACTAATACTTTATATCCAACAACTTATTTTGAAGGAGGATTTACATTTGAAAATCGATATGATTGATCGACAAATATTAAATGAACTGGCTCAAGATAGTCGACTGTCGATGCGTTCATTAGCTAAACGAATTAATTTATCAGCTCCTTCCGTAACAGAGCGTGTCCGACAAATGGAATCTTTTGGACTCATTAAAGAATACAGTTTAAAAATCGATTACGAAAAGCTAGGTTCTCCTATTGAATGTTTAGTAGAAGCAACCATTAAAGAAGGACGGTACGATTCATTTAAAAATCATATTCAGCAACTTACTAACGTTGACTTTTGTTATCGAATATCTGGTGATTCTTGCTTCATGCTAAAATTACATTTCCAAACGTTTCAAGAGGCAGAATTTTTTATAGAACAAATCCATCCTTATGCGCATACAGTTACTCGTTTTATTTTTTCAGAAGTTGGCACTCAAGTCGTGATATAAAAAAAGACAAGAAGAGCATTAAAAGTTTGCTCTTCTTGTCTTTTTTTAAATATTATTCAACGTATTCGTAGAGAACGACACTCTCGATATAGTGAATGAAGCGGCGTAACTCCTTCTCCTCTTCGTTCGAGAGATCCCCTTCTTTTGACATATTGGCGATTTCAAGACGCTGGACTTCGATGGCTTTCAAGCAGAGCTCTTCCTTCTGCTGATCGACGTCCTTGCCACCGATTGGTGATGACCAACGCGTATGTTTGAAACGAAGTCGTTTATAGAACTCAAGCACACTTTGAACGACGTCTGGTGGATAAGACGTGCGGCAATTCTCGAGACGTTCGATGACTGTGCCCATGACCTTTTCATACAGATCATGCTCGACTTGCGTCATTTGAATTAACGCATCCGACGACATGTTCGATCGTTTCCGTTTCCACCACAATTTACGAATCGGCTGGACGATCTGGAAACGCGAATCCTTACCGATCGCCTTGCGACGATTTTCAATCGAGCGGAAAACATCCTTTTTCAGCAGATCCGGCACCTTGTTCTCAGCGACGAAACGTTTTGATTCTTCCTTTTCCCACTGGACGGCTTCAAGACGAAGTGCCTTCAACTGATCATTGAATTGATCGAGCTCTTCTTGACTTTTTTCCTGCGCGCGCAACAACCGGAGCATCACATGATACTCATTGAGCAAATCAAACGCAACGACCGCATTGTCTTCGTCCGTCACTTGTTTGATCTCTGAGATCGCCCGGCGAATCATCCGTTGTTTTTGGGCATTCAGGTCGAGTGCGATCGGCGTTGCCGCCTCACCACGGTTCAATACCGGTAAGAGAATCGTCGCGAGAACGAGCGTATAGATGATGACACCCGCTGCAAGGAAGATAATCAATGAGCGTTCCGGGAAGGCTTCGCCGGACTCCGTCAAGAACGGTAATGACAAGACCCCGACCATCGTGATCGTTCCGCGAACCCCGACCAGTGTCGTGATTAAATCTTGTTTGAAGGACGGTCGACGATGATCGCGGTCCTCTTTTTTAAAGAACCGATGATCGAACCAATTGAAGAACATCGTCCAGACGAGACGGATCGCGAGAATGAATGAACCGATTTCGATGACATATAGCATGAGACGCCAGTTGTTGATCGCGTCATCCGCAAAAATCTCGCGTGTCGCTTCTGGCAACGTCAAACCGAGCAATAAGAAGATAATCCCGTTTAACGTATACGCAATCATCGTCCAGATGTTATCCGTCAACGTCTGCTCTTGCGCAAAGAACGTTTCTGTTCGTTCTTTGATCAAGGCATGCAAGATACCACCTGTGACGACGGCGATGACGCCTGATGCATGAAATCCTTCTTCAGCAACGAAGAAGATGATAAATGGTGTCAGGATTTGCAGTAAAGCGTAGAAGACGACATCTTCAATACCCGCTCGACGCAAGCGTACCTTGAGAAAGTTCATCGTGAGCGAAATCAACAATCCGATCAAGGCTCCAACGAAGAACATGTAAAAGAACTCTGTTGTCGCACTCTGAATCGAGAAGTAACCCGTGACAACAGCGGCAACAGCATAACTGAACGCGACTAATCCCGATGCATCATTGATCAGCGATTCTCCGCGAACGAGTGTCAAGATTTGTTCTGGAATCTGGACACGTTTTGCAATTCCGTTGACGGCAATTGGATCCGTTGGCGATAAGATTGCGGCTAAGGCAAACGCAGCAGCAACTGGAATGACCGGAATCAACCAATTGATGAAGTATCCTCCGACGATCGTCGTCAATAAGACGAGGATGATTGCATTACCGAAGATCGCTGTGCGCATCCGCCACAAATCTTCGCGCGGAAAGTGAGAGCTATCGTTATAAAGTAACGGAGCAATAAATAACAGGAGGAACCATTCGGATTCGACCTCAATCGTCAAGCCACTCATCAGGAGAGCGGCGACGGTTCCGGCAATGATTTGGATCAAAGCCGTTGGGATGAAACGGATGTAATGTCCGACGACTTGCGTCAGTAAGATGAGCGCAAGCATCAATAAAATCAGTGATAGTGTTTCCATGGAAGACCCCTTCCTCTATTGTTTCTTTCTAGCTATATCGTAACATAGTTTTTTGATCAATTCTGTCCGAACGGCTTATCGGACTGTTGCACAGCGATCATTTTTTCTGCTTGACGAATCAATTGTTCGCGGAGATCCTGCGGTTCAAGGACTCGAACTTCCGGACCTAGCCGCATCAATTGTCGTCCTAAAAAAGTGAGCTCGCGAATCGGAATTTGCCATGTTCGGTCACGACGAAGAGGTAAAATGCCTTCGAGCATTCGTTCACCTAAAGAAGTTAATTCTAGTTTCACCGTCGTCATCGGTACATGTGTCATGTTCTTTTCTAAATCAGAAAAGGTCAAATCAGTTGCAGGCAACTCATGAAGCGATACACCTAGAACTCGGTCGACACGGAACTGCCGAAATCCACGGTCAGTCCGTCCATAAAAATACCAGCGATTGTGTTCGAACGATAAGCCGATCGGATCCACTACGATCGACTTTTGACCTTTTGTCGTCTCATAGAGAATATTCCCCATACGTCCGCTCTCTAAAAGGTCGAGTAACGCAGGATTTCGCGGTGACGGTGGTGTATCGACCGCTTTAAATCGAAAGCGGTCTTTCCATTTTACAATCTGTTGCTCCGTCATCTTCGGTAACTCGTTCGCATAGCGTTCAGCGACTTCCTGGCGGATCGTCCCGAACGGAAAATCTGGAATCTGACCGACCCATTCGAGTAGCATGAACAAGACAATCGTCTCTTCATTTGTCAAAACGAGTGGCGGCATATTCCGGTGCGGCAGCATCCGGTAGCCCCCGGCTACGCCCGGTTCACTATAAATCGGATAACCATTTGCTTCAAGAACCGTCATGTCTCGTTGAATCGTCCGGATCGATACCTTACATTCTTCCGCTAGCATACGTGCAGAAAAGTGTTCCCCCCGGTTTAATAAACGGACCAAACGCCATTGTCTCGTATTCATAAAGTTCCTCCTCAAATGACGACATCTTTTGTCGTCATTATACGCTAAGATGAAGTCACACAAATCCTAAGGAGGAATTTTAATGTCTCAATCTACGACCGTACTGTATATCGCTTGTAGTCTTGATGGAAAAATTGCTAGACACGATGGTTCCCTCGACTGGTTATTTGCTGTTGCTGGAGACGGTGATAATGGCTATCAAACTTTTTATGAACAGATTGGTGCCGTCATCATGGGTCGAAAAACGTATGAGGAAGTCCTTCAACTCAGCGAGACGTATCCATACGCGGATATTCCAAGTTATATTTACAGCCGGACGCAACGAACGTCAGAGACGGTCACCTATACGGATGAACCGCTCGATCAATTACTTGAGCGGATCACACCGACAATTGATGGCAAGGTCTGGCTTGTTGGTGGCGGCGAATTGATTCAAGAAGCGCTACGGTTACAGTGCGTCAGTTCAATCGAACTCGCGATGGCCCCTGTCATTCTCGGAACGGGTATCCCGTTATTTCCAGAAGGAACCGTTGAAACGAATCTTCACTTGAAGGACAGTCGTCAATCGGGACAATTCCTGATGGCGACATATGATGTCTTGACTTAAACAAAACAACAGCCAGTTCGAGAAATCCGAACTGGCTGTTCGTTTACATCGTATTACGCATTTTTCTTTGTCTTTTTCTCTTTCGGTTCCGTCCATTTGAAGATTTTATTCATGACGTTGTAAATGCGTTTCGATTCCTTTGTCATCAGTGGTCCGAGAATCGCGAGAATCAAGACGTACAGAGCCGAAAATGGTGACAAGATATCCATCAATCCACCGGCGATTCCGAGATTCGCGACGATGATCGAGAACTCCCCGCGCGAGACGATCGTCAAGCCGATGTTCGATGAAGCTTTATGCGAAAGTCCTGCTTTACGTCCTGCAATCATTCCCGCGACATAGTTTCCGACAATCGTGATGACGACGGCACCAAGTGCGAGCCAGACAGCATCTAAGAGCATCGTTGGATCGATACTCAATCCGAAACTAAAGAAGAAGATGGCACCGAAGAAGTCACGGAACGGGACGACAAGATGTTCGATCCGCTCTCCTTGATCGGTTTCCGAGAAAACGAGACCGAGTAACAAGGCACCAATTGCTTCTGCGACATGAATCGTTTCCGAAAAACCAGCAACGAAGAACAGGGCAGCAAAGACAACGATGATGAAGACTTCATCCGAAGCGATTTTTAGCATTTTGTTCAAGAGTGGTGTCGCTTTTCGAGCAATGATGAAGAACAACAACATATACCCAAGAGCAATCAAAATCGATGTGACAGAAGACATTAAGGTTGTTCCGTCACCAAGCAAGAGTCCAGATAAAACAGACAAGTAAACTGCTAGGAAAATATCCTCGAACATAATGATTCCAAGGATCAATTCTGTCTCCGTATTACCAGTCCGACGTAAGTCGACTAAGACTTTTGCGACGATCGCACTCGAGGAAATCGTGATGATTCCAGCGATGATCAACACTTCGTAAAGTGGGAACCCGGCGATGAATCCATAGAGTAGACCACCCGTAAAGTTAATGGATAAATAAATCGTTCCACTCGTAACGATTGATTTCCCAGACCGGATCAATTTACCAATCGAGAACTCGAGTCCGAGATAGAATAAAAGGAACAGGACGCCGATTCGTCCGAGAAAACTGATGAACTCAGCACTTTCGATGAACTTGAAGTCTAGTATCCCGATTGTCGGAGCGTGCGGTCCAACAATCATTCCTAAAACAATTAAAAACGGAATGATCGAGAAGTTAAGTTTGTTCGCGAGCAACGCCGCGATCGCCACTAAGATAAGCGCGGTACCGACTTCAAATATGAGATGATCCATATATTATCCGCCTCCTTCGATTGAGAATAATGCTTTCGTGATGTGACGGACGTTTTGACGCTCACCTGATAAGACGATCGTATCTCCCACTTCAAGACGCGTTTCTGGTCCAGGATTCAGCGATTTTGAACGGTCATGCTTGAGCACGGCAATAATCGAGATATCGTACTGGTTGCGGATATCGAGTTCCCCAATCGTTTGATTGTTGACTTTTGAATCCTGACCAACTTTAAACCATTCGATCACAAGATCATCAAATGCTAATTCGATTTTCTCGAGATCTTTCGGCTTATAGGACAGTCCTCCGAGAATTCCTGCCATTTGACGAGCTTCTGCGTCATTAAACGTCACACTCGAGATGCTCTCATCAAAATCATCGTCATCATAATGATGGACCTCTCGACGTCCGTCGTCGTGAACGATGACGACCACCTTATCTCCTCGTGTCGTGATGCCTTCGAACTTCCGTCCGATTCCTGGTAAATCTACTTCTCGCATATCCATGTTATATTTCCTCCTATTTTTAAATTTTACAAATGGTGATTCGCTTTGTGGATGAGTGCCTTGAACGTCTCATCACTCAATATATCTTGAAGATCATGCAGCTGTTTCAAATCCGCTTTCGCCATGATGACAAATCCGTCCTCCTCAATGAATGCCACGCGATCTCCTTCCTCCACTTGCAAGGCTTGCCTAATTTTTTTAGGAATGGTGATCTGTCCTTTTGACGTTAACTTTGATAGCTCCATTACGAACTTCCTTCTTCCTGTGTTTTTCTTGTATTCCTTACTTCCTTACTTTTCTTATTTCCAGTTTAACATGTTTCTAAACTTATTCCGAGTATTTTGCTTTGAATAAAAAAATTCTCTGAATTCAAAAAAATGAATGCAGAGAATTTTTTTAATATTTATTCACTTTTTATTTTTGGTTTAATCAAATCTTCGACGATTTTTATCAATCGATCCTTAAAATCTTCAATTTCGTAAACGTGATCTATTTTATTTCGAATATTCGGTTCATCTCTAAGAGTAATGTATTTATTATTTACAGAATTTAAATGAAGACGACAAATCCATTTTCTATTACTATCATCTATTAGAATATTAAAATAACTGGCGTTATCACGATAAAAAATTCTATTTTTATCAATTGCAGATCCTAATAAAACCTTTACTGTGGCGTATCCTTCAATTTCTTCTTGAGTAGTTTCAATTGATTTAGGAATAGGAATGTCATTATGAATTTCAGTTATTTCTTGATTTTCTACATTTCTTTCCATTGAATCTATTGTTGTTTCTTGTTCGCCTGAGATAACATTTTTAAGTTTTTCATTCAAACTTTCATTTATAAACTGGTTGAAAGACTTTTGAACAATAGGTCTAAATTTATCAATTACTGCTTGAGTTTTAATTCCTTGATACGAATCTTGTATCAACATTTTAATGAAATCATCACTTGGAGTTTCTGAAATGGTTTTTAACTGATCTTTTATAGCATTTAAATATTTAAGTTCTTCAGCAGTAGAAAGAATTGTATCAACATTAAATTCCTGTTTCTTAAACTTTTGAAGTTCTTTTATATCACTATCCTTTATTGCGGATAGTGTGATTTCAAAAAACGGGACTGAATCCATAACATTTGGTGTTTCTAAATCTGTGTAAAACCTATAAACATCTCCGTTAGTTAGTATTGCAAATTTTGCGTTTGTAGTACCAAAATATCTAAATAATTGAGAATCATGTTTTGTTAGACGTTCTTTTATAGACTTTGCCTCAATTAAGATTGTCGGTATTCCTTGATTCATGATTGCATAATCTACTTTTTCTCCTTTTTTTATTCCAACATCTGCAATATATTCTGGAGTGAACTCTGCAGGATTAAATACATCATATCCAAGCATTTGAAAAAAAGGCATAATTAGAGCAGTCTTGGTAGCTTCTTCAGTAGAGATTGAATCTTTCATTTGATTTATTCTTTGTGAAATATTTCGAATTTCCAATGCGAAGTTTTCCATTTGTTCCACTCCTTATAAATATTAGTTGCATTAATTATACACTATTATAAATACTTATCCTTTTAAAAATAAAATAACTATTATTTCCTTTTGATATAATCTTCTTTTATAATCGCATAAATCTTTAAATCCCAGAAACGCTCTTTAACGTACAAAGCACTCCGAGAGACGCCTTCAAATGTCATGCCGATCTTTTCCATGACACGAGCTGATCCGTCATTCGCAACAAAACAGCGTGCTTGAATACGTTCAAGACCGAGCGTCTCGAAACCGTACTGCACAAGACGCGCTGCTGCTTCCGGCATCAAACCCTTTCCCCAGTTGTCGCGCGACAGCGCATAACCGAGTTCTGCTTGGTGTTGCTCAAACGACACTTTGATGAAATCAATCGTGCCGATAACTCGACCGCTTGCTTTGTCTTCGATAGCCCAAGGTGCAGGATTACCTTGTTCGTATTGTCGGAGGATGTATTCAACGAATTTCTCCGAATCCGCGAGCGTCTCATGGGCATACCAGCTGACATATCGCGCCGTCTCTTCGTCTTTCGTATAGGCATAGATATCTGCTGCATCTTCTGTGCGAACTGGTCGCAAACGGAGTCGTTCCGTTTCAAGTACAGGCAAAGCTTGATATAAATCGATGGTCGTTAACATGATCGAACCCTTCTTCCTTTGATTTTTTCCAAGTATACCCACTCTTTCTTAAAAAGTATAGAGATATATGAAAACGTTATCTGAATTTTCTGGTATACTATTGGAAAATGATGTAAGAAAGGATGCTGTCATGTCTTCTCGTGAACGGACGCTCTTAAGTGCGCTCGGTATTTCACAGTTCGGTGACTTCATTTATCTTGTTGCGATTAACGTTTATATTTATCGCTTAACCAGCTCCGCGTCCGCTGTTGCTACGCTTTGGATCATCAGTCCAGTCGTCTCTCTCGTCATCAAGTCGTTCGCAGGTAGTTGGGTCGACCGATCCGACTTACGTCGCTTATTGATTCAGACCGATTTACTCCGTGCAATCTTGATTGGCATTTTGCCATTTCTACCACTATCCATGCTCTACATCAACTTGCTTGCCTTAGCCGTCATTAAATCTATCGTCGAACCAGCGACCTTAACCTATATCACGACGCTTGTACCGAAAGACGACCGGACATCATTTAATGCCTATCGTAGTCTGATCACGTCAGGTGCCTTTTTGATTGGTCCTGCTCTCGCTGGAGGATTGCTCTATGTTGCTTCTGCCGACGTTGCCATTTGGCTCAACGCTGTCTCGTTTTTCGGATCAGCTGTTCTGCTGATGCGCTTGCCGCGTTTTACCGCTTCGGTCGAACGAGGGATGCGGCTGCAAGACATTATATCCGATTGGCGGCTTGTCTATCAGTTCAGTAAAGACGCGCATTATGTGACTGGATTGTATGTCCTCGCGATGCTAATGATGATTGCGACGCTTGCACTCGATACGCAAGAAGTCGTCTTTTTACAGCGAAGCATCGGCTTATCAGAAACCGACTACGGCTTACTCATGAGCCTGACGGGGATTGGTTCTGTTGCCGGTAGCTGGATCGTCGCTCGCTACGCTAAAACCCTTTCCGTTCGGATGATGCTGACGATTGGCTATACGTTTGTCGCTATCGGTTATATGCTGTACGCAAGTGCAAATTCGTTTTCAATCGTCTGTACTGGTTTCTTGTTGCTCGGATGTTTCCACGCATTTGCAGGAACCGGTTTTCTGACGTTCCAACAGACGAATATTCCGCTTCATTTGATGGGACGCTTTACGAGTCTTTACGGTGTCGGCGTCAGTCTGCTCCAGATTCTAGCGATCGTCAGCATTGGTCTACTCGGCGATATTTGGTCGTTTCGCTTCAGTACGATCCTGTTCGCTGGTTTGCTCGTGTTGGTGACAATCTGTTTTCTCGGATTGGTTCTCCTCCCGAGCAAGCAACGGTACTTTACGACGAACGAAGTTGAAGCAGAACGACACGCCTAAAAAACAGGGAATCCCGTCAGCGCGGTGTTCCCTGTTTAAATTGCTGTTCTAGCCGTTCTTTTATCACTTCTGCGTGTGTGACGAGCAGAAAAGTTCCATTTTGTAGTTGTTTCTGCAATTGTTTAGCTTCCACCCAAGCAAGCGTGTATTCCGCTTCTGAGATAATCCCTTGCTCCTGCGCTGCTTCCAGTTCGTCCGCATCGACTAATAAGACTTCTCCCGATGGCAAAACGATCAGATCGAGAAACAGATCGTCCCAGTAGACACGTCCGTTTTCCATTCCAGTACGAAGGCAGATATCAATATAGGTTTGTACCAACTGACCTGAAGCATCAAACATCGAGGTCACGGCATAATGTGCATCACTTGGAAATTGTTGTACCCAAACGTAACCAGCGTCAGCGATTTGAATCGTTTCGTCGCCATAACGGACGTCTAATGGTGAAGCGACTTCAATAAGTTGAAGAAGCGTCACTTGCCCTTGAAACACTTCATTCTCGACCTGTTCTTGAACATAGTGTCGTTGTGTGATGCGACGCCAGTCACGCCGATCAGCATATCGTTTTTTGATCATCTATTTATCCTCCGTTTTTCTTTAGTGTGCCATACCCCGTCTCTTTTTCATTCCAATCCTTAAAAAAAGAGGCAACGGATTTTTCCGTTACCCCTTGCTTCATCATTTTGCTGTCTCTGAACTGTGTAACGCAGTACCATTCGTCTCAATGACGTGACGATACCAGTCAAACGAATCCTTCTTCATCCGTTCCATCGATCCGTTGCCTTCGTTATCTCGGTCGACGTAAATCATACCGTAGCGTTTTTTCATTTCCCCCGTCGTAAAGGAGACGATGTCGATGACGCCCCACGGCGTATACCCAATCAACTCAACACCATCTTCGAGGACGGCTGCTTTGAACGCTTCGATATGCGCACGCAAGTAATCGATTCGCGCCGTGTCATGAATCTGACCATCCTCGATTGTATCAATCGCACCAAAGCCGTTCTCGACGATGAACAACGGAATCTGGTAGCGGTCATAGAGACGATTCATCGCGTATCGAAGACCAACCGGATCAATCGCCCAGCCCCAGTCACTCGACTGGATGTACGGATTCTCAACACCTTGTGCGAGACCACCGTTAACGATGTTACCTGTATTATTGACGACGGCATCATGTTTGACAGTCGTCGACATGTAGTAACTGAATCCGAGATAGTCGACCGTTCCGTTACGAAGAATCTCCGCATCACCGTCTAAGATTGGAATGTCATATCCTTCTCGTTTGAACTCATTCAATGCGTAAGACGGATAATAACCACGGACTTGAACATCCGGGAAGAAGTAACGCTGACGCATCGATGTCTCAGCAAGTAGAATATCTTCCGGGTGCGATGAGTACGGATAGATTGGCACGTGCGAAACCATTGCCCCGATCTCGAAGTCTGGGTTGATCGCTTTCCCTTTTGCGACGGCAAGCGCACTTGCGAGCAATTCATGATGTCCCGTTTGATACATGACTTCCATCGCGTTCTCTTCCGGATCGAGGAGGACACCTGAATTCGTCCAGAGGAACAGTGGATTGCTGACATCCATCTTGTTATTGATCTCATTGAACGTCATCCAGTACTTGACCTTGTCTTTATAGCGCGTGAAACAGACTTCTGCGAATTTCTCGAAGAAAAATGCCACTTTCCGATTACGGAAACCGCCATATTCACGCGCAAGGTGAAGCGGCATCTCAAAATGTGACAACGTAATGATTGGTTCGATACCGTATTTGAGTAGTTCGTCAAAGACGTCATCATAAAACTTCAGTCCTTCTTCGTTCGGTTCAGCTTCGTCTCCGTTCGGGAAAATCCGGCTCCAACCGATCGATGTCCGAAGGCACTTCAGTCCCATTTCAGCGAACAGCGCGATATCTTCTTTATAACGGTGATAAAAATCAATCGCCTCGTGATTCGGATAGAATTCATTCTCCTCTACCTGATCCGTGATACGTCGTGCGACGCCGTGTGCTCCTGCCGTCAATACATCAACGACACTCGGTCCTTTGCCACCAGCGTTCCAGCCACCCTCAAATTGATGCGCTGCTAGCGCACCGCCCCATAGAAAATCGTTTGGTAATGTCTTCATCTTCATGTCCTCCTTCTATTTCTCTTACTTGATGATCGTTAAAATCTGTGTGTTTGCCGTCGTGACGGTCTCGTCCGTCGGTAAGATTTGCGCATAACTTTGGGTGTTCGTGATGATGATCGGCGTAATCGTCTCGAGTCCATGCGCTTCAATTGCTGTCGCATCAAACGTCAACAAGCGGTCACCGGTCGTCACAGCTTCACCTTCTTTGACGTGTAACGTGAACGGTTTACCGTCGAGCATCACCGTCTCGAGACCGACATGGATCAAAACTTCGACGCCAGTCGTTGACCGTAGCCCGATTGCGTGACCGGACGGGGCAATCATGACGATAGTCCCATCAAATGGTGCGGTTACCACATTGCCAGTTGGACGAATCGCTACTCCCTGACCCATTGCCCCCGAAGCAAAGACGGGATCCGGTACATCCGATAAGGCAACGATTGTTCCTTCAAGCGGTGCACGCAGCGTCTCTTCGTTCGTTAGTGTCGCACTGACTTCTTGTTCAGCAACAGGGGTCGCTGTCGTTTCCGTTGCGACGACAGGTGATGCTTGTTCACCGAAACCGAATACTTGAATCAAGACAATCGGCAGGATCAAGGCAATCGCTGTTCCAATCAATAAACCGATGATGGACGACGGGTAGTCGGAATCGATTCCATTGACGAGCGTCAATGGTCCCGGTAATCCGGCGTAAGCAAAGTAATACGGTTTAAAGAAACTCGCCGTGACGGCGCCGATCGCACCAGAGATACAACCGTAGATGAACGGTTTCTTAAAACGAAGCGTCACACCATAGATGGCTGGTTCTGTAATGCCGAAGATACCTGTTAGTCCTGCTGAGACACCGACTTTTTTTGTTTCTTTGTTGCGTGCTTTCAAGATGACGCCGATGACAGCACCGATTTGAGCGATGACGGCAATCGTTTGGTACGCCTGGAATGAATCACGACCATATTGTTCGAAGTTCGCAAGCACCATCGGCGTGACACCCCAGTGGACACCGAAGATGACGATGACTTGCCAGAAGCCACCAATGATCAGACCAGCGACCGCAGGAGCATTCTCTGCTAAGTAGTTATACCCATTTGCAATCCCTTCTGCACCAAGTGTCGTAATTGGTCCGATCAAGAGAATCGTGAATGGAACCATCAACACCATACTAAAGAATGGCACGAACAATGGACGAACGACTTCGTGGATCGTCTTGTTCAGGAATCGTTCGACGTAGGACAAAATCCAGACGAGGAATAATGGAGGTAAGACCGATGATGTATAAGTTGTTCCGGATAAAGCAATTCCTAGAAACGTGATGGATTCACCTGCAGTAATGCGCGCCGCGATGTCTGCCCACGTTGGACTGACCAGTGCCGCACTACACGCAACGGCAATGAATGCATTGACTTTAAAATGGTTCGCTGCCGTGATGGCAATGAAAATTGGCAAGAATGTAAAAGGCGCCCACGAGATAAAGCTGAAGACTTCATAAGTGCCCGTCTTCGCGAATGCCGGAAAAGCAAGTGTCGCTAAAATCAATGTTCCCTGCAGAATCCCTGCTGCAGCTAAGATATAAACGAACGGTGCAAAAACGGCTGACATCGTCGCTATGATTCGGTTAAGGACCGTCCCTTTCGGTGCCTCTTCCGTGTCCGGTTGCTCTAGATCGACGAGTTTCACAAATTCTTGATGGACTTCTCCAACGTGTTGACCAATGACGATTTGAAATTGCCCGCCAGACTCAACGACCGTAATGACGCCAGGTAATGCACTGACCGTTTCTTTGGCTACTGGATCTGAACGTTTTAAGACAAGACGAAGTCGTGTAGCGCATCGAACAGCACTGATGATATTCTCTTCTCCTCCGACCGCTTCTAAAATCGAGTGCGCCAGTTTTTGATAATCGCGAACCTTGCCCATATTGTGTACCTCCCCTGAATATGACGCGTTGAATACCCTTTCATTTTAATTGTACATGCACAATTAATCAATACATAAATAATTTAATTAACTATTCTATTTTGGAGACATCAATAATATGCTAAACTCACATTAGAAATCAGTTCGTGAGAAAAGAAGGTGTCCTATGCTGAAATACCAGCAAACTGCCGATGAAATCGAGCAATACATAGAAAAACATGAGTTAAAGCAAGGAGACAAACTACCCATCCTCGAAGAACTAATCCGGCAGTTCGCCGTCAGTAAAACGACGATGACAAAATCACTCGAATTGCTTGAACGAAAAGGCATCATCTTTCAAGTCCGTGGAAGCGGGATTTTTGTCCGTAAGACGAATCGGACCGGCTATATTCGACTGTTCTCGACTCAAGGATTCAAGCAGAATCTCGTCGGTCATACGATTGAGTCAACTGTTCTCGTACTCGAACCAATCGATGCAACGGATAATATCGCGAAGAATCTTGGGATCGAATCGGGTGAGACAGTCTATTACGTTAAGCGAATCCGTTTCATTGACGGCAAAATCCTCTGTCTCGAAGAGTCTTATTATCGTCAATCGATCGTTCCGTACTTAAATCGCGAAATCGTCGAACAATCGATCTTCGAATACTTAGAGACAGCACTCCAATTGAACATTGGATTCTCGGATATGTACATGCACGTCGGGAAATTAAGCGCAGAGACGGCTCGTCATCTGGATCTCGCCGAGGGCGATCCTGGATTGACGATCGAGACAGTCTTTCACTTAACGAATGGTCGTCCGTTCGACTATTCCGTCATAACCTACCACTACGAACATTCACACTTCGTCGTCCAGGCGAACGGACTATATTTATGAGGAACGGAGCAAACTTGAATGAATGGTGAACTTATTCAATACTATGGAATGCTCATCCTCGGAATCATTACACTTTTTGGCGGCGTTTTTTTACGATTAGTACATGGAAAGACTCAACAGAATCATTTAAAACCAAACTTCAATTCATCTTGATCACGTTATTTGGAGTTGGACTACTCTACTGGACGGTTCCTAGCCTTACGCAGATCGTTTTCAAGAACCATGCTGTCATCAAAGGTGACTGTTATGTAGAGGAAAACTCGGGTAAGACTCACTCCATTTCTATTATTTTCGACTCAACAGAGGATTATGAGGATTTCACCTTCCTAGAAAATCCGGAATTAGGAGCGTACGGAGAAGACGTGCCCTATTATTGTCGCGTCATTTCAACGAAGAATCATCAGTTCCCGATTTCCTATAAAATTTATGATTCTAAGACCCATAAACAACTCTCCTCTTCTAAAGACGATTAAAACAAAAAGGATTGCATGAGCCAGTGCCATGCAATCCTTTTGAAGTTCTTACAGCAATGATCCAATCATGTCCTCATTTTGTGATTTTATAATCGAATCTCTTCTTTACTAGAATTTTCGAGGTACAGTTCCCCATCAAACGTCGTCAAGGCAACCACTTTCCCGTCTTTTTCATACCACGCTGTTGCGCCTTCACGATCGAGTTCTTCCCAACCGGCTTGTCGGATCCGAGTTCCATACAGTAAACCCGGTCCATCGGTTTCCGAGACAAGTCGAGTTTTGATCTTCCACTCACCTTGTTTTTCAATTGCCGTAGCAAATCGCGGCACCGGAAAACCGGATACTTGTGATTCTTGAAAACTGACATACCAACCACCGATTATTACAATGAGACCGATAACCAGGATTGCGATCCATTTCTTTTTCATATGTACTCCTCCTTCACTTTTCCATCTGCATTTTTAACTTACCAAAATATGGTCCTCCTGCCCTCCTTCTATAGGCGGATTACTGATTTTTTAAATTATGAAAACACATGAAAATAGTTTCGATTTTAAGAAAACATCTAAAAAAAATTCAATTTTTTTCATAAAAAATGCACACCCCTGTTCGTCCTTAGAGCATCAACGGTTTGACAACCCCCGGCATAGAGCCGTTTTCAGTCATTTTCAATTGGTTAAGCCCATTGGTAACTTGACTTCATTTCTCCCTATGGTACGATACAAACTTATCAAAGGGAGTGAACAGAACTTATGAAATTCAGAAAAGAAAAAGTCAATGTCGTTGACATGCAGCAAACCAAAAAGAGTGTCTACGCGACCGGAATTGGGAATGCGATGGAATGGTTCGATTTTGGTCTTTATTCCTATCTCGCAATCATCATCAGTCAAAACTTCTTTAGCGCTGTTGAAAATGATGAACTGAAGCTTGTCTTTACTTTTGCGACCTTTGCGATCGCTTTTTTAATGCGACCAATCGGCGGAATCGTCTTTGGACGCATCGGAGATCGACTTGGACGGAAGGTCGTCTTAACGACGACAATTGTTATGATGGCCGGTTCAACGCTTATCATCGGATTATTACCGACCTACGATCAAATTGGAATTTGGGCACCCATCCTTTTACTATTAGCCCGCATCTTACAAGGGTTCTCGACTGGCGGAGAATATGCCGGAGCAATGGTCTACATTGCCGAGTCGTCACCTGATAACAAACGGAGTGCTCTTGGAAGTGGTCTTGAAATCGGAACACTCGGTGGGTACATTCTTGCCTCATTACTTGCTACAACACTTTTTGTCACTTTATCAGATGATCAAATGGCATCTTGGGGATGGCGGATTCCATTCATCCTTGGAGCACCACTCGGTTTATTCGGTCTCTATTTACGTCGTCATTTGGATGAGTCGCCAATCTTCGAAAATGAGATTAATGAAAATACAGAAGAACCCGCGACATTCCGCGAAATCTTACGCGATCATAAGCGTGATATCATCCTTTGTTTCATTGCTGTCGCGTTCTTCAACATTACGAACTATATGCTCTTGTCCTACATGCCATCATACCTTGATGAAGTCATTGGTATGTCAAGTTCGACAAGTACGATTCTCATCACCGGTGTCATGGTGATCATGATTCCACTCGCTTATTTCTTCGGAAAACTAAGTGATAAAAAAGGCAATCGCAATATCGTCCTCTTCGCGTTAGCAGGACTATCGTTGCTTTCGATCCTGTCGTTCTTCTTGATTGGTCTTAAACCACTCTTGTTCGTCGGAATCGGAATCTTCATCCTCGGATTCTTCTTGGCGATCTTTGAAGGAACGATGCCAAGTCTGCTACCAAGTATCTTCTATACGGATGTCCGCTACCGGACACTATCCGTGACGTTCAATGTCTCGGTCTCGATCTTCGGTGGAACGACGCCACTCGTTTCGACTTGGCTCGTCCATGAGACGCAAAATCCGCTCGCTCCTGCTTTCTATCTAACGGCAGTCAGCGTCATCGGGTTCGTCACGTTCTTCTTCCTCTTTAAAAATACAGCCGGTAAAGCACTTAAAGGATCGCATCCGACTGTATCGAGTGAAAAAGAAGTCGCGTCGATCGCAAAAAAACCAGACGATGCCCTCTGGTGGGCAGAATAATTGCTACAAGTAAGAGCCGTCTTCCGCAGAAGATGGCTCTTTTTAGTAGACAGCACTCAGCTCTGTTACGATTCGGTCCGCAACTACGAGTTCCTGCTCTTGCGCAAAATCGAACTGGCAACCGATTGCTACTAGTCCGTTCGCTTGCGCTGCTTTGAAATCGGACAAACGGTCACCGACGACGTATCCGGACGAGATATCGTGCGTCTTACAAATCTCTCGTACGAGTGCTGATTTATCACCGGAACGAATGTCTTCAATGCTATAGACATGATCGATATACGCCTCAAGACCATACGTCGTTACGATCGCTGATAGGTAGGACGGCCACCCGTTACTAGCGATATAGACCGAGTGACCCGCTTGTTTCAAACGAGCGAGCAACTCGACCGTTCCTGGATATAGACAACCATGCCCGGACTTGACTGCCTGCTCTAAGCTATGTCGAAACTTTTGATCCACAACCTGTTGGTCTGCGGCTGAAAAATCCGGAAGTAATGTCTCCCATACTTTCGGTAGCGAGACGCCCATGATCTTCTGATAGAGCGCGAGTGGAGTCTCTCCTTCCCAGCGCCCCGTCTGACGCAATTCATGAAAGACCTCTTCTAACGTATGCGCAAGCACAGCATTTGTTTGAAACAATGTTCCATCCATGTCAAAAATATAGTGTGTCATTGACTCTCTCCTATCTGCTCACGCTTTATTATCTGAATCATGGCTTCTATGGATCTATCCTCAGCAATCAGACGATCCGTCGGGCGGTGATCCTGATCAATCCACCAGCGTTTCATATCCGTCTCAGAAAACTCCGTCGGCTGGCGCATTGCGTGGCGACGGACGGTTTCTTCGAATGAAACGTCAAAATAATATGCCACGTACCGTGAAGTAAAGCGTCGTTCCAACCGGTCAATCATCTCACCGTACCAATCCTGTGCGAGAATTCCTTCTAGCAGAATCGTCGCATGACGTCCGTCAGCAAGTCCAACCAACTCCTCGATCCAGCGAATCGTCGGATTTCCTGGTCCATCTTTTACGTTCAACATTTCTCTACGGATGACATCTTGCGAAAACAGGATACTATCCGGTAAGACCGATCGTAATGCCTTAGCTAGCGTCGTTTTTTCACTACCGGAGTTTCCACGGATGACGATCAAGCGCGACTTCATGTCGTGAACCAGTCTCCGTTCAAGGCAGCAATGTACCGCTCTGCAGAGCGCGCTACAGCTTCAGACGCACCGGTTTCGATCTTCCGATAAAAGGCGTCATATAATTTTTCAAAGCGAAGCGGGCGTATCGTTTCTGCCATGCGCGCGACCGTCTTTGCAGGAAGCGGAATCATATTCGGATAACTGTACATGAAACTGACCCATGCCCGATCGGCAACGATTCGAATGATGTCTCCTGTCAACAAAAGTCCTGCTGACGCATCTTTTCGTTCACAGATGACTGCTCCTTTGAAGTGACCACCGACGCGATGTAACATCAAATCTTCCGTTAACTCCAAGCGTTCACCACTCCAGAATACGATGCGCTCACTTGGTCGCGTCACGAACGACGCATCGTCTTCATGAATATAGATCGGTACGTCAAAAGCCTCTGCCCATTCGACTTGTGTCGCGTAATAATGCGGATGTGATAAAGCGATCGCCTGAAGCCCGCCTAATTCGTCAAGCTGCTCTTTCGTTGCGGAATCAAGATATGTAATGCAGTCCCATAACAGGTTAAACGATTTTCCTTGGACGAGATATGCCGTTTGACCGATGCCGAATGCTGGTGTCGTCTGAATCGCATAGACACCTGCTCCGTCGTCCATAATGATATTTTGGTACGTTCCTGACGCTTGCATGGCAGCGAGTGTCGTCCATGTTTGACCGGTCGGATTGACATACTGTCGTTCTTCTAAGCAAATCGGACACGTTTCGCGATGCGGATTGATTTGTTCGACACCACACGTCGTACAGATGATGGTTTCCATATCATCATTCCTTTCCAATTCGTAAATGATTTTCCTGATATATCATAACATATTCCAATTATAGGGATTGAATCTAGGGATTAAGATGCGCTCGCCGAAATGAACATGTATGAAGAATGAGATTATTATACCGATTTCGCCTCCTCTCATTGCGCGCTGGCTTACTTTATTCCTAAGGCAACGTCTTGATGCTCTGCACAGGGTAAGACAAAAGCAGGTCGAACCACTGATGTGGCTCGACCTGCTTTATTTAATAAGACGTTCGATCGTCATTTATGACGCTTTGAAAATGTTCTGTGAATCGATTGATCGCTTCTTCTGTATCAAGATTTCCAGAAAACCAGATCTTTTTGTCTTCTGAAAATGTAAGATGCAATGAGCCGTCTATTGTTGACTCCACTTTAAGTGTAGCAATCGTATCTGACTTCATTAATGTCTTTTGTGATAGAGTGACCAGTTCATTCGTCAACGTTTCGCGTGTATCTTCTGACGTCTTTTCCTGGAGAAGATCAACTGTCTTATGAAGCAATACGGCTTTTGAGACTCGCGATAGATTCAACTCTCGAATTTCAAACATGTAGGCGTTCTCATGTTCATGCTGACGCTGGACGATGAATCGTGGAGAATGCACTAAATGTTGAACGAAGTGAACGAACATTTCGATGGTCATTTCGGACATACCGAAACCCTCCCTTTTGCATGGATCAACGGACGAATGCCTTTAATCCTTTATGTGAATGGACAGTAAGAGTCCTGTATGAAATCAAGCAGGTGAATTGGGGAAAAAACCTCCCTTCTGTAAAGTTATACCACAAAAACAAGTACAAAGTGTACATGTTTATGTTTCAAAACTAAGATTCGAATAGCCTCCGAATCTTGTTTATAGTAACATAAAAGATACTAGTTTTAATCATAATTAACATACTCATTTGATAAAAAACTATATGACTGAATTATGTACACGGATGAAGAGTCAGAGATCATCTATCCCTCTCTGACTCTTACATCAGTCATTCATCGTTGGCGCGATTAAATCTTGTAACGTGTATGCCTGCAGCGCATCCGTAAAGGACGTGAATGCTTGATCGAACGCTTGTCGTGTGTTTTGCAAACTACCATTTTTATTTGGAACTGTCACATTTTCAAGATAGGATACTTCTTCAAATAAATGAACGATTTCTCCTAACGTAATCGTTTCTGGGGATTTTGCTAATTTGAAACCTCCATTACGACCTTGTACGGAAATGATGAGACCAAACCTGCTCAATGAATGGACAATCTTCATCAAATGATTTTTAGAAATATCATAATGGTTTGCCACTTCTTGAATTTGTACGAGTCGAGTCGGATGCGACGCTGCGAAAATAAGCACACGAATGGCATAGTCCGTAGAGCGAGTCATCTTCATCCATTTCACCTTCTTTTTCTTTCCTTTATATAGACATAGTACAGAAGCTCACTCATTTTCACAATCAATAGTATGGCTTAAAGTGTCGTTCATAGTGATTTTGCACATATGTATATCTTTTATCTTAAAGGATATGAAGTGTCAAAATCTAGGGATTTCTCGGAAAAAGTAAAATGATATTTTAATTCGATGAAGTAAATCATTCAGACTATTCAATGTCTATGATAAGATTCTTTTAAACATGTACGTTTCAAGTTTGTTTATATATTTGTTAGAAAGAGGTTTAGTCATGAAGTGGCTCTCATCAAGTATGTTCCACCGGTTTTATATTTTATTGTTTTCAAACTTCTTAATTTTTGCAAGCATCGGCGTCTTGACATTTTACTTCGCTCAAAAAGAGCTAGAGCAACACCGAACTTCATCACAGAAGATTACATTACAAAAAACGCAAGCTCGCACGCTTTGGAATGAAGCACAACAAGTCAATCTCCAAGTCCAACAAATCGATTTTAATGATCAAGATGATCTTAAGCAGGTCAATAAAAGATTGAAACGTTTACAAAAAAACGTTGAATCGTTCAGTCAACGTTATTCAGATCCATCAGACGACCGATTTTCGCATCAACTCGTTCAATTTTCAAGATTTTTGGAACAGGAAGTCACTTTGCAAATACCTACGGATAATCAAAAGCTGGTTCAGCAGTCTGACTTCGTCGTTAACGACTACTTTCGAATGATTCATAATGAAGAGAAAAACGCACAGCAGTCGCTACAACAAAGAACCGCTGAAGTATTACGCTACGCCTTTGGTGTGATGATCATCGCTTTTTGTCTTCTCAGTTACTTGATTTTAAGACTTGTGCGGTCTTTTCGAACAGATTTACTCGATCTCGTCGATCAAACGAAACAGCCTGATCGATTGGAACAGAATGATTTTCAGAACCGTTACGATGAGATTGGTACACTTGGGCGATCGATGCAACAAATGACGACGTTGCTCGCATTTGAACACCAGCAAACACAAGTTGCTAATTTACAACTTCAAGAGTCTTTATACCAACAAAAAACAATCGAGCGACAACTTCAATTTCAAAATCAGTTAGCCACTCAAATTTTGCGTCATCAATCTACTTCAGGTCTTCACACCTGGCTACAAGTAATCGGTAGTCATTTTCGGGCGGCTCATATCTATTTTTCACCGCAGTCGGAGAATTTTGAACCTGTCCATATCGCACTATCAGACGAACCAATTTATGACAAAGAACGGTTGGAGTTAGAAGCGAAGACCGAGCTAGATACATCCATCCATCTAATCGAGAAGGAGCAGTTGACGTTATGTGCTCTCCCTTTACACAGTCCGTCAAAATTCATTGGTTCATTGACGTTACAATTTCATCATCGTTTTACTGAGACTGTCGCACTTCAGAAAACGACTCATTTATTAAATATCGGGTTGATGCGATTGCTTGATGACATCCGTATAAAAGAACACCATCAATTGATTCAGCGCATTTTAAATGGTTTACGAGAAGCTATCTTATTCGTCGATGTGACGAATACGAATATCTTTACGAATCGCGTGTTTCATCAATTATTTCCGAACTGGTCACCTTCTGAAAACCAATCTGAAAACTTAGCATTCGTCATCGAAGCCTTCGAACCGTTGATTCTCGAAACAGAGGCGTTATATGCATATGTCGAACAAATCAAAGCAGGCTTTGACCACGCATCAGTTATTCCAGCTCAGGATTTTTCAATGCCAGACGATCGTCATTTACGACTTTACACAGAATTTTTACCCGAACGTCAAGGTATTCTATTTGTTTTTCGTGAACGCACAGTTGAAGTCAACCATGCTAAAAAGGAGCAAAACTTCATTTCGGTTTTATCACATGAGCTTCGAACGCCACTTGCATCCATCGAAGGGTTCAGTGAATTAATGTTACACCGGTCGTTATCTCCTTCAAAACAGCGAAAATATTTAGAAACCATGCGGAGTGAGACACAGCGACTCAGTCAACTGTTAACCGAATTCCTAGATTATCAGCGACTTAGTCATCAAAAAGAATCCTATCAGTTAGAATCATTTTGCATCGAACATATGCTCATCGAGTTAACAGAGTGGTTGAACGTTGCGACATCGACGCATCATTTACAAATCCAAACTGACGGTCCTTGCCTGATTACGGCTGACCAAGAAAAAATCCGGAGGGTCTTATTAAACATCTTAAATAATGCGATAAAATACTCTCCCGTTGATTCAAATATCCAAATCTCGTTAGCGTGCTGTGAAGCTGAAATCGTCATCACCATTAGCGACGACGGATATGGTATCCCAAAACAAGATCTTCCCTACCTCTTTGATCCGTATTACCGTGTCGAACAAGCAGACCACCTCCAAGTTCAAGGAACAGGTCTCGGTTTACCGATTTGTAAGGAAATCATCGAAGCGCATGGTGGGAGAATCACCGTTCATTCAGAAATCGGAAAAGGATCTGACTTTTTTATCCGTTTACCTCGTGATGAAGAGTGGAACACAACCAATAACATGTACAATAACAGTATGAATAATCTACAACTAGGAAGTGAAGAACGTGGAAGCTGATTTAAATCAAATCGTTCACTGTTTAAATCAAGATTTTAAACAGCATAAAACTGTCTTCAGTGCAATGGCACTGAAAGAAACCAACCCCTGCATCGTCTTGATGGAGGATCACCGCAAAAGAAGATTGAATGATGCTTTGTATCAATACTCTGATTTCATCGCTGAATTGGAATCACTTATTTATCGCTGTTTAATTGATGTCCGGGGAGCCCGTGAATCAGCCTCCCCTTCCGAGATTTTTATCTCTAAAGCCCAACTCTATTCGCCTTATCATTATTTGATTACTTTTTTATGAGAGGAGTCCACCATGACTGTTCAAGAAAATACAGCATTGTTGATCATTGACGTCATTAATAAGATGGATTTTGAAGGAGCTGAGCAGTTAATGCAACAAACGCTCCCTATCCTCTCACCACTCACAAAATTAAAACAACATTATAAACGTCAAAATATTCCCGTGATTTACGTCAATGACAATTTTGGTCTGTGGCAGGAAAATGTCAATCAAATCATTGATGAGTGCCGCGGAGGTCTTGGGGATGTACTCATCGAAGCACTCCATCCAGAAGAGGATGATTACTTCATCATCAAGCCCAAGCACTCAGGTTTTTTCGGTACTCAGCTCGATATTTTATTGAAGCATTTGGATGTCTCGCGTCTTATCATCACCGGTCTAACGACCGACATGTGTATCTTATTTACAGCAAATGACGCCTATATGCGGGAATATGCCATTCATGTCCCTGCAGACTGTACGGCAGCAGAAACCGCTGTCGCAAAAGATCATGCCTTAGAAATTCTCAGTTCGACATTATCACTGGATTGCTCCTCGAGTTCATGCTTGATGAATAAGGAGGAATAACCATGCTTCATTATTTTTCTGGAACGTATGAATCAGCACGCGAACGTTTCAATGAGACTGCACAATGCATTCTTTCTCAGCATTATCCGAAGCTAACGCATGATTCACTGGAACAACAAGCGTCACTCTATTCCGATTGGTGGCACGGCCAGTCCGGTAATAATTCAACATTACTGATCTTAACCAGTGGATTACATGGAATCGAAGGGTACGCAGGGAGTGCCATGCAGCTCCAGTTTTTATCAGACCATATGAAACAGGTAAATACGGGAGAAGTCGATATTTTGCTGATCCATGGTATTAATGCATATGGGATGAAACATCATCGAAAAGAAACACAGCATAACCTCAATTTAAATCGAAACGCGATTCACGATTTTTCAAAGGCAGATTTACGCAATCCGGGTTTTGATGAGTTGCAATCTTTGTTTATAAAACGGTCAGGTTCAGGACGGCGTCTGGATTATATACCGTTTACACTGCATGTCTTATACGACTTGCTTCGTCTAGGTCCACACGCTTTTTTAAAGGCTGCGACACTTGGACAATTCAAGCATCCGACCGGATTCTATTATGGCGGACATACGCAAGACGCTTACTTCTCCGATGTGTTAAGTCGGCTCGTCGATACACTATCTGCTTACCAACATGTTGTGATGCTCGACTGCCATACGGGTTATGGACCAGCGGGTCAAGTCCAACTCGTCATGTCATCGGAAGATCCACGACACGCTAAGGAGGTAGAAGCATACACACGTTATCCGATCGTCGATCAACCACGAGATCAACAGTTTTATGCAATCGAAGGAGAATGGTTAAATTATCTGTATGAAGAAACAAAAAAGCGGCACATCGGTTTTTTAGGTTTAACCGTAGAATGTGGAACGCTTGGAAAGCATCCTTTTGCCCTACTCCGAACGTTAAAAGCAACGATCGATGAAAATCGTCTCTTTTTCAATCAAGCAGTTGCCCCTCGACGGATTAGAGAGCGATTCGACACACTTTACATCCCTAAAAATAAACAGTGGCGACGGTCCATCTTGAACGAGACATCCTTCATCTTTAACAACATCACTGAATGGATCAATGATCCAAAAAGTCATTCTTTGATTAAACGTTCACTTCAACCTATCGAAAAATAAGGTAAAACAGGTTTGAAAGAAACTGATTAAGGTATATAACATGTGTAACTCGCATATGTTTAAAACTTAAAGGGGGTCTTTTCATGTTTCGCCATCAAAAAGAATTACAATTCGAAGTCAAGGTTGATCGACCCGATCCAAAGCTTGCTCGGGCCGTGCAAGAGGTACTCGGTGGACAATTCGGTGAGATGACGGTCATGATGCAATATCTTTTCCAAGGCTTCAATTGCCGTGGTGAAGAAAAGTACAAGGATATGCTGATGGATATCGGGACGGAAGAAATCGGGCACGTTGAAATGCTGTGTTCCCTCATTTCTCAATTGCTCGACGGGGCGTCACCGGATGATCAGGCAGAAGCTGCCAAAGATCCAGCGACGGCAGCAATTCTCGGGGGGATGAATCCACAGCATCTTCTTGTCAGCGGTCTCGGTGGACTGCCATCGAACGCCAACGGCATTCCGTGGAACGGATCTTATATCGTCGCGAGCGGTAACTTATTGGCAGACATGCGTTCGAATCTACATGCTGAATCACAGGGTCGTCTTCAGGTCGCTCGCCTCTATCATATGACGACGGATGAAGGCGTTCGCGCTACCTTCCGTAAGATGCTCGCTCGCGACCGATATCACCAGTATCAATGGATGGCTGCGATCGAAGAACTGGAGACGAAAAACGGAGTTGTCGTGCCTGCTACTTTCGCACCGGAAGATGAGATGGAAGCGCAACCGCATGCTTATGAGTTCTGGGACCTATCGGAAGGCACAGCTTCAAAAGAAGGTCGCTGGGCTCAAGGGGAAGCGCAGGATGGAACCGGTGAATTCGTTCATCTAGAAAATCCTGCACCGCAAGGAAATATTCCGAACATGAAGGTACCGGCACACAAACTTCACCACGACCTAGCAGAAAAAACAGGAATGCAAAACGTCAAAGATACTGTCAAACGTATGTTACATGATAAGGAGTGAGATCGATGGCTAAATCACCACTTGCAATCCATGAAACACTCGAAATCCATGAAATCATGACGATGAAACAAGCCTGTCTCGTTAAAGCTGTTGCCGTACGTTCTTTCGTCAAAGATGAGACGCTTGAAAAATTGATTGCTCAAGACATCAAAGATAGCGAACAAGCATTAAACGATTTACAAAAGCTATTGGCAGATCATGAAGGAGGCGGTTTGCATGAATGAAGCTCTTCAATCCATTAGCCGTCCCAGTAAAAAACGCGACGAGTTGATTGCGACAGACTTCTTGATCAGCAGCAAATCACTTGTCCGCGCTTATGCTGTTGCAATTACGGAAACAGCTTCTCCTGACGTTCGAAAAGTCTTGACTGAACAGTTGAACAAAGCCATTCAGACTCACGCAGCAATCGCCGGATACATGATCGATCATGAGATGTATCACGCGCATGACTTGAAAAAACAATTAAAACACGATCAAGAAAAACTAGAAGTCGCTAAAGGCTTACTATGACGTTCCCCCTTCCCTTCTGATTTTGAAGTGGAAGGGGTTTTCTTTCAGAATTCGTGTAAGGAGCGATCAGTCTCATGATTGACATCAATCATATTCAAATCAAACAAAGTGGAGAAACTGTTTGTCTCAACTGGGAAGGGACAAGTAACGTCCGTCTCTTATTGAATGGTAGACCGTGTTTCATTCAGAACTCGAATAGCTATCAAACGGAGACACTTCCTTTATTTGAGCCTTTGTCATTCGAACTGATCGATTCAGATTCGAAGACACGTATCGTCACCGCTCTTGTTTCAAGTACAGATGATTTGTTCTGGAACCGAAAAATGACTGTCCTGATCCAACAAGATCATGCTGTCCGACTGTTGTGGGGTGAAATCCCAGAGGTATCGCATTATACGGTATTTCAAGATGGGCATCGATTAGGTCAAACTGCGTCACCTGAATGGCAAGGAACGATTAACCCTGAACAATTTACACGTTTCGAAATCCGGGTGCTCCGTCCTATTTCCAGAAAATCGATGCCGTTCGCACGGATGATTGAGACGTTCGCCCGCGTTACGAATCAGATAAAACAGGAACAAGACCGGGAACGAGAATTCGAACAGTTCGTGCTCTATTTTTCTTTGTACCCGCTATCCGCTTCACATACGAAGGTTTCTTCTTACCGATTGCGTGTACTGACGTTCATTGCTCCTCCGATTCTCATGAACCCGAATCCGTTTTCTCCGCATCGTTATTTCGAAGGCGATGCGCGACAATATTCGCCTTTTTCAAAAGAGTATCGCACCTTTACAGAAGTCCTGACATTTGATGGTGAAACCACTCATCAACTATCAAAACAAGCAAACCCTACCCGATCTTTTGATGCTCGTCATCAGTTATATCGAGAAGATGTAGCGTCGACTCAACGGGTCTATTTATCAGATCAATCAAAAGCACGATATACGCTCCACCACTCTGTCGGCAATCCGCTCGTCGTCTCACCTAATATCGACTACGAAATCAAGGTAGCGCATCATTCAAATCTTTGGCGTATCGCAGGAACACATCTCCAATCACCGCACCATGAAGTATATCTGGATGAAGGAGACGATTGTTTTGAAACAATCCACCAAGCCCATGATTTAGGTTTAAGTTTCCTCGGCAACCCGTTGCCAAGTTGTCACTGGTTGCATGTGACCAACTAATGAACAGAAGAAAACCGCGACCGATTCGTCGCGGTTTTTCATATTTAGTCGTGAAATCGAGCACGTGTCTCCGGAGACGGCAGTGCACACTGCTGCTTTTGTCCAAACCAACGATGACGATTGTTTGCAACGAAATCATAGATGCGATCCCGGAGTGAACGTGGAACAATGCGAAGCACTCTCAACAGACGCCATCCACCTCCTAAATGACCGGCAATCCGTAACGCAGCATCCGATTTGATATACGGTACACCCCGGTCAATTACGACGACACTGTCAATCGTTTCCGGGAGATGGTGGCGCTTTACGAGTTCTTGCCCTGTCTCCCCTTGTAACGATGCAAAATCATGGTACCCCTGGTCTCGTTTTAAGATGAACTGGACGCTCGCGTCACAGAGATTGCATTCTCCATCGAATAAGACGATTGCTTTCATGATTGATTCACCCTTCCCTACCTGTTTAACGAATGATTTTGTACACTTTTCCTTTACCACACTTTGGGTATAAACATGCAATTATTTAGTATGTTAAATCATGATAACGCTTTCTCTTCTTCTCTTCATTCCGTTATACTGATTCTGTAAACATTTGGTTTTTACAAATCCATCTACTTAAAGGAGCATATATATGACAAAACGATCGATTGCCATCGTGACCGGTGCCAGTCAGACACGCGACATCGGAGCTGCAATCTGCCGCCAACTTGTCTCTTCCGGACATGACCTGGTCTTTACTTATTTTAAAGCAACAGCGGATTGGGCGGCTAGTTTTACAACCGAACTCGAAAATCAAGGTGCCCGAGTCCTTGCGATTGAACTTGATTTAAGTCAATCAGATGCTGCTGACGAGTTATTCGCACGCATAGAAGATGTTGGAGCACCAAGCATCCTGATCAATAACGCTGCTCATTCGACAATGACAGATTGGCAAACGCTCGATGCAGCAAGCCTCGACCAACACTATGCCGTTAATCTCCGGGCACCGCTATTACTCGCGACACGTTTTACAAAGCGATTTGCTGAAGCACATCTAACTTCCGGTCGTATCATCCAATTGACGTCCGGACAAGATCTCGGTCCAATGCCTGACGAGATTGCGTACGCTACGACGAAAGGTGCATTGTCAACATTTACGAAAACGTATGCGGCAGCCGTAGCACCGCTTGGTATCACCGTTAATGCCATCAATCCGGGTCCGACTGACTCGACTTGGATGGATGAAGCAACACGGACAGCGCTTAAACCTAGTTTTCCATTTGGGCGAATCGGTGCGCCGGAAGACGTTGCACGATTGATTCAATTCCTCGTTAGTCCAGACGGTGGCTGGGTGACCGGACAAGTCATTCATTCCGAAGGCGGATTCGAACGCTAAACGTGTAGCATGCAAAAACATCCCTCTGACGTCAAAATCAGAAGGATGTTTTTCATTATCGAAAGACCGGACCCATTTCCGTCAAAAAATCGTTCCAGGCGACTTGATGCAAGTCGCTATAGAGTTCTGGCATCTGGTCTCTTTCAAAAAAGGCAATGTCCAATGATTCATTGGAGTCGATCGTTAACTGTCCTCCATTGACTTGGCAAACAAAAAAATGAACGATTGGTTGGGCGACATCCCCATTCGGATAAATCTCTTCGTACTGCGAATAAACACCACTCAAACGTTCAATCGCGACATGAATTCCGGTCTCTTCGAAAATCTCACGCTTGGCTGCTTCGACAATCGACTCTCCGAGTTCCAGTGCGCCGCCGGGAAAGCCCCACGCTTGTTGCTCCCGCCGTTTTTGTAGAAGAATGCGTCCCTCTTCGTCGAAGACGATGCCACCTGCAAAGTTCAACATCACTTTTTCCTGACCGACCTTACTGCGGAGAAAACGTATATAGTCCATCTGTCGCCCCTTGAAGTTTGACTTGCTTCACCCAGACAATCAGTTGTTCGATCATCGCCTCCGTCACAGTATGATTCACACCCGGAAAAACACATAATTCAGTCGTTTGCGTCATACCTGCTTGAACTGCTGTTACGTGATAGTACTGCTGGATTGATAGTGGAATAATGTCATCAGCATCCCCGTGCAGGAGCAAACGCGGACGCTCATCCATCACATCGATCGGATCGATCTTCCATGGTACATCTGTTTCTTTGATAGCAGGTCGTCCGTCGCGCGTGCGGAATTGATGCTCCGCTTCAAGAAAGGCACCGCCCCCATTGATCGCAACGAGCGCTTTAATCGGCAAACGCGCCATGATTCCGTGGGCAATGAACCCACCCATCGAGACGCCGATCGCGATCACATCTGAAACATGCCAGCCTGATTGTTCGATGATAGCTGTCGCTTCCTTGATCGATTGTTCAACGACCGTCCAAAAATAGGTCGTCGATACTTCTAGATCAAACGGATGATCAAACGGTTCACGTTGATCGTGTCGAATAAGTTCCGGGATAAAGACATCGAACCCTTCTTCAGATAACTGTCGTGCAAACTCTAGATAAGAAACAGCCGTACCGCCCCAACCATGGTAGAGTAGAATGGCTCCTGTTGGGTGAGAGGAGCGGACGCTATGGACATGAAAATCAAGCTTCATTTTTTAGCTTCTCCTGGTTCAAGCGGACGATCGTCCTCGCAAAGTCATCTTCCGGTAATCGTTGTCCGTTCTCGAGAAATGGTTTCCAGTACGGTCGAATCTTAAACAACGAGACCGTATCGCGATAAACTGTTCGACGGACGATTTGTTTCGTCGTCAACGGCAATCCGTTCTCGCTCTCGACCTGTATGCCACAGATCTGACCACCAACCGTTTTTCCATTCAACAGTTTTAATTGCGCGACTTCTCCTAGAAAACTGATCGTCGGTTGTGTCACGACGGCGTGAACGACTTCTGACTTCACACGTCGTAATACCGTTTTTTCGATGACGACGGAAAGTCCGAGATAGACAGCCTGGTTGATGATATACGCACCGATTCGTCGTTTTGTTGTTGAGTGCATGGATGATCCTCCTTATACGTTAAAATAGACGACAGCGCCGAGTGCACTGACAGCAATCAAATAAAAGACGATCGCGAGTCGTTTGTTTGCGGTAGAGATATCTTTTCGGACGAGGATTTTACTATACCGATACGTCAAGAATGCGAACACGAGCAATGCCAAAATCAATAATGGTTCCATTCGACCTCCCCCTTCCCTTACTTATTCTACCTCATTTCTGGTTTCGAATTGTTATATTTTACAAGTAAAGTGGTATATGCTTGATCCATATGTCATCAATCCAACAATGAAATGAGGTTTACATGTTGAACACTACAACGATTTGCTGTCTTGTGGAGTCGAAGACACCTGGTTATCTTGTTCGGGAACTACCGCCGCTCGGCATCCATGACGTCTACGTCCGCACTCTAGCCGGTGCCATTAGTATCGGTGCCGAACTTCCCCAATGGCTGGAACAAGACATGACCGAAACCAGCTATGACTATCCGCTCGAGACCGGATATGAAAGTTATGGCGAAGTGCTTGCAGTTGGTGACGCCGTCCAAATCGTCAAGCCCGGAGATCGGGTCGTCGGCTTCTATGGTCCTCAAGATCAAGCGGTCGTACCTGAGTCGAAGGTCATTTTGGTTCCTGCTTATGTCTCACCACGTGAAGCCTTGCTACTGATTCTATCTTGTGACGCGGCAAAAGGCGTCCGAAAACTGACATTGACGCCCGATACAAGAGTCTTAGTTTCTGGAATGGGTACGATCGGTTTGTTGACGGTACATTACTTACGGCATTACGTTAACGTTCGCCAGATAGATATCATCGAGCCGCTCGCCTCCCGAGCTGAATTAGCACGTCAATTAGGCGCACACATCGTCACGCCGGATTCAGATACGTATGACGCCGCCATCGAATGTTCCGGACGTCAAGCGGCCTTTGCCGAACTTCAATCCGCTGTCCGTCCTCATGGTGCAATCTGCGTCTTATCGGACGGCAACCGTGAATCTTTGACGTTGACGCCCGCGTTTCACACAAAGGAATTTCAGATCATTGCATCGAGTGACGGTTGGAACTACCGGCAGCACGCAGACTGGCTTTTTTCCAACGATCGTCACGCGACATTACCTGCTTTGTTCGAACAGGAAACTTCGTTTTCGGAGCTCGCCAACTGCTTCGCTGCCTTAATGGCATCGACCGATCTCCCGATCAAAGTCTTCGTTGATTATGAGCAGACGAGCTGAACACCGTTCGGATCCGTGCCTGCTAGCGATACGTCGGAAAAGACTGCTTCTTGCAAGACGGTCTTCTCCCCGCGGACGGTTTGGATTTGCGGAACCGGTTGATCGAACAGTTTCGCTAAATCCGCCTCTAATCCTTCGAGCGGCGTCGCTAGGATCAGACGCTCAAGTGTCGTTCCATCAGTATCCGCAATCGCATCTTCATGGATTTGCAGTTCAATCCGTAATCCGTATGGTGTCTGCAAAAACGTCCGACGCTCATTCGGTTGGACTGTAAACGAAAGTGTTTCTGCACGGTCAAGGATCATTTGCAAGTCATCTGATTGAATCAAAAATCCGATGTGGTCGAAGCGAATGACCTTCCCGTACCCGATAGTCACGTTCACTGCCCCGCGTTTCATTTCAATGATCCGAAACACAATCTTATCCGTTCGAAAATCGTTCCATGTCAGAGGTGGATTAAACGAAGAAAATTCTCCATTTTTCTTCCCAATGCGCTGAGAAACGTGAAACCCGCGTGCTGTATACCAAGCTTCTGTTTCCTCCAAATGTGGTGTCCAAATATGGTAGTGAAATAGCATTTACATACACTCCTTATCGTTGTTCCAATCGCTCCATGTCATCACTACAACTTGGTTCGATTCATTTAAGTATTGTCTTAATAGCGGAAGATGCGCAGCACCGTACAAACAGACGATTCGCTCGGTCGTCTGGGCAAGTTGCAGTAGACGATCGGCAATCTTTTGATTACGGGCATGCCAGTAGCGTTCGATCCAAATCCGCCCGTTTTCCAGCTGTTCGATTTGATCGTAGACCTTAGCGGACGCTGCAATCGTCTCTTCAGCGTGCAATCGATCGAGCCACTCGGAAAAGGATAACTGCTCCATCGCGTTCTCTAACTGTTCAGTCCGCTTCATCTCAGCAGTGACGATTGTCTCGAAAGCTTCCGGATGATGTGAACGGACTATTCCTAAATCCGGTACGCCTGGTACGATTTCGTTCCAATCGATTCCATGCAACTGTGCTAATCCTGCCATCCGGGCTAGGCGAAAGCCGATTTGTTGCCGTTCATTAGCGGTTAAATCACTCTCGTGTTGATAGGTGTCATATGTATAATGCAGGTCACTTATGCGTTCAGGTGACGTTTCAAGAGCAATGCAAGTCGGTTGAAATCTGTTCAATCGAACAACGACTTCCTTAACTTCCTGTTGCCGTCTCTCTGATGCGACATCAAAAATTACTGGACGAATCAGATCACCATTTGCCGGTCGATCGAGATGGAACATGCCCAACAATAAAATCCGAGGTTTCATCTATCTCCCTCCTTTTCCTGATTTTACCTTATACTTGGTAAAGGAAGCGACTTTTACCTATCATGAATTTACATTACTATTCAACGAATACTTATATAAGGAGGTTCCGATGAAAAAGATATTCGTCATTGTGTTCATTGGATTTTTATTCGGATGCAATCAAACCGGTATAGAGGATGAAACAAGTTATGCCATGATCGTCATTGTGAACAATAAAGAATATAACGGAACAGAAGCTGAATTGGACGCATCTAAACAACAAGGAGAAAAAATTAGTACGATATTAAAGAAAACAAAAGCTCATGAAATGCCCCAAGCGAACAGTCAATCGAATCTCTTTTCAGTCGGATCCACCATCTATGCTGTTAAAGGAACAGAAGATTTTATCATCGTAAAAGACAAAGAAAATAAAAAATGGCTTTTACAAAAGGGAAGAGATATCGAAAATAATTTGAATGACTGAGGTAATCTAACATACCCTTAAAGTGGTACACCTTTAGAAGTACTAATAACGCGTGTATTTTAAAATATATGTTTAAACGAGGTATGATGAGAAATAATTAGAAGGTGGACAGCTGGTAGAGAAATAGAGGAAAGCGATTGTAGATTACTCTTTGATACCCATGTCCTCGTTACTTTACGATACCTGCTATATCTGACAGGAATAGGACAAAATCAGCGAAGAGTGAACCCTGACAAATTGTGTTTGCCTTGGACAGGTCAGTTGCTCATTGCACCAATATACTAAAGACAAGGAGGTGACAAGATGTGGCTCGAATCCATTCAACGCGTCATCGATTATATCGAGGATCATTTAGAGGAACCGCTTGATCTCAACGTTTTAACAAATGTTGCTCAGATACAGGCATATCCTTTACAACGAACGTTTTCCTTACTTGCGATGATGACCTTACCTGAATACATCCGGGGGCGACGTCTGACGCTTGCTGCACAACATTTGACACAGACGGATGAAAAAATTATCGATCTCGCCTTACGTTTTGGATATGAGACGCCGGAAGCTTTCACAAAAGCTTTCAAACGTCAGCATGGTTGTTCCCCGACGTTGATGCGAAGCGAGCGACGTCCGATTCACGCCTATAACCGCCTGAGCATTCAGGTGACCTTGAAGGGACTGGAGCAAATGGATTATCAACTCATTGAACGACCGGCTTTACAGATTTCAGGATGGCGAAAACACTTTCCAACACAAGATGGTGCCCAACAACAGCTGATTCCGTTGTTTTGGAATGATGTCAACGATTCTGGACAAGACGCTGTCTTGTTCCAACAAAATGATGGACAAATCGAAGGTGTCGTTGGTGTCTGCTCCAATTTCACCGAAGCATCGATGGATTATTGGATCGCGACGACAACAACGGAAGTCCTACCCGGTCAGGAAACGATGACGATTCCTGCTGGTCTTTGGGCGACGTTTCCGGTCGTCGGTCCAATGCCACACGCCATTCAAGTGATGTGGCAACGTATCTATCAAGAGTGGCTTCCTTCACATGGTTATGAACCGTTACTTCATGCAGAACTCGAAGTCTATTCGGCAGGCGATCCATATGCCGCCGATTATCAATCAGCAATTTGGGTCCCGGTTCGTCCGCGATCATAATTCGAACGGTTTACGAGATATTCGAAAAACGAGACACCCCATCTTAGGGGCGTCTCGTTTCTTATATTTTTGCATGAAATGTTTCATCCAGCGTATTGTTGTTTAATTAGTAATGTTTTTCCACTGATTTCTTTCGGAATTTCGGGTACGGCACGCATGACGACATTCAGTTGTCCTTCAAACAATCGGTCAAGAACGAAAAAGAGTTTCTTCTCGTGTTCTTTTTCGAAGCACCGTTCATCTGGTACATACAATAACACAATCTCATCCCGCGTCTCTTGAATATATTGCACACGTTCGATACAGTTCGGGAACGCTCGAACGATTCCTGAGAGCTCCCCTTCAAAGACACGGTGTCCATTTCGTAATTGGATGAAACTTCGTCCTCGTCCGTCAATCGAAGCGATGATCGGACCTTGGTGACCACAAGGACACGTTTCCTGGCTGAGCGTCATGCGATCTCCAACTCGATAGCGAATAAGTGGTGTGCCGTGCGTATCGAAGCTCGTCACGAGAATTTCGCCATCCTCATCGCGTTCAATGATTCCCATCTCATAATGTAAATGTTTTTTGCCATACGGACATTCCGCGACGATCGGAGCCCCTTCTGAAGACGCATACTGATCATAGATTGGCGCATGGAAAACATCCTCGACAAGTGCTCGCTCTTCTGCCGTCATCATCTCAGCCGTCGGAAAAATCGCTTTTGGACGAAATGTGCAAGTCATGCCATATTTTTTAGCATATCGTGCAACTTCGATCATTCCTGAAGGCAAACCATCAATCGATTCCGGCTGAAACCGATTGAGCTGTTCAATATATGCGGCTGCGGTTTTCGGATTGATGTTTTTGATCGAGAACAACATTTGATTGATGACTTTATTTGTCCGCCAATAAACCGGTGCCTTTTGTTGAGGCGAGGCAAGGGTTTGACCGGTAAAACTCGCGCGGCGCATCCCTTGATCGACGCCATGTGTCCATTTGAAAAAGTCGAGATGCGCCATGCGGATTTGCATGTCTTCTTTCGTGTAATGGACTTGAATCGATTTGCCGGTCGTACCGCCCGTTTTCCCGAGAATCGGAGCATGGACGCGCGCATGGACATCCTCATTTTGTTGTCGTAAGATTTCTTTCGTCAAAGGAGGAATTTGTGTTAGTTCGTCAATCGATCGTAGAGGGAGCTCTAACGCAAGAGAGGAAAACAATTCCTGATAATACGGACTATGCATTTGGCAAAAAGAAAGGAAGTCGTTTAATCGATGCAACTGTTCCGCCCGTATGTCATTCGGTCGTCCTAACTTCTGCTTCAGTTCTTGTAGGCGTTGTTGATAGGCTGGACCATATCGTTCGTGGAACAGGCGACGTCCTTGTAAAGTCGTCAACAAGTTTTGGATGAAGATCGGTGAGTGAAAGTAGATCGATTCTTTGAGCTGCATGATGTCACTCCTTCCATAGATAAACCACCTTTTACTGATACTTTCATCTTATTTCCAGTCGTCGCCCACCTCAATTAGTTCTTCGTGAATAAACTTAGCTTTTATTTTCAGGACGATTTATTTTATTGAACTCTGATTTACGAACATCTTCTCATCGATTCTTGAACTTACAACTTTTCTTCCACAATAAAAAATCCGACCGACGAATCAGGAAATCTCTTCGTCGATCGGATTCATATACGTGTACCATTACGATTTCGCGACTTTTTGTAGCATCTGACACCCGTAAGCCCGTAATTTAATCGATTCGAGTACAAGCGACATCTGTTGTTCATCCAATCGTTCAATCAACTCGATGATCGTTATCGTCGTTCGCCCATTATATAATTGTACGATCAAGTGGATGATTGCTTCTAACGCTGGACTTGGATAGGGTTCTGCCAGAAATTCACGATCAAAAAACTCACCACTATCCGGAAAGAAATAATCCGAGAATCGTTCGAGCACTTGTGGCTGTCCTGTTGCGAGATACAGCATCGAGACCATCGCTGCATCTTCTCGTTGTTTCGGCTTTAAGCGTCTCCACAACAGATCGAATCGTCGTTCATGTTCCGCTTGCATGAATTGTATCGTCTGCATGGTTGAAGCCTCCTTTGTTTTTCATTCTTCCTGTTGATTCTTTTCCTTATATTTTTATTCCCTATTCCATCCAACTGAATCATCTCAGCGTATCCTCTTACGATTGAACTGACACGATTGGGGGTACATTACAACAGATATAAGAGAGGAGTTTACACCCATGCCAACGCGCCTAGCTTTAGCCGGAGCTACCGGTTACATCGGTCACAATCTACTGAACGAACTGAAGAAAAAATATGACGTCATTGCCCTTTCTCGAAACGGCGATGATAAGGACAATGAGGAACGTGTCGAATGGCGATCGTGCGATCTCTTTTCTCTAGACGATACGATTGCTGGTATGAAAGGAGCGGACATCGCTGTCTACCTCGTTCATTCGATGATGCCTTCTGCTAAATTGACACAAGGATCGTTTGAAAACATGGACTTACTGTTAGCCGATAACTTTGCCCGTGCAGCAAAAGAAAATGGTATCCGACAAATCATTTACTTAAGTGGTATCATTCCTGAGGAAACAGAAAATCTATCGCGTCACTTAAAGAGCCGACTCGAGGTCGAACGCGTTCTTGGTGCTTATGGCACACCGGTGACGACGATCCGTGCCGCATTGATTGTCGGTCCAAAAGGCTCATCTTTCCCAATCTTATCGAAGCTCGTCAAACGCCTCCCCGTCATGGCACTCCCACGATGGACACGTAACAAGACACACCCCGTCGCTTTACCGGATGTCATTCATGCACTTGGTGAAAGTGTCGATCGCGATGATGTTAAAGACCGGGCAATCGATATCGGTGGACCGGAAGCGATGACCTATAAAGAGATGATCCTTCGAACTGCTGACATCATGGGAAAACGACAACCGACCATCGATATTCCTTTATTGACCGTTAAATTATCTCGACTTTGGGTGACGCTCGTGTCTGGAGAACCAAAAGAAACCGTCTATCCACTCGTTGAAAGCATGGTTCATGAGATGGTTGCAGATCCAGAAAAAATGGTTCCAGGGATCAGTGACGGAAAAATTACATTCGAACAATCGGTCCGTGATGCGCTAAAAGAGGAGGAAGAAAAAAAAGGTTCTTCTTCCTCGTCGTCTTCAACACCAGACGCCCTTGACGTTCGTTCAGTTCAACGTGTTCTTTTGCCGAAGGATCGCGATGCCGACTGGGCAGCTGACGATTACATGGATTGGTTATCTTCGTTTGCGCGTCCTTTCCTATCATCAACTATGAAAGATCAAGTCGTTGGAATAAACATTCCATTTTACGAACAACCCCTACTTGAATTGACGAAGGAACCGGTTCGTGATCGACAAATGGCGACATACCGGATTACCGGCGGACTATTCGCAAAAGTCGAGGAAGATAGCCGGGGTCGGATTGAATTTCGGCAAATTCCCGGTACACAGGAATGTATCATTGCCATTCACGAATTCGTCCCTGCTTTACCGTGGATACTCTATAAGGTGACGCAGGCGAACGTTCACTTGCTCGTCATGTATCTCTTTAAATTACACTTATTGCGTCGAATTCATTCGACGGAACAAGAATCAACACACGCAGACGAAATCGTTCCGTCATCTTGATCCCGATTAAAACGATCCGCCTCTTCCTTGGCGGATCGTTTTTTGTCGCTTGCAGAAGGATGACGAAACTAAAAAAATCGTGATACACTGAACGATGACTGAAAGAAAGGGGTTTCATTGCATGCGCTCATTTGAGGAACGATTATCGAACCAACTCGAAGCGACAGCTTCACTCGCCACGTTGATTCAACCTTCAACGGATCAACTCCGTTTAGATAAACTAGATAAATTCGCTATGAAACTATTGAAACGAGAGTTCACGATTGCTTTCGCTGGTCATTTCTCGGCTGGAAAGTCAAGCATAATCAACGCCTTGACGGGTGAATCGGTCTTACCGACAAGTCCGATTCCGACGAGTGCGAACATCGTGACACTTCAACAAGGGGACACTGATTCAGCGATCGTTCACTTTCATGAACAGCCTTCTGTTCGTCTAACAGCAACAGAGCAAGAGGAGCATCTTAAAACACTTGGGAAGAGTGGTGATGTCCGTCAAATCGATTTGACGCATGCTGCGTCCGATCTGCCTCCTGGTCTCGTCTTGATGGATACACCAGGCGTCGACTCGGTCGATGATGCCCACCGTGTATCAACGGAATCCGCCCTTCACTTGGCTGACATCTTGTTTTACGTCATGGACTACAATCATGTTCAATCTGAATTGAACTTCATGGTGACGAATGAATTACAAGCTGCCGTACCGGAACTATATTTAATCGTCAATCAAATCGATAAACATCGTGAAGATGAACTATCATTCGACGCCTTCCGCCGCTCGGTCCATGCATCTTTCGCTGAACATGGTGTCGCGCCGAAAGGGATCTTCTTTACAAGCCTGCGGAAACCAGATCATCCGTATAACGATTTCATGGAAGTCGAACAGCTCGTCAAACAAAGCATTCGTGATGCTCAACCGAAGTTGTTGGCTTCTGCCGCTTTAACGCTTGAAAGTCTTCATCAAGAGCATACACGTTATCTCACACGTCTCGTCTCAGAAGCCCACGAGACGATGGCTGAACAATTGAATGACGCTGAACGACGTGATCCAGAGACGATCGAAACCGAATTAGCCCACGTTTCGCAACAATTAGAAGCACGTCAGCCGGACCGCTGGGTACAGACGTTTTCGTTGCATCGAGATCAACTATTGAAAAATGCGACATTGATGCCGTTCGAATTACGCGAGAAGATGCGCCGTTTCCTCGAGTCACGCCAACGCGACTTCAAGGTCGGATTGTTCCGAAGTACAAAAAAAACGGAAGCGGCTCAAGCAGAGATTGCACAAGATGTGTTGCGTGCCTATCAGACGGTGACCGCTTCCGAGATTTCGCTCCATTTACGTAACTTGATGAAACAATCGTTACGCGACCTTGGTCTCCTGCAGGATATGCATATCGTCGCGATCGATCAGCTTTCACTCGCCCCGCCGCTTTCCGTACTCGAGAGTGCCCTGCCGACTGGCATTACGATCACGGGTGAATCGGTGCTCCAGTTCACGAATCGTGTCGCCGAACAGACACAAGCTTGGTTCGTCAAGGAAACGAATGCGTGGCGGGAGCATGTTCGACTAGAGTTGACATCAACTTTCCCGAAAGAACAAGCTGAGCTATTGCAACAACAAACGTCACTACAGCATAAATGGGACAACGTTCAAGCATGGCAACAGGCTATCGTAGCACTCGAGCGATATGAGCATGGCGTTGCCAATCCATCTGACCAACAGCTCGAACAGGCTCGGACACAAGTTTCAGTCTGGGAAGAGCAATTGATTCAGCAAGAAGTGACAATCGTTTCCTTTACCGGGTATGAATCGGTGACAGAAACAACTGCGTTTGAGCTCGCGAAGACGATCAGTGAGCAACAATCCGTCCGGTTTGCACCAGAAGATGTTGCTCAAATCCGTCAGCAGCTGAATGGTCTACAGGGCTTTGAAGAAGCCGTCGCTTATTTAAATGACAAATTGGATCGACTGACACACCAATCGTTCACGATTGCCTTATTCGGTGCCTTCAGTGCCGGAAAATCATCGTTTTGCAATGCTTTGCTCGGAGAGAAGGTACTACCCGTCTCTCCGAACCCAACGACCGCGTCCATCAACCGGATTCATCCCGTTGACACTGCACACTCGCACGGCGTGGCAGAAGTCACATTCAAGTCGGAAGCAGCGATGCTTGAAGACTTAAATGAAGCGATGGTCGCAACGATGACGTTCGAGTCAACGAAACAGGCATACGATACGCTCTTACCACGTGCCGCATCGCTGACGGATCCGTTCTTGCGTGCTTTCTTGACAGGATTCCCAACCGTTCAATCATTCATCGGTACCGTCCAGACGGTCGATCAAGAAGCTTTTAAACAATATGTCGCACAGGAAGAGCGAAGCTGTTTCGTCGATGTCATCGATTTCTATTATGATAGTCCCTTAACTCGTCTCGGCGTGACACTCGTTGATACACCAGGAGCGGATTCAATCAATGTCCGTCATACCGATGTCGCCTTCGATTACATCAAAAATGCGGATGCAATCTTGTTCGTCACGTACTTCAACCATGCCTTTGCTCGCGCTGACCGTGAATTCTTGATTCAACTCGGTCGTGTCAAAGATGCGTTCGAACTCGATAAGATGTTCTTCCTCGTCAATGCGATTGATCTCGCTGCTTCAGAAAGCGAACGTCAGGATGTCTTGAACTATGTCGCTACGGAACTGCAACGCTTCGGGATTCGGTCGCCCCGACTGTATGGAGTCTCGAGCTTACAAGGACTCGCCGAAAAGCAGCAAGAGCGAACGGATTCAATTTCCGGTTTACCCGAGTTCGAGGAAGCATTTCATCAATTCCTAGCGGAGGACTTGACCGGTCTCGCCAAAGTATCGTTGTCTGAGCAGACGGAAAAGACCGTCGAGCGCCTCGAACGGTTCATCGTTGCGACTGAAGCAAACCTCCTGCGAAAAGAAGAACGGCTGGCTGAACTGTCTACTTTAGAACAGCAGGTCACCGATCGTTTCGAGGACAATCGTGCTACTTTGATCGAACCTGCACTCAAAGCAGAGATTCATGAACTGTTGCACCATGTCGTACAACGCATTTATTACCGTTTCCCTGACTTCTTCAAAGAAGCCTATAATCCCGTTCGTTTTGCTCAAACGAGTAAAGGAGTAGCACTACAGGAGGCCTTGACGGAACTGTTGACATTCCTCCGGTTCGACTTTGAGCAGGAGCTCCGGGTCACGCATTTCCGCGTCGACCAATGGCTTGAAGCGGCCTTAGTCCGTCGTCAGCAAGAGGAGCAACAGTTGCTTGAGCAATGGAACGAATCCTTCCAGCTGGCGCCTGTCACGGTCTCTCGGTTGAACGAAATGACGTTCGACGGACCCTTCGAGGATGCAACCCCTTATATTGGTGTCAAACGCCACTTCCGGAATGCGAAAGCCTTCTTTGAGAAGAATGAGAAAGAACAACTGAAGGAAGAACTGGCGACGTTAACTAAACAAGAAGCACTCGCATACACTACTGCTCAAGAAGAGCGTTTGCTGACAGTCGCGACGGCACATCTAGATGTCTCTTTAACATCCCTTTCAGAGCACCTGTTACGCCAAGCACTCGAACAACTCGAGAGTGAACGTGCGACGTTACAGGCACAAGAGACACTGACACCTTATAAACAAGCTGCCGCAAAAATTCGCAATCTGACGCAGCACGTCACGTCATGAAACATGATCAATCCATACAAAAGACCGGAGCGCGACGCGTTCCGGTCTTTTGTATTTTCTTCACCGCACAGGCGTTGGCCAGAACGATTGAAAATAGTGGACGATGTATTGATGGACGTGCCGGACGACTGGGCGTAATTCTGTCCCGACAAGTCGGTTCAACGAGACATCCCATAACATCGGCGGCTCGAACGGGATGATTTTAATGTCATCCGCATGATGAAACCGCAGAATCGGTTCCGGTAGGATCGAGATGACGTCGAGTTCTTGAACCATCCCGATCAACAAGTCCCATGCACCAGACATGAAGAAGATATTCGGTTCTTGTTGCACTTTGCGAAACTCCGATAGTATTTGATGATGTAACATGAATCGATCATTTAAGATGACGAGTGGTTCATTTCCGATATCACTATAAGATAGAGCTTCTTTTGCTTGAAACGGATGATTTGGGCGAACGGCAACGACGACTTCATCTTCAATCAATCGAAAACGTTCAATGCCATAGGATTCACCTGGTTCGATCAAAATGGCCAAATCGAGTTCTTCAAGTAGCAGTCGACGTTTGAGTTCAAACGCCCCTTCTTCGATGATTTCGAGTTCAATCCCAGGATGTTCCGCCATGAACTTCGGGATTAACTGTGAAAATAACACAGGGAGAATGACAGGCGGGATTCCAAGACGGACTTTCCCTCGGACGACGTTTGAGCGTTCGCGCAGATGCCCCATCAATGCTTGATGACGTGTCAGAACGATCTTCGCATCTTCATACAATTGACGTCCCGTTTCCGATAACCCTGTCAACCGTCCGTGCTTTCGAATGAATAGTTCCACTTGCTCCAGCTGTTCGAAGTCGCGAATCATCTGACTAAGCGCCGGTTGCGAAATCGACAAGTGTTTCGAAGCACGCGTTAAGTTATAGCCTTGCTCGACAATTGTCGTAAAAAAAAGTAACTGTCGAATATCCACTTACATCTCTCCTTATTCATCAAACCAACGATTTTTTTTGAAGAACAGAATCATCCCTAAAGCAAGGAGTCCCATTGCCCCTAACGTCACGAAATAACCATACCGGGTGGTCAGTTCTGGCATATGTTCAAAGTTCATGCCATATATACCAGCGATGAACGTCAACGGCATGAAAATCGTCGTAAAGATCGTTAACGTCTTCATGATGCTATTCATCCGGTACGAGTTGAGGGAAATGAAGTTATCCCGAAACTCAGATGTCATCAATCGGTTGTATTCAATCATTTCGGATAACTTTAGTAAATGATCATACAAATCGCGAAAGAATGCTTGTTTCTTCGGATGAATCGATAACCGCTTCGATTCGACGACCCGATACAATAAGTCCCGCATCGGCATGACCGTCCGTGAGATTCGAAGTAACTGCGCTCTTAGTTCGAAAATTTCTTCCATCAACCGACGATCGTTTCCGCGTGATCGATAGCGTTCTTCAAGCGCAAACAATTCATCTTCTGTCGCATGGACGATCGGAAAATAACCGTCGACGATCTTATCCATGATTTTATGTACGAGATCGACCGTTTCTTGTGTGTGTAGGCAATGACTGTATTGTTCAAACACGACGTCAATTTCCGGCGAGGATTGCTCATGGTAGCTAACAAGATGCCGATCACTTGCGAACAAATTGATTTCACGACTCATCAACGTTCTTTCATCAAGTGCATGAAGGACAAAAAAACTATGATCCGCATAATACTCGAGCTTCGGACGTTGTAAATAATGAAAACAGTCTTCAATCGCCAACGGATGAAAATCAAAGGCATCGATCAATTTTTGCTTTTCTGTATCTGTCGGTTGATTAAAATCAACGAAATAGCGTTTGATACCCGGCTCTTGTATCCGAAATATATCATCTGTCAAAATGATCGTATCGTTCGCATCGATCAATATACAACGAATCAAGTTCCTCTCCCCCCTTTTATTATTTAAGCGTACTATATTTTTTCAAATGCAACAAAAAAGGATTCCAGAAAGGGAATCCTTTTTCTTATAGACGATCAACCATGTTCAATATAAAAACCGCTCCAATATACTTGACGATACGTAAATTCTTTACCGCTTTTCGTCGTTACAAGCATTTCATCTTCTGCCATGACGGCGATTTTAATCGGAACTTCACCGTGATCCGTCAAATAATTGAGGATCTCAAGGTGTCGATTCAACCAGAGACGACGACGGAACCATCGAAAACGACTAAACGCTGCACTGAAGTGGAGTAAAGCGAGTGACAGAATAATCAAGGCAAATGGAAGTGGAATATCGAACAAAGCAATCAAATATACATCTGCGATGAGTAAAGATAGCGAGAGACCCATTTCCGTCATCTCCATAAAAGATGCTTTATAGGTCGCGAAGTAGGTCATCACGCGAAACAACAAGATGACCGTTAGATACGGTACGAAATACATTTGAAACACATGGTCCGTGCCACTGTTGACGAACATGAGCAGTGGCAGGAAGAATAGCAATTTCCAGATTAGGATGGCGGAATAAAATAAAGTATGATCCGTGTAGCGTTTGCGTACGATGGCTTGACTCATATTCATTGCCTTCCCCTCCTTCATGATGGACCGTTTCAAAGTCAATGATGACAGGACATGATGCCTATAAGGGTATGTTTCCAAATTCAACTGTTTCTAATCATCTAATTCACAGTTTATAGAAACTGTATATTTAGTATACGTGATTGGTTTCGAAAAAGTTCACTTTCCCCATCATTTCCCATTATTCGATGTGCTACCGATCCGATTCTCACTCTTGCTAGTCGCCCGGATCTTCTACTGCTACAATATAAGATATTCCAATTGAATAGAATCGAGTTGAATTTTTCATGTACACCCATATCATTGTCGGTGCCGGAATTCTTGGTGCCTCGACAGCTTATCATTTATCAAAGGCTGGTGAACGCGTCTTACTCGTTGATCGGAAGGAACCCGGTCGCGCCTCCCATGCGGCAGCGGGCATCATCTGTCCATGGATGACACAACGACGCAATAAAGCATGGTACAAGTTAGCGAATAACGGTGCTCATTTTTACAAGACATTGATTCCTGAACTCGAAGCACTCGGCGAGACGAGCACAGGTTATCAGCAAGTTGGAGCGATCGCCTTACACGAAACATCAAAAATCGATAAGATGGAGACGATTGCGCAAAACCGCTTTCCAGAAGCCCCTGCCATCGAACGGATCGAACGACTCGATCAAGAACGTGTCAAAACGCTGTTTCCGCTCGTTGAACAGATCGAAGATGCCTTATTCGTCTCTGGCGGTGCACGTGTTGATGGACGTGCTTTATGTGCCGCTATGATCCGTGGGGCTGTCGAACACGGTGCGACTGTACTAGAAGGAGACGCTTCTCTTGTCGTAGACAAAGGAGTCGTCACCGGTATAACCATGGAAAACGAACAGTACTCGGCAGACCACTTCATTTTAACGGCAGGCGTTTGGTTGAATGACCTTCTTCGGCCGCTTGACCTTAAAATCGATTTGCACCCAGAGAAGGGACAAATCCTACAACTCGACTTGACGGATTCTACATCAACGACGTGGCCTGTCGTCATGGGACAACGCGGATTGTACCTGGTTTCGATCCACGAAAAGAAACTGATCGTCGGTTCGACACACGAGAAACAGACCGATTACAACTTAAAGCCGACCGTCAAAGGAATGCATGCTTTATTGAATCGTGCTTTACCTGTCTTACCAAGTCTCGAGGAAACGACAATTGATGAACTCCGTATCGGCTTACGTCCCTATACAAAAAACTCGTTACCAGTAATCGGACCGCTTCAAAATCATCCAAACGTGTTCTTAGCAAACGGACTCGGCGCATCCGGTTTGACGATTGGACCTTATCTCGGTAGCCAATTAGCGAAGCTTGCAAATCATCAAACGCTTGATATCGAATGTCAGACCTATGAGCCGACATACGTCTCTTTCGACTCCTAACTCACTTTATGCTTTCTGAAAGGAAGTACGTCATTGTCCATGAAACCAGTAGTTTCACTTGAATTATTTGATGCTTTAGATATTCGTGTCGGTACGATCCAGTCGATTTCGAATCGCACGGATGGCTCAATTCAGCTTGAGCTACAATTCGACGGATTTACACGTTCTTTTTCACTCGCTTGGGATTCACTACGACCTGATGTCCACGAGCTGCTTGGAAAACAAGCGATTGCTGTACTCAACGTACCTGGTCGTACGCCAGAAGAGTCCGGACGAGTGCTTGAGATTGGGCGTTCAGAGCAATGGATGCCGATTCTCGTCGTGCCGGAACATCCGATACCTGAAGGTGCACGGATCGAATAAGACACTTTAACCTATGAAAAACACTCCCCAGTCATGCTTTTAACGGAAGCTTACGTGTAGGAGTGTTTTTTAGTTATGACGCCGTTACATTTTTTCTAAATAATGCACGCTAAATCGTTTGTCATTATCAATCCAGCAATTGACCGGATGAAAACCACTTTGACGAGCGAGAGTCTCAAACTCTTCTTTACTGTATTTATAGGAGTTCTCCGTATGAACCGTCTCCCCCTGTTTAAACGGAACCGTCACGTCTCCGACTTGTACTAATTGATCAAGTTGACTCCGAAGATGCATTTCGATTCGTCCTTTTTCTTCATTATAAAAAGCATGATGTTTAAATCGGGTCACATCAAACGTTCCATCGAGCATCTGGTTCAAGTGCGTCAACATGTTCAAATTGAATGCTGCCGTGACACCGGCTACATCGTTATAAGCACGTTCAAGGACATCGGTCGATTTTTTTAGATCAACGCCGATCAAGAATCCATCTCCACTTTCAAGGATCCGCGATGAATGACGTAAAAAGTGCATCGCTTCCTCCGGTTCAAAGTTCCCGATCGTCGAACCCGGGAAAAAGATGACCCGTTTTTGAGACTCCTCTACCGGTAAGGAAATGGCTTGTGAATAATCTCCACAAACAGCTTTAATATGCAATGCAGGATACCGCTCCGATAATTGACGAGCAGATTCCATCAAAAAGTCTTTTGAGATGTCGATCGGCATGTACGTATCCAAGTGCGTAAACGTCTCAAGCAACATCTGGATTTTACGACTGCTTCCGCTTCCATATTCGATCAGTGTATGCACATCCCCAATACTCTGAGCGATTTCCGCTCGGTGTTGCTCCAAGATAGCAAGTTCCGTTCGTGTCGGATAATATTCCGGTTGTTGCGTGATCTGCTCGAACAACTGGGAGCCGATATGATCATAAAAATATTTCGCCGGTAAGACTTTTTGTTCGCGCATCAGACCTTCGATGACTTCTAAACGCATGTTTTGTTGCGGAGTATATAAGTCGTAGCCAATGACCGTCTCGCGCATCACATATCACCCGCCAATCGGAAGCCGCCAAATAACCAGCGTTTATCGGGTGGGAAGAAGTTTCGGTACGTCTCGCGAATATGATCGTCAGGCGTCACACACGCTCCTCCACGGAGTACCATTTGATTACACATGAACTTCGCATTGTACTCTCCAAGTGCTCCCTCGAGTGGTTTACTGCCTGGGTACGAACTATAAGGACTTGATGTCCATTCCCAGACGTTACCGAACATGCTCGCAAGTGTCGTCTCTGACTCTTTGACTACGACTGGATGAAACGTACCGTTTCCCATCATGTTGCGCTTCGTAACGGAATCGACTTGACGAGAAGCCCATTCCCATTCCGCTTCTGTCGGCAAACGCTTCCCTTTAAAACGGCTGTAAGCATCCGCCTCATAAAAGCTAACGTGACAGACTGGTTCGTCGAGCCTCAATGGTTCGACGCCATTCATCGTAAAGATCGTCCATTCTCCCGCGTCATCCTTCATCCAATATAATGGCGCTTTCCAGCCTTCTTTTTGAACCGTCGCAAAGCCATCAGATAACCAATACTCTGACTTTTCATAGCCACCTGCTTCAATAAATGCCAAATACTCCCCGTTCGTGACAGGACGTGTCGCTAATTCAAACGGATGCAGCCACGTTTTATGGCGCGGACTCTCGTTATCAAACGCAAAACCGTCTCCTGTATGACCAATCTCGACGAGTCCTTCCTCAAATGGAATAAAGGATGTTTCCATGAGTGCATTTTCAGGCACATCCGGTTCTAACGACTTTGACTGATAGGCAGGTAATAACGGATTCGTGAAAAAGTTATACTTCACGTCCATCAAAATCAATTCCTGATGTTGTTGTTCGTGTTGTAGTCCCATCTCGACCAATGCTTCGATTTTTCGTTGATCTTCTGGAGTCCGTTCTTCTTTCAAGAACTCGATCATTTGTCCATCGACATATGCCCTGTAAGCGATGATGTCCTCGACGGTCGGACGTGACAACATTCCCCGTTGTTGACGAGGTTGATAAGGTCCGATTGAATTGTAGTACGAGTTAAACAAATAATTGTATTTCGGATGGAAGACTTGATAGTTTTCACTATATTCCTGTAGTATCATCCGTTCAAAAAACCAAGTCGTATGAGCAATGTGCCATTTTGGCGGACTCACGTCTGAACTAGCTTGAATGATGAAATCCTCTGCTTCGAGCGGTTCGATTAAGGCGATCGTTTGGTTGCGAACGGTTGCGAATTTTTCAATTAAGTACGATGTCGTTTCAAATAGCATGTCAATCACTCCCTATCCAAAATATTCCGAATTTTTTGTTCCATTTGACTTATACCCCTCCTATGGAAGAGTTATGCTAAGGAAACAAAAAAAGTCCGCTCTGTTAAGAGCGGATTCATCATACTTAAAATACTTTATCACCGTTGAAGATCGAGTTTTTGACGACAACGTAGTCGACCGTCCGAATCGCCTTCAATTTATTTCCACCAGCGTATGAGATCGCTGATTGCAAATCTTGCTCCATTTCAATCAATGTATCTGCTAGACTTCCTTTATGCTCGACGAACATCTTTTTCCCTTCAACATTCTTGCGTTCGCCTTTTTGGAACTCAGAAGCAGAACCGAAATATTCCTTGACGAGCACCCCGTCCACTTCATGTGTCTCACCAGGCGATTCTTCATGCCCTGCGAAAAGTGAACCGATCATGACCATCGAAGCACCGAACCGAACCGACTTCGCGATATCCCCATGCGTCCGAATCCCACCATCGGCGATAATCGGTTTGCTTGCTGCCTTCGCACACCAACGAAGTGCTGCGAGTTGCCAACCACCTGTACCGAACCCTGTTTTAATTTTCGTGATACAAACTTTACCTGGTCCAATCCCGACTTTTGTTGCGTCTGCTCCTGCGTTCTCAAGTTCGCGTACCGCTTCCGGTGTACCGACGTTTCCAGCAATAACGAAACTTGTTGGCAAAAGCGACTTGATGTGGCGAATCATCTGAATGACTGCTTCCGAATGACCGTGTGCGATATCAATTGTGATGTATTCAGGAGTTAGCCCCTCTGTCGCGAGCTGTTCGATCAGCTGATATTCTTCTTCCTTGACACCGACGCTAATCGAAGCGAACAGTTGACGCTCTTGCATCATACGAACGAACGCTAGGCGACGTGCCGGTTCGAATCGATGCATGATATAGAAATAATCGCCTTCAGCTAAGAACAAAGCAATCGATTCATCAATGATCGTTTGCATGTTTGCGGGTACGACCGGAAGCTTGAAACGACGACCGCCGAACTCGACTGACGTATCACATTCCGAACGACTACCAACGATTGATTTTGCTGGAATTAATTGAATATCTTCATAATCGAATACTACATCCATGAATAACACCTCTAATAACGAATATTTTTTGTATATCGGCGATAATCTTTCGCCCCTTGACCACTATAACGAACTGTCATCATGGTGTCAAAGAAATTTTCGTGTTTTTAAGGTTTTTCATGAACTTTTTTAGTAAACAACAAAATAATGTTCGGATTTTAACAATATTGTTGTTGTAAATCAGTCAACCATTGTTCTTCCCACTCGAAATAACTCGATGCCTCCGATTTCTCAAACACTTGATCAGGATAAGGCAAGGCAAGTGGCGGACGCTCATTTTTTGGAAAATAAGCCAGTTGCTTAGATTCCCCATCAATGGCCTCGAGCGTCCCACTGACTACCTCACATTCGAACATCGTTGCTACATACTCGACCTCGTTTCCGTCAGGGTACGTAAGTCGAAACGATTCCCCACCAAATGTCGCGATTAGTCGGACGGGTCGAACGAATAGACCCGTTTCTTCATAAACTTCGCGAATGACTGCTTGTGCAGGGGATTCTCCTAGTTCAATCGCCCCGGCAGGCAAACTCCAAAACGGACCACCTGGATCTTGGAAAAGGATATGCCCTGCTTCGTTTCGAATGATTGCTGCGACGCATGGTGTAAACAGACGTTGTGTTCCGACATATCGCCGTAGATTGGCATAATAATCAGAGATTGGCATGACGTGACTCCTCCCGGTCTTCTTTTAATAGAGCAAACAGAATAAAATCTTCCCAGGCATCATTGATGAAGAGATTTTGTTTCGCGATTCCTTCTTTACGAAATCCGACTTTTTCAAGAACTCGGATTGATCCGATGTTCCCCGGCATGACCTCAGCACGAATCCGGTGGAACTGATGGACATCAAATAGATGGTCTACGAACAATCCGACTGCTTGAGCCATATATCCTTTTCCGCCATAAGCTTCATCTAACTGATAGCCGATCATGCACGTCTCGGCTGGTCCACGCTGGATGAACATCGCTGAGACATCGCCAATCAATTGATCATTCTCCGTTAAATAAACACCATAAGCATAATACGCATCTTGTTTCATCAACTCTTGATGACGAAAAATTCGTTCCCGCTGCCCCTCTAACGTGTACTGTTCGGGTAACGGCTTAACTGGCATCCAGTATTCGAAGTGTTCACGATTTCGTAAGTTCATCTCAAGAATAACTGCCGCATCATCTAAGACATACGGACGAATATATATAGGTAACATCATTTTTCCTCCTTTAGATCATTATCTTTAGTTCAAGAAGTTTGTGTGTTTCATAATTCATCCAGCGGGAATCTACATAATAGTTCATTACATTACAGTGACAGCATGCTATAAAGAAAACTGTCGAAGAAGGAGTGACCTATGTATTCAGACACTGATTTGCTCAATCAAATCAAACGGCGTGATTCTGTCGCGCTCGAACGATTATACGATCGTTACGAAAAAACACTCTTTCTTTTATTTCGTCGTACACAGGTTGATGAAGCACTTATTCATTCTGCAATGACCGAGTTATTCCGCACTGTTTGGGAACAACCGACACGTTATCCGAACTTCCAAGGATTCATTTTGCATACATTACGACAACTCAGTAGTAAAAGAGAACATATTCCGACTTAATTGAAAGAATCAGTTATACTCTTTCGACACAGGTAAAATGAACCCTTTAATTCAATGATGTATTTAGAGAAGAACAGCTTACTTTGTTCTTTTTTTGTTTTGTCCTTTCTTTTTCGATACGGGCATGCTATATTATTAAGTAATTATTGTTGTTCGGTGGAGATACGAAGTGTTTCACTTTATATTCGATGAAATTGATCACGGTAGTAATAATCAGTGTGCCAGTCACACGCAGGAGGCAATACACATGGAACAAGGTAAAGTAAAATGGTTTAACGCAGAAAAAGGATTCGGCTTCATCGAGCGCGAAAGCGGAGACGACGTATTCGTACACTTCTCAGCAATCCAATCTGAAGGTTTCAAATCACTTGACGAAGGTCAAGAGGTTTCTTTCGAAGTTGAAGAAGGTCAACGCGGACCACAAGCAACTAACGTTGTAAAACTTTAATTTCTTTTAGACCCTGCTCCGGCAGGGTCTTTTTTTGTTTAAATATGCTACACTGGCGATTCAAGAAGAAAGGAGATGTAACATGACACTCGAACAAACCGTGCAACATCTTAAAGATGCTATGCTAAAAGGAGATTCATCACAAGTCTCACATCTATTATCTCCCGAATTCACGTTCATCGATGCGTTAGGGCGATCGTTCGACGCCGAAACGTATCTTGATCATTACGTTGACCCTGCGAATATCCGCTGGTTATCCCGGACCGATGATTTTTCATACATCGATCACTTTGAAGATACAGCGATTCAGTATAGTTTAATAGAAGATCGTTTTGAATACGGGGCAACTCAATACGTAGGACGTTTCCGGATCGTCTCAATCTATCGTGCTACGTCAGATGGTTGGAAATGGCACTTTGGTCAATTAACATCTCTTGATCCGTCGTGACGGATTCAAGAGATGTTTTTATTTTCATTTTCCATTCATCGTTAGTTAGAATTGCTTCTCATTTTTCATTCCGTTACACTGAAGTGGTACATATTTTCTGAAAATTCAAGAAGGAGTGTATCTCATGACGGTTTATAACTTTTCTGCCGGTCCTGCAGTCCTTCCTGCCCCGGTCTTAATGAAGGCTCAATCTGAACTACTTAATTATGAAAATTCAGGACAATCGGCTCTTGAAATGAGTCATCGTTCGCCAATCTTCGAATCGATTCGAGATGCAGCCGAACAATCATTGCGAAGGCTCATGTCGATTCCTGATACGTACTCCGTCTTGTTTCTTCAAGGGGGAGCTACACTTCAGTTCGCGATGTTACCTCAAAATCTAGCGACGAAGACCAGACGGATTGATTTCATCGATACCGGCGGCTGGTCAACGAAGGCGATTGCAGATGCTAAACTGTACGCCACGGTCAATGTGCTCGCCTCTTCTGCTGATCACGGTTATCGTTTCATCCCAGAAGGTCCGTTCACGTCATCAGCCGACTATTTGCACATCACTTGGAACAACACGCTTGAAGGAACGACGTATCAAACACCGCCTCACGTCGATGCGCCACTCGTCGTCGACGTTTCTTCTTCCATTTTGTCTGAATCTTTGCCAATCGAGGCATTTGATGTGTTGTACGCCGGTGCTCAAAAAAACCTTGGCGTCGCCGGTTTAACGGTCGTCATTCTGAAGAATGAGTTGCTAAATCGTGTTCCTGACACGATTGGTGCCTACTTACGGTATGACGTCCATGCCAAACAGCGGTCTCTGTATAACACGCCGCCGACATTCAGTCTTTACATGACGAAATTAGTACTCGATTGGATTGAAGAGACGGGACTCGAGACGATTGAGGCAAGAAACGTCTCACAAGCACGCATGTTATATGAAGCAATTGATCAATCCGATCTATTTCATAACCATGTAGCCATCAAAGATCGAAGCCGGATGAACATTCCATTTTCGACCGGAAGTGAGACGGAAGACGCTGCTTTCTTGACCTTCGCTGCGCGTCACGATCTAATCAACCTTGCCGGTCATCGTTCGATTGGTGGAATGCGCGCGAGTCTTTACAATGCGATGCCGACCGAAGGGGTTACGGCACTGATTCACATCATGCACCGTTTTGAACAGGGGGAACGTTAAATGTATCAAGTCCAACTATGGAATGATCTATCGGATAAAGGATTAAAACGATTCACAGACGACTATCACGTCCAGCGAGAAACGGAGCAGCCAGACGCCTTTCTCGTCCGCAGCAAGGATTTACATGACATGCGCTTTCCGGACAGTCTTAAAGCCGTCGCCCGAGCTGGCGTCGGCGTCAATACGATTCCACTCGATCAACTTGCGAACCGCGGGATTCCCGTCTTTTCGACACCAGGCGCTAATGCAAATGCCGTCAAGGAACTAGTCATCGGCAGTTTATTCCTGACGGCGCGAAAGCTCGTCCCTAGTCTGCTTTGGACGAACAACTTACGCGGACCGGATATTCCGGAGCGGATTGAAGCGAACAAAAAACAATTTGTCGGAACGGAGTTGCTTGGGAAACGAATCGGAATCGTAGGACTTGGAGCAATCGGCGCGAACTTAGCCAACACTCTCCATGAGCTTGGCATGACCGTTACAGGCTATGATCCACATATGTCCGTTGAGTCCGCTTGGCGCGTCTCAAATCAGATTCAGCGGGCAACACAGCTCGAGGATCTGCTCGCGACAAGCGACTACATCACCTTGCATCTTCCGCTCGTTGACGCAACGACAGGTTTACTCGATGCCTCACTCTTGTCGAAGATGAAACACGGCGCGACGTTGCTTAACTTCTCTCGTGGCGAACTCGTCGATGAACAAGCGTTAGCCGATGTACTCCGGTCTGGTCGTCTGGCCAATTATGTGACGGATTTCCCGAATGCCTTCATCTTGTCCCTTCCACGGGTCATCGCTTTGCCACATATCGGGGCATCAACGAGTGAAGCGGAGGAAAACTGTGCCATCATGGCGGTCGATCAACTGCGTCTGTTCCTTGAGACAGGAAACATCCGTAATGCTGTCAATTTCCCAGCTGTCGAGTTACCGTTCACCGGAAAACGACGGATTACGATTGCTCACCACAACATTCCGAATATGGTCGGTCAAATTGCCTCCGTGTTAGCACAAGAGTCGATCAATATCGCGAATATGATCAATGGTAGTAAAGATGCTATTGCCTATACGATCATCGATATCGATAACCATGCGGATGAGTTGATTTCGCTCGACCGACTGAATCAAATTCCTGGCGTCTTGAAAACACGTCTACTCTAAAAGGAGTGATCCCCATGCCAACGTTCGAACCTTTTGCCGCGTTACGACCGGATTCAAAATATGCAGCAGACTTTGCTGCTTTGCCCTATGATGTTTATTCTCGCGAAGAAGCACGATCTGAGATTCGTCGTCATCCGCTGTCTTTTTTACGGATCGATAAAGCAGAAGCCACGCTTCCGTCATTAATCGCTGAAGATGATCCACGCGTTTATCAGCAAGCAGCTCTTGCCTTCGAAGAGAGTCAAACAAATGGCATCTTACAGCTCGACACGGACGAGACGTATTACATTTATCAACTGTCTGACGGGACACATATCCAATCCGGTTTCGTCGGGTGTGTTTCCGTTAGCGATTATGAAACGAATCAAATTCGTAAACATGAGTTCACGCGTCCGGACAAAGAGCGCGATCGTGTCCGACATGTCGAACATCTAAACGCTCATACGGGACCGATTTTACTTGCCCATCAAACGGATGCCCAGCTTCAAGAAATCGTCTCGACGATTACTGCAGGTGATTCTCTATACGACTTTACTGTCGATGGGATCACACACCGAATTTTTAAAGTCATCGATCGCCATCATCTGTTGACGATCGGAAGCCAGTTCGCGCGCCACGACGCCCTCTATATCGCTGATGGTCACCATCGTGCTGCAGCGGCAGCCATCGCTGCCAGTCGGACGGATCAGGAAGAAGCCCAACGCTTCCTTGGTGTCTCCTTTCCACAGGAACAATTACGAATCCTCGGCTATCATCGGGTCGTCGAAGATCTGTACGGTCAATCCGTCGTTGATTTCCTTGAGCGATTAGCCCATCGCTTTACGATCACAAAAGGACGTGCCGAACAAACAAAACGTCACCAAATCGAGATGTATCTCAACCGGCAATGGTATACCCTTTCGTACGATTCTGAACGAACAGGGACGAAAGCGAATCTCGACGTGTCGATTTTACAAGAAGAGTTGTTGACACCGTTACTCGGTATCGAAGATCCACGGACGGACGCACGTATCCAGTTCGTCGGTGGTCATAAGGGGTATGCCGGTCTTGAGCAAATCGTGGATTCCGGACATGCCGCGGTCGCTTTTCACTTGCATCCGACTTCGATCGAAGATTTAATGGCTGTGGCTGATGCGGGAGAAGTAATGCCGCCGAAGTCGACTTGGTTCGAACCGAAACTCCGGAGTGGTTTACTGATCCATCCGTTTGATTCATAATGCACACGCACTAAAAAAGCAAGTCGCGGATTCGATATCCACGACTTGCTTTTTCTTATACGTGTCGCAAAAGAAGAGCCGACACAGCTTCTACTTGAATAGTTCCCGACAACGTCGTTGCGTCTAACAGACTTTCATACGTTCCCTCAAGCGAAAGAGATTGTGCCTCTTCACTTACGTTGACAACGAGCAAGTAAACCTGTTCGCCCTGACGTCGCTCGACGACAAATGTCTGTTTTGTATCATCGATCCTTTGGAAATGATACGTTCCGGAATTTGCTAAAACCGGATGCTGTTTTCGAAGGGCGATCAACTGTGCAGCGTGATCGAACAAATCACGGTTCTGCTTCGTCTCATCCCATTCCATACACGCACGGTTTGCTGGGTCTTGCCCCCCAGTCATTCCAATCTCATCGCCATAATAGATGACGGGTGAACCCGGAAACGTCAACAGTGTAGTGAAGAGTAACTTCATTCGATCGATATTCCCTTTCGCACGCGTTAGAGCACGCGGCGTATCATGCGAGTCAATCAAATTGAACATGACCTCGTTGACATTTTGAGAATGCCAGTTTAAATTCCGGATGACTGCATGTGAGAAATCACGAACGCTCGTCTCGCCCGTCGCAAAACAAGTCAAAAAGCTCTCTGTCAAACCGTAATTCATGACGGCATCAAATTGATCGCCGAGGAGCCATGGTTGTGAATCCGTCCAGCATTCACCGACGATATAACATGTTCCGTTCGCAGCCCGGACTTCCTTTCGAAAATCACGCCAAAACGCATGATCGACTTCACTAGCGACATCCAGACGCCAGCCGTCAATTCCGAATTCCTCGACCCAATGACGTCCGACATGAAGCAAATAGTCTTTGACGTCCGAATGGGCAGTATTCAACTTCGGCATGTTCCGTTCAAATGCAAACACTTCATAGTTTGGAATCGATGGATCGACCGGGAAGGAATCAATCGTAAACCAGTTGGCGTATTTTGAGTCTTGTCCCTTTTCTAAGACATCTTGAAATGCTGGGTGCTCTTCACTAATATGATTAAAGACGGCATCGAGTAATACACGGATACCGTTCTCATGTAGCACATCAATCATCTTGCGGAACGTTTTCTCGTCACCGAACGCAGGATCAAGCTTCAAGTAATCAAGCGTATCGTATTTATGATTGGATGGTGCCTCAAAGACTGGGCAGAAGTAGACACCCGTGACGCCGAGACGTTGTAAATGATCGACGTGATCGATGACCCCTTGAAAATCTCCACCGAAGAAATTCTGAAAAGCTGGTGCTTCACTTCCCCACTCCTTCGTTCCCGCTGGATCGTTCGTGGGATCGCCATTTGCGAATCGTTCCGGGAAAATTTGATACCAGACCGTATCTTTCACCCAATCCGGCGTATCAAAGACGTCCGTCGCATGAACATATGGAACAGAAAAATAATAGCCAGGATGATCGAGTGGCGCTTCGTCATACCAACCACGTTCAGTCAAAGTGGCTGTCGTTTCGCCATGAACCTCGAACCCATACCTTACCCGCTTCCGTTCTGGACGGATTGCAATGAACCAATAGTCATACGTCGCGTCACTTCCATTGTATTGCATCGACTTCCGTTGCACTTTCCAGTATTTTTCTTTATCCGGATCAAAATTCCAATCTCGGTCTTCTTCTTTTTCCGCTTCCCATTCATACGGATCACCATATATCAATTCGACTTTTTCAATATCGTCTTTAGCCGTCATCAGTCGAACATGAACGGTCTCTTGATCATAGGCATAAACGAATGGTGATAATGCGCGATGAACTACTCCAGCCTGGTTCAAATACTGTCACTCTCCCTTAAATTGATATTTCTCTATCGGTAAAGTTCCTTTCTTCCGCATTGCTTAAACGCATTTGGTAGAAATTCAACTGTTCGACCGACATTTTAGTTCAGTCTATCAGGTAGTTTAAGGTATACTGATAACGCATAGGAAATCACAGATTTCTGACATTACGGAAAGAGAGTGGATACGCAATGGGTCGTAAATGGAACAATATCAAGGAAAAAAAGGCATCAAAAGACAAAAATACGAGTCGGATCTACGCAAAGTTCGGTCGTGAGATTTATGTAGCGGCTAAACAAGGTGAGCCCGATCCAGAATCAAACCAAGCATTAAAGGTCGTTCTCGAACGAGCGAAGACATACAACGTGCCCCGTGCCATTGTTGATCGGGCGATTGAAAAAGCAAAAGGTGGAGCGGAAGAGAACTATGATGTACTTCGTTATGAAGGATTTGGTCCAAGCGGTTCAATGGTCATCGTCGAAACGTTGACGAACAATGTTAACCGGACGGCTTCTGATGTGCGTGCTGCATTCGGAAAAAATGGCGGAAACATGGGTGTGAGCGGATCCGTCGCTTATATGTTTGATGCGACGGCAATCTTTGCCTTCGAAGGTAAAACTGCGGATGACGTGCTCGAATTGATGATGGAAGCGGATATTGATGTGCGCGACATCCTCGAAGAAGACGAATCTGTCATCATCTACGCTGAGCCAGAACAATTCCATGCTGTGCAAGAAGCGTTAAAAGCTGCAGGGATTACCGAGTTCTCCCTTGCTGAACTCGTTATGCTTGCACAAAACGAAGTGGCTTTGTCCGAGGACGATGTCGCACAATTCGAGAAGATGATTGATGCACTTGAAGATCTTGAAGATGTGCAACAGGTGTACCATAACGTAGAGTTATAATCAAAAAGACAAGAGGATGGTTACGCCCATCCTCTTGTCTTTTTGATTATACAGTTTCTGTATCGGCTAACGCCCGCAATCGGTTACGCACCGTCTGTCATCATCATAAAGTATGAAACGCGTTTCATAACAAGATTAAAAAAGATTCATTTTTGATGTTTATTTCTTCAATTTAATGGGAAAAGTAATATTCGGAGTTAATTATAACTTATCTTGTTTTGGAAGAAATAAAGGGAGGAACGAAAGATGACATATTCTTTGATTGAAACATTTAAGCACATCGTAAGCGAGGCGACCCGTTTCAAGCGTGTTGATTTCGGAGGTTACGATATTTATATGCAGACGACAGACGGACGGACGATTACGGCACATATCCGCTATGACGGTGGTGGCACTGATTTTAATGAGGCTTATCTAATGCTCGAATCCAGCACTGGGCAACGTCGTACAGCAACCTTAACGCTTTATCAGTTCGAACACCTCTCTTCTTATACAGCACACAGTGAACGGACACGTGCCCTTGTCACAACGAGTGCTTGATGATTATAAAACACGCCTCTCGTGCGAGAGACGTGTTTTTTAGTTCTCTTCTCGTTCTAAGCGTTCGAGTTCAGCATGGGTTTGTGGAAATCCATTCGCTTGCCAGTCTGCGCGATGAATGGAATCGAGTTGCGTCAACCCTACCTCTGCCGGATCACGCTTTGCATCAACACTTGGTCGATGATCAATATCGTTAGAAGTCGTTTTTCGCTGTTGGTATTGTTGATAAGCGATCGTTGCAATCGCCGCTAGACCACCTAAAACGACACCTGTCTTAAATGTTGCTCGCATGAATTTTCCCCCTCTGTGATCGATACGTATACTCTTGATAACTGTACCCATGTTCATTGATTTCAAATCCTTTTCATCTGAAATCGCTTGATTTTCAAAAAAATTTTTTAAAAATTTTTGCTCTTTTTTACCGTGTTCCTACATATTTAACAAGCAAATGAAGAAACGGCTCCATCCCTTATGCTTCAACGCTTCACGTCATGCATGAAGGAAAAAGATACGCTATACTTGATTCAGAAACATCTTCGACGAACAAAATGAATCGTGTCTTCTACTGGACAGTTCCGAGCTTCAACAGCTTGCGTTCGCGTCCCTTTTTCATTTTTGGTCGTCGATGTCACAAAGGAGGGAATTTCGTGTCCGTGATGCATGGGGCGATCCTACTGCCCATATTGATCAGTCTTTTCATCCCGCTTTTAGCGAAGCGCCTTCCGAACATTCATACCGGTTGGTTTGTACTCGTCGTACCTGTACTGCTCGTTTCGTATTTTAGCCGCTTTCTCCCTGGTACGATGTCAGGTAAGACCTTTACGGCACGCATGCCGTGGATACCATCGCTTGGAATCGATTTCGTCACGTATCTTGACGGACTCGGCTTATTGTTCGCATTATTGATCACAGGAATCGGCACACTCGTCGTTCTCTATTCCATTTTTTATTTAGATGCGAAAAAAGAAGCACTCGGTACATTTTATGTCTATTTATTGATGTTCATGACCGCCATGCTTGGTGTCGTTTTGTCAGACAACATGATCGTCCTCTATCTGTTTTGGGAATTAACATCGATTTCGTCATTCTTATTGATCGCCTACTGGTACGAGCGGGAACGTTCTCGTTACGGCGCTCAAAAATCGATGCTGATCACCGTCTTCGGTGGACTAGCGATGCTCGGTGGAATCGCCATTCTCTCAACACTTAGCGGATCGTTTAGTATTCGTGAGACCTATGCGTCGCTTGAGTCGATTCAAAGTGAACCTTTCTTTACAGTCGCCCTTGTTTTATTCTTGCTAGCCGCCTTCACGAAATCGGCTCAGTTTCCGTTTCACATCTGGCTTCCGGATGCAATGGAAGCACCGACCCCTGTCAGTGCCTATTTGCACTCGGCAACGATGGTTAAAGCAGGATTGTATCTTATCGCTCGTTTCAGTCCGATTTTCGCAGGTGAGTCACTTTGGTTTTATCTCGTCTCATCTGTCGGAATATTCACCTTATTCTGGGGTTCACTCAATGCGGTGAAACAACATGATTTAAAAGGGATTCTCGCCTACTCGACGATTTCTCAGCTTGGATTAATCATGTCCTTACTTGGACTCGGAGCAGCTGCCTTGCACGTCGACGCGTTAGACGATGGACTGTACACGATTGCAACAGTTGCTGCAATCTTCCACCTGATCAACCACGCGACGTTTAAAGGCAGTCTCTTCATGATGGCGGGAATCGTCGATCACGAGACTGGTACTCGCGACATTCGGAAGCTCGGTGGTCTTGCGCAATTGATGCCGATCTCGATGACGATCGCAATGATCGGGACCCTTTCGATGGCTGGAATTCCGCCGTTCAATGGTTTCTTAAGTAAAGAGATGTTCTTGACGGGTGTTCTTCAAGTATCAGGATCAGACTTGTTCCACTTACCGTCTTACGGATGGATCATTCCTGTTCTCGCCGTCGTCGGAAGCATTTTTACATTCGTCTACAGTCTCTTGATCGTCCGCAGAACCTTCTTCGGTAAACGCCAAGACGACCAGTTGCCGAAAACACCACACGAGGCACCGATTGGTATGTTGATCCCACCACTCGTCCTTGTCTCGCTCGTCGTCATCATCGGACTTTTCCCGAACATATTGTCGAATGCGTTGATTCGACCAGCAGTCGAAGCGATCTTACCGCAAGTCGTTAATGCCGGTGGCAAGATTGATGTCCATATTTCAATGTGGCACGGATTCAATACCGAGTTATTTCTGACACTCGTGATCATCAGTGCTGGCATAATCTTGTATAAAACACTCCCACGCTGGCAATCGCTTTACCACCGGATGCCACGTGCCGTCTCACTGAATCATCAATATGACGCCTTGTTACGTCGTGGTGAACAGACATCGACACGTATTCACGATACGGTCATGACGGGGTATATGCGGTCGTATCTCGTCTACATCTTCGGATTCGTCGTCATCTTGATTTTGACAGCACTATACGGGTTCGACGCTTTCCGCTTCGCGGTAGATCCGATTAGCTCGATTCATGCTTATGAGATTATTCTCGCTCTCGTTCTTGTTTCAAGTGCTCTCTCGATCACTTTTGCACGATCACGACTGACATCGATCATCTTACTCGGTGTGACAGGTTATACAGTTGCCCTGTTCTTTGTCTTATTTCGAGCGCCAGACCTCGCCTTGACGCAACTCGTCATCGAGACGGTATCGGTCGCTCTGTTCCTGCTCGTTTTCTATCGTTTACCGGAAATCAGCCGGAAAGAAGAGCGCATTCCGTTCAAGCTCGGCAACGCCTTGATTTCGGCACTCGTCGGATTGACAGTGACCCTTGTTGCCCTTGCTTCGCTCAGTCAGCGATCGTTTGCTTCGATTGCCAAGTACTACATTGACAATGTCGCAGATCTTGCCGCCGGTGGGAACATGGTCAACGTCATACTCGTTGACTTCCGTGGCTTTGATACGTTGTTTGAGATTGCCGTTCTCGCACTTGCCGGAATCGGTATTTACACGATGATTAAATTCAGACGAACAGGAGGGATGGATAAATGAAAAAGCAGGCAAAAAAGCATACGAATGACGTCATCTTAGAGTCCGCGACTTCCTTCATTACGTTCATCATCTTCCTGTTTGCTGTCTACTTGTTCTTTGCCGGGCACTATACACCAGGTGGCGGTTTCATTGGTGGTCTCGTGACGGCGTCTGCTCTCGTCTTGATCTTACTTGCTTATGATATCAAGACGTTGCGCCGGATTTTGCCATTTGATTATAAATGGATCACGGCGCTTGGCATGTTGATTGCCGTACTGACGGCTTCAGGAGCGCTTATCTTTAACGTACCGTTCTTTACACATGCCCATGACTATTTTAACCTGCCGTTGTTCGGTAAGACATCGCTACACACCGCGATGTTGTTCGATCTTGGCGTTTATCTTGTCGTCGTCGGTGTGACGATGACGATTATTCAAACAATTGGGGAGAGTGAATAATATGGAAATCATCATGGCGATCGCCGCAGGCATCCTGACGATGTGTGCCATTTATCTCATTCTTTCTAAAAGTATTCTTCGTATCATCATCGGAACAGGGTTGCTCAGTCACGCTGCCCATCTGCTCGTCATGACGATGGGGGGATTAAAACGAGGCGCGGCTCCGGTTTTAAAGGACGGCGTGACTTCCTATACGGATCCACTGCCGCAGGCACTCGTCCTGACTGCCATCGTCATTAGCTTTGGTGTCACTGCCTTCTTCTTGGTGCTTGCGTATCGCGCTTATCAAGAGCTCGGGACCGATAATATCGAAGAGATGAAAGGAACCGATTCGAATGATTAACTTACCGCTATTACCGATCATCATTCCTTTGTTGACCGGTGTCATCTTGATGTTTTTCCCGCGACACCTCAAAGGACAACGGATCGTTTCCATCATTTCGACGATTTTAACTGTCTGTGCTTCCATCTATCTAGTGCTGACTGTCCGGTCGAATGGCATTTTAACCGTCACACTCGGTAGCTGGCCAGCACCTTTCGGGATTACGCTTGTCTCTGATATGCTGTCTGCCCTACTCGTCACGACGACGAGCATCCTCGTCCTTTGTATCATCTGGTATGCCATCGCCTACTTGAGCGACGCCTATCAACGGTACTACTATTTCATTGCCGTACAGTTCCTGCTCGTTGGGGTCAACGGTGCGTTCACGACAGGTGATATTTTTAACATGTTCGTCTTTTTCGAAGTCTTCCTGATTTCGTCTTATGTCTTAATCGTTCTCGGTGGAAAACCGGCCCAATTACGAGAATCGCTCAAGTATCTTTTGATTAACGTCATCTCGTCCGCGTTATTCGTCATGACGGTTGCCTTCTTGTACGGGATCATCGGTTCACTCAGCATGGCGGACATCAGTCAGAAGATCACAGAGATTGGACAACCAGCGATTCTAAACGTCATCGCCTTGTTGTTCCTGATCGTTTTCGGATTAAAAGGCGCGATTTTCCCACTCTACTTCTGGTTACCTGGTTCTTATCAAGTACCACCGACACCTGTTCTTGCCTTGTTCGGTGCCTTGTTGACGAAGGTCGGGGTATACGGAATTTTACGGACGTATAGCTTGTTCTTCTCAAATGAGATTGGAACGATTCATCAAATCTTAAGTGTCCTTGCCCTCAGCACGATCATCATCGGTGTGATTGGCGCATTAGCGACACGGGATGCGAAACAGATCATCATCTACAACATCATCGTCGCAGTCGGGGTCATCTTGTATGGGGTTTCCCTTATGACACCGCAAGCACTAGAAGGTGCGATTTTTTACCTGCTTCACGATATGGTGATCAAGGCTGCATTGTTCCTGCTCGTCGGCATCATGGTCGGAATTGCCGGATCAACTAAACTAAAGGATATGGGTGGCATGATCAAAGCCTTTCCGGTGCTGGGTTGGACATTCTTCATTGCAGCGTTATCGCTTGCCGGCATTCCACCGCTTAGTGGGTTCATTGGGAAGTTCTTGATTGTTCGTGGCGGCATTGAAGCTGGTGAATTGGTCGGACCGATCATCGTTTTGCTATCGAGTCTGCTCGTCTTGTATTCGGTCGTCCAACTGTTCATGCGTGCTTTTTGGGGGATACCCAAACCGTACTCAGGTGAGAAGCAAGCGCTCGTTTCTCGACTGCTAGCACCTGCGATTGCCTTAGTTGCGCTTAGCGTCCTCTATGGCGTAGGCGCTGAGGCGATGCGTCCACTAATTCAACAAGCCGTTGAACCTCTGACGAATCCAACGCTCTATATCGATGCCGTACTCAAAGGAGGTCGTTAATTCATGGCATTTCAAGTCTTGCTCAACTTATTACTTGCATTCTTGTGGATGTTTCTTGCGAATAATTTCTCGGCCTCCGGTTTCGTCATCGGCTATGCATTAGGTCTGATTGCGATGTTCGCTTTCCGTCGCGGCTTTAAGGGTCGTTTTTATCTCGGACCTGTCGTCGCACTCGTCTTGTTGTTTTTCCGCTTTCTCTATGAACTTGTCGTAGCGAACATCGATGTCCTAAAAATCATTTTAAAGCCGAAGTTAGATATTCAGCCTGGTATCTTTGCCTATGAGACGGAACTCGATCAACCGTGGCAAGTCACATTGTTATCGATGCTGATTACCTTGACACCTGGAACACTTGTCGTCGATATCTCGGACGATAATAAGATACTCTATATTCATGCGCTTCATATGCCAGAAGTCGACGAAGCCGTCGCATCGATTCGCGATAGTTTTGAGAAAGCCATTCTGGAGGTGAGTCGGTGATGTTCGATCTTTTAATCTATATCGCACTCGGGGGTGTCTTCCTCTCGATGCTCGGTCTATTCTACCGTGTCATTAAAGGTCCAAGTGTTGCGGATCGTGTTATCGCCTTAGATTCGATTGGTATCAGCTTGATTTCAATCGTTGGTCTTGTCTCAATCATCTTACGGACGAGCGACTACCTCGAAGTCATTCTTTTGATTGGTATACTCGCCTTCATCGGTACGGTTGCCTTTTCAAAATTTATAGAGAAAGGAGAGATCATCGAACGTGATCGCAATCAATGAATGGATCGTCGCGGTCTTCGCCTTGCTCGGTATGGGATTTAGTCTCGTTACCGCGCTCGGTTTGATCCGCTTACCCGATGTCTATACGCGTGCGCATGCCGCATCTAAAAGTGCGACATTAGGCGTCATGTCGATTTTGATCGGCGTCATTATTTATTTCGTCACTGAAGATGGATTTTTCTCCTCTCGTGTCGTGCTTGGTATCCTATTCGTACTCATCACGGCACCGATTGGTGGACATTTAATTGCGCGTGCTGCTTACTATAGCGACGTGCCATTATGGAAATCGTCTGTCCGTGACGACCTGTCTAAGAATAAAGAACATGTGGAACCGAAGAAACGCCAAGATGACATGTGAGTATATCGACATGACAAAACCCTCGCTTCCGCTTACGGAAACGAGGGCTTTTGATTAGGAACGCTGTAAGGGTGAAGCAGCAAATAAGAGCGCCAACTCATCACGATTATCAAGCAACTCTTCTAGTGTATGCTGTTCCAGTTCTCGGATAAAGGCTCGCAATGCTCGCCCAAGCACACCTTTTAATCGACACCCAGGTTCGATGACACAATGACCGTTGCTTCCGAAGCATTCAACGATATCCATCGGTTCCATTTCACGAACGACTTTTCCGATGTTAATGTCCTTTGGATCACGAATCAAACGGAGTCCCCCTGAGCGACCTCTCGTTGATTCGACATATCCAAGTTTCGCTAACTGTTGTGTCACTTTCATTAAATGGTTGGATGAGATGCCATAATGCTGGGCAATCTGCGGCATTGGTGTGATAACATCCCGGTGCACACCGAGATACATCAACACGCGTAAACCATAATCCGTATACTGTGTAATTCTCACAATCCTCACTCCATTCCTTCCCAAAACTGCACTGTTATCGTAACATGAAACACTCTAACGACTACATAGTTTTGTCTCACTATTCATCTCATAATTCGAATTTGTCATCATGCTCTACACAGATTACGTAAGGAAGGAAATATTGGATTTAAAATACGAGATTTCATCAAAAAAAGAGCAATTCCTTATTTCGCATTCGAAACGAGGAATCACTCTTTGAATTATTTTGAAATTTTTTTGGACGATTCTTTAATGACTGCATTAAAGCGATCCGCGTAGTTCGTGAAGACACCTGTAACACCATAGTCAAGCAAGCGAACCATTTCGACTTTTTCATTTACTGTATACGGATGCAACAGCAAGCCCTGTTGACGAATTGCTTTAACATTTTCACGTGTCAATGCTTTATATGAAGGACCGACTCCAACTGCATATTTACGGATTTCCTTTAATTTCGTACTGGTTAAGGAAGACACCTCCTTTGCTTCCATCAATTGAATCAACGGGACTTTTGAATCGATGGATCTGACTTTTTGAAGACTTTCTGCACTAAACGACTGAATCAAGACTTGTCCTGATTTCACACGATCACTAGACAATCCGTTCCGTTTCAATAAATCGAGTAATTTCTTTTCCATTCCTGGGTATACTTCAGGGGACTTCGTCTCAATGTAGTAATTCGCATGTTTCCCGTACTTATTCACGACTTCTTGGAGTGTCGGGACTTTTAATCCTACATATGATTTTTTAGCGAGTGTTGGATTTGCTTCATTAAACCAACTACCCGCATCAAGTTTCTTGATTTGAGCTAATGTCTTCTCTTTGACAGCACCCGTTCCGTTCGTCGTCCGATCGACGGTTTCGTCATGCATCGCAATCAAATGACCGTCTTTTGTCATCTGTAAATCAATTTCGATGTAATCTGCTTTAAATTTCTTATGTCCCATTTCGTAAGCTGGCATCGTATGCTCCGGCGCATAACCTGAAGCTCCACGATGAGCAACGTTAATGATTCGATTTGAATCGAGTAACGATTTGCCTTTTGATTGTGCACCGACATCTTCTGTCGGAAGTCCTGTACTTAATACGGCTCCCGCTACCATCGTCAATCCGATTTGTTTCAGCATCATCTATTCCCCCTTGAAATATTCTTACAACACTTATCTTAAATTGTTTGTATGAAGATGATATAGAGAAGCTGTTAACGTCATTTCTTGATTTGATGACAAAACGATATCATTCCATAGAAAAAAGACCCGCATCTAAAACGGGTCTTTTAATGATTACGCTTCGAAAATCAATGACTCTGGATCTTCAAGAAGATCTTTAATGTGTTTCAGGAACGTAACAGCTTCTTTTCCATCCACGATCCGGTGATCGTAAGAGAGAGCAACATACATCATCGGACGATTTTCCATGCGTTCTGCATCAATGGCAATAGGGCGCAGGTTGATTGCGTGCATGCCGAGAATCGCGACTTGTGGACCGTTTAAGATCGGCGTCGACATGAGTGAACCGAACGTACCACCATTCGTGATTGTGAACGTACCACCCGTTAAGTCAGATAGACCAAGTTTATTATCACGCGCTTTGACCGCTAATTGAATGATGTCCTTTTCAATTTCAGCGAAGTTCTTTTTGTCCGCATCACGAACGACTGGAACAACGAGACCGTCTGGTGCTGAGACGGCAATGCCGATATCATAGAATTTCTTCAGGACGATTTCATCGCCTTGAATCTCAGCATTCAAGTATGGCATCTTTTTGAGTGCTGCGACTGCTGCTTTCGTAAAGAATGACATGAAGCCGAGTTTAACTTCGTTTTCTTTAACAAACTTTTCTTGACGGCGTTTACGGAGCGCCATGACAGCAGACATATCGATTTCATTGAATGTCGTCAACATCGCTGCCGTTTGTTGAACTTCAACAAGGCGATTCGCAATCGTCTTCCGGCGACGTGACATCTTGATTCGCTCTTCTGGTTTCCCAGGAGCAGCCGCTTGAGCTGGTGTCGGCGCAGCATGCTTCGTAGGAGCAGGTTTTGCTTGTTCACGTGGCGCTACTTCAAACGTCGCGACATCTTGGACACGGATCCGACCAAGTGGATCTTGCGTCGCCACTTGTGCTAAATCAATTCCTTTTTCACGAGCCAATTTACGGGCAGCAGGTGAAGCAATCGGACGATCTGCAACGGATGTACTTTCCGTCGCTGCTGCAGCCACTGGTTGTTCCGCTTTTTCTTCTGCTTTTGGTGTCTCTTTTGGAGTTTCTTGTGCTGTTTCTGTTGCAGCCGGTTTTGAAGCTTCGCCACCAGCAGAGATGACAGCAATCGTTTCCCCGACGCGGACTGTATCTCCCTCAGCAGCCATTACTTCCGTTAACGTACCCGCTTCATCTGACGGTACTTCGATGTTGACCTTATCTGTCTCGAGCTCAACGATGGCTTCCCCTTTTTCCACGTGATCACCTGGTTGTTTTAACCAAGATGCCACCGTTCCTTCAGTAATTGATTCGGCAAGTTCTGGTACTTTGATTTCCATCGTATTCTCCCCCTATGACTCGTTTCTATCTTACGTTATGATGTGTGATTCGATACGTGTGATGGTGCTGTTGGTGTAGAAGCCGTTGCTGTGAGCGCATCATTGATGATACGTGCTTGCTCTACTTTATGACCTGCCGGGTCACCTTCTGCTGTACTTGAACGGCGACGACGACCAATGTAACGAACATTTTGAATTCCGTTCGGTGCGACAGTTTCAAGCCGTGGTTCCATAAAGGACCACGCCCCCATGTTTTTCGGTTCTTCTTGCACCCAGACCATCTCTTCGACGGATTCATAGCGCGCAATGACTTCTTGTAAGGCTTTCGCTGGGAACGGATACAGTTCCTCAACCCGGACGATTTGTAACCAGTCGAGATTTTCCTCTGATTTCGAGACCGCTTCCGCTAAATCAATTGCCATCTTACCAGAACAGAACACAAGACGTTTGACACGATCTGGTGCTTCTCCAAGTCCCGCTTGTTCAATGACACGACGGAAACTACCCTCCGTCAATTCAGAGACGTCAGATGTCGCAAGCGGATGACGCAAGAGACTCTTTGGTGTCATGACCACGAGCGGTCTAACTTCCTCTTTTCCGAGGATTGCTGCTTGTCGACGCAACAAATGGAAGTACTGCGCAGCACTCGATACGTTCGCAACTGTCCAGTTCTTCTCACCGGATAACGTCAAGAAGCGCTCTAAACGACCACTCGAGTGTTCTGGTCCTTGTCCTTCATAACCGTGCGGAAGCAACATAACGAGACCTGACGTTTGTCCCCATTTGGCTCGGCTCGCAGAAATAAACTGGTCAAAGATGACTTGACCTGAGTTTGCGAAGTCTCCGTATTGCGCTTCCCATAAGACAAGCGTTTCTGGTGCAAAGACATTATAGCCGTATTCAAAGCCAAGAACACCCGCCTCAGAGAGTGGACTGTTATAGACCGAGAACGAAGCTGTTGCCGTTGATAAAGCATGAAGTGGCGAGAATCCTTCTCCCGTTTTCACATCATGAAGATTGATATTCCGTTGTGCAAACGTTCCCCGTTCAGAATCTTGCCCGCTCAATCGGATTGGTGTTCCATCCGAGAGAATTGAAGCGAATGCCAATGTTTCGGCGTGTCCCCAGTCAATCCCGTTCTTCGTCGAGAATGCATCTGTCCGGCGCTTCAGGACTTTCTCAAGTTTATGGAACACTTGGAAGCCATCTGGCCACTGCAACAATTCTTCATTGTATGCAGTTAATGTTTCGATCGCTACTCCTGTTTCGATCGTCGGAACGCCTTTAAAGACGACGTCCGGCATGACCCCACCATACTCTTTCTCTACATTTGGGACTTTTTCTCGAGCCGCCTTCATGTGATCATTGATTGACGTCTCAATCGATTGAATTTCCTCAGCTGTCGCATCCCCGTTCGCGACAAGCGTCTTTCCGTACAAGACACGAATCGGATCATGCTTATGGATCAAATCGTATAAGACCGGGTTTGTATTCATCGGTTCATCCATTTCGTTGTGTCCAAAACGACGATATCCGATTAAATCGATCATGACGTCTTTCTTGAATGTTGCACGGTACTCGCTCGCGAGTAGCGCAACAGCGAGACAGCTTTCAGGTTCATCGGCGTTGACGTGGAAGACTGGAATCTCATACCCTTTAGCCAGGTCACTCGAGTAACGCGTCGAACGCGAATCTGTCGGTTCCGTCGTGAAGCCGATCGTATTGTTCGCGATGATGTGAATCGTTCCGCCTGTGTTATATCCTTTGAGGTTTGCTAAATTCAAGGTTTCAGCAACGATTCCTTGACCTGGGAACGCTGCATCCCCGTGAATCAGGATCGCAGCAGCGGCTGCCTGCTCTTGACGTGGTGCGCCTTTTTGGGTCCGGTCATCTTGTGCCGCACGCGTGAAGCCCTCGACGACTGGGTCGACGAACTCTAAGTGCGACGGATTGTTCGCGAGCGTCATCCGGATGTCACGTGTCTTTTGCTCGAGTTTCCGGTTTAGTCCGAGGTGATACTTCACGTCGCCCGTCCAACCGTATGTGATACCGATTGATCCTTCAGACGGTACGAGATCATGATTTGGTGCATGCTGGAACTCAGCAAAGATCATTTCATATGGTTTACCGAGTACATGAGCTAAAACATTTAATCGTCCACGGTGCGCCATTCCGATATTAATCGTCTCCGACCCGTTTGAAATGAGGTGTCCGACGATCGTATCGAGCAATGGCACCATCGCATCGAGCCCTTCGATCGAGAATCGTTTTTGACCGACATATGTTTTGTGCAGATATTTTTCGAAAAGGTCCGTTTCAGCCAAGCGTTTGAACAATTGTTTCTTTTGCTCAGCATCAAGCGTCGCCGTCAAAGCACCTTGTTCGATTTTTTGACGGAGCCATTTCTTTTCCTCTAAGTCATCAACATGCTGGAACTCAACAGCCGCTGCTCCCGTATATTGCGCTTTCAAGTGCTCGATGCCTTCAAATGCATCTTGAACACCCGCTGGCGGCTCAGGACAGACGAGTGAAACCGGCATTTTCCGAAGATCTGCCTCTGTCAGTCCAAACTGATTTAGTTCGAATAATCCTGTTTCTCGCGGATGGTCCTTCAGCGGATAGATATCCGCCGCAAGATGTCCTTTTGCACGAATTTGTTCCGCTAAACGATTCGCCGCAAGATATTTTTCGAAATCTCCCGTCTCGACTTGCATCGGTACTACTGGTTCCGTCACAGGTGCACCATGCTCTTCGAAATAAGTACGTGTCTCCTCATCGACGGATGTTTTGTCTTCTAAAAAACGCTCGTACAATTCAATGATGTAGCCAAGGTTTGGTCCATAAAATGCTTGTTGATCTTGCTCGTGGCCTGCCATGTACGGTTCCCCCCGTTTCTATATTTCTCCCCTCACATTTAGCATCGGCTAAATGTGTTTCCAGCCCTCTACCTGTTAGCGCTTTCAAAAGAAATTGCATGAATGATGCGCTAAAACGTCATGAGAAGGAACGAACGTGCCATTCTTCCATGAAAGTGCCTTCGTTACTATATTACTACTCTTTTCCTGCGTGTGCATTTCGAATTCCCAAATTCTCACGCTTAAATGTATAAGTTTTTCTTATGAGCGCTTAGCCAGTAATTTATGAATAAGCAAAAAACCGGCGTATCTGCATTTAGATACGCCGGTTTAATCATAACACTTTACTGAGGAACGATTGCGTCCGTTCATGCTGTGGAGAATCAAAGAGCGCTTGTGGCACATTCTCTTCGACGACATACCCACCATCCATAAACAACACGCGGTCTCCGACTTCACGAGCAAATCCCATCTCATGGGTCACGACGACCATCGTCATCCCTTCGAGAGCAAGTTGTTTCATGACGGCAAGCACGTCCCCGACCATTTCCGGGTCAAGCGCTGACGTTGGCTCGTCAAACAACATGATTTTCGGATTCATCGCGAGCGCTCGGGCAATTGCGACCCGTTGCTTTTGACCCCCGGATAATTCGCCTGGATAATTATTCGCTTTTTCCCGTAACCCAACTTTATCGAGTAGTTCCAAAGCTCGCTTTTTCGCCTGGTCCTTATCCGATTTACGTACTTTGATCGGTGCGAGCGTGACGTTCTCAAGCACGGTCTTATGCGGGAAGAGATTAAAATGCTGAAAGACCATTCCGACCTCCTCCCGAACTTTGTTGATATCGACCTTCGGATTTGTGATGTCGAAATCATCGATAATGACCGTTCCACCCGTAATCTCCTCCAGTCGATTCAAACAGCGTAAAAACGTACTTTTCCCAGATCCCGACGGACCGATGACACACACAACTTCTTTTTCGGCTATCGAGACGTTAATGTCTTTTAAGACTTCGTTCGAGCCGAATGATTTCTTTAAATTCTTCACTTCAATGATACTCATCGTAATGTAAACCTCCGTTCCAAGAACTTCGCCACTAATGACAAGAGATAAATGATGACGAAGTACATCAATCCGACGACAGACCAAACGATGAATGGCTCAAACGTCGTCGATTGCTGAACTTGACCTTGTTGCGTCAAATCAGCGATGCCGATGATCGATAACAACGATGTATCTTTTAAACTGATGATCGATTGATTCGTAATCGTTGGTAACATCCGTCGGAATGCTTGCGGTAAAATGATTTGAACCATCGTTTGACGTCCTGTCATCCCGAGTGAACGTGCGGCTTCTGTTTGTCCCTTATCAATCGACTGGATACCTGCTCGAATAATTTCCGCGAAATAAGCACCAGCATTGATCGCGACCGTCAGTATCCCTGCATACATCCGGTCCATCGATAACCACTCAAGCGAGTTGAGTCCAAAGTAGATGAAGAAAAGCTGAACGATGAACGGTGTACCACGAATGACATCGATATAGATGATCGCGATTGCGTTCAAAATCTTTAACGGTGACAACCGCATCAATGCGACGACTAAGCCAATCAGAAAGCCGACGATGACCGCAATGATGAAAATATACAATGTAACTTGAAGCCCTTCCAAGAAAAATGGAAATGCGGTTTTGACCACTTCCATTGGCTATCCCACTCCCTTATCGCCTTGCGACTTATTTCAGATACGTGTCAACGATTTTATCGTATTCACCGTTTTCTTTCAGATTCGCAAGTCCTTTGTTGATTTTCTTCAGCAGATCCTTATTCTCACCTTTTAAGACAGCGATCCCGTAGTTATCACCGTTGAGACGATCACCGACAAGTTTCAATCCAAGGTTTTGTTGTTTGTTTGCATATGAGATGACCGGATAATCTTCAATCAAGGCAGCTGCGTTACCGTTCTTTACTTCTTGGAACATCGCTGGACTATCATTGAACTGTGTAACAGTGAAGCCAAGTTTATCCGCGTTGTCCGTTGCATATTTTGCACCCGTCGTTCCCTTTTTGACGGCTACTTTTTTCCCTTTAAGATCGTTAACGGATTTAATACCATTCTCATCTTTTTTGACGACTAAAATAAGACCAGCTTTGAAATATGGGTCTGAGAATGTGACGACTTTTTTCCGTTCTGGTGTAATACTCATACCGGCAATGGCAACGTCCAATTGATTTGCTTGAAGTGCTGGAATGATACCGCTGAAATCCATTGCTTCAAATTTAATCTTGAAGTTTTGATCCTTAGCGATTGCTTTCATAAGATCGATGTCGATTCCTTTGTACGTGTCCCCGTCTTTGTACTCAAATGGTGGATACGTGACGTCGATACCAACTTTATACGTCTTTCCTTCTGAAGACCCTTCATCCTTCGAACCGATACTACATGCACCAAGTACGAGAATACAGCTCATCAAGAGCGCTAGCAAAATACTTCCTTTTTTCATGTTTGTTTCCCCTCTCCTATGTGTTAAAGATTGTCGACTCCACTTAGTACTTTCCCTGAAGAGTACCCTCTTTAAAACGTATTTTACCAGAAAAGTTCTAAAAAGATAAACATTTCTGAATTTTTATTCGATGCAACCGTTTTCTATTCATTATCAAAAAAGGAGGCAACCCCTTGATGGGATTGCCTCCTTCAATCATTTATGCCGCCGAGAGGACTTGAACCTCCACGGTGTTGCCACCACTAGATTCTGAGTCTAGCGCGTCTACCAGTTCCGCCACGACGACGTTGATTTATGATATTAATATAGCGGGTAACGAACTGAGTTGTCAATCATTTCGCAAGATGTTCCGGACGAACTTCTCAACGACGTCATCATATAATGCCGGATCCTCGAAATATGCCATAGCGTGTGCGGCATTCGGAATGACGACCAGTTCCTTTTCCGTTGGACAGGCTTCGTACAGCTCATACACCATATCTGTCGGTACGAACGTATCCGCACCACCATGAATGAAGAGAATCGGAACCTGTGCCTTTTTGACCTGTTTCAGCGCTGATGCTTCACGGAACGTATAACCTGCCTTTAGCTTCGTCAATACGCTCGTCATCCCTAAAAACGGGAAGTGTGGTAGTCGATACATCCGCTTCATCTGATACGCAAGAACAGCATTGACGGACGTATAGGCACAATCAGAAATGATTCCTTTGATTTGTGGTGGAAGTTGTTCGCCACTCGTCATCAATACGGTCGCCCCTCCCATCGACACACCATGTAAGAACAGTTTCGCATCCTGTCCAATCCGTTCAATCAGATAGTTCGACCAACTGAGACAATCTTCACGATCATGCCATCCGAATCCGATATAATGACCGTCACTCATTCCGTGTCCTCGATTATCGGGCATCATGACATGGAAACCGGCCTGATGGTACAGATAGGCGAATCCGGCTAAATCCGTTCCGACGCCTCCGTATCCATGCACGAGAATGACAATCCGGTCTGACGGAACAGGAGACGGGAGGAAATGTCCGCGTAACGTTAAACCATCTTTTGCTTCAATCTCGATCCGCTCGAGCGGCTGCTCCTTGATCCATGTCTGTCCAGGTTGCATCAACCGGACCATCTCATCACTCAAATCCCGATTATTCGATAAGAACGGCTTCGGATTCGTAGCGATTGCCATCTCATAAAAATAATAACTCGCTGCTACTAATCCGGATCCGATGACTCCGATTCCAATTTTTGTTCTGCGACGCATCTGCCCCACTCCTTCTTTCCGTTATAGCTCGATCTTCAGTTGAGCAGCATGGTCATCCTCTTCATCCTGCAAGACTTGTTGACGTAATCGTTGTTCCTGTTGCTGACGCCGGTAGGCAAACTCTTGGACAAGCTCTGTACCCGTGAATCCATCTTCTACGAGTTCACTCAATAAATCCGTTTCTGTCTCGACGACTTCCCCCGGACGACGCATGACGAGAACATCTCCGACTTGTGCAATCAGCAATTCATCTTCTAGACGAAGTGCATCGTAAAACGGTTCCGGTAACGTCATTCGACGTGTTTCCGGGTTAATATGGACGCGTTTATAAACGCCTAATGCTTGAAACTTACGACGTGCCATTGCGTGCTCTCCTTTTTAGTTGAACGTAAGATCGATTCGTGAATCTTTTCCTTGAATACGAACCGTACCCGTCGCTCCATTGATTAACGTTAACTGTGGTGGCTGATGACCGATGTCAAGATCATATAAGACTGGTAAGCCCGTTTCATCGGCTAGATAGTGATACACGTCTAGCCATGTCAGATCTTCTGTAATCCTTGCAGACGTACGGCCAAATAAAAAGCCAGCCGCATGGTCGAACCACCCAGCATACGCCATTTGTCGAAGCGTCCGATGCACCTCGGCAGAACTCGCTTCAGACACCTCGAAGTACCAGAGAATCGGTTCTCCGTTGATCTCTTCATGTTGGAAGCGCTTCACATCTCCGTACGGTGTCCCAATCAGATGGCGAATCGTCTCCAGACAACCCCCAAGTAACCGTCCGGTCACTTCTGTTCGCTCATCAAGTGCTTTCCATTCTGTCGCTTCCGTCAGCTGAAATAACGAACCTGCTGGACGTTCTTCGTCTGTCCACGCGGTTTGATAACGATCGGAAGCCCACTGTGTGACGGTTTCTCCAGATGGCGTCGCGAGAACCCGTCGCCAGGCACTTGTCGTCTCGTCCCATTCTTTACTCCGAAGCTCAACGAAGTTCGGACCATGTGCTGTCGCAATTCCCGTCTGAAGCGTCAAACTGAGCAATAACGTACTGATATCGGAATAGCCAAGCAACCATTTTGTTTGGTAAGCAGTTGGTGTCAACTCGGGTAAAAGATCAATGGCGCGTTCCCCACCAAATGGCGGGATAACAGCATCAATCGTCTCATCCGTCATCATGTGATTGAATTCTTCGGCGCGTTGTTTGACCGGTGCACTCTCAGCAAGTTGATGCGACCAAATCGTTTCACCTAAACGGACGTTCATTTGCCGTGCTTGTACCTGTTCAACTGCTCGTTCGACCCATTCCTGTTGCTGTTCACGTAATCCGGAGGAGGGCGCCGTCACTCCGATCGTGTGACCTGTCCAACCTAAAAATGGATATTTCATGGTGACCCCCTAAATGTCATAGTATGAAAAAATCTTCTCGTCAAAATATGAGTTCATTATACCGTTCTTATGCCGCATTACCAACTTTTATCCTGTTAGAACGCTGTAATACGAACAAAAACACGATTCTGTACAAGCGACCTGAATGAACAAGTCGCCTAGACAAAATCGCGTTTATATCCTTCATTAACTTGATGCTGATAGTTCAGCGTATTCCTCTTGCGTGAACGCACGGGAGCGTGTCAAAAAACGTTTTCCTTCGACACCCTCAAGAGAGAACATTCCGCCTCGACCATCCACGACATCAATGATGAGTTGGGTATGTTTCCAGTACTCATATTGATCTTCATGAATATAAAACGGGCAACCACCGATCTCTCCTAGTTTTTTATCCTGATCTCCCAGGAATAAATCGCCCTGCGCAAAACACATCGGGGAACTGCCATCGCAACAACCACCAGATTGATGAAACATCAACGGACCGTGTTTTTCTCTCAACTGGTCGATCAACTCAAGACAAGCTGCTGTCGCCTGAACACGTTCCACCATTTGCATCCACGTCCTTTCCGACTTAGAAGAAACCGAGTTTATTCGGGTTATAGCTAACGAGTAGGTTTTTCGTCCGTTGGTAATGGTTGAGCATCATCTTATGGTTCTCGCGTCCGATACCTGACATTTTGTAACCACCAAACGCCGCGTGAGCTGGATATTGGTGATAACAGTTCGTCCAGACGCGCCCTGCTTCGATCGCACGACCAAACCGATAAGCACGGTTCATGTCACGTGTCCAGACGCCGGCACCAAGACCATATAACGTATCATTCGCAATTTCGAGTGCTTCTTCTTCCGTCTTGAATGTCGTGACCGATAGAACCGGTCCAAAAATTTCTTCTTGGAAGATGCGCATCTTATTGTGTCCTTTAAAGATCGTTGGTTGAATGTAATATCCTTCTGCGAGATCTCCTTCGAGCATGTTGCGCTCTCCACCGATGAGACACTCTGCGCCTTCCGACTTACCGATTTCAAGATACGAAAGGATTTTCTCCATCTGTTCGTTCGAAGCTTGAGCACCCATCATGACGTCGGCATCAAGAGGATTTCCGATTTTGATGGCTTTGACGCGCTCTAAAACACGTTCCATGAACGGTTCGTAAATCGATTCTTGAATCAAGGCACGCGACGGACACGTACAGACTTCCCCTTGGTTCAACGCAAACATCAATAATCCTTCGATTGCTTTATCAAAGAATGCATCGTCTGCCTGCATGATATCTTCAAAGAAAATGTTCGGTGATTTCCCACCGAGTTCAAGTGTGACCGGGATCAAGTTCTGCGAAGCATACTGCATGATCAAACGTCCTGTCGTTGTCTCACCCGTAAAGGCGATTTTGGCGATTCGTTTGCTTGAGGCGAGCGGTTTCCCTGCCTCAAGACCGAATCCATTGACGATGTTGAGCACACCTGGTGGAAGTAAATCTTCGATGATCTCAACGAGTACCATGATGCTCGCTGGTGTTTGTTCTGCTGGTTTTAAGACAACACAGTTTCCTGCTGCGAGAGCTGGTGCTAATTTCCAGACAGCCATCAGGAGCGGGAAGTTCCACGGAATGATTTGACCGACGACGCCAAGTGGCTCATGGAAGTGATACGCAACCGTATCTTGATCGAGTTCGCCGACTGAACCTTCTTGTGCACGAATGACCCCAGCAAAATAACGGAAGTGGTCGATCGCGAGCGGTAAATCGGCGTTAAGTGTCTCACGAACGGCTTTTCCGTTCTCAAGTGTTTCCGCATAAGCGAGCATCTCGAGATTTTCTTCCATTCGATTGGCGATCTTATTTAAAATATTCGAACGTTCCGTTACAGACGTTTTCCCCCATGCTTCTTTTGCCGCATGTGCTGCGTCAAGAGCGAGTTCGATATCTTCCTTTGTAGAACGAGCGACTTGGCACAACACCTTACCAGTAACAGGTGTCACATTATCAAAATACTCTCCCCCGACTGGTGCCGTCCATTTTCCATTAATGTAGTTTTCATACCGTTCCTTGTACTGTACTTTTGACCCTTGCTTGTTCGGAATGTCATAAATCATGCGTTATTTCCTCCCTCAACTAAAATGGTCAAGCAGTGAGACGGATGCTTGTATGCGCTTACATTTTAATATAGGCTAAAAACAGTCCTCTCGATACCATCGTACCAAAATTATATGAAAAGTCAAAAAATTCTGGTAAATACATGTGATATTTTTTCGAAAAAAAACATCTCCATTTTCGGGAGATGTTTTGCTGGTCAAGACCGTGTCGGATCGATTCCATCTTCTTGATCAGACGGTGTATCAGAACTACCAAAGTCACTCACTTTCGAGAATCCGTCCGTATCACCGTCGATGTCTTTCCCGCGAGCTGTTACAGATGGATCTAGTACATCTTCTTCGCTTGGTCGCGAATTCGGATCGTTCTCGTTTTGTTCTGCTTCTTCTTTTGCATGCTCAATGCATAATAGGGTTTCTGGAATGATATCAAGGCGTTCGATTTCAATCTCTTTTCCACAGACTTCGCAAATGCCATACGTTCCGTCCTCGATTGCTTTTAAGGCGCGATCCACATCTGATAGCATATCCTCTTGCATATCCGTGATTGCTTGATCACGTTCCCGCAAGAACAATTCATCGCCGGAATCGGCAGGATGATTATCGTAACTCGACAATTCACCTTCATCGTAATCGGTATCGCGTTGTTCGATGTTTGATGTCGTCTTTTCTTTTTCCTTCAATAACCGTTGCTTGAATTCTTCCGTCTGTTGTTTAGATAACATGATTGTTCGACTCCCCTTCGTTAGAACCTCTGTTAAGAATGTAGCCTATTCGAAGAAGAATTAAACCATCACGAACACTTATAAGACCGAATTGATCCGTGAAGATCACAGATAACCGTCATACATTCATTCCCATCGTTAAAACAAATCTGATGTGATCGTCCATTCTTGGATGTCGTGATGTCATCAATCCACAGTTGCGAAGCATCTGCTGAAGACAGCATCGCGATTTTGTCGCGAATCATGAATAAATCAAACGGTAACAGATTCAAGGATTGAATCGTCAAACCATGTTTACGGAAGAGTGGATCAAGCTGATATTGCGAGAGACTGTACAAACACTTCTCGGCCCCACCAATCAACAACTGAATCGAATGGGAGGGTTCATGACTATCGATTCGCTCCTTGTGCAGGATAATTCGTCCTCGAACACCAGACTCATTGAAAATTCGTTGCGTATCCTCTTGTGAAAGACGTGGTCCACCTTCCTTAACCTTTAAGACGATGTGAGCGAATTCTGCGAAATCTGGTTTTCCGATTTCAAGCGCTGGGATATGACGAACTTCTTCACGTTCAATGATTTCAATCAAGTCACGCTCGACTTGGATGCTGACCGTATCTGTTGAAAAGACACGGACGTCGATCACGAATTGATCAAGTACCGCATTTACTTCGATCGTATACGTTAAATCCAGGTTTTTTTCTTGCTCAACCAACAATCGATTCAAGATGAGTTGATGCAATAAATGGACTGGTGTACGTGAAGAAAACTGACTCGAATAGATCAAATGCTTCGGTCCGGTTCCTTTTGTTGCTTTTGGTCGTGCTCCGTTTAATCTATATACATTCACTTTATAATTTAACATATGATCACCTTCTCTTACCTGAAAAATCGGAATAGAGATGTTCCGTTCATATAGCGTACAATGTATTTTAATCGCTAAATATTCGTTTTCGAATATTCCAAATTTAATATACAAATTGTAATCAAATTGTGATAGTAAGATTTTTAGAAACTGCTTGTTTCGTTGATACCAAGACATATTTAAATCGCAAACTAAAAACACCCTCCACAGATATGAAAGGTGTTCGGCTTACAGAGTTATTCATTCTTAAGCAATCGAGTTGACTTGTTGTTGCATCGCTTCATAATGTTCAACGATCCGAGATCCAAGTGGATCCGTTGCTGACAGTTGTAGATATGCGTTCAGCGCATCTTCGATTCCATGTTTCGTAATATATGCATTTAATTCTGAAGATTCTGAATCATTTGGATCGAAATAGGTTAAGGCTGCTGCGATCCCACGTGCTAATCCATCTGCTTCGATCCCACGCTCCATCAATTCCTTCGCTGGTTTGACGAGTCGGTCACTTGGACTCAGTTTACGAATCGGTGAACGGGCGACACGAATGATTTCATCATGAATTCGCGGGTTTTCAAAACGTTTCATATTCTTTTGAATGTACGCACTATGATCGACCGGATTAAAGCCGTACTTTTCAAGTAACAACCACCCTGTTTCGTAAAGTGCTGTCTGGACACCCCGACGGATGCGTGGATCCGTTAGACTTTCAGCGATCGTCTCTTTATGAAAGAGTGCTCCGAGGTACGAAGCAATCGCATGTCCTGTGTTGACAGTGAACAGCTTCCGCTCGATGAACGGTTCGATGTTCTCGACATAGGTGACGCCTTCGATCCGTGGATAGGCTTCCGGTAGTCCAGTCGTTTCGATCACCCATTCGAAGAATTCTTCCACTTCGACGTACAACGGGTCTTCGTGATGCTGAAGTGGAACAATCCGATCAACCGCTGCATTCGGGAAATGCCAGTTCTCCGCTACCGGTTGATGTTTCGCCACCTCTGCTTGTAAGTGTTTTGACCCACCAATCATGTTTTCACACGCAATGACGTAGACAGGTGTCTGTTGATCACGTTGACGTAACCCTTCCGCGATCAAAGGAGCTACTTTCGACAACAAGCTCGGTCCGACAGCTGTCGTGATTACATCTGCTTCACGAATCGCTGCAATGACCTGATCAGGTTCAGTTAAACTGTTGAGCGCCGTAACGCCGTCGACCCGTTCACGCCCTCCGCTTTCAGAGGCATAACCCACCTCATAGGTATGTCGTGCTTTTAATGCATCGACGACTGTCGTATTGACATCTACGAAGCATACTTCGTAACCCGTCTTGACGAGTTGTAAGCCAATGAATCCTCGTCCGATATTACCGGCACCAAAATGGATGGCTTTCATAATTACACCTCCGCTGTCAATAACGCGATGATTTCTTCTTTTGATGTCGCTGCCACGATGCGCTCGACGTTCTCCTCATCGGAGCAAATGACTGCGATATTTGATAACAACTCGAGGTGTTCATCCCCGACGCCAGCGATGCCGATAACGAGTCGTGCTTGTTCCGTTCCGAACGCTACGCCTTGCGGTACTTGTAGAATCGATAGCCCCGTTTTCTTGACCTGTGATTTAGCCGACTCTGTTCCGTGTGGAATCGCGACATGGTTGCCAATGTAGACCGTTGATAAGGCATGACGTTCCTGCATTGAATCGATATACCCCGCCTCGACATATCCGTGATCGACGAGGAGTTGACCGGCAGCCTTGATGGCTGCCGTCTCGTCTGCGAATTGTTGATCAAGTAATACAAGTTCCGGTGAAAGGTTCATTGTCGTTGTCATGTTTATTCCTCCTTGAGTGTCTCTATCTTTATCTTTAAGAAATCTTATTTCTTGCTGTTTCGATCTCATGGACGAGTTGATCATAATATCCGGCATTTAAGAAATTATCGACTGATCGGTGTTCTGCCGTTGGTACCTGTTCCTTCGCCCGCTCCGTCAAATCACGGTGCGTGATGATCAGTTCGGCGTTTTGCGGCAATTGACTGATCGACGTATTCGTTACCTTGATCGGTAAGCCCGCTTTGTTGATCTTATTGCGAAGGACAGATGCTCCCATCGCACTCGATCCCATACCAGCGTCACAAGCGAAGATGATATGTTCGACTTCCGCAAGTGGTTTGGCATCAGCTGAAACGAGTGTCGAGGCAATCGATTGTTTTCCTTTCATCGCACTGACGTTCGCGCTCGCCTCTTCAAGCGACGTTTCTTTTGCCTTGCTAGTTTTTAGCAGGACAGTCGAGACAACAAATGTCACAGATGCTGAAACAAGTACACCTGCAATCAATCCGACGTAAGAACCGCGTGATGCCATTGCGAGGACCGCGATGATACTACCTGGTGAAGCGGGTGCGACTAATCCGACATCAAACAGGACGAAAGTGAGGATACCACTCATGCCACCTGCAATCATCGCAAGCAACAAGACTGGCTTCATCAAGACGTATGGGAAATAGATTTCGTGAATTCCACCGATAAATTGGATAAATGCTGCACCGGGTGCTGTCTTCTTCGCTGCACCAGAACCGAAGAACGAGTAAGCAAGTAACAATCCAAGACCTGGACCTGGGTTGGCTTCGAGTAAGAACAGAACTGATTTACCCGCCTCGTTTACTTGGTCGAGACCAAGCGGGCTTAAAATACCGTGGTTGATCGCATTATTTAAGAACAAGATTTTTGCCGGTTCGATGAACAAACTCGCTAATGGTAGCAAATGTGCGCTGACGATCGCACCAACTGCTGCGGCCATGATGTCGTCAAGACCTGTCATGAGTGGTCCGAATACTTTGAATCCACCGAGCATCAACAAACCACCGATGATTCCGACTGAGAAGTTATTGACGAGCATCTCGAGACCTGGTTTGACTTTTCCTTCAATCAACTGATCGAACTTTTTGATGACGTATCCACCAAGTGGTCCCATGATCATGGCACCGAGGAACATCGGAATCTCTGTTCCGACGATAACCCCCATCGTCGCAAGCGTCCCGACAACGCCTCCCCTGACGTCATGCATTAATTTCCCGCCCGTGTATCCAATCAGCAACGGTAAGAGATAGGTGATTGTCGGACCGACAAGTTCACCGAGTTCCTTATTCGGTGCCCATCCAGTCGGGATGAAGAGTGCCGTGATGATCCCCCAAGCGATGAATGCACCGATGTTCGGCATGACCATACCGCTTAAAAAGCTACCGAACCGTTGAACTTGTACACGGATACCCCGTGCTCCATTTTGAGCTGTCGCCATTGCGTTAGCCTCCATTTCGTGTATGAGTTGATAAGATGATTGCTTTGCTATGCCCTTATTGTAAGATCATTGCAAGCGCTTACTCAATCTTTCCTAGTTCAGTCTTTGTCCAAGAAGTTGGACAGACTGGAAAGAAGCCTGCCTGATCCAAGAAAAAATCCCTGCCACTTCAAGGATCAAGTGACAGGGGTTTTTCAAGTATTGCCTAGGAATTGATCAATTACCGTTCGAAACGTTCGATTTAAAAGCAGACGAATTGCATGTTCCTCTCCGAACTCAAATTGATCCATTTGTTCGGGACTTTCAATGATTGCGGCACTAATCGAACTGAGTAATTCAAGCAGTTCGTTCGAGGTCTCTTCCGGTGCGACAAGGACAAGAAGCCGTTCGACGGATTGCAACTGTTGATCCATCCCGAGTAAGTCGATTGGTTCAGGCAATTCAAAAATGAGAAATCCTCCTCTTTGAATTGTCGCATCACGTCCGTGGAATAAAGCAAGCCGTGTTCCTGGAATACCAAGACCCGACATCTCATGACGACGCAACAATTGCGCCGAGAGTGAAACAGCTGATTTTGCTAATCCTTGATCGACCATTCGTGTGCTGATCTCAAATAATAACGATTCAATCCCATCGTCCACACGCTCCAACCGTTCCATTTGAAATCCGTTCGACACTTGAATCGACGATGCAACGAGCCGATGCAATTGCTCGAGATCGAGCCATTCTGTTTTCGTCTGCCGTGGTTCTGGTTGGAAGGATTTTGGTAAGGCAAGAATCAATTTTCGGATCCGTTCGACCTCATCCTGAGGGAGCAACGGGTTGACAAGAAGATGTGGTGGGCGGATGTCAGGCAACGGCACGGTCGATAAAACGAAGTCATACGATTCAATCGGTAACCGTTCAATGCCAAACAGCGACGAGTTATCGATATGTTCAAGTTCAGTAAATTCTTGCCGTAACCGATTCATCAATAACTTTGAAGAGCCGAGTCCAGCAGAGCAGACGACTAAAACGCGATATGGTAGTTTAGGTGTCGGTTTGCTGAGAACAGCCCCGAAATGCATGACCCAAAATGCTAAATCCACGTCTTCAAATGTCGCATCTGTGAAGATCGACAGCGCTGCTTGTTTGACCGCATCGAACAGACGTGGATACTCCCGTTCAATTTGTTTGATGACATAGGACGGATTGACGCTATTTTGACGCGTATAGGATTGAATATGCGAAACGAGCCCCCGCTCCAAAGCATAATCTTTCGTAAAGTTCGTTCCATATAATAAAGAGACGTGTTCAATCAATCGTTTCACACGGAGGCGTGTGACGAGTTCTTCCGTATCTCCTGCGTCCGATTGAAAAAACGCGCGCAACTCTTCTGATAACCATTGACGTTCGGCAATCGACAATGTGTCAGGTAATCGCTCTTCGACGCGTTCCACCCATTTGAGAATTTCGACTGGGTACGCTTTTAACTCGTAACGCATCGGAAACTGATCTTTGCGCAACGCTTGTAAAGCTAAGCTGAGTGTGGCACGCATGATTTGTCGGTCATTGAGACGTCCTTCTTTCGTCAACGGTGCAATGACTGCATACGCTTGATTGATCATCTCAAGCCATGATGTTCGGTTCATTTGTAACAGATGGGGTAACTGATCGACATCTCCTTGCAACAACCGATAGAAAGCAAGAACATCCCATTGTGTAAAGATCAATGAGATCAATAAGCGTCGTTTGTTGATCTCTTCGCCGATGACTTCGGCACCAATGCCTTTTTTGCGCTTGATTTCAAGGTCATATTGCATAAACCACTCATCAATCCGCTCTAAATCCTGGCTGATCGTACTCGGTGCCACGTACATCGCATGGGCGATCGCCTGTAATTTGACCATCCCGTCTTCTTGCAGTAGCCGATACGCTAACTCGACTTGGCGATCCTCAGCAGTCGGTAATTGTTTGTGTGATAACAATAATTGGTCCCGTAGTACGTGTTTGGCTTCATCCGTTCCCTCAATCAACAGACCTCTACCGCGGACATATGTCAAACGTAACTCATGGTCTTCTAAAGACTGGGCAAGACGATCCCGTTCACGCTGAATCGTTCGTTCCGATGTCTCGAGCGTTTCCGCGATTTCTTGTATTTGAACAGGTTCCTCACGTGATAAGAGGAAAAATAAGATATCGTGTTCCCGTGGTGTGAATTCAGTCATGTAGCCTCACTCTTTTCCGCCAAGATTCGAGGATGACGTCATATGCAGTCGGATCCAGAATCCGATCGACTGGATGAACAGAACAATACGCTTTCCAGACGTGTCGATGGATAAGTTGTGCTTCTCCGACGATAAAAGATGCCTGATCAGGAAGATCTACGATTCGACATGTCTTGACGTCTGTCGTAATCCCACATTCAAGTAAGCGTTTTCTAAAAATCGTAGCCGCTATGACACTACTTGCCATTCCACTCTCGCATACGAAATAGATGATTTCTGGATTCATCCGTCATTCCTCCCCTTCATTTTATAAGAATATCAGAAATAGTTTCGGGGTTTTACCTTGAAACAAAATCAATAGTTATTTTTGAACTGGCAGATTTCCTTGCCAAACACAAAAAAGCCTGGATTTCTGAAGATGCCAGAAAATCCAGACTGCGTGATTTAGCCAGTTTGTTGCATTGTTCTTAAATATTGACCGACGGCTTCCGCCACTTCACGACCTTCTCGAATTGCCCAGACAATGAGCGATTGACCACGTCGTGCGTCACCTGCGGCAAATACACCTGAACGGTTCGTCGCATAACGAATCGTCTTGATTTTTCCGCGTTCCGATGCAACCGCTAAATGCTCGAGTATACGCTCTTCCACACCGCTGAATCCGATAGCGATCCAGACTTGATCGACCGGGAAGTAACGATCGCTCCCTTCGATTTCCTCAAAGATCACCGCACCCGATTCATTTTTTGTTTTTGTCGTCTGAATCGTCCAGACACCGGTGACTTGACCCGATTCACTTGTCGTGAATCGCTTGATGGCGATCAAGTATTCACGGGGATCTCGACCGAATTGTTGGAATGCTTCCGCATATCCATAATCGATCGAATAAAGCAAAGGTGTATCCGGCCACATGTTTCCTGTTGCACGTGTCGTACCTGGTTGTTCATGCTTGCCGAATTGGACGACGGAGCGGCAGCGTTGACGGAGCGCCGTCGCTACACAGTCCGCTCCTGTATCGCCGCCACCAATGACAAGAATATCCTTATCTCTCGCATCGTGATCAGGAGACAACGGTTCTTTCGAGAGCACGTGGCGTGTCACTCCAGTCAGATAATCCATCGCATAACCGACTCCTTGCGTTGGTGCTTCTGTCAATTTTCGTGGTTCCGTCGCACCGACACACAAGATTACAGCATCATACTCTGCTTCAAGTGTCTCGAGCGTGATATCTGCGCCGATCGTAACATTCGTCCGAAAGTGGATTCCTTCTGCTTCAAGCAAATCAACACGACGCTGTACGACCTCTTTATCGAGTTTCATCGCTGGTATACCGTATGTCAAAAGCCCGCCGACGCGGTCCTCTCGTTCAAAGACGGTGACCTGGTGCCCTGCTTGATTCAGCTGATCAGCAGCTGCAAGACCGGCAGGACCAGATCCGACGATGGCAATAGAATGCGACGAACGTATCATTGGAATTCGAGGCACAACCCATCCTTTTTCAAACCCGATATCAATGATCGATCGTTCAATATCCTTGATTGCAACTGCAGGTTCATGAATTGATAACGTACACGATCCTTCGCACGGCGCTGGGCAGACGCGACCCGTGAATTCAGGAAAATTGTTCGTCTCAAGCAGTCGATCGAGGGCCTCTTGAAAACGACCTTCTTCTACAAGTAAATTCCATTCTGGAATTAAGTTATAGACTGGACAACCGATCTTCACTTGATCAAATACTTCCCCTACATGGCAAAACGGGGTGCCACAATCCATACATCGACTTGCTTGTTGACTCGCTTCCGCTTCCGTCAAAGCCGTCTTGTATTCACTAAAATCCCCCACCCGTTCGCTTGGGTGTCGTTCCGCTCCGCTTGAACGAGCAACTGTCATGAATTGATCGCGTCGTTTCATCGTACTCCTCCTGTTCTTCGACCAAGATGTGTCTCGAATGCGAGTAACATCGCTTCTTCAGTGTTATGTCCTTGTTTTGCGAAATCAGCCATCAATGTTGTCACTTTCTCGTACGTCGATGGAATGACGCGGATGAACGAATGGATGACATGATCCCAGTTCGCTAGAATCGCATCGCCCTGCTCACTTCCGGTCCGTTCGACGTGCCGCTCGATGAACGTCTTCAGTCGCGTGATCTCTTCGGCATGCGTGACGGGTCCAGTCGAGACGAGTTCGCGGTTGACACGTTGTAAAAATTGTTCGGGATTACGCGGTAAGACATAAGCGACACCGCCTGACATACCGGCTGCAAAGTTTTTTCCGATATCGCCAAGGACAACGACAGATCCACCGGTCATATACTCGAGTCCATGATTGCCGATTCCTTCGACGACGGCGACGGCTCCACTGTTTCGAACCGCAAATCGCTCACCTGCCTGACCGTTGACATAAAGTTCTCCACTTGTCGCTCCGTAAAGTGCGACATTACCGATGATCGATTGATCGGACGAGACGAACGAAATCGAGCGTGGAGGATGAACTGCGATGATACCCCCGGACAACCCTTTCCCTACATAATCATTCGCTTCTCCCGTGACATCAAGCGTCATCCCACGTGGGAGATACGCACCTAAACTTTGCCCAGCAGATCCCTGCAGTTCAAGTTTCAATCGATCCGTCGGAAGACCAAGTGCCCCAAATCGTCTGGTCAGCATCGCACCGGTCTGCGTGCCAATCGCACGGTCTGTATTTTGAATCGTTAAACGTAGTGTCTGTGGTTGACTGAAATCTGCCGACTCTAAATACGGTGCGACTTCACGGGCGTCAAAGGAACGCTCGACGTGATGCTGTTGTTGTTCAGCCGGACCGTGTGACACATGAACGAGGAGACGAGAGAAATCAAGACTTTTCGCCTTCCAATGCGTTCGTTGTCGTTCCGATGGTTCGAGTAAATCCGTACGCCCTACGAGATCTTGCAACCGTCTCACACCGAGCTTTGCTAAATGTTCTCGTACTTCCTCAGCGATAAATGTCATGAAATGGACGACGTCATCGGCAGATCCGGTAAATTTCTTGCGGAGCTCTGGATCCTGTGTCGCGACACCAACAGGACACGTATCGAGATGACACGCACGCATCATGATACAGCCGACAGCGATAAGTGGTGCTGTCGCAAACCCATATTCATTCGCTCCGAGCATTGCTGCGAGGATGACATCACGACCGGTCAATAGCTTTCCGTCCGTCTCGAGAACGACACGCTCGCGTAACCCGTTTAATGTCAACGTTTGATGTGTTTCAGCAAGACCAAGTTCCCATGGCAGTCCGGCATGTTGAATACTCGTCTTAGGTGAGGCGCCCGTTCCGCCGTCATGACCACTGATGACGATAACATCTGCTAACCCCTTCGCAACGCCAGCAGCAATCGTTCCAACGCCTCCTTTGGCGACGAGTTTGACGCTAATCCGGGCTTGATCGTTGGCACGTTTTAAGTCATGAATCAACTGGGCTAAATCTTCAATTGAATAGATATCATGGTGTGGAGGTGGTGAGATCAATCCAACACCCGGTGTCGATGCACGCACCCGTGCGATCCACGGATAGACTTTTTCACCAGGCAATTGACCACCTTCTCCGGGCTTCGCACCTTGTGCCACCTTGATTTGTAATTCATCGGCATGTACCAGATAATGACTCGTCACTCCAAAACGACCAGAGGCGATTTGTTTGATTCGGCTCATCCGGAAGTCACCATTTTCATCCCGTTCGTATCGTTCCTCCTCTTCACCGCCTTCACCACTATTACTCTTTCCACCTAAGCGGTTCATCGCGATCGCAAGCGTCTCGTGCGCTTCTTTTGATAACGAGCCGTATGACATCGCACCCGTCTTGAAGTATTTGAGGATTTCGCTGACAGGCTCAACTTCTTCGATCGGGATCGCCGTCGTCTCCTTGAACGTCAACAGATGTCGTAGCACCGTTGCCGGTTCCTCCTGAATGCGTTGAGCGTACTTTTGATAGAGCCGGTAATCATTCGTACGGCATGCGTGTTGCAACAAATGAATCGTCGCTGGATTAAACGCATGATGTTCTCCTGCTTGACGGTACCGGAAGACACTGCCGGACTCTAAATGAATCCGTTCATCTGCAACCTGTTGTGCTCGTCGGACTTCTTCTTCCATCAGCTCAAGCGTCATCCCACTCAATTGAGAGACCGTGCCAGTGAAATGCTGTTCGATGACAGAGCGATCGATTCCGACTGCTTCAAAGATTTGAGCACCCCGATAACTGAAGATCGTCGAAATGCCCATCTTCGACATGACTTTGACGACGCCTTCCGTGACTGCTTTTTGATAACGTTTGGCTACATCCGTAAAACGATCCCCTACTGCTTCTTCAAGCGTCGCATATGCAAGGTACGGATAAATCGCATCCGCACCATACCCGATCAACGTGGCGACATGATGGACTTCACGAATTTCTCCACCTTCAACGATCAAGCTGAGATTTGTACGTAATCCCTTACGAATCAGCGCATGATGAATCGAACTCGTTACTAAGAGGATTGGCATCGGTAATGTTCCAGGGCGAACGAGACGATCCGATAACGTCAATAATTCATACCCGTTTTGTGCAGCGGTCACAGCCTCATCAACGATCATGTCAAGCGCTTCTTCAAGCGAGTCGGTGAACGTCGTTGAGATCGTTTTCTGCTTAAGTCCACATTGTTTAAGCACATGGGCTTCGTCTGGTCGCAGGATCGGCGTCTCTAAGCGAACACGACGACAGTTCGCACGGTTCGGCGTCAGCAGCTCCCCTTGTCGACCAAGCCATGTTAGCGTCGAGGTGACGATCTCTTCGCGTAACGCATCGATCGGTGGATTCGTGACTTGTGCGAATAGCTGTTTGAAATAACGGAACAAGGATTGAGGACGTTCACTTAAGACCGCTAGCGGTATGTCCGTTCCCATCGCGCCTAACGGATCCTTTTGTTCTTCGACGAGTGGAATCAAGTATTGATCGATATCTTCACGCGTGTATCCAAAATGCCGTTGTTTCGTTCCAAGTTCAATGAGTGTTTCCTTGAAGTCGTTACTTGAGAGGGAAACGACTTCTTGAGCGAGCCACTCCGCGTAAGGGTGACGTGTCGCTAGCTCCCGCTTGATCTCTTCATCTGCGATTAACTGACCGGACGCAAAATCGAGTAAAAGGAGTTCACCCGGTGCTAATCGTTTTTTGTACAAAATGTCTTGTTCACGAAGAGGGAGTACTCCTGCTTCTGACGACAACATGAAGTGACCATCGCGTAACAATACATATCGAGCCGGGCGTAAACCATTTCGGTCAAGCGTCGCACCAATCTGTTTTCCGTTCGTGAAGACGATGGCAGACGGACCATCCCACGGTTCCATCATGCTACTGTGATACTCATAGTACGCGCGCTTCGCCGGTCTGATTTCGGCATGTTCGAATGGTTCCGGCACGAGCATCAGTGCTGTCTCAGCGAGAGAAAGACCTGACAGATGAAGAAACTCAAACGCATTATCAAGCATTGATGAGTCGCTACCTGTCTCATCCAATATCGGTAACACTTCCTCTGCCCGATTACCGTACGTCGTCTCAGCAAGTCGACGTTCTCGACCGCGCATTGCCCGAATGTTTCCTTGCAACGTATTGATTTCGCCATTGTGAATCAAATATCGGTTTGGATGGGCACGTTTCCAACTTGGGAACGTGTTCGTACTAAAACGTGAATGTACAATACCAAAGCCTGACTGATAGCGTTCGTCTCGTAAATCATCAAAGTACGCACGTAGTTGATCCGTCGTCACGAGTCCTTTATACACGATTGTTTCACTCGAGCTACTCAAGACGTATTGCTCGAGACCGAGTTGCTCCGATTCACGTTCAAACGCTCGTCGAATCAAAAAAAGTGTTCGTTCAAATGTCAATCCTTCCATCGCCTGTGCACCAATGAAGCATTGACGAATGACTGGCTCCGTACGACGTGCACCTGATCCAAGCACTTCGGACCGAACAGGTACGGTCCGCCACCCTAATACGTCTTGTCCTTCTGTCAAAATGATTGACTCTAACGTTCGTTCGAGTCGCGTCCGTTCCCGTTCCTCACGTGGCAAGAACATCATGAAAACGCCATAATCCCCTTTTTTAGGGAAGGAAATGTGCCGAACCGTTTCACGAAACAACCGATCTGGTAATTGCGTTAAAATACCCGCCCCGTCTCCAGTCTTCGCATCACTCCCTTGTCCACCACGGTGTTCCATTTGACAAAGCATGGCCAATGCATGTTCAACTATTTCATGACTCGCTCGTCCTGTTTGATGTGCGTAAACCCCGATCCCACACGCATCATGTTCCATACGAGGGTCGTATAAGCCCTGCTGTTCAGGGTATTTATGAAATGTCATAGTAGCACTCTCCTTGCCTTCTTAATTTTCTGTATATTCAGTTAAGTTACACTTTACACCCTTTTATGTTTATTCGCTACTATGCATAATCACCATCTTGTCCACCCTCAGGAGGTAGAATTACCATATATCAACATTGATAACGCTTACATAAACTTGGATATTCATTCAATATTTTTTTTAATTAAATCCAACACTTTATGCGCGTATTGCTTTGCCCGAACATGTGATTCCGTGGTATTTTTAAGTAGGAACAGCGTTACTGATTACGGAAATAAAGAGAGGAATAATACGATGAAAAAAACAATGCAATGGACGGGACTCTTGATTGCAGGAAGCTCGATTCTATTAAGCGCATGCGGTCAACAAGACGAGAAAGCAACCGCATACGATAAAATCCAAAAAGAAGGCACAATCGTCGTCGCAACAGCAGGTACACTTTACCCGACGTCCTATCATGATGAAAAAAGTAATAAATTGACGGGGTTTGACGTTGAAGTCGTCAAAGAAGTAGCCAAACGGCTTGATTTGAAAGTAAAGTTCAAAGAGATGTCTTTCGACGGTATGTTGACAAGCGTTAATACAGGTCAGGTTGACCTTGCGGCTAACGACATTACGATCACCGATGACCGTAAAGAAAAATTCGCTTTCTCAAAACCATATAAATATACGTATGGTACGGCAATCGTCCGTAAAAGTGATTTGTCAGGCATCAAGTCTCTAGAAGATCTAAAAGGAAAAAAAGCTGCCGGAGAAGCAACAACGACATATATGCAGATTGCTAAAAAATACGGTGCAAAAGAAGTCACTTACGATAATGCGACGAACGATCAATATCTACGAGATGTCTCAAATGGTCGCACAGACGTCATCTTGAATGATTATTACTTGCAAACACTGGCTGTCGATTTCTTCAAAGACTTCGATATCACGATTCATCCGGACATCGCCTATAACCCGAGCCAAGTCGGTTTAATCATGGATTTAGACAATAAAGAACTTCAATCCAACATTAACGAACAACTCGATAAAATGAAGGAAGACGGTACATTAAAAGACATTTCGAAGCAATTTTATGCCGGAAAGAATGTTTCCCAAATGCCTGACGTCAAAACGACGATTGTCGATGTGAACTAATGATGTCATCGATTGATTGGCGGTCCGTCTTCAATCCTGAATTGGCGGTTGATTCGTTTCCATATATTTTAAGTGGACTTGGACAAACATTATGGATTTCTTTGCTCAGCATGGCGATTGGTCTTGGAATTGGGTTAATTCTTGCGCTTTGTCGTCTCTCTCATTTTCGAGTATTGCGTATTGGAGCGAGCGCCTACATCTCATTTATGCGTGGTGTACCCATCCTTGTGCTATTGTTCATGTTGTATTTCGGGCTGCCAGTCATCAATATTCAACTGAACGCGTTGACTGCTGCGATTACTGGTTTTAGTTTAAATAGTGCGGCATACATGGCAGAAATCATTCGTTCTTCCTTACTCTCGATTGATCGTGGGCAGGAAGAGGCAGCGGCGTCCCTCGGTTTATCTAGGTATCGGACGTTTGTTGGCATCATTTTGCCGCAAGCGATTCGAATTGCCATCCCACCGCTTTCGAACGTCTTGCTAGATCTTGTTAAAGCTTCGTCGCTTGCTGCCATGATTACAGTCCCTGAAATTTTTCAAAAGGCAAAAATCGTTGGTGGGCGTGAATTCGACTATATGACCGTCTATTTTGTCGTTGCGTTCATTTACTGGGGTATATGTTCATGTATCGCAGTCATCCAAGAGATTCTCGAGCGTCGTTTTGCCCGGTATCTCTGATTTATTATCTCCTATATGGTAATACAAACAGGCGATGGACATGATCCTTCGCCTGTTTGTATTTTCAATTGTTTGATATCTGTTTAGCCTTCTCGATACATCGCTAAAAAATGTTCTAATTGTTGCGGCTGTAGCGGTCGATAGAATAGATATCCTTGCAACGTATGACACCCCATCTGTTCGAGCAATGTTGCCTCTTCTTCAAGTTCGATTCCTTCTGCTACGATTGCCATATTTAATCGTTTTCCTAATTGAATGATCGTCTCGATCATTGCTCGTTTCCTTTCAGAATGAATCGCTTCTTGAACGATTTCTTTTGGAATTTTTAATTGATCGAACGGTAGTTCCACGAGTGGTTGCATGGATGAGAATCCAGTTCCAAAATCATCAAGAGCGATTCGAATGCCATACAAATGGAGTGCGTTTAATGTTTTGATAATTTGCTCGGTTCCTTCGATAAAGATATGTTCTGTCATCTCGATTTCAAGTAGGGATGGAGGAAAACCTGTTTGCTTTAATATAGTGAGCACTCGATTCGTAAAATCAGCTTGTCGTAATTCCCACGGTGAAACATTAACCGAAATCGTCAGAGGTTCCTTCCCTTCCTCCAACCAAGCTTTTCCTTGAAGACAGGCTTGACGCATGACCCATCGCCCTAATGTCTCAATAAATCGTGTTCTTTCCGCGAGTGGAATGAACTCAACTGGTGGAACAAGACCGTATTCCGGATGATTCCAACGAATTAAAGCCTCTACACCTGTAATTTGACGCGTTCTCGCATTGACTTGAGGTTGAAATAAAATAAAGAAGTCTCGATCCAATTCTGCATCATATAAATCGCGCGTTAACTGGAGTGCTCGCTTCCGTTCATTTTGTGTTGCTAAGTCTGTGATCGCATACGTGTTCTTTCGATTTGCTTTGGCTGTAAATAATGCAATCTCCGCGTCATTGATGACATGGTCCGTCGATTCATCATTAATATAGGAAACACCAATACTCGCAGTAACATTGATTTGCTTAAAGTCAATTTGTACACGTTCTGATACACTTGATAAAATATCGTCACAGAGGACTCGTGCATCATGATGATAAGGCGCATGAAGTAAAAAAGCACTACCGCTCGCTTTCGCAATCGTACAATCTGAAAAACGATTCATCAATCGTCGACCAATGATGTGTAATGAACGGTCACCAGTTCGGTAACCGAATGCATCATTTACTGTTTTGAAATCATCCAAATCCACGAGACAAATCATATCGCCATCTTGTTTTTTCTTATCTACTTCAATGACAAACGAAGAGCGGTTTGGTAAACCTGTCACGGGATCCGTAAATGCTTGTTCCTGTAAACGGGCTAAGTATTCAATATTTCGTTCAAGACGGGTAACATATTGATTATGGATCAGTAAACTAATGATCGTCGCAATCAAGATAAGTCCAATACGCGCGATGTGATCGGATACAAACATCGAAGTGTTTTCAAGTGATGGAGTTTGATACCAAATATAAAGAAGAGAAACCGTCGTGATGCTTGTTGCGTACAGTAGCATCGTTCGGTTGATGACGACTAAGGAAGCTAATATGAATAGAAGGGCACATGCCCAAACTGTCTGGACTCCCCTACCGATGAATGGATGATAAATATATGGAATCAATAAAAAAACGCTAGACATCATATGTGGCTTTAGTCGGTCTGATAATGTACTTTTACCGATGAAGTATTGAACACTCCCAGCACTCGCAATGACAAGTGCACGTATCCAATCCTCTCCTTTCAAACCATAACTACTAAATGTATTGGCAACGATATATAAAACGGCACCACAACTCGTCAAAATAAAAATGATCATCCCGAACAATTGATAATTTGCCCGAATTTCTCGATGATATTGCTGACTATTGGAAGAACGTCGCTGTGTATTCATCGCCATCCCCTCTTTCAAGTTCCTGTCGTTTATTTTCCTTATCAGAACCAAAATAAAACTTGAATTTTCTAAAAATAATAAAATAATGGGAAGTCATGATTTTAAGCAAAATGGGAATAGATAGGTATAGAAAGGAGCGATCACTATGTCTCATTTACTATTCATCGAAGCAAACGATAGCACGCATCAAAAAAAAGGCATTAGTTCTGAATTAAACGATGCCTTTCTGAATGCTTATCGTGAAAATCATCCTGAGGACAAAATTACGGTTTTGAATTTATTCGAGGAACGTCTTCCCTTCTTTGATCTAAAACTTGCGAACGCGGCAGGGCGGCTATTTAAAGGGGAAGAATTAACTGGAGATGATGCGACTCATGCACAACGGCTTCAAGAATATTTAAACGGATTCTTAGATGCCGATAAAGTTGTCTTTTCATTTCCGATGTGGAACTTAACGGTTCCGGCACCGCTTCACAATTACATGGATTATCTCGCCCAGGCTGGTCAAACGTTTCGTTATACAGCCGAAGGTTCGATCGGACTTGTTGAAGACAAACAAGTGCTGTTGATTCATTCACGCGGTGGTGATTACTCGACAAAAGAGAAAGCCCCAAGTGAACACGCGGTTCGCTATATGTTGAACTTGTTAGCATTCTTTGGGATCAATGATGTATCAACTGTCATTTTAGAAGGACATCAGCAATACCCAGATCGTGCATCTGAATTGATCGAACAAGCGCTTCAAGAGTGCCGACAATTCGGTCGTTCGTTTTAAATTGGGAATAGAACATACTCTGCATATTCTTCCAGAAGACGTTTTTCATGAATCGGCATATCAAATGCACAAAATAAGGAATAGGCCATCGTAAAATCACGCTGGATATCTGAGAGATCACCATTTAATTGCTGCTTAAAGTATCCCCTTTGAAAGTAAAAGTGACCTAAGAAATGACCGTCTTCCAATTGAAGACTCTCCTGAATACCTTGTTCGGTGATTTTTAGACCAGCAAGGTATTTTTTTTGCAGTGAAAGTTGTTGTCCATAGTTATATAAAATCTTGATTCGAACTTTTTTTAATTCGATCGTTTCGTATTTTGCTTGAATCAAATTCTGAAAAAGATCATCCGCTAATTCAAAGTCACCGTGTTCGACATACAGATTCGCCATCCCCATCTGAATCCGTAGATACAAGGTAGCTGATTCAAACCAGAGTTGTTCTTTATTTAGTAACCGTTCGAGCGATTGAACAGCTTTTAAGTAATGAATTTGACCACTTCTTTCCTGCACAATGATTTGATAATATCTTGCTAAATTACGTACCTGTTCATATTCAGTTGTAGACAGTACGTGTTCGCTCAATTTCAGAGCATCTACATATTTATTAGTACGTAACAAGTCCGCTAATTGTTCATCATATGATTGAAAGACATCACTTCGTAAATGATCTTGAAACAACATCGATAATGGTACTTTCAGCCGTTTTGCCACTTGTTGGAGTAAATCAATGGTAGGTGAATTTTTACCGTTTTCGACTTTACTAATTTCAGCTTGGCTACAGATGCCTTCACATAATTCTGCTTGTGTGATCTTTTTTTCTTTTCGAAGTCGCTTGATTTCATAGCCAATGGAGACGGGTAAATGATTCAAATTATACTCCTTTCTTTTACTTCCATGATTACATTTGAAAGTAGAGAAACTGGTTTTTTCCTTTTAATACTAGCGCGGCATGATTTTCATTACCAAAAGCAGTAAAAAGAGAATAGGCGTAGGTAAACGCGTCACGAATATCACTTTCTGCGTAACTCAATTCTTCATAGAAACATCCCTTTTGATAAAAGAAGTGTCCTAACATCGCTGTATCTTTTCGCTCAACGGATAAGGCGATTCCTTTTTCAGTAATCTCTAACCCTGTTACAAAATCATTTTGAAAATAGAGCTGTTGCGCATGATTATATAAAATTTTACATTGTAACTTTTTCAGCGTATCCGTCGAGTAATCATAGGTTAGTAATTCTTGATAAATTTTTCTCGCGTACGGATACTGACTGTTTAAATAATAATAGTTTGCAACAGACATCCGGATACGTAAATAAAGAACAGGGTACTCTGTTTCCATTTGTTGTTCATCCGATAACCGAAGCAACTGTGAGATACATGTTCGATAATCGATATCTTTTTTCCCTTCGCGAGCGACCCATTCAAAATAACGAATCAATAACTGAACGGAAGGAGGAAGACTAGTTGGTAAACATCTCATGAAATCAAGCATCTCATCATAACGACGTTGTCTAGAAAAGTCCGCTAGTTGTACCTCATAGCGCTGAAATAGTTTTACTTCATTTGAATCGATGAAAATCTGATCCATTGAAATATGTAACTTTTGAGACAAACGCTGAACAAGATCAATTGTTGGTATAGTTTTCCCGTTTTCAATCTTACTTAATTCAGCTTGACTGCATACATCCTTCGCTAATTCTTTTTGTGTCAACTTCCTCTCGATCCGTAGTTGTTTGATCTGTTTACCAAATGATTCAATACGCAACGTTTCTCCTCTTTTCTCGTTTGTTAAGCAATGACCTCATTCAGGCATAGACTGCAAAAAAGAACGTTTCACCTCTAGAACGATGTCAGCATATTGTTTCATCTGAAAGGCAGAGAATAATTCGTAGGCCATCGTATAATCATGTTTCGTCTGCAAGATATCTACACCCATTCGCTCATGAAATTCACCACGTTGATAATAGAAGTGCGCTAAATAGGATGTCTGTTTCAATTTTCGACTGAGCAGTATCCCTTCCTCGATGATACGAAGTCCCTTTTCTGACTGATTAACTTTATATAATAATTTCGCATAATTATAAAGAATCTTAAGTCGTTCTTCTTTTAAACCGCTAATTTCTGTCGTGAACTGTAATACGTCAGTATATATTTTTTCTGCTTGTTGATACTGTTCGCACTCCGCATATAAAATGGATAGTGCCATCTTGACTCGAAAGTAAAGAATCGGATCCTGCACCTGTAAACCTTCTTGATCGATCAATCGTGCAAATAAGACTGAGGTCGTTCGATAATCAACGTGCTGTTGCCGATAGGCGATCACGATTTCATAGTATCTCACTATTCGCCTTACTTCGTCAGAAGATCGACGGGATGAGACTTGTTTCATTACACGAAGGCATTTATCAAATTTATTTTCTCGTACTAGCTTACGAAGTGCTTGGTCAAGAATACGAGCTTGTTCCAAACGATGTTCAGCACCATCTTTAACGAGTTCGGATATAGGCACACAAAGTTTTATAGCAAGTTGCTGTAATAATTCAACGGTCGGCATCACCTTACCGTTTTCAATTTTACTAATTTCAGCCTGACTACAGATCCCTGTACTAATGTCTTTTTGTGATACGTTGTTCAAACGTCGATAAAATTTCAGTGTCTCCCCAATTGGATGTACGTTTTTCATCTTATCACCTCTCACTACTCATTTGATTGCACTTTTAATAAAAAAACCTTCTTGTTTGGCAAGAAGGTTACGCATCCTATTTATCACTTCTCAAAGTTAAATAACATATACTTTTCCTTCATGCGAAGAATCATCTGTTTTCGAACATCATGCTCAAACGCATGAAACAACACATATGCGATGGAATACTGTTTTTGAAGTGACATTTCATCTTCACCCGATTGTTCGTGGTAGTGCGCGAGTTGATAATAAAAATGTCCAAATAAAAATGTATGGTTATGCATCAAACATAGTTCGTATCCTTTCTTAGCGATGACGATACTATCCTCAGACTTTTCTTGGTATTCAAGAATCTGACAATGATTAAAATAAATTTTCAGTAACGCATTCAGATGAGCAGTCGACTGGAGCGCTTCAATTTCTTTTTCTAATTCCTGGTATACGGATTCTGTTAAATGAAATAGATCCTGTTCTGAATACATATTCGCAATCGCCATTTTGATTCGAATGAACAATTGAATGGAGTGCGACCACACTTCTTTTTCATTCAACAAGTTACTGAGTAGGCTAGCAGCTGTTCGAAAGTCAATCCGATTTTGTTTTAGATCAATGATCGTTTTAATGTAATTTTTTAAAATATCGACTTCAGTGATCATATTTTTTTCTTGCTGATTAATTCGCTCCATTGCTTCTTCGTACTTCTCTTCTCGAAGCAAATCGGATAAGAATTGATCAATTTGAAAAAATTGTTCTTCATCCGTATATTCTTGAAATAATAAAGAAATGGGCACCTTTAACCTTTTGGCAATTTGTTGCAACAAATCAACAGTCGGTGAATTTAAGCCGTTTTCGATTTTACTGATTTCAGCTTGGCTACAAATATCTTCACATAGTTCATTTTGTGTCATCTGCTTCTCAATTCGCAGTTGTTTGATTTTTGTACCAATCGATGAAGTTAATGCAGTGATCTCCATCGTTTACTCACTCACTTTCATTAAGCGGAAATAAGAGATGTTCGGAAAAATACGTTTCAAGGATTTTTAAATAAGAGTGATTCTGAGTCGCAACAAAAAAGGAATAGGCGGTCGTATAGGCTTCCGTTGTATCTCGTTCCGATGCTTTTAACGCCTCTAACAAAATGCCTTTTTGAAAATAAAACTGTCCAAGATACGTTAAATCTTGCAATTGTTTCGTTTCTTTAATTACCTGCTCAACTTTCTGCAACCCTTCTTCGAATCGTTCAAACTCTACTAAGTTACGAATGAAATTATACATGATCTTCATTCGAATTTTTTTGTATTCTCTCGTTTGATAAGGTAACTCTAATAATGCCTTGTAGATTTGATGAGCACGATTATATTCTTCATGGTTCGTATAAAGTACCGCTATCACCATCTGAATTCGTGTATAAAGTAAAAATGATTTTTCTTCCACCCGTTCCTCACTGACAACTTGCAACAAGGACGCAATACAGGTCCGAAAATCAACATTTCCTCTTTCATATTCAAGTAATTCTTGATGATAACGAATTAAAATTTGAGTTTCGACAGCGTTTTTTGATTTTTCATATAATATTAAGTCCTTTGCCATATCTGAATATGTTTTTTCGCGTAAATGACGAATCATTCGTTGATCAATTTCGTTTAACTTATGTGACACGATTTCATCTTCAAAAAACAATGAAATCGGAATGCGCAGTCTTCGACAAATTTGCTGTAGTAAATCAATCGTCGGAGAATTTCGACCATTTTCGATTTTGCTGATCTCAGCCTGACTACAAATTCCTTCACAAAGTGCTTTTTGTGTCATTCCTTGTTTTTTTCGTTCTTGCTTGATCTTATCGCCAACAGAATGAATGACTGGATGCATGAAGTTCACTCCTCAATCAAAGATGAATCCATCATAAAAAAAGTCTTTCGTTTCAAGTATATATCACTTGAGACGAAAGACGCGTGTATGCTTCCGGCGAGAATCGAACTCGCACTGCAGCATTACCATTGCTGAGGTCTGCCATTAACCTACGGAAGCTTGTAAAATCTGTTTCTAGTATAACTTATAAAAAAAGACAAGACAAGAAGTCGACGTGATTTCCACGCAACTCCTTGTTACTTTTTTACAGTGTCGTTTTTGTTAATGAATTATCATAGACGACTAAAACCGAATAATGTTCATCCGCTTTAGACGCGACGAATGTTGAAAACTTCAACGTAATGATGGCGTTTGACCCAACACCATTGTTCTCAAAAAATTCGTTCAATCGTTCTTCTAATTCTTCAGGTGTTCGCCCGACAACTACTTTAGAATGTAACATGATCATCACTCCGTTCTGTTATGGTAGGTTCGAGTTAAATAATTGCCTGATCGAATAAATGTTAAACCTTTTATTTTCCGACTTGCTCCTTTCTCTCTTTATCCGCTATGGTGAAATGGAGCAGTTTAACTTAAAAAGAATAGGAAGTGAAGTCTGATGGAACAGATTAATTTCGATGAAACGATTGAGAAACGAAATACAGGATCCGTCAAATGGGACGGACTTCATTCACTTTATGGATCCGATGAGCTGATTCCGATGTGGGTCGCCGACATGGATGTCCGTCCACCGCATCATCTCACAGAACGGTTGACAAGACGTGCTGCTACAGGTCATTTCGGTTACTCGATGTTTGAAGAGGAAGCAAAACAAGCGATTCAGCATTGGTTTCTGAAGCGATATGACGTAACGATCACTACCGATTCCATTCTTTATTCGAACGGTGTTGTTCCAGGACTTGCCCATACAGTCCTAGCGCTAACTGAACCTGGTGATTCAATCATCATCCAGACACCTGTCTATCCACCATTTCATCAGATCATCCAGTCTAACCAACGGCAGATCGTTGAGAATCCACTTCTTTTAGAAGAAGAGACGTACCGGACGGATTTCTCGCTTCTCGAACAACAAATGCAGACTGCGCAGATGATGATTCTGTGTAGTCCTCATAATCCAAGCGGAAAAGTCTTTCCTAAAGAGGAATTACAGCGCATCGTAGCACTCGCGAAACAACACGATGTCTACCTTGTATCCGATGAAATTCATGCGGATCTCGTCTATAAGGGTTCTGTGCACACACCAATTCTTGCCTTAGATTATGAAAAAATCATTTTGGTCAGCGCACCATCCAAAACATTCAATATTCCTGGACTTTACGCGTCTTATTTGGTCGTACCAGACACTTCGATTCGTCAACGGATCGAGCGTGTCCAGCAACGTCATTTTGTTCATCCAAACGCATTGGCTTCAACTGCTATTTCGGCGGCGTACGGAGATCATGCGAGTGAGCAATGGTTAGCGCAACTCCTTGTTTATTTGGAAGACAATCGTGACCATGCCGTCCGTCGTATTCGTCAAGAAATGCCGAAATTAAATGTCATCATTCCAGAATCTACATTCTTGTTGTGGATTGATTTCAAAGCACTTAATCTCGATAGCAAAACGCGCGCCGATTGGCTCGTTAAGGAAGCAAAACTCGCTTTGACACACGGTTCTTCATTCGGTTCCCATGGAGAAACGTTTGAACGCTTAAATATCGGTTGCCCTCGCGCACAGCTCGATCAAGCTCTAGACCGCTTAAGCGCTGCGTACGAACGATTTTGGAGCAATTAATTTGACTCGAATGACCTTAAATCATTAAGGTCATTTTTTAATGCAGTGAATTATTCGGAATATTTTGATTAGAAGAACTTTAATAGGGACTAAAACCGTTTCAATCTCTTGAGGCGCTAGGCATGGTGGCACTTTTCCTGAAAATGAAGTGGCTTGCAAAGTCGTTTTATCCCCTGTAAGGTGGGGAACATATCATTTGGCGAACAGGTCAATGTATGCTTGATCGTAAAAAAACTATTGTATTTGGAGGATTTAACTTTATGACGCAAGAATGGATTTCAATCATTCTGTATCTTGTTCTCATGTTGGCAATCGGTTATTTTGCCTACAAACGAACGACGAACACAGAGGATTACATGTTAGGCGGACGCGATCTCGGTCCTGGTGTTACAGCACTTTCTGCTGGTGCATCGGATATGAGTGGATGGATGCTCATGGGACTTCCCGGCGCCATGTACGCGACAGGTGTTTCAGCACTCTGGCTCGCACTCGGATTATTGATTGGATGTTACGTAAACTATTTAGTACTCGCTCCACGTTTCCGACTCTATACGGAAATGGCAAATGACTCGATTACAATTCCTGATTTCTTAGAGAATCGTTTTGAAGACAAATCACGCGTGCTTCGTACTGTGTCAGCACTCGTCATCATCATCTTCTTCACGTTCTACACATCAGCTGGAATCGTTTCAGGTGGAAAATTATTTGTCAGCTCATTCGGATTTGATTACCACTATGGTATGCTCTTGACGATTGCGGTCGTAATCGCCTACACCTTATTCGGCGGTTTTCTCGCAGTTAGTTGGACCGACTTCGTCCAGGGCTGTATCATGTTCATTGCACTCGTGCTCGTTCCTGTCGTTGCATTGACCGACGTCGGCGGAGTCGATGGTGCATTCAACTATGCTGAAAAATTAGACCCTTCGTTGTTTGATCCATTTAAAGGGACAACAGTTCTTGGAATCATCGGATTTCTTGCTTGGGGACTTGGTTACTTTGGTCAACCACATATTATTGTTCGTTTTATGGCAATTCGCTCTGTCAAGGACTTAAAAAGTGCTCGTCGCATCGGTATTGGATGGATGTTCATCTCTATCATTGGTGCCATGATGACAGGTTTAGTTGGAATTGCCTATTTCGAAGGACAAGGGAATGGACTAGGTGATCCGGAAACAGTCTTTATCCGTTTCTCGGATGTACTATTCCACCCGTATATCACAGGGTTCTTGATGGCTGCGATTCTCGCGGCAATCATGTCGACGATTTCCTCACAATTACTTGTCACATCAAGTGCGTTGACAGAAGACTTTTACAAGACGTTCTTGAAAAAGAATGCAACAGATAAACAACTCGTCTTAACAGGTCGAATTGCTGTTCTTGTCGTAGCTATCGTTGCGAGTATCCTCGCTTGGAATCCGTCAGCGACAATTCTTGCACTTGTCGGTTACGCTTGGGCTGGATTCGGTTCTGCCTTTGGTCCGATCATCTTGCTTTCCCTCTACTGGAAACGGATGACGAAACAAGGCGCATTAGCAGGTATCATCTCAGGTGCCTTGACTGTCATCATTTGGGTGCAACTCGGGCTTAGCACGACGCTTTACGAAATGGTACCTGGATTCTTCACCAGCTTGATCTTTACGGCCGTCGTCAGCTTGATGACGAAACAACCGGTCAGTGCCGTTCAGGAAACGTTCGAAGAGATGGAAGACGAATTAAAAGACGCTATTCAATAATCACTATCAACAGTGAGACCTCTGCCGCAAAATCGGCAGAGGTCTTTTTTGACTTACAGTTCAATCACGCCATAATGCAACTTCGACGTCTTACGCTTGGATCGTTCAAATCCAAAGCGCTCAAACAGCGGGCTCTCATAATGTGCTTTTAATACGATGCGCTGACGTGCCACACGCTTCGCCTCAATCATCGCTTCAACAGATAAGGCTTCATAATTCGCAAGTTTTCGTAAAGCGTCGAGATGTGTCGATTCTTCAACAGTCTGTTCAAACATGGGGTCAAAGTAGATGACATCAAAGCAATTATCCGGACATTCTTTCAAAAATGCGAGATGGTGTCTGACTTTCACTTCGATTCGTCGCATCGCCTGATTGATTGGTTCGTAAGATTCTTCCCAGCGTTTTAATCCGTCCTTGACGACAAAGGCTGTCTCAGTCTTGCTTTCTAGACCGATGATCCGCCCCTGCTCTCCAATGGCATGACTCATGACAATCGCATCTGCACCTAAACCGAGTGTACAATCTAACACATGCATCCCTTCTGATAGGCGTCCCATCGCAACGAGAGGATCTCTTCCACCTGCATCAATTTGTTTGATGCGAAAGACCGCACTTGAAGGATGGAAAAAGAACGATGTCGTTTCGCCTAGTGGGTATAAATCTAGTCGTTTCTTATCGACGACTAATACCGGCAATCTCGTCTCCTGTTGTAGGTGTTCTATGCTTTTTTTTTGCCGTGCGATATAGACGAAGTGTATCGTCTCATCCGCTAATAACTGCTTCACACGATGATGCACGACGTCAGTCGGACGAAGACACGTCGTCAGTCCAATGGTTGGTTTCATACTTATTTCCCCCATAAAAAATAAGCCAGCCGCAGCTAGCTCATTTCTTTTTCTTCAATAATCCTTCAATATCTTCGATCAATGCTTTTTTCGAAATCAGGTCTTCTTGCTTTTCCTGTTCGACTTTTGCATCGACCGTAGTCCGTTTCATGAGAGCTTGAAGTGTCTCATCGATGCTTGACTTCAAATGATCACGATCTTCTTTGTTAAGAGAAAGATCATGTTGTACTTCATCCCCTTGTTCATCTAATTGGCGTAAGCGTTCCGTCAATTGTTTCGCTTCACGATTCAAGTCCGAATACAATCGTTCGATTTGCTCTAAACGCAATTTGATTCCGTCACGTTCTGTGAACACGTTTCCAGCCCCTTCCAGTATGCAGTTGTCTACATCATTACTTTACCATATTTCGAGGTAATTAAAACAATCACAAGATGATTACAAAATGATTTTTTTAAATTTCTTCCTGCGGATCGGTTCCAGTTAATTTTTGCAATTGCAAGGAGGGTATCGCTATAATGTAAACGAAGCATCAATTGGGATGAGGGAGGATTTTGTGATGGAATTAAGACGTCGAGCATTACGTCATGTCGATCAAGCTGAGTACGACCATTTCTTGAAGTATGGCGAGCAAGCATATGGGCTGTCTCCGCAAGAAATCAAAGGGTATGACCATGAGCTTGGAGAAGAGCGAGCTTTTGATTCCGTCGAGCACAGTTATCCTGAAGATTACTACTTTGATATCGTTGAAGCAGATACGATCGTCGGGCGGGTTCTACTTTTGAAAATGGGTCACTATTTTCAACTCGACTTTATGGTGTTTGATCCTTATACACGACGTGGTATAGCTACTCAAGCAGTTGCCGAAGCATTAAAGCATTCGGGAGTACTAGATCGTCATGAAGTACGCGCGCGTGTTCTCGATCAATCACCACACGCTTTTTACGCGAAACGTATTTTAGAAGCAAATGACTTTACGTCGATTGAGAACTATTACGTCAAAGGGAGACGACGTCGATATTCTTTACAACGACTCGGTTGAACACTATCTGAAAGACCATGAGATTCATGGTCTTTTTTTATATTGGTCACATGTGTAACTCACCTTTGACAGGCGATCGATTTCAGCGTACAATTTTCATCTGTATGAACAGAAAGGAGTCTACCTCATGAACGAATGGTTATGGATCCCTTCCATTTTATTAACGATGGGATTATTGATTTTCAGTTATTATCTATTTGGAAAGACCGGATTGTTGATGTGGATTGCCATCGCAACAATCATTGCAAACATTCAAGTCACACAAACCGTCGATATTTTTGGTTTCGTCTTCACGTTAGGAAATGTCGTTTATGGCAGTTGTTATTTAGCGACGGATATTCTCAATGAGAAATATGGCAAACAGGTCGCTCGAAAAGGTGTCTATATGGGTTTCTTTTCCTTGATCACGACGACCGTCCTCATGCAATTCAGTCTCTTGTATACCCCACTCGCCGATAAAGCAGCACTCGAAACATCTGATTCTTTACATCTACTATTCGGACTCCTACCATGGATTGCTGTTGGTAGTCTTGCCGCTTATCTCGTGTCGCAATTGTTTGATGTCTTCATTTATTCGAAGATTCGTCAAAAGACAGGCGAACGAAAACTTTGGTTACGGACGACGGGATCAACTGTATTAAGCCAACTGCTCGATACGTTGACATTTTGTGCGATCGCCTTTCACGATATGCCATTCTCTATTTGGTGGCAAATCTTCATTACGACATATCTCGCAAAATTCGTCGTCGCCTGGTTCGCGACACCATTCATGTATTTAGCAAAGCGCATCCATCCGACGAAACGATCAACAGATGCTGCAGCCTGATAAAAAAGACTAGAAGAGTTTTGCGAATTGTCGGATAATGGGAATGGAGGTGCCTAGATGAAGATTAAACGTAATGAACCGTTTCGCTATACATTGAAAACACCCGTAACGGGCGAGTTTTATTTGCTGAAAAATGAGCAACGGACACCAAAAGGCTTGATGAAGATTCATAACATCTCACCAAATGGAATGGCAATCACTACTGCATTAAAACTGCCTCTTCAAAAATCAATGAAAATCGTTGTTGAGTTCTCGTTAATCGAAGGGCACGAGCCGCTCTGCATCGATGGATTTTTATTGCATGAGAAGCCTTCTGGTCCTGAGCGGTTGTACGGTATCCATCTTAATTCGACAATAACTGATCGCGAAAAAATTATTTCACAAGTGAAACAGATCGTGCAATTAGAACGGTCACTTCATAAAGACTAAAATGGCATCGCCCTACATTTGTAAGGGCAATGCCATTTTTTAATCAGAAAATTTAAGCGTCAAACGTTCGGAAAACGACAGATTCATATGGTCGTAATGTCAAGCCATCCGATGTATTGGTGTCAGCGTAGTTACCAATCACGCGATCCGTTGTCGCGTGAGAAATTGGTACATGAATGTCATGATCTGCAAACGAACAATAGATATACCACGTTTCTCCTTCAAGCGTCCGCGAATACGCGTAGACTTCCGGATGATCTTCAAGTAAGGGTTCATAGCGACCGTATACGACGAGTTCATGATCATGTCGTAGTCGAATCAATTGCTGGTAGTAATAGAAGATGGACTGTTCATCGGCAAGCGCCTGTTCCACATTGATGTCTGGATAATTCGGATTGACCTTCAACCATGGTGTTCCCGTCGAGAAACCAGCATTTTCCGATGCATCCCACTGCATCGGTGTCCGCGCATTGTCGCGTCCTTTGATATGGATGGAACGTAGTAGTTCCGCCGGTGATGCTCCTTGTGCCGTACGTTCTTTCCACATGTTCCGAATTTCGATATCTTCATAGTCCGTAATGTCTTCAAACGCGACATTCGTCATTCCGATTTCTTCGCCTTGATAGATATATGGCGTTCCTTTTAGAAGGTGTAAGAGCGTAGCGAGCATTTTAGCTGACTCGACGCGATACGTCGTATCATTACCAAATCGACTGACGACTCGAGGTTGATCGTGGTTGTTCCAATAGAGGGAGTTCCAGCCTGTTTCATGCAACGCTGTTTGCCATTTGGTGAAATTTTGCTTGAGTTTAAGCAAATCAAACGGAATGACATCCCATTTTCCGTTCGGACCTGAATCAAGATCCATATGTTCGAACGTAAAGACCATGTTGACCTCTTTACGTGCCGGATCCGTGTAAAGAATGGCATCATCTGTTGTTGCTCCCGGCATCTCACCGACTGTCAGGACATCGTACTTTCCAAACGATGCTTCGTTCATCTCATGTAGAAATTCATGGACACGCGGTCCATTGATATAGTGTTCTCCACCATCTCCATACAATGCTCCTGGATGGACCGTCGCATCGGGTAATCCAGGTGTCTTTGAAATCAAGTTGATGACATCCATCCGGAAACCATCGATTCCTCGATCTAACCAACGACGGATCATCCCATAAACCTCTTGACGCATCTGTTCATTTTCCCAATTCAAGTCAGGCTGTTTTTTCGAGAATAGATGTAAGTAATACTCATTTGTTGACTCATCATATTCCCATGCAGGACCAGAGAAAATCGAACCCCAATTGTTCGGTAATGAACCGTCTGGATTTGCTGGACGCCACATGTAATAATCCCGATACGGATTGTCCTTGCTTTGACGCGATTCCGCAAACCACCGATGTTCATCCGACGAATGATTGATGACGAGATCCATGACAATTTTGATATCTCGTGCATGCGCTTCATCTAGAAGACGATCAAAATCATCCATTGTTCCGAATTCCTTCATGATGGCTTCATAATCTCGGATATCATATCCATTGTCGTCATTCGGTGAATCATAGACTGGACTTAACCAGATGACGTCGATGCCAAGTGTCTTCAGATAATCCAATTTTTCAACGATTCCGTTTAAGTCACCGATTCCATCTCCATTCGAATCCTTGTAACTACGAGGGTAAATTTGATAAACGACACTATCATGCCACCATTTACGTTCCATCTTCTACACTCTCCTCTTTTATGTACCTGTCGTGCTACATATTGAGCAAACGATTGCATCAATTTGTAAAAGCGCTTTCAATTCTCACAACGTCATCTTAACATGTTCATAAGAGGGTGCTCAAGTGAGAACTTTTACTTATTTGATATCATGGAATATGAAATAGGGGCGTTTACCACATCTAATATAATGGGAAAGAACGGTATGAGAAAGGAGTGTGGGCGAATGTATCGTCGGTATTTGCTCTTCTTGGTCTGGGCGATTGCCATTGTCTTTATCTTGTTATTTGGAAATAATCGTGTCTTTCCGGAAGGTTTCTTAATTTCATTTTTACGTTTCGATCAAAGTCAATTTGATACTTCCGCATTAAGTTTGTTTGCTTTACTTGGCATTTATCCATTTGCTTTCTTTTTATTATTTTTAGATGAAAAACGATTCATGCGACCAGGACCGCTCGTTGCAAGCATAGGGTCGTTCTTCTTAGGTGCATTCGTTTTAATGCCCTATGTCGCACTCGCTATTCCAAGGAAAACCTTTTTACCGTTTCAGCGTCGAGGTTGGATTCCAACTGTCGTCGCTTTACTGAGTGTCGTGACGACATTATTGCTTTGGCTTGCCCTCGCACGTGCCGATTGGAATATTTTCCGCATTTATTTCGAGACGAATCAATTTGTTCGAACGATGACAGTCGATTTATTACTGTTTTATATTCTTCAGATTTATTTATTACGACGCATTCGTCTTCGAAATGAACAATCATTGCAATGGCAAGACGGCATTCCTCTTTTTGGTCTATTCCGCTATCTGTTCACAAGACATCTGCCAGCTTCCTCAAAATCGTGATGGTTTATGATACAATGGAAATTGGATTTTTTTAAAAGGAGCTGTCATCCGATGGAACAATATCATGCACTTTGCGAACACATTTTAGAACACGGAACAAAAAAGGAAGACCGGACAGGAACGGGAACGCTGAGCGTGTTTGGTCACCAAATGCGCTTCTCCCTTCAAGATGGCTTTCCGCTTATCACGACGAAAAAGCTACATATGAAGTCAATCATCCATGAGTTGATCTGGTTTATTTCGGGTGATACGAATATTCGTTACTTGCAGGAAAACGGAGTGCGCATTTGGAACGAATGGGCAGATGAGAATGGGGATTTAGGACCTGTGTATGGGGCACAATGGCGTTCTTTTCCACGTCCTGACGGAACAACGGTCGATCAACTCGCACAAGTCATCGAACAAATCAAGACGAATCCGGATTCCCGTCGTTTGATCGTCAGCGCTTGGAATCCTGGACAAGTCGATGAGATGGCGTTACCTCCATGTCATCTCTTGTTCCAATTTTATGTCGCTGACGGAAAACTGTCCTGTCAGCTGTATCAACGTTCTGCCGACGTCTTTTTAGGCGTACCGTTCAATATTGCATCCTATGCCTTACTGACACATATGATTGCTCATGTGTGTGGACTCGAAGTCGGTGACTTCGTCCATACGCTCGGAGATGCCCACATCTATTCGAACCATGTGGAACAAGTCAATCTTCAGTTGACGCGTACCCCTAAAAAATTACCGACGCTGCGCTTCGCTCGAACAGTCGATCGTATTGAAGACTTCCGCTTCGAAGATATCATCATCGAAGGATATGATCCTGATCCGCATATTAAAGGTGTAGTGGCTGTATGATTACACACATCGTAGCGTACACGAAAAATCATGTCATCGGACGCGATAATGCCATGCCGTGGCACCTTCCATCTGATTTAGCACACTTTAAGCGTACGACGCTTGGTAAACCGATCATCATGGGGAGAAAGACGTTCGAATCAATTGGACGCCCGTTACCTGGTCGAGAGAACATCGTCATCACGCGTGATCAAAATTATGTAATAGATGGCGTGACAATTTGGCATGATTTATCTACCTTACACCCATATGTTGATTCAGAGGAAGAAGTCTTTTTGATTGGTGGAGGAGAATTATTCGCTCAAACGCTTCCTCTCGTACGGCGCATCTATGTAACAGAAATTGATGCGACGCTTGAGGGAGATGTCTATTACCCCGAGATCCCGTCTACTTTTCAAATCACGTCTGAAACGCATTATGATGCAGTAGAAGGAAATGATTACTCCTTTGCCATTCGTCAATATGATCGATCATTATAAAACCAGCCTCTTCCATCCGAATAGCGGAAGGAAAAGGCTGGTTTTTTTACGGTATTTGCATAATCCACTCTGTGATCCATTCTTCCACTTCTTGATCTACATGAGTTACCATCACATAATCGGTAGCACCTCGAGATAAGGCTTCTGCAAGACGATCATCTTCTTGTTCTGTCACGACCAAAACATCAATGATTGAATCTCGTTGTTTTCTCCATTCTTCTAGTCGCAGAAAGTTCTCGATCGCTAATTGATCAAGCGAAAGAATCGCCAGTTGTAGTTGTGTTGTCTGCTGATCGTCTAATGGAACCACTTCGAAGTGGTATTTGGGATGATCGGGTAGATCCAACTGACGGACTTGTTTAAGCAATCTTTCCTCGACACGGATAGACACAGATAATTTTTCAATCGATATTGCCGTAGAGTAGGAAAGGACTTGGTTACGTCCATTACGTTTTGCTTGATATAACGCTTCATCTGCCTCCGCCGTCGCTTGAGCAAGCGTCGTATGTATATCAAATGAAAAGGATAGACCAATCGAAACAGTAATTTTTAATCCATTCGCAAAAACATGTCGTTCGATACGTTCACGTATTTTATTCATATTAGCGATTGCTTGAGGCAATGTTTCTGCTGAAAACAGTAAAATGAATTCCTCACCACCGAAACGAATGAACTCATCGTCGAGACGAGCCGCTTGTTGAACGACGGCCGCTAGTTCGGATAGGACTAAGTCTCCTGTCGGATGTCCATGTAAGTCATTGATTCGTTTGAAGTGATCAAGATCAAAAATCGCTAATCCAAATGTTCGTTGTTCACGTTCTAAACGTGCTGTGCGACGATCAAATGCATTCTGAAGGTATTTCCGATTATAAGCCCCTGTCAATTCATCGACCAAAATTGTTGACGATACAACTCTCAGTTTTCGTAAAAGTCGCGCAAGGCGGACATGACGTTCTTCATTCCTCACAGTTTCATCCCAATAATCATCGGCCCCCATCTCATAACTACTTTGTCGGACTTCTGATTGGCTCGGACCGACGATGATGATCGGAACGAATGCGGATTCCATCTGCTTCATGAGCTTTTTGAACACTTCCACTGAATCAGTGATACATGCATAATCGATGATGACGGCGTCCATCGTAATGTCGTGTGACATTGATAAGGTATCTTCTACCGAGCTAAAAAAACGTGACATATAGCGCGCTTGTTCCAGTGACTTTTTCCATTTAATATTCTCAAGAAAACGTTTTGTCACAGTGACGACTAATTCCTTTCGGACCCGGTTAGCACGTGAGCGCTCTGATAACTGATCGACGATAGGTTGCAATAATTCTTTGACGCTTGACTGATCAATGACAACGTCTACTCGTTCCCAAGTAATTTTTTCATGGCTTACTTGATCGGCGAGTCCCTTAAAGAGTTCCTCTCTGCCGAGTCCTTCCATCCAGCTCGCCAATGCAAGCAATTCTGATCGTGGTACAGCCGGCATCCGAAGTAATGTCTCTACCATGTTGATCGTTTGCTGTAATTGTTTTTCTGCCCGCTTTCGATTTTGCTCCATGCAATTCCCTCTCTTTCTATAGATCCGAATAACGTTTCTCGGATAAAGAGAAAGCGAGGGAATATCCCCCGCTTTTTCAACTCATGCTTTTAAGTTCGGACGAACCATGTCTGCTGGTACAATCCATTGATCATATTGTTCTTCTGTTAGTAATCCTGTCGCAAGTGCCGCTTCTTTTAATGTCGACCCTGACTGATGCGCCGCTTTCGCAATTTTTGCCGCATTCTCATATCCGATATGCGGATTGAGCGCTGTTACGAGCATCAGTGACCGTTCGACGTTCTCAGCGATGACGGACTGCTCAGGTTCAATGCCGATCGCACAATGGTCATTGAACGAATGCAAGGCGTCTGTAAGTAAACGAACGGATTGAATAAAGTTATACATGATGACCGGCTTGAAGACGTTTAGTTCAAAGTTACCTTGACTTGCAGCAAAACCAATCGTTGCGTCATTTCCGAGGACTTGCGCAGCGACCATCGTCAATGCCTCACTTTGAGTCGGATTGACTTTTCCTGGCATGATTGAGCTCCCTGGTTCATTTTCTGGAATCGTGATTTCACCGATTCCTGCTCGTGGACCAGATGCAAGCCAGCGAACGTCATTTGCAATCTTCATCGCGTCCATCGCTAGTGCTTTGACAGCACCATGTGTGAAGACGAGTTGATCGTGGCTTGTTAAAGCGTGGAATTTGTTTTCCGCACTCGTGAATTCATAACCCGTCTCTTCACTCATCTTCTTCGCTGCCAAATCACCAAACTCAGGATGCGCATTAATCCCCGTACCAACTGCCGTACCGCCGATTGCTAGTTCCGTTAATGGATCAAGCGTCCGTTCGATCATTTGCTTCGAAAGCGCAAGCATCCGGACCCAGCCGCTGATTTCTTGACCAAGTGTGATTGGTGTAGCATCTTGCAAGTGTGTTCGTCCGATTTTAACGATATCCGCAAAAGCCTTTGCTTTTTCATCAAGGGTCGCATGCAGCGCATCGATAGCTGGGAAAAGTGATTCCAATAAGACTGTTTTTGCCGCTAAATGCATCGCTGTTGGATATGTATCATTTGAACTTTGTGATTTATTGACATCATCATTCGGATGAATCGTCGTTTCACTGCCTTGTTCCTTTAATTTGCGTGTCGCGACCCGAGCGATCACTTCATTGACGTTCATATTAGACTGAGTACCTGAACCCGTTTGCCAAACGACAAGCGGAAACTCATCATCGAATTTCCCCGCGATGATTTCGTCACATACTTCAGCAATGGCACCAGCTTTTTCTGTCTCAAGCACACCTAAGTCGCGGTTCGCAAGCGCCGCTCCTTTTTTCAGGACTGCAAATGCACGAATGACTTCAATCGGCATTTTTTCCGTTCCGATCTTAAAGTTTTCTAGACTACGTTGTGTTTGTGCGCCCCACTCCTGCGCTTCCGGTACACGAATTTCCCCCATCGTGTCACGTTCTACACGGTATTCCATAAACAAATTCCCCCTTTTGATTACTTCTCTTCTAGTTTACCGGAAAGCTCGCAGAATGGGAATGAGGGAGACAGTTTTGGGGAATAGTTTATTATCGAAAAGGAGTGAAGATTTCATGTGGTTAATAAATTTAATAATTGTTTTATTATTGATTCTGGCGAACGGTATATTTGCGATGACCGAACTTGCTTTGCTCTCTTCCAAACGATCGAAATTAGAAAAAGCAATGGATGATGGTAAAAAATCAGCCCATGTCGCATTAGAGTTGCTGGATCGACCGACTGACCTGTTATCGACTGTTCAAGTCGGCATCACGTTAATTGGAATCGTCAATGGTGCATTCGGTGGTGCCGCGCTCTCTGGTCCTGTCATCAATTGGCTCGCTCAATTTGAATGGATCGCTCCTTATGCTAGTACAATCGGTTATATTCTTGTCGTGACAATCATCACCTATATTTCGCTCGTCATCGGTGAACTCGTTCCTAAACGTGTTGCTCTTGTCAGTCCAGAACGAGTTACGATGTGGCTCGCCCCACCGATGCGCTTCTTCTCGATCGTTCTTCGACCATTCATCTGGGTTTTGAGTAAATCGACGAGTTCCATCTTCCGCTTGATTGGCCTCGATCGATTGCAGACGAAAGACGAGACGGAAGACGAAGTCCGGCAATTACTAATTCGTGGCACGAAAGAGGGAACATTTAATCGTTCAGAAGCTGAGCAAGTTTCTCGTGTCTTTGATTTTCATGATTTATATGCATATGAACTGATGGAGCCCAGAACGGTTACGGAGTGGATTGACTTAGCTGATGAACCCGACACGATCCTACAAGAGCTCCGACAAGCGCGACACCGAAACTTACCGGTCGGTCACGGGGATTTGGATCATTTTGTCGGATTCATCGATGCAAAAGAAATACTATCAACGGAACATCCTGTCAAAGAACTTGAACGATTAATTCAATCTCCACTGATTGTTCCCCGCCAATTGAAAGCAACCGTTTTACTTGAACGGATGCGGAAAGAAACTGTATCGATTGCATTCGTTTTAGACGAGTACGGTGGTTTTCTTGGCATGATCACCTTGTTCGATATTCTCGAAGCATTCGTCGGCGAGATTTCAAGCGTCGAGGAAGAACCGGAACTCGTCATGCGGAAAGACGGTTCGTTCCTAGCGGACGGATTATTGCACATCGATGATTTAAAACGAACGCTCGGCTATACAGATGACTTACCCGGTGAACAGTTAAACGCCTATCATACAGTTGCCGGTTTAATCCTGTATATGTTAGGTGATGTACCAACGCGTGGAAGTGCTGTCGTGATTGGATCATACCGATTTGAAGTCGTTGACTTAGACGGACGTCGCGTCGATCAAATCCTGATTGAGCGCATCGAACATGAACAAACACCCCTTCCATAAGGATAGGGGTGTTTGCCTTCAATTATGCTTCGTATAATCGTAATGCCTCGCGTGCGACGCGATCTGCTTTATTCTCAGACCGCGGAATCCACTTCACGAAGGCGAGTGGTAAGAGTTGATAGCGTTCAAAAGCAGGATCAAAGATCGTCTGCGTTCGTTTATTCTTGACGAATTCACGTTCGACCGCTAATGCAACCGCTTCTGAATCCGTCCGAAACGAAATGACGCTTTCTCCTTGAGTAATTAGTTCGTGCGCCCACTCGACGGCTTTTGCAAATGCGATGAATTCTGCCTCATGATTATTAATTGCTTGAATTTGATACATTTTTTCTGTGACTTCGCCCTCGGAGCTTTTGCTAAACAGTCCAACCGCTGCTTCGTCGTTTGAGGGACGGACCGTTCCGTCAAAATAAAGTTCAACCATGTTCAATTGCCGCCTCGATTCCTTTTCGTATCGCTTGCTCATCTAGCCCTTTTCCAATGAAGACGAGCGTCGTCTTTGGTTGTTCGCTAAATGGTTCTCGGATTGCTGTTCCGTAAATCATCCCTGTCCCTTGTAAGATTACTTTTCGTTCTGTATCTGCAAAATGGATGATCCCCTTATAACGATAGAGATCTTCCGCGTAGGCTTCTAACACCTCACGTAGGACCATACCGAATCGATTTCGATTCAATGGTCGTTCCTCAACGATCGTTAGTGCCGTAAAATCTTCGACGGATTGATGAATCTGATCTGTTTGTTGGCTGAGTCGCACTTGTTCTTCTTTTGGAAAATGGAATGTTTCAAATAGTCGATTTGATTCCAGTTGTCCCTGTTCCGTTTCAATGATGGCTGCAGATGGATTTCGTTCGCGCAGCAAAGCAATCAACGTTTCGCGTTCTGATGCTTTAATTAAATCCATCTTATTTAATACAAGTACATCAGCAAATCCGATTTGTTTCACATTTTCTTGGAACGTCAATTGTCGTTCTAAGTGATACGCATCGATGACTGTGACGACACTTGAAATCTGATAAGACTGTTCAACGGCTGGTTCAAAATAAAATGTCTGAAGAATCGGTCCTGGATCAGCGACACCAGTCGTTTCGATCAATAATCGATCGAATGATAGTTCCCCATCACGGCGACGTTTGGCAATCCGTAGCAATGCATCCCGTAAATCACCTCGAATAGAACAACAGATGCAACCATTTGTCAATTCGATCATCTCTTCATCGCTTCGCTCAATCAATGCTTCATCAATGTGAACAGAACCTACTTCATTGACAAGCAACGCAAACTTCTCTGTCGGTTGAGAAACAAGATGGTTGAGTAACGTGGTCTTACCAGCACCTAAAAAACCAGTAATGACGGTCGTACGTATTTTGTCTTGCATGATTTCACTCCTTAGCGTCCTTGTTGCTGACGCCATTTTTCTTTTCGTGCATCGAGCAGATCAATCGCATGAAGATACCAGGCATCCGCCGTTTGCGGCGTAACACTTGATCCCCACTCGCGTTTCCCATGGTGTGATAATACCATATGCATGAGACGGTGATAGACCGCTCGTGGTAACCGAATATCTTCTTCTCGAAGCGTTTGTTCGAGCACGAAGCATCCGTATGGCATATGTCCTATAAGAACACCATCTGGATCAAGCGCAATACCTGCTAGTTCTTCTTCTTCTTCGGTTACGTGTAACAGTCTCGAAAAACGATCTGTCGATGCACCTGCATGTGTATATTCCCATAGTTTACCGATATCGTGCAATAAAATACCGAGCAACAATTCATTCGGATTCGGTCGTTGATCTAACAGAGCAATTCCTTTTGCTGCTTGATAAAGCGCATCAAAGCTGTCATCCCAAGAAAATTGACGCATCTCTCGTTCAGATGCTTGGAATAGTTCATTTTTGTGATCGGCCTCTGCTTCTTGGATACATTTCAGCAATGTCAAATACGGTTGTTCACTATCACAGATTCCTTGACCAATCGTCATCATACAGGCAGTATGTTTTAATAATCCACCGATATAGGCATGGTGATGAAATAAGGCAGCCGGTCGCGTTGAAAAGTCCGCCCAGTACTGTCTCAGAATCGATAGCGCGATTTCTCGGTAAGGCGTATCTAGTTGATCGATCAATCCAAGTAACTGATCACGATACGTTTCAAGCGACTCCTCTGACGGTAGCTGCGGCAAGAACTGCGTAGGTGAAGCATCATAAATCGGTGTGACGCGTTGAACCGTCAATGATTTATTACCGGATTGCGGCGGATACTCTTCTACTTTTGCTTCGACTCGAACAATTCGTGTCTCGAGATATGGACGGAGTGCTTCTTCTGCTGTTCCTTGATTGATCCATTGTTTTCCTTTACAAGATCCAGCAGGCGAGTTGAATGTAAACTGTAACCACTCTCGTCCGGTTTGACCTGTGCGAATTTCACCCGAGGCAACGAGTAGTACTTCTTCGATTCGCTCACCAGGAACAAGTGTATCTAGTGAAAGTCCAATCGGTTGATTTGATTGATTGATAGAAAAAGCGTCATTTTCATTAGAAGGCATCGTCACTTCTGGAAGCGCCTTGAATAATTGTATCACTTCATCTCACTCCTTTTTCTTCATCCATATCATAGCAGAGACGATTTCATCACGACTACTATCAAACATATATTGTAAGCGTTTTCTAAATGAATTATGATGAACGTGGAAGTCAATTTTTATGCTTAAAGGAGGAGAAACGATGATTCGACCACTTACTCATTTATACAGCGAAGCTGTCGTCACACACGATCAATTGGATACATCCAAAATCGTGACACGCGACCAGATTCGGCAAGCTGTTCAATCGTATGATCCGTACCAATCGCATACGTCGCATGCACTGGAAGAGTTGTTGCTTCATGAGTTACGTCTGGCATGTCATTGTGTTAAAGAAGAAGGACTATCCTTGGCTGATATGCAGACGGAATTGTTGATCCTCTCTGCTTTCCAATGTGATGCAGGTTATTTAGCAGAAGAAATTCAACATTTGTCACCGACCGCTATCAAACGACATCTTTCTACACTTGATGCCGCTTTCAATCGACTATTGTATCAACTGTTTTTACATCAGTCGCAACCAGACATTCTTTGTCAACGGTTTATGACAATCCTCGCGGGTGCAGTCGCTACGAAATGTAAAATCCGTTCTAAGCGTCTCAAGGAAACCATGCTTGTTCATCCATAACAAAAAAATCCTGACTCGTATGAGTCAGGATTTTTCATTCAACGACCTGGCATTCCAGCTCCTTGATTGGTTTTGTATGAAAATGCGGCGTTCCGCTTCGTCATATTCTATTGTCATCATGCCAAACTATTCAAGTCTTGTCAATTCTTTTCTAAAAAAAGTGGACCGATTTTCGATTGAAAATCAGTCCGAATGGAAGAGTGAATAATTACCATGGCAATGCTTGATTTCATCATACAATGCCATGGAAGCGTTTACAACCCTTTTCCGTTAAATTTTTTCAAGAAAATATTCGTTTGCGAGTGGTAAGTGGATGACTTCGATTCCACTTTGTCGCATCAGGTTCAATCCGTCCCCATATTCATATCCTGTCGAATAGACGACACGATCAATTTTAGAGGCAATGAGCGCTAAACTACACGCATGACACGGACTATGTGTGACGTATGCTGTCGCATGACGCGCACTCGTCGAATCGGCAGCTAGCTTACCGAGTGCATTGATTTCAGCATGAATCTCATGCTGCTTCGACCACTCATGATGTTCCTCTTGATTTTCACAACGATAAAAGAGAATCCCGTTTCGTTCAATCGACTCTTCAGTAATCGGATGGTCGGATCTTGATGTATAGAGAATACCCTCTTGCTTTAAGTAAATTTCATTACAATTCACATGCTGACTGGGTGTTCCGTTTATCCCGATCGAAATCGGCTTTTCGTCTTTGACGATGACACAAGCAACGGATTTTGAGGCGCATTTTGAATGACGATCTGCCATCATCCGCGCAAATAATAACCATGTTGTGTCCCACTTCAATTGCTTCTCTTCTATATTCATTTAAAATCCTTCCTTTCATGAAGGAAAGGAACACGAAAATTCGTGTTCCTTAGTATGGTCGATTCGGTAATTCTCTACTTTTTGAGGCAACTTCGATGACTTTTTGTTTCAATTCGTTTTCCATTCGTTCTAATTCATGCTCAGCGTCGCGACGTTTTTGTTTTCCTTCTTGTTGAATGCGTAATGTCTCATCAAGTGTCTCAATCAAGTTTTGGTGTGCCACTTTTAATGATTCGACAGAAACAATTCCTTTTTCGTTTTCTTCCGCAATTTCAATCGACGATTCTTTCAGTAACTTCGAATTTTGCTCAAGTAGCTGATTCGTCGTGTTGGTGACATCCTTTTGCATTTCGAGTGCTGCTTTTTGACGTGATAAACTTAAGGATAAGACGACTTGGTTCTTCCAGAGCGGAATCGTATTGACGACTGCCGATTCGATTTTTTCCGCTAATATTTGGTTGTTTTGTTGAATGACGCGAATTTGCGGCGCCATTTGCAAACTGATCGTTCGTGATAATTTTAAATCATGGATTTTCTTTTCGAAACGGTCCGTCAATTGAATCAAGTCATTTAATTCCTGTAACTTCGTCTGATCCCGAGATATCTCGACTTCTGTCCGTAGCGGTTCGATTTCATGCTGACGCACATGAGCGATTTTCGTCTCGCCAGCCGCAATATAGACGTTCAATTCTTCAAAATAACGTTTATTTTTTTGATACATTTGGTCGAGTAAAGTGATGTCTTTCATCAATCCAAATTTCGATCGATCAAGATTGTGTACGACTTCTTCGAGATAAGCACTCATTTTCTCATACTGCAAGAAATACGTTTCTGCTTTTTTCTTTGCTCGCCCAATAACCGGAACGTTCGACCAGAAACTCTTTTTTTCTTGAAGTGTGTCTGGATCCATTTGACGTACACGTTGCATTAAATCACTCAGCAGTTTTCCTGCCTCCCCGCCGTCCTTCATTTTTACTTCACTTAAGACTTGATCGGAGAATTGAGAGAGTTCACGCTGAACGGGTGCTCCAAATTGCATGACGGCATCCGTCTTTTGAAGATCGATTACTTGCAGCAAACGTTCGATCTTTTGTCGTTGTTCTGCTGGAACATCCGAAGGAATCATCTCTTCGACAGGGCGTGCCGGCATTTTAGGAGGTGTCTCCGCTATATTTAGATCGACCGACGGATCAGAGATCGTTGGTTGATCTTGCTCATCAGGCCATTGTTGCCACGTTTCTTTATCAGAATGGGTCATGTCGGTAACTCTCCTCCTGTTTTTGTTGTTCGGTCTCTTGTGCTAGAACCTTTTCAATCGTCAAGAGTTCCCGTTCTAAATCAACGGTATCCCCTTCGAGCAATAAGGTTTGTTGTTGTTTTAATTTTTGACCAATCATTTTCAAATTCGAAATCAGTTGATTTTTCGTATCAACTTGAACTTGGGCACCTCGGCGTTCCAGATCGGCGTATTTTTCTGAAATCGATAATAAGGAATCTAGGTAGAATGTAAAGAAGTCTCGGACTTTTTTGACGTCTCGTGGACTTTCATATAACTCTTCGAACAATACATGGGCTTCGCGGGAAACCATTCGCATCTCACTTCTAATTTCACCATCTCGTATGGAGGGAACGATTTGATCATACGTCTGGATTTTCACAAATCCTTCCTCAATCGTCCGTTGCAAAACTTGAAGTTCTAAATCATCCGTCTCCTCAAAGCGTCGTGTCGCCCGCTCGGGTTTTAAGATGACACTGCCCACAAACTCATCTTCGTCATCGAGTAGTAGTTTCTTTTTGACATTTTTCCGCTTGATTTCGGTCGATTTTCGTTCAGTCCGATATCGTCGTCCTGGTTTAGTCCGGTAACCACTCCAAATGAACCATAACCCAAGTGCGATGAAGATTCCCGAAAAGTTGAACGTATCAGCCAATTGTAAAAATACGAACATCATACCGATGGAGCCAAATATCCACCATGAAGACTTCATATCATCCCCTCTTCCTTCTTGCTGATTCTTTTATCAGGTCTACGTGTCTTTATTTTAACATTACGTAACGTTTAACAAAAAGTTTCCCGTTTTCCCGAAATGTTACGCCTCGTATATTTATATTTCAACATACTTTTGCAGTAATGACATCAGACCGAAGAACGAACTGTTCGCCTTTTTTTATATCAACTTTTTCGATAAAGAAGGTAGTCGACACACGTTGTCGACTACCTTCCAAGAGTTTTATTTATATATCATCCAAAAATTGGCCAGATGAGAATAATCAAAATCGCAATCGGACTCAAGTAGCATACGCTTACCCGCCACACAGGAACGATTTTTTTCATGAATGGACTTGTTACTAGCTCCTGCTCGATAAGAGTTCGGTCGAGTTTGTAACCGGCAAAAATTGAAATCAATAATGCACCAATCGGCATCAGAATGTTTGAGACGAGGAAATCAACACTGTCAAAGAATGTTTTCCCCATGAATTGTGCATCACCTAGAATTCCAAACGAGAGTGCAGATGGAATCCCGACGATGGCGATTGCGAGTGTCGCAAGCCAAGTCGTCCGCTTTTTATCGCGCATCGTCGCGTTTTCTTTTCGATCCGTCAAGGAAGCAACGACGACCTCAAGCATCGCAATCGATGAAGTGATCGACGCGAAAGCGAACAACAAGAAGAATAGTATCAAGAACAACGAACCAAATTGAATTTGGCTGAAGACGGTCGGCAAGACGATAAAGAGTAACGCTGGACCTTCTGCCGGGTCAAGACCTGAAGCAAAAACGGCTGGGAAAATTGCAAATCCTGCTAATAATGAGACGGCTACATTCATCGCAACAATCCATGCTGCCGAACGGTTAATTTCTCCACGTTCCTTCATATAGGATGCATACGTCAGCATCGCTGATACACCGAGCGATAAGGAAAAGAACGCTTGCCCAAGGGCACTCAGGACAGAAGTTCGGTTGAGCACCGAGAAATCAGGCTGAACGAAAAACTTGACGCCTTCCATCGCACCATCAAGCGTTAACGATCGTAAGACAAGAATGATGAAACACACGAATAATAATGGCATCATGATCTTACTCATTTTTTCAATACCAGATTGAACACCACGTAAAACGATCCAACATGTCAGAGCGAGGAAAATCAATTGCCCCGAGATGACATAAAGCGGTGAGGCTGAAATCGTTCCGAACAATTCACCGAGTGCTCCACTATCCATTGTCGTTAACCGACCTGTAAAACCAAGAATGGTATAAATTAAGACCCAGCCTCCGATGACGCTGTAGAAAGAGAGCAACAAGAAACAGGCGATGACACCCAGGACTCCAATGAACGTGAACTTCTTATGACCAAGCGCCGAGAACGCTTGAAGTGCCGTTTTCCCACTCGTTCGACCGATTAAAAACTCAGCAATCAAGACAGGCAATCCAAGTAGCAAGGTAAACACGAGGAATAAAAGTAAAAAGGCGCCCCCTCCGTTTGTTCCAGTCGTATACGGGAATTTCCAAATGGCCCCCAGACCAATGGCGGATCCCGCTGCTGCTAAAATAAATCCAACTTTTGAAGCCCATGCGTTTCCTTTCATGGTGCTCCACCTCCTTTTCAAAATACTTTTTCATTGTACAGAAAGAAATCATGAAAGTCATCCTTTATCAAATATTTTCTTTAAAGCGTCAAAGCATAACCGCATATACGCATTGCATGAAAATAAAAAAGAAGGTCGAATATTATCTCGACCTTCTCTCGACTCAATTTGTATTAATCAGTGCCACCATACATTCGAAGATATTCCGGTAACACTTTGACGGTAATTGGCGTATGGATGGCTTTTTCACCATCTGTATCAATGACTTTTGCTTCTTTTGTCTTTAATTGAAATCCGCTCGTCAAGATATGGGTAAAAGATGGATCATTGGCGAGACCAATTTTTTGAAGGATGACGTCCCGGATTGTCGTCAGATTTACCTCATCAACAATTACCAAATCTAGTTTTCCATCATTATAAGCTCCATCCGACAAATTCGTCTCGATTCCACCCAGTGATTCTCCATTTGCTGCCAGAATCAACACTGCTTCACCTGTCATATGACGACCTTCATCTAAAATTAATTCATATTCGAATGGTTTTGCTTCTAAACTCGAGCGAATCGTCGATAAATAATACCCCATCTTCCCAAGACGCGCTTTTTCTTCTGTATCGATCCCAATCGATGCTTCGGCGACGAGACCGACACCGAGAAAGTTCAAGAAATAGCTATCTCCGACTTGCCCAAGGTCGACTTGAACGACATGTTGCATAGCAATTGCTTCTGCTGCAAGCCGTGGCGCCATCGGTAAGCCAAGTGTTCGTGCAAAATCATTACACGTACCTCCAGGAATAATGCCAAGTATCGGGCGATTTTCTAATTTCGCTACACCATTGATCGTCTCAAAGACCGTCCCATCTCCACCGATGACGACGACAGCGTCAAACGCGGATGATTCTTCCGCAAAATGCATCGCATCTCCTGCTTGTTTTGTATTTCGAATGACGATCTCGTCGAACAACGTACTTAACGGTTCGATGACTTCTCCAAGTAATCCTGTACCATTCGTACCGGCTGTCGGGTTACTGATCAGTAATAGTTTCATTGGATGATGCCTTCCTTCTTCAAGTAATCGCGGGCGACCGCATTTGCAGTTTTTCCACCATACGCGACAGCTTCGTTCATTTTCGACATCTCTTCATCGGAAATCTTACCCGATAATTGCTCAAGCGCTTGTTTTACCTCTGGATACTCATCGATTGTCTCTTGACGAAGTAAAGGTGCTCCTTCGTACGGTGGGAATAATTGCTGATCGTCTTTTAGAACAAGCATGTCGTATTTCGCAATCTCTGGATCGGTCGAGTACGCATCAATGACATCGATTTCACCAGATTCAATCGCTTTATAACGCAATTTCGGTTCCATCGTGACGACCTTATTGAAATTGACATCATATTTATCTTGGATTCCTTTATAACCATCTTGGCGATCCTTGAATTCTAATGTAAATCCAGCCGTCAGTTGATTCGCGACCTGTTTTAAATCAGAAATCGTCTTTAAATCGTAGCGTTCCGCTAATTTCTTCGGAACGGCTACAGCATAGGTGTTGTTATAGTTCATTGGTGGCAATAAGGTCAAATCTTGTTTTTTTAGACCGGTTTTCGCCTGTTCGTATACTTCTTTTGCATCGTTTGATTTTGGTTTTTCATTCGTCAAACTAGCGAGCACCGTTCCTGTGAATTCTGGATAAGCATCAATGTCTCCTGACTCGAGTGCTTTATAAACGAATGTCGTCTTCCCGAAGTTTGGTTTGACTTGAACCTTTAAATCAGTCTCATCTTCGATGATGATTTTATACATATTCATTAAGATTTCCGGTTCCACGCCCAGTTTTCCGGCAACGACGAGATCTGGTCGTTCGCTACGGCCGAATGCGAAAGGTGCGATGACGATTGCGACCATTAAGACGACTGCCGTCACGAGACGTGCCGTCTGCCGCTTACGAGTTGCGACTTCCGTTTGGCGTAGTAAACCGTCAAATAGAAGAGCAAGGAGAGCTGCAGGAATCGCACCAAGCAAAAGGAGATAGTTATCATTACGGTCAATTCCAAGGAGAATGATCGACCCTAGTCCACCAGCACCGATCAAAGCGGCAATCGTTGCCGTACCAATGATCAATACCATCGCCGTTCGAATTCCGGCCATCATGACAGGCAAAGCTAACGGAAGTTCAACTTTCCATAGACTTTGCATCGGGGTCATCCCACATGCGCGTGCCGCCTCTTTGATTGAAGGATCGACTTCGGCGAGACCTGTGTAGGTATTACGAACGATTGGTAATAAAGAATAGAGAACAAGTGCAATGATAGACGGGACTGTACCAATTCCGACAAGTGGAATCATCAGACCAAGTAGCGCTAATGATGGAATCGTTTGAATGACGGAAGTCACACCAATCGACCACTCACTCAGACGTTTATTCCGTGATAAGTAGATCCCAAGCGGAATGGCGATGATACATGCGATAAGTAACGAAATGACCGATAGTTGAATATGCTCAATTAACGCTTGAAGCAATTCACTTTTCCGATCTTGATACGTTTCAATCAAGCCGTTCATTCGACTTTCCCCCTAACTTGACGCATGAACTCTTGAACAAATGGATCATTACTCGCTAGTACTTCTTCCTTTGTTCCGATGAAAGCAATCTCCCCAGCATTCATCAGACAAATGCGACTGCCCAGTTTTAATGCCTCGTTCATATCGTGCGTAACGAATAAAATTGTTTTTCCAAGCTCTTCGTTTAGATGCAACAAATCATTTTGTAATTGTTCACGTGAAATTGGATCAAGGGCGGAGAAAGGTTCATCCATCAAGATGACATCTTGCTCTGCTGCGAGCGCACGCATGACACCGACACGTTGTTGTTGCCCCCCCGAAAGTTCACTCGGATATTTCTTCTTAAGCGATGTGTTTAAACCTGTCAGACGGAATAATTCATCGACTCGACGCGCCACCTTTTCTTTGTCCCACTTTAATAATTCTGGCACGACACTGACATTTTCTTCGATCGTCATATGTGGAAAGAGGGCAATCTGTTGTAAGACGTAACCGATTCGCCGCCGCAATTCATGTTCGTTGATTGACATGATCGGCTCACCGTCGATCCAAATTTGACCTTCTGTATGATCGATCAATCGATTGACCATCTTCATCGTTGTTGTTTTTCCGCAACCCGATGGACCAATCAAACAAAAAATCTCACCCTGATCAACGGTGAAGTTAACGTGTTGCACCGCTTTTGTTCCATCCGCATACGTTTTGCCGACATCTTTGAACTCAATCACTCCTCATCCCTCGTTTCCCCTGTTTATTATCTTTGTAAAATTCCCCTTTCTCTCGTATTCTAAAACCTATTTTGACCAATTGATCTCTTGTTTCCTAAACAATTTGTTTTACAACCGAATACTGATTCATCTTTACTAACACAAAAAAGACGATGGAGTTTACCCATCGTCTAGTCTCGATATTCATTTATTCGAACGTTACTGTCACTTGGCGGCGTCCCCATTCTAGTGCTTCTTGTTTTGATCCTACTAGAAGGTCCATGATTCTTCCACGAATCGCACCACCTGTATCGAGTGCGATTGCGTCACCAAAACCTTCTACATGAACTTTTGTTCCAAGCGGCACGATAGATGGATCAACAGCCACGATCCGACGACCTTCATATGTAATCGTATTCGTGACGTCATAACCTGATGCCGTTAAGGCACGACCATTATACAAGCGGCTTCCATTGTTTTCTGGATTTGTCGTATACGCTGTCGTTTCAAATGTTACCGTACGTTTTGATGAACGATCCGTCTTCACTTGCTTCCGGCTTTGCTTCGCAGCTTGTCTAGCTCTCTTTTTAGCATTTGCATTTGCTTTCTGCTCCGCTTCTGCTTTTTGTTTGGCTACGGCTTGTAATCGAGCTCGCTTTTTTGCCTCAGCTTGTTCCCGCTTTTTTTGAGCAGCTTGACGTTTCATCTCTAACGGATTTTGTACGATCGTCTTCTCTGTTCCAATCCCGATTTGTGCCGCTGAAGCTTCATGATGCGGCAAAAGAATAAATATGAATCCCGCTAAACAGAGGGATAATAGGAATGATGTTCGTTTCATGTTGGTGCCAACCTTTCTCGCCGTTTTACGACCCGCACACCGTATCACGGCGACAAACCGTTTGAAAAGCGAACACCATGATTTGAAATATATCTGTCAAAAAGTAACGAAATGGTTACACGCTTACAAAAAACGCTCTCATTCGTTGTATAGCAACGTTTTTATATTTTGTAACCGTTCTGTTACGATTTATCTTTTGTTACTCTTTTGTAATAAATGTATCTTTTCGATGTTTTCAGTCATTTCGATTGACCTAACAACACTCCAGCCAATATCATATTTCATTATTATTCATTTTTTTGAATGAACATAAAAAAAGCACACCATAGTAGCTTGGTATGCTTTCATGTATTATTTTGTTTTACGTTCTAACAATTCGATCTCTGACTTTAACAAGACTTGTTTTTCAAATTCTAAGCCGAGTGCCTCAAAGTTTTTCGTATGGGATACATCACCGACGACCGTATTTGTCAATACAGCTGTTACTTCCGCAACCCAGCCTTCTTTTGTTTTTACCATATCACCAACGATATAATCGAATAACTCTTCTGTTTCTTCCATTTGACTCATCTCCTGACACGTTCAATTACAGTTAATCATATAAAATAACGACCAAAAAAGCTAGTCACGCGTCAATTGAGCTAAGAACTGGCGCAAGATTTTAGCGGTTAATCCCCAAATTAGATAATCCCCGTGCTCATAGAAATGCTCCGTGACTGTATACGTACGATCAAGATATGCTTCTCGATTCGCCATTCGTTCGGTCGGCACTTCCTTACCAGGGCGTATCCGCCACTCCATATCCCCTTTGATTGGTTTAGAAGTCATCAATTCTGTCAAGGATACGAGAAAGACATGATCGACTTCTGCCGGTGAAGGATTAAAATCCGTTGCATGTAGAATACCAAGATACGGATAAATAATTGACCGGTTTGGTGTCACGAGTGGTTCGAGCGTTCCAATCACTTCAATCTCGGAAGCACTAACATTTAATTCTTCAACCGTTTCACGGATGGCTGCTGCTTTCGGTAATTCACCGATATCGATCCGACCACCCGGAAAAGCGATTTCGCCTGGTTGCGAACGTAGGGTTTTGGCTCGTACTTGAAATAACAGATAGACTTCGCCATCCTGTTCAACCAAAGGAACGAGTACGGCTGCTGCATGTCGAGGTAAACGTTCTTCTGAATCTACATAGTGTTTTCGGATATCGGCTAAGTTCACCTGCTTCATCGCCCTTCTTGTGCAACATGATGATACGCTTCTTCAAGATGGCGCATACGAACGATCAGATCCGCATTTTTAGCGATCCGGTCCGATAAAATCGATCCCGCTACCGTCTTGTAGTAGGCGTTTAAAGCATTGCGCTTTGTCAGATGAGCCTCGTTCTGACGGATATATTCCTTAAAATTCGCAATCAATCGTTCTGTCGTAAAAAGTTGTTCGTTCACAAGTTTCATCCTTTCACACGTCGAGCGTGTCATCAATAGTTTAATGGTAACGAGTTTTGGCTAAGATGTAAATTAAGGGGGGTTATCCGTGAATAAAAAATTAGATGTCCTCATTATTGGTGCCGGACCAACCGGTTTAACACTCGCACTCGCACTCTCGCGCTATGGATTATCCTTCCGCATCGTCGAACGTGCAAGTGGACCATCTGTCGTCTCCAAAGCCATCGGCATTCAAGCACGTTCCCTTGAATTGTTCGCAAGACTTGGCGTGGCAGAAGATTTAATGGAAAATGCGATTAAAATCAATCAAGGAAACCTCTATGTTAATGGTGCATGGCAGGCAAAGCTTGATTTTACTGATTTAAATACACCTTTTCCGTTTGTTACGCTCTTGCCTCAAAGTGAGACGGAACGGATTCTCGAAGCACGACTCGCCACTTACGGACATACCGTTGAACGAGAGACGGAATTAACAGGATTCGCTCAATTCCCAACGTTCGTTACTGCTACCTTACAACATAAAGGAGAGACAGAGACGGTAGATGCTTCCTTTATCATCGGAGCTGATGGCGCGAATAGCTTTGTTCGTCGAGAACTTGGACTTCCATTTAGCGGAAAATCGTTCAAAGAGTCGTGGGCATTGGCCGATATCGAAGTCGACTGGCCACTCTCTTCCGAAGAGGTCCACATTTTCTTCTCTGATCATGGGGTCATCGAGTCTTTCCCACTTCAGTCGAATTTATTCCGCATTACGGGCAATCTAACGAGCGGACCTGTTCCGACTGATCATAAAGCGATTGATGATTTTTTACAAAATCGAGCCAAAGTACCGTTCGAGCTAAAAAAAGTCCATTGGTATTCCATGTTCCGTGTCCATAATCGAATTATCGAGAAATTTGGTCACCATCGAATTTATTTGATTGGGGATGCGGCACACATCAATTCCCCTGTCGGTGGTCAAGGAATGAATACAGGGATTGCTGATGCGATGAACCTTGCTTGGAAACTTTGGTGTGTGCATCAGTTCAAAGCGAGTTTTCCGTTGCTTGATTCTTACAGTGTCGAACGCCGCGAAGCGGCACAAGGTATCTTACGATCAACGAATTTAGCAACCGAACTCTTGCAGATCAACATTCCGTTTTTGTTGCCTCTACAAGAAAAAGTCATTCGAAATAGTCTCAAGATCGCACCCTTACATCATTTCGTGACAAATCGAATTGCTCAACTCAACAGTCACTACCCAGCAAGCCTGACCTTTGTCACGCAAGGACACTTCAGTCCATTGACACCTAAGCCGGGTGAACCGATGCCCTACAGTGAAGTCGTACATCCGCGGACGAAAAAAAATGAACTCTTGTTACGTCGCGCGGATCGAAATTTCTTATTACTGTTGTTCTTACCAAAAAACGCAACTGACGATCTTCTTGAGCCATTTAAGGAACTCGCCTATACCTATCCAGATCTATTTGAGACAGTACCCATCCATCAATCCCTTAAAGAGGATGGCGTCGTCGATCAAGGTGGCGAACTCGCACGACGCTTCGGCATTAAGCAATCCGGACTATATTTGATTCGCCCTGACGGTTATATCGCGTATCGCCAGCAAGGTTTAAAAAGTAAATCGTTCGCCCGTTATGTTGAACGTTTACTTTATGCGCGCTAACTCGGTATGATAGAAGATGAGGTGAAGGCAGATATGGATATACAACTGATTCGAACGATTTTGATCATTCTTCTGATTGTGGCATTTCTTGTCATCGTCAGTAGACGAGCGAAGGAAAATCTTCGATGGTCGCTTCTCGGAGAAGCATTCGGTGAAAAAGGAGAAGATTTATTGAAGGATGCTGCTCGACTTGAGGCAGCTGATCTAGACATTCGAGTCGAACGCGGCGTCAAGACTTCGTTTTTATTCCGACGCTTCAGTAAAGATTTAGACGATCGCGTAGCGGTGTATGTCTTAAAAGAAGACCTGGATCAAGCCGAGAACATCCTTGCGTCTCGACCAAGACGATAAATTTAAATGAAAGGCAGTGAAGCGTTCGCTTCACTGCCTTTATTCATTCCTGTTGCTGCGCGAGATAAAACGCGACTTGTTTTCGTTCTTGCTCTTGAACAGGAGAGGATTTCTTTGAAACAATGAACGCTCGCACATCTTTGAATGTATGACCCGTCGGAAATTTAATTCGTTCCGTCCGCATCTGTGGTGCATTCGGAAAAAGTGTGATGCCATGAATCGGTATGACGATCCCTTGTTTTTTTAGCGTTTTTCGAACCATTTGGACAATTCGTTTCGATTGATTAATCGGATGGGGTGAAAACACCTTTTTCCCATGCATAGGATCGCTGACATGACAGGATTCTTCCGTCATCCATTCTACGACTGCATCGTTTTGCAACACAAGAAACAACCCTTTTGGACCAATCAAAGCAAAGGGAATGATAATCGTTTCAGTTAGACGTATACGTTCAAATAACATCCAATCAAAACGACATACATGACGGATTTCATTGCAGAGCGCATCTGTTTCATGCGTCATCGTATTCACTTGCTTACTTGCAAAAAAGCGACGGCGTGGTGGTGCCGGAACAGAAGCAGTCATGACTTGTAACATGATTCATCATCCTTTGTAATATGTATTAGTAGTTATCTTAACACCGTTTTCGTATACATGACGATTCTTTCAAAAAGAAGGAAATCAAAAAAGACATTTCTGACGATTGGCAGAAATGTCTTTTTTCATTAGTCTTGATGAGGGCGACCGAAAACCGCCTTCTCAAGATTCGAAATACGACGTAACATATCATAATTGGATGAACTCGACACTTGTGGTTCAACGTGTTCAACACGACGCTCTTCCCGTTTTTCTGGTTGAGCAGGTGCTTGTTTCAACGCCTCATTCTCTTTCTTCAGACGCTCGATTTCACGTTCGAATCCTTCATAGTCTTTAATGATTTGATCCAAGTATCCATCGACATCCTCGATGACATAGCCACGGAGGCCGGTCTTGAATTCCTTTTTGTAAATATCGTCCGCTGTCAACAATGGCTTATACATCCTCTTCACTCCCACTGATCATTGTATTGTAATTCTTGTTCGAGCCAAGATAAATCATCTTGTGTAATCAAAAATAACTGATAATCGGATTGTTCCATTTCCATTCTAGCACGCTCTACTAAAAATTTCGCTGATCCTCCATGCTCTTCATCAAAAACCGACAACAATCCTTGGCTTTTTTGGATCATGAATTCAGTTTTATTACGCAACTGCGATGGATCCGTATACGGTTTCTGACTGATTGCTTCGACAAAGTCAGCTTGTTCAAGAATCGAAAGATACTGTGCTTGGACTGGTTCTTTCCAGCGCGCTTCCTGTTCTAAAAACGGCAAGAGGATACCAAGATGAATATCTGGATACTCTTCTTTTAATTCAAGAACGACCTCGCATGCCCAGATTTCGCATCCAGGCGAGGCATTCGTAATGAACCACTCTGTTCCACGGTCTTCAATCAAGCGAATCATCCGTTCTCGGTATGCTGCCTTTAAGACCCGGATACCCGGGTGTTTTTGATCAAAGATGCCTAGTTCATTTGGTTTGTATCCTGTGATGGCGACTACTTTCACGAGTTACACTTCCTTTTTAACCGACGTTCTCGATGATCCAGTTCAGCTAATATTCGTTCTTTTTTAGTGATTAACCAATGATGCCGTTCGACGTGTTGTCGTGCTCGTTCCGTATAATCATAAGCAAGCACGGGATTTTTTGCAATGTGCTCTGCCCACTTCGCAAGTTCGAGATACCCCAAGTAACTATCGCTTTTTAAAAAGCAGTCTCTAGCTTGTTCATGGTTCTTCATTTTTTTATGCAAATACCCTTGGCGTAGCCATCCTTCTGCTGATAATTCTTTAACCTGCTGAAAATGAGCATGGGATCCTTCATGGATTCCAAGATCCGCTAACCAAATCGCGATGTTCTCTTGAATAGGAGAAGGTGCTTCCGCCCGATGCGTGACAAGACGGTTACACGCATCATACAGTCCAACGAGCGTTAAACAGTCATCTAGATGATGTTGTAAGACGCCCGTCATGATTTCCGGTTGCTGATGTTCGACATATTGGAAATAATGCATTGGTGCCAAAAAACCAGGTAGGTCACCTTCCCGCTCGAATCCAATCCGCTCTTCCATCGCTGTCAATCGATACGAGTCATACATTCCTTTAAAAATGCGTCGCGCAACATGGAGTAAATCAAGATGACCGACTTTCGGTAATCGTGGAACACGTTCCCGAACGAAAACGTGTCGTGTCTTGATTTGCGGCCAATCAAAGCTTTTTCCATTATAGGTCACGAATCGGACATCATCCCCGATATCATGCAGGAAGTGATGGTAAAAGGCAGCCTCAAAGTGCGGATGCGGTAAGAAATATTGTCGCATCAACAATCCTCCCTGCTCAAAGCGCGCAAACCCGAGTAAAAAAATCGTCGTTCCGGCTCCCCGCAATCCTGTCGTCTCCGTATCAAAGAAGATGACCTGCTCAAGTGGGACATCCAGCGCAAGTGGTGGATGAGGAAGCTGTAAAGACTCATACACTTCGGCAAAACTCCGGTCTCCATGCCGGTCCGTCAAAGCATAGCGTTTGTCGACCCTGACAATCCACTCTTGTTCGAATGTTAAGATATCCGCCCCACGATCAATCCAGGCTTGTTGCTCTTCAGTCCATCCGCTTGTTGGCTTTAGCGTTTCCACTTCGAGGACAGAAGGCTCTATATTCTCCGATGAGACGTCTGATGTAGATTTCAGCATTCGTCTAAGACGATTTTTCATGATAATTCCTTCTCCATTTCTGCTAACAACTGAATCGTTCGTTCTTTCTCGTCTGCTACGCCGACCATGCCGATACAAGCAGGACAACCGTCCTGGCAAGGACATGTGACAATCGAATCACGCGCTGCGCGTAGCATGACACCGCGTTGTTTGTAGATTGATTCCGCGAGACCAACGCCTCCAGGATAACGATCATATAGATAGACGGTCGGTTGCTGCGTGTGTGTCGCCTTGACTTGCGGCACGACGAAGACATCACTAGCGTCACACATCAAATAAAGCGGAGCAACACGTCGTAAACTATTCGCGACACCTTCCAACACTTGTTCAAGCTCCGTCGAGGAGCGTGCATGATCGGGTAAGGTGAACCAGACACCTGTCGTATGAATCTCTCGTTCTGGTAAGTGAATCGGACCAGACCCGATGTTCTCATGTGTTCCGAACTTGATCTTCTTGAACATCGTCGCCATCCCCCGAACACTGACATCTCCACGCGCAACACTGTATTCTCCCTCTGCATACTGTTCATCTTCTTCGAGAACGGAAAGGTCGACTGAAAAATTAGCATCTGTATAATAATCAACGTCTACTGCACGGACGAATGCTTTTTTCTCCTCAAAATCCAAGTACTCGACTTGGTATTGATCGGCCCCATGCAAATAAATGGCCTCGTCATGTAACAACGTCATTGCACTAAAGGTATCCATCTCGCCGATGACTCGATTCGGTACCTCGGTCTGATCGACGATGATGACATTCTCTTGATCACTGGACCGTAGCGATATCCCGTGTGCTGGAAACGCGTCATTCATCCAATAAAAACGATCGCCTCGCTCGTGCAGGACACGCTCTTCGACTAAGTACTCGAGGATGTCTTCCGTCTCAAGCGTTCCAAATGATTCGCCTTTCGTAAAAGGCAGTTCAAACGCCGCACATTTGACGTGATCGACGGCAATGATCAAATTATCTGGATCAAGTCGCGCTGCTTCCGGGGATTGATTCAAGAATAACTCTGGTCGTTCCGCAACATATTGATCGAGCATACCAGATGAGGCGACAAGAATGATTAGTGCATCATCTTGCCGACGCCCCGCTCGTCCTGCTTGTTGCCAAAGTGAAGCAATCGTACCCGGATAGCCGTTCATGATACACACTTGCAGTTGACCGATGTCGACACCGAGTTCAAGAGCATTTGTCGAGACGATACCTGTGATTTCTCCTTGGCGTAACCGTCGTTCGATATCGCGACGTTCACTTGGTAAATAACCACCCCGATACCCTTCGATGGATCGAGGACCAAGCTCGTGCGGATAGATACTTCTCAGATACGTCAGTAAGACTTCGACGCGGACGCGAGACCGTGCAAAGACGATTGTCTGAAACTTGTTCTTGATGAAGCGCATCGCTAATTGTTTTGTCTCAAGTGTCGCCGAGCGTCGAATACCGAGTTGTGCGTTGACGATCGGTGGTTGATAGACGAGAAAATGTTTACGTCCTGTCGGCGCACCATTCTCATCAATTAGTCCGACTGTTTTCTCCGTTAATCGTTCGGCTAGTTCCTTTGGATTTGCAATCGTTGCACTTGTCATGATGAAGACGGGATTACTGCCATAATACCGACAAATCCGTCGTAAGCGACGAATGACATTCGCGACATGACTGCCAAAGACACCGCGATACGTATGAAGCTCATCGATGACGATATATTTTAAGTTCTCAAATAGTTCGATCCATTTTGTATGATGTGGTAAGATTCCGGAATGTAGCATATCTGGATTCGTAATGACGATGTTCCCGGCTTTTCGTACTTTTGTTCGAATCGTCGGTGACGTATCTCCGTCATATGTGAAACAACGGATTGGAGCCTCTAATTGATCGATCAGTTCGAGTAATTCACTATTTTGATCTTGTGCCAGCGCTTTTGTCGGGTACAGATACAGCGCTCGTGCGTTTGGATGTTCGAGCAAGTGTGATAAGACTGGTAAATTAAAACAATAGGTCTTTCCCGAGGCGGTTGGAGTGACGATGACCGTCGACTCGCCTGCTTGTACGCGTTCATACGCCAATCCTTGGTGACGGTATAACTGAGTGATGCCACGTGTCCGGAGAGCTTGGCGCAAGCGTTCCGGTAACTGTTCTGGAAAATCGACATAGCGTCCCGCTGTCGCTTCCATCGTTTTCATATACGTAATCCGCTCCATGAATGAACGGTCCTGTTTCAATTCTTCAAGAAATGCAACGAGCGTTTGTTTCGCTTGCATGCCTTCACTTCCTTCCACTTTTCATTATACAAAAAAAGAAGCAAGACCAAAGAACGATCTACTCGTCTTTGGTCTTGTCTTTCTTTACAAGTCGTGCTTATGGTGTTGTAGAATTCGTAGCGTCGTTTCCACGACCATTATTTCCATTATCATTCGAGTTGTTTCGTTCCGTTGAACCGTTCGAATTGTTTTGTGCATTCGCACCATCATTTGAATTCGGTGTATCTGTTGACGGTTCATCCGTCGTTGGTTCGTCTGTCGTTGGCTCGTCCGTTGACGGTTCGTCCGTCGTTGGCTCGTCCGTCGTTGGCTCGTCCGTTGTCGGCTCGTCCGTCGTTGGCTCGTCCGTCGTTGGCTCGTCCGTCGTTGGCTCGTCGGTCGTTGGCTCGTCCGTTGACGGTTCGTCCGTCGTTGGCTCGTCCGTTGACGGTTCATCCGTCGTTGGTTCATCCGTCGTTGGCTCGTCCGTTGACGGTTTTTCTTCTTCAGGATCGGTGACCGTTACCGTCGTCGAGACTGGTCCCGATTTTTCTCCTGACGCTTTCGCTACGACTTGGAATATCGAGCGACCTGGCTTTAATCCACTGATACTGATTCGATTCGTCGTACTCGTTCCGACTGTCGATGATTTACCATCAGCATCTGTCATCTTTACTTCAAATGATACATTATCATACCCATTGGCACGAAGCGCAGCGTCATTGTAGTTCCAAGTCAGTTCACCGCTCTTTTTGTCTTCATCGTAAGATGCTTGTAATCCAGTCGGAGCGGGTACCGTCTTTTTTTCAACGACAGGTTCCTTCGTCCCTTTCACGTATAATTCGTTTCCGATACTGAGGACAGAACTTGGTTGTTCAAATGGCGCTGGCGTTCGATCGCGTGTTTTCGTGATGAAATCTTTCCAGATTTGCTGTGCCATCGTACTGTTATATGGACCACTGAGTCCGGATCCATTGTTGTTTCCTGATTTTGTTGTTCCTGTCCAGACACTGATCGAGACATCAGATGTATATCCTGCAAACCAGACATCTTTATAAGCATTGGTTGTCCCTGTCTTACCGGCTGCATCAAACGATAACCCAGCACTTGGGAACGTACCACCTGGTTTCAAGACATCACGAAGCATATCCGTCAACATATAAGCTGTGTAGTCTTCCATCGCCTTTTTCGATTTGATTGGTGACTTGATTTTAGATCCGTCACTGTACTCAATCGATTTAATGACGTGTGGTTTGATATAATCGCCCCCATTACCCAGTGTTGCATAAGCTCCTGCCATCTGAGTCGTATTAAAACCATGCTTCATCCCACCAATTGCATAAGCTGGTGAAATCGACTCATCGTCTTTCATTTTCAAACCAGACTTTTCAGCGAATGCTTCGACTGCATCCCCACCAATTTCTTGGAACGTTTGAATGGCAGGTGTGTTAGCCGAGATTTTCAACCAATGACGAATCGTATTCGTACCACGATATCCATCATAATAGTTTCCAATCTCTTTTCCGTTAACTTCTGTCGGCTTATCCGTCAATTGTTTCGCAGTCGACCATTTGTCATTTTCGATGGCCGGACCGTATGCGAAGAATGGTTTTGCGGATGATCCCGGTTGATGGGGTTCATTTGCATAGTTTCGTCGCGCTGTTCCTTTACCTGGATTTTTACCATCGACGACTGCAAGAACTTCTCCGGTTTGCGTATTAATTGCCGTAGCAGCCGTTTCAGCATATTCCGGTAATTGAACGATTTGATCTTTTTTGATCGCTTCGTTCATATAGTCATGCATCGGCTTATCAATCGACGTATAGATCTTTAACCCTTGACCATAGATATCTTTTCCTTCTAGACCAAAATCATCTTCTAACTCTTTTGATACCATGTCGAAGATGACACTATCATATGATTCATCCTTCGTTGACTTCGGCGCCGGATTGATTAATTTCGAAATTGGTTGTTTGACCGCTTTATCTCGTTGCGCTTTTGTAATGACGCCTGTCGTTTGCATCGCATTGAGGACTTGTGTCTGACGCCATTTCGTTAGCTTCGGATCTCCTTTGATTGGATCATAAGCTGTCGGACGTTGCGGTAATCCCGCGAGCATTGCAGCTTCCGCATAATTCAACTTATCAACTGATTTATTAAAATAGGCTTTTGAAGCGGTCTGGATGCCAAATGAGTTTTGACCATAGTAGTTTTTATTCAAGTACATCTCTAAAATCTGATCTTTCGTATAATCCTGCTCTAAGCGGATCGCAAGCCATTGCTCTTGGACTTTCCGTGTGATTGTTTTATCAAAGCTGAGGAATGATTGTTTGACGACCTGTTGCGTAATCGTCGAAGCGCCTTCAGAACCAAATCCATCAGTGACGTTCGCGATGATGGCACCTCCGAGACGGCGGAAATCAATCCCGTTATGCTGATAAAAACGACGGTCCTCGATCGAGATGAATGCGTCCTTGACGACTTCTGGTACTTCATCGATCGACACATATTCTCGGCTCGTTCCACCTTTTGTGATTTCCTCTTTATTACTTGCATAAATCTTTAACGGTAAAGCATCACGAAGCTCTGCTTCATCAAGCTCAGGTGCCGTAGCAATCGCATAAGCCGCAAATCCGCCTCCGATCAACATCATCAAGATAAATAATCCGGTAGCAATCAACAATAACTTTTTCCAGAGTGGACCTTTCCCACCGGATCCTCCACCTGATTTTTTCTTTTGGGGACGTTTCGTCCGTTTCATCTTTTTCTCAGATGACTTCGTTTCTTCACGACGTGCGACACGACTTCTTTCCATATGCTATCCTTCTCCTTCAATCAAAAAGTGTCTGAATTGAAATATAGTTCGTCCACTGCCTTTAAATAATCGATAGCAGGGTACGCGCCAGTCTCGACTTTGATACCGTCTCGTTCGATGATCGTCAGCGGAATGGATTTCCGTCCGCTTTCGAGTTGATCCCACCAGGGGAACACGTGCTCGACTGAAAGCACATATTGCACATTATACAGACTGAATCGAATGATGACAAAACAAATTCCTCCATGTTCGACACATTGACGCATGTGTGCGATTTGATGGGGGTGAAAATTTTTTATCGGGAAGGACGTTTTATTTGTCGTCTCCTTCGCTTCGAAATCAATATATTTTCCGCGGTAGACACCATTATAATCGGTCGTCGATGGTTGCTTAAAATAAGCTTCTTTGACGACAGCTGCAGATCGCTTTGGATAATCCACTTGAACGATTTGTAACGGAGTGGGTTTCTTGTGAATGATTGCCCGATTATGAGTCAGATAAAACGTATTACTTTCATTCAATAATTTTTCGAGCGTCATCCCACGATTTGAAAAGGTTGAATCGGTTGATCGTGCCTTCTTGATTCGGGTTCCGTGCGACTCGAGTGGCTTTTGAAATTTTTTCCCATTCGGGTAATTCAAAACGATTCCCCTCCTATCGCGTTTATTGTACCATGATATGTGATTGTACCGTATCGGCCGAGAGGAGTAGTTAAAAACCAATGACAATTGAACCGTTATTACAAGAGATCGAACGTATATATCAAGAAGGACGTGCCGGAACCGAATATGACTTCAATCGAGACGTCGTACCGTTCGTCGAACGAGCAGATCAACTGATTGCGCAGTGGCAAACGAATGCCCAAGATAGTCCTTACTTACGTCCGAGCATGGTCGAAAGTGCTGTGGATCAACTGAAGCAGATTTCTGTCCAAGCCTTTCAGCCAAAGACGAGTCTGAAACGTTTCAATGAAACGATTAAATCCGTCCGCTATATCGATCGATTGATGAATGGCGAAGAATAATAATTAAAAACAGGAATTATCTTCCTTGAGTCGAACACCTAATCTATAAGGGAATGTTTCACCGGTTTCACTTGCCAGGCTATAGCTTTTCAGTCGCCTAGCGTGTAAAGTGGCATCAAGAGCATTTCTTTCTTAAAGACTGTGTAATTATCGTGCAATTGGAGGAGATTCATTTGAACAAACGGGTACAATCGAACGTCAAAGGCGTTGATGTCAAAGGATTTCCTAAGAACTCAACCCCTGCCCCGAAGAAATACATCATGTTCGTTGACGAGACGGGAACACCTAAGGGGAATACACAATTCAATCTAACAGGTGTCTTGATGGAATATAAATATGCCATCGATTCGGATGAGACGGGCGAACCGAGTCCGCTTCGTCAACGTTTGATGGACTTCAAGGCAAAAGTCTTTGAGGATCCACATATTCCGCTTCATCTCAAAGAAATTTTAAAAGCCGAACATCCATATGGAAAAGAAGACGGGATCACGATCGATATGTTGCGTCACTTCTGGATTGCCTTACCGGAATTTTTAGTCGATATCGATTGTACGATCGTCAGTGTCGAAGTCGATAAACAGAAGCTGCAAGACTTCTTCTCGACACCGAAGGATCCGTATGTCGTTGCCTTCGCTCATCTGATGAAATCGTTCTATTCCTTCCTTGATGAGACAGAAGCGACGAGTGCACGTGTTGTGCTTGAAAGTCGTGATGATTATCAGAACTTGCTGATTCAAAAGGCATTCTTCGATATCTTCAATTCAGGAACGGTCCATCTCGACGTTGAAAAAAGCCGTCAAAAAATCAAGGGCTTCATCTTTGCTGAAAAAGACAGCGACCTCTACCAATCTGGTCTTGAGATTGCCGATTTGGTCTGCTTACCTTTGTCCCGCGTCCGTCGTGGTGTCATCGAGGTAAAACCACGGTTTGTCCATTATGGGGACGAAAACCGGATTTTTAAAGCCATCAAAGATAAAATTTACATTCGCCGCGATAGCCCGGACCAAGATTTCCGAAACTGGGGTTTCAAAAAAGTACCGATCACGAAAAAGCGTCGTGAATGGTCCGATACCCCTTGGAATGGTTGATGACTCAAAAAAAGTGGATCCGATAGGGATCCACTTTTTTATGGTGTCGCTAATCCTTTTGTCCGCTTTTTCCCTTCTCGACACATGTCGAGTAACGGGCAAGCTTCACAGTTCGGACGTTGCGCCTTACAGTGATAACGTCCAAAGAAGATGAATTGATGATGGAGTTTTGACCAACGTTCTCGTTTGAAACAGCGCATGAGTGTCGCTTCAACCTGTGTGACATTATCCTTCCACCGACAGATTCCGAGACGTTTCGAGACGCGCTCGACATGTGTATCAACCGCAAATGCCGGGACATCGAAGGCGACAGACAAGACGACGTTCGCCGTTTTACGCCCGACACCAGGTAATGCTTCAAGTCCGGCTCGTTCCGTCGGGACTTCACCGTCGTGTTGCGCAAGGAGTTGTGCTGCCAGTGCCTTGATGTTTTTTGCTTTATTCCGGTATAATCCAAGTCGTTTGATCTTGTCCTCGATTTCCTCAACCGGCGCCGCAGCAAGTGAAGCAGGATCCGGATACGCAGCAAATAATCCAGGCGTCACCTGATTGACGAGTACGTCGGTCGCTTGCGCACTCAGTGCGACCGCGACGACCAGTTCAAACGGATTGCGGTGAATCAACTCGCAAAATGCATCCGGAAACATCTCTTCTAACGTCGCTTCAATCCGATCGATTTCTGCTTTCCGTAACATCTACTCAGCCTCCTCGCCCGGCAAGATCCTCAAGTGTCTTGATGCCTTCGCGTTCCCACGTTCGTAAAATTTGATTGATATAGGTCATCTTGCGAACGTTATGATAGACCGCTTCTCGAAGTGCAGCGAGCACGAGCTCTTCCGAAATATTTTCGATCGTCAACCACTGAATGATTTGCTCCATCTGAAACGGTGACATCATGCCCAGTTCCCGCTCGAATTGTTGGAAGACGGATGGGTTGATCGTATCAAAGTTCGGTGCTTCCTGTTCCGGTGGTGCCATCAGTTTTTCGTAAAGCGGCACAAGCGAATAACGTTCTGATCCGTTGACGTTCTCCATCGCTAGTAATCCTTTTTGTAATAAACCGAGTGTCGTCTCGATTGTTTCCGTCTCGGATAGTCCAAGTCGATTACTTAACTCTTCCGGTGACGGCATCTCCATGCCCTCTGCCCGACAGGCAAACAATTGACCAATCAACGTGAACTCGACAAAACTGATGCCTAACCGTTTTGCCTCGGTGAACAATCGTTTCGGTAAGACGACCGTCCCTTCCTCGAATAATTGCACTAAATTATGATTCATCGTAATTCCTCGATTCTCTAGTCTAAACAAGAAATCGACCCGTCGAGACGATGGGTCGATGTTTTTCCTTACTGCTTATGGATAGAGGCGGTTCAGCAGACGTGGGAACGGAATCGTTTCCCGAACGTGCTCGACGCCTGTAATCCAAGCAACTGTCCGCTCTAAACCAAGACCGAAGCCACTGTGTGGAACAGAACCGTATTGACGTGTTTCAAGATACCATTTATAGGCACCCGTCTCATCAAGACCATGTTTCTTCATCTCAGCGAGAAGTTTGTCATGATCTTCTTCACGTTGTGAACCACCGACGATTTCCCCGTATCCTTCAGGGGCAATCAAATCATCACATAAAACGAAGTCTGGATTTTCCGGATCTTCTTTCATGTAGAACGGCTTAATTGCTTTTGGCCAATGCGTGATGAAGACAGGGCGCGCAAAGCTGTTTGCGATCGCTGTCTCATGTGGTGCACCAAAATCATCCCCGAATTCGATATCGTCGAATCCTTGCTCTTTGAGCATGTCGATTGCTTCTGTATACTTGACGCGTGGGAACGGTGCTTTAATGTTTTCAAGGACCGTCAAGTCACGTCCAAGCAACTCAAGCTCCGCACGGCAGTTCTTCAGTGCCGATTGCACGAGGTGCGAGACGTAATTTTCTTGGACTTCGAGGTTCATCTCGTGATCGTGGAATGCCATCTCTGGCTCCATCATCCAGAATTCGATCAAGTGACGACGTGTTTTTGATTTTTCAGCACGGAACGTCGGACCGAACGAGAAGACCTTTCCAAGTGCCATTGCTGCCGCTTCCATGTAGAGCTGACCAGATTGTGAAAGGTATGCATCTTCATCGAAATATTTCGTATGGAACAATTCTGTTGTTCCTTCTGGCGCACTACCTGTTAAGATTGGCGGATCCACTTTGATGAATCCTTCTTGGTTGAAAAATTCGTAAGTCGCACGAATCAATTCATTCCGAACGACCATGACCGCATGCTGACGCTTTGAACGTAACCAGAGGTGACGGTTATCCATCAAGAAATCCGTTCCGTGTGCTTTTGGTGTAATCGGATAATCGATCGCTTCATGGATGACTTCGATTTTTGAAATTTCCATTTCATGACCGATCGCTGTCCGACCGCCATCTGATTTGATGACACCTGTTACCCAAAGTGACGATTCCTGTGTTAAGCCTTTTGCTTGTTTAAATAAGTTTTCGCCGACCGTTTCTTTAACGACGACACCCTGCATGAATCCAGAGCCATCCCGAAGTTGGAGGAAGGCGATTTTACCACTCGAGCGTTTGTTTGCTAACCAACACCCAATCGTCACTTCTTCTCCTACATATTTATTTACATCCCGAATCATTGTTTTCAACAGTCAACATCCTCTCTCTATTAAACGGCTGTATGGGCCGTGATGAATCCTTCAATCCGGTCGAGTGCTTCTAAGACACGTGCCGGATCCGTTGCATAAGATAGGCGGACATAGTCCGGTGCACCAAATCCTGAACCTGGAATCAAGGCAACCTTCGCTTCAGATAAAACAGCTGTACACCAGTCATCGACATTATCGAATCCACACATGTCAGCAGCGTGCTTTGCATGTGGGAACAAGTAAAATGCCCCTTCCGGCTTCAGACACGTCAATCCTTTAATCTCGATGAGTCGTGCGTAGATTTTTTCAAGTCGTTCTTCAAAGATGACACGCATCGCTTCGACCGGTGCATCACCCTCTGCATACGCAGCAACCGATGCTGCTTGCGCAATCGATGTCGGATTCGACGTTGAATGGCTCGCTAAGTTCGTCATCGCTGCGATGATATCTTTAGGTCCAATCGCATACCCGATCCGCCAGCCTGTCATCGCATGTGATTTTGAGACACCATTGATGATGACCGTCCGTTCGCGCATTTCTGGTAAGGACGCGATCGAGATATGTGTCACACCGTTATAGAGCAACTTTTCATAAATCTCGTCACTGATGACGAGTAAATCGTGCTTGATTGCAACATCTGCTACCATCTCAAGCTCTTCTTTCGAATAAACCATCCCCGTCGGATTCGATGGTGAATTCAAGACAAGTGCTTTCGTCTTCGGAGTGATATGTTGCTCGAGCAATTCCCGTGTCACTTTGAAGCGAGACGATTCGTCCGTCTCGAGAATGACAGGGACACCGTCACTGAGTTTAATTTGCTCTGGATAACTGACCCAGTATGGTGCTGGGACGATGACTTCATCGCTTGGGTCGAGAATTGCTTGGAACAATGTCGAGAGCGCATGCTTTGCGCCAGAAGCGACCATGACTTCTGAACGTTCATATGGCATCCATAAGTCACGGCGTGTTTTTTCAATGATCGCATCCTTCAAGGCAACCGTTCCGCCAGACGGCGTGTATTTCGTATCGCCTGCTTCTGCTGCCTCGAATGCTGCTTGAATGATGAATTCCGGTGTATTGAAGTCGGGCTCTCCCGCACCTAAACCGATGATGTCTTGACCTTCTTCACGTAGTGCCTTAGCTTTCGCAGTGATGGCTAGAGTCGTAGATGGTGTCAATTGTCGTACGCGTTTCGATAACATGTCGCCCACTCCCTTTACTTAATTCGTAATCGTTTGATAAAAGATCCTTCTTGATATGTGTAATACGAATAATCATAGCCTGTCTTCGTCTTTGAAACGATCTCGATGACAGCACGGTCCTCAAAACCGTATTTAGCAGACACGATATCTCCGAGTTCCGGATGATCCGCGATGACCGTTTTAATGGCAATACCATCAGCAACCGGTCGTGTCTCAATCGTTCCTTTTTCCGGAACAAACGCCCGTACCGCCTGTCCACTCTGCTTCATCGTAAAAACGACATATTGGCGTTTTCCGCTAAAGACAGATTCGAACCGGACGTCTGTCGGCTTTAGTTCTTTTTTCAGACGCGTCTCTGCTTGTTCCGCGACGCTCTGTTCTCGGTCTTTTGCCTCAGCGATCGTCACCTGATAAACAGCTGTTCCAAGAACAGCCAAGATGAGGAGTGCACTCAGTAGACCAAGCGTGACTTTCCACTTCATGTGCGATAGATGGTGAAAACCATCTGCTCCTTGTCTTTTTCATCGAGAGCAAGACCGAACATTAAATCTTCCGTTTTCAGCGTCCGGTTCAATAAGTCGACGATTTTATACGTATCGTCATGGCGGTTCACTTTGACGGTCGCAAGTGTTTCAATTTTTGAATCCATCTGTATGTCCTCCCTCATTTTTCTCTATCTATTATAATGCGATAGGGTTTATCTGAATAGACTCAATCGCCATCATTCAAGAACAATTCAAGTTCTGCGGTCAGTTCATCAAGCGGTTTTGATAAAACAGGCACTTTCGGCAGACTCGTAACGAATCGTTTTCCGTATCGCGTCGTCTCAATCCGGCGATCGAGCACGAAGACAACACCACGATCGTTCGTCGTCCGGATCAAGCGACCAAACCCTTGTTTAAAGCGAATGATTGCTTGCGGTAGGCTGTATTCGAAAAATGATGATTTTCCGAGTTTTTCGATCCGTTCCGAGCGTGCTTGGACAATTGGTTGATCTGGTGGCGCGAATGGTAGGCGGACGATGACGAGACAACTGAGATCATCTCCCGGGATATCGACCCCTTCCCAAAAACTAGCCGTCCCGAACAAGATACAGGCATCGAGTTGCTTGAACTGTTTCATCAGTCGTTGCCGTGAACCTTGCGTGACCCCTTGCGAGAGTAATGTAAACCGGTCAGGCAGCAACGGCTTCGTCGCCTCATGCGTCAGTCGTAGCAAGTCGTTCGAGGTAAATAAGACAAGCATCCGTCCCTCCGTCACCTCTGCGATTTGTAAGATTGCTTCCGCAATCGTCTCCGCGAATTCTGGCAATGGCACATCCTGTAAGAGTGGGAGATCCGTCGGAATCATCAGTCGCACATTATCGGCATATCCGAACGGCGACGGCACGACGAAACGACGAGTCTCAAAAGCATCAAGTCCTAATCGGTTCTCAATGAATTGGAATTTGTTCGAGACAGTCAACGTCGCAGACGTCAGGATACACGTGCGTTTTGAAAAGACATCGCGTCGTAATCGCTCTGAAATGTCAATTGGTTGTGTGTATACGCGTGTTAGCTTCCGGTTCTTAACGGACGTCTCGATCCAAGATACCGTCTCATCGTGCGGAGCAAGCATCGTCTCGAAGATCGCGAGCTCTGCTTCTTCGATTTGTGCCGTTATCGCTTTTAAATCCGCGACGAGCGAACGCTCCCGATAACTCATTTGCTCCCGATGTTCATGGAACAGTTTATGAATCGCACGAATTGCTTGACGCAAACGCCGCAACACCAATTCAACCCGCTTGGCACTCTCTTGGACGGCACGCATCGAACGATCAAGTCGCTTAAAGCGAATGCTGACCATTCCTTCCCGTCGTGCTTTGCGGGAAGCCAGTTCGAGCCCATATGCTTGAACGATCATCAGTAGGCCGTCTGCTTCTTCGAGCAACGTCGTCAGTGCTTCATCGACCGTCTCACTATGGGCTTCAACCATCTCGGCAATATCCCATTCTTCCGACAGATCAAGCAAACGGTGCAATAATTTTTTGTCAGATGAATACCCGAGTTGGCGGAACAGACGATCAAACGTATGACCATCAAAAACGAGACCAAAATGATGGCTCGCGACTTCTTCGATTTGGTGTGCCTCGTCGAGAATCAACGGGCTTCCTTTCGGTAAGACCCCTGCTTCGAACTGCAGATCACTAAACAACAACGCATGGTTCGTGACGATAATCGTCGCATCTTTCGCTTGGCGAATCGCATGCTGGAAGAAGTCTCGACTGTACCAGGGATCAAACCGTCCAAGCTGCGATTGACTATCGGATTGAATCAATTGCTTGATTCCGATATTGCCTTGCGCTGCACCACCCGGTAAGCTGACTTCCTCTAAATCTCCTGTTTCCGTCTCCGTCAACCATACGAGAAGAATCGCTTTTGCGAGCGTAAAGTTATAGACATCCTCTTGATCATTCAAGAAAAACTCGAATTTCCGTAAATCGATATAGTTACTTCGTCCTTTAAGCAATGCAATCTGGACCGGCGTATCGAACAATTGACGCAATAGCGGTAAATCACGCGCAAACAGTTGCTCCTGCAATTGAATCGTGTGCGTACTGACGACGATCGGGACTTCATGTTCGAGCGCGTAATGCGCTGCTGGCACCAGATAACCGAGTGATTTCCCGGTTCCTGTTCCCGCTTCGACGAGTAACGGCGTTTCTTGATCAAGTGATTGATAGACATGACGCATCATCTCGAGCTGCCCACGTCGCTCTTCATATCCTTCAAATAGACGAGGAAACGTCACGGCATTCAATTCATCAACGAACGGTCCGAACGGTTTAAGAATGGGCGGATGTGACAAACGTTCTATTGTCTGACGCTTTTTCAAAGCGATTTTACGAAAACGATCGAATCGCTCATCCTCTTCGATGCCGACTAAACGAATCGCATGGTCGATTTCCTCTTCGATGGCACTAAATAGACGTGGTGATAACCGTCTGAGATGTTTTAATGTCTCGAGCGGCAACGTATGTAGTCGCTTGAGTAGTTCAAGTAACAATTCAGCCGTCGCCGAAGCATCACTTCCTGCCCGATGTGCTTCTTGATGAGCAAGATGCAATGATTCTGACAGATGCGACAACGCATGGCTTTCTGCTGTTGGAAGTAAGATTCGCGCAAGTTCTACCGTATCAATGACGGGACCTGTGTACGGCAAGTATCCTTCTTCTTCTAACGCATCGTTTAAGAAGTTTAAATCGAACTGCACATTATGTGCGACGAAGACGCCACCATCGAGCAATGATAAAACTCGTGGTGCGATGACATCGAACGTCTCGGCATCTTTGACATCTTTATCCGTGATGCCCGTCAACTGGGAAATGAATGGAGGAATCGGTTGGGTCGGACGGACGAAGGCAGACAGTTGTTCTGTCAACTGTCCATCTTCAACGACCGCCATTCCGATCTCAATCATCTCATCGCCAGCCTTTATGGAATGACCTGTCGTTTCCAGGTCGACTACGACGTACTTTTTCTTCAACACTGATCCTCCACCTTTAATCCATCCTATCCATGATTGGATGGCATCTCATTCTTCATCTTAACAAAAAAGAGACCCGCTGACATAATCGGGTCTCTAAAATTTCATAAGATCGTGTGGGCGATTTCTTGAGACAACATTTGTTTGATGTCATTCTGCTCATTTAGAACAGCCACTTTTGGGACATGTGTCGCAATTTCTTCCGTCGACAATTGCGCATACGCCATGATAATGACCTCATCTCCAACTTGAAAATGGCGTGCTGCAGCACCGTTCAAACAGATGACACCTGAGCCGCGAGCCCCTTTAATCGCATACGTTTCAATCCGCGCACCATTCTGATTGTTCGTCACTTGGACTTTTTCATTTTCAAGGATCCCGACAGCATCGAGTAAATCCTCATCAATCGTAATCGACCCAACGTAGTGTAAGTTTGCCTCGGTGACCCGGGCCTTGTGTAGTTTAGCATGCATGAATGTGCGTAACATCGTCATACTCCTCTCGTATATAGTAAATTATCGATTAAGCGTGCCGATGCGAACTGCACGGCAACAGCTAAGAGAATCGTAGTCGTTTGTTCAGTGGCAGGTCGTAGTGATGGATAGTCGACAGCTTCGACGTAATCAATCGTCGTTCCCTCAAATTGAAGTGCTGCGCGCGTCTGTTCGAGAACCTTTTCAACAGGCACTCCTTGATCGAGTGCTTGTTTCGCTTGTTGCAACGCCTGTTGAATTCCCGGTGCTTGCGTGCGTTCCGTCTCCGAAAGATAGACATTTCGTGACGATTTCGCTAGACCATCCGCTTCGCGAATGATTGGGCAACGGACGATTTCAACCGGAACGAAGTAATCAGCGACGTACGCTTCAATCAAGGCGAGCTGTTGTGCATCCTTTAAGCCGAAATATGCACGCGTTGGACGGACGACGTTCAACAGCTTACTGACGACCGTCAAGACACCGTCAAAATGTCCTGGTCGCGATGCGCCGCATAAGACATCATCACCGGAGCGGACTGTAACACGGGCCATATCCAGCGGATACATCGTCTCGTTCGTCGGATAAAACAGATAATCGACACCTTCTGCCTCCGCGATCTTCTGATCGCGTTCCGCGTCTCGTGGATAACGATCCAAATCTTCGTTTGGTCCGAATTGTGTCGGGTTGACGAAAATACTTAAGACGACGACATCATTCTCTTGTCGTGCTTGTTTTAGCAATGAGGCATGCCCTTCGTGCAGGAATCCCATCGTCGGTACAAATCCGATTGAACCGGCTCCCGCTAGACGTTCTCGTAACGTCTGAATATCTTGAACAATCTTCATTCCTTGTTTCCTCCATAAAGCGCACCGATTAGTTCCTCGTCCATCTGGAACGAATGTGCAAGTTCAGGGAAGGCACCGGCTTTGACATCTTTGACATAAGCAGCGATTGCTTCTGTTCCTGAAGTATTCCAGTCCGTATACGCTTTGACGAACTTCGGTAAACGTCCGACGCCATACGTCAAGATATCATGATAGACAAGAACTTGACCGGCGACATCTGCACCGGCTCCGATGCCGATGACGGGAATCGAGAGGAGCTCTTGAATTCGTTTCGCGAGCGGATGCGGCACACACTCAAGGACAAGCATTTTCGCTCCGGCACGCTCTGCTTCCAAACTATCTGCAATCAGTTGTTCGGCTGCTTCTAGTGATTTCCCTTGGACCTTGAATCCTTCAAGAACTCCAACGGATTGTGGTGTTAGTCCGAGATGTGCGACGCAAGGCATCCCAGCGTCCGTCAAACGACGAATCGTTTTTAAGATCTCCCCTGCCCCTTCTAGTTTCAAAGCATCCGCCTGTGATTCTTGGAAAATACGGGCCGCTGATTCAAGCGTGCGATCAAATGAACCATGATAGCTTGCGAACGGCATATCGACGATCATGAACGTCTGTGGTGCGCCGCGGCGAACAGCACGCGCATGGTGGACCATGTCGTCGACCGTGACGGCAATCGTTGAGTCATAGCCGAGAATGACGTTTCCGAGGGAGTCCCCGACGAGTAACATATCTACCCCTGCTGCCTCTGATAATTTTGCTGAAGGATAATCATATGCCGTCAACATGACGAGCTTCTCTCCAGCTTGTTGTTTTTTTAATAATGGACCCATTGTGTGCATCGTGTTCTCTCCTTACGTGTGTAGGGAGGACAAAAGGAAAACGCCTTCTTCTCCAAAATAAACGCATGCGGAAAAGAAGGCGGAATAATTGAATATCGTCCTTCTGTCCCTGTCCGTTAAGATCAAGGCAGTTGAAACAGCTAAAACTGGCACCTGTCGATTCGGTATGATTCCGACGAGCGGATACCATCCGTGGCTTTATTATACATGACGGGAAAAGCTCTCTGCAAACCGTCTGATTCAAATCCTCATTCTTTTTCCCAGTAAATCAGCTCTGCCGAATGGAAACGGGTCTCGCCTGCATCCGTCTCAATCCGGATCGTTCCCGTCTCGTCAATACCGAGCAATGTTCCGGAAGCGGTCGCTTGACGTGTCCGTAGCGTCACTTGTTCATGTAGGCGATCAGCGAGTGTTTCCCATTCGAATACGAAAGGTCCGAACCCTAGCTCGACCCACTGCGTATATAGTCGTTCAAATCGATTCAAAAAAGCTGCGACGACTTCCGCACGTCGGAAAGTTCTTCCTGATTCTCGGACAAGTGAGGTAGCACGATCTTTAATCCCTTCCGGAAACTGTTCATGATGCACGTTGATTCCGATGCCGATGATGACTGAACTGATCCGGTCTGCCTCGGTCTGCATCTCTGTTAAGATGCCAGCTACCTTGCGACCGTTGATCAAGATATCATTCGGCCATTTGATTGTAACCGGAACATCGAATGTCCGGAGAGACTGCGCAAGCGCAATACCTGCTACGAGCGTTAATTGACCTGCTTGGTGCATCGGTACATCCGGGCGGACGAGCAAACTCATCGCGATCCCCTCATTCTTCGCCTCATGCCAAGTCCGTCCCAGTTGTCCGCGACCTTTCGTCTGATGATCACATACGACAAGTGTTCCCTCCTGCGCCTGCTGTTGTGCTTGTTCATGTGCGATCCGTTGCGTCGTGTCCAGTTCTTCGAAATGAAGGATGTGTCGACCGAAACGCACTGTTGTTAATCCGTGCTCAATTGCAATCGGTGTCAACAAGTCACCTTCATCGACCAATTGATAGCCTTGTTTTTTATTGGAGATGATCTGGTATCCTTCTTCCTTTAAGCTTTGCATATGTTTCCAAATAGCGGTACGTGAAATATTTAGTGTCTCCGCTAATTCCTGTCCGGAATACCACGTCCGCTTGCGCAGTGCTATCAAGATTTGTTCTCGGACTGTGTGTGCCATCGCTCTACCTCCTTCATCAATACCGTTCGGTCGTTTGGACAAGACCGTATGACGACGCTGTACTCCAAGTGCAAGAGTGCTTCTTTAATCTGTTGCTTTCGAAGACCAAGACGAATCATGTCTTTTCCGTCAACAGCGAGCTCTTTGCGACCGCGAATCGGTAAATCCGATCGATCCGGATAATCCATTCCAGTCATCTCCCGCAGAATCGCCAGTTCTTCATCCGACAATTGATAACGATCCCAGTCCTGTAACGGTCGGTATAACAGAGGGACTAAACGCACAGCGAGCTGCATTTGATGTTTCGATCGTTTCCAGCGTGTCAATTGATCGCGCGTTAGACCGGCATCAAGTACGAGTGTCCAGACGGCATCCTTTGAAACACCCCGAAACGATTGCTTGGCGAGTCTCTCGACGATTTCTGAAGTCATGCCGGGTAGATAGCGTTCGATCCCTGTCCGGAGCATCGCCTGTAACGCCTGCTGTTTCCCTGGACCAAGTAAGAGCTTCTCAAACTCGGTCGCGATCCGCTCAATCGCAACGGCCTCTAGATGCGGAGCAAGTTCAAAGATTGCTTGCTCGGTCGTCTCCTCAAGCGAAAAATCAAGTTGACTCATAAAGCGGAACGCCCGCATCATACGGAGTGCATCTTCATTAAAACGTTCGACTGGTTCACCGACCGTGCGGATGATCCGCTCTTCGATGTCGCGCGCTCCGCCGAACAAATCCACACGTCCGGATGGTCTGAGTGCCATCGCGTTGATCGTAAAATCACGCCGGGTCAAATCCTCTTCCAAACTAACGCCAAGCGTCACCGCATCCGGTCGCCTACGATCGCTATAGGTTGCTTCCGAGCGGAACGTCGTGATTTCGTACGGTACGTGGTTGAGAACAACCGTTACGGTTCCATGCTCGAGCCCTGTCGGAATGACGACAGGGAATAAGTCGATGATCTGTTCCGGTAACATCGAACTCGCTAAATCATAGTCTCCTGGTGTCCGGTCGAGTAACATGTCGCGAACGGCACCACCAACGATATAAGCCTCACCACCCGCTTGTTCGATCGTCTGAATGATATGATGCGCGCCTTCAAGCAAGTTCATGACGCGCACACACCCGTTCATAGACTTGTTCATAACGACGGACGATCTCATTCGAGTCAAAACGACGACGAGTATCGCGAATACCCTCTTCTGCCATCCGTTCTCGTAACAACGGATCATCCGCAAGTTCACCGATGCGCGCCGCAGCGACCTTAACGTCGTAAGTCGGAACGATATATCCTGTCACGCCGTCCTGAATGACTTCTGGTAATCCACCCGCTGTCGAGACGACACTTGGGACACCAATTGCCATCGCCTCGAGGACGACGAGTCCAAACGCTTCTTTTTCCGACAGCAACACATGAATGTCACTGATGGCGAGCAGCTGCGCGACATGTTCCTGTTTACCAGCGAAAATGACTTTGTCGTCAATGCCAAGTTCCTTCGCACGCCGTCTCGTTTGTCCCATCTCTGGACCATCTCCGACGAGCAACAGGCGCATCTTCCGATCTTTTGCCGCGATTGCGAATGCCGCGACTGTATCGTCAATTCGTTTGACCGGTCGGAAGTTCGAGATATGGATGACGACGACTTCATCCGATTCGATACCGTAATGCCGCTTCAATCGTTCATCCCGCATCGGATAATAGACACTCTCATCAATCGAGTTCGCGATGACATCGATGTCGTAATGGGCGTTAAGTGTCGCATTCGTCTCAAGCGCAAGACTCTCAGAAACAGCCGTGACCGCATCCGATTGTTCGATACCATACCGAATGGCCGGTTGCATCTCTAAGTCCTGACCGATGACGGTGATGTCTGTTCCATGTAATGTCGTGACGACGGCGACGCCTTTTTTCTTCGCCATGTTTCGTCCGAGTTCTGCACAAACGGCATGCGGAACAGCGTAATGGGCGTGGATCACATCGAGATCGAATAAATCAATGATTTCTGCGACTTTTGACGCTAACGTAATGTCATAGGGTGGATATTTAAAAACAGAATACTGGTTGACCTCAACCAAATGGACCGTGATGTTTGGTCGATATTCCGTCAGCCGAAACGGCATGCTCGATGTAATAAAGTGAACGTCATGTCCACGATCTGCTAGCTTCATACCAAGTTCAGTCGCGACAACCCCACTACCGCCGACTGATGGATAACAGAGAATCCCAATTGCTTTTTTCATGATAAAACCACACTCTCTTTATGACTTCTATTCGTCTCTATTCTAAGCAATATCGATCAGAATGACCATACTGATCACTTTTCGACTGATTTTCGTAGGAAAAGCTAGTCTTTTTCCGACCGTGCCGTTACCCTAGAGAAAGAGTCTTGATTTGAAAGGAGCACACGGAAATGGCACCTCCATTCCAGTTTCCGATTCGGGTTCAGAACATTCTCTGGATTTTAGTCGGGTCATTCATCTTTGCTTTTGGTATTTATCATTTTAACGTCCAAAACGAATTGGCAGAGGGCGGTTTCACCGGAATCACGCTGATTCTAAAAGGACTGTTCGGGTTATCACCATCGATCACGAACTTAGTGCTGAACGTTCCTCTCTTTTTCGTCAGCTATAAGATTTTAGGGCGAACGACGTTCGTCTATACGTTGATTGGTACATTCAGTTTTTCCTTTTGGTACGGAGTGATTGCGAAGTATTCACCACTCGTGATTGATTTACGAGAAGACATGGTCCTTGCTGCCCTGTTTGCAGGTGTGTTCATCGGGGTGGGACTCGGAATCATCTTCAACAATGGCGGAACGACGGGTGGTGTCGATATCATCGCGCGTCTGACGAAACGCTACTTTGGTTGGTCGATCGGTCGAACGTTCTTAGTCTTTGACTTCTTCGTCATCGTTGCTTCTTTGACGTATCTCGATTATAAGCAGGCAATGTATACGTTACTTGCCGTCTACGTCGGTGCCCGTGTCATCGATTGGATGCAAGAAGGCACTTACGCTGGTAAAGCGGCGATGATCATCAGTGACCACCGGACGGAGATCGCGGACGGCATCCATGCGACGATGAACCGAGGTACGACCCGTCTGATTGCGAAGGGTGGATACTCGGGACGCGACCTCGAAGTATTATATGTCGTCGTCGCTCGAAACGAGATCAATCGCTTGAAGACACTCGTTAAAAGTGTCGATCAGCATGCCTTCATCACCTTGCATGATGTCTATGAGGTGACGGGGGAAGGTTTCACGTTCGATGAGAATCGGATTCCGATCAAAGAAACGTAAAAAACACGGATCGCTCGTTTGAGCGATCCGTGTTTTTCGTTTTAGTCATCACTTGACGGGTTGAAGACGATTAGTGCGAGACGAAGGAACTCGGCGACGGCAACGAGTGTTGCCGCGACGTATGTCCAAGCGGCTGCGTTCAAGACACGGCGTGAACCTCGTTCTTCTTCCGCGTCGATGATTCCGTGATCTGTCAATTGCGCCATTGCTCGGTTCGAAGCATCGAACTCGACCGGTAACGTGACGAGTTGGAAGATGACCGCTCCAAGCATCAGGACGACACCTAGCATCGCAAGACCAGTGAACCCAGCGAATAGACCAATCAACAACAGAGGGAACGATAAGTTCGACGTGATTGAGGCGACAGGTGCAATGCGGTGCCGGACACGCATCATGTTATAATCCGTCGCATCTTGGATGACGTGACCAATTTCGTGTGCCGCAATCGAAACGGCTGAGACCGTCGAACCGTAATAGACGTCTTCTGAAAGCCGGACGACTTTATTTGTCGGATCATAATGATCGGACATCGTTCCACCAATCGGCTCGAGCCGGACGTTCGTAATCCCGTTCTGCTTCATGATGAAGTCAGCGACCTGTGCTCCTGTCACCCCACTCTGAATCGGAACATCTTGATATTTTTTATAGGTGCTCCGCACCCGCATCTGAGCCCAAATCGGGACGATCATGATGATCGCGAGATAAATCAAATAGTTTGCCACGAGACATCGTTCCTTTCTTTTTTGTTTATAGGTCTATTTTATGTTCAAGCGACCTTATTGTCAATTGAATCGCGTGCGACAAACAGATATCCCATCAAAAGACATAATCCAGTCAACCAGAAAGAACCGTATCCGATCCATTTGATGTGCTCTGCAAGCGCCGGGTACCGGGGCCATTGCCCAAGGACATAATCGACGACATCGTTATGAACGACCCAAATCGCAACGAGAACAAGTTCCTTGATGCGAAATGTCATCAAAGGACTGAATAACAACGCCTGAAACGCCATCGCTCCGTGCGACACCATCAGCATCAGTGCCATCGTTGTTAAGTAGGCGTTTGATGTGCCGAGTTCGTTCAACATCAAGGCATTCATGACGACCGCCCAGACACCATATTTGATCAATGTCACGAATGCAAGCGCTTCAAACAAGCGGGAACGTCGTCCGAAAATCCATAGAAAAACGATGATCGTAAAGAACAGCGATGCGGTTGGGCTATCCGGAATGAACGGATAGAAGTACCACTTCGATGTCGCGAGTTGTGGTTCATACCAGTAGTAGCCGTATAAGGTGCCTGCTAAGTTGATCAATCCGACGATCCAAAGCACGGCTTTATGACGGAGTAAAGTAAATATTCCTTGCAATCGTTTCACCTCATCATCGACAAAAGCCGGAGGATTGCTCCCCCGGCTTTTGGCTTATTTATTGTTTTCGCCGCCTTCACCGTATGAAGCGATGAATTTCGCAAGTTCTTTATGATCGGCATCTGAGCCTTTGAACTGACCAGCCGGCATCGAACCGACACCTTTGACTGCGATATCATAAATCTCTTTTTCAGTCTTTTTCGTTCCGACGAGCGCTGGAGCTGCTGCTCCACCTTCGAGGTTCTTACCATGACAGTTGACACATGACTGGTTCGAATAAATTTCGTATCCTTTTGCCGATGTATCAATTTTTGGTCCTTCGTTCATCGTCAACTCACCTTGCTTGTGGATGGTATCCCAGTGTGTCGTTTGAACAGATTCCCATGTCAAGAAGACGATCGAGACGACTGCGAGGAGCATCATGCTGACGGCGACTGGCCGTTTCGCAGGACGGCGTTCAAGACCTTGGTCGAGCCATGGCGCGACGAGAAGTGCTGTGAACGCAAGACCTGGAAGGATGACTGTTCCCATCAAGATGTATGGACCTGCAGCGAATTGGTATTTCAAGAGCTGATAGAGGAATAGGAAGTACCAGTCCGGAAGTGGAATGTACGACGTATTCGTCGGATCGGCAATGTTTTGAAGTGGCGCTGCTTCTACGATTGTCAGAGTCATGAAGCCGATCAAGAAGACCGCTCCAACCATCCATTCGCGAAGTAAGAAGTTCGGCCAGAACGCTTCCGTTCGACCTGGATATTCCGAATAGTCTTTTGACTTGTTCGGCATCCGGTTATTGATCGACACCCGTGAATCGGTGACGAATTTCATTCCTTTACCACGATGCATCGTGTTCTCCCCCTTTTTTGTTGTCTAGATGATAGTCGGTTTAAAGTGGTCCAGAGATCCCTTGTTTACGGATCATCATGAAGTGGGCCCCGAGCAAGACGAACAATGCTGCAGGAAGGAAGAAGACGTGAATCGCAAAGAATCGAGCGATTGTACTTGCGCCGACGATTTCTCCACCCGCAAGGAGGGTCTTCGCGATACCACCGATGACCGGGATACTTTCAGCAATCTGAATCGTAACTTTTGTCGCGAACAACGCTTTCATGTCCCAAGGCAATAGGTATCCTGTCAGACCGAGAGCTAAGACGACGAAGAACAAGAGAACTCCGACGACCCAGTTCAATTCACGTGGTTTTTTGTATGAACCAGTGAAGAAGACACGTAATGTATGTAGGAACAACATTACGATAACGACAGACGCACCCCAGTGGTGCATACCACGAACGATTTGTCCGTGTGCGACTTCGTTTTGTAGATAGTAGACGGACGCGTGTGCGTTGATGATGTCCGGTACATAATACATCGTCAAGAACATCCCCGAAAGAATCTGGATGACGATCGTAAAGAACGTCAATCCGCCAAAACAATAAACGAAAGCTGAAAAGTTATGTGCCGGGTTGACGTGCTCCGGTACTTCATGATCGGCGATGTCTCGCCAGAGCGGCGTAATATCAACGCGCTCATCAATCCAATCATAGATTTTTTGCATCATCGCTTACGCACCTCTTTCGACTGGTTTACCAAGGTAGAGGTAACCATCTTTCTGTTGCATTTCATACTCATCGAGTGGTTTCGTTGGAGGCGTACCAGGTACGTTCGTGCCATCCTTCGTATACCGTCCGAAGTGACATGGGCAATAGAATTGCTCCGGGTGCGTTGGATCTGCGCCGAAGCTGACTTGGCAACCTAAGTGTTTACAAATCGGTGAAAGGGCCAAAATTTCTCCCTTATCATCTTTGAACACCCAAGCCGACAACGTTTCTTCGAACTCATACCACGCATCTTGCGTTTGTTTCTTGAAGTCGACCCGTTTTGGTTCTGTCGTGATATCCGACAACTTCATTACTTTTACTTTATCGCCTGCTCCTGATTTCTTCAGGACTGGATCAACTGCGAAGTTGACCATCGGCATGACCATTGTCGCAGCCATGAAACCGCCGACGCCTGTCAATGTATACGTCAAGAATTGACGACGTGTTACGTTAGACCCGTTTTGAGCCATCTCGATCCCCCCTTGTGATGTACGCTGTGCCCCAAGACGACAGTACTTCACACAAATTTCTCACATGGTAATAGTATCTTAATAAAATCATTGCGTCAACCGCTTCATAGCGCGGTCCAACGGTTTCCTAACTGTTCGAGAACTTGTCCAACAAAATTCCCGACCATCTGACCTTGTTGGTCACGACTCATCGTCTCAAGAGCTAGACGTGGCACGTAGATAATCTCTTCTGCGGCAGTCTCCTTCCACCTTAAATCAGCGGTGATGAAGGTGATGAAACGGAATTGCCCGGAAGCAGCCGCTTGACGCCATCCTTCCAACTGTTCGATCGACGGTACATCGATGTAGGTCATGGCAGGTAAGAGCAACGCCCGTCCAGATAGCTGGCGTTCGACTTCGGACGCCACCGTCAATGTCATGTCTGCGCATTCCGCATAAGCATGCATCGCCTCATCGAAACCGATCGGAAGCAAAGGCACGATTAGCGTGTCGATATACGCTTGCTCGCTTCGTGTCCGCTGTACGTCGGATGGTTTGAAACGCAAGTCATTTCCCCCTTTCTTTCTTACTTACAATTCGTCACATTTAATGTATCATATCCACATTTCCTCCTGCTCTCTTAATGTGAACGTTTTATGAAATTCCACCCTATTTTTCTTCATATTTTGCACAAATCTTCACATACGAAAAAGACTCTATCGCCTGTTATAAGCAATAGAGTTCTTTGATTAAGGGAGTTGATTTCGAACGAGACGTAATTGTTCGGAAAGGGAGTGGAATCGATGTTGATCGCGTGCATCAAGTGCTTCATCGATCAATCGGACCAACCGTTCTTCTTCTTGTCGATTGACCGTGACAGCGATGAAATGAGTCGCTTCATCTGCTAAGCGCGGTTCAACAGCGACTTCCGGACGAAATGGATTTTCTTCCAGTAAAGACAAGTATTCATCGTCCATCATCATGCCTTGGAAGTTTAGCTCGATGTAGATATCTTCCGATGTCAAACGAATGTCATGATACGCTTTTTCTGGATCTAGCGTCGTGACGTCCCCTTTTTTAAAAAGAAACGGTTCCGCATCGAATCCGTATGTCGTCATGATGATGGCTTTCGGAGCGAAAGTCGCATTTTGAACGAAGTGTACCTGCTCGAGTTTTGCCTCGTTACGCAACCAGTAATCGATGATCCATTTTGCTTCCCGTCGCTTTAACGTGTAATAGGTCAAGATGCGGCGTAAGAATCGCTGCTTTCTCTCTATCATCTCAATCCTACTCCCTTCTCCCGTGAAGTCATCCATCCATTCGTTCAACATAGTCGACGAGTTCGTTATCCTCTGGTGTCAACTGTGCAGCGCGTCGTAAGAGACGTTGTCCCTCTTCACGCCGTCCTTCCTCGACGAGTGCAAAACCATACTCTTTCAAGAAAAGCGCGTCTTCCGTGAATGCGCCTTCGACTATCGCATAGTTCTCCATCGCTTGCGTGTATTCCTCTAACGCATATAAAGCGCGCGCCCGGTACCATGTCAGAATCGGAGCCGTGACATGTTCTTCAATGGCTGAGATTGTCTCAATCATTGCTTCATGATCCTCGTCTTCTGCCAGTAACGAAAGCAAACGTTCCGCTGCGACGATTGATTCCGGGTTTAAAGCGAGTGCTTCACGTAACGCTTGAACACTTCCTGCGCGATCGCCGAGTTTGAGAAGGAATAAGGCTTCCATCGTCCGTAACTCGTCATTATAATCATCGCGCTCCATCCCTTGCTTGATGACGTTCAGTGCTTCTTTCGTCAGCCCAAGTTCGGCTTGGCTTTCTGCGTACGGTACATACGCTGATGTATAATCCGGATCCTGCGCAATCAATTGTTGGAATGTCTCGACTGCTTTTTGGTGTTGACCGACACGGTGAGCCGTCATCGCAAGACCAAACAGCGTATGCAAGTCGGAACGTTCTGCGACAGCACGTTCATACAGTGGAATCGCATCCTCAAATTGTCCTGTCATCGCGAGTGATTCCGCGTACAGGGCATCGAGCGGCAATTCAGCACGTAACTCTGGACGCTCTGCGATTTCAGCGAATAGTGGTACCGCTTGATCAAACGCACCGAGCGTCATGTAGAGCTCGGCTAATCCGTATGCCAGTAATGGTTCTTCAGGAGCGAGATTACGTGCTTCCTTCAGCTTCGCTAATGCCACTTCGTCAAGACCTTGTGACTGATAGAGGTCAGCGAGTAATACGAGAGAACGGGGACCATATTCCATGTCCGTTGTGTCGACCTGCTCAAGGACAGAAATCGCTTCCTCTTCCCGGTCCAAATCGATATAACATTCTGCCAGTAACAAGGCGACTCCGGCGTTACCTGCATATTCGACGTAAAGCGGTGCCAATAGATTAACTGCTCGGTCTGATAATCCAAGTTCGATATAGAGATCGGCAACCGCGAGGCGATCCTCATCCGTCCCTGTCTTTTCGAGTTGTTCTAGTGTCGCTAAGGCTTCCGAGGTATGACCGTGTTCTAGTTCTTCGATGATGCCATTCAATACTTGTTCATTCAAGGCAAACGCCCCACTTTCTGTCATCCGCCTATTTCTTACTCAGATCGGTCGGATTGAAGTTTCTTTAAATCATCATAGAACGTTGGGTAGCTGACTTCAACTACTTCGCGTCCATGCACTATAATTTCCGGGTTGATTGTCGCCGCGATCGTCAACATCATTGCGAGTCGGTGATCACCTGCACTGTCGACTTCCGCTGCTTGCAAAGGTGTCGGTCCTTCGATAATCATACCGTCATCTGTCGCCTCGATATTCGCCCCGAGACGCCGTAACGCCGTCACTACCGTCTCGATCCGGTCCGTCTCCTTGACACGGAGCTCTTCCGCATCGCGAATGATCGTTCGTCCCTCTGCTTGCGTCGCAAGCAATGCAAGTAACGGGATCTCATCGATCAAGGAAGGGATTTGTTCACCTTCGACCGTGGTCGCTTGCAACGATGTCGTCTCGACGGTCACATCTGCCGTCTCCTCTCCACCATCTTCTGAGCGATGATCGATTTCGACACTTGCCCCCATCTGGCGCAACGTCTGTAAAAAACCGACCCGTGTCGGATTCATCAAGACGTGCGTCGTCGTGATCCGACTATCCTGCCCGATCGCTGCTGCCGTCCACCAAAACGCTGCTGACGATGGATCCCCCGGGATGTCGAGTGACGTCGCTTGTAAATGTACAGGACCTTGAACACGAATATGTCGACCATCTTCGTAGTCATCGATCGATACGTCAACGCCAAACTGTGGCAGCATCCGTTCCGTATGGTCCCGTGATAGAATCGGCTCGATGACCGTCGTCTCGCCCGTCGCATGTAAACCTGCGAGTAAGACGGCACTTTTCACTTGCGCGCTTGCGACCGGTAACGTATACGTCGTTCCGACAAGTGGCGTTCCCGTAATGTGAAGCGGCGCCGTCTCACCTGTTATGTTCGCTCCGAACAAGGCAAGTGGTTCCGTGATCCGTTTCATCGGACGTCTGCGCAAGGAAGCATCTCCATCGAGTACATACGTTGCTTGACCGCCTGCTAGAATCCCACTTAAAAGACGGATCGTCGTTCCCGAGTTTCCGCAATCGATCTTTGCTTCTTGAAACGTTTCCGTACCGGTGATGCGAATTTCTCCTGCTGTTCGCTCGACGTGTGCCCCAAGCGCTCGCATCGCTTCTAATGAAGCGAGACAGTCCGCTCCTTCGAGTGCATTTCTGACATGTGTCGTTCCTTTAGCGATCCCACCGAACAGAAAAGCACGGTGTGTCATTGATTTATCGCCCGGTACTTGTACTGTTCCTCTTAATCCCATTCTAAACACCTCATTGTTTGATTGAACGCTTGTTGCAATCGTTCTTCACTGATTGCCTCTAAGTCAAAACGTCCTTCTTTCTCAAGGACGAATCGGATCGTAGTTTGGTGATTCTTTTTGTCGCGACGCATCAGTTCCAGATATGTCTCGAACGATTGTCGGTCCGGCAATCCGGTTCCGAGACGGTGGAGCAACCGTCCGAGTTGTTCCGCCTGTTCCTCATTTCCTTCCAAAAACTTGACGAAGACGAGTCCGATCCCTACTGCCTCGCCATGCGACAGACCCAGGCTCGCATATTCAACGGCATGCCCGAATGTATGCCCATAATTCAAGAAGGCACGCATCCCTTGTTCCGTCTCATCTTGTTCGACGATATCCCGTTTAACGTTAATCCCTCGTGCGAGCCAGTCTTCAAGATCAAGCCCTTTTATAGTATCCAACGAGGCATCGAGTAACGTATCTGCAAACGATGGTCGTGCGAGGAATCCATGTTTGACCAATTCAAAGAAGCCGCTCCGCCATTCCCGATCTGGTAATGTCTGAAGAAGCGTTAAATCATACACGACACCGCTCGGTTGATAAAATGCCCCGACCAAGTTTTTTCCAAGCGATAAATTCAAACCGACCTTTCCACCTACACTCGAATCATGTGCTAAGAGTGTCGTCGGAATTTGAATGAACGGGATGCCGCGCAAAAAAGTCGCTGCAACGAATCCCGCTAAATCACCTATCATGCCACCACCAAACGCAAGGATGATACTATGTCGTGTCATTCCATGACGTATTCCCTCTTCCAATAAAGAACCGTAGACCGCAAGTGATTTACTCTGCTCCCCAGTTGGCACAGTGCTGACATGAATGCTTGTTGATTGAGATATAGACCCTAATGCCTCTTGCAACGTGTGCAAGTGCAAGTCTCGAACCGTCTCATCCGTAATGATCCAGATGCGATCCGCCTCGTTCAGCGCCGAAAGATGCGATAAACGTGCTAATGCCCCATTTCCGACAAATACTGGATATGACGTTTTCAACCGGATATCAAGCTCGATCAAAACGTTCGAACCTCCTCTGTATAAGCGGCAACGGCAGCTTGAAGACGATCAATCGTTGATGTTCCGAACATTTCAAGGATAGCGACCGCAATCTCAAACGCAACGACGGCTTCTAAAACAACAGATGCGGCAGGAACGGCACAGGCATCACTTCGCTCGATTTGTGCCGTGAAGGCTTCCTTCGTCTCAATATCGACTGATTGCAGGGGGCGATAGAGCGTCGGAATCGGCTTCATCGCGACCTGGACGCGAATCGGCATCCCTGTCGACATCCCTCCTTCGATTCCACCTAGATGATTCGTCCGTCGATGATATCCGGATGCATCATGGACGATCTCATCTTGGACGGTACTTCCTTTGCGACGACCGAGCTCGTACCCGTCACCAAAACCGACTGATTTCATCGCATTGACGCTGATGACAGCCTGCGCGATTCGGCTGTCGAGCTTTAGATCGTTTTGGGTAAAGGATCCAATGCCTGGCATCATGCCCGTCACGACGACTTCGATCTCACCGCCGAGTGTATCGCCTTCTTTTTTGGCAGCATCAATTTCCTCCATCATTCGTTGTCCTGCAAGTTCGTCGGCACAGCGAACAGGTGAAGCATCAATGGTTTCCTGATATTCTACAGGATCTTTCCAAGGGGCATCAATCCCACCGATCGATCGTACATGCGAGAATACTTCAATTCCGAGTTCATTCAGTAATTGTTTAGCGAAGGCACCGACGGCAACACGTGCTGCTGTCTCACGCGCTGAAGAACGTTCCAGCACATCGCGTAAATCGCGATGACCGTACTTCAATCCTCCGACGAGATCCGCATGTCCGGGACGTGGACGCGTTAATGTCCGTGGGCGTTCCAACTCTTCTTCGAGCGGTTCCGCCTGCATGACTTGTGTCCAGTGCGTATGATCCTTATTCTCGATGAACAAACTGATCGGTGATCCCGTCGTGTATCCGTGGCGAATCCCACCACGTGCATCAATCTGATCTTGTTCGATTTGCATCCGTCGACCTCGTCCATATCCCCCTTGACGACGCGTCATTTCACGCTGAATGGCTTCGAAATCAATCGTGAGTCCTGCCGGCATCCCGTCAATGATGACAGTCAATCCTTTTCCGTGCGATTCTCCTGCTGTCATGTAACGCATTCGCTTCATCCCTTCCTGTTCAACCGATTTTTTCGTAAAAGAAGCTTTGTTTCATCTTTAATCCAAATCGTTCTGGTTGGAAAATTTGTTCCGTTCCTCCAACGAACAGAATACCGCCTGGTTTTAATGCCTCGACGAACGAACGATAGACATGTGCTTTCGCTTCTTCCGTAAAATAAATCAGTACATTACGGCAGATGATTAAATCAAAACCGGTATCGTACCGGTCGCCTAACAAATTATGTTTACTGAAACGAACAAGTCGTTTGATTTCTGGAACAACTTCGAATGTCTGCTCCTGCTCGATGAAATATTGCTTTTTCCGCGCTTCTACGACCTCATTCAATGCGGAAGCTCCGTATCGACCAAGCTTCGCTTTTTCAAGGACAAGCTCATCCAAATCCGTTGCTTGAATCGTAAAAGCCGACGAATCGAGTCGTTCACTTAAGATCATCGCTAGGGAATACGGTTCCTCTCCCGTCGAACAGGCAGCACTCCACGTTCGAATTCGTCCATGTGCACGTGATTCCAAGACCGGTAAGATGTCTTGCTCCAATTGTTGCCAACGTATCGGATTACGGAAGAATTCACTGACATTAATCGTCATCCGATCTAGAAATTCTTCGTATAACGAGGTACTTTTTTCCATTGCCTGCATATAGGACGCAAACGTACTGTACCCTTTTTTGTCACGTAACGCCGTCAACCGTCGTTTCATCTGTGCTTCTTTATACTGACCGAGATCAATCCCTGATTTGGTCTTGAATCGTTGTATGAAAAGTTCATAATCTTCCAATTGGCACACCTCGCTCACTCTCGATATCAAATGGTCATTTCTTTGACCGGTTCAACTTATTTTCTATAGTAGCATAAAGCTATAGGCATTCCAAAAAGCAATTAACCAATCCGGTCAGTCCGTTTTACAAGAATACGACAAAAGGGATTCGATCGAATCGAATCCCTCCCCGCTTGTCCTACTATTCATGTATTAGACATTAACTGGCTGTCCTTGAAACCAAAGACCAAGCTCACGCTCCGCACTTTCGATACTGTCTGAACCATGAATGACGTTCTCACTCATCGTGTTCGCAAAATCACCACGGATCGTTCCAGGTGCTGCTTCAAGTGGTTTTGTTTTTCCTATCATCAAACGAGAAACGGCAACAACGTCTGCCCCTTCAACACGCAAAGCGACGACAGGACCTGACGTCAGGAAAGTGACCAACTCTCCAAAGAATGGTTTCTCCGCATGTTCCTCGTAGTGTGCTTTTGCGAGTTCTTCTGTGACGTTCATCATTTTCATTTCACGAATGATGAATCCTTTGCGTTCGATCCGTCCGATGATTTCCCCAATCAACCCACGTTCTACGCCATCCGGTTTGACCATTAAAAATGTCTGTTCCATCTCTAGTTCCCCCTATGAAATGCTTTTAGAAAAGCGCTTACATAGTCAGTTTACTGGCTTTTTAGAAGAACAGCAAGAAATTTTTGACAATCTTTATCCTTTTCGTTTACCAACGTAGCGCGCCACTTCTTCGAGCGATCGTTTAGCGGAAGATTTAGGTAAGGGTTCGAGCCGGTTGATGGCACGACGAATGTAAAGATCGACCGTTCGTTGTGTTCGTTCGAGGGCACCTGAAGTTTGAAGAAATGCTAGCAATGGTGCAACTTCTTCATGGGTAGGCATCGTCTCGATTTTCGAAAGACTTTCGTAAAAGGCAGCATCTTCCGCTCCATAAAAGACGGGTAACGTCTTATGTCCATGACGTAGATCCTCTGCCACTGGCTTACCAAGTTGCGTTCGATTCGCTGTGAAGTCAAGCAAATCATCAGCAATCTGAAAAGCGAGTCCGATATCTCGTCCAAACAGTCGTAACGCTTTCGTATCGGCCGCTGAACAATTCGCAACGATTGCACCTAGATGGCAACTTGCTTCAATGAGAATGGCTGTTTTTCGTTCAATTCGTTTGATATAACGTTTAATCGACTGTTCCCAATCATATTGATCATAGATCTGTTCAATCTCACCCTCGCAAATTTCACGCATCGTATGGACCATGACTTGGACCAGCTCTGGTTTTCCGACTTCTCCAATCAACCGAATCGCTTCCCCAAACAAATAATTGCCTGAATAAAGCGCCACTTCTTCATCGAAGTATTGCATAACGGTCGGTTTTCCTCGTCGTAGTTCAGCGTCATCAATGACATCATCGTGTACAAGCGATGCCATATGGACGAGCTCAAGACTTGCTGCTACACGGATCAGTTCATCTCGATCTGCCTCACCGAATTTAGAGGCTAACAATACGAACGCTGGTCGAATCCGTTTTCCACCAGCTTTCAACAGTTGTTTTCCTGCTGCATCAATCGTTGGTTCCTCCGAAGCGATATGACTGATCAGAAAACGATCGACTAAATTAACTTCCTTCGTGACATCACGGTAGATGGAATGCAGTGACATCTCACCACTTCTTCCCAAGGTGCATCGCAGCAGCCCCACCCGCGAATGCTTTGACTTCCACTTGCATGAAGCCTGCCTGTTCGAAGAGTTGTTTCAGTTCGACACGGTCGAGGAACACTTCCGTTGATTCTTGTAACCAGTTGTATTGATCATACGATTTAGCAAGCAAACGACCTACTTGTGGCATGATTTTTCCAAAGTATAGCGAATATGCTTCTCGGAAAATCGGTGCCGTCGGTTGACTCGTTTCCAGACAGACGACCGTTCCACCTGGTTTTAAGACGCGATGCATCTCTTTAATGACCTGAAGGTAATCAGGAACGTTCCGTAAACCGAAACCAATTGTCACGAAATCAAATGAGTTGTCACCAAACGGTAAATCCATCGCATTTCCGTGAATCAATTCGATGTTTTTCATATCAAGCGCTTCTACTTTCTCCACGCCGACTTTTAACATGTTCTCTGAAAAATCAAGTCCCTTGATGACACCAGTCGGACCGGCTGCTTTTGCCAGTTGAATCGTCCAGTCTGCCGTTCCACAACAAAGATCAAGACATTTAGCACCTGGGAAGACTTGCATCCGGCGCATCGTTTCGCGTCTCCACAATTTATGCAGTCGGAAGCTGATGACTGAATTCATTTGATCATAGTTCGTTGATATCGATTGGAACACTTCATACACTTTTTTTTCTTTATCTTTTGTCTGCACACTGCTCACCCTTTCCAAGATCTCATGCTACCGCCATCTGTTCGAGATGCGATAACAGTAATTTCTGTGCGACCAGATCTAGCTGCTCTGCCTGTTGTTGAATGATCTGCCGTCCTTGTCGTGTCAGCCATTCTCGTTTGGTGATTGCCGCGAGTCCTTGCATTAATCCGAACTCTGCTGTTAACCATAAGAGAACCCGTTCTTCCGTTGATTCATAGTTCATTTCGTGTAAGGCACACTTCGCTTCATTGACACGTTGAATGGTCCGTCCGAGTGAGACAAGAATCTCTTTCGGCAAACCCGCTAATTGTTCGAAGAAGTAGCTCGAGAAAAGATCTCCAGCTAATACAAGAAGCTGTCTTTCCTTCGAACCGCGTAATGTTTTACTGACGCGTTCATGCAGACGTAAAGCGACTTGTGCGAAATGAATCGCTTTGACGAGTGCTTCTGAATCTAGCTTGTCATGTTGAGCGACATCAATCAACCAACGGATCTGTTCACGATCGATGGAAGGGAAATCCACATGTCGAGCCAATCGTGTCGTTTGTTTAGTGGTGAGTGCAGTGATGATTTCATCCACGCGCAGCTCATGTTGTTCCATGCTTTTACCCCCCGATCTCCAGTGCCATCTCGTTGATGGACGTTCTTCTTTTTTAATATACCATAATCGGCGGGCTTTCACGCTTCTGAATGTCCACAAAAAAGCCGCCCGAGAAAATCTCGGGCGACTATGTAGCCGGATTACTTCACAGCATCTTTCAATGCTTTACCTGGTTTGAAGGCAGGTACTTTGCTTGCTGGAATCTCGATATCTTCTTTCGTACGTGGGTTGCGACCTTTACGGGCTGCACGCTCACGGACTTCGAAGTTACCAAATCCAATCAATTGGACTTTCTCTCCAGACTGAAGTGTCTCAGTGATCGATTCGAATGTTGATTCAACAACTTTCGTCACGTCTTTTTTTGTAAGACCTGATTTTTCGACGACTGCTTGAATGAGTTCAGTTTTGTTCATTACTTTCACCCCCTCCCAATCACTTCTTCGAGGGTAATCATACCCTATAAACGTTGCTATTACAACATTTTCGTGTAAATAACGTTCAATTTTCAGATTCTTCGCTCGATTTCTCTGAAAACACAGGTTCGCCTTTTTCGTTTATCGTGTAGCTTTGAGAATAGGCAGGAACAAAAGGTTGATCTTCATAAAGCAAATACCGAATATCCTGACCGACTTTCGGCTTTTTCTTCGCAGTTTGTACAGCTTTCTTCAACTCTGGCAAATAGTTGATGAAAAGACGACCTTGACCATCGACATAGATCGATAGCTTTTCATCTGAGTACGGACTTGGGACAGTCGGTTCTTTTTTGATGAATAACTTTTTATAGTCAAGGGTAAACTGATTTTTTCCGATGGAGCCTTTAAATGGGTACTTATCATTCTTCTTGCGATACGCATCAATTCGGACTTGAAGCTTCTGTAGTTCTTCCGCGACAAGCAAATCCATCAATTTGACAGTCGGCTTCGTCTCAACGTCGACCAACAAATAGATGAATGTTCCCCCGCCTTCGAAACTGTTCGTTGGTGGATCACTCATATAACGAGGTATCAGACGGCCCAGTTCGATTTGATAACGTTCCATGAGTGGCGTATCTGCCTCCATCGTTTTGATCGGCAAAACACCTGTGTCTTTCTGGTATGCATCGACGGCATCCTGAACGGTACGTAATTGTTGCGGATACGGCACGCGGTTCGACGGTTTCTGGCTGTCCGGAAAGAGACAACCTGATAATAACGTCACCGGAATGAGCATGAGTAGTACGAACCACTTTTTCATGCGCTCGGTCCCGCCATGACGATAAATACCATGATGATCGACGCAACGATGAAACAAACGAATGCCAAGGTTGACACGAGAATCTGCCAAATCCCTTTCAACTTCGTCCGACTGACCGTGACCAGCAAGACACTGATCGCAAAGAGTCCGATGCCAGCGAACGAAATCCACATTTTTAATAATCCTGGACTCAAGGTTTCCACCCCACTCCGTTAATCTTTCGTCGTGAAGAGATGCTCGATCTCATTTTTTTGTGGTCGTTGCATCAACTTTTTGACTTCTTCTTCCGGTGTATGACCGTCAAAGAGAACATGGTATAAAGCAGAAGTAATTGGGAGTTCACATTGTTTCGACTCTGCTAGGTCATATGCAGCTTGTGTCGCACGAACACCTTCTACGACCATTCCCATGTTTTCAAGCACTGTCTCTAGTTTTTCTCCTCGACCGATGGCATTTCCCGCACGCCAATTTCGGCTATGGACAGAAGTACAAGTGACGATTAAGTCACCCATTCCTGTCAAGCCGGTGAACGTCATTGGGTTTGCCCCAAGCATCGTTCCAAGACGAGCCATCTCGACCATTCCACGCGTAATCAAGGCTGCCTTGGCATTGTCCCCGTAACCGAGACCATCTGTCATACCCGCAGCAAGTGCAATGATATTCTTCAGTGCTCCACCGAGTTCTGCCCCGATGATGTCCGCATTGAGGTAGACACGGAAGTTTTCATTCGTAAACAATTCCTGCACACGACCAGCCTCTTCTAAATCATCCGATGCAACGGTCACCGTCGTCGGTTTACGTAACGCAACCTCTTCAGCATGTGAAGGACCTGTCAAGACACAAACCGCTTTACGTTTCGCCGGGTCGACCTCTGCTTCGATCAACTCAGACAATCGAAGATGTGTCTTCGGTTCGATTCCTTTTGATGCATGAATCAGGACGACTGGTTCTGTCAATAGTTCATTTAGTTGACGAGAAACCGCACGAATCGCAGATGACGGTGTCACGATCAAAATATGTGTTGCGCCTTCGACCGCCACTTTGAGATCCGTCGTCGCCTTCAATGATTGTGGCAACACGACGCCCGGCAAGAATTGCGCATTTTCATGATGCTCATTGATACGGTCGACATTTGTTTGTTCACGACCGTAAAGAATGACTTCCTGATCATTATCGGCTAAGACGAGCGAGAGCGCTGTTCCCCAGCTTCCTGCTCCGATGACAGCGATTTTGGTCATACTGAATCACCTCATTATTGTTTTTGACGAGCTAAAATCCGGATTGGTGTACCTGTGAAATCAAATGCCTCCCGAATCCGGTTCTCGAGATATCGTTTATAAGAGAAGTGAAGCAATTCTGGATCATTGACGAACAAGACGAACGTTGGCGGACGCGACGCGACCTGAGTCGCATAGTTAATCCGTAAACGAACTCCTTTATCTGTCGGCGCAGGGTTCATAGCGACAGCATCGACGATGACATCGTTCAAGACACTTGTCTGAATCCGTTGCGCATGACTGTGCGCTGCTTGCTGAATGACTGGTAATAACGTTTGTAAACGACGTTTTGTTTTTGCTGAGACGAAGACGATTGGTGCATAGTCAAGGAAACGGAATTCTTCCCGAATCTCTTCTTGCATCTTTTTCATCGTCTTATCATCTTTTTCAACAGCATCCCATTTATTGACGACAATGATGACCGCGCGACCTGCTTCATGGGCATATCCTGCTACTTTTTTATCTTGTTCGATGATACCTTCTTCACCATCAAGAACAACACAGACGACATCTGCTCGTTCGATTGCTTTTTGAGCACGCATGACACTAAAGCGTTCTGTCGATTCATAGACTTTCCCGCGTTTTCGCATCCCTGCCGTATCGATGATGACGTATTCTTGTTCATCCCGCGTAAATGGTGTATCGATTGCATCACGTGTTGTACCAGCGATATTCGAGACGATGACACGCTCTTCACCAAGAATCGAGTTCGTCATACTTGATTTCCCGACGTTTGGACGACCAATCAAGGCAAACTTAATCGTACTTTCGTCATATTCCAACTCTTCTTTATCTGGTGCTAATTCAAGGACACGGTCGAGTAAATCACCAAGTCCAAGACCATGTGTACCAGAAATCGGGAATAAGTCTCCGAATCCAAGAGAGTAGAATTCATACATTAAATCACGCATCTCAAAATTATCCACTTTATTGACAGCTACGACGACTGGTTTGTTCGAACGGAACAACATGTTCGCGACTTCCTCATCCGCTGCTGTGATTCCTTCGCGTCCGTTCACCATGAAAATGATAACGTCCGCTTCATCAATGGCGAGCTCCGCCTGATGACGCATCATTTGAAGTAGGGGCTCATCCCCAACTTCGATTCCACCTGTATCAATCAAATGAAAATGACGATTCAGCCATTCTCCAGTTCCGTAAATACGGTCGCGGGTAACGCCTGGCTTGTCTTCTACGATTGAAACCCGATCTCCAATCACCCGGTTAAAAATCGTCGACTTTCCGATATTTGGGCGACCTACGATCGCCACGACTGGAATTGCCATCCCAACACCTTCTTTCTCTTCTCTCGCTTCATAGCCGTTCTATTGTATCAAATCAAACTCTCATATACCATAACAAACCGCATATAAAAAGCGGACACGCTTGTGTCCGCTTTGTGTCATCCTTTATTCTTTCGTCTCTGAATCGTCTTCTGTCAAGTCAGCGACAGAAAATCCTTCTGATTGATTCGAGTAATCCGAATAGTCCTCAGAAGACCCTTCTTCCTCTTCGAGAACACGTGTCGAGAGCGAGATCTTGTGCTCATCAAGACGCACTTCGAGTACCTTCGCTTCAATTTCTTGTCCTTCTTCAAGTACTTCTGAAGGCGATCCGATATGACGGTTCGCGATTTGTGAAATATGCAAAAGCCCTTCTACCTGCGGTGCAAGCTCAATGAAGGCACCGAACTGGACAAGACGACGTACACGTCCTTTGACAATATCCCCAGCTTCGATTTTCCCTTCCATCTGTTGCCATGGACCCGGTTGTGTTTCCTTGATCGACAACTTAACCTTTTCTGTATCACGGTCGACGCCAAGTACTTTGACTTCGACTTTCTGACCTTCCGTGACGATGTCCGAAGGACGTTCGACACGATGGTGTGCCATTTCCGAGATATGAACGAGACCATCGACGCCACCGATATCAACGAAAGCACCGAAATCTGTCAATCGTTGGACTGTTCCTTCTAGAACTTGCCCCACTTCTAGATTTTCGAGTGTCTCTTTTTTCTTCGCGTTCAATTCACCTTCAACGACGGCTTTGTGCGAGAGAATGACACGGTTCTTCTCTTGATCGAGTTCAACGACCTTGACGTCAATCGAACGACCGATGTAATCCGAGAAGTCCTCGACGTAATGCCGCTCGACAAGCGACGCTGGGATGAATCCACGGACACCGATATCAACGACGAGACCACCTTTAACGATGTCTTTCACGACAACTTCAAAGATCTCACCTGATTTATACTTCTCTTCAACTTGCTCCCACGCTTTAAGTGCATCAATTTCTCGTTTTGAGACGACGACCTCTTCATCCGTGATTTTCTTGACCTTCACTTGTAGTTCATCTCCGACGTTCAACACACCACGAATATCATCGAGATGAAGACTCGATACTTCGCTGATCGGTAAGATGGCTTCTGTTTTATATCCGATATCAATGAGTGCTTGCTTGTCTTCAATTTTCACGACCATTCCGGTAACTACCTGGTCCCGATGAATTTCAAAATCAGGCATATCTTTCATTTCTTCGACCATTCCAAAACAACCTCCTCACGATGAGTACAAGAAACGCCTGACACGTGTCAATGCGTTTATCCTGCTTCTAACTTCTTACAATTCTGACTATTTGTCAAGGTATTAAGCGTGATTGTAGTAGACGGATTTGATTTCGTCCATGATTCGATCAGAAATCGCTTTCGCAGCACCACGTTGATCACGTAAATCCGAAATATCGACCGGTTTTCCGATCGCGACGCGCATTCGTTTGAAAGGGCGATACGATCCAATGATGGCAATCGGTAAAATCTGAGCATTCGATCGTAAGGCGAAGAACCCTACACCGGGTTGTGCTGATGTGAATTCTCCTGGAGCAGAACGCGTTCCTTCTGGGAAAATGCCAACAGTCTCATCCGTATTTAACAGCTCGATCGTCCGTTTCAAGGCTTGACGGTCCCCTTGACCACGACCGACAGGATAGGTTCCTGCCGCAATCATCAGCTGCTTTAAGGCAGGGACTTTAAACAACTCCTCCTTCGCCATATAACGAACCGAACGTTTCGGTGGAATCGCACTGACGAGGAAGACGGGATCCCAATTTGAACTGTGGTTGGCACAGATGAGTAAGGAACCGTCTTTCGGAATATTCTCTTGCCCCGTCACCTTCAATCGGAAGACTGTTTTGGCTATGACCCAGACGACAAACCGCGCAATCCGATAAACGGTATCTTGACGTTTCATTTTAGAACACCTTCCGCTAGTTCCATCAGGCGAACAACGACTTGATCAATCGTCATCTCTGTCGTATCTAGATATAATGCGTCGTCTGCTTGGCGTAGAGGAGAGACTTCACGTTCACTGTCCCGTTTGTCCCGCAGCGCGATTTCTTCTTGAAGAACTGTGATATCGCTAGCCATCCCACGCGCGATGTTCTCCCGGTGCCTTCTAGCTGCACGCTCTTCCACAGTTGCCGTCAAGAAAACTTTTAATTCAGCATCAGGTAATACGACTGTACCGATGTCACGACCGTCCATGACGATGCCACCCTGATCTGCTAATTTTCGTTGCGCCGTGACGAGTGCTGCTCGAACTTCTTTTTGACGAGCGACGAACGATACATTATTCGTGATTTCGATGGAACGGATCGCATCCGTCACTTCGCGATCACCAATAAAGACACGTTGCCCGTTTTCGCCTGGTGTTAAACGAATATCAAGCGATTTCATCAATTCGCCAAGCACTTCTCCGTTGTTCAGATCAAGCGATTGTTCGAGTGCTGCGAGCGTAACGGCACGATACATAGCCCCTGTATCGATATATACATAGTCAAGGCGTGCCGCCAGTTGTTTTGCGATCGTACTTTTCCCAGCACCTGCTGGTCCATCTAATGCAATTTGAATCTTCTTCATCATCCATCCAATCCTTCCATCTTCCCCATATTTGATGGGGATTCATTCTTCCGAACGTTATCATAGCAAAAAAATGCGGTCAGGTGAATGGATTCATGCCCCTTCTTGAACTTTTCATTTGCATTTGATAACAGTGACGCAATACTAGCTCACGACTTCTGTCAGGAATCATTGTAAATTGGAATGCGAGTTCATACCGTTCTTCCCGTCGATCGATACGGACGAGCTCAGCAATAACATCTAAAGTACTCGAAATACCGTCACCAGTAGGTAGAATGAATGTCATCTCCACCTCTTCCTCTTTTTGAATCGGTAACTGATCCGACAAAATCATCATGCCACCAGCCGATAAGTCAAGCGTCACCGTCGTAAACGGATCAAATTGTGTTTTATGCGGATGAACGGCGACATCGAGCATTTGTGGTACTCGAACGAATTGACGTCGTTGGATGCGCTCGATTTGATCATCACTCGGTCGCTTTAAGGCGTACCGCTGACCACGAAGTGGATCATTTTGTCGTTCCACGACGACCGTATCAAACCCAAATAATTTACCTTTTTCTTTAAAGAAGTAAAAAGAAACTTCTTCGTGATCTGACAAGATGAACGTTTTTAATGTCGCGACCTCACTTGGTGCCTCGATCCAAATCAATCGATTCGTTACGGCTGTTACTTTTGACCGTCCTTGTCGATCTTCACTATTCGAAAGCATTACTAAATCCCCGATTTCCATCATCCTACTTCGCTCCTACTTTCTATTCGATGCCATCTGAATGTTGTTTTTTTCGTTTGAATCGACGATTCAAACGGTTGGCACCTCGTACTTGAAATAATCCGATCGTCCATAAAATGATCATGAAGACGATTGGCAAAACAGATATACCACCATTTTCCAATATTAACAAATTAAATAAGATATGTGCAAATACCGGAATCGTTATCGATAAGGACAACCACCGATACGGGTGAGGCGAGAATTTCGCCATTCCCATGAAGAAACCCATGATGACAGCAAACAAAGCATGACCGGATACCGGTAGTAAAGCTCGGAATAGCATGTGTTCGACCGTTCCATTCACCATCAGATATAAGATGTTCTCAAGGGTAGCAAATCCAAGCGAGCACGCTACGGCATAGATGATCCCATCATAATAATCATTAAACCGTTGATGGATATACACGGTATAAAAGACGACGAACCATTTTGCAAACTCTTCTGTGACTGCTGTTCGAATCAATTGCACCTCTTCACGCCCACCAAACTCCGTTTGAACGATGTAGTCGATGAACATCAAGGGAAAAACGAGTAAAATTCCAAAAATGAAGCTTCGAAGGATATATCCAACGGGCTCTGATTCATGTTCGTGACGTAGATAAAAATAAGTTAGGAGTGCGATGCCTGGGGCAACTCCGGAGAAAACGATTTGAATCACGCTTCCTCTCCCCCTTTCTTCCTCTCCATAAGAATAAAGGTTTCTTGGAAAAAAGAAAACGTCCTCGTTGTTTCGGGAGGGAAAAAGGTTACAATATGGAAGAACTAATTGAATATGCTATAGAAAGTAGGTGAAGGTCTTTTGTCTTTTGACACAGACCATTTAGAATGCAATCATTATTATTAATTCATACGGGTGGAACGATTGCGATGGCGCAAGATCACTCTGGTCACGTCTTACCGAATGACATCAATCCACTGGATGCTTCACTACCTCGAGCGACGGATATCGCAAACATCACAACGCGTCATTTTTCAAATTTACCTTCTCCACATATGACGCCCGACATCATGCTACGTTTGGCACACTTCATCGAAAGTGAACTTGCTAAGGAACACTACGATGGAGTCGTCATCACCCATGGGACGGATACACTTGAAGAGACCGCTTATTTCTTGCATTTGACAATTGGTGCACCTGTTCCGATTGTTTTGACTGGAGCCATGCGTTCATCCAACGAAGTCGGATCGGATGGCGAGTTTAATTTGATCACGGCACTCCGTGTCGCAGTTAGTGAAGCAGCGCGTGAAAAAGGTGTTCTCGTCGTCTTTAATGGTGAGATTCATTCGGCATTCAACGTCACGAAAACGCATACGTCATCCGTCGATACGTTTAAATCGGTTCACTTCGGAAATCTTGGCATGGTGACGAAAGATCACGTTTACCTATTCAACACGCCACTTCTGAAGCAAACACATATGGTAACCTCGCTCTCTAAACGTGTTGCTGTTTTGAAAGTATATGCCGGAATGGAACCAGATTTATTACTAGCCGTGAAACAACTCGGTTACGATGGACTCGTACTTGAAGTTCTCGGTCAAGGGAACGTCCCTCCGAGTATCGTCGATGCCATTGCCGAATTGATCGCAGTCATGCCGATCGTCATCGTTAGTCGATGCTTCAATGGAATCGTGCAAGATGTTTATGGATATACAGGTGGCGGTCAACAGTTAAAAGAGATCGGTGTCATTTTCTCAAATGGACTGAACTCACAAAAAGCACGACTTAAATTAATGATTGAACTCGAAATCAATGCGACCCAATCAGAACTCGAAGAGTCATTCAGGGTCGAATAAATGAAAAAACCTCTTGACTCGGAACTCATCATTCCGAATCAAGAGGTTTTTTTAGACGTGAATTGATAGACCACGTAATCGTTCGACGAGATGATTCGCGATGTTCGCGCCATGAAAACGTCCGTTTTCAATGAATATCTTATTGGCATCGTATCCTGCTGCAACGACGCCGGCAATATAAATCCCAGGAACATTCGACTCCATCGTCTCTTCATCATGACTCGGAACACCTGTCTTGCGATCGATCGCGATACCAGCATCAGCGAACAAGCCGACGTCTGGTGTATAACCCGTCATCGCAAATACGAAATCTGCTCGGACAGTCCGCTTGTCTCCCTCCACTCGGTAAACGACTTCTTGGTCCGTGATTTCCTCGATCATCGCGTCAAACACCATCTTGACCTTTTCCGAACGAACGAGTGATTCGAAGTTCGGCAAGACCCATGGTTTGATCGATGGACTATACTCGGGTCCACGATAAAGTACAGTTACGCGTGCTCCTGCTTTTTCAAGCTCGATTGCTGCATCAACACTTGAATTCTTCCCACCGATGACGACGACATCCTGATCAAAGTATGGATGCCCTTCCGTAAAATAGTGCGATACGTGGGGTAACGTTTCTCCTGGGACGTCCATTCGGTTCGGTAACCCATAATAACCTGTCGCAAGCACAACAGATCGTGCTTCTCGCTGTTTCTTCACTCCAGAGCGTTCTGAATGGATGATGAAGCGATCCGCCTGACGTTCAATGTGCTCGACCGTCTCAAATGGACGAATCGTCAACTGCTTTCGTTTGACGACTTCTCGATAATAGACGAGTGCATCGAGACGACGTGGTTTTAATTCCTTATTGATGAACGGCACGCCACCGATTTCTAATTTTTCACTACTTGAAAAGAACGTTTGATGCGTCGGATAACGATAGATCGCTTCAACGATATTTCCTTTTTCGAGCACTTCGACGTCTAGTCCTCGATCTTGCATTTCGATCGCTGCCGATAAACCACATGGTCCTGCACCGATTACGATACAATCTAACATTCGAATATCTCCTCTTCCGGTTGCTTTTTTTATATCTTAGCAAATCTCATCAAGAGACGAAAGAAATTGCAATAGGAAAACACCCGCTCCTCATCTAGAGGAACGGGTGATACGTATTTTTAACGTTTAATTAGACCCAACCACGGAAACGGGATGCTTCTGCCATTTTCCGCACACCTACCATATAAGCGGCGAGACGCATATCGACATTTCGCGTCTGTGCTGTCTGATAGACTTGGTTGAATGAGTTCACGAGGACCTTTTCGAGTTTCTCGTGGACTTCCTCTTCCGTCCAGTAATACCCCTGATTATTCTGTACCCATTCGAAGTAAGAAACCGTTACGCCACCACTCGAAGCAAGAACATCCGGAACGATCAAAATGTCACGTTCTGCAAGAATTTTCGTCGCTTCGTTCGTCGTTGGACCGTTTGCTGCTTCTACGACGATCGCTGCGTGGATATCATGTGCATTGTCTTCTGTAATTTGATTCTCGATTGCCGCAGGAACAAGAATATCACATTCGAGTTCAAGCAATTCTTTATTCGAGATCGTATTTTTGAACAATGTCGTAACCGTTCCGAATGAGTCGCGACGGTCCAGTAGATATGGGATGTCGAGTCCGTTCGGATCATGAAGTGCACCGTAAGCATCACTGATGGCGATGACTTTTGCACCTAAGTCATACATGAACTTCGACAAGAAGCTACCTGCGTTCCCGAACCCTTGAACGACGACGCGTGCTCCTTCAAGTGTAATGCCTTTTTTTGCTGCCGCTTCTCGGATCATGATTGCGACACCTTTCGCCGTTGCTGTTTCACGACCGTGTGAGCCACCAAGAACGAGCGGTTTTCCTGTGATGAAACCAGGAGAGTTAAATTCATCGATCCGGCTGTACTCATCCATCATCCAAGCCATGATTTGTGAGTTCGTGAAGACGTCAGGTGCTGGAATATCCTTTGTCGGTCCAACGATCTGACTGATGGCACGGACATATCCACGGCTGAGACGTTCGATTTCGCGGAAGCTCATCTCACGTGGATCACAAATGATCCCGCCTTTCCCGCCGCCATATGGTAAATCAACGATACCTGCCTTCAGACTCATCCAGACGGATAATGCTTTGACTTCGACTTCCGTCACGTTTGGGTGGAAACGAATTCCCCCTTTTGTCGGTCCAACAGCATCGTTATGTTGCGCACGATATCCTGTGAAGATTTTCGTCGAACCATCATCCATTCGCACCGGAATCCGGACTGTCAACATCCGGAGTGGTTCTTTAAGTAATTCATACATTTCGTCTGGATACCCTAATTTCCCTAGTGCTTCCTTGACGATTTCTTGTGTTGCTTCCAGTACGTTCTTGCGATGATTCGCATGTTGTTGGTCAGTAATCATTCCAACGTTCCTCCCCATAAGTGGCATCCCCTATGCCGTTTCCTTGTTCGGATAAAGTATACTCTTTTCTCGAACGTAATGAAAGGGGTTACACCCATATTTGTAAGCGCTTTCTCACTTCTTTTCCTAGGATATCAATGATTGGATTACTTGATTTGGGCGTGGCGTTCAATCGCTAATTCCATGAAATACTCGACCAATTCCGGATATTCGATACCAACTGCTCGTGCTCCGTCCGGGAATAAACTCGTTGATGTCATACCTGGCAATGTATTCGTCTCTAAAATAACTGGATTTCCGGACTCAGGAACAAGGAAATCTGACCGGGAATACCCAGCACAACCCAGTACTTGATGTGCTTTGACGGCCCACTCCTGAAGTATTGCTGTCGTCGTCTCATCTAGTTCGGCAGGGCAGATATGCTCTGAACCTCCGATTGCATATTTCGATTCGTAATCATAAAAGGCATTCTTCGGAATGATCTCGATGACCGGTAATGCTTTTTCTGCACCTTTATGACCAACGACTGGAACCGTCACTTCGCGTCCTTTAATGAATTGTTCGACGAGAACCGCATCATCGGCTTCGAACGCTTTTGCAATCCCCTCACGTAACATCGTCTCGTCTTGTGCGATTGTCAATCCATTCGATGAACCTTCTTGTGCTGGTTTAACGACACAAGGGAATTGACCATTCCATTCTGCGATTTTCGCCTCGACATCATCTTCACGTTCTAATAATACATCACGTGCAATCGTGATACCCGCTTTATCAAAGTGAACTTTTGAACGTGCCTTATCCATCGCAAGTGCTGACGCTAACACACCTGAACCTGTGTATGGAATATTCGCAAGTTCAAGTAACGCCTGCACGCGTCCATCTTCACCAATTTTCCCATGAAGAGCGATGACAGCCACATCTACATCCAGCTGGAAGAGTTCATGTGCTCGATCAGGATGGAAATCAACAGCCGTGACTTCATGTCCTTTACTGTTTAACGCTTCCATGATTGATTTTCCACTGTTTAATGAAACCTCCCGTTCACCTGAAGTCCCACCATATAACACTGCCACTTTCATCCTACTTCACTCCTTCTTCTTACGTTCAATGATTATCATACCATCCTTCTGACCACGAAAAAATACAAAATGGTGCCACTTCTGGTAGAAGATAAAAAGGTGCGACATTGCCTGACGAGGCAATGTCGCACCTGATGTTCTAAATGTGGAATTGTTCCGCAATCGTGGCAATGGCTTGTTTCGATTGAATCGTTTTTCCGTACTCTGACATGACGAGCGGACTTTTCGGGCTCGGTTCCCCGTATTCTGACAAAATCGTCGTCACCGTACGCTCGAGCGCGTCATTCATTCGTTCCTGGAAATAGAGATAATAGCTGCCTTCGAAGAAATAAAGACTACCGCCTGTCTCCGTGTACGACATATGTCGTAATAACCCATGGCTCGCTTGAATGACATCTTCGAGCGAATTCAAGGCATACAAGACATGATGGACGATGTCGACCGTCATGCGAATTTCGACTTGATCAAATTCGTCATTCATCTCTTCCGGTAGATCACCTTCACGACGCACATCAACGAGCATGCCGTCATTCGGAAAGAATGTGACGAAAAATTCGAGTGTTCCTGCTGCCTGAAAACCAAAATTCGATTCAGCTTCCTCTAATAAATTGCGCAATAGAGCTTGTCCCTTCCCAACGGCCAACGTTTCTGGTCGGACATCGTGAAGTGATAACTCTTGCTTCGTAATAAAGACACGAAGGTGTCCTTGTTTCATTTGTTCAAACCTCATATAGACTCCTCCAGTCAAGACCGGAAACATAGGTGTCTCCGTTCGCTATGAACCATACTATACACCAGATACCGGAGTGAGTCGACTTAACCAACTTTTCCACGATTGATCGTCCGCACCAAGTAAGTGTGGTCCGTATCGTTCCGGAAGCTGATCGACCGCGTATCCTCCAAGTCCAATTTCAAGATTCGGAAAATCAGCCATCAAACAGTCTAATGCTTCATCAAGCAATGGTAAATGATCGGATAACGTGCACGATAAGATGACAGCTTTCGGTTGCAATTGATGTGTCACGGCTACTAAGTCCGGCACCGGAATACCAGAACCGAGGAAAATCACATCAAAACCCGATTGCCGCAAGTAGAGTGTGAAGAAGAGTAGTCCGAGCTCATGTTCTTCTTCTGGTGCACAGACACAAACGATTCGCGGCAAGAACGGATTGATCGGCATCTGTAGTGATAACGTCGAAAGACGGGCTCTTAAGAAAGCTGTTGCAAAATGTTCATGCGCAATTGTAATCTCTCCTGACTCCCATTTCAGTCCGATTTCATGTAAGAGTGGACCAACGATATCTTGAATGACTTTATCGAAACTAAACATCGAGAACGCTTTATTCATGATGTCATGCGCGTGTCGTTCTTCGAAGTTCGTCAATGCACGGAATAACTGATCTCGTAGTTCGACTCCGTAATCATGGGGCACTTCAGCTCGATTGACAGGCATCTCATATAATTGAATTGCCTTTGAAACCGACAATCCTTCTTTTTGTTTATCGACGATCCAACGCAATTTCGCAACGTCACTATCACTATAAATGCGATGCCCGGATTCACTTCGATCCGGATCAAGCACTTGATATCTCCGCTCCCAAGCACGAATGGTCGTCGGGTTGAGTCCCACCAACGCAGCGACTGCTTTGATATTGTATTTCCCACGATCCATGCATCGTGCCTCCTTCCCCTTCCTTTCTAGTATACGCTGAAAGGAAAAAAATCTCCGTTCACAATGTGCCTTTACATCATGAAACCGATGGAGACGAAGGCGATGATGATCGTGATCATGAGTACCGTTAGCGTGATTGCTAGCGGATTTTTTCGAAATGGTTGCTTCAGTCGTTCATTTCGAACGTGTTCGATTCGCGAGGAACGTGGTGGTAAGAGTTGCTCCTCTTCGTTCTGATGTAACCGCCGTTGATCTTGTTTACTCAATGTTCATCACCTTTTCTTGAAAAAAATAAGGATATTTTCTAGTTTACACCGAATCTAGTGACGAAAAAAAGACTTGTTCTAAACGCTTTTTCCAATTTACCGTTTGAAGCACCTTACTCTTCACGGGATCCTGCCATTCGATCGTACCGCATATATCACAACAACGTGGCTGAACGATTGCCGGTTCATCAAAATGATGCAATAACATCTTACGGCGACATTCATTCCGGTGAATATAGTCCATCATCTGGCTGACTTCTCGTCCTTTGAGCTGTTTTCGTTCCACCTGCCATTGCATGATACGTTCCTTCGACCAGCCATTCTCAAGTTGCGATTTCAGTAACCGATATGCTGGATCTTCCGGATTGAGGTGTAGACGAGTCTCGATTTTCGCGTAGGATTCACCTCTTCTCACCCCTTGTTGTAACTGATCAATCCAAAGGACAGGCGCATATTGTGTCTCAATCAGAAAGGTTTGTAATTGTTCATCCTGAGGAGCATAAAGCAAGATCGCCGTCGCCTCTTTTCCGTCCCGACCGGCACGTCCGATTTCCTGCATATAAGCTTCAAGCGTCGCCGGCATCGTGTGATGGATAACTGTACGAACGTTTCCTTTATCAACACCCATTCCAAATGCGCTCGTACAAACGAGACAGTCCATTTCATCATGAAGAAACTGTTGTTGAACAAGCTGACGGTCTTCCATCGTTAATCCGGCATGATAGTAGGTTGCCCCTTCAATGATTCCTGCAATCCGTTCCGCTTCTTTACGCGTTGTCGTATAGATGACACATGGACGAACGATACGTGTCATCCAACGGTCGAGTGCTGCGTCTTTTTCTTCTCGATCGACGCGATCCACGATGTATTGGATTTCCGGTCGATTGACTGAACGACGGATGACATGCGGTTCTCGCATCTGCAATTGTATTCGGATATCTCGTTCGACAGCTTGAGTCGCTGTTGCGGTTAAGGCGAGGCACTGCGGAAAACCTAGTTCCCGGCGAATTTGCCCAAGTCTTGCATACTCAGGTCGAAACTCGTGTCCCCACTGCGAGATACAGTGGGCTTCATCGACGACGAATAGCGCGATGTCGACCTGTTTCAGACGAGCCCGTATTTGTGGTAACGCGAGTTGTTCCGGTGATAAGTAGAGATACCGTAGATGTTCGAGTACGGATAAGATTTGCTCTTTTTCTTCTCGCGTCTCAACAGATGTTAATTTTGCGACAGAACGTTCTCCCCGACGTTTGATTTGCATGACTTGATCCTCAATCAAAGAGAGCAGCGGAGACAAAATCAATGTCAGTCCCTCTCCTTTTACATACGAAGGAAACTGATAACAAACAGACTTTCCTCCACCTGTCGGTAAAATTGCTAACGTATCTGTTCCATTCAGGATGGATTCGATGATTTGGCGTTGTCCAGGTCGGAACGCTTCATAACCGAAATGTCGATGCAATAACGCTTCCATTAACTTCCCTCCCATTTACTACGAGCTAAGACCAATCGAATTTGAAAATAGGATACGTCTGATTGCATCACGCTTTTGATTCGCTTGAGCGCATAAGTTTTGAGTTGTTGTGCGATATGTCGAATTTCTTCTTGTTGAGCCGTATCAACGAAATGATCTAACGGAAAAGTGGGTGCATACATTGCAATTTCAACAAGATGGTCTTCCATCGTGCTATTTTTTAGACGTCTTCTGACCGCAACATCTTCAACAGTGAGTCCTTGTTGCAATAATTCCCAAGTCGTTTGAGCAGACTGCGTCATCTTCGGAGTGTGGAGACCGGCTCCGATTTGTTGAATGAGCGGTGTACTTTTTAAGTCATTGATGCATCTTCGCCAAGCTATGATAAATTCGAACTGGACCGTCTCGACATCTACCTTCATCATTCGTGCCAATTGAGGATATGACCATCCCGTTTGCACACCTGATAATCGATGACTGATCAATGTCGCATCTCGTTCCGGTAAGCGCTCAAGGAGGAGCGTCAATTCTTGATACATCTGCGCTAACCAATCTGCTCGATTCGAGATGGTCGGAAGAACACTCTTGACCCACTCCCGAACGATCGTCTCTTGTTGCACGGGAATGAATGGTTGTTGCGCTTCTAGACAAATTACCGTTTGAACGAGAAGACTGAGCCGTTTCCACATCATTTCAGCATATCCCCGAAGTTCACCACCAAGTTGATCAATGATTACTCCATCCGTTTGTCCTACTAGTCGAGCGCCTTCGCTCGTCAGTCGAAGTGTCTCTTGCCGTTCGATCCACTTTTTCTGAGCGAGTTCCGTTAAAACCGACTCGAATCGCTGTTTACTGACTAATACGGTACCGAACGTCGACTCTAAATCATAAAAATGAGCATCTTGAAGAGAAGTGGCTGACTTCTTCCCTTGAAAAACATGATAAAGACTCCGGTCCGAACGTTCGTCTCGAAGACGCTGAATCGATTCTAGAAAAATGCGCTCTAGTAATGAAATTTCCATCTGCCACGCTCCTTTCTGATATATAGTGTTTATCGATTTGAAGATGATACCTCATCCATTTTCTTTTCGTTACGTTTTAGACATACTGTTTGCGGGCATGTGATGATATATACATTTTCTGTTATCACTTACGCTTCGTCATTGAAATGCAACGATGAGTCCGATACAATGACATATAGATGAGAACAGCGTGTTTCAATAATGTTTTCGTATAGAGAGGAGACCGTTCAATGGCTAAATTTACGATTGTCGACAAAGATACTTGCATCGCTTGTGGTGCTTGTGGAGCAGCGGCACCAGATATCTATGATTATGATGATGAGGGTTTGGCATATGTCATTCTTGATGATAACAATGGTACTGCCGAAATTCCAGAAGCATTATTCGACGATATGATTGATGCATTTGAAGGATGCCCGACGGATTCAATCAAAGTAGCAGATGAATCGTTCGAAGGCGATGCGTTAAAATTCGAATAAGTGAATAAAAAAAGATGTTTCTTTGCGAAACATCTTTTTTTGTTGGTCTTTTATTCACGCGATATATCTATCAATCATTAAAAAAACCGGATGTCGCCATTTGGCAACATCCGGTTTCTAAGTGGTAAAAAATTTAGCGTTTTCCTTTGATATATGGTACACCAACAGCTTTTGGTGCATCCGCCCGACCAACGACACCAGCGAGTGCTAGGATCGTCAAGAGATACGGTGCAATCAATAGATACACTTGCGGAATTTGATCGAGTAACGGCAATTGCTGACCGATGATTGAAATCGCTTGAGCGAATCCGAAGAATAGTGCAGCACCCATAGCCCCGAGTGGATTCCATTTTCCGAAGATCATCGCCGCAATCGCGAGGAACCCTTGACCGAGGATCGTCGTCACACTGAAGTTCAGTGAGATTGATGTCGCATAAACAGCACCAGCAAGACCACCGAAACCACCAGAGATCATGACACCGATGAAACGCATCTTCGTGACGTTGATTCCCATTGTATCTGCCGCCATCGGATGTTCCCCGACAGAACGTAAACGAAGACCAAATGGCGTCTTGAAAATGATGTACCACGCGACGAAGGCAAGGATGATCGCGATATACGATGTGTAGTAGACGTTCGCGAAGAACATCTTCAGCACAGGAATATCGGACAAGAATGGCACGTTCTCTTTTGAGATTCGGTTTGGAATCGAATCCGTTTGTCCTTTTCCGTAAAGCGCCCGGACGAGGAAGATGGCAAGACCGACTGCAAGCAAGTTGATCGCAACTCCAAGAACCGTTTGATCAGCCCGGAAAAGGATTGCCGGAATCGCAAGGAAGAGCGAGAAAACTGCTCCGACGACAATCGCAATGAGCATCGCAAGCCAAGGACTCGCAGCACCCAAGCCCATTTTTGATAGCGTCAATGCCGTGACGACACCCGTGAAGGCACCCATGACCATTAAACCTTCTAACGCGATGTTAACGACGCCAGAACGCTCACTGAAAATGCCGCCAAGTGCTGCAATGATCAACGGAGCCGAATAGGCAAGTGCGATTGGCACGATGATATAAAGTACTTCAAGAAAGCCCATTACTGACCGGCTCCTTTCGCTTTTTTAGATTCTTTCTTAACTGCGAACTTCTCGATGACGAGACGAATCGCGTATCCAGAAGCCACGAAGATGATGATGAACGCAATGATAATTTTGATCAGTTCCGGTGGAATACCAATCTGTTGCATCGACAGACCACCGATATTGAGTCCTGCAAATAGTAATGCAGCGAGCACGACGCCGATCGGATTATTCGCACCTAACAAGGCAACCGCGATCCCGTCGAATCCAACACCAGTGAAGGACGCATTCAGCGTCATGTTTTGGAACGTCCCAAGACCTTCCATCGCCCCAGCAAGACCAGCGAACACACCTGAGATGACGAACGATAAGATGATATTGCGGTTAACGCCCATCCCTGCATATTCAGCAGCATTCTTATTGAATCCAACAGCTCGAAGTTCATAACCGAGTGTTGTTTTCCAAAGAATAAACCAGAAGACGAGTGCAGCGATGATTGCGATGAAAATTCCGTTATGAAGACGTGAGAAATCCGTGATCTCTTGTAAAAACGGCGACGCAAGTGATGCTGATTCCTTGATTGTCTCCGTCCGCTCATTCGTAATGCCGATGACATGACGTAAAATATCGTTCGTGACGTATAACGCGATATAGTTCATCATGATCGACGTGATGACTTCATGTACGTGGAATTTCGCTTTTAAGATACCAGGAATCGATGCCCAAAGCGCACCTGCTAAACCTGCTCCAATCAAAGCGAGTGGTAAATGAACAACTGTCGGAAAATCAAACTTGATTCCAATCCAGACTGCAACCATCCAGCCGACGAGTACTTGACCTTCGACACCGATGTTAAAAAGTCCTGTCCGAAAAGCAAACGCGACAGCAAGACCCGCGAAGATCAATGGAGCCGCCGCACGTAATGTTTCACCGATGCTGTACGGTTCGCCAAAAATACCATAGAATAATTGATCAAACCCAGCAATCGGATTATACCCACCAATGAGCATGACGATTGCCCCGACGACCATCCCAAGCACGATGGAAAGAATCGGAATGAGGATGCCGTAAAAACGCTCTAACTTCATGAATGACCTACCTCCTCTTTCTTACCGCCGGCCATCAGGAAGCCAAGCTCAATTTCGTTCGTTTCTTTCGGATCCAAGAAGGCCACTGTTTTTCCTTCATATAACACGGCAATCCGGTCAGAGACTTGTAGAATTTCTTCGAGTTCGAATGAAATCAACAAGACAGCACGACCTTTTTCGCGCTCAAGAACCAATTGTTCATGAATGAACTCGATTGCCCCAACATCAAGACCACGAGTCGGCTGAGCCGCAATCAGCAAATCTGGTGAACGATCGACTTCACGCGCGATGATCGCCTTCTGTTGGTTACCACCAGACAAGGCACGAGCGAACGTCTCTGGGCTTGGAGTTCGGACGTCGAACTTCTCGATGAGCGTTTTGGCTTTTTCCATGACTTGTTTATAGTTCATGATGCCTGCTTTTGAGTACGGTTGTTTGTAGTACGTTTGTAAGACCATGTTATGTCCAATCGAATAATCAAGGACAAGTCCATGTTTATGTCGGTCTTGTGGGATGTGACCGACACCTGATTCCGTTACTTTCCGTGGCTTCAGGTTTTTAATCGATTTGTTGTTGAGGAAGATTTCGCCACTGTCTGCTTTACGAAGACCTGTAATGGCTTCAATCAATTCCGTTTGTCCGTTCCCGTCGATTCCGGCAATTCCAACGATTTCTCCGGCACGAATGTCGAGATTCAACCCATCGACTGCTTTGATGCCACGACCGTCCTTGACGACTAGATTCTTGATATCGAGGACGAGTTCTTGTGGAGTTGCCTTGGAATACTCCGCATTAAAGTTGACTTCACGACCTACCATCATTTCAGCAAGACGCGACTGTGTCATCGTCTCATCAATATCGACCGTGCCGATATATTTACCACGGCGAATCGTCGTACAGCGATCAGCTACTTCCATGATTTCTTTCAGTTTATGCGTAATGAGGATAATCGACTTTCCTTCCGCAATCAAGCGATTCATGATTTGAATCAATTCTTTGATCTCTTGCGGTGTCAAAACAGCAGATGGTTCATCAAAGATCAAGATGTCTGCCCCACGGTACAACGTCTTCAAAATTTCAACACGTTGTTGCATTCCGACTGAAATATCCTCGATTTTTGCATCAGGATCAACAGCAAGACCATACTGTTCAGAAATCTGGCGTACCTTTTCACGCGCCGATGCACGATCAATCTTAATCCCTGTACGTGGCTCTGCACCTAAAATGATGTTTTCAGTAACAGTGAAATTTTGAACGAGCATGAAGTGTTGGTGCACCATGCCGATTCCAAGATCATTCGCGACGTTCGGACTCGTAATATTGACTTTTTCACCACGTACACGAATTTCTCCAGCCTCAGGCTGATACAAACCAAATAAGACGTTCATCAGCGTCGATTTTCCGGCACCGTTTTCACCAAGTAAAGCGTGAATCTCACCTTTCCGAAGCTGGAGCGTGATATTATCATTTGCGACGAAATTGCCAAACTCTTTTCTGATGTTCAGCATCTCAATGACGTATTCCAAGAAAATCCACTCCCATGTTTAGTTTAAAAGGGGAGTCGCAATGCTAGCGACCCCCGCTTTCATTATTATTTAAGTGACGCTTCGTACTCTTTATACTCGTCGTCAGTCGATGGAACTTTAATGTCACCATCGATGATTTGTTTTTTGTACTCTTCGACTTTGTCGAGTGCTTCTTTTGAGACATTGTCTTTTGAAGGAGCGATATCGACACCGCCGTCTTTTAGACCGAACTCAACGACTTTACCTGCTGGGAAGTTGCCGTCCTTCGTGTCTTTCGCGACTTGCTCTACTGCTGTATCCACACGTTTGACCATTGATGTCAATGTGACGTTCTCTGGCATACCTTCTTCGACTTGGTCACGGTCTACACCGATAACCCAAACATCTTCACCGTTCTTTTTACGGTTTTTCGCTTCTGTGAATACCCCTTGTCCAGTACCACCAGCTGCGTGATAGATGACGTCGACTTTTTTACCGTACATACCTGAAGCGATTGCTTGTCCTTTTTCTGCAGCGTTGAAATCTTCTGCGTATTGAATTTCGATTTCCGCTTTCGGGTTAGCCGCTTTAACACCTGCTTTAAATCCGCTTTCGAACTTTTTGATCAAGTCCGAGTTGACACCACCGACAAATCCAACTTTATCCGTTTTCGTCGTTAGACCTGCAACGACACCAACGAGGAACGAACCTTCGTTTTCTTTGAAGACGATTGAAGCGACGTTTGGTTTATCGACGACTTGGTCAACGAGTGCGAAGTTGTTCTTTTTGAACTGATCCGCTACTTTACCGATATCTTCAGCCATCAAGAAACCAATCCCGAGAATTAAGTCGTATTTTGCACGTGCTAATTGCTGAAGGTTCGGTTGATAGTCTGATTGTTTTGCAGATTGGAGATATTTATAGCCAGTACCTTCTTTTAAGTCATTGTCTTTCCCGAACTTTTGGATACCTTCCCAAGCAGATTGGTTGAATGATTTATCATCCACGCCGCCTGTATCTGTAACCATACCTACTTTAAAGCCTTCTGATTTGCTGCCGCTACCTGAATCTTTCGAATCGTCGTTGCCACCACATGCTGCAAGGACGGAACTCATTGCTAAACCTGTTGCTGCTAATGCGAGAAGTGACTTCTTTTTCATCTGGAAAAATCCCCTTTCGAATATGGTCATACAAAGTTCAAGACTACGTCTAGCACCTGAGGCTGGCGATGAGGAGCGTTACGTAGGTTTTGACGGGAAGCGCTTTCAGTATTCATCCTAAAACAATGGCTCACACACGTTTACGGATGACGTGGAAATCGAACTTATCTGCTCGGAAATAGTTCGCTGAAAAAAGAACGGAACGGTCGAGCTCATCATAATGCGTCTGACGCAAAGCGAGCAGAGGTTGGTCCGTATGTAATTGTTCAGCGATTTTCGGATCAATACGCGGCTCGATATGCGTCACAGCATGTGTGACACGTCGTCCGAGTTCTTTTTCTAAAGCATCAAACAATGATGTCGAAGAGGTGAACTGCTCTTCATTTTTAATATAATGGCTTGGAATCTTATCGATACAATAGACGACAGGAACATCTCCTGCGAGTCGGATTCGTTCGATTCGATATACCAATTCATCCGGACCAAGTTGAAAGCGTTCTCGGTCGCGCTCAGTCGGTTGGACCATCTCGGATGATAGCACTTCTGAGGTCGGAATCATGCCTGCGCGCGCGATCATCTCTGTCACGCTGTATAACTCCTCGATACCAGAAGTAAACGGTGGTCTTGCATTGATAAACGTACCGACACCGTGTTTACGGATGACAATGTTCTCATCTTCAAGAATTCGTAATGCCTCTCGAAGAGTAGCTCGACTGACGCCAAGTTGCTTTGAAAGTTCAAACTCTGAAGGGAGCTTCTCGCCTTCCTTGTAAACGCCGTCATCGATGTCTGACTTGATTTTTTCAATCACACGTAAATAAAGCAAACGATGATCTAGTTTAATCGACATGACGCATCTCCATCCTCTATCTAGTTGTAACCAGTGCTCAGACTTCTGACGTATGAGAACTCCAGCCAAGATAAGTATATGATGCTTAACACAATCCTGCAATCATTTTGTAACAGGTTAGAAGTCTGACTTCTGGCGCTTTTGTAACCCTTTTCATAACGTAATCAATAATGGAAGAAAATAGGGCATTCTACCTAAGAATGCCCTTTATCTTTTCAACGCTTATTGCTCAGGTACTTCGATTTTCCCTGAAACGACAGCCGCTTTTGCTTTCTCAAGCGCAGTCATCGTCTTCTTCGAGATTTTTTCAGATGGGACGATATCAACGCCGTCTTCTTTCAGACCATAACGAACCGTTTTACCACCTTCGAGTTTTCCATCTTTCGCTGCGTTAGCTGTATCTTCAACTGCGCGGTCGACACGTTTGATGACCGATGTTAACGTCACGTCTTCCGGCATACCTTCTTCTTTTTGATCACGGTCGACACCGATGACCGATACATCTTCTCCATTTTTCTTACGGTTCTTCGCTTCTGTGAAGACACCATTTCCTGTACCGCCTGCTGCTGGGAAGATGATATCCGCTCCTTTACCGTACATGCCGGCTGCGATGGCTTGACCTTTTTCAGGTGCTGCGAAGTCCTCTGCGTACTGAACATCGATTTTGATTTTTGGATTGACGGATTTCGCTCCAGCTTCGAAACCAGCTCGGAACCGCTCGATGACGTCCATTTTCATGCCACCGACGAAACCGATGTGATCTTTTTTCGTCTCCATAGCAGCAACGATCCCTGCAAGATACGCCCCTTCATTTTCCTTAAATGTGATCGATGTGACGTTTTTCCCTTCAACGACATTATCAACGATTGCAAATTGTGTATCCTTGAATTGATCTGCTACGGTTTTAACATCTTCATTGAATGTATTCCCGATACCGAAAACGAGATCTTCTCCACCACGTGCAAGACGTGACAAGTTCGGTTGATAATCTTGTTGTGATTTAGACTGTAAATAAGAGAACCCTTCATTTTGCTTGAGTTTGTTATCTTTACCGTACGCTTGCAGACCTTCCCAGGCTGATTGGTTGAACGATTTATCATCGATTCCACCTTTATCCGCTACCATAGCGACAGAGAACTGATCTTTTTGGTCAGCTTTCTCACCTGAACCACCGCAGGCTGCAAGTCCAACTGTTGCTACTGACATCATCGATACGATTACCTGTTTTTTCTTCATATCATCCATCTCCTCTGCATTTATGAGAGCGCTTTCATTATCTATTTGTGAAAAAGTCGCTCCCAGCCCTCATGTTGAAGGTCGGTCACTCATATGTCTGAGTATGCCAAAAAAAATATTGAAAATCAACAGACGTCTGACAACTATTTTCATGAAAGCGATTTTATTTTATTTTTGTCTTTTTTCCTTCCTTTCATTTCTAATTTTCTCATCTCATATACGACTCCTGTGTCATTTTTTTGAGCACATTATACGCGCATCCATATATATCCATTATTTTAATAAAAAAGAATCACGGTGGATACCGTGATTCTTGATTAACGTCCCATGACGCGGCGTGGTTTTGATCCTTCAGAAGGACCAATCAGACCATTTTCTTCTAGAGCATCAATCAACCGGGCAGCTCGGTTGTAGCCGATACGATACTTTCGTTGAATCATCGACGTCGATGCCGTCTCTTGGGTCAGAATGAACTGGACGACCTCATCATAGAGTGAGTCATCGACCTCTGTTTCACCTTCAGGTACATCTTTTGGAATCATCGCTTCAACATACTGCGCTTTTTGTTGACTGATGACATGATTGACAACCTTCTCGACTTCTTCGTCTGATAAGAACGCACCTTGTACACGGACGGGTTTGTTCATGCCGTTACCGAGCAACAACATATCCCCTCGTCCAAGCAATTTATCAGCGCCTCCCGTATCAAGGATCGTCCGTGAATCCGTCGCACTCGACACACTGAAGGCGATACGTGACGGAATATTCGCTTTGATGACACCAGTGATGATATCAACACTTGGTCGCTGGGTCGCGATAACCATGTGAATCCCAGCTGCTCGCGCCATTTGTGCAAGTCGCATGATTGCATCTTCAACTTCGTTTGACGCGACCATCATCAAGTCGGCTAACTCATCAACGATGACGACAATATACGGTAATCGTTGATGCACTTTTTCCTCTGCGTTCATCTTATCGATTAGTGCATTGTAGCCTTCGATGTTGCGCGCTCCGTTTTGACTGAAAATCTCATAACGACGTTCCATTTCCGAGACGACCTGTTTTAACGCCTGCGCCGCCTTTTTCGGATCGGTGACGACCGGTGCCAAAAGATGAGGAATACCGTTGTAGACGTTTAATTCGACCATTTTCGGGTCAATCATCATCAGGCGGACTTCATCCGGTCGAGCTCGCATCAAAATTGAGACGATCATCCCGTTAATGCAGACCGATTTACCGGAACCGGTCGAACCGGCAACTAAGACGTGTGGCATCTTATTCAGCTTTGCTGTCACCGTCTCACCAGAAATGCTTCGTCCGAGTGCGACGAGCAAACGATCATTGTCGGATTGAACGCTCTCCGCTCCTAACACTTCTCGAAGTGATACCATGGCGACTTCACGGTTTGGCACCTCGATTCCGACAGCCGCTTTACCAGGAATCGGTGCTTCGATTCGAATATCTTTCGCCGCTAACGCAAGCGCTAAATCATCGGCGAGTCCTGTGATCCGACTAAGCTTGATACCTTGTTTTGGTTCAATCTCATACTTCGTGACACTTGGTCCGAGATGAATCTTCAACACTTTCGCTCCGATTCCGAACGATTTTAAGGTCGCAATCAATTTCGTCGCATTATCCTTTAGTCGCTTATTCTCACCCGATAAGTCTTTGGACGTCGGCTCTGCTAATAAATCAAGCGACGGCAATTGATATCCGTCCGGTGTCTCCGTCATCGTCAGTGGTCCTTGTGTCTCCGCTGCTTGCGGTTCAACGTGATCCGTAAAGCCGATAATTGGAACGTCTTGAATGTTGACCGAAGGATCCTCTGCTTCTTGCTCTGTTTCGATTGGTTCCTCAACAGTTGCTGGTCGCAACGTCTTTGCTTTTTTCTCGCGGACCGGTTTCGGTGTCAGGTCTTTTTCGATCCGAGAACGAGGTGTCCGTTCACGATTACGAAATTCTTCTGCGCGTTCCCGCAGTCCAAGCCATAGCTCTCCATAAAATGAAGGGTGTAGTAGATGAACAGCTGCGCCGATGAAGAACAGACCAATCAAGAAGGCACCGCTACTTGAAATGTAATATGCTGCGTTTTGATAGAGCCATCCATTGAGAATACCACGCGGTGCTCCGAGCATTAGATCAATCCAGACGACTGAACCCATTAGTAGCATCGACCATGCCCATTTCTGAGCCCGTGACGCGTTCGATAGTAGCAAGAGTAGCACGGCACCTATCCCGCCGTATAATAAGGAACCGAACTGACCGATTAATCGTTCTCCTCCATCAGCTAGCGTCAGTCCGACTTTCCCGAATTCCCCAAATGCGAGAACGAAGGCAAGTAGTGAAACGATTGCGATGATGGTCGCATATGTACGATACGCAATCGGCTGACGTTGTTTCTTCGCTGCCGGTCGTTTCCGTGGCGGCGTTTTTTTTCGTACGGTTTTTCGTTTCGTCGTCGCCATACGTCATCCCTCCTGATAAAAAAACGGCTCAGTGGACCAGGTATTGGTCAATCTGAGCCGCTCGTTTGTTAAATCTCCATGATGATTGGAAGAATCATCGGGCGGCGTTTCGTCTGTTCATAGAGATAAGCACTGAGTTTATCTCGAATCAACGACTTCATCTCCGTCCAATCCAATTCTCCGTTTAATTTACCTTGTAGTTGTTTCGCGACGATTCGGTTCGCTTCATTGATCATATCTTCTGATTCACGCATATAGACGAATCCGCGAGAAATGATTTCGGGTCCCGAGACGATCGTTTTGTTTTTTCGGCTAATCGTAATGACACAGAGGACGACACCATCTTGTGACAACAAGCGACGATCACGAAGGACGATGTTTCCGACATCACCAACACCGATTCCGTCGATCAAGACGTTTCCGGCGTTCACTTTGCGTGACATCCGTGCTTTACGCTTCTCAAACTCAACGACATCTCCATTCTCGATGATGAAGATATTGTTCGCATTGACGCCAACCGTCTGTGCGAGACGACTGTGTGCCTTTTGCATCCGGAATTCTCCGTGAATCGGTAGGAAGAATTTCGGTTTGATCAAGTTGAGCATCAGCTTCAGATCTTCCGCATGACCGTGACCGGAAACGTGTACTTTCCGTTGGTTGTAGATAACATTCGCACCCGCACGGAATAAGAGATCGATCGTTTTCGAAACCGACTTCTCGTTACCTGGAATTGGGGAAGCCGCGACGACAACCGTATCATTCAAGCGAATATTGACTTGCTTGTGTGCGTTACGTGCCATTCGTGTCAAGGCTGCCATTGGCTCACCTTGAGATCCTGTCGTCAAGATGACGACTTGGTTATCATCGAGGCGATTGATGTCAGATAGATCAATCAATGTTTTCTGCTTGAAGCGTAAGTAATTCAAACGCTGTGCCACTTCAACGTTGTTGACCATGCTACGACCGACGACCGCTACTTTTCGATTGTTCGCTTCTGCTGCTGCAAACACTTGTTGTAGACGATGAATGTTCGAAGCGAATGAAGCTACAATCACACGACCCGGTGCTTCATAAATGACGTCGTTCAATTCAGAACCGACAATCGATTCTGACCCAGACATCCCTGGTCGCTCTGCATTCGTCGAGTCAGACAGCAAGCACAGTACGCCCCGTTGACCAATCGCTGCAATTTTCCCGAAGTCTGCTTGTTTTCCATCGACTGGTGTGTAATCGAACTTGAAATCCCCCGTATGAACGATGGCACCTTGAGACGTTTGAATACAAACCCCAACTGCATCCGGAATCGAGTGGTTGACCCGGAAGAACGTAATAAAATGACCTGCAACGGTTAATTTCGTCTTGGCATCAATTGGACGAAGATCTGCCTTTTTCAATAAACCGGCTTCTTTTAATTTGTGTTCAATCAAACCGAGCGTCAAACGTGTTCCGTAAACAGGTACCTTCAAGTCACGCAAGACGTAACTGAGTGCCCCGATATGATCCTCGTGACCATGGGTAATGAAAATCCCTTGAATCCGCTCTTTGTTTTCTTTTAAATAACTGATGTCTGGAATGACTTTATCGATTCCAAGCATCTCATCTCCTGGGAACATCAACCCGGCATCGATGACGAAGATGTCCTCGTCGAGTTCGACGACGTACATGTTCTTACCGATCTCACCGGCGCCACCAAGAGCAAAGACGCTTACTTTTTCCGTCTTCTTCTTTGACACGACATGACCTCCTATAATTCATATTCACTTTTCGTGAGCCGTCCACTTATCACTATCACTATTCTAGCCGAATTTTCACAATCTGCCAACAATCGGACTAGGAAATCTAAAAAAAACGTCATTCCTGCCACATTACTCCAGGAATGACGTTAATCATGTATTCAACAAATCTTCGACTTCTTCTGTTCGTTTCGCTTTTTCCGAACGGCTTGGACGTTCACCAGCCTTCAGTTCGTCGAGCGAATACTCGAACGTCATCTCAAAATGAGGGTAATCGACGAATCGCTTCCAATCGCCTCCCCATTCAAAACCGAGTGCTTTCCCGATATCAGCGACTTCACGCCAATCACTTTTTCCTGACCGATTCCCATCATACTCAAGATCATACGAAATCTGTCCATTTACGAGTTGCACGAAATCAATTGCAAGTCCGTAGTTATGCATCGATTCACCGCCTCGTGCATTCGTGACGACTTCACCTGCCTCAGAACGCCCTTGTTCAAAAAGTGCGTTCTGTTGCTGGATCGAGCGGTACCCTTGCGTGATCTTGATATCGATATTGTAGCAAGAATGTGCAACACGGATTAGATCCTTTGCCCCTGCCTCGACAGCTGGATGGAGACGCTTCAGGTTCGCCTCGCTTGCATTGATCAAACGGTTTTCCCCTGCTACGTCTCGTGGGCAACTATCAATCCCGAGTTCCGGTTGGTCCATCAAAATCGTCGGCATCCGGTTAATGGATGCCGCAAGAAACAATCCAATCGCGAACATCGTCAATAAAAATACGATCCAACCGAAGATTGTTCCCCGTTTCATCAGCGGCGAAGCTTCTTCCGAAGTTTTTGTAGAATCGGTAACCCCGTCTCAAGCAACAGATAGAGCGGACGATTGAGTACATAATCAAACTCACCGATTTTTTCAATCATTCGGCTGCCCCACCCAGATTTAAAGGCATAGAGTCCTGCGTAATGATCATCCGGGTCGGTCGAACCACTGACTCCACCGAAGTCATAGGAGAGCGCACCATGTTCTTTCGCATATTGCATCATCGTCCATTGCATCAAATGGTTCGGCATGAATTCCCGGTACTCGTTCGATGAGGCTCCATATAAGTAATAGGAACGACGACCAGCAAGCGTCAAAAGACCACCAGACAGGATGACACCGTTTGGATGTTTGGCAGCAATCGTCATCAGTTCCGTTTTCGACTTCTCTGCTTTTTCGATTTGTGCTGTCGTCTGCTCCAAGCGATTGTTTAAGCTTTTTAGCTTCTTCTCAGCCGTCTCTTTCTCAAGCTGACGGTGAATCTTCGAGAGTTCCTTATCGGCTTGAAGTAATAAGGCTTCCGTATTCTCAAGAGCACGTACGACATCAAGTTTCGTCAAAAACAAGACTGCATCACCCTTTGGATGGAGATGATCATACAGATTCTCGAAATAATCCAGACCGCGGATCGAGAACCCATCCCGTTCGCCCGTCTCGACCATCAGCTTCGCAAATGTCTTGAGTCCTTCACGATCCGCTTGTTCGCATACGATCCCTTTGCGTTCAGCAAGACGGACGTTGTAGCGGAACTTCGAATGGAAACCGTCGAAGATCTCTTTTTCTGTTCCTTCAAGATTCGTCTCCATCGTAAAGCGTGGTTGCGCGTAGTCAAAACCGCCGCCAAAACCGTTATGTTTGAAGCCAAGTCCTTGCATCTCCTGTAACAGACCTGGATATTCTTCCCGCTCGACGTTCGGATCGAATTTAATCGCAATCGCCTTCTGTTGTTTTGCGACACGTATCGCTTCATCACGAAGAGCACGAAGTGCGTCCGTATCCGTATAATCGACGACGAAACCGCGCGGTGCATAACAAAGCGTGAACGGTAGCTTCGGTACTTTCTTAAACAAGAGCAGACCAACTCCGGCAATCTCACCAGAAGTTGTTCCGACCGCGATCCGTTCATGTGTCCATCCTGTCGCGCTTTTGACTTCTCCCCATGCTGGAAGCTGAAGTAAGTCGCCTTTTGGATGTGTTTTTACGAATGTTTCAAATTGATCTATGGTTACAACGATTGGTTGATAAGTCACTTCTGTTCCTCCATTTGCCGTATCATCTCTTTGACGATGACTTCCTCATCGAGAGGGATTTTCTCATCCCCAATGATTTGATATTTTTCATGACCTTTACCGGCTAAGATGACGATATTATCTGGTCGTGCGAGTCGTGCTGCATAACGCACGGCCTCTTCCCGATCACCGATTTCAACGAACTGATCGTGGGTCATCCCTTTGGCGATGCCGGATGTAATTGACTCATATGCTTCATATCGTGGATCATCCGTCGTGATGACGACGGTTCCTGCGTAGGTCGAAGCCAGTTCGCCCATCTTCGGTCGTTTCGTCACGTCGCGGTTTCCACCTGTCCCAATCAGGAAGACGATCTTTTCCTTCGGTACGTCAACGAGTGCTTTCAGACACTGTTCAATGCCGTCAGGAGTATGCGCGTAGTCGACATACACGTTATATCCTTCGATTGGTAAGCGTTGCATCCGACCTTTTGCCGGACGGATTGCTGAAATCGCTCCTGCAATCGTCGTTAGGTCGTATCCGCAAGACAAGAGGATCCCTGTCGCAAGCAACAGATTGTAGACGTTAAAGCGACCGATGAAATTCGCCGTGACGTCGACTTGTTCTTCTTTGTACATCATCGTGAACGTCGTTTGTTGAAGTGACTGTTCAATCGCCGTTGCTCGGAGGTCAGCTGCGTTGTCGATACCGTACGTCATGACACGAGCACCTGTCATCATTTCGTACAGTTCGCTCGTCGGATCATCGGCATTCAAGACCGCGACTTTCTCTGTCGACAGCCGTTGTCCGAGCTGTGCGAATAACAATCCTTTGGCACGTGCATAGTTCTCAAACGTTTTGTGAAAATCGAGGTGATCATGCGTCAGATTCGTGAATCCCGCAATGTCGTAATCGACACCCGTTACTCGACCAAGCTCTAGTCCATGCGAAGAGACTTCCATGATGACGTCTTGGACATCTTCTTTATGCATTTGATGCAAAAATGCTTGTAATTCGGAGCTTTGTGGTGTCGTATTGCGACTTGGTACGACGCGGTCACCAATCTTGACTTCGACCGTTCCGATGATACCCGTTTTCCGACCAAGGTGCGCTAATATATCACGGACAATCGTCGTCGTCGTCGTTTTCCCGTTCGTTCCTGTAATACCAATCATCCGCATCTTTTCAGAAGGATAATCATAGAATTTGCCAGCCAATTCGGCAATGGCACGTGATGTACTACGAACGAGAATGACAGGAATCGACACATTGACCGGTTGTTCCGCAACGATTGCGACCGCTCCTTGTGCTTCTGCCTGTTTGGCATAGTCGTGTCCATCAACAGTATACCCTTTGATGGCGACGAACAATGTTCCCGGTTTAACATCCCGTGAATCGGTCGTGATGGACGTGACGTCCACTTCTACCATTCGTTCGATTTTTTGCGTCTGTATGACTTGAATCAGTTCAGCTAAATTCAACGGTATTCCTTCTTTCTCGACATCGTCATTTCATATGTTTCATCTATTCCGTTCTGCTGTCATGCTTCCTCTTCTTGGTCTGCCGGAAGAATATAGGCCTTTGCCGGTTCCTCCGAAAAGATGTGCTCAATCAGCCCTTCGATGTCCGATGGACGAATTCGTTCTACATCCGCTAGTACTTCTTCGAGTGACGGGTGACGATGCAGATGCAACTCATTTCGGGCATTTCGGTTCATATGGCTCGATGTGCCTTCGTTTCCTAAAATCAGAGAACCTTTTAGCTGTTCAATGCCATCTTCGAGTTCCTTAGCGGATAGTCCGTCTCGCTTCAAGCGATCAATCTCAGCAGCGAGAACCTGTTCGACCTCTTCGACTGATTCCGGAGACGTACCGACATAGATCGTGAACGTGCCATGATCGTCAAACGTCGTGTAATAGGAAAAGACTGAATAAGCAAGACCGCGTTCCTCTCGGATTGATTGGAACAAGCGACTCGACATCGTCGCACCGAATGCATTGTTGAGTAAGGCGAGGGCAGGCAATCGTGGATCAGCAGAAGGAATCGCACGGAAATTATAACAAATATGTGCCTGTTCCGTATCCTTTTCCTTACGAATCACACCATTTTGTAACCTTGGTGACGCTGTCTCACGGGTCTTCGATCGTGATATGAGGATTGACATCCGCTCTTGAATCTGCGTAATCAACTCGTCTGAGACGTTTCCGGCAACGGAAATGACGATTTGATCCGGAGCATATGCTTCTTCGAGATACTGTTCAATCATTGTACGATCAATCCGAAGCACACTCTCTTCCGTTCCAAGAATCGGACGAGCCATGACATCCTCTCCGTAAGCCGCAACAGCTAATAACTCATGGACGAGATCATCTGGTGTGTCATCGTACATTTTAATCTCTTCAATGACGACCTTTTTCTCTTTTTCTAGTTCCTCCGCATCGAACGTCGATTCGAGGAACATGTCCGCCAACACTTGAAAGGCTTCACCTGCATGTTCATCTAATGTCTTGACGTAATAACACGTTTGATCCTTACTCGTGAACGCATTAATATTTCCACCAAGTCGGTCAAAATAAACCGCAATCTCTTTTGCCGTATGGCGTTTTGTTCCTTTGAACATCATATGCTCGATGAGATGACTGATACCATGCTCCTCGATCTGTTCCGTCCGACTTCCTGCTTGAATGAAGATTCCGGTCGCGACGCTGCGTGCTTCTGGCATCCGTTCAACGATTAGTCGAACCCCGTTTTCTAGTTGTATCCGTTCGATCATAGTAATTCCTCCAAATATAGGAAACAAGGTGGCTCTCGTTGCATTCTCTGCACCGTCGAGCCACCTTGGATTCATTAGTTACGACGTGGTGGACGTTGTCCGTCACGTGGTGGGCGTGAACCCTGATCCCGGCGTGGCGGGCGGTTCTCACGCTCTGTCTTTTTCTTTTCTTCGTATGCGGCACGGTCTTCTTCGCTTAATCCTTCGACGAGCAGGACTTTGTGCGACGCGTTAACGCGTCCTTTGTCATCGATTTCTGTGACACGGACTTTTAGCTTATCTCCAAGTTTAACGACATCTTCCGTTTGACCAACACGGTCAAGTGCGAGTTCCGAGATGTGGACGAGTGCGTCTTTTCCTTTGAACAATTCGACGAATGCACCGAATTTCTCAACGCGACGGACCGTTCCATCGAACTCTTCACCGACGACGACTTCACGGACGATATCTTCGATCAATTGACGGGCACGATCGATGCCAGCTTGATCCGTCGAAGCGATAAAGACTGTTCCGTCTTGATCGATGTCGATCTTAACGCCTGTCTCATCGATGATACCGTTGATGACTTTACCACCAGGTCCGATGACATCACGGATTTTATCTGGATTGATTTTAAGTGTGACGATTTTCGGCGCGTATTGCGACAATTCGACACGCGGTTCAGCAATGACAGATTGCATATGCTCAAGAATATGCAGACGACCAAGACGTGCTTGTTCAAGTGCTTCTTCAAGAATTTGACGCGTGATTCCGCCAATTTTCATATCCATTTGGAGAGCTGTGACACCTTCGTGAGTTCCAGCGACTTTAAAGTCCATATCTCCGAGATGATCTTCCATCCCTTGGATATCTGTCAAGATCGAGTAATTTTCGCCTTCCATGATCAAGCCCATCGCGATACCAGCGACAGGTGCTTTTAATGGAACACCCGCATCCATCATGGCAAGGATCGAACCACAGATGGAAGCCTGTGATGAAGAACCGTTCGACTCAAGCACTTCTGACACGAGACGAATCGTGTACGGGAAATCAACTTCATTCGGAAGAACTGGTAAAAGTGCGCGTTCTCCGAGTGCCCCGTGACCAATTTCACGACGACCTGGTGCACGCATCGGACGTGCTTCCCCAACTGAGAATGGTGGGAAGTTATAATGGTGCATGAAACGTTTCTCTTCCTTCAGACCAAGTCCATCAATGATTTGAGCGTCACCCGCAACACCAAGTGTCGCTACAGACAAGACTTGTGTCTGACCGCGTGTGAACAGACCTGAACCGTGTGCACGTGGCAAGAGACCGACTTCTGAATCAAGCGGACGGATCTCAGCAAGACCACGACCATCTGGACGAACTTTGTCTTCCGTGATGAGACGACGGACTTCGTCTTTGACGAACTTGTTGAGCACGCCTGATACTTCTGCCAGTTGCTCTGCTGTGACAGACTCGTCAGCTGCATACAACTCGATGTATTTTGCGATGACTTCGTTGATAGCAATGTCACGCGCTTGTTTTTCTTCAACTTGAACCGCTTGTGTGACTTCTGCTAATGCTTCTGCTTTCAGGCGATTGACGATTGTCTCATCGAAGCTTGATACCGTATATTCGAACTTCTCTTTACCGACTTGTGCGACGATTTCTTCTTGGAACGCGATCATTTCCTTGATGACATCGTGTCCAAGTAAAATCGCTTCAAGCATTGCTTGTTCCGATACTTCCTTCGCACCTGCTTCAACCATGTTGACGGCATGTTTTGTTCCAGCAACTTGAAGGTCGATGTCGCTGACTTCCATTTGCGCTGAAGTCGGGTTCACGACGAATTCTCCGTCGACGCGACCGATCGTCACGCCTGCGATTGGACCGTCGAATGGAATATCCGAGATCGAAAGCGCAATCGAAGCCCCGATCATCGCAGCGACTTCTGGTGAATTGTCAGCATCTGACGAAAGAACCGTCGTCGCCACTTGTACGTCGTGACGGAAACCATCCGGGAATAATGGACGGATTGGACGGTCGATCAGACGCGAAGTCAAGATCGCGCTCTCTCCTGGACGTCCTTCACGTTTAAGGAATCCACCTGGGATTTTCCCTGCCGCATATAATTTTTCTTCATAGTTCACTGTTAATGGGAAGAAATCTAAGTCCTTTGGTTGTTTTGATGCAACGACCGTAGCAAGAACGGCTGTATCACCGTAGCGAATCAATGCTGCTCCGTTCGCTTGTTTTGCTAATTGACCGATTTCAATCGTTAATGGACGTCCACCGAGTTCGGTCGAAAACGTCTGTTTTGTTTGTGACATGCACAAATCTCCTCTCACTGCTATCCGTTTTTTCATTCAAATCTAATTATGTAGGTTCTTGCGCAAAAAGTCCATGAATCGGCAAAAAAAAGAAACAGGAGACGATGCTCCTGCTTCCCTACCTCGTTCTCGTCGGGATTAGCGACGGAGACCAAGACGCTCGATCAACGAACGGTAACGTGCAACATCCTTGTTACGAAGGTATGTGAGCAAGTTACGGCGACGACCGACCATTTTCAAGAGACCACGACGTGAGTGGTGATCCTTTTTGTGTGTACGTAAGTGATCGTTCAAAGTTGTGATCTGTTCAGTTAAAACAGCAACTTGTACTTCCGGCGAACCAGTATCGCCTTGTTTCGTAGCATATGCTTCGATGATTTCGTTTTTACGTTCTTTTGTGAGTGCCATTGTCACTCCACCTCCATCTTATGAATGACCGTATTCCCGAGCATCGGATGGTGAGACCAGATGCCAAGTGAATCGGCTGTACGTGATCGTACTGACCTATCATAACGAACCCTGTCCGTACTGTCAAACGCTTAATTGTACATTTGCTTCTTCGCGGTCCCGTGCCAATTGTTCTTTCAATTGATCGATACCGTTGAAGGCTTTTTCATCGCGTAAGTAAGCGATCCATTCAAGCGTCAATTCTTGACCATAAAGATCTTCATCAAAGTCAAGAAGATGCGTCTCTATACTGACGTCTCCCGTCTCATAGAACGTTGGGCGTCTCCCGACATTCGTCATCGCCTTGAACCGGCGACCGTCTGCTAAGCGAACGAATGTCGCATACACACCAAGTTTCGGAATGACGTAGGCGAATTCCGGTCGCATGTTGGCTGTCGGGAAACCGATTTGCCGTCCGCGTGCGTCACCGTGAATGATCGTGCCTTTGATTTGGTAGGGTTCTCCAAGCAAACGTGCAGCCGGTTCGACTTCTCCTGCAGCAAGTAAACGACGAATCCGGGTTGAGCTGATCTTTTCAGCTTCTTCTTGGAATTCTGCTACAACGGTATGCGTAAATGTGCCACGACTATGAAAATCAAGCGTCGCCATTTTGCCGGCTCCGAAGCGACCGTAGGAATAATCGAATCCAGCAACGACGTGTTCTGCTCCAGACGCAATCAGATATTCGTCGACGAAAGCTTGCGGTGATAATTCCGAGAAAGGAATCGTAAACTCAATCACATAAACACGATCGACACCAAGCTGCTCGAGTTTCTCTAATTTGCGTTCAAGCGGCGTGATGTAGTGGACTGGTTCATCCCCTTTACCAAGCACTTGTTTCGGATGGGGATCAAAGGTCATGACAGCCAAAGGCAGGCGACGAGCCTCCGCTTCTTTTAGTGCTGCTGCGATGACTTGCTGATGTCCGAGATGTACACCGTCAAAAAAGCCGAGTGCGATGACAGCAGGGTCTTTTTGAGGTTGTTCCGGATATGTTAAATGTATGATGTCCATGATGCTCTCTCCGATCTTAATCGATTTGTAGCATGACCTCAACGCGTGCTACCTGTTCTTCTGGAAGACGTCGATATAGCGCTAAAGGTACGTCTTCTTCATTATAGACAGTAAACAGCTCGAATTCGACTGGAATGCTTGTCAGCTTTGCTCCGTTCAACACACGCTGTGCAGTCGACGCATCGACCGTCAAGCGTGGCCATTTTTGGATGACGTGTTCAATCGGTAGAACGTGTTGCATCCGTTCTTCGACCGTCTCATACGATTCGAGTGTCTCAAGAGTCACTGTATCCGTCTCAGCAATCGCACCAGAGCCTGTTCGGCGTAGTTCACTCATGTGTGCCGCGTAACCAAGTCGTTCTCCGATTTCTACTGCTAATGTCCGAATATACGTTCCTTTTCCACAAGCGATATCAAGACGGAAACGACAAAGACCACCTTCGAACACAAGGTCCGATGTCCGTTCTAATCGATCGATGCGGACGATTCGTGTCGGTCGTTCGACTTCAATGCCTTTTCGGGCATATTCATATAATTTTTTCCCATTCACTTTAACAGCTGAATAATACGGTGGCGTCTGCTCGATCTCTCCTGTCAATTGAGTCAAGATGTCTGCAATTGCTTCCTCGGTAATAGTTCCCGGTTCAACCGCTGTTTCGCGAACTGTTTCCCCGTGCGCATCTTCCGTTGTCGTTGCAAAGCCAATCGTCACTTCCGCCGCGTAGCGCTTTCCTTCATCTGTGATGAAGCGGGCAAGCTTCGTCGCTCGACCGAGACAAATCGGTAAGACACCCGTTACTTCCGGATCAAGCGTACCTGTATGTCCGACTTTTTTCGTTTGAAACAAGCGACGTAGACGAAAGACACAATCATGACTCGTCATACCCGCTGGTTTATCTAACGGTAATACTCCGATGGGTTCCACGTTATTTCCTCCTTGAAAAAAGGCAACCACACACGTGGTTGCCTTAGATGTTAATCTTTGTTCAAATTCCGAAGCAACTCATCAATGCGTGATCCGTATTCGACAGAAGAATCGACCTCGAACAATAGTTCAGGTGTTTTCCGTAGACGAATCCGCGATCCGATTTCCTTGCGCATGAAGCCTTTTGATCTTTCGAGACCGATGCGCGCATCCTCACGTGCTTTTTCGTCACCGAGGACCGAGTAGAAGATCGTCGCTTGTTGTAAGTCTCCTGTCACTTCGACACCTGTGACGGTAATCGTCTTGACGCGAGGATCCTTGACATCTTTGATGAGCAATTGCGTAATTTCCTTACGCATCTGTTCGGCGACACGATTCGAGCGTAAACTCATAGTTATTCCCTCCAGTTCGGAAGAATGGATTCCGTTCTGTTACTTCCGTTTGACTTCTTCCATGATGAACGCTTCGATGACATCATCGACTTTGATATCATCATATTTTTCAATCTTAATTCCACACTCATAGCCAGTAGCGACTTCTTTGACATCATCTTTGAAACGACGAAGTGTATCGAGTTTTCCTTCGTAGATGACGATACTGTCACGAACGACACGTACGCCTGCATCACGAGTCAACTTACCTTCTGTGACATATCCACCTGCGATCGTACCAACTTTTGATACTTTGATGACATCGCGGACTTCAGCTTGACCGATGATTTTTTCAACGAATTCAGGATCAAGAAGACCTTTCATCGCTTGCTCGATTTCTTCGATTGCGTTATAGATGATCCGGTGAAGACGAATTTCGACTTTCTCCTGATCCGCCATTGATTTCGCGTTACCATCCGGACGAACGTTGAATCCGATGATGATCGCATTCGCTGCCGAAGCAAGGATGACGTCACCTTCCGTGATAGCACCGACACCTGAGTGTACGATGTTAATTTTAACACCTTCGACATCAATTTTCTTCAATGAACCGGCTAAGGCTTCAACTGAACCTTGTACGTCACCTTTGATGATGATGTTGAGGTCCTTGACTTCGCCTTCTTTGATACGATCGAAGAGATCTTCTAAGCTGACTTTCGCCGAATCACGACGTTGTGCTTCGATTTCACGCTGGTAACGCGCTTCACCGATTTGGCGGGCTTTTTTCTCATCTTCGAATGCGAAGAATTGATCGCCTGCTTTCGGTACGTCGTTCAAACCTGTGATTTCGATTGGCGTCGATGGTCCAACTTCTTTAACACGACGACCGATATCGTTGACCATTGCCCGGATACGACCGAACGTGTGACCGACAACGATTGGATCCCCAACACGAAGTGTCCCGTGTTGAACGAGAAGCGTCGCGACTGGACCGCGTCCTTTATCGAGTTTCGCCTCGATGACTGTTCCGCGACCGTTCATTTCTGGTGTTGATTTGTATTCTTGTACTTCTGAAACGAGAAGAATCATTTCGAGCAATTCATCGATGCCGTCACCTTTAAGTGCTGAAACGGGTACGAAGATCGTATCGCCACCCCAGTCCTCTGCAACGAGTTCGAACTCTGTCAATTCTTGTTTGACACGGTCTGGGTTTGCGCCTTCTTTATCCATCTTGTTGACAGCAACGATGATTGGAACGCCAGCTGCTTTCGCGTGGCTGATCGCTTCTTCCGTCTGTGGCATGACACCGTCATCCGCTGCAACGACGATGATCGCGATATCCGTGACATCTGCTCCACGTGCACGCATCGTTGTGAACGCCGCGTGACCTGGTGTATCGAGGAACGTGATTTTCTTGCCGTCGATCTCAACTTGGTAAGCACCGATGTGCTGTGTGATCCCGCCAGCTTCGCCTGCAGTAACCTTCGTGTTACGAATCGAATCGAGCAATGTCGTTTTACCGTGGTCAACGTGTCCCATGATCGTAACGACCGGTGGACGCTCAGACAATTCGTACTGGTCGAGATTCAATTCGTACTGATCAAAGTCCGTCTCATCGACTTGGACTGTCTTCTCGACTTCAAAGCCGAACTCTGTCGCGAGAAGTTCCACTGTCTCGTCATCAAGATCTTGGTTGATGTTCGCCATGACACCGAGACCCATCAATTTCATGATCAGTTCATTCGGTTTTTTCGCCATTTTTTCAGCGAGTTCACCGACTGTCAAGTTGTCAGAGTATTGAACGACGTTTGCCATCGCCTCTTCTTGTGCACGGCGAGCAGCTTTACGTTGACTCGACTTCGAGTTCGGATCCGCTACTTCAAGTTTACGCGGTTCTGCTTTCTTTTGGTTCGGACGACGTTTGCCGCCACGGTTGTTACGGTTGCCGAATTCTGGGCGTCCGCCTTTGCTGTTACGTGATTGGTTACCTGCTGGTTTGTTTGTACTTCCTGGTCGGTTCGGTTTATTATCTGATTTCACTTGTTTTGGAGCCTCCGTCTTTTGAGCCCGATATTTCTCGGGATTAAATACTTGATCGAGTTGCTGTACTGTCTGTTCATCTAATACTGCCATATGATTCTTGACTGGTTTCTCCAGCTTTTCAAGCTGGGTGATGACCTGCTTACTTGTTACATTTTGTTCCTTGGCGAATTCGTATACACGTTTACCCAAAGGATCCACCTCCAATTAGTCGTTCGAGAGGAGTTCAGTTAGCTTTTTCGCAAATCCGGCTTCATTGACTGACACGACAACACGCGCATCCTTTCCTAATGCTTGACCGAGAATCGTACGGTCGGCGACTTCTAGGTAAGGAACCTGATAACTCGTACATTTATCTGTGACTTTCTTACGCGTGGCAGCCCCCGCATCTGCTGCTAAAAGAACAAGCTTCGCTTGCCCTCCTCGTACTTCTTTCAGTACGAGTTCTTCTCCCGTCGTCACTTTTCTAGCTCGATTCGCGAGACCGAGAAGGGATTCCCATTTACTCATTTGTACCTCCCGCGATTTCAAGCAATTCATCGTATAAGGCATCTGTCGTCTTGACCTTTAAATGATGATCAAGCGTCCGTTTTTTCTTCGCCGTCGCAATGACTGCCGCATCTTTCGATAAATAGGCACCTCGCCCATTCATCTTACCATTTAAATCGATGACGACCTCTTGTTCAGGTGTCCGGACGACACGAATTAATTCTTTTTTCGGTTTCATTTCTTGTGTGATGACACACTTACGTAATGGTACCTTTTTTTGCACGAATTATTCCTCGCCTTCGACTTGGACCGCTTCTACTGCCGGCTCTTCCGTCGCGAAGACATCTTCGAGATCCATCGCTTCCGCTTCAGACTCGCTCTTGATGTCGATTTTCCATCCTGTCAATTTCGCTGCGAGACGCGCGTTTTGACCACGTTTCCCGATTGCAAGCGACAGTTGGAAATCTGGAACGACGACGATTGTCGCTTTCGCTGGTTCGTTGACATAGACCGCAACGACTTGAGCTGGGCTGAGTGCGTTCGCGACATATTCTTTCGGATCATCCGAGTAACGGACGATATCGATTTTTTCCCCGTTCAAATCATTGACGATGCGTTGAACACGCGCCCCTTTTTGTCCGACACATGCACCGACTGGATCGATGTCGTCCGCTGCGACTGCGATTTTCGAACGGTCGCCCGCTTCACGCGCCACAGACTTGACTTCGACTTCGCCACTTGAAATCTCTGGTACTTCGATTTCAAAGAGACGTTTTAAGAGACCTGGATGTGTCCGTGATACGAGAATCGATGCCCCTGATCCCTTGACCATCGGATCAACCTTCGTGACGTACACCTTGATGCGATCACGAATCCCGAAACGCTCGTTCGGCATTTGCTCGTGTGTCGTCAAGACAGCTTCGATACCTTCTAGGTTGACGTACAAGTTGCGTGCATCTTGACGCTCGACGATACCTGTCATGATCTCGTCTTCACGATCCGCGAAGTGATTGTAGATGCGTTCGCGTTCTGCTTCACGCATTTTTTGTGTGACGATTTGTTTTGCTGTTTGTGCTGCAACACGACCGAAGTCGCCTGGCGTCACTTCGACTTTATGGAAATCGCCGAGTTCATATGTCGGATCGATCTCGTGCGCCTCTTCAAGCGAAAGTTGCTCTTCTGGTTGTGTCAATCGTTCGACGACTTCCTTAAGCGCGAAGACACGGATGTCTCCTGTCTGCTGGTCGAATTCGACCTTTACAGCCTCCGACTCTTTTCCGAAGTTGCGTCGGTACGCTGAAATCAATGCCTGTTCGAGCGCATCGATGATGATGTTCTTGTCAATTTCCTTCTCTTTCGCGATTTGATTGATCGCCTCGAGTAACTGTGGTCCCATCGTTCTCTTCCTTTCCGTCAGAACATTACCGCAAGTCGCGCAAGTGAAATCTTGTCGACCGGTATCTCAATTTTCAATTTTCTTGTTTTGACACGCACTTCGATTTCAAGCATCTCAGGTGTATACGCGAGCAACGTTCCTTCGAATTCAACCGCATTCTTTACTGGATCGTGCGTTTTAATGTACACATGTTTCCCAATCGCCTTTTCGAAGTCCTCGTCTTTCTTCAGTGGACGTTCCGCTCCTGGACTAGCGACGTCGAGGTAATACGGCTCGTCGATCGGATCATTGTCATTCAATGCTTCCGATAACTGTTCATTGATTTTGACGCAGTCTTCAAGATCTACGCCACCCTCTTTGTCGATGGAGACACGTAGGAACCAATCCGCCCCTTCTTTGACGAATTCAACGTCGACTAGCTCCATCCCCTCTCGTTCGACGATTGGTTTTGCGAGCGCTTCGACCTTTTCCGTTACGTTCGTCATCTTCATCCTCCTTCAAAAAACAAACAAGAAAGGAGCAGGTCCCCCTACTCCTTCCAAGTCGTAGTATAAAAAACATTTCCTCACTCAATATAGCATAGGAAAGCGCTCAAAGCAAGTGTTCCTAAGGGCTTACAAGTCGAACAAGGAGAGCTGATTCTCGTCTGGTAACCCTTCGAGACAGCCTAGGTTATCGAGCGTCTCGATGATCGATTTCGACAATTTGGCGCGTTTTTGGAGGTCTTCCTTCGAGAGGAATTCGCCGCCTTTACGTGCTTCGACGATTTGCTTCGCAGCATTCGTCCCTAGACCTGTCACGGCATTAAACGGTGGTAACAACGTATCCCCGTCAATGAGGAATTCCGTTGCACTCGAGCGATAGAGATCGACCTTTTGGAACGTAAAGCCGCGTTCGATCATCTCGAGCGCGATTTCAAGAACCGTGTACAATCCCTTATCCTTCGCCGTCGCTTCGAAACCTTTGTCCTTGATGTCTTGCAAGACTTTCCGAACGGCAGCAGAGCCCTTATTCATCGCACCGATATCAAAATCACCCGCACGTACCGTAAAGTACGAAGCGTAGTAATACATCGGATGATGGACTTTATAATAGGCAATCCGGACAGCCATCAAGACGTAAGCGGCAGCATGGGCTTTCGGGAACATGTACTTGATTTTCTTACAAGAATCGATATACCAGAGTGGCACATCGTTCTCAATCATCGCCTCTTCCATGTCAATCGAGAGTCCTTTCCCTTTACGGACCGACTCCATGATTTTAAAGGCAAGTGACGGTTCAAGACCGGCGTAGATCAAGTAGACCATGATGTCATCTCGACAACCGATGACATCTTTTAGTTCACACGTTCCGTTGTAGATCAATTCGCTGGCGTTTCCAAGCCAGACATCCGTTCCGTGCGAGAGTCCTGAAATCTGAACGAGCTCTGAGAACGTCGTCGGTTTCGTCTCCTCTAACATTTGGCGAACGAACTTCGTCCCAAACTCCGGAATACCGAGCGTTCCGGTTTTTGAATCAATCTGTTCCGGCGTCACACCGATCGATTCCGTCGAACTGAAGATTTTCATGACTTCCGGGTCATCGACCGGAATCGTCTTCGGATCACGTCCCGATAAATCCTGTAGCATCCGGATCATCGTCGGATCATCGTGACCGAGAATATCGAGTTTGAGTAAGTTATCGTGAATCGAATGGAAGTCGAAGTGTGTCGTCTTCCATTCAGAACCCATATCGTCTGCCGGATACTGAATCGGACTGATGTCATAGATATCCATGTAGTCCGGTACGACGATGATCCCTCCCGGGTGTTGACCAGTCGTCCGTTTGACGCCAGTGACACCACTGACAAGACGATCGACTTCCGCATTCCGATATGTCAGCTCATTCTCTGACTGATACCCTTTGACATAGCCATACGCCGTCTTCTCAGCGATCGTACCGATCGTTCCGGCACGGTAGACGTAATCGTCACCGAACAAGACTTTCGTATAGGCGTGTGCTTGCGGCTGGTATTCCCCACTGAAGTTCAAATCGATATCCGGTACTTTATCCCCTTTAAATCCAAGGAACGTTTCAAACGGAATATCATGACCATCCTTGAACAATGGGACATCACATTTCGAACAGGACTTATCCGGCAAATCGAATCCCGAACCAACGGAACCGTCATCAAAGAACTCCGATTCCTTACAATTCGGACAGACATAGTGTGGCGGCAATGGATTGACTTCCGTGATCTCCGTCATCGTCGCAACGAGACTTGATCCGACCGATCCCCGTGAACCGACCAAATAGCCGTCGTCGAGTGATTTTTTTACGAGTTTATGGGAAATCAAATAGATGACAGCGAATCCGTGACCGATAATCGACTTCAACTCTTTTTCGAGTCGGGCTTCGACGATCTCCGGTAACGTCTCGCCGTAAATCCGGTGCGCCATATCGTACGACAGATTCCGAACTTCTTCGTCTGCCCCTTCGATCTTCGGTGTATAAAGATCTTTTGGAATGATATCGATGTTCTCGAACTGTTCCGCGACGGCTTGACTGTTCGTGATGACGAGACGTTCCGACACATCTGGTCCGAGGAACTTAAAGTCGTCCATCATTTCCTTCGTCGTCCGGAAATGCGCCGGTGGCAATTGTTTTCGCATGTTCAGCATGTTCGCTCCACCTTGCGTCCGGATCAAAATTTCTCGATACGTGGCGTCATGTTGATCGAGATAATGTACGTTACCAGTCGCGACTGGTAAGATGTCATGTTCTTCCGCGACACGGATGATCTTTTTAATCAGTTCGCGCAGTTCAAGTTCATTCTGAACGATTTCCCGTTCGATCAAATGACCATACATCGCGGGTGGTTGAATCTCGATGAAATCATAGAACTGCATCACTTTTGCTAAATCTTCGTCCGACTTATTCAAGGCGGCATCAAATACCTCGCCGTTATCACAAGCTGACCCGATGATCAATCCATCCCGATGTGCGATGAGTTGCGAGCGTGGTGTGCGCACGACACGGTGCACGTGTTTTGTGTGAGCAATCGAAATCAATTGGTACAGATTCTTCAAGCCCGTCCGGTTCTTCGCATAGACCGTCGCGTGGTATGGTCGTGCCCGCGAGATATCTTTTCCCATCTCTCGGTTGAGTGAGGCATGTGTCTTCATGTTGAACATCTCATCTGCCATTTGAAGCAACTTGACCATCAAATATCCTGTCGCTTCCGCATCATAAATGGCGCGGTGATGCTGCGTCAATTCGATGTCAAATCGTTTCGCGAGTGTGTTCAACCGGTGGTTTTTAAGTGTCGGCATCAGGACACGGGCTAACTCAAGCGTATCAATGACCGGTAAGACTGATTCATCGTGACCACCAGACCGGAGTGTCGCATTCAAGAATCCAATATCAAACGAGGCATTGTGGGCAACGAGAATCGAGTCGCCGACCCAGTCCATGAATTCCTTGACGACTTGTTCCGGGTCTGGTTTTCCCCGGACCATATCATCGGTAATCCCTGTCAAGTCAATCGTCGTCGCCGACAATAGATGCTTCGGATCCGCGAATGCTTCGAATTTATCGATGATATCACCATCGTGGATTTTAACAGCTGCAAGTTCGATGATCTTGTTGTACATCGCGGATAAACCAGTTGTCTCGACGTCAAAGACGACGAATGTCGCGTCATCTAAGTTACGTTCCACCGGATGGTAGGCGACTTGCACCCCGTCATTGACGACGTTTGCTTCAATTCCGTACAGTACCTTGATATCGTTTTTCTTTCCGGCATAGTAGGCATCCGGAAAACTTTGTGCACCGGCGTGATCCGTGATCGCGACAGCAGGGTGACCCCATTTCGCCGCGCGTTCAACGTATTTCGTCACGTTCATGACGGCGTCCATCTGGCTCATTTGCGAGTGCGCATGTAACTCGACACGTTTCTCGCCTGCCCAAGGGTCAGCAGGGGCTTCCATCTTCACTTCTGACAGTTGGGCAATCATCATACAGAGATCGCGCAGGAACGTATCGAACTCGACACGACCTGCTGCTTGAATCCACATGCCTTTTTTGATGGCTGAGAGGATTTTGACGTCTGTTTCGTCACGCGCAAACATTTTGACGACGAGCGAGTCCGTATAATCTGTCATCTTGAACGTAAAAATTGTCTTCCCACTTCGTAGTTCACGACTCTCAGCTGAGAAAACAAGACCACGGATCGCAATCCGTCGTTCCTCATCTTGAATCGTCTTGATCGGAACGATCTCATCTTGAATTGGTTTCCCGATCCGGATTTCGACAGGGCCATCATCGTCATCTCGCGATTGTTCCCGTTTGAATTGCAACTCGAGCATCCGTTTTGCTTCTTCCATGTCTTCCTGTTTCACCTGATTTCGCAACGCTTCTTGTTTCGATTCGTTGATCTGAACAATCGGTTCACAGTTGAATTTTGGGAATCCGTAAGCACTATAGAGTAATTGTAATTCCCCACATAAGCTACTCTTTAAGAAACCTGCTTCCGGTTCACTTCGGACCGGAATGAATAGTTTCTGTTCTTTAAACTCCGGTAAGACACGCCCGAGTTGTGTCCGCATTGCCGATGAGACATCTGCGAGATCCTGCACGACATATGGCCAGTAATCATGATACATCCGTTCATCTGGACGGCTATCTGCGTGTAATATGATTTTGACTTCGGCAAATTGCTGATACCGACTTGTCAAACGACTCGTAAAGAGTTGATAGACGTTTTGGGGTAAAACATGTGGCAAGCGAATTTCAAATGTCCAGGTTGCCTTTGCTTTATTGACGCGAAGCTTCTCGAGAACTGCTTCGTGAAAGTATTCTTCAATGATACCGTTCGGTAATTCCAAGTCACTGAGCAACAGTGACATGCGTTGTTGTGTATCCACTCGCAATTGTGCTGTCTGATCGCTTCACACCGTGACAGCAACTCCTCCTCCTCTTGCGGATTGCCCAAGGGGCGAATGGGTGTGAGACAAGAAAACAGTCACTTTATGAAAAGTGACCGTCTCCATTCTTTATTCTAAACCTTCATAGAGTGAACGAACAGCCTCAACGACTTGTTCCTGTCCAACTTCTTCTGCATCGCCACCACGACGGGCTTTTAATTCGACGATTCCTTCTGTCGCTTTTTTCCCGACGTTCAAGCGAACCGGTAGACCGATCAAATCAGCATCGGCGAACTTGACACCTGCTCGTTCTTTCCGGTCGTCAAGCAAGACGCTGAATCCTGCAGCCGTCAACTCACGGTATAGTGTCTCTCCGAGTTCGAGTTGTTCTGCATTTTTACCGTTGACGACGATTAAATGAACATCGTATGGCGCGATTGCTTTTGGCCAAATGATTCCACGCTCATCATAATGTTGTTCAACGACTGCCGACAATGTCCGCGAGACACCAATGCCGTAACAACCCATGATGAGAGGTTGTGCTTTACCGCCCTCGTCGAGGAACGTCGCTCCCATTCCTTCTGAGTAACGTGTTCCGAGTTTGAAGACTTGACCGACTTCAATCCCGCGAGCGAACTTGACTTGACCGTTACCGTCTGGTGACGCGTCACCTTCTTCTGCGAAGCGCAAGTCTGTATATTCTGCTTCGAAATCACGGCTTGGGTCGACATGGATATAATGCGTTTCCGCTTTATTTGCACCACAGACAGCGTTCGTCAAGGCACGAATCGCGTAGTCCGCGACGACCTTCATATCTGCCCCGATTGGTCCAAGTGTTCCAGGCGTTGAGTGAAGCGCTGCTTCAATCTCTTCGTCGCTCGCCATCGTGATGTCGAGTGCACCGAGATAGTTTTTCAACTTGATATCGTTGACTTCGTGATCGCCCCGGACGAGTGCCATGACAAGCCCTTGCTCCGTCTTGAAGATGACGGTCTTGATTGATTCGTTTGCTGGTAAATTCAAATGTGCGCTGACCGCTTCGATCGTCTTCGCATCTGCCGTATGCACTTCTTCAAGTGCTTCTGGTGCTTTGTCTTGCTTCGGATAGGCGTCGATCGACTCTGCCATCTCTAAGTTTGCCGCATAGTCCGACTGATCCGAATAGACGATCGTATCTTCACCGATTGCTGCTAACGCATGGAACTCATGTGTTCCACTACCACCTATCGCACCTGAGTCAGCGACGACTGGACGGAACTCAAGACCGACACGTGTGAAAATCCGCGAATACGTATCAAACATGTTTTGATACTCTTCGTCTAAGCTCTCTTGTGAAGAATGGAACGAATAAGCGTCCTTCATGATGAACTCACGACCACGTAATAAACCGAAACGTGGACGACGTTCGTCACGGTACTTCATTTGAATCTGGAAGAGATTGACCGGTAACTTTTTGTACGAGTTCAATTCATCACGAACGATCGAAGTGATCAGTTCCTCGTGTGTCGCTCCGAGCGCGAACCGGCGATCATGACGATCCGTCAAGCGCATTAATTCAGGTCCATAGATATCCCAGCGTCCTGTTTCTTCCCATAGTTCAGCTGGTTGAATCGCTGGCATCAGTAATTCTTGCGCACCCGCCGCTTCTAATTCCTCGCGGATGATCGTCTCGATGTTTGCGAGTACTCGTTTTGCGAGGGGTAGATACGAATAGATCCCAGCGGCATTTTGACGCATGAATCCTGCACGAAGCAAGAGTTGGTGACTGATGGCTTCTGCATCAGATGGTACTTCACGCAACGTTGGCATGAATAGTTTTGATTGTTTCATAATGAGTCACGAACTCCTTTGACTGAGTGATTAATTAAAAGAATTTTTGAATGTCGTTCCAAGTGACGACGAGCATGAGTAGCATCAAAAGCGCGAAACCGACGAAGTGAACCAATCCTTCTTTTTGAGGATCAACTGGTTTACCGCGTAAGGCTTCAAGGAAGAGGAACAACAATCGTCCTCCGTCAAGTGCTGGAAGTGGCAATAAGTTGAAGACTGCTAAGTTGACGGACAACAATGCTGTCCATGTCAATAGCATCGAGAACCCACTATCTGCGACCTGATCGGTCATTTTGACGATCCCGACTGGTCCTGATAATTGATCGACGCCGACGACACCCGTCACGAGATCTCCAACAGCTCCGACAATGAGCGTCGACATCCGCCATGTTTCTGAAACTCCGGTTTGGAGTGCTGTCCCGAATGATTTTTCTGTCTCATTCGTGACGCCGATGATGCCGACCTTCTGTTCTCCTTGCTGTTGTACTTTTGGCGTGATTTGTGTTGTCGTTTCTTTCCCATCACGTTCGTATTTCACTTCTGTCGCTTTACCGGCACGATCTTGGAATCCAGCACGTAAATCAGTCCATTTGGCTGTATCCTGACCGTTGACCGAGACAATCCGGTCACCTTCAACAAGTCCAGCTTGATCGGCCGGAGAACCCTTTTGAACTGTTCCGATGACGCTGTCCCCCGTTGGAGAGCCATTATATAAGGCAAGACCGAACAGGATAACGAACGCGAGGACAAAGTTCATGAACGGTCCTGCAGCGATCGCAAGGACGCGCTTCCACACGGATTTCGAACCGAATGTACGATCGTACGGTGCAATTTGTGTCCGTGTCTGACCTTCAACGAGAAATGCTGTCGGTGAAACGGGGTAGCGAACCGATGTCTCGTCTTGTAATCCAACGAGTTCGAGTTGACGCAATAAGTCAATCCGTTCGACAGTAACGACTTGGTCGACTTGTGGCTGATCCGCATCGAAATAAATCGTCTCGATGACGCCGTCCTTTAACTGTAATCCGACGGTTTGACCTGATTTGATCTCAACGAGTTCCGGTTCTTCACCCGCCATCTTGACGTAACCGCCGATTGGCAACAGACGTACCGTATACAACGTCTCATTCTTAAACACTGAAAAGATCTTCGGTCCAAATCCAATCGCGAATTCCCGACAGAGAATACCTGCCCGTTTCGCCATCACGAGATGACCCCATTCATGGACGGCGACGAGTACACCGAACATCAGCACGATTGAAATAAAGGTCGTCATTACTTATCCCATCCTTAGTTAGCGAATGTAAGAGACGATACGAACTCACGCGCCCATCGATCAGCCTCAAGGATTTGATCCAAGGAAGGCTCCTCGATAAGTTCATGAGCTTGAAGCGCCGCCTCAACGCTCGCTTCGATTTCTAAAAAGCGAATGTCTCCTTTTAAGAAGCGATCCACCGCTTGTTCGTTCGCAGCATTGAGTACTGATGGCATCGATCCGCCGGCTTGACCTGCTTCAAAAGCAAGTCGCAACAACGGATAACGCTCAAATGAAGCATCAGCAAAGTGTAGGCGTCCGATTTCCTTTAAGTTTAACCGTTCTCCCCCTTGAATTTCAAGGCGGGACGGATATGTAAGAGCGTACTGAATCGGTTCTCGCATGTCAGGCATACCAAGTTGTGCCATGACCGCACCATCGTTGAATTCGACCATCGAGTGGATGATGGATTCACGGTGAATGACGACATCGATATCTGCATAATCGACATCAAATAACCAATGTGCTTCAATGACTTCGAACCCTTTGTTCATCATTGTCGCAGAATCAATCGTGATTTTTGCTCCCATCGACCAGTTTGGATGCGCTAGTGCTTGTTCGACCGTAACATTCGCTAACTCATCCCGCGTTTGGTCGCGGAAGCTACCACCTGAAGCCGTCAAGATGATTTGACGCACATCTTCACGACTTTCCCCGTTTAAGCATTGGAAAATCGCCGCATGTTCACTGTCAACTGGTAAGATCGTCACGTTTTTCTCACGTGCCAACTTCATGACAAGATGACCTGCCGTGACGAGTGTCTCCTTATTCGCAAGACCAATCGTCTTACCCGCCTCGATTGCAGCAAGCGTTGGACGTAAGCCAACAGCTCCTACGACCGCTGTAATGACCGTATCGACTTCGGGATGCGTCACGACATCAAGCAATTTTTCTTCACCGACAACGATCGTTGGCTGATAAGTCAAGTGTTGCTCGAGTTCTTGACGTGTCGTCTCATCTTGGACGCCGACAAGCATCGGTTGCAGACGGTTCAACCACGGTATGGCGACCGTCGTGTTTCGACCAAATGCAAAACTCGTCAATTCAAAAAGGTCTGGATTAGCCGCAATGACATCGAGCGTCTGCGTACCAATCGATCCTGTACCACCGATGATACTGATTTTCTTCATAATGAAGTGCCTCCTCAAGCAAAGATATCAAGTACGACGAGGACCGTAAAGACGATCATCATGCTGTCGAACCGATCTAGAATACCACCATGACCCGGTAGTAACGTTCCAGAATCTTTCACACCATAATGGCGTTTGTAAGCAGACTGGACCAAGTCACCAAGTTGCCCAACGACGGCAACGATGATGGCAAGGACAATGACTTTCCCAAAACCGACTGTCGGTTCGATACCTTCAAATACGACACCGAGTAAGATGGCAAGCAGTACGCCACCGACTGCCCCTTCGATCGTTTTGTTGGGACTGATCGACGGCCACAGTTTATTCTTACCGAATCGTTTCCCGACGAAGTAAGCGCCTGAATCCGTGAACCAGATCAAGAGGATAATCAACAGTGACCACGTTAATCCGTGTTCGAGTAAGCGGATATAGGCGAATGATGCAAAACCGACACCGACATACACGGCCGTCAGCAGTAAAAACGCAACATCATCGAACGTAAAGACATTTTTTGAGAATACGTTCCAGAAGAGACCGATCAATAAAATGATCATTGCCCAAGCGATTGGCGAAAGTCCGATCGGAAGCGTCTGATCGACTGCTTCTTCATAAATACCAACGAAAGGCAATAACGTCCCAATACCAAACAGAATCCGAGGAACGCGTGAGCCGCTCCATTGTCGCATCCGAACGAGCTCGGTATATCCGAGAAGCGTTAAGATTGCCATAAATGCTAAAAAGGGAAGTCCGCCGAGATACAGAAGTGCCAAAAAGATAGCACCAGCCCATATCCCTGTGATGATTCGAGTTTTCATAAGCTAGTTCCTCATTTAATCAGACGCCACCGAATCGGCGTGTCCGTTGATTGTAATCTTCAATTGCTGCTAAGAAAGCATTTCGGCGAAATTCTGGCCACAAGACGTCTGTGAAATAAAACTCCGCATATGCCGCTTGCCAAAGTAAAAAGTTCGATAACCGTTGTTCCCCACTCGTTCGAATGACGAAATCGACGTCGGTTACGGATCCTGTCATCAACTCGCGTTCAATCGTCTCCGGTGTAATCGCATCCGGTGACAGTGTTCCTGCCTGAACCTGTTCGCCCAGTTTTTGCATGACTTGAACGAGTTCATCGCGTCCTCCATAATTCAGAGCGAAAATCAGACGAAGTCCTGTATTATGTTGCGTATCCAGTTTCGCTTGTTCCACTGCCTCACGTGTGAAATGAGGGAGGCGTGATACTTCTCCTGCTACCTCGACTTTAACATTTTGCGCGTCTAACTCTTTTAAATCCGACTCTAAGAATTGCGCCGGCAGCTTCATGAGAAAACTCACTTCTTCTTCCGGACGCGTCCAATTCTCCGTCGAGAAAGCATATAATGTCAGACTCTTAATGCCGAGTTCATTTGCAACCCGAACGACTTCACGAATCGATTTCATACCTTCGCGATGTCCCATGATACGCGGAAGTCCGCGTTTTTGTGCCCATCTACCGTTTCCGTCCATGATGATAGCGACATGCTCTGGTACCCGATCATAGGTCTCGGTTTCTTTCGTCTGATTCAACCATTGAAACATCCGCACTTCCTCCTCTCTCAATTATGAAGAAAGGGACTCTTCGTGTGACAAAGAGTCCCCCCCATGACGATCCGTCGCGTCATACTTCCATGATTTCTTGTTCTTTTTCCGTTGCCGTCTGATCAAGTTGTTTAACGAACTTGTCTGTCAACGTCTGAACATCTTCTGTGTATCCACGCAGATCATCTTCTGTCAATGCACCATCTTTTTCTTGTTTCTTTAACTGCTCGTTCGTATCACGACGAATATTACGGAGGGCAACTTTACCTTCTTCCGTATACTTCTTGACGAGTTTGACGAGTTCCTTCCGGCGCTCTTCCGTTAATGGTGGAATCGCAAGACGGATGACCGTACCATCAGACGACGGCGCAAGACCAAGATCAGCACGTTGAATCGCTTTTTCGATTTCGCTGACCATTGATTTATCCCAAGGAGTGATCAAGATCAGACGTGCTTCTGGTGTGTTGACGTTCGCTACTTGATTGAGCGGTGTCGGTGAACCGTAGTATTCGACTTGAACGGGATCCAAAATCGCAACGTTTGCACGACCTGCGCGGAGCGTCGCAAGTTCTTTCTTAAGTGAAAGATGTGCTTTCTCCATCCGTTCTTCGGCTTGTTTTAAGATTTCTTTTGACATATTATTTCCCCCTTACGATTGTCCCGATTTCGTCACCGATGACGACACGTTTGATGTTACCTTCTTCCATCAACGAGAAGACGATGAGCGGGATGTCATTGTCCATACAAAGTGAAGTTGCTGTAGAATCCATAACTTGAAGTCCATCTTTTAAGACGTCCAAGTAAGAGAGCGTCTCGAATTTCTTCGCTTCTGGATCAACATTCGGGTCAGCTGAGTACACACCATCGACGTTGTTTTTCGCCATTAAGATGACCTCTGCTTCGATTTCAGCTGCACGAAGAGCAGCTGTCGTATCTGTCGAGAAGTACGGGTTCCCTGTACCTGCTGCAAAGATGACGACGCGTCCTTTTTCAAGGTGACGCATCGCACGGCGGCGGATGTACGGTTCTGCTACTTGGCGCATCTCGATAGATGTTTGGACGCGTGTCTCGACACCTACATCTTCCAAGCTGTCTTGAAGCGCAAGCGAGTTCATGACTGTCGCTAACATCCCCATATAATCGGCGTTGGCCCGGTCCATCCCAAGTTCTGCACCTGTTTTGCCACGCCAAATGTTTCCAGCTCCGACGACGACCGCTACTTCAACGTTCAGTTCAACTAATTCGCGAATCTGTTCCGAGATAGATTTGACGATGACAGGATTGATTCCAAACCCTTGATCTCCTGCGAGCGCTTCTCCGCTCAATTTTAACACAATCCGGTTATATTTCGGTTGCATGACTATGTCCCCCTTGCTAAATTCCGTAAAAAAGGAACACGAACCACTTCCACACGAAAGTGGATTGAAGCATACGTGTTCCTTCTCTTGTCATCAGGATGATCCCGATTCTTATTTTTTAAGTTGGTTCATAACTTCTTCAGCGAAGTTCTCTTCGCGTTTTTCCATACCTTCTCCAACTTCGAAGCGTACGAATGACACGACTTTACCGCCTTTAGACTCTACATATTTACCAACTTTGAAGTCTGGATCTTTGACGAACGTTTGATCGACAAGGCAGATTTCCTCGAAGAACTTGTTCATACGACCAACGATCATTTTTTCAACGATGTTAGCTGGTTTTCCTTCGTTCAATGCTTGCTCAGTGAGGACTTTTTCTTCACGTGCTTTTTCTTCTTCTGTGACAGAAGTACGGTCAACGTAAAGTGGACGTGCTGCTGCGATGTGCATTGCAACGTCTTTTGCAACTGTTTCGTCTGTCGTACCTTCGATGACGACAACTGAACCGATGCGTCCACCCATGTGGAGGTAAGAACCGAAGACTGCATCATCTGCTTTTGTGAAGAGCGCTACACGACGGAGTGAGATTTTCTCTCCGATTGTTGAAGCTTCTTCTGAGATGTATGTGTCGATTGTTTTACCTGCTTCATATTCAGAAGCAAGAGCCGCTTCAGCTGTTTCTGAACCGTTACGGAGAACAGCGTTTGCGATGTTTTGAACGAGCGTTTGGAAACGTTCGTTTTTTGCAACGAAGTCTGTTTCTGAGTTGATTTCGACGAGTGCCGCTTTGTTGCCATCAACTGCAACTGCAGTCAATCCTTCAGCTGCGATACGATCGCCTTTTGCTGCTGCTTTAGCGATTCCTTTTTCACGCAAGAAATCTACTGCTGCATTCATATCACCGTCAGTTTCAACGAGTGCTTTTTTGCAGTCGAGCATACCTGCACCTGTTTTTTCACGAAGTTCTTTAACCATTGCTGCTGTAATAGCCATTCGATATTCCTCCTTATAACATCCTTAGTTTCAAAAAAAAGGTGATAAAAGGTCGATTCCCTTTATCACCTGGCATCACGAATTACTCAGCGTCTGCTACTACTTCTTCAGTAGTTTCAGGTGCTACGTTATCTTCGCCTTGTTTAACTTCGAGGATTGCGTCAGCCATTTTACCAGTGAGCAATTTGACTGCACGGATCGCATCGTCGTTCGCTGGGATGACGTAGTCGATTTCGTCTGGATCACAGTTAGTATCAACAATCGCAACGATTGGGATGTTGAGTTTGTGTGCTTCTGCAATCGCGATACGCTCTTTGCGTGGGTCAACGATGAAGAGTGCATCCGGAACGCCTGGCATATCTTTGATACCGCCGAGGAATTTCTCAAGACGAGTCATTTCTTTTTTAAGAATGATGACTTCTTTTTTAGGAAGAACTTCGAATGTACCGTTCTCTTCCATTTTTTCGAGTTGTTTCAAACGGTTGATACGTTTTTTGATTGTAGAGAAGTTCGTGAGAGTTCCACCTAACCAACGTTCGTTGATGAAGTATTGACCTGCACGGATCGCTTCTTCTTTCACAGTGTCTTGAGCTTGTTTTTTCGTACCAACGAAAAGAACGTTTCCGCCTTCAGACGCTACTTCACGGATGAAGTTATATGCTTCGTCTACTTTTTTGACCGTTTTTTGAAGGTCGATGATGTAGATTCCGTTCCGTTCTGTGAAGATGTATTTTGCCATTTTTGGGTTCCAACGGCGTGTTTGGTGACCAAAGTGTACACCAGCTTCTAACAATTGTTTCATCGAGATTACTGCCATGATGAATTCCTCCTTTTGGGTTTTGGATGTCCTCCGCGATGATCGTCTGTCCAGCTAACCTATTAAAGGCACCGCAGCTGGCGATACATGCGTGCGTAATTAACACCGTAGACTAATATAGCATAAAGATTACCGAGGGGCAACCTTCGTTTGATGAGAAAGTTTAGCAATCAAAGCCACCTCGCCGGTCCCCCGATTCAAAGATCGTGCAAGCGTCTCAAGATCTGCTCCTTCTCGTAGCGCCTGCTTGATATCCGTTAACGATGGTTCCTTTGAAACGGACCGTTCGACTTCGACGGTTTCTGGCTTCTCATTTGTAGCAACCTGCACTATTTGTAAAGACGCATCCGGTACTTGATCAACGGGTTCGGTTGTCTCATATATAGATGTATCCGTCATGGCGTTGACGTGCTCCATGAAATGTAATAACACTTGTTCCGTCTCGTTTTTTTCGCGTTCTAAATGTGTGATCCGGTCTTTGAGCGCCGCCTGCTGACGAAATAAAACTAGCAGGGCATAACAGACGAGTGCAGCTAATAAGATATAAACGACAGTCATAATTCTCCCTTTCACATGGCGACACGATCTGCTAAATAGGCACTTCCGAGCGCATTTTTCAACTTACGAAGCGCTTTGGAATGGATTTGCGAAATACGGGAAGTCGAGAGTCCGAGAACTTCACCAATTTCAGTAAGCGTCAATTCCTCATAGTAGAACAAAGAAACGACAAGTTGTTCTTTTTCTGATAACCCTTCGACTTCCTCTGCCAGTTTAGCAATCAACTCACGCATTAACAACATATCTTCTGGTGTAGCGGTATCCGGATCAAGATAGGAGACGGTCATCGCTTTTCCCTCATCTTGTAACGTGACTGCTTCATCGATCGATAATACATTCGCGAAATAACTTTCTGCTAACGCACCCTTGACCTCGTCTGGTGTCATATTGACGATAGAAGAGACTTCTTCTATCGTCGGCGTCCGTTGCAAGGATTGTTCTAGGATCTCGACAGCTGCCTCGACCCGCTTTGCTTTTTCGCGTAAGGAACGTGGTAACCAATCGATTTTACGAAGCCCATCTAAAATAGCTCCTCGAATCCGAAAGGCGGCATACGTGTCGAATTTATTATTATGATTTTGATCGAATTTTTGAAGCGCATCGTACAATCCCATCATCCCTAAACTTTTCAACTCGTCTCGATCGACACTTTTAGGCAATGTCGCACTTAAACGCTGAACGTGGTATTGAACAAGTGGTTCATAATTGTGAAGTAACAGGTCTGCCACCGCAATATCGCGTGTGGTCAGCCATCGATCCCAAAGTTGTTGTAATTCCTCACGCATGACCATTCCTCCTCTAGATTTCCAGCGTCCCGACATTCACCGTCCGGATGACGAGACGCCCTGATTGTGAGTGGAACTCGATCGTTCGTCCATTCGTGCCGCCAACATCTTCAGCAACGAGTGGAATTTTGACTTGTTGAAGCATTGCTTTGACCGCAGCGATGTTTCGCTCACCGATCCGCATTGATTCATGTTCATATTTAAATTGAAACATCTGAGCCCCACCAGCAATCTTCGCACGTAATCGGATGGCACCACTTGCTCGAAGTTGGCGGGCTACTTCTAGAATTGCCGTATCGGCAAACTTCCCGACTTCAAGCTCCCGATTCCGACTGATAGCTGAATCAGGTAACATGACATGCGCCATACTCGATAACCCTTGTTCCAGGTCGTAGATGACAACGCCTACACACGATCCAAGACCTGCCGTTCGTAAAATGACGGGGTGCTTACTGATGGCGTACTCCGCAATGCCAATCCGTACGATTTCATCCATTCATGTCCACACCCAATCGTTCAAAGACCGTCTGAAAGGCGTTAGCTTCAGGCAACAAAAGTAAATGTCCGGTCAAATCGTTTCCTGCACTAGACAAGTGCGTGTCAATATAGACAGCCATATTTCCAGGAGTCGTTGATTCAAGTAAGGCTACTTCAAGTAACGCACCTACCATATCAAACGCCGATGCAGGAACACTGACATGTAACGATAAGTTAAGCCAATCGGAGATAGCCCGAGCATACGCTCCTATTAAAATATTCCCAATTTCTTCCCATGCGGAAACCCCCATTTCGTGGGACTCGGAAAAAAAGTGGAATTCCGTCTGCATCAATTGACTCACAAGTTTTTCTGCATCGCGTAGTGGCATCAAAAAGAGTAACGTGGCTTGAATGTCTCCAGAAAAACGTAATAATGCACCAGCAGTATACGTCTCAGCTCCTCCACTTCGCTCGACGATCGTCGTGAAATCCTCCAGCTCAGCGGAAGGGACTTCGATCTCAATCGGCTGTCCGAGTAAAGTAGAAAGTGCCGTTGCCGCGTGACCGGCTCCAATGTTGCCGACTTCTCTTAAGATGTCACGTTCGTTTGGGTTAAGCATGAACGATGTCCTCAAATAAGCGATTCGGTTCAATCAACGAGAACAATTGCTGATCGCCTTTGGCGACTGCAGTCAAATATGAGGCATCCTCCTGCTTTTGTTCACTGAGCGGTTCAATGCGAACATCCGTTGATTCGACGACTTCGTTTGCCCGGTCGACGATGAATCCAGCATCTCCATGCTCTAAAGTGGCGATGATGATGCGTGTCTCTTCTGTCTCTTTCGCTAACTCGAATCCAAGACGAGCACGCAAATCAATCACGGGCGTAACGACACCGCGTAAATTGATGACTCCTTTGACATAAGATGCAGCGTTCGGAATCCGCGTGATCGGGATGAGCCGTTCGATTGAACGAACAGACTGTACATCAATACCGTATGCATTATCTTCTAATTGAAAAACAACCCATTTTTGTTCCATCTTCGTTCCCCTCACTTCCGTAATAGTGCATTGCTGTCAATGATCAACGCGACTTGCCCGTCTCCAAGAATCGTCGCACCAGAAATGGCACGGATTCCTTCAAGATAACTGCCAAGTGGTTTCATGACGATCTCTTGTTGACCAATCAATTCAGATACAATCAAACCAGCTAATTTTTCACCACTCCGGACGACGACGACCGAATAGGCTTCTGCCTCATGTTGCGGCAACCCATAAACCTCATTTAACGAAATAAGCGGAACCAACTGCCCACGGAAATCAAATACTTTTTCCCGGTGTGCTTGTAGAATGGCTGATTTACGTAAAGAGGTTGTTTCGATGATGGCAGTCAATGGAATCGCATACGTCTCTTGTCCGAGTTCTACGAGCATGGCTGAGATGATCGATAGCGTCAGTGGTAAACTGATTCGGAAAATCGTTCCTTCTCCTCGACGTGTCTCGACGAACACTTCTCCGCCCAGAGACTCGATCTTCGATTTGACGACATCGAGACCAACACCACGACCAGACAAGTCGGTGACTTCTTCTGCCGTTGAGAAACCAGGTGCAAATAACAGCATCGAAGCCTCTTCCATCGTTAATTGCATTGCTTCTTCTTCCGTGATCAATCCTTTTTCAATCGCGATCCGTGTGACACGTTCGTGATTGATACCGGCTCCATCATCTTCAATCTCGATGAAGACCCGGTTTCCTGAGTGATAAGCACGTAGCGAAAGATTTCCTTCGACCGGCTTATTTGCTAAAATACGTTCTGCCTTGTTCTCAATCCCATGATCAATGGCATTTCGGATCAAGTGGACGAGTGGATCACCGATCTCATCGATAACTGTACGGTCAAGTTCCGTCTCGGCACCCGTAATGTGTAATTTGATATGTTTTCCGACATCTTTCGAAACGGAACGCACCATTCGTGGGAATCGGTTGAACACTTGTTCGATCGGCATCATCCGTAACGTTAGGACGAGCGATTGCAATTCATTCGTACCTCGTTTGATCCGTTCGACCGTATCTGTCAATTCAGGTGAGCTGACTTCTGCTGCAATACGCTCCAAACGTCCGCGATCGATGATGAACTCTTCGAACAGGTTCATCAAACGATCGATTCGCTCGAGGTTAACACGAATCGTTTTCGAAGCGACAGGCGCAGATATGTCTATTTGGTCGGATGATTCCGGTGAAGCTACTGATGCAGAGACAGATGTCGGCACAGGAACTTCCTGCGGCAGTGTGGACGTCGCCACCTCCGCTTCAGGTGTTGTCTCGAATGTGTCGATCGTTACTGTCGCAACTTCGGATACAGAAGCAATCGCTTCTTGAATCGTCACCTGATCTTGTTGCGTCACGAACAATACTGAGAACGTCGTCTCAAAATGCTCCTGCTCCAGTTCATCAGATGTCGGGTTCGATAAGATGACATCTCCGAGTTGTTGTAAACGATCAAACACCATATAAACGCGTGCCGCTTTTAAGATGACGTCCGCCGAGAGTTCGACGTGGACGATATACGCTTGATAACCGGATGCAATCGATTGTTTGACGACTGCCTCCGAGTAAACGTCGCACTCAAAGGTTTGTGAAGCAACTATAGGTGTAACTGGAACGATTTCTTCTTGCTCGGGACGAATGAACTGCTGTAAACGTCTCACTGTTTCAGTGACGTCAAGCTTTCCTTTCCCACCTCGACTGATGTCTTCTACCATCGTCTCTAGTTGCTCGGCGGCTACGAAGAGAACATCGATCAGTTCAGCAGTAGCAGGTTGTTTTTTCGATCTGACTAAATCAAGGGCACTCTCCATCTCGTGCGTTAAATCAGCGATTGCGTCGTATCCCATCGTTCCTGCCATTCCTTTTAACGTATGGGCAGAACGGAAAATTTGATCGATGACCGCCTCGTCGTCTCGCCGCTCCTCAAAAACTAATAAGCTTGTATTGATTGCTTGTAAATGCTCCATCGACTCATCGAGGAACAACCCTACATATTCATTTAAGTCCATGACTGATACCCTCCTTTAATCTTAACGGACATGATCTTTTCTTTTTTTCAGACGATGTAACAATCGATCTAAAAACTTCCGTTCCTTGACTTGTACACCTGTTAACGATGTCGTGATGTGATCGAGCCGCCAACTGACGTCGCTCGTTCGATCCATTAAATAAAATGGCATCTGTGCCTTGACTGCTTTAACGACTGTCGGATCTTCTGGTAAAAAACCGGTAAAGCGAAGAGGTTTTTGCAAGAACTGTTGGCTGACAAGTGCTAATCGATCAAATGTTTCAAGCGCTTCCCCACCATTCGTCGCCCGATTGACAACAACGGAAATCGGAAGATCCGTCGCATGATGGTGTGCCAGTTTGACAAACGCATATCCGTCCATGATCGAAGTCGGCTCTGGCGTGACAATCAACCATGCTTCGTCTGCACTACTGATGAAATCAAATGTCTGATGATTCGCACCGGCTCCTAAATCGAGTAACACATAGTCATATTCATAGAAAAATTGGAACTCCCGTAGAAGGAACATCACTTCTTCCTTCGTCAGATTCGTCAATTCTGCAAAACCACTTCCGCCATGAATGAAATGAAGAGACGGAGACTGTTCCACGATTGCGTGCTGGAGTGATTCTCGTCGTTTGACGCATTCCATTAAAGATGACTTCGACGATTTACCGAATAGAATCCCGATGTTCGCCATTCCAATATCAAGATCAATCAAAAGCACTCGTTTTTCTTGCAACGATAATGCCACGCCAAGATTCACCGCGACATTCGTTTTACCGACGCCACCTTTTCCACTCACGATGGCAATCGTCTTCGTTTCCTTGACGGTCACTTTAGATCGTAAGACACGTGCTTGATCTTCTCGCATCATCTCATCCCTCTCTCGACAATCATTCGGGATAACTCATCCGCCGTAGCGAACGTGATGTCTTCCGGCACTTCTTGCCCCGTCGTCACACAATAGATCGGCAACTTCGTCTCGGTCGCGAGTCCGAATATCGACCAGAGTTCACTTGTTTCATCTGCTTTCGAAAAGACGATTCCGGATAAGGGAATCTTGCCGAAACGGTCGTGGATTTGTAATAAATCTCGGTATTTCGAGGTCAAACTAAGAACCAAAAATACATCCGTATCCGCAAAATCATGCCGACTTCGTAACTGCTCCACATACGCTTCGTCTAAGAAATTTCGCCCCGCTGTATCGACAAGTACGATGTCACACGATGCTAACGCCTGCTTGGCTCGTTCGAAATCATCCAAGTCATATGCGACATGAATCGGAATGCCTAATATGTCTGCATATGTTTTTAATTGTTCAATCGCTGAGATCCGGTATGTATCGGTCGTGATGAGTCCAACTCGTTGATTTTTAATGAGAGCATGGTGAGCAGCAAGCTTAGCGATGGTCGTTGTCTTTCCGACACCAGTCGGTCCTGTCAACATGACATACCGTGTAGTCGACGGTGTCACGCGTAATGACGCGTTCACTTCTTCCGTCAAGAGATCCGTTAACTCCGTTTGTTGTGTTTGATAATACGCAGTCAATAACCGTTCGTGTAATCGTTCAGATACCTGCTGTAACGCTGGTTCAGCCAGTAACGGCGCATAATGTCGCAATTCTTTTGGCAATGGTCGCTCGCCGACCGTAACAATCGTCGGACGCACTGGTACTGGTTGGATAATTTCCACAACCTCCTGTCGACTCGTTGCTTGCTTCGAGACGACAGGTTCGCTTGAGACATGTTCATCCACCGATGCAACCAATTCCACTTTTTTCTTCGCAAATAAACCAAAGAATCCGCCCACTTTGATGTGGCGAGTATTTAATATAATGGCATCGTTCCCGAGTTCGCGTTTGATCCGTTCCATGGCCTCGCTAACAGAATCCGCCGTGACTTTTTTGACTATCATCTCTTAAATCACCCCAATACTCTTGACTTCGATCGTCGGCATTAATTCGTTATAGGACAAAATCGGAATATCTGGAAAATAGCGTTCTGTCAATTGACGAACGAACATCCGGATACTTGGAGAAGTCAGGATGATCGGATGCGCCCCGTATCGTTCGAATTCCATTGCTCGCTCTTGTAACGTCTCGATGAAACGTGTCGCCTTTTCGGGATCAAGCGCTAAATAATTACCGAACTCAGTCTTTTGGATGGCCGACTGGATATCCAGTTCCATCTCACTTGAGATCGTCACGACGTGCAAGACATCTCCTTGCATGACCTGTTCCGTAATTTGACGCGATAAGGATTGACGAACATATTCCGCGAGCAATTCGCTGTCTTTCGTCACAGCTGCATAATCTGCGAGCGTTTCGAAAATCAATGGTAGATTTCGAATCGAGACTTTTTCTTTTAGTAATTGAACGAATACTTTTTGAAGTTCACCGATCGATAACAGCTGTGGTGTGACTTCTTCGACTAGAATCGGATGCGATTCCTTCAAATGATCGACCAATTGTTTCGTCTCTTCTCGTCCGAGTAATTCAGCGGCATGTTTCTTCAAGAGCTCCGTCAAATGTGTCGCGACGACAGATGGTGGATCAACGACCGTATACCCTGACATCTCTGCTCGACTACGTGTCTGTTCATCAATCCAGAGTGCTGGCATACCAAAGGCTGGTTCGACCGTTTCGATACCTCGAATTTCTGGATCATCGACACCTGGGCTCATCGCTAAGTAATGATCCAGTAAAAGCTCACCACTTGCCATCTCACTTCCGCGAATCTTGATTCGATACTGGTTCGGGGATAACTGCAGATGATCGCGAATCCGAACGGTCGGTAGAACGAATCCAAGTTCAAGCGCTAGCTGCCGACGAATCATGACGACACGATCGAGTAAATCGCCGCCTTGGGCTTCATCAGCGAGTGGAATCAATCCGTAACCGAATTCGAATTCAATCGTATCGACATTGAGTAAGGAAATGACTGATTCGCTTGATCGTAAGTTTTCACTCGGTGCTTCTTCGACCGCAACTTCTTCTTGCATCGTCTTCGTCGTCTGCTTCATCCGCCAAGCGAAGAAGCCGAACAGGGCTGCAATCGGCATCGTGACGTAGTCGGGAATCGCCGTGAACAATCCGAGAAAGAAGATCGCCCCAGCTGCGATTCCGACAAGTAAAGGTGTCCGTGCCAATTGACCGATGACATCCTCACCGAGGTTTCCGTCTGAAGTCGAGCGCGTGACGATGATCCCGGTCGCCACCGAAATTAAAAGGGCTGGGATTTGACTGACAAGACCGTCTCCGACCGTCAGTAACGTGTACAGTTCGACTGAATCTGCCATCGGTAAACCTTGCTGAACGACACCGATGATCATACCGAAGATTAAGTTGATGATGACGATGATGATCCCGGCGATCGCATCTCCTTTAACGAACTTCGAGGCACCATCCATCGCACCGTAAAAGTCTGCTTCAGACTGGATTTTTTGGCGGCGGGTCCGAGCTTGTAATTCATCGATCATACCGGAATTCAAGTCAGCATCGATTGCCATCTGTTTCCCTGGCATCGCATCAAGCGTAAAACGTGCCGACACTTCCGAGACCCGTTCCGAACCCTTCGTGATGACGAGGAACTGGATTAAGACGAGAATCAAGAAGACGACGAAGCCGACGAGCGGCTTACCGCCGACCACGAAGTTACCGAAAGCCTCGATGACTTCGCCACCGTTTCCGTTTGACAGGATTGCCCGTGTCGTCGAGACGTTAAGCGCAAGACGAAACAAGGTAACGATCAATAACAATGTTGGAAAGACAGAAAACTCTAGTGCCTCTTTGGCATTCATCGCAACGAGCAATACCATCAAGGCAATGAGAATATTGATGATGATTAAAAAATCGAGCATGATAGCGGGCAGTGGAATGACGAGCATGAAGACGATCATGATGACGCCTAGCAGGACCGTTAAATCTCTTGTTGATATACTCATGATGCTTCATCCTTTCATTTTGCTTGTTTCAGTTGATAGACAAAGGCGAGTGTTTCAGCGAGCGCCTGATAGAACGTTTCATCCACTGCCATACCAATTTCTGATTGAGCGAACAACGCCCGCGCGAGCGGACGGTTTTCAACAATCGGGACCTCAGCTGCTGTCGCCTTCTCCCGAATCCGGAACGCGACAGCATCTACACCTTTCGCAACGACGATCGGTGCCATATGTTTACCGTCATCGTATTGGATCGCTACCGCATAATGGGTCGGGTTCGTGATAACGACGTCGGCATTTGGTATTTCTTGCATCATCCGCCGCATCGCCATCTCCCGTTGTTGTTGTTTAATCTTTCCTTTGATTTGAGGGTCACCCTCTGTGTTTTTATGCTCATCCTTTAAATCCTGCTTACTCATTCGGATCGACTTCTCGAAATCAAATTTCTGATAGGCAAAATCAAGAATGGCTAATGCAATCAAGGCGATACTGACCGATAAACCGAGTAAAAATGTTAAATGACCAATGATAGCTAACGCATCGCCAATCGGTTCCGAGGTCAATCTCGAGATCTCGACCTTGTTGTTCCATAAGACTGTTCCACTTGTTACACCGATCACCAGCAATTTAAAGACCGATTTCAAAAACTCGACGAGTGCTTTGACGCTCACGATCCGTTTGACGCCTTGAAGCGGATTGATCCGGTCCAGTTTCGGCTGAATCGCCTCACCGCTTAAGAGCACACCGATTTGGACGAAGTTTCCGAGAATACCAATCACGACCGCTGTTAAAAAGAAAGGTGCGACTAAAATCCCCATTTGCATCAGCATCTCGATGAGAATCTGTTCAACTCGTCCTTCTTCGACCGCTTGCAGGACTTGACTAGCACTAAGACCATCTTGCAGGACGAGAACGAAACGCCGTCCTAGAAACGGACCAAAAAAATAGAGGACGAGAAACATGGCGAACAACATGAAACTGCTTGTTAAATCTGCTGATTTTGCGACTTGTCCCTTCTTACGGGAGTCATCCCGCTTTCGAGGTGTCGCCTTTTCCGTCTTTTCACCAGCGAAATACTGAAGATCAAGGCGTAATCGATATGAATGCATGTCCTCAACCTCCTAGTAATCGAATGGCATCTGCAAGTACATCCTGCAACAACGGAACGAATCGACCGATTCCTGTGATCGTTGCACCTGCTAATAAAAATAGAATCACATATCCCATCAGCAGTTTGACGGAAAAACCAATTGCAAAAATGTTGAACTGAGGTGCCGTCTTCGCGAGGAATCCGAGTGCGAGATCCACTAAAAATAGGGAAACGACAAGTGGCATCGCCATTTGTAACGCAGTTAACATGGCAAGCCCAACGACCCGAATGACAAGACTCATCCCAGCGTCGCCCGATACCGCAAGCAGACTGCCCGGCGGAAAGATTTGAAAACTCGTGTAGATTCCGTCAAGCAGGATTAAATGCATATCAGAAGCGAGTAGAACAAGTAACGTCAACATGTAATAAAATCGTCCGACGATCGGTGACTGTCCACCAAACATCGGGTCATAAGCGGAAGCCATCGCGAGACCCATCTGCAAATCGATGATCGAACCGGCAATTTGTGGCGCATACAATAAAAAACTAGCAAGTAAGCCAAGCGCTAGACCCACTAAAACTTCCGTTCCCATCCGAAAGAAAAAATCGAAGTCTTCTACTCGAACGTCTGTCTTTACAGCGTAACTCGCAAAGTAAGCAAGACCGGCCGCAAGCGCTAATTTATGTTGCGCTGGTAATTGCTTTGAGGAAAACAATGGAGCCGCGACAAGAAAACCGACGATTCGTCCAAAGACGAGCAAAAAAACACTCAGGAAAGATAGTAACGTCATTTGCGGGAAACCTCAGCGATTTGCTTAAATAAGTCAATCGTAAAGGTCTGTAATTCCTGCATGATCCATGGTCCGAAAAAAACGAGTGCTAAAAATACGGCAACGATCTTTGGAACGAACGATAGCGTCTGTTCCTGAATCTGTGTCGTCGCCTGCAAAATACTGACGAGCAGACCGACGACGAGCGAGACCAGTAATAAGGGAGCTGATACTTTTAGTAATGTCCAGACAGCAGAGCTTGCCAACTGAATAATCATTTCTTGAGTCATCTTCTCTCCCCCTAACGCATACTGACGAGCAGTGATTCAACGATCAGGTGCCAGCCATCGACTAAAATAAATAACAAAAGTTTAAACGGTAAGGCAATCATGACCGGCGGTAACATCATCATCCCCATCGACATCAAGACACTCGAGACGACCATATCAATGACAAGGAATGGAATGAAGATCATGAATCCGATTTGAAAAGCCGTCTTCAATTCACTAATCGCATATGCTGGAACGAGTGCGACGAGTGGGATATCTTCAATCTTTTTCGGTTTTTCATAATTGCCGTATTTTAAGAACAACTCTAAATCATTCGTTCGCGTGTGTTTTGACATGAATCGCTTCATCGTATCCCCAGCTTTATCAAATGCCTCATCTTGACTGATTTTATCTGCCATATACGGTTTCAAGGCTGTCGTGTTCAATTCTGATAAAACGGGTGACATGACGAACAGCGTGATGAACAGTGCCAGTCCAACGAGTAGCTGGTTCGGCGGCGTTTGTTGTGTTCCAAGGGCAGAACGGACAAAAGACAACACGACGACGACACGCGTAAAACAAGTCATCAAGATCAGTAATGAAGGGGCTAACGACAATAATGTCAGCAATACGAGTAGTTTGATCGATGTCGCCGTTCCTGAAGGAGTATCAAGTGAGATTAGATTTTCAATCGTGTTCATGAGCGTCCTCGATTCTTTTGCAATTGTTCGAGTTGTTGTTTGAATGTCTCAAGAAACGGTGAAGATCCCGTTTTAGATGAAGACTCTTCAAGATCCATCGGCTCATATCCCTCTAAATCATCAAGTGTATCTAACAACTGTACGTTCTCTCCAACACCTACGACATAAATCTTGTCCTGCACCTTCACTAACTGGACGGATCGATCCTTTCCTAGTGGTACACCACCTAGGTGAGTCAATCGACCAGAATGTCTCACACCTCGTGTCCGTTCATGAATGAATCGTGTCACAAGGATGAATCCGCCGATCAAAACGACGAGAACGACGACTCCTTTGAAGATAGTCAACGCCATGGAAGGACTCTCATCGACTTGCTGAGTCGTTGGTGTATCGCTCTGAGTTGGATTCAATTTTTCTTCGACTGTTTCCGCTTGCACAGGAAGCGCAAGCAGAAACAGGAGACAAATCAGCAAAGTCACTTTTTTCATGACGAGACAGTTTTCGAGACCGCTTCAAGCACACGATCCGCTTGGAACGGTTTAACGATGAAATCTTTTGCACCTGCTTGAATCGCATCGATGACCATCGACTGTTGCCCCATCGCTGAACACATGATGACTTTAGCGGCAGGGTTAAATGCTTTGATTTCTTTAAGCGCAGAGATTCCGTCCATTTCAGGCATCGTAATGTCTAGCGTGACGAGGTCCGGTGTCAATTCCTTGTACTTAGAGACCGCTTCGCGTCCGTTTTCTGCTTCACCGACGACATCATAGCCGTTCTTCGATAAGATTTCCTTGATCATCATCCGCATGAAAGCGGCGTCGTCTACGATTAATACTTTTGCACTCATATTAGTTCCTCCTTAGAACATCCGAAGACGTTCTTTTGTATTTACGATTTCTGTAATGCGTACACCGAAGTTTTCTTCGATGACGACCACTTCACCTGTTGCGATCAATGTATTGTTGACGAGAACGTCAACCGGTTCTCCTGCCAGTTTATCCAGCTCAATCACGGAACCTTGTGTCAATTCCAATATGTCACGAACGGAGCGACGTGTCCGTCCTAACTCAACCGTGACGTTCAACGGAACGTCATATAACATCCCAATATTTCCTGGCGTACCCTCTACTTCCATCTCACCTAATTGGCTGAATTGAACCGGACTGACACCGACTGGCGTTGCTTTCGGTTCAGGTGATGCAACTGTAGTTTGTTGTGCCATTGCTGGCGCCGATGGTGGTGATGGTGATGGTTGTGCTTGCTCCGTTACTTGTGGTGCAGGCTCTGCTTGTTGAGTCGTACTCGCGCTAAAGAGTTTTTGAATCAATTGTTTCGAGAAGTCCAGTGGTGCTAATTGAACGATTTTTGAATCGATCATCGTGCCAATCTTAAGATCAAACTCGATGATGACCATGTTCTCCCAAAGAGAAAAGCTATCGACGATACTCTTATCTTGAGAAAAGTCGAAGATTTCAACTGCTGGCGGCGAAATATCGATTCGCATCGAGAATACAGTCGACATCGAGGTAGCAGCTGCTCCCATCATCTGGTTCATCGCTTCCTGTACGGCAGATAGAGCAATCGGGTCCATCTCCAGTGACTCGTCGATGACGCCATCGCCTCCCATCATCAGGTTCGCGATGACGGAAGCATCTCGCTGTGTCAGGATCAGGACGTTTTCTCCTTTGAATCCTTCCGTATAACCGACACGTAGCGCGACGTGCGGAATCGGATAACGACTGCGTAATTCTTCCATAGAGATCATTCGGACGTGCGGTGTCGTAATCTCTACTTTTTGATTCAACAATGCCGATAAGGCCGTTGCCGAATTACCAAGTGAGATATTTCCGACCTCCCCTAATGCATCAATCTCCATGTCATCTAGTATTTCCTTTACGTCTGGCTCTTGCGGTTCATCGGTGGATGGCGTTCCGCGTAATAACGCATCGATTTCATCTTGCGAAAGCATATCGCTCATGTTATTCCTCCTCAATTCGTTGTAAGACTTGCAAAGCGAGGTGTTTCCCGTTTAATCCCGGTCGCGCCTTGAACATCTTCCGGTCGTCGACGAATACATCGACGGCATCCGAGGCTCGTGTCTTCAGGGATAAACAATCGCCTACTTCGAGGTGTAACAATTCACCAAACGAAAGCTCTGTTTGGCCGAGCACTGCTTTTAAATCGACGACGGAACTCATCAACTGCGTTTGCATGTGTTCAGACTCTTGATTATCTGCTGTCGTTCGCTTTTCTTGTTGCATCCAATAATGACTTGATAATTTCGGAAGAACGGATTCAAGGGTCACGAACGGCAAGCAGACATTCAACGTACCGCTCACTTCTCCGACCGTTACGTAAATCGAGACGAGAATGACTGTCTCATTTGGAGAGACCAGTTGCAGAAACTGCGGATTGATTTCCAAATCATCGTATTCCGCTTCGACTTCTGTTACCGACTCCCAAGCCGCCCCGTATTGAACGAAGGCACGCTTGAACAGTTGTGTTAGTATACGTGTCTCGATTTCCGTCAAATTCTCGATCTTGTTCATTCCTTCACCTGGTCCCCCAAGTAAACGATCGAGCATCGCATAGGCGATGTTCGGATTGACTTCAAATAAGACTTTTCCATCGAGCGGATGAAGATTCACTAGATTGATCAACGTCATGTTCGGAATGGAATGAATGAATTCATCATACGGAAGTTGTTCGACCGTATTAACCGTGAACTGAACGTATGTCCGAAGTTGTGCAGAAAAATGTGTCGTCAAGACTCGGGCGAACTGTTCATGAATACGCGTCAAATTCCGTAATTGATCTTTTGAGAAACGGAGTGCTCGTTTAAAGTCATAGACCTTGACTCGACGCTGCTCCTCTTGACTTCGGATTTCCTCGACTTCCATATCTCCGCTTGAAATGGCTGATAGCAAGGCATCGATTTCATGTTGGGATAATACTTCGCTCATGCTGCCACCTCACTGGATGATTTTTTTCGTCGTGTAGACACGCTGGACATCGCCTTCTTGGATGAGCTTTTTGAATTGCATCCGTAACCGCTCTTCAAGCTTCTCCATATCCGCTTTTGAGTCTAAGTCCGACTTTTTCATAGCCGAAAGGTCACCCAAGATGATGTTATTGATTTGAAACTTTCGTAATTCTAAATCGTCACGCGTTGCTTGATCATCGGTGACGATCGTGAACTGGACATTTAAGAAACGTTCGTCAGCGATGTTCGTTGTCAAGTCGTCCGTTTGCAGACTTCGTGCATCAAGTTCTTCACCTGTCGGTTGTTCAACTTTTGCTTCCGTCGTGTCATTTGCTAAAAAATAATTCATGATCATGTATCCTGCCCCGATCATCAATGCTGCAACAATGATCATGATCAAGGGGATTTTCAGTTTACTCTTCTTCTTTTCCTCGGCCATCTTCGAGCCTCCTTACACTGTTCAAGCCCGCTAATCCGATTTGTTGATAAAAAGCGATTGCGATTGCTTTGACCTCTTCCATTGATTCCTTCACGACATAAATCTGTCCTCCGATGAGTTGAATCGTCGTATCCGGTGTAGAACGGACGGATTCGATCAACACGGCGTTCAGTACGAGTGGTGCGTTACGTAACGTCGTTAACGTGATCATCGTTTCAAATTGACCAGTTCCTCAAGAACCTGGTCCGATGTCGTGATGATTCGCGTATTCGCCTGGAAACCACGTTGAGCAATGATCATCTCCGTGAATTCTTCTGATAAGTCGACGTTCGACATCTCAAGCGTTCCCGACGTCAACTGTCCCATTCCGTTCAAGCTCGGTGTTCCGAGTACCGGTGGACCTGAGTTCTGTGATGCGGCGAATACGTTGACACCTGATTTTTCTAGACCACCCGGGTTAGCAAAGTTCGCGATCGTGATATAACCGACGTTTTGCAATGCTCCCGTCGTATCGACGTAAGTGACGAGACCGTCTTTACCAATCGATAAGTTACGTGCATCCGTTGGTACTTTTAGTTTTTGGAATCCTGCACCACCTGCTTCCGGGAGTGGTACTGGCGGAGTACCGTTTGCAGCTGCTTGTGTCCCGGTACCGATTAAGTAGTTTCCGTCACCTGTAACTAAGTTTCCATCAAGATCCGTATAGAAGTTACCTGAACGGGTATAACGAATCCCTTCCGCCGTGACGACCTGGAAGAATCCTTCCCCAGAGATCCCGACATCGAGGACGCGACCTGTATTCTGAAGCGCACCTTGGTTATACACATTATCGACTGTTGACATCGATGCTCCAAGACCGACCTGTTTCGGGTTCGTCCCACCGACATTGCCGCCTGCACCAGATGATGAGCCGACCGATTGACTGACGAGGTCTTTAAACGTCACCCGTCCTTTTTTATAACCGAACGTGTTGACGTTCGCGATGTTATTCCCGACGACATCCAGTTTTGTCTGGAAGTTCTTAAGCCCACTGATTCCTGAATACATTGAACGTAACATTATTTTTCCTCCTTTGATTGAATCTGCGTCAACTCGTAAACACTGATCTGTTTTCCGTTCGATAGTTCGGCCATGATATCCAGCCCATCCCGTTTTACACTAACGACACTGGCTGTCTCTTCGACGGTGGTCGTCTGCTCAGCACCTGAAGCATCCGTCGTCTTCGACTCCGCTTCATAACTGACTTTTTTACCAATCAGATTGCTGTAGGACAGCAATGCTGTTGCATGTTGGTTCAAGACCATCGTATCCATCGTCTTCCCGATTGCTTGCATCTGTTCCAGCGAAGAAAACTGGGCCATTTGAGCGATGAAATCCTTGTCTTCCATCGGTGCTGTTGGATCCTGATTCGAAAGCTGGGCAATCAGAATTTTCATGAACATATCCTTATCCATCGCTTTATTCGTCGGTACCTGTGATTTTTCAGGAAGCTGGTATGAACTACTATCCGTTTTGATTGCGTCAGTCATCGTCTTCCTCCTCTTCTTCGTCTACTGGAACGGGTGTCTCTTGATACGGTGACTCATGCTCCTGCTGATCACGTGTGAAAGATTGTTGGAACTCCCGCGCACTCGAAGCAATCATCCCCGTCTCGATCTTTACGACTGGTGTCTGTTGATGCAAGACGGTTTGTAATTTCCCAAGTTGTTGCTCGATTGATTGTTTTGCTTGCTCGGTGCTCGCAAATAGTTTGACAGTCAATGCCCCTTCTTTACGATCGAGTTGAACGACAACCTCACCAAGTTGCTCTGGGTACAGGCGAATCGACAATCGTGTGGACCCATCCGCACCTTTTATGAATGGTGCTTGCTGCAGTGCGGCTTCAATCCGTTGTTGAATCTGTTCTGAGACAGGTAGCGGCACTGGACGAATCGTTTGCAACGGAGTGCCTCTGTAAATCGGCATACTCATCGGAGGCGGTGCGGCTTTTCCTTCTGGATCAACGGGCATGGTCGCTTTTCGCATGAGTGAAGCGAATGCTAACGGAAGCGGTGTTTTTCCTTTTGCCTGCTCGGCTACAGCTACAGTGTCCGGCTTGATCGTTTCGACAACAGAACCAGTTTGCGGGAGTGTCTGTTTCACTGGCATCGCAGAAACCACTCCGTCCATTGTTGAAACTGGCGACTGCTTTAACATGTTCGTGTCATAATCTTTTACTTTGATCGTATCATTCGTCATTGTCTGCAAGACGAACTGTTGAAGTGATGGTGGCAATTGATCGAACTGACCTTTCGCCTGCTCCATATTTCCTTCGAGCAATTGTTTGACGAACGCTAGAAGTTGCTCCATTTTCTTTGGGTCTTGTTTTAACGCCTCTACTTCTGGTTGTTTCAGTAAGGAGAGAATCTCATCCGGCTGGTCTACAAGTTGTTGCATCCAGTCCGGTAAGGGTTGCGTCTCCGTTTCCGGCTCGAGTGTCATCGCATCCGCTGAGACTGATGACGGTAACGCCGTCGGCAGTTTTGTCAGATAATCAAGTAATGAGGCGAATTGACCACCAACCGTAGTCATCTCTCCTTTTTTTCCTGATCCTGTATTTAAGGTCGGGAAGGATGGTTGTGTTACTTCCGTCATGTTCATCAGGCTTCCCTCCTTACTTCGTCGCGAGTAACTGTGTCAAGGCGGCTGCTTTCTTAGCATCCATCTTGGCAATGATCGCCGCCTGTTGTTCCGCATCGATGTCCTCGATGATTGGTACGACTTCGGTCGGACTGAGTTCATTTAAAATCAGCGCAGCATCCTTTGGTGCCATTTCAGCATATACATCCGTCACGGATGCTGTTTTTTTCTTCGTCGTTTTTGTTTGATCCGTTGTTTGCGCAGGTGTCTGTTTTAACTGATCCCTCTCAGCAATCAAACGTTCAACTTCCTGCTCTTTCGCTTTTAAGGTATCCGATTGTTCCTTACTTTGATTGCGTAATTTTTTGATTTCTTGATTCGCTACTTTCAGACGACGTTCGAGTTCTGCTGATGGATTCGCCTGATTCGTAGTCGTTTTTTCGGTTGCGAACGGTAAGGATAGTAGTGGACGTCCATTCGCATAATTCAATACGAAATAAGCCGTCAACAAGATTAAAATCAAAGGAATGACCAATAAAGGTAAAATCCACCCTTTTGATGTTTTATTTTCACTCATATCATCCGTCCTCTTCCAAACTGTAACAATGCCAGTTCATCTAATTGATTTTGTTCCGTCAATGCTTCGATTCGTTTCGTTTCGACTGTATGATTCTCTTGGAGACGACTAAATTTCTTCTCTTCGATTAACGCTCGTTCGAGTGCTTCTTGTGTACGTTCGTAACGATTTTTCGATTGTGTCACGTACAATTGCTGTCGTTCGATTTCCTGCTTCACGACATCCCGAGCGCGTTCTCGATATTGCGAAGACGTCAGTTCCACGACGCCAATCTCATCTTGTGCCTTCAGAAAGGACTCATATCGAACGAGCAGATGATATAATTTTTCGACTTCAAGCTCATATTGCTTTTTATGAAGGCTCAGTTCTTTAGCGACGCGATCCTTCTCCGCTTCAGCTAAAGGAATGATTCGTTCATAGATCGTCTTCATCATTCGTCCTCCTTACTGAATCGTTGCCATGAGTTGATGACAAGCCGCTTCGAAATCACTGTCTTCATGAATTTGTTGTTTCAAGAAACGAATCAGCTCCGGATATGTATCGACGGCACGGTCAATTTCCGGGTTCGTTCCTGTTTTGTATGCTCCGATATTGATTAAGTCCTCCGAATCGAGATACGTCGATAACAATTGTCGAAATGCGACAGCAGCGGTCTTTTGTTCAGATGTCGTAATTTGATTCATGACACGGCTGATGGACCGTAAGACATGAATCGCTGGGAACTGCCCTTTGTTCGCAAGGTTACGATCCAGAACGAAGTGACCGTCTAAGATCCCTCGTACGGCGTCGGCGATTGGTTCATTCATGTCGTCTCCATCGACGAGGACTGTGTAGAAAGCAGTAATCGAACCGTCTTGTGTTTTCCCGCTCCGTTCAAGTAGCTGAGGAAGCAGAGCGAATACGCTTGGTGTATATCCTTTCGACGCAGGGGGTTCACCTGTTGCAAGACCGATTTCCCGCTGTGCCATCGCAAAACGAGTAACTGAGTCCATCATCAAGACCACATTTTTCCCTTGATCTCGAAAATATTCAGCGATTGCCGTTGCCGTATAGGCACCTTTTAGACGAACAAGTGGAGGTTGATCGCTCGTTGCTACGACTAAAATAGATCGTTTCATCCCCTCTTCACCAAGTTCTGCCTCTACAAATTCCTTGACTTCACGTCCTCGTTCACCAATCAAAGCGATGACATTGATGTCTGCTGTCGATCGTTTCGCGATCATCCCGAGTAATGTCGATTTTCCGACACCTGATCCTGCGAACAAACCTACACGTTGTCCTTGACCGACTGTCAACAGTCCATCAATGGCACGGATGCCAGTCGAGAGAACATCACTGATGCGAGGACGTTCGAGTGGACTAGGTGGTTTACGAACGATCGATGTCGTGCGTAAATTTTCTAATGACTCACCATCTAGTGGTCTTCCTAGACCATCAAGCACCTTACCAATCAGTTCGTTCCCTACTGGAACGTGGAGTGGTTTTCCTGTCGCAAGAACAATCGAGCCTGGAGCAATCGATGTCGTTTCACCGTATGGCATGAGTAGGACATGCCCTTCTCTAAATCCGACGACTTCTGCTTCGATTGTCTGACGTTGTTGGATTTGGATTAAACACCGCTCACCGATTGCCACTGCTGTCGGTCCTCGCGATTCGATCATCAACCCGATCACTTGGACGACCTTACCAGAGTGCTGTACAAGTTCTTCTGAGCGAATTTCTCGAACCGCGGCCTGCATCGCATTGAGATTAAACATGATGTAAAACCTCATTGATTTTGGTTTGCAATGCTTCAAAGCCACTGGTTAAACCGCCAGTGATCGCTCCATTCTCCGAATCAATCCGATAATCACGTGCCTTTAACGCTGGATCAAATCGCAATTGAATCGTTGCGTTGGCACCTAGAACGCCTTGTAGTCGTTCTTCAAGTAACACGACCCGTTCAAAATCCGCCGGTGACGCATAGATGATGATTTTTTCACGATCGCGGAACTGAATGATCAATTGATGTAACAATTGGTATAACGCTTCTTCCTCTTCATCATGTAACTGTTCTAAAAATTGATGTGTCACTTGGAGTCCGAGGACACATAATTCATGTTCTAGTCGCATCAATCGTTCTTGACTCTGCTCTTCTAGGCGATCAGCAAACGAATTCGTTTTGGCAATCTGCTCTTCAAACGTTGCTTGACCTTCCGCATGTCCTGTTTCAAATCCAGCTTGATACCCTTGTTGACGTGCTTCTTCTAACGCTTGAAGGCGTTCTTGCTCGAACTGCTGTTGACGCTGTTCGAAATCTAGGAGCATCGCCTGTCGAAGGCGCTCTAACTCAGCGTGTCCTTCTGCCATCTTCTCTTCGTAGAATGTATCTGGAACGATCGTAGGCTCTTCCTGACTGGTCCGAACCTGCACGAGCGTTCGCTCCTGTCGTTCAATTACTGCTTGTCTCTTGATGACGTTAGACAACAATATCATCTCCTCCACCACGAGCAACGACGATCTCACCCATGTCCTCTAAGCGGCGGATGATTCCGACGATTCGACTTTGAGCTTCTTCGACGTCTCGGAGACGCACAGGACCCATGAATTCCATGTCCTCTTTGAACGACTCGACCATCCGTTGTGACATGTTGCGATAGACCATGTCTTTGACATCGTCTGACGATACTTTGAGTGCCAATAGTAAATCCTCGTTTGAGACTTCGCGAATGATTCGCTGTATCGCCCGCGCATCGAGTGTGACGATGTCTTCGAAGACGAACATCCGTTTTTTGATTTCTTCCGCAAGTTCTGGATCCTGAATCTCGAGCGTATCGAGAATCGTTCGTTCCGTTGTGCGGTCGACGCCATTTAATACTTGAACGACAGCCTCGATGCCTCCCGATTGAGCAAAATCTTGCATCCCTGCTTGTGATAGATTCCGTTCAAGAATTTGTTCTACCTCACTGATGATTTCCGGATTCATCCGGTCCATCGTCGCAATCCGTCTTGCTACATCGGACTGTGCTTCTGCCGGGAGCTCCGAGAGAATCTGACCTGATTTTGCAGGATCGAGATGGGCAAGAACAAGTGCGATCGTTTGTGGATGTTCATTTTGAATGAAGTTCAGAAGCTGTTTCGGATCTGCCTTGCGTGCAAACTCAAACGGACGGACTTGTAAAGTCGACGTCAGGCGATAGATGAGTTCCATCGCTTTTTCTTCGCCAAGTGCTTTTTCAAGGACAGATTTAGCAAATCCGATTCCACCTTGCGTGATATAGTTCTGCGCCATCGCTAGTTCATGAAACTCATCAAGGACGACTAACTTCTCTTCTGGATCAATCCGTTTCATGCTAGAGATTTGAAGGGTTAACCATTCCATCTCTTCTTCCGATAAATGTTTATATACACTGGCAGCGACTTCAGGACCTAACGAAATCATGAGAATCGCAGCCTTTTCACGACTGTTCATTTCTAGCTTCTTCATCTCATCAATCCTCCGCTAACCAAGTACGTAATAATTTTGCGAACTCATCCGGATTAGACGCGGCGAGTTTCTCAAGCTGTTTGCGTTTGACCGCACCATCGCTTGTATCTTCTGTTGAGAGTTCAGGAATTTCGGTTTCGATCGGCGTCCATTCCTCAAGTTCTTCGATTTCATTCGCTCTCCGTCGACGCATGAGGAGAATGACTGCTCCAATGACGAGGATTGCTGCACCACCAAGCGCGAACCATACCCACATCGGTGTCGCCGTCGTCGTTTTCGTCGCCGTCGTTGTTTTAGCGAACGGTCGAGACATGACAACGACTTTATTAGCAAGTTCTGCATCCGTCAGCGTCGTTTTCGCATCCGTCTTCGTTAACGACGTCCGAATGATGGAATACATCATCGTTTGTAAATCCGTCTGTAATTGCGGATCGATTTGATTTTGACCTTTTGGCGGCTCGACGATGATTTGAATTCCTAAATCCCGAATTTCATAAGGAGCACCTGTAATCTGTTTCGTGATGCGATTGACTTCATAGTTGATGATGTCGTGCGTCTTCTCACTCGTATCACCGGTCGTTCCAGTACCTGCTGGGAAGTTCGTCGTCTCATTTTGTCCCGTACCTGCTGTTCCGGCATTCGCAGACCCTGTATACGCCTCTGCTACTTTTTCTGCCGATGTGACAATCCCTTCGATTTTATCGGGATCTACTGGTTCAACAAGCTTTTGTTCTTCCTGACGTTTCGTGACATCGACATCTGCCGTAACCGAAACGAGCGCTTTTTGTGGACCGAGAACGACAGACAACATTTGTTGAATCTGTTTACGTAAATCGTTTTCCGTCGTTTTTTTCAGCGCCATCGGATCTGTCCCGCCCGCTGTTTGCGTAGCGTTACCTGGCTCGTAGTACGTAAAGTACTGATCCATGATCGTAATATTTTCTTCTTTTAAGTTCGGGATACTCTTTGCAATCAGATGGTAAAGACCTTGGACTGTTTGATTGTTCAGATTACTACCCGCACTAGAAGTCAAGACGACAGAAACCGTTGAAGATTCTTTTTCATCGGAGAGAAAGACGCTCTTTTCTGGAAGAGTAATCATGACTTTTGCAGACTCGATTCCGTTAACTTGTGTAATCAAGTTTTCAAGTTCTGTCTGCATCGTATCGCGTTCAAGAATATTCATTTCTTTATCTGTCGTACCAAATCCAGCATTCTCACTAAAGAAGGAATAATCAATCTGACCAGACTTCGGAATACCTGCCGTTGCTAATTCGACTTTCAAGTTTTCCACGTTTGCTTCCGGAACGAGAATCGTCACACCGTTTGCTGAGCTGACGACTTCCGACGCGATTCCATCCTCATTTAGCTTTTCTGTTACTTGCCCTGCCTCTTGAGGTGACAATTTCGAATAAAGTGGCGTCATCGTTGGTTTAGATAACCAGATAGTGGCGACAATCAACGCTGCTAAAACGACGACGATGCTTCCAAGAATCATCGCTTTTTTCGCAAGTGACCACTCTTTCCATGTCGTATTCATAGCTCCGAATCGAGCTTTTATTCGTTCGTTCATTCAACATCTCCCACGCTTTCCTTAACAGTCACAGTTGCATACGCATCATTTCTTGGTATGCTTCGATGCCTTTGTTTCGGACTTCAAGGGCGAGTTGCATAGAAAGCGATGCCTCTTCTGTTTTAATCATGATGTTATGTAGATCCGTCGTCTTCCCTGTCGCTAGGTCGACACGCGCTTGAGATGAGGCTTGCTGTGTTGCATTCAGTCCGTTCATCGCCTCGCTGAGCACCTCACTGAAATCACTTGGTGTCGTCTTCGCGATTGTCTGAGTGGGTAAGACCATTTGCATGTTTTGAATAGGTTGAATTGCCATCCCGTCATCTCCTCTATTTATTTACCGATCTCCATCGCTTTGACGAGCATCGCTTTTGTTGCATTTAAGGCCGTTACGTTCGCTTCGTAAGAACGTGTCGCTCCCATCATGTCGACCATTTCTTTCAATAGATCGACATTCGGCATCTTGACGTATCCAAGTTCATCCGCATCTGGATGCGTCGGATTATATTCTAATTTGAATGGTTCAGGATCTTTCTTCAATTCGCTGACCGTGACCCCATTAGCAGTTTCTTTTAAAACAGCAAGTTTCCTTGCATAGGGTTGCCATTGACCGTTGACAAGCTCACCACGTGTCGTTTGAGCATTGGCGATGTTTGCTGAGACAGTATCCAGTCGTAAACGCTGGGCAGTAAGCCCAGACGCAGATGTATGAAAGCCATTGAACATACTCATCGATTATTTTCCTCCCCGGATGACAGACTGGATACCCGAGAACTTACGATTTAATTGCTCCACGAGCGCCTCATACTCAATTTGATTGCGTGATAATTCAGACATCTCAAGATCGATATCGACACCGTTTCCATCATTACGCATCGTATTTGGTCGATCGACGATACTACCGGTCGTTCCGATTGTTGCATGACGTTTTAGGCTCATCTTCATCTCTGAATCGAGAACATCTCCAAACGCCACTCGCTTCGCCTTATAACCCGGTGTATCGACATTCGCGATATTTTTAGCAATAACTTCTTGTGCCATGACCGTTCGATTGACGGCTTGCGTCATCAAACTGTAGTCAGACCCTAACCAATTCATGTTCTTTCCTCCACTCATGGAACTAGTATTCGAATTTGCGACAAATATTAAGTCATTAGTAACACATCTGAAATAATTGAAACAAATAGGTCAATGTTTGAAAAGAAGTTTTTTGAAAAATAGGGTAATGAGATGCTAATATTCTGTTTTTTATTCCCTTTTCTTATAAAAATGATAAATAATACCTAGTCAAACAAAAGAGACCTAGTACTTTACTAGGTCTCTTATTTATTAATATCCATTTTCTATTTTTAGTTTGATTTAATTCGCTCTAATTCATATAGGAAGTTATCATTTAAGATTTTAATATACGTTCCCTTCATACCAAGCGAACGTGACTCGATGACTCCTGCACTTTCGAGTTTACGAAGTGCATTGACGATAACAGAACGCGTAATACCAACACGATCGGCAATTTTTGAAGCGACAAGTAGTCCTTCATTACCCTCGAGTTCTTCGAAGATATGTTCGATTGCTTCGAGTTCTGAATAAGATAACGAATTGATCGCCATCTGAACGACTGCTTTCTTACGTGCCTTGTCTTCCGCTTCATGAGCCTTCTCACGAAGGATTTCCATCCCAACGACTGTCGCCCCATACTCTGCAAGCACGAGATCTTCTTCGTTGAAATCTTCTACCATACGGCCTAGGACAAGCGTACCAAGGCGTTCTCCACCACCGATGATTGGTACGATCGTCGTTTTCGACGTTTCGAACGTATCACGGTTGTCGACTGGGAATGCCGTGTGTTCGCTATCGATGGCAATGTTTGCTGTCGTTTCAGTGACGTTAAATAATTTTTTCGTGTAATCTTCCGGGAATTGGCGTTCTTCCAAGAAACCACGGACCCGGTCATTTTCGATTTGTTGCTTAATTGCGATACCTAGTAACTTACCGCGTCGACTTACGATGAATGTGTTCGATTCCATGACTTCGCTGAGCCGATCAGCCATGACCTTGAAATCAACATGTGTGCTTGCTTCTTGTTGTAACATCGTATTCAGCTTCCGCGTTTTCGCCAATAAATTCATTTTTTCTTCCTCCACTTTATAAGATGAACTGACTTAAGTCTCGATCATCTGCTACTTTTCCAACACGATCCGTCACGTATTGTGGCGTGATCGTTACATCCGTTTCAGGCATGTCTGCTGCTTCGAAGGATAATTCTTCAAGTACGCGCTCCATGATCGTATACAAGCGCCGCGCTCCGATATTATCCGTCTCATCGTTTACCTGTGCAGCAATCCGTGCAATTTCACGAATGGCCTCTTCTGTAAAGGTGACATGAACGTGCTCTGCCCCTAGTAATGCTTTATATTGTTTGAGTAATGCTTGATTCGGTTCAGTTAAAATTTTAACAAAGTCATTTTCCGTCAAACTGTCGAGTTCGACACGGATCGGGAAACGACCTTGGAGTTCAGGAATTAGATCAGACGGTTTCGCCATATGGAATGCACCGGCAGCGATAAACAAGATATGATCCGTCTTGACTGGTCCATATTTCGTGACGATCGTCGATCCCTCAACGATCGGCAAAATATCTCGTTGAACACCTTCTCGTGAAACACCTGCTGAATCATGTCCCTTTGTCGCAATCTTATCAATCTCATCAACGAAAATGATGCCCATTTGTTCTGCACGGCGGACCGCTTCGTCATGAACTTCATTTAAGTCAAGCAATCGTTCCGCTTCTTCTGCGGTCAAAATCGGACGTGCTTCTTTAACCGTGAGCTGGCGCTTCTTCGTTTTCTTCGGCATGACTTGTCCAAGCATATCCTGAAGATTTGCGAGCCCCTCCATGCCTTGTTGTCCGGAGAATAAATCAACTTGACGTTCTTCAACATCGACCTCGATCATTCGATCTTCGAGTTGACCTGTCAGCAATTGCTGACGGAGTAGCGAACGATCAGCTGTTGCTTCCGATGTATCTGGCTCTTGCTGCTTTTGGTTCCCACCGAACAACATCTCAAACGGATTCGTTCCACCCCCGAGACCAGATGACGCTTTTTTGCCAGACAACGCATCAACGATTCGTTCGTTCGCCACTGCCTCCGCCCGATCTTTAAGCGCTTCTTTTTTCTCATCTTTGACAAGACGTAGAGACGCTTCCACAAGATCTCGTACCATCGATTCTACGTCACGACCGACATATCCTACTTCCGTGAACTTCGTCGCTTCGATTTTGACGAACGGCGCTCGGACGAGTTTCGCGAGACGTCGCGCAATCTCTGTTTTTCCGACACCGGTAGGTCCGATCATCAGGATATTTTTTGGCGTGACTTCATCCCGCATCGATGCATCGAGTAATTGTCGACGGTATCGATTACGTAAAGCGATCGCCACCGCACGTTTAGCATCAGCTTGTCCGATGACATGTTCATTCAACTTCTCGACGATTTGTCTTGGCGTCAATTCATGCATGGTCATTGCCTCCGATCGTTTCTAAGATGATTTGATCGTTCGTAAAGACACAGAGTTCTCCAGCCGTCTCAAGCGCCGCACGAGCGATTTCTTCTGCCGTGAGATGACTTGCGTGTCGAGCTAACGCGCGACCTGCAGCAAGCGCATAATTACCACCTGAACCGATCGCAAGAATGCCGTCATCCGGTTCGATGACTTCTCCGTTTCCGGATACAAGTAATAGATGTGTTCCATCCATGACGAGTAAGAGTGCTTCAAGTTGACGCAACATCTTATCGCCTCGCCATTCCTTCGCCAGTTCAACAGCTGCCCGTTGTAAGTTCCCGTTATACATTTCAAGCTTCGCTTCGAATTTTTCAAAGAGTGTAAACGCGTCCGCGACACTTCCAGCAAATCCGGCAATGACTTTGCCACCATAGAGGCGCCGTACTTTTTTCGCACTTTTCTTCATGATGACTTGGTTTCCGAAAGTCACCTGTCCGTCTCCACTCATCGCGGATTGTCCGTTATGTTGAATCGCAAAAATCGTCGTTGCATGAAACATCAATGTTTCCTCCCTTAGGCACGAGGATGTGCTTGTTGATAAACATGTCGTAATCGTTCCGTTGTTACGTGTGTATACTGACCGGTCGTCGAAAGAGATGCATGTCCAAGTAGCTCCTGGACCGCTCGCAAATCGGCTCCTCTTTCTAGCAGATCCGTCGCGAAACTATGACGAAGCGCATGGGGTGTCACATGTTTCCCAACGAGTTGTTCCCCTTTTTTCATGATTTTCCGAATCGCATCCGTCGTCAATCGACGTCCTGAATGAGACAAGAACAATGCTTGCTCATGACCTGCAACTGGATCTCGTGATGGTAAGTACAGTTCTAATGCATCTTTCGCAAAGGTTCCAATTGGCGCAATGCGCTCTTTCCCACCTTTTCCATACACATGGACGTAGGAATGATCAGTTGCGAGATCACGAAGATCCAGTTGAACGACCTCGCTGACTCGCATACCCGTCGCATATAAAAGTTCCACTAACGCGACATTCCGGTTACCAAGCGTATCACTCGATCGAAATGCATCGAGGAAACGTTCATATTCCGTTGGGACAAGGAATGTCGGAAGTCCTTGTTGTCGTTTTGGTGCTTTTAATCCATCAAATGGATTAGGTTCATCGGTGTCACGTGTCAAAAAACGACCAAATTGTTTGAGGCAGGAAACTTTTTGCGCAATCGTTGCTCGCGCCAGCTCCTGATCGTAAAGAGCATACAAATAACGCCGTGCACTTGCCAATTCAATCGATCGTAATTGATGATCGCGGCAAAAAGCGGCGTATTGTCGAAGTGTTTGATCATAAGAGCGACCTGTATTCGGAGATAATTGACGTTCAATATGAACATACCGCATGAAATCTTCTAGCAGTCGCTCAAAAGCAGTGTCTATCCCCATGAATGCGCCCCCTTCTGACCATTTCATTCTCGAATCGCCCTTAGCATAGCACAGACCAAGTAGTCTGACAATAGACCAAAAACCGAAAAATTAACGAAATTATCACGCTTTTATGACAAATTAAGAAATGGGGAGAAAGAGCGCTGAATCACGCCTTTCTCCCCATCAACAATCACATATCCGTGAAAACTTTGATCGCTTCAAGCGCTCGCTCTGCATAGAGCGCATACTTCTCTGGTTTTTTCATCCGAACCGGGTGACCGACAAGTGCCGGAACCAAACCGAAGTTGGCATTCATTGGCTGGAAATTTTTCCCCTCCGTCGTCGTGATGTAATGCGACATTGCACCCATCATCGTCTCTTGCGGGAATGTAACCGGTTCTGCCTCGTTAACAAGACGCGCCGCATTGATTCCGGCAGTCAAGCCGGATGCTGCTGACTCGACGTATCCTTCGACCCCTGTCATTTGACCAGCAAAGAACAAGTCGTCACGCGTACGTGTTTGATACGTCGGTTTCAACAAGTTCGGTGAGTTGACGAACGTGTTCCGATGCATAACACCATAACGGACGATTTCTGCATTTTCAAGACCTGGAATCAAACGAATGATCCGCTTTTGTTCGCCCCATTTTAAATGTGTCTGGAAGCCGACGAGATTAAACAGTGTCCCTGCTGAATTGTCTTGACGCAGTTGAACGACAGCATATGGTCGTTTTCCTGTTTTCGGATCTTCGAGTCCGACTGGCTTCATTGGTCCGAATAAGAGCGTTTTCGGACCACGAGAAGCGAGTACTTCAAAAGGCATGCATCCTTCGAAGTAAATCTCTTTTTCGAATTCCTTCAACGGAACGACTTCCGCATTGATTAGCTCGTCATAGAAGAGTTGGAATTCTTCTTCCGTCATTGGGCAATTCAAGTAGGCAGCTTCTCCTTTATCGTAACGCGATTTTAGGTACACCTTCTCACGATCGATTGTATCCCCGTCGAGAATCGGTGCCGCTGCATCGAAGAAGTACAGGTAATCTTCGCCTGTGAATTGTTTAAGTGATTCCGATAATGCCGCACTCGTCAACGGACCCGTCGCAACGATCGTCGGACCATCTGGAATCGCTTCGATTTCTTCGTGGTGGACTGTAACGTTCGGATGGTTTTTCAACGTTTCCGTCACGTATCCTGCAAAGTCATGCCGATCGACAGCAAGTGCTCCACCTGCTGGGACGCTCGCTAAGTCTGCCGCCTTCATGATCAAGGAATCGAGCTGACGCATTTCTTCCTTTAATACACCGACTGCGTTCGTCAGCTGATTTGCCCGAAGTGAGTTCGAACAGACGAGTTCTGCGAATTGGTCTGTATGGTGCGCGGGTGTCTGTTTGACTGGCCGCATTTCATATAAATCTACTTGTACGCCGCGTTTTGCAAGTTGCCATGCTGCTTCAGAACCTGCAAGTCCCGCGCCGATTACCGTTACACGTTTCAACGGTCATTCCTCCTCTTGCTCCTGATCGATGCGTGTTTCATGATGTCCACAAGATGTACATTCTACTTTCACACCGTTCTTGATTTTCTTTTGTACCATCATATTGCTACATACCGGACATGGTTCTTCGACCGGTTTATCCCACGAAACGAACTCACATTCCGGATAGTTCGAACAACCGTAGAACAAACGTCCTTTTTTACTTCGTCGTTCGACGATATCACCGGTTCCACATGTCGGACACTTCACACCAATCTCGACTTGGATCGGTTTCGTGTTACGACACTCTGGGAAATTCGAGCACGCCATGAACTTACCATAACGTCCCATCTTTATGACCATCGGATGACCACAGACTTCACAATCTTCTCCAGCTGGTTCATCTTTGATTTCAATCTTCTCGATCTCTGCTTCCGCTCGTGTCAGACGTTTCGCAAAGGATTTATAGATTGGATCGACGACTTCCGTCCACTGCATGTCGCCTTTTTCGATCGCATCGAGTAGAGCTTCCATGTCTGCCGTGAACTGGACGGTGATGAACTCTTGGAAATAGTCGCTGATCATATCGATGACGAGTTCACCAAGTTCCGTTGGTAAGAATTTCTTCTCTTCAAGCGTCACGTAACCCCGTTTTTGAATCGTATCGAGTGTCGGCGCATACGTCGACGGACGACCAATTCCGAGTTCTTCCATCGCCCGGACAAGACGCGCTTCCGTATAACGTGGTGGTGGTTGAGTAAAGTGTTGCTTCGGTTCGATTGCTGATTGTTTCAACTCTTCCCCTTTATCAAGTGGAGGAAGTAATCCTTCCTTGACGTCGGTAACGGCCTCATCATCGGTATCTTCGATGTAAACCTTCATGAAGCCTGGGAATTTAACAGTTGATCCGTTCGCACGGAACATAACATCGTTCGAGACAAGGTCGATTTTGACGGTATCGAGAATTGCTGGCGCCATCTGACTTGCGACGAATCGTTCCCAGATCAGTTTATATAAACGGAATTGGTCACGCGATAGATACGATTTAACGAGTTGTGGTTCACGCATTGTCGAAGTCGGGCGAACCGCTTCGTGCGCATCCTGTGAGTTCGCTGATTTTTTTTCTTTGCGTTTTTCACTTGCGATGTATTCTTTTCCATACGCCTGCTCGATGAACCCGTGTGCTTCGAGGTTCGCCGATTCAGACGTCCGTGTTGAATCGGTACGCATATACGTGATCAAACCGACCGTACCTTCTTTTCCGATCTCGATTCCTTCGTATAGCTGTTGTGCGATCATCATTGTCTTCTTCGCTCGGAAATTCAGTTTACGTGCTGCTTCCTGTTGCAAAGAACTAGTCGTAAACGGTAACGCTGGATTCCGTTTCCGCTCTTTTTTCGTGACGGAATCAACTGTAAAGTCTTCTGAGAGTTGATTCAAGATTTGATCGACTTCTTCTTGCGAATGAAGTTCACGTTTCTTACCATCCACTCCGTAGAAGTTTGCTTCGAGCTTTTCACCGTTTGCATCGAGTTCGAGTTTGATCGTCCAGTATTCTTCTGGCATGAACGCATTGATTTCTTGTTCCCGGTCGATAATCATCTTAACAGCAACCGATTGTACACGTCCTGCAGATAAACCTTTTTTGATCTTCTTCCATAATAACGGACTCATGCTATAACCAACAAGGCGGTCCAAGATACGACGTGCTTGCTGTGCATCCACAAGATCATAATTGAGCTTGCGTGGTCGCTTGAACGAATCCTTGATGGCATCTTTCGTGATTTCATTGAAAACGACGCGGCACTCTGTTGATTCATCAACGCCTAATGCTTTGGCTAAATGCCATGCGATCGCTTCCCCTTCACGGTCGGGGTCGGCTGCAAGATAGATTTTTTGTGCTTTTTTCGCAGCTGTCTTGAGTTCTTTTAAGACCGGACCTTTACCACGGATCGTGATATATTTCGGTTCATAGTCATGTTCGACGTCGACTCCCATTTGGCTTTTCGGCAAGTCAATGACGTGCCCCATCGACGCTTTCACGGTATAGTTGGATCCGAGATAACGTTTAATGGTTTTTGCCTTAGCGGGTGACTCGACGATTACTAGATATTTTGCCATTGCAATCGCTCCCTATTAGAGGCGTACTCCGTATTTTAATCTCACTTATCATAGTAGTCTCGATTCCCATTTGTCAACGTTCAGCCGAATAGTTTTTGAAACTTCTTCCGGATCAAGGAGTGGAATCGCTCCTTCTGCGATCAATTGATTCGTTCCGGCAAAGAACGTTTCAGTCGGGCACCCCGGTAAACAATAGACATCTTTTCCTTGATCAAGCGCGTGACTTGCTGTGTTCATCGTACCACTTCGTTTTGCTGCCTCGACGATGATCAACGACGAGGACAAGCCGGCAATAATCCGATTTCGTTCTAGAAATTGAAATTTTTGAATGGGTGTGCCAGGTGGATATTCGGAGAGAAGAAGACCATTCGAGAAGATACGTTCAAAAAGAGCAGCATGGGAAGTTGGATATAGACGATCAAGTCCGCCGGCCAGAACCGCAATCGTTGTCTGTTGATGTTTTAAGGATAGACGATGGACGAGGGCATCGATGCCATATGCGCCTCCGGAAACGGTGGCGAGATCTGGATGAAAGAAGGGTTGTAGAAAATTCATGCGGGAAAGGTGTTGCGGTGAGGGAGTTCGACTACCGATGATACTGATGCGTGGAAGAGTTAGGCGGGACGGATCACCGCGGTAAAAGAGGGCATAGATAGGTTGAGGAATCTTCAGTAGTACGGTTGGAAACAGTGGATCTCCTTTAACTAGAATCGACTCTTCGATCCGATCAAGTTGCAGTGCTTGTTCATATCGTTTTCGAAGCCGATTTGAAACGGGTAATTCATGACTTGGAACGATTCCGAACTGTTCAATCAATTGAACAATCGGATACGGTACCTGACACATGGCGAAGCGGACATACAGTTCTCGATTCATGAGATCAACGCTCCTTCTTTAAGCTTCTTATTTATATAGAAGAAAGCCGTCCTGATTTGATCAGGACAGCTCTTTTTTTGATTTATTTGACTGTGCTGTTCGTCACGCACTCGTCATAGATCCCTGCTTCTTTGATGACACGGATTAACGTCTCACCAATGACAGCTGGTGTTTCTGCCACTTCAATTCCGTTTGCACGGAGTGTCTTGATTTTTTCAGCAGCTGTTCCTTTACCGCCGGAAATGATCGCACCTGCGTGACCCATCCGTTTACCGGCAGGAGCCGTTTGACCACCAATGAAACCGATGACTGGCTTCGTCATGTTCGCTTTGACCCACTCAGCCGCTTCTTCTTCCGCTGTTCCACCGATTTCACCTAACATGATGACGGCTTTTGTTTCTGGATCTTCATTGAACGCTTTTAGTGTATCGATGAAGTCTGTTCCATTGACTGGGTCGCCCCCGATACCGACAGCTGTCGATTGACCGATGCCTGCCGTCGTCAATTGATGAACGGCTTCATACGTCAACGTTCCAGAACGCGAAACGATTCCGACATGTCCCGGTGTATGGATGTATCCTGGCATGATACCAAGTTTTGCGACACCTGGAGTGATGACGCCTGGACAGTTTGGTCCGATAAGACGAACTGGCTTGCCCTCAAGGTAACGTTTTACTTTAACCATATCAAGAACTGGAATACCTTCCGTGATACAGATGATCAATGCGATGTTCGCATCTGCTGCTTCCATGATCGCATCTGCTGCGAATGCTGGTGGCACGTAGATAATCGATGCGTTCGCACCTGTTTTGTCGACCGCTTGTGCGACCGTATCGAAGACCGGAACACCACCAAGTACTTCCGTACCGCCTTTTCCTGGTGTGACACCACCTACGAGGTTTGTTCCGTAGTCGATCATCTGTTCACCATGGAACATCCCTTGATTACCTGTAATCCCTTGAATAATGACTTTCGTCGATTCGTTCACCCAAATACTCATCTTTAGCTCCCCCTTACTTCACGAGCGCAGCAATTTTTTCTGCGCCGTCTGCCATTGATGTAGCTGCTGTAATCGCTAGACCTGAATCTTTGAGAATTTGTTTTCCTGCATCAACATTCGTCCCTTCAAGACGAACGACGAGCGGCAATTCGAGACCGACTTCTTTTGTCGCCGCAACGATACCTTCTGCGATGACGTCACATTTCATGATTCCACCGAAAATGTTAACGAAAATCCCTTTAACGTTCTCATCCGACAAGATCAGTTTGAAGGCTTCTGTTACCTTCTCCTTCGTCGCACCACCACCGACATCAAGGAAGTTCGCAGGATCACCACTGAAGTGTTTGATGATATCCATCGTTGCCATGGCAAGACCAGCACCATTGACGAGGCAGCCGATATTTCCATCGAGCGCGATGTAGTTCAAATCACTCTTCGATGCTTCGACTTCGCGTGGATCTTCTTCTGTTTCATCACGTAACGCCACGATGTCCGCATGACGATATAATGCGTTCGAGTCGAAGTTCAACTTCGCGTCCAGCGCGAGAACTTCGCCATCCTTCGTCGTAACGAGTGGGTTAATTTCTGCGATCGAACAATCCTTGTCGACGAAGAAATTATAAAGTTTCGTGACCATACCGACGAACTTGTTGACGAGCTTCACAGGAACACCCATTGCGAACGCAAGTTTACGCGCTTGGAATCCTTGAAGACCAACTGCAGGATCGACGACTTCTTTAATGATTTTTTCCGGTGTCGCTTCCGCCACCTCTTCGATGTCCATACCACCTTCGCTTGATCCCATGATGACGACACGTCCTGTCACACGATCAAGTACGATTCCAAGATAGTATTCTTTATCAATCGCACAGCCTTCTTCGACGAGAAGACGTTGAACGACTTTTCCTTCGGGACCTGTTTGGTGCGTGACGAGCGTTTTGCCGAGTAACTCCGTCGCATATTCCTTCACTTCTTCTTGCGATTTCGCAAGCTTGACGCCACCTGCTTTACCGCGTCCCCCCGCGTGAATTTGAGCTTTGACGACTTTAATCGGGCCCGACAATTGTTCTGATGCATCGACCGCCTCTTCGACGGTGAAGGCTGCGATTCCGTTTGGTACGGGTACCCCGTACGAACGAAGTAATTCTTTTGCCTGATACTCATGTACATTCATGAAAAAATCCCCCTTAACCCCTTTAGTTTCGGCTCTTTCATTGTAGTTAAAATTGGAAGCGCTGTCTATCGTTATCGACCGAAAGCTTTATTTTTTCAGAATTCCATCTTGATCAAGACGATATAAAAAGGCGAATAATTCGGCAATGACACCATATAGTTCTTCTGGGATCTGTTCTGATACTTGAACAGCATCCAGTAACGTCATCAGCGTTTCGTCCTGCCGGATCGGAATATCGTGCTTTAATGCCTCTTCTAAAATCCGTTCCGCGATATGTTCTGATCCCTTAGCGACGACTTTCGGCGCATGCATTTGTTCTTCGTATGATAGAGCAATCGCTTTTTTCATATATGGAGATCCACCCTTCCATTACGCGTCGAGATATCATGTGGTATGCGTTCTTTCGTCTGCTCGACCCAATCGAATCGCGTCAACGCATAGCCCTGTTCCTCGAGTCGTGCTTGAATCTGAGGCGTATAGGCTTGCATGAACGTATCGACGTGCGCATTTGGATGAAAGACGGAGATCGAAACGTTCCGGTCTACGATCAAGACATCAATTGCGACCTCACCAAGCGTCGGTAATTGTAAGTATAAGACGATACGGGCATGATTTGGATCAAACGTTCGTTCGAACGGTGCTTCCATCATGAGATCAACATCTTCGAAAGGTCCGAATTGAGGTAATTGAAATAAATATACTCCTTTTCCTACTTCATTTGTTGCTTGAACGAGTTGTTGCGCTAAAATTTGATCACTCGTCTTTCGATCAAGCGATCGACCTGCCTCGTCGCCCTTTGCCAATTGAACGAGTTCAGTAAGAGCGTGTTTTAACTGCTTCGCTTCTCCTTCCGTCACGGGTTGACCGATTTGCCTTAGTAGTTCCCGTGTTTCCGCAGTCGGTACCGTCTGGCGCTGTAAAAAGGAATCGAGTAACTGGGGTAATGCTGATTTTTGCGGGACAGACTCAGTCGAGATGATTTTTAAGACCGGTTGTCCTTCTGCTGAAACGACTTGAAAGCGATACATGCTCCCTTCTTTTAGTTCGGCCGTCGTCCCTGCCGTCAAGACGCGTTGACCGACCTGTAGTTCCATTAATCCGTCCGGCAACAGTTTTAAGACTTTGCCGACGATGTTTGCGCCTTCCCGTAACGGTAAGTTCGCATGATCGATGATTTTAAATGGTAGTAAGCCACGATGTTCGATGTGCATGCTCGATCCCTCCTAGAGACGTTCTTTGACAGGACGGAATGTTTTTCGGTGAATCGGTGTGACGCCCAGTGTATCAAGTGCTTGTAAATGCGTCGCAGTCCCGTAACCTGCGTGTGTTTCAAATCCGTATCCCGGATACTCGATCGCGTATTGTTCCATCATCGCATCTCGTGTCTCTTTTGCGACGACGCTTGCTGCAGCGATGGAGACACTTCTCGCATCTCCTTTGATGAGAGAGAGTTGTGGTGTGTCGTCGTCGAGTGTCATCGCATCAACCAGCAAGGCCTCAGGTTTGAGTTGACGAACCGCGACTTGCATTGCCCGTTTCGATGCTTGATAGATGTTGATCTCGTCAATTTCAGCTGGTTCGATGATGCCGACCGCAATCTCTGCAACGTCTTGTAGGTGTTTAAATGCCGCTTGTCGTTGTATTTTACTCATTTGTTTTGAATCCGTTAGTCCTGGATGATAGAACCCTTCTGGTAAGATGACAGCTGCCGCGACGACTGGACCAGCAAGCGGTCCCCGTCCCACTTCATCCACTCCGGCAATCCGTCTATATCCTTGCTGATGATACTGTTCTTCGAACGTGAATCGCTTTTTGAAATCGATCCGTTGTTGCTCTTCGAGGGCAAATCGTCGTTCTGTCTGACGAAACAGTGTATGCACCCCTTTTCGCGCGTCCGATGCGAGTTCCTGCTTCAATTGTGAAAACTCCTCGATCGTGATGTTGTGTAGACGTTCCTTTAATTCCGTAATCTTCATCTGTTTCGCTCCTTTGAAAAAAACTTGGACATCGAAGGATGTCCAAGTCCGTTATGCATGCGTTTCCCATTCTTCCACTGTTTCGAGCGTCACACGCCCTAGCTTTTCCGTCCGTAGTTCATGCAGAAGCATTTCACTCGTCCGTTCGAAATCGACGTAGCCACCTGAAACGAATCCGCGCTTTTTACCGATGGCTTCGAGTACATCAACCGCTTCTCCTGATACTTCGTCGAGACGATAACGCTCACGTAACTGCTCTGGATAACGCGTCTTTAGCTCACGAAGGGCAAACAGCGCGATATCGTCGATGTTTAAGATATCATCCTTGATCGCTCCTGTCGCTGCCAACCGATACCCGACGACTTGATCGTCGAACTTCGGCCAGAGGATACCTGGTGTATCGAGTAATTCCATCTCACCTGTCTTCATCTTGATCCATTGCTGGCGTTTCGTCACACCTGGGCGGTCACCCGTGATCGCAATGTTCCGACCGGCGAGTCGATTGATGAGTGTCGACTTCCCAACGTTTGGAATGCCGATGATCAAGGCACGAATCGCACTCGGATTCCGACCTTTCTCCCGCATTCGTGCATGTTTTTCTTTCATTAGTCGTAAAGCACCTTCATGAATTTGATTCAATCCTTTATTGTGCTTCGCGTCGACCGCGACGACATCAACACCATCTGCCCGTAATGCGTGCATCCACTGTTCGGTCACTCGTTTGTCCGCCATATCCGCTTTGTTGAGGACGATCAATCGTGGCTTACCTGCCGTGATTTGTTCGACCATCGGGTTACGGCTCGACATTGGAAGACGTGCATCGACAAGTTCGATCACGACATCGATCAACTTTAATTTTTCTGTAACTTCCCGCCGTGCTTTGGCCATGTGACCGGGGAACCATTGAATCGTCATATCCTTCACCTCGTTTATATATTCCTGGACTTCTTGCTGATCATACGATACTTGAAAAAACATCCACTCTCTAGTATACGCAACTTAAGACAAGAAAAGAAGATGAGGTACTTACTTTTCACGGTAAGCGTCTCATCTTCTTTCGTTTTAATCGACAGAGCGTAAATCATTGAATGGATAGAAGACGAAGTTCGTCGTTCCGACGATTTGATCCTCATCCACAAAACCGATATCACGACTATCTTTTGAATTTTGACGATTATCTCCCATGACGAATACCTTCCCTTTTGGAACAGTCGTTTTTCCTGTCCGTTCCTCAAGTGTAAAGTCCTCCGTCAATGGAACACCATTCATCTGAGCTTTGTACTCTTTTAAATACGGTTCAGCTACTTTCTTATCGTTGACGTACAACGTATCGTCTTTATAATACATCGTATCTCCCGGAACAGCGATCACTCGTTTGATATAGTCGCGTGTTTCCGTTGCATGAAAGACGACGATATCGCCTCTTTCTGGTTCATTAAAATAATACGGAATCTTATTGACGATCATCCGATCCGCATTGTGTAAGGTCGGCATCATCGATTCCCCATCGACGATGACGGGTACGAACAGGAACGTTCGAATGATGAACGCGATGACAAGCGCTACGACGAGCGCTTTTACCCAACTGAATAACTCCTTCACGAATTCCACTCCCTTGATTAACGCAATTTCTTCCTATGGACTAGTATACGCATAAACAACAAAAAAAAGAAGCTTGTCCGGAGACAAGCCACTTTTTCACATGATTAACGACGAATTTCTTTAATACGCGCCGCTTTACCACGAAGGTTACGGAGGTAGTAAAGTTTCGCACGACGGACTTTACCGTAGCGAACAACTTCGATTTGTGCAACACGTGGTGAGTGGAGCGGGAAAGCACGCTCAACGCCAACTCCGTAAGAAATTTTACGGACTGTGAATGTTTCACTGATGCCGCCACCGTGACGTTTGATGACTACGCCTTCGAAGAGCTGAATACGCTCACGCGTACCCTCGACGACTTTAACGTGTACACGGACTGTATCCCCAGGACGGAACGCAGGGACGTCTGACTTGATTTGTTCTTGTGTAAGTTCACGGAACAATTGTTGTGTGTTCATGAATGATTTCTCCTTTTTTCACCAATGTTCTTATCTTCATTTGCTTTCAGCATCCGACAGCGGAACATCGTTAATGGGTGGCTTTTGCCACATGTTTTAACTTATCATAGATTCAATCGTTTGACAATCCTGAAATCGATTCTAAATAAAGACGATCATCCTCGGTTAATGGAGCGTCAGCCAACAGATCCGGACGACGCTCAAATGTCCGCTTCAGCGACTGTTCCCGTCGCCATTTTGCAATCCGGGCATGGTTGCCTGATAACAAGACGTCGGGTACCTGGTATCCGGCATATTCAGCAGGACGTGTATAGTGTGGATATTCAAGAAGTCCCGTCGAAAAGGAATCGTCTTCGTGACTCTCAGACGCACCGAGGACGTCTGGCAAGAGACGGACGACAGCGTCAATCATTGTCATCGCAGCCAGTTCCCCTCCCGTCAAGACGAAGTCCCCAAGCGAGACCTCATCCGTTACAAGGTGATCATGAATCCGCTGATCAAATCCTTCGTAATGACCACATAGGAAGACCAGTTCTTCTTCTTGTGCCCACTCTTCTGCCATCCGTTGCGAAAAACGTTTACCGGTCGGTGTCATGACGATGATTCGTCGTTTTCCTTCCGGCAGACTCGCCATCGCGTCGAAGACGGGTTGAGGGGTCAACAGCATGCCTGCTCCCCCACCATACGGATAATCATCGACTTTACCATGACGATTCGTCGAGAAGTCTCGAAAATTGATTGTTTCAAGACTGACACGTTCATCATCTTGCGCTCGTTTGACTATTGAATGATCGAGCGCTGAAAACATTTCCGGAAACAGCGTCAACACTCGGATGTTCATTCTTCAATCAATCCTGGAAGCGGTGTGATTTGGATACGTTTTTGCTCGACATCGACGGAAGCAACGACTTGCTCGATATACGGGATCAGGACATCCTTTTTCCCATCGCGTTTGATCGTCCAGACGTCATTTGCGCCTGTTTCAAGAATGTCGGATACGACTCCGATTCTCGTCTCACCGTCATAAACCGTACAACCGATGATCTCATGATAGTAAAATTCATGCTCGTCTAAGTCTTGTAAATCTTCTGCGTGGACATAGAGTTTCAATCCTTTATACTTCTCGACGTCATTGATATGGTGCATCCCTTTGAACGTCACCATGATGAATTGTTTGTGTTTTCGGTAACCACTGATTGTCATCGGTGTGTACGTTCCGTCAGATCCAAGAAAAACTTCCTTCCCGACTTTAAAGCGTTCCTCCGGAAAATCCGTGCTCGCGAGTAACTTTAATTCACCTTTTAGACCATGTGTATTGGCGATTTTCGCAATTTCCAACCATTCCATTCATTTCACTTCCTTTCTTGAATTAAAAAAAGGAGGTAAGCTTTTGCTCACCTCCTAACGTCTTACTTCGCGAGTTTCGCGTTGTGGAATTTCTCCATGATACCAGCTTGTGAGAAGAGGTTACGAACTGTGTCCGAAGGTTTAGCACCTTCAGAGAGCCATTTAAGAGCTAGCTCTTCGTTGATTTTAACTTCTGCTTCTGGTTTAGCAACTGGATTGTAGTATCCGATTTGCTCGATGAAACGACCATCACGTGGTGCACGTGAGTCTGCTACTACCACACGGTAGAAAGGTGATTTTTTTGCGCCCATGCGCTTAAGACGAATTTTAACTGCCATTCGTAAGTCCCTCCAAATAATAGATGATTTTTTCGTTTAGTCAAATTGACAACTTCATTAGTATACAACGTTACAGCAAAAGAGAAAAGACTTTTAAAAGAATGGAAGGCCAAAGCCTTTCTTTTTCCCTTTGCCCATCTGTCCGGAAAATTGTTTCATCATTTTCCGCATGTCTTCGAACTGTTTAATGAGACGGTTGACTTCTTGGATACTGCGTCCGCTACCACGGGCAATCCGCTTCCGACGACTCGCATTCAAGATTTCAGGTTCAGTCCGCTCTCGTTTCGTCATCGATTGGATAATCGCTTCGACATACACGAGTTGCTTCTCATCGATTTGGGCGTTTTTCAACCCCTTCATCTTCCCTTTACCTGCCCCAGGGATCATTCCCAACAGTTCGTCGAGTGGACCCATCTGTTTCACTTGCTGCAACTGCTCGATGAAATCATCGAATGTAAACGATGCATCGCGCATTTTGCTTTCTAACTCTTTGGCACGCGTAGCGTCCATTTGTGACTCTGCTTTTTCAATCAGTGTCAGCATGTCTCCCATGCCTAGAATCCGAGACGCCATCCGCTCGGGATAGAATGGTTCGATGGCATCGAGCTTCTCTCCAAGACCGACGAATTTAATCGGTGCTCCGGTGACTGCCTTGATGGAGAGTGCTGCACCACCTCGCGTATCTCCGTCGAGCTTCGTCAGAACAACCCCCGTCACGCCAAGCTTCTCGTTGAAGCTTTCTGCGACGTTGACGGCGTCCTGACCCGTCATCGAATCGACGACAAGGAAGATTTCATGCGGTTTGGCGATCTCTTTAACATCAACGAGTTCCTGCATTAGTTCCTCATCGACGTGCAGACGACCTGCCGTATCGATCAACACGATATCGTGATGATGCTCTTTTGCATAATCGAGTGCACCGGTAACGATTTCTTGCGGACTGACCTGATCTCCCATTGAGAAGACCGGCAACTCCAATTGTTTCCCGAGTGTCTCTAATTGTTTGATTGCTGCCGGACGATAAATATCCGCCGCAACAAGCAAAGGACTACGATTATGTTTTTTACGTAAATGATTGGCAAGCTTACCCGTTGTCGTTGTTTTACCTGCCCCTTGCAGACCTGTCATCATGATGACGGTCGGAGGACGGTTCGCAAGCGTCAATGGTGACACTTCCGCACCCATCAGATTCGTCAATTCATCATGGACGATCTTGACGACTTGTTGCCCTGGCGTCAAAGATGTCATGACGTCCTGTCCGACGGCACGTTCCTTTACATCATTTACGAATTGTTTGACGACCTTGAAGTTGACGTCGGCTTCAAGTAGCGCTAAGCGAACTTCGCGCATCATCTCTTTGACGTCTGCTTCAGAAATCTTACCTTTACCTCGCATTTTAGCGAGACTGGCTTGAAGCCGTTCCGATAATCCTTCGAATGCCATTAAGAATGCCTCCTACTCTAATTGCTCCAATGTCTCAATGATCACTAGGGCTTCACCCGGAAGGTCGCATTGCTTCAGCTGATCGAGTAACTGCTTTCGCCGTTCGTGTTTCTTGAACAGGGATAGTCGTTCTTCATACTGCTCGAGCATGGCTTCCGTGCGTTTTATGTTGTCGTAGACTGCTTGTCGGCTGACTTCAAACTCATCGGCGATCTCACCTAAGGAAAAGTCATCTAAGTAATAGAGTGACATGTAATTCCGTTGTTTTGGTGTCAAAAGCTCCTGATAAAAGTCAATCAGATAGTTCATCCGGTTCGTTTTATCAAGTGTCATCCGAGCACCTCCGCAATGTTAAGTGAAATTCCTTTACAGATAGTATAGTACAGCCCTCACAGTGTGTTGTCAAGTTTTTTTCTTTACATGAAACGTCGCTTATTCTGCGCTTTCTTCCGTGTCAACGTTTTCTTTTTCTTCAAAGACATCACCGAACAATCCATAAACGAATTGTTCTGCATCAAACGGTTGTAAATCATCGATTTTTTCACCAAGACCAACGAACTTGACCGGGAGGTTCAATTCGTTCTTGATCGCAAGGACGATTCCACCTTTTGCCGTTCCATCAAGCTTCGTCAAGACGATCCCGCTGACGTTCGTCGCTTGTTTGAAGGCTTTCGCCTGCACCATCGCGTTTTGTCCTGTCGTCGCGTCAAGCGCCAGCAATACTTCGTGGGGAGCACCTGGAATTTCACGTTCGATGACACGTTTGACCTTTTCAAGTTCGTTCATCAGGTTGACCTTGTTTTGAAGGCGTCCTGCCGTATCGCAAATCAGGACATCGACCTTACGTGCTTTAGCTGCTTGGACAGCGTCGTAAACAACAGCGGCCGGATCCGATCCTTCTCCTTGACGGATGACCGGTACACCGGAGCGTTCGCCCCAGACTTGCAGTTGATCGATTGCACCCGCACGGAACGTATCACCCGCTGCTAACATGACGCTCTTGCCTTCTTGTTTCAAGCGGTTCGCAAGTTTCCCGATCGTCGTCGTCTTCCCGACCCCATTAACACCGACGAAGAGAATGACGTTCAGCTCATGATCGAGATCAAGTGCTGTCTCTTCCTCTTCAACTAACATCTTCGCGACGACTTCAACGAGGACATCACGTACTTCTTTTGGATCCTTGACGTTACGTCGTTTAACTTCTGTCTTTAACTCCTCGACCAAATCCATTGTCGTCGTCACGCCGACGTCGGCTTGAATCAATACTTCCTCTAGTTCTTCGAAGAAATCCTCATCGACTTCGCGGAAACGATAGACGAGATCATTGACGGCACTTGCTAGCCCATCGCGTGTCTTCGTCAGTCCTTGTGTGAATTTCGTCGTGACTTCTTGCGTCGAAGTCGTCAAGCGGTCTTTCAGTTTTTTAAAGAAACTCATTGTTTAATCTCCTTTGGTTCTTCACTTAATGTACGTCGTGCCTCTTCTAGTTTAACGGATAACACTTCAGATATCCCGTTTTGCTGCATCGTGACGCCGTACAAGACGTCTGCCGCCTCCATCGTTCCTTTCCGATGGGTGATGATGACGAACTGTGTCTCGCGCGCTAGCTGATGGACGAATTCGCCGAATCGCGCGACGTTCGCTTCATCAAGTGCCGCCTCGACTTCATCGAGGACACAGAATGGGACAGGACGGGTCTTTAGAATCGCGAACAAGAGAGCGATCGCCGTCAAGGCACGCTCTCCACCTGACAAGAGCGACAAATTTTGTAGCTTTTTGCCTGGCGGTTTCGCGACGATATCGATTCCGCTCGTCAGTAGATCAGTCGGATCGACGAGTACAAGGTCGGCTTCTCCACCCCCGAACAACTCCCGGAACGTTTCTCGGAAATGCTCACGGACGGCATCATACGTTTGTCGGAACAATCGAATGACTTCCCGGTCCATCTCTTCAATGACACCATAGAGATCCGTTTTAGCGGCGACGAGATCATCTCGTTGCGCCGATAGGAACGTAAACCGCTCATCGACTTCCGCGAATTCTTCGATTGCACCGATATTGACGATGCCGATTTCTTCGAGTTGACGCTTGAGCAGATGAATTTCCTCTTTCGCCTCATCATACGATTGATCGAGCGGAGCGATCAACTCGAGCAGTAATCCCATCTCTTCGAGCATTTCTTGTCTTGTCTCAAGGCGTGTGCTCGTTTTCCCTTGCGAGAGTCGTAGCTGCTCGAGTGCCTGTTTCGTCGTTTGTTGATCGTCCTTCGTCTTCGCTTCGCGAATTCGAATTAAGCGCAAGGATTCTGCCTGCACTTGAATCCGTTGCCCGATCGCGACAATTTCGGTCTCGACCCGCTTCTGCTCCTGTTCCTGTTCACGCTGCTCGCCGTGCAAGGCATCGATTTTCGCTTCATCGAAGCCTTCAAGGACATGACGCAAGTCACGGCGTTTATGACCACGTTCAAGCTTCGCGTGACTGACCTGTTCCGTCAGACGCTCGATCTCTTGCGTGAGTTGCGCTTGTTTCATTTGAATCGTCCGCTCTTCAAGAACTGCTTCTGCTTGTTCCTTCTTCAGTTCGTCCATCGTGACGGCACCACGGGCTTGAGCATCCTTAAGACGATCAAGTGCTTGTCTGAGCTCTGTTTGACGTTCCGTCCATTTCGCGATCTCGACTTCTGACATTTCGATGATACGGCGTGCTTCCTGTTCTTGTTCGAGCACACGTGCCATCTGCCGATCTTCAACCGATAATTCGGACGTCATGACGGCGAGGTGACGCTTCGCATCTGCCAACGTATCCCGCGATTGCTCGAGTTGTCCTTGTAATTCTTGAATCGTTTCTGTCCGCGTCCGAGCAGTAGCATCAAGCGTCTGAATCGCCGCTCTTAGATCTTCCAAGCGGCGCATCTGCTCCCGAATGACCGCTTGCCCTCGCGTCAGTCCCTCTTTTAACTCGTCGAGCTCGCGCGATTGACTGAACAATGGTGTGCCTTTTTTCCGACTTCCGCCGGTCATCGTTCCACCGACGTTGACGACATCTCCTTCGAGCGTGACGAGACGATAGCGATGTCCTGTCGAACGGGCAATTTGGTTCGCTTGTTCAAGTGATTCGACGACGAGTGTCGTACCGAGTAAGTTCATCTTTAATTTCGTCAGCGTCTCGTCTGTCGTCACAAGATCACTTGCGATCCCGACGAATCCAGACATCTCCCCGACTTGTTCTCGCACCGAACGGTTGACTTCACGTGTTTGGAGTGAGGCGAGCGGCATGAACGTCGCTCGACCGGCATTTAAGCGTCGCAGTTCCTGGATTAGACGACGTCCTGTCGCATCGGTATCAACGACGATGTTTTGCATTGCCCCACCAAGCGCCGTCTCGATTGCCGCTTCAAATCGCGCAGGGACCGAAATCAACTCCGCGACCGCTCCGTGAATACCTGGGTAATGATCTCGTTGTTTTAATATCGTCTTAACGGCACCGAAATAACCGCTATAGTCGGCTTTGACGGATTCAAGAAATTCAATCCGATCTTCCGTCTTATGACGACGTCGCTCTAAATCCGCAACGGACTGTTCAACTTGGCGTAACGCATGTTGTTGTTCGTCTCGTGCTGCGAGTGCCGTTGCCTCTTCCTCAGTCGCTTGATCTAATTCTGTCCGGATCGAAGCAACGTTCGCTTCTAATCGAGCGACGTCTTCCTCAAGTTGACGACGGGTCGACTGCTTCGTACCGCTATCCACCGTAAAGGAACGTTGTTGTTCTTCTGCCTGCATGAGATCTTGCTTCGCCCGATTATAGGCATTATTCGTCGCAGCCAATCGACTCGCCACTTCAAAGGCTTCCGAACGTAATGCTTCGGCTTCCTTATCAAAATCACGATCAGTTTGTGTCAACGCTTGATCAGCTCGTTCTCGCTCAGCCGTAATCCGTTTTGCTTCCTGATCGACTTCTGCTTGGCGTTCCTGTAAAGCGGTTAGTTCGAGTTCTAGTTCCTTGACGCGTTCTTCGACGATCGCGACCTCTTGTTCGAGTCGCTCTTTCGTCTCGGTACCGTGTTTTTCACGTTCTTTTGCTAGGTTAAGGGCACCTTGGATCTCAACAAGTCGCGTCGAGACATGTCGAAGTTGCTCCTGCAAAGCGTTTTCTTGTTGTCGTTCTTCTTCAAGCGTCGCTTCTTGTTTCTCCCGGGACACGACGGTCTCTTCGTGAGTTGTCTTTTGAGATGCAAGACGTTCTTCACATTGTGCGATATCACGCGCCAGTGTTTCGAGCTCCGTCTGATACGTCGTGATTTCATGCGCCAAGATGCCACGTTCCAGTACATCATGCCGTTCTCGAGCGACGAGATACTCTTTCGCGAGCGCTGCTTGTTCACGTAACGGCTCGATTCGTCCACCAAGTTCATATAAAATATCATCGACACGCGATAGATTCGCTTCCGTATCACTTAATTTCCGCTCGGCTTGCTTTTTGCGATGACGATACTTCAAGACGCCTGCTGCTTCTTCAATGACAGCACGACGTTCTTCCGGTTTTCCGGAAATGACTTGTTCGACCCGACCCTGTCCGATAATCGCAAAGGCGTCACGCGACAAGCCTGTGTCCATGAACAAATCAAGGACATCCTTCAGGCGACATGGTTTTTTATTTAAAAAATAATCGCTATCGCCATTACGGCTGACACGACGTGTAACACTGATCTCCTGATAAGGTAACGCGACCGTTCCCGACTCGTTATCTAAGACGAGCGTCACTTCTGCAAATTGTTTTCGGTGTTCAGACAAACTGCCGGCAAAAATGACGTCTTCCATCTTCGCCCCACGTAGTGACTTCGCAGATTGTTCTCCGAGCACCCAACGGACAGCGTCCGATATATTTGATTTTCCACTTCCGTTCGGTCCGACGACTGCCGTGACACCCGGAAGGAATTCTAGTTCAGTTCGACTCGCAAATGATTTGAAGCCATTGATTTCAATTCGTTTTAAGTACATCTTGATCACCCGTATGTTTAAATTTCTTTTGAATTTCTTTCAGTTTACCATAGCCGAAACGCTAGCAACATGATAGGTTTTAAGGTAGTATCATGCGAAACAAGAAGAAGAGGAGCGAATAACACGATGACGATTGAACAAATGATTGAAGCAATCTTAGATAAATTGAATATCATCAACAAAGGGGTCATTAAAGCAGAACAGTTCGATGGCTCAAAAAATGAGGACTTAAAAGAAATTTATGAGTTCGTCATGATGCGAGACTCGCTATCACTTGCAGAGGTCGACGCGATCGTCGACGAACTGAAATCCCTTAAGACTGTTTAATCGAGTAAGCACCACACGATAAAAGCCGATCATCTCTTGTTCGTTCGAGAGATGGTCGGCCTTTTGTTGCTTAAAACTGTTTTTTTAATTCAAGTAAGGCTTGTTTTGCCGCTTGTTGTTCTGCCTCTTTTTTCGAACGCCCCGTTCCAATCCCTTCGAGCTCATCCGCGACTTGAACACGAGAGATGAACTCCCGACTATGCGCCGGACCGCGTTCCTCGATAATTTCATACTCGATGACACCTAAACCGACACGTTGAATCGCTTCCTGTAATTGACTCTTGAAATCTGTCTGTTCTTCGAAAAAGCCTGTCGCCACTTTCGGAAAAACCGCTTCGGCGAGGAATCGTTCGGCTGCTTCGATGCCTTGGTCAAGATACAAGGCGCCAATGAAGGATTCGAAGACATCCGCAAGTAAGGCTGGACGATTCCGACCACCGGTCAGTTCTTCCCCCTTACCTAACAGAATCATATCGGAAAACTGATAGTGATTCGCAAATTGGACGAGTGACGGTTCACAGACGATCGCCGCTCGCAATTTCGTTAATTCCCCCTCGGAACGTTCCGGGTAGTGTTCGAATAGATAGCGTGACACCGTCAACTCTAAGACAGCGTCCCCTAAAAATTCTAGGCGTTCGTTATCCCCTTCCGACTCACGTTGTTCATTGACGAACGAAGAGTGCGTGAAGGCTTGTTTCAATAGCTCAACATTAGAAAACCTGATATTCAGACGCTCTTGTAACGCTTCGAATTTTTGCTCGATCTGAGCAAGCGTCCGAGCATCCTTGCGTCGTTTTACATAGGGTCCTTTTCGGACACGACGTCCTTTTTGATTCGTCATAGTTCCTCCTAAACAGCTAAAGCCCACCGCAAATTGCGGTGGGTCAGCTTCAATGATCAGACTTGTGTTTCGATGTAGTTGACGACATCGCCGACAGTCTTCAAGTTTTCTGCTTGCTCATCTTCGATCGTGATTTCGAACTTGTCTTCTAAGTCCATGACGAGTTCCATGACTTCAAGAGAGTCAGCTCCGAGGTCGTCTTTGAACGACTTATCAAGTGTGATTTCACTTTGTTCTTTACCTAATTTTTCTGCGATTGCTTCTTGTACGTCTACTAAGATTTGTTCTTTTGTCATTTTAAAATCCCTCCATGAGTTGAGTATATAAGATGATTGCCGATTTGGCAAAGTACTACCGTTAGTTGTGTTACATTGTCATGCCGCCATCGACGGCTAGAGTTTGACCTGTGATGTATCGTGCTTCATCTGAAGCAATAAAGCTGACGAGTGAAGCGATATCGTCGGTTTGACCGAAGCGTTTCAACGGAATTTGCCCGAGTGACAGGTTCCGCTGTTCTTCTGTCAATTCATCCGTCATGTCCGTCTCGATGAAGCCTGGACAGATGGCATTGACTGTGACGCCCTTACTAGCGAGTTCACGTGCGACGGATTTCGTCAGCCCGATCAGACCCGCTTTCGCTGCGACATAGTTCGCTTGCCCTGGATTTCCAGAAATACCGACGACTGATGCGATATTGATGATACGACCGCTTGTTTTTAACAATGGACGTGTCGCGGCCTGTGTGACAAGAAACGCCCCTTTCAGGTTCGTATCGACGACGGCATCAAAGTCTGCTTCCTTCATACGCATCAGTAAACCATCGCGCGTGATGCCGGCATTATTGACGACACAATCCAGTTGACCGAACGCATCAATCGTTTGTTTGATCATCTGTTTGACAGCATCCGCTTCAGCGACATTCGCTTGAATCGCGAGTGCTTCACCGCCTGCTTCCTTGATTTCACGGACGACAGCTTCCGCCTTGTCCGTGCTTCCTGCATAGTTGACGACGACACGGAAACCATCTGTTGCCAATCGCTTTGCGATGGCCGCTCCGATACCGCGTGACGCGCCAGTGACGAGTGCTACTTTACTCAACGAATTCCCTCCGCTTCCAATTGCTCAAGTGTCGTGATGCTGATGATTTTCGCATCTTTTTTGATTCGTTTCACGAGACCGCTAAGTGGAGATGACGGACCGAACTCGATGAACGTATCCGCACCCTCTTCGATGAGACGCTCGACGCATGATTCGAACCGGACCGGCGAATAGAGTTGCTGAACGAGCAAACGAATCAATTCGTCTGGTTGATCGTGAAATGCACAATCAACGTTCGAGATGAATTTCGTCTTCGCCGCTTTAAACGGTGATGATACGAGAATATCTTCGAATCGTGGTGCGAAAGGTGTCATGAGCGACGAATGGAACGCACCCGAGACATCAAGTGGTAAGACTCGTTTTGCTCCGAGCTCTTTCAACTTCGCTGTGGCAGATTCGACCGCCGCGATTTGTCCAGAGATGACGAATTGTCCAGGGCAGTTGTAGTTGGCGATTTGAACGATTTCTCCCGTTGCCGCAATTGATTCAACCGCGTGATGGGCTGCCTCGACATCATTCATGCCAATGACTGCTGCCATCGTTCCACCCGTGACTTGATTCATGAGTTTTCCGCGTTCGCGGACGAGATAGACGGCTTCAGACGGTGTGATGACAGAAGCTGCGACGAGCGCGCTATATTCTCCAACACTGTGTCCGAGTACGAAATCAGGTGTATGTCCTTGTGCTGCGTACTGCTGTGCGAGTAATGCACTGTGTGCGACGATGGCTGGTTGAGCGATATCCGTCGCTTTCAATTCATCCTTCGTCCCTGTCGTCATCAGCGTCGTCAGATCCAGACCAATTCGCGTTCCGAGGTCAGCGAGTGCTTGGCGTGTCTCGTCTTGCGTGATGAGCGTCTGTCCCATTCCAGGCGTCTGTGACCCTTGTCCCGGAAACATCCAAACTGTTTTCCCCATCTCGTCTCACTCCTTCTTAACGTGCTTCAGTTGCTTTCGCCTGAACGATTTTGGCAACGACTTCTTGTTCGACCATCTTTTCAGCTTGAACGAGCGCTCTGCTGAATGCATAGGCATTACTTGATCCATGCGCCTTGATGACCGGAGCCGCAATACCGAATAGTCCGGCACCACCATATTCTTCATAGGCGAGCAACTGCTTCATTTTTTTCAACTTCGGTTTCAGTACGAGAGCGGCGAGCTTTGATGTCCACGAGCTCATGAATTGTTCTTTCATGACACCCATGATCATACTGGCTGCCCCTTCAGTACTCTTAAGTAACGTGTTGCCGGCAAAACCTTCCGTAACGATGACATCGACGTCACCGCTCATCGCTTCTCTCGCCTCGACGTTCCCAACGAAATGAATCGGTGCTGTCTCAAGTAGCGGATACGTTTCCTTCGTCAATGCATTCCCTTTACCGGCTTCTGATCCGATATTCAGGAGCCCGACTTTAGGACGTGTGATACCGCGAACTTGTTCTGCGTAGACAGACCCCATGATGGCATAATCGAGCAAATGCTCTGCCTTCGCATCCGGGTTGGCGCCGACATCTAAGATGACGACACCCTTCCCATTACGTGTCGGGAAAGTCGGGGCCAGTGCAGGACGGTCAACTCCTTCGATCCGACCGATGACGAACAATCCGGCAGTCATGAGCGCTCCCGTGTTGCCTGCTGAAATCAAGGCATCTGCTTCTCCTGATTTCACCAGGTTTGCAGCCACAACGAGTGAGCTATCTTTCTTGCGGCGAATGGCACGTACCGGTTCATCTTCTCCGGTGATGACGGATGCTGCGTGGACGATCGTCACGCGCGGATCCTCGATTGTGTATGAGCGTAACTTCAACTCATCTCCGACTAGTCGGATATCGATGTTGTCGTTTGGACGTTCTGCCAGATAGGCAACGACCCCTTCTACGATGGCACGGGGTGCATGGTCGCCCCCCATGGCGTCAACTGCTAAAATCATTTCGATTCCTCCTTACTACTTCGATACACTGTGAATTCGCCGATAAAGACACATTCTTCACCGACATAACTCTCTACCGTGATGTCAGAACGCCCATCTTGGCGATGGGAACTGACGAATGCCTTCGCGACAACGCGTTCTCCGACGTGGACGGAGCGTGTGAACTGAACGTTCGCACGGGTCGTTAACGCGAGTTCATCATCGATGAGCGCAATCGCAAGCGAGTTCGCCTGTGCGAACAAGATATGTCCACGGGCGATTGCATTTCGACTAAACGCATGTTCCGGCAAAACCTCAAGGATCGAGATGGCAGATGTATCAAGTTTCAGGTCAATCATATCACCAATGACTTCATTTTCAGTCAACGTACGCACATCATCCAGGCGTTCAGTCGCGACATGTTTAATTCGCTCCCGTAATTCCGGAATTTTTAATTCCATCCGGTCCAGACGAATCGTCTGGATACTGACACGAAATCGTGTCGCCAGCGCTTCATCCGTGATGAACGGATTTTGCTCGATCGTCTGTAATAATTCTTGTTGTCTCTGTTTTTTAGGTACCCGCATGTACGTTCCTCCCACAAGAAGGATGACTACTATTATTACCTGGTACTAACAGTAGTATATATCCCTTGTTGTTCACTTTCAAGTATTATTCGATTCTTTCTCCTTCAAGAAGCCCTTGCCGTTCGATATATTCACGTAAGACATCGTATTCCGGCGCTTGCCAAAAAGCATCCGATCGCAGTAATCGGACTGCATCTTGTCGGGCCGTTTCCATGACTTGAATATCAAGTGCTGGATCGGTTAAGACGAATCTCGGTAATCCACTTTGTTCGGTACCAAAGAAATTTCCGGCTCCACGCAGTTTTAAATCCTTTTCCGCTAGCTTAAAGCCATCATTCGTTTCCGTCATCGTTTTAATACGTTCCTTCCCTGTGTCAGAAGATGGATCAGCGATCAAAATACAGTATGACTGAGCATCGCCTCGTCCGACGCGTCCTCTTAATTGATGTAATTGAGCTAGCCCAAAGCGTTCTGCATCATGAATGACGATAATCGATGCATTCGGAACGTTCACGCCGACCTCGACGACCGTCGTCGAAACAAGAATTTGAACGGTGTTGTCCTTGAACGCCTGCATGACCTCGTCTTTTTCTGAAGAAGTCAAGCGCCCATGCATCAAACCGACATGATAGGGCTTGAACCGCTCGGTCAATGTCGCATGTAATTCGATCGCATTTTGAACTTCGAGTGATTCGGATTCCTCGATCAATGGCGTGATGACGTAGGCTTGTCGACCTTGCGACAATTCTTTCTCGACGAACCCGAAAACGCGTTCCATCTGTTGCGGTTTCGCCCAGTAGGTCTCGATTTCCTTTCGTCCCGCCGGCATCTCATCGATGATCGAAACATCCATATCTCCAAAGACCGATATCGCAAGCGTACGCGGAATCGGTGTCGCTGTCATATATAATACATCTGCCTGTTCGGCTTTCGCGCGCAATCGTTTCCGTTGTTCGACACCGAAGCGATGTTGTTCATCGGTGATGACGAGGTGTAATGCCTTGAACTGAACGGTGTCTTGAATCAGCGCATGTGTTCCGACCAAGACGTCGATCTCTCCTGTCACGAGGGCTTCTAGCAAGTGCGCACGCGCTTTCCCTTTAACGGAACTCGTCAGTAGACCGACTCGGATTCCAAGTGGTTCAAGCAATGGGGCGAGCGACGCTGCATGCTGTTCCGCTAAAATTTCGGTCGGCACCATCAAAGCGCCTTGTCTTCCCGCACGAACCGTCGCGAACAAGGCGATGGCAGCGATAACGGTCTTCCCGCTTCCGACATCCCCTTGCAGCAACCGATTCATTCGTTCGCCGCGACCGATGTCGTCTAGGATCTCTTTTGTCACACGTTGCTGGGCACCTGTCAGCGGAAACGGCAGGCTCTTGATGAAATTCGCGATATCCGTTTCATGTAAAGGCAAGGCCATCCCTCGACCTTTCCGTCGTCCAAGACGTAACGCCTGTAATTTCAGCTGGAAATAGAGGCACTCCTCGTAGACATAACTGCGACGAGCAGCCGTCAACTCTTGTCGATTCGTTGGGAAATGAAGCGACTTCAACATCGTCATCCGGTCTTGCAACCGATACGTCTTCCGGATGCTATCCGGGATTCGTTCAGCTAATGCCTCAGTCTCCTTGAACGCCAAGTCGACGACGCGTCGGAATGTCTTCATCCGCATGTCACCCCGGAGCGAGTAAACGGGTGTCAATTCGCCTTCGATTGCCCCGAATTGCAATTCCGTCGCAGAGATCGTCATCCGGTGTAAATCCCACTTGCCACTGACCGTCACTTCTGCTCCGAGTTGCAATTGGTCTTTGTAGAATGCCCGGTTGAACATCGTTACGGTCACACTATACCGTTCTTCAACGAGCAGACGGAACGTTAAACGATTCTTTCCTTTGCCATAATAGCGCACAAGTGGTTCAGACTGGACTTGACCCGTGAACTTGACTTTATCCTCATGGATTGCTTCCGTTAGACTTCCCGTCACGAAGTCGTCATAACGAAACGGGACGTGCTCGAGCACGTCCGCAACGGTGAGAATATTCATCTCTTCTAGTTTTTTCGCCAAATCCCGTCCGACACCTTTTAATGTCTTGACGTCACGTGATGGATTCATTCGATAACTCTCCGAAGATTTTCGCTTCGAGCCAGCGACCCGTCGGCGTATTCGCGAGTCCACCTTTTGCTGTCTCGCGAAGCGCAGACGGCATCATCTGACCAATCTCATGCATGGCTGAGATGACTTCATCACACGGAATCCGTGACGTGATTCCTGCGAGTGCCATGTCGGCAGCGACAACAGCATTCGCCCCGCCCATCGCATTGCGTTTCACGCATGGCACTTCGACAAGTCCTGCGACAGGATCACAGACGAGTCCGAGCATGTTCTTCAGTGCGATCGCAAAGGCATGTGCTGACTGATCCGGTGTTCCGCCCGCCATCTCAACGATGGCAGCAGCTGCCATCGCTGTTGCTGAACCAACTTCTGCCTGACAGCCACCAGCCGCTCCGGAGATCGACGCATTGTTCGCGACGACGAAGCCGAACGCACCGGATGTGAATAAGAAGCGTAGCATTTGCTCACGCGTTGGGTTTAAGCGATCTTTGACCGCAAATAACGTACCTGGCACGACGCCGGCACTCCCTGCCGTTGGTGTCGCACAAATTTTTCCCATTGCAGCATTGACTTCATTCGTTCCGATCGCCTTACTGACAGCATCGAGTAGCAGATCTCCTGATAATCCTTTGCCTGAAGCACGGTACCGCTGGAGTAAGACAGCATCTCCACCAGTTAAACCTGTCACCGATTGGACACCGTCGCCATCAAGTGAACGAGCGACCGCATCTTCCATCACTTGTAGGTTTCGTTCCATCATCGCATAGACTTCATCTCGCTCCAAATGACGAACCGTCATCTCTTGTTCGATCATGACTTCCGAAATTGGAATATTTCGTTCCGTCGCGATGGCGACGAGTTCTTTAACGGATTTAAACATTTCTTCACTCTCCCATCATGACGGCACGCTCGACTTGAGGTAACCGATCGATTTCTTCCAACACTTCTGCCGTTATCCGGTCATCAATCTCAATTGCCATAAGTGCTTGTTTTCCTTTTTCGTGCCGTGATACTTCCATATGCCCGATGTTGATTTCGTAATCAGCCAAAATGCTCGTCACGGCTGCAATTGCACCAAAGCGGTCATGGTGCAAGACGACGAGTGCCGGTCCCCCACCGGACAAACGAAGCGGTACGCCATTTAATTCCGTGATTTCAATCGTTCCCCCACCAATTGAAATACCGACCAATTCAAACTCTTCTACTCCATTCGTCAAATGGACACGAGCCGTATTCGGATGATCCGTCAACGCTTCACTCGTCTCGAAATGAATCTCAATCCCTTTCGACTTCGCGATATCGATCGATTGCGGAATCCGGTCGTCAAACGTATCGTATCCGAGAACACCGCCGATGATGGCGACATCCGTTCCATGTCCACGATACGTATCAGCGAATGAACCGTAAAACGTGATGTGGATGACAGTAGGCGTTTCCCCGAATAATTTACCCGCCATCAATCCAATCCGTGCAGCCCCTGCTGTATGCGAGCTCGATGGACCAACCATGACTGGTCCGATGATGTCAAAGACGCTACGATATTTCATTTCTTTTCCCCTCTCTATGAAACAAACGAAATCCCACCTCTATTATCGCAGATGGTGGGATTCGTGAAAAGGCTAGTCGCCCTTTTTCAGTATGATGGTTTTATTCGACGCTTAAAATGTACGAATAAAGTGGTTGTTTGCCGTCGTGGACTTCCACTTCAGCATCCGGATTAACCGATTCGATGTACGCGACGAGGTCGTCGACTTCTTCTGTCGAAACGCCTTCACCGTAAAGAACTGTGATGATTTCGTCGTCCTCTGTGACGAGTGTATCGACCAGTTTCTTGACAGCACCAAGACTCGAAGTGTCCGTAGCGACGATTTGTTTTTCAGCAATCGCCATGTGATCGTCTTTCTTGATTTCAACACCATCAATATTCGTATCACGAACGGCATATGTGACTTGACCCGACTTCACAGCTGCGATCGCATCCTCCATGTGTGCTTCGTTCTCTTCAACAGTCGCTTCCGGATTATAGACGATCGTCGCCGCCAAACCTTGTGGGACTGTCTTTGATTTCACGACAGTTACGCCACAATTCGCAACAGAAGCTGCTTGTTCAGCGGCCATGATGATGTTCGAGTTGTTCGGATAAACATAGACATGTTCAGCGTGTGCATCCTCGATCGCCTTGACGATGTCTTCCGTTGACGGGTTCATCGTTTGTCCGCCTTCGATGACGACACTGACACCGAGTGATTTAAAGAGTTCACTGATACCTTCACCCATTGCGACTGTCACGAGGGCTGCTTTCGCTTTTGTCTTCGGTGCAGCGACTGGAGTGACTTGGTTCGCGCCCTCTTCTTCGAGGATCGTCGAGTGTTGTTGACGCATATTTTCAATCTTAACAGCAACGAGCTCACCGAAACGTTGTCCTTTTGTGATGACTTCTCCTGGCGTTTCGACGTGGACGTGAACTTTAAGGAGCTCTTCGTCCGCGACGACGAGCAACGAATCACCGAATTCCGCTAATTCGTTCCGGAATGCTTCTTCACTGAACGGCGCATTTGCTAACTTGTCATCTTGGAAGCGAACCATGATTTCCGTACAGTAGCCGTAATGGATCTCTTCTGTCGACATGAAGCTTTGAGCCGATTTATGATGCTCTGCTTCGACGAGTGCTTCCATGACTGGCGCATGTGGCTTATCAAGTTCTTTTCCTTCGAGTGTCGCGAGGAATCCTTCATAGATACAGACGAGACCTTGACCACCTGAATCAACGACACCAACTTCTTTTAATACAGGAAGAAGGTCAGGAGTTCCGTCAAGCGATACTTTCGATGCTTCGACGAGTTGACGCATCAACTCTAAGAAATCCGTCGTCGTTTCAGATTGTGCGATAGCAGCGACAGCTGTCTCACGGGCAACTGTCAAGATCGTTCCTTCGACCGGTTTCATGACTGCTTTGTATGCTGTATCGACACCTTTTTGTAACGCATCAGCGAACTCTTTCGTATCAATCGTTGCTTTTCCTTCGATTGATTTCGAGAATCCACGGAACAATTGACTTAAGATGACGCCAGAGTTTCCGCGCGCCCCCATCAATAATCCACGTGCGAAGACGTTTGCGACTTCCGATACAGAATCCGAAGTGGATTTACCTGCTTCTTTCGCACCTGAAGTCATCGTCAAATTCATGTTCGTTCCCGTATCACCATCTGGCACAGGGAAGACGTTCAATGAATCGACGAAATCTGCGTTTTGATAGAGATTCGCCGCGCCATTTTGAATCATCTTGACTAACTGCGCTCCTGTTAAACGATCTACACTCACTAAAGTTTCCTCCTCTATTCCCGCCTTAGACATTCGTCAAGCGGACTCCTTGGACAAAGATGTTCACAGATGTCACGTCAAGACCTAGTGCCTGACTGAGCGTGTATTTCACGCGACTCTGTACGTTGTTCGCCACCTCTGAGATTTTCGTTCCATAGCTTACGATGATATGCATATCGATATGGACCTGCTCTGAAGCCTGTCGAACGATGACACCGCGTGCAAAGTTCTCACGTTTTAAGAGTTCAGCAAGACCATCCTTGATTTGAGACTGGGATGCCATACCAACGACACCAAAACATTCCATTGCTGCGCCGCCCGCAAGTTGCGCGACGACATCATTATCTACATCAATCTTTCCATAGGTCGTTTTCATCTCGATCGCCACCTGAGTAGCCCCCTTTGAATATTGTATTCTTCTCATAATTCTACTATAAGGACCTACTATTGAAAAGTCGCCGTACTGACTATACAATGAATAAGTGAAAAATAGTAGCGGTCAAATGAACTTTTACCATCATCCTCATCCATTATTTTAAATTTCGAGGTTGTCTGTCAAGTTTTTTTCTTGTCAGCTACTTTTTTTATGTTGCAACCGCCCTGACACCATGCTAAGATAGCAAAGTGTCTATTAGGACGAACGCAAAACAACATAAAAGGAGGCGGAACGCATGGCACGTAAATGCTACGTTACTGGGAAATCGCCAAAGTCGGGTAACAACCGTTCACACGCATTGAACAAAACAAAACGTACTTGGGGAGTCAACGTACAAAAAGTACGTATCCTCGTCGACGGTAAGCCGAAAAAGGTTTGGGTTTCAGCTCGAGCTCTTAAATCAGGTAAAGTCGAACGCGTATAAGGCGCAACCACCGGATGGGAATCTTCCCTTCCGGTTTTTTTATGCCCTCATTTATTTTTCTCATAAACTAATTGTCGCTTTTATTGAAAACGCTTACAATAGGAACGTACTTTATTTTGTCAGAATTGGGGGAAGTCATCATGCAACTCAAACGAGAGATGACGAGTCGACACCTGTTCATGATTTCACTCGGCGGAATCATCGGAACAGGCTTATTTTTAGGGTCAGGGTTAACGATTTCACAAGCAGGACCTCTCGGGGCGGTCCTCAGTTACATCGTGGGTGGGACCATCATGTATCTGACGATGTTATGTCTAGGAGAATTAGCGGTCTATCTGCCGGTCTCGGGGTCATTTCAGACCTATACGACCCGCTTCATCGGACCAGGAATCGGCTTTGCCGTCGGTTGGATTTATTGGCTCGGCTGGGCCGTGACGGTGGCACTCGAAATTACAGCTGCCGGCAGTTTGATGGACCGCTGGTTTCCGAACGTACCCGTTGTCGTCTGGTGTACCGTCTTTACGGTCTTACTGTTCGGTCTGAACGCCGTCTCCGCCAAAGCATTCGGTGAAGCTGAATTCTGGTTCTCGAGTTTGAAGGTCCTCGCGATCCTGTTCTTCATCATTCTAGGTGGCGCTGCTTGGTTCGGCTGGTTACCGATGGAAGCAGATCGCCCAACATCGTTATTTGCGAACTTTACGGCAAGCGGTTGGTTTCCGAACGGGATTCTCGGTGTCTTGACGACGATGATTGCCGTCAACTTCGCCTTCCAAGGAACGGAATTGATTGGTGTTGCGGCTGGGGAGTCCGACACGCCCGAAAAATCGATTCCAAAAGCGATCCGCAATACAGTCTGGCGGACGTTCATCTTCTTCGTCTTATCGATTACGATCGTTGGTGCATTAATTCCGTATGAAACAGCTGGCGGAGTCAGCAGTCCGTTCATCATGGTCTTTGATGCGATCGGTATTCCGTACGCTGCTGATTTGATGAACATCGTCGTCTTGACGGCACTGTTGTCCGTCGGAAACTCCGGATTATATGCGGCGACTCGGATGTTATGGGCAATGGCGCAAGAAGGGATGATTTCAAAGAAATTATCTTACGTCAATGCACGTGGTGTGCCGATGCGGGCGTTGCTCTTTACGATGATGTTCGCGATGTTATCGCTTCTGACCGCATTTTTCGCAGAAGATACCGTCTTCATTTGGCTCTTGTCCTTAGCCGGACTCGGGGCTCAAGTCGGCTGGATTTCAATCTCTGCTTCGCAGCTTGCATTTCGTCGTCAGTTCGTCCGAAACGGACACGATGTATCCGAACTGAAATTCAAGACACCACTCTATCCGGTGTTACCACTGATTTCGTTGACACTTAACGTCGTCGTCCTCGTCAGTCTTGCGTTTCAAGCGGATCAACGAATCGCTCTATACATCGGTGTTCCTTTCTTCCTTGTCATGTGGGGAAGTTATCATCTCTTCGTCAAAGGAAAACATCTATCCGCTCAAAGCGACATCCGTGTCGCCCCTTCTCAACTCGAAGAATAATTTCATCTAAAAAGAGGCCGCGGAGTCATCCACGGCCTCTTTCCTATGATTGTGCTATTCCTTAAGCGTCCGCATCATCAATAGTTCTCCTTGATGGAGCTCTACCTTCGCTTCTGACGCACACCATTCATTACTGACGGTCAAGGAACCTCCGACCGGTACTGGATGTGCATCAAGTGGATATTTGACTCCGGATAAGCTTAAAGTCGATGGTACGAGTGGAATGAACGAAAGATAATGATAGCTCCCTGCTTCGACTGCATACGTTCCCTCAGCCAAGTATCGTACCTCTTCTCGTTTCGTCACGAGTCGTGCCTCTGGGTATCGCTTCAATAGATATACATTTTGGACGGTCATGTCGAGCCGCCCACCTGTCGCCCCGATAATGAAGGTATCCTCAAACTGTTTCTCCTCTGAGACTGTACGAAGTGCCAGTTCGAGATCCGTTTCATCTTTCTCGGCCGGATGAACGATTGCCCCTTCTGGTACATAACCAAGCGAATCAAAATCACCAATCGTCAGGTCGCATGTCAGCCCAAACGATTCAATCGTCTGAACACCACCGTCGACACCGACGATAAAATCACCTGGCTGACAAAACGTCCGTAAATCCGGCGCTTCTTCTCGCGGACCGGCACAGACGAGAATCGCCCGCATCTCAGACGCCTCGTGCCGAATAACGGAGTAAGCGTGGCGCAGTCGTAAATAAAAGACCCGCAACGACACCACAAAGAACGTAAGACGGTACCATGTATGTCGCGTTATAAATCAATGAATACGGTACGACTGGACCTTCGGCATACTCGGCAAAAAAGACGATTCCACTGATGACATGACAGATATAACGGAGTCCTGCGCCTAATAACGTCGCCAGGAGAACGAACGCCATCAAGCTTTTCTTTTGTCCATTGCGTGCGGCTAGTCTGACTTGACGCGCGAACAGACCACTTAATCCGACGACACCATACGCAATCGTATAGTCAAGCATCGGTTGAACGATCGTCAAGACTTGTGGAGCGAACATCAATTGAATCGTACCGACAAGCGCTCCCGTGACGACCCCTCCGACGACCCCGTGGCGAAATGCCATGACGAAGATCGGTAACATCGCTAAGCTGATCGAGCCACCTTGTGGCATTTTGAATGGAATCAGTAAATCAAAGACGACTCCGAGACTGGCGAAGATGGCAATTTCCATCATCATTTGTAACCGTTTCATGCTATTTTCCTCCTTCATTGTACGAGAGGACGCAAAAAGGCAGTACGACGAACGCCGTACTGCCTGCGTGCGCCACATCCCTACGTCCGTTTGAACGGAACAGGTTCGAAGGGTTAAAGTCTAAAAGACTCCTCTCAGCCGCTTTTCAAGCGACACCCCTTGCGGTCATCATATTTCGTTTTCTCGTTCTTATTATACGGCAGCCCCTTGACGAATGCTAGTAATCGCTTCCGCATAATCTGGTGCATTGTAGATTGCTGATCCTGCGACGAGAACGTTCGCACCGTTATCGATGCAAAGCTTTGCCGTTTCCGGATTGACGCCACCGTCAATCTCGATTTCAAATGTCAGACCGCGATCTGCTTTCATTTGCGCAAGTGATGCGAGTTTTGGCATGACACGCTCGATGAAGGCTTGTCCACCGAAGCCCGGATTGACCGTCATCAATAAGACCATATCGACATCCTCAAGGACGTGTTCAATCGTTGATAATGGCGTATGGGGATTCAAGACGACTCCTGCCTTTGCGCCCGCTGCTTTGATTTGTTGCAAGACACGATGGACATGATTCGTCGCTTCGACGTGGAACGTCACGATGTCCGCCCCTGCTTTGACGAAATCCTCGACGAAACGTTCTGGCTGGTCGATCATCAAATGGACATCGAGAATCATATCCGTCTTTTGACGTAAGCTGCTAAGCACAGGTAGTCCAAACGAGATATTCGGTACGAACTGACCGTCCATGACATCAAAATGGATATAGTCCGCGCCTGCTGCTTCGACTGCTTTAACATCGCGTTCGAGATTCGCAAAATCTGCTGATAAGATAGATGGTGCAATTTTAATCATCTTCAATACCTCCGGGCTCGATTCTTGATTTCGTCTATAAACATACCATAGTTCTCATAACGAGAGGACATGATTTCTTGGGCTTCGACGGCTTCCTTGACGGCACAACCGGGTTCATTCAAATGCAAGCAACCTCGGTATTTGCAATCATCTTGTACAGCCACGAATTCAGGGAAACTCCACCGTACATCCTCGATTTCCATATCATACGGAAAATCGAGGTTCGAGAAACCTGGCGTATCGGCAATCAATCCTTCGGCAAGCGGCATTAATGTGACGTGGCGCGTCGTATGACGTCCGCGTCCGAGTGATTTCGAGATGGCACTTGTTTCTAAATCAAGAGAGGGCTCCAGTGCATTGAGCAATGAACTTTTCCCAACACCGGATTGTCCGGCAAGAACGCTCGTTTTCCCGGCCAGTAACGGACGGACTTGTTCAACACCTGTCAATGTCTCACTTGATGTCTCGATGACCGTATAACCAATCTTCCGGTAAGCGGCAATTGCCTCTCTAACTGCAGGACCTTTGACATCATCAAGCAAGTCCATCTTCGTTAACAGGATGACGGGTTGGATTTCCTTCGCTTCGATCAAGACGAGGAAACGATCGAGCAAGTGCGCTGAAAAATCAGGTTCTGCAGCCGAGACGACAAGCAACGCTTGATCGATATTCGCGACAGGCGGGCGTACTAAAAAGTTGTCCCGCTCCTTCACTTCGAGAATATACCCGGTCTCACTTTCGATATGAAGCACGACTTCGTCTCCAACGACTGGACTGATGCCGCGTTTTCGGAAATTCCCTCTTGCCCGTGAACGGACCTCTCCTTCTGGTGTCATGACATCATAAAAGCCACCCTGCAGGCGTATGATCGTTCCTTCTCGATTCTCTTCGATGCGTTGTTCCGTCATCCTATGCACTCCTTTTTCATCACATTCACTGTGCGTCTTTTGCTTGATTGTACGTGATGGTTTTTGAACGATACACCGTATCGTCTTTATAAATCGTAATCTTGCCTTCTTCTCCCGGATCAATCGTCACCGGCACGTCGAATGTCTCATCTTGGTCAATTGATTCCTCGATGACGGTCCGCTTCCCTTTCGCATCTTCCGTCTCAATCCGGATGACTTGTTTCGGTGGTTCCTCGTCCTCGTTCTCGCTGACCGCGTCATAGACGACCTTTTCAGGGAACGTCGCTGTCAACGTTTTTTCTTCCTCACCTTTTGAGATGAAGACCGTCACGGAGTCGTTCGGTTCGACTTGAGTCCCTGCTTGTGGGAATTGACGGATAACTTGATCGAGTTTCACGTCGCTAGAAAATTCTTGCTCGAACGTTCCATCGAGCCCTTTTTCGTCCAGGTAGGCTTTTGCTTCGTCACTCGATAAGTTCGTCAAATCCTTCAACTCGAAAGAAGATGTTCCTTCCGAGACGGTGATCGTAATCGTTTGTTCTTTCGCGATGACCTCCGTACCAGCCGAGATCGATTGCCGGATCACATTACCTCGCTCGATTTCATCCGACTTTTCACGTTCGACCTCGACTTTAGCGAATCCAGCCTCTTTTAGCGTCTCAATCGCCTCTTTTTCAGCGTCATCTGTCACATCCGGTACTTCGACCGGAGCACTTCCGGTAGAGACGACCAAGTTGACTGTCGAGCCCTTTTTCACCTGCGCGTTTTCACGCGGTGTCTGACTGATCACGTCTCCCTCATCGACCGTATCACTGTTTCGTTCTGTCGTCTCAACGACGAATCCAAGTTTCTCAAGCTTCGTTTCCGCTTCATCTCCATCCGTTTTGACGACGGACGGTACCGTAACGGTAGGATCCGGCCACATCGCAAACGTCGTAGCCGCTCCACCGAGTAATACAAGTAATAATAGGATGACCCACCAGCGTTTTTTCTTTTTCTTTTCTGACGGTTTCGGTTGAACGGTCGTGACGACAGGTGTGTCCGGTTCCGCTTTTGATTCTTCTGGCACTTGTACAGGTGATAAGACCATCGTCTTTTCCATCTCATCCTCTTCTGCACCTCGGATGCCTTCACTTGCTCGTTCGTCAGACAACGCCGTCACCATATCTGCCTTAAAGGCTGCGACGGACTGCTGACGGTCATGCGGTGCTTTTGCGAGCGCCTGCATGATACAGTTCTCAAGCGCTTGTGGCACTTTCGGATTCAAGACGGATGGACGACGCGGTGTATCTTGCAGATGCTTCAGCGCGATAGCGACCGGTGAATCACCCTCGAACGGGACTTGTCCTGTCACAAGTTCGTATAAGACAGCACCAAGCGAATAGATATCCGACTTCTCATCGGCAAATTTACCTTTTGCTTGTTCTGGCGAGAAGTAATGGACAGACCCAAGGACCGACATCGTATGCGTCAGAGTCGCATTCGACATCGCCACAGCGATTCCGAAATCCGTTACTTTGACGGTACCATCCTCTCGAATCAACATGTTTTGCGGTTTGATATCGCGATGGATGATTCGGTGTGCATGGGCATGATCGATCGCATCACAAATTTGAGCGATGATATCGACGGCCTGCGGCACAGGTAATGCTTGATTTTCACAAAATGTCTTTAATGTCATACCATCGATATACTCCATGACGATGTAATAGATGGCATCTTCTTCGCCTACATCATAGACGGCAACGATGTTTGGATGATTCAAGCTGGTAGCAGCATGCGCTTCACGTTCGAATCGACGAATGAACTGTTCGTCATGCGAAAATTCAGTCCGTAAAATCTTAATGGCAACATGACGCTTTAAAATCTCATCATAGGCTTGATAGACATTCGCCATCCCGCCACTTCCAACTAGCCGTTCTATGCGGTAGCGGTCATTTAATCGATCTCCGTATCGCATATTCAGACCCTCTTTCTTTCTTTGAACCGGATGGCGGCAATCGTAATATTATCCGCGCCTCCTCGAGCATTCGCTTCTTTCACCAATTGTCCGACGATCTCATCAAGCGGATCATCCCGTAAGATGATTTGTTCAATGACATCATCTGGCACTTCATCGGTCAACCCGTCGCTACACACAAGGACGAGGTCATAGTCTGGAGCATCTCTTACTTGAATGTCGACTTCGACCGTTTCGTTCGAGCCGACCGATCGTGTGATGACATTTTTACGTGGATGATTTTCGACTTCCTCGTCCGAAAGCTCTCCCATTTGTCGTAACATGTTGACGTAAGAATGATCATCCGTCAATTGTTTTAACGCCGTACCTTCAAGAGCATAGACCCTACTGTCTCCAACATGACCGATGACGAGCAAATCCTCGACCCAGCACACACAGGCAATGGTCGTTCCGACGATCGCAAGTTGTTCTTCTTTTGAAAACTGAAGAATCCGGGCATTCGCTTCGGCTACACGTTGTTCTATCCATTCGGACAATTCCATCGGGCGATTTGGCATGAGGGAAAAGGATGCTTCAAATACCTCGCGAACGATCGCACTTGCGATATCGCCAGCAGCGTGACCTCCCATACCATCCGCAACGACAGCAAGACCACGTTCAGCGTTCCCGATGAGTAATACCGTATCCTCATTTTTAGTCCTGACTTTCCCAGTGGTCGAAAGGTGAGCTAACTCCATGACAGTCCTCCGTTCGTATCAATCTTCTCGTTTCTTAAACGCGGCAATGTAGAAGCCATCCGTTCCGACTGTCGTCGGTAACAACTTGAGTTCTGCTCGATTCCCAATCAGATGTCGCACGGATTCTGGCATGCGTTCCGCGAAAGATGCATCAAAGTCAAAACCCTGATCGAGAATGAACGCTGTCTGCTCCTCGTTTTCGGTCGGATCAATCGTACAAGTCGAATAGACGAAGATTCCACCTTTTTTAACGAGTGGTAAGACAGATGTCAAGATGTCTCGTTGAATTTTTGGGAGTTGCTCGAGTTGTTCTGGACGTTTCGTCCATTTGATATCCGGTTTTCTCCGAATGACACCAAGTCCTGAACAAGGTGCATCGACAAGAATCCGGTCAAAGGATTCGCTTTCGAAGCGTTCCCCTGCTTTACGGGCATCTAACGCTTCTGCTCGAACAGTCGTAAGACCTAATCGTGTCGCTTGCTGTTCAATCAATTTAATCTTATGTGGATGAAGATCAAGTGCCTGTAGTGTACCCGTCGTCAAACCTTCAGCAATATGCATCGCTTTCCCACCAGGTGCGGCACAGCTGTCGAGTACATGATCGGATGCTTCTGCACCAAGCGCACGGGCGACGAGCATTGAGCTCTCATCCTGAAGAGAAAGATACCCACGGTCAATCAGATCAGTTTTTTGGACGCTTCCTCGTTCGATTTCGAGACCGTCCGGCGCGACCGTAGATGGTTTTGCCGTCACACCTTGATCGAGTAGAAGCTCGATTGCTTCCTCCCGCGTCGTTTTCGTGCGATTGATGCGGACCGTGACCGGTGCCGGTGTGTTATTTAATTGACAGATCTGAAGCGTTTCTTCCGGACCAAACAGTTCGATCCAACGTTCGACGAGCCACTGCGGGTGACTCGTTTCAATGCTGATTCGTTTTGCAGCAGGCTCAATCTCAGCGAAATGAGGCATTCCCGCCCGTAATACATTCCGTAGCACTCCGTTGACGACTTTCGAGACATGGACTTTCCCACGTTTTTTAGCAATTTCAACGGCTTCATGAATGACGGCATGATCCGGTACACGATCGAGATAAAACAACTGATAGACACTCATTCTTAACAATGGGCGCATGAATGGATCAAGTTTTTTCTGTTTCGCTAAATATGGTTCTAAAATATAATCAAGCGTCAATTCACGACTGAGCGTCCCGTAGACGAGTTCCGTGAACAAGCCGACATCTGACGCCGAGATGGCGCGTTTTTCAAGCATTTGGTGGACCGTAATTGTTGAGAAGGCGCCACCTTGTCCGATTTTCATCAGTGTCGTTACTGCTGCGTCGCGTACATTCATGCGTTCTCACCTACTTGTTGTCCGAGTTCAAGCGATTGACCAATCCCGCGCATGAACGTGGCACCATCCATCCGTTTTTTGCCGGACGGCTGTAAGTCGATCAGCTTCAACGCTGTTTCGGAACCTGTCGCGATGACGGGACCATCCGCTTCTAATGCGATGATTTCACCCGGTCGTCCCGTTCCTGAGACTTTCGTTGCGAAAAAGACTTTTAAGCGATCGTTCCCAAGCATCGTATACGTACTCGGGAATGGATTCATCCCACGAATTTGATCGTAGAGTGTCTCACCCGGTAGCGTAAAATCAAGTCGTTCCCGCTCACGTGAAATGTTCGGCGCAAATGTCGCTTTTTCCTCGACTTGTGCTTCCGGTGTCAATTCACCTGCTAACAGACGTGGTAACGTTTCAAGTAACAGGCGCGCTCCTGCGTCCGCTAACTTCTCAAACATCGAACCGGCTGTATCGTTCTCTTCGATTGGAACGATGATTTTTGACAACATATCACCTGCGTCTAGCCGATCGACCATATACATGATCGTCACACCTGTCTCTTTTTCTCCATCGATGATCGCTTGATGAATCGGTGCACCGCCACGATATTTCGGTAAGAGTGACGCATGGACGTTGATCGCCCCAAAACGTGGTGCTTCGAGAATAGCGGTCGGGACGATCTGACCGTAAGCTGCCGTGATAATGAGATCTGGTTTTAAATCGAGAACATCTTGATAATCCTCTCGAATTCGTTTCGGTTGCAACACAGGAATGTCGTGTTCCATCGCGACGAGTTTTACAGGCGTCGGTTTGACTTCCCGTTTTCGTCCGACTGGTTTATCTGGTTGTGAGACGACACCGACGACGTCATACCCAGCATCGATGACTTCACGCAGCGTTCCTGCTGCAAACTCAGGCGTACCCATGAAAACGACGCGCGGTTTTTCTTGCTCGACGAGTTTATCCGTGAACAGGACACCATCTAAATGATCCATCTCGTGTTGGATGGCACGTGCAAAAAAACCGTTTGCTTTGATTTTAACCGTCCGCCCGAGACGATCTTGAGACTTGACGACGATTCGGTCGAACCGTTCAACCGGTCCGAAGATGCCCGGCATACTGAGACATCCTTCATCATCGATTTGCGAACCGTCCGCTTCGATGATTTCCGGGTTGATCAGCTCGATTGGTCCCGTCTCATCATCGGTATGAACGACGGCTACACGAATCGGCTGGTTGATTTGCGGGGCGGCTAAACCAACCCCGTCATATTCGTACATCGTATCGAACATCCGGTCGATCATTTTACCGAGTTTTTTATCAAACTTCGTGACAGGTTCACACACCTGTCGTAATACATCATTTGGTACTTCTACTACTTTATACATACAGACACCTCACATGAATACAAATGGATTCAAGTCAATCGCGACTTGTGTTTTTGATTTTTGACGACGGGATAAGATATCACGGAGATGTGTCCGGACATCCTCCTGTCCTTTATGTTTAATTAAGACCTGTTGCCGGTACATATTTTTGAGTCGAGCGAGTGGTGCATCAAACGGTCCATTGACGACTAAATCCTCAGATTCAAAGGCACGAAGCTCGGAAGCGATTTGCTGCGCTTCTGCTTGTGCTTCGAGCGGATGCGCTGCTGAAACTGTAATCAGACCAAGGAACCAAAATGGTGGATGCCCACCGAGCTTTCGCAATTGCATCTCTCGCTTATAAAACGTTTCGAAATCATGCTGTTTGGCCGTTTGAATGACGTAATGCTCCGGGTTGTAGGTCTGGATAATTGACTGACCAGCGAGTTGACCCCGTCCGGCACGACCCGACACTTGGGTGATCAACTGAAACGTGCGCTCACTTGCTCGAAAATCCGGAATACCAAGCGTCGCATCGGCAGCAATCACTCCGACGAGTGTAACGTTCGGAAAGTCGAGACCTTTTGCGATCATCTGTGTTCCGAGCAGAATGTTTCCTTCCTTGCGTTCAAAGGCATCGAGTAATTTCTCATGCGCACCTTTACGCGACGTCGTATCCTGATCCATCCGGATGATTCGCGCCTCCGGAATCAAGTGTGCCAATTCTTCCTCAATCTTTTGCGTACCCGTTCCGAACTGACGAATTTTCGTCGATTCACAGGACGGACAAGTTTTCGGCATTGCGGCTTCAAACCCACAGTAGTGGCATTTCAAGCGATCTTCATGTTGGTGATAGGTTAAATTCACGGCACAATGCGGACATTGTAGCGTCTCCCCGCAATCCCGACATAAGACGAAGGTCGTATATCCGCGACGGTTCAGGAGTAAGACGGTTTGTTCCCCACGTTCGATGCGTTCTTTGATGCCTTCGACTAGCGCGAGGCTGAACGGCGTACGATTGCCCCGTTCGAGTTCCTTACGCATATCAACGATGTCGACTGGAGGCAGTTCCCCACCGAATCGTTCACGAAGCGGTAAGTAACGATAAACCCCTTTTTGTGCCCGTGCATACGTCTCGAGTAACGGTGTTGCACTTCCGAGCACGACGGGACAACGATGATAGGCTGCCCGCCATTTTGCGACATCACGCGTATGATAGCGCGGATTCTCTTCTTGTTTATAGGTTGTTTCATGTTCTTCATCGAGAATGATGATTCCGATATTCGTCAGCGGCGCAAACACGGCGGACCGTGCACCGACGACGACATCGACCTCGCCTTGAGCGATTTTGCGCCACTCATCATACTTTTCTCCGAGCGATAGACCGCTATGCAGGACAGCGACCCGTTCTCCGAAACGACGTTTGAACCGTTTGACCATCATCGGTGTCAGACTGATTTCAGGGACGAGCAAGATCGCTTGTCTACCGCGTTCGAGTTGTGCATGAATCGATTCAAGATAAACTTCCGTCTTACCGCTTCCTGTTACGCCATGTAACAAAAACGTTCCGGTCTCAGCTTCAGCCGTAATCGCCAAGACTGCTTCCTGTTGCTTTTCCGTCAAAGAGGACGGCACAAAGATGTCTTGGACGAGATGTTCGTAAGGATTTCGCCGTACATCGATCGTCTCGACTTGAATGATGCTCTTTTTCTCGAGAGCGTTCAACGTCGCGCTCGTTGCGCCCGTTGCCTGCTTGACTTCACTCCAAAGCGCATCCGGAAATTCTTGAATATACGAGTAAAGTGCCGCTTGTTGGCTCGCTTGTTTCGTAAAAGTTGCCTGTTCCTCTAGGAGACGAATACGTTTATCCGTCTTTGACGTCTTTTTCTCGCGAATGACCGGTTGAAGCGTCACGTCAGCTTGTTTCGCCGCTGTTAAGACGATTTGTTGGACTTCCGTTGGCAATTGACTCATTTTCTTGCCATGATATGCCCGAAGTGGGCCCGACTCGACTATGACCAGTTTATCATAACTCACCTTTAAGGCAGCCGGCAGCATCGCAAGCAATGCCGTCGCTTGAAAACACAAAGTCGTTTCCGATAGATACGCCGATAACTCGAGTAATTCCTGTGTATAGGTCGGGGTCTCATCTAAGACACGGACGATCGATTTGACGTTCGTCAAATCAGAGGTTTCTTTCGTTCCGACGACGATCCCAAGCAACGCCCGTGGACCGAACGGAACCTCTACGCGCATTCCGGGAACAATCAGCTCCTGCCAGAGTTCCGGCACGGCATAATCAAAAGGACGATCGACCGTTGCTGCTGCGACGTCAACGATGACTTCGGCTATCATGCCAATGCCTCCGCGAATTGGCGCATGAGCGATTTGGCGAGCGTCGATTTCAATTGTTGATCGTATCGCGTGACGGAATCGTTCTTTCCAAAAACGACGACTTCATTTTCATCACTGACGAATCCGATATCAGATCGTGACACATCGTTCGCGACAATGAAATCGGCTTTCTTTCGGACGAGTTTTTGTTTAGCGAACGTCTCGACATCCGTCGTCTCAGCCGCAAATCCGACTAATAGCTGATGTTGTTTCTGCTCACCAAGCGTCTTCAGAATATCGGTCGTCTCTTCGAGTTCAATTCGAAGTGGTCCGTGGATTTTTTTCTGCTTCTGATCGTACTGGATAGACGGTCGATAGTCAGCTACGGCAGCTGACATGATGACGATGTCTTGCGTTTCATAATCACGTAACATGGCTTCAAGCATCTCTTCTCCTGATTCAACAGCAATCGTCGCTATCCCGGTCGGTAATCCGATCCGAAGTGGTCCATGGACGAGCGTGACATCGGCACCTGCGTCTCTTGCCGCTTCTGCTAGCGCAATTCCTGTCTTTCCGGAAGAATCATTCGTCAAGTAACGAACCGGATCAATCCGTTCCACGGTCGGTCCCGCACTGATCAAGACTTTTCGTCCGGCTAGATACTTCTCTTCAAAGAACGTTGAGAGTGTTGCGACTAAGTCTTCCGGTTCAGGTAAACGACCTTTCCCGACCCAACCACATGCGAGATTTCCGACTCCCGGTGCAATCACCTGGACACCGTCCTGCTTCAGTTGTTCGATGTTGCGGACTGTCGCCGGATGTTCGAGCATGTTGACATTCATCGCTGGTGCGACGATGACGGGACATGTCGCTGCAAGGATCGTCGTCGTGATGAAATCATCCGCGATCCCGTGCGCGAGTTTTGCAATTAAATTCGCGGTCGCTGGTGCGACGACGATCAGGTCCGCTTCGTCCGCTAAATCGATATGGGCGATCTTTGACGGATCATGCTCGATGAAGACGTCATCATAGACCGCTTTTCGCGTCAGTGCTTCAAACGTCGTCTTACCGACGAATTGTTGCGCATTACGCGTCATCGCGACTTGAACGTGTGCGCCTGCTTGAACAAGCTTTGAAGCGAGTGCTGCTGATTTGTAGGAAGCGATTCCACCGCCGACACACAGTAGAATGTTTCGGTTGGTTAACATGTAGGTGTCCTCCTTATTGAAAAAAACAGCCACGATGACAAGTGGCTGCTTCAAAATTAGTCTTGCGGTTGGTTCGTGACGGATACTTCTTCGAAATAAAGCTCTTCTAAAGCTTTCCCGACCGGTTTATGCGATTTTGGGTTCGTGACTTTCACGCGTTTCCCGTCTTGGATTTGACGCGCACGCTTAGCGGCAACTGTAACGATTGTATATTTCGACGGTACTTTCTTTTGAAGCTTATCAACTGATGGATATAACATATCACTTAACCTCCATGGCTTTTTTATATAGGGACGCGACACGTTCCCGACTGCAATGTTCCGCTGTGACGATCGCTTGGATCCGGTCACAGGCTTTATGAATTTCGTCGTTCGTCACGACATAGTCATAGGCATCCATCATCTCGATCTCTTCCTTAGCGACGAGAAGACGTTGCTTAATGACTTCCTCCGATTCCGTTCCACGCCCTACGAGGCGGTTCCGTAATTCTTGGAGGCTTGGAGGTGCAAGGAATAAGAAGACAGCTTCCGGAAAATGTTCTTTGACCTGCATGGCCCCTTGAACTTCGATTTCGAGAATGACGTCTTTTCCTTCATCTAGGATCTGGTTCACCCATTCGACAGGTGTTCCATAGTAGTTCCCTACGAATTCAGCATATTCCAAGAGTTGATTGTTCGCAATCATCTCTTCGAATTCTTCACGCGATTTAAAGAAATAGTGGACACCATCTACTTCTCCTTCACGCGGTTGGCGCGTCGTACAGGATACCGAGTAATGCAGATCGTTATCCTGATCTTCGCGCAAGGCACGACAGACCGTTCCCTTTCCGACACCACTTGGACCAGATAATACGAGTAATAAGCCACGCTCTTTGAAAATCACTTCAAAAACCCCTCCATCTCACAAACTTCACATTGTTTCATATTAGCAGTAGAGATAGGAAGTTCGCAAGTCATCTTTTTTAGCTCGACTGCTTTATCATACCATAACGATGCCATTTCTGTTACCTTTAGAAAGTGAGAACGAAATCAAGAAAGAAGGTAATCGTATGGCTTTTGACGGATTGATGACGACACGCGTCGTCAAAGAACTCCAACCGCTCGTCGGAGGACGGATCAATAAGGTATACCAACCATATACATTGGATTTAGTATTCCAGGTCCGGGCCGAGCGAAAAAACGTATTGTTGCTCGCCTCTGCGAATGCCATGTATGCACGGATGCACATTACGTCGGAAGCGGTCAGCAACCCGAGTGAACCCCCACTCTTCTGTATGATGCTTCGCAAGCATGTCGAAGGCGGATTCATCGAATCGATCGAACAACTCGAACGCGACCGGATCATTGTCTTACGTGTCCGTTCCCGCAACGAACTTGGCGATGAGGAAGCGAAAAAAATCTATGTCGAGTTGATGGGACGACACTCGAACATCATTTTGACCGATGGACAAGATAAGATCCTCGATGCGATCAAACACTTACCACTCAGTCAAAATACATTCCGGACGATCATGCCAGGGATGACCTATCAACTTCCACCAGCACAGGATAAAGTGGATCCACTCACAGGAGATATCGAAAAGGCACTCCACCGAATCGACTGGAACGCTGGGAAACTGGATCGCCAGTTACTTGGTCTCTTCAGTGGTCTGTCTCCACAAATTGCTAAGGAAGTCGTCACGCGGGCAGGTCTTGCGAACCGGACGAATCTTGCTACCGCTTTCCAGGACGTCTTAAAAGAACTAAACGGTCCTTATGTATTGCAACGGATGGAAGGCGGCAAGGAACGCTTTGCACCGGTCCGCTTAACGGAAGGTTCAATCATTGACGAAAAGACGTTCGCGACGAGTGGTCAAGTCCTCGACGCATTCTTCCATCAAAAAGCAAACCGCGATCGTGTCAAACAACAAGCGGCCGATCTCGAACGGTTCATCAAGAGTGAGTACGATAAGAATATCTTAAAGCGCTCAAAACTCGAAAAAGATTTAGAAGCGACGTTACGAATGGATGAATGGAAGCATAAAGGAGAACTGCTGACGACTTATCTCTATCAGCTCGAACGCGGGATGAAGGAAGCAACCGTCGTCGATTACTATGATCCAGACGGTGCTGAAATCACGATCTCGCTTGATCCCCGCTTCTCGCCAAACGAGAACGCACAGCGTTATTACAAACGGTATAACAAATTAAAAACCGCCAAAGTCGAAGTAGCGCGCCAGCTTGAGAAGAACCAAGCCGAGATTGCGTACTTCGAAGGTTTGCTTGCCCAACTCGATGTCGCATCCCCGGAAGATATCCGGGAAATGCGCGAGGAACTCGTCGAAGAAGGTTATCTGCGCGAACGACAAAAGAAGAAAAAGAAACCACAACTCCCACAACTCGAAGAATATCGTTCTTCGACCGGCCTTCCATTCTTCGTCGGAAAGAACAATAAACAAAATGATTACGCGACGTTCAAGTTTGGACGTCGGTCCGATACGTGGTTACACACGAAGGATATCCCAGGATCGCACGTCATCATACAAAGTGATGCACCGGATGAGACAACGTTAAAAGAAGCAGCGATTGTTGCCGCCTACTACTCGAAAGCACGTGAATCGAGCCAAGTCCCGGTCGATTTTACGGAGTTACGATATGTCAAAAAACCGAGTGGTGCAAAACCCGGCTTCGTCATCTATACGGATCAAACGACACTTTACGTCACACCTGATCCAGATGTCGTCCAATCCTTACGTCAATGACGCTACACAAAAAAGCGCTGTTTTTCCTAAATATCACTTAGGAGATACAGCGCTTTTTCATCTTCACTTCATTTTTTCTAACTGTTCCCGGTAATCGAGCAAATGCCCATGGATGATATCCTTCGCCTCGCTTAATTCTTGATCGAATGAGAACATCGCTTGTTTTCGTTCGTGGGAGAAGATGACATCGTAATGATGGCTGAGTAAGAAATCAATTTCCTGGCCGAGCGTCTTTTCCTGTTCTTCTGTCATCGGGATATCCTGATGACTGGCAATGCTTTCAAGCAAGACGAGCAACTTGTCTTCAAGATCGACAAGCTCCTTCAGTCGGATGAACGCTTCACTTTGACCGCTTGCCATCAATGGATATTTTTGATCTTCTTGAAGCATCAACATCATTTCTTCATGTTTGAGAATTTGTTTCCGAACGGCAAGCAGCCTCGTATCATCTTGCACAAGACTCCGCCAATCTTCCATCAACTGTTGCGTCGTTTTTTTGACAAGCAAGAGTAAACGATCCTCATAATGTGGCGGGAAGACGATGTAATTGATGAGGACAGCAGATAACACACCGACGACAGTCAACAACGAACGTGATAATGCATAGTGGACGTAGTCGGCGGTCGGACTCTCGAACATCAACACGATGGCAAAGGCCGCGAACGTCGACATATCCGTTCTTCCAATCATCGAATTAAGGACGAGCGAGACAATTACGGCGAGTCCAATCGTCAGCGGATTCGCCCCAAGTGTCGCAACAATCGCAAGACCACACATTAATCCAAGTACTGTTCCGAAAATCCGGTTGAAGACGATTTTAAACGACCGATGAATCGTCGGTTGCATGGCAACAATTGCTGCGACAGCCCCCATTCCCGAATAAATATCGAACACATACCAGGAGATACTAAGCGCAAGAGCTACCGCGATACCGGTCTTGACCGTTCGTAGTCCAATCCGAAACTTTAATTTCACTCGAGCGTCACCTGCCCGACTTCACTATTGACTGTCACTTCCGGTTTTTCTTGTTTCGACAGTTCATAAATTGTCTCATCCTTATTCTTTTGTTTCGTATATCGGTCAGAGGCTTTAATATCGCCTCCTGTGTCAATCGTAATCGTACCGGCTGATTTATTTGGTTTTAGCTTCGTCGCGCCGTCAATCGTTGTGACGTCGAGACTCAACTTCGCCACATATTCCGCAAGAGAAACACTTTCACCTGTCACTTGCGCATGGACGGCATCCATCTCTTTAATGGAAATCGCACGTGTTGCATTCAGTGTAATCTCATCACCTTTTACTTTATCGAGACTCATCGCTTCTCCGTCCATCTCGATCGTTTTTGCGTAGATGCCCATTCCTTTAAGTGTTCCAGCATCGACATCGACACGGTTCATATAACTCGGTAGTCCCACTTGAATCGTATAGTCTGCTGTTTTTTCGCTCGGACGATTGCCGAGTCGAGACAGCCAACCATCTCGTCCTGTCACCGTTACCGTATTCGTCGATGTACTGATTTTCAGTCGTTTTCCACTCGATGCACTATCGACGAGTTTGATTTGGACGTTTCCGTCTGTGCTTCGAACGAATTGTACCGTTGCGTGCGGCGCCTCGATGGCGAGAGACTTATAGCGATTCGTCGTCTTGAATGTTTCGCCGCGCGATAACAATTCCGTTGAGACGAGCAATGTAATCGAATAGATGACGACAAGTCCGAGAACGACACCACCGTATAAATAAAGCGGTCGCTTCACTGGTCCTTTTTCTCCAATGCGGTTCAACCGTGCATCCATCTTTTGTTTTTGTTTATTTTTTAAGCGTGTGAACGACGATTGTTTTCGTTTCCGCACACTCCTACTGTTATGCTCTTCCATGTCAGTCCCTCCATCTCATGTCTACCATTATTCCGAATATCTGAATCGGCTGTCAACAGCCCCTTCTTATCATAGAAGAAGTTCACCGTTTCGCCATCGGGCGGAAGAAGGAAGCGTAATCGGATGAACTACAGATATTCCAGAAGAATAATCGACAAAAAGGAGAGGAACCTTGACGTTTCCTCTCCTTTGCTTAAGAACGGATTATAATTCGAGTGACTCGCCGATCGCGAGTAAATGACCAGTTTGACCTTGCGCTTCAATTTGTTCACAGAATGCATTCGCATCTTGTTTGATTAAATCAAATGTATCGTAGTGGATCGGTACGACTGCTTTCGCTTGCAACATATCTGCAGCGATCAACGCATCATCCGGACCCATCGTGAAGTTATCACCAATTGGTAAGAAGGCCAAATCGATTTCGTGATGGGCGCCATAAAGGGCTAAATCCCCGAACAGTGCCGTATCGCCTGCGTGATAGATTTCTTTGCCTTCGATTGTCAGCAAGAATCCAGCCGGCATCCCCATATACGTAATGGTTTGTTTCTCTTCATCGATGATGCTTGATGAATGGAATGCCTGTGTCATCTTTACTTTACCAAACGAGAATTCAAACTGTCCGCCAAGGTTCATCGGGTGGACATTCAATCCTTTGAAGCTTAAATACGTTGCCAACTCATGCGTAGCGATGATCGTCGCCCCCGTTGCTTTTGCGATCCGCTCTGCATCAAGCATATGATCGGCATGCGCATGCGTCAAAAGAATGAAGTCCGCCTTGACGTCATCGGGATTCGTCGTCGCTTTATCGTTACCACTAAAGAAGGGATCGATGACGAGATGGTGACCATTCGTTTCAATCGTTACTGTTGACTGTCCATGATAAGTTAGCTTCATCTAGTTCACTGCCTCTCGATTAGGATTCGGATAATTGATTCCCTTCCCCCCATGCACATAAACCTTTCATGACCGGTTGTAGTGTAAATGACGCCTCTGTCAATTTGTATTCGACGTGCAGAACGGCTTCATCATACTCAATCTGCTCAATTATTTTGAGTCGTTCAAGTTCCTTCAACTGATCAGTCAAGACTTTCCGAGAAATCCCGGGAATGGCACGTTGTAACTTAAAAATTTTTCGTATCTTTCTCTAACGTGCAATATAATTGTGAACGCCATTTTCCGCCGATGATGGCGAGCTCCCGATTGACCGGAAATTGTCCAGTCGACATGTTGTTCTCTCCCCCAGAGTCGTTACTTCAAAGTGCGTACTATGCAATGGAGTGTAGCGCAGGTTAAAGTATGCTTAAATCATTTTGCAAAAAGAGTGTTAGACATGACGTATCCATATAATTTTTCGCACATCGGTCTTTCCGTGCCGAATCTCGACGAAGCTGTTCGTTTTTATCAAGAGATGAAGGACTGGTATATTATCATGGAACCATTTGATGTCCTCGAAGATGATTCTACCATCGGTGTCATGTACACAGACGTCTTTGGTACATGATGGGACAAGTTCCGGATCGCCCACATGGCGTCAGACGATCGCATCGACATCGAGTTGTTTGAATTCCCGAACGATGAACAATCCGAGAGTAATTGCGAATTCCTGAAACAGGTATCTTGCATTATACGGTTCAAGGCCCAGATGTCGAAGGGTTCGTCGAAAAAATCGTCCTCACGGCGGTAAACAACGGATGTCGATCTGCGAATACTATCCAGGAGACAAACCTTACCGGATAGTCTACTGTGAGGATCCATTTGGTAATCTCGTCGAAATTTACTCTCACTCATATTAACTCACGTATTCGAAAGGAGCTTATTAAACATGAAAGCATGGTTAAACCACTCAGGTACAGCCATTGATCAATGGACATTCGAAGAGGTCAAGACACCGACGCCAGGAGAAGGACAAGCCTTGATTCGCGTCAAGACGGTCGCACTGAATCCCGTCGACTATAAGGCAACCAAAAATCCAGCTTGGACGTTCCCGCATATTCCGGGCGTTGACCTAGCGGGTGTCGTCGAACAAATCGGACCCGGCGCAGAAGTGAAAATCGGCGATCGTGTAGCGATTCATACGAACCTGCAACGCGATGGTGCTTTTGCTGAATACGTACTTGTTGATACACGTGCTCTTGCCCCGATTCCAGAAGACGTCTCATTCGCTGAAGCCGCTGCGATTCTTTGCGCAGGCATGACAGCTTATGAAGCGATCGTCCAAAAGATGAATACGACAGGTAAAGAGACGATTCTCATCCATGCTGGTGCAGGTGGTGTGGGTGGCATCGGCATTCAACTCGCAAAACGCCTGGGTCTTAAGGTCGCGACGACTGCTTCGACGGAAAACCATGAGTGGGTCAAGCGACTCGGTGCCGATCTTGCCATCGACTACAAAAAAGAAAATGTAACCGAGGTCATTCGCGATTGGACGAATGATCGCGGCGCTGACTTGATTTTCAATACGGTCGGTCGAAATGAAGCAACAGCAGATCTCGGACGTCTTGCCTTCTCGGGTCAACTCGCCTTCATCGCCGGCGGTCCTGATCAATCGGTCGTCAAGCCGTTCACGCTCTCCCCTTCGATCCATGAAGTAGCACTTGCGGCTGCTTATGCAAGCGAAGATGACCGCGCGATCCGAAACCTTGGTCATATGGCAAGTGAATTATTACAACTGGTCGCAACGAAAGAACTCGATCCACTCGTCACAGAGGAGATTCCAGCAGCGGACATCGTCAAAGGATTACAACGTCTATCTGAACGTCACGTCCGTGGTAAAATCATCGCTAAATTTAACTAATACTTGCCGCGGCACAAAACAGCCGACTGTCCTTAGATAATAGGACGGTCGGCTGCTGTCGTACTCTATTTTTTAATTCCTGAACGTTGACTGAAAAAGCATCAGCCATGTTCACCGGTAGCGTTCTTGTTTTTTGATATGTAAGGATCGTCCGACTAACTCGAAACCGACATGCTGATAGATTTTATTCGCTGTCTGGTTCGACCAATCGGTATAGAGCGTCACGACCGGATAAGACTGTAGGAGGTGTTCAGATAGTTTTGCGACAAGATAAGAAGCATATCCATTCCCACGTAGTTTTTTCGGCGTATAGACGTAAGAAATCGTAATCCCAGTTTGCGTGGGACGTGTCGCTGCCGCCATCGCGACGAGCGTATTTCCGCTAAACAATCCGAACAAGCTTCCTTGCTGAATGTGTCGCGTCATTGACTGATGGAGTTGCGTAAGCTGTCGATCAGATGGACGCGTTTCGACCTCATATAAAAATCCGGACGCAAATTCTAAGGCTTGTTGTCCTTCATCGTTCGAAACCGGTCGGAAGACGACGTTCTCCGGAACATGTGGCATCTCGACCTTCGTCAATGCATACATCCCTTGTTCCATATGTACCTCATACATGGAATGTGGGAGTAAAAGCGGCGCTAAGATGGCCTGTTCTCCGACGAATCCTGGACTATCCAGAATTCGCGCAAGCTTTCGAATCCCTTCTTGCGAGAACATATCCCCTGCGACGATGACTTGCTCCGGTATCGTTTGCAATATGACGAGACGATGATCGCCTTCTTGTGCCGTTGCCATCAAGAGCGGTTCATCCCCACGTTCTAATATACCTAGAATCAACTGATGCGTATCTGGACGTTCAAGCAGAAACGGGAGGACGACCATTTTGAATTGTTCATAATCACGATAATGCGTCACCATAGTCGACGACCTCCTTTATTTCTATAGTGTACCAAATCATGCACTAGAAATCGTAGGTCGTCCGACGGAATCTATCTGTTTTTACACGTTTGCGGTAAAACGTTCGCTCCAAGCAACTGGGTCCTTCGACCAATCTGCCAATTGTTCCTGTTCTTCTACCGTGATATCCCCTTGTTGTTGTGCCGTTTCGAGTAACGCTTCGAACGTCAGTAATGCATCCGCGTCAATCTTCGCGTCTCGGAGATTGTTCTTCAAGCGTTCCATCCCGTAAGAGAAAATCGCTTGAATCCGAATGACGTTCGCTCCCTTTGCTTGGAGTGCTTCCGCTGCCTCGATCGCAGACATCCCCGTTGATAATAAGTCTTCGATGACGACGACGCGTTGGCCTGGTTGAATAACACCTTCGATTTGATTACCTTTCCCGTGTTTCTTACTGCCACTACGCACGTAGACCATCGGTAACCCTAATCGTTCCGCGACGAATGCCGCGTGAGGAATACCTGCTGTCGCTGTTCCGGCAACGACTTCGATTCCTAAATCCTTCACTTTCTCAGCGAGGGCATCGGCAATCAAAGAGCGGACTTTTGGGTACGAAAGTGTCAACCGATTATCGCAATAGATCGGAGAACGGAGCCCACTCGCCCACGTATACGGATCGTTTGGAGATAACGTGACGGCTTTGATACGGAGTAATGCATTTGCAATTGGATTTACCATGATAATTGCCCCTTCCATTCTTCGAGTAACGCCTGATAGACCTGTTCTGGTTGTTTGGCACGTGTAATCGGGCGACCAATTACTAAATCCGTCGCTCCATTTCGACGCGCATCAAGAACGGTCGCGACTCGCTTTTGATCATCTGCTTCATTACTAGAAGGACGAATACCTGGTGTGACAAAACGGAAGCCCGTTCGGCAAACTTCGATTAGTTCAGGAAGATCGAGCGCCGAACAGACGATACCATCTAGTCCGGCTGCTTCTGCCAGTTGCGCATACTCACGAACGACTGCTGGCATCGCTCCTTCAACCTTTAAGTCGCGTAACATCGCTTCATCCGTCGATGTCAACTGCGTCACGCCGATTAGTTGTGTCTTAGCATTCGTTTCACGAAGTCCTTCTCGCGCTGCGATCATCATCTCTTTCCCACCGGCAACATGGACGTTCGTCAATTCAACACCTAATTGCCCGATGATGCGCATCGTCCGGCGCGCCGTCTCTGGAATGTCATGGACTTTGACATCGAGGAATACAGCGTGCCCACGCTCGACGAGTTTTTGGACGAACGATCCCCCTGCAGCATAAAATAATTCCATCCCAACTTTTACGGCTGGTCGTGTCTCTTCGAACTGTTCGAGGAACGAAAACGCTTCTGCTTCGGTCGGAAAATCAAGCGCGATGTAAAGTTGATTCATATGCTTTCCCCCTGATGTCTAAAATATGGTCGATGCCGAGTTCATCCATGCGATCCGGTAACTGCTGGATTAATTCTTGACAGATGTATGGATTGACGAAGTTTGCGGTACCGACGGCAACAGCGGAAGCCCCAGCGTATATCATTTCTAAGACGTCATCGACTTCCATCACGCCACCCATCCCGATAATAGGAATCGAGACAGCTTGTGCGACATCATGAATCATCCGAATCGCGACTGGCTTGATGGATGGACCGGATAATCCACCAATCCGGTTGGCAAGGATTGGCTGTCCCGTTCGGACATCGATTCGCATCCCAACGAGTGTGTTGATCATCGTCAGCCCGTCTGCACCTGCTGCTTCGACGGCACGTGCCATCTCGACGATTGAAGTGACATTCGGTGAAAGCTTAACGTAAACCGGTTTGGTCGAGACCTGTTTGACTCGACGCGTTAATTCAGCGGCAAGCAACGGATCCGTTCCGAACTGGATTCCACCTGATTTGACGTTCGGACAGGAGATATTTAATTCCAATGCATGAATGCCAGGGTGACGGCTCATTTTTTCTGCGACAAGCTCATACTCTTCTGGTGTCGATCCGGCGACATTCGCAATGATTGCTGTATCAAACGTCTCAAGGAACGGTAGTTTTTTCGTTAAGATACCATCGACACCCGGATTTTGGAGACCGATTGCATTCAACATCCCCATTCCACTCTCCGCGACACGCGGCGTCGGATTTCCGTAACGTTCTTCGCCCGTCGCTGCTTTAATCATGATTGCCCCAAGCTCTGATAGATCATATAACTTCGCGTATTCCTCACCGAATCCAAAACATCCAGATGCCGGCATGATCGGGTTTTTCAAGGAAAGTCCCGGCAACTCGACACGTAATCGTTCCATCATAATACGACCTCCTCTGCCCGAAAGACTGGACCATCGGAACAAGTCTTGACGTACCCGCCTGTTGGTGTTTTACAGACACAGGCAAAACAAGCACCGATGCCACACCCCATTCGATTTTCGATGGAGAGATACTTATGCTCAATCGGTTGTTGCTGGAGTGACCGCAACATCGGCTCTGGTCCGCAAGCGAGTAACACATCATAGCTTTCCGGATGTAAGGCAACCGTAACGAACCCTTTCATTCCATGCGTTCCATCAACCGTCGTGACCGTCGTCTTACCAAGCGCTTGGAATTCCGCTTCGTAAAAGACACTCGTTGCCGTATCAAATCCTAGAATCGCTTCACACGTCACACCACGCGCGACAAGTTGGCGCATCGTCTCATACAGTGGTGGTACCCCAATCCCTCCACCAACGAGAACGACCCGTTGATCTCGGTTGATGGCGTCGATCGGAAAACCGTTTCCGAGTGGTCCGAGGGCATCGATTTTGTCGTCGGGACGCAAGGAAGCTAGTTCTGCTGTCCCTTGCCCGATTTCTTTAAAGAGAAACGTAATCAGATCACGATCGACCCGAGCAATCGAGATCGGTCGGCGTAAGAGTGGACCGACGCGTAGATGCATGAATCGCCCCGGTGCAATGTCCTGCGGTTGCTCGAGGCGACAGACGAGTTCTGTCGCGCCTTGAGCTACCGTTCGTCGAGAGACGACCGTCAAGAGTTGCTTCATTGGATCACCACTTTCTTTTCGTGTGTGAAGGCTTGAATCGCACTCGCTTCGAACGAGCGACTCTCGATGACGCGTAGAATCGCTTCCGCCGTATCGAGTGATGTTAGACAAACGACTTGATTCTCCGCTGCTGCCCGTCGAATGATGAAGCCGTCTTTCGTGACTTGTGAGTCACGACTCATCGTATTGATGACGTATTCGATCTCCCCTTTTTCAATCACGTCGAGCATCGATTCGGAAGACGAGTCGATTTTGCCGACCGTCTGGACCGGTAATCCTTGCTCCGTCAAGTACGCTGCCGTTCCTTCCGTCGCAAGCAACGTGAATCCAAGTGAGGCAAAGCGTCGTGCGAGATCCGTCATTTCTGCTTTGTCCGGGTCTGCGACCGTCAAGAGAACACGACCGTGTTCTGGAATCGCCATCCCAGAAGCAAGCAATCCTTTGTAGAGTGCTTTTTCAAGTGTTCGGTCTGTTCCGATGACTTCTCCGGTCGATTTCATTTCCGGTCCGAGCGTCGGGTCGACTTCTTTAAGCTTCGCAAACGAGAAGACCGGTACTTTGACCGAGACGAGCGATTCTTCCGGTAGGACACCACTTGTTAACCCGTAAGAAGCGAGCGTTTCACCGAGAATGATGTCCGTCGCGAGCCGCGCGACCGGAAGTCCCGTCACTTTCGAGATGAATGGCACCGTCCGGCTGGCACGCGGATTGACTTCAAGAACATAGAGTGCGCCGTCCGCATAGACGAACTGGATGTTGAGCAATCCTTTGATTCCGAATGCTTTGGCGATTCGTGTCGTGTAGTCGACGATCCGGTCCTTGATGTCTTGGGAGACACGTTGTGGCGGATAAACTCCAATCGAGTCACCTGAGTGAACACCGGCACGTTCGATATGCTCCATGATGCCTGGAATGACGACATCTGTTCCATCACAGATCGCGTCGACTTCGAGTTCGATTCCTGTCAGGTAACGGTCGACGAGGACCGGTCGTTCCGGTGAGGCGATGACCGCGTGTTTCATGTAATGTTCCAGTTCTTCTTGTGCATAGACGATTTCCATTGCCCGACCGCCGAGGACATACGATGGACGAACGAGGACCGGGTAACCGAGTGACGCTGCTGCCGTGACCGCTTCTTCGACCGTGACGGCCGTTTTACCTGGTGGCTGTGGAATGTCGAGCGCCGTTAACGCTGCTTCGAACTGTTTTCGGTCCTCTGCCCGGTCTAAATCCTCAAGCGATGTCCCGAGGATTTTTACACCTTCTGCTGCTAATGACTCAGCTAAGTTGATTGCTGTCTGGCCACCGAACTGGACGATGACACCGAGCGGACGTTCATTTCGGATGACTTCGAGGACATCCTCCGTCGTTAATGGTTCAAAGTAGAGTCGATCGGAAATCGAGAAGTCGGTCGACACGGTTTCCGGATTGTTGTTGACGATAATTGCTTCATAGCCAGCTTGACGAATCGCTTGAATCGAATGGACTGTCGCATAGTCGAACTCGACTCCTTGACCAATCCGGATCGGACCCGATCCTAAGACGAGGATCGAAGAACGATTCGTCGCGATTGCCTCATTTTCGCGTTCGTATGTTCCATAGTAGTACGGTGTATCAGAAGCGAACTCTGCCGCACACGTATCGACCATTTTATACACTGGATGAATCGCTTGCGCTTCACGCATCCGGCGAATCTCTGTTTCCGTTTGTCCTGTGATCCGGGCGAGCATTGGGTCACTGAATCCATACCGCTTCACATGAAGTAGCAGTTCAGGTGTCAAACCGGTAGCGACCGATTGCTCAAGTTGCCAAATGTGCTGTAGCTTTTCGAGGAATAAGCGATCAATTGCCGTCCAAACATGAATCTGTTCGACACTATAGCCGCGGACAAAACCAGCGTATAAGGCGAAAAGTCGATCATCTGTCGCCTGGCGAATCGCTTGTTGCAAAGCATCATCTGCCATTTCGATGAAGCGTGGCATGTACAAATCCGCTGTACCGATTTCAAGCGAACGAACGGCTTTCAGTAATGCCTCTTCCATCGTCCGCCCCATTGCCATAACCTCACCGGTCGCCTTCATCTGTGTCCCGAGCGTCCGATCTGCCGTTTCGAATTTATCGAACGGCCAGCGCGGAATTTTGGCGACAACATAATCGAGTGCCGGTTCGAACGAAGCAAAGCTCGTCTCGGTGATCGGGTTCTTTAATTCAGATAAGGCATACCCGACGGCAATCTTTGCAGCAAGTTTTGCGATCGGATAACCGGTCGCTTTTGAAGCAAGTGCGGACGAGCGGGAAACACGTGGATTGACTTCGATGACATAGTAGTCAAAGCTCGTCGGATCCAGCGCGAACTGGATGTTACATCCACCTTCGATACCGAGTGCGCGAATGATATCGAGCGAGACGTTACGTAGCAGTTGATAATCGCGATCCGATAACGTTTGCGTCGGAGCAAAGACGATCGAGTCTCCGGTATGAACACCGACCGGATCGAAGTTTTCCATCGCACAGACGATGATGGCTTGGTTCGTTGCATCACGCATGACTTCAAATTCGACCTCTTTCATCCCAGCAATTGATTTTTCAAGGAGTACTTGTGTTGCCGGACTTGCCTTGAGTCCCCCTTCGACGATTCGCGTGAACTCTTCCGGTGTATGGGCGATTCCACCACCCGTTCCTCCGAGTGTATATGCTGGACGGATGATGATTGGTAGACCAATCTGTTGTCGGAATTGTTGTGCTTCTTCGAGCGAATGCACGATTTCACTATCCGGTACGCCATGTCCGCGTCTAAACATCAGTTGACGGAACAAATCACGATCTTCTGCCTCTTCGATTGCTGATAATTTCGTTCCGAGCAACTCGACATTGTATTCAGCTAGGACACCAAGACGATCTAGTTCAACAGCCAAGTTCAGACCCGTCTGACCGCCAAGTGTCGCAAGTAAGGCGTCTGGTCGTTCCTTCCGGATGATCCGCGAAACGAACTCTGCTTGAAGAGGCTCGATGTAGACACGATCAGCAACTGTTGGATCTGTCATGATTGTCGCTGGATTCGAGTTGACGAGGATGACTTCATATCCTTCTTCCTTTAAGGCTTGACACGCTTGTGTTCCTGCGTAGTCGAATTCAGCGGCTTGTCCGATTACGATTGGACCGGACCCGATAACGAGAATCTTCTGGATATCTTGACGTTTAGGCATGAGAGACCTCCTGTTGTTTCGTGATTTCTTCTAAAAACTGTTGGAATAGACCGTTCGCATCCATTGGACCGGGTGATGCTTCCGGATGATACTGGACGGAGAAGACGGATGCTGACGTATGACGGATGCCTTCGACCGTTCCATCGTTGATTGCGAGATGCGTTACTTCAAGCACTGTATGTTGCAATGATTGTTCATCGACGGCATATCCATGGTTTTGCGACGTGATGTCGACGCGACCTGTCCGGATATCTTGGACGGGATGATTCGCACCCCGGTGACCGAATGGCAGTTTGAACGTATCTGCGCCATGTGCTAGTGCGATCAACTGGTGCCCAAGACAAATTCCGAAGATGACGACTTTCCCTGTCAATTCTTGAATCAGCGGAATCGCTGTCGGGACATCCTTTGGGTTCCCTGGTCCGTTCGACAGCATCACACCGTCTGGACGATAGCGTAAGACTTCCGTTGCGCTCACGTCGTATGGTACGACGACAACTTCACAGCCGCGTTTGACAAGTTCGCGGACGATTCCGAGCTTCGCTCCGAAGTCGACGAGAACGATTCGTGGTCCAGCTCCTGGGATGATATACGCCCGTTCCGTTGAAGCACGTTTGACTTGATCCGTCTCGATTGGTGCATCTTGCAGGTGGCTTAATTCCTCTTCTAGGTCGAACTCTCCATCAACGAGTCGGCCGCGCATGACGCCTTTCGAGCGGATATGTCGTGTTAACTGTCGCGTATCGATTCCACTTAATCCTGGAATATCAAGATCTCGAAGAGCTGCATCGAGCGACATCTCACTGCGGAAGTTCGACGGTGTTTGGCAATGTTCGCGGACAATCAATGCTTTAGCGAGTGGACGCGTCGTTTCATAGTCTTCTCGATTGACTCCGTAATTGCCGATCAACGGATTCGTCAGCACGATCATCTGATCACAGTAAGATGGATCCGATAGCATCTCTTGATAACCAGTCATTCCGGTTTGGAAGACGACCTCTCCTGTTGTTGTCGTGTCCGATCCAAACGCCGTTCCTTCAAACGTCATACCATCCTCTAACACCAGTGTCCGTTTACGCATGTGCTATGTCCTCCTTGAATACGATTTCTCCCTTGACGAGCGTCATGACCGGGAATCCTTTTAACCGTTCTCCTGCGAACGGTGTGTTCTTACCTTTTGAACGGAACCGTTCCGGTGAAACCGTCCGCTCCGTCTCTAGATCAAGCAGGACTAAGTCTGCTTCCGCCCCCACTTCGAGTTTGCCGTAAGGTAGTTCAAAAATCGCTGCTGCCTTGTCCGTCAAATTCCGAATCAGTGTCTCAAGTGTCATCTTGCCTTCAGCGACAAGCTTCGTATAGAGGAGCGGGAATGCTGTCTCGAATCCTGTGATGCCAAACGGGGCGCGTTCGATACCGAGTGCCTTCTCTTCTGTTGCATGAGGAGCGTGATCCGTTGCGATGCAATCAATCGTTCCGTCTGCTAATCCTTCGAGCAATGCTTGGCGATCTGCCTCACTCCGCAGTGGTGGATTCATTTTAAAGTTCGGATCCTGATTCGATATGTCTTCATCGATCAATACAAGATGGTGCGGTGTGACTTCTGCTGTCACTCGGATCCCTGCTCGTTTGGCGTCACGAATGACGCGAACGGATTCTTTCGTCGAGACATGACAGACGTGATAATGACAGCCGGTTTCTTCTGCAATCAGGACATCACGTGCGATGTGGATACTCTCAGCAAGCGATGGAATACCTTGCAAACCTTCCAGTCGACTGTAGTTTCCTTCGTGCACACATCCTGCTTTTAACGAATCATCTTCGCAGTGGGCAACAATCGTCTTCCCGAGCCGTGCTGCTTGTTGCATTGCCATTCGCATGACGGCTGCCGTCTGGACCCCGACACCATCATCCGTGAATGCCACGGCATCCGTTAATTGATCGAACGCGACGAGTTCTTGTCCGAGTTGATTTTTTGAAATCGCCGCGTAAGGCAAAACCCGGACAGATGCCGTCTCTTCAATCTTTTGGAACAATGCATCAAGTGTTTGACGATCGTCCGGTACGGGACGCGTATTCGGCATCGGACAAATCGTCGTAAATCCACCAGCTGCCGCAGCTGCCGTACCTGTCGCAATTGTCTCCTTATGTTCGCCGCCCGGTTCCCGCAGGTGGACATGGATGTCGACGAATCCTGGTGCAACGAATAATCCGGAAGCATCAATGACCGTTTCCCCAACTTGCGGTATTGCTGCTAAGTCCGTGATTTTTCCAGCTTCGATTCGAATATCCCCTGTTCGAACTTGTCCAGCCTCGTACCATCTCGCATTTTCAATTCGTGTTGTCATCTGCATCGTCTCCTTTGATTGTTTTCATCGAAAAGCACCATTCCAGAATCGCCATTCGCGCAAAGACACCATTTTTCATCTGTTCAAAAATCCGCGATTGCGGGTGTTCGACGAGTTCGTCGGCAATCTCGACTCCGCGATTGACCGGTGCCGGATGTAGGACGATCGCTGAAGGTTTCAGTCGATTCATCCGCTCATGCGTCAATCCATGTGTGACGTGATAGACATCTGGATCAAACCGTGTCGTTCCGTCATGCCGTTCGTGCTGGACTCGAAGCAACATCAAGATGTCACACTGTTCAACTGCTTCGTCCATTGAAAGATACGGTATTCCCATCGCTTCGTCATACCATTCGCGTGGCCCTGATCCATAGACGATGGCGCCAAGTCGTTTTAAGATATCGGCATTCGACCGAGCGACACGACTATGTTGTAAATCCCCACAGATGACGACTACTTTTCCTACAATCGTTCCAAACGTCTCGACCATTGTCATCAAATCAAGCAAGGACTGCGATGGATGCTGTCCGCTCCCGTCTCCTGCATTGATGATCGGAATATCGAGTGTCTGCATCAATTCTTCATAATAACCGGTGTCACCGTGACGAATGACCAATCCATCGGCGCCAATCGCTTCGAGTGTTTTGCACGTATCGTGTAACGTCTCCCCTTTTTGCACGGATGACGTCGCTGTTTCAAACGGCAGTAGATGCATGTTCAAACGATGCTCTGCCATTTCAAAGGAAGAGCGTGTCCGCGTCGAGTTTTCAAAAAACAGATTGACGAGTGTCTTGTCGGAAAAGTCTGGTGCCGGTTCGCCTTGTTTAAAAGCGAGACTACGTTCAATCAACGAATTGATCTCCGTTATGGATAAGCTTTCTAAATTGACGAAATGTCGGGTTTGCAAGATCGTTTTCATGTATTTCACTCCTTCAGGTCATGAAAAAGGCGCACCTTCTAAGTGAAGGTGCGCCGAAAGAAGACAGAGGAGTCCCTGCATCTTTTCATGGCCTTCACTTTATCGTTCTCTCGGAACGTCTTAAAAGTTGTTCGCTACAGATTGAGTTGTAGAGTTTTCCGTTGTTTCAACTGTTTCTTCGACCTGTTCCGTCGTTTTCGGAAGGATCAGATTCAGGATGATCCCAAGAATCGTCGCCAATGCCATACCTTCGAGGGAGAAGTTCCCGATTTTCAAGGCGGCCCCTCCGATTCCCGTGACAAGAATGACAGCTGTGATCGTCAAGTTCCGTTTATCAGCAAGGTCGATCTTACTTTCCGTCAGTGTCCGGAGACCGTTTGACGCGATGACTCCGAATAAGAGAATACTGATGCCACCCATGACTGGTGTAGGAATCGTCTTGATGAATCCTTCGACATATCCGAGGAATCCGAAGCTGATAGCAAGAACCGCTGCCCCACCTAGAACGAAGACACTGTAGACCCGTGTGATTGACATGACGCCGTTGTTCTCACCGTACGTCGTAACCGGTGGTCCACCAAGCATCGAAGCGACTGTCTTCGCGATTCCGTCGCCAAGTACTGTCCGGTGCATCCCTGGATCAAGGAGCGTCTCGCGCCCGATGATCCGTGATGTCACTTTTTGTTCGCCGATGTGCTCCGTCAGTGTGACGAGCGTCACGGGAACAATCAGAAGCAAGGCAGCTGTATTCCATGATGGTGTGTAATTCAAGAACGGAATCGTGAAGTCCGGCACGTGGAAGAACGTTGCCTGTTGAAGTGGTTTGAAGTCAATGATTCCGACCGATGCCGCAACGAGATAACCGACCGTTATTCCGAACAGGATCGGAATCGTGCTCCACATTCCTTTTAAATACGTCATTGCGAGAAGTGTGACACCGAGCGTGACCATCGCGACGAGGAAGTAAAGTCCGTTGTACTTACCGTCCGCTCCGTTCATCGCCATGTTGACAGCGGTCGGAGCAAGCGATAACCCGATAACCATGATGACCGGACCGATGACAACAGGCGGGAGCAAGCGAAGCAACCAAGCAGCCCCCGTGTAACGGATGAGAAGTGAGACAAGTCCGTAGACGAGTCCAGCGACCATTCCGCCGATTAAGGCGTCCTCGACACCCCACCGTTCACTGACGGCGATGATCGGGGCGATGTAGGCAAAACTAGAACCAAGATATGTGGGTACTTTGAAGCGAGTGACGGCGAGGAAAATCAGTGTGCCGACTCCGCTTGCGACGAGTGCAACCGATGTGTTGAGTCCCGTTAAGAGTGGGACGAGCACGGTCGCACCAAACATCGCGAAGACGTGTTGTAGGCTGAGCATCAGCCAATTTAGAGGGTGAGTAGGTACTTCTTGTACATCAAGTACTGCGGCATGTTTTGCCATATGGATGACTCCCTTTCTGGTCTCTCTGGACCACCTTAAAGGTTTTGATTTTTAGCGTTTAATGAATACTTGATCGGCTTCGTCGACTTCAGCGAGCGCGACGACGACTTGCTCGTCACGTGACGTCGGAACGTTCTTGCCGATGAAATCTGGACGGATCGGTAACTCTCGATGCCCACGATCGACGAGGACAGCGAGTTGAATCATACTCGGTCTTCCGTGGTAGACGAGTGCGTCCATCGCGGCACGGACGGTGCGTCCTGTGTAGAGGACATCGTCAACGAGGACGACGATTTTTCCGGTAATGTCTTCCGGTAGATCAGATCCTTTTATTTCTGGCTCTAAACTTCGCTTTGACAAGTCATCTCGGTACATTGAGATGTCGACGACACCGAGTAAGACCGGCTTTCCTTCGATCTGTTCGATCCGCTTCGCAAGGCGGCGCGCGAGTGTCTCACCACGCGTCTTGATTCCGACGATCATTAAATCAGCAATGCCTTTGTTACGTTCGATGATTTCATGGGCGATCCGTGTCAGTGCGCGTCCAATCGCGGCTTCATCTAAGATGACGGCTGGTTTCATAGTTTCTCCTTTCATACAAAAGACCTTCTGCGGAAATCCGCAGAAGGTCTTCGAAGACAGAATCATGGCATACGTCTTGTATGCATGCCTACGCACGTTTGTGGTAGGTTCTCCCTTTCGCAGCCTCTCCGGACTCGATTAAAGGTGATACTAGTTTAGTAGGATCGTCGCTCGGACGACCGAAGTGTCAGTAGAGGATGTCTCGCATCGCTCTCTAGGTGATACTCTACCGTTTTATTAGAAAAACGTCAAGACTCTAATTCAAGTTTTTTCAGTTGACCAATCTCGAATGTCATCTCTTCTGGGAGTGGTGCTTCAAAACGCATCCATTCGCCTGTCCGTGGATGTTCGAAGCCGAGAACCGCAGCATGCAAGGCTTGACCATTCATTTTCATCGTCTTACGTGGACCATATTTCGGGTCACCGGCAAGCGGGAAACCGATATAACGCATGTGGACACGGATTTGGTGTGTCCGCCCTGTTTCGAGTTTACATTCAACGACTGTAAACCCTTCGTACCGATCGAGAACACGGAAATGGGTTACGGCAGATTTTGAATTCTTATCCGTTACCGTCATCCGTTGACGATCGTTCTTATCGCGTCCGATCGGTGCTTCAATCGTTCCGAGCTCGTGCGGAATCTCACCGTGTACGAGCGCAATGTAGAGACGTTCCGTCGTTTTTTCTTTCAACTGATGCGCGAGTGATTCATGCGCTAAGTCGTTCTTAGCAACCATCAACAGACCAGACGTGTCCTTATCGATTCTGTGAACGATTCCTGGACGTTTGACACCATTAATGCCCGAGAGATCTTGACAATGATGTAATAAGGCATTGACGAGGGTCCCTGAGACATGACCTGCCGCTGGGTGGACGACCATTCCTTTTGGTTTGTTGACGACAATGACATCTGAGTCCTCGTAGACGACCTCAAGCGGGATATCTTCTGGTAAAATCTCAAGTTCTACCGCTTCCGGGATATGAACGGCAATCGATTCTGTTCCCGATAATTTATAGTTTGGTTTAACGACACGACCATCGACTTCGACGCGTCCCGCTTTTAACCATTCCTGTACTTGCGAACGCGACCATTCATTTTGTTCTGCGAGCCACTTATCAATGCGCCCTGTCGCTCCATCCGCTTGTACGGACCATGTTTCTACTTCATTCATTTATCCATCGTTCCTTTCTTAGTCAACCGTTCTTCGAACATGACGCTAATCAGCATCGTGATGACACCAAACGTCAAACAGACGTCTGCGACATTAAAGATCGGGAAATTATAGCCGAACGGGAAGAAGTGGAAGAAATCAACGACTTCTCCTCGAACCATTCGATCAATGAAATTTCCGATCGCACCACTAAGTAGTAGCGAGATACTCCAAGCAAATACCTTATTTTTCGTGCCTTCCTTGTAGAGGAAGTAAATCAATCCAATGACGACGATAATCGTGACGAAGAAGAAGAAACCGAATTTACCTTCGAGCATTCCCCATGCGGCGCCACGGTTCCGATACGAGTTGAGATAAAAGAAATCCGGAATGACTGTGATCGCTTGACCGATCGTCATATTTTGAACGACGATCCATTTCGTCAACTGGTCGATTCCAACGAGTAAAGCAGCAATCCCTAAGTAAAGCCACATCCTATTGTCCTCCGCATCCAAAAATAATGAGGGACATCCTGCGAAGTCGCAGTCGCCCCTCCCTTTGTATCATTATAAAGAATTGACGACTTCAGTACAACGTGGGCAAAGCGTCGGATGAGCCGGATCTTGTCCGAGTTCTGTCGAATATGTCCAACAACGTTCACATTTTTCACCGTCAGCTTTTTGAACTGTAATACCAGTCGTCTCATACATCTTATCCGTTGTATCCACGAATTCGAGTTGTGAGACTTGGAGCAACTGCTCAAGATGATCAATCGTTTTAAGCAATGCTTTTGTTTCTTCCTTCGGTGCAAGCAAGAGTTTTGCTTCGAGTGTCTTACCGACGAGTTTCTCGACGCGTGCTTCCTCGAGTGCTTTTAAGACATCATCACGGAATGTCAGGAACGCGTTCCATTTCTCGATGAGAGCAAGTCCTTCTTCTGAGACTTCGACCGTTTCTGGAAGGTCCGTCAAGAAGATACTCTTCGTCTCAACAGCTGGTACGAATTCCCATGCTTCGTCTGCCGTGTGTGGCAAGACAGGTGCCATCAATTGCAACAAGGCGACGACTGTATCATACATGACCGTCTGAACCGCACGACGCGATGTCGCGTCTGCTTTTTCGATATACAGGATATCTTTCGTGTAATCGAGGTAGAACGACGACAAATCAAGGACACAGAAGTTGTGGAGCAATTGATAGACCGACATGAAGTCGTACGCATCATAAGCCGCTTTTACTTTTCCAACAAGTTGGTCCAGTTTCGTACGCATGAAACGGTCTGACTCTGGTAAGTCTTCAAATGCGACTCGGTGCGTCGCAGGATCGAATTGATCCAAGTTTCCGAGAAGGAAACGAACCGTGTTCCGGATTTTACGATATGATTCTGAGACTTGTTTGAAGTTATCCATCGATGCCCGAACATCAGCTTGATAATCGACAGATGCCACCCACAAACGAAGGATCTCTGCTCCGAATTGTTGCATGACTTGGATTGGTGCAATCGTGTTACCAATCGATTTCGACATCTTGCGACCTTGACCATCCAGAACGAATCCGTGACTGACGACCGCTTTGTATGGTGCTTTCCCAGTCGTTGCGACGGCTGTCGATAGCGACGAGTTAAACCAACCGCGGTATTGGTCAGAACCTTCAAGATAGAGATCCGCTGGACGCGTCAATTCAGGACGTGTCGCAAGGACACCGGCATGTGATGAACCAGAATCGAACCAGACATCCATGATGTCCGTTTCTTTTTTGAAGATACCGTTCGGACTTGCTGGATGTGTGAATCCTTCAGGAAGCAAGTCGACTGCTTCGCGCTCATACCAGACATTTGATCCGTGAGTTGCAAATAGATTCGCGATATGATCAATCGTTTCTGGTGTGACGATTTCCGTTCCATCTTCAGCATAGAAGATTGGAAGTGGAACGCCCCAAGCACGTTGACGGGAGATGACCCAGTCGCCGCGGTCTTTGAACATGTTGTGGAGACGTGTTTCACCCCACTCTGGTACCCACTGGACGCCTTTGATCTCATCAAGGATTTCTGCACGGAAGTCTTTGATTGAAGCGAACCACTGTGGCGTTGCCCGGAAGATGACCGGTTTTTTCGTCCGCCAGTCGTGTGGATACGAGTGTTTGATGAATGACAGTTTTAAGAGAGCGCCTGCTTCTTCGAGTGCGAGACCGATTTCTTTGTTCGCATCTTCATAGAACATGCCTTCGAATCCAGGAGCTTCTGCCGTCATGACACCTTTATCGTCAACTGGGCAGAGAACGTCAAGCCCGTATGCTTGACCAATACGGAAGTCATCTTCCCCGTGTCCTGGAGCTGTATGAACGACACCCGTCGCTTCAGCTGTAACGTGGTCGCCAAGCATGACGAGTGATTCACGGTCATAAAGCGGATGTTTCGCTTTCACGTACTCGAAGTCCGCACCGTTGAAGACACGTCCAATTGTCGCATCTTCCCATCCGAGCGCTTCGATGACTTCTGGAACAAGTGTTTCCGCTACGATATATCCTTTTCCTTGATACTCGATCCGCGCATACGTCAATTCCGCACTGACAGAGATTCCAAGGTTCGCTGGGATCGTCCATGGAGTGGTCGTCCAGATGACGAAATGATCCGTCGGCTCAAGGATGTTTTTTCCATCCATGACTTGGAATGCGACATAGATCGCAGCTGACCGTTTGTCTTGATATTCGATTTCTGCTTCAGCTAGTGCTGATTCAGAAGACGGTGACCAATAGACCGGCTTTTTCCCTTTATAGATATAGCCTTTGTTCGCCATGTCCCCGAACAAACGAATTTGAGCTGCTTCAAATTCTGGTTGAAGCGTGATATATGGATTGTCATAGTCACCGAGAACACCGAGACGTTTGAATTGATCACGTTGGTGATCGACTTGTTCGAGCGCATATTTCGCACATAACTCACGGAATTCCGCGACCGTCATCGATTTGCGGTCAACACCTGCTTTTTGAAGTGCTGTCTCGATAGGCAAGCCATGTGTGTCCCAACCTGGTACGTAAGGGGACTGGAAGCCATTCATCGATTTGTAACGGACGATGATGTCTTTTAAGACTTTGTTTAATCCGTGACCCATGTGGATGTCACCGTTCGCATAAGGAGGACCATCGTGAAGAATGAACGTCGGTTTTCCAGCATTCTTTTCTTGGACCGCAGCATAGAGATTCATCTCTTCCCATCGTGCTTGCATATCCGGCTCACGTTTTGGCAAGTTGCCTCGCATTAAAAACTCCGTTTTCATCATCAATAAGGTTTCTTTGTAATCCATCTGACCATCTCTCACCTTTCGCTTTAAAAGTACAAAAAAAGCCAAGCTCATCCCTGAGATAGGGACGAGCTTGGCTGAACTCGCGGTACCACCCTACTAATCCTGCTCGTCTGTTCGACGACGCAGGACCGCTTAAGAACTCGCTAACGGGAGTGAACCGGCATGACTTACTGTTCGGAGAACGTTCAGTCATACACTCTAAGGGGATATCCCATCTCTTTCGTTGCTCGGGCTTCCACCATTTCCCGATTCGCTGTCAACTGTCCAAGATGCGACGTGTCCTTATCATTGATTTTATTTATACGACATCGTCGTCATTATACGCAACTGCTGGAACATCGTCAAGCGCTCCACGAGAAGAGAAATCAAATGCATCCCAGTCGTGGCTCGTCAATAATTCCATTTGAGCATCGATCAACACTTTGAAGCGATTGCGATAGAGCTCGATTTTCTTACGCATCTGTTCCACTTCGAAGTCCGTCCGTTGTGCCCGGCGTTGTGCCGCATCTTGCAATTGCTCTGCTTCGCGTTCTGCCTGTTTCAAGATCAAGCTTGCTTCTTTTGAAGCATTCGCTTTCACTTCTTCTGCCGCTTCCTGTGCGACAATAATCGATTTATTCAATGTTTCTTCCATCGAACTAAAGTAATCGACACGCGCTTGCATGTTTTGGATGACTTCCTGTTGTTGACGGTTCTCACGTAACAACAACTCAAAATCCTTGATGACCTGATCTAGGAATTCGTTCACTTCATCCTCGTCATAGCCGCGAAACTTTCGTGTGAACTCCTTATTATGAATATCGAGTGGCGTTAATGGCATGATGAATTCCTCCTCCGCATTTTTTTATCCTTTTAAAATACCGTATTGTAGTTTGATTCGATCCCGTTTCGTTGATCCGAGAATCGCAATCAGTTTAACGCGTCCCGTTCCACGTAAGGAAAGCAGATCCCCTTCTTCAAGCATGAAACTCACGTCATCGACTACCTTATAATTCACTTTACTTTCACCCTGTTTAATGAGCGTCTGTGCCTTTTGACGGGAGAAGCCGAGAATTTCACTGACGACCGTATCGAACCGAAGTGAGCTGACGAACCCGAGCGTCTCTTCCCACTCTTGTTCCTTCACTTTCAAGCGATCTTCTGCGTCTACGCGCGAAAGACGAATCTTCGTCTTACCTGCGCGTTCGACGTTTGCTTCGATATATGTCGCAACTTCGTCCGCGACAGCAAATTGCACTTGATCCTGGATGATGACGTCGCCGAACTTGGCACGCTTCAATCCGACGTTCAATAATGTACCGGTGACTTGACGATGAGATAGTTCAACGAATTTAGTAGGATAATGAATGCGATAAATGGAAATGTCAAAGTCATCCGCGTTGTATTCATAATAGTCTGGTGCGAGGATTGCTCGTTTACGTTCGGCGCCTTCGAAACCGCCCTCAAAAAAGAGGGCGCATTTCGAACCGACGAGTTCTTGTGTGATTTGCTGTTCACGAGGGTCTAGAAAATCCGTTAATTTAAACGTATACGTCGCTTCCACGTGATCAATCCAGTTCAAGACCGAATCGACGAATTCCCGCTCGCTTCCACGATAATGATCATATACACTCATACGAAGAAGATAGCTCGGATACCGGATTGTGCCAAGTTCAAGACGAGAAAGGCAACAATCGGCGAGATATCTAGCATGCCTCCGATAGGCGGGATAATACGACGGAAGGGTGCTAGGAATGGCTCGACCAACATCGCGAGCACTTGTCCGAATTTCGAATCACGGGCATTCGGGAACCAAGATAGCAGAATGTACACAATCATGACATAACTATAATATTGTAATAACGTACTTAATGTACGACCAATCGCGTACATCACTTGTGAATCCATACTTACCACCCCTTATGATTAATATCATCTTCTCCTAGAAGATTCGAGATGCTACCAGCCAACTCGACATTGTTTGGAACACAGAGGAGGGTATTCTGACTGATCGTCGTGATCGTTCCATCGAGAGCGAAAACGACACCAGATAAGAAGTTGATCATCTGTCGTGATTGATCTTTTGACATACGTTGCATATTGACGATGACAGCACGGTTCTGACGAAGATGTTCCCCAATCTCTTGGGCTTCGTTAAAGACACGTGGTTCACTCAAGATGACCTGCGATTTCGTTTTTTTCGTCGCATGTAGCGGCACGATATTCGATTGTCTCACGCTGTCCTCCTTTTGAGTAACACTTGGGGTAGATTCCTCGTAATACTCTTCGTACTCTTGTTGTGAAGCACCTCTACCTTTATTTATTGTAGCATCATTTTCATATTCGAGTTCATCTAAATCATCGCTGTTGCCGAGAAATAGATTTTGCATTTTTGATTTGAAACCCATATCCATTCTCCCTTCTTCTCGTTTAGGTGTGAACGAGCGTCGTCCCGATTCGGACGAACGTCGCCCCTTCTTCGATGGCAATCTCAAAATCCGATGACATCCCCATGGATAACTCTGTACATGGAGCATACGACAATTTTTTTGCCTTGACCTCTTCTTGCAATGTTTTTAATGACCGGAATACCTCACGTATACGCGTCGTGTCTTCCGTCAACGGTGCCATCGTCATCAGTCCGATGACACGAATCGCGGGATACTGACCGATTTCGTGTAAGAACGACGGTACATCCTCCGGTGCAATACCTTGCTTCGATTCTTCTCCCGAGATATTGACTTGAATGAAACAATCAATGATTCGGTCCGTTCGTTTATTGATCTCTTCTGCCAAATGAAGACGATCGAGCGAATGCAGTACATCAATGGCATCGATGATTTGACGAACTTTACGCGTTTGTAACGTGCCGATGAAGTGCCATGTACAGGCTGTACGTCCAAGTTCTGCTTGTTTTTCGAGCAGTCCATCCGGACGATTTTCTCCAAGATGCGTTACACCGGCTTCTAATAATTCAGAAGCAACTTGACTTGAGACTGATTTCGTCACGCCAATCAACTGTACCTGCTTTTTGGATGAACTCTTTTCACTCGCTTGTTTTATCCGTCGTGTAACCTCTTGTACATTTTCAAGAATTGACATCCAATGACTCCTTTACGATCAAACTCGCGAACCGACCGCCGTGGTCGCCGTGGCGGTAAGAGAAGTAATCTTCCGCCTGACAATGTGTACATAGACCTGAGTCAAGGACATCACCCACTCCACAACGCTCAGCAAGCGCAGCATTTGTTTTTTGTAGCGATAACATCGCTTTTCCATCTTCCTTGCGTATGTAAGGAGACTCATCGAGTTCAAGTGCGTCGATCGCATCGATGACGGGTTGATCGACTTCGTAACAACAATCACGAATCGATGGACCAATGACCATCTGAATCGATGAGCGACTCGCACCTGCACGCTCCATTTGTTTGACTGTCTCTTCAACGATATTGCCAACAGTCCCCCGCCATCCAGCGTGCGTATTCGCGATGATTCCTGTCGTCGGATCACAGAAGACAAGCGGAACACAATCAGCGAAGAGCATCATCAGTAAGACATTCGAATCGGTCGTCACCAATCCATCTGTACCCGGAATCGCTGTTTCGTAATCCAGAGCGCCGCGTCCGGAGTCAAGTGTCGTCACCTGTTCAACGTGATTCCCATGGATTTGCTGCGCCCAAATTGAGTTCTCAAGAGATAGATCAAGCTGTCGAGCAATGACTTGTCGGTTCTGGATGACGCCGTCACGATCATCGTTGACATGTAATCCTAAGTTACCGTTTCCATGTGGTGCTGCAAACTTCGTCGTAAAGGCGGCACGTACGGTACCTGTTGATGTATCCCATTTGATCCATTGTCCAAACATGTTGATGCCTCCTTCGATTTTAAAAAAAGAGGCGCCGCTTTCGCGACACCTCTTGGTTTAGCAGTCGTGTCACTGGAACATCGATCAACGATTATTCCGGCGAAGGAAAGATGGGATGTCCATCGTTTCTTCGACATCTGGCGCTTTAGCTGGTTCAGGATTTGAGCTGACAGGCGTCTCTTCGACTTGTGGTTTAGACTCCTCTGTTGGTGGTGGAGTCGCTTGTTTTTTCTTCAATAGGTTTTTCATCATCTCTTGTGCGGATGGAATTTCGAAGTCGAGTGGTTCGTTTTCGAATTCTGTCGCGATGACTGTGACGATGATTTCATCTTCTAGGTTATCATTGATGACCGAACCGAAGATCAAGTTAACTTCCTCATCTGCTGCACTTTGAACGATCTGTGCGGCTTCCGTTACTTCATACAAGCTGAGGTTCGCACTACCCGTGATGTTCATTAGAACACCTTTCGCGCCTTCGATTGATGTTTCAAGCAATGGACTTGAAATCGCTTTTTTAGCGGCTTCCGTCGCGCGATGTTCACCTGTTGCGACACCAACACCCATCAAAGCAGAACCTTTTTCAGTCATGATCGTCTTCACATCGGCGAAGTCGAGGTTGATTAGACCAGGAACGGCAATCAAGTCCGTGATACCCTGTACACCTTGACGTAAGACGTTATCCGCTTCTTTGAACGCTTCAAGCATCGGTGTGTTCCGATCGACGATTTCAAGCAACTTATCATTCGGGATGACGATCAACGTATCGACTTTTTCTTTGAAGTTCTGGACACCAGAAACAGCATGTTGCATCCGTTTACGTCCTTCGAACATGAATGGCTTTGTCACGACACCGACTGTCAATGCGCCGATTTCTTTTGAAATCTCAGCGATGACTGGAGCAGCTCCTGTTCCAGTTCCGCCACCCATACCGGCTGTGACGAAGACCATGTCAGCTCCTGAAAGGATTTCTGTTAATTGTTCACGGCTCTCTTCAGCCGCTTTTTTACCGATTTCCGGATTTGCACCCGCACCGAGACCACGTGTCAATTTTGCGCCGAGTTGTAATTTCACGTCAGCTTGTGACATGTTCAATGCCTGAGCGTCTGTGTTTACAGCGATGAACTCTACGCCTTGGACACCGTGTTCAATCATTCGGTTGACGGCGTTCGAACCGCCACCGCCTACACCGATGACCTTGATTTTTGCTACTTGGTCCATCATTTCATCAAAATGCAACATAAAAAGGGCCCCCTAATATTTTTTACTCATTGGATTTTTTTGTAGGCATTAACCAAAGAATTTCTCAAAGAAACTACTGAATGACTTTTTCTCTTTTGGAGGCTGTTCACGCGTTGGTCGTTCTTCACGAGCAGGTGATGCCTGTTCGTTCATGAGCAGTGCATCCTGCTCACGTCCGGATGCTACGACTTCTTTCTCTTCTGCCCGGTCGAAACCTGATTTCGATACGGCGCTTCTTGAGAGTACATAACGTAACATACCAGCTGCAACGGCATACTTCGGATGACGAATACCAAGACTAGCAGGCTGATAAACATTGACGCTCTGCTTGAAAATCCGTTTTCCGAGCTGATCGATGCCAGGTAGTGAAGAACTTCCACCACATAAGATCAAGCCGCTATTCATGTGAGCGTATCCCGCTTGCGTCATTCGTTTTTGAATCATCTCGAAGATTTCCTCAAGTCGCGCTTCTAAAACGAATCCGATCTCTGATTGTGGTTCGAAACGATGTTCCCCGTTGATCGTGACGTATGAGACTTTCTCCTCCGGATCACCGAGTGCTTCGAGTGCAACGCCGTATTCTTCTTTAGCGAGTTTCGCATCTTGGTATTTGCAGTTCATCTTGTACGTCAAATCACGTGTCAGATGATCTCCACCGTAAGGCAACGTCGTCGAGTAGACGAGATCGTTCTTTTCATAGATGGAAAGCGTCGTCGTCTCATGTCCGATATCGATGATCCCAACACCGAGTTCTAGTTCATCAATCGATGCTGCGATTCTAGATACCGCTAAACTCTCCAGCACATATCCAGCAAGCTCTAAACCAGCCCGTTCAATGGAACGTTTAATGCTATGTAGGATCGTCTTCGCTCCGATGATGAGCTTCCCTGTTACTTCGAGACGATAACCAATCATTCCTCTTGGATCAGTGATTTCTGTTTGCTGATCAACCGTAAACGTCTTCGGCAAGACATCAACTACACTGAGTTCATTTGGAATTCGCATGACCATCGCAGAATGCAAGACATCTTTCACATCATCATCCGTGATTTCATTGTCCTCACCTTTGATTGACGTCATCCCCTGGCAATCCTTGACTTGAATGTGCTCGCCCGAAATAGCGACATATACTTCACCAATTGGTTCACCAAGTGTACGTTCCACTTCTGTGACCGCTTGTTTAATGGCATGTACCGTTTGATCGATGTCAACGATGACACCTCGTTTAACACCCGCGGATGGTGCAGAACCTTCAGCAAGAACGTTCAGCGTTCCACCAAGTAGTTCACCGACGATGAGCTTCACCTCCGATGTCCCAATGTCGAGTGCGGCAATCGTACCTTTCGTTTCCATGGGAGTGACACCTCCACTTTCATAATACTAATCCTTTTTATTCCTAATTATATTCTAGGAATAGATCAGGCTTCTTCTCGTTTAAGTCTACACTATATAAATACTTACGAAAAGAAGTTATTGCCCGTCTTAGCGTCCTAATAGATTACGATTTGATGACGATTCAAATAAAGGTCGACGAATGAAAACACATGTTTGTTTTTTTGTTCGTCAGCCCTTTACGAATCTTCTATTTTTTCCCTTTATATGGTTTGAAATAGATACCACCATCAATTGTAATTGTTCCTGTCTTTCCTTTTGGTAAGGCAGAAATGACCTTTACATATTCATTCAATGAATTAGAAAAGGCAGAAGTACTGAGCAAAACCGTATTCCCATCCGTCATGAACAACTTCAGACCACCTTTGTCAGTCTTATCATTAGCGACAATCTCGGATATCCGGCTCCGTACTTTCGGCTCGATTTTAACAAGCTCCTTCGTCAATCGATTTAGAGATTGATCGGTGAAGCCAGTCAGGATCGGAGCGTCAAACAATTCTTCCTTCGACTTACCGGGAATGATCGTTCCATCCGCAAGGACGATCCGGTCTCCCGGTTTATCTTTCGCATAGGCAATCTCTTTCTCTTCCGTCACCGTCACGCGATATTGGTGCAAAAATTGCTTTTGCATCGTTGCTTCTTGAATACCTGGGACCTTCTCAATCCGTTCAAGAACGTCTTCCTCTGACACATTAAAGGCATGTGTCTCTTTCACCTTGATCCCGGATGCTTGCAAAATATCCTCTGATTTCACATTGACGTTACCATCAACATCAAATCGAGCGACCCGGGAATAGCTTGACTGCAGATAAAAGACGACACCGACCAATAGACCAATCAAAATCAGGACATAAATGAGTCTTCGGTTAGCTTTTTTGCGACGTTGTTCACGGATATAAGGTATCTTATCCTCGAGACTGCGGACGTTCTTGTCCTCTTGCGGTCGTTCGACCGCTCTCCGTTCCCTCACGTCTCATTCCTCCTCTATACGTAACAGTTCATTTCCCTATCGGTCTTTTCCTGCAATAGTTTAGTTTTTTTGTCCTGTTAGTCGTAACAATTCATCAACTAAGTCTCGTGATGCATTCGGCATACCGAGCGCAAGTGCTGCTTCAGACATCTTTTGTTGTTGCGCCAATGCTTTTTCACATGCATCAAATAACCGTTCACCTGTCAGTTCTTGTTCACGAATCAATAGACTCGCACCTGTCTCGACGAGCGATGAGGCATTGACTTCTTGATGGTTTTCCGTCACGTAAGGACTTGGAATGAGGACACTCGGTAACCCAAGCGTCGTCAGTTCTGCTAATGTACTTGCTCCCGAACGCGAAATGACAAGTTGACTTGCTTTTAGGATGTTCGGTAAATCATATACAAATGGACGCAGTTGAATGCGTTCAGGTACTGAGCCAACGCGTGAAACAATCGTATCGTAATGAATCTGACCCGTAACGAAGAGGAGCGACCATCCGGCTTGTTCAACTTTCGGCATCATGTCGACGACTGCTTCATTGATGGCAGGCGCACCACGACTACCACCATAGATGACGACGAGTGGACGCCCTTCCTCGAAACCGAAACGTTGACGCTCTTCCGTTGGGTTGATTTGTAACTCCGCTACTTCAGAAGCGCGTGGGTTTCCGATCAGAACCGTCTTTGTTTCGTTTTTACCGAAGTGATGACCGGATCCTTTGAAGGATAATGCGACACGGTCCACATAACGCGCTAAAAATTTATTGGTGATACCGGGAAGACTGTTTTGTTCATGAACGAGTGTCTTAAAACCCATTTTTGCTGCCGTGTACAGAACAGGTCCACAGACGAACCCACCTGTACCGACGACAATATCCGGTTGGAACTGGCGCAGTAGTCGGCGAACCCGTCGGACACTCTTGACGAACCGGATACCCGTCTTGACGTTCTCGAACGACAGCGAACGACGGATGCCAGAGATCTCAATCGATTCAAATGGAATTCCTGCCCGACGGACGATATCCGCTTCGAGACCGTTTTCTGTTCCGATATAGAGGACCTCACACGGCATGCGTTCTTCGAGCTCTCGGATCATGGCAAGTGCCGGATAGATGTGACCACCTGTACCGCCACCAGAGACGACGATTTTCATACTGTTGTTCCCCCTACTTCATGTACGGCACGAACGAAGTGATCGCCGCGCTCTTCATATGTCTTATACTGATCCCAACTTGCGGATGCTGGTGATAAAAGAATGATGTCTCCAGGTTGTGATACTTCAAACGCTACTTTCACGGCTTCATCCATCGTCTTGACGACCGTTGATGAATAGCCGTTTTCAGATGCAAGCGTTCCGAAGCGATGTCCGGTTTCTCCCAGTCCGATGACATGTTTGACGTGCTTCATCGCATCGAGTAGCGGTGTCAAATCCGCTCCACGCTCGAGCCCACCACATAACCAGATGATGTTTGTCGTGAATCCAGATAGGGCTGCTTCTGTCGCGACGTTATTCGTCGCTTTCGAATCGTTATAAACTTTTCGACCAGCAATTTCACCGACGAACTGTGTCCGGTGCTCTACTCCTCCGAATGTCCGTAGCACATGCTGGACATTCGCTAATGGTAAGTCGAATGGTTCGACGAGCGCTAAGGCCGCGAGGACGTTCTCAACATTGTGACCACCACCGAGAGCAAGTTCTTTGACGGGTAGAATACTCGATCCATTGATCGTCAGCACATCATTCACTATTTCTGCATAAGCAGATTGACGACGTGAGAATAGGAGCGGCGTCACATTTGCTGTCTTACCGAGCTCGTTGACCGATGCATCATCAGCGTTCAAGATAAGCCGATCCGAAGATGTCATGTTTTTGAAAATCCGAGCTTTTGCTTCTCCGTATGATTCAAAATCACCATGATAATCGAGATGTGCCGGTGATAGATTTAAAAAGGCTGCTGTGTATGGTCGGAACTGATCGATCCCCATCAATTGAAAACTCGATAATTCAATGACGATGATGTCATCTCGTTTCGCCTGACGTGCGATTTCAATTGCCGGGAATCCAATGTTTCCTGCCAAATGCACACGTCGAGACCCTGTTTTCAACAATTCATGAACGAGTGTCGTCGTCGTCGTTTTCCCGTTTGATCCTGTGATAGCAATCCACGTCGCATCTGTTGCGTGATACGCCAGTTCCACCTCTGTCCAAACGGGAATGTTGCGTCGTAATGCTTCTTGTAACAATTCGATCTGATACGGAATCCCTGGATTCTTGACGATCAAATCGATGTCATCGAGTAGTGTAAGCGGATGCCCACCATAAACCGTTTGGACATCGAGTGATGCAAGCACTGCTTGATCACTCTCGGACGGTGTTTTCCCGTCATTCACTGTCACTTCTGCACCTACGCTCGCTAAATAACGAGCGGCTGCGATTCCACTTTTCGCCGTTCCGAGAACGAGCACCTTTTGATCATTCCATTGTCGTTGTTCCATTGTTGAATCGCTCACTTTCTCTCTTCGTTTTTATCACATAAATACGTAGGCGATGAATGCCATCAAACAGCTGATTCCTGCGAATGTACCGACAATCCGCCATTCGCTCCAACCAACCATTTCAAAATGGTGATGAATCGGACTCATTTTAAAGATACGTTTCCCTGTCGTCTTAAATGAGATGACTTGTAGAATGACAGATAGTGTCTCTACAACGAAGACAATGCCGATCAAGACAAGGAGAAGTTCTAGTTTTAGGACAATCGATAGACCTGCTAGTGCGGCACCGAGTGCAAGGGACCCTGTATCGCCCATGAAGATTTTTGCTGGATGAGCATTGAATAAAAGGAATCCAATTAGGGCACCAACTGCTGAGAAGGCAAAACAAGCAGCACCCACTTCATCCGCGATGAACCAACTGTACAAACCGAAGAAGAGGAATGTCGGAATCGCCGTAAATGATACGAGACCGTCTAACCCGTCTGTCAAGTTGACAGCATTCGAGAATCCGACTAACCAGAACAAGGCAACGAACGGATAGATGATACCAAAATCAAGTTTGAAGTCTGTGAATGGAATCGACAGATACGTCGCGTCACTCGTAAATCCACCACTCAACCAAACGAATAACAATCCGACGACGATTTGCCCAATCAGTTTTTGCTTCGAATTCAAGCCGAGATTACGCTTCTTGACGACTTTGATGTAGTCATCGATGAAACCAATCGCACCATATGCAAGTGTTAAAAAGAGTAACGATAACTGTGTCGTTGATAAATCACCCATGACGATTGCTCCAAGAACACTGACGATCATCGCGACGAGAATGACGATCCCGCCCATCGTTGGCGTTCCCGATTTGACCTGATGCCATTGAGGTCCTTCTTCCCGAATTTCCTGACCGAACTTCAATCGGTGTAGAAACGGAATTGCCTTTGGCATAACAAGTAGTACAACAAGAAATGCAAGAATAAGACTGATGAATAATGTGATCATAGCAGACACCCTTTTTCAAAAATTAGTTTTCGTTCAGATAGGTCAATATCCGTTCGAGCGCCATCCCACGTGACGCTTTCAATAAAACGATTGTTCGTTCTCCAAGCAGCGAACGCAATTGTTCAGCAGCATCCTCAACAGTTGCCGCAAATTGGATTTGGACGGATGGGTCGCTGATTCCTTCAGCAATCCACGCGCCTTTCTCCCCTACTAGAATAGCATGCGAGACCGGTAACGTAATCCGCTTTCCGACCGAGGCATGTAACAAGCGTTCCTGGTCTCCTAGTTCATACATATCGCCGAGCACGAGAACACGCGTCGTATACCCTTCTAATGCAGTGATTGTCTCAATCGCTGCATTCATCGATGTCGGACTTGCGTTATACGCATCGTTGATGACCGCCGTCTCCTCAAAGAGCAGTCGTTCCATCCGCATTGGTGTCAGTTCAACCGCGTCGAATCCTTCTTGGATCCGGGCATCCGTCACGCCAAGCGCGCGCGCTGTCGCAATCGCGTACGCTGCATTTCGGACTTGGTGTTTTCCTAACACAGGCAGATGAAAGGCAGTACCATCGTAAGCAAAGGCTGTTCCGAAAAATGTTGCTTCTGTCGTCTCGATCCGGTACGTATTCCCAATCTGATAACCGATTTTCTCCGCTTCGACTTCTGCTAGAAGTGGTTCATCCCCATCAACGAACAGATGACCTCCTGGTTTAAGACCAGACCGAATCTCAAGCTTTGCTTTGGCGATTCCACTACGTCCACCGACTTGCTCCGCATGGGATTCACCGATGTTCGTGACGAGCGCAATATCTGGTTCAGCAAGATTCGATAAGAATTCGATATCGCCAAAACCGTTCATCCCCATTTCCAGTACGGCGACTTCCGTGTCAGCCGGCATCATGAGAATCGTTAACGGCATCCCGATATCCGAATTGAAGTTCCCTTGTGTCTTATGTGTCTTGAACGTTGTCTTGAGTACACTTTCGACCATGTCTTTCGTCGATGTCTTGCCATTCGATCCAGTGATGGCAACGATTTTTGGCGCAATCCGCATTAAGTATTGTTTAGCGATCTCTTGCAAGGCAACCAGTGGTTCATCGACTTCTAAGAAAACGACATCGATGTCCGGTCGATCAATCCCTTTCTTCCATAAGGTGACGATCGCTCCTTGATTTTTTGCGCCTTCCAGGAAGCGATGACCATCGACGCGTGCTCCTTGAATTGGAACATAGAGACCATCTTCAAGATGTGCGCGTGAATCCGTTGCGAAGTGGCGGACAACCCGGTCGTCTCTGACATCAAGATGCAGCCACTCAGCAATTTGCGTAATTGTTAACATGATATATACCTCCATTCGATGACAGCAAAAGAGGACGAATGCAAAAGTCAACGAATGACTCCTGTTCGTCCTCGTCTTCCTGTAGAAATCAGGAAACTTGCCCCACCGTTATTCTTTAGGTTCAGCTAGTTCGACCGTCAACTTTCCATTTTCCTTCACTAGTGTACCAGTTCGAGCTGATTGTTTGGTTACAAAACCTTTACCGATGACATCGAGCTTCAAGTCATATAAGCTGACGAGCTTTTTGACGTCTCGCTGCGACCACCCCGTCAGATTCGGCATTTTGAATGTGTTCGCTGTCTTCAGCAAGACACGTTCTCCACTGACGAATTCTTGACCACGAGACGGAATCTGCGAAACGACCTCCGCTCCATCCCCAAGGATGATTGGAACAGCTTCTTGTTCTTTCGCCAAATCCGTTGCTTGTCGAGCGCTCTTCTTGATATAGCTCGGTGTAATCTTCGCTTTGACATCCACCGAATCTTTTTGCGTTTCCGGTTGAATGCTCCGGTACTGTAATGCTGTATTCATGACACTTTTGAACACCGGACTCATGATGAGTGGTCCTGAAACCGATGATTCATTTTTTGACGGACGATCGACCGCGATGTACATGATCAATTCCGGATCATCTTTTGGTGCCATGCCAATGAACGAGTGAATGAATTTTCCTTGAATGTATTTTCCGTTCTCAGAAATTTGAGCTGTACCGGTCTTACCGATGACACGGTAGTCTTTCAACTTGTACATTTGACCTGTTCCGATTTTACTGTTGACGACACCGTCCAGTGCATCCCGCGTCGCTTTGGCCGCCTCTGCCGAAATTGGCTTACCGACGACTTCTGTTTTCGCTCGGTACGGTGCTTTATCCGTATGATCAGCTTTTTGGATGATATGCGGTTTGACCATTTCACCGTCACCAGCAATTGCTGTTGCCCCTTGGAGTAATTGCATTGGTGTGACTGCAGTCGATTGTCCCCATGAAGTGATGAGCGCATTCAGCGGTTTTGACAAATCAGACTGACTGTTTACTTCTCCCGAGATGTCTATACCCGTTCGTTGGTCAAAATGAAACTTCTTAAAGTATTCTTTATACCGTTCGATCCCAAGTTTTTCTGCTGTCAACTTCGAGAACATGACGTTCGAGGAGTGATAGACGCCCTCGATCATCGGAATTGTGCCCCAACCAACATCATTGTAATCCTTGATGACCGTTCCTTTGTAATTATAGCTACCCGATTTATACTTCTCGTTCGGACGGAAGACTCCCGCATCAATCGCTGCTGCGAGCGTAAAAATCTTCATCGTTGAACCCGGTTCGAATCGTGAGGATACGGCGAAGTTCGTAAAATCTTTCATGTCACGTAAATTCGGGTTGAACGATGGCCGATCCGCCATGGCAAGGATTTCACCAGTCTTCGCATCCATGACGATACCCGTTGCGTTTTTCGGCTTATACGTGTTGTACATTTTTTGCATCTGTTTCTCAAGCGACTGTTGAATGCGATGATCGATTGTCAAGTACAGATTCGATCCGTCCTTTGGTTCATTCGAGACACGTGAAGAACCTTGGATCAACGGATTACCACTCCGGTCTTTCTCGAAGACGCGTGCACCGTAAGACTCACTCAAGGCATTATCATACTGTTTTTCGATCCCCATTTGTCCCTGTAACGCGACACGACCATTCTCCTCGGTGATCTTTTGGACGAATCCGAGTGTATCGGACAAGAAGATACCGTTCGGATAGTATCGTTTTGGCTCTTCGATCATCCGGATTCCAGGGAGTTTTAACTTGTCGATCTTCTCTTTTTGATCGAGTGTTAAGTCATTTCCCTTTTTTCCGAATTCGATTTGCGAACGTTCTTTGTTCTCAATCAAATAGGTTTCCAGTTCTTTCGTCGTCATTCCAAGTATCGGTGCAAGACCTTCAGCCGTCTTTTTGAAGTCGACGATCGTCTCATCCGGATCCTTGACGCCACCTAGTCGGTAAATACCAATCAGGTGATACGACGGAACATTAATGGCGATTGGAGAACCGAGACGGTCAAAAATTTCACCGCGTTCTGCTCCAAGCGTCTCCTGGGACTCCCATCGCTTTTTCTCAGCATAGGCAATCATATCTTCCCCATGGAATTGTTTAGTTGTCGCTAAGTATAAAAATCTGCCAATAAACACAAAAAAGAGAGTAGCAAATATCACCATGATAAAGGCTACTCTCCAACGGGATTTTTTCAGTGGATTCATTTAGGAATCACCTTGATGTTCCCTTTACGCATATCAAGACCCTGTTCTTTTGCAATCTTATAAATCCGTTCCGGAGAGCTTAAGTTCGTGACCTCTAGTTGTAAACGTTCATTTTCTTTTTTGAGTGACTGTGTGACTTGGTTTTCTTTCGCTAAGTCACGACTGACATTGTACGCCTCGTTGTGCGTACTGATCGTCAAACTCCCAAATAACACAAGACCACCAATCATCGCACTGTATAAGAATTTTTCAAAGGGATACAAGCGATACTTCGGACGGACGGCGACGCGACGTGCGATATCTTCCGTCTTCCGTGGTTCCTGAACAGGTTGTTGACGAACGGGTTGAACCGTTTGGACCGATTTACGAAGTGGTTCTGCCATTGGAATGCTCCTCTCAAGATTCTTTCATTTTTTCAGCGATTCGTAATTTTGCCGATCGAGCGCGACGATTATCATCCAGCTCTTCGACACCAGCTGTAATCGGCTTGCGTGTGACGAGTCGGAGTTCGGGCTCCATCTCGACCGGTATCATCGGCAATCCCGGTGGAAGCTCGGGTAGTGATGATTTTTCTTTGATCGCCTGTTTACACATGCGATCTTCAAGTGAATGGAACGTAATGACACATAAACGTCCACCAACCCGTAATACATCAATTGCTTGGTGTACCGCACGGTCAAAGACGTTCAATTCGTCATTGACGGCAATTCGGATCGCTTGGAACGTCCGTTTCGCAGGGTGACCACCTTTACGTCGTGCTGGTGCTGGAATCGCATCCTTGATCAATTCGACGAGTTCGAACGTCGTCTCAATCGGTTGCTCTTCCCGCGCTTTTTCGATTTTGCGTGCAATTTGTTTTGAGAACTTCTCTTCCCCGTATGTAAAGAAGATACGTACGAGATCATTGTAAGACCATTCATTGACGACTTCGTAGGCAGAAAGTGGAGAAGATTGATCCATGCGCATGTCGAGACGTGCATCGTGATTGTAACTAAATCCCCGTTCCCCTTCGTCTAATTGTGGTGAAGAGACACCAAGATCGAATAAGATGCCGTCTACTTTCTCGACGCCATGTGCTGCTAATTGCTCTTTTAGATAAGCAAAATTACTCTTTATTAAAGTAAAGCGACCTTCATACGCCGCGAGACGTTCTGCTGCATGAGCAAGGGCGACATCATCTTGATCAAATGCGTATAGATGACCTGTCGTCAGTTGTTTGACGATCTCTTCGCTATGTCCTGCTCCACCTAATGTACAATCGACGTAAATACCGTCGGGTTTAATCGCGAGTCCTTCGATTGACTCCCATTTCAATACCGTTTCATGCTCAAACATGTCCTGCCTCACCTTTCACTGTCCTTGAAGGACGTTACTCTTTTTCAATGTATCACATTCTCTCATGAAAACGTTACGAAAATGAGACAGTTTCCTTGATTTATTTAACTTTTGTGTAATTTTCGCTAAAAAATCAAAAAAACCTGCTTGTTTCAGCAGGTTTAAAGGAAAATTTTCAGTTGTTCAGCCGCATTTGCCTCATAAGCGTTCCTTAAGTCCCGAACAAAATCAGGACCATGATGATTCAACCACGGTAAGATGGAGTGAATCCTTTCTTGTGGCGCTCCATCCGGTAGCAAATGATAGGCCGTTTCTTTATACTGTCGCGTCTGTCGATCAAATTGACGTCGATCTTCTGCTAACAAACTAGCAATCGATTGTTTGAGTTGTTTCTTGATTTTCTCACTCTTACTCGAAGTTCGCAGTAGCTGATGTTCGAGCGAAAGAAACTCGGAGACGAAGCTATCTTTCAGCATCGCTGCCGTCTGCAGGCGCTCTGTCATCTGCTCTTCCGAATAGACGGGAATCGGAACGCCTGACCGGACGATCTCTTCGAGTGATACGTCGAGTTTCATAAGCCGTTTTTCATCGCTATGACGCACGAGTAATCCGCCCATACGAGGGATTAATAACGGCATCGTCCACTTCAGATGGTGAAACAGTGGGCGTAAGCGCGTCCAGTAAGCTAATTCTCCCGGTCCACCAATGTAGGCAAGCGTCGGGAACAGATAATCCTGCATCAATGGTCGGGTCACGACACTGTTTGAGAATCGTTCCGGACTGGCGTACAGTAACGCGATTAATTCAAGTTCTGTATACTGCTTCCCTTGTTTCGTCTCAAATCCGCTTGCTGTCGGATAAAGCAACTGACGACCGTGATCATCGATGAAAAGATGCGCGGCCTCCTCGTTCAAGAATGTGTCGGGTAATTCTTTCGTCTGTGTTATTCCGTCCGTCAATGCCTGTCTGAATTCCGCATTGTCTTGAATCAATCGTTCAAAAAACGGAATCTCGAGTTCACGGACAGGGTGTGTATCAGCATCAAAGAAGACGATATCGAAATCGATCAATTCGCCGATTAATTGTGAGAAAAACATGCCATACGATGTACATTCTTCAACGAGTTGTTTCAGCCGCGCAACTAATCGTTTCGTGTGGATCGTCTCCGGCATTGCCCGGAACGTTTCTTCAATGATTTCTAGAAGTGCCGGCTGATCAAAAGACAAGCGACTGACCGAGCGGGCAATCGTTTCCGCAGGGGCGACTGCGATTTTTCGCGTTTGAAAATCTGCTGTCGGAACATAAACATGATTGATCTCATCAAAATCGTGATCTTCGGTCGCGAGCCAAAAAATCGGAACGACAGGGCGATCAAGTGTCGCTTCCGCCTGCTGCGCGACCTTAAGACAGGTCAACAGTTTATAGATGGCATATAATGGTCCGCCAAAGATGCCGGTTTGTTGCCCTGTGACCACAGCTTGTGCCTCACCTGTACGAAGTTTCGCGACACGCTCCCGCAATCGCTCCGTCATATTTGGATTTTGGCGTTCGAGTTCGTCCGTTAGCGCCGCAAGATGCGGATAGTGACGCTCTTCAAGTAAGCGGCTTCTCGACGCTAAACCACTCGTTCCGAGGTGATCGACATATGTTAAGAATTCTTCTCGTGAAGCACGATGCATCAGCGAGTTGTCATCATATAAGGCTTCAAATGGTTGTACCTTCAAACAAAATCCCTTCTTTCTTACCTAACTCGTCAGCTGATGAACAGTTGACGTATACCGAGCACGAACAACACGAAATGAACGGGTAACGCTAGCAAGATGATGATCCGCCAACTGTGCCGAATCATTTGTCTTAAATCGACATCAAGTTGCCGAATCCGTTGCCAGAGCGCGTTCAACGCAAACACTACCAACACGACGATGACGATCCATCCTAAGTAATTTGTTCCGGTCAAGGCAATCAATGCGACATGAATGGCATATAGAACAATGAATGTCCCAACGTCGAGTGCGAATCGGACTGCCTTCCCGTGTTTTCGAAACAGAAGTAAAAAGATGAGATACAACGCAAGTAGGCTGAATAAAGGAAAAATGATGAAGACCGTCACTGCGGACCCTCCCTCTGTTTGATCTGTTCATAATAAAAAGATAAACGTGGCGTCGCAGTCGTCGCCTGACGTAACGCGTATCCAAGTATCGGTTCCACTTCTGTTTGGCGTCCTTGCTCAAGATCTCGTAACATCGAAGAACGATTTTTACTCGTGTTCTCCATGATTCGCTCGATTTCGGAATAAGTAATGCTATGATTCGGAAAAATCGTCTGCATTTCGTCAAATAATTGACGTGCTTCTTGTCGATAAGGCATTTCTAACAAGGATCCATTCTCAACACCGTAATATGCCGTCACTGGATTGATGACGACGTTGATGAACAGTTTCGTCAATAAGACCGCTTCCATATCCGACTCGAATTCAAAACGGAGCTGTATTGACGACAAGTTCGAAATTTCTTGATTTCCATATCGAATACGTCCTTGTCCAGTATGCCTGACTTCAAACGGCGCAGTGCGCATGGCTCCATGTTCGACGACACCGAATAAGACTTGCGGCAATTGCTCTTTCCATTTCAAATGATCCATTCCATTTTGCAGGAACATGACGGGACACGTCAGCCGTTTGAGGAATGGAATCACACTTTTTATATCATACGACTTTGTCGCTACAAACACCAAGTCTTCTGACTCGAGTCGATCAATCTTCCGGATTCGTACAAGTCGACTTGCCTGTCCATCGCGAATGATCGAACGTTCCTCTTCTTGTTCTTGTCGAGTATAGAGCGTGACTGCATGCTCTTCCGATAAATAAGAGGCAAGCAATAAACCGATGGCTCCCGCGCCAATGATTCCAACGTTCATCTTCATCATTTCCCCTTTCATGAAAAAAGCGACCCCAAAACCGATTTCTCGATTCGAAGGTCGCTTTTATACCGATCAATCAGCTTACTTGCTGACGATTTCTTTACCTTTGTACGAGCCACATGCTTTACAAACACGGTGTGAAAGTTTCATTTCACCACAGTTTGGGCACTCGACCATACCTGGTACACGGAGTTTGAAATGAGTACGGCGAAGACGTTTGCGTGTTTTCGACGTTCTGCGGAATGGTACTGCCATCGTTGTCCACCTCCTTGAAAAAATACACTCGCCTTTACTTCAGAAATCAGGAATCCTGATCTTTTTTAAAGAACTGAGCGAGACCCGCGAGTCGCGGATCGATTTTTGGTTCGGTTTCCTCTGGATCCTCTTCAGAAAGAATCGTCCAGCCTTCCCCCTCAACCAACTGATTCTCTTCATCATCCCCATGCACTTGCACTGGCACATGAAGTAAAATCAATTCTTGCACGAGCGGTCGAAGATCGACCGTATTCCCGATCGGCACGTTGATGTCATCTGCTTCGTTCGAAACAGCATCAACCTCGAGCAGGAATGGCTCGATGGATTCAATCTCGAATGGATAAGCGACGTCATTTAGCGTCCGGGCATCCGGAAGCGTCATTTCGCCGGTAATCCGGAGATTGAATATTAATTGATTCGATGTAAACGATGCATTTGCACGAACGTGCACAGGTTGCACCGCCCGGATATCCGGATGGAGGGCGACTAGCTCATTGAGCTCGATCGTCTCGTTAACCTGAAGTTGACCCAGATTGCGCAATTTATTCAATTGCATCAGGGACCATTTCATCCGAATCACCTCAATTGCAACAATATGAATTATAGAGAGGACATCTTGTTTTGTCAATGTTTTTTCTTTACACTGAAATCGCTAGAGAACGAACACTTTTGGACGTCTTTATCCATATTACCGCACTTAATTCGGTTTGCAAAGGAGAAAGTTTTCATGAGGATGACAGCTATCATTTCAGAGTACAATCCGTTTCATAATGGACACTATTATCAAGCGACGACAGCACGACGGGAAACGGATGCCGACGTCATCGTCGCCATCATGAGCGGGACGTTCATGCAACGTGGGGAGCCCGCTTTTACAGACAAATGGACACGTGCTCAAGCAGCAGTCGCAAGTGGTGCCGTTGATCTCGTTCTTGAACTCCCCTTTTATTTTGCCGTCCAACGCGCAGATCGGTTTGCGCTCGGTGGGGTGACGATCGCTGAGACGATTGGTTGTGAGTCACTTTCGTTCGGAAGCGAATGTGGAGACATCCATCCCTTTTTGCATGCGGCATCGGAACAAATTGAAGAGACTCCTGCATATAAGCAAGCGTTACGTGACGGATTAACAGTTGGTCTTTCTTCTGCTCACGCTGCTAGTCAAGCGTTCAAGAGTGTCTCACAGACGCTTGATTTGACACAACCGAACAATACACTTGGTTATTATTATGCTCGCGCCGCGAAGACCGTTTCGCTTCATACGACCAAACGAATTGGAAGTGGCTATCATGACCTATCAACCGGAGCTATTATGAGCGCCACTGCGATACGCGCCCATTACCAGACGCACGGTCAGCTGCTCGCACTTCCCGAACAGACGGAGGACGTCCTGACAAACGCTTCTTTCGCTCATTTTTCGCACTATTATCCATGGATTCGACAACGCCTATTGACGACTCCCGTATCTGAGTTGATACGAATCGCCGGAATTGATGCTTCACTAGCTCCTCGTCTCATCGAAGGTGCCAAACAAGCAGAGACGTTCGATTTCTTTTTAAATCACGTCAAAACACGTCGTTATACGCGTACAAGCCTGCAGCGTGCCATTGTCTATCTGTTGACTTCAACGACAACGGAAGAGGTCGCACGGATTGATTATGATCATGTTGATTTCGTTCGCCCCCTCGCTTTTTCAGAACAAGGACGACTGGCACTTAAGAGTATCAAAACGCGTGTCCCTGTTTTAAGTACGTTCACGAGCCATCCTTGGCTAACAAAAGAAAGCCAAGTGACAGCTGCATACGCACTGCCCTTGGCTCGCTACGACGCGTTGCTCGAACACCGTCGTTTTCCTTATTTCGCTGGAAGTTCTTTTAAATAATCAATCGCATCTTCAACTGTCTTGATCGGAACGAGCTTCATGTTCGTTCCGAGTTTTTTAATGGATGGTTTTGCTTCTTTGTAGTTCTCTCCTGCTGGTACGAACATGATTTCTGCTTCTGCCTCGTCAGCAGCGACTACCTTTTGCCACGCACCACCGATCGGTCCAACTTTACCGCCTTCTTCAATCGTTCCTGTACCGGCAATCTTATGTCCTTTCGCCAAATCACCCGGCGTCAATTGATCATAGATTTCAAGCGTGAACATCATTCCTGCAGAAGGACCACCGACATCCTCGATCTGAAACTTAATAGCGGGGTCTGTCGTTACGTTTGAGATCGGTAATGGTTCATAAATACCAAGTCCGACACGTTTGACTTCTTTCGACAACTGATCCACTCGAATCGTCGTCTTCTTGACTTCCGATTTACGCGTGAACTGAATTGGAACGGCTGTTTTTGCTTTTTTCGATTGAATCGTCTTCATGAAGCCATCAAATGACGTAATCGATTTCCCATCGACGCCCGTGATCCGGTCTCCAGCTTTCAGTTTCCCTTCGGCTGGACCACCTGGAATGACACCGGACACATAGACCCCTTTAAAGTCGATATCGACCTTTTTATCAGCTAATTCATAGGCCTCGATCGTCGCATTATGTTGTGCTTCTTCCATGTATAGTTTCTGACGTGTTTCATACTGTGCATCTGACTCTCCGTCGTACAAATAATCACTTACGCTCGACGTTTCGGAAAACGGTAGGAAGAGGCTTTCTACGAGGAAGTAAGGGGTTGCTCGACGTTGGGCGATCGTCAGCATCATCAAATCGCCTGGCTCCTTGTCACCCCCAGACACATCAATCAAATCTTCAGTCGATGTCGCATCACCTGGATAGGAGATAAAATACGGAAGTGGAACGAAAAACACGAGCAAGGCAGCAATGACCGCTGCTAAGGCGGGTTTCCAAGCTTTCATCGCAGTTCTCCTCTCGTATATCTCTGACGTAGCGCCTCTTCGACGGAAGATGGCACGAGATCAACGACGGAAGCACCGTATTTGGCCGCTTCCTTGACGATCGAAGAACTTAAGAAGGAATACTGGTTATTCGTCATCATGAACAGTGTCTCGATTTGATCGTTCATCTTTTTGTTGATGGATGCGACCTGCATTTCATACTCAAAGTCCGAGACCGCCCGTAGACCACGGACGATCGCGGTTGCGCCGACTTCCGCTGCGTAATCGACGAGCAAACCATTGAAGGAATCGACCTTGATATGTGGTAGATGCGACGTCACATCTGCAATCAACTCCATCCGTTCCTCAACAGAAAAGAGCGGTTGCTTCGAAGAATTGTTCAATACGGCAACGATGATCTCATCAAAAATCGGAACAGCCCGTTCAATGATGTCTAAATGTCCGTTCGTGATTGGATCAAAGCTCCCTGGGCAAATGGCGATTCGTTTCATACGTGGTCTTCCTCCGCTTCCATAAATTCATATAACGTGATTGAGATGACAGCGGAATAACGAAGTCGACGAACGACCTCTAGCCGTCCGATCCGGTCCGGTAATACAACAGCAGAGTCATGTTCACACACGATGACACCATTGTCTGTCAGCATGTCGTGTTGCTCTATGTACGTGACGTGTTCCGTCAGTCGTTCTTTTGCATAGGGAGGGTCTAAATAAATTAATTTAAATGGCTTTTCGGAGGCTAGTTCCGTCAAGGCGATCGTAACGTCTTTTTTCAACACACGTGCTTGATCCGTATAGTGCGTCGTCTGCAAGTTATCTTGAATGGTCTGAATGGCTTTATGGTGTTGGTCGACGAATACCGCCTCATCGCATCCTCTCGAAAGAGACTCGATGCCAAGACCACCACTACCCGCAAACAGATCAAGCGCTCGTCCTCCATTGAAATAGGGACCGATGACGTTGAACAACGATTCTTTTACTTTATCCGTCGTCGGTCGTGTCTGATCCCCTGGTACTGCTTTTAGCCGCGTTCCTTTCCGTTCCCCTGAAATGACTCGCATTTCCTTCATTCCTTTCAACAAAGAAGCGACGAGGATGTCCTCATCGCTCCTTGGATTATGCTTCTTCTTGCATTTTACCTTTTTTATTCGCGAACGTCTCCGTGATGAACGGTCGTTCTGAACGTTTGATCGATTCGACGAACGGAAGAGTCGAAATGACTTCCATCACCTGTTCATGCTGATCTAAATCGACATACAGATGCACGTATCGTTCACGTTTAGACGTAAAGTAGACGTTCCCGTAACGGCGTAATTGACGGGATGCTTTCATCGCATTGACATAGACGATGAGTCCCACTCGTTCCTTGATCACGCCAGCCTACCCCCTTCATCTTCATTATCCGCTACAACTGCAACTTCCACCGGTCGAACAGCCTCCGGCACATCCTTGGTCAAAGAATGGATTCCCCGTTGGTACTTTGATTTGCGGTGATACTTCACCAGCGAGTTTCAGACTAATTTGTCCAAGTAGCGTCTCGAGTTGTTTTTCTGCTTTTTTAAACTGCGCGACTTCCTCTTGTAGATCAAGTCGACGTTTGACTTCATGGACCTTTTTTGTGATCGTCTGATAGTCCGGATGGTACCGTCCAAATCGTTGCACGAGCTCGTAATCTTCTTTGACTTGATGAAAGTCTCGAATGACGGACTGTGCCTCCACTGACTCTTGCTGTGCTTGTTTCGCACATCTATATGCTTGCCCCGTTTCACTTTGAGCGAGAGATCGAATGAGGTCTTCCGCTGCGTTGATGAGGTCAATCGTCTTATCGGTATATATCACAACGAATCTCCTCCTTAACTTTACCATCTTATCATAACATTTCTCTCCCTCCTAGCCCGTTGAATTGTGTATAATTTGTTCAGAAGGAAGGAATGAACTTTATGCAACTGCTCTCTTTTAATATGTTCCGGACGATTGGAATCAAGACGGAACATGCCAAATCAGATTATCACTTTGATTCCTTGAAAAAGATTGAACAGGCGGACGTCGTCTTGTTCCCGGAATACTGGCAAATCCACTCGATCATCTATGGAATGAAGAAGCCGATCTTTCCATCTGCCGCTACGTTCCACCTAGGTCATGACAAAATCGAGATGACTCGGATTTTTCAGACCGTCATTCCGGACAATATCCCTCGGACAGGCATCTACGGGAAAAATGAGTTCACGGTCGATCGAGTCTTACGTGAATTTTCGTTTCCGTTCGTCGCTAAGACAGTCCGTAGTTCGATGGGGCAAGGTGTCCATCTCATCAAAAATGAAGCGGACTGGAAGAAATACACGGATACACACGAGACGTTCTACATCCAAGAGTACATTCCGAACGAAAAGGATTTACGTGTCGTCGTCGTCGGTGATCAAGTCCTCGCGGCGTATTGGCGCGTCGGTGGTGCACAGTTCTTAAATAACGTCGCTCAAGGTGGCGTCCTTGATTTCGATGATGTGCCACAAGGTGCAATTGATTTCGTGCTCGCGCTTGCGAAACAGCTTGATATCGATCACGCTGGTTTTGATCTTATCATCCGCGACGGACAATGGTACGTTCTCGAGTTCAACGTCTTCTTTGGTGGTGAAGGACTTAATCACCTCGGCATTCATGCACCAGATACGATCCTTGAGTACGTTGAACGAAAATACGGAAGTTCATGAATTCTTCAAAATGACTTCACAACTTTTACGTCATCGTTTCATTCATTATGGTATGATAGTTTGGAAAGACTAGTATCTACTAGCAAACTGGGGTATAGGGGGATTCAAACATGAAGTTTGAACAATATGGCATCGAAGGCAAGGAACTGAAGTTCGGTCTTCTTGAAACAATTATGGATCATCACCGTTTCGTTCGCGAAGGACAATGGGATTACGAACGTGCGATGTACGACATGAAATACGAAAAACAATCAACAGGCGAAGTATTCTATCTCCGTGTTCCAGTCTATGCGATCCAAGGTGAGATCGAAGACCGTCACGCTGTCGTCCGTATGATGACACCACTTCTAGGGAAACATTACTATCCACACGGCGTCGAGTATGATGAGACGTTCCCACCGGAAATCGTCAAGGACTGCGAACGTCGTTTAGCAGCACTGCTTGAAACACTTGAAAAATAAGCTACACGTAGAGGTTCCAATCGGGACCTCTATTTTTTTCGGTCTTTTTTCCAATAAAAAAGCCGATGACTTCGTACTACTTATGAAGTCATCGGCTTATTACCTATCTGTATAGTGATTGCGCAGCGTTCGTGTGTTTTATCTTAGCGCGTGACGAATTGTACGTAAGACACGACGTCATCGCCGAGTTGAATCTTAAGTTGTTGACGTACATGTTGATAGAGCGCATGCAGTGACGTCGCTGAGACATCCACTTTTACACTAAAAGCAATCTCTTCCCAGTCCATCCGTTTAATCCGATAGTGTCGAACCCCGTAATCTTCGATCGTACAAGCGAGTAACTCCTCGATTGCTTGAACAGAGACGATCACATCTCCTTGCATGTAATCTTCATAAGTCATCTTCCTTCACTCCTTCGCTAGTTGTGTGACTGAAGACATGACTTCTTCCAAGTCGACTGGTTCGTCCGGTGTCTTCGCCATCGAAGAGATCGCCCGAACTTTGTTCTCACGGTCTAAAATAAACATTTGCGTCCCGTGTGTCACTAAGCCGCTTTCTGCTTTTGAATAATAGAAGTTCAACTGACGTGTCAGACGATCGATGACGACTGGGTCTCCTGTCAGTACTCTCCATCCTTCAGCATCTGCTTCGAAGTTGGAAGCATACGTTTTTAAGACTTTCGGTGTATCGACTTTCGGATCGACTGTCACTGCAACGAGCTCGACGTCACTTCCATATAGCTCTTCGCTACGAAGCTTTTTCTCTAGTTTCCGATAATCATTTAGCGTCAATGGACAAATATCAGGACAGTTCGAATAGAAGAATGTCAATACCTTGACCTTTCCATCTTCCGAGTTAAACGACTTACCGTTCACGGCGTTCGTTAATTCAAATGGTGTCGGCTCAGCGATAACAGGCAATTTTTCTTTCATGAAGAAATAATAATATCCCCCGGCTGCCGCAACTAAGATGAGGACAACGGCAGCAACCGTCAAGTAACTATTTTTTTTCAAGTTGGCTCCCCCTTAATGACTCCAGATCGCCCGGAATACGTTCGTCGTCTCACCAGGATCGTAGACGACATATAATAGACAATAGACGATGACGCCGGTGATTGCCGTCAAAAACCAAATGATCGAAGCAACTGGTCCGATTTTACGATGACGCGCAAAGTTCTTCTTATAGGCATGATAGAGCGCCATCAATCCAAGCACCCCACCGGATGTCGCAAGTAGGATGTGGAAAATCAAGAATCCTGTGTAATATGGCTTGACGGATGCAGGACCACCAAAAGCGGTATTACCAAGTAGAATCGTCCGTAAGGCGTACATAATGAAAAACAGTAAAGCGAGTGCAGCAGCGATTGTCATCACGGTTTGGTGAGCTTTCATGTTGCGACGTGTCTGAGCAATCAAGAACCAGCCAATCGCTACGAAAATCGCACTGATGACAATCAGCGATACACAAATCAACGGCAAATAACTCATGTTCCAACTTCCTCCAATTTAATCCGCTTTTGGTGTGAAGGACATGCCTTCATCCACGGCAGTACTTTTCGAACGGCGTACCCATGTAAAGAAGGTCAATCCGAAGAATAGACCGTATACGAGTTCTTGACCGAGCTTCATCAGGACACCACCGAAGCGTTGATCCTCTAGTAAGTCATCAGTCGTTCCAAGCAATCGTTCCAGATTCAACCCGCTCAAATCATTGTTCGGCATACAGTAAGCGAGTACTTTCGCGAACGTCGCTGGATCCTGATACGCTTGATACTGGAAACTTTGACTAAAGATCATGAACGCACAAGCAGGTGTCAATAAGACACCGTTCGCGACGATATAGACCATCTTCTTCAGGTCAGACAAACTATCGTTTTCGTTGACGGGTGCAATGATCGGATACCACATCGTCATGCTCAAGAAAATAAGTGTTCCATGGAACAGACGGTGAACGGTATAGTTCGTCAGGACATAATCAAAAATAAATGGCATATGATAAAACGTAAACAAGGCATTAAAGACGACGAGTGCAATCAACGGCTTGACGAAGAAACGAAGAATCTTCCCAAGATACGGTATATTGAACAAGCGCTTATAAAGCCACTCTGGTAGTGCAATCAACAAGAGCGGCGGTGCGACCATATAGACGAATACCATCTGCAACATATGTGCAGAGAAGGTGATATGCGCTAGCAGGTCTAACGGACTTCCAAAACCGATGTAAAAAACGACCAATGCCGCGAGCATCGAAAATTTTTGTCCGAGCGTTGTTTCCGGCTCGTCCGGACGACGCAGCTTTTCTGTCACGACAGCATATAGGATATACAATCCAACGAGTATCAACGCATAATACGGACTCCATAAGACAGTCCATTCGAATTGCGAAAGTGCTCCCCTTAAATTGCCTAACATATTTCTTCACCCCGTTCCTTTCTCTTACAAACTAAGATTACCGTTCCCCTATTTCATTGTAAAGGTTTCTCATAAAACGATTCCAAAATAAAAGACCATCCTGCTAAACGTTAGCAGAATGGTCACATTTCTTACCAGATTAACAGACGGAGCGTTGCGACGATCGTCAAGGCGACGAATATACCAAGACCCATCATAACTTTGATCCATGTGTTGCCTTTATTGTTCATGTGCATGAACATATAAAGCTGGAGATAAACTTGAACGATTGCCATGATGATCAAGAATCCACCAGCTGCCCAGTGAGGCATGAGATCTGCCATGACTGCACCGAAAGCGATGAGCGTCAAGAAAATCATGAGTGCGAAACTGATGAGTTGCAGTTGAGTCTCACGACCACGTTCTGCTTTCATTTCGAGTTCGACTTGATTGCGTGTTAATTGCGGTTCGTGTTTTTCCATCTTATTTCACCATCCCCATGAGGTAGACGACTGAGAAGATAAAGACCCAGACGACGTCAATGAAGTGCCAGTAAAGACTTGAAACATAATACTTCGGCGCGTTCACGACTGTAATGCCACGATTCCAGTTCCGGATCAACAATGTCGAGATCCAAAGAAGACCAAATAAGACGTGTCCACCGTGGAACCCAACGAGTGTATAGAAGGCAGAACCAAATGCACTCGACGTAAACGTATGACCGATGTGGTAGTAGTGATTGAACTCATAGATCTCACCACTTAAGAATCCAAGACCGAGAAGCAATGTGATGATGAGCCAAAGCTTCATCTTTTTCACATCGTTACGTTTCATTGCCATCATTGCAAGAACGCTTGTCAACGAACTTGTCAAGAGGAGCATCGTCATGATGAAGACGAGACCCATTTCGAAGATGTCATAACTGCGTAGACCTTCTTTAGCACCGGAGTTATGAAGTCCGATGTATGTTCCGAAGAGAGAGGCGAACAAAGTCGTCTCTCCTCCAAGGAAGAACCAGAAGGCTACATATTTATTCTTACCCTCAAGTGTTGCTTTTTCAACATGATCCGGAATACCCGTGATCGGGTTGTTTGGTACTGAATGATGACCCATCTTACTTCGCCTCCTTTTCTGCTTCAAGGCGTAGATCTTCTTCGACGACTGATTTCGGGATGTAGTATCCTTCATCGTCGATCCAAGAACGGAAGAACATCGCGATGAATGTCATCGCAAGACCAATCAAGGCAATGACCAGACCGACAGTACCGTAATCTAGGCGAAGAATGAATCCAAGACCTGCAAGGAACAGACCGACTGACATAACGAACGGCAAGATCGAGTTGTTCGGCATGTGGATATCACCGACTTCTTCCGAAACAGAGACTGTTTTGTTACCTGCCATTTTTTCGAGCCAGTACGTATCTAAACCTTTGACGAGTGGAATTTGTGCGAAGTTGTATTCTGGAGTTGGAACAGGAAGTGTCCACTCAAGCGTACGTCCATCGCCCCATACGTCGCGTTTTACATATTCTTTTGACATCAATGCGGCAACGATCGAGATGACGAGAATGATCGTCGACACACCCATGAAGGCTGCACCGATTGAAGAAAGTAAGTTCATTGTTTCCCAGCCTTGGTTTGGCAAGTACGTGAAGACACGACGTGGCATACCTGTAAGACCAAGAATATGTTGTGGGAAGAATGTCAAATGGAAGCCGATGAAGAACAACCAGAATTGAATTTTACCCCAGAACTCGTTGAGTTGTTTCCCGAACATGAGTGGGAACCAGTAGTAAAGACCTGCGAAGAGACCAAAGACGACCCCACCAACGATAACGTAGTGGAAGTGGGCAACGACGAAATAACTGTCGTGGTACTGATAATCGGCAGGTGCTACTGAAAGCATGACCCCTGTCATACCACCAACAAGGAATGATGGAATGAAGGCGACCGAATAAAGCATCGCGACTGGGAACGTCAACTTCCCGCCCCATAGCGTAAAGAGCCAGTTGAAGATCTTGACCCCTGTCGGTACAGCGATCGCCATCGTCGCTACTGCGAAGATCGCGTTCGCAACCGGACCGAGACCGACTGTGAACATGTGGTGAACCCATACCATGAATCCGAGGAAACCGATCAACATCGTCGCAAAGACCATCGTCGTGTATCCGAAGAGACGTTTACGAGCAAACGTAGGGATGATTTCAGAGAAGATACCGAATGCCGGTAAAATCAAGATGTAAACTTCCGGGTGACCGAAGATCCAGAAGAGGTGTTCCCAGATGACGATGTTCCCGCCCGCTGCCGGGTCAAAGAAATGCGCTCCGAAGAGTCGCTCGAACGTCAAGAGGAACAATCCAACCGTAAGTGGTGGGAATGCGAAAACGATCAAGGCAGAAGCAACGAATGCTGTCCATGTGAAGAGCGGCATCCGCATCAGTTTCATACCTGGTGCACGCATGTTCAAAATTGTAACGAGGAAGTTGATCCCCCCCATAAGTGTACCGAAACCAGAAATCTGTAACCCGAGTGAGTAGAAGTCAACACCAAGCGACTCTGGTACTGTCGAGAGTGGTGCGTAAGCTGTCCAACCTGCGTTTGGCGCAGCGCCGAAGAACCATGAAAGGTTCAGTAAGACTCCACCAAAGAAGAACAACCAAAAACCAAGTGCATTTAAGAATGGGAACGCAACATCGCGTGCTCCGATTTGAAGCGGTACTGCTGCGTTCATGTAACCGATCAACATCGGCATCGCTGCCAAGAAGATCATCGTCGTACCGTGCATCGTGATCAATTGGTTAAAAAGTTCACCGCTGACGAAATCGTTCATCGGTTTAATCAATTGAAAACGAATCATTAGGGCTTCTACGCCACCAACTAGAAGGAAGAACAATCCAGAGATGATGTAGAGAATCCCGATTTTCTTATGGTCGACTGTCGTTAGCCAGTCCATGATGCCGCTTTTTTTCTGCGGCATACCCATAGTATGTGTCCCCACTATGATTCCCCCTTAAAAAATTATTGGAGCTTTTTGTCCAATAGATAATCTGCCAATTCGCTCAATTCTTCATCGCTGATCTTATCTTCAGAGAATCCAGGCATTTTTGTACCTTGTTTCTCTTTTTGTGGATCGCGAATCCATTTTTCGAGGTTTTCTTTATCATGCTTGAGGTAACCCGCGATACGCTGACGATCACCGAAGTTCGTCAAGCTAGGTGCGACTTTCCCGCCGCCATGACAGCTGAGACAGTTCTGGGCGTAGACTTGCTCACCAGTCGTCCAGTTCTTTTCATTCTTTTTATCAAGCTGTTTTGTTTCTGCTTCTTTTGCAGATTTCATGTCTTTCAACCATTTGTCGTAGTCATCCTGCTCCATCGCAACGACTTTAAAGTCCATCAATGCGTGAGAAGGACCACACAACTCGGCACATTTACCGTAGTACGTGCCTGCTTCTTTTGCTTGTAACCACATTTCGTTATCAAGACCTGGGTTTGTATCTGTCTTACCAGAAAGAGCCGGTACCCAGAATGAGTGAATGACGTCTTTAGACGTCAAGTTAACCGCAACACGTTTACCGACTGGGATGACAAGTTCTTGTCCTGTCGAAACACCTTTGTCTGGATATTCGAATTCCCACCAGTAAAGGTTCGCTGTAACGTTGATTTGTTCGTTTTTCTTCGCTTCTTTTGCATCCGCAAGTTCAACCGTTGTTTTGATCGTCGGAATTGCAAGAACGATCAAGAGAAGGATCGGAATAACTGTCCAGATGATTTCAAGCGTGTGGTTCCCTTCGACTTGCTTCGGAACCGTGTTATCACCTGATTTACGACGGAATTTCATAAGTACGTAAATATAAATGACGGCTACGATCGCAAGGACGAACAACATGACCCACAAGCTAAGCTTGATGATCTCAAGTTGCATTTCAGCGCCTTCTCCGCGAGGCTGTAGCGCAGACAATTCCGGAATTCCACAACCTGATAACATGAGTGCCATCAAGCCGATTGGAAGAAGCCGGAAGAGCATTTTTACTGATTTTTTCACAACCATCCCCACTTTCTTTGTCCCCAATTTTGTCTTTCGTAATGGTGTACGTGAATTATGTCAAATCGTTTTAGAAAGAAACGAGTACGACCGTCACGATCCAAGCCGTGAAATAAAACAGTGAGAAGAAGAACATCTTCGACGCCCATTTGATTTCGGCTTGTTCATCTTGGATCTTCAGACCTTTCAGTCCCATATAGAGCCAATATCCACCGAGCAATGCCATGACGATCATGTAGATGATGCCATAGTGTGCTAAGAGGAGTGATGATGGAATAAGTACTGCAATCCACCATACAATTTGTCGTTTCGTGATCGCGAATCCGTTTACGACAGGTAACATCGGGATACCTGCTGCCCGATACTCCTCTGTCCGTCGCATCGCGAGTGCGAGGAAATGTGGTGGTTGCCACACGAACATGATGAGGAATAAAATCCACGCATCAATGTGAAGCGTCGGAGTGACTGCCGCAAATCCAATGATTGGTGGCACAGCTCCTGATATACCACCTACGACTGTATTGATCGTGTGTGTTCGCTTTAACCACATCGTATAAATCACGACGTAAACGAATGATCCGATCAATCCGAACACTGCCGCCACATGGTTGACGATCAACAACAATACCGTACCGGTCGCAAGAATCCCGAGTCCTAGCGCGAGTATTCGCTGTCCATCCATCTTCCCAGTAACGCTTGGTCTTCCCATCGTCCGTTCCATCTTATAATCGATGTCCCGGTCAATGTAGTTATTGAGGTAGCAACTTCCGGCAATGACTAATCCACTCCCGAGAAGCGTCCACAGTAACATCCACTTGGTTTGCCATAGATACAATAGGACATCATCCGTTATGTACGATGCCGCTACGACATACCCTGCGAAGACCGTAATCAGATTGGCACGGACGATCCCCATTTTTGCTAGGGTGATATAGTCCTTGAATGTGGGCTGATCCGCCTGCTCGATTGCCATATCCAGTGCCTCTCCAGTAACTTTCGCCATGCTGTTCCCTCCTTTTCACCATCTGCTTCCGTGTAGCACCTAGGCTTCACGTAATTTCTTCACAGAAATAACACAGACATGCCACGAAACGTCCTTTTCTCTATAAAAGATACCACATATTTAGGACCGTGACGTATGAAAATACTTTCGACATAATGAACAAAATGTGAAATCTATGTGATTTTCATCACAGTTCACCATATTTACCTAATACTAGAATAGCGTTGTTCTAAAAGATTGCAAGCGTTTCGAGACTTTTTATGCGATACTAGTCCTATGGAAATCCATGTATTTCGTATTTTTTAGAAAGGTGGTGTCCAAATCTTGAATCGAAAGCTTTCGATGTTTTCAGCCTTCGTCACGTTTACGATGATGATCGTCTTGCTGATGGGTGGGACAGTCACAAAAACGGACTCGGGAGATGGCTGCGGAACAGATTGGCCACTCTGTCATGGGGAACTCATCCCGACAAACCCAAGTGTTGAAACGATGATTGAATATAGTCACCGCGCTGTGACCGGAGTCGTTGGACTCCTAATCATCGCCTTATGTCTCTGGACGCTCGTTGCCTTTAAGGATCGATTAGATACGAAGATTTTTGCATTTCTTGCCTTCATCTTCATGTTGATTCAATCCATCGTCGGAGCAGGAGCTGTCGTTTGGCAACAATCAGATCTCGTCATGGCGTTACATTTTGGTATCTCCTTGATTTCCTTTGCTGCCTTATTGATTTTAACGATATTGATCATGGAGCGTCCTGGTCAGGAATTCAGGGAATCTGTCCCAGCATTCTTGCGTAAGCTCTTGTACGGTCTGCTCGTCTACACGCTGATCGTCGTCTATACTGGTGCTTACGTTCGCCATGTTGGCGCTACATATGCGTGTGTGGGTTGGCCCGTTTGTTCCCAACCGTCGATGACGTTCGAAGCCTGGGTCCAAATGATTCACCGAATCATGGCTGGGCTATTATTCCTCTATACGTTGTTCGTTCATATTACAGCCATTCGCTTAAAACACCGGACGACGAAAATCGGCATGGCATTCGCGACGTTCTTCATCTCGTGTCAAGTTGCTACAGGTGCTTGGATCGTTCTCGGTGGACATGCAACATATGTACCGTTACTGCACGCCTTCTTGATTACGTGTTATTTCGGTGTCTTATCCTACTTGACGTATCATGCATTCCGAACACGTAAAGCAAATAGCCGTCTTCAATAAGGTCGTAAAAAAAAGGATGTTCCTCCGCTGAGGAATATCCTTTTTTCATTATTTGAATCGAGCGATTGCACGCTTTCGCGCTTCATCATGTGCAACGATTGGTTCTGGGTATCCAGAGTCTTCTCGTTGTTGCTGCGTCGGTTCATGAATATATTGCTTCGACAGATCTTTGATTTCCGTGACATACTGCCGAATGAACTCTCCGTCCTTATCGAACTTCTTTGATTGTGTCGTCGGATTGAAGACTCGGAAGTACGGTACGGCATCCGTCCCGACCGATGCCGCCCATTGCCAACCACCGATGTTCGAAGCCGCTTCATAATCGACGAGTTTCTGTTGGAAATAACGTTCCCCTTTTTGCCAATCGATCAATAGATCTTTTGTCAGGAACGACGCGACGATCATCCGCAGACGATTATGCATCCAACCGGTTTGGTTCAATTGACGCATCGCTGCATCGACGATCGGATAGCCGGTTTTCCCTTCACACCAAGCCTTGAATCCGTCCTCGTTTTCTTCCCACTCGATTTCTCGGTACTGGGTGTTGACCGCTTGTCGTTTCGATTCCGGGAAGTGCATTAAAATCATGTAATAGAACTCACGCCAGATGAGTTCGGTGATGAATGTCTGCTTCCCTTTCGACTCTTTTGCATCTTGAATAGCTGCATAGACCGTTCGAATCCCGATCTCACCGGTCCGTAGATAACGTGAGAGTAAACTCGTACCGTCCATCGCTGGAAGATCGCGATTCTCTTCGTAGTTTTCAAGCGATTGCTCGATGAATTTCTTTAAGCGTTGTTTCGCTTGCTTCTCACCCGGATGAAATGCCGCATCAGACTGTGCCTTTTTAAAATAGGCATCAATAAAACTATTAGTGTGCTGGCGCTTATGATAATGATCCCGTAGCGTTTGCCACTTCACATCATAGGGTGTTGGAATTTCTTTTTTCATGAACGCATTCTTATACGGCGTGAATACTTTATAGAACTTTCCATCCTGCTTTTTAATGTCATGTGGATGGAGCAGATGCCGGTCTAACAAGCGCTCCGTTTGTCGTTCCTTACGTTTTTTGATGATTCCCTCATCCCGCGCCTTGAATGGTTCGACATATTCCGCGTTGAATAACAAAACGTCCGCATCATTGGTTGCATCTAAGAAAGCTTGTTCATCGCCTTCGATGAAGCGAATCGGTATCTCTTTTTCTTTACAATCATCTGAAAACAATTCGAGCGCTTGAAAGAAATATTGTTGCCGCGCTTCGTATTCTCCAATGTAATCTGGATTGAGCCAAAAGACGAACTCGACTGTCGCTTTTGGATTTTCCTTCAGTAATTCAATCGCACGTGCCAACATGTGGTTGTCTTGTAATCGAAAATCGCTTCGAATCCAACAAATGATGTTCAACCGCATCCTCTCCCATTACATATTGAATGAAAAACAGGCAGCCCGCCGAGCGTGCGCCTGTTTTTCATTGTGACCTTATACGAATTCAATCAATAAGTCTTGACTCGCAATAGCTTCGCCTTCTTTAACATGGACGGCTTTGATCTCACCGTCTTCTGGTGCTTGGATCGTCGTTTCCATCTTCATCGCTTCCGTAACGAGAAGTTGTTCTCCTTTACGGACACGAGTGCCTGTCTCAACGAGTACCTTCAGCACACTACCCGGCATCGACGCACCGATCTGTTTTGCGTTACTTCGATCTGCTTTTGGACGGCTTGATGAACTTTCCTTAATACTGATGTCCTTGACTTCGACTTCACGAGGAACACCATTCATCTCATAATAGATTGTCCGCATCCCGTGATCGTCTGGCTGACCGATTTGAATCAACTTGAGATATAGTGTCTTCCCTCGTTCAATTTCGACCTCGATCGTTTCGCCTAGCCGCATACCGTGGAAGAATGTATTCGTATCAAGAACCGAGATATCGCCATATCGCGCGACATACGAACTGTAGTCCATAAAGACTTTTGGATAGAGCGCGTAAGCGAGAGCATCAAATTCAGTGACTGGTCGTTCAAGTTTCTCAAACAACTCATTTTTTATTGCATCAAAGTTGAGTGGTTGCATCATCTTACCAGGACGTTCCGTCAACGGAGCAGCTCCCTTCAAGATGGCACGTTGTACTTCTTGCGGGAAACCGTCCGGCGGAGTTCCGAGTTCGCCCTTCATCAGTTCAACGACTGAATCCGGGAAATCAAGTCCACTTGCTCGGTGCAGTACGTCTTCTTCCGTCAGATGATGTTGGACCATGAAGAGCGCCATGTCTCCAACGACTTTCGACGACGGTGTGACTTTAACGATATCGCCAAACAACATGTTGACACGCGCATACATTTCTTTGACTTCAGACCAACGATCCGCAAGCCCGACCGCTTTTGCTTGTTGCTGTAAGTTCGAATATTGCCCACCCGGCATCTCATGATCGTAGACGGTTGGATTTGGTGCGATCATATCAAGTTCGAATGCTTGATACAAATGACGCACGTCCTGCCAATAGTCCGAAATCTGTTCGAACTTCTGTGCTGAGACGAGTGGTTGACGTGGATGACCACTTAGGGCATGAATCAAGCTACCACCCGCTGGCTGACTCGTCAGTCCTGACATACTTGATGCCGCGACGTCAACGACGTCGACCCCGGCATCGATCGCACGCGCATACGTATAAATCCCGTTTCCACTCGCATCATGGGTGTGAAGATGGATTGGTAACGATACTGCATCTTTAAGTGCCGATACAAGCGCATAGGCTGCTTCCGGTTTCAAGAGACCCGCCATATCCTTGATGGCAATGATGTGAGCACCGCTCTCTTCCAGTTGTTTCGCCAGATTGACGTAATACGGCAGATGATATTTCGGACGATTCGCATCGAACAGATCCCCTGTGTAACAGACAGCTGCTTCCGCGATTTTACCTGTTGGCAAGACCGCATCGATGGCGAGTTGAATTGATTCCGGGTTGTTCAAGCTGTCGAAAATCCGGAAGACATCGACTCCCGCTTGCGCCGCTTCCTTGACGAAGGTATGGATGACATTATCTGGATAGTTCTTGTAACCAACGCCGTTCGCACCGCGAAGTAACATCTGAATCAGGACGTTCGGCATCTTTTCACGCAATTTCATCAGACGAACCCATGGATCCTCTGATAAGAATCGATACGCGACATCAAACGTTGCCCCTCCCCATGCCTCGACTGAGAACAATTCAGGAAGCAGTTTCGCTTCCGCCTCTGCGATCGCAACGAGATCCTTCGTCCGCATTCGTGTCGCAAGTAACGATTGATGAGCGTCACGGAATGTCGTATCCGTTAACAAAACGTTGTCTTGTGCTTTCAACCATTTCGCGACAGCTTCCGGTCCTTCTGCATCAAGGATCGCTTTTGCGCCTGGCGTGTAGTCTGCCGGAAGATTTTTTGGAATTCGGACGTCACGCGCAAGTGGCTTGTCCAGTTTTCCGATTCCCGGGAATCCATTGACGGAAACCTCTCCGATGTACGTCAACAGCTTCGTTCCCCGGTCTTGACGTTTTGGGAAGATGAATAATTCTTGTGTATCATCGATAAACGATGTATTGTAATCGCCGCTGACGAACGCGTGGTGTTTCAAGACATTGCTCAAGAATGGGATGTTCGTCTTAATACCACGAATCCGGAATTCACTTAAGTTTCGACGCATTTTCGCGACCGCTTGGTCATACGTCAAACCGTGCGTCGAGATTTTAACGAGCAACGAGTCATAATACGGTGAAATTTCTGCTCCGACATAGGCATTCCCACCATCGAGACGTACGCCAAAGCCGCCTGGTGAACGATACGCTTTAATCTTACCTGTATCCGGCAAGAAGCCGTTCTCTGGGTCCTCTGAAGTAATTCGGCTCTGGATCGCAAAACCAAGCATCTTAATCTCTTCTTGTTGTGGAATGCCGACAAGGTCGCTATGTAACGATTCGCCTTCAGCAACACGGATTTGAGTCTGAACGATGTCAACGCCTGTGATCATCTCCGTAATCGTATGCTCGACTTGTACACGTGGGTTGACTTCGATGAAATAGAACGATTCATCTTGTGTGACGAGAAATTCGACCGTACCCGCATTTTCGTATCCGACATGTTTCATCAACGTGACAGCCGCGTCACAGATCTTTTTACGCCCTTCTTCTGAAAGCGTGACACATGGCGCCACTTCGACGACTTTTTGGTGACGTCGTTGTACGGAACAGTCTCGTTCAAACAAATGAATGATGTTTCCATGTGCATCCCCTATGATTTGGACTTCAATATGTTTTGGTCGTTCGATTAATTTTTCAACGTAAATTTCATCCGAACCGAATGCTTTTAAAGCTTCAGATTTCGCTCGTTCAATCATGTCTGGAAGCTCTTCTTCTGTCCGGACGACACGCATACCACGTCCACCACCACCAAGCGATGCTTTGACCATGAGTGGATAGCCTGCTTCTTTTGAGAACGCATACGCTTCATCAATTGATGAGATCGGACCATCTGTTCCTGGAATGACAGGAAGACCCGCTTCAATTGCAGTCGTCCGTGCCCGTACCTTATCTCCGAACTTATACAGGTGATCTTCTTGCGGCCCGATGAAGATGATTCCTTCTTCGCGGCAACGTTTGGCTAGCTCAATATTCTCAGAGAGGAATCCATAACCAGGATGGATCGCATCACATTCGGCTTTTTTCGCTGTTGCGATGATATCTTCAATGTCGAGGTAGGCTTCGATCGGTTTTTTTCCTTCTCCGATCCGGTACGCTTCATCGGCTTTATAACGATGAAGAGAACCCATGTCCTCTCGTGAATAAATAGCAACGGTACGAATACCGAGTTCTGTCGCTGCACGGAAAACGCGAATCGCGATCTCCCCGCGGTTTGCTACGAGAATCTTCTGGATTTTAGTCAACTGATGCTCCCCCTTTAGTTAATGAGCTCGTGGCACTCATCGAACGTGCAGTTTGCACTTCTTTATGATAAGCCACCCGATATTTGTTTTGCATAGAAATGTTTGCCATTACACCAAGCATCGTACTCATGACGAGTAACGATGACCCACCGTAACTGATGAATGGCAAGGTGACACCTGTACCTGGAAACAGACCAGACATGGCTGCAATATTGATACATGTCTGGATGAAAATAATACCGGAAATCCCAAGTGCGAGCATGCTCGAATAAAGTGAGACACACCGGTTAGCGATGATCGCCCCTTGAATCATCAGGTAAAACAATAGACCGAGTACGACAAGGACCCCGATGAAGCCGAGTTCTTCCGAGATGATCGACATGATGTAGTCGGTTTCAGGCTCTGGCAGATAACCATACTTTTGAAAACTATTCCCAAGACCCACTCCGAACAATCCCCCATGGGCAATCGATATGACGGAGTTGATGAGCTGATATCCCTTACCTTCTGCGTCAAGAAAGGGATTCAAACTCGCTTGAATCCGTTGCATCTGATTATCCGAAAAATTGTTCCATGCGTACAAGAAGATGATCGGAACGGTAACGACACATAACATGATGTAACCACTCGGTAATCCTACTGCAAATAAAATCATCGCCGTGATGAGTAACAGAATGAATAATCCGCCGTCATCCGGTTGCATACGAATGATGATCGCGTAAGGTGCAAGTAACACAAGCATTGGAATCAAGATCCAGTCCGAGAAACTAAGTAAAATCCGTTTTCCGGGGGACGTCGCTGGAATTTGACGATGGATGAAGTGATGGACAATCCCAATCACGCCATCCATCTTTCCTTTGTGCTTTTGATCAAAATAACTGGCAAGCCCGACGACGAGCACGAATTTACAAAGCTCGATTGGTTGAATTAAGAAGATACCGAAGTTCAACCAGGCGCGAGCTCCGTTTAGGGGAGCCGAAAATAGTGTTGCCATCAGCATCAACCATGTAATCGCGTACAAGAGTAAACGAATGACTGGTCCACGAAATACTTCATGATTCACTTGCGAAACTAAAAGGAACAGCACGATGGCCATCGCATCGAACATCAACTGCTTCTCAAAGAAGGACGTATTCGCATAATCGCCACCGTTCCAAACGCTGGCACTATAGACCATGACTGTACTGATCGCCATGAGGATGAGCATCGTAAAGAAGAGACCGTAGTCAAAAAATGCTCGTTTTTCTTTAAACTTCGCTAACATATGTACACGTCCTTTTTTTCGTTTTCTAAAAAAAAATACCCAAACGCCGCATTTCACGTTTGAGTAGAAAATCAGCACGTCTCCGCATCATGTAAATCAGATAATTGCTGTTCAAGTGATTCGAGCAACTGTTTCCCTTCACCCGCATCAATCAGTTCAAGACGTACCGCAAAATCAATCTGACGGGACAATCCGAACATTTGTGTATCCAATACTTCCTCGTAAAGAGGACATTGTGGCATCGTTAAATTCGCAAGCTGGACCTCGATCAACCGGCGGATTTTTTGTGCATCCGCTTCTAGTAGCTCAAGAGCGCGCTGGCGATGAACTGTCTCGATTTCAGTTGACAATCCAATCCCTCCTCATCAAATGACGCGTTCCTGTTATAGCTAAACTTTACCTTACTTTCGCCAACAATTCAACGTTTCGGTATAATGGATTTGTTGGACTTACACATTTAGGGGGTATAACAAATGATTTTTCCGATTAACGGTAAAGTACGGCACCAGTTGACGATTGATCCGACAGTTTGGATCTTTGATGAACGAAAGGTTGCGATTGAGAAGATTGGCCAACCAGCAGATACGAGCGAACAAGAGGCGTACTACGCGAAAATGGGGGCAGCGTGGGATAAAGGCATCATGGAAGGCAGTCGTACGGATCATAATCGTCCGATGACACGCGCTGAAAAAGAAGCCGCGCTTCAAGGGTCATTCGCCATGGCGCTCGCACCGTTCATCCGGAATGCTGAACTCTTACCGGAAGCGACCGCTATTCGTTTCGAAGGTGAAGAAACGGTCGAACTTCCACTTGAGCAACTCGACGAAGTGTACCTGCAGTTCTCACAAGACGGCAAAGTGTTAGCAGATGGACCCGTTCACCTGTTGCACGGACAACGGATCGTCAAATCTGTTCACACGGTTACCGTCATATAAGGAAAACGTGGTGCGCCTGAATAGACGCACCACGTTTTTTATAATAAGTCGGCTGCGAGGCGCGCCAGATTCGAGCGTTCCCCTTTGACGAGTTTGACGTGTCCCGTCATTTTCTCATTTTTAAGGCGTTCTACGGCGTAGGATAAACCGTTCGAATATTCATCTAAATACGGGTGATCGATCTGTTGTGGATCACCCACTAACACGATTTTTGAGTTTTCACCGACACGTGTTAAAATCGTCTTGACTTCGTGTTTCGTCAAATTCTGCGCTTCATCGATGATGATGAATTGCCCCGGCATGCTCCGTCCTCGAATATATGTCAACGCTTCCAGTTGAATCGTCTTCATTCCCGCGAGAATGTTACCAAGTTCGTCTCCTGATCCCGTATTAAAGAGATGTTCGAGGTTATCGTAGATCGGTTGCATCCACGGACGAAGCTTTTCCTCCATCTCACCTGGCAAGTAGCCAATATCATTTCCCATCGGCACGACTGGACGAGCAACGACAAGTTTTTTATATTTATGCTCGTCTTCTACTTGCAGGAGCCCCGCAGCGAGTGCAAGTAATGTCTTTCCGGTACCTGCCTTCCCAACGAGTGTAACGAGCGGTACATCGTCTCGAAGTAATAACTCAAACGCCATCCGTTGTTGAACGTTTCGGGGAATAACACCCCAGACTTGATCGACATCGATCGAAAGTGCCCGGATGATCGGCAAATTCTGATCAACGACAGCAATGGCAGAGGCTTTTGACATATTACTTTTTAGAATGATGAATTCATTCGGTTGCACTTTTTCCGGCAATACATCAACTGAAAGTCGTTTATCCTGATAGAAAGCATCGATATATTCTTGATCGACGGTCACTTCGATGAATCCTGTATAAAGACCAGTCAAGTCAGCGATATGATCCGTCATATAGTCCTCAGCGACTAATCCATACGCATCCGCTTTAACGCGGACTAAGATATCTTTTGAGACGAGAATGACATCTCGTGGCGTCGCTTCAGTTTGTTGTTCACGATGAATCGACCATGCGAGCTCGATAATCTTATTATCGTTCGATTCATGGATAAACGGCGAGCCCTCGTAAATGGAGTCACCGATATCGACGCGAAGAATGCCACCGTTACCAAGCGGAACTCCCGCATGAAGCTGACCGGTTTCCCGCAATTGGTCTAAAATGCGAGCTGTTTCTCGTGCGTTGCGCCCCACCTCATCCATGTTGCGTTTTTTTCCATCCAGTTCTTCTAGTACTATCGCTGGTATGACGACATCATGCTCTTGAAACTGAAAGAGAGAAAGTGGATCGTGCAGCATGACATTGGTATCAAGTACGTATATTTTTTTCATTCCATCGTTCGCCCCTTTAGAGTCGAGTTTGTGATGAATGTTACGCTTTTAGGATGCGATGAACAAGTTGATCCAACCGTTCAGCTGCCTGTTCATCGTATGTTTTTTCAATGGTCGGTCGTTGTGTGACAGCTGCTCCGTAAAATAAGATGTCACGTACCTCTTCGACGCGCCCCTCATAAAAAGAGAGCGAAAGTGGAAGTGGTTCTTGCGGCGTAAACACCTTGACGTCCGTACACGTTAAGCTGTGTGTCGACTGCTCTGCAAAGAAGATCAAGGTGAAAACCGGATGTTCTCGTAACGTTTTGACGAGATGAGAATCTGCTTCGATCGCAAAACGAACCGTTTGTGAATCCTTCGCATATACCCAACTAATTGCATGTGTGATCGGCCAATGTTTGGATTGATCATGCGTGATCAAAAAAACAAGTGGTAATTGTGATAACGCATCTACTTGATGTGAGCTGAGATGTTGCTCTACTTTATTTGCCATGACATCACCTCCTCTATGACTTAGTGATGATATTTCGAGATATACTTCTCGATTCCCTTTTTTACATCTGAATAATCTTCTAATATGATATACTAAGAAAAAAAGGGAGGACCCGACATGCGAGTGAAATGTACGATTTGCGATAAGCGTGAGACGATTGATGATTGGTCCTTCACGGCGAAGCGATTACGCAATAAACCAGTTCGTGTCCATCTATGTGATGAGTGTCGATCTCGCGTAGAAGAACGGACACTTGAACGCCATGCCTCTGGACAATTTCATTTATACCCTACTTGGGAAACAAAACGAAAACACTGGTAAATAAAAGGTCTGTGGGAAACTTCCCTGGCAGACCTTTTTTTGTTCACCGCTTGATTCGAACCAATCGATCATCCTCGGTCGACGGAGTCCCTCTACCATCTGTATTGTTCGTAATATAATAAATTGACGTCTCATCAATCCACACATCGCGAATCCGCCCTTGATTTTCGACAATCGTTTTGACCTGTTTCGTCTTTAGATTAATCGCTTGTAATCGTTGACCTACAAGTGTTGCAAAATACAACGTATCATCCGCTTCTGCAATCCCACTTGGTGCAACGGATCGCTCTCCCACTTCGTACCACGGTGTCACGAGTCCCTCTGCTTTCTCTGTTCCTTCAATCGTTGGCCATCCATAATTTTTTTGTTCAATTCGATTAATTTCATCGTGTCCACTTTGTCCGTGCTCACTTGCATACAGTTGGTCATCGACGAAAACAAGCCCTTGTGGATTTCGGTGACCAAGACTATAGACATAGCCTTTTTGATTCCCCTTGAACGGTTTTCCTTCAGGTGTGATGCGTAAAATTTTTCCTGCAAGTGAATCGATGTCTTGCGCCAGTTCAGGATTTGCTGCGTCTCCTGCTGTGACGTAGAGTGCACCTTCTGGACCCCACTCAAGTCGTCCTCCGTTGTGAATCGTCGCTCCCGGAATATCGTCGAGTAACACACGCTCTTCGACCCACTGATGGCCTTCCTCTTTGATTGCAATGACACGATTGGTCGCTTGATTTTGTTTTGCATACGTATGATAGACGTATGCCGTCTTATTATTCTTAAAATCAGGGTCAAGTACCATACCGAGTAATCCACTTTCTCCTTCAGCAATTACATCTTTCTTCAGTTGCAAGCGCATCCTCTCATAATCACCTTGTTTTCCTTTGACGATTGTTCCTTCGCGCTCTGTAATATAAAAAGTCTCTCCTTCGCGAACGATATTCCATGGGGCGTTTAGCTCTTTAAATACGACTCCTTCTTGCGTTTGTGATGATTGCGTATCTTCTTGATTACCTGAATCCTGTTGATTGTTTTTTTGTGTCTTCTGATTGGTTTCCTTTGTTGACGATTCTTCTGACGTTTGTGTACAGCCGATCAGAATACCCGCTAACAGCAGGGGTATGACATACCTTATTTTCACTGTTTTCTCCCCCCTTTTAGTATCCCTGTTCCCGCTACGCTTTAAATCATGCATCTGAATTAGCACAAAAAAAGAACGAACCTCCGAAGAGATTCGTTCTTTTGATTCATGACATGCTTCCGTCAAGAAGCTGTCCGTTCACGTTCACGCTTGACCATCCACATCCGGAAGCGATAAATACCAAGTACGAAGACCATCGCAAGGAGTACTTCAGGAATCGGCCATGTCCAGAAGACAAGCGTCAATGCTGCCGAGAAGACAGCGAGCAACAGATAGACGATCAGTGATTTCCACCATGCTAGTTCCTTAGCAAATCCTAACTTAAAGACGACAAGCGTCAAGATGACGACGGTGATCATTAAAGGATAAAATCCCGTTTCGATGTTATTCGGATCACTTCCGACACCGAGAAGTTTCGCGATGAACGGAATATCGTATTTCGGAAAATCAGAAGCAACGGCAGCTTGTGCATTCATTGCCAATCCCCCTATTCGTTCAAGACTCAATCTTTACCTAGACGACGACGTTTTTCTTGCTTTTCACGTTCGTTTTTGTTCAAGACTTGTTTACGGAGACGAACCGATTGTGGTGTGATTTCACAGTACTCATCTTCATTCAAGAATGTCAACGACTCTTCAAGTGAGAAGACACGTGGACGTTTAAGAACGTTCGTTGAGTCTTTTGCAGATGCACGCATGTTCGTTAATTGTTTTGCTTTAACGACGTTGACAGCGAGATCGACATCACGGTTACATTCGCCGATGATCATACCTTCGTATACTTCAATACCAGGCTCGATGAAGATCGTTCCGCGGTCTTCAAGAGCTGAGATCGCGTAAGCAGTTGCTTTACCCGTTTCGATTGAGACCATAACACCACTACGACGTCCACCGATATCCGCTTGGATGAACGGACGGTATTCTTCGAACGTGTGGTTCATGATTCCGTATCCGCGTGTAGCAGAAAGGAATTCGTTACGGTAACCGATCAAACCACGTGAAGGAACGATGAATTCCATTTTCGTTTGACCGTTGTCCATTGTTTGCATGTTCGTTAATTCACCTTTACGGAGACCAATCGATTCCATGACAGAACCTGTGTACTCTTCTGGTGTATCGATGACGACGCGTTCGAATGGCTCGACTTTGACACCTTCTTCTTCTTTGATGATAACTTGCGGTTTAGATACTTGGATTTCGTATCCTTCACGGCGCATGTTCTCGATCAAGATCCCGAGGTGAAGCTCCCCACGACCAGAAACGATCCAGCGGTCCGGTGAATCCGTGTTTTCGATACGGAGTGAAACGTCCGTCTCAAGTTCTTTTTCAAGACGCTCTTCGATTTTACGTGAAGTAACAAGATCCCCTTCACGACCAGCGAATGGCGAGTTATTGACGATGAATGTCATTTGAAGCGTTGGCTCATCGATACGTAATAATGGGAGTGGATCAACGTGTGAAGTTGGGCAAACTGTTTCACCGACGTTGATGTCTTCCATACCAGCGATCGCAATCAAGTCTCCTGCTTTTGCAGTTTCGATTTCGACACGTTTTAGACCGAAGTAACCGAACAACTTCGTGACACGGAAGTTCTTCGTTGAACCGTCAAGTTTTGAAAGTGAAACGCTATCGCCAACTTTGATTTCGCCACGGAAGACACGACCAACACCGATCCGTCCGAGGTAGTTATCATAGTCAAGCATCGTAACTTGGAACTGAAGTGGCTCCATTGTGTTATCGACAGGTGCTGGTGTATGCTCAAGAATTAAATCAAGAACGTTCGTGATTGTATCTTCTTGTTTATCTAATTCAGGTTCGAATGAACTTGAGCCGTTGACTGCCGATGCATAAACGACTGGGAATTCGAGTTGATCTTCGTCAGCTCCGAGGTCGATCAAGAGATCCACGACTTCGTCGACGACTTCAAGAGGACGGACCATCGGTTTGTCGATTTTGTTGACGACGACAATTGGTTGAAGTCCTTGCTCGAGTGCTTTTTTCAAAACGAAACGTGTTTGTGGCATACAGCCTTCACGTGCATCGACAACGAGGATGACGCCATCCACCATACGCATGATTCGCTCAACTTCTCCACCGAAATCGGCGTGTCCTGGCGTATCAACGATGTTGATGCGTGTGTTTTTGTAGTCGATTGCAGTGTTTTTCGCAAGAATCGTGATTCCACGTTCCCGCTCGATGTCATTTGAGTCCATTGCGCGTTCTTCGACTTGTTCGTTCGTACGGAACGTACCAGACTGTTTTAAAAGCTCATCGACTAATGTTGTTTTACCATGGTCAACGTGAGCGATGATCGCAACGTTGCGTAAATCATTTCGTACTAATGTTGTCATAGGTGTGTACCTCTTTCTATTCATTTAAATAAATCTTATCATACTTTCGGTCAACTTTAAGAGTATAGCACAGGTAGAGTCCTAATTGGCAATGACTAAGATTCGACATCATCTCGAAAGCCTTTTCATTATTCTTCATTCACGCTACACTGTTAACGTACTCACGGGTAGAGGGGGAAAAAACATGCGTCTACTATTTTTGTTACTTGCCATGCTTGCAGTAGGATCCATGGCAGGCATCGGCATTTTCATCGCGGAACAAAACGTACCGATGACGATCGCCTCTGTCGTCTTGATGATAGTTGCGATGGGTGCCGGATTCGTTTTAAAGGCACGTTTGCGCAAACAAACATGACTGAGAAGGTTCCTTTCGTTTAAAACGAAAGGACCTTTTTTCAATCCTCTTGTGTTTGTACAAACGTCAATACATCTTCAACGAATGTCTGGCTCCCTGCTAATACACTCGTTTGCTCGAGAAACGACATCGGCTCTCCGGTAATCGTCCCGACACGTCCACCAAGCTCTTCAATCAATAATTGACCGGCTGCATAATCCCAAGGCATGTTACGCATCGTGATATATCCATCAACGCGTCCGGCAGCCGTCCATGCGAGTTCAAGGGAAGCTGCACCAATCGCTCGTACACCTACTGCGTGTCGCACGAGCGGAGCAAGACGATCCGTGTTAATTCGACGGTTCGGCGTCACCCAGGTAGCATTCATACAGATGATCGCTTCCTTAACGCTCCGTTCTGTCAGTTGAGGTAACCGAATACCGTTTTGATAAGCCCCTTGTCCTTTGATGACATGAAATAGCTCGTCAGCCATGACATCATAAACAAATCCGTACCGTAATTCCCCTTCCATCATGATCGCAATTGAGATGGCGAACATTCGCTTTTGACGGATGAAGTTCATCGTTCCGTCGATCGGATCAACGAACCAAATCGTACCTTCGAGTGTATCGGGTCGAGCGATGCGCCCCTCTTCACCATAAATATGATGATCCGGATAGCGATCTAGAATACCTTTAATCAATAAATCCTCGACGGCTTGATCAATCTCCGTCACTAAATCACTTTTTCCGGTTTTCTGTTCAATGTGATACGACACATCAATCTTTTCGCGAATGTATTTCCCTGCTCGCTTGATCAAGTCTATCGCATCCAACTCGATTTGCATCTTCCTTCACTCCTTCATCATCGTTTCCAGCTTCTTCTATAGTAACAAAAAAAGAAAACCAGCGAACGATTCGCTGGTTGAAGTAGTGATATTTTATTATAAGGTAGAGAAAAGGACGTTGAAATCAAGCTTCAAGACGTACCATCTCTTGACGATATTTTTCGAGGCGCTCTTTACTTGCACCAACAGCTTCTGCGTCACTTGCCACCATCGCATCATGTAATGTAGCAAGCTCATAGTCGATTTCGAGACGCAATACAGGAATGCGTTTTTCTGCATCTTTTCTCTTGTATGCTTCTATCACTTGTTTCACAGTAACCACACTCCTTCGCGGGATAAACAGAAGTTTAATTTGTCAGACAATTGCGACTTATCAGTGGATTGAATCAATAATAGTACGATTCAACTTAGATGTAAAGCATCTAATTTTAAAAAATACAGTTTCACATATTTGTAAGGATAACGTCTTGTATGTAGTATATAGCCGCTTCCCTTCCACTTTAAACAAATGATGATCATTTTCCGCACATTTCCAGTCCGTATAAAAGATAAGACTCCTATACGATCGCATAGGAGTCTTATCTTTTATGATGTCATTATTTTTTCATGCGCACGATTGGATCTTCTTGGCGTTTTGCCTGTTGCATCGTCCGATAACTTGAGCAACCTGTCTCTTCCATATAAAACTGATCCCACTGTTTTTCCTCGGATTTCGAGGTGACGATTTGCTTAAATTCCCGATATGCCTCGAGCAAACGTTGTCGTTCTACACCTGATTCATACGCTTGTTCGACTAAATTGAAAAAGTCGATGACTTTCACAATTTCTTCCGTCGACCAATCGGAATTGAGCGGATAATTCAATGCCATCATTCCCACTTCCTTTCTGCACTTTTCTATTTTACACGGAAAAGAAGCATAAAACAGTTGCAACCGTCCGAAAACTTGTTATAGTTAGCTTGTTTGATTGTATTTTTATTCGGTTTTAAGGGGGGGAAATCTGGTGCAAACAAAAAGCTTAACACAGCTCGATACACCTTTATTCGATGCGCTACTCGCGCATGCGAAACGTCAACCAATTCAATTTCATATTCCCGGTCATAAAAATGGTCAAGGAATGGATCCAGCCTTTCGATCGTTCATCGGTCAGAATGCGCTCGATATCGATTTAATCAATATCGCTCCCCTTGATGATCTTCATCATCCAAAGGCAATCATTAAGGAAGCTCATCAATTGGCAGCTCAAGCCTTCCATGCCGACGAAACGTTCTTTTCCGTACAAGGAACGTCAACCGCAATCATGGCAATGATCATGAGCGTCGTCGGACCTGATGATAAAATTCTCGTTCCTCGGAATGTTCATAAATCGGTGATGTCAGCTATCGTTCTTTCTGGTGCGCACCCGATTTTCATTCATCCTGAATTCGATGAGACATTTGGTATCGCACACGGTATCACACCAAGCGCGGTAGAACGTGCCCTTGCACTTCATCCTGATACAAAGGCAGTGCTCGTCATCAACCCGACCTATTTCGGCGTTGCTGGCGACTTGGAGAGCATCGTCAAACTTTCCCATAGTAAGGGTATTCCGGTACTCGTCGACGAAGCACACGGCGTCCATATCGCCTTCCACGAAGATATGCCGTTATCTGCAATGCAAGCAGGAGCTGATCTCGCAGCAACGAGTGTCCATAAACTCGGTGGATCACTCACTGGAAGCTCTGTTTTAAACGTTCGCCGGGGTCTTGTCTCTCCGGATAAGGTCCAAGCGGTACTCTCGATGTTGACGACGACTTCAACATCCTATCTACTGCTTGCTTCTCTTGACTGCGCACGGCGCCATCTTGCAATCAACGGTGAAGCGATGAATCGTCGGGCACTCGAACTCGCGACACGGATGCGTTTCGGATTAGCGAAGCTTCCTTATCTCGCCGTTTTCGGCGAATCCGATCTTCATTCAAGTGCGACGTTCGCTTTTGATCCAACGAAAGTGCTCGTTTCCGTTAAGGGACTTGGTATTTCTGGTCACCTTGTCGAAGAGTTTTTGCGTGAAGAACATCGGATCGAAGTTGAACTTTCTGATTTAAATAATATCCTTGTCATCATCACTTCTGGTGACTCGGAAGAGACAATCGATGCATTCCTACATGCGATGTCTTTACTTGTTGCACGCTATCAGAATAATGGCGCTGAAACGACTGATCACTCAATCGTCCTTCCAGACATTCCAGCGCTCGCTCTCAGCCCACGTGATGCTTTCTATGAAGAAACAGAGACAATTCCGTTAGTCGATGCGGTCGGACGGATTTCAGCTGAATTCATGATGGTGTATCCTCCTGGTATTCCCATCTTTATTCCTGGCGAAATGATCACGGCAGACAATCTTGCCTATATTAAAGAAAACATTGAAGCTGGTCTTCCGGTTCAAGGTCTTGAGGATCATTCGCTCGAGACGATCAAAGTCATTCAGCAATCGAATGCAATTCGGTGAAGACAAAACAAAGCAGTAATCCTTACTAGATGAGGATTACTGCTTTTTTAATTGGATCGTTTCATTCTGCATATTCATCGTTTGGCGAACAAGGAATGAATGCCGCTAATGCTTCACCAATTAATGCAACATCCTCTTGCTCAATTGCAAAAGTACGAGCTAAAACTTCTCCATTTAACACATCCTGTTGATCAAATAACGCTGACTGACCACCAGTTAAACTAACGACGAGTACTTTCCAAAAAAATTGTCCTGTACAGATGACAGCGAAATCATAGCGAGCGAATGCGGTCGTCCAGCCTACAAAGCGAACCTTATCCATCTCTGATACGTAATACAGCTCCTCTAAGGCAGTCACGGATTTCATATGCGTCCACCCTCTCCATTTTTTATTCTTTTCCTTTTTTGAATCAAGACAAAACAAAAAAAACACCTCATACACGGTCGGCTCCCCGTGCATGAGGTGTTTCGGAATTATTTAATGATATGGATCGGGCTACCGATTGCAACTTCAGCAGTTTCCATTGCGATTTCACCAAGTGATGGGTGCGCGTGGATTGTGAGTGCGATATCTTCAGCTGTCATACCAGACTCGATTGCGAGTCCCATTTCAGCGATCATATCAGAAGCGCCTGTACCAGCGATTTGCGCGCCGATCAAGAGACCATCTGATTTACGAGTAATCATTTTCAAGAAGCCGTCTGGCTCGTTGAGTGCAAGTGCACGACCATTCGCAGCGTAAGGGAATTTAGACGCGACATAGTCGAGTCCTTCTTCTTTCGCTTGTGCTTCCGTGTAACCGACTGTAGCGAGTTCTGGGTCTGTGAAGACGACCGCTGGAATCGCGCTGTAGTCGAGGTATGCAGGGTGTCCTGCAGCTGCTTCAGCAGCGATTTTAGCTTCGAATGAAGCTTTGTGCGCAAGTGGTGGTCCTGGAACGATATCACCGATTGCGTAAATGTTTTCGTTTGAAGTACGGCACTGATCGTCGATTTCAACAAGACCACGGTCGCTGACTTTGACTTCTGCCATTTCAAGACCAAGATCACTTGTGTTAGGACGACGACCAACAGTGACGAGGACGTAGTCCGCTTCAACTGTTTGTGCTTCACCGTTGACTTCGAATGTTACTTTAACACCATCTTCTGACTCTTCCACACTTTGTGCAAGTGCTTCGTTGTGGATCGTGATGTTACCTTTTTGTTTGAGCTTTTTCTTGACGACTTGTGTCATAGCAGGCTCGAAACCAGAAAGGATGTCTTTTGTTCCTTCAAGAATGACGACTTCTGTATCGAAGTTCGCATACGCTGTACCAAGCTCCATCCCGATGTATCCGCCACCGATGACGATGAGTTTTTTCGGGATTTCAGGAAGGTTCAATGCGCCTGTTGAAGAAAGAACGCGTTTTGACCATTTGAAAGCTGGAAGTTCGATTGGAGTCGAACCAGTCGCGATGATACATTTCTTGAATTTGTAAGGAGTCGAAGAATCTTCGTTGATGATACGAACTGTATCTTCTGATTGGAAGTAAGCTTCCCCAACGACAGTCTCGACTTTGTTACCTTTAAGAAGACCACTAACGCCGCCAGTCAATTTGTTGACGACAGATTGTTTCCAAGATTGAACTTTCGAGAAATCGACAGTTGCATTCTCAGAAGTGATCCCCATATCGCTTGAACCTTTAGCGTGCTGGAAGTTATGTCCTGCAGTGATCAAGGCTTTTGATGGGATACATCCTACGTTTAAGCAGACACCGCCGACGTTTTCACGTTCAACGATTGTTACTTTCATACCAAGTTGCGCGCCGCGGATTGCAGCAACGTAACCACCAGGGCCAGCCCCGATTACGAGTAAATCTGTTTCTTGTGCGAATTCACCTACTACCATTGCTTATCCCTCCATGATGAGAAGTTGTGGGTCGTTCAATAGGCGTTTAACTAAGTTAAGCGCGTTTTGTGCAGTTGCACCATCGATGAGACGGTGGTCGAAGCTGAATGAAAGTGCAAGAACTGGTGCAGCAACGATTTCGCCGTTTTTGACGACCGCTTTTTCAGCGATACGACCGATACCGAGGATTGCAACTTCTGGGTGGTTGATGACTGGTGTGAACCATTGACCGCCAGCAGAACCGATGTTAGTGATCGTGATTGATCCGCCTTTCATCTCGTCGCCAGAAAGTTTTCCGTCACGTGCTTTACCAGCAAGGTCATTGATGTTGTCAGCAAGTGCGAAGATCGATTTACGATCTGCATCTTTGACGACTGGTACGACAAGACCGTTGTCTGTATCAGCAGCAATACCGATGTTGAAGTAGTTTTTGTAGACGATTTCTTCGTTTACATCGTCGATTGATGCGTTGATTGCCGGGTATTTTTTAGCAGCAGCAGTCAATGCTTTTACGACGAACGGAAGGTAAGTCAATTTCGTACCTTGAGCAGCCGCAACTTCTTTGAAGTTTTTACGGAGTGCAACGAGGTTCGTAACATCCACTTCGTCCATGAGTGTTACGTGTGGAGCTGTATGTTTCGAATTAACCATTGCTTTCGAAATCGCTTTACGGATTCCTTTGATTTTCTCGCGTGTTTCAAGTTCAGGTTGAGCAGCAACGTATGGCTTCACTTCTGTTTTTGGTGCAGAAGCAGCTGGTGCTTTTTCTTCAGTTGCTGATGCATCAGAAGTTTGTCCACCGTTTGCGAATGCATCGATGTCTTCTTTAACGACACGACCGTTGTCTCCAGAACCTTGGACTTCACGGATGTCGACACCTTTTTCACGTGCATATTTACGGACAGATGGCATCGCGATGACGCGTTCTGATTTATGGATTTGAACCTCGTTTGGTTTGTCTTCCACTTTTTGATCCGTATCTTGAACGTCTTTCGCATTTTCTTCAGCTTTTGGTTGCTCTGCTTCTTCAGAAGGAGCAGAACCTTCGCCTTCGACTTCGAAAGTGATGAGGACGTCGCCAACGACAGCTACGACACCTTCGTCAACTTTTACTTCTTTAACAGTACCATCAACTGGCGATGGAATTTCAACGACTGCTTTATCGTTTTGTACTTCAAGAAGAACATCATCTTCTTTGACAGTGTCGCCCGCTTTTACGAACCACTTTACGATTTCACCTTCATGAATACCCTCACCGATATCCGGCAATTTGAATTCAAATAAACCCATTTGAATATGCCTCCTTTTAGTTCACTCTTCTAGTCGATTGTTATCTGTAAAAACGGAAGCAAGGAGAGAATGTACCCCTCTCCTTATTTTCCGAAATGCTCTTAGAAATTGTAGACAGTCTTGACTTTCTCGACGATATCTTTGTGATCCGGGATCCAGACGTCTTCACCTTGTGCGAATGGGAAGATCGTATCTGGAGCAGCAACACGAAGAATCGGTGCTTCGAGGTCAAGGATTGCACGTTCTTGGATTTCAGTTGCAACCATTGCAGCGATACCCGCTTGTTTTTGTGCTTCTTGAACGACGACGACACGGTTTGTTTTCTTGACAGAAGCAAGAATCGTATCGATATCGATCGGGCTGATCGTCATCAAGTCGATGATTTCGACGCTGATGTTTTCTTTTTCGAGCTCTTCTGCTGCTTTAAGTGAAGCGTGCACCATCGCACCGTAAGTGACGATTGTTACATCTGTACCTTCACGTTTTACATCAGCTTTTCCGAGTTCGATCGTGTAATCGCCCTCTGGCACTTCACCGCGGAATGAACGGTAGAGTTTCATGTGCTCGAGGAATACGACTGGGTCGTTATCACGGATTGACGCGATCAAGAGACCTTTTGCATCGTATGGTGTTGAAGGAATGACAACTTTAAGTCCTGGTGACTGAGCCATGAGTCCTTCGAGGTTATCTGCGTGAAGTTCCGGTGTTTTAACACCGCCACCGAATGGTGAACGGATTGTTACAGGTGCATTGTATGTGCCACCTGAACGGTAACGGAGACGCGCGAGTTGTGCTGCAACTGAATCGAATACTTCGAATACGAATCCGAAGAATTGGATTTCCATGATTGGACGGAATCCTGTCAGACTGAATCCGACAGCAAGACCACCAATACCTGATTCCGCAAGTGGTGTATCGAAGACACGGTCTTCGCCGAGCTCATCTTGAAGACCTTCTGTCGCACGGAATACCCCACCGTTTTTACCGACGTCTTCACCGAACAAGAGAACTTGTTCGTCGCGTTTCATCTCGACGCGCATTGCGTCAGTGATCGCTTGGATCATCGTCATTTGTGCCATGGGTTATTTCGACTCCTTTGCTGTATACTCATCAAGCTGCTCTTGCAGGTTTAGTGGAAGCTTCTCAGCCATCACGTTGATGAAATCTGTAACTTTTTGTTTTGGTTCTTTGTCAGCTTGTGCAAGTGCTTCCTTAACGTCAGCTTTAGCTTGCTCGATGACTTCGTTCTCTTTATCTTCGTTCCAAAGACCTTTTGCTTCCATGAAAGCACGGAAACGGACGAGTGGATCTTGTGCTTGATACTCATCATCCATGTCTTTTGTACGGTAACGTGTTGGATCATCACCAGCGAGTGTGTGTGGTCCATAACGGTAAGTCAATGTTTCAATCAATGTCGGAACACCGTTAAGTGCTTCTACGCGTGCTTGTTTCGTAGCTGCGTATACAGCAAGAACGTCCATACCGTCGACTTGGATACCATTGATACCAGCAGCAACAGCTTTTTGAGCGATTGTTTTCGCCATAGATTGTTTTTCGACAGGTGTCGAGATTGCGAAACGGTTGTTTTGAACGACGAAGATTGCAGGTGCTTTGAAAGCTCCAGCGAAGTTCATACCTTCATAGAAGTCCCCTTGTGAAGAACCACCATCACCTGTGTAAGTGATCGCTACTTGTTCTTTACCGCTTTTCTTAAGACCGAGAGCAACACCAGCCGCTTGAACGATCTGCGCACCGATGATGATTTGTGGCATTAAGACGTTAACACCTTCAGGAATCTGACCACCTGTGATGTGACCGCGTGAGAACAAGAATGCTTTGTAAAGTGGGAAGCCATGGAAGACCATTTGTGGAATATCACGGTATCCAGGAAGAATCCAGTCATCTTTATCCAAAGCGAATTGCGTACCGATCATTGACGCTTCTTGTCCAGCTACTGGAGCGTAGAAACCAAGACGTCCTTGACGGTTAAGTGAGATTGCACGTTGGTCCCAGATACGTGTGTATACGAGACGGCGCATTAATTCCGTAAGCTCTTCATCCGAGAGGTCTGGCATAGCGTCTTTATTGACGACTTCACCTTTCTCGTCAAGAATGCGGAACGTTTCAAAGTTTTCTTCCACGTTTTTAAACATGTTTACGTTCATCTTTTCACCTCATCCTTTCACTGCGTTCAGCGAAATATTCCTCTGACTGATTTGCCCACATGACAATAGTGTCCAAAAAACGAAGTCCCGTGTGACTATCCTTTGAACATGTGTCTGTGTACCTATTCAGTTGAGTAAACTGTATTATCATGAATCGACACGTTATAGTGTCTTGTTCATTACGTTACAAGTATAAATCTGTAACACCTTAAAATCAAAGGAAATGTTTTATTTTTTTCGCGTTTCACATTGTGAATTCAATCACAAAACTAGAATATTCCATCTTCTGTATCATTCGATATTTTCCTACTGTGTTAGTTGTCATCATTCCCCACTTTCCTATGCTATACTTTTTGTAGACGAAAGGAGTGTTGTTCATGATCACCATGAATGAAATCGTACGCGAAGACGTTCCTGCTCTTCACGAACGGTCAGTAGAAGTGACCTTCCCTCTCAGCGATGAGGATAAGGAAACGATGCGACTCATGCGCGAGTTCCTCGCCAACAGTCAAGATGATGAAATTGCGAAGAAATACGATTTACGAAGCGGCATTGGACTTGCAGCACCACAAATCGGTGTCAACAAGCGCATGTTCGCAATCCGCTTACCGGATGGTGATGATTTGCTGGAATTTGGTATCTATAATCCAAAAATCATCAGTCATTCCGTCGAGCAGACGTATTTAACGGGCGGCGAAGGATGTCTGTCCGTCGACCGTGAAGTCGAAGGACATGTACCGCGCTATATGCGTATTACCCTAACTGGCATCGATCATAACGGAAATCCTGTAAAATTACGTTTAAAAGGTATGAAAGCAATCGTCTGTCAACACGAATATGATCATTTGGATGGTGTCATGTTCTATGATCGGATCGATAAAAAAGAACCATTCAAGGAATATGGTCCTGCCACATAATACAAAAATCCTCGTTTCCGTTTCCGGAAACGAGGATTTTTTCGAATCAGACTTCCATGATGATCGGCATGACCATCGGATGACGTTGTGTTTTTTCAGTTAAATACGGTGTGAGCGTATCATTGATGACTTGTTTGATGTCCGTCCATTTCGTGTTACGGTTCGCAAGCGATTGATCAAGCGAACGCTTAAGTAGACGTTCAGCATCTTTAATCAAATTACCTGACTCACGCATGTAGACGAAACCACGCGAGATGATATCCGGTCCTGAGACGAGACGATTCGTTTTAGAGTCAAGCGTCACGACAACGACGACAAGTCCCTCTTCTGAGAGAATACGGCGGTCTCGTAAGACGATGTTACCGATATCACCGATTCCTTTTCCATCGACATAAACGGCATTCGCTTGAATCTTCCCAGTGATAGCGGCTGCATTCGCATCTAATGCCAGTACTTCACCGTTATCCATGACGAAGCAGTTCTCTTCCGGTACACCAGCATCCATCGCAAGCGACATATGCTTCTTCAGCATCCGGTATTCCCCGTGAATCGGCATGAAGTATTTCGGATTCAATAGACGTAACATGAGCAACTGCTCTTGTTGACTACCGTGACCTGATGTATGGATATCATTCAGTTTACCGTACATGACATCTGCGCCAGCTTTATATAGCTGATTGATCGTCTTTCCGACAGAAACGACGTTTCCTGGGATTGGTGACGAAGAGAAGATGACGAGATCATCTGGAATGATTGAAATTTGACGGTGTGTTCCGTTTGCGATACGGCTAAGGGCCGCCATCGGTTCTCCTTGTGAACCGGTACAAAGGATCGTCAACTCGTTTGATTTATAACGCTTCATCTCGTTCGGCTCGATGATCGTACCCTTCGGCGCCTTGATGAAGTCAAGTTCTTGACCAATCATCATGACCTTATCCATGCTACGTCCGAAAACGACGATTTTTCGTCCTGCTTCAACAGAAGCATTGACGACTTGTTGGAGACGATAGATGTTCGATGCGAATGTCGCGAAAATGATTCGTCCTTCCGCCTTACGGAAGATGTCTGAAATCGTTTCCCCAACGACACGTTCGCTCATCGTAAAACCTTCCACTTCAGCGTTCGTAGAATCCGATAAGAGGCACAAGACGCCTTCCTTACCAAGTTCAGCCATTTTCGCTAAATCAGCAGGTTCTCCGACCGGTGTGAAATCGAACTTAAAGTCCCCTGTATGCACGATATTGCCTTGTGGTGTCTTGACGACGACACCGAACGAGTTCGGAATCGAGTGTGTCGTACGGAAGAACGAGATACTCGTCTTCCGAAACTTGATGATCGAATCTTCATCGATTTCATGAAGTTCTGCATTCCGAAGCAAACCGTGTTCTTCTAGTTTGACTTTAATGAGACCCATTGCAATTTTTCCAGCGTAAATCGGTAAGTTTACTTGTTTAAGCAAGAAAGGAAGACCGCCAATATGGTCTTCGTGACCGTGCGTGATGAAGACCCCTTTGACCTTATCTTTGTTCTTGATCAAATAAGTGTAGTCCGGAATGACATAGTCGATTCCGAGTAATTCATCCTCAGGGAACATGACACCCGCGTCGATGACGATGATTTCATCTTGGAATTGAACGACATACGTGTTCTTTCCGATTTCCCCGAGTCCACCGAGTGCGAAGACGGCGGCTTGATGGTTTTTGACGAACTTCATTCGAACGTCGCAACCTTGAAGTCAGGATGTTGTTGTTCGTATGTCAAAAATTCTCCACTAACTTCGCGGATGAACTCAATGTTGATCTCTTTGAGGTGGTCAATCGTTGATCGCACGTCACGAATGCTTTCCCCTTCTACATACATCGTTTCTGTCCGTTCACGAACAGGTGCTTCCGAACGAAGCGGTTGGTAAAATACTTTAAAAATCATGTCTAGCAACTCCTTATCAGTACATTGTTTTTTGTCCTTAGTACAGTATACACGATACATGGACTATTTTTCATCCTTATTCCGCATGTTCCCTTCCGGCAACACGCTTTTGGTTATGCTATACTTTCACATGAACAGGTCATTTCGACCAATTAAAAAGAGAAGGTGAAACCATGGCAAATCAGAAAGTCGTCTTTTTCGATATCGACGGAACCTTATTGCATGATGGTCATTTCGTTCCGGAATCAACAAAACAGGCAATTCGTCAACTTCAAGAAAACGGTGTATATGTAGCGCTCGCGACTGGACGCGGTCCCGCAATGTTATCTGGGATTCGTGAGTTGCTCAACATTGATACGATCATCGGTTACAACGGGCAAATTGTCGTTCATCAAAACGAAATCATCTACAAACGTCCACAACCTAAAGTCGATCTGACACATTTGACGCAACAAGCAAAGGAAAACGGACATACGCTTGTCTATCTTGGCGAAACAAAAGGTTTTACAACGAAATCAAATGATTTTCATGTCGTTGATTCGCTCGGAGATCTCGACATGCCGTTACCGCTTCACGATGAAGAAGCCTTCTTGTCTCACGATGTGTTTCAAACGCTTGTCTACTGCACGGCAGAAGAAGAAGCAGATTACATCAAACGTTACGATGCTTTTGATTTCATTCGCTGGCATCCCCATGCGATGGATGTCATCAACGTCGGGTCCTCGAAAGCAGAAGGCATCAAACAGTTCTTGAAATTGACAAACATTCGCCGCGAGGATACCTTCGCTTTTGGAGATGCTCTCAATGACCTTGAAATGCTACGCTATGTCGGAACCGGTATTGCAATGGGCAATGGGCTTCCGGAAACAAAAGCCGCTGCCGATTATGTCACGAAACCAATTCTTGAAGACGGTATCGCACATGGACTCAAAGAATTCCAACTCATCTAATAGATAGATGTAAAGCTGAGGCATGCCTCAGCTTTTTTTAGTTCTTTACTTTATGAATCGCGCGTTCTAAGCGATCAAGATCTTCGTTCTCACCAATGACGACGAGATAATCACCTTTTTCGATGACTTCATCTGCCTGCAAGGAGATCATGACATTTTCACCCCGTTTGATGGCGACAACGTTTGCTCCATATTTACTTCGTAAGTCGAGATCAATCAAGGTTTGTTTTGCCATCCGATCACTGACTTTAATCTCAACGATTGAGAATTCTTGTGATAAGTCTAAGTAGTCAAGGATATTCGAACTCATCAATCCGTTCGCAATCCGAACCCCCATATCCCGCTCAGGGTGAACGATGAAATCCGCTCCAATTTTTCGCAATACTTTTTCATGGTAATCATTCGTTGCTTTGACGGTGATCGATTGCACACCGAGCTCTTTTAAAATCAACGTCGTCAAGATAGACGCTTGAATGTTTTCCCCAATAGCGACGATGACATGATCAAAGTTTCGAATCCCCAAACTTTTTAAAACGTTCTCATCGGTCGTATCGGCAATGACAGAATGTGTCGCAATCCCCATGAATTCGTTGACACGTTCCTCATCGGAATCAATTGCCAAGACATCATAGCCGTTTTTCGATAATTCGCGGACAATCGAGCCACCAAAACGCCCTAGTCCGATTACTGCAAACTCTCCATTCATTTTCACAACTCTCCTTCACAATCGCTCTTCATTAGTAGTGTACCCGATTCAATTTAAAAATACTATAAACGCCTCTGCGAATCGCAGAGGCGTTTATCCATTCATTATTTTGATGATTTTCCACGTACATAATCGTTATCGAACAAGAAGAGCCGTAAAATCAAATACAACGCCGGAATTAAGAGTAAAAGTCCGAAGATGAAAACGACGACGAGTGCGGAAGCCATCGTTTCGTTTACGACTGCTTTGTTGATATCGATATATGGATACAAGATATACGGCAAGTGTGTATATCCGTAACCGAACCACGCGACTGCATACTGTAACATGACCGCGACGAACGCGATGCCATAGTTTTTCTTCATATAGACGAGTGTCACGGCAATGAGGAAAAATAAGAAACTAGCAGCGAACCACCACCAGTTGCCGTTTAGGATATTTTCATAATGCCATGCCGCTTGGTTCTTCAGTCCAAAGAAGACGAGCGCACAGACGAGGATTGTTGGTCCACTCCAAAAGAGTGCCCATTTCCGAATAAGCGGCGTAGCTCCCTCATCTTTCGCTTTATCCGCGTAGAATAAGAGGAACATCGCGCTGATGTATAAGACAGATACGATAGCGAGCGCTACGACCGTCCACGAGTAAAAGTTCGAAAATAATTTCGTTCCTAAAAACTCAACTGTATCATTCGTTTTGCGGATGAAACCACCTTGACTGATTGTCAATGTTGTCGACATCGCAGCAGGAATCAGCAACCCTGTCGCTCCATACAAAAATGTGTAGAACATGCTGTCGTTTGATCCATAATTGGCGAACGCATAAAAACTACCACGAATCGCAATCAAGACAAGAACAATTGACGCTGGTACGAGTAGTGCCGTACCGAAATAGTAAGCGGAGTCTGGGAAGAACCCAACTAGTCCTACGAAGAAGAATACGAAGAAGACATTCGTTACCTCCCAAACAGGAGAGAGGTAACGAAGAATCAATCGATTCGTCAGATGATCCCGCTTCGTATATTTTGAATAAAAGGCGTAAAATCCAGCACCGAAGTCAATTGAGGCAACGATGAGATATCCGTACAGGAAAGTCCAAAGGACCGTGATCCCTAGTGTTTGAACGTCCAAATCGTTCCCTCCTTACTTGTTATCATCCACGAACATTGCTTCACCGCGTGCATGGTGGTTTTCAGCAAGTTCTTGAAGTTCTTTTCCAACCGTGTTTTTCTTAAACATCCGTAACAAGACGACCGTACAAATCGTACCAAGCAACAAGTACAATGCACTGAATAAAATGAGCATCGGACCAACCGCTGTTGAAGTCGTCGCCGCGTCCGCTGTTCGCATGATACCGTAAAGCGTCCAAGGTTGACGACCAATCTCAGCGTACATCCATCCCGCTTCGATTGAAATCATCGCTAACGGACCACCGATGAACACCCCTCGTAAAATCCACTTATTATATGGATTCAATTTTTTCAATCGGAATGCCAAGATGAACAAAGCAGAGATAGCAGTCAAGTACATCCCAATCGATACCATGATATCAAAGAAATAGTGGACGATCAGTGGTGCTTGATCTTCTTTTGCGAATTCGTTTAAACCGATGACTTCCGTATTCGGAGCCCCACCTGCAAGAATTGAGAGCGCATATGGGATTTTGACGGCTCCTTTGATTTCATAACTGCCGTCTTCTTGCTGATCAAGTATCCCACCAAAAATCAATTCTGCTTCATTTGTCGTATCAAAATGCCATTCCGCAGCTGCTAGTTTTTCTGGCTGGTATTTCGCTAAATATTTCCCTGAGAAGTCACCGACAAGTGCTGTCGAGAACGCGAAAATCAGACCAGCCATGACAGTGAGACGAAGAGCTTTCTTATGATATGCCGTCTCTGCTGCTGAGAGTGTCTTTTTGCGAAGCAAATGGAACGCCGCGATTGCTGCCAAGATAAAGGCAACAGTCAAGTAAGCTGAAACGATGACGTGTGTCGCCTTCGTCGGTGTCGCTGTATTAAACATTGCTTTTAATGGTTCGATTTGCGTTAACGTACCATTGACGATCTTAAATCCTTCTGGTGAGTTCATGAAGGAGTTGACTGTCGTGATGAAGAACGCTGATGCTGTCGCACCAATGACGACTGGAATCCCAATCAACCAGTGCAACCATGGATTTTTGAACCGGTCCCACGTATACAAGTAAATACCAAGGAAAATCGCTTCAAAGAAGAACGCGAACGTTTCCATAAATAGTGGCAAAGCAATTGTTTGACCCGCTACTTGCATGAGTGACGGCCAAAGTAATGATAGTTGCAAGCCGATTGCCGTCCCTGTTACGACACCGACTGCTACGGTAACGACGTATCCACGCGTCCACCGTCTTGCTAATAAGATATAATCTGGATCTTTGCGTTTCAGACCGATGAATTCAGCTGCCAGTACCATGAGCGGTACTCCGACACCAATCGTCGCGAAAATAATATGAAACGCTAGTGTGAGCCCTGTCAACAATCGACTGAGCACTACGGGATCATTGAACATGTATTTAGCCCCCTCTTCCTAAAACATACTTCTCTATATGGTCTATAACCGTATCATAGAGAACATAACCCTTTGTGTCTGTTTATAATGTTTGATGTAACAAATTGTTCACATATACACGTGATTTTTTTCACAAAATGTTCGAAAACTCTTATTCCTACATATATTAAAAACTTTCCCATTCCTGAATTCGAAAGGGAAAGCTTTATATCCTTTATTATTTCATAAAAATTTTTAAACATACTCTCGGAAATAATGGTCAAGTAAATCAATGACAAAAGAAATGGCTGATTCATCCGGGTTTAATGTTGGTTGATGCAAACCAGATGTCGGATTATCGACGCCGAGCCAGAACATCATCCCTGGGATCTCTTTCAGCATGAAACCAAAATCTTCCCCTGTCATCGCCGCGTCACATTCGATATAGTTGGCATTCATCTTTACGAATGATGAGAATTTATCCACGATTTGCCGGTCGTTGACGACTTCATAATAGCGATTACCGAATTGCAGATCGATTTTAACACCAAACGAAGCTTCGATTCCTCGAATGATGTCACGGACACGACGTTCGAGTTTTTCCATGTCTTCGCCGTTTAGCGCACGCATCGTTCCGTCAAGAACCGCTCTACCGGCAATGACATTCTCACGAATACCTGCATCCACTTTCCCAATCGTGATGACACTACAATTCATCGGATTAATGGATCGACTGACGATCGTTTGCAATTGCATGATCAAGGCTGCTTGCGCAACAACTGTATCAATCGTCAAATGAGGAAAAGCCGCATGACCACTTTGACCATAGATCGTGATATGAACTTCTCGAGCACTCGCGAACAGTACGCCTGGACGACTAGCAATCGTACCGACTGGATATTCCGGTGCAACGTGAAGACCATACATCTCACTCGGACGATATTTTTCAAACAATGGACTTTTAATCATCGGCTCCGCCCCGCCCGGTCCTTCTTCTGCCGGTTGGAATAAAAAGACGACATCATCCATGACTGGTAGTTCAACGATCCGTTTCATCAACCCTAAAGCAATCGAGGCATGCATGTCATGACCACACGCATGCATGAACCCTGGGTGTTCTGAGCAATACGGAAGCCCTGTCGCTTCTTCAATCGGTAACCCATCAATATCTGCGCGATACCCGATCGTTCGGTTTCCAGTCAATCCTTTCACTCGAACGAAAACACCTGTTTCAAATGTGTCATATGTGACACGATCTGGCGGATATGCACGAATTTGTTCCAATATAAAAGCTTGCGTCTTAAATTCCTTGAACCCTGGTTCCGGTATTTTATGAAGCGCGCGCCGCATCTCAATGGCGTATTCCATCTGACTGACTTCCTCCTTCTTCTTTTACGATGTCCCAAAAAGCTTGGACTTGTTTTAATTCAAGCATCGATTCCGTGGACAAGATCCAAGTATCTCGCTTCAGTACTTTTCCGGATGATGTCTTCAACGGAAGCTGCATGACTTCATTCGATTGCTGAATCGTCGACTCAGGTAAGATAGCAAAACCGATGCCATGTAACGCCATCTGTTTGCATGTCTCGATTTGGTCGACGACCAAAGTCCGAGAGGGTGGACTTGCGAACCGATCTTGCCACCACTCTAAAATTTCTTGATAGTACGTCGAATCACTTTTGAACTGGATGAACGGGCGATCCGTCACACGCAATTGTTCAATCGACGTCAACTCACTATCAACTAGATAGAGCGGGTCTGAGAAAAGGCGCTCTTTAACACCTTTCCAGTCCGGGTTTCCACGAATGATCCCGATATGAAAGTGTTCCTCTAACATATGACGCATCATCTCACTTGACCATCCGGTGACCAACTGGACACGCACATGCGGATAACGCTCGACGAATCGTTTTAAGACACGCGGGAGCCAGTATTGTCCCATGATGGAGGCGACAGCAATCCGAAGCGTTCCGTAAACGGCACCCTCTTCTGCCGTCAATTCACTTTTTAGTTCGAGTTCCTTCCGATTCATCTCTTTTGCGAGACCAATCACTTTTTCTCCTTGCGGTGTGATGCTTAAGCCACGCGATGAACGAATGAATAGTTTGGTTCCCCAGCGTCTCTCAATCGCAACAAGACGTTGACTAAGCGCAGGTTGTGAAACGAATAATCGTTCAGCAGCTCGCCTCATATTCAATTCTTCCGATAAAGTGATCAACATTTCCATTTCCGACACTTGCAATGTGAGATTCGACTCCTCATGATATAAGATGGCATTAGTTTAACACGTTAGAAAGGACGATACATATGACACGCTATCATTTTATGTTCATCATCTCAACGATTGCAACGCTTGGCAGTCTCTATTTTAGTGAAATTCGTGGATTCATTCCCTGCCCTCTCTGTTGGTGGCAACGACTATTCATGTATACGACAGCCTTTTATTTGCTCATATCCTTGTTCCGGTCGAAAACGATCGATCCACTCTTTGTACGCCTATATGTGCTTGCCGGCTTTGGTGTCGCCTTGTACCATGTCATCCTTGAGCGTTTACCCGATGGCGAAGCGTTATGTTCGAGTGGCTGTCTCATCAAATGGGTCAACTATTTCGGTTTCTTGACGATTCCGATGATGAGTCTCATTGCCTTTACATTACTCTTGATTCTAGCGTTCTATCCAGCACGTTCAAACAATGAAGCGTAAGATATGAATCTTTGGTCAATACAAAGAAGGAGAAGTCAATTCGGCTTCTCCTTCTTTTGTCGTTTTACATCACGTCCATCGATTGAAAACACTTACGGCGCTTGAGAACGCAAGCTCTGAGAGTTGTCCCGTCCCTTCACACCAGTCTCCGACGAAAGCGACACCTGCATGTCCCGGAATTTGAGTCGCAAGAGGACCTTGCCCCATTTTCCATTTGATTTCTTGTACGACTGCTCGTTTAATCGTTCGTTCTGCAACGATACGTTCTCTCCAGTCTGTGAAATGAACGTCAAGCATCTGTTCGATTCCCTTTCGAACATGTCCGATATAATCAGGATCCTCAAGTCGATCGTGTTCAAGATAAGCGATTGCTTGAAGGACTTGACCATCCTTTGGTGCGAGGCTTGCATCATAATGCGATAAATCCGTGATGAACGCTCGATGCGAACGGTCGTAGATGTATGAATACGGTGTTTGGATATAAGGCTGAAGTCCGAGATCATACACGAAAACTTCGACGGGTTCATGACTCGCATGCGGTGTCACGAATTTTTGGATCGTCGTTGGAGTCGCCATTTTTAAGATTTCACGTGGTGGTACGGCAAAGATGATCCGTTCCAAATTCCATTCTTGTTTTTTTCGATCACGTACCAAGAATCCTGTCGTAGTCAATTCGACTGCTGTTATTTTTGTTTTTTTCAAGATCTCTCCGCGATTCTCTAGGATGATCCGTTCCAATTCCTGTACTAACCCTTGCCAGCCCCCTTCGATGTATGAGACAGGCTTTCGCGTCCGAAAAAGCTTTTGATAATACTCGAAATAGACATCTGATGGAATTTTTTCTGGTTCTGCCGTAAAAAAATTCGTTGATGCCAAATCAAGCATCAACTGTGCCACTTGTTCATCGACGCGTTCTGTTTTTAACCATTGCCCGATGGATTGTTGCGGATTCCCTCGTTCGACTCGTAAAATCGTTTTAATAATCTCCCATGTAAAACGTACTTTGTTCGTTCCTTCGATGACTTCTGTTTTCAGTAGTCCCCAGGCATTCGCAGGAACAGCCGTCAAATGACCTGAAAACTCATATTTCGCACGACTCGCTGAAAAATCAAGCCACGTCACTTCGATACCGAGTTGTTTCGTTAATTTGCGAAGAATTGATTGATCGCGTCCATAAATCGCATGGGCACCGTAATTAAATGTAAAGCCCTTTACGGTTTGAGAGGTGGCACGTCCTCCGAGTAATCCAGCATCCCAGAGCGTGACCGGTGTTCCTTGTTTTGCAAATAACGCCGCTGCTGTCAATCCGGATAACCCTCCACCTATGATTCCAATCGTCATACTCTCGCCTCCTCAACCATCGTTTCTCTTCTTTTCCCATAACGACCGGAGAAGAATCGAAGAACATGAAAAAAGACATGATTTCAATCATGAAATCATATCTCCTTATTTTTGATTATGCTTTCCACCATTCATCAAGTGGTGAGACGGGCATATGATGCTTATGTCCAACACGTTTATACTGCGTCTCTAACTTTTCTTGACTTGCTTCTGAAATCGACTTACCTTCCAAATAATCATCAATTTCTTCGTATGTCATTCCGAGTGCCACTTCGTCTGGTAGTGCCGGACGATTTTCTTCAAGGTCTGCTGTCGGAACTTTTTCAATCAAGACTTCTGGGGCGTTCAAGTAACGTAAGAGTTGTTTCCCTTGCCGTTTATTCAGTCCCGTTAATGGCGTTAAATCACATGCACCATCCCCATGTTTCGTGTAGAATCCCGTCACGAATTCGGCTGCATGATCCGTTCCAACGACTAAACAGCCATAATGAGCGGCTAAATCATATTGACTCTTCATTCGTTCTCGCGCTTTCGTATTTCCTTTGCTAAAGTCTGAAAGTTCTGCACCTGTCGCCTCTTCGAATGCCCGCATCGATGCTTCGACCGCTGGTTTGATATTCACACGAAGCGAATGATCCGGTTGAATAAAAGTCAACGCTGCCTGTGCGTCTGCTTCATCTTGTTGTTCACCGTAAGGCAAGCGGACCGCATAAAATGAGACATCTTGTCCCTCTTCTTTTCGCAACTCTTCAACTGCTAGTTGGCATAGACGACCTGCGAGCGTTGAATCTTGTCCCCCGGAGATGCCTAATACGAATCCCTTCGCCCCTGTATGCTTGAGATACGCCTTCAAGAAGGCTACCCGCTCGTTTACTTCTTGGGCTGGATCAATGATAGGTTTAACGCCTGTTACTTGGATGATTTCTTGTTGCATGAATAAATTCACTCCTTCACATCGTTTTGATCGTCATTTTGAATTAATCATTTGGTGATCCGTCGTTTGTTTTGCATTTGCTCCTTTGAACTGGCGGATTGTCGATACGCGAACTTCCTTGCTATCACCTAAAGAGGAGATCGGTAATTCAACCGTGTACTGTTTCGTTTCGCGTTTTGTGAACGTATCCTTCTCAATCGCTTGCGTGAATACTTGCTCTTTCTCAAAATCATACGTTACGTGTTGTTTCGCATCAATCAATTGAGCCTGAAATCGTTGCGAGGAAGGATATGTCACGTTTACACTGTGATCATTTGGATTCGTTAAGGAAATGTCTAATTGCATCATACTGTCTTGCTTTGTCGTTTTGACTGCAATCTGAATCGGTTCGTTCATGGTTTTTGTTGCCTGTTGTTTCTTTTCTTGGCAACCTGCTAAACAAACAGTAAGCAGCAACAGAATGAAAACGAGACGTTTCATTTCATCCCTCCTTTTATCTAATCAATTTTATCACAAAAAAAAGCGAGAGAGGATTTCCTCTCTCGCACATTTCATCTCTTATGCTACAGGTAAAGTAGATGGATTCATCTTGAATGAAAACAATTGCTCTAAACCTGTCGCAAACAGTTCGTCACAAATATCTTCTGCCGCGTTTGCTGGTGCAACCAATGTAATCGTACGACTGTCAATTGTTTCGATCGTGACATATACCCCAGTTGTTGTCCGTTCCTTGTATCCTACTGCTAAATCAGTTTCAGCGAAAAGTAACATATCCCCGATTCTCCCCTTTTCTCATTCATATGCCAAGCCAAAAGATGACCTACATGCTTCGAATTCGTTATTGTAGGTTTACTGTATCAAAGAGATGAAAAAGAAGAGAATAGTCATTCGACATTTCATTTCAAAACAATATTCCAGTTCAAATAGGGATATTTTGGAATAATCTATATAGTTGTTGCATGCAAGCGTTTTTACGAGCGTTTCCAACACATTTCATTTCGATTTCAAAAAGATGACAACATAATTTTGATTATTTTACCATCATTTTTAGATAACAGGGAAAATATACCTAGATAATCGATGGCTCATTTTGTCGAATGATTCTTTCACACAATATTATTTTGAGTTCTCATGAACTTTCATCTATCATTCGATTCATTTGTTGCCAGACCGTCCCTAGTGCTTCTTCCCCACTTTCGATTCGAGTCAAGGCGAGTTCCGCCTGTAAAGCGACTTCATATTCTCGGTCTCGGCTCGCTTCACGCAGTCTTGGAATCGACTGTTCTGTTCCAACATCGAACAGGAATCGAGCAGCCCGCCAACGTACTAGTTTATTTTTATCCGTCAAAGCCTCCATCATCATTGGTTCAGCCTCTGGCATCGCCCAATCCGAAATCGTATCACCTGCTGTTCGTCGTACGATACCTGATGGATCATGGAGTGCACTTGTCAGATACTCTAATAATTCTTCCCGATGTTCTTCGAACATCCCAAGCTTTACGATTGCTTGACGACGAATTTGCATTTTTTCATCCTGTAATAATCGTGCATACGCCGGAACCCATTCCATTTCAACAGGCAGTTCATCAAGCGCCGCGAATCGTTCTTTCCAATCAGACGAACGAATAGCTTGACCACTAAAGGCAATATCTTCCCCTGCTGCGAGCGACTTGAGACGTTCGATACGTTCGACTGGATATGCGATCTCAATCTCATTCGCTACTTCACGCAAACTTTCGTCAAGGTCACCGTATCGAGGTGCTTGTTCCACCCAGCGTCGATCGCTAATGACATTCTGAACGAATGGTTGGACGAATAGCGCTGCTTCTCGGAATCGTTCTGGCAACCCTTCTCGTTTTTCTTCTAATCCTTTCACACCTTTGATTTGCATTGGTACGCCTAAAATGAACTGTACAAATAAATGGACTGGCTCATACTCAGCATCTGTCTCGTGCTGTTCAACGTCATTTAACGTTTCACCGAACGCACGTCGTATATCGATGACAAGCGAACGCCAATCATATTTCGGATAACGCTCGATCGATAAAAAGTCACTGACCTGATAAACAAACTTAACGCCAGGTATTTCAAGTAATCGCTGAATGTGTTCCGGTGCGCCAAAGGCATGCTCGAATGTCTGCCCCTTTTCCGAAAAGACCTCATCAACGATGACTTTCATGTTATTTGGACTTGGTGTTGGTTCAATCGCTACGATTTTCATGTGTATCCCCTCCACTTCTATCATTTCAGATATCTAATCTGAAATGCAAAGCAAATGCCCTACAGACATGACCGTAGGGCAAAAACTTACTTGAATGCTTCTTCGATAATTGCAACGAAGGCATCCGGTGTCTCAAGCATCCCCATGTGTCCACTGTCTGTTGACCGATGTATGAGATGATCATTTGTTGGTGCAAAAGCACTTTCCTCTGAGATCAATGGATCCTTCGTACCATGAATGATGACACCTTTTACGTTTGCTTTCGTTAAAGCTTTCGTCATATCCCGACGATCTCGCATCGCAGAGAGTGCACGGATGGCTCCTTCGACGGTCATCATATACCCAATTTCAAGTGCTTCAGCAACAGCGAATTCATCGGCTCCTTCCGCAAATAAGGACGGAACAAGACCATTGACAAATTCTCTTACACCAACTTCTTCGACGCGCGTGATATTTTGATTTCTTTTTTGTTTCGCTTGTTCATCATCTGCTTTCGCCGTTGAGTAAACGAGACCATATCCACTGATTTGGTCGGCATACCTTTCCACGATTGCAGCCGTGATGTACCCGCCAAAAGAGTGACCAACGATGATTGGCTTTTCAACACCACGTCGCTCTAGATCATCCATGACCCATTCTGCGAATCCCTCAATCGTATCAGGTCCGACATCCAGTCCTTCATGTCCTGGTAAACTCAACGGTAAAACTTCAAAAGAATGTCGTAAATTTGCCTCTACCCGATTAAAATAATCTGTCCCTCCTGTAAATCCATGTAGGAGTACAAGTGTTTGTTTTTCCATTGACTACCTCATCCCTTCCACTCAGATGCGAGCATACGGTACATCGTCAAGTTCATGAAACGACCATGACTATATGCATAATCTTCTAATAATCCTTCTGCTTGAAACCCTAATTTTTGCACCAATGCATTGGAAGCAAGATTCTCAGGTGCTACGAGAGCACTGATGCGATGGAGAGCGAATTCCTCAAATCCGTAAGTCAGAACAGCTCGAGCCGCTTCGGAAGCCACTCCGCGTTGCCAATACTCTTGACTGACTTCAAAGCCAATTTCAGCTCGATGGTATTGGGAGAGCCAGTTATGAAAACCAATCGTACCGATCAATTGATTCGTTTCTGCATCAGCAATTGCCCAGCGAATCGCTTTACCTTGTGTAAACTGTTCCTTGAAGTAACTGATGACATTTTTTGCTTCATAGACTGTCACAAGCGGATCTGATCCGTAATAGTACATGACTTCATCATCTGATAGGATTTTAAACAATTCACGTGCGTCACGGTTTTCGAGCTCACGTAATACGAAGCGCTCGGTTCGCAATTCCGGGAATGGCTTTCGCAAGCCCCACATGCTCCATCACCTCTCTTTATGCTTCTCTATGTAGTATGCCCGTTTTCAGGAGTAAATATCCTTTCAGGCAATTCGAAGTTTTGCTACTATTGAATTATGAAGGAGTTAGTCACGGAAAGGAAGCGAAGTGGTATGTCAAGTGCGTTACTTTACTTATATGAGGACGAGGAAAATCAACGCTTGACGATGTCAGGGGTGCATTTCTCTGATTTCGCCGCAGCCGTCGATTTGAAGCGTCCTTTGCTTATTTCAGGAAGTGATTTCAAGCAGACGAAACAATCGTTTCGGACAATGCTACATTATATCGAAGCGCATGAAATCGAACAGTTTTCACAATCCACGGATGTACAGCGTCATCCATTGATCGCTATCGATATTCGTTCCTCCCATTCACTCGACGTATTAACGGATGTCGAAATCGCAGAGTTGTTATTTCTAATGCATATGAAACGTGGAATGCCACTTCCCTTCCTTGATTCGATTGAAAATGAATTGGTCTATTTTAGCGAGCATGACGGACTTCATGCTTCCGTTTACTTAAAAGACTGGGCACGCGTCGAACAATTGATTGCTGATCTTGTGCAACGAAAATTCCGACAGCACGCACGATCCGTTGCCTCTGTTGCTTTAACAGCTGAAATCATGATCCATATCCGTCATTTTCTCGGAGAAGGGGTCCTGATTGATTTCGAAAGCGCAAAGCGATCTGTTTTTTCAAGAAATATTACGATTCCTGTCTACGTGGCTGGCCGTTATGAAGACATGAGCGTATTACATGAAGATTTTGAAGCCGAGAAAGAATCGATTCTTAGACGTGGAACGCTTGTGTGTCGAAAAAAGAAATGGAGTTTTGAGTTAGATTGACCTTTAGCATCTTTTTCTTTTAGAAAAGGATGCTTTTGTTCTATTTGAATTTTAAATGATGATTCCTTCTTTACGGTTATTATGGACAATGTGACAATATCGTTAAAAAATTTTTCGAATTTTCACACAAAATAAGACTAGCATCTTGTGAGGACTTCGCTATAATGAGGATAACCTTTTTAAGTTAGAAGTTAGACCTGTTTTTTTGTAGGGATGGTACTGGAATTAGCAGAAGGAGGAATTCAATATGGATCAGTTAAAAGTGAACGGGATTGGCTCATTCACGAAATTTGCGACGAACGGGAACATCCTCAAATTAAAGGATGCGACACTCGGTGAAGTGAAACTGTCGCTGAATGAAGCGAGTTCAATGACCATCGCCCCTGTCGATGAAGAAAATGGACTTTTCGTCATTAAAGGGCAACAGCAGGAATCGCTTGTTGAACTGACGTTACCACGTCAATCCTGTGAGGTCGTTCACGCTTGGCTCCTCCATAAATTGAAACGCCATAAAAAAATACGCTCGATTGCGACAAGCTGACATTTGTATGAAAATCCTTAACTCAAGACTTCCATTCATGAGTTGAGGGTTTTTTCTGTTTAAAAGTCTCGGTGATAAATTTTCAGAAAATATTGTTTTCTTAGATTCTTCATGTTATCCTTAGAAAAATTCAAACAGGAGGTTTTAAACATGACATATACATCGCTTATCCCAGTACGACTGATTGTGATTAGGACCAGGGACTGAAGATTCATTTCTCGATTGAGAAGATGAAGACCAGGCCCTTTTCGTCATTTCGACAAGGCGTCTGATCACACGACGCCTATCCACGCACATCGTGGATGAGGCTTTTTTTATTGAAATTAGAAGGAATGGAGGACAACACATGTTTAAGACAAAAGATACGTTCGCTTTAGGATTTATGATCTTCGCATTATTTTTCGGTGCGGGTAACCTAATCTTCCCACCAGAACTCGGCGCCCTTGCAGGTAAACAATTCCTCCCAGCCATCCTCGGCTTTATCGTGACAGGTGTGGGTCTTCCGTTGCTCGGCTTACTTGCTGTCGCATCTATCGGAGGCGGTATCAAAACGCTTGCTGCTCCTCTCCCTCGTTTTGTAGGTGCTGCCTTGACGTTTGCTCTCTACGTTGCCATTGGACCTTTCTTCGGAATCCCTCGGACATCGGTTGTCACGTATGAGCTCGGTGTTGTACCATTTCTCGGTGCGCCTTCACAAATGACATTAGTTCTCTCATCAAGTCTCTTTTTCATTGCTACGCTTTACCTCGTATTGCGTCCTGGTAAATTACTTGAAATCATCGGACGTTTCATCACACCTTTATTGCTGATTGCACTTGCTGCGTTAAGCATCAGTAGCATCGTCTCACCACTTTCAAGTGTCGCTTCACCAAGCAAAGCCTATGAGACGACAGGTCAAGCATTCATCCAAGGTTTTCTTCAAGGATACTTAACGCTTGATGCACTCGGCGCCTTAGTCTTCGGTGTCGTGGTACTTCATACATTAAAAAGCCGAGGCGTTCATGAACGAACAGCACAATTTAAAGTCGTCACTCGTGCTGGAACGATTGCTGCAGTTGCTTTGACTCTCGTCTATATCGGACTCGGAATGATCGGACGTAATACATTTGCCGCAATCGGAAAAGTCGATGGTCCGACCCTTCTTCAGCATTATGCGAATACAGCATTCGGTTCAATTGGTTTAGCTGTACTTGGTCTTGCGATCCTACTTGCCTGCTTGACGACTTCAGTTGGTCTCGTCACTGCATTTGCAGAATATATGATGACTCTTTCAACACGTGTCACATTAAAAACAGCAAGTATCTTCACGACTGTTCTTGGTCTCACGGTATCTATTGTCGGATTACAGACATTGTTATCAATCGCTGTTCCCGTGTTGATGTTCCTTTATCCAATCGTCATCGTCTTAATCGCATTAACATTCATGCGTCATCTGTTCCGTCGTAAGTCGGTCGTTTATCAGTTCACTCTTGGAGTAACGATTTTCTTCTCACTTTGTAGTGCGTTAAACCAACTTTCTCTTTTCCCGGGAAATCTCAAAACCTTCTATCAATCACTTCCTTTAGTGGATCAAAGTTTAGAATGGTTATTTCCGACACTTATCGCCTTTGGTCTCAGTTCATGGTTTGGACACGTTTCCACCCCTTCCGTCATACAAAAACGCGCTAGCTAGTGATTCCGTTTTCATAGCTATGGTATGATGAACAAAATGGGTATATTAATGGAGGCGTCATATACATGGATAAGATTGCTTGGATTACCGACAGCATGGCTTTTTTCGAGCCAGGAGAGGCTGAAAAAATCGGAGTCCATGTGATACCGACATTACTCATCTTGAACGGGGAGTCTTACCGGGAGTATGTCGATATCTCGATTGAACAATTGAATCAAAAAATGCAGGACGATTCGAAAATCTCACCTACGACTTCGCAACCGTCTTTTGGTGACTTCGTAACTCTATACGAACAGTTACTCGAAGACGGTTATGATTACGGATATGCGATTCACATCACGAGTGGCTTAAGTGGTACCTACTCCAGTTCGGTCGCTGCAGCTGAGGCTGTCGGTTTCCCGCTGTATGCGATTGATTCATACACGGGTGCTGCCAATCAACAAGAACTTGTCCGGATCGCACAGCGACTAGTAGCTGCTGGTAACGATCCAAAGGAAGTCATGTCGACACTTGAAACGTTTAAACACAAATCGCATTTTTATCTGATTATTGGAAATATGGAGACGATGCGACGTAGTGGTCGAGTTTCAGGAAGTCAATTTTTATTAGCGAATATGCTCAACATCAAGCCGATCGTTCAATTTAATGAAGAAGGACAGCTTGTTCCTTTCAAGAAGGTACGCTCGATCAAAAAAGCATTTAAGGAAATGGTGACCGAGATCACTTCTAAAGTGACAGCACAAGGAGTCTACGATCGAACACTATATATCGGTCATACGCTCGCTCATACTGCTGCTGAAGAATTAAAACGTTTGATTGTAACGGAACATCCTGAAATCAACGTTCGTATCACGCAATTCGGTCCTTCCATCTTGGCACATGCTGGTGCTGAGACGGTCGGCGTGTTCTGGTTCGACGACATTTCTCTACCTACAACTTGATACCTAACATTAAAAAATAAAGAACCGGACGGTCTTAAAAAAGACCGTCCGGTTCTTTATTTTGTTTCGTATTTACGAAATAATTCTTCTAGCAACATCGCTTCGTCCAACGTTCGATGAATCGGTTCGTGCGGAAGTGCGATTTGATTCGATAATGTGTCGGAAGGATATACATCAAACGACACTTGTTCCATCTCAATAAGATACTCAAGGATAGAATCAAGTGAGCTTTCCTTTTTAAATTGACGAAGCCAGTTTTCATATCGACGATCTACTTTTCCTTTTTTCAGCAATATCTCTCCACTAGCAATGATTGCCCATTTAGGCGGCGCATCGATTTGGAAAAGTTCCAACTGCTGATATTCTTCCATCGTTCGTTTCGTCACCGGAATGACACCGTTGATTGAGACCAATCGTTTTAATCTAAGATGCGCTCGCATCGTCATGAATCGCGGTCGTCCGGCGACTCGCTCAACAAGCAAGGTCGGTTTATCAATAGAACGCATCGTTTCTTCATCAAATAATAAACTATGATCTACATCTAATACTAGCATTAAGACACTCCTTTTTTTCTGCGGGAGACGATGAATGCATAGGAGCTACATAAAAGAATCGCTGCAAAACAATAACCACCGATGACGTCTGAAAAATAATGAACGTTTAAAATGATGCGGGAAGCTCCCATGGCAAGAAATAACCCAATCGTCAACACCGATACGATTACTTTGCCAGTCGTTTTTAAATGCCGGAAAGCGACGACAAGAAATCCTACATATACAGCGAATGCCATCGCGGAATGACCACTTGGAAAACTATAGCCAACACCACCAACTAACTCATTCAATGAAGGACGTTCTCGTACGAAGGCAAATTTGACGACTTGATTCAATGCTCCTACAGAGATCGCCATCAATACATACCAAATACTTGCGATACGATCTCGCCACAAGACATAACTCACTACTCCAAGTAACACCGTCATTGTCATCGCCCCAGGACCAGAGCCTAGTTGAGTGAACCAAGAGACATAGTCCCCTGGAACATGTTGAGACATGTACGACGATAATTGAGCGTCAAATAAAAAATAGCCCGTCATTCGAATCGAGACGGCGATGATCACGAACAAGACGACAGCGATGGATGCACCCACCCACGCCGCTCTTGCCCCCCGCATTAGTATGTCCCCTTACGTTCTTCTAATTCTTCTGCTGAATAATCTTCCTTATCCCGCAAACGATGTGCCAAACGCCCTGATGCATTTGCTGCGATGGCTGCAACGATATCGTCCATGAACGTATTGACTTTTCCGTCTCCGAGCTTCGTATCCAGTTCTTTGATGATCCCAACCTTCGCCTTATCCAAATATCCGAATGTCGTAACAGCGATAGAACCGTACGTATTGACAGCACCAATCGCGATCGTTTCATCTACGCCAAATAATCCTTCATCGCTTTGGATGATGGACAAGAGTGGTTCTGATAATAATCCTTTTTCAGCAAGAATATCTAATTCTGCCCCGACAAGGATCGCATGTTGTAATTCACGCTTTTCAAGAACTCGTTCAACCGAACTGACACATGTTTCTACTGTCAGATCCACTGTGTATGGTGCTTGCATTTGGTAAACGATCTCAGCAATCGCATGAATCGTCACCCCGCGTTCATGTAACTTGTCAATTGCTGCTTGTTTGACCTCTTTTGAATGTGTTTTCTTCATGACTGTATCCACCTCTCCAACAAAGTACTTCATTAGTATACACGGATTCTAAAGCTCCTCTCAAACTTCTTTGACATCGACGCCAGAATCCGTCATGATTATTTTGTAAAGCGTTATCATTTCAGGGGAAAGTAGGGGATTTTCGATGAACATCGGGGTTGTATTGTTTCCATCGAAACGCGTTCAAGATTTTGCCAATTCATACCGAAAGAGATATGACTCGAAGTATTCACTGATTACACCGCACATCACGTTACGGGAGCGGATGGGAGTCGATGAGACAGAATTAGATCACATCGTGACAGAGTTAAATCGAATCGCGTCCGAAACGAAACCGGTCAATCTGCACATCCAAGGAGCACGGTCGTTCCATCCGACGAACAATGTCTTGTTCCTTAAAGTAATGCCATCGGATGAGTTAGAACAATTACATCGCGCCTTGCATACAGGACCACTCGCACATAATCCGAAATACGATTTCTTGCCACATATCACGATTGGTCAAGAACTGTCGGATGTCGAATTGTTCGATGTACTAGAACGTCTCAAGATGGAAGATATCCGTTTCCAAGAAGATGTCACGAAAATGGCTTTATTGTATGAACTGGAAAATGGAGCTTGGAGTGTCTACGAGACATTCCGCTTTACAGGTCAATGAATGATTAAACTTCCCGGTCGAAGCTTCGACCGGGAAGTTTTAGTTCTGGTAACACTCCATATGCATTCGCCTGTTCTTCTAAAAAATCTTGCGTTTCATGTTCTCGATAAGGATCGACTGGGCGTATCGGTTGAACCCTTGCGACCGGTTCAGTTTTCAGTTGTGGGTCGACTCGTACTTGACGATTCACATATTGTACGACCGTAAAATCGATTGCGTTCATCCTCTGCACTTCCTCTCCCCTTCTAATTCTAACGTTGTTCATAATTGACACTTCCCCGATTAAGCACAAAAAAAACCAAGCTCCCCTCCTAAGGGAAGCCCGGTTCACTAAATCACCTATTACAGAATGTGGAATCCACTATCGACGTGAAGGATTTCTCCTGTTACACCACTCGACATTTGCGAAAGTAAGAATAATCCACTCTGACCGATTTGTTCCGTCGTAACGTTACGGTGAAGTGGCGCGCGTTCTTCGATGCTATCAAGGATTGAGTTGAAATCGCCAACACCTTTTGCTGAAACTGTCCGGATCGGACCAGCAGAGATCGCATTGACACGAACACCTTGCTGTCCGTATTCAGCAGCGAGATAACGAACGCTAGCATCTAATGCTGCTTTCGCAACACCCATGACGTTGTAGTTCGGAACCATCTTCTCACCACCAAGGTACGTCAATGTGATGACAGATGCGTCTTCTGTAAAGAAGTCTTTCGCTGCCTTGACGACTGCCGTCAAACTGTAGGCAGAGATATCAAGTGCTTGCGCGAACTGTTCACGTGTTACACCAGAAAATTCACCACGAAGTGCTTCTTTATCCGCGAATGCGATCGAGTGAGCGATTCCTGAAATCTTACCGTGATCTGCATGGATCGTCTGGAAGACCTGTTCGATTTCTTCATCACTCGTGACATCACACGTATAATAAGAAGCCGGACGTGATAATTCCTGTCCTAATTTTTCAAGTGGTGCTTTGAAACGTTCCCCGACATATGTAAATGCGAGGCTTGCTCCAGCAGCGTCGAGTGCACGTGCGATGCCCCATGCAATCGAACGTTGGTTGATGACGCCCATGACGACGTACGTCTTGCCTTCGAGTGAAGGATAAATATTCATGATAAAGTCCCCCTTGAATTAGTACCTGGTAATAAAACCTATCTTCAGGTTACAAAAACGTAACGCTTCTGTCAACCATCGCTCTTGATATTGCGGATTTGATAAATTACGGTAATATAGAAAGTGATAGAAAGTAGGGATGAAATGAATCGATTCAAATCATTTACACAACGTTATGATCATACGTTGTTGTTTTTACTCGCCTGTCTGATGGTCATCAGCGTCATCGCCATCTATACGGCCCAACCTTCGCTTAAAGGTGCTATCAGTGCCATCAACTTCTCCGCCAAACAAATTCAGTGGTATGTCATCGGTTTCATAGCGTTATCCGTCGTCATTTTCATCGACTATGAACAGCTGAAGCGATTCCACTGGTTTTTATACGGAGCTGGTATCCTGTCATTGATTGGTCTTGTTATTTTCCGTGGTACACCAATCGTTACTGAAATCAAAGGAGCGTATGGGTGGTATCAATTCCCGGTCATTGGTACAGTTCAACCGGCTGAGTTCATGAAATTCTTTTTGATTGTTTCGCTCGCTGCCGTCATCACCGAACACAATGCCCGTTATGTTCAACACGAACGCGACTTCTTATTGCTCGTTAAAATGGTTGCTGTCACGGCTTTGCCACTTGGTCTCATTATCATCCAACCCGATTTAGGAATCGGTTTGATCTTATGTGTCATTCTTGCATGTGCCATGTTGTTATCTGGACTGAACTGGAAATGGCTCTTGACGATGTTTGCCCTGTTCGCAGGTTCTGTCATCATCTTCTTTTACCTGTTTTATTTCCACAACGACTTACTCGCAACGTTTTTCCCAGGTCACGCGATGAACCGGATCATGGCTTGGTTGCAACCTTTTGAATATGCGGATGATCTCTCGTATCAGCTCGTCCAAGCAATCAATGCAACAGGTTCTGGTCAAATGTTCGGGGTTGGATACGGAAAACTGCAGGTATTCGTTCCGGAACTGCATACGGACTTCATCTTTACGACGATTGCCTCACACTATGGTTTCATCGGGGCTGCCATCGTATTGATCGTCTTATTCCTGTTCGTCTATCGCTTGATTCAAATTGCTCTTGAGACGGCGGATCCATTTGGTACCTATATCGTGACAGGATATGTCGCCATGTTCACGTTCCAAATCTTCCAGAACATCGGGATGACGATCGGTGTCTTACCGATCACAGGTCTTCCATTACCATTCATCAGTTATGGTGGATCAACGATGATCGTAAACCTCGTCGGTCTAGGATTAATTATGGCAATCGCTTCTCAGTCTCGGATTTCCATGTTTGATGAAGATTAATCGCATACGATAAAAGGCAGTGGATTAAGTCCACTGCCTTTTATCGTATGTTCATTATTCCAATCGAAGATCCTCGGGAAGCGGCGCTTCAAATCGGACACGTTCTCCTGTCGCAGGGTGAAGGAACGTCGCTGACGCGCTATGGAGTGCTTGACGCGGGAGCAATGGTTCACCCTGATACATCGTATCACCAATCAAAGGATGTCCTAAAAAAGCAAGATGGACACGAATTTGATGCGTCCGTCCCGTCTCTAGTCGAATATCCAGTAAGGAAAACTCTCGATCCAAAGCTTGGACCCGTCGACTATTTAAAATATGCGTAATGGCCCGTTGACCATCCGGTCGTACCATTCGTTCCATGAAGGAATGATCGGTTTGACCAATCGGCTGATCAATCGTTTGTACCGGTACATGTCCGGGTGCATAGGCTAAATAATGCCGCTCTAATTCGTTTGATCGTTGCATGAGACTCATCCGGTGGTGGGCAAGTCCGTGTTTTGCGAATAAGACGAGACCACTCGTGTCTCGATCGAGTCGATTGACGATATGGATCGCATACGGAATTCCTTGTTTTCGATAATAACCAAGAACATAATTCGACAATGAGTGTTCCGGATGCAATCGTGACGGAATCGATGCCATCCCCGGTGGTTTATTGACGACGAGTAACCAATCATCTTCAAACAAGATATCGAGTTCCCCTTCTGTCGCTACCATGTCCGGTGCTGGTGTTTCTTCCGGGAAGAAGACGTGGACACGGTCACCCGCGCACAAGACGTCGTGGACGTTGACATGATGACCGTTCCGCGTGATATCTCCATGATTTTTGATTGATACTAACATTTTTCGTGAGATACCTAGACGGGTCGTACAAAAATGACTGACGCGCCAGCCATCCTCGATATCAGTAACCGTCTGTTGTAGCTGAAATCCATTCATGTTTCCATTTCCTTTACATACTGCGTCAACGTCTTTCGTCTGCTAGGAAAGATTCCCGCACCCGTTGCCAAAACGGGAAAGAACGAAAACGAGCAAATTTCACTTTTTTATCTGATACCCGACACCGGATCGATGTCACATTTTGATGGACAATCGAAGCATAGTGGTCATAGGTCATCTGAAAATCAATCGGATTGACGGGACGAATTTCGACATCATGATGTTTCGGTAACAACATCGGTGAGCCGATCGTCCGGTAAACACGATTATTGATCGAAGCCATTTCTGTGATTTGGATCGCTTCGAGTGCCGGGTGGACGATCGCACCGCCGAGCGCCTTGTTATATGCCGTCGAACCAGAGGGTGTCGATATACATAACCCGTCACCTCGAAACGTCTCGAAATAGTCGCCTCGAATCGATAAATCGCAGACGAGTGTTTGATTGAAACTTTTGATCGTACACTCGTTCAAAGCAAGCAGTTGATTATGCGAGCCATCCGCATAGTCAATTGATAGTTCAAGCAGCGGGTATTCGACCGTCGCTAAATCCTGCTTCGCGATATGATCAATCAACTCATCCATCTCTTCAGGACGCCAATCCGCATAAAAACCAAGGTGCCCTGTATGAATCCCTACAAGGGTAATCGTCTCTACTTGATCGAGATACGAATGGAACGCTTGTAACATTGTCCCGTCTCCCCCGATTGAAACGACGATTTCCGGTTGACTGACATCAAGCACACATCCCCGCTCCGTCAACGCCTGCTCGAGTTGTTGTTTTAGCGCATGAGAACGCTCATCATCACGAGCCGTGATTGCAAAACGCATGGTCATCCCCCTACTCTTTTAATCGTTCCGACGCCTTAGCGTCGCGTTGAAAGACGAGTTGCGCGTCTTGAATTTCTACTTTCAATTGACTCATCTCCGCGTCAAGCAAAAATGCCGCTTCTGCCGCACGCCGCAGGCGCTCCCGTGTTTCTTCCGGAATGTTCCCTTGGTACTTGTAATTCAACGAGTGTTCGATCGTCGCCCAAAAGTTCATCGCAAGCGTACGAATTTGAATCTCGACTAATGTCGGTACTTCACCTTCGATCGTCTGTACTGGATAAGCAATGATGACATGATACGATCGATAACCACTATCCTTCTTTTGAGTGATGTAGTTACGTTCCTCGACGATTTTAAAATCACCGCGCGAACGTAATAGTTCAAGAACATGAATGATATCATCGACGAATTGACACATGATGCGTAATCCGGCAATATCCTGCATATCTTGTTCCAATGATTCACGCGCAATTGCTTTTCGTTCTGCTTTTTGAAGAATGCTTTTTACAGGTTTGACCCGTCCTGTGACAAATTCAATCGGTGAATGCTCTCCCCGTTGCTGAAATTGTTTACGAATCGCTTTTAGCTTTACTTTCAACTCATCGACCGCGATTTGATACGGCGCAAGAAATAAATCCCAATTTTCTTTTGTCATCTGATTTGTCACCACTTTTAATCGAATAGTATTGGTTCAGTGCCTGTTCCTACCTCATTCATGTTATCATATTTTCAGACATTCAACTAGAAAGGCGTGATTCCGATTAGACAAGAATTGGAAATCGAATTCAAGAACTTATTGTCTGAACAAGAATATCTATCGTTATTTACCCATTATGCGTCAACTAAACAACCCATTTGGCAAGCAAATGATTATTTTGATACGCCTGATTTCGAACTTCGAAAAAAAGGTGCTGCCTTACGGATACGTGAAAAAAAACAAGGACTTGTCCTTACTTTAAAACAACCTCATGAAAATGGATTGCTTGAAACACATGTCACACTATCAGCAAGTGAAGCGGAAGATCTATTCAAATACGGTCTGATTCACTCCGAAGAGATGAATCACCAGTTGTCGTCTTTTGACTTGCAAGGTTCGTTGGAACATTTAGGACGTTTAGAAACCGAACGCATCGAGACGGTGCTTCCAGAAGGCTTACTCGTCCTTGATAAAAGTCGCTATCTCGGACATACCGATTATGAGTTAGAGTTTGAGGTCAGCAACTTCGAACAAGGGCAAAAGGATTTCGAGCGAATTCTTTCAGAACACGACATTCCACAGCGCAAAACAAAAAATAAAATCGTTCGCTTCATGGAACGTAAAGCGCTTTCTTGATTTTTCGTGTAAGAATGAACAAGCAAAACCTTTGCTCTTTCTTTTTTTTCGTTGCTAAAATAGGGTAACGATAACAACAGGAAGGGGTGAACGGATGGAACACGCACAATGTAACGGATCTTATTGTTCATTGGACGAACCATCGATTCAACAACCGACGAAACCTCTGGAAATCTATCATTTTTTAGATGTGACACAAACGGACGGTTTACGGTTGATACCCGTTCTCAAGAAATTAGAGCTAGAATATGGTCATCTTTTTCGTCTCCGCACGATTGCTACGATTCCTTGTGCTCCTTCACGTTCCGCGTGCGATATGTCACCACTCGTCATCCTAAAAGCAATCGAGCTTCAAGGAAAAACGTTTGGTATGCGGTTCATGCGACGCCTTCGGATGCTTCATAATGTCGAAGGTGAGAGTGCTTACAGCCGTCCATCATTGATGCGGTTAGCCGAAGCATTGACAGAGTATGGTCTGGATTTAGATGAATTCCACCGTGATGTCTCGTCGGACACGATTCAGCAAATGCTCGAGAAAGAGACTGAACTGGTCACGGAATGGGATGTCCGAATTCTTCCGACACTCGCTTTCGTTGGAGATGAGGAAGCCATTAAGGCAGAAGGACCTTATGAGTATTTGGTCTATGTTTCGATCTTAAGTGAACTGCTAGATCATACGATTGAAAAACAATCGAAGCCACCACTTGAACAATTCTTGAGACGGTATGAAACAGCAACTACGGCTGAAATCGCCTTTATTTATGACGCTCCTGAATCCCAGGTTGAACACGAACTAAAAAAACTGGTCTTACAACAGAAATGTGCTTCTCTATCGTACTGTGATGGAAAAGTATGGCGTCATTTAAAAGATTCAGCACATGCTTAATACAAAAAGGACAGTGGAGCAAGCTTCACTGTCCTTTTTTGGTATTCACTCATAGAAAAAGAAGAAGTCCTTCATGACGAGAAGGACTTCTTCTTTTGACCATTGGATGGGGGAAAAAGAGAATCGACTGGGGAATGTGACCCTCTTCACAATATAAGTATACCGTGAGTCTTTTTTCTTTTCCACTCTTTGTTCACTTTATCACAAAGATGTCACTCTGCTAATAACGCTTCGAATTCATCTAGGACTCGTTCAAATTGACGAAGTGCTGCTTCAACTGGTGCTTTTGTTGTCATATCAACACCAGCAGCTTTTAGTACTTCGATTGGATAATCGCTTGATCCCGCTTTTAAGAAATTATTGATGTAACGTTCTACAGCCGGTTGTCCTTCTTCTAGGATTTGATCCGTCAAAGCAGCCGCCGCCGAAATGCCTGTTGCATACTGATAGACATAGTAATTGTAATAGAAGTGTGGAATCCGAGCCCACTCCAAACCAATCTCTTCATCTAATACAATCTCTTCTCCGAAGTATTTTTGATTCAAGGCATAATACGTTGACGTCAAGAATTCTGGTGTCAACGATTGTCCAAGACGCGCCGCATCATGAATCGCATGTTCGAACTCAGCGAACATCGTTTGTCGGAACAATGTTCCGCGGAATGTTTCAAGTTGATTGTTTAATAGATAAAGTTTTTCTTTACGATCCGTCACTTTCTTCAATAGATAGTCGTTTAACAACGCTTCATTTGTCGTTGAAGCGACTTCAGCGACGAAGATTGAATAATCGCCATATGGATATGGTTGAGATTTCCGCGTGTAGTAGCTATGAACCGAATGTCCGAATTCATGTGCGAGCGTAAAAAGATTATTGATGTTATCTTGCCAGTTCATCAAAATGAATGGTTGTGTATCGTAAGCACCAGAAGAGTATGCTCCACTCCGTTTACCACGCGTTTCCCGGACATCAACCCAGCGCTCAGACAACCCTTCTTCGAGAATATGTTTATATTCTGCTCCAAGCGGCGCGAGCCCTTCGACCATCAATTGTTTCGCTTCTTCATAAGAGACCTTCATCTCGACCTCAGAAACGAGGGGGGTATACATATCGTACATGTGTAACTCATCAAGACCGAGGACCCGTTTACGTAAGGCAACATAGCGATGAAGCAATGGTAAGTGCTCATGTACCGCTTCAACCAACCCATCATAAACGGATTCAGGGATTGCATTACCATGTAAGGCTGCCGCGCGTGCCGAAGGGAACTTCCGAACATCTGCATAGAAGTTGTCTTTCTTAACTGACCCAGCAAGAGTTGAGGCGAGCGTATTCGTGTATTTCGCATACGTTCCGTACATCGCTTTAAATGCGGCTTCACGCACCGAACGATCAGATGATTCAAGGAATGTGATGAAACGACCATGTGTCAATTCTGTCTCTTCCCCGTCTTCCCCCTTAATTTTCGGGAATGTCAAATCTGCATTATTCAGCATACCGAATGTCGTACCGGATTGACCGAGAACTTCTCCCGCCTTCGCTAGAATCGCTTCTTCCGCTTCCGTCAACACATGCTCGCGTTCTTGGTTCAACTCATCAAATGCATGACGGTACATCGCAAGGTCTGCATTCTCATTAAGATACGCTTCTATCGTTGTTTCAGGTACAGCTAACAATTCCGGTGTCATGAAAGCAAGTGTGGCTCCGATTTGTGACGCAAGCGTCCGAGCACGGTCGTTCATGGCTTGATAGAAGCTATCCGCTGTATTTTCGTCATAACGCATGTGCGCGTATGTATAGAGCTTATAAAGACGTCTTGAGACTTCGTCTCGTAACTGTAACCCTTCATAGAGCGTATCCGCACTTTGTCCAAGACGACCCTTATACTCGACGAGTAATGGAAGCATCGCTTTCACCGATTCAAATTCTTCTTCCCACGCTTCGTTTGATGCATAAATCGATTCTAGATTCCAAGTTTCTGAAACGTCAACATCTTGACGTGTTAATACTTCTGCCATTTCCCTCACTCCTTTAATTCAGTTATACCTGTTTTCTTTTCGACAAACAATCGAAGTGCTCCTGCTAAAACAGCCGATTCGCCTCCTCGATCCGCTCTAACCATTCCGTGATAAGTAAATCGATCATCGGTCGTTCAAACGGTATATCCAATCGATGAAGTAAATGAAAGACGGCTTGTTCTAAAGCAGTAGAGGAATAAACCCCTTTTAACCGCAAAAAGACTGCCATTTGAAACTCAAAAGGATGAACGGGATACGATAATAAGTGACTGATCGGAAGAAAGACCGATGACGGCAGATTCAGAAGATGAAACCCTGCCTCATATAATGGAAGTTTAAGCATTCGTGGAGGTAACGAAGGATAAAAAGGACGCTGTCGATAGCGCAAGACGATTCCTTGCCATCGAGCCATTGAAAATTTCCGAGGAAATGACGGAAGTTCCGTCGAAAGGAAGTCGGATAATGAAAGGGATTGAACGGTACAATAGACATAATGTTTCGCAAAAGGGAGCGGATGTCGAAACCGTCGGATTTGATTGTCAACAATCAAGTCCAAATACTCATTTTCTAAGAAGGCTTGACGCATCCATCCTTGTAAACGAAATGTGACACCATGTGACGGATGAAACCCAATCCAACGAACCGTTTGTCCTTGTTTCGCATCAAGTCTTGCTCGTCTAATCCATTCATCTGCCGACATCGGAGAACGCTGAATTTCAATCCCAATCTCTTTTTCCGGAATCCACAGGTCGAAGCGTCGCTGTCCAATCGTCCATTCGGTCTCGACGCGAACGCCTGCATTCATCAACGAATCTGCAATTCGTCGTTTCCAAGATACATGTAAGCTACTTTCTCCTGAACATGCTGAGATATGTGCAAAATGTGGTCGTCGTCCCTGCCTGACGCGCAATGGCTTCAGACAATACGGACAACGTAAGGACATCGCTTTTAATTCATGGACAGAAAACCTATGAATCAGAATGCGTTTACCTGACCCATCAATGGCTTCAAACATCAGCATCGTCCCCTTTTACTAGAGTAGCGGTGAGAATAAGCGTGAAATTGATTCAACTAAACGGCGGCGTAATGGACGACGATGAAACAAATCAGCATCAACTTGTGTAGACTGGCTAAAATCCTCATAAAAATCACGTGTTAATTGATGTACCGAATTTGTTCCGTATAAAAAAGCATTTACCTCGAAATTCAAATGAAAACTCCGTAAATCCATATTCGCTGTTCCAATCGTTGCGATGGCGTCATCCACGACGATGACTTTCGAATGCATGAATCCTTTGTTATACTCATAGATTTTCACACCAGCCTGGAGTAAATCATCAAAGTAAGAGCGACTCGCATAAAATACGATTTTATGATCCGGAAAGCTTGGCAGAAGAATACGAACATCAATTCCAGACATAGCGGCTGTCTTTAGTGCTGTCATCAAATCTTCATCTGGTATTAAATATGGAGATGCAATGTAAACAGATTCACGCGCTTCTGTGATGAGTCCGAAGTAAAGTGACTTCATTGCCTCATGTGGCTCATCAGGTCCACTGGCAATGATTTGAACGCCTCCCGTTGCTTCATCGACATATTCCAGTGGTTCCATATAAAACGGTGTAAACAGGCGTTCCCCCGTCATATAGTACCAGTCTTGGAGGAAAATCAATTGAAGTTCAGAAACAGCTTCTCCGCGTACAAGAAGATGCGTATCACGCCAAAATCCAAAATGCTGATCGCGACCGATATACTCGTCCCCAACGTTAATTCCACCCGTAAAAGCAACTGTTCCATCAATGACAACGATCTTCCGATGATTTCGGTAGTTAGACTTACTCGAAATGAACGGTAATACGACAGGGAAAAATGCCCGAACTTCAACACCTGCATCCTGCATCTTCTTGAAATAATGCTTATCTGTCGAAAAACACCCGACGGCATCATAAAGAAAACGGACTTCAATTCCTTGTTGTGCCTTTTCAATCAATACTTCCTGTAACTGCAATGCGAGCTCGTCATCCCGTACGATATAGTATTCCAAATGGATATGATGTTGTGCTTGACGAATCTCTTCTAAAAGAATCGGAAATTTCTCCTGACCATTCGTCAAAATTCTTGTATGTGTATTATACGAAATCGGAAGTCGACTGATCGAATCGATAAGTGTGACAACTTTTCCATAACGTCCTTCTTGGAACACTGATTGGTGTACTGCTGTTTTAAACTGGGTACGGTATTTAATATAAGACTCTTCATCAAGCATTGCTTTCAATCGAAACATTCGTTTCCGGCGGTAGTTCTGACCAAACGTAAAATAAACAAACACGCCGACAACAGGTAGTGCCATCATGACAAGTGCCCAGACGAGTGTTCGTTCTGGGTTACGATTTTCAAGCAAAATGATGACGAACACGCTCATGACGACCAAAATGATGACGATGGACAGCCAGCCTACCATATAGACACTCCAATAGTAGGATAAAAAGGCGATTAAACCGATGGTCAAGATGAGGGTCATGAGAAGTTGTACACGTCGTAGCATGAATCCCCCTCCTTTTATGTATGTTGTAAAAATTGTAGTTAAGAACTCATGACAGAAAGGAAGCGTTTAAATGGGTACGTATATCATTACTGGTGCAACAAGTGGAATCGGAGAAGCAACTGCCCTCCAACTGATTCGAGAAGGTCATACCGTTCTTGCCATTGGTCGTAATCAAGACAAAGGAGCTTCTCTTGAATCTAGCGGAGAAGGACGTTTATATTTCTTCCCTGTCGACTTGACTGATTCCTCTGCCATCGACAGGTTCTTTGAAGAAACACTCGAAGATTTTCCAGAAATCGACGGGATTTTTAATAATGCAGGGACATTTGGAAAACCCGTCGCACCCGAGAGAATCTCCGATCAACAAAAAGAAGTGTTCCAAGTGAATTATCATGCCCCTGAACGAATCATCCAGCTCGCGACGAAACGTTTCTCAAAAGGTGCCTCTATCGTCAATAATAGCGCGATCGTCGGTCACGTCAAGTTTCCCGCCATGCTCTTACCCTATGCATCGTCTAAGAGCGCTTTATTGACACTGACAAAGACATACGCTGCCCGCTTCCATGGCAAGTATCGTTTTAATGCCATTTGTCCGGGACCGGTCGACACATCATTGAGCCACGCATTATATGGCGGGAAAGATAAGTTTGATCTTGCGATGAAGCATCATCTTCGTGGCGAACCTGCACAACCTTCTGAAATCGCAGAAGTCGTTTGTTTCTTACTCTCGAATAAAGCGAGTTACATCAATGGGCAAGCCCTTATCGTAGACGGTGGTTATACCCTCACTTAATGTCAGAATAAAAGGAGGTATCACGATTCGTGATCCTCCTTTTACTCGCACTTTTAGTTCCTTTAATTCGGAAAGTATTTCCGAATAAAGGCAAAGACGTCTGAAGCAATGATTTGTTTTCCATATTCAGCGACAGGATGAATCGTTTGTTCGCTGAAATGAAGATATTCGGCAATTAAACTCATGACATTTTCTTGTGCTTCTACATTCACATCATCTTCGAAATGAACATGTAGTAGATAGAGTCCATCCTTTTGGTAAAGCGCTGTTTCAAGTTCTGCGAAGACAGGAGCATTCGCATATTGACTAAGCGCAATGATATGCTCGAAATCATGAGTTTCGAATAAGACATCCTGGCTTAATTCTGTATCTTTATCTTCTGTCTCAGACATCGCTGATCGTAAAAGTGAATCGAGTTCGTCTTCATCGACTTGCTCACCATCGACTGCATTTTTTGCGATCGTTACAGTGACTTCAAGACCTTTTTCAAAAGCTTGCACTTGTATCCATAGTGGACCTTCGAAGGAGATGGACTCTTTTTCATTCGCTTCGTCCATCATCTGCCAGAATAACTGTTCTCCCCGTTCCCGATTATACCAAATCTCATCTCGGGCAAAACCACGGCGTTCGATGTCAGTATAAGTGATGAAGAACTTGACCGTATTGTCATTGACGCGTTCGATTTTCAATCTGTCCACTCCTTTCTTCTCGTTCCTTATCTAGAATACGAACGAGGACATGACTTGGATTCATACTTTCGAATCCGAAGGATATATTTCTATTCCTTTGTTATCTTTATTTTAACCTTTTTTATCGGTAACAAAAAGCACACTGCTCACGAAGCAGCGTGCTTTTTAAAATTACTCGTTTACAAGACGCTGTGCTTCCAAAAGTTGGAATGTACGCACCTTGCGTGGTAAGAATCGACGGATTTCATCCTCGTTATATCCTACTTGAAGACGTTTTTCGTCAATCAAAATCGGACGACGCAATAATCCAGGATATTCTTGAATTAAATCGTATAGGTGCTGCAACGATAAGTTTTCAACGGAAACATCGAGTTTCGAGAAGACTTTTGAACGCGTTGAGATAATCTCGTCCGTTCCATCTTCCGTCATTCGAAGAATCTGTTTGATTTCATCGAGCGATAATGGTTCTGAAAAAATATTACGTTCTACGAACGGGATTTCATGTTCTTCAAGCCACGCGCGTGCTTTCCGACAAGAAGTACAACTTGGTGAAGTATAGAGTGTTACCATTGAAAAACATCCTCCCCCTGATTTAACATCATTTAACACCTAAGTGAATACATAGATATCGATGATGGTTCTATTACTTGACAGTTTACATCTAATAAAGCAGAAAACCTAGCTTTTTTATAAAGATGAAAGAACTTTTCGTAAAAAAGCTTGTTAAAGCCACCACGTGGCTTTAACAAGCTGGCGTGTGATCAAATGGCTGAGAAATCGTTTCTTTTGCTTTAGGAAGTTTCATTTCTTTTAGTTTTTTCTCTAAAATATCCCGCAAAAGGCGCTTCTTCAGCTTTTTCTTTTTGTCACGTTCTTTCATATTCCGACACCCCAATCGGTCCGAAACAGAACTAACAACCTACGAAAGCAAAATAATCATCTTCTACATTAGTAATTATACCACGTATATCAAAAATCTATTCCTACTTTAAACAATTAAATATGTGAGATTGTCGATTAAGTAATGAAAAATAGTTGCAATTTCTTTCAATTTTCTGTAGAGTGTATAGAAATATCAACGCTCAGGAAGGAGTTTTTCATTCATGTCATTAACACTCGTCACTATTCTCGATCATCCGATCGCTCAAAAATATTTATCCCGTTCTGGCTTGAATCATGCGATTTCAGTAGCTGAACGCGCTCTGACGCTCGCTACGAAGCGAGGTTTAGATGCGGATACAGCTACGAAAGCTGCACTCCTCCATGACATCGGGCATTACGAATGGTATACCGATGGCACTTGGAACTATGATCTCTATCGTCAAAATGATATTCATGCCATTAAAGGGGCTGAACGCGCCCATAAACTTTTGATTCGCCTTGGTGAAGAACCAGCACGCGCCAAAGAAATCGCACTTGCCGTTCTTTTGCATACGGATTCGTATCTTCCACCTGGTGCAATCAACCGGACACCACTTCAACAACTTGTGCACGATGCGGATACGCTGGAAGAACAACCAGGCGGACTACATCACTATGAAAAAATCGATTTTGATGAAGCCATGCGCCGTCTTGATGCGATTGATTCTGTCGTTCATCGCTTCGCGCATCTTCCACGAATTGCATCAGAAAATTAAAAGGCATTTCCACGATCAACGTGGAAATGCCTTTTGTTTTAAACAATTATACGAGTTGCGCTTGATATGCTTCCAGTTCTGCATCCGTCATCGAAACAAAATGACCTGGTTCGATTTCACGAAGTGGTGGAATGCTTGAATCTTCATCTGATTTACCAACAGGTCCACTCGTCGGACGATCATAAACGATCCGCTTACGTGTACGCTCGTGCTCTGGATCCGGAAGAGGAATCGCAGACAAGAGCGATTTCGTATAAGCATGGACCGGATTCTCATATAAGCGATCCGCACTACATAGTTCAACGAGGTGACCTTGGTACATAACACCGATACGATCCGAGATATATTTTACCATCGATAAGTCGTGGGCGATGAACAAGTAAGTCAAACTACGGTCACGCTGCAGTTTTTTCATCAAGTTGACGACCTGCGCTTGAATCGATACGTCAAGTGCCGAGATTGGCTCATCCGCGATGATGAAGTCCGGTTCTACAGCAAGCGCACGCGCGATTCCAATCCGTTGACGCTGACCACCCGAGAACTCGTGTGGGTAACGGCTCGCATGTTCTTTCGTCAAACCAACTGTTTCGAGTAAATCGTACACACGGTTATTCCGCTCGTCTTTCGACTTTGCTAGACCATGAATATCAATTCCCTCAGCGATGATATCACCGACTGTCATCCGTGGGTTAAGTGACGCATAAGGGTCTTGGAAAATCATTTGCATCGCACGGTTGAACTTCAGTTTATCTTTACGCGACTTTTTACCATGAACGTTTTCACCTTTGAACATGACTTCGCCGTCTGTCGCCTCATACAATCCGATGATTGAGCGACCAGTCGTTGATTTACCACAACCCGATTCACCTACAAGACCAAGTACTTCGCCTTCATAGATATCGAATGATAAACCATCAACCGCTTTAACGACACGTCCGCGTCCAATGTTGAAGTGTTGCTTCAAGTTTTTTACTTCAAGTAATTTATTACGGTTTTCCATTATTTCAGACCGCCTTTCAGAAGCGATTTCGCGAATACGCTATCTGGGCGGTATTTCAACGCCAGATCCCGAATTGCAAGTGGTGGCTCAACATACGGTGCTTGTGGGTGGAGCAACCATGTCGCCGCTTCGTGAGTATCTGTAATTTTGAAGAAAGGAGGTTCTTTTTCAAAATCAATCTTCATTGCATATTTATTTCGTGGTGCAAACGCGTCACCGACTGGTGGATGAAGTAAGTTAGGTGGTGTTCCTGGAATCGCCGGTAAATCTTGTGAACGGTCATCCGATGGACGTGGCATTGAACCAAGGAGTCCCCAAGTATATGGATGACGTGGCTCGTAGAAAATCTCATCGACTGTACCCTTCTCAATTAATTTACCTGCATACATGACCGCTACACGATCGGCCATATTCGCTACGACGCCTAAATCGTGCGTGATGAAGATGATCGCTGTACCCGTTTTTTGTTGAATGTCTTTCAACAACTCGAGGATTTGCGCTTGAATCGTAACATCGAGTGCTGTCGTCGGCTCATCGGCAATCAAGACTTTCGGATTACAAGCAAGTGCGATTGCGATGACGATCCGTTGACGCATCCCACCAGACAATTGGTGTGGATATTGTTTCAGACGTGCTTCTGGGTTTGGAATCCCTACAAGCGTCAGTAATTCAAGCGTACGTTTTTTAGCAGCATCACCTGTCAATCCTTGGTGACGTTTTAAACCTTCGGCAATCTGTTTGTAGATCGTCATTGTCGGGTTAAGTGATGTCATTGGATCTTGGAAGATCATTGCGATATCACGACCGCGTACTTTTTGCATTTCTTTATCGGAAAGCTTAACCAAATCGCGACCTTCGAATAAGATCTCACCTTTTGTGATTTCACCTGGCGGATTTGGAATCAGACGCATGATGGCTTTTGAAGTAACCGATTTACCAGAACCGGACTCACCAACGATTGCGAGTGTTTCACCTTTTTTTAAATCGAACGATACTCCGCGGACGGCTTGAACCGTCCCGGCGTACGTATGGAAAGCGACATTCAGGTCGCGGACTGACAAGATTGTTTCCATTTTGGATGAGCTCCTCTCTAATCTAATATTTGTTAGCGACGTAGACGTGGATCGAACGCATCACGTAATCCATCTGCCAACATGTTGAAGCTGATCATGAGGAGTACGAGCACTGTCGATGGAACGACGAGCAAGAAAGGAAACGTCTTAAGTTCTTTGTACCCTTCATTGATCAGTGTACCAAGCGACGGTTGCGGTGGTGCAAGCCCAAGACCGATGAAGCTTAGGAAAGCTTCGAAGAAGATTGCCCCAGGAATCGTGAACATGAGCGAGATGATGATTGTACCCAAGGTATTTGGAATCAAATGCTTGAAGACTAAACGTGCGCTAGAAGCACCAAGTGTACGTGCTGCGAGAACGAATTCTTGGTTCTTTAGTTTCAGGATCTGACCACGAACGAGTCGACTCATCCCGATCCAACCAGTAATCGTCATCGCGAGGATGATCGTCGTGATTCCTGGTTCAAGAATCAAGATGAAGAGGATGATCAGGATTAAGTTCGGTACCCCTGTCAGGATTTCCGCGATCCGTTGCATGATATTATCGACGCGACCGCCGTAATAAGCTGAAATACCACCGTATGTGACACCGACGAGAACGTCAATAAGCGCTGCCATCAAACCGATGAAGAGTGAAATTTTAGTCCCTTCCCAGACACGTGACCAAAGATCACGACCAAGGTGGTCCGTACCAAACCAATAATTTTCTTTTACTTGTTTTTGTTTATAAAAATCGATTGGTGTCTCACCAAGTGTTGCCATACCATCAAAGCCAGCCCACTCTAATCCTGTTACTTTAGGTGGAAGTTTAGCTTGAGTGATTGTTTGGGTATAAGCATCTTTACCAGAGATTGCAGGACCCGCTAATGACATGATGGCAATCACGATGATCAAGACAAGAGAAATGATCGCTGCTTTGTTTTTACGCAAGCGCATCCAAGCATCCTGCCAAAAGTTTAAGCTTTTACCGGCAATTCGTTCACCGGCTTGTTCATTGAACTCAACTTGTTGAAACAATGATGAATCGAACTGTTCCGCTTTTGCATTTGAATTTTGTTCAGCCATTATTTACTACCCCCCAAACGAATCCGTGGATCAACGACACCGTATAGCAAGTCGACGATTAAAATCATGAGAATGAAGATTGCCGAGAAGAACAGCGTCGTACCCATGATAACTGTATAGTCATTTTGTGTGATTGACGATACGAACAACTCACCAAGCCCAGGTACAGCAAAGATTTTTTCGATGACAAATGTACCTGTAATCAATGCAGCAGTCATAGGTCCAAGAATCGTAATAGCTGGAATCAATGCATTCCGAACCATGTGTTTCCAAGTGATTGATTGACCATCTAGGCCTTTTGCTTTAGCTAACGTGACGTAATCCTGACCTGTAACCTCAAGCATTTCCGTCCTTACGAATCGGGCAATCGAGGCGGTGACCCCAAGAGACAACGAAATCGTTGGTAGAATCGTATGCGCCGGACTTTCCCAGAACGCTACTGGCAAAGCGCCCCATTTCACGCCGACATAATACTGAAGGAGTGAGGCGAATACGAAAGATGGTACTGAAATCCCGAGAACCGAGATGAACATTGCTCCGTAGTCGACAACTGTGTTGTGGCGAAGTGCAGCAACTACACCAAGTACGAGACCTAATAGTACACCAAGTACGAGTGCTTGAACTCCAAGTTGAGCCGATGGTCCAATTCGTTCAGAAATTAAATCTGTAACTGGACGGCTGTCATATTTGAACGATACACCAAGGTCTCCTTGGAATAAGTTAACCATGTACGCTGCATAGCGTTGTGGTAGTGGATCATTCAAATTGTACTTATCCCGAAGGATATTCAACTGTTCAGGAGAAAGTTTCTCCTGGTTCTGGAATGGTGAACCTGGTAGCAGATCCATCAGGAAGAAAGTGAACGAAGCGATGAGTAAAAACGTCAATACGCCGTAAACCAGGCGTTGAGCTAAATAACGGCCCATAAGATGGCACCCCCTATAAAGATTTTCTGTTTTTTTCGAAACATCAATAAAATCAGTATGACCCACAATTGTCGGAACATTCAAGAATTTTGTTATAAAAATTTAAAATTCTTTTTAATTGTGCTTTGATTCGATGTTCGATCAGACGCTTTTTTAACGTCGTCCAATAGTCAGAATTTTTCGTTTGATTCCATTATACTTTGCTAACAAAGTAATTAGAACCACTTTTTTACGAAAATTTCACATTTCCGCTAAAAATGAGTTTCCGTTCATTCAAAGTAGTATAAAACAGGAGCGCACCCGAACTGACTTAGGGACGCTCCCGTTCTCGATTACTTCACATCAACATATTTGTATTGGAAATCTGCTCCGAACAATTGACGGTTGAAATCTTTGACCGTCGGACGGCTCAAGTATGCAGAACCCGCTTGATAGATTGGTGCGATGGCTTGATCTTTTTCAATCAATTGCGCCTCAGCTTGTTTGAACAAATCTAAACGCTTCGTCAAGTCTGACTCATCGTTTGCCGCGTTTAATAATTTATCATACGCAGCTGATTTGTACTTCACGTCATTTTGGCTGTTCGTTGATTCGAAGATGGACAGGTTAGACATTGGATCTTGATAATCTGGACCCCAAAGTGAGTAAGAGATTTGATAATCTCCTTTTGTTTCAAGATCGAGTTTGTTCTTGAACGGCTGTTGTTTGATCGAAACCGTGACGTTCGGAAGATTCTTCTCGATTTGACCTTTCATGTACTCACCGATTTTCTTCGCATCTTCACTATCGAACGAAAGCAATTCAATCGTCGTTTTCTTATCGCCATTTGCTTTTTTCCAAAGATCTGCTGCTTCTTTCGCGTCACGGTCGAACCAGTTGATGTCGCTCGTGTAGTCTTTGCCTGATGCATCTTTGACGAAGTCTTTTGGAATGAAGCTTGTTGTTGGAATCGAACCGTTCGCAAGAAGCGTATCCGTGATCCCTTTTGGATCGATCGCACGAGCGATTGCTTTACGCGCATCGACATTTTTCATCGTTTTATCTTCGTTGTTGAATTTCAAGTAAGCGATCGAAGAGCGAAGCGCTGTCTTGAATTCAGGTTTCGATTTGTAAGCTTCAACTTGCTCTGAAGTTAGACCTGCGTAATCGATTTCGTTTGAATCATACAAGTTTGCGACTGTTGACGTATCTTTAACGACACTAATCGTGACTTCGTCGAGTTTGACAGCATCTTTATCCCAGTAGTTGTCGTTTTTCTTCAGAACACGTTTTGAATCCGTTTTCCAAGATTCCCAAACGAAAGGACCGTTGTAAAGCAATTTATCTGGTTTAAGCGAGAAGTCTTTTTCGTTTTTCTTGTAGAAGTCTTCACTGATTGGTGTATACGTACCGAACGATGTCAGTGAGAGGAAATACGGAGCTGGACGCTCGAGTTTTACTTCTAACGTTTTATCATCGATTGCTTTAACACCGAGTTCATCAACAGGCTTTTTACCTTGTGTGACATCAGAGCCGTTTTTTAACGTGTCAAAGATGTACGAGTAACTAGAACCTGTTTTTGGATCAGCAGCACGTTTCCAAGCGAATTCAAAATCTTGTGCTTTGACGGGTGAACCGTCTGACCATTTCGAATCACGAAGTGTGAACGTATACGTCAAATTGTCACTTGAGATATCCGTTTTTTCTGCAAGTGCTGGAATCGCTTTTCCGTCCTTGTCTAAACGATAAAGACCTTCCATCGTGTTTCCGATCATGTTGAAAGCGACGGAATCCGTAGCTTTCGCTGGGTCCACTGTCGTGATGTCCGAAGTGTCCGTTAAACGTAGATTTTTCTTGCCGTCTGTCGAACCTGAATCTTTGTCTCCGCCACCTGTCGAACATCCAGCAAGCACAGCGCTTCCTGCAAGCATGACTGATAAAGCGAGACCGACTGTTTTTTTGTTCATCGGTAAGTCATCTCCTTTTCAATTTCCAAGTTGCCATAATGCCTATGACATCAATAACGTCCCGTCGAAACTGCAATGTATTCCCCAAAATGCATTGACCTAGTTTCAAAAACTTAAACGAAGTGATAAATTGATTTTATGTGAGAATAGCATTAACGTCAAGTGAATAGTCACACTATTTGCTATTTTGCATCATTCGTTTGTTACCGATTCGTAACAGCGTTAAAAGTTTCGTATACTAAGAATATCTATGTACGTAAAGGGGGATTTTCATGCGATCGACGTATTTCCGACCAATCATCGTTGCGGTCATTCTTGTTCTGCTTTACACGATTTGGGCAACTATGACGGATTCGACTCACAGCATCTTGTATCATCTGTCTGGTGGTTTATTCATAGCAGGATTCTTGTTAGTTGCAGTAGGATTCTTCTCGAATATGTCTGCTAACGGTTTCTTCCGTGGCATGACAGCTGGATTCAAAAAGCAGCGGGAAGCGAAGTTGCGAGAGATTGATGGCGATTATTACGAAGATGAAGACGAGGAGGAAGAAGTGCTTCGCAAAAAGCAACGCCGTGCTTCAGCACGGACGAAACCCTATGTCTCAAGCGGTATCATCTTCATCGTCGTCTCACTGATCATCTCATATTTTTAAACGAAATCAACGTGACGCTCTACCTAAGGTATGGTAAACTCAAGCTAATCAAACAAGAAAACACGATGACAAAGAGTAGTAACTTAGATCCATTCCTCTCAGAGAGTCCATGGTGCTGAAAATGGACAGGTGATGCCTAAGTGAATGGACTTTCGAGTGGCTGATTCGAAAACAAGTAGAGTCAGATGGGTTTGCCCATTACAGCAAATTGAGCGGCTATGTACATAGCAACTTGGGTGGCAACGCGATGACTCGTCCCTTGATTTTCAAGGGGCGTTTTTTATTTTGATTTTATTATTTGGAGGGATTTCATTATGAAAACGATTTTCTCAGGTATCAAACCAACAGGAACGGTCACACTCGGAAATTACTTAGGTGCCATGAAGCACTTCGTGAACTTACAGGATGGTCATGATGCGTATTATTGCGTCGTCGACCTGCATTCGATCACGGTCGATATCGATCGTGTTGAACTGATGAACAATACACGCGCCCTTGCTGCTCTTTATATCGCAAGTGGTCTGAACCCAGAAAAATCAACGATTTTCGTTCAATCAGAAGTCAAAGCGCACGCGCAACTCGGCTGGATGTTGACATGTCTTTCCGGTATGGGTGAACTAGAACGTATGACGCAATATAAAGATAAATCACAAGGAAAAGAGCGGATTGGTGCAGGGTTGTTCGTCTACCCGACGCTCATGGCAGCTGATATCCTTCTCTACGACGCGGAACTCGTTCCGGTCGGTGACGATCAAAAACAACACATTGAGTTAACGCGCGATTTAGCCCAACGATTTAATAGCCGCTATTATGAGACGTTCACATTACCAGAACCGATCATTGCGGAATCAGGTGCCCGGATCATGAGTTTGACGACGCCAGATAAAAAGATGTCAAAATCTGATCAAAATCCGAAAGGCTTCATCTCGATGCTTGACGCACCAGATGTCATTCGTAAAAAAGTGAAATCAGCTGTCACAGACTCAGAAGGCATCGTAAAATTCGATCGTGAAAACAAACCAGGTGTGTCGAATTTACTTGAGATCTATTCCCTACTCGCTGGTATCTCGATTCCAGCTCTTGAAGCAAAATACGAGGGCTCGAATTATGGAACATTCAAAGCAGATGTCGCAGAAGCGATCATTGCGGAACTCGAACCGATTCAACAGCGCTATTATGAATTGATTGACTCTGAAGAGCTTGATCAGATTCTCGACGCTGGACGTGATCGCGCAGAAGCAGTTGCTGCCAAAAAACTCGCGAAGATCGAAAAGGCAATGGGCTTACAACGGAAACGTGCGAAAGTAAAAAAATAATTCGTCCTCTACGCGAAAGACCGGGATGTCCCGGTCTTTTTTTATATTACAGATAAAAAACGGCTTCCGAATCAAATCGGAAGCCGTTTTTATTTTGCTTATTTTCCTTCGATTGAAGCCCATTTGTATGAGAAGTCTGCGCCGAAGTTATGCTCGACGACTCCTTTAACGTATGGTTTAACGAGGAATGCGCGTCCACGCTGATAAACAGGTGAGATCGCTGCTGAATCAAGAAGGATTTTTTCAGCTTCTTGCAATTCAGACCAACGTTTTGCTGCATCTGTTTGTGTTTGTGCATCTTTGATGAGTTTATCGTACTCTTTGTCCGACCATTTTCCACGGTTGTATGGTCCGCCTGTAACGAAGAGATCGAGGAACGTCATTGGATCTTGGTAGTCAGGACCCCATCCTGCGAGTGAGAACTGGAAGTCACCTTTGTTTTCAAGATCAAGTTTGTTTTTGAATGGTTGTTGTTTGATCGTAACCTTCATACCTGGAAGGTTTTTCTCAAGTTCACCTTTCAAGAACTCACCGATTTTCTTCGAATCATCGCTATCATAGTTCAAGAGTTCAAGATCAACCGATTTTTGACCGATTTCTTTGAGACCCTCTTCCCAAAGTTTTTTCGCTTCGTCAGCATTGAATTCGTTGAATCCAGGATACTTGTCGCGGAAATCTTTTCCGTCAGCATCTTTTGCGAAATCTTTAGGTACGAGGTAGTTTGCTGGAAGTGATCCGTTTGCGAGGATGACATCCGTGATTCCTTTTTTGTTGTAACCCATGTCGATCGCGCGACGGATTTTTTCGTTATCAAGTGCTTTTACCTTTGTGTTGAGGTAAAGGTAGAAGATTGTTGATTCACCTTTTGTTTTGAACTCTTTATTGTCTTTGTACTGAGCAACAAACTCAGAAGTTAGACCTGTACGATCGATATCACCTTTTTCGTACAAGTTGACACCAGTTGCTGTCTCTTTGACGACCTTAACGTTGATCGTTTTAAGTTTAACGGCATCTTTATCCCAGTAGTTATCGTTTTTAACCATTTTCCAGCCTTGCTCACGTGTCCATTCCGTTAACTTGAATGGTCCATTGTAAAGCGACTTGTCTGCAGTCGAACCAAAGTCTTTTCCGATTTTCTTCGAGAGTTCTTCTGATTTCGGCATGAATGGTCCGAATCCAGTGAGTCCGAGGAAATAATCTGCAGGTGCTTTTAATTTAACTTCAAGCGTTTTGTCATCGACCGCTTTAACGCCGACAGCATCACGATCGCCTTTTTTCGTGTTATATTCTTCTGCACCTTTAATGTTGTAGAAGACATATGCATACTGTGAAGCGTTCTCTGGGTTGAGAACTTCTTTCCATGCATATTCAAAGTCTTTTGCCGTGATTGGTGTACCGTCAGACCATTTCGCATCACGTAATTTGAACGTGTATGTTAATTTGTCATCTGAAACCGTGTGACTTTCAGCGATACCTGGAGTCGGTTGCTGCTTGTCATCTAGACGATAAAGACCTTCCATCGTGTTGTTCAACACGTTGAATGAAACTGAGTCTGTAGAAGTCGTCGGGTTGAGTGTCGGGATATCCGAACCTTCGATCAAGTTAAGTGTTTGATCATTTGATTTCTTGCTTGAACCTGTGTCGCCCGATTTGTCGCCTGAATCCGTTGTCGAACAAGCTGCGAGGAACGCACTTGATACGAGTGCTACCGATGTAGCTAAAGCAAAGCTTTTCTTCTTCATGTTACGATGACCCCCCTAGGTTTCTAAAAAAATGATACTGTCAGGTTTTTGACCGAAAAAAAAAGAATTACTATATTCGAATCAAACCCTTCGTTACAAATAGTTTACAATGTTCTGATAATTTTGCAAACCTTTTATCCGATTTTTCTAAATATTTTTTCAAAAAAGACTGGGACCTTAAGAAATAATGGTCCCAGTTAAGTGATTATTTTAAAATTTTCATCGAGCGGAGTAGGTATTCCGGTCCATAAATCGGTACTTCAATTCCTTGAATCGTATCAGAAACATATAATTTCTCAGTCGTCTGATACAAAGGAACGACGACAGCATCCTGATGGATTAACCGTTCTTCGGCTCGATGATAGAGTGCTTGTTTTCGTTTTATCTCTTTTTCTTTTCTTGCTTTTTCAACTGTCTGGTCGTATACCTTGGATTGATAATTCACCGAATTTAAAGGATTATCTGAGACGAACTGATTTAAATAGGCTAGCGGTCCTGGATAATCTGGCATCCATCCAGTCAAAGTCATCGCATATCGTGATGATTGTTCTTTGTCGATTTTCTCTTCAATCGCGACTGGCTTAAGAATGATATCAATCTCAGGTATTTGTTTCTCAAGATAGGTTTCGAGTTGTTCCCCAATCCGTTTTGCTTGTGGATCATCAAAATTAAGCATCTCAATTTGTTGTTTACTATGTTCTTGTGATTTTTCAGGTTTCTCTTGAACGGATTCTGACATCAATACGTTCGTATCCGTGACGACGAATCGATTCGTCGGAATACCTGCATATCCTAAAGGAAGTTGAACCGATTCTTTTTCCATCAAGGCGTGAGCAATCCGCTTTCTGAGTGTCGTATCGCGGAACGTGTCATTTTTTTGATTAAAGGCGATATAAAAGACACCACTCCGCTTTTTTTGATAGGTCGGTCGTGAAACCTGATCACCTTGTGTTTCGACACTTTCTTGTAATGGAAGGATAGCCGCCTTGCTTTTCTCATACGAACTCCATTGCGTCTGATGATCGGGAGTGATACGGCTTTCTATTTTCGCTACTGTGACAACGTTTTGCTGATGATACTGATCATTTTTCTTAAGCGTATATCCGCTTTTCGACATTTTTTCTAGTGTAAATGCACCATTTCCAACAAGTTCTTCCCACTTCTTTGATTCCGGTTGTGGATAGAAGACGGACATCGCAAGTAATTCCTTTAGATTCGAAACCGGCTGATTCAACGTGATGATGAGTTGATTGCGTCCTTTGGCTTTGACTCCTAAACGCTCTGGTTTCATTTTTCCATCATTGACGGCGCGTCCATTTTTAAATACTTCGAACAAGAAACCATACGGTGAATTGGTTTGATTAGCAGCGATACGCCGAAAACTATCGACGAATTGCTGCGCCGTAATCGGCTGACCATTGGCATCCTTCGTTTCTTTGAGTTGAATCGTATACGTCAATCGATCTTTCGAGACTGACATATCCTGCGCTAAACCTCGACGGACCGATGTTCCGGAAGTAAAGACATATAATCCTTCATACAATTGCGCTAAAAGTGTCTGTGAACGACTATCTGTCGCCAGCGCAATATCTGACGTTTTCGGAAGCGATGATTCAATCAGTTCGACTTTTGCTGTTTTTGTTTCGTTACTTGTTTTAGTTTCTTGAGACGACGACAGACGATATATGAGCATGCCACTAAGTGCAATCAGTAAAAATAGGAGCAGTGCCATGATCGATGTCTTTTTTGTGATGTTAGCCATAAACGACTCCTTTCTGCGTCAAACACGCATTTCTCTATTGAATCAGAATTTCATCAAAAAAGCGACCCCCTTGATGTTTCAAGGGAGTCGCTTGAGCTTAAGCTTCATACCGTTTGAAGACGAGTGATGCGTTGTGTCCACCGAACCCAAGCGAGTTGCTGAGCGCATAAGTCATTTCGACGTGACGTGAACCTTCTGTCACGTAGTCGAGATCACAGCCTTCACTCGGCTGTTTCAGATGGATCGTCGGGTGAACTGTTTGTTCTTGTAACGATTTAATTGTTGCAATCGCCTCGACACCACCTGCTCCACCAAGTAAGTGACCGATCATCGATTTCGTTGAGTTGACGACGAGTTGTTTCGCTTGTTCACCAAAGACACTGTGAATCGCTTTTGTTTCAAGAATGTCGTTCATCGGTGTGCTCGTTCCATGAGCATTGATGTATCCGACTGCCTCCGGAGTGATGCCCGCATCTTGAATCGCCATCGCCATCGCGCGTGCTCCACCGTCTCCGTCTGGATCCGGAGCTGTGATGTGGTACGCATCAGCTGTTAATCCATACCCACTGACCTCTGCATAGATTTTTGCACCACGTGCTACCGCATGCTCGTATTCCTCAAGAATCAGGATACCTGCGCCTTCTCCCATGACGAATCCGTCACGTCCTTCATCAAATGGACGACTTGCCGTTTCAGGATCGTGATTCGTCGACATCGCTTTGTTGGCACAAAAACCAGCAAATGCTAAGTTCGTGATCGGTGCTTCCGCTCCACCAGCGATCATGACATCCGCATCGCCACGTTCGATGACACGCAGTGCTTCTCCGATGGCATTCGTTCCTGAAGCACATGCAGTGACGGAACAGTTATTCGGTCCCTTGGCTCCGGTATAGATCGATACCTGACCGCTTGCCATGTTCGGAATCATCATTGGAATGAAGAATGGGCTGACACGACGGTGTCCACGTTCAAAGTAGATTTTCGCTTGTTTCTCGATCGTCTCAACGCCACCGATTCCAGATCCGATCCAGACCCCAGCACGTTCTGCAATTTCTTTAATGTCGATTCCAGCATCTTTTACAGCTTCCAGGCTAGCGACAAGTGAATAATGAACGAAGCGATCCATTTTCCGTGCTTCTTTCGCCTCAATGAATTCTGTGACATCGAAGTTCTGTAATTCGCCCGTAACCTTCGTTGGATACTCATCGATATCAAGACGCTCCATCGGACGAATTCCGTTCGTTCCTTCTTTTAATGCATCCCAGAATGTATTCGCATCATTCCCGATTGGTGTCAATGCCCCGATTCCTGTGACTACAACGCGTTTTCTCATCATCTTATGTGTTCTCTCCTTTAGTCCAAGTAATATATGCTGCTCCCCAAGTCAATCCGGCACCGAAGCCAGCAAGTACAAGTTTCGTACCTAGTGTCAGACGACCTTGCTTACGTGCTTCTTCGAGTGCGAGTGGAATCGAAGCAGCAGATGTATTCGCATGCTCATCGATCGTAACGATGACCTTTTCTTGCGGAATGTGCAGTCGTTCACACGCTGCATCGATGATGCGTAGGTTCGCCTGATGCGGAATCAAGATATCGACATCTTCAAGCGTGCTGTCTGCTTTTTGAATGACCTTCTCAACGATTTCCGGTAATTTACGAACGGCGAACTTAAAGACTTCGCGACCGTTCATCTCGATTGGTCCATCGATATCCTTAAACAACAGATGGGCTCCACGTCCGTCTGTTCCGAGTTCAAAAGCATTTAATCCCTCTTGCTCAGTTTGTCCGATGACGACCGCTCCTGCACCATCCCCGAATAAAATCGCTGTCGACCGGTCTGACCAGTCAACAATACTCGACATTTTTTCGGCACCGATGACCAGTGCATGTTTTCCTTCGACTGTTGATAACATGCTTGCAGCTGTTTGTAATGCGAAGATGAATCCACTACAGGCCGCACTGATATCAAAAGCGGTCGCCCCTCGTGCTCCCAGGCGCTCTTGAACGATACAGGCTGTAGAAGGGAACGCACGTCCTGTTGCCGTTCCGACAACGATCAAGCCGATGTCCTCTACTGTCAATCCAGCATCATCAAGCGCTTTCTGAGCCGCTTCTGTCGCTAAGTCTGTTACATCCACATCATCGGCTGCAATTCGTCGTGCCCCGATTCCTGTTCGTGTCCGAATCCATTCATCACTTGTGTCGAGCGTCGTTGCTAGCTCATCATTCGTTACGCGACGTGATGGCAAAGACGTTCCTAATCCTACAATCCCGATCTTCATAAGGCATCCCCTTTTGTTATTAGTATCTGGTACTAATATAAAGCGTTAATTTGCTTTTGTCAAAGAAAAAAGGAAGAGCAAGGTCTCCCGTGCCCTTCCTTCTACCTCATTCTGCTAACGTCCGAACGACTTCCATGACCATTTTAGCGGAATTGATTGACGCAATCTCGAGGAATTCATCAAACGAGAGTGACGCTTCTTCATTAGCGCTATCTGAAATCGAACGTGTCACGACGAACGGAACACCAAACTGATGACAGACTTGTGCGATTGGCGCAGCTTCCATCTCGACGGCTGCGACTTCTGGGAAGTGCGCCTTGATTTGAGCAGAACGCTCTGAATCATGGATGAATGAGTCACCTGTCGCGATCAATCCATGAACGACACGAATTGCATCCATGCGCTCGATGACAGCTTCTGCTGTTGCTACGAGCTTTGGATCTGCTTGGTAGGCAGCTGGCATTCCAGGTACCTGACCATATTCGTAACCAAACGCTGTCACGTCTACGTCATGGTGACGTACTTCTGTTGAGACGACGACATCCCCAACCGTTAAGCCTTCTTTAAATCCGCCTGCTGAGCCGGTATTGATGACAGCAGTTGGTTTGTAGTGGTCAAGCAATAATGTCGTACCGATCGCAGCGTTCACTTTCCCGATTCCTGACTTCAAAATGACGACAGGAACGCTATTCAAGAGTCCTTCATAAAAATGATAGTTTGCAATGACTGTATCTTTACGTTCTGACAACTCGTTGCGCAATAAGTTGACTTCCTCTTCCATTGCGCCGATGATTGCGATTGGCATGGTCCATTCCTCCATCAAACAGAAAGCCGGATTGCTCCGGCTCCTGTGTTCTTTATTTGATCGATGTAATTTTTACTGCGTATTCGCCGCCTGGTGCTGGTACAGAGACTTGATCTCCGACTTGGTGCCCCATTAAACTTTTTGCGATTGGTGATTCGTTCGAAATTTTACCCGTGAACGGATCTGCTTCGGCACTACCAACGATCGTATACGTATCTTCTTCGTTGTCTTCGACACTCAAGAAAGTGACTGTCGTTCCGATACCGACGACTGAGATATCCTTCTCTTCTTCCGAGATGATGGCAACGTTGCGAAGCATCTCTTCCAGTTGAGCAATCCGGCCTTCGACCATTGCTTGCTCTTCTTTTGCTGAATCATACTCTGCGTTCTCTGAAAGGTCACCGAACGAACGGGCAATCTTGATGTTCTCGACGACTTCTTTCCGGCGGACTGACTTCAATTCATTCAATTCATTTTCAATGTTCGCTTTACCTTCAAGCGTCATGTAGTATTGCTTTTCTGCCATTTTTGTCACGCTCCTTTTTATTCCACTAGTATAGTATATTCACATCTTTTTTGGAATCAATATCCTCTTTGATCAAGTGCCGAACGATAATCAAGGATCGCTCGGATTTTCGTTACGAGTAAATCGATTGCCACGTGGTTTTCGCCGCCCTCTGGTACGATGATATCCGCATAACGTTTTGTCGGTTCACAGAACTGCAGATGCATCGGACGGACGACATTCGTGTACTGCTCAACGACAGAATCAATTGAACGCCCACGTTCGTTGATATCACGTTGCATCCGACGAAGAATGCGAACGTCCGCATCCGTATCGACGAACACCTTAATATCCATTAGTTCCCGTAACCGTTCATCTTCAAGCGCTAAAATTCCTTCTACGATGATGACATCACGTGGTTCGAGACGAATCGTTTCTTGAGCACGTGTATGTGCGACATAATCATATACCGGTTTTTCAACGGCAATGTTTTCGCGGAGCGCTTGAATGTGTTCGATCAAAAGACCATTATCGAAAGCAAATGGATGATCATAGTTTGTCTGATATCGCTCTTCCATTGATAATTCACTTTGGTCTTTATAGTATGCGTCCTGTTCAATCATGACGATTGATTCGCTTGGGAACGCATCGACAAGTGAACGTGCCACCGTCGTCTTCCCTGAACCCGTTCCGCCCGCTACGCCTATTACTACCGGTTTTTGCATGTCATTCGTTCCTCCATCATTTCGACTTTTTCCGACTGACGGATACACCGTCACCGAGCGGAAAAATCGTCGTATCATATTGTTCTTGTTCCATCATCCAGACCGTGAATTCTTTGACGAGACGCACGAGCCGACGTCTTCTTCGATCGAACGTCTTCGGGTCAGGCTCAAGGACATCTCCGTGTAAGAAGAGATTGTCCGTATAAAGCACGCCACCCTCTGGAATGAGTCGCCCATATCCCGCAAAGAATTTTTTATACTGTCCTTTAGCTGCATCGATGAAGACTGCATCAAACTGGTCTTCAAGCGTTTCGGCTAATTCTACTGCATCACCAAAAATGATGTCAATCCGATCCGCCACATCTGACCGGGCGATGAAGGTTTTTGCTTCTTCATACCGCTTTGCATTCCGTTCGATTGTCGTAATACGCGCATCCGGTAACGCGCGTGCCATCCGGATCGCACTATAACCAATTGCTGTTCCGACTTCTAGAATACGCTTCGGTTGCTGTAATCGCAGGAGCGACAACAAGACTTCGGAACCGGTCAACTCGATGATCGGTATATGATGTTCTTCCGCATAACGCTCCATTTCTTCTAGTAGGGCATCACGAGGATGAATCATCGATTCGACATAGGTCGTGAAATCCTTCACGCCATTCACTCCCTCTTCCGCATAAACAGGTTGACTTGAAGCGTCATTTCCGCTTCAACCCAACCCGTTGCTCATTGCTCTTTACTCGCTTCGTATTCCACCCATTCCGGTTTATACTTAACGACGTTTCGTTGATGTTCTTCATATGTCTCTTCGTAAAGAATCTGTCCTCGTGGATGTGTATCACTTGGTGGACGGGCGAAGAAATAGACATATTTTGTTTTATTCGGGTTCAAGACAGCTAATACGGAATCCTTACTGACCGTTGAAATCGGACCAATCGGAATTCCTTCGTACTTATACGTATTGTACTTCGAGTTATTCTCAAGATCCTTCAGCGTCGTCAATGCCGTATTCTCGCCTGTGCCATACCAAACCGTCGGGTCCGACTGAAGTTTCATGCCATCATCTAAACGGTTTTTGAAGACGCCTGCGATTTCACGACGATCCTTCGGTGTCGCGGCTTCACGCTCGACCATTGAACCGAGACTGAGCACTTCATGGAAGGTCATGCCTGACTTTCGAATGGCATCCTCATTTTCATCGTAGACTTTTTCTGTCTCGTCGAGCATCGTCTCGACGATTTGATCAATGCTTTTTCCTTTATCGAACTCATACGTTGCTGGGAAGAGATATCCTTCAAGTGCGTACAAGACGCCATTCTTCTTCACTTCATCCGTCAACATCGGATATTTTTCAATCATGGCATCGATGAACATCGCATCCGTCAATTCTTTACGAATCGTCTCTTCTTTGAACTTCGTCGCTTTCGCGATTAAATCAATTTGACGATCCATCGTGATGCCTTCAGGTAACGTGATTTTCACATCCGCTGCCTTCATGACCGTTCCCGTTTTCAATTCATTGATGATTTCATCCGGGGACATGGCTTGTGACAGGGTATATGTACCCGCCTGGAATGACGATTCATTCTTATAACGGACGTAATAACGGAAAATCGTCTCGTTTGCAATCAAATCTTTTTCCTTTAGTAAGGAAGCGATCGTACTCGTTCCTGCGCCTAAAGGAATTTCGACTTTGACGGATTTCGTCGCTGCTTCATCGACCGGTTCAAGCGCATTTTTCAAAAAGACATAGATGACCGCACTGGTAACTAGAAAAATCGTCAACAATACAGAAAGGATGATCAGCGTGATCCGGCGTGATGTCCGGCGTCGCCTTTTTTCGATTTCAGCATTTTGCTTCCATTCGTTCTCCATCGGTTCCTCCTTCTTCTCTTAAAACAAGGTGACACCGTAAGAGAAAGTCTCTTACGACGTCACCTGTCATGAGTCGGGTTAGTCTAACTGATCTTCGAGCGTGTTAAAGACTTCTTCGATTTCATCCCAAGTCGCTGTATCGTCTTCGTCGATTGGTACGAGGTTGAAGTCGTTGTCTCCATCACCGTATTCGTCGAGTTCGTAAACGAAGATATCGACTTCTTCTGCTTCGTCATAATCTGCTCCGATTGGCTCGAGGAAGATGTATGTCTTGCTCGAACGTGGGCTTTCATAACGCAGACGTTCTACGAATTCGAAATCATTTCCTTCGCCGTCCGGAATTACGTAACGTGTTGGCTCATTCTGTTGCATCAGTGATCCGCTCCTTTAACGCAAGCTCGAGTTCATCCCAAGTTTGCTCATCATTTTCATCGATCAGGCTCAATTCAAAATCATCTTCGCCTTCTCCATATTCATCGATCTCACAGATGATTAGATCATCCGCTCCTTCGTCAGGGTTACCGATCATTTCAAGAAATAGATAGGTTTTTCCTGTACGTTCACTTGAGTAACGGTACCATTCTTCGAAAAGATGTTCGCCGCCCTCTTCATCTGGAAAGAGATACTGACGTTTTTCTTCAGCCATCGGTTTCTCCCCCTTCATCGATTCGCCCGATCCAAATACGATTGCAGGATCATGACGGCAGCCATCTTATCGATGACTTGTTTTCGTTTCTTGCGGCTGACATCGGCATCGATCAGCATCCGTTCTGCTTGCATCGTCGTCAACCGTTCATCCATGAAGACGACTTCAAGCCCAGTATGCTGTTCAATTTCCTTCGCAAAGGCTTCACTCGCCTCCGCACGGGGACCGATGGAACCGTTCATGTTTTTCGGAAGACCAATGACTAGGATTTCGACATTGTATGTCTCCCTGATGACATCGAGCTGTTTGAAGGCTTCTGGGTAATCCGGTTCCGTCCACTTGACCGTCTCGACACCTTGCGCCGTCCAGCCCATCAAGTCACTGACCGCTACCCCGATCGTCTTCGAACCGACGTCTAGTCCCATTGCACGTTTCATTTTGAATTTCCACTCTCCGCCAAATAAGATTTCACGAGTTCTTCGAGCAATTCGTCACGTTCAATCTTACGAATTAAGTTACGTGCGTCATTATGACGAGGAATGTAAGCAGGATCTCCAGATAGGAGATAGCCGACGATTTGGTTGATCGGATGATATCCTTTTTCTTCTAAAGCATGATAGACCGTCAACAACACATCCCGTGTCGCTGCTTTGTTATCGTCTTCTGGAAAGTTGAATTTCATCGTTTGATCCATCTGACTCACGTTCATCACCTCTTTCATATACACTACGTTTCTATTATGCCAGTGATTGCACGTATTGTGAAGCGTACGCGAGTGCTTCTTCTAATTTCGACGCATCTTTCCCACCAGCTTGAGCCATGTCAGGGCGACCGCCACCGCCACCACCGCAGCGTGTTGCGACTTCCTTGATCAATTTACCAGCATGATAGCCTTGGTCGATTAAATCTTTTGAAACGCTTGCGACGAGATTGACTTTTTCACCTTGCGCACTACCGAGAACAATGATTGCTGATCCAAGTGAGCTCTTCAACTCATCCATCATACCGCGGAGGGCATCCATATCTGAGACGTCGACACGTTTCGCAAGCACACGTACGCCGTTGATTTCCTCAACATCGTCCTTTAGTGAAGCAGCTTCGATGTTCGCAAGTTTTGCTTGCAACGATTCGTTCGCCCGTTCCGTCTCACGAAGTTGTTGTTGCAGTGCTTCGATACGGACCGGAACTTCCGTCGTTTTCGTTTTCAAGACAGCTGCTGCTTGTTCGAGTGTTTCTAAGTGTTGATTCATCACACGATACGCGCCTGCACCTGTCACGGCTTCGATCCGGCGTGTACCTGCACCGATCCCAGACTCTGAGACGATCTTGAACAGACCGATCTCTGCAGTGTTTCCGACGTGGATTCCGCCACACAATTCAATCGAGTATGTGCCTGCTGAGACGACACGGACCGTTTCCCCGTACTTCTCACCGAACAATGCCATCGCGCCTTTTGCTTTTGCATCAGCGATGTTCATCTCTTCGATATCAACCGGTAATGATGCCCAGATCGCTTGGTTGACGTCTTGTTCGATTTTTGTCAACTCTTCTTGTGTCACGGCACCGAAGTGTGAGAAGTCGAAGCGGAGACGTTCTGGAGAAACAAGTGATCCCGCTTGGTTGACGTGTGTTCCGAGCGTGTCTTTCAATGCTTTATGAAGCAAGTGTGTTGCTGTATGGTTTTTCGTGACGGCTTTACGTTCTGCTGCTTCGACGTTTGCAACGACATCCGCCGCTTCCGTTGCGATTCCTGTACGGACGATGACCGTATGCAAGTTTTGACCGTTTGGTGCCTTTTGAACATCTTTGACATCAAGAACGAAGTCTTTGCCTTCGATTGTTCCTGTATCCGCGACTTCACCACCACTTTCAGCGTAGAACGGCGTGATATCGAGAATGACTTGCGCTTCTTCACCAGCAGCCACTTCTGTGACTCGTTCTCCATCATGCAACAATGCGATGATTTTTGCATCCGCCTTAAGGTCGGTATAGCCGACGAACGTACTTTTATCTTTTAGTGTCGAGAGGACTTCCGATTGTTGTTGCATCGAACCGCTCTCTTCACGTGCTGCCCGCGCACGTTGACGCTGTGCGTCCATCGCTTGTTTGAAGCCTTCTTCATCAACAGACATCTGATGATCTTCCGCATACTCAACTGTCAATTCGAGTGGGAAACCATACGTGTCATACAGACGGAACGCATCTTCGCCACTGATGACATGCTCACCGTTTGCCTTAGACGTCTGAGCGACCGTGTTCAAGATTGCAAGACCGTCATGAAGCGTCTCATGGAAACGTTCTTCTTCGTTTTTAATGACGCGTTTGATGAAGTCCGCTTTTTCCGGAACTTGTGGGTAGAAGTCAACCATGACGTTCCCGACCGTATCAACGAGTTCATACATGAACGGACGTTCGATCCCGAGCATCTTCGCATAACGAACCGCACGGCGTAGTAAACGACGAAGGACATATCCACGTCCTTCATTCGAAGGAAGAGCACCATCACCGATCGCAAATGATACAGTACGGATGTGGTCTGCGATGACTTTGAATGCTACATCAAGTTTCGAATCATCACGGTAGATCTTGCCGCTGATTTCTTCTGTCTTATGAATGATCGGCATGAACAGATCCGTATCGAAGTTCGTCGGCACGTCCTGCATGACACACGCCATCCGTTCGAGTCCCATCCCAGTATCGATGTTTTTACGCGGAAGTTCCGTGTAGTTGCCGTGTCCGTCGTGGTTGTACTGACTGAAGACGATATTCCAGATCTCGAGATAGCGTTCGTTTTCGCCACCTGGATAAAGTTCTGAATCGTTCGGATCGTCTCCGAAAGCTGGACCACGATCGAAGAAGATTTCCGTATTCGGACCAGATGGACCTTCACCGATTTCCCAGAAGTTATCTTCAAGCGGAATGATCCGCTCAGCCGGTACGCCGAGTTCAAGCCAGATTTGACGCGCTGCATCATCTTCCGGATGAATCGTGACCGAAAGACGTTCTGGGTCAAGACCGTACCAGTCATCACTCGTCAAGAGTTCCCATCCCCATTTGATTGCATCTTCACGGAAGTAATCACCGACAGAGAAGTTTCCAAGCATCTCGAAGAACGTATGGTGACGCGCTGTTTTCCCGACGTTTTCGATATCGTTCGTCCGGATTGATTTTTGTGCGTTGACGATACGTGGATTATCAGGAATGACACGACCATCAAAATATTTCTTGAGTGTTGCAACACCCGAGTTGATCCACAAGAGCGATGGATCCTCGACCGGCACGAGTGAAGCACTCGGTTCGATCGCATGCCCTTTGCTTTGGAAGAAATCAAGATACATCTGACGGATTTGTGCACCCGTTAATGGTTTTAGAGCTTTCATGAACAGTTACCTCCATTGGTTTTATTTGGACGCAAAAAAACGATGCTTTCATCCCTGAAAAGGGACGAAAGCATCGCTTCCGTGGTACCACCCTCGTTCGTAAGCAACCTATTGCCTACCTCGAACATCTGATAACGGGGATGACCCGCAGGTGTTTACACCCGACTCCGGAAGGAGCTTCAAAGGGACTCGAGAAAGTGATTGCAGCAGACTCACTTCTCTCTGGACTCGAGTTTTCCTTTTACTTGTCTTCCATCAACGTGTTACGTCCATTCATCTATCGTGATTATTACCTATCGAACAGCATCCGTCAAGTCTTTGTCACCCCACCGAGTCGTTCGATCAATCGTGTTCGGCGCCGGGGTTCCTCTTCTTGCGACGCTTTATGGAACGCACGCGGATCACCGAATAATAACAAACTCGATTTTGCCCGAGTAACTGCCGTATAAATTAAATTTCGGGAATGTTTGAACGCCCCCGTGAAATAGACCGGCATCAAGACGATCGGAAACTCAGATCCTTGCGCTTTGTGAATCGTAATCGCATAGGCGTGCGTGAATTGATCCCAATCACTCCGGTTGTACTCGACCTCCGTCTGATCGAACCGGGCGATGATTTTATCGACTTTATCGACATTCTCTTTAGCGAAGAAGATATTGACGATTTCGCCGATATCTCCGTTATAGACGTTTTCTTCCGCATTGTTGACGAGCTGGAGAATCTTGTCCCCGGTCCGGTAAATCCGCGTCCCTTGTTTGACTTCCCGTTTCTTCGGTTCCTCCGGGTTATAGACGCGTTGCAAGGCGACATTCAATTCGTCGATCCCGACCTGACCCCGGTAGGTCGGCGCGAGGACCTGGACATCGAATTTCGAGTAGCCTTTTGCGAGTGCTTTTTCCGCGAAGGCCGAGATGCCCCGTAACGTCTCTTGCGGAGACGCAGTATAGAAGCGGCGATCCGCAAGTGGTGATAACAAATCAGCAGACGTCGTCCGATTCTTCAAATCGTGCGCAAGACGCAATATCGAAGAATCTTCTGCTTGACGATGGACGACGTTCAAACGGACGACGGGAATTCCTTCCGTATCCATCAAGTCTGCCAGCACCTGTCCTGGACCGACGGATGGCAATTGATCGCGGTCACCGACGAACAAGATCTTCATGCCATTCGGGACGGCGCGAAGCAAACTCGATAACAAGTAGATATCAATCATCGACGATTCATCGATGATCAGTACTTTTCCCGTGATCGGCTGATCCTCATTCAGTTGGAAGTTCGTTCCGTCATACTTTAAGAGACGGTGAATCGTCATCGCCGGTACATCTGTTGCTTCCGATAGACGTTTAGCGGCACGTCCCGTTGGTGCAACAAGGACGTATGGATAGACATCCCCTGTCTTGACGCGACTCTTCTCAAGCGGCCAGTCATGAATTTCTTGCAACGCATGCAAAATTCCCTTGATGACAGTCGTCTTACCGGTACCCGGTCCACCAGTCAAGACCATCAGCGGCGCTTTGACCGCTAACTCGATCGCTTCTCGCTGTTGCGCGGCATATTCCATGCCAAACTGTTCTTCGAGGTGCCCGATTGCTTCAAGAATCGTCGCGACATCGACTTCTTGTTCAGCACCGTTTGCCATGACGCGTGCTAGCTCCTTCGCCGCTCGGACTTCCGCATAAAAGATCGTCGGTAAATACAAGCAACCTTCTTCAAGCTTGACCTTATCTTCAGCGAGCAACAGTTCGATCGCTTGTTCCAGCCGCTCTCCCGGATCTTCCCCTAGCAGACGGGGTGCCCGTTGCAACAGAGAGTCGACCGTCGCGAAGGCATGTCCCTCGCCCGCTTCTTGTTCTAATATATGCATGATCGAAGCAGCGACACGCTCTGGATGTAGCCCGACAAGTCCGAGGTGCGCGGCAATATGATCGGCTGTCTTAAAGCCGATCCCGTTTACTTCATACATCAAGGAATACGGATTCTCCCGAATCCGTGCCATGGCGTCGCCCTCGTACGCGGCATAGATCTTTGCCGCTAGCTTCGGTGTGACATCAAACGGTGCTAAGAACAGCATCAACTGATCGACACCGTATAACGTGGCGAGTCGATTCAATATGATGTCGGCTTGTTTTTGTTTTAACCCAGGCACCTGATTCAGTACCCGTTCATCCTTTAATATGAGATCCACTGCGTCTTCTCCGAGAGCATCGACGATATTTTTCGCTGTTTTCGGACCAATGCCGGTGAACGAACCATTCGTCAAGAAGCGGATCGTCGCATGCTTTGTCATCGGAACCGATCGGCGAATCAGCTCCGCCTTCAGTTGTTTTCCGAAGCGAGGATGATCAACGAGACGACCGAATGCTTGATACGTCCCTCCGAGTTCGATTCCGACTCCTGTACCCGTAATGACGAGCTCGGTTTCTTTTAATTCAAAGTTCTTTTCTTTGACGGCGACCAATACAATGGAGTGTGCTTCTTCTTCAGAAGAAAAGAGCACACGTTTGACGCGCCCGACGACTTGATGGGGGTGCTCCATCACTCCACCTTCTTTCTCTCTTTTTCATTCGCTGCTTTCATCATAGCATTCGTTTACCAGATTTTAAATCAGGGAAAGATAACGTGAAACATTTCGTTAAGAGGAGGAGTTCAAGGATGGCACGTTTACCGATTGCAGGATTGTGTGAATTAGTACTTGAAGTCGAGGATATGGATCGCGCCCTTGGCTTTTGGAATGAGACACTTGGTATTCCGATTGTCGAGCAATGGGCACCTGAGGATGCTGAGCCGAGCAAAGAACAATCTAAACAAGATGGGGTCTGGGCAACGTGGCTCTACATTGGCGGCAACACCCGACTCGGTCTTTGGCTGAAACGGGACTTCACGATGGAAGAACGAACCGTTAAACATTTACCGGTCTCCGAATGGGATACGTTGTACGATGAAGGCGGAGTCCATGTCCACTGTGCCTTTTACGTTGAGAAGGACGAGTTCCAGCAAGCCTTAAATCAGCTTCGGGAAGCTTCAATCACCGTGAAGCTAAGAGAATGGGATGAACAGGAGACCTCGAACCAAAAAGAGTATTCCGCTTATTTCAAGGATACAGAAAATAACGTCATCGAACTGTATACGAAAAACATGGATGAAGCCTATGAAGACTTTTCCGGACCTCCGCTTCGTGTCATCCGTGAAGTCGGGAATTAAATACCATACAAAAAAGACGACTCCGCCTGGAATCGTCTTTTTTTAGATCAATCTGCTTGTTTTAATAACGCATCCATCTTCGCTTTTGCATCTCGTGCAAGCGCGTGTTCAGGCTGATAGGCAAGAACGGCTTCAAGTTCTGCATAACAGGCTTCCTGTTGACCGAGGAAGGCAAGAGCAATCGCATAATTGTATCGTGCATCTGTATGCGTTTCGTCAAGCATCAAGACATGCTCGAACATCTCGACCGCTTCTTCCAACTTCTCGTTTTGCGCTAAGGCAAGTCCGTATTGGAATGCGATCTCGATATCGACACCGTTTAGTTCTGACGCACGCTGTAAACGAGGTAAGCCGCGGACTGGATCACCGAGTTTTTGATACGTCATCCCAAGCATGAAATGGAGATCCGCGTCGTCAAGTCCATATAACAACGCTGCCCGCAATGATTCCTCTGCTTCGACGAGTTTGTCGGCAGCAAAGAACAAGGCACCTTTCGCATAATAGGCACTCGCAAACGTATTATCAATCATCAGTGCCCGGTCATAAAAACGAAGGGCACGATCAGCGTCGTTCATCGATTGGAGTAATGTTCCAAGATTGACGTACGCCGTCGGATCTTTTGGGTTTTGTTCGATCGCATCATTAAAAGCTTGCGCTGCTAATTCATAATTTCCAGCTTCTAGATGCCGGAACCCTACTTCATTATAGTTCATCTTCTTTTGCTCCTTACGCTAAATAAGCGAGGCGTTCGCCTGCTTTATAGGCTGCATCGATTGTCGCACCACCGAGGCAGATGTCTCCATCATAGAACACGACCGCTTGTCCTGGTGTGATCGCCCGTTGACGTTCGTCAAACGAGACATCGAGTCCATCTTCAAGGACACGAACCGTGACGGCTGTGTCTTGTTGACGGTAACGGAATTTCGCTGTGCAACGGAATGTCTCACCGACTGGACGTTCAGATGTCCAACTGACATCTGAAGCAAGTAATCCTTCCGAATACAATAATTCGTTATGGAATCCTTGATCGACATAGAGAATGTTCTCTTTTAGGTTTTTTCCGACGACGAACCAAGGTTCTCCGTCGCCACCGATACCAAGCCCGTGGCGTTGCCCCATCGTATAGTACATCAATCCATCGTGACGACCCATGACGTTGCCGTCAAGCGTCCGCATCTCACCGGGTTGTGCCGGTAGGTATTGACCGAGGAACTGTTTAAAATTCCGCTCGCCAATGAAGCAAATACCGGTCGAGTCTTTTTTCTTAGCTGTAGCGAGGTTCGCTTCTTCTGCGATCCGGCGCACTTCTGATTTTTCCATGTGACCGATTGGGAACATCGCCTTCGCGATTTGCTCTTGCGACAATTGATTCAAGAAATACGTTTGATCCTTGTTTGCATCGACACCACGAAGCAATTTATGTTCTCCATCTTCATAGACAGCACGTGCATAATGACCTGTCGCGACGAAATCGGCACCAAGACGCATCGCGTGATCGAGGAAGGCTTTGAACTTGATTTCCTTGTTACACATGACGTCTGGATTCGGTGTCCGACCGAGTTTATATTCATCGAGGAAGTACGTGAAGACCTTATCCCAGTACTCTTTTTCAAAATTGACCGCATAATACGGAATGCCGATTTGATTGGCTACGGCGATGACGTCTTCATAATCTTCCGTCGCCGTACAAAAGCCGTTCTCATCCGTGTCATCCCAGTTTTTCATGAAGATCCCGATGACGTTATAGCCTTGCTCTTTTAATAAATGAGCCGTCACAGACGAATCGACACCGCCCGACATCCCAACGACGACTGTCGTTTCACTCGGGGCTTTCGCTCGTGTATTCATTCATTTCACCTCTTAGTTAATTCTGAAACGATTTTACGACATCTTGCAAGGCTTGTGCGAGTAGTTCGACTTGCGCGAGCTCATTTCCGTGACCAAAACTGATCCGAACCGATGCGCGCGTCCGTTCATCTTCACCATACATCGCCGACAAGACATGCGAAGGCTCGACGGATCCTGCCGTACATGCACTCCCGCTCGATACAGCCATCTGGCGCATATCAAGCATGATCAAGAACGGTTCGATTTCAATTTGCGGGAAGTAAAGATTGAGGACATTCGGCAATCCTTCAACACCGTTGACTTCGTAAGTGACGCCACTTTCATCCAAGCGTGTTAGCAAAACGCTACGCAGTTGTTTGATGTGGTCCTGCTGTTGATCGCGCTCTGCGATCATCAGTTCGAGCGCTTTCGCTAAACCGACGATTCCCGGTACGTTCTCCGTACCAGCGCGACGCTTGCGTTCCTGTTCTCCGCCATACGTCTGCGTCGCTAATTTCACACCTGTCCGTACATATAATAGCCCGATTCCTTTTGGACCATTGATTTTATGACCAGACGCGGATAAAAGATCGACCTGTAACGCTTCGACATCAATTGCTTGTTTTCCGAACACTTGCACCGCGTCCGTATGGAACAAAATACCGCGTTCCCGTAAGAATTGACCAATTGCCGCAATCGGCTGGATCGTCCCGACTTCATTGTTGCCGAACATGATCGAGACAAGTGTCGTATCTTCCCGGACAGCTTCTTGCAAGGCATCCAATGAGACGACGCCTGTCGTTGGTACATCAAGATACGTGACGTCATAGCCTTGTTTTTCGAGCTCTTCGAAGGCGCGTAGCACGGCATGATGCTCAAAACGTGTCGTAATGAGATGACGTCCTTTTTCACGCGCTGCCTCTGCCGCACCGAAGATGGCATAGTTATCCGACTCCGTTCCACCACTTGTGAAAATCAGTTCAGTTGGTTTCGCGTTCAATTCTTGTGCGATCTGCCGACGTGCTTTGTCAATCGCTGCACGAGCAGACCGACCAGCCGCATGGACACTCGATGGGTTACCATACTGTTCGAGCAAATAAGGCGTCATCGCCTCAAGGACTTCCGGACGCATCGGCGTCGTCGCCGAATGGTCAAAGTAATTCATTCGTTTTCACCTCTCAAATATAGAACATGTATCCTGTATCGTCTTCTTCCGCTAAGTCTTGTAGCGTCGTTGAATCGAGTACTTGATCGACTGCTTGTTGGATTTTATCCCACAGTTTGCGTTTCGTGACCTCGTCACATGCATCACCTTCAACGACAACGAGTGGTCCTTCAAGTAAGCGGATGATTTCACCCGCCGTGATGCTTTGCGCTTCACGACCGAGCTTATATCCGCCATAAGCGCCGCGGACGCTTTTGACGAGACCACCATTACGAAGTGGTGCGATCAATTGCTCGAGATAGTGTTCAGATAAGTCATACATCTGCGCGATTTTCTTTAAGGACAATGGTTTAGATTCAGCTTCTTTCGCGAGTGCGATCATGATCGTCAGACCATATCGCCCTTTCGTCGAGATTTTCATCATGCGAAGGATCATCCTTTCTAGTATAGTAGTAGCTAAAAGTGGAAGGAGCGTATGTGTATGGCACATTTATTTGAATCCCAGTCTCCTGCCGGACCGCTCGCGAATCGAATGCGTCCGCAGAATCTGGATGAAATCGTCGGACAACGTCATCTGATTGGAGAGACAACGCTCCTGCGGCGTGCCATCTTAGCCGATCGTCTCGGAACCGTCATTTTTTACGGTCCACCCGGTACCGGTAAGACGACGCTCGCACGTGTCATCTCCAGTTATACGAAATCAGCATTCGAGCAATTGAATGCGGTCACGGCGAAACTGGAACAATTACGGGAAATTCTAAAAGCAGCCGAAGCTCGTCTTCAGTTCGAGGATCAAAAAACGATCCTTTTTCTCGATGAGATCCATCGGTTCAATAAGATGCAGCAAGACGCCTTACTGCCAGCGCTTGAAGCGGGTACGATCACATTGATCGGGGCGACGACGGAAAATCCGAGTTTTGAGGTCAACGCCGCTCTCTTATCGCGGGCAACAGTCTTTCGTTTTGAACCCCCGACGGCAGATGATTTACGGATCGTCCTCGATCGGACCCTGAAGGACACGGAGCGTGGTCTTGGCAAATATCCAATCACGATCACGGATGAAGCAATCGATCATTACGTCAAGTTGTCAGACGGCGACTACCGGGCATTATTGAATGCACTTGAACTCGCCGTCTTAACGACGCCAGAAATTGATGGTCAGATCACGATCGATCTTTCTGTCGCCGAGGAATCGATTCAGCAAAAAGCATTGAAGTACGATAAGGACGGCGATCGTCATTACGATGTCATCTCCGCCTTCATCAAATCGATTCGCGGTTCCGATCCGGACGCCGCTCTCTACTGGCTCGCCGTCATGATTGAAGCGGGCGAAAGTCCACGTTTCATCGTCCGTCGTCTCTACGTCCATGCGGCAGAAGACATCGGTCTGTCTGATCCGCAAGCGTTATTAATGGTCGATGCCTGCGCACGCGCGTGCGAGTACGTCGGTTTCCCGGAAGCACGGATCCCGCTTGCTGAAACGGTCTTATATCTCGCGACGGCACCGAAATCGAATGCTGTCATCTCAGCAATCGATCAAGCATTGACGCTCGTTCGTCGTTCGGACGGCGGACCCGTCCCGCCGCACTTGCGCGATGCCCATCATCCGGGGGCAGCGGCGCTCGGGAATGGTGTCACTTATCAATATCCTCATGAGTTCGAGCATGCCTATGTGCCACAAAATTACTGGCCCGAGAACCTGGCCCGAACAAAGCCGGTCTTTTATCGCCCGAGCCCGCGCGGTTTTGAGAAACAACTGCAAGCTCGACTTGATTTTTGGAACAAACAAACAGCCACACATCAGAAAAAGCGACCATAAGGTCGCTTTTTTTAACGAACGCGTTCGATCGTCACGCCAGCTTCACGGACAATCTCATTGATGACGTAGCTCGCTGCAATCAGTCCACCGACAGATGGAACAAATGCATTCGAACTCGGTGGCATCTTCGCTTTACGAATCGCAGCGGCATCGTTTCCGACGACTTGGCGGACTTCTTCAATGATCTTAACGGGTGGTTCATCGGAAAAGACGACAGGAACACCTTTATGGATGCCGGCTTTCCGGAGTTTCGTCCGAATGACCTTCGCTAATGGATCATAACTTGTATCTTTGATGTCAACGATCTTGATGCGTGTCGGATCCATCTTGTTTGCCATCCCCATGCTCGAAATGATCGGAATGTTACGTTTCTTACATTCTTGAATCAAGTGAATTTTGAACGAGACCGTGTCCGATGCATCGATGACATAATCCGGCTGCTGTTCAAAGAACGACTCGAATGTTTCTTCATTGTAGAACATCTTTAAACGAACGATTTCAAGGTCTGGATTGATTAACGCAAGACGTTCTGCCATCGCATCGACCTTCGGCTGACCGACCGTCGGAAGCAAGGCATGAATTTGTCGGTTAACGTTTGTAATATCGATATCATCCTTATCGACGAGAATCAAACGACCTACACCACTACGGGCAAGTGCTTCTGCTGAGAACGAACCAACACCGCCGATTCCCAGAATAGCGACAGACTTGGATGCCAATGCGTCAAGTCCAGTTTTACCGATTGCTAGTTCATTACGCGAAAATTGATGTAACATCTCATAACCTCACAATACTCATACTGTTTTACTCGGAATTATATCATAAAAAAAAACGTCATGCGACGTGTCAAACAATAAAATAATAAGACGATGGGACCCGAAGTGCCGTGTCGATACCTTATTTTTGAACCTGCTGTGCAGGTGGGTGTCTTATCCGATTCCTATTCGTACGTCCTCCTGCTGTGTTACGAGGCATGTACTACTAGTTGGAACGTCAAACTCCCTATCAAAAAAGAGTGGCTCAAAGATAAAAGGCGGCTCTCGTACAATTCAGGAACCCCATCTGATGCATTTAATATAGCATCCTCCCCTCTGAAATGCAACTACTTCCCACTCCAGAAAAAGATGCTTTTTTAAGTCCAACGTTTCGTGAAGTCTTCGTTCGGATCATATCGTTGTTGCTGGAACACGGGATCGAATCGTGGCGTCCGTGTCGCATTCCCGACCCCTGCGATGAATGCCCAGTTGCCATAGTTCGAAGCGACGTCATGATCAATCAATTGTTGTTCAAAATACTGTGCTCCGATGCGCCAGTCCTGTTTTAATTCATGAATGAGATAACTAGCAACGATCTGCCTGCCCCGGTTCGACATCCATCCCGTCTCGCGAATCTCGTTCATAAAGGCATCAACGAACGGTACACCGGTCTTTCCTTTTATCCAACGTTCGACAGCTAGCTGATCCGTCTTCCACGTGTATTGACCTTCCTTTAATCCATTCGATCGAAACAGACGACTTCCTGTCTCACGCATCGTTAAATGGAAAAAGTCACGCCATAACAGTTCGAAATACAACCAGTACGTCGATTCATTTGCTCCCTTTTTTCGCTCGGCTTCCTGCAATTCAGCCATGACGCGACGCGGTGACAGCGATCCGTTCGCTAGCCAGGCAGATAACTTCGAAGAATCATCTCGCAAAAAACCATTACGTGTTTCTTTATAGGTGAATACAGGCTCAGCAAAGTATTCTTGAAGACGTGCTCTCCCCGCTGATTCTCCACCACGGAACGGGAACGCAATCTCTGGATCCGCTTTGACTGATTCCTCCCTTATTAATCGAATACCGGTTGGTGGATCAAGTGGATCGTAGAAGGTTCCTTTCGCCTCGACACGTTTTCGAAACGCTGTAAAGACGCGCTTCAGTTCGTCACTTCCGATATCTTCCCGGCGATGTAGTGTCTGTGTCTCAAAAGAACGGACTGTATATCTGTCTTTGACATACTGCTCACTTGCCGCTTCTTCTGTTCCAGTCATCTTATGGAAATAGACTGTATCATCCGTTTGTAGATAAGAATCAAGTGCCTCATTCACCTTCCCCTCTAAAATATCTAATGCAATTCCGATTTGAGACAAATGATCGGCTAAATTCACTAATGTCTCTTCTTCGAATTTCGCTTGTTGCGCGCCTCTTTCAAACAGCTGTTCCTTATGATTTTTAACGTATACTGCCCGAATCGTATCTTGTTCTTCGCATGCGCTCCGAAGTGCTTCATGATCATCGACACGCAAATCATTGCGGTACCAGACGACTGCTCCCATATTGATCGGCTCCCTTCTCTTATACTATGACCCGACCAAGGGACTTAGAAAACCAATCGATGTGCCGACGAGGTTTTAAGACGTTGTTTTCGTGGAATATGATTACTACAACAAATCAGAGGAGTGAATGGATCAATGGCTGCAAAACGCGGTAAACTCAGAACATTAGTGACGCTTGTAACGACGGTTGGACCAATCGTTTATAAATTCTATAAAAAACAACAAGCTAAAAAATCAATCAACAATCCTAAATAAAAAATGGACGCTTCCTGATCGGAGCGTCCATTTTTTAACGTTTACTGACACCTTCACTCGCGTCGACATAAAAACGCCATGGATAGGCCGTCGCTTCTCCAGCATTTGGAATACCAATGCGTGTCGTCTGGACGATTGCATCGACTGGGTCGGCAACGAGTCGAAACCGGTCTTGATAAAGATCCTGACCTGAATCAGCAGTCGTTAGACCGAATCCTTGGCACAATTTTGCCGGTCCATTGACGAGATTTCGTCGTTGAATCGCAGTCAATTCTGCGTAGGAACAACCGAAACGGCGTTCAGCGACAAGATCGTGCCCACTGATGATTTCGGCACCTCGTAACAGCAGTCCGTATCCTTCCCCTTCATGTCCACAAACGATATTCATACAGTGATGCATACCATACGTGAAATAAACATATAAATGTCCGGGTGGACCGAACATCGGTGCCGTTCGTTTCGTCGGTTTACCGGAAAACGAGTGTGCCGCTTGATCGTGAGGACCGAGATAGGCTTCGACCTCGACGATTCGCATCGTTACCTCATCGACCGTGATGTGTGTTCCTAAGAAGTCTGGTCCGACTTCAACTGGAGACCGTTCAAAAAAGTGTCGTTCCATCCGTTCGCCCTCCTTCATGAAACAAGCGAACCTCCCATACCGGAAGATTCGCTTGTCGTGACTTAAGATTGTTTGACTGCTGTACGAATTGAGAGATCATTCAATTGCGCATCCGAGACTGGGCTTGGTGCTGCCGTCAACAGATCACTTGCTGATGCTGTTTTCGGGAAGGCAATTGTATCACGCAAGTTCGAACGCCCTGCGAGTAACATGACGAGACGGTCTAGACCAAGTGCGATCCCCGCATGTGGTGGTGTTCCGTATTCGAATGCTTCCATCAAGAAGCCGAATTGCTCGTTTGCTTCTTCTTCTGAGAAGCCAAGCAACTTGAACATCCGCTCCTGGATATCCCGTTCATAAATCCGTTGTGATCCACCGCCGAGCTCATATCCGTTTAAGACGAGGTCATACGCGACTGCGAGGACTTTGCCAGGATCCGTCTCGAGCAATTCGAGATCCTCACGACGCGGCATCGTGAACGGGTGGTGGTTCGCATAGAAACGACCATCTTCTTCTTCGTACGTGACAAGTGGGAAGTCTGTCACCCAAAGGAAGTTGAAGACCGACTCATCAATTAAGTCGAGTTCCTTCGCCAACTTCTGACGGAGCGCACCTAAGCTGTCTGCTACGATCGATGCTTTTGCTGCGACGAACAACAACAAGTCGCCTGCTTCCGCATCTGTCGCCGCTGTCAAGCGAGCGGTTGCTTCTTCGTCGAAGAACTTCGCGATTGGACCATTCAATCCGTCCGCTGTCACTTTGACCCATGCGAGACCTTTTGCACCGTAAATCGCCGTAAATTCTTGTAACTTATCGATGTCTTTTCGTGAGAAGCGTTCAGCTGCACCTTTGACGTTCAATGCTTTGACTTCTCCACCTGCTTCAAGTGCCATATCGAATACTTTGAATCCTGCTCCTTTGACGGCATCCGCGACATCGATCAATTCGAGACCGAAGCGTGTATCCGGTTTGTCCGAACCATACCGGCTCATTGCTTCTGCATACGGCATCCGTGGGAATGGTGTCACGATATCTTTTCCGAGCGTTTCTTTCATGACGCGTGTCATCATCGACTCCATCATGGCATACAAGTCTTCGATGTCCATGAAGCTTGTCTCGATGTCGACTTGCGTGAATTCAGGTTGACGGTCTGCACGTAAGTCTTCATCACGGAAACAACGTGCGATTTGGAAGTACCGCTCAAAACCAGACACCATCAACAATTGTTTGAACAATTGTGGAGATTGTGGCAAGGCGTAGAACTCGCCCGGGTGAACCCGGCTTGGGACGAGATAGTCACGTGCGCCTTCTGGCGTTGATTTCGTTAAGATCGGTGTCTCGACTTCCAGGAAGTCTTGCTCATCGAGGAAGTTCCGCATGATGTTCGATGCTTTCGAACGGAGACGGAATGTCTCTTGGAGCGATGGGCGACGCAAGTCGAGGTAACGGTATTTGAGACGTAAATCTTCTGACGTCTGCTCCGCTTCTTCACTGATCGGGAACGGTGTCATCTTCGCTGCGTTTAAGATGACGACTTCATCCGCGACGACCTCGACTTGTCCAGTCGGGATGTTCGGGTTCGGATTCTCACGTGCGATGACATGTCCTTTAATATCGAGGACATATTCCGAACGAATCGATTCGGCAAGACGGTGTGCCTGCTCGTTTTCCGGTTGGAAGACGATTTGGACGATGCCACTACGGTCACGGAGATCAAGGAAGATCAATCCTCCTAAGTCACGTCGTTTTTGAACCCATCCTTTAAGTTGAACGTGTTGTCCGATGACTTCTTCTGTCACCTGTCCGTTCATATGCGTGCGTCCGATCATTGTGCTTCCTCCTTTAATTTCGCGACGATCGTATCAGCGACTGCTGATAACGGAACGTCCGTCTGTTCCCCTGTAGCCATGTTTTTGAGGGCAGCTGCACCACGCTCGACTTCTTCATCCCCGAGGATGACCGTGTAACGTGCTTTCAAGCGATCTGCTGCCTTAAATTGTCCTTTGAACTTCCGACCGAGATAATCCCGATCCGCGACAAGTCCTTCAAGACGCATTAATTGTAGGAGTCGTGTCGCTGTCTTTTCGACTTCATCACTGCCTTGCGCGACGATGAAGACATCGATTTGATCGTCGACTGCTGGTAAGACGTTCTCATTTTCAAGCGCCATCAATAAACGCTCGATACCGATTCCGAATCCGATTCCCGGTGTTGCCGGTCCACCGATCTGTTCGACGAGACCGTTGTAACGACCACCACCACATAGTGTCGTGATTGCTCCGAAACCTTCTGCTTCTGACATGATTTCGAAAGCCGTGTGATTGTAATAGTCGATTCCGCGAACAAGCGTTGGATCAACGACGTACTCGATACCGAGTGCATCTAAGTGAAGCAACACTTCGTCGAAGTACGCTTTTGATGCCGGGTTTAAGTAATCGAGAATCGATGGTGCTGTTGCCATGCTCGGGTGATCGCGGTCGACCTTACAATCGAGGACACGAAGTGGATTCGTTTCGAGACGATTTTGACAGTCCTGGCATAATTCGTGAACGACTGGCTTAAAGTGTTCGACGAGTGCTGCCCGGTGTGCGGCGCGACTTTCGTTATCCCCGAGCGTGTTGATGACCAGTTTAAGATGCTTCAATCCGAATGAACGGTAGATGCTCATCGCGAGACTGATTACTTCCGCATCAATGGCCGGTTGTTCACTTCCGAGTGCTTCAACTCCGTATTGGTGGAGCTGACGGAAACGTCCTGCTTGCGGACGTTCATAACGGAACATCGGGCCGATGTAGAATAATTTCGTTGGTTGGTTCGGTGAACCGAACAGTTTGTTTGTCACGAATGAACGAACGACGGCAGCCGTTCCTTCCGGGCGTAACGTCAACTGGTCTTTTCCGCGTTTCTCAAGCATGAACATCTCTTTTTGAACGATATCCGTCGTCTCACCAACGCCACGTTTAAAGAGTTCTGTCTCCTCAAAAATCGGCGTCCGGATTTCCTTATAGTTGTAACGCTTACTAATTTCACGTAATTGTTGTTCGATGTACTGCCAACGTTCGACTGTTCCTGGAAGGACATCAAACGTACCGCGTGGTAATTTCATCTCAAATTCCTCCTTTTTTGAATACAAAAAAGTTCTCGTCCGCAAAGGGACGAGAACTTGAAGATCCCGTGGTACCACCCTGGTTGTCAAATCACATTTGACCACTCGGTGCAGTTAACGCCTGCGTACGACCTTCCCTACTATCGGTTCAGGAAGATACCTCGGAAGGGTCTTTCATCGAGTTCGTCTGTTCGCCCTTTCAGCCAAGGGGCGACTCTCTAAGCAGACGAGGTCTTGATTACTCCTCTTCGTCTTCGGTCGTATGAATCATTTGGTTACGTCTAATATTGCCTCGTCTCTCGGTTCCTGTCAAGCGTTTGCTTCTTTTTCAAGAATCAACGTTACAGGCCCATCATTAATGAGCGCGATATCCATCATGGCACCGAACTGACCTGTCTCGACCGTCAGTCCTTGCGCACGAAGACGTTCATTGAACGCTTCATACAACTCATTGGCAACATCCGGTTTCGCCGCTTCCGTGAAGGCTGGACGACGTCCTTTTTTGACATCACCATACAGCGTGAACTGCGAGACGGATAGAATCTGACCGTCGACATCCTGTAACGAGCGATTCATCCGTTCTTCCTCATCTTCAAACACACGGAGTCCTGCGATTTTATCAGCTAACCAGTTCACCTGATCGATCGTGTCTTCGTGCGTGACACCGACGAGCAAAAGAAATCCTTGTTTGATTTGACCGATGATTTTTTGATCGACTGTGACACTTGCTTCTTTGACTCGTTGTAATACAACTCGCACGACGGATCCGCTCCTTACGTCATCATGACGCGATGTACAGCATACACGTCAGAGATTTGTTTAATTCGATCGACGACTTTTTGTAGATGATTGACATTATTGATCGCAATCGTCATCGTGATTTTGGCTTGTTTACTGTCGTCGCCCTTCCCACTGACAGCGACGATGTTCGTATTCGTTGCAGATACCGACTGCAAGACATCATTCAACAATCCTGCCCGGTCAAATCCAGAAATTTCGATTTCGACGTTATAACTCTTGACGGCTTTACCTTCATGTTCCCACTCGACTTCGAGCAGACGTTCCGGATTTTGTTCGTGAATGACGTTCAAACAGTCCGTCCGGTGAATTGAGACGCCACGCCCACGCGTGATATATCCGACGATATCGTCCCCTGGAACCGGATTACAACAACGACTCATGCGAACGAGCATGTTATCGATGCCTTTGACCCGAACCCCTTCCGGATTTTCCTTTTTCGGACGATCGAACGTCTTCATCTCACTGATTGCTTCGTTCAGTTCTAGATTTTTGGATTCTTTGTCTTTGCGTAATTTTTCCGTTAATTTATGCGCGACTTGGGCAGCAGTCAGACCATGATAGCCAACAGCAGCGTACATGTCTTCTTCTTGCGAGAAGTTGAACTTCCGCGTCACGTCTTCGAGCGTCTTCTCATTGATGACTTCTTTCGGCTCAAAGCCAAGCTTCTTCACTTCTGCTTCGATCAGTTCCCGTCCTTTTGAGACGTTCTCTTCGCGTTGCTGACGTTTGAACCATTGACGGATTTTATTTTTCGCCTGACTCGACACACAAATCTTGAGCCAATCCTTACTTGGACCATAACTATGCTTCGACGTGACGATTTCGATGATGTCACCTGTCTTTAGCTTATAGTCGATCGGTACCATCCGTCCGTTGACTTTCGCTCCGATCGTCCGGTGACCAATTTCCGTATGAATTCGGTAGGCATAATCAATCGGAACAGAACCTTTCGGCAACTCGATGACGTCACCTTTTGGTGTGAAGACGTACAGCATGTCACTGAAGAAGTCGACTTTGACCGATTCCATGAATTCCTCGGCATCTGCCGTGTCCTTCTGTAACTCCAAAATCTCGCGGAAGTGAGCAATCTTATCCTCAAATCCAGATTTTGCTTCCTGTTCCTTACCTTCTTTATACGCCCAGTGAGCGGCAATCCCGTACTCGGCAATGAAATGCATGTCTCGCGTCCGAATTTGGACCTCGAGCGGCTCGCCTTTCGGTCCGATGACCGTCGTATGCAGCGATTGATACATGTTCGGCTTCGGCATCGCGATATAATCCTTGAAGCGTCCCGGCATCGGTTTATACTGCGTATGAATGATTCCGAGTACAGCGTAACAATCTTTGATTGAGTCAACAATGATGCGAACAGCCATCAAATCATAGATTTCACTGAACTCTTTTTTCGAGTTTTGCATCTTATTATAAATGGAATAGATATGCTTCGGACGTCCATCGACTTCCGCTGCAATCTGTACATCATCGAGTACTTCATTGACCTCTTCAATAACCGAACTAACGAGCGCTTCTCGTTCCGTCCGTTTTTGTTTCATCATCGAAACGATCCGGTAGTATTGTTGCGGATTGATGTAGCGCAAACTGATGTCCTCGAGTTCCCATTTGATCGTCGAAATCCCGAGACGATGTGCAAGTGGCGCGAAGATTTCAAGCGTCTCTTCTGCTTTTTGCACTTGCTTTTCCTTGACCATATGTTGCAACGTCCGCATATTGTGCAAACGGTCAGCCAGTTTGATCAAGATGACACGAATGTCTTCCGCCATCGCGATGAACATCTTCCGATGGTTCTCAGCTAACTCTTCGCGCTTCGATTTATATTTAATTTTCCCGAGTTTCGTGACGCCATCGACGAGCATCGCAACGTCAGATCCGAATCGTTCGGATAATTCTTCGAGTGTAATGTCCGTATCTTCGACGACATCATGAAGAAGCGCAGCGACGATCGTCGTTGCATCCAAACCAATATCGACTAAGATACCGGCAACTTGTACCGGATGAATGATGTACGGTTCCCCTGAACGGCGGAATTGTCCATCATGTTCGTCTTTCGCGAATTGGTAAGCACGTTCGATGTCTTTGACTTCAACTTGCGTCATGTATTCCGCACATCGAGCGAGAAGGTCTTCTACATTTACGATTTGTTTATTTGTCATCCCTTTTCCTCACCCAGTCCCCGGGATCGTCTGCAACGGAATCCCTAATATATAATTCTTATTATCGTGAAATCTTGAGAAGATGTCAAAATAAAAAGAAATACCCCCTTGGTCATCAAGTACCAAGAGAGTATAGTGTCTTCAGTCTTCGTAGCGAATCAATGAAAGAATGTCATATCCTTCGAGTTTCTCACGTCCGCCAAGACCATCGAGTTCAATTAAGAATCCGATTCCGGCAACTGTTCCGCCTAATTTTTCGATCATTTGGATCGTTGCTTCAATCGTACCACCTGTCGCAAGCAAATCGTCAAGGATGACGACGCGTTGTCCCGGTTGGATTGCATCTTCGTGCATCGTCAAGACGTCTTTTCCGTACTCAAGACCATACTCGACACGGACTGTCTCGCGCGGTAATTTTCCTTCTTTACGAACAGGAACGAATCCGATTTCCATCGCGTAAGCTGCTGGGCAACCAACGACGAATCCACGTGCTTCTGGACCTGCGATGACATCTGCGCCTTTACTACGTGCATACTCAACGAGCGCATCGACCGATTGTTTATACGCCGGTCCGTTTTGCATGAGTGATGTGATGTCCTTGAAACTGATTCCTTCTTTCGGCCAATTCTCGACCTCTTTTATATGCTGTTTGAACTCCATGTCTTTTCCTCCTGCTTCGCCGCTTCTACCAAAGTATCAAAACGCTCTTTCAACTGAGCGAGTGACGAATAAATGTATTGTTGCTCGAGCTCTTGACGCGCTTCATGACGCTGGTACGTCGGTGCTTCCGTCAGATCTCGTTTTGCAGCATTTGGGTTCACACCCGGCAGCCCGTCCTCCATTGTAACAAGAAAATCAAGTTCCGAGAATACCGAATGCATAAAGTTAATCGATCGTTTCGTCCATTTTCGCGATTTTGACAAACGTACGAGACCTATCCGGAGCTCATCCCGTGGACATTTCGCAAAATACTGGAAGTACTGTTTGAAATCCTCACGCGATGGAATCGTCTCGAAATAATAGCCTTCATCCTTAAAGGCACAATAAATCCGCTCTGCCTGTTGCACATATGGATAAAATGCTGCTTCCTCTTCCGGCAGGTCAAGAAAGACGATGTTTTGTCGAATCGGACCATTCAACGAACGTTCAGTGTATTTCTCCTTCATCTCATCGGTAAAGGCGACGAATGTCGTCGTCTCGTGCGGTAAGGCGAATAGATCGCTCAGCGGCCGCTTACCTCCACGGTAATCAAACACTTGAACATCTTCGACAGCGACGTCTTGAATCATCAATTGTGGTTTACGGAAACCATTCCATTCATTGATGTTCAGACTGCCCATCAAGTGAATCTCCGATAAGGTTGAAACTTCATCGACGAGGTCGCCGAAGCCGAAGCCGATTGCATCGAGTTCCTTCCCGTCGTCTGATAGGAGTGCCTTGACATGCGTCAGATCACGACCGATCCGTTTCATATCGCGAATCTTCGCCTGCTCAATGACGATCCGTGGCGCGGGGTTTCCCATCCCGAACGGTGCCAGTCGCTGAATGTCTTCAATTAACTGAATCGAGACATCACTGACATGTAGACGTAGGTCGACATCGATTGTCGCGATGAACGCGTCATCCGGTAACGTGCTCGCTTGTTCATTCAAGCGTTGACGTAACGTCTCAACGTCATCAGAAGATAAAGTCATCCCAGCCGCAGCTGGATGTCCGCCGAAATGCGGTAAGATATCTTCACATTTCGTCAGTTCAGCGAAGAGGTCAAAGGCTGGAATCGATCGCCCAGAACCTTTGGCTGTTCCTTTTTCAGCATCATGACACAGCATGATGACGGGGCGATGGTATTTTTCAACGAGTCGCGAGGCGACGATCCCGACGACACCTGGGTTCCAGTCTGCCGCATCGACGACGAGGACGCGGTCATCCTTGAAGCGTTCCTCGACAAGCGCCGTTGCTTCTTCCGCAATCTGCTTGACGATATCTTGACGTTGCTTATTTTGTTGGTCGAGCTGTTTCGCGAGATGAAGTGCTTCATCTTTACTTTCTGCTAGCAACATCTCGAGCGCTGGCATCGCAGAATCGAGACGACCTGCTGCATTGATCCGTGGACCGAACGCAAATCCGACCGACTCTTCCGTTAGTTCGTCCTCAGTTAAACTGCAGACGTCACGTAACGCAAGGATACCTGGACGTTCACTTGCGTTCAGTGCTTCGATGCCACGAATCGCAAGTAAGCGGTTTTCGCCGACGAGCGGAACAAGATCGGCAATCGTTCCGAGCACGGCAAGATCGAGTAATTCGACTGGTTCACGATCAAGGAGAGCATGCGCGACTTTAAAGGCAACTCCTGCGCCTGCGAGTTTCGAGAACGGATACGCCGGATCGACACCTGGATGGATCAAGGCAAAGGCATCGGGTAACGTTTCTTTTGCTTCGTGATGATCGGTGATGATTAAATCGACCCCGAGTTCCTTCAGGACATCTGCTTCGTGGATACCGGAAATCCCACAGTCGACGGTGATGACGAGACTAAACCCTTCTTCCGCTGCCCAGCGAAATGCTGCTTCATTCGGTCCATAGCCTTCCGTGAATCGGTTTGGGATATAACACTCTGCCATCCCTCCGATTTCAATCAAGGCGTGCCAGAGAATCGCCGCGGAACTCACACCATCGACGTCATAATCACCGTAAATTAAAATCATCTCACCTTCGTTGACGGCACGTTGAATCCGTTCAACGACTTTCGGCATGTCTTTAAAAGCAAATGGATCGTGGAATGCCATTTGATCGGTTTCTAGAAATTCACGGGCTGCTTCACGTGTCGTGAACCCCCGTTGGACAAGTAGTTGTGCGACGTGCGGAGAGATCGAGCCATCCGCCGTCAATTGTTCGATTTGTTCTGGATCAATGACTTTATCAAGCCATGTTTTTTTAGCATGGTACATCTCAAACCCTCCAATCAACTTCCCCATTATAATTGAAAATCCGCATCAGCGATAGCTGATGCGGATACTCTTTTAGGAAGCACGTTTTGTCCGACCAAGTGTGCGACCCTTCATGACGAGCCAGAGCTGAGCAGCGATGAAGATCGAAGAGAACATCCCCATGATCAACCCGACGAGCAACGCAAGACTGAATCCACGGATCGCTTCGCTACCGAAGATGTAGAGCGCTGCTGCCGTCATGATGACCGTCACGACGGTGTTGATCGAACGGACGATTGTTTGTTGAATCGATTCATTGACGATATGCGCCAACTCATCGAACGAAACTTTTCGTCCCCCTTTTTCGGCAAGTCCGAGATTTTCTCGAACCCTGTCGAACGTAACGATCGTATCGTTGACAGAATACCCGATGATCGTCAGGATCGCTGCAATGAAGTACAAGTTGACCTCAATTTGGAACAACGAGAAGAAGGCGACGATCATTAACGCATCATGCAATAATGCAAGCACTGTCGCAATCCCGTATAACGGTTGGAATCGGAACGAGACATAGATGACGATCCCAAGTGACGCGAGTAAGACCGCATAAATCGCGTTACGCGCGATTTCTTGACCAACTTGCGCCGAAACCGTCGAGATACTCGGTTCTTTCTTATATTCCGTTTCAATCGTTTGTTTCATTTTAGAGATTTGATCTTGGCTGAATTCCCCAACGAACGTGACGTTCGCTAGTTTTCCACCTTGAGCAAATTGGATGCCATCGATTTCCGCAGCATCAATGCCTGACTCTTCAATGACAGAGCGGACATCGGCTTCCTTGATTTGATTCTCAGAAGAAATCTCGACGCGTGTACCTTGCGAGAAGTCGATCCCAAGGTTAAGACCGCGGAACGACAGCAAAAGTACCGAAATGATGACGAGGGCAATCGTGATCGCGAAATAGATTTTGCGATGTTTGACGTAATCGAATTTCGTAGGATTAAAGCTCACGGATTTCACTCTCCTTTACACCGAACCATGATTTCTTCTTATCGAACCATCGGCTACTGACAAGGAGTTGCATCAGGTAACGTGAGACAAAGACATTCGTGACGAAAGTGACGGCGATTGAGACCATCAACATGATAGCGAATCCTTTGACCGTGCTTGTACCGAAGTAGTACAAGACACCAGCAGAAATCAATGTCGTTAAGTTGGCATCAAGAATCGTACCGAACGAACGACGGTTTCCGGCTTTAAATGCGGATAAGACGGATTTGCCGCTTCGTAATTCGTCCTTGATCCGCTCTGCAGTGATGATATTCGCATCAACCGCCATACCGACACCAAGAACGAGTGCCGCAATCCCCGGTAATGTAAGGACGGCATTAATCCCGTTAAAGAAAATCATGACGAGATAGATGTAGAACAACAAGGTAATAATCGAAACTAATCCAGAGATCCGGTAGAACACTAGCATGAACAAGAAGACAGCCGCTACACCGATCGCTGACGCGAAAAGTGTCTGATCAAGTGCATCCTGTCCAAAAGCAGCCGAGACCGACGTCGAGTAGATTTCCTCGAGTTTGACCGGCAGTGCTCCTGCGTTAAGGATTGAGGACAATTGTTTACCATACTCGGCATCGATATCGCCACCGGAAATGATTGCCTTATCCGAGTTGATTGGTTGAGTGACCGATGCATCCGAAACGATTTTCGAATTTTTCTTTTGAATCTCTTTTTCGTACGTATCACCCTTTTCGTAATCGAGCCAGATGACAAGGCGGTTCGCCGGAGCTTGCATTTGTGAGACTTTTTGAGTTACTTCATAAAATTTCTGTTTTGACTTCATCGTCAATTCGACGAGTGGTTCATTCGTATTCGGATCATATCCGACTTTTGCTCCTTTAGCTTTTAAGTCTGAGCCGTCAAGCAACAACTTATCGTTGATGTCACGGAATGACAATTGTGCCGTCGAAGATAGGATTTGACGCGCTTCCGTCTGATCCTTGACGCCAGCAAGCTGAACACGAATCCGGTTGTTACCTTCGATCCGAATATCCGGTTCAGAGACACCGAGAACGTTGACACGGTTCTCAATTGCCGTCAATGTGGCACTCATCGCATTTTGGTCGATGACGTCTCCTTCTTTCAGTGGTTGTACTTCATACAAGACTTCGAAGCCACCTTTAAGGTCAAGGCCAAGCTTCGTATCCTTCAGCAACCATGACGATGTCGTACCGATCAGCACGAGCAACGCGATGACGACGATGAAGAATGTGGCAAGTTTCCCTTTCTTGATCATGCTACATTGTCCTTTCTCTAGTTCCCAGTATATTTTCAGACAACTTTGTTCTCCTACCCTAGCTTACAAAAGAAATGGTAATCTTAGCAAACGTTTTTCTCATATATAAACAGAAAAGACGCTCCGGAATCCGGAAAGCGTCTTTTCAATGCCTTATTCGACCGTTTCGTCGCCCATGACAGTTGTTGATTTTTTCGTCACTTCTGCCACAGCACTTCGGTTGAATGTCAATTGTGCGTTTCCTGACTTCAATGTCACCGTCGTGTCGTCAACTTTTTGGACAACCCCGTGAAGACCACCGATCGTTACGATCGAATCGCCGCGTGAAAGTTCAGTTTGCATCTGACGCACTTGCTTCTGGCGTTTGTTCTGTGGACGGATCAACAAGAAATAGAACACCACGAAGATCAAGATCATCGGGAGGAATGCAAGGATATTACTTCCCATTTGTACCAACTCCTTTATCATTCAAATCACGTTCATTATACCGTGAAAGGATTGATTTGTCAGACGATTTGTTAGAAATTCTTTGCGTTCGGTAAATTGTAACCGTATTCTTCGAAAAATTCTTCTTTAAAATCAAGCAGACGATCCTCACGAATCGCTTGGCGAACGCCTTCCATCAACTTGACGAGGAAGTGAAGATTGTGTGTCGAACAAAGATGTAGTCCGAACGTTTCTTGCGCGCGGATCAAGTGATGGATGTACGAACGCGAGTAATTCTTACATGCGTAGCAATCACATTTCTCATCGAGTGGACGGAAATCACGTGCATATTTTGCATTTCGGACGACAAGACGTCCTTGTGATGTCATCAATGTACCATTGCGTGCAATCCGTGTCGGTAAGACACAGTCGAACATATCGATTCCACGAATCGCGCCTTCAATCAATGCATCCGGTGAACCAACGCCCATTAAATAACGTGGTTTATCTTCTGGCATGAGTGGTGTCGTGAATTCGAGTGCTCGGTACATGACATCTTTCGGTTCACCAACCGAGAGACCACCGACCGCATAACCTGGGAAATCAAGCGCTACGAGATCTTTCGCACTTTGGCGACGTAAGTCTTCGTATTCGCCACCCTGGATAATTCCGAACAGTGCTTGGTCTTGCGGACGTTCGTGCGCTGCAAGACAACGTTCTGCCCAGCGGCTTGTTCGTTCGACAGATGCTTTCATGTACTCGTGAGAAGCAGGATATGGGGGGCACTCATCAAACGCCATCATGATGTCTGAACCGAGTGCGTTTTGGATTTCCATTGCTTTTTCCGGTGATAAGAACAGTTTGTCACCGTTTAAATGGTTACGGAAATGAACGCCTTCTTCCGAAATATTCCGGAGATCAGCGAGTGAGAAGACTTGGAAGCCACCTGAATCCGTGAGAATCGCGCCATCCCAGTTCATGAATTTATGCAGACCGCCTGCTTCCTTTATGACATCGTGTCCAGGACGCACCCATAGGTGATACGTGTTCGCGAGGATGATGTTCGCGTTCATATCCTTGATTTGTTCTGGTGCCATCGTCTTGACCGTCGCTTGTGTTCCGACCGGCATGAAGACCGGTGTCTCAAAACTACCGTGCGGCGTATGGACGATTCCTAACCGCGCTCCGGATTGTTTACATGTTTTGATATGTTCGTATGTTACCGCGTGTTTTGTCATTAGTTTCGTTCCTCTCTCGTTAAGAACATCGCATCACCGAAGCTAAAGAAACGATAGCCATTCGCTACAGCTTCTTCGTAGGCATGCAGAATGTGTTCCCGTGTCGATAACGCGGACACGAGCATGATCAATGTTGATTTCGGTAAGTGGAAGTTCGTGATCAATCCATCGATCCCTTTGACTTCCTGACCTGGGAAAATGAAGATGTCTGTCCAACCTGTTGCTTCGATGAAGTCACCGTGATCACGGATGACCGTTTCAAGCGTTCGCGTCGATGTCGTACCAACCGCGATGATCCGTCCGCCTTGTTTCCGTGTTTCGCGTAGCAGTGCCGCTGAACTTTCCGGCAATTCGTAGTACTCACTATGCATCTTGTGACTATCGACGTCGTCGACCGAAACAGGACGGAATGTGCCAAGTCCGACATGTAACGTCAACGGTGCGATCCGGACACCTTTCGCTTGAAGCGCTTCGAGCAATTCCGGTGTGAAGTGAAGACCCGCTGTTGGTGCCGCGGCGCTCCCACGTTCGCGAGCGTAGACCGTCTGGTAACGATCTTGATCTTCTAGTTGTTCATGAATGTACGGCGGCAATGGCATCGTTCCGAGTTGATCGAGCACTTCGTAGAAAATCCCGTCGTAGAAAAACTTCAGAATCCGTCCCCCGTCTTCAAGTGCTTCGACACACTCAGCACGGAGTAATCCGTCACCAAACGACAGAATTGTACCTGGCTTGACTCGTTTTGCTGGTTTTGCTAGCGTTTCCCAAACATCGTCACTCGTCTGCTTCAAGAGCAACAATTCGATTTTTCCACCTGTCTCTTCCTTTACACCAAAGAGACGTGCTGGTAAGACTTTCGTATCGTTGATGACGAGTGTATCGCCTTCCCGGAAGTGGTCGACGATATCATGGAAGTGTTGATGCTGAATCGCACCTGTCTCCCGGTCGAGGACCATCAATTTCGAACTCGTCCGGTCGAGCAATGGCACTTGAGCAATTTGTTCTTCTGGTAAATGAAAATCAAATAAGTTTACATCCATTGGTTCAATTTCCTTCTTTCAGTCCTAAATGTTGGCGGGCGAACGGTGTTAAGACACGTCCGCGCGGGGTACGTTGTAAAAAGCCTTGTTGTAACAGATATGGTTCATACACATCTTCGATCGTCTGCGCATCTTCTCCGATTGTCGCTGCAATCGTCTCAAGACCGACCGGACCACCGGCAAACCGTTCTGCAAGCGATCGTAGTAAACGATGGTCGACATCGTCGAGTCCGAGCGCATCGACATGCAAGCGATCAAGTGCACTTGTCGCAAGCGAGGCATCGATCTCAGTTTGATGAGCAACTTGAGCGAAGTCACGGACACGCCGTAACAACCGGTTCGCGACACGTGGTGTTCCGCGTGAACGAAGGGCGATCGCTTCTGCTGCGAGACGATCCGCTTCGAATCCAAACAGACGTGATGTCCGGGTCACGATGGCAGACAACTCTGACATCGTATAATATTCAAGCTTCAGCGTCACGCCAAAACGATCACGTAGCGGTGCCGACAGCATCCCGGCACGCGTCGTCGCACCGACGAGTGTAAATGGTGGCAAGTCGATCCGAACGCTACGCGCGAGTTCCCCTTGACCGATGACGATATCGAGACAATAGTCTTCCATTGCCGGATATAGAATCTCTTCGATCGATCGACTCAACCGATGAATCTCATCTATGAACAGGACGTCTCCCGGCTCAAGTGATGAGAGAATTGCCGCTAGATCACCTGGTCGTTCGATCGCAGGACCGGCTGTCGTCTTGATGCCGACCCCCATCTCGTTTGCGATGATTGTCGCAAGCGTCGTCTTACCAAGACCTGGAGGACCGTAGAGAAGAACGTGATCGAGTGTTTCCTGACGAATTTTTGCCGCCTCGATGAAGACACTTAAGTTTCCTTTTGCTTTCTCCTGCCCGATATATTGCTCGAGCGTCTGAGGACGCAGACTCCACTCTTCTTGATCTTCCGCATGGGCGGATTCTGACAAAATGCGCTCTTCCATGTCCTCACCTCACATTCAATAACAACTGGAGTGCCCGTTTAACATATTGATCCGTTGACAGGACTTCTGCCTGCAACGCTTTTTTGACTTTTTCGACTTCTCGATCACTGTAACCGAGCGCCGTCAGAGCTTCACAGGCTTCGTTCAGCTCTGCGTTACCTTGTGCGAACAAGCCTTCGCTCGGTACGTAGTCTGGCGCGAGCTCTGCTAACTTTCCTTTTAGGTCGAGTGTCATTTGTTTTGCTGTCTTTTTGCCGACACCTGGGAACTTGACGAGATAACTTTCCTTTTCTTGTTCGATCGCTTCAACAAGCGCATCGACATTCCCTGATGCGACGATTGCAAGCGCTCCTTTTGGTCCGATCCCTGTCACACCGAGCAACTTCGTGAACAAGGCACGCTCACGCCGGGAACGGAATCCGAATAAGACTTCTTGGTCCTCACGGACATAGTGATACGTATATACGATGATCTGTTCGTCTCCGGTCCGATAAAAAAACGGGTTCGGTGCTACGATCTTGTAGCCAATCCCGCCAACTTCTACCGTCACGAATTCCGCACAGACATAAGCGACTTCGCCGCGTACGAATTCTATCAATGTGGAACGCTCCCATCCTTAAACAAACTCTCGTGTTATTGTAGCATACATCTTCGTTTGGCTTCAAAGCGTTCTTCAGCAAAAATCAATACATACGTTCGCTCTCTCAATCAGAAGACAAAAAGCGTGATCGTTTGCACGACCACGCTCTCACTCTCTATTTTACGAACGCTCAAGCATTCGTTCGAGCGCCAATACGGCATGCCGCGTCGTCTCTGCGTCGACTTTAATGATGTTGACCGGCTCACCTGCTTCGACTTGTTCGAGCGCCCAAGCCAAATGCGGCAAGTCAATCCGGTTCATCGTCAGACACGGGCACATGAACGGATTGAGCGACACGATGTCGAGATCCGGATGAGTCGTCGCGAGTCGATTGACGAGGTTCATCTCTGTTCCGATCGCCCACTTCGTTCCAGGAGCAGCCTGTTCGATTTGTTGAATGATGTACGCTGTTGATCCGTTGAGATCTGACGCTGCTACTACTTCATGCGAACATTCCGGGTGAACGAGAATCTTTCGCTCCGGATCCGTCTTGCGGAACTGTTTAATTTGTCCGACTGTGAATTTCTCATGCACCGAGCAATGCCCTTTCCATAAGATGACGCGGACGTCTTGGTCCTCCCCGTCAAAAACGAGTTCGTCGCGAATCGGATCCCAAATCGCCATCTGCTCTAACGGAATTCCGAGCGCATGTGCCGTATTGCGACCGAGATGTTGATCCGGCAGGAAGAATAAGATGTCTCGTTCAGCAAGCGCCCACTCGACCATTTGGACAGCGTTCGATGATGTCACCGTCGCCCCACCGTGACGACCGACGAATGCTTTGATGGCTGCTGTCGAATTGACATACGTCAATGGTAAGATCGAATCTCCGAACCGTTCCGTCAAGATCGTAAAGGCACGCTCCGTTTGTATATCATTCGCCATATCTGCCATCGAACAGCCAGCACGCATGTCAGGCAAAACGACCGTATGTGACGCATCGGTCAGCATATCTGCCGTCTCCGCCATAAAGTGAACACCGCAAAAGACCGTATATTCGGCTTCTGTCATCTGCTTCGCGACTTGTGCAAGCTGGAGCGAATCTCCCGTCGCATCCGCGAACTGGACGACTTCGTCTTTTTGATAGTGGTGGGCAGGTAAGAATAAGCGACTGCCCATCCGTGCTTTGACCCCTTCGATGATCGCAATCAATTCTGCTTCTGATTGCTGTAAGTATGACGCCGGAATCCCTTCGTGACGTAATAGATCAAATGACATCTTTTTTTCCTCCTTCGATTTTCATACTAATATCAAGTGCTGTTACTGAATGCGTCAACGCACCGAGTGAGATGACGTCTGCTCCGCTATCCACGAAGTCTGATAACGTGTCTATCGTAATCCCGCCGGATAGTTCGACCGTGATATGTGGTGGAATCAATTGCCGGAGCTGTTTGATTTCTGCTGGTGTCCGGTTATCGAGCATGATGATGTCGACTTTTGCAGCCACTGCCTCAAGTACTTCCGCTTCCGTCTCAACTTCGACTTCGATTGGTGTCGTATGACCTGCAACTCGTTTTGCTCGCATCACCGCTTCCGTAATCGATCCCGCGACCGTGATGTGGTTATCTTTGATCATGACCGCGTCATCGAGTCGTCCGCGATGACTATAGCCACCACCGACGCGAACGGCGTGTTTTTCTAGCATCCGTAATCCAGGAGTCGTCTTCCGTGTATCCGTGATTCGGATTCGTCCTGCTACTACCTCGACCGCTTGACGTGTCTGCGTCGCAATCCCAGATAAGCGTTGCACAAGGTTCAAAGCGACGCGTTCTCCGCTTAAAATATCCTGTAACGAACCAGACCACTCAGCAAGGAGCGTTCCTCGCGTGACGACCGTCCCTTCCGCTATATGAATCGTCACGTTGACTTGTAACAGATGCGCCATCTCACGAATAATGTCTACTCCACAGAAGACACCGTCTTCCTTTGCTAAAAAACGACCAGTTCCGCGTTCTTGTCCCGTCAGACATCCTTCACTCGTGATATCCCACTGTCCGATGTCCTCGATTAAAAATGCCTCCAGTTGTTGCCGTAACTGCCACTTGTTCAATGTTCTCATCCTCTCCTGTCAACCGACTTCGCGCCCCTTCAAGCAATAGACATGCTGTCACGTAACGTAATCGATTTTCTTCTGCTTCCTGTCCGGATTCTTCTAATGCCCAGCCTTTTAACGCATTCAGACATTCTTGTACCTGCCTAATATCCATTTCGACACCGATGACCTGCGATAGACGGTCTGTTACGGAACGAAGTGTTCCTGGACGTCGTTTGACGCGTTCTAGCTTTAAATCAGGTAATAACTTGAGCTGTTCTGCTACTGCTTTCCCCATGACGACACACTCAAGAAGCGAGTTCGACGCCAGACGATTTCGACCGTGCAGTCCGATCGATGCTGTCTCGCCGACCGCGTAAAGTCCTTCGACATTCGTCTGCCCTGTCAGATCCGTCTCGATTCCACCCATTAAGAAATGAATGCCTGGTGCGATTTCAACGAGATCTGGATTCATGTTCAGTTTTTCACATTTTTCGACAAACGTTGGAAACCGTTTTGTTCGATCAACGACTTTTGACGTGTCGAGATAGACCGGTTCGTGTTTTCGCACCTCATGGATTCGTTTTGCGACTTCATCGCGCGCCGCTAAATCTTGCATCGGATGATCTGCCATGATCCGGTCCCCGCTTTTCGTCACAAGAATGGCTCCTGCTCCGCGTAGTGCTTCCGTAATCAAACCTTCTGAGCGACCTGCATGAACAAGTACCGTCGGATGGTGCTGGATATAGCCGAGATCACGAATCGTCGCTCCCGCTTCAAAAGCTAGTGCAATCCCATTTCCTTGAATCGATGGATCATTTGTCGACGACGCGAATATTCCACCAACTCCACCAGTAGCGAGAATCGTTGCTCGCGCCACAATCTCGATCGGTTCTCCATGGCTATATCCAACTGCACCTACAACCTGTCCATTTACTTGAATCAATTCCGTGATACACGTCTGCTCAAGAATCGGAAAAGGCACTCGCGGCATTAACGTCTCCATGATTCGTTTGCCAGTCTCGTCCCCGCCAGAGTGATAAATCCGCGGCAAACGGTGCGCACCTTCTCGACCGAGCAAGAACTCTCCCTCGGATTGATCAAACAGGACACCTTGTCGTAACAAGAATTCCATTGCCTCGGCTCCTGATCGGGTCACATAATCAACAGCGGACGGATTGATGCGCCCTTTTGCCGCCTGACACGTATCTTCAAAATGACCACGATGATCAACTTCCGCATAAGCAGAAGCAATCCCACCTTGTGCTCGGACAGAGTTGGTCTCAAATCGCGTGCCTTTTGTGACAAGCAACGCTTCAGTTCCAGGCGGAAGATGCAAGGCGACCGAAATCGCAGCAAGCCCTGTTCCGATGATCAATACATCCGTCTCAAGCCTTTTATGTAAAGACATATGTTTTACACCTCTATATCTAAATGTTTACTATTGACTTGACAATAAGTTTGGCATACTTTTAGCTGAGTGACAAGACGAAAGGACAGGATTTTTTCATGATCTATCTCGATTACGCAGCTACTACTCCGCTGCATCCACAAGCACTCGACCATTATCAACAAGCCGCTCAATCGTTCTACGGCAACAGTTCTTCTCTTCATGACATCGGTGGGGATGCAGAACGCCTGCTTCAACGAGCACGACAGTACCTGATGCAACAATTAGCTCAAAAAGAAGGATCTATCATCTTTACAGGAAGCGGTTCAGAAGCAAATTACATCGCTTTGACACACTTGATACGACAGAGTAACAAATCAGTTGTCTTGACACTTCGATGTGAACACGACTCGGTCTTGCTTCCACTTGCGCGTTGGGCACAAGAAACACGTCATCTTTCTCTACTGCCGGACGGAACGTTCGACTGGGATCGATTCGTTACGGCTTGTACGGACGAGGTTGGTGTCGTCTCGATTCAACACGTCAATTCGGATACCGGTTTTCGGTTCCCAGTCGAACGAATTGCAGTATATTGTCAATCGCGCGGGATTCTGTTTCATTGCGATGGGGTTCAAGGATTTTTAAAAGATGATATTACCATCGACTCCTTTGACGCTTACACGATGAGTAGCCATAAAGTCTACGGTCCTAAAGGGTTAGGTGCCCTGTATTTGCGACGACCGCTCTTTAGTCCCTACTACGAAGGACATCATGAGTTCGGGATTCGCCCAGGCACAGTCGATGTTCCGGGAATTGCCGCCTTCATCGCTGCCTGTGAGGCGTCGCGCTTAGAAAATCCAGGAATCCAGGCATCCAGTCAGGTATTTCGTGGTATGCTAAAAAAAACATTGTCTTCGTCTCGTTATCTGATCGTTGAATCTCCAACGCAACTGGCTTCGATCTGTGCCATCCATACGAAACAACGGGACGGTCAACACGCGTTGCTCGCCTTGAATCGTGCTGGAATCGCCGTTTCCGCCGGTAGTGCCTGTCGGGCTGGAGAAAATGGTCCGAATGCGACATTACGCGCCATCGGCTTTGATGAATCGGCGGCTCATGGATTGATCCGACTCAGTTTTGGAAGACACACGACGAACGAAGAAATCGAACAGTGCATTGATGTGTTGAACACGATCTCATGACACTGGAGAAAGGTAGGAGACATCATGGTGAAACGCATCTCCGGAGAAGAACGCCGGAAATCATTACTTCGTATGATTGAGGAAAGTGAACAACCTGTTACGGGAACAGCACTGGCGAAACAAGCAGGCGTCAGCCGCCAAGTGATCGTGCAGGATTTATCATTGTTAAAAGCAAAAGGATATCCCGTCATCGCGACAGCTCGTGGGTATTTGATCAATGACCCTGAAATCGACGGTTCGAAATTACGCCGCAAGATCGTCTGTCGCCACGGCATCGAGCAATTAAAGGATGAATGTGATGCCATCGTTGACGAAGGCGTCGTCATCCGGGATGTCATCATCGAGCATCCTGTCTACGGCTTCATTACAGGTGAGTTGATGCTAAAAAGCCGCCGAGATGTCCGTGTACTGCTTGAACAGCTAGAGGAGACACAAGCTACTCCACTGTCGAGCTTGACCGACGGAGTCCATATCCATACGCTTGAAGCGGATCATGAAGACGCACTAGAAGCAGCTATCGCAAAACTTGACCATCTTGGAATCCTCGTCTCGGAACTCGATGTCTGAACATCAAAAAACCGCCTATTCCTAAGGAATGAGCGGTTTTTATTGTTACATCGATTCAAGCGGTAGCTCTGGCATCATAGCGGGAGGATCAAACGTCGCTAAGACTTTCCGGACGCGGCGGTTTTCGATATGCAAGACCGTCAACGTGACACGTTCATAACGCATCGCCGTTCCGACGTCCGGCAATTGACCGCTCTCCTCCATGATCCATCCCCCAAGTGACTGGGCATCCGTGTCCGGCATCGTCAATTGAAATTGCTGACAGAAGTCTTCAATGTCATACTCCGCTAGACATTCAAATTGTTCTGGACCAATCCGTTTCGTATATTCCAATGATTCATCGTGTTCATCCCAAATCTCCCCGACAATTTCTTCTAAAATATCCTCAAGGGTGATCAGACCTGCCGTCCCTCCGAACTCATCGAGCACGACTGCCATATGGGACTGCTTGACTTTGAGTTCCGGCAATAAATCCATCAATCGTGTCTGTGGTACGACGAACGATACCGGTCGAATCCATTCCCGGATATCGACGGAACCATTTTTCACGTATGCACGCAGAAAGTCCCGTTCGGATAAGACACCGATGACATGATCAATTGAGTCCTTATAGACCGGTAGACGAGAATAGCCGCCTTTTTGCACTTCTGCAAGGATGTCTTCGAGCCGCGCATCGATATCGATCGCTTGAATATCCATGCGTGGCGTCAAAGCATTCTCTACCGTTGCATGTTGAAAATCAACCGCCTGGTGGACAAGTTCAGCTTCAGCGATTCCCATGATTCCCTCTTCCTGACTGATATCGACGAGTGCCTTGAGTTCCTGTTCGGTCACGAGTGGCCCTTTCGGATCGGCTCCAATCAATCGAAGCGCAAACTGGCGTAAGCGGAGTAACAGGAAAACGAGCGGTCGAAAGCACAGTAAGAAGAAGCGCAGTGGACGTCCGATCAATAACACGTAACGTTCCGTATGCTCACGGGCATACGATTTCGGAATCAATTCTCCAAACAACAGCAACAGAAAGAACAGCCCAAGAAAGGCAATGGTCTGCGTTGCGATCGTCTCGGCGAACTGGATGATCCACCAGCCGCCAAACAAGATGAAGCCGACATTGACGAGCGTATTCCCGATCAAAATCGACGTCAATGTCTCCTCATAACGTTGAAGCAACCGAAACACACGGGACGCACGCGCGTCCCCTGCTTCAGACTGGTGCAACAACCGCAACCGATTGACACTCGCTAGTGCTGTCTCGGCTGAGGAAAAGAACGCGGATAAGATGAGAATCGGAATTAACCAAACGAATGAAATCATGGGCAATGGGTCCACGATGCTTTCACACTCCGTTTCTTAATGGAATGAACCGCTTAGAAGGATGACTCAACGAATTCAAATTCGAAATCACGGATTCGAACGACATCGCCGTCGATCGCACCAAGACGACGTAACTCTTCGTCGACACCCATTTGACGCAGTGTCCGAGCGAAACGTTTAATCGATTCTTCACGCATGAAGTTCGTCATCGTGAAGAGTTTTTCGATTCGTGGTCCTTTGATGACGAAGCAGTCGTCTTCATCTTTCGAAATCGTAAAGCCGGCTTCAGGTGCTTCATAACCGTAGACGACACGTGGTGTCGCTGTTTTCTCTTCGAGTTCCTCAAGACCGAATTCTGGCGTCGCATCAACGAGGTCAGCGATTCGGAATAAGAGATCACGTAATCCTTGGCGTGTTGCTGCTGAAATTTCGAATACTTCAAGCTCTGGGAAAGCTTCCTTGAAGGCTTCAAGGTGTTCTGCCGCATCCGGCATATCCATCTTGTTCGCGACGACGACTTGTGGACGCTCTGTCAAGCGGAGATTATAGTCCGCGAGTTCTTTATTGATGATGTTGTAGTCTTCGATTGGATCGCGTCCTTCCATCCCACTCATGTCGATGACGTGGACGATCACTTTCGTCCGCTCGACGTGACGCAGGAACTGGTGACCGAGTCCGACGCCTTCACTTGCGCCTTCAATCAATCCTGGCAAGTCAGCCATGACGAAGCTACGGCTATCTTCCGTTTCGACGACGCCGATGTTCGGTGTGATCGTCGTGAAGTGATACGCGCCGATTTTTGGACGTGCTGCTGAAACGACAGATAACATCGTTGATTTCCCGACACTCGGGAAGCCGACAAGACCAACGTCTGCTAGCATCTTCAGTTCAAGCTTCAAGTACTTCTCTTCCCCTGGCTCACCGTTTTCCGCGTGTTCAGGTGCCGGGTTGGCTGGTGTCGCAAAACGTGTATTTCCACGTCCGCCACGTCCGCCTTTTGCGACGATCGCTTGTTGTCCATGATGGACGAGGTCAGCGATGACCGCGTTCGTATCATCATCATAGACGACCGTGCCTGGTGGAACCTTGACGATTAAATGCTCAGCTTTACGACCGTGCATCCCTTTTGACATTCCGTTTTCACCTTGAACCGCTTTAAAGTGACGTTTGTAACGGAAGTCCATCAATGTCCGAAGTCCTTCGTCGACTTCAAGGACGACGTGAGCTCCGTGACCACCGTCACCGCCAGCAGGACCGCCGTCCGGAACGTATTTCTCGCGACGGAACGCTACTTGTCCACGTCCTCCGTCACCTGCTTTTACATAAATATTTACCTGATCGACAAACATGTCGGATCCCTCCTCTTACTTCTCTTCCTCAAACGGAAGACTTTCAATCTCAATCACACACTCATTTTCCGTCTGCGACTCGATTTCCATCGGCGTCACTAGATCCTTAAGGCGCGACATATCTAGTAGATCCCGATAGATCTCGATGGTCACGCCCTCGTGGAAGGTCACGGATACTTCTCCTACTCCTACATCAATCATGGTGATGGCTGCTTCGACGAGTTGCTTCAACCGCTCATCTTCCATATGGGGTGCTCCGATGACATCATACGTCACAGTTTTGCCTGACCATTCAGCTTGCAACAACGCCAGTGCGGTTTTCGGCAATCCGATTTGCGCTAGACGTCCTTCCCGAGATGCTTGCTCCCGGTACGCCGAACAGATCGACTCGACTGCTTGTTCGTCTCCGATCGCGCCATACGAACGGACGAGTTGTATCCGGTTCAACCACTCGTGACGAAGAGTCTTTAAAAGATCAAGTACCTGTTGTTCCTCCATCGGTCGTTCCCTCCTAAAAAAAACAGACCCTAACCCTCGAAAGTGGCTAGAGTCTGCTTCGTCGATCCTTATGCTGGGTAAACGCTGACTTGTTTCTTGTCGCGTCCGAGACGTTCGAAACGAACGACACCAGTTGCAGTTGCGAAAAGTGTATCATCGCCACCACGTCCGACGTTCATACCTGGGTGAATCTTCGTACCGCGTTGACGGTAGAGGATTGAACCAGCAGAAACAGTTTGACCGTCTGCACGTTTCGCCCCAAGGCGTTTCGATTGCGAGTCACGACCGTTCTTTGTCGAACCTACCCCTTTTTTCGATGCGAAGAACTGAAGATTAAGTTTCAACATGTGGAATCCACCTCCTATACTTGTTCAAGTTGGATAAACTCACCGTAACTTTCAGCGATGGTACCAAGCTGGACCAAAGTCGCCTCCAGTAACAATTGGGTGCGTTCACTGACATCCGGTGCTAAGTCAGCGTACGGTTCTACATAAAAGTAGCCACCCTCTTGTTGTTCTGCCATTTCAAGGAGCAGGACCTGCCCGAGTAATGCTTCTATGGCATTGTATGCCCCGAAGATCACCGACGATACGCCGGCACAGACAAGGTCGAGACCTGGTTCTGCAAACTCGGCATGTCCTGTCACTTCGATGGAGCGGACGAGTTCCGCTTCATCTCGTCGAATCTTGACACGTATCATGGCTTACGCTTCGATTTTCTCGATGCGGACCTTCGTGTAAGGTTGACGGTGACCTTGCTTACGACGGTAGTTCTTTTTCGCTTTCATTTTGAAGACAGTGATCTTTTTCGCGCGAGCGTGTTTGATGACCGTTGCTACGACCTTCGCACCTTCTACGAGTGGAGCGCCGACTTTAACATCGTCACCACCAAGGATCAATACTTCACCAAATTCAACTGTGCTGTCGACGTCTGCGTTTAATTTCTCAACGTAGATTTCTTGGCCAGCTTCGACTTTGACTTGTTTACCACCAGTTTTGATAATTGCGTACATTACGTGCACCTCCTCTTAGGAACTCAGACTCGCCATCACGGGCAGCAGATGCTTTAAAACCCGGTCTGTGCGGTTGTAGTCATTTGGGTGCTTCCAAACGAACTAACGTTATTCAGAATACCAAACGTTCTTCCACCTTGTCAATGCTGTTCTGAAGGATTATTCCGATCGCTTGATGAAATCAAGACAGTCCTGTGACGACCCTGTGAATAGGACGGCTGGATCGCCTTCTAGCACGTGCACCTCGAGTGGTTGGCGAGAGATGAATTCGTCTTGTAACAAGTGACGCGGCGCGCGAATCACGACCGCTTCCGCATAGGTCGCGATCTCAAGCAATTTCGGTTCAATTAACCGATAGACGCTTAATCGTGTCCATTGACCGGATTCCTGCGATCGTTCCTGCAATGATTTTCCGTGTCGTTGTCGCGTCAGTTCGCATAAGCCCATCTTCGTAAATCCATACACTTCGATTTGTTTCGTCTCGAGTGCGGCTCGTTCTTTGAGAAGTTGGGTCACCCGTGTCTGACCTTTACTTGAGCCACGTAAAAAATCGATTGCAATCATCCCACTGATATTACGTAACCGTAATTGCCGCATGACTTCGACAGCAGCCGCTTCATTGATTTGATCAAACGTCCGCTTTTGTTCTTTGACCGAAATCGTCTTCCCACTGTTGACGTCGATGACAGTCATCGTCTCGACTTCTTCAATCAAGAGATACGCTCCTCCGTCGAGCCAGACGACCCGTTGCATCGCTTTTTCGATTGCCCCATCAATGGCTTCCATCTCAGGTAAGCGCCCTTTTCGTAGCGATCGTTCAACGGACAGACCGAGTAATTCGAGTCGTTCTTTTTCCTGACGCGTCATGACGAGCGCATCGGTGACATGCGGAAGTCGCTTCGCTTCCTGGACGATCAATGCCTCGTCTTGCTCAAGACGCGGCGCCTGCATGAGTTCTTTATGCCGTATCCGTAATGACTGTAACTCTTGTTTCAATTCGTCGATTGATGCTTTCGCTGCCTCCGTCCGGTAAAGAATCCCTTCTTCTTCCGTCGTCGTCAATTGCTCCGCCAGTTGACGCTGGACGACGAGATCCAACTTCCGACTGAAACGGACGCGGCGACCGTACGGGAAATAGACAAGATAACGTCCACCATAAGTGATGTTCTGCGTCACCTTGTGTTGCTTCGGTGCGACCCCTTCCTTGACGACCTGAACGAGCAATGTCTGCCCGACCTGGACGGCTTGTCCGATCGTTGGCACGTCCGGATAGCGACGAAGTGCTTCCACCGTTTCATTAAGCGGTAAGTAAAGCGGCGTACCGTCAGTCGCGATCAAAAAGGCTGCTCCGAGCGTCGGATGCAACCGGTCGACCTTGGCATAAACGAACGTTCCGACCCGGATCTCGTCACGCATCCGTTCATGATATTCAATCAATCGACCGCCTTCGACCAACGCCAATCGTTCGAGTGAAGCGGTCTGTTCACTAATCCATCGCATACTGATCCCTCCAAAAAAATTAGACTAGGCGCGACGATGTCGTCCTAGTCTAATTTCCCATTCTTATTTCATCCCAAGCATCTTCTTCAATTTGACGAAGAACCCTTTTTGCGGTTGTTCATTTAAATCAAGCAGTGGCACGGATTCTCCGAGAATCCGGCGGGCGATGTTCCGGTAGCCGAGTCCAGCCCGGTTATCCGGATTCATCGTCACAGGCACACCGCGGTGCGAAGCGGCGATGACTTCTTCATCATCGATGATCAGACCAAGCAGATCGATTGAAAGAATACGCATAATCTCATCGATATCGAGCATATCACCTGATGCCATCATGTGCGAACGCACCCGATTGATGACGAGTTTTGGAACGATGTTTCGTTCTGAGCGTTCGAGCATCCCAATGATCCGGTCCGCATCTTGGACGGCTGCTTTTTCCGGTGTCGTTACGACGACAGCTTCATCCGCTCCAGCAATCGCATTCATGAATCCTTGTTCGATTCCTGCCGGGCAGTCAATCAATACAAAATCGTATTCAAGTTTCAGCGTGTCGATGATTGCCTTCACCTGTTCGGGTGTGACGGAGGACTTATCCTTTGATTGAGCAGCAGGCAACAGATACATCTCTTCAAAACGCTTATCGCGGACGAGCGCTTGGTGCAATTTACATTGTCCCGTTACGACGTCAACGATGTTATAGATACTCCGGTTATCGAGACCAAGCACGATATCCAGATTGCGTAACCCGATATCTGTATCGACGAGACAAACCGAATGCCCCATCAATGCAAGTGCTGTTCCGATGTTCGCTGTCGTCGTTGTCTTACCGACGCCGCCTTTACCGGATGTGACGACGATGGCGCGTCCCATATTCGTCTTCGCCTCCATATGTACCTGTTCTTTCACTTGTTCCATATCCGTCACCCTCTTTCACTATCAATCGCAAACTGATCCATCCGCGCAAGCGGAACGGTTTGAAGGCGGGAGAATTCCACCCCGTCTTCGCCTAAAAATGCACAGCCCATATCGAGAGCAGGAATCGGTGCGTCATCCGGCTCCTCATGGACGGTTCCAGCGACCGCGACCCATTTCGGTTGCAACACACTTGCAGCGATGACTGCTTCCGTATTACCACCTTTACCTGCATGAACGGTACCACGCAAAGCTCCGAGACAATAGATACTTCCTGTCGCATGGACGACCGCCCCCGGATTGATATCTCCGATGATGACGATCGAACCTTCAACGTCTAATACGTGCCCACTGCGTGCCGTGCCACCAAAATAATGGAACGTCCGCTCTCCGTACAAGGCTTTTGCCTCGTCTTTCGTGATGCATTCACTGTCATAGCCTTTGAAAGAGAAGGAATCATGTCGCGCGACGATAGATTCGACGGCCGTCAACACCCCTTCATCGACATAACGTCGACCGAAGAAGAAGGTGATGGGTACGGCGCGTCCGTTCTCGACGGATTTGTCCGCAAGCGTCAACTCTAAATCGTCAAGAAATTCATCCACACTGCACCTTTCATTCACATAGACGGCGAGGCCACCACGATGGCCTTTCATCGTTACATAACGTTTACGCTCAATCATGACTCATCCTCTTTTCTCGTCAAGGGTCGACTGCACGAGTCGGGTCATCGGATAATACAGGATGATGATCCCGATCAACTGGGCAACCAAACTCCTTGGAATGATCTGTGTCGCGAGTTCTTGGAAGGAAACCCCGACACCAACGACCGAAGCCGTGAAGAAATATATATCGAGTTCATACAAAATGGCACTGAACGTGAACGTGACGAGAATCGTCAATACGTTCTCCTTTACATATTTTAGCACGAAGCTACTAAAAAGAGGAATGGCGGATAACGCAAATAAGTAAATCCCGATAATATCCGAGTACACGAAATCATAGAGCAACCCGAAAACGAGTCCGAATCCGAGTGCTTGTTCAAGCTTCCCGTACCGACCGAGGAACATCAGACCGATCAAGGTCGTATGAATGACATACGGCGAACCATCTCCAAGCGGTCCCGCGAACAACGTTCCTTCTAAGATAAAAAGAAGGAACACGGCGAAAAACAACTTAACGTTATTCACGAGTGTTCCCTCCCTTATCGGTCTCAGCGAAAGGTTCCTTCGCTTCGCGTTCAATCACGAAGACATGACCGAACTGTTCGAAGTCTGCTGCCGGTTTGACGTATGCGATTTTCGAAGCCCCATACTGATCGGATTTCACTTCTTCGATTTTTCCGATGACGATCCCGCTCGGATACTTTCCGCCAAGACCGGACGTCGTGACGGTCTGCCCTTTTTTCAACTTCGCGTCGTTCGGAATTTTCGTGAACTTGAGTAATTTCGTCTCTTCATCGAAGCCTTCAATCGTTCCAAAGACTCCTTTTCCTTTCGTGTCGTCTGCCGTTGCCGAAACGTTATTCGTCCGACTCGTATCCGACATCAACTGCACAAGGGACGTATAAGCGCTCGCCTGGATGACGCGACCGATCAATCCATCTGCTGTTACGACGGCCATGTTCGGTTTGACCCCTTTCTGTTCGCCGATGTTAATCGTCACGAACCGTTGCCATTCGGACGATGTCCGCCCGATCATCTCTGCCGGTAACAGTTTATAGTCGCGAATCGAACCTTTGAGGTCGAGCATGTCTTTTAATTCTTTATTCTCACGCTCAAGATCACGGACTTTAACGGCATTGCCGGCATAGTCGTTCAATCGTGATTTCAAGTGTTCATTTTCTTTGTACACGTCACGCACTTCTTTAATCGAAGTGACCGTATCATCAATCCAGCCAATCGGTGTCGCGAAAAGGCGTTGACCGACGCCCACGGTATCACGCACGAAGCTTTGATACCAGTGGGATTGGTTACGCCCTTGCAGCGAAATCCCGATTAAGATCACCAAAAGGAGAAAACTAAGGAGTGTGATGAGCAGTTTTCGATTATTTAAAAATCGCTTCATCGCTCATCCCGTCCTTATCTTTTTTGCGAGATGCCTGATTTCGAACGAAGGACATTCATCATCTCGAGTGATTTTCCTGTACCGATTGCGACACAATCAAGTGCGTTTTCTGCAACGAGTGTCAAAATACGTGTTTCGTCTTCGATGACAGCGTCGAGGTTCTTTAAGAGCGCCCCACCACCTGTCAGGACGATACCGCGGTCCATGACGTCTGCTGATAATTCAGGAGGCGTCTGCTCAAGCGTGTGTTTAACACCTGCAAGAATCGCTTCGACCGTATCTGAAAGTGCGTCACAAATTTCAGCACTTGTGACTTCGATCTGTTTCGGAAGACCTGTGACGAGGTCGCGTCCACGGATTTCCATCGTTTCGTTCTCTGATTCTTCATCGATGCGAGCGTAACCGATCGTCATTTTCAACGTCTCAGCTGTCCGCTCTCCGATCATCAAGTTGTATTTCGATTTGATGTAACGAATGATAGACTCATCCATCTCATCACCACCGACACGGATCGATTGGCTTGTGACGATACCACCGAGTGAGATGACAGCAACTTCTGTCGTACCACCACCGATGTCGACGACCATCGAGCCTGTTGGTTCTGAAACCGGAAGACCTGCACCGATTGCTGCTGCGAATGGTTCTTCGATCGTGTATGCTTCACGCGCACCCGCAAGTTTCGCTGCATCTTCAACCGCACGTTTTTCGACCGATGTAATACCACTTGGTACACAGATCATGACGTTCGTCTTAGAAGAGAACAAGCCTTTTTTCTTTGAAGCTTGATCCATGAAATATTTGATCATCGTAGCGGTCGTTTCATAATCCGCGATAACCCCGTCTTTCATCGGGCGTCGTGCAGTCACGTTACCCGGCGTACGACCGATCATGTTTTTTGCTGCATTACCAACTGCCTCAATTTTCCCTGTATCCGTACGGAAAGCAACGACGGACGGTTCACGGACGACGATTCCTTGCCCCTTTACATACACGAGCGTGTTAGCCGTACCTAAGTCAATGCCGATTTCACGGCTGAATGATCCAAACATTATTCAAAAAACCCCTCTCTGAGAATACACTTCACTAATTATAACGGAAAAGCCTTCATTGGAAAGCGTTAAAACGTTACAGCTTGTTTACAGTTCGCCTTAGAAAACACACAAAAAAACGTCTGACGGAAAGAAACGAAACTTTCCCTTCAGACGTTATTCTTACATAAATCCGCGCTGTTTCATACTAATAAATTGTCCATGCCCGATGATGATGTGGTCAAGACAACTGATTCCAATGAGTCGTCCTGCCTCAACAAGTCGCTCGGATACCTCGATATCTTCCCGACTTGGCGTCGGATCACCGGACGGATGATTATGGACGGCAATGAAGTTCGCAGCCGAGCAGCGAATCGCTTCCCGGAAGACGTCTCGCGGGTGGACGATTGACGTGTTCAATCCTCCAATGAATAACGTCTTTTTCGAGACAACCTCATTTTTCGTATTCAAATACAGGCAGATGAAATGTTCCTGTTGATAGAGGCGCATTTCTTCTAACAACAGCTCCGCGGCGTCTTCCGGTGAACGGATCGTCGGTCGAACCCACTTCGGTTCCGTGACGAGACGACGACCGAGTTCCAGTCCAGCCATGATTTGCAACGCCTTTGCCTTTCCGACACCTGGTGCTTTCTCGAGTCCACCGACTCCAGCTGCCTCGAGTTCAATCAGTGAAGGATAGATGTGCAGTAATTCTTCCGCGATTTCGAGCGGTGTCCGGTCGCGCGTTCCGCTTCGGACAAGACATGCCAACAACTCGACTGTCGTCGCTTGTGCTAAGCCTTTCAACTGAACCATATCCTTCGGCCATTCAATCACAGCATCCGACCTCTCTGTTTCAGGATTACGCAAACATCGGCTTGATCGCAAAGGACGCGAGACGTTTCGTGATTTCGTGGATCGGCAATCCGACAACATTATAGTAATCGCCCTCGATCGCTTCGACGAACAGGCCACCCATCGCTTGAATACCATATCCACCCGCTTTATCATAGGGCTCGGTCGTCGCGATATAGCCTTCGATCCATTCGTTTGGCAATGCACCAAAACGAACGTGTGTCGTCACGTCGAATGTCTCTTCCTTCTCACCAAAGCGAATCGTTACTCCTGTCACGACTTCATGTGCGCGTCCCGATAGACGCGCGAGCATCGCCCGTGCCTCTCCCCTATCTGCCGGCTTCTCGAGAATCATATCATCAATTGCAACGACTGTATCAGCTGCCAGAATGACACCGTCCGCTGTAATCGCTCGCGCTTTCTTTTGCGATAGATGACGGACGTATTCATGCGGGGACATCGGGTACGGCGCTTCTTCGACGACATTCGCTGGTACGACTGCGTGAACGATTCCGATTTGTTGCAAGAGTTCCGTCCGGCGCGGTGAAGCTGAGGCGAGAATCAAGTGTGGTTGCGTTATCATTAGTATCACGTTCTTTCCCATTAATTTCGAATCGGATAATTCGAGTCATCGAATAGTCTAACAAAAAACAAGCGGTCCCTAACAGCATAGGAACCGCTTGTTTTCTTTTAATTTCCTGTCACATCGACAAATGGATCCGACTTCGGTGTCTTCTCCTCGAGTGGCGTTTGCTTATCCGGCGTCAACTTCGTCAGGTCCGGACGATAATACGATTCAATCTCGACTGTGAATGAAAGCATCTCATCCTCAAGCAAAAGCGTTCCGCTACTCGGACCCGGTTCTTCCGGTCCCGATAACTGAATTTGGCGTAAGACCGTGATTCGATCCGTCCGCTCGATTTGTTTTAAGAATGCCATCAATTCAAGATACGACGGGGCTTCAACCGTCAATGACGCCGGAAGTGGCGTCGCATTCGCTGTGGTTGTTCCTGTCGCCGCAGCTGTTGTCGCTTGATCTTGATCAGACTCCGTCGCCATTGCTCCGTCAACGGCAGGCGTTGATGTCACCGGTGACTGTGGCGTTGGCGTTGTGGTCGCCTGACCAAACGTGATCGACTGGACTTTGACACCGGCAATCTGACTCGACGCGTTAATCGCATCGATGACGTCATCGTTCGCTGCCGTCACCGGGACTTTTTGTTGCAGGAAGCTCGACTCAGCGACGTCGACTTTCTGTTCGTTCGCTTTCGCTTGCTCGAGCACCATCTGTTCCCGTTTCAACGTCGCTTCTTTTTCTTGCAACGTTTGGTGTGTCGTATAGGTCGTATAACCGAAGTAACCGACCGCACCGAGAACGATTAAGATCGTTAGACCGAGGAGGATGAAGCTACTATAACGTTTCAATTGTCCGGCACCTCCTCGATTTCAGTCGTTACATTCGGATCAGTCGTCTCCGTCGTCGGATCGGTTGAAGGAGTCGCTTCCGTCGAGCTATCCGTTTCCGATTCAGACGGCCGATCTTCTTTTGGTACTGCCGGATCAGCTTCGTTCGTTTCGCCTTTGACGACTTCCGTCGGGTTGACGTTCAACGAGAATTGTCCGATATAACGTGGTTCTTCAGATTTCGCATCATCCGACGGTGTAATTTCCGTCGTCGGAATTTCTTGCCCGGTCGTCGGATCAACCGTCGTCGTCGTAACGACATCCGCCTTTTCATTCATCGTCCGTGTCGTCACACTCGCAAGATTCGTTCCCGAGAAGACTTTATCCGTCAACAATTCACGATAAAAATCGTTCAGTTCATCGAGCGTCTCGAATTGGGTCGTCATCGTCACGGCATGATCCGCACCATACGCGAATTGAAGAATATAACCGCGTTCCGGGAGATAACGGGTAATCCGTTCAAGCGTCGGTACGGCAGGACGTGGCGTCGTCTCGAGTCCTTCGACTGTCTGTTTGAGTTGCGCGACTTCCTGCTTTGCCGATTGATCCGATTCCGACTGCAACTGACGGACGATCTGGATTTGATCGTTCGTCGATTCGACGCGATCCGCGAATTGATCGGTTTGCCAGTAGAGATAACCACCAGCGAGTCCGCCGAACAACAACAGAATGAGTGAAGCGACAAGCGGATATTTCGGTGCTTCGTCGTTTTCCGGTAATAAGTTGATGCGGTCTTTTCGCGGTGAAGCAAGACCAGCGAGCGGTAAGTACGCTCGTGGAATTGACTGTCCGTCAATCGTCATCATATCTGGAATTTCATCGAGACTTAAATCAAAGTTCGACCGGAAACGTGTTGCCAGTTCATCACGGAACGGGAAGTCCCCCGCAAGGACGACATTCGTGATCTCTCGTCCTTCGCGCGCGAGCGAAAAACGATAGAAATCGAGTACACGCGAGAACTCGAGCAACATCTCATCTAAGACGAGTTCGACCGTCGGATCATCCGAGCGGTAACGATAATGCAATTGATCATCGATGACATCAACATCCCACGCATCAGCCGCAAACGTGTCGACCGAGCGAATCAGACGTGGCACGTGATCTTCGATGATGATCAGCTGGTGATTCGTCGCATTCGCATTCCAGATCAATAAAGTATCGGCTTCTGTTGTAACTGGGTGATGAGATTCAATCCCGAAGTAGGTTGCAAGCGGTTGAGGTTCAGCAGCAACCAGTCGCAAATGCTTTTGTTTGAACAGTTGCGTGTATTGCTTCAGCGCTTCGTTTGGGGCGGCATAGAGCATGATTTCCCGCTTGCCGTCTTCTTCAAGAACCGTGTAATCAAAATATGGTTCTTCAAACGGTAAGACGATACTATGTCCGATCTCCATAAACAAATAGCCACGGATTTGATTCGTCTCGATCGTCTCCGGAATATCAAGTTTCCGGGCGAGAACGAGTGAACCATCGAGCGCGAGCACCGCTTGCGAACCACGCGGTACTTTCAGCTTCGTCAGTAATCCGTCAAAGATGAAGTCAAGCGAGGCTTCCGGTTGTAACCAGCCTCCTTGCAGTGTTCCTGGCGGCAGCGCGACGACTGCCCGGCGCTTGATGACGCCTTTTTTGACGACCGCACCGAAGATTGCGACGTCGGTAAAATTAAAGTAGATATAAGTCCCTTTACGCCGTTGCGCCATATGTACGTTCTTCCTTTCTTAAAGCAGTAAATCGAGGTACCACGATACCCAATCATCCGCAAAATAATATGTCAGTAATGTTCCGACAGCAATCGACGGAACGAAGGGAATGGGTTGTTTCCGCTTCACGCGTCCGAGTCCAAGTAATGTTAAGCCAAGAACGGAACCAACGAATGCCGAGACGAACAAGGCAATGACGACGTGAAGCGGTCCAAGGAAGATTCCGAGCAGTCCGAACAGTTTGACATCCCCTGCCCCCATACCACGACGGGAAGCAAGAAAGATGACGAATAATAGAACGAACCCGACGATTCCACCAATAATTGGATTATACCAGTTTTCGAGTGGAGAAAGGTAGCGCACAATCAAGGCAATTGGCAAAAAGATAAGTAAAATTTTATTCGGAATCAGCATGTAGGCTAAGTCGGACATCGTCAGGATGAATAGCAAGCTCGTCAGGACGAGCGTCAACGCTAGTTCCATCGACCAGCCGAACTGCCAAAAGGCATACGCGTAAAGAATACCTCCGAGTAATTCAAGCGATGGATACTTGATTGAAATCGATTGTCCGCAAGAACGGCATTTCCCACCGAGCACAGCGTAACCAAGTACCGGTGTCAGTTCGAGCGGTCCTAAGACATGTCCACACGTCGGACAATGGGAGCGCGGATGAACGATCGACTCCCCGACCGGGACGCGCAAACCGACGACGTTCGTAAACGACGTGATAAGTAAGCCTAACAAGAAAAAATAAACCGTGAAGACGATCGTCATGACACGACCTCCCTTTCAAAAAAGTTCAGAAAAAAACCCCCGAGGAGGGGGGATAATTAGTTTTCTTTGATCGCGCTTCGTTTAAGTGCTGAAGGTGCAACACCTGAGAAGTAAGTATAATCAGCAGAATCACTAGTTAGAGTAACTTTATACTCGTATGAACCATTATCTTCAGTCACTTCAACAAAAGAATCTTTATATGGCTTATCAGAATTCAATGAATCTTTCATCTCATCGATGTATTTACCTAAAGATTCTTTACGAGCAACTTTTTCAGTGGCAGCTGTAGTTCCAATAGCTTTACCATTCTCGTTAATACCTAAGATAATAGATTCTCCAGCTTGAATCGGATTAGAAGAAGCATAGAGTTTCGCAGCCGATACTAATTGCTTCGCATCCGAAACAACTGCATCCTTACGTGAGTTCTCGATCAAACCACCGATTGCGACGACAGCGATTGCTGCAATGATTCCTAAGATTACGACGACGACGAGTAACTCAATCAACGTCAATCCACGCTCATCGCGCATTTGTTTTGCATCTAACCAGATTTCTTTTAAACGTTCTACCATTTTCTTTATGCCTCCCTAGTACTTTTTCACTATTCTTGGTTAGTAGGTAATACTATCCAGATGAATACTATTATAGTAGCACCATATTTTTTGTAGAATATGTCTTTTTTTCACATCAGGTAAATGTTTTTACAATTGTCAACTTGCTTGTATATCCGAATAAATTTTAAACATCGGTACGACGACGGCAATGACGATGACACCAACGATTGCTGCTAAGACAACGATCAAGAGTGGCTCAATGATTGACTTTAAACGGTCTGTCGTCGTCTCGACTTCTGTCTCATAGAAGTTCGCGACTTCCGTCAGCATCGTATCAAGACGTCCTGACTCTTCCCCGATCGCAATCATCTGCGTGACGAGAGGTGGAAAATATTTGTTTTTCTCAAGTGGTTCGTGCATTGGAATGCCACGTGCCATCGCTTCGTTGGCACCCGCAATCCCTTTCCGGATGATCCGATTCGTGACGATTCGCTCCGTGATGTCGAGTGAGGCTAAAATTGGGACGGAAGCATTAAGCAGGACGGACAGCCCCCGGGTCATCAAGGCAATCTGCGACTTTTGGATCAGGGGACCAAAAACGGGAATAATTAATAAAAAGCGATCGAAAAATAGTCGTTGGCGTTCGTTTTTTAAATTAAAGTACAGTAATCCAATTAATCCAAAAGCAATTAACAACATGACCCACCAGTACGCAACGAAGAAATCTGATACGGCAACGACGAGCTTCGTGATCAAAGGCAACTCACTACCGAGCTGATCAAAGATCGATGCAAACGTCGGGACGACGTTCATCATCAAGAAGACGACGACCCCTACGGCAACGAGTGAAACGACCGCTGGGTAAATCAATGCGGAGATGACTTTTCGTTTGATTTCATATTGTTTTTCAAGCTGGGTGACGATGTTATCAAGTGCTTCCTCGAGATTCCCACTTGCCTCTCCCGCCATCGCCATACTGACGAAGAATGTATCAAAGACCCGTGGATGTTTTTCAATCGCTTGCGAAAACTGAATCCCACTCCGTAAGTCATCTTCGACCTCAACGAGCGCCCGTTCGAGTGGTTTCGACTCCGTCTGCTTCCGCAGAATTTCCGTCGCCTTGACGATTGAGACACCGGACCGCACAAGTGTCGCGAACTGACGGGCATACATGACGAGATGTTCAATTTTCGGTTTTGCACTGAGAAACGTAATCTCGGTGTTTAATCCTTTCGACTCTTGCTTTTGAAGCGAAGTCACAGCAATCTGATCCGTCCGCAACCGTTCTGCGGCTTCTCGTTTCGTCAGTGCTGTAATCTTGCCTTTCTTTCGTTTGCCGGCCATCGTCCGACCTTCATAAATGAATACTGCCATGTGTTCACCCCGATATGTACGGTGATGCAGCAGAAGCCGGAATCAATCCCCGACTGACGAGATCCTGCAATGCCATCTGCATCGTCTGCATGCCGTATTGTTTACCCGTCTGCAGGACGGATTGAATCTGATATTCCTTACCGGTCCGAATCAAGTTCGAGACAGCTGGTGTATCGACCATGATTTCGAGGGCTGCGACGCGACCTGTTCCATCCGAACGCGGCATCAAGCGTTGCGAGATGACACCCGCAAGGACGTTCGCCAGTTGAGCTCGAATCTGATCTTGTTGCTCTGACGGGAAAACATCGATGATTCGGCTAACCGTTGAGGCAGCCGTCGACGTATGGACCGTTGCAAAGACGAGGTGACCCGTCTCCGCTGCCGTCACGGCGGTCGCAATCGTCTCAAGGTCCCGCATCTCCCCAAGCAAAATGACATCTGGATCTTGACGGAGCGCTGAACGTAAGCCGGTTGCAAAGCGTGGCGCATCAATCCCGATTTCTCGCTGATCGATCAGGCTTTTATGATGACTATGTAAGTATTCAATCGGATCTTCGAGCGTAATGATTCGTTTATACATCGTCTGATTGATTTCATTGATCATCGCTGCAAGCGTTGTCGATTTTCCAGAACCAGTCGGACCCGTGACGAGAATCAAGCCGTGTGGTTTCGTTAAGAATCGTTTTAAAACAGGAGGCAACGCTAATTGCTCAAGCGTTGGTACCTCAGTCGGAATCGTCCGAAACGCCATTGACAAAGCACCCCGTTGATAAAAGCAGTTGACCCGGTACCGAGCGACACCGGTCACACCGAACGAAAAATCGATATCCCGGTCCTGTTTTAGCTGTTGATACATCTCTTCCGTGATCAATGACTGCACAAATCCATCAATGATGATCGGTTTCATCTTCTCTGTCCCAAACGGTGTCAACGTTCCGTTGATTCGAAAGACGGGTGGTGATCCCGCCGTCAAGTGAACATCGGACGCTCCTCGTTCTTTCGACGAACGTAAGATATCTTCGATTTGTGCTCGTTCCATCGTACTATTCATTCTGAAATCACCGTCCGTAAAATCTCTTCTGTCGTCGTGATCCCTTCTGCGACCTTTGATAGACCATCTGCAAGTAGGAAGCGTTGACCTTGTTCCTTGACGTACGCTGTGATATCACTTTCCGTCGATTGGTTCATGATCATCCGGCGTAACACTTCATCGACCATGATGACCTCTTGAATCGCAACCCGTCCACGGTACCCCGTCATATTACAAGACGAGCAACCACGTCCACGCATGACCGTCGTCGCTTCGATTCTCTCTTGATCAAATAACTCTTTTTCTCGTTTCGAAATCGGATGGACTTCGCCACAATCACGGCAGACACGGCGAACAAGTCGTTGTGCAATCAATCCACTGACAGAAGCAGCAACAAGGAACGGTTCGACCCCCATGTCAATCAATCGCGTGATCGAACTAACGGCAGAGTTCGTGTGCAAAGTCGAAAGAACCAAGTGTCCTGTTAGCGAAGCACGAATCGAAATCTCAGCCGTCTCGATGTCGCGAATCTCCCCGACCATGACGACGTTCGGATCCTGACGAAGAATCGAGCGAAGACCACTCGCAAACGTCAACCCAATCTTCGCGTTGACTTGAACTTGGTTGATTCCATCGACTTGATACTCGACCGGATCTTCAACAGTGATGATGTTGCGTGACTCGTCATTCAACTCATTTAACGCGGCATACAACGTCGATGATTTCCCGGACCCAGTCGGACCGGTGATCAAGATGATGCCGTTCGGGCGTTTCAGCATCTCCCGGAACTGTGATTCATTCCGCGAACTAAAACCGATTTTTGAAATCGAGATGTTCGAGTTCGAGCTGTCAAGAATCCGGATAACGACCTTCTCACCGTAAACAGTTGGCAAGGTCGAGACACGGAAATCATATGGTAATCCGTTAAAGACATATTTAATCCGTCCATCCTGTGGCAAGCGTGACTCAGTGATATCAAGTTCACTCATGACTTTGATCCGGGTCGTCAGAATGCTTTGGATCTGCTTCGGATAATTGTTCTCCGTTCGTAGTTCTCCATCAATCCGAATCCGGATCGTCATCGACGTTTCCTGCGGATCCATATGAATATCGGATGCACGCTGAGCAATCGCGTTCTCTAGAATTTGATTGACGAGCCGGATGATGGGTGCATCTTCGCGTGTCACGACATCACGGGATTGATCCGACTCCATCATGTCATCGGATTCTAGTAGCTCCCGTAACGACGAATCAATGTCATAATACTTCAGGATCGTTCGTCTGATTTCGTCACGTGTCGCGATTCCGACATCAATCGATAAACCGGTCTGCATACGTAAATCATCAATCGCGATTAAATCCATTGGGTCTGCCATGGCAATAAATAAACGGTTTCCTTCCCGATAAACCGGAACGAGCGTATGCCGCTGTGCCAAGTCTTTTGAAATTAGTTTCGTGACAGCTACGTCAACTGGATAGTTGTATAACTGGATGATTGGAATCTTCAATTGATGGTGCAGTGCTTCTAATAGCTGTTGTTCCGTCAAGTGCCCGAGTCGAAGCAGTGCATCCCCGAGTTTTTCGGTCGATCGTTTGACCGTCAACGCCTCTTCGACTTGCTGTTCCGTCACAAGGCTTTCTTCGATCAACATTTCCCCTAAACGTTTTCGTTTCATTGCCATTTAACGAGTCATCCTTCCGCGTGCCATGTTTCTTCTTCCTCTAACACATCCGGTTTTTGATGTTTTTCATCAACTACACTTGTCACGACTGCCGTCAACAGACATAAGACGACAATCCCCGTGAGAACGAGTGGGTTAGTGATCCAGTCGAGTTGAATACTGAAATAGATCAACGTCACGATCAAAATCGCCGCAACAGATAAAATCGCTTTCGTCGTCACCGTCGTCACATAAGGAATCGTCACCGCAAACATCAGTCCACAGATGATCGTCGCTAGACCGATAATGATACCGAGTTCAATTGCTATCGTCGTCCAGTTCATCTTTTCTCCTCCTTCTTATCCGACAGGTTCCCCTGTTGTTTCGCCTTTTACCGGTGAAGCAGGATCACCCGTTTCATTACTATCCGGTGTGTCAGGTGTCGTCGGGCTTGTCGGAGACGTTGGTGTATCCGGTGTCTCGACTCCGTCCGTCTGCGGTTCATCCGTCGTTTGGTCATTATTTGTATCCGTTGAATCATTGGAATCATTCGTATCCGTCGAATCATCGGAGTTCGTGTCATCTTCCGGTTCAGGTACGACGACTGGTGCTTGTTCTTCTTGACTACTCTTTGTCACGATTGCTGGGATGGCTGCATAGAAATCAAGAGACAATAACTGCTTCTTCTCCCCTTGAGCCGTCTTCGTCACGCGATAGACTTCAATCGATTTCCCTTCTTCTCCCGCTTGTGTATCACTCGTCGTTCCAGCTGTAAGCGTTGCAGAATAACGTGTGATCGTCCGGAATGGAATCGTTTTTTCGCCTTCAAGAACGGTCGTGACCGTTTCCTTGAACGGTGTGCCTCGCAATTCAAGCGTGACATCGCTTCCGTTTTGTGTCGCAACGACACGATAGATCGATGCTTGTGTATTACGAACGGCAAAATCTGTTTTCTCATCAATTTTGACGTCATATCCTAGTGTGATGCCGTCTGGTAATGACGTATGTGGCATCCGTTCGACGATTTCAAATGGAGTCTTTGCGAACAGTTCGTATAACTTACTGCCAACATATGATCCCGCGACCGCATCCATACCGTACGTCTTGACATTCATTAATTGTCCCGGCTTGATCTCCACATTCATCATCGCCGTGATCATCTGTTCTTCAGCGGCAGACCGCGTCGAGAATGATACTGTCGATACGACCTCACCTGCCGGATCGACCGCAGCTTCCGATTGAGCAGGATCAAAGTTCCCTTCCTGTAACGTTTTACTCGTATCAATTAACCATGTCTTAAAAGCAAGGCGTTGCTCATCCGAGTAACTGATTGGCTGTGACGCCAGAAAGTTCTCAAGCGCCGCTTCGTCTACCGCAACCATCAAGTCTCCGCCTTTTTTCAAAGAAGCTTTTTTTACAGAGTCATCAGCGTTGATTTTCACGACTTCTGTTGGAATCGGTGTCGTCTCTTCTCCTGTTCCAGTTGACAGCGGCGTTTTCTTCGTCCACTCCGTAATCGCTTTCTCGACTTTCGATTGTGCTTCCTTTCGATCCATGCCACTGACTGGAACCGATCCAATACGTGCTGTCTCAGAAAATGTCGTAGGTGCCGTTGCTTTACCGGTAAAGGAAATCAAGGCAAACGATGGTACGTAAATCAGGGCTACAAGTACAAGTAATAAGAGTGTATGTATAACAAAACGCTTTGGATTAATCATCATCTGTTTCCTTTCTGTATGAATTTAATCATTTCAGGTGCCTAGTATTTCCATTATAATGAATATTATGATGAAACATAAGTCCTATCCTGACAAATCCTTTCATGATCTGTGAATAGGTGCTGTTTTTGATTTTCTAGAAAAATCATTGAGGACCTTTCATTCTCATCTATCATGAAGTAGAGGTGAATCCATGCATCGCGAGCAAGGCGGTTTTTCGCTAATCGAAGTACTAGTCAGTATCACGATTTTATCTATCATATCGGTATCTCTTATCAGTATTTTTTCTCAGTCACTAGCTGCTTCGCGTGACAGTACAGAGTTGACGTTCGCGAATTATCTGGCAAAAAACGCAACATCTTATATCAAGCGAGAAGCTTTAGAAGCGACACGTGACGAACCATTCGCTTTTAGTTCTCTATCTACACAAGCAGACAAAGCCACTTATCTAAATGGAAACTATGTCATTCCCGAGCCCACGTCTCCTTCTTGTGGACTATCGGCTATATGTACATCAATCTTTACTAATCCTGAAATCAATAATATTGCCTTTGACGTCAAATACAGTGTGACACCTCGGAAAATAGAAGGAGTCGTTAATCCAAATCTTCTTGACTTACATGTATTCGTCTATATAGAAGGTACATCTGAACCGATTACGTCATTGAAAGGATCGATTACGAATGCGACGCTCAATCAAAGTTTTCCGACAACAAAATGATGGATTCTCACTTGTCGAATTGCTTGTTGCGATCGTCATTGCCTCGATCTTTAGTGCGGTCATTTTGACCGTATTCATTTCGGGTACGAAAAGCTTTCGGGCAACTGGGATCATCAGTGAACTACGCAGTGAAGCTGATAGTCGAGTCGGTATCATCTTAAATGAAATCAGTGGATTTGATGCAATTCGGGTCGATGAAGCAAAACAATTATCGTTTTATAAAAGATCACTTCCTGTCTTGAACGCCGATACTGGATTACTTGAACGCGCCAGTGGATTCGAACCTTTTGACGCAACAGAAGAATCATCTTCTTCAGAAGAGAAAGCGAGACCAGTCCGTTATACATTTGCAGAACAAACATTGGACAGTACCGAACTAACGTATGAATCAGCGACACAGTCAATCGACGACCAAACTGAATTACTACAGACTTTCAAGTTATCGAGTCCGGAGTATCAAACCATTACATCAGGAACGTATCCGGGTCGCTACGTCATTCACGGTATTTTAACGATTACAACTACAATTCAATCGACAGATCATGAGGAAGTTCAGACCTTCACGAGTACGATTGGATTTTAACTCAGAAAGGAACACGGTATGCGTAAATCCGAAGAAGGCTATACATTACTTTTCGTTCTTGTGACTTTAACAGTCCTGTCCGTTCTCGCTGTTGCGACGATCGGTATCAGCTTACAGTCGAATCGCTTAACTGAAATCCGTGAGACAGATATCGATGTCGAGACGACGACACAAAATGATCTTGATTTAGCAGTCGCCTCCCTGCAAAACATCGTCTCTAAGACGACCGGGACTTCACCAACGACTTCTTCTCAAGCATTGTTTGAGAATCTCGATAATTCTATCGTTTTACCCTTAAAATCAATTGTTCCGAACGTGACCGTCAAGCTGAATGAAACCGCATCAAACGTCCGGGTCAAAGCGTTTGATTTAACAGCGACAGTTTCAAAACAAAAAGGCGACCAGCCGACAATAAAAAAAACGTATCGACAACGTGTCTATTTATCTGCCATTCCTAGTTTTTTGTACTATACGTTAGGCTCAGATGATCAAGTCATCTTAAATGGTGCTCCCTTGATCGAAGGTAATATTTTTTCCCGCAACGCCCTGCAAGCAACTGCGACCCCGATATTCAAATACAATAATGAGGATGGTACCTTCACTAATACTAAAGCACTTCCCTACATCGCAGGTCAGGTACGCGTTTTCCAAGAGAAGACTCAGCCATTATTGAAGTGTGGGGATTACCTCGTGTGTGATAAAACGATTTTTGATCCGAAAGGTGCAACGGAGCTAGTATCAACGAAAGAAACATTAGTTCCCTTCGATTTCGACTATGCGTTGAACGATTTTTTGAAATTACCAGTGAATACGCCTTTTACGCAAGTGGCTTCTGCATTAAAAAATTCTTCAATTCCACAATCTATATTAACGGGACCATTTTTAACAGAACTTGATACGAAGCGACAAATGATCAGTCCAGCATTAAACACAGGCAATACTGTGACATTGACAGATGATCTTGTTCAAGAAACACTCGAACCTTTAATCATTAACGGAAATTTAACGATTTCTTCTTTGAACCCTTTGACCCAGCCGCTTGAGATCAAGCGTCCTCTCGTTGTTCTTGGCAACTTACTGATTCGAGGAAATGTTGGATTTGCAACGACGATTTATGCGACTGGAACGAGTCGTCTAGATGACGCAAACATTCAAGGTCTGACTTCAACTGCGAAACAAAATACATTGATTTTACTTAGTAAAGGAAATCTTGTCATTAACCGCGTCAATAAATTTTCGACGCCTCAGACGACTACACCTGATTTAAATGCGTTTCTATATAGTGACGACGATCAAAAAAATACGATTTATTCTGTTGGTTCGACGATGAATGTACGTGGAGGAATCTTCACGAAAGGAGAACTCGAAGTCAATGCTTACCGTGGGAAACTGAATTTACCTGAAAATGCGTTCCCTGCAAACGTGACGGAGCTCGAAAAACTGATGGTCGCCAACAAATCACCGGACTTCGAAGCTTCCCGTTTACGCATGGCGTATGATGCGACAGTATTGAAAAATCCTACGGCACTACTTCCACTCAACCGAGCCGTCCAATTGTATGTTGAAACACCAAAACGTATTCAACCATAAGGAGCATGAAAAAGAGTCATTCGTCAGCGACGAACGACTCTTTTTTTGATTAAAATTTCGTTGCTCGGTATTGTTTAACAAGCTTTTTCACCTTGTTCTTTTCTACCGTTGCACCATTCTGTTGTAACATCACATACAAATCTTTTCGATTTTGTTTAACTGTTTCATAGACTGGTTGCTCTTTCCCACGATTCGGATCAGCTCCTGCTTGCAATAACAGTTTAATCGCTGCATCGTTTTGATCCAGTGTGGCATAAAAGAGTGGTGTATGTCCGAAGTCATCGATCCGATTGATTTCTTTTTTTGAAGCTTTTTTCACGAGAAGCGTATAGACATCAATCGATCGATTCACACTTGTCGCGACATGAAGGACCGACTGACCTTGCGCATTCAGTTGACTGATTTTTGCACCTTGTGCCAACCATTCAGCTACCGTACTACGGGGCGCAAATTGCGCCGCATAAAACCAGTTCGCTTTATTTTGGACGGTCTGTTCGTCAAGGAGAAGCTTCGCCTTGTCAAAGGCGAGTGTTTCTTGGAATCGACGAATGTAACGATTTTTCTCCTTTGTCGATAAAGAGGCATCCTTTAACGCTGTAGCAAGTCGTTCTGGCTTTTCCGAACGTAGTCCTTGTTCAAGTGCTGCGTGTTGATTCGCTTTTGTGACGTATACCGCCCCCCCGATTCCAATGATAATTAAAATCAAGAGGACGGCAATGATTCGTTTGCGTTTCATATCTCGCGTCCCCACTTCTTAATAAACATCTCCATCCAAGTCTGATGTTCCTGATTCAGAACCAATTGTTACCTTAAATGTCGTCGTTAGTGGTGTTTTTTGATTCTCTTTCACGACTTCGAGCACCTCTTTATTCTCTTTTAATGCCGTTACCTTGATACGTGCCACACCTGGACGCAACGGTTGCAATGCTTGCCCTGTTGCATCAATTTTGACGTATTCCTTACCTTGAAGGACTTCCAAGCGATAGAATCGCTCCGTCGCCGTCACTGGGAACCAGCGCAGAACCGGTGATTTCTTATCATCTTTCATCGTCATCGCGATATCATCAGCTGTCAGATTGATTGGATTCTCGCGTACCCGTACGAGCGTCTTCGCGACTGTATCCGGGAAATCTGTCAATGTGAGTAACGCTTCGACCGGTCCATTTGGTGTACCGGATTTACCTGTGATCGTATAACCCGATGCCGTCTGTTTCAATTCAATTGCATTACTAACAGTTGAAGTCGTAAATGGTAAGGGATAGTTCGGATTGAATGTCGCCGTTACATCTTGATTCGATCCGACCCACAGTTCCAGATTATTTGGGGAGACCGATAGTTCCGGTAACTTGACTTGGATCGTGTACTCTTGTGACTGAGCAAGATAAGTTGAGCTTCCGGCTGTTGCAGGTACAACCGCTTTAACCGTGACCATTCCTGGCGTCTTTCCTGTCAGCTCCAACGTATTTTTAGTTAAGCCATTCGTCGTCACACGAGAATCGTTCGTTACGATCCATTGAATCGGTGTGTTTCGTCCCGATACCATCGAAGCAATTCCGGACATTGATTTTGTCTCTCCCACATATAATGTATCCGGTATATTTTGAACGGTTAATCCTCCAAATACATCATTGATGACGAGTTCTGAAGTCGCTGTCAACTCTTTTCCGTTTCCGACTGGTACGACGAGTTTAATCTGTGTCGTCCCGACTTTTTTCGGTTTGATGACACCAGCTTCATCAATCGATGCGATTTCCGAATCCACAATCGACCATTTTAATGCGCCATATTGACTGCCTAAAGGATTAATTTCTGGCAAGACTTTATAAGATGGTGTCGTGATATCCATCTTAACGGACGGAATCTTCACACTTGTCGCAAAGGATGGTGTCAGTGCATAACCAATCGTCGGAAAAGCTTGTGGATCATTTGCGACGGTCGTCGATTTATCTTTCCCATTCTTTTTATCACGATATATATTTTTTATTGATGTCAACGTGTTGTCTTTTTTATCGAGTAAATGAACTCCTGCGGCATCTTTCGCACGTACTTTGACAGTAAACGTCACTTCCGATTGATTCGCGATCCATTCCCCTTTATGAACGCCTTCAATTGCCTCATCATATTCGATGTCCGGAAGATTTCCTTTGATCGTCTGACCGGTAATATTCGTCCCAGTCAGCCCCGTCGTCGATAAAATTTCAAGGTTGCTCGGGAATTGTTCGTTAAACAGAATGTTTTCCATCGTCACCGAGAACTGACCCATGATGTATCCGTTATTTCCGATGGCATCCTTTTGCATCATCGGAGACATTTTGACGGTATAGGTGATATCGGCTGTTTCCCCTTTTGGAATCGTTGCTGGATCAATCGAACGGGACAGGACGAATGGTGCGGATGCAGCCGGACGCACGACTTGAACGGTCCGTGTCTCAATCGTTTTTGCTCCCCGTTGATCTTCTGCTTCAATTCGGATCGTCACGCTCGTTTTTCCTTTAAGTTTCGATTCAAACGATTGACTGACGAATGAGTTGTTTTTCAACTTATTGTTTTCAAACACTTTCTCATCATCAATATAGATACGCGTCTTCAACTCACGATCTTGTAAATCGTAGTCGTTTATTTGGTATGAGATTGCTAAAGGCTCATTTTCAAGATAACTTGATTTGTCATATGGTAAAAGACTTTTGATTAAAGGTTTATGATTCGCACCAATAAAGGCACGATACATCGTATTCGTAAATAAATTCCGCTCCCCTACATCAGTAAAAGAAGAGGTATGTCCAGCACCTGAATACGTGATGTTTCCCTTAGTATACATATAGTAGTGATTTCGAGCATCTCCTACTGTCCTACCAGTCTCCGTATCTGCTTCTATTTCCTTAATGTTATACCAAGGTATTAAATCCGGTTGTTCTAAATCAAGAGCAAAATATTGATTGTGTGTTTGCGCAATCGAAATCTCATTGTCTAACGTAAAAGGAAATGATGTCATTTGCCCTTCATTTTGTCGAATGGCTTTCGTGGATTTTTTAGGTGCTGCAAATCCCATATTTGTATAGTAGGTTTGACCCGATGCTGTAGCGTAATCTGCTTCCCAGCGAGTTGGCGTATTTTTTACATTTGATCTAAAGATGGTATCGTGTGTCAACATGAGTCCCTGTCCCGTATTCGTAAATGACTTAACTTTATCAAATGCCAGGTCAGTAAGACTAGCAGTACCATAAGAATCTTGGAATCCGAAAATCAACATATCATATGAAGCATTTAAATCTTTTGAAGTTACTTCACTCGAAAATTTAGCTGAATCTATGACATTTAAATTAAAATTATAAAAATCATTTTTACTTAAATTTTCTCCTTTTAGATTATCTAGAAGAGAACCAGTTCCTCTCGTTCCAAGAACCTGAAGTACTTTTGCTTCAGCTAATTGATCTTTCATTAAAAAACTACCTGTCTTATAGTCTGACAATCCATTGCTTTTATTGATTCGAATCATCCACTGTCGTGGTCCTGTATAACTCGGAACGTCAAATGTATAGGTAAGTTTCCCATTAGCTGCGGCTGGTAATTCATCAACTTTTTCTGATTCATCGAACTGATCATTACTGTCAAAATCGATATAAAGTGTCACTGTAGTATCAGTCATCGACTGATCAAGAGTATAACTAAACTCAATTGGTCGATTCGGAACCGCTATCGAACCGATAGACGACAATGTGTTACCTGCTTGCTTTACTGTCACATTCGAGATACGGGGACGCACATTGATTTTTTGCTTCAATGAGTTAATGACATCATTGATATTTTCGTAAGAAACAGTTGCTTGCGTCGACACATAGTTCTTCAAGACCTTTGAGAAATTACTTTGATCATGCGTGAAAATATCTTTATGCAGATACACTGGTAGCCCTTTTCGAACATATGCATTGAGGATTTCATTACTTTTTAGTCGTGTAATATCATTTTCGATTTTACTTGTATTATGGTTTCTTTTATCAAACTCAGATAATTTAATTGAATATTTCTCTTGATCATTACTATTGATTGAAGGATCAAAAACGATTGCATCAAACGCTCCATCTAACGGAAAACGTGAGGCGTTAAGTTCCTTGACGGTCATCTTCTTAACATCAAAACGCGCTGAATCAAGTCCGGTCAATAACGAAGTGATTTTGGTTCCCGGATCAATCCGATTCGTCGTTGACCATTCATCACGAATCTCTAAAATCTTAAACTTTCCACCCGTTGCGGCTTTAGAATGTGGCTCCTGTATATACGTAAAACTTGAAAAAATCAGTAAGGTAGCTAAGGCTAGACGGATCCACTGCTTCATCATTTATCGTCTCCTCATCGTGTCATCAAAATATGGGACTATACTCCCCCATTTCATTATAACGAGAGAATCAGGATTTTCCCTTTTTTGTAAAAATGGAAGCGTAATAATGACGCACTTCACTGATGAAATAGAGTGATCCTGTCACGACGTATATCCGGTCCATCTCTAATCGATCGAAGAACTTTTCAACCGTCGTTACATTAGCCCCGTCTTGTTTTAACTCATCGAGTGTCCTTGCTCGCGGGAAATCGAATGTCGTCTCGTAAATATCTGGTGTAACGTTGCTTAACTGCGCAAGCATCGCCGACCGGTCTTTGTCACGCAAAATCGAACAGAGCAACGTCACAGGTTTTGATTCTTCCTTTAACCGTTCAACAAGTGCCGTGATGCCTTCCGGATTATGCGCACCATCGAGAATGATTCGTGGTTTGCGTGAGATGGTTTCAAATCGACCTGGATGTTTCGCTTCTCGTAGCCCTTTTCGGATCGCCGCTTTCGACCATCCGAGACGTCGCGCACAAATGACGGCGTTCGCCGCATTATGAACTTGATGATGGCCTTCAAGACCTAAGCGGGTCTCTGGAATCCCATCGTACGTTGCCCAAGTCCCCGTCTCTTTTAATCGATAACGGATGATGGCTTCCTGACTCCATTTCAACGTTGCATTTCGGTCGCCGCAATATGCCATCAACGGCACCGTCAGTTCTTCTTGCAGTTTCCCGGCGATGACCGGTGTCCCTTGTTTGATGATGCCGAACTTCTGTAAGGCGATCTCTTGGAGCGTATCTCCGAGAATCGCTTGATGATCGTGACCGATTGATGTGATGATTGCTGCGACCGGCTTTTTAAAGACGTTCGTTGAGTCATACAGTCCACCGAGACCGACCTCATAGATGACGAAATCCGGACGGATCTGATCAAAATAATAGAAAGCAAGTCCTGTCAATGCTTCGAACTCAGTGACTGTACCGAGTGCCGGATCGATGTGCCTGATGGCATCTTGAACCGCGATGGCAGCTGTAACAAGATCGTCTTCTGCGATCGGTACCCCATTCAACATGATTCGTTCCTCAAACTGAATGATGTACGGTGACGTGAATGTCCCGATTTGCAATTCTTCCGCAATTCCCATCTCACGCAAGAACGCGACCGTCGATCCTTTTCCGTTCGTTCCGGCGACATGAATCGTCGGAATCGCGTCCGGGTCAATCTGTAATTCCAGTAACATCGCCTGCATCCGTTCAAGACCTGGTTTGACGCCGAATGCTAGTAAGCTCGATAACCAATCCAATACATCTTCTCGCGTCCTCATGCTGTTCGCTCCTTTAAAAAAAGTGGCTCAAGGAGACTTGAGCCACTGCTGTAATTAGTGTGAGAGTTCGTTGATACGTGCTTCGACAGCTTGACGTTTTTCCGTATAATCAAGTGCTTTCGCTTTTTCTTCATCAATGACATGTGCTGGTGCTTTGCCGACGAAGCCAGGGTTGTTGAGTTTTTTCTCGACCCGTTCGACTTCTTTCGTATACTTAACGAGTTCTTTATTCAAGCGCGCGATTTCTTCCTCGATGTTGATCAAGTCTGCGAGCGGGATGAACAATTCTGCTCCCGTTACGATCGCACTCATCGCTTTTTCTGGCGCTGGCATTTGCTCTTCAATCCGGAGTTCAGACGCGTTCGTGAACTTTTGCAAGTACGAGCTGTTTGACGACAAGTCGTCTTGAACACGTGCGTCATTCGTCGAGATGAACAGTTGGATCTGTTTCGACATCGGTGCGTTCACTTCCGCGCGGATGTTACGAACCGAACGGATGACGTTCTGAACCGCTTCAAATGCTGGAACAGCTTCCGGGAAGTCGAGTGACGCCTCGCGTGTCGGCCATGCGGCACGTGTGATCGTCTCACCTTCATGCGGTAAGTGTTGCCAGATTTCTTCCGTGATGAACGGCATGAATGGATGCATCAAGCGCATGATCCGGTCGAGTGTATAGGCAAGAACCGAACGCGTCGTTTGTTTCGCTGCTTCGTCTTCTCCGTTGAGCGGCAACTTCGCCATCTCGATATACCAGTTACAGAAGTCTTCCCAGATGAAGTGATAGAGAATACGTCCTGCTTCACCAAACTCATATTTATCCGATAGACGTGTCACGTCATCAATCGTTGTCTGTAAACGTGTCAGGATCCACTTATCTGCGAGTGATTTTTCGCCTGTCAAATCAATCTGATCAAACGTTAAATCGTCCATGTTCATCAAGGCAAAACGGCTTGCGTTCCATAGTTTGTTCGAGAAGTTCCACGTTGCTTCAATCTTTTCCCAGTAGAAGCGGAGGTCGTTGCCTGGTGTCGATCCAGTCGTTAAGAACCAACGCAGTGAATCAGCACCGTATTTCTCGATGACATCCATCGGATCAATCCCATTTCCGAGGGATTTCGACATTTTGCGTCCTTCCGAATCACGAATCAATCCGTGGATCAAGACGTCTTGGAATGGACGTTGTCCCGTGAATTCATACGATTGGAAGATCATCCGTGATACCCAGAAGGCGATGATGTCGTATCCCGTAACCAGTGTCGATGTCGGGAAGTATTTCTGATAATCTGCTGCGTCCGTATTCGGCCAACCCATCGTTGAGAACGGCCAAAGGGCTGAAGAGAACCATGTATCGAGAACATCGTTGTCTTGCTCCCAGTTCTCGAGATCGGCTGGTGCTTCCTTGCCAACGTATACTTCGCCTGTTTCTTTATGGTACCAAGCCGGAATCCGGTGTCCCCACCACAGTTGACGGCTAACACACCAGTCACGGATATTTTCCATCCAGCGTACGTATGTGTTTTCAAAGCGTTGTGGAACGAAGTTGACCTTGTCTGGTCCTTGTTGTTCCTCGAGTGCTTTTTGCGCGAGTGGTTCCATTTTGACGAACCATTGTAATGAGAGATACGGCTCGACGATTGCATCTGAACGTTCCGAGTGACCAACAGAGTGCAAGTGTGGTTCGATTTTGATTAGAACACCTTCTGCTTTTAAATCTTCAACGATTTGTTTCCGGCATTCGAAACGATCCATGCCTTCGTATTTACCTGCATTCTCGTTCATCGTTCCATCTTCATTCATGACGAGGACACGTGGTAATTCGTGGCGGTTACCGACTTCGAAGTCGTTCGGGTCGTGTGCAGGTGTAATCTTCACGACACCTGTACCGAACTCCATGTCGACATATTCATCCGCAACAATCGGAATCTCGCGACCAACAATTGGTAACGTGATCGTTTTTCCGACGAGGTGAGCGTAACGCTCATCCTTCGGGTTCACGGCAATCGCTGTATCACCAAGCATCGTCTCAGGACGTGTCGTCGCTAGTTCAACATGACCTGAACCGTCCGTCAGTGGATAGCTGAGGTGGTAAAACGCCCCTTCGATATCCTTGTAGATGACTTCGATATCCGAGATCGCTGTTTTCGTCGCTGGGTCCCAGTTAACGATGTATTCGCCACGATAGATCAAGCCTTTTTCGTAAAGTTTAACGAAGACTTCTTGAACTGCTTCTGACAACCCTTCGTCGAGCGTGAAGCGTTCACGCGAGTAATCGAGTCCAAGACCGAGTTTTGCCCATTGTGCACGGATCGTTGACGCATACTCTTCTTTCCATGCCCAAGATTGCTCGAGGAATTTCTCACGACCCATTTCAAGACGTGATTTCCCTTCTGCCCGCAGTTTTTGTTCGACTTTTGCTTGCGTCGCGATACCGGCATGGTCCATTCCTGGTAAATAAAGAACGTCAAATCCTTGCATCCGTTTCATCCGCGTCAGCATGTCTTGTAACGTCGTGTCCCACGCGTGACCAAGGTGTAATTTACCTGTGACGTTCGGGGGTGGAATGACGATCGTGTACGGCTCTTTTTCTGGATCTTGATCGGCTTTGAAATAGTCACCTCTCACCCAAAAGTCGTACCATTTTTCTTCCGTTGCCTGCGGATCATACTTCGTTGGCATTGATAATTCCTGCATCTTGATCGCTCCCTTTTTGTCCATAATAAAAACGGCTTCTCTCGTCCTATGCTAAGGACGAAAGAAAGCCGTTGCTTTTTTCCGCGGTACCACCTTAGTTCATCCAACATCGGATGCCCTCGAGCCACGTAACGTGTGGAGGACGGATATCGCTCGTAAGACTCACGATACCAGCTCGTGGGGTGACCTTCCTCCTGTTCGTCCGTCACATCTTTCAGCCAAGGATGTGTTCTCTACGCCGGTACGAATACAGGACTACTCTTCCCGTCATCGCTGTTGCCATTTTCTTCTTTATTCATTTTAGCCGAGAGTTCAAGCAATCGTCAAGAACTGCTTAACGATCGAACTCAACTTGGAGTTCCTTGAACGTCAATTCGACGGCTTCAATCGTCTGTTCGATATCTTCGTCCGTATGGGCAATCGAGAGGAAGAGACCTTCGAATTGTGATGGTGGTAAGAAGACACCACGCGCCGCCATCTTTTGATAATACGAACGGAACATCTCAAGGTTCGATGTTTTCGCTTTTTCGAAGTTCGTGACACGTTCATCCGTGAAGAAGACACCAAACATCGCACCCGCACGGTTCGTCGTCAGTGGAATGTTATATTTCGCCGCAGCATTCAGGTAGCCTTCAGACAGACGGCTCGCTTTCCAGTCGAACTCTTCATAGTGCTCGGGTTTCAATTGCGTCAGTGTCGCTAGACCCGCTGCCATCGCAAGTGGGTTCCCGGATAACGTACCTGCTTGATAAATTGGACCTTGTGGTGCGATCTGTTCCATGATGTCACGACGTCCGCCATAAGCACCGACTGGCATTCCGCCGCCGATGACTTTACCGAGACACGTGATATCCGGCGTGACACCGAAGTGTCCTTGCGCACAGTGGAATCCGACACGGAAACCAGTCATGACTTCGTCAAAAATTAATAACGCACCGTTTTCTGATGTGATTTCCCGTAAGCCTTCAAGGAATCCTGGTTCTGGTGGCACGAAGCCCATGTTCCCAGCAGCCGGTTCGACGATGACACCCGCGATATCGTCGCCGTGTTTTTCAAACGCGATCCGGACAGCATCCAAATCGTTGTAAGGAACCGTCAGTGTCATGCTCGCAATTTGCGCTGGAACGCCTGGTGAATCCGGTAGTCCAAGTGTCGCGACACCTGAACCTGCTTTAATCAAGAGTGAGTCCCCATGACCGTGGTAACAGCCTTCGAACTTCAAGATTTTTGTCCGACCTGTATAGCCGCGCGCGAGACGAAGGGCAGCCATCGTCGCTTCTGTACCCGAATTGACCATCCGGACGACTTCGACCGACGGTACACGACTGATGACGACTTCCGCCATCGCTGATTCGATTTCTGTTGGTGTCCCGTAACTCCAGCCACGCGTCGCTTGTTCTTGAATCGCTGACGTGACGATTGGATCGGCATGACCGAGAATCATCGGTCCCCATGACAGGACGTAATCGATATACTCTTTTCCGTCGATATCATAGAGCTTTGATCCTTTCGCATGATCTGCGAAAATTGGTGTCATCCCGACCGATTTATAAGCACGCACTGGACTGTTGACACCACCCGGCATGAGCGGGAGTGCCCGCTCGAACGCTTCTTTTGATTTTGAGTTCTGGTTAATTAAGCTCATTTCGACCCCTCCAGGTAACGACAAATGTCTTTTGCGAAATAGGTGATAATTAAATCAGCTCCTGCTCGTTTAAAGCCAAGCATCGTCTCAAGGACGATTCGTTCTTCGTCGATCCAGCCGTTCAGGGCTGCAGCTTTGACCATCGCATACTCACCCGATACGTTATACGCAACGATTGGTAGATCAATCCGCTCGCGCACATCACGAATGATGTCCATGAACGCAAGCGCAGGTTTGACGATCATGAAGTCAGCTCCTTGATCGACGTCCGCTGTTGCTTCTCGGAACGCTTCGCGACGGTTTGCTGGGTCCATTTGGTAGCCTTTCCGGTCGCCTTCTCCTGGTGCCGAGTTTGCCGCGTCACGGAATGGACCATAATAAGCAGATGCATATTTAACGCCATAGCTCATGACCGGAATATGGCTGAAGCCGTTCTCGTCCAACCCTTGACGAATCGCTGCGACGAATCCGTCCATCATTGATGATGGAGCGATGACATCGGCACCCGCCTGAGCTTGTGAGATGGCTGTTTTGACGTGAAGCGGTAATGACGCATCATTATCGACCGTTCCGTCCGCAACGATTCCACAGTGACCTGTCGACGTATATTCACATAAGCATGTGTCGGCAATGACCGTTAGCTGCGGAGCAACTTTTTTGACGAGACGTGTTGCCTCTTGAACGATCCCGTGATCGTGAAACGCACCTGATCCTTGCTCGTCTTTTAAGTGGTCGTGCGGGACACCGAATAAGATGACGGATTCGATTCCGAGTGCGACGACTTCTTCGATCTCAGCCGTCAGATGATCGAGTGATAAGTTGAAGACGCCAGGCATCGAGCTGACTTCGCGTTTGATATCTTCGCCTTCAGCAACGAAGATCGGATAAATCAAATCCGATTTATGCAACTGGTTCTCGCGGACGAGTGACCGGAGTGATGCGGTATGACGTAAACGACGGTGACGTGCGTATTCTAATGTGTTCATGCTGATTCCTCCTCAATGATACGATCAATCATGCCGTCCACCGTGAATTCACGGGCGACATGAATCGGTTGAAGTCCGGCTGCTTTTGCTGCTTGCTCCGTGATCGTCCCGATGACGATGAAGGTCGTCTTCAGGTCTAGCGGAGCAATCGCTTCGACAGCGGAAGGACTCTGCAGTCCAATATAGGTGGCATTTCTGATAAGAGCTTCAGGTAGTCGACGGGTGACGGTTTCATAGGTGATAATATCCTCGATCGTATATCGATTCAGTTTTCGTAACTGATCGACCGGTGCTTGCCGCGATCGGTTCCCTCGCGCAAAAACGATATGATCGCCGTCAGACAAGTGTGGTCCCAGTTCTGCGACGAGTGCGTCTCCTGTAAAGGTTGACGGACAAAAGTCGGCTGTTCGACCATACTTCGCAAGTGCATCTGCTGTCTTTCGTCCAACGACCGCGATACGCGTTTCTGCTAATTCAGGCAATGCATCAGCAACCCGGTGGACGCCATTCGGACTCGTCACGATGAGCCAATCAATTCCCTTCGGCAACGTAAACGAAACAGGTCGCGTTTCAATGACTGGATAATGCACTGACTCGATTGCGACGTCACGCAGTCGCGCCATCTGCTCGTTCGTCGGTGGTCGACTTCCCGTGAACAATACCTGCTTACAAGTCATCCGGAAGTGTTGCGAGAATCTCACGACCGCCCGAAGCAAGCAGACGTTCGGCAACGTCTTGACCGAGATGCATCGGGTCAAGACCTGATTCGCGTTCGATTAGAATTTGCTCCCCATCGACGGATCCGATGAATCCGACAAGTGTCGTTGACATGTCTTCGTTGATCGTCGCGAATCCACCGACAGGAACGTGACAGCTACCTTCGATGGCTGCTAGGAAAGCGCGTTCTGCGTATGCCACTTTTTCTGTCATCTGATCATGGATCAGGTGCAGGAGATCACGTACTTCTTGATCATGTTCGCGACATTCGATACCGAGGATTCCTTGACCGACAGCTGGAATCATGTCTTCTGTTGAAAGATATTCCGATACGACATCTTCAGACCAACCCATCCGTTTTAAACCAGCTGCTGCAAGCAGAATCCCGTCAAACGGACCATTTTTTAATTTATCAAGTCGTGTATCGATGTTCCCGCGAATCGATTCGATTTTTAAATCAGGGCGGAGTTTTAGCAATTGTGATCCACGACGTAAGCTGCTCGTGCCGACAACCGCACCTTCTGGCAAGGAAGCAAGACCTTCTCCTGTTTTCGTGATCAAGGCATCACGCGCATCGACACGTGCCGGTGTGGCACCGATGATGAGACCATCCGGTAGTTCAGACGGTAAATCCTTCATGCTGTGAACAGCAAAATCGATTTCTTCGTCAATCATCTGCTGTTCGATCTCTTTTACGAATAACCCTTTACCACCGACTTTTGAGAGCGTCACATCCAAAATGCGGTCTCCTTTTGTGATGATGTTCTTGATTTCGAACTCATACGGCGCGCCGGCTTGTTTCAACTGGTCAATGACCCATTTCGTCTGTGTCATCGCTAGCTTCGAGCTTCGCGATCCAACAATGATTTTTCGCATGCTAAAATCCCCCTGTACAATGATAAAGGGGCGGCACAAGTCCGCCCCATGCATTTTCTATTGTAACACAAATCGTACTTTGTTCACCGGTTCACAGCTTTTGCTGAAGGTGTCGTCTCTTCTGACGTCACGATTTCATCTTCGAGCCCATCAAACAAGTCTTCGTTTAATGCGAACGTATCCATGAACTGCGCAATCCGCTCATCAGCATCCGGTTTCGCTGCCGCATCTTTGATGTAAGATAGCGGTTCACGCAACAATTGATTGATGATGGATTTCATGTGTTTACCAATGACGGTTTTTTCACGTTTTGACATCTCCGGTAATTTCCGTTCCAAGCTTTGCATTGTCTCTTGTTGAATCCGCAATGCTTGGTCTCGTAATTCCGTGATGATCGGCACGACACCAAGTGTCGTCATCCACCCTTCGAACTCAGCGATTGCCGCTTCGATTCGTTGTTCGATTTTCGCCGCTTCCTTCATCCGTTCCGCCATGTTTTGCTGGACGATCGATGTCAAATCATCGACATCATATAAATGAACGCCTGGCAAGTCACCAACGGTCGGTTCGATGTCGCGCGGTACTGCGATGTCAATCAACAAGAATGGACGATCGTGACGGAACAGCTGTGCTGCTGCGATGTCTTCCCGTTTGATGATGGCACGTTTTGCACCTGTTGAAGAAATGACGATGTCTGCCCGAAGCAAACCGCACTGCATCTCGTTAATCGAATGCGCTGATCCCTCGAACCGATTCGCGACCTCTTCTGCTTTGGCGAGCGTCCGGTTAAAGACCGTGATGTCACGAGCTCCTGCTTCATATAAGTTGAGCGTCGTCAATTCGCCAGTTTCTCCCGCACCGATGACGACAATCGATTTATCTTCAAGCGATCCGAGTAACTGTTCGGCAAGCGTGACGGCAGCAGCACTGACAGAAACGGCATTTTCACCGATTCCAGTTTCTGCGTGAGCCCGTTTGGCGAGCGTGACCGCTTCTTTGAAGAGTTTGTTAAAGACCGTTCCTGTCGTTTCAAGCTTCTGTGCCATGAAGAAGCTTGTCTTGACCTGACCAAGGATTTGCGTTTCACCGACGATCATTGAATCAAGACCACTTGTCACGCGGAACAGATGTTTCATCGCATCGAATCCTTCATGGATGAAGAGATACGGCTCGAGCTCTTCCATCGTCAAACCAAACCAGTTTGCAAGGAAACGTTTTGTATAATACCGTCCTGTATGTGGCTGATCCGTCACGACGTACAGTTCCGTCCGGTTACATGTCGAGACGATGACACTTTCAAAGATACTTTTTTCATCGCGCAATGCGACGACCGCTCCCTTCATCTCATGCTCCCCAAATGAGACTTGTTCGCGTATTGATACAGGCGCTGTTTTGTTATTCAAGCCGACCACTACGATATGCATGCGCTCTACCCCTTACGTCCAAAGATTTCGTTCCGATCTATCTTTTCGTTCTCTATCCTACATTATAACCATTATAAAAAAGATTCCAATCAATTTATAAACTAAAATGAGTCGAAGTTGTGAAATCTTCTTCATTTTTTCTCTTCTTCTACCTTATCCCTCTCCCGTAAAAATCACAAACCCTCTGCTCCTAAAAAGAGCAGAGGGTTATACTTTACTTCAACGATTCAGGTGATACCGTCACGTCCGGTACGTCGAGACGTTGCTGACGTAAACGATAAATCCGAGCGATGTTCTGAATGACGACTTTTGAGACCGCATAGGTCGGAACTGCCAAGATGACACCGATGATGCCACCGATTTTCCCGGCAACGAGCAAAACGATGATGATCGTCAAGGGATGGACCTTGAGTGTTTTTCCTTGAACGTAAGGAGAAATCAAGTTCGATTCGATTTGTTGCGCGACGACGATCGTGATGATCGCATAGACCGCTTTGATCGGATCATCAATGAATCCGACAATGACTGCCGGGACGGCACCGATGTAAGGTCCAAGATACGGGATGATGTTCGTCACCGTACAGAATAAGGCAAGTAATAACGCATATTGAATGTCAGCAATGAAAAAGCCGATCAAGGACATCACACCGACGCAGATTGAGACGATGACCTGTCCGTTGACGTAATGCTTCACTGTCACGTGCATGTCGTGCAGAATTTTACGCGTTTCCGTTTCGTAGCTACGCGGTAACAATTTCACGACGGAGTCAGGGAATTTATACCCGTCAAGCAACATATACACTAAGATGAACGGCACTAAGACGATGATTAAGACCGTCGAAGAGATGACACCGAAAATCGTTCCAACGGACGTCGAGACGGACTTGAAGACGGTACCGACATACGATGTCGCTTCATTCGTCCACTTATCAAATAAATCTGTATTCTCATGTACCCAGGTCGAGATAAAACGATTGTCCATCAGCTGATCGCGTAAATTTAACGTTTGATCACGCAATTCGATGACGAGCGTCGGAATGCTCGTTGCAAAATCTGTCACCTGCTCAACTAAGATCGGTCCGATTGAAGCGACGGCGATCGTCAGGATCGTGATGAAACCAAGTAAAACGATCAACACGGCAAGACCACGTTTCTTGACTCGTTTTTGCAACGCATCTACGATCCCAAGCGTGAAGTAATAGAAAATACCCGCAATAATGAGCGGTGGGAAGATCAATGCCAGCATGACTTTTATCGGCTGGAATAAAAATGAGATCTTTGTACCGACCCAGATGACAAGAAAAATCACTAATACCCAAATTAATGCTTTAAACCATTTGTTTCGTAACAAATCCACCTAGCATATCCTCCTCATACCTATTCGTCAGCCGACTTTTTCCTCGGTGACGTCTTCGAGACGTTGGCGCTCCATCTGTCCCCAGTTTCCTCGACCAGTCAAGAATTGAATCAATCCACCTAGTTTGAAGAAGACTAAAATCGGACGGTACCAGAACGACTCGGTCAAGGACCATAAATACAACCGAATCAATTCTTTGACATTCTTGAATCGGTGCATCGTCCACTCTTCCAATAATACGGCACCTGCTGATAATAAGGAACCATAGAGTAAAGCGACGACCAATAAGACGATACCAAATTCAAAGTTAAGCGTCCCGACGAGCAGGTTGAGCGGAATGATGAAATATCCGATCAGTTCAACGATAGGTCCGAGTAATTCAATCAAAAAGAAATATAGCATCGAAACGCCACCAACAGAACCATACTTCGGATTACCGATCATGCGCTTATGGGTCCAGAGTGTCTCAGCTAGCCCACGGTGCCAACGTGTCCGTTGCGACCGCAACACTTCCATTGACTCCGGAGCTTGCGTCCAACAAACTGGTGCCGGAACGTACTCGATGCGTTTATCGAGTTTATTTTCCTTCATGTATCGGTGCAAACGAACGACAAGTTCCATATCCTCACCGACAAGTCCTTCCTTATATCCACCTGCCTGGACAACGATGTTCTTTTGGAACAGACCGAACGCACCAGAGACAATCAATAAGATGTTGAAACGGCTAAGTCCAAGGCGACCAAATAAGAATGCTCGGAAATATTCAATCATCTGCATCAAGACGATCCGTTGTTTTGGTGTCCGAATCTCGACGATTTCACCACCTTCAATCGTACAGCCATTGACGAGGAAGATTGAACCGCATGTCGCGACGACCTCTTCGTCGGACTCGACGATCGGTTTCATGACTTTTAATAGGGCATCCCGCTCTAAAATCGAATCCGCGTCAAGCGAGCAGAAATACGGATAACTGGAATGGTCGATACCGGCATTCAAGGCATCCGCCTTTCCACCATTCTCTTTATCGATAACGATCAAACGACTATCGATCCGCGAACGGTAGACTTGTTTGACCGGCTTCGAACCAATTAGAATCCTCGGATAGCGGATTTCCTTCTCCAGCTCATACGATCGGAACAATTCGTCCATCGTTCCGTCCTTTGAACCATCATTGATGACGATGACTTCATGCTCCGGATAGTCAAGTGCTAGCAAAGCTTGGACACTCGAGACGATCGTATATTCCTCATTGTACGCTGGTACAAGGATACTGACCGGCCGTGTATAGAGAGAGCGCATCAGTGGCAAGTAAGAGCTCTCTTTCCGACGGAAGCGTTGCCGTCGCACCATTTGAGCTGAAATCAGGTAAAGCATCGAATAGAACACGATGACGAGTAACATATAAATCAACACTGTCCATGAAAGGACTTCAATAATGGCTTGGATTGTCTCAGACGACATGATGTTTCATCTCCTTTGCCAACCGTTCTGTAGCTTTTTGACGCGCATAGCGGTCGGGGTGTGTACTTGATACCTTCGCCAATTGTTCGATCCCGCCACAAGCAAGCAGCGCATCAAAGGCAGCCGTCCGGACCCACCACGATCGACTACCGACAAACGGTAAGATCGCTGGTATCGCATCGGCTGGAACGACATGTTCTAGGAAACGAAGGGCAAGCATTTGCTCAACCCAACTTGATTCTTCTTCCAAGTAAGGCACATATAACTTCCAGTCCTCCTCAAGCCCGATTCGCGTGAGCGCACGAAGGGCACGTTTTCGGATTTCCGGATTATCATCTGTCGTCTTGTCACGAACGAGTGCGATATAACGTGTCTCATCGCGATCAAAGATCAACTGAAGGATCGCTAACTTAAAGGACAGTGTCAATTCTTCAAACGCAGCCACCCATTCCTCTAAGTCTTGACTACGACCGACCGCAAGAATCGCACCGAAGAAACTAATCCCATTTTCTTGCTTGGCGATGGCGATCGCATCTTGCGGTGATAGTGAGACGAGGGTCCGAACGATGACATCGCTCTCTTCTTTTTCAATCGTGTTTCCCCAACGCGCATGAATCATCGGTGCGACTGCTACCAAACGGAATTGAGAGACGGCCTCATAAGCGTTCAAGCGACGGTCAATCCGGCGATGCTTCAATTGTTGTTCGTAATAGGCATGCATATTAGCAGCGACAAAAGCTTGCACTCGTTCGAGATGTGCCGGTGTTGCCGTCAAGTTAGACAGTGCGAAGAGCTCAAGCTCAGCTAAATCCTCGTTTCCTTTTTGAACCGTCGGCATGTCCTGACGTTCACCTGTCGCATAGTCGTAGATGTCATCTCGAAAGACAAGTTGCCAATCGCTACGGGCATGCTCGCGGTTGGCGCGTTTTCGTTTTTGAACGACGAGATAGACCAATGCTCCACCTTGTAAGAAAACGAGTACAACGATAAATACTAGAATCGCCTGCATCATCGGCCATCCTCAACTTTTCGGATCCACGCGCGGAATTCTTCGATTTTTAACGGAAGGGTCATAATGTAATCAACACCTCGGTCAATCGCAAGAACATGATCGCGTTCACGGTTGTACATCGAGATCATCATCGATTGGAACGGTGCAACACTCTGATGTTTTGCTCGCAGTAGTAATTCCAGCCCATCTGCTCGTGGTAATGCTGACGTAAACACGAGTAAGTACGGACGGGATGCTACGTACTCGTCAAGGAATGTCTCTGCTCGTTCGAATGTTACGAACCGTTCGAAGCGTTCCGTCAGTTCCCGTTCCATCATCCGACGGATATGCGGATCTTCCGTTACGACGACGACATCCGCGATATGATGGATTTTTTTATAACGCGCTAGCCGGTCAAGGACAAGCTCCCGCGATAGTGTCGCCGGTAGAATTTCTCGCGCATTTTCTAAACCATAGAAAGAAGTCTCTGTATTAAAATACACGACGGGAATTCGTTCCTCGATGACAGGTTCGCTTGCGAGAACGACATCGGCATAAGAAATGTCCGTCCGCACGCACCATCCCTCTTCAATCAATCCGTTGACCGCCTCCGGCATTTGTCCGACTGTGTGCACGAACAAGGTATTCGTCGACGATTGCCGGACGGTTTCTTCCGTCCATTCAATCGTCGAACTGACCTCACGATCTTGACTTGTTGATTCAAACGACTGATTGATTAATTTCCACATCTCTTCACGTCGCATTTAATTTCCTCCCTCAGTGAATGCTTTTTTCATCGTCCGATAGACAGGTTTCAGTTCTTCTCGCTGTTGCGGATTCGTCCACTCTGCCCAGTTGTAGAAACCACGATCTTTTTCAGGGATACGTGTCTCACCGACTTGACCTGTGACTTCGATTCCTTCCGTAATCATCTTCGCTTCTAATCCATCTTTCCAGAAGTCACCGATGATTTCATGTTTACTAGGGTCTCGCATATTCAAGACCATCCATGGAATACGGAGCTCTACGGTTGGTTTCGTGATATCTGAGATATCTGTCAAGATATCGTCTGGTTCTCCTTCATGTAGAACACCCGTGTCCCACTTGACGGCTGGTTTGACGATTTTTTTCGTCACCGGGTCGCGTCTTGCATAATCGAGCATTTGATAAATTGGAACGAACTTACCGCTGTCTTTTTGATCAGACGGTGGTTTTACCATCTCAAACGGCATCTTGAGACCATAGTGATAACGGAAGATATCATAACGAGCATCGACATCGATGCGCGCCTTCTGATCGATCGTCAGGCGATATTCCGCTCCTTCGTCAAGCATCAACGGACCGACTTTCGTATTCCCATCGTTTGGTTTCGTCGATAGCGCAAGTGTCGTCGGCTCTGCTTTTTTCCGGTCGATACGCAAATAGAGATAGGCTTCGTCGGATGTCATATATATCGCTTGATCCTTATTTTCAGCGACTGGTGCATACCCTTTCCAATCATCCAATTTCCCGTCAATGACGATATCTGAACGTAGGAAACCAAGCATACCGAAATGTTGTTCGCTCGTCTGGACATTCGACCAACGGGGGCGCGTATTGGCATCATCATAATCCATCGTGTTCCACGTCCGCTTGAACCATTCATCTTGCCAGATGAAGACGAGTCCACCGGCTGTTTTGACGTCTTTAATGTCTTGATAGAGTTGTGCGACGAGTTCGCCTTGTTTCTTCTCACTGACATGCCCTTGATCGAAACCATTTGGTCCGAGGTGCGTCTTCCCGCGAGAACTCGGAATTCCGAATTCTGATACAAGTAGCGGCATATCATGATAATCCTTCATCTTCTTCAAGTAACGGGCATACGATTCAGATCCTTTGTCCGTTTTTTGACTGTACTCTTCCTTGATGAACGAAGGATAGTACGGATAGATGTGGTAAGACGCGAACAAGCCACCCGGGAAATCCTTCGTTGCTTTTAAGTGATTGAAATCAATGGAGACGAGGTCCTGTTCTTCCTCAATCTCTTTTGGGTGTTTCAACGGATCCGTCGTCGGCCAGTTCGTCGAACCGATTGGTCGTGTTGTACCGTACTCTTTGATTTCGTGTGCAGTCGCCGTATCCATCCGACCTGCTAACCACGATTCGAAAGGAGACGCTTCTTTCGTCGTCGTTACGTATTGTCCTTCGAAACGTGTTCCTTTGTTCTTTTTATTTGTTTCAACGACAGCTTCCGGTAACCATTCGATTCCGAAGACGAATGCTGAAACGTATTGTGAGACGTCTGAAGTGTATGTTCCGGAAGCATGACCAACAACTTCTTTAACGACTGCGTTTCCATGAATGACATCAACCATTCGTTTTGCTTCCGTATCTGTCATCTTCATGAACTTTGGATCGAATGCATTTTTTAGTTCCTCGAACGGCTTCTCTTCGACCCACATGCCTTGCATGAGATAAATCGGTTGTTTCGCCTGTTCGTTGTAAGCTTTTAATGCATCGTAAAAAGCAGGAGGGTGCAACGTGTACACACGAATCGTATTGACCCCCATCGCTCCGATTTCCTTCAACCAACGATCATATTCGTTTCGGCTGATGGCATGTTCCCCAGGAAATGCACCTGGTCGACCAAGTCCAATGTTGACACCCTTAACGAAGTACGGCTTCCATTCACCATCTTGATACATCTCAAGTGTGTCCTGTCCTTCACGAGCTCGGGTCCGCAACTCTTGGTTACCGACCTTCGTTTTTGAAAGTGGTTTGACTTTCGCAGTTTGTGTCGAGATCCGTTTCGTATCCTCAAGAATCCGCGTCAGCGTCGGGGCGTAAATCTTCCAGAAGAACGCCGATTCACTTTCCGCGCTATCGAGGATGAACTGTTTGCGGAACCAATCGAGACCACTGTATCGATAATAACGTGGGATATCCGCGACGTCCGTATAATCACCAGCAAAATAGTGACCACTTCCTTGCGTGACATACGCTGGAAACTCAAGCGGCAACTGGTATTTTCGAAGCATTGCTTGTGTCTGTTTCGAAGGGTTCCAAGAGAAATGCGCTTGTTGTTTCCCGCCATCTAGTTCAAGAATCTCGAACCAGTAGTTATAACGGACCTCATCTTTTGCATTCCCCTTATTTTGATCCCACTTGTAAAGTAAAGGAGTGTCATCATTGACGAAAAAAGCTTTTTCGGTCGAATCATTAATAAAAACATAACCCGGACCTGATAGTTTGAACTCTTTTTCTTTCGCTTGTGTTTTTAATTGAGCTACGACGTTTTTCTCAAGACCTTGCAGTTTTGTTAAATCTGGGAAAAATCGACCGATCCATCCTGTCCAAGCCGTCCCGAATAATTGTCGAAACGCATTGGACCGCTCGACTGACGTCGGACTTGCTGCTGTATTAAATTCCGCCACGACGGTTTTCCCTTGCGAAATCGCTTCAGTTGCGAGCTCGACGTCTTCTGTCGTCAAGCCACCACGATGTTCTTTTTTCCCGTTGACGTCATATGATTTTCCGTACGTATCCGTAAACAACAGCACATCTGCTTTAGAGGCTTGTTGTAACATTTTTTTACCTTGTGTACCATCATAACGGTTGATGTAGTCCGAATACGTATAATCTTGCCCTTGCATATTTCGGATCTTTAAGTGATTCAATAACCACGTCGTTCCGGCATGCTCTCGCTCTTCCGTTCCGTTCGTGTAATCAAATAGCGCAATGTTTAATGTCTTTTCCTGCTTCAAGAACCAAATGGCAAATGGTGTCAGAACGAGTAAGACGACGATTGCGAACGTCCATTTATAACGCCTCATATTGGCATAGCCTCCCACTAGAACAATTTGTTCCTATCATTGTAACGTGAATCAAATGATGTTCATATAATGGAAATCAAAAATGTTGTAAGGAAATAATTAGATACTATTTTTAGATTACTTTAAACCCTCATAAAAAAAACGTTTTGTTCTCCTATTATAGGGGAACAAAACGTTTCATTTTTTACAGAAGACGATAAATCGCTTCCCATGCGGCATCGACGCCTTCTCCTGTCTCAGATGAGAAAGGAATTAAGGTATCTTGACCATCAAATTGCAATTTACGTTTGATTGCCGCGATATGTTTATCACGTTGACTCTTTTTGATTTTATCGAGTTTTGTCGCAACGACGATGACCGGTAGATCGTAATACTTCAAGAAATCGTACATCGTCACGTCATCCGCAGACGGATCATGTCGGATGTCGACGAGCTGTACGACACCTTTGAGGATTTCACGTTGTGTGAAGTACTTCTCCATCATCTTGCCCCACGCTTCACGCTCCGTCTTCGAGACTTTCGCATACCCGTAACCCGGTACATCGACGAACATGACTTCATCATTGATGTTAAAGAAGTTCAAAGTTTGCGTTTTACCTGGTTTCGAAGATGTCCGCGCGAGTGCTTTTCGCTGAACCAGTTTATTGATGAAAGAGGACTTTCCGACATTCGATCGCCCTGCGAGTGCCACTTCTGGCAACAATGGCTCCGGATAATGTTCCGGGTTTACGCCACTCGTAATAAAATCAGCTTTATAAATTTTCATGTTACTCTCCTTTTAATGCATGTTCGAGCACTTGCTCCATCGTCGCGACCGGAATGAATTCCATTCCTGCGCGGACGCTTTCCGGGATATCATCGATGTCCCGCGTATTATCTTGTGGTAGAAGAACGGTCGTTAAGCCCGCACGATGTGCTGCGAGTGACTTTTCCTTTAGTCCACCGATCGGTAAGACCCGTCCACGTAGTGTGATTTCACCTGTCATCCCGACGTCCCGGCGAACCGGACGCTTCGTCAAGGCGGAAATCAGTGCTGTTGCCAGTGTGATACCAGCAGATGGACCATCTTTTGGTACAGCACCTTCAGGGACGTGGATGTGGATGTCTTGCGTTTCGTAGAAGTTCGGTTCGATGCCAAGGGACGTCGCATTTGCTCGGACGAAGCTGTACGCAGTTTGAGCGGACTCTTGCATGACGTCACCGAGTTTCCCGGTTAACTGCAGTTTCCCTTTACCCGGAGCAAGACTGACTTCGATCGTCAACGTATCGCCCCCAAAAGCAGTATACGCTAAACCAGTCACTGCGCCAATCATATCTTCTAGCTCGCCTTGACCATAACGATAGATCGGTTTACCTAGGAAATCATCTAGATTACGCTTCGTCACCGTCACCCGCTTCTTCTCACCCATCGCGATTTGTTTTGCTGCTTTCCGGCAAAGTGAGCCGAGGACACGTTCAAGATTACGGACACCGGCTTCTCGTGTATAACGACGAACGACTTCTTCTAGCGCGTCTGCTTTGACCGTCAATTGACTCTTTTTCAGACCGTGTTCAGCAAGTTGCTTCGATAATAGATGACGAACGGCAATTTCCGTCTTCTCTTGTTCCGTATAGCCACCAATCTGAATCAGTTCCATTCGGTCGAGCAACGGTCCTGGGATGTTCGAGACATCATTTGCTGTCGCAATGAAGAGGACATTTGATAAATCGAACGGTTCTTCGATGTAGTGATCGGAGAAGCTGTTGTTTTGTTCCGGATCAAGAACTTCAAGCATCGCGGACGATGGGTCACCACGGAAGTCATTTGACATCTTATCAATCTCATCCAGTAAGAAGACCGGGTTATTCGTTCCTGCTTGTTTTAAACCGCGGATGATTCGACCTGGCATCGCACCGATATACGTCCGGCGATGTCCACGGATCTCCGCTTCATCGCGCACGCCACCAAGTGAGACGCGGACAAACTTCCGCTCGAGCGCTGTTGCGATGGAGCGAGCAAGCGACGTTTTCCCGACTCCTGGAGGACCAGAAAGACAGAGAATCGGACCCCGTAGCGAATCCGTCAATTGACGAACAGCGAGATACTCAAGAATTCGTTCTTTGACCTTTTCTAGACCGTAATGATCCTTTTCGAGCTGTTCCGAAGCTGCTGAAACGTTCAAGAAATCATCGGTTGCTTCGTTCCACGGTAACGAGAAGAACCACTCGAGATAGTTGCGGATGACACCATGTTCCGGACTTGTCGCCGGTACGACAGCTAAACGACTGATTTCCTTCTCGACGTTCGCAACCGTCGTTTCCGGTAAATCAAGCATGGACAGTTGCTCCCGGTATTTCGTCGCATCGCTTTCAACGGACGCCGACTCGCCACCGAGTTCTTGTTGAATCGTCTTCAATTGTTCCCGCAAGTAATACTCGCGTTGCGATTGTTCAATCGTCTTCTTCGTCCGTTCACGCATCTCACGTTCGAGTTCGACGACTTCATATTCATGTTTCATGACGTCAAGCAACATCAATCCCCGTTCGACCGGATCCTGTTGTTCGAGGAACTCCTGTTTCTTCGAGATATCGATCGGTAACTTCGACGTGATATAGTCCGTCAATGAGTCGAGACGTTCATAGGTCTCGAACCGACGACGCTCATCTGTTCCGATGCCTTTGATACGAGAGACGAGTTGACCGAACTGTTCTTTAATTAGACGAACGAGCGCTTCTTGTTTCGCCCCTTTGATGTCCATCTTCTCGATTGGTTCGATGACTGCTTGATATCCTTCGTCCGTCTCCTCAACGTTTTCAATCCGGACGCGTTCCTTCCCGATAACGCGGACACGAACTGTATCATTCCCAAGTTCACTCATCTTCGCGATTTGAACAAGTGTACCGACCTGATGCAACCCGTCGACAGACGGCTCTGCTTCTGGATCACGTTGCGTGACGACGACGAGATCGATCTCGTGTTCCTTTGATGCAAGTAAGGCTTTTAAGGATACCGGACGCCCGACATCAATCGTCAATCCGATCAACGGATACGCGACGACACCGCGTAACGGTAAAAGTGGATATTGTTTTTTCTTCATTCGAATTCCTCCTAAACAAAAAGACTCGGAAAGGCGTACAAGTAGCCTCCGAGCCGATTTGTCACGGTGTTACGCCGTTTCTTTTTCTTTCCCATGTTCAATTGTACCATCTTTCAACTCAAGCGTTGGACCGCGCTTACCAGTCAACGTTTCTGCTGTAATGATGACTTTCGCGATGTCTTCACGCGATGGAATTTCGAACATGATATCTAGCATAGTTTCTTCGATGATTGAACGAAGACCACGCGCACCTGTTTTACGTTCGATTGCGAGCTTCGCAATCTCAAGAAGTGCATCTTCCGTGAAGTCGAGTTCGACATCATCAAGTTGAAGCATTTTCTTATATTGTTTCACGAGGGCGTTTTTCGGTTTCGTCAAGATTTGAACGAGTGCCTCTTCATCGAGTGGCTCGAGTGTTGCCATGACTGGCAAACGACCGATGAACTCAGGAATCAAACCAAACTTTTGAAGATCTTCTGGCAATGCGGCTGCTAGAATTTCTTTTTGTGTGAGGTTACGGTTCTCTGAATCGTTTCCGAAGCCGATGACTTTTTTACCGAGACGACGTTTGATCGACTGATCGATACCATCGAATGCTCCACCAACGATGAACAAGATGTTCGTCGTATCGATTTGGATGAATTCTTGATGCGGATGTTTGCGTCCACCTTGTGGCGGTACACTTGCAACAGTTCCTTCCAAAATCTTCAGCAAGGCTTGTTGAACACCCTCACCAGAAACATCACGTGTAATTGACGGATTTTCTGATTTACGAGCGATCTTATCGATCTCATCAATGTAGATGATTCCTTTTTCAGCCTTCTCGACATCATAGTCCGCTGCTTGGATGAGTTTCAACAGGATGTTCTCGACGTCTTCACCGACATAACCGGCTTCCGTCAAACTTGTTGCATCTGCAATCGCAAACGGTACGTTTAAGATACGTGCCATCGTTTGGGCAAGAAGTGTCTTACCGCTACCTGTTGGACCGATCATGACGATGTTTGATTTTGAGAGCTCGACATCATCTGCGCGACCACCAGCATTGATTCGTTTGTAGTGATTATACATCGCTACAGATAACGATTTTTTCGCTTTTTCTTGACCGATGACATAATCGTCAAGTGTCGTACGAATTTCATGCGGTTTTGGAACATTCTTCAGCTCGACTTCTTCTTCTGTACCGAGTTCTTCCTCTACGATTTCATTGCAGAGTTCGATACACTCGTCGCAAATGTAAACGCCAGGTCCAGCAACAAGTTTGCGTACTTGTTCTTGTGTCTTTCCACAGAAAGAACATTTTAGCTGACCTTTTTCTTCGTTGAATTTAAACATAAAGGTCCACCCCTTTAACGTGGAAATTGTATGGACGCCTGTAGCATCCCGTCTCACGTTTTACTATTTATGATTGTAGCATGAACAAGGAAAGTCTTTCAAATCCTGGACGAACGATTTACAGTTTGATGTCCTGAACCAAGGATTGTTTGTCCTTGTTTGACCTATCGTACAAAAAAATCGACTCCAAGACCAGAAATTGGGCTTGAAGTCGATCGAAAACCATGAAATGGCTTATTTTGCTTTTGCGTTGTCGACGAGAACATCGATAGCTTTACGGAATTGAAGATCTCCTTTAAGCGTTTCAAGACCACCTTGTGGTGCAAGCATCGTTTCAAGTTGATCTGCAGGGATGTTGTAGAGTTCTGACATTGATTGAAGTTCAGTTTGAGTTTCCTCATCTGTTACTTCGATTTTTTCGTCAGCAACGATTTGCTTAAGGACGAGACGTGCCTTAACGCGCTCTTCCGCTTGCTCTTTCATTTCAGAACGCATTGCCTCTTCTGTCGTTCCAGTCAACTGGAAGTACATGTTGAGGTCGATGCCTTGTGATTGAATACGTTGTGTGAACTCTTGAACCATACGCTCGACTTCGTTTTCGACCATGACTTCTGGAAGATCAACTGTCGCGTTTTTCGTAGCCGCTTCGACTAACTCATCGCGCATTGAAGCATCAGCTTCTTGTTTGCGTGTGTTTTCGAGACGCGTACGGATTTTTGTTTTCAACTCGTCGAGTGAAGAAACTTCTTCATCCATCTCTTTTGCGAACTCATCTGTCAATTCAGGGAGCTCTTGCGCTTTGACTTCATGGATTGTTACTTTGAATGTAACTGGTTTTCCAGCGAGTGATGCTTCGTGGTATTCCTCTGGGAATGTCACTTCAAGATCTTTTTGCTCGCCAGTTTTTAAACCGATCATTTGCTCTTCGAATCCAGGAATGAAGTTTCCAGAACCGATGACGAGTGAGTAGTTCTCAGCAGTTCCGCCGTCGAATTGGTTTTCCCCATCGAAACCTGCGAAGTCGAATACGACTGTATCGCCATTCTCGATGACGCCATCTTCTTTAACGACGAGTTCTGCACCGCGTTCTTGCAATGTTTTGAGTTCAGCGTCGACGTCTTCGTCAGTAACGTTCGTTTCAACTGCTGTGTACTCAAGACCTTTGTACTCACCGAGTGTAGCTTCTGGCTCGATGACGAACGTGATTTTGAATTCGACTGGCTTGCCTTTTTCGAGTGTTTCAACGTCGATGTTTTCAAGCGCGATTGGCTCGATTCCTGATTCGACGACTGCACCTTCGATTGTGTCCTTATAAAGGATATCGAGTGCATCTTGGTACAGTGCTTCTTCACCGTACATTTTGTTGAACATTGCGCGTGGCATTTTTCCTTTACGGAAACCTGGTGTGTTCAAAGTCTTAACGACTTTCTTGAACGCTTGGTCTACCGCTTTATCAAATGCTTCAGCAGGCGCTTCATACGTGAGGACGCCGAGGCTACCTGATTGTTTTTCCCATTTTGCAGTCATGCTGAGTCCCTCCAAAATTGTCAATTAGCGTACATGTGTGTACAACAAGTCACATTATAGCACAATCGTTCTGACGATTACCACTGTTGAACGAATCGTTTCCAGATGTCTCAATCGAAGTAAATCTGCTCGAATGCGATGACTTCCGGATAGAGGATATGCACCCCCTGATATAATCGCTTCGCTAGCGGACTCAAGTCACGTTCCGGCTCTTCTTTTTCAAACGACAGACCGGCTAGTTCTTCGCATGCGAGAAGCCACTTCTCCATATCCGACCCGATTGCTTCTCGTTCTTCAAGATGAATCAACTGGTCCGAACGTAAGACGAGCAAGGCTCGAAAAGGATCCATTTTTTCTAATGTATGCATCGATGCGAGTAACGCTTGTTGTTCCTGTTGATGCGCAATCAGCACTTCTTCTAAATCTTGACGCGTCGAGATCGTCCAGTGTACATCTAAATGTGGCACATAAATGTCTGCCGGATAGGACAGATGCTCAATCACACTTCCTAATAACTGATCGATGACGAGTAGGCTTTGATGTTCTGTATCCTGAGCACGAAGATACTTGTGTGTGATGTAGTCAAAGAGCGCAGGTGTCCGTTCGAATTCAGCACCAGCCAAATGGCGCATTTGTTCGACCCAGCTTCCATGTTGCAACACATGCATCAACGCCGTTCCGGAAGTTACAGTACTCTGAGTAACATTGTTTTTTTGAACCGGTGTCGTCTTTTGTTCTCGCACCGTCATCCGCTGTTTGATCTCGTCTAACCGAAGCGCAAGTCCATACGGCAGATACGGTGACGCCGAGCGTAGAGCGAGCTTCATTGGATACCGTTCTCCGAGTTCATAAAGAAAGAGTGCGAGCACTTGCTCCACACCCTCGACTTCAAGAAAACGTTCTGCTACAGTTTCGTATCGTTCACGGTCATGCAGTAATAGCGGTTGAATGACATAGAGTCGGTATAATACGTCTTCTCCTGTCAATTGGTCAGTCTCTAATTCCTTGACCAGCCGTTCCTGTTCAGATGCGGGCAAACGGAGGATGCGCACTCGTTCCGCTTCTAATTCGTGTTCCATCCAGCGGGATGTCCCCATTTTCCGACACTCCTTTTAATTCACTGTTCAGTTTGTGAATGGATCAAGCAATGATGTCCAGTTCGTGATCGCCTCTTGTAATTTCCCTGCTTGTTCGATGCCAAGACGATTTAATGTATCGAGAGAGACGTCTGTTTCAAGAAGTCGTGTGATATCTTCTGATTGATTCACGAACTGCTCGAGCTTTGCACTTAAATTTTGTAACTCTTGCGGTGGATTTTCAAGTCCCGCCAATCGTTGGTCGATTTGGTCCAGCTCTTGATTGAACTGATCAATCGTTCCGTTTTCCTTTAACTTTTCGACTTGTTGGTCGAGCGCTTGCTCCGGATTCGTGGATTCGCGTGCTTTCGCAGCCGCTTCATTCAAAGAAGAAGATAAGTCGGACGTGACTTGTGCCGTATCTTTCGCAATCCCTTGAAGTTCTCCAGCATAATCGACACTATTTTTCACATCGTTGACCTGTTGTTTTGCATCATCAACTGTATTTGAAATCTCACTACACCCTACAAGAAACGTACTGAGTAACAGGACTGTACCAACTTTCTTCCACATCGCTTTCATCCCTTTCGAGTTCATGATACCTTAATTATAAACGAAAATTGAAATAAAAAAAAGAGACCGCCCTCGTAAGGGCAGTCTCTATTTTAATTATAGCGTCCCAAGAGGGATTCGAACCCCCGACCGACGGCTTAGAAGGCCGTTGCTCTATCCTGCTGAGCTATTGGGACGTGTCAACACGAATAAACTATACTAGAACAATTCTTTCGTGTCAATCACATTACAAAGATTGCATTTATTTTATTACAAAAATGTTCCGTCGAGGTGAAGTGCATTGACGCGATCCCCGTTCATGTCAAGAAAATCGACAGAATAGCGGTCTTGTTCTACTTCAAGAATCGCATACGTCTTGTCTGGGCGATGGCGTGGCATCCGAATCGATCCTGGATTGATGAATAACACACCATCCCGATACTCCGCCTTCGCAACATGAGAATGACCATACAAAACGATATCAGCTTGCTTTTCGTTCGCATGATGTTGCAAGACATCTAGGCTATATTTGACGTCCTGACGATGTCCGTGGACACAGAGGACCTTATGCTCGTCCATTTCCGACGTGACTTCTTCCGGGAAATCGTGTCCATAATCACAGTTCCCCCGTACAACACGATATGGATATAACGATTCAATGTCGCGTGTCAATTGAGAGTCTCCACAATGAAAAGCCAAATCCACGTCCTGATGCCGTTCGAATATCGTAAGCAGTTCTTGTTCTAGTCCATGGCTATCACTAACGATCAACGCTCTCATTTTCATCACACTCCTAGGAAAGTAGTTAAGTCCTGTTCGAGCTTGCGCAATGCATTGCCACGATGACTGATCATCGCTTTTTCTTCTTTCGTCAACTCAGCAGCCGTTTGTCCACTTGCCGTGACGAACAATGGGTCATAACCGAAACCGTTCGATCCCGTTGCTTCAAAACCGATTCGCCCTTCCATTGTTCCGCGTACCGTCAATGTTTCGCCTGTTGGTTTTGCTAGCGCGAGTACACAAACGAAGCGTGCCGTCCGCTCCTCTTCCGGAACACCTTCTAACTTTTCAAGTAGTAGAGCGTTGTTCGCTGCATCCGACTTTTCAAGACCCGCGAAGCGTGCCGAGTAGACACCTGGAGCGCCATCTAAAGCATCGACTTCAAGACCTGAATCGTCAGCAAGTACTGCGTGACCAAAGTAGGATGCTGCTTCTGTTGCTTTTAAGAGTGCATTCTCCTCGAATGTTTCACCTGTCTCATCCGTTTCTTTAGCATCCGCATGATCGAGTAACGACTCGACTGTATAGCCGAGACGCCCAAGCATGCTTTCGAGTTCCTTCACTTTACCAGCGTTATGTGTTGCGACGATGACTTTCATTTATGTTCCCCCACTTCTTCTCCTACATACCACCACGAAACACCGAGTGTCTCGCGACCGGCTTCAATCAGTTCCTTAATACCTTTTTCCCCAAGTTCGAGCATTTCGAGCATCTCTTGACGGGAAAAGGTCGACTCTTCTCCTGTTGCTTGCATCTCGACGATTTTACCGGATGAGGTCATGACGAGATTGAAGTCGACTTCAGCTGCAGCATCCTCTTCGTAGCATAAATCAAGTAAGGCATTCGATTCGACAATTCCAACTGAGATGGCGGCGATGCCCTCTTTGATTGGTGTATCGGTCAGTTTTCCCGCTTGAATCAGTTGATCGATAGCTCGAACGAGTGCTAAAAATCCACCGGTGATCGATGCTGTTCGTGTTCCGCCATCAGCTTGAATGACGTCACAATCGATCCAGATCGTCCGTTCACCAAGTTTTTCTAGATCGACGACCGCCCGAAGCGATCGGCTAATGAGACGTTGGATTTCCATCGTCCGCCCCGTCTGTTTGCCGCGAACGGCTTCTCGTGCAGTCCGCTGAGCGGTTGCCCGCGGTAACATCGAATATTCCGCATTGATCCAGCCTTGGCGTTTTCCACGCAGAAATGGTGGTACCCTTTCCTCGACGGTCGCCGTGCAGAGGACTTTCGTATCACCCAGTTCAATCAAAATCGAACCTTCCGCGTGTTTATTGATGTCAACTGATAACTGTACTGGACGGAGATCGTCCGCCGTTCGTTGGTCTGTCCGCATTTAATCTTCCTCCGTTCCAAGGACGATGCGCTCCGCATGAATGGGCTGATCGAGCCAGTCCGTTGCAATTTGGTCGAATGAGCGGATATCGCCTGTCGCGTAATAACGATGTTCTGGTGTTTGTGTCACATCTGCTGAAATCGTGTTGTAGTCAAGTAGTGCTGCTACTTCGAGTGCGGTTTCATCCCCTGAAGAGATGAGTTGAACGCCTGGTCCGATGACCCGTCCAATGACATCTGCTAAGAGCGGATAATGGGTGCACCCGAGTATTAGTGTATCCATATCGTAATTCATCAAAGGTCGTAGCGTATTCGCAACGACACGTTCGACGTATGCGCCATCCGTCTGCATCGACTCGACGAGCGGAACGAATGGCGGGCACGCTAACGATTCAACGACGACTTGTCCTTCGACATGTCGTAACGCCTTCTCGTAGGAATTACTTGTAATCGTCATCTTCGTTCCGATGACACCGATTCGTTTCGTACGTGTCACCTTGACTGCTGCACGGGCACCCGGATCGATGACACCGATGACAGGTATATTTAAACGTTCTCGCGCTTCTTTTAAGACGACAGCCGTAGCTGTATTACAGGCGATCACGATCAATTTCACATCTTGTTGTACGAGATAATCAATCATCTCCCACGTAAACTCACGAATCTCTTCTTCTGGACGCGGACCATACGGACAACGTAGTGTATCCCCGACATAGATGATTCGCTCATGGGGCAACTGTCGCATCAATTCACGTGCGACCGTCAATCCACCGACTCCGGAATCCAGTACTCCAATCGCTCGATTCACTCTTCTCCACCTCTTTCTCTCAATCTTATGGTAACAAAAAAGGACGACGGTGCAAGACCGGCGTCCGAGAATGTACGATTACAGGATTACTGAGCAAGACCTTCGCTAGTCAGCATATCTGAAAGAGTCGTGATTGCTTCAGAAGCATCGTCACCGTTTGCAACGATTTTGATATCTGAATCTTTCGCGATTCCGAGTGAAAGAACACCCATGATTGACTTCAAGTTGACAGTCTTTCCGTTGTATTCCAAGTTGATGTCTGATTGGAATTTAGATGCTGTGTTGACGAGCTGAGTAGCGGGACGAGCGTGAATGCCTGAATCCGCGATGACTTTGAATGTTTTTTCCATGATTAAGAAATCTCCCTTCACTAATAACGTACTAGTGAGTCGTTTTCGAATATGTGAACTCATTATCAAATGATAACGGATTCGAATCGATTCTGCAAGGAATTTTTATATGTCTCACTCCATGGGAATGCTTTCCCGGCACGATTGATTTGTACCATCGATGTCCGTCCTGTGAACATCAGTTCACCCTGCTCATCAAATGCCGCATAATGGACGTCACACGATGCACTTCCGACATGTACTGGGTACGCATAGACGGCGAGACGTGTCCGTGGATACACTTGGCGAATGTAATTACACTGGGCATCCGCAACGACGATGATCCCGTCTTCTGCAAGCGAGTATCCGGTCTCCTCTAACATCAATGTCCGAACGTCCTCGAAATAGACGAACGGTACCCGGTTATTCATATGACCATAGGCATCCGTCTCTGCAAAACGAACAGCGACGTCGAGTCGTGTTCCATGTTTCATTTGTTCAAGCCATGATTCGAGTTCTGGAATATAAGCTGGTACGCGCACAATCGGTTCCTCCTGTCTGAATGAAAAAAGAAGGAGCAGGCTCCTTCTTTAATAACTTATGAACTAACTGCTTCACCTGTCCGTCCTTCGTCACTACCGAAGAACTTCTTGAATGAGTGAAGTGTCGTCTGACGGTTCATCGCTGCGATCGAAGTCGTCAGCGGAATGCCTTTCGGACAAACCTCGACACAGTTTTGAGCATTACCGCACTGCATGATCCCGCCATCTTCCATCAACGCTTCAAGACGTTCTTCCTTATGGAAGGCACCTGTTGGATGCGAGTTGAATAGACGAACTTGCGAGATCGATGCTGGTCCGATGAACGTCGAACGATCGTTGACGTTCGGACATGCTTCGAGACACACGCCGCATGTCATACATTTCGATAACTCATATGCCCATTGACGTTTGTTCTCTGGCATCCGTGGTCCTGGACCTAAGTCGTACGTTCCATCGATCGGGACCCATGCTTTAACCTTTTTCAACGCATCAAACATGCGCTGACGGTCGACTTGAAGGTCACGAACGATTGGGAATGTCTGCATCGGTTGAAGGCGGATCGGTTGTTCGAGTTTATCGACGAGTGCCGTACACGATTGACGTGGTGTACCGTTGATGACCATGGAACAAGCGCCACATACTTCTTCTAGACAACCCATATCCCAGTTGATCGGTGTCGTTTTTTCACCGGCTGCATTCACAGGATTACGACGAATCTCCATTAAAGCAGAGATGACGTTCATGTTCGGACGGTACGGAATTTCAAACGCTTCATCATACGGTTTACCATCAGGTCCATCTTGACGTTGAACGATGAATTGAACCGATTTTTGCGTAGTAGATGATTCGAGTGGTGTCGCCATTATGCTTTCACCTCTTTCTTCGACTTCTTACTGTAGTCGCGTTTCCGCGGTGGAATCAACGACGTGTCGACATCTTCATAGAAGATTTCTGGATGACCATTCGTATAACGAGCCATCGTCGTCTTCAAGAACTGTTCATCATTACGTTCCGGGAAGTCCGGTTTGTAGTGCGCCCCGCGACTCTCGTCACGTTTTAAGGCACCGAGCGTAATTGCTTCGGCTAGGTCGAGCATGTGATCGAGCTGACGGATGAACGATGCTCCTTGGTTACTCCAACGCGCTGTGTCCGTTGCCGAAATGCGCGTGAACCGATCACGAAGTTCCTTGATTTTCGTGAGTGTCTCTTCGAGCTTATCGTTATAACGGACGACCGTGACATTATCCGTCATGATTTCTCCAAGTTCACGGTGGATCTGATACGCGTTTTCTGTACCTTCCATCGATAAGATATCGTTAAAACGATTGATTTCTTCGATCTTATGCGCTTCGACGACGTCTTCGCTCATCTCATGAACCGATGTCTCAAGTTCACTCATATACGCGATCGCTGACGGTCCAGCGACCATTCCGCCATATACCGCAGAAAGAAGTGAATTCGCTCCGAGACGGTTTCCTCCGTGCATCGAATAATCACATTCGCCTGCTGCGAATAGTCCAGGAATATTCGTCATCTGATCGTAGTCGACCCATAGTCCACCCATTGAATAGTGAACAGCCGGGAAAATTTTCATCGGTACTTTTCGTGGATCATCACCGACGAACTTTTCGTAGATTTCAAGGATTCCACCGAGTTTGACGTCGAGTTCTTTTGCGTCTTTATGTGATAGATCAAGATAAACCATGTTCTCCCCGTTGACGCCGAGTTTTTGATTGACACAGACGTCAAAAATCTCGCGTGTCGCGATATCTCGTGGGACAAGGTTTCCGTATGCCGGATATTTCTCTTCAAGGAAGTACCAAGGTTTACCGTCTTTATACGTCCAGACGCGACCGCCCTCACCACGTGCTGATTCACTCATGAGACGTAATTTATCATCCCCAGGAATCGCTGTCGGGTGAATCTGGATGAACTCACCGTTCGCATAGATCGCACCTTGACGATAGACAGCTGCTGCCGCTTGTCCTGTGTTGATAACCGAGTTCGTCGATTTTCCGAAGATGACCCCAGGACCACCTGTCGCGAGGATGACAGAATCCGCGGCAAATGCCTCGATTTCCATCGTCCGGAGGTTTTGACAAACCGCTCCACGACAGATGCCATTGTCATCGATGATGGCACGAAGGAATTCCCATCCTTCATATTTTTCTACCAAACCTTGCGCTTCGAACTTACGAACCTGTTCATCTAATGCGTACAATAACTGTTGCCCCGTCGTCGCTCCAGCGTATGCCGTCCGGTGATGCAACGTTCCTCCGAAGCGTCGGAAGTCGAGTAACCCTTCCGGTGTCCGGTTGAACATGACACCCATGCGGTCGAACATATGGATGATCTTCGGTGCTGCTTCCGCCATTTTTTGAACAGGTGGTTGATTTGCGAGGAAGTCTCCACCGTATACCGTGTCATCGAAATGCTGATATGGTGAATCCCCTTCCCCTTTCGTATTGACTGCTCCGTTGATGCCACCTTGTGCACAAACAGAGTGTGAGCGTTTGACGGGTACGAGTGAGAATAACTTAACTGGTACGCCTTGCTCTGCTGCTTTTATCGTAGCCATCAGACCGGCAAGCCCTCCGCCGATGATGACAAGATTCTTGTTCGCCATGTTGTCAGTTCCCCTTTCCTTACAACACGCCTGCAAACGTTAAGATCGAGCGTACGCCTACAAACGATAAACCGATGAATACGAGTGCTGCCACGTAAGACATCGCCCGTTGAGATGCTGGTGACTGCGTGATTCCCCAAGTAATACAGAACGTCCATAGTCCGTTCGCGAGGTGGAATGTCGTTGCCAAGATCCCGACGATATAGAACGCTAACATGAATCCGTTATCGACGATGTTCTGCATCATGCTCGCATCAACTTCTGTTCCCATCGCAGCGGCAATCCGAGTCTCCCAAACGTGCCATGTGATGAACACGACGAGGAACACTCCGCTAAACCGTTGCAAGACATACATCCAGTTCCGGAAATATGTATATCGTCCTGTGTTCGCAGAACCCGTGAATGCGATGTAAACACCGTAGACACCATGCAAGATGATTGGAATGAAGATGACAAAGATCTCTAAGAACAATCGATACGGAACGCTCCCCACAAATTCCGCGGCCTTATTGAAGTCTTCCTCACCACGTACGATGAAGTAGTTCGTCGTTAAGTGCGAAAGTAAAAATAACCCGATTGGAATGACGCCGAGCAGTGAGTGTATTTTACGACTCACGAAATCACGATGATTCGCCATCCAAATCCCCCCTTTTGTTTGCCAATCAACCGTTGGCGCATTTTGGTAGAAAAGCGCTTTCATAAGGAAATTCGTCTTTTCATCACTTATTCTACTCCTGTCCTTTTTAGAAGACAACCCGAGCCGTTGCATTTAACTGCAAATTTTTTCAGGAAAACAATGACCTGCTAGAATCATCTCGGTATAATGGTTGGCAGATAGGAGTGAATCATGATGGATGTTACACCAAACCAAACACCACTTTTCGGAATCGAACTGATCCGGGATTATGTGTTAACCGATCTTCTAGGATCGGATTATCGGCAAGTCATCTACTGGGCAGGTAAACGTCTCGCGCGTCAATTCCCTGTCGTGGATGAATCTGAATTGGCCTCATTCTTTGAACAAGCCGGTTGGGGAATGCTCGAAATCAAGAAACGTAAAGGAACGGTCATCTCGTTCGTACTGTCTCCTCCTGATACGACGAGAGATGAACGGCCACAAGGCTACTTTCAACTCGAAGCCGGTTTCCTCGCTGAACAGTTTTCTCGTTTTAACGGATGTGTTGCGGAAGGATATGCTGAGACGAGTAAAGAGTTTGTTCAAATCACGGTCCAAATCGATCCAAAAGATCCACTCGAACCAATCGGTCGAACTTTACATAGAATGTGACAGGAATCTTTATTTTCAACATCGAAATAGATTCATGAAACTTTTTGTAGCAAGTGATCGTAAAATCATGCGTACACAAATTGCGAGGAGGAACTTTACATGTTCAAAAAACTAGCAGCAGATTTAACGGGATTCAGTGATATCGGACAAGTCATTCATCCTGATGATTTCGACAAGGCAGCCGCTGACGATTATGTTTTACATGAAGACGGCGAAAAAATCTATTTCTTGATCAAGTCCAAATCTGACGAGTATTGTTTTACGAACTTAGCCTTGATTCACCTTGATGGAGAAAGTGCTGTCAGTTCAAAACGTGTACTCTACCGCTATCCATATGCACATTATCCAATTCGCCACGTCATGTTCGAAACGGCCGGAACAGTCGACCTCGATGTCGAGATCAAGTTCGAGATTGGTGGCAAACATTATTCGATCGACGTTGATAAAAAACAACTGGAGCACGTAAAGGATCTGTATAAGACATTACTTGCCATCGCTGAAAAACAATACGAAGGACAAAAGATGCTCGAGTTCGCGAATAGCTCATTAAATCATTCGGTCACGATTCTCGGTGGTCTTCGCCAAGGCGACATGAATGTTCCGCAAACATTCAAGGAGTTGTCTGAACAATCCTTCGAGTGGCTTCAAGGTCACTACCATCAGTGGAACCAGCGTGATTTCGGTTCGTACTACGAGAAGTACATCAACAACTAATGCCATAAAAAAAGCCGCTCTCTTCACGAGGACGGCCTTTTTTCATTCTTCATTCGCTTGGCTTAAATACTCAGCAACGGTTTCCGCTAATTTCACAGGCAATCCTGCCTCAGCCAACTGTTCGATCGTCGCACGTCTTAGACTACGCATCGACCCGAAATGACGGATCAGCTGTTGGCGTCGTTTTGGTCCGACTCCTGGTATCTCATCGAGCAAGGAACGGGTCATCCCTTTCGAACGAAGCGAGCGGTGGAATGTGATCGCGAATCGGTGGACCTCATCTTGCATACGCTGAAGTAAATAAAATGCACTTGAGCGAGGGCTGAGTTCGATCAATCGCGCATCTTCTCCAAACAACAACTGACTCGTCCGGTGTTTGTCATCTTTTTTTAATGAGCCGACCGGCAGGGATAGGCCGAGTTCATCTTGAATGACTTCTAAAGCAGCATTCAACTGTCCGACTCCTCCATCAATCAGGACGAGATCCGGAAGGCGCGCTCCCTCAAGTAACAAGCGTCGATAACGCCGACGAACGATTTCCCGCATCGATTCATAGTCATCCGGTCCTTGAACCGTCCGAATCTTGAACTTCCGGTATTCTTTTTTCAGTGGTTTACCGTCTTCAAAGACGACGAGCGCCGAAACGGCATCCGCTCCTTGGATGTTCGCATTATCGATGATCTCGATTCGGGACAATGGATGAACATTGATTGCATCAGCGAGTTCTTCTACTGCCTGAACGGTCCGTTTCTCATCCCGCGCGAGTAGTTCGAAACGTTCCGAAATCGCGTTTTCAGCATTTTTCGTTGCTAAATCAAGTAATTTCCGTTTTGATCCTCGGACCGGAACATGAATTTTGATCGAGAGCGCCTCTTTGAGCAGAAGTTGATTAACGAGTGGTGGTACATACAGTTCACTTGGTTTGATGTTCTTCTCATAGAACTGGACGATGAAACTCTCGAGTTCCTCTGCTGGTGTTCCGTAGATTGGGAAGAGCGAGACATCACGTTCAATCATCTTTCCGCCGCGGAGGAAGAAGACTTGGACACACATCCAGCCTTTATCAACGTGGATCCCGAATACATCGCGTGATGTCAAATCTGCTGTAATCATGTTTTGCTTGTTCATGATCGACTCAATGGCTCGGACCTGATCCCGTAATTCTCCGGCACGCTCGAATTCCATCGTCTCAGCTGCTTCCGCCATCTTGTGCTTCAAGCTTTCGACGAGTTCCTTCGTGTCTCCGGACAAAAAACGTCGAATTTCCGAAACGAGCGCTTTTTGTTCCGACTCGAGATTCGGGATTTCGCATGGACCGAGACACTGACCGATATGGTAATACAAACAGAGCTTCTTCGGCATCGGCTGGCATTTGCGTAGCGGATATAAACGATCTAACAGACGTTTCGTTTCGTTCGCTGCATATGCATTCGGGTAAGGACCAAAATAATGTCCGCCATCCTTCTTCAACTTACGCGTCGTAATCAAGCGCGGATATGTCTCATTCGTAATCTTCAGATAAGGATAGGATTTGTCATCCTTCAACATGATATTGTACTTCGGATCATGTTTCTTAATAAGCGTCATCTCAAGCAATAACGCTTCTAGTTCACTCGCTGTAATAATGTATTCAAAATCACGAACTTCCGCAACGAGGCGTTCCGTCTTGATATCATGTGCTCCTGTGAAATAGGAACGGACACGGTTCTTGAGATTTTTTGCTTTTCCGACATAAATGACTTCACCAAATTCATTTTTGTGTAGATAACATCCCGGCTCATCAGGCAAAAGGGATAATTTCGCTTTGATATGTTCTTGATGTCCCAAATAAATGTCTCCTTTCACCGTTTTTAGTTTTATTCGTTCGGGTAAATACCATACATTGATTATGACATACGGAGGATGAAAAATGCGTACATATGATTGCATTGTGATTGGAACAGGTTCCGCTGGAAATCAAGCGGCTTATAAATTTGCTGAAAAAGGACTACGTGTTGCCATCGTTGAAAATTTCACGCCAGGGGGCACATGTGCCCAACGTGGGTGTGACGCTAAAAAAATTCTGCTGACGGGTAGTGAGACGAAGGATGCGGTCGAGCGCTTGCTCGGATATGGCGTAAAGGGATTAATTTCAATCGATTGGCGCCAGTTGATGGAGCGCAAGAATGAATACACGCGCGCCATTCCGGAACAAACACGAAAACGATACGAGGAAACGGACATCGACTATTTCCACGGCGAACCCCGCTTCGTCTCTTCACACCGTCTCCAAATTGGTGAAGAAGAAATCGAAGGGAAGCAATTCCTGATCGCAACTGGTTTACGCCCTCGCGAGTTATCTGTACCCGGTAGTGAACGTTTTATAACGAGTAATGAATTTTTGGAACTAAAAGACCTCCCACGTCGACTCGTCTGTATTGGTGGCGGGTACATCTCGTTCGAGTTCGCGCATCTTGCTCGGATTGCTGGTGCAGACGTCACGATTGTTTTACGTTCTAACCCCTTAAAACAATTCGAGAGTGAACTCGTCGATGTCTTACTCGATGCTACGCAAGCACTTGGCATCTCGATCATCAAAGAAGCAGAGGTCGTCGCTTACGAAGAGGAATCACTTCGTTTATCGAACGGTGACGTGTTGAAGACGGACGTCGTCTTGAATGCGACTGGACGTGTCGCAAGTATCGACCAACTCGGACTCGAAGAAATCGGTGTTTCCCATAATGAAAAAGGAATCCATGTCAATGCGTACCTGCAGTCTTCTGTCGAACATATCTATGCCGCAGGAGATGTCGCTGTCAGCGGGAATCCCGCGTTGACGCCGTTTGCTGGAACCGAAGGACGACTCGCTGCCGATAACATGCTCGAAGGGAATAACCGGAAACTGGAACTGCTCCCTGTACCTAGCGTCGTATTCACTGCGCCGAACCTTGCCCTCGTCGGTGAAACGGAAGTTTCCTTAAAAAAAGCAGGTATTCCGTACCGTGGTCGCTTGATTGATACGTCCTCTTGGCAAACGAACGCACGCATCAAGGATAATTTTGCTCGGGCGAAAGTGCTCGTGGGGGAAGAGGATCAAGTACTAGGCGCACACTTCATTGGTGTCAATGCGGCGGAACTCGCAAATTATTTCTCGTTTGCGATGCAACACCGGATCCCTAGTACTTCGATGCAACAGACTGGATTTGCTTACCCGACACCTGCTTCAGACATTGCTTCGTTATTCGAGGATTGATAGGAGGCTTTTTGATGATTCAATACGGCTATACGATTTTATACGTTGAAGACACTGCACGGACGCTGACATTCTATCGAGACGTTCTTGGCTTATCCGTCAAAGCGGAGCACGGAAGCTACATTGAGTTCGAGACCGGTCAGACAACACTTGCCTTCAATACTCGTGAAGACGTGCAACGGTTGATTCCGGATTACACGATCCCAAGCGGAAAAGCGCAGCAGACGTTAGAGATTGGTTTCGTCACGGATGACGTCCCTACGCTTTTTCAAAAGGTGGAAGCTGCCGGATACAAGACCGTACTCACGCCTGTTGAAAAACCATGGGGGCAAGTCGTTGCGTACGTGCTTGATCCGGATGGTCACCTCATCGAACTTTGCACACCTATGTAATCTAAAAAAACAGACCGTTCTGCCTGTGCAGAACGGTCTGTTTTGATATGCAGGAAAGAATTAGTTAGATGTTTCAACGAATTCTTTAAGTGCGTCTTTTGGCATGAAGCCCATTGTTTTGTTGACAGGTTGTCCATCTTTGAAGAGAACGAGTGTCGGGATACTTTGAACTTGGAATGCTCCAGCTACTTCTGGGTTTGCATCTACGTCAACTTTAACGATTTTTACATCTTGCATGTCAGCATCGAGTTCTTCAAGAACTGGTGCGAGCATACGACATGGTCCACACCATGTTGCCCAAAAATCAACAAGGACGAGTCCTTCTTGTGTTTCTTCTTTAAATGATTGGCTAGTTGCGTGTACGATTGCCATTGATCATAACCTCCTAATGAGTAGATCAACCCGTTAAAAAAATGGGTGATCTCTTTATTGATTCGAGTATATCATAGCAGTCTCTTCCAACAAACGAAACTGCTCACGTGAAGAATTCGTAAAAAATAACCGGTACCATCTGCATGGCACCGGTACATTCACTCATCCGTGAACAAGCATTTTTTTGAATTCAGCTGTCAATAGTGGCACGACATCGAACAAATCTCCGACGATGCCATAGTCCGCGACAGAGAAGATGTTCGCTTCCGGGTCCTTATTGATCGCAACGATCACTTTGGCATTCGACATCCCTGCTAAGTGTTGGATCGCACCTGAAATCCCACACGCGATATAAAGATCCGGTGTAACGACTTTACCTGTCTGACCGATTTGAAGCGCATAATCGCAGTAATCCGCATCACAAGCACCACGCGAAGCACCAACTGCTCCTCCAAGGACATCCGCTAGTTCTTCTAACGGTGCGAAGCCGTCTGAGCTTTTGACACCGCGCCCACCCGCAACGATGACTTTTGCCTCTGATAAATCAACACCACCTGTTGCTTTACGTACGATGTCTGCGACAATCGTCCGTAAATCCTTCAGTTCGACCCTGACCGACTCAACGGTTCCTTGTGAACTCCCCGTTTCGAGCGGATCGATGTTATTCGGACGGACCGTAAAGAGTGTCTTGCCTTCTGCGACTTTGACTTTCTCGAATGCTTTCCCTGAGTAGATCGGTCGGATGAAAGTTGCTTCCGCGCCTTCCCCTGCAATCGCCGTCACATCACTGATTAGACCGGCTTGCAGTTTTGCCGCGATCTTCGGTGATAAATCCTTGCCGAGCGATGTATGACCGAAGACGAGCACGTCGGGTGACGTCCGGTTCATCAACTCGAGGAAGACTTGTCCATAACCGTCTGGCGTGTAGTGTAGAAGACGCTCATCCTCGACGACGAGGACTTGGTCCGCTCCGCGTGATGCTAATGCGTCGGCATCCTTAGCGACATCGTGTCCAATCAGGACTGCGATGACTTCATCCGCGACACGTCGCGCTGCTGCGATTGCCTCAAACGACACATTCCGTAAACTGCCATCCCGTGATTCTGCGAGTACTAATGCTTTTGTCATTCGTTTCTCCCCCTTAGACCACTTTTGCTTCGTTGCGTAATAATGATGCGAGCTGTGCGACTTGCTCGTTTAGTTCACCTTCGAGAATCTTACCGGCTGCTTTGTTCGGTGGTAAGAAGCGTTCAATCGTCTCTAGACGTGGTGCGAGTTCATCTTCATCGAGTTCGAGATCATCGAGTTCGAGTTCTTCAAGCGGCTTCTTTTTCGCTTTCATGATCCCCGGAAGACTTGGATAGCGTGGCTCATTCAGTCCTTGCTGCGCAGTCACGAGTAACGGAAGTGTTGTTTCAATCGTTTCTGTATCCCCTTCAGCGTCACGTGTCACGACAGCCTTCGTGCCGTCGAGTTCGAGTTTTGTGATCGTCGTCACGTAAGGAATATCGAGCAATTCTGCGACGCGTGGTGCCACTTGACCACTTCCGCCATCAACTGCGACGTTTCCAGCGATGATAAGATCGACTGTCTGTTCTTTTAAATAACCAGCAAGTACTTCAGAAATCGTGAAATGATCCGCCTCTTCGATGTCATCCTCAATCGAGATGCGTACTGCTTGATCCGCTCCCATTGCGAGTGCTGTTCGTAATTCTTTGTCCGCGTCTTCCGGACCGACCGTCACGATCGTCACAGTTCCCCCTTGTGCATCACGGACACGAATCGCCTCTTCTACCGCATATTCATCATATGGGTTAATGATGAACTCAGCCCCATCCTCATCGATTTGACCATTTTCGAGTTGGATTGCTTCTTCCGTATCGAATGTGCGTTTCAACAGTACATAGATTTCCATCTCATGCTCCCCCTTATCGTCTATTCACCATCATTCTTTGTATCCGCTTACATAATTGTTGTCATGAAAAGGGCTTAACTCAGCCCTTTGATCAACATCCGATGGATCCCGTCGCGTGTCTCAAGCAACTCATATTTGAATCCACTTGCCATCCAGCTCGTCACGACCTCATCGATTGTTCCGAAGATCATCTGACGCGCTAACCGATAATCGAGTTCGTTTGAAAACTCGCCTGTCGTCATCCCGTGCTTGATGACACGGTCAATCAGATGCAGGTACGGTTTCAAGACGGCGGCAATGTTTTGGCGCATGTCTTGATTGGATTGACGTAGCTCGATTTGCGTGACGACAGCCAAATCATAATCAACGGATAATTGCTCAAGATGTGCCTCGATCAATGCGGCCAATTGTTCTGTCGCTGACGTGTGATTCGCGATTTGTCCTTCGGAATACTCGATGAAGCTTCCCATTTTCGCTTGGAATAGCGAAATCAGCAGGTGTTCTTTATTCTTGAAGTACAGATAGATCGTTCCATCCGCAACACCGGCTTCCTTTGCGATGGCGGTCACCTTCGCTCCATGGTAGCCGTTTTTAGCGATGACTTTTACGGCGGCATCAATGATGCGGTCACTCTTTGACATTGTTCGTTTCATTCCACTATCTCCTAACGCATAAAATGAATGATGGTTCATTCATATTTATTCTATCATGCCATTTTGTCCTGTCAACTGCTTTCTTCGAGTTGTTTGGCACGTTCTTCTTCAACAAGAACACGACGGAGAATCTTCCCGACGAACGTCTTCGGTAACTCTTGTCGGAATTCGTACTGCTTTGGCACTTTAAATGACGCTAACTGTTTACGACAGAATTGATCAAGCTCTTCTTCTGTGACCGTCATCTCATCCTTGACGACGATGAACGCCTTGACGGTCTCTCCACGATAGGCATCCGGAACACCGATGACGACGGCTTCCTTGACGGCCGGATGCTCGTACAAGATTTCTTCGACTTCACGTGGATAAATATTAAATCCGGAAGCAATGATTAAATCCTTTTTCCGATCAACGATCCGGAAGTAATGATCTTCGCCGATATAGCCAAGGTCTCCCGTGTGCAACCAACCGTTTCGAAGAACAGCTTGCGTCTCTTCTGGTCGTTTCCAGTATCCTTTCATGACTTGCGGACCTGTGACGATGATCTCACCGATCTCACCAGGAGTTGCGGGTGTCTCTCCATCCGCTTGGACGATTTTCGCTTGCGTATCGGGTACCGGAATACCAACCGTTCCAGGAATCCGGCGATCCCAGATACAGTTCGTATGAGTCACCGGACTCGTCTCAGACAAACCATATCCTTCAACGATTCGTCCGCCCGTTAATGCTTCGAATTTTTCCTGGACTTCGACCGGCAGTGGAGCTGAACCTGAAATACAAGCTTCGATTGAAGACAGATCATATTTCTTTAGCTTCGGATGGTTCAACAGACCGACATACATCGTCGGTGCACCAGGGAACAGATTTGGTTTTTCCTTATGAATCATTTTCAATACTTGTTCGATGTCGAATTTTGGAACGATGATTTGCTCATAGGCATTAAAAATACCGAAATTGAGGTTACATGTCATGCCATAGACATGGAAATACGGAACGACAGCTAACAGTTTTCGTCCATCTCCCCGCTCATATTTATAAAACCATTTGTCGATTTGCTCGACATTCGCACTCAGGTTATAGTGCGTCAGCATGACACCTTTTGGAGCACCTGTCGTTCCACCCGTATATTGAAGAACCGCGACATCTTCTTTCGGTTGAATCGCAACCGGTGTAATCGGTTCATAACCACGTAGCGATAAAAATGGAATCGAACCCGTCGTATCGATGACGATGTTGTTATCTTTCCGTGCTTTAATGGGATACAGTTTATTTTTAGGGAAGGGAAGATAATCCGCGATGCTTGTTGTCACGACCGTTTTGAGTGCCGTCGCCGCTTTGACGCGAGATGCTTTCGGATAAAGTAGGTCGAGGGTCACGAGCAGATGTGCACCTGAATCGATGAGGATCTGTTCGAGTTCACGGTCCGTATAGAGCGGATTCACCTGCACGACGATTCCACCAGCATAGAGGACAGCATAATAACTGATCATATACTGGGGACAGTTCGGTAACATCAGTCCGACACGATCTCCTTTTTTGAGGCCATGCTCTTGAAGTAAACTTCCGAGTGCATGTGCTTCGTCGCACACTTCACGAAACGTCATACGTTTCCCTAAGAAACTTAAGGCACGTTGTTCTGGAAAATCAGTCGCTGCCTCATCAAGTGCCTGATAAAGAGGTATTTCTCGGTAATCAATCGATACGGGTACTTGCTTTGGATAATCAGATAACCAAACGGATTCCATACGTTTCCCTCCCTGATAATGAATTACTATTCATTTTCATTATACGTTGATTTGAATTCGACATGCCAGTAAAATCCAAAAAAAGAAATTGAATCTGCTTGTTTTTTTGGTTATTTCAATCAAAATTTTAATACTAAAAAAGCAGCACCTCCCTTTCTCGATTTCCGAAAAAGAGAGGTGCTACTTTTGAATCCATATTACCGGGAGGGATATGTGAATCCTTCCCCGATGACTTCTCGCACTTTATGAATGACGACGAAGGCGCGGGGATCCGCTGCTTCGACGATTTGTTTCAACGGTGCCAGTTGTCGTTTATCGACGATCATATACAACATGTCATTCTTTTGTTTCGTGAAATGACCATGACTGTGGATGACAGTTGCGCTACGTCCGAGCGTCTCCGTCAGAATCGTCGCAATTTCTTCTTGGCGATGGCTAATGATCGTGACCGCTTCGCGGACATTCAATCCTTCGCTGACGAGATCAATCAAATACGAACCGATGATAATCGCAATTAACGTGTACAGCATCGTCTCTTCTCCAAATAGAAAACCTGACGCACCGACAACGGCGACATCGATGATGAACATCGAGACTGCGATACTGAGATTCAAGTATTTATTCATCAGTCGAGCGATAATGACACCACCGCCCGTCGTTCCTCCCGCACGAATGACGAGTCCGATTCCGACACCAATCAAAATACCCGCATAGACCGTACCAATCAAACGGCTATCCGATGATGTCGCAAGGTTTGCTGTCGAAGAGAGGACAAACGATGTGACGGCGACTGAGATGACTGAGTAAAGCATCGTCTTCCGGCTAAGGAATCGATAACCGACAACGAACAGCAAAGCGTTCGCAAGCAAGGAGACAAGTCCCGTATCCCAACCGTAAAGATAGTAGAAAATGACCGTGATCCCAATCAATCCACCTTCTGAGAGATCATTTGGAATCGTAAAGTAGTTGATTCCAAAGGCGAGAATCGACGACCCGATGATAACCCAGAAGATGTCCTTCCAAGAAATCAATTGCATCGCCTCAAAAGCACGGCGTCTCGTTTCTGTCGTTGTTGATGTTTTTCGTACGTTCATATGCGTTCCTCCTTTTTTGATTAGGCGTGGCTCAATAAAAATTCCGTACTGAAACGATGTCAGTACGGAATGATCACACGGTAAGACCGGTTCTTTTAATTAAATACAATCCAGAGGATACCGACAACCAAAAAGGCGATCGAAACCCCGAACATGATTTTCGCTAAACGTTCTAACACGGATTCACCCCACTAACGCTGATCCGATGACGTAGGACATGCCGATCGATAAAGCGCATGAAATGATACCGACAGCAATGTTGCCATTCTCGATTTCACGGTCTACCGGCAAATTCGGTGTCAGGAATTCAAAGATCCAATATGTCGATATCAACAATAAGAAGCCAAAGGCACTTTCAAGAAATATCGACCCGACTCGTTCTTCCCCTTGAACAGCGAAATGAACGATATTGGCGAGTCCGATGATTTTTCCACCTGTTGCTAACGCAACGGCGATGTTGCCACTCTTGATATGTTCCCAGTTTTTATACCGGGTTGTCAACTCAAAAAGTGCAAGCCCCAAAATGATCAGTAATCCCGCGACCGAATAGAGCGCTGTCGTATAGACATAGACGTTCTCAAAAATGTTCATCTTGCTTTCCTCATTTCAGTTCGATGATCGTCACACCGTGTCCGCCTTCACCTTGACCACCTAACCGGTGACCTTTGACGTGACGATGACCTTTCAAGAATTCTTGGACACCTTGTCGCATCGCTCCCGTACCCAGGCCATGAATGACACGGATGTGGTCGTAATTCGATAACAAGGCTTGGTCCATGAAGCGTTCGAGCTTCGACAACCCTTCTTCGACACGCACGCCACGTAAATCCAGTTCAGCCGAAGGTGTCGATTGTTTCGTCACACTCGTTCCACCAGAGCGCCCTTTCGTTTGTGGACGTTTTGGTGTACTGCCAATCTTCGCGAGATCTTCCGGTTTGACGTTCACCTTCATGATGCCGACTTGGACGGTATACTCGCCGTTCGCCTGTTGGTTGATAATGTAGCCTTTTTGATTGAAGGTCGTGACTTTAACTTCTTCGCCTTTATCAAATCGCGGCGTTTGGTCGTATTTTGCTTTTACTTTAGCTATCCGCTTCTCTTGCAGACTCGGCTTCGCGTCTTCGAGTCGCTTCCGCGCCTCGATCAGTTCATGCTCTTTGACGGCACCAGCGTCTCGTAATTCCTTCAGACGTTTGATGACGCCTTCTGCTTCTTTTTGAGCGCGTTCGACCGCACGTGTTGCTTTTTCTTCCGCTTTTGCCAGAATTTCGTTTTTCTCTTCCTGGATCTCAGCTTGTTCTTGCTCGAACTGCTCTCTCTCTTCGACAAGTCGTTTTTTCTCTTCTAACAACTGTGCCTCTAACGTTTCAGCCCGCTGTTTCGCTTCTTCTAATCGTTCGATCATCGTCTCGACAGACTGTGCGTCGCTACCGATCTGACCACGTGCTGCGTCGATGATCCGGTCTTCGAGTCCAAGACGTTTTGAAATCTCGAACGCATTCGAGCGTCCAGGTACACCGATGAGTAAGCGATAGGTCGGACTGAGTGATTCGACATCGAATTCCATCGACGCATTGACGACCCCTTCTCGGTTATAGCCGTACGCTTTTAATTCTGAATAGTGCGTCGTCGCTGCCACACGTGCTCCGCGTCGCTTCACTTCATCAAGAATCGCGATTGCTAGGGCAGCCCCTTCTGTCGGATCCGTTCCCGCACCTAACTCATCGAACAGTACTAGACTCATAAAATCGATTTTTTCCATCATTGAGACGATGTTCGTCATGTGTGAACTAAACGTCGATAAGTTTTGTTCAATCGACTGTTCATCCCCGATATCGGCATAAATCGCATCAAAGACACTGAGCTCCGTCTCATCTGCAGCTGGCACGTATAGTCCCGATTGCACCATCAATTGCAAAAGACCGATCGTCTTTAAGGTAACTGTTTTACCGCCGGTGTTCGGACCGGTGATGACGAGTGACGTAAAATCCCCACCCAGTGATACGGTAATTGGTACGACTTCCTCTTTCGGGATGAACGGATGCCGTGCTTCCTTCAGAATGATATGGCGGTTTTCGTTCAAGCGTGGCTCGACCGCTCCAATCTGATGACCGTATAATGCTTTCGCCATGATGAAATCAAGTTCTGCTAATACATCCAGATTGATGCGTAGCGAATCACCAACGCTACCGACAAGTGCCGATAGTTGTGCAAGAATTCGTTCGATTTCCGCCCGTTCTTTCAAACGCGCTTCTTGAATTTCGTTGTTCGCAGAGACGACAGCTTGCGGTTCGATGAACAACGTTGCTCCAGAAGCCGACTGATCGTGGACGATTCCGCCGAACGCTTGACGGTATTCTTGTTTGACCGGTACACAATAACGATCGTTTCGCATCGTCACGATGGCGTCAGACAGCATCTTCGCTTTACTACGTAAGACGTTATCGATTTTTGAACGAACTTGTCCTTCGAGCGAGCGTAACTGACTGCGTAACGCTCGTAATTTATCACTCGCTGAGTCTTGGACAGTCCCTTGATCGTCGATGGCATGGCGAATCCCCTGTTCGATCTCGACGAGCTTCGTGATTTGCTCGATTCGACTATCAAGGCGCGGTAATCGTAGATCCGCATGGTCTTCGTGTAGCCGTTCTTGGAACGCCTTCACTTGACGTCCCGAGTAGACGACGTCTGCGACGGCTAGAAGTTCACTCGTCGAGAGGACAGAGCCAATCTCTGCCCGTTTGACTTCACTTCGGACGTCCGTCAATCCACCGAACGGATAACGGTCACGCAACCGGTAGACCGTCGTTGCTTCCGTCGTGACAGCTAACAGTTCCTTGACCTGCTCGAAGTCTTCCGCCGGACGCATTGCCCGGACGAACTGTGCTCCGAGTGAACTAGCCGTGAAGGCGAGCATGTTTTCTTTTAACTTCTCATATTCTAAAACGCGTAATGCGTTGGCATTCATTTAATCCACTCCTAAACGTTTTCGACCGAAGAATTCGAGTGCTTCTTCAGCAGACCACGTATTGATGACATCAGACGCCTCCAAATAAGCTTTACGAGCATGGAGGACTCCAAGTTTCATATCTTCTAACATTTCTGGTCGGTGTGTATCCGTATTAATTAAAATCTTCACGCCGGCAGCCTTCGCTTTCGCAAGCGAACTTGCCGTTAAATCAAAACGTGCTGGATTCGCGTTCATCTCAAGCGCTGTTCCTGTCTCCGCTGCTAGTTCGATCAATCGATCGACATTGACGGCGTATCCTTCTCGTCTTCCAATGATTCGTCCCGTCGGATGAGCAATCAAGGAAACATAAGGATTACGACAAGCATTCTCGAGCCGCTGCATGATCTCTTCCTCCGTCTGATCGAACTTCGAGTGGATCGAGGCGATGACATAGTCCATTTCTTTTAAGAATTCATCTTCATAATCAAGTGATCCATCGGGCAAGATATCCATCTCGACACCACATAAAATTGTCATATCGGGATGTTTCTCACGTGCCGCTTCGATTTCAATACGTTGTGCACGCAGACGTTCTTCCGTTAATCCATTGACGAATTTCATATATTTACTATGATCCGTGATCGCCATCCATGTATATCCGCGTGCAGCACAGGCATCGACTAGTTCTTCAACAGACAACGTACCATCTGACCATGTCGTATGCATATGCACATCGGCTTGAATATCTTGTTCCGTCAAGAGACGTGATAAATCTTGCTCGAATTCATGACGTCCCGCTCGTAATTCAGGCGCGATGAACGGTAAATCATATCGCGCAAACAATTCTTCTTCTGTGTTCGGTTGCACTAATCCTTGCTCGGTCTCGACACCATATTCAGAAATACTCTCTCCTCGCTCTTTTGCGAGTTGGCGCATCCGGACGTTGTGATCCTTCGAACCCGTAAAGTGATGTAATGTAGATGCATACGCCGCATCATCCACGATTCGGAAATCAACCGCGATATAATGAACGTCTCGTTTTAAGATGAGCGATACTTTCGTGCTGCCAGCTGCGATGACTTCATCGATGAGCGACAGTTCTAGAAGCTGCTCCTTGATTCGTTCCGGTTCATCCGTTGAGAGAATGAAATCAAGGTCCTTACACGTCTCTTCTGCTCGACGGAAACTTCCTCCAACTTCAAAACGAATGATTGCCTCAAACGATGCAAGTGTCTGATTCAATTCAGCGACGATCTTTCGCATGACACCGTATGGTAATCGCTCCGGTCGTGTTTCAAACGTTTCAAGTGCTTTAACGTACTTCTCGACCGTCTTCTTGCCGAATCCAGGCATCGCTTCGACTGTACCATCTACTAATTTCTCTGCAAAGGAATCTGCATCAATGACGCCGACTTCATGCAGTTTAGCGAGCTTTTTTCCACCAAGACCTGGAATCTTCAATAAGGCGATCAATCCTTCTGGCACTTCTTGTTCGAGTTCTGTCAGTGCCGTGCTCGTTCCCGTTTCCCGATATTCCTCTAGAACAGCAGCCGTTCCTTTCCCGATCCCCTTCATCGCCGTGAAATCCTCGATCGCCATGAAGTCAGCATCGGATGCTTCGAGAATACTTGCTGCTTTCCGAAAAGCATTAATCTTAAATGGATTTTCCCCTTTGACCTCTAGGTAGACCGATATCCGTTCCAAATGACGCATCGCATCTTGAATCGTACGCATGTGCAGTTCTCCCCTCAAAAAAAGCTCCCAATCGTGGGAGCCTGTTTATTTTATCAATCCAACTTGATCCATCAGCCAGTTCGCAAGAAGCGGGGTGTGCTGGATAATGAAGCTTGCTAAACTCGAGTCCGCGATCGCATCCTGTATCGATTGGATTGGAACGAATGCCGCTAAGAACAAGAGCAGGAAGATGAAGATGTACATCTCGATGAAACCAAAGACGCCACCTAATAACCCTTTGACTTGTTTTAGAATCGGGACATTCGTCAACGAATCAAACATCGACAATAAGATCGATAAGATGATTTTTGTACCGAAGAACAGGACGACGAACCAAAAGGCTTTGTAGAACACCTCATCGAGTCGTGCTGAACTTGGAATCGCGAACATCGTCAAATCGATTCCCGCATCATCCAGTGTAGACGGATATGGTACCCACAATCGGAATTTCGTAGCCAGTTCCTCATAGAACGACAGCGCAACGATGAAGGAAATGATCAGGCTGAGCAAATGACCGGCCTGCAACACAACTCCCCTTCGGACCCCTGTCATGACACCTAAGGCGAGAAGTAATAAGATAACGAGAGAAATCATAGTTTATAGTTCACCCAAATTCTTTTTAATTTTTACATAATCACTACCAATATTAAGCGCCGCTAGGACGGCGATTTGACGAACGTCGAGTTGTGGTGCTTGTTCTCGGATTTCTCGAATCTTCGTATCTACGAGGAGACCCACTTCGCGTACGTGTTCTGGCGACTCCGTTCCGACAATCGTATAATCATTGCCTGCGATATGAATCGTCGTCCGGTTCAACCCTTCTGAATCAGCCATTTTTCTGTCCTCCTCATACTTTGCTTCTTTCATATAGTACCATCATTTTCGTTTTAGGAAAAGAAGTCCCCCATCGGTCTTAAGGATGGTATGCTTAATCCCGGAAAGGGAGGTTATCCTATGGGAACGACCGTTTTACGCTTATCTAAAGAAAAACAGGACTTAGTCATACAGAACTTCAAACAGAACGAGACGAAGTCTCCTCCGTATGCCCGTTTTGCTGCTAAGATTCCTGGTTGTGTCATCACGATTTATAATTCTGGAAAAGTGATGTTTCAAGGACCGCAAGCCGAAGCTATCGCTACACGTTTCGGTACGGCTTCGCCGACTAAGTCGAAAGAACCACTTGTTTCAACGTTACCGAATGGTTTTTCGGAATGGTCCGTCGTTGGTAGTGACGAAGTCGGGAAAGGCGATTTCTTCGGTCCACTCGTCGTCGCCGCTTCCTTTGTTGATCGAAAGCAGATCGCACTTCTTCACGAACTCGGTGTCCGAGACTCCAAACATTTGAACGATATCGAGATTCGTCGAATTGCTCGCGATCTCCATGCTGTCATTCCGTACACATATCGTATTCTACATAATCCAGAATACAATCAGATGCAACGGTCGATGACTCAAGGAAAGATGACTGCCCTGATGCATAATGATGTAATCGAGCGGCTTCTTGACCAACTGGAGACGAAACCAGAAGCGATTTTAATTGATCAGTTCGCCGAAAAAAGTGTCTATTATAAACACCTATCTGGTGTTATGAATCCTGTTCGAGAAAATGTCTACTTCTCGACTAAAGCGGAACAACTTCATGTCGCCGTCGCTGCTTCATCCATCATCGCTCGTGCGATTTTTCTCAAGGAAATGGACAAGTTAAGTGAGTCAACAGGTGTCGTCATTCCTAAAGGTGCTGGCGCCAAGGTTGACCAAGTCGCGGCTTCACTGATTTTACGTTATGGCTCTGACAAACTGCGTGACTGGACGAAAGCTCATTTTGCGAATACAAAAAAGGCACAACAATTAGCTACGAAACGAAACCGACCATGACCCTTGCGGAATGGTCGGTTTTTAAATGACGGATTCTCCTTCAGACAGCCGTTCTAGTTCCGCAAGCAGTATATGTTTTTCATTAAAAGGAATCGTTTTAGTTCCGATTCGTTCCACCTCATCATGCCCTTTTCCGACAATGACGACGCGTTGTCCTCGATGTGCGAGATGCGCGGCTTGTACGAGTGCTTCATGACGAGACGTGTGACACCCAATTAACCGCTCTTTCGGAACATCAACAATTAACTCATCGATGATCTGATTCGGAGCCTCTGATCTCGCATCATGAACAGTTGCTATGATATGTTCGCAATATTTACTTGCGATTCGTCCCATCTCCGCTCGTTTTGATCGGTCACGCTCTCCAGCTGCACTCAAGACAATCGATAGCGACTCGCCTATATAAGTAAGTGCCTGTAAACATTTTTCTAGACCATCTGGGGTATGCGCATAATCGAGATAGATTTCGCAAGAAGTCCATTCCAATCGTTCAAGTCGTCCTTTCGGTAACTCCAGTTCTGGAATATGACGAATCAGTGCATACAGATTGGCATTGCCTGCCCGCAATAATCCCATTGCTGCCGCTAAATTCGCTGCATTGAATTCACCAAGTAAAGCTGTCGGTACACGTGTCGTCGTCTCATCGATCCGGACATTGATGGTGTCGGTCAGCCATTCGACTGCGATTTGTGACGTCCGGTGTGGTTGCGTCGTATACCAAATAACTGGTTGCAAAGGTGCGGCATCTCGCATGACACGACTCCAACCGTCTTCTCGATTTAAGACGATGGTCTGTCCGTTTGACGCAGCAACTTGTTGAAATAACAAAGCTTTCGTCTTGGCGTACTCTTCCATCGAATGATGATAATCAAGATGATCATGCGATAAATTCGTAAAGGCTGCCGAATGGAAGGAAACTCCCTCGACTCTCCCTTCAGCGAGCGCATGAGAAGACACTTCAATAATACAATCCGTCACGCCTTGTTCAACCATCTCGAACAATAATCGATGCAAAATGATCGCTTCGGGCGTCGTATTTGGCGTCTCGATGAGTTCTTCATCGATCCGTGCACCGACCGTGCTGATCATGCCGGCTTTCACACCAGTCGCCCGAAAGAGATCGTACGCTAATTTCGTTGTCGTCGTTTTTCCGTTCGTTCCTGTTACACCATAAACACGCATTTTTTGACTCGGTTGGTTGTAAAAGCGATTCGCGACTTGACCTGCAAGTCGTTTTGTATCCGGTACGATGATGATAGGAACTGGAAAGTCGGGAAACGGGCGTTCAGCCAAAATTGCCACAGCTCCATTTTTGATTGCTTGATTGATATAATCGTGACCATCAACGGTGTAACCGTTGATACAAATAAACAGTCCATTCGGTTTGATTTGACGTGAATCGGTGGCGATATTCGTAATCAATGGATTGATTGCTTCATTTATAGGAATTGGCAATAATTCAGTCAGAAGCTTCGCTAGTCGATTCATGATGTACTCTTCCTTTCTTCTCTCTATGTCCAAATAGTACAGTCAACTTATCGTAAGAGTAAGCACTCGATGTTTTAAGTTGAACAAATACCCTTTTACGGAACATACCCCGTTCGAGCATTGCTTAATCTTTTTCATTTAAGAACCTCATTCCTGTTAATACATGCAAGAAGTTTTTTCATCTTGCACCTCTCACCCAGCTTTGATACACTCTTAAGGTTAACTAGTTAACTAAAGGAGAAATAAAAATGCTTTATACCCAAGAAGATGTCCTCGGACAATTATCCAAAGTATCACGTCTCGTCAAACGAGAAGTTGATGCTACCTTAGCTCCATATTCCTTACATACGGGTCAATGGGCGCTATTGAAAGCAGTTGCGTTATTACAACCTGTTTCACAAGTTCAATTGGCACATTATTTGATCATCGAAAAACCAGCTGTGACAAAAACCGTTTCACGTCTTGAGACACTCGGATTCATCACTCGAACGAAAGAAGGACGAACACACTTCGTCTCGTTGACACCTTTAGCCATCGAACGGTTCGACCAAATCGACGCTGCTGTCCAAGAGACACATCAACGATTACTTGCCACCTTCCCCCTTACCGATCAGCAACAACTCGGTGAATGGATGACACACTTACTCACTCTACATCGACAGGAGGAATCCTCATGACCACTCGATTATTTTCACGTCATTACGTCATGACGTTGGTCATCAATCTATTGCTCTTCATCACGTTTTACCTACTCAATGCCTCACTGCCTTTACTGGCTGCTAAGCAGTTTCCAGTCTCTGCTTCAGCACTCGGATGGATTGTGACTAGCTTCATCCTGGCAACGGTCTGTTCTCGTCCATTGATTGGTCACTGGTTGGATCGTTACGATTTGAAGCGCGTCTTGATGATCTCTGCGACTCTCTTTACAATGATGAGCATTTGTTACCTGCTCGTCCTACCACTGGAATCATTCTTCTATTTGATCATCATCCGTATCATTCATGGTTTTAGTTTTGGGATGTTGTCTTCTTCAATCAGTCTCGCTGTCACGACATTGATCCCAAAAACACGTCAAGGCGAAGGTATGGGATATTTTGTACTATCGATGAACTTGGCATCCGTTCTTGGTCCTGTCATCGGTCTAACCTTTATTCAAGAAAAAGCCTTTGCTCTTTATTTCGTCACGGTTGCTGCCCTAGCCATCATCGCCTTATTGTTAATGATGCGTTTGCCACTAACAAGCCAACATATTCCAAGCACATCCGCATTTCGTTTAAGCCAGTCTCTCTTTTTATCGCGTCCACTTTTGTTAGTAGCGACCCTTTTGGCAGGCGTTGCAATTTCTAGTACTTCAGCGTTCATTTCACTGTATACGGACTCGATCGGACATGTGGCATATGCTTCTTATTTTTATGCGTTAGTTGCTCTTGGAATGGTCGGGATTCGACCAATTGCCGGAAAACTGTTCGACCAGCGGGGTGCCGCATTCGTGTTATTGCCATCGTTTGTTCTTTATATGATTGGCTTTGTCATTCTCGGCATGTATCCTTCTTTTGCCGGTTTATTGACTGCTGCCGTCATCATTGGTGTCGGTTCGGCGTCTATCTTCCCGGGTCTTCAAACCGTTCTCTTGAATTTCGCACCTCCCGCACAGAAAGGGAAAGCCATCTCGACCTTTTTCCTTGCTTACGACACGGGCTTCGGAATCGGTGCCTTGATTCTCGCCACAGTCGCAAGCGGTATCGGCTATTCGAATATGTTCTTATCCTGTAGTCTAATCGTTCTCGTAAGTGGTCTACTGTACTTTATCTTTACGAAACGACAAGCTACATCATCTGAAGCAGAAGAACTAGCTTCTTAAATCTATCTCGTCAAACGAAAACAGCCACCTTCCTCTAAGAGGAAAGCGGCTGTTTTTTTTATTCTGATTATGCACGAAGTTCCGCATTGAAAGTTTCTTTCACTGCATCAACGACTCGCTGTTGCGCTGTCGTAATCTCTTCGTCGACGAGCGTCCGTTCTTTGTTTTGGTAACGAAGAGAGAAGGCGAACGATTTTTCATGTTCTCCAACGTTCTCTCCCGTATAGACATCGAATAATTCGATTGCCTGTAGAAGTGGACCGGCCGCCTCCGTCATGACATCGACGATTGATTGTGCCGTCACTGATCGCTCAACGACGATTGCTAAGTCACGTGTCATCGATGGGAACCGTGAGATTTCCGAGTAGACCTGTTCTTCCTTCGAACGCAATGCCATTGCCTCTAACTCGAAGACGTACACTTCTTTTAGACCATACTGTTCTTTTGACAGACCAGGATGCACTTGACCGACGAATCCGATTGCTTCTCCATCAAGCAGAATACGTGCCGTCCGCCCTGGGTGCATCGATGGAATGCTCGCTGCCTCAAACGTCAACGTGATACCAGAAGCAGATGCGAGTGTCTCGACGATTCCTTTCATGACGAAGAAATCTGTTTTAACAAGTGTGCCATGAGCACGGTGTTGTTCTGATACACCAACTGCGACGCCACCAATCATTTCTTGTTCGATTGGAAGTGTCTCAAGTGAAGCATCTCGTTGTAGATAAACACTACCGAGTTCATAGAACGCGACATCTGCATGCTGTCGAGCGACGTTATGTTGTGCGACTTCAAGGAGTCCCGGAATGAGTGATGTCCGCAATGTCGAACGTGCTTCACTGATTGGCATCGCCAGTTTGACTGGATGCAGATCTTCCCGTTCATTGAATTGCATCGCGCGTTGCTCGCTCGTCAATGAATACGTGATCGCTTGTGAGAGACCCGCTCCCTGCAATGTCCGACGTAAATGACGACGATGGATGTTCCGTTTTGGTAAGAAACCACGGCTCGCTTCAGACGGTAAGCTTGAAGTCAGTGCATCATATCCATAGAGACGTGCGACCTCTTCCGCTAAATCAGCCGGAATTTTCAAATCTTGGCGGCGAGTCGGTACGCTGACCGTCAAGGCATCCCCCGATAATTCAACACCGAGACCAAGACGTTCGAGTAACGTTTGCATGACCGTTCCTTCAATTTCCATACCAAGACGATGATTGATGTACGAGACACTCGCTTCAATCAAATGATCGTCAAGCTCGAGCGTTCCGGCTTGAGCGACACCGGCTTGAACCGTTCCACCCGAGAGTTCAGCAATCAAAGCTGCAGCACGATCGAGTGCTAACAAGACACGACGTGGATCGACACCTTTTTCAAAACGCGCACTCGAGTCAGAACGGAGTCCAAGAACACGGCTCGTCTTCCGGACAGAAATCGGTGCGAAATAAGCAGACTCTAAAATGATCGATGTCGTATTACCGTCCACTTCGGTATTTGCTCCACCCATGACTCCAGCAAGCGCGACCGGGCGTTCACCGTCTGTGATGACGAGCATCGAAGAATCAAGTGTCCGCTCGACTTCGTCTAACGTCGTGAATGACTCCCCTGCACGTGCTTGACGCACGACGATTTGTTTCCCGAGTTTTTCGGCATCGAATGAATGAAGCGGCTGACCTGTTTCAAGTAAAACGAAGTTCGTGACGTCGACGACGTTGTTGATCGGACGAATGCCGTTCGCGATCAAGCGGTTTTTTAACCAAGTCGGTGATTCTTGAATCGTCACCCCTTGGATTTCTCGTGCCGCGTAGAACGAGCAGTCTTCTGAATCAAGCGTCACTTCTACTGTCGTCGCTGGCTCTGCTTCTTTGACTTCAACGACCGGGAAAGTCGGTGTCGTGTCATAAAGCGCGGCCACTTCGTGTGCGACACCATACATGCTGAGACAGTCCGAACGGTTCGGTGTTAAGCCAAGTTCGAGGATTTCGTCGCGAAGACCGAGTAATTCCAAGACGTCTTGTCCTGGTGTGACTGGTTCACGGAACGTATGGATCCCGTCCTGCTCATCTTCTCGGATATATTTTTTTTCGAATCCGAGTTCTTCGAGTGAACAGATCATCCCTTCCGAGACGACACCGCGCAATTTGGCACGTTTAATTTTAATCCCTGGCAAGCGAGCTCCGACACGCGCGACGATGACATCTTGTCCGGCTTCGACGTTCGGTGCACCACAAACGATTTGAACTGGTTCGTCTTGTCCGATGTCAACTGTCGTAACGTTTAATTTATCTGCTTCTGGATGTTTTTCTTTCGTTAACACACGTCCGACGACGATGTTGTTTAACGCTTCATCCCGGACATCGACGCCTTCGACTTCGATTCCACTCTTAGTAATCAAATCAGCCAGGTCTTGTCCTGATGTATGACTGACATCCACATATTCGTTCAACCATTGTTTTGAGACTAACATCTGCGTTCCCCCTTAAAACTGTTCGCTGAAGCGAACGTCATTCGTATAGAAGTGGCGAATATCATCGACACCGTATTTCAACATGGCAATCCGTTCGATGCCCATTCCGAATGCAAAACCTGACATTTTCGTGCTATCATATTCGGCCATTTCGAGAACGTGAGGATGAACCATTCCAGCACCTAGAATTTCAATCCAACCCGTCTGTTTACAGATGTTGCATCCTTTACCGCCACATTTGAAACACGAAACGTCGACTTCGACGGACGGCTCCGTGAACGGGAAGAAACTTGGACGTAAGCGGACTTCACGCGCTTCACCGAACATCTGCTTCGCGAAGGCTTCAAGCGTTCCTTTTAAGTCTGCCATCGAAATCGATTCTCCGACGACTAGTCCTTCGACTTGCATGAATTGATGCGAGTGCGTCGCATCATCTTCGTCTCGACGATAGACTTTACCTGGGCAAAGAATGCGGATCGGTTCACCTTTAGAAGCGAGCATCGTCCGTGCTTGGACCGGCGACGTATGCGTTCGCATCAAGATTTCTTCCGTGATGTAGAATGAATCTTGCATATCACGTGCTGGGTGATCCTTCGGCAGATTCAACATCTCGAAGTTGAAAAGATCTTGCTCGACTTCTGGACCTTCCGCAATCGTATAACCGAGTCCGACAAAGATGTCTTCGATCTCATCCGTCACCTGTTGCAAGAGGTGCGCATGACCGACCTTTTTCGGACGACCTGGTAACGTGACGTCAATTGCTTCCGCTGCCAGTTTCGCATCCATTTCTTGTTGTTTGACAGCTGTCAGACGTTGTTCGAGTTGCTCTTGGATCGCTTGACGGACCGTATTAGCGATCTCACCGACGACTGGTCGTTCTTCCGCTGATAACTTTCCCATTCCTCGTAATACTTCTGTGATTGGTCCCTTTTTCCCGAGATACTTGACTCGGACGTCATTAAGATCTTTTTGTGTTGTTGCCTGATCGACTAATGTCAACGCTTCATCGCGTAATGCTTCTAATTGCTCGCGCATCTTTCCCACTCCTTTAGTTGAAGATATAAAAAAACGTCCCTCCGGCAAATGCCGAAGGGACGATGTAAACACCGTGGTACCACCCTTGTTTGACTTTTCAATCGAAAAGTCCTCCAATTGCGCGATAACGGGCGCATCCCGTCACGATCTCTCGTGCGACTCCGGAGTGAATTCGGTTAGCAGATTCACGAAGCAGTTTTCAGTCTATGACTGCCTCTCCCTGATTGAATCATTCCCTAACGTACTCTGTTCCATCAACGTCCATGATGTATTCCTGATGTTCACTTTAGCATGAACGCTTGTCGGTTTCAATCCACGCTTGCAAAATGATAGAGCAAAATGCCAGCCGCTACTGCCGCATTCAATGACTCCGCTTTACCGCGGATCGGGATGTAGGCACGCTCATCACAATAAGAGAGCAATTCTGGCGCAACGCCTTGTGCTTCGTTCCCGATGATCAAACCAAGTGCATCCATCGGTGCGATCGTTTGATAAGACGTTGCTCCTTCTAACGCCGTGCCGATTACCGCAATTCCTTGCTCGTGCAGTGCATTGACTGCCTCTTCGAGCGGCATGGAGATGACAGGTAGGTGGAACAGCGATCCTTGAGTCGCACGGATGACTTTTCCGTTATAGACGTCAACTGTTCCCGGTCCGACGACGACACCATCGAATCCAGCTGCGTCAGCTGTCCGAATCATCGTCCCGACGTTCCCTGGATCTTGTAGACGATCGAGCAACAAATAGCGTCCTCGTTCTAATTGTGCCGAAGCTTGTTTCATCTCACAGACAGCGAAGATGCCTTGCGACGTTTCCGTCTCAGCCAGTACTTTGATGACGGCTTCATCGATCGTAAAGACATCGGCATTTCTTTTCCAAGAACCTGGTACTTGGTACGATTCACGCACGATCAATTCCTTGACGATTCCAGCGCGAACCGCCTCTTCAATCAGATGTTCTCCTTCGATCAAGAAACGGTTCGTCTGCAGACGTCCTTTTTTCGTTAAGAGTTTTTTCCATTGTTTAACGATTTCGTTCTTTGCTGATGCGATGTGCTTCATTATTTTATTACCCCTCGTAGATCGCTTGGACGGTCTCCGCATCAAGACGTTTTGTGACAGCAACGACTAAATCGACGGCTGCTTCGAAATCGGCTTTATGCATGATTGAGACGTTCGTGTGCAGGTAACGAATCGGTACAGTCAATGCAAGTGATGGAACACCTGTATTAGACAAATGGAATTTCGCTGCATCCGTTCCGCCACCTGGCGTTAAGTCCAGTTGATACTTGATATTTTCTTCTGTTGCGACTTTCGTCACGAAATCGATCAATCCACGATGTGCGATCATCGTTGCATCGAACATGATGACTTGAACGCCTTCACCTAATTTCGACAATGCCTCACGATCGGTCATTCCTGGTGTATCACCCGGGATACCTGTATCGACAGCAAAGGCGATTGATGGTTTCAGCAGGTGTGCGACGGTTTGAGCCCCACGTAACCCGACTTCTTCCTGAACAGTCGCTCCTGCGAAAATCGTGTTCGGATGTCCGTCTGCTTTTAAGCGTTTGATTGCTTCGATTGCGATAGCACAACCAATCCGGTTGTCCCACGCTTTTGCCATCAAGAAGTTCTCATTTTTCATCACAGTAAATTCGCAATGTGGAACGACCGTATCACCCGGACGAATTCCCCAACCGTCGACTTCTTCTTTTGATGAAGCACCGATATCGATGAACATATCTTTAATGTCGACCGGCTTATTGCGCGCTTCCGGTGGTAAAACATGAGGTGGTTTTGCCCCGATTACGCCTGGAATGACTTCACCAGATGACGTCACAATATTCATACGCTGTGCCAAGAGGACTTGTCCCCACCAACCACCGAGTGGTTGGAAACGAAGGAATCCTTTTTCATCGATCTTCGTGACCATGAATCCGACTTCATCCATGTGACCAGCAATCAATACACGCGGTGCATCTTCGCCTGCGCCTTTATGTTCAGCAAACAGACTACCGAGACCATCTTGGTGGAACGCTTCTGCATGAGGTTCTAAATATTCACGCATAAGGCTTCGGACTTCTTTTTCGTTTCCCGGTACACCTGTTGCGTCCGTGAGACGTTTTAGCATATGTAATTGTTCATTCATCTGATTTCCTCCTTAGTAACCGTTGTCTTGTCGCACATGGTTTGCTTCATTTTTAGAAATGTAAGCCTTGAAAATCATATCCTGTGTAAAGCCTAGTGTAGCACCTAATGCAAGGTATGCACCAATCAGAACGTCATAACTTTGTTCCGTCCGCGAGATCGCAAAAACGTTCGTTTTGTTATAGACGTCTAAAAAAGCATCTGTTGCTGTCAAATAGAAGTCACCTTCTGTAAAATGACTCTTCTTGTACTCAAGCGCTAGACCTAGTGAGAGTAGAAAATGGACGCCATCGACATATTCCTCAAGAATTGTGACTTGAGCGGATGGTCCCTTGTTCGACCAGAACTTAAAGCAACGTGTCTCGTTCGCAAGTTCACCGAGTTCGACCAATAAGGCAAGCAGACGCTCGTCGAATTGATTGCCTGTTAATTGATGTTCTGACTGAATCCGTTTATCCAACTGTTCTTGCATCTCAAAAAGTGTCAACCAATCCATCTTTAATTCTCCTTCTATCTAAAAAAATCATATGACCGTCTCATCGACGTGCCTTCTTATTTTATCATTAAATCGAAAAAAACGTCGGAGAATTAAATTCCCCGACGAATTGTAGAACTTAAGCGTTCAATTTTGCTTTTGCTGTGTCAGCAAGTGAAGCAAATGCAGTTGCATCTGTAACTGCGAGGTCAGCGAGCATCTTACGGTTAACGTCGATACCTGCTAATTTAAGACCATGCATCATGCGGCTGTAAGAAAGACCGTTGATACGTGCTGCCGCATTGATCCGAGTGATCCAGAGGCGACGGAAGTCACGTTTCTTTTGACGACGGTCACGGTAAGCGTACATGAGAGATTTCATGACTTGCTGTTTCGCAACCTTGAAGAGTGTATGTTTCGAGCCGTAGTAGCCCTTAGCTAATTTGAGTTGTTTTTTACGACGTTGACGAGTCGTATATCCGCCTTTTACGCGTGGCATATAAATTCCCTCCTAAATCTGTATACGATTGGATAAATTACTTCGCGATCATGTGACGGATGCGTTTGAAGTCACCCGTAGATACCATGCTAGCTTTACGTAATTTACGTTTCGCTTTTGTTGATTTGTTACCGAACAAGTGGCTTGTGTAAGCACGACCACGTTTCAATTTGCCAGAAGCAGTACGTTTGAAACGTTTAGAAGCACCGCGGTGCGATTTCATTTTAGGCATGAGAGATTCCCTCCTACTTCGATTCGATTAGTCTTCTTTCTTAGGAGCAAGCACGAGGAACATGCTGCGTCCTTCCATCTTCGGTCTCTGTTCCACAACACCGAACTCACTTAAATCCGTTGCGAGGCGTTCGAGAACGCGTCTACCGATTTCCGAGTGAGTGATGGCACGACCGCGGAAACGAATACTCGCTTTCACTTTGTTACCATTCTCCAAGAATTTCTTCGCATTACGGAATTTCGTTTGGAAGTCGTTCTCCTCGATCGTCGGGCTAAGACGAACTTCTTTCATCTGAATCACTTTCTGATTCTTCCGAGTTTCTTTGTCCTTCTTTTGCATCTCGAAACGGTATTTACCGTAGTCCATGATCTTACAAACTGGCGGTGTCGCTTGTGGAGCGACCATGACGAGGTCAAGTTCCGCTTCCTCTGCGAGACGTAGCGCTTCGTTGCGTGATTGGACACCTAGTTGAGCACCATCCGCTCCGATAAGACGAACTTCCCGGGCACGGATGCTTTCATTGATTAACAGATCTTTGCTAATGGTTAGCACCTCCATCGTGCATTGCACGAAAAATGAATGATAGAAAACGCTATAAAAAAAGCGTCGGCAGTTTTTCCCGCCCACACTCATAAGGAACGCCAAGGCACAGCATTTGCTATACATTGCGTATCTTCATGATGAACCAGTACGAGTTATCATACATGGTGAGAAGCGGGATGCTTCTGCTTTGTTGTCATTTCACTTTGCTATCATAGCACTTGTTTTCCCGTGATGTCAAGCCGCTTTCTATGTTCTTACAGAACGTTGCTCACATACTTGATTATAATAGCAATCCTTTTACGGATAAGCAAGAAGTTTCTAACCTGTTTTTCACGGGTACATTCATAACATGAAAAAAGATTCAGAACATTCGCAAGCCAAACTGTTTATTTAGAATGATTATTGTTTTATAATTAATTTAATCTTACATAAAGGGGAGAATAACAGATGACTGAAAAACGATTAACGACCAATCAAGGTGTACCAATCGGAGACAACCAGAATTCACGTACGGCTGGACGTCGCGGACCAACTTTATTAGAAGACTATCAATTAATTGAAAAGATGGCCCATTTCGATCGGGAACGTGTACCTGAGCGCGTCGTACATGCTCGTGGCTTTGGTGCTCACGGTGTCTTCACTGTCAAAAATTCGATGAAAAAGTACACGAAAGCTGCGTTTTTACAAGAAGAAGGGACAGAAGTTCCTGTTTTCGCCCGCTTCTCGACTGTTATTCACGGCACGCATTCTCCAGAGACGCTCCGCGATCCACGTGGATTCTCTGTCAAGTTCTATACAGAAGAAGGAAACTGGGATTTCGTTGGGAACAACCTTCCTGTCTTCTTCATTCGTGACGCCATGAAATTCCCGGATATGGTCCATTCTCTCAAACCAGATCCACGCACGAATATTCAAGATCCTGACCGTTACTGGGACTTCATGACACTTCGTCCGGAATCGACGAACATGCTCATGCACCTTTTCACGGATGAGGGTATTCCTGCAAGCTACCGTAAAATGCGTGGTTCTTCCGTTCACTCGTTCAAATGGGTGAATGCACACGGTAATACGGTTTATGTGAAACTACGCTGGGTACCAAAAGCTGGTGTTCATAATCTCTCAGCTGAAGAAGCAACAGAGATTCAAGGAAAAGATTTCAACCATGCTTCAAACGATACGTTCCAAGCGATTGAAGATGGCGATTACCCGGAATGGGATCTGTTCGTACAGGTACTTGATCCGGCTGACGTCGATCAGTTCGATTTCGATCCGCTCGACGCGACAAAAGATTGGTTTGAGGATGTCATTCCGTTCCAACACGTTGGTACAATGACATTGAACAAAAATGTCGACAACTACTTCGCTGAAACAGAATCGGTTGGTTTTAACCCAGGTGTCTTGATTCCAGGGATGTTGCCATCTGAAGATAAGCTACTACAAGGTCGCTTGTTCTCTTACTCAGATACACAACGCTACCGTATTGGCACGAATTATCAACAACTTCCAATCAACTGTCCGTTTGCACAAGTGAACAACTACCAACGTGACGGTGCAATGCCGGTCGGTCAGCAAACGAGTCCGGTCAACTACGAACCGAACCGTTATCAAGAAGAACCAAAAGAAACACCCGAGTATACGGAAGAAAATCAACCGTTGCTTGATGATAAACACGGTCGTCTCGAAATCGAGAAGACGAATAACTTTGGTCAAGCCGGAGAAGTATACCGTCGCCTGACAGAAGAAGAGCAAGCAGCTCTTCTGAAAAACCTCGTCAACGACCTTCAGCAAGTCCGTCATGAAAATACGGTCCTGCTCGCAATCTGTAACTTCTATCGTGCTGATGCATCACTCGGTCAGAAGCTATCAGAAGCGCTTCAAGTCAATATCGAACCGTTCCTGCAACAAATGCGTTCATAACGCAAAACGAGCACCCTCGACACTAGTCTTGGGTGCTTGTTTGTGTCTTAGTATGGAATAAAATCGTAACGCTCTGCCGTTTTATACGTGAACTCGTTCAGTTTTTTGAATAAGACGATTTGATCGAGTCCAACCTGCTTGACCGTATTTTGTTGCATGTACCGTTTTTGATCTGCTGTAAACGTATTATAGATTGGAGCATATCCGTTACTTTGGAACGGTTGCATTTGAATCGCGCGATCCGCGTCTTCCAATCGATTGTAGCGAATTGTCCCTCCGACAACTCCTCTACCGAGAATCGTCATCGCTTTTCCATCTGCTCGATGCACGTTTCGGATCGTATTGTAGCGGACCGTTGGATTCTCCCAGTTCATCATCGAAATCGCATAATCCTTCGTTCCGTCAATCGTGTTTTTTTCAATCCGGACATTCGTGTGTAATTTGTTTTCCGTGTATTGATGTGTGCCGATTGCCACATTGATGTTACGGAACAAGTTATTACGAATCGTGATGTCTTCATTTGGAGTGCCATCTTGATTCGACCACTTCCAGTTGAAGCCCTTCGTGATTGGATCTGGGGTATCGAGATTAATCGATTCATTCGGACCTGTATTCGGTATCATGACGGCATCGACGAATTTCATGTTTTCGATGACTGCCTTCTTCGTTGCATCAAGTTCCATCGCATGTGAACCCTTTTGATTCCGTACTGTGATGCCGCCGATATATAAGTTTTGATTATGGGCAATAGCGAAAGCCGAACCACGCGCATATTGATTCAAGTCGATCTGTGCATTCCCCTTACCGATGAGTTTAACGTTCTGTGAACCGTTATATTTGCCAACTTTTTTATTCAGACGCAAAACCGATGGCGCAACGAAATCAAAGACACTTGTCGTCGAACTAATCTTTGTCGTCCCTGTCTCTGTCGTCTTTTTGATGATGACACCATCCTCTAGGATCACCGTCGTATTGGACGGGATACCAACACGTAACGGGGACAGATACGTTCCCTTTGTTAGAACGAGGGTGCCTCCCCCTTCTTTTTCAAGTCGTTCCAAATAAGAACGCATCGTATAATGATTGCGTGTCTTTGCATTATAGGTCGTATATTTACGGATTGCTGGGTCAATCGCTTCTGTTTTTGGTGTAATCCGGTATGTTTTTTTAATCGTTGTCGCCTTCGCTTCGCTCGGATGAATACCGATTAAAAGTGAAGAAGCGATGAATACAGCGAGGGTTGTTTTCTTCAATCTGTAACTTCCTTCCCATTCTTCAAAATATTTCATCCACTGAAGGTCTATTATAGTATTTATCCAATTAAAGGAAAAATGACATTTGGTCATTTTAGATAGATTCAGTTGGATGTTCTACCTGTTTCATCGGTATGAAATTGGTTTCTTTCAAGCATCCCATCACAAAAACAATCCGCCCTACATCAGCAGGGCAGATTGTTTTTGTATACTTGAATTATTTTGAACGATTTGCGATTTCTTGCTCTAAATCTGCAACGAATTGTTCGAGTGATGCATTACTCGAGTCTTTTGAACCGTAACGACGAATGTTGACTTCGCGTGATTCAACTTCTTTGTCACCTAAAACGAGCATGACCGGTACTTTATTGACTTGTGCTTCACGAATACGATAACCGAGTTTCTCGTCACGGAAATCTGTTTCGACGCGGATTCCCTTTTTCAACAGGATCGCTTTGATTTCACGGGCATAGTCTTCATGAACACCAGAAACCGGAATCAATTTCACCTGAACGGGTGCGAGCCATGTTGGGAATGCGCCTTTGTATTCTTCGATCAAGTAAGCAACGAATCGTTCCATCGTTGATACGACACCTCGGTGTAAGACGACTGGACGGTGATCTTGTCCGTCGTTCCCTTTGTATGTCAATTCGAATCGCTCTGGTAAGAGGAAGTCGAGTTGGACTGTTGAGAGCGTCTCATCTTTACCAAGCGCTGTCCGAACTTGAACGTCAAGCTTTGGTCCGTAGAATGCGGCTTCGCCTTCTGCTTCGAAGTATTCGAGTTCGAGTTCATCCATTGTTTCTTTCAACTCACGTTGCGCCATTTCCCAGATCGCATCGTTGTCGAAGTACTTCTCTTTGTCCGCTGGGTCACGGTATGAAAGACGGAACTTGTAATCTGTGATCCCGAAATCAGCATAGACTTCTTGAATGAGATGAACGATGGCTTTAAACTCATCTTTCATTTGGTCAGGACGGACGAACGTATGTCCATCGTTAAGAACCATGTAACGAACGCGTTGAAGACCAGTCAAGGCACCAGACATTTCGTAACGGTGCATGCCACCAAGCTCCGCGACACGAAGTGGTAAATCACGGTACGAACGTGGTTCGTTCTTATAGACCATCATATGGTGTGGACAGTTCATCGGGCGAAGAACAAGTTCTTCATTGTCCATCTCCATTTTCGGGAACATGTCATCTTGATAGTGATCCCAGTGCCCCGATGTCTTGTATAGATCGACTGAACCGAGGACCGGTGTATAGACGTGCTCATACCCAAGTTCGAGTTCTTTATCGACGATATAACGCTCGACTGTCCGACGGATCGCTGCTCCTTTTGGTAACCACATCGGAAGTCCTTGACCGACTTCTTGAGAAGTGAAGAATAAACCAAGTTCCTTCCCGAGTTTCCGGTGATCCCGTTCTTTTGCTTCAGCGAGGAAGTGGAGGTGTTGTTTCAACTGATCTTTTGTTGCCCATGCTGTACCGTAAATCCGTTGTAACATCTTGTTTTTCGAATCACCACGCCAGTAAGCACCAGCAATGCTCATCAATTTGAAGACTTGTAGCTTCGCTGTCGCTGGAACGTGTGGTCCACGGCAGAGATCGAAGAATTCGCCTTGACGGTAAATCGTCAAATCCTGATCAGCAGGAATCGACTCGATCAATTCAATCTTCAACGGATCATTGAGTTCTTTATAGATGGCGAGTGCCTCGTCACGCGAGACGACTTCTCGTTCGATCGGCAAGTTTTCACCGGCGATTTTATTCATCATCTTCTCGATTTCTGGAAGGTCCTCTTCTGTCAGACGACGTTCCATATCGATGTCATAGTAAAAACCATTCTCGATTGTCGGTCCAATTCCAAGATGAATCGTTTCATCCGGATACAGACGTTTGATGGCTTGTGCCATCAAATGAGCTGATGAGTGACGAATCAAGTCGAGCCCTTCTTCTGAATCCGGCATGATCAATTCAATTGTACCGTCCTCTTCGATTGGACGACGGTAATCGATGGCGTGCCCGTTCAATTTAGCAGCAAAGGCTTTTTTACGAAGACCTGGGCTGATCGAAGCTGCCACTTCTTCAGCTGTCGTGCCGGCTGCAAATTCCTTTACGGCGCCATCTGGAAATGTAAGTGCGATGTTTGACATGACTGTTTCCCCCTTTTACAAAATAAAAAAGACTCATCCCTAAAAAGGGACGAGTCTTAATCTCGTGGTACCACCCTCGTTCCCGGACCATGCACTGGTTCGGCTCGAACACGCGTTAACGGGCGTGAGGCGCAAACGGATTAGCCCCGTTCGTGCTATGAGGGAGTAAAGACATGAATGATGCCATGAGAAGCTTCCACCGTTCTTCTCTCGCTAGTTTGGTTCATTTCATACTTCATATCCTCAATCGTTGCATCGTCTATTGACGTGTCATTAGTATAACGAATCCGTTGCTTCCTTGACAAGGAAAATTAGTAGCGACGTCGATTTTCACCAAGGAACTCGATTGGTTGCGTCGTCGTCCGGATTCGTTCCATCAGTCGTGCAGCCTTTAATTTATCGCCTTGATCATTTGTGATTCCGAAATGGAGCTCGAGTTCATCATAAGATAAGTTCGAGCTGAATAATGTCGGCAGACGATGCATCATGCGATACTGCAAAATGATCCCGAACAATTCATCCCGTACCCACGGACTGATCGATTCAGCACCGATATCGTCAATCAACAATACTGGAATCGTTTGAAATCCTTCGAGGAATGTATCAAACGAGTCAGACCGAATCCTCCGTTTCGCTTCAGCGACAAACCCCGGGGCATGGACGAGAATCGTTGCAATCCGTTCTTTTTTCAAAGCATTCCCGATCGCAGCCAAAAGGTATGTTTTCCCGACACCAAAGCTACCATGAAGGTACAATCCCTTTACCGTCTCCTTCGAGCGGAGATGATTGAGGAACTGAGACGCCGCACGTAAGGCAAGCTTACGGTCCGTCGTCGACAAGTCAAAATCACTGAAGTTCGCATCGCGGACTTCATCCGGCAGGAACAGGCTCTTAAATTTCTTCTCAAGCGCACGTTCATCCTCTCGGTCTTTTAACGCTTGCGACTTCTCATACGAGACGACGATCTGTCCTTTTTCGACGTGCAGGATCGGCTGGTACCCTTCGATGACTGCCTTACTTTCAATCAGTCGATTTCCGTCCATCTGTTCCGCATATTCATTCAATTTGAGCATGCCCCGCTCGATCATCCGTTGATCGATCTCCGGATGTGTCCGCAAGAACATGACGACACCTGGATGAGACAACACTCGTTGTTGAATCGCTCGAACCGATTCTGCGACGTCCGGTCGACTTAATATTTTTTCGATAGATGATTGAATATGTTCCATGTCTCGACTCCTTTAGTTCCCCTTCAGTTCTCGTAAGATCCGTTCCATTTCTTCATCATCTGGAACATCTGCTTCGAAACTCGCTTTTTTAGAGGCTTCGTACTCCTGCTGTTTTGCTTTCTCTTCTTGCAACCACTTCGGATTCGGACCGCCATTCGTGTTGCTTGTCCGTCCCCGGCGACCACCAACAGTTTGACGCGCACGTTCTTGTTTTTGCTCCTGCTTTTTTGAAATCAACTCATCCTGCTCCTGCGTCTTCGCTAGTGCCTCGGATGCCGTCACGTATCCCTTCTGTTTCCAATCATCAACGATCGATAAGAGGAAGTTCTTGCTGAAGCGATTATCTTTTTTGATGACGAGCGCATAGTAGTACGCAGCATTGACGATCCCAGACGACATCTCATAATCGATGATCAATTGTTGGATCAATTCTTCATCCCGTTCAGACAACGCTTTGACCTTTCGCAACTTCGCTACATAATGCTTCGGATGGGTGCTTTCCATCGTCTCCGTCGCTTCGATGTCTCCGACCTCGATCGTGTCTAGTGAGGCGACCTTCGCTTTTTTCTCCCGGCTGAGTTTTTGTTTCGCTGACAACATCATCTGTTTGCAGCGTTCTTGCTTCTCAGCATCGGTCATCGGCAAGTACGCTTCGTGACGGAAACGGGCATTCAACAGTTCCGCCATCAATGCTTCATTCGACTGCGTGACGTAAGCAAGCTTCACGAGCAGATGATCGATTGCCTTTGAGTAAAATGTTCGTGGCAGGAAACGATCGGTCTGTCGCTTCATCTCTTCTAGATCGAACGAATAGTCGAATTCATATACCGCACGTTCCTGTTTCGCATAAGCTTTCGGCTGATGAGCGGAAGCAAGACCAGCTTTTACGTCGAACACTTGATCAAATCGAACCGTCCGATCAACGATGTTCTTCGGAAGCGGCTCCGTCCGAAAACGATGCTGTAACGACCGGAACCGGATTTCACCGACGCGATAGAACAGCAGACTCGATAACACCCCGTCATTCAAGAAGGTGTTCGGCGCGAGCGGAACCCGGATTTGATAAATGTAACGATAAGCGGCTTGGCGCGCTTCGAACGTTCGAATCAACCCGATCCCTTCTAGCTTAAATAACTCTTCCTTGAACTCATCGACGGAAAACCCGAGTAGTGTTCCGAGTTCCGCATGGGAAATATACTGGGATTTCGTTTTCCCTGGGATCATCTCACTCCAAAACGTTTGATAGAGCCCAAGCGCTTTAACACCGATAATCGGCTGGTATAAATAATATAAAGATTGATAAGCTTCACGGTCGACGACACCATTGCTCATCACTAAGCAAAGGTCGGTACCGGAAAGTTCACGTTCTACCATCTGACTCGTCCTTTCCTTAGGGAGAAAAAGAGAGGTGCGCTGACCGGACAGACGACCTCTCTTATATCACGTTCAATTCTCACGGTCATTTTCCTGATGTCGCTCCATCAGTTCAGAGAGCTCTTGGAAAAAGACATTGATGTCCTTAAATTGTTTATAAACACTCGCAAAGCGGACATATGCCACTTCGTCAACGGATGCTAGTTCATTTAATACGAGACGTCCGACCTGCTCACTTGGAATCTCATGCTGAGCTGTCGCTCGTAATGCCTTTTCGACCCGACTGACGACTGTTTCTAGCTGTTCAATCGAAATCGGTCGTTTTTCACAGGCACGCACTAATCCGCGTAGAATTTTCTCGCGATTGAACTCGTCACGCGTTCCGTCTTTCTTTACGATGATTAAAGGGGTCTGCTCGACCATTTCGAATGTCGTAAAACGATAGCCACAAGACTCACATTCACGTCTTCTTCGAATCGAACCGAAATCCTGGACTGGTCTTGAATCCAGTACTTTTGTTCCGTTAAAATTACAGGCTGGACAGCGCATGCCGTACCTCCGTTCACGTGATTTCTTTTGTTCCAATCATCTTTAATCGATACCCTGCATCAAGTGATGCATAGATTCGCTCAATTTGTTTCTCGAGATCAGGTCCGAGAAGACTTTCACGGTGTAAGAAGAGATCGACGGCAGTACGTCCGCCTGCCACCATGATGACTGTCGCAAGTCCATCGACTTCTTTTAAGGTAAAAGCGAGTTCTCCACGTTCCGCGTCAACACGACGAACCGTTCCGCCATCTTGCTTTAAGATATTTTCTAAACCAGCAAATAACATTTCCACAGTTGCTGCGTAGTAGTGTGTGCGTAGGTTTTCGTTTTTATGTGTATCGGATGTCTCTAGCTGTTTTTGCAAACGTTCCTTCAGTCCCATGGTCATCCTCTTTTCTTTGTTTCTTCTACTATTAAGAATAACAGACGTCAGACATATTAAAAAGCCCTCGTCTGAACGACGAGGGCTTGACGAATTCGTGTGTATTGTCAGTTGACGTGCTGGACAGTAGCCGCTGGAACTTGAACAGGTCCCATACCACGTGGAATTTCGACATTTTCACGGATTTTCGCATCGAGCTTTTCAGCAATGTAGTTCGCTGCGATGGCTGGATCGATCCGATCCCCACAAGTAAAGACATCAACCGATGCATACCCGTGCTCTGGGAAACTGTGAATCGTTAAGTGCGATTCAGAGATAATGACGACGCCACTGACGCCGTGTGGTGCAAACTTGTGGAATGCTACTTCTCGTACTTCTGCACCTGCTTGAAGTGCTGCGTCAACGAAAAGTCGTTCAACGAATTCCATGTCGTTCAATTTTTCAGGATTACAATCCCAAAGTTCTGCAATAATGTGTCTTCCCATAGTATCCATTTGTGGATCCCCCCTACATTCAATGGTCTTCAAAGTAGTTGATCACTTACTTTGCGCCTGAGTCGTTCGCACCCACGGGGGAAAGTTAGTCCAGAGAGGTCCTAACCCTTTAAGCTGCGATTGCCAGACCGATTGAAGTTCACGATTTGAATTATAGCGAGTATCAAAAAGATACACAAGGATAAATTTCAAAAATTAATATATTTTAAGAAAAAAAACGGGACAGCCCCCGTCATTTCTGGGATCTGCCCGTTATAATTAATTCAATTCAAGTTCTTTTTCAACGGTTCCCATCGCCTCTAAGTGTGCCGAGACGAGGTGTACGAGATCGACGACGCGGCATGAGTAACCCCACTCATTATCGTACCAAGCGAGGACCTTCACCTGACGACCACCCATGACCATCGTCGAGAGCCCGTCGACGACCGTCGAACGTTCTTCTCCGTTAAAGTCGATTGAGACGAGCGGTTCCATCGTCATTCCGAGAATGCCATCAAGCGCACCGTCCGCTGCTTTCGTGAAGGCTTCGTTCACTTCAGCGACCGTCGTATCTCGACTGACTTCGACGACGAGATCGACGAGTGATACGTTCGGTGTCGGAACACGAAGCGCGAGTCCATTTAATTTCCCTTCCAAATGTGGCAAGACGAGCGCAATCGCCTTTGCCGCGCCTGTCGACGTCGGAATGATCGATGAGCCGCATGCCCGGGCGCGCCGTAAATCCTTATGCGGGTTATCAATGTTATTTTGATCGTTCGTAAACGCATGAACCGTCGTGACGAGACCAGATTCGATTCCGAATGCACGGTCGATGACTTGTACGACAGGTGCGAGACAGTTCGTCGTACACGATGCGTTCGAAACGATATCATCCGTTTCATGATCATACATGTCATCATTGACACCCATGACAATCGTCCGAACATCCCCTTTAGCAGGTGCCGTGATGACGACCTTTTTTGCTCCTGCCACTAAATGCTTCGCAGCGCCCGTATCCGAATTGAACTTCCCTGTTGCTTCGACGACGATATCGATGCCGAGTTCCCCCCACGGCAATAGCTCAGGATTGCGTTCACTGACGATTTGAATCTCTTTTCCGTCAACCATCAACGCCCCATCGATGATGTCGACCGGATAATTGAATTTTCCGTGTACCGTATCATACTTGATTAAATGCGCGAGTGTTTCGACTGGATAACTCGCATTAATTGCTACGACTTCGCTTTTCCCCTCAGCGATCAGACGTCGAAAGACCATTCGACCAATTCGACCAAAACCATTGACTGCCACCTTGACTCCCATGTGCGGATCCCCCTTCAATGTGACGGATGTAGCTCCGTTTACAGATAGAACTATATCATGAAATGTAAGCGATTTCATTATGTTCTCTAAAAAAAGTGAGAGAAGATGGAAACTTCTCTCACTTCATGTTTTTCATAACTTGTCATCATTTGCATCAATCACCATACCGACTTAACCACTCATCGATTTGTTGGTATAACGAATCAATACTACCGTCATTGAAGAATACATCATCTGCAAGCTCTTTTTTCTGTTCGATGCCGAGTTGCGCATGGATACGTGCATACGCTTCTGCTTCTGATAAATCATTACGTTGCATCAATCTTCTTAACTGCATATCTTCTGGGCAATAGACGACAACGACGCGTTCGAACAGGTTTCGCCAATCCCCTTCTAGCAGTAACGGAATATCAAATACGACGAGAGAATGTCCTGAACGTTCATAGGCATCTGCTGCTTCGAGCATCTGTTGTCGAATACTCGGGTGCATCAACTGATTCAATTGTTGTCGTTTTTCACTATCTTGAAAAATGATTTGTCCGAGCTTTGGACGGACAAGACGTCCTTTTTCAAACGCCTCTGGGAATGCCAGTTGGACTGCATCATATGCTCGCCCTCCCGGCTCAACGACTTCTCGCGCAATGAGATCCGCATCGATGACCGCTATTCCTTTTTGTTTTAAATAGCTAGAAACCGTACTTTTACCGGTTGCGATACTCCCTGTCAGACCGACTCTCATAAGGCAACCTGTTGGCACGTCGGACAGAAATGTGTTCCCCGTCCACCGACTTTGATTTTTTCGATGGCTGTACCACAACGAGGACACGGTTCCCCTTTTTGACCATATACCGCAAGTTGAAGCTGGAATTCACCTTTTCCTGACGGCGAGACATAACTCCGGATCGTACTTCCTCCTGCTTCCACCGCTTGTCGTAAAACGTTGACACCGGCTTGATGAATGCGTGAGATATCGTCGAGTGTCAAGGCGCCGGCTTTCGTCAACGGGTGGACGCGTGCAGCATGAAGGGTCTCATCGACATAGATGTTACCGAGACCAAGGAAGATGGACTGGTCGAGCAGTGCCGTTTTGATTGGACTTCTCTTTTTACGAATTAAATTCTCCGCTAACACTTCTGCTGTAAATTCCGGATCAAATGGTTCACGCTCCAGTTGTGCCAGTGGAGCAGTCTGCATCGCTGTTTGCTTATCACGTAATTCCATCGTTCCGAACTTCCGAACATCATTATAGTGAAGTTCCGAACCATCCGTGAAACGGAAGACGACATGCGTATGTTTATCCCGTTCAACCGGTTGTGGATATGGGAAGTACTTTCCTTCCATCCGCAAATGGCTGACGAGATAAAAACGATCAAAATCAAAGAGCAGGAACTTTCCGCGACGTTCGACGCGTTCGATCCTTTCTTGATGTAAGGCATCTGCAAATGGCGCCACTTCCATCCCCCGAATCATTTTCGGATGGTAGACTTTGACGGAAGAGACTGTCTTTCCAGAGACCGAACGTTCTAAACTGCGGCGAACGGTCTCGACTTCAGGTAATTCAGGCACATCTATTCCTCCTTGCTTACTTCGTTTCGTACCACGTATGCCCTGCGCCCCCATCGACGCGTAGCGGTACGGATAGTTCGACGGTCTGCTCCATCGCTTGTTTGACAAGTGCTTGTAAAGCGTCGAGTTCTTCGTCTGGTGCTTCAAAAATCAATTCATCGTGTACTTGTAATAACAAGCGTGCCTTCAGATTAGATGCTTTCAAAGCAGCATGAACATCAAGCATTGCTTTTTTAATGATATCTGCAGCCGAACCTTGAATCGGTGTATTGATCGCAGTACGTTCAGCAAAACCACGTAAGTTAAAGTTTTTCGAATTGATATCCGGAATATTGCGGCGACGGTTCATCAACGTTTCGACGAATCCATTTGCTCGTGCCGTCTCGATTGCTGTATCCATGAACTGTTTGATTTGCGGGAACAACTCGAAATAACGATCGATGAATGATTGCGCTTCTTTGCGTGTGATGTTCAAGTTTTGAGACAATCCATAATCGCTGATTCCGTAAATGATTCCAAAGTTGACGGCTTTCGCCTGACGCCGCATGTTTCCTGTGACATCTTCCGGTTCGACACCGAAGACACTACTTGCCGTTTGAGTATGAATATCCTCATCATGGAGGAACGCATCGACAAGCGTCTGATCCTGCGACATATCGGCCATGACACGTAATTCGATTTGTGAATAATCAGCAGCGTACAATGACCAGCCTGTTTGACTCGGAACGAAGGCTTTTCGAATCTTCCGTCCTTCTTCAATCCGGATCGGGATATTCTGAAGGTTCGGATTGACCGAACTTAAACGACCTGTTTGAGCGATTGTCTGAGCAAAACGAGTATGGATTTTTCCATCTTCCTTGATGACTTTTTGCAATCCTTCAACATACGTCGACTGCAACTTTTGCAGTTCTCGGTAAAGCATGATGTGATCGATGACTGGGTGCAGCGGACGCAGTTTTTCAAGGACATCTGCGGCAGTCGAGTAGCCCGTCTTTGTTTTCTTAAAGGCAGGGAGCTCGAGTTTTTCAAACAAAATTACACCGAGTTGTTTCGGAGAATTAATATTGAACGACTCACCTGCTGCTTCAAAGACCAATGTCTCAAGTTCTGTTAAACGCCCAGCAAGATCCGCTTGCATCTCTTGGAGCGTCGCGACGTCTACGCGAATCCCAGTCCATTCCATCTCAGCGAGGACACCTGATAGTGGACGCTCTAACGTTTCATATAACTCGTATTGTTGATTCGCCTTCAGTTCTTCTCGGACTTTTGGGAACAGCAATTCAACCATCCGTGCTTTCTCAGCTAAATAAGGATGAAGAGCTTCATCTTCTGGCGCGAGACGTTTCGCCCCCTTACCGAGTACTGCTTCCTCATTCGGCGCCATTAATGCATAATGACCAGCGATCGAAGCGAGTGTTGTACCGCCACTTAAGTTTAACAAATAGCCTGCTAATAACAGATCTTCGTACCCGTTCAATGTCAAACCGTGTTTACGCAATGCAAATGCGACTTGTTTCGCATCGAGACAAATCTTTTGATGTTCCGACTCGATCCATTGACGGAATGCTGGATCCTCGACGAGCGTCGGAGCAGCAACATAGATCGTGTCAGGCGTTGCTATCGCAAATCCAATGATGTCTTCTTCCATGTAATCTTCTCGAAGCTGTTCTGCAATCAATACGGCATCCGTGACGTCTTTAGGAAGTGAAGTGATCGTCACGACGTTTAATTGTTCTTTATCCTCTTCTTTGACGACAGGGGCGAATCGATTCGTCAATGACTTGAAGCCAAGTGACTGGAACAATGAATAAGGAACTTGGGTATCGACATTGCGAATTTGCAAATCATCTAGCGTCGTCTCGAGCGGGACATCCACCTTGATTGTCGCGAGTTCTTTCGACAGTCGTGCGAGCTCTTCGTTCGCGATGACTTTTTCTTTCTGCTTCCCTTTTAAATCCTCGACATGTTCGTACAGTCCTTCAACAGAACCGTATGCCGAAATCAATTTAACAGCCGTCTTTTCACCAATCCCAGGAATCCCTGGAATATTATCCGATTTATCACCCATCAACCCCTTCAAATCAATCATTTGAATCGGCTTTAGACCACCATACGTCTCAGCAAACAGTTCCTCTGTCATGCACTGGACGTCCGTGATCCCACGCTTCGTGATCAAGACTTCGACCTTATCCGTGACAAGTTGAAGTAAATCTTTGTCTCCTGTGACAATCCGCGTCCGATCCGTTGGCATTGTCCGTGCGAGCGTACCGATCAAATCATCTGCCTCATAGCGATGGAGTTCCATCATTTGAATACCGAGTGCTTCACAGATGTCTCGGACGATCGGGAATTGTTCTCGTAGTTCGGACGGTGTTTTTTCCCGACTTCCTTTATACTCCTGATAGACATCGTGACGGAATGTTTCACTCGAAGCATCAAAGGCAACGAGCATATGTGTCGGTTGCTCTTCTTCAAGCAACTTCAATAACATCATCGTAAAGCCATAGGCTGCGTTCGTATTTCGTCCTTGCGCGTCCGTCATTGGTGGTAAAGCGAAAAATGCCCGATAAGTCAATGAGTTCCCATCAATCAATAACAATTTATTTTCCATCATCTACGCCCCTTTAATCGATTTTCTGTCCCTATTGTATCACTCTGCACACATTTGTTCGCTAAAAATGACCAAAAAAAGACGATTGACTCAAGGAGAGTCAACCGCCAAGGGCATGACGACATGGGAGCTGATCCAGTCGCCATACAGATGATGAAGAAGGTACTTTCATCATAAGATACATCTATTAAGGAATTGTGAATCCACTGTGAAATTCAGCCATGTTTTGGTAAACGAATCGTAAACGTCGTTCCTTGTTGCTCCGCCGATTCGACATCAATTTCTCCATGGTGAAGATCAACGATGTGTTTAACAATGGCCAGCCCGAGACCCGTTCCACCTGAATTACGGCTTCGCGCCTTATCGACACGATAGAACCGTTCGAAGATACGCTGCGTCTCCTTCGGATGAATACCAATCCCATCATCTTTGATGATGAGTTGGACAGACTCTTCTCCATCCTCGAGTTGAATCCAGACGTTACCACCGTTCGGTGTGTAGTTCAACGCATTCGCAACTAAGTTGACTACGACTTGTTTCAACCGATTCAAATCTGCCCGGATGAAGACTTCCTCTTCCGTTTCGATATGAATCATCATCTCTTTTTCCGCTGCTCGTCGATGCAACAGCTCAGCGGTTTCGCGAACGAGACTCGTCACATCAACGATTGCTGTCTCAAGCTGATAGTTGTCTTGTTCCAGTCGCGATAGTTCGAGCAAGTCTTCGACCAATGTCTGCATTCGTTCTGATTCATCATGAATGATCCGCAAAAATTGTTCCCGGATTTCCGGAACATCTTGCGCACCATCGAGTAACGTTTCTGCAAACCCCTTGATGGACGTCAGTGGTGTTTTTAATTCGTGGCTGACATTCGCAACGAAGTCTTTGCGCATCTGTTCCAGCTTTTTAATTTCCGTAATATCGTTGAAGACAACGGTCGTTCCTTGCACGCGACCGTTCTTATCAAAAATCGGTGCGGCACTGACCATAAACGTCCGACTGTTGATGCCGAAACGGACACTCGATTGTTTGCGATTCGGTTTTTCTGTCAGGTAGACATCTTCAATCACCTGACTCATCTTTTCGTTCGGAAGTACGCGGTAATATAATTTTCCACTAGATGGTTCGTGAATATGGAACATCTCCCGATAGGTACGGTTAACAAGTAGTACATAACCCTTTTCATCAATCAGCATGAGACCGGCTCCCATGTATTCGATCAAGGATTCGAGTCGTGCCCGTTGCATCGCTTCACCGGATGATGCATTCTCTAGATTTCGTGCGAGGAGATTGATCGAGCGTCCTAAATCACGTGATTCATCTGGTGCCGCTAACTCGTAGACGCGTGACTTGTAATTCCCATGTGACAGTTCGTGCAACACATCGGTCGCCTCCGCGATTGGTCGTAGGAACCGTTTCGTTGAACGATAGATTGTCAAAAAGATGATTACGAGCGAAGCAAGGAGTGAGAAGAAAATGACCGTCCAAATCCGTGAATAGATAATATTCAAATCTTTAGCATAACGAATGAAACTGACGTACACTTCTCCACCATCTGCTGTTGGAACAGGCTTCGTGAACTGGACGACACTGTCATCCGTCTTCGATTCAAACGTGCCATCTTTGGGAATCGCTGAGAAATTGAGCGTTGCTACTTTCAGTTTCGTGACATCAACAGGAGTACCTGCGATGATTTCCCCACGTCCGTTAAATAAGATCATGTCAAAATTGGATTCGGCATACAATTGATTCACGTACTGTGCCATATCAGAAACTTCGCGCCCTTGTAGGATCGTCTCGACAAGCGAGGTTTCATCCATCAGTTTTTCTTTTTCATTTTGAACATAGAATTCCTTAAATGATTGTCCAAGTAGAAAACCGAGTGCAACAAGCACCAAACTAATGAAAGAAATCATTTTAAAGATGAACCGTTTCCGATACTTACTCATTCTGGTTTCGGCTCCTCCATCTTATACCCGAGACCGCGAATCGTTTTGATATAAATCGGTTTTTTCGTATTCGGTTCGATTTTTTCACGGACGTGACTGATATGCACATCCACGATACGCGTATCGCCGACGAAATCATAATTCCAAATCGCGGATAACAGTTGATCTCGTGTCAAGACACGTCCTTTATTTTTAGCGAGATATACGAGCAATTCAAATTCCTTAGGAGTAAGTTCAAGACGTTCTTCTGCTTTGAAAGCTTCGTAGTTATCCGGAACGATTTTGACGTCACCAATCAGAATCGTTCCGTCCGTGACCTCATCCGGGGATGCTGTCTGATGACTCATCCGTCGTAAAATCGCTTTTACACGGGCAACGACTTCGCGTGGGCTAAACGGTTTTGTCAGGTAATCGTCCGCACCGAGTTCTAGACCGAGCACCTTATCAAACTCATCATCCTTTGCCGTCAGCATCAAGATCGGTGTATTGATTTTCTGTTGACGTAGTCGTTTACATACTTCCAGACCATCGAGTTCCGGCAACATAAGATCCAGTACGATCAGTGCGGCATCTTGTTTTTCCGCTAATTTCAAACCTGACATTCCATCATGTGCCGTTTCGACGACAAAACCAGCCTGCTCTAAATTAAACTTCAATAGTGTTGCAATCGACAATTCATCATCTACCACGATAATTTTATCTTTCAAACCTTGCATCCCCCTCAAGTTTCGTTCTTTCGAATGAGGAATTCCGTGGAATCCGCTTCGTCTGTCTTCATCTTACCGACTTTTACTGGAAAATCACAAATCTTTCTGCTGTTTCTTTACATAATCTTTAAAGGAGACGATGAATCCCTCTTGATCATTCGTGTAAAAGCGATAAAAACGGGGAATCAATACATATCGTCAATCGTAGGAGGTAGAATGTATGGAATGGAATCATCCCCTTTTTGCAGCCATCACGGCATGGTTCATCGCTCAAGCAGCGAAGCTTGTTACGAGTTTGGTACGGACCCGAAAGTTCGACCTGGAGATCATGTTTGCTTCCGGTGGTATGCCTAGTTCACATAGCTCGACTGTCGTCGCGTTAGCCGTGGTCATCGGTTTTCAGGAAGGCTTCTCATCTTCGCTCTTCGCACTAGCTGCCATATTTGCCACAATCATCATGTATGACGCGACGGGTGTCAGACAAGCTGTTGGTGTTCAGGCAAAATTACTCAATGATTATTTTAAGGGAATTCGTCATGAGACCCCTCTTCTGAATGAACTCGTCGGTCACACTGAGTTTCAAGTATTCGTTGGTCTCTTACTCGGTTTAGCTGTCGGTATCTTGTGGCCAGTTTTCTTCTTTTAATGCAAACAACCCATCCGATTTTGGATGGGTTGTTTGCATGTGAAGTGACTTATGGTTTTAGAACGACCTTGATGCATCCATCTGTTCGATCGTTGAAGGTTTGATAGGCTGCAGCAGCATCATCGAGTGCCACTCGATGCGTCACGATGTCCGTCGGATCAAATTCCTTATTGATGATTTTCTGGAACAGTTCCGGCATCAAATGGACGACGGGTGCTTGTCCCATTTTCAGTGTGATATTTCGAGTGAAAAAGTCGCCGAGTGGAAATTGATTATATTTTTTCGCATAGACACCCGTCAACTGTACGGTACCAAACTTCCGGACAGCATCCTTCGCAATATCAATGGCACTCAACGTTCCCCCTTGCAAACCAATCTTTTGTTCGATTTTTTCAACAGGTGACATCTTCCCATCAAGACCGACGCAATCAATCACGACATCTGCCCCACCTTGCGTCAATTCTTTGATGTAGGCACCACTTTCTGCATGATCTGAAAAATTCACGGTCTCGACTTTATTCGTCACTTTGGCGTGATTTAATCGATAGACTTGATCATCCACCGCAATGACCCGTTTCGCACCTTGCATCCATGCGAATTTTTGTGTCATCAGTCCGACAGGTCCCGATCCGAGTACGACGACCGTGTCCCCTTTTTTCACACCAGCATGCAGGACACTCCAATATGCTGTAGGTAAAACGTCAGATAAGAACAACAACGCTTCATCTTCTAGTTCACACGATTCAGGAATTACGAGCGGCATGAAATTTCCAAATGGTACTTTTAAATATTCCGCCTGACCACCGGGATGTCCACCAAACTCTTCTGTAAAACCAAAATATCCACCTGTATCGACATGCGGATTTCCGTTTGAGTTATCACATTGACTTTCCATATCATGTTCGCAAAAGAAACAGTGACCGCAAGCAACGTTAAACGGTAACACGACGCGGTCTCCCCGTTTGACCTTCGTCACTCCTGGTCCAACTTCTTCAACGATGCCCATCGGTTCATGACCAATGACATAGTCTTTGTGAGCCGGCATATTCCCTTGATAAATGTGTAGATCCGAACCACAAATTGCAGTCGAGGTGATCTTTACGATGATGTCATCGTTTTTATCAATCGATGGATCCTGTACTTGTTTGACTTGAACATCTTTTGTTCCTTGGTACGTTACGGCGCGCATGTAAAATCCCCCTTAGTGGAATAAAATGACGTACCTTTGTCCTTACCCTAATACAAGCATTTATTCTACATGTTTTTTAAAATTGGAACTTTTATACTACATGGATCACATGGTGTGAACTAACCATTTTACTTTACACATTTATATATAAAAGAAGCTTATATCATGGCCCGATGCACCGTTTGTCTCAAAAATGGTCTTCTCGAACAATCTATCGTTTGATGTGATCGGCTGACCTGTCCGCATTGTCAAAACTCGCAACACCTACTGTAACGAGACGAAAAAGACGAACCTGTCGAAAGTGACAGATTCGTCTTTTTTTAGATTCAGGATTTTAATAAGTCGAGTACCGAACGGACGGTAGACGCAGAGCGGTTCAATGCTTCTTGTTCATCGACAGTCAGCTCGAGTTCGTAGACGTGCTCGACACCGTTCCCACCAAGAATGACCGGTACACCAAAGTACATATCGTTGTATCCGTATTCGCCTTCGAGATAAGCGATTGCCGGAAGAATACGTCGCTGATCCTTCAAAATCGCTTCGACCATCTGAGCAATTGCCGCTGCTGGCGCGTAATAAGCGGAACCGTTTCCGAGTAACTGAACGATTTCACCGCCCCCTTTACGGGTCCGGTCAACGATCGCATCGAGTCGTTCTTTCGATATGAGCTTCTCAATCGGAATTCCTCCTGCTTGAGAATAGCGCAGTAGCGGTACCATATCATCTCCGTGTCCACCGAGCACGAACCCTGATACATCCTTCACAGAAACATTGAGTTCTTCTGCTAGAAATGTCCGGAAACGCGCCGTGTCGAGGACTCCGGACTGACCGATGACACGTTCCTTCGGAAAACCAGATGCTTGATAGACCGTATACGTCATCGCATCGACCGGGTTCGTCAAAACGATGATGATCGATTCTGGTGCATGCGCGACGATTTCCTTCGTCACAGCTGTCATGACGGCAGCATTCGTGCTGACAAGGTCTTCGCGGCTCATGCCCGGCTTTCGAGCAATGCCGGCAGTGATGACGACGATATCTGCGTCCTTGATATCTGCATAATCCGATGTCCCTTTTACCGAAACATCAAATCCGAGGATTGGCGCTGCTTCTTGCATATCAAGCGCCTTTCCTTTCGTCGGATTTTCTTGCTCTGGTCGGTCGACGAGGACGATATCACCTAACTCTTGCTGGGCAAGGTAAAGTGCCGTCGTCGCGCCCGTAAAGCCACTTCCTATGACTGCGATCTTCTTCCGTCTGTTCATCGACTCATTCCTCCTGATCGGATTACATGTTTTTGATGAGTTCGTCCGCGAATTCAGAACACTTCACTTCAGTCGCACCATCCATGAGACGTGCGAAGTCGTATGTGACGACTTTTGCTTCGATCGATGTTTCCATCGATTTGATGATGAGATCTGCTGCTTCGTTCCAACCGAGGTGACGGAACATCATTTCGCCTGACAAGATGACAGATGATGGGTTTACTTTATCAAGTCCAGCGTATTTTGGTGCTGTACCGTGAGTTGCTTCAAAAATCGCGTGACCAGTCATGTAGTTGATGTTTGCTCCAGGTGCGATTCCGATACCACCCACTTGTGCAGCAAGTGCATCCGAGATGTAGTCACCGTTCAAGTTCATTGTCGCAACGACATCGAACTCTTTTGGACGAGTCAAGATTTGTTGTAAGAAGATATCAGCGATTGAGTCTTTTACGATTAACTTACCAGCAGCTTCAGCGTCTGCTTGTGCTTTGTTCGCAGCCTCAGTTCCCTCTTCTTCTTTGATACGATCGTACTGGTTCCAAGTGAAGACGTGCTCTGCGTATTCACGCTCAGCAAGCTCATAACCCCAGTTTTTGAAAGCTCCTTCAGTGAACTTCATAATGTTTCCTTTGTGAACGAGTGTCAACGAAGCGCGCTTGTGCTCAAGTGCGTATTCGATTGCTGCACGAACGAGGCGTTCTGTTCCCTCTTTTGAAATCGGTTTGATTCCAAGACCAGATGTCTCAGGGAAACGAATTTTGTTGACACCCATTTCGTTTTGAAGGAATTCAAGCAGTTTTGCAACGCCTTCACTACCTTCTGCATATTCGATTCCTGCGTAGATGTCTTCAGTATTTTCACGGAAGATGACCATATCTGTATCTTCTGGGCGTTTAACCGGTGAAGGAACACCTGTGAAGTAACGAACTGGGCGAAGGCATGTGTACAAATCAAGCTCTTGACGTAATGCAACGTTCAATGAGCGAATACCGCCGCCGACTGGTGTCGTAAGTGGTCCTTTGATTGCGATGATGTGCTCACGGATGAGATTGAGTGTCTCTTCTGGTAACCAGTTACCTGTTTTGTTGAATGCTTTTTCGCCAGCATAGACTTCTTTCCATTCAATCTTCTTCTCACCGTTATAGGCTTTTTCAACTGCTGCATCAAATACGCGTACCGCAGCATTCCAGATGTCAGGTCCTGTTCCGTCACCAATGATGAATGGAATGATTGGAGCATTTGGAACTTGAAGTGTACCGTTCGTTACTGTGATGTTTTCGCCTTGAAGTGTAGCCATGTCTAAAAATCCCCCTTAAGTAATTGTAATCTACATCAAAAATCAGGAGAGGATTACTCCTCTCCGTCCTTTTAACGTTCTTCGATGGACACATATGTCCGGTGCGTTTCACCCGTGTAGTCTGCACGTGGACGAATCAGACGGTTATCGCTATACTGCTCTAAAATGTGCGCCAACCAACCTGACATTCGACTTACCGCAAAGATTGGAGTGAAAAGTTCTGTATCAAGTCCAAGTGCATGGTACGTAGAAGCGGAATAGAAATCAACGTTTGGTTTCAATCCTTTTTCCGACTGGACGATCTCGTCAATCTTAACTGACATCTCATACCATTTCGGTTCCCCGATTTGAGCAGTCAGCTGACGACTCATTTCCTGAAGGTGCTTCGCACGTGGATCGCCGTCCTTGTAGACACGGTGACCGAAGCCCATGATTTTTTGCTTGTTCTCAAGTTTATTATGAACATACTCGTCAACCTTTTCAACCGAATCAATTTCTAACAGCATCTTCATGACGGCTTCATTCGCTCCACCGTGAAGAGGTCCTTTTAATGCACCCATCGCTGCTGTCACACCTGAGTAGACGTCAGAGAGTGTCGCAACACAAACACGTGCCGTGAATGTCGAAGCGTTCAACTCATGGTCTGCATGAAGAACAAGCGCTTGGTTGAACGCTTTTTCAGCCACTTCTGTCGGCTCTTCGCCTGTCAACATGAACAGGAAGTTTGCAGCGTAAGAAAGACCTGTTTTAGGTGCGATTGGCTCCTGCCCTTTTTTAATACGCGCGTAAGCCGTAACAAGTGTTGCGATTTGCGCTTGTAATTTGATGGCTTTAGCGTAATTCGCCTCTGTCGACATATCTTCAGATGTTTCATCGTAAAGCGCGAGTTGAGAGAGCGCTGTTCGAATCATTGCCATCGCATTCGCCGACTTTGGTGCTGCCTTCATCGTCTCGAGAACGGCAGTCGCAACTGGTGCTTCGGAAATGAGTGCTTCCGACAGTTGCTTCAATTCCTCTTCTTTTGGTAGACGGTCGTTCCATAATAAGAAGACGACTTCCTCAAATGAGGCGTGCTCCGCCAAATCATCAATTGTATAACCGCCGTACGTCAATTGACCATCGATGATCGAACTGATTTTCGATGTCGTCGCGACGATTCCTTCTAAACCTTTAGTTTGCGTCATGACAATAATCCCCCTTTTTTTCCCCAGAAATTTAAAACGCTTTCATTTCCGTATTGAAAAAAAGACGTCCACTCAAGAGTCGTTCCCCATGCTTGTACCGCTGTACTCTTGAATAGACCATCTTGTTTCTGTTCTTAGTATAAACAAAATTACCCAAAAAGTGAATGAACTTGCATACTATTATCAAAAAATTAATTCGTATTCTTTGCTGATCCTGCTCATCCCGTGAACGTTTTTGCGATGATATCCCACATTCCGATGACAAGCGCAGCGATCCCAGCACCAATTAGCGGACCAACGGGTACTCCCCGAAAGAGTCCAACTGCGAGAATCGTTCCGGCAAGCAATGCCGTCGTGACAAGTGGGTCTTCTTTCATCAGACCAACACCATGTGCTGCGACGATTGCAACGAAGATTCCTGATAAAAATGAGATGATGCCGATATGCCCCCGAATACTTTGAATAAGTTCCTTAAATCCGATATCCCCTGCTGCGATCGGTACAAGAATCGCAGCCGTAATCAATGTGACACCCCACGTGATTCCTTTTGCCTGCAAGGATGGAAATAATCGACCATCTAGTCCGATCGCCTTGACGATCAACAGGAAAGCAGCAGCAATGATCAATGATTTATTTTGTGCGATGACCCCGATGAAGACGAGGGCAATCAAAAATAGATAAGCTTCCATACGTCCTCCTCATGAAAAAAAGACGGACATGACCTAAGTCACGTCCGTCATGAATGAATTATGCGTTATACAGTTTACCTGTCAATGGATCGATTGAGATCATTTGACCGTCTTTGAAGACTGTCAATGCATTTTCAACACCAACGATGACCGGTTTACCGAGTGATGGTCCAACGATACCAGCATGGCTAGTCAATCCACCATCTACTGTGATCATAGCTGCAGCCAATTCAATTGCAGGCATCATGTCACGATCTGTTGAGTTCGTAACGAGGATCATGCCTGGTTTCGCTTTCGCATTTGCTTCTTCAGCATTGTTTGCGATGACGACTTCACCAACAACACCACGTTCGCCGATTCCGCGACCGTTTGCGATCTCTTTACCAACGATGTGAACTTTTAGCATGTTCGTTGTACCAGCAGTCAAAGCAGGGATACCAGCCGAGATGACGACGAGGTCACCGTCTGTAACAAAACCAGCATCTTTCGCTGTATCTGCAGCAAGTGTCAACATATCATCCGTGTTGTCTGAGAGATGATCGACGACGATTGGATACACACCCCATACGATGTTTAACTGACGTGCGACACGTGCGCTTGGTGTAACAGCGACGATGTTCGGCTCCGGACGGTATTTCGAGATACGTGATGCTGTGTAGCCCGATTGTGTCGGTGTCAAGATTGCTTTTGCATCCAAGTTGATTGCTGTGTGCGTAACGGCTTGAGCGATCGCATCCGTTACTGTGTGCTCACTGCGAGTTTGACGATCTTTCAACAAGAGTTTGTAGTCGAGCATTTTTTCTGTACGTTTTGCGATCGAGTGCATCATTTTGACAGATTCAATCGGGTAGTCCCCTGCTGCTGTCTCACCTGAAAGCATGATTGCATCCGTACCATCAAGAATCGCGTTCGCGACGTCTGATGCTTCAGCACGTGTTGGACGTGGGAAACGTTGCATTGAATCAAGCATTTGTGTTGCTGTGATGACCGGTTTACCAAAGTCATTACAAAGCTTGATCAAGTCTTTTTGAGTTGGTGTTACGTCCTCTGTCGGGATCTCGATACCGAGGTCACCACGCGCTACCATCAAACCGTCTGAAATCGCGAGAATTTCTTCGATGTTATCGACGCCTTCTTGGTTCTCGATTTTCGGGAAGATTTTGATGTGAGTCGCATTGTTTTTCTCAAGCAATTGGCGAATCGCAACGACGTCAGACGCACGGCGTACGAATGATGGTGCGATTAAGTCGACATCGCTCTTGATTCCGAATTCGATATCAGCTACGTCTTTATCTGTCAAAGCAGGAAGGTTAACCTTCACGTTTGGCAAGTTGACACCTTTTTTCGTTTTGATGACACCTTCGTTTTCGATAGAGCAACGAAGTTCACGGTTTGGAAGTTTTTCAACGACACGAAGACCGATGAGACCATCATCAAGCATGATCATCGAACCAACTTCGACGTCATCATAAAGTCCTTCATACGTAACAGAGAACTTATCTTTTGTTCCGACGATTTCGTTTGCGTCACCACTGACGACGATGACTTCTTGTCCACGTACGAGAAGTGCTTTTCCATCTTCGAACGTATGCGTCCGGATTTCTGGACCTTTCGTATCAAGAAGAATCGTAACGATTTTGTTTGCTTCTTTTGCTGCACGACGGATATCTGTGATTCGTGCACCGTGTTCTTCATAATCGCCGTGTGAGAAGTTCAAACGAGCGACGTTCATACCTGCTTCGATCATTTCTGGGAGACGTTTTTCTGACGCCGGTCCGATCGTACATACAATTTTAGTTCTGCGCATATTCCATAAACCTCCTACGGTGTTTGGCCAAGTTCTCTTGCCCATTCCAATCCTATCGACGTTCGTTAAATCGAAAGCTGTTTTGAAAGCTCAAGGATTTCAAGATCCAGCTCATGTTTGTTTGCGTCGAGTGCCTCATCGATATCGAGATCAATCATCTTGCCACCACGTACACCTACGACACGTCCTTGTTTTCCTTGAAGTAGGATTTCGATGGCATGTGCCCCCATCCGACTTGCAAGTACACGGTCCGCTGCCGTCGGTGCTCCACCACGTTGAACGTGACCAAGAACCGTGACGCGTGTATCGAGACCTGTTTCTTTTGCGATAGCGTCTCCCACGTCCTGAGCACGACCTGCACCTTCAGCGACGATGACGATCGAGTGTTTCTTACCGCGGTTGACACCACTTTGAATGCGATCGAGGACTTCTTTTAAATCTTCAGGACGTTCAGGAACAAGAATCGATTCTGCTCCACCAGCAAGTCCTGCATATAATGCGATATCACCCGCATCGCGTCCCATGACTTCAATGACATACGTCCGCTCATGCGACGATGCTGTATCACGGATTTTATCGATCGCTTCAAGCGCCGTGTTGAGCGCTGTATCAAAACCGATCGTATAGTCCGTTCCAGGAATATCGTTATCGATCGTACCTGGAAGTCCGATTGTCGGGAAGCCAAGTCCAGTCAATTTTTGGGCACCACGATACGACCCGTCTCCGCCTACGACGACGAGTGCATCAATTTCAAATTTCTTAAGATTGACGACCGCTTTTGCTCGTCCTTCTTCTGTACGGAACTCAGGGCAACGTGCTGAACGTAGGAACGTTCCACCTCGTTGAATGATGTCACCAACTGATCCAAGGTTCAACTGGACGATGTCCCCGTTGATTAATCCTTGATACCCGTTGTAGACACCGAATACTTCTAAGCCATGAAAAATCGCTTTACGCGTGACAGCACGCACCGCGGCGTTCATACCTGGTGCATCACCGCCACTCGTTAAGACAGCAATCCGTTTTAAACTCACGTTAATCACCTCTCCATTAATCTGAATCTAAAATAGCACGTTGTTTTCTTGTTTTACAACAGGGCAGATTGCATAAACTTTCACTATCTTTTTCATCATCAATTCCGGAAATGAGGAATATCAATCATGATAGCGATTACATGGTGCTTATGTGCCAATTTGGTGATATTTTTCGGTCCGTTGATCGAGGAGCTCTTCCTTGGTCAGATGAACCAAAGTTTCGAGCTTCTGTACCAAGACAGATTTTAATTTATCCGCCTGTAATGACACATCAAGATGTGCTCCTCCGATGACTTCAGGAATGATAGCATCCGCGATTCCAAGGCGTAACAAATCAGGTGCTGTGATTTTCATCGATTCTGCAGCCTTTTCCGCAAGACTCGCATCTTTCCACAATAATGCTGCAGCACCTTCAGGAGAGATAACGGAATACGTCGAGTTCTCAAGCATCAAGAGCTGATCACAAACGCCGATTCCTAAAGCACCACCTGAACCGCCTTCACCAATGACAATCGAGATGATTGGCACAGTCATCCCAGCCATCTCAAACAAGTTTTTCGCGATGGCTTCACTTTGACCGCGTTCTTCTGCCGCACGTCCTGGATATGCTCCTTTCGTGTCAATGAACGTAATGATCGGTCGGTTGAATTTTTCCGCTTGTTGCATGAGACGCAGTGCTTTCCGGTACCCTTCTGGATGTGGCATCCCGAAGTTACGACGAATGTTCTCTTTTGTATCTTTTCCGCGTTGATGACCGATGATCGTCACGGGACGACCATTTAGCGTTCCGATTCCACCGACGATTGCTGCATCATCATACCCATGACGATCACCGTGCAGTTCGATGAAATCTTCACAAATCGATTCAATGTAATCGAGTGTCGTTGGACGTTCTGGATGACGTGCCAACTGAACACGATTCCACGCTTTCATATTCCCGTAAATATCGAGTTCTAACCGATGAAGGCGTTCTTCAAGAAGTTGCAGTTCTTCCTTGAAGTCAAGTCCTTGCGTTTCCGCCATGTCATGAAGTTCAAGAATTTTTTCGCGTAACGCGATGACTGGTTGGTCAAATGGTTGCATGGTTCGTTCCCTCCGCATGTAGCTTTAAGATTCGCGTATAGTACGTCTTCAGATCGTGTCGTGATACGACATCGTCCAGTTGACCTGCTTGCAATAAGAATTCTGCTGTTTGGAAATCTTCCGGTAGTTTTTCACGAATCGTCTGTTCGATGATCCGGCGACCCGCAAATCCAATCAACGCACCCGGTTCAGCAATGTTGAAATCACCTAGCATCGCAAAACTTGCTGATACACCACCGGTTGTCGGATGGGTCATACAAGAAATATAGAGTAACCCTGCATCTGAATGCTGTTTTAAAAAGAGACTCGATTTCGCCATCTGCATGAGACTGACCATTCCTTCTTGCATCCGTGCCCCACCTGAAGCAGAGAATATCGTGACAGGTAGACGATGTTTCGTCGCGTAACGAACAGCTTCAGAAATTGCAGCACCAACGGCAGCTCCCATCGAGCCCATCCGGAATCGCGCATCCATGACACAAGCGACGAGTGGGTGACCATTCACATTCCCGACGCCACAGACGATCGCTTCCTTAAGACCCGTTCTGACTTGATCTCCTTTTAATTTTTCCGGATAGTCCTCAAATCCGAGGGGATCCGCTTGAACTGCTGGCAGATCAAAATATGTTACCGAACCTTCATCAAATAATTGCGTAAAACGTTCTTGTGCAGTCAATGGATGATGATATCCACATGAACAGACGCGTAGGTTCGCTTCTAGTTGTTTCGTATATTGGATCAATTTACATTTCGGACATTTTGTCATTAAGCCAACAGGCACATCGACACGTTGCTCCTTTGAAGTCAACGTGACGAACTTTTTAGGTTTTCGAAAAAATGCTTGCACGTTCAGTTCCCCCTTGTCATCTATGGGCGGTTCAAGAGTTGTTCCCGTTCCACTTGCGTATAGAGTTCCCCTTGACCGAAGCTTTTATGGAAGGCATTGACTTGTCGCCAGATTCGTTCAAACAGATCGTTATCGACCGTCTGAATCAATGTCTCACGAAACGCTGCATCGGATGCAACGACTGGTGCAAGCACCGAAAGGTCATCCAGCTGCGCGAGCGCTGCTTGCTCAAGCAAGCGGAGCGTTCCTGCCAAGTCTTCGAACTTCGAATCGCCAGTCACTAAGAATTGAGCGATGATTTGAATATAGGTATGATCGTCACGGTTCAACAGAAAGCTTCCGCCTCCATGTCGTGTCTCGACGATGCCTAAATAAGCGAGCGTCCGTAATGCTTCTCGTACGGACGGTCGGCTGATGGATAGTCGTTCTGCCAGTTCCCGTTCCGATGGGATTCGGTCTCCTGGAACTAATCCATCTTGTTCGATCATCAATTTAATCGCCGCGATATTGGCTTCAAACGCATTTCGTTTCTTCTCCATATCGATACGGCACCACCTTTCTGACCCTTCAGTCGGTTGCTTTAATCGGTGGCATTGGTCAGACCAATTACCCTTTATTATAACAAATCTTATTACCTACTACTAGTTTGAGCGAGGCACATTTTTCAGGACGACATGATCCTCACCAAACTGCATACGTAGACGAGCTAATAATTCCTCATCATGCCGAACTGCATAAAGTGGCGGTAACGATTTCGTCTCGCGTGAATCAGCGTAGCGAACGACGACTGGAATATCGCCTGGCGCAGCTTCTAACAATTGTTCGAGTGTGGCTAGCTCATTTTTTGATGTTAGCTTGACGAACAATACATCTTGTCCGAGTGGCCGGAGCCGTTCCAAAATGAATTGGCGCTCCCCTTCACGATCTTGAACCTTCAATTCGATCAATAAGACATTCCCTAAATAAAGAGAACGACGGAACCGCTCATACTGACTTGGGAATACGACGACTTCTTCATTTGAATACCCATCAACCGCTTGAATGACCGCCATCTCTTGACCGCGTTTCGTCTTGAATTCTCGGATTTGATCAATATAGCAGATTAAATAATGCGTGTCTGCTCCGACACTAAGATCATGAAAATAAGCAGATTCGACCGGTGCTTTCATCGCTGTCGTCAAAGGAGAATACGTTAACCAGAATCCGAGTGCATCTCGTTCCAGGCGTGCCCAGTCGGAATCGCTTCGTTTCGATGACTTCTGTGTCCGGCGTTTCCCGAGGATTGCCAGTTCGTCCGGTAATAAGGTATTCGATGATTCCGTGAAGTACTCGAGCACCTCTTGTTCAGCGAGTCCACGATCGCCGTGCGTCGCTCGGTCTAATGCGCCACTATAAAGTAGTAATTCGATTTTTGCTCGTTCCTTTTTACCCCATCCGACATGAGTCAATAGATCGGCGATCGTCGCCGTGTGCTTCGACGCTTCTTTTAACCGTTCGAACTCTCGCTCGGAAATACCTTTAATCACATGGATTCCAAGTCGAATCCCCTTTCCCTCTAGTGAAGAACGATAATCGGAAATCCAGACGTCCGGTGATAGGACAGGGAGACGTCGTTCGCGCATCAACCGGACGAGGCGTTCCGGTTGTTCCACCGAAACGAGAAAGAAAATTTGCGGGAAATGCGCTTTGATATACCCAAGGGCATAACTAATCTTTGAGTAGGCGACTGCATGACTTCGGTTAAATCCATATCCGGCAAAACGTTCGATTTGTTCATAAAGTGAATGTGCTACTGTATCATCGAATCCATTCGTTCGTGCACCTTCTAAAAAATGGAGACGTTCCTGTTCGAGCGAATCCGTACTCTTCTTGGAAATCGCACGTCGTAATATATCTGCTTGAGCAAGCGTAAAACCAGCCACTCGCCGTGTGATTTCCATGACTTGCTCTTGGTAGACGATGATGCCATATGTCGACGCCAGCACCTCTTCTAATACAGGATGTACCATCTGATAAGGTTGACCGGCTTTTCGTTTTGCGTACAGATCAATGAATTTCATCGGTCCTGGACGATAGAGCGACATCGTGGCGACCAAATCTTCAAATCGATTCGGTTTCACTTCTCGCAATGTTTGTTTCATGCCTGGTGATTCGAATTGGAAGATATCATCCGTCTCAGCGCGGGCAAAGACTTGGAACGTCGCACGATCTTCTTCTGGAATTTGCGAGAGCGTAAAAGAGGGGTGTTCTCTTCGAATCAATTCTTCCATCCGACGCAAACGACTAAGATTGCGCAGCCCCAGCAAGTCAATCTTCAGTAATCCTTGACGTTCTAATGCTTGCATCAGGAACTGCGTCACGTATCGCTCGTTCGGTCCTGTCTCTAAGGGTGTCGTCTCGACGAGATTCTCTGACCCGATGACGACGCCGGCTGCGTGAACCGAACGTTGTCGCGGGAGACCTTCGACTGCTTGCGCTAGCTGTAAGAGTTGTCGACGTTTTTCACTTCCAGAGAACCAGCGATACGTCTGTTTATTTTGTTCGATTCCTTGTAACGTCGTCGATTTCCCAAGTTGTTTGACTGCAGCATCCAGTTCATCTTTTGAAAACTCCAGTGTTCGTCCGACGTCTCGCAGAGCGGCTTTGGCACCAAGCGTTGATAATGTTCCGATTTGAGCGACATGGTCTTTTCCGTAACGCATCACGAGATCTTCTAATACCTCTTCGCGTCGTTCATCTTCGATATCGATATCGATATCCGGCATCGAAATCCGCTCTGGATTCAAAAACCGCTCAAAGAGTAATCCATATTTCAACGGATCAACCGTCGTGATTCCAAGCGCATAACTAACGAGAGAGCCTGCTGCCGACCCACGACCAGGTCCAACATGAATGCCTTTCGCCTTTGCTCGTCGGATAAGTTCCTCGACGATCAAAAAATAATCAGCAAATCCGGTTTGTTCGATGACGGACAGTTCATAGGCGAGACGTTCCGCCGCTTCTTTACTTTCATGACCGTGTGCCAGTAATCCTTCTTCAGCATGCGTCCGTAGCATCGCATTCGAATCTTCTGCGACGCGCGGTAATGGACGTTGCTGGAACGGTAACTCTAAGCGTTCAGATGTCGCGGCAAATTGCTCAGCCATCGTGATTTCTCGCTCCGTAAAGTCTTCGAGTAACTCTTCTCGAGTCTTTAAATGCATCAAACGATCTGTTTTTTGATCTTGGAACGTCGTTGCTTCACGGATCGCACGTATTGCTTGATAAGCTGGGGCTTCAGCTCGATGAAGATAACGGACAGGATCGACCGGGATTGTCTCTACACCGAGTGATGCGGCTACTTCCCGATAACGCATGCGACTCTCTCGCTCGACCGTCGAGCGACTCGAAGTCACTCCCATATATGTACGCGCCCCTTGAACGTGTCCCATCCACTGCACGACGGAACGACGTAGACGTGTCATATCTTCCGATGCCTGACGAAGCGGAACGAGCACCGCAATGAGCGATGAGGCTTCAATAACCGGTTGTTCACTAGCTAATCGGTACAATTGCCGTAAGCCATCAGAAGAAAAAGCAAACCACAAGATACAACAGTCTTCTTCCTCGATTCGCTGTTCCCAGCCAATGACCGGTTGTAACTGTCGACGCTGACACGCCTCGATGAATGCCGGAACTCCGGTTAATGTCGTTTCACAGATGATCGCTCGTCCAAGCTGACGATGAACAAGCTCATCGAGGTACGTCTCGATTCGAATCAAACTTTGTAAGGGACTATATTGTGTCCGGACATTTAAGTGCATCTTCTATTCTCCTCTCTCTTCTGATGAAAGCTTAAAAAGTTTTCAGAACATTCATATCTAACTAACTCAAGTACTCGCCATCTGATTTATTATTCGCTACAATAAGTATAGAAATATCATGACGGGTACGGAAGGAGCATTTCTCATGATTTTGAATCGTAGTCAAATCGCACGTGAAAAGGTTGAACAACTAAAGTTAGGTGTTACTGCTTTTACTGAAACGGAAGAAATCGCTGAGAAGATTCGCAAGTCGGTCGCTGAACTTCAACTGAATGTCATTGAAGACCACACCGATCGTGGCGTATGGTTCATTCCGCAAGAAGAAACAAAAACGAAATAAGCATAAAAAGGCTGTTCGCTCCGCTTCCTCATGAGAGGAATGAGACCGAGCAGCCTTTTTTCCATTTAAAACTGGAAGTTCGCAGCGACCTCATTCAGACGATTAACGACACGTTCGACTTCACTTAACTGTTCAATCGTCGCACCAGACGCCATTGGATGTCCACCGCCATTGAATTCTTTTGCTACTTCATTGATGACTGGACCCTTCGAGCGAATTCGGACGCGAACTTCCATATCCGTTTCGAGGAACAGCGCCCAGCACTTCATTCCTTGTAAACCGGCAAAACTATTGACGAGTAACGATGCTTGTTCGACCGTTGCTCCAAATTGCTTCAATGTATCCTGTGTCAAAACGACATAACCGACGCCTTGATCCGTCAATTGGAGATGTTGAAGAACATATCCTTGTAGATGAAGCGCCGCCAGTTCTGTTTGGTACATATTGCGATACAACCAATCTGTATCAATCCCTACATCAATCAATTGCGCCGCGACTTCAAACGTTCGTTTCGTCGTACCACGGAATTGAAAACGTCCCGTGTCACCGACGATTCCCGCATAGAATTGAATAGCAGCTGATGCCGGAATGTCGTATCCCCATTCATTCAATAGATGAACGAGCAGTTCCGATGTCGAACTCATCGTCGTATCGACGAGTTGCACTGACGCGTATGGATCCTCATCGGGATGATGGTCGATTTTAATGACGTCTTTTCCTGTCATCGCGACCTTCCCGTCAATCCGTGCTTGATTCGCCGTATCCAAAATCACGACTAACGCCTCTTTGTATAACTCGTCTTCTACCTGATCGAGCTTCCCCATAAATGACAATGATGTCGCCATCTCACCTGCCGACAAGACTGTTTTTTCAGGAAACTGGTGTTGCAATGTCAATTGTAAGCCGAACTGACTACCGAGTGCATCGGGATCCGGTCGTTCATGACGATGAATGATGATCGTATTTGCAGCTTCAATCATTTGTTTGATTTGCTCTTTCACTGTGCACAGCTCCTATAATCTTGATATGATACTAGATGAAGACAAAAAGGAGGTCCTTTTAACATGCAATTCATCCTCATCGCCCTCATCGTTTTCTCGCTTGGTGGGTATTTGTTAGCAAAACGCCGCGCGTTCCATACGAAAAGTACGAACCGAAAATACTTGTTCAATACACAAGCGAGCATTTGGTTGAGTCTGTTCGTCATCCTATTTGCCGTCAATCAGTTCGTTTCCGGGAACGGATTAACGACACTCGTCGGAAAAGTTGTCTGTTCTATTTTAATCATCGTCGGTGTTGCTTCATTCATCGCTGGATTCATCCGTTACAAAAAGATTTATCCATATGTCGTCCGTGAGATGGAGCAATCCTGAGCGAGATTCAGAGGAACCGAAGTCAATCGACTTCGGTTCTTTTTGTATTCACTTAACGATCGATGAGTTGCGAAGTCACGAGTGCTTTCGCAACGATTTGTGTACCTTGATACATTTCGACATCGACTTTCCCGAATTTCCGACCAACGTCAAAGACATTGGCCCGGATCGTTACCGTGCTCTCGATCTGAACAGGTTTAATGAAATAGATGCTGACGTTTTCAATGACAAGGTCACCTTTCTTCATGTGACGCAACATTCGCGTCGCCCCTTCGACGAGAAGCGTCGTCAATACACCACTTGAAGCAGTCCCCATGAAATTCGTCATTTGTGGAGAAACCTCAAGGGATAAGTACGGTCCCCGTTCGTCCTCTGCCGCTTTAATCTGCCCTGTGATCAGATCATCGAACGTCTCCCCGACCTGCGGCTGGCGATTCGCCAGTTGCAACGCCTTGAGGACATCTTGACGGCTAATGATCCCAAGCAATCGCCCATACTGGTCAATGACCGGTAACATTTCGATGCCTTCCCATACCATCTGATGCGCAGAATTCGTGACACTCGTTCGAATGCCGACCGTAATTGGATGCCGCGTCATGACTTTTTCAACAGCCCAGTCATGTGGACGGTCAATGATGTCCTTCGCCGTCACGACACCGACGACCTTCATTTGTTCATCGATGACAGGGTAACGATTGTGTTTCGTCTGTTCGTTCAACTCGTGCCAACGTGAAATCGGATCCGTCGTCTGTAAATAGAACGTATCATGTAAAGGGATCAAGATATCCGAGACGAGTAAGATTTCTTTTTTGATCAATCGATCATAAATCGCTCGGTTGATCATCGTTGCGACCGTAAATGTATCGTATGACGTCGAAATGATGGGTAACTCCATCTCATCCGCCAATCGTTTTGCATCCTCCGTTGTATCAAATCCACCGGTGATCAATACAGCGGCCCCTGCTTCAAGCACAAGTTCGTGTGCTTTTTCACGGTTCCCGATGATGACGAGACTGTCGACATCGATGTAACGCATCATCGCTTCAAGCTTCATTGCGCCAATGACGAATTTCGTCAATGTCTTGTGTAATCCGTTTCTTCCACCGAGAACTTGACCATCGACGATATTCACGACCTCCGCGAATGTCAGCTTCTCAATATTTTCTTTTTGTTTCTTTTTGATTCGAATCGTTCCGACTCGTTCAATCGTCGAGACGAACCCAAGATTCTCCGCTTCCTTGATGGCGCGATAGGCCGTTCCTTCGGATACGGTCAAGTCCTTCGCGATTTGTCGGACGGAAATCTTCGTTCCGACATCAAGATCTTCGATATGTCGAATGATCTGTTCGTGTTTCGTAGGCATACTGTATCCCTTCTTTTCCTTTTTTCTACTCTCCTGTCATTATACTGTACTACTCTAAAGATGAAAACGTGTACTAGTCTGATTTACGATAAATGTTTTTCGAATCGGACGATGGTATACTTATGTAGAAAATGAGCAGAGAGGTGGAATCACATATGAGCGAACGTACGAATTACATTAGTGCTTTCTTGAAAGAACAAGGAATCGATTTAGCTGTCATTACTTCAAAGGCGAATGTCTTTTACTTTTCAGGAGTCTACGCCGAACCTCACGAACGTGTCATGGCAGTCCTCGTTGATGTAACCGGCAAACATGTATTATTCTGCCCGGCACTCGAAGCAAGTATCGTTGCAGCGAGTCCTTGGGAAGGAGACGTCGTCACGTATGAGGATCATGAAAATCCATTCGATCGTTTAGCTGAATTATTCAAGACATTTGAACATTCAAACAATCGGATCGGTATTGAAGGTGAACATATGACGTTTAGTCGATATCAAGAACTGAGCTCACATCTTGAAAATGCAGCCATTCTTGATATTGGTGAGTCCTTACAAGCGCTTCGCTTGAAGAAAACACCGGAAGAAATTGCTATCCTTCAAGAAGCAGCAGCACTTGCGGATGAAGCGATCGAAATCGGTAAACAAGCGATCCGTCCAGGTATCACGGAAATCGAAGTCATTGCGGAAATCGAATATGAAATGAAGAAAAAAGGCGTCCGCGAGATGTCGTTCGATACGCTTGTCCTATTTGGTGCAAACAGTGCTGATCCACACGGTGTCCCAGGTGACCGCGTCATCCAAGAAGGCGATTTCGTCCTATTCGATCTCGGTGTCATTTGGAAAGGCTACTGTTCAGACATTACACGGACCTTCATTTATGGTCAGGCAAGCGAAGAACAGACGAAAATCTATGAAACGGTCCGCCAAGCACTTGAAGCCGCGACAAAAGCGAGTCAGATCGGTACGACACTCGGCTCGTTGGATAAAGCAGCCCGCGACGTCATCACAGAGGCTGGCTACGGTCAGTACTTCACACATCGCGTCGGTCACGGACTCGGAATCGAGGTTCACGAATTCCCGTCCCTCGCTTCAAACAACTTACTGACGGCTGAAGCTGGTATCGTCTACACGCTCGAACCAGGTATCTATGTTCCCGGAGTCGGCGGCGTCCGGATCGAAGATGATATCCATCTTACTGCGGAAGGTCCGGTTGCGTTAACTCGCACACCAAAACACCTTCAATCGATTCCATCATCTTAAATCAGTAAAAACACCTAATCCAAGCGATGGATTAGGTGTTTTTTATTTACTTACGGGATTGATGGACGACATTGACGCCCCCTGTCACATCAAGAATCGCACCTGTGATCATACTTGATTCTTCTGCGAGTAAGAAGGAGATGGCGCGAGCGATATCTTCCCCGACACCCGTTCTTCCGACCGGTGTTTCTTCATCTTGCTCTGCTTCGGAAATCCGTTTCGTCTTGTTATCACCGACAATGTTCCCCGGATTGACCATGTTGACCGTAATGCCGTGCTCTGCCTCTTCAAGCGCCACACTCTTCGTCAAACTCACCATCCCGCTTTTAGCAGCAGCGAACGCCGCCCGGCACACCCATCCTGGCGCTGTCGCACTTTCCGGAAAACCATACGTGATGATTCGACCATAGGCTTGCTTACGCATGACGGGTAATACTTGACGTAATAACCAGAAACTAGCGGTCAGATTCCCGATAATGACTTCATTCCATTCTTGATCGCTATAATCTACTAATGCTTTCCGCTCGAATATATATGGTCCTGCATTAAGTATCAACGCATCAATCCGACCTTGCTCGTTAATCGCTTGTTGAGCTGCGTGTTCCACTTCTTCTTGGTTCGTCACGTCTGCTTGAATCGTCACAAGATTCGGATGTGTAAACTCGGGTTCAGAACGATGGAACGCTGTTACTTTCCATCCTTCTTCCAATAACTGGCGTGTTACTCGTTCTCCCAGTCCTTTTGTACCTGCTGTAATTAACGCGTGCCTCATCTTGGCATCGCCCCCTTTCACTGACTCCATCTTACGACGGAATGGAAAGGTAGGACAATTTTTAGAACTCGTTGAATGTTTCGTCCGCTTCCAGTAAGAGAATGGTATAATTAGGGTGTACTCATCATATCGATTACGAAGGGATGGATTCATCATGGCAATCGTCTATCATAATGTACTTGTAGCAGTAGATGGCTCAAAAGAGGCAGAACGTGCCTTCGAGACGGCAATCGATGTTTCATTGCGAAATGATGCAAAATTGATCATCGCACACGTCATTGATACACGGACGTTCGCAACAGTAGAAGCATATGACCGTACCATCACGGAACGTGCTGAATCTTACGCGAAGGAATTGCTAGACGAATATGTCAAGACCGCTCAAGATCGCGGTGTACAGGAAGTCGAAGTTGCAATTGAATACGGTTCTCCAAAAGTCACGATTGCCAAAAAACTTGCTCCTAATCACGATGCTGATTTAATCATCTGTGGCGCGACCGGCTTAAACGCTGTTGAGCGTTTCTTCATCGGTAGTGTCTCTGAAAGCATTACGCGTTACGCAAAATGTGACGTCTTGATCGTTCGTTTATGAACCACTCTTCTATCAAACAAAGCCTCTCTCCCTTCATCTCAAAGGAAGAGAGGCTTTTTGACGACCTGCTTAAACAAAAAACCATCGAACCAATGTCCGATGGTTTGAAATCATTTGTATTTTACTGTAACGGTACGACGACCCCAGTTGAATGCTTCTGAACGAGAGTAGTAAAGGATATCCATCTTCTTACCTTTGATGGCACCGCCAGTATCAGCAGCTGTATATGTCCCTTTCAACTTCCCTTTGTAATACACTTTGACTGTCGAACGAAGTGGAATGACACGTGGATCAACAGCTACGACTTTCTTTTTCGAGCTTTTGATGTTCCAACCGATTGCTGTCAGGTTGCCACTGCCTGGATCATACGGTGTATAAGCTGTCGCACTCACGTTCGTGACTGTTTTCCAACCGCCCGTAGATTGTTTTTTTGATCCGCTTGACGTCACGACCTTCGAGTAGCTCGCGCTAAGATAAGCCGTCTTACCTTTGTAGCTTACTTTGTACCAGTTCCCTGTTTTTGCTTTGTACGATAACGTTTGGTTCTTATATAGAAGACCGAGTTTCTTCGAAGAAGTAGTAGCTTTTTGACGAATGACTAGGCTATCGACTGTTGACTTGACGCTTTTCTTAGTTGCAGCCTCTGCTTGAAGACCTGCGAACGAACTGAGTGCTAACACGACCGTTAAAACACTTGCGAGCATTCGTTTCATCATGTATTTTCTCCTCCATCATTGTTTCGTGTTTGTTAACTGAGATTAATATACATGACAAAAGCAAGTAGTGCCGTTACATATAGACCACAAAAATATGTCTGTACTATTACCGTTATGTTACAAAAGACTCATTTTTTTAAGAAATGACCCTTTTTTAGGTTTATTTTTACGATGATGACGCTTCTTTTTTCGTTGTATGACAAACGCCGTAACAATAGATCATACGTTCGCGTATCACTTTTCTGGGATTTCATCAAAAAAAGGACTAAATTGTCGTATTAACGATTCAGTCCTTTTTAAAAATTATGCGTTTTGAGCAACCAATCCACCAACACGAACTGTATCGCGTGCGATCATCAATTCTTCATTCGTTGGAATGATAATGACTTTGACTGGTGAGTGTGGGTAGTTAATGAAGAGTTCTTCTCCATGAGCTCCATTGTTGAGTGATGGATCCCAGTAAACGCCCATGAATTCGAGACCACGTAGGACACGCTCACGGATTGAATCTGAGTTTTCCCCAACACCAGCTGTGAAGATAATGGCGTCAACACCATTCATCTCAGCAGCATATTGCCCGATGTATCCGTGGATACGGTTCGCGAAGATACGGAGTGCCATCTCTGAACGGTGGTTTCCTTCCTTCGCAGCCGTTTGGACGTCACGCAAGTCACTTGAAAGACCTGAGAGTCCGTAGATTCCAGACTCTTTGTTCATGACGTTCAAGACTTCTTCCGCTGTTTTCCCTGTTTTCTCCATCAAGAATGGAATCAAAGCTGGGTCAAGTGAACCAGAACGTGTTCCCATCGTGATCCCTTCAAGCGGTGTGAAGCCCATCGTCGTATCGATTGATTCGCCACCCGAAACTGCTGCGATTGATGCTCCGCTACCTAAGTGACATGAGATCAAACGAAGGTCTTTTAATGGACGACCAAGTAATTCAGATGCACGTTCCGTAACATATTTGTGGCTCGTACCGTGGAAACCATATTTACGGATACCGTATTCTGTGTAGTAATCATACGGTAAGCTGTAAAGGAAGTTTTCTTCTGGCATCGTTTGATGGAACGCCGTATCGAAGACCGCCACTTGCGGCACTTCCGGAAGCAATGCTTGGAATGCCCGGATTCCGATCAAGTTTGGTGGAATGTGAAGTGGTCCGAGTTCTGTATACGACTCGATATCTTGCATGACTTCATCCGTGATCAATACAGAGTCTGCATATTTTTCTTTACCATGAAGAACACGATGTCCGACACCTTTAATCTCATCGTAAGACGAGATGATTCCGAACTCCATTAATTTTTCGAGGGATAACTCGACTGCTTCTTTATGTGTTGCAAGCGGGAGGACATCTGTATACTTTTGTCCTTCACCATATTTAATCGTAAAGATTGCATCGTCTTTACCGACACGTTCAACGAGTCCGACTGCAATCATCGTTTCGTTCGGCATTTCGAGCAATTGGAACTTCAAAGACGAACTACCTGCGTTTACCGCCATAATTTTTGCCATGATTTTTCCCCTTTTCCATTTGAATCCAATGAACATTCACATCTGTTTAGGTTTTCTTCTATTTCTGTTCTACAACTAGAATAGTCAAATTAACGACAGATTTCAATCACTTTGCGTAATTCATTTTAATTCTGTGTTAATCCATTCATCAATCTGTTTCACCATACCACCAAACGCACGGGCATCTGTGAAAGATGGTAGTTCAGCAAGTAACGCTTGTTTTGGCATCTTCATACCGGCTAAATGATTACGGACGATCAAATAACTTTTTGCTGCCTGTTCTTGTTTGAACATGGTTAACGGCAATTGTAAAATGCCGATGACGTGCGCTTTTGATTCAAAGTACTGTTTCAACTTGCCTTCCGTATCATGCTGGAACAAACCGTTCGGAATGACAAAAACACCGAACCCACCTGGTTTGACATATTGCATCGCTTGTTCGATCAATAAGAAATGACTATAGCTCATACCCTCATCTCGTTTCAAGATGTAAGAAGCAGCAGCCTCTTCATCCGGATAATAACCGACTGGGAGATCAGCCATCGCAAGATCAACTGGATCTAGCAACAAAGGTCGTAACGCATCTTGATGCGTATACGTAACAGGATAGTCGAGTAATTCCGTTACCGCTGCCGATAAACGAATTAACGTCTCATCTACCTCAACTGCTTCAGCAGATGTGCCCGTCGAAAGCTGACTCAAGACAGCGTGTAACATACCACCTGTTCCACTTCCTAATTCAAGTAGTCGGATGTCCTCCTTACCTACCAATTTCCCGATTAGATAACCAGCAAACAAAGCGACGCTGTCTGGCGTCGGCAAATGGTTCGGTTGCGCTTGTTTCATCCCTTCTAAAATAGCAAGCGATACTGCCTTTCGAATGACCTCTTTGTCTACATTTTCAGTATGGCGATCGTTCAACCGGTCAATCACAGTCGTCAACGCTTCTAGGTAAGGCATATCAAGATCACGTTCGATTTGTTTTGTTTGACGTGTTAATTCCTTATATAACTTTTCTAACGGCTCCATGTACGTCATCCTCTCCAAAACGAAACGGCCCCCCGTAGAGCGGGAGCCGTTTCTATCATTAGTTCCATTGTAACGCTTCAGCGTCGTTTGTAAACCATTCTTACTTCGCTTCACGTGCTGCAGCGAGTGCTGCTTCGAAATTTACCTCATCCGTTGATTCTTCGAGGTATTCGACATACGTGATCTCGTTGTTCGAATCTAAGACGAAGACAGAGCGAGCAAGCAGACGTAATTCTTCGATTGCCACGCCGTACTGTGTACCGAATGAAAGATCACGGTGATCAGACAATGTCACGACTTGATCAAGACCACTTGACGCACACCAACGACGTTGCGCGAACGGAAGGTCGTTTGAGATCGTCATGACCGTCACACCTTCGATTTTAGCTGCTTCTTCGTTAAATTTACGAGTCTGCGCATCGCATACCCCTGTATCGATTGATGGGACGACACTGATGATTCGAACACCTTGGTATGTATCACGTGTTACGGGCGATAAGTCGTTAGCTAACACTTGAAAGTCTGGTGCTGTTTGTCCGACTTGAACCGCTGTACCTTGAAGTGTGATTGGATTTCCTTTAAACGTTGCCATATGAATTCCCCTTTTCCCCTGATTGGATATACTGTATTTTCTATTTAACTATAGGAATGATCTGCGAAGATGGCAAGTATTCTGCCATAATTGATGGACTTCAGTACCCGTCTTTCTAAAAAACAGGTATAATAAAAGAGTTCATGAAACGCTTTCAAGGGGGAATTGACCATGGCTCGAAATAATGTCTACCTGTACTACCGAAATACACAAAGACACGAGACGCAGGTGCGAAAGTTGATTGATGTCGGTACACGATACGGACTGAATGTCGTCCAAGATCATCGACAAGCAAACATCATCGTCTCGATTGGTGGAGATGGGGCTTTCTTGCAAGCGGCACGCTTCACAGGTTTCCGTGATGATGCGATCTATGTCGGATTCGCTGAAGGACCAAACTCGTTCTACTGTGACTTTGATATCAATGATCTTTCTGCGGTCGAAGCAATCTTTAAAGAGACGGGCAATCGTGTCTCGGATGGCGAAATCGAAGTACGTCGTTATCCACTACTTGAAGCATCCATCAACGGTGGACCACCGATGCTCTGTCTGAACGAATGTTCCGTAAAGTCGAGCATCATCAAATCACTCGCAATCGAAGTCTATATCGATGACTTCCTGTTTGAGACATTCCGCGGGGATGGAATGGTCATCTCAACACCGACGGGATCTACGGCTTATAACAAGTCACTTTCTGGTGCGATCGTCGATCCATTGATCCACTGTCTTCAAGTCAGCGAGATCGCTTCCGTTAACAATAACCGGTACCGGACACTCGGTTCTGCTTTCCTATTGAACCGCGGACGGAAACTCTCGTTACGCATCATTGAGGACGGAAACGATTATCCGATCATCGGGATGGATAACGAAGCACTCAGCCTGACACGAACGGATTCAGTCGATATCCAGCTCTCTGAAAAAGAACTTAAAACCGTCAAATTGACGAACAATACATTTTGGCATAAGATTCAACGCTCATTCTTATGACAATAAAAAAATCTGCCTCCTCAGGGCAGATTTTTTTATTGCGTCTTCCGTTACGTCACCCCTTATACTCCAATCAAAGGAGGTACACAGATGATGTATTCCACTCAGGAAATCGCCAAACTTACCGGCGTCACAAAACGAACGCTTTATCATTATGAGACGTTCGGTCTCCTTGTGCCAAAGCGCAACGATGCCGGTCACCGATATTATAGCAGTGAGGATCTTTTACGTTTACAACAAATCCTTCTCTATCGCTCTCTTGATTTTCCGCTGTCAGAAATCCAAAGATTACTTACACAATCTGACTCCAGTCATCACACGATATTGAAAAAACAAATTGTACTACTTCAAGAAAAAGCTTCGCATTATCAGATGCTCGCTCAACTCGCTGAACAAACATTACTCACTTTAATAGGAGGACTCCCCATGAAAGATGAACAATTATTCCGCGGTTTACGTCACGAAGAGATCGTCATGCACGAAAAACAACATGCAGAGGAAGTCGAGGAACACTACGGTGACACCGACGCATATCGAATCAGTGCAAAAAGACAAAAACAACGTACCCCAAATGAGAAAGAAAGACTTAGCGCCATGCACAAACAACTCGATCAACGCTTGACGATCCTTTACCGCGACGGACGTGCGGCATCTGACCCGGACGTTCAACAGGTCGTCAAGGAACAACATGACTTCATCGATACGTACTATTACCCATGTGAGTTATCTATTTTTGAGTCACTCGGTCAGATGTACGTGTCCGACGAACGGTTTCGCGCTTATTACGATACGTATGCACCTGGACTATCTTCTTTTTATTCAGAAGCTATTTCGCACTATGCAGAAGCAACATCAAACTAAGGCTGCTTCTGCCTGATAGACGATTTTACCAGCTTGGACAGTCTCCACTAAACGGTTATTCAAGATGGCTTCACCACGCAAGCGATAGAAGTCTTCTTCAAAGATGACGAAATCGGCATCGTATCCTGGTAGGAGTAATCCTTTGCGTCCATGTGTCTCGGTCGCGAGATGTGGATTTTTCGTAAAGAGTAACAAGGCTTCGTACATCGATAACGTCTCATTCGCCTTATTGACACGTCCCGCTGTTCCTTCCGTCGCTGCATACAGGGAACGCCGGACATCGGGGTCAGAGATCGGCGCATCTGCCCCACCGCATAATAATGCGCCGGTCTCAGCTAACGAACGTAAACGATAACTCCAGTCTAAGCGGTTCAATCCGAGTCGATCGACGATAAAGTCTGCGTCATCCAGTAAAAAGACCGGTTGAACGTCAATCAAGACCGGTAACTTCCGAATTCGTGCAAGTGTTTCTGGTCGAACGACCGTCGCATGAATGATCCGATCCCGCTTGCCTTTTGGTGCTGGATATTTCTCGAGCGCCTGTACGAATCGTTCAATCGCTAAATCACCGATGACATGTGCCGCAACTGTAAACCCGTAACTACGTGCACGCTTGACGAGTTGTTCGAGTTGTTCTGGTGTATGCACTTCGATACCACGTGTCGTCGGATCATCAGAATAACCACGACCGAGAAGAGCTGTCCGTCCTCCGAGTGCGCCGTCGACGAATAGTTTCATCGCACCAATTGACATCGTTGATGGCAAAATTGGTTGCTGTTGCACGAACTCATCGATGACAAGATGATGAACGAGTAGATGTGTATGGAAGCCTGTCTCTTCTGTCACTTCTTTATATGCTTGGAGGATTTCCGCGACATCTCCGTGATACGATAAATCTTCTGTGTGTGCCGCAATGATGCCGTATTGATACAAACTCTTGATTGCTGATCGGAGTGACGATTTGTTTCGCTCTAAGTTTCCAGCTTGTAACGCATACAAAGGTTCAAGCGCCGCATCGTACAAAAATCCGTCAGCTTCGCCGTTATCCGATAAGCCGATCTTTCCACCATCGATGACAGTCGATGCTTTATAGCCGAGCTGTTGGAATAAAACATCGTTGACAAGTGCGGTATGCCGGTCTGTCCGTTTTAATAAGGCGGGAGCGTCCGGGAACAACTGATTCAGCCATGCTTTTGTCGGCGCACGGTCAAGTTTCGTTTCGTCATATCCTTCCGCCACGTGAATCCCATTGATTGGTTCTGCCTTGAGGAAAGCTTGTCCTAATGCTTCAAGCGTCGTATAACGCGAGGCATCGACACGGTTGATCGCTTCCCCGTAGCCAATCAGATGAATATGTGCGTCTGTGAAGGCTGGATAAACAGCTTTTCCGTTCAAGTCTTGAATCTGATCGATACGTCTACCGAAACGTCGACGTAGTTTTCCTTCCTCCCCCATTGCGATGATCCGCGTCTTCTCGACGAACATCGCTGAATGGACGTCCTCTTCATGTGCCATCGTTCGAATCAATCCGTTTACGTATAGTGTTCCCATTCTACTCACTCCTCTTTTTACAAAAATAGGGTGACCATGACGGTCACCCTGAATTGTCGATCCTGATTTAAACGTGCAACGTTTCCTCTGGTGCACACGATCGTTTAATGCGTTCGATCGCGTCCGGATCGTATTCATTTAGGACACGTTCCGCTAAGACGATCGTACGTTCATAGTCTCCCGCTAAGAACTTCGTTTCCGCGATCGTCAGCGACATATGTATCTCATTGTCGTGGCGACGGTATCGGTTCGCATACTGGACGAGCCGTTCGGCATACGTGACTTCGAACACTAATGTATCTAACCGTTCTTGCACATGTTTAAACGTTTCTTGGACGTCTTGGCTTTGTGCAACGATCGATCGGACATTAAACGGTAACTCTTCGAGCCGTGTCTCAAGCGTCTGTAGCGAACGATTCGCATTACGTAGTGCTTCTTCAACTTCCGTTGGTAAGTTCGGTAATCCAAGTCGTTTCAGACGAAGACGTGTTTGCGAGAGCTGATGACGCCATTCGACGATCCGTTCGCGCACTTCTGTCTCTTCTTTTCGAAGCGCTTGAAGTTCGACCGTAAAGCGTTCGTACTGAATCATCAACTGTTCCTCTAAGCGAATCGCATCGCGCATTTGATCTTCGAGCATACTGAACGGAATGATTTTCCCAGCAATCGACTCATCGAGATCTTTTGCTGCTTCAAATAGTAGCTCTTCGTCACGCTGGATCGTTTCGTAGTGAATTCCAAGATCTGCTGAGATTTCATACTTTTCACGTAAGATACTGAACTCTTGCGCCAATTGATGAATCCGTTCGCGCATCCGTAATGCTTTTTGTTTCAAGGATTGATTTTCTTTTTTCACTTGATGACGTGCATCAACTTCACGACGGAACGTATCATACATTTGATCAACGTCGGCTGATAACTGTTGAATCGCTTCTTCTAAACCATCGACTTCAAGCATCTCGATTTTTTCAGAAAGGCTCAGACGTTGTTCCTCGAACCGTTTGATCTCGGATTGAAGACCGAGTGGTTCAAGCGGATACCCATCTAACGACATTTCCTTATAACCCGCTCCGAGCTGATCAATCCGTTGACGCAATTCATGTGCGAGAATCTTCCATTGTTTCGGCACGAGTTCAACAAGCTGACGCGTCGTCGCTACTTCTTGCTCAAGCAACAAGCTTGTTTCGTACGCCTTCGTCACTTCACCCGAAGCTTCGTATTGACACATCTCATTCCAGTGCGCGTTGATTTGTTCACTTCGTTCTTCCAGACGCGCGAGCGCCGGACCGAATGAGTTCGCTTGGATCAATAACGATTTCCGAACTTGCCCAGAATCAGCTTCCCCTTGCGCTTTCAACTCTGCTAGAACCGATTGATTCGTTTTGAACGTCGACATCTCGACGAGCATCTCATCGATCAATCCTTCGAGTTCCGCAATCAATTGTTCCGTTACTTCAAGGTCATTCTTGACGGCGATGAACCGGTATTTATCGAGCGCTTCTTCCGCTCGGTAAAGGGTTTCATCGATTTGAGCGACGTGGACCGTTAACAACTCTTCCCACGCTTGATGCCAGGAGCTGAACTTCGTCTCCGTCTCACCCGCCATCGGTAGTTGCTTTAAGTCCTGCAACTCCTTTGGAATCGATGCACTGACGATGCCTTGTTTGCGCATATCAAGTTCATCGATTTTCGTGTAGTATTTTTTTCGACTGATCATGCTGAATAGCATGACGAGTAATACGATGACGATGACTCCGATCACCCATGCCCACATTTGTCACGACCTCCACTCTGTCGTACGACTTTAGATTTTCTCTAAATCGCAATAATCTTATCCTTATAATAGTATAGCGCAACCGTTTTGCATAGATTTACAGAGGCTTTTCCTGATTTCTTCCGCTGTTTTGAATCCTTTGTCCAAAAATCAATTGTTTGTCAGCTACACGAAAACTCGTTAAACTAAAAAAAATACGCTTTTCACGGGAGGAATTTTATTATGTTCGAAACAAAGACATATGAAGGTGACCGGACGAAACAATATGACATGCTGTCAAAACAACTCGATGCGTTATTAATGGGAGAAGACAATCAAGTCGCGAACTTATCGAATGCGAGCGCGTTACTCAACCAATTCCTCGACCGTATCAACTGGGTCGGCTTCTATTTGACGGATACCGAGCAAAACCAACTCGTCCTCGGACCATTCCAAGGACTTCCAGCATGCGTCCGTATTCCATTCGGTCGTGGTGTTTGCGGAACGTCCGCAGCAGAACAAACGACACAACGGATCGAAGACGTTCATCAATTCCCAGGTCATATCGCATGTGACGCGGCATCGAATTCTGAAATCGTCATTCCACTCGTCAAAGACGGACAAACGATCGGCGTCCTCGATATCGACAGCCCAGAATTCAACCGTTTCGATGAAGTCGACCAAGCTGGTTTAGAAGCATTCTGTACGACACTACTTCGTCATCTGTAATTCTGATTGACAGTCGATTGTCCACACCGTATACTTGTAAAAGTGCAGAAATGATAACGATAGCGGTCAAATCGCTTACGTATCACATTTCATGACTCGGTGAATAACCGGAGGGGCATCGTGTAACTTTGCTATCAAGCGAGGGTGCCACATCATGAAATGGGCGTAACGTGGGTTTGATGGCGTTATTATTTTTATGCAAATAATAACGAACACTAAGGAGGAGTCTTATTATGGCTCGCTATACAGGTCCAGCTTGGAAACTTTCACGTCGTCTCGGTATCTCACTTACTGAAACAGGAAAAGAAATCGCAAAACGTCCGTACGCTCCGGGACAACACGGTAACAGCCGTCGTAAAATGTCTGAGTACGGTCTTCAACTTCAAGCGAAGCAAACGCTTCGTCACATGTACGGAGTAAACGAACGCCAATTCAACCGTATGTTCAACGATGCTGGCAAAATGCCTGGTATTCACGGTGAGAACTTCATGTTCTTACTTGAAACACGTCTTGATAACGTCGTTTACCGTATGGGTATGGCTCGTACACGTCGTGCTGCTCGTCAGCTCGTCAACCACGGTCACATCCAAGTTGATGGCGCTCGCGTCGACATCCCGTCGTTCCGCGTGAAACCAGGTCAAACGATCTCAGTTCGCGAAAAATCGAAGAACTTTGTCGTTATCAAAGAAGCACTCGAAGTTGCTCCAGCAACTAAAGACTTCGTTACTTTCGATGCTGAGAAGCTCGAAGGAACGTTCGTCCGTCTTCCTGAGCGTTCTGAATTGAACGATCAAATCCAAGAACAACTCGTCGTCGAGTACTACTCACGTTAATCGATTGTTCCAGCACTCACTTCGGTGGGTGCTTTTTTTGTACATATCATGAAAATGTATACCTGGTCTTAAAAAAAGAGTGACGCCAATTATTTATTTGTGTTAACCTATAAACATACATAGTTAACACAAATAGAAAAGAGGACTTTATTCATGAAAACAAGAGATTTAACGTTCATCGCCCTTGGTGCTGCCATCATCGCAGCCGTCAGCTCTTTGCCGCAGATCCAACTGGTCGGCGCCGTTCCGATCACACTTCAGATGCTCGCAATCATGACGGTCAGTGCCATTCTCGGTGGAAAACGCGGTGGACTTGCTGTCTTGATCTTCTTATTGCTCGCAGCTGCTGGTCTCCCTGTTCTCGGCGGAAAAGGTGGACTTGCTCCATTCGTCGGACCAACTGTTGGGTATTTGATCGCCTTTCCGATTGCCGGATTCTTCATCGGTCTCATCGCTGAAAAAACACGTCGTTTCGTCCCCCTCTTCATCGGGATGATCGTCTTCGGACTTGGTTTAGTCTACTTGCTCGGAACATTCGGTCTGATGGCTGTACTCGATCTGTCGTTCAAAGATGCTTTTGCGATCAACTATCCTTTCGTCTTATGGGATACGATCAAAGCCGTCATTGCCACGACGATCGCCGTTCGCTTGTTGCCACTTCGCTTATTCCGGACAGCTTAAAAAACGCTCTCTGCATCTATGTGCAGGGAGCGTTTCGTTTATCATCAAGCATGCTCGACGACGAAGTATTTTTTCTTTCCGCGACGTACGATCGTAAAGCGACCGATTGCATCTGATTCAGTGATTTCTTTCGTTAAGTCTTGCTCGCGTTCTCCGTTGAGGTAGATCGCACCGTTCGTGACGTCTTCACGTGCCTGACGTTTTGACGGACTAATCTTCGCCTCAACGAGCACGTCGACGAGGTTGTTTGATTCGCCGAGTGTAAAGCGTGGCATGCCTTTGAAGGCATCTTCGATATCTTCGACTTGCAACGATTTAATATCTCCGCTAAAGAGTGCCGTCGTAATACGTTGTGCTTGTGTCAGACCTTCTTCACCGTGGACGAGAACCGTCATTTCTTCTGCAAGACGACGTTGTGCGACGCGCTTCTCTGGTGCTGCCTTGACTTCTTCTGCAAGTGCATCGAGTTCTTCGTGCGTCAAGAACGTGAAGTATTTCAAGAACTTGATGACGTCGAGATCGTCTACATTGAACCAGAACTGGTAGAACTCGTACGGTGACGTTTTATCAGCATCTAACCAGACCGCACCACCTGCTGTCTTACCGAATTTCTGACCATCCGCTTTCGTAACGAGCGGTACTGTCAATCCAAATGCTTTTTCTTCATGACCAGCACGACGAATCAGCTCCATTCCTGCTGTGATGTTCCCCCACTGATCACTACCTCCTACTTGAAGACGGCATCCTTTGTCTTCGTAAAGTTTCAAGAAGTCAAACGATTGAAGTAACATGTATGAGAACTCAGTGAATGAGATACCGTTTTGAAGACGTGAATCAACAGAGTCCTTCGCAAGCATGTAGCTGACCGGGAAGTGTTTTCCGATATCACGTAAGAAATCGATGATTGTCAAATCTTTCGTCCAGTCTAAGTTATTGGCGATCGTGACCGGGTTTTCACCTTCAAGTGGTAAGAAACGTGACAGTTGATCTTTAATCCGATTCGCGAACTCTTCGACGATATCCGATGTGTTCAATGACCGTTCCGTTGCACGACCACTCGGATCCCCAATCATCCCAGTTGCCCCTCCAACGAGACCTACGACATGGTGACCCGCTTGTTGGAATCGTTTTAAGACTAAAATCGGCAACAAGTGTCCGATGTGAAGTGAATCTGCTGTTGGATCGAAGCCTGTGTAAAGCGTCGTCGGATTCTCGAGTAATGTTTTCAGCCCTTCTTCATCTGTCATTTGGTTAATTAACCCGCGAAATTCTAAATCCTCTAATAACGTCATTGTTTCTCCTCCTAAAGTTCACTATTAACAAAAAAAACCGTCCCTTCGTCTAAAACGAAGGGACGGAATATTCCGTGGTACCACCCTAATTGTCCTTTTGTGTAAAAGGACCACTTGGTTCGTCGATAACGGGACGGACCGCTTGATTTCTCAAGAAACTCCTGGAAGCGTAATTCATAAGTTCACTGTGTCCTAGTTCGCAGCACCACTAGGTCTCTGTCACAGGGAGTGACTTACTACTATATTCCGATCATGGTTTAGCGCAATATACGAAAATAAGATGGTTTCATGATACGTCGAAGGCGAATCCGCTGTCAAGTCCGATTTCATTAGTAGATTTATGGTATAATACGTCTATCTGTGATTTAATATTAATTTACACCTAAGTTTAAGATGCAAAGGAGATCATTTATGCGCGAGAACTGGTTCAAGTTTTGGAATCATCCCCGGACGAAAGCCGTTCGGCACTGGTCAAATATCACATATGATGTTTCATGGAACATCATTTTGTTCCTCATCATAGCTGTCTTACTCGTCGGTAGTTTTTCTGTTGGTGCAGCGGGCGGCTATTTCGCTTCGCTCGTCAAGGACACAAAAGCACCACCATTGACTGAGATGAAACAACAAGTCAACAGCTATGCCGTCACAAGCCAAATTTATTGGGGAAGTGGTGAAAAGCTGACGAACATCTCAACAGATGAAGAACGTCAGCCTGTCGATATCAAGAAGATTTCTCCTTACTTGATCGATGCGCTTTTATCAACGGAAGATGTAGACTTCTATCAACACGATGGTGTCGTTCCAAAAGCGACATTACGAGCAGTTCTACAAGAACTAACGAATTCTGCGTCGCGCACAGGCGGAAGTACGCTAACACAACAATTAATCAAAAACCAAATCTTGACGAACGAAGTCTCATTCGAACGGAAAGCGAAAGAAATTCTTTTAGCATTGCGCCTTGAAAACGCGATGTCAAAAGATGAAATTTTACAAGCGTACTTGAATGTCGTCTCATTCGGTCGCAATTCACTCGGTCGTAACATCGCTGGGATCGAGGCTGCATCACAAGGAGTTTTCAACAAATCCGCGAAAAAACTGACGTTACCACAAGCAGCTTTTCTCGCTGGGATTCCTAAAAACCCTTATTACTACACCCCTTACCTTCAAGGTGGCGTTGTCAAAAAGGACTTGACGCCAAGCGTCAACCGGATGAAAACAGTATTGAAGCGGATGTATGTCGCAAAAAACATCACGAAGGAACAGTACGAAAAAGCAATCAAGCATGATATTACGAAAGATTTCGCGAAACAATCAAAACGTTCTCGTGATACGTATCCGTATGTCTACGATTTAGCCGAACGTGAAGCGACGAAAATCATGACGAAGTATCTGATGAAACAAGATGGCGTGAAAGAAGATGAAGTGAAACCGTCTGAACTGGCAGAAGTGCGTGCCAACTATCAAGATCAAGCACTTGTTGCACTGCGCCAAGGCGGCTACAAAGTTCACTTGACACTTGATAAAAAAATTCATGAAGCGATGCAACAACCTGCGAAGAACAGTGCGAACTTCCCAGGAAGCATGCAATACAAACAAGTCGTCGATCCAAAAACGAAAAAAAGCGTTTCGAAACAGGATCCAGAAGAAACAGCAGCAGTCATGGTTCAAAATGAAACGGGACGTATCCTCGGATTCGTCGGCGGACGGTATATGGATGGAAAAGCTGACGATTTCAACCGGGCATTCCAAGCCAAACGTCAAATCGGGTCAACGGCAAAACCAATCCTCGTTTACTCGAACGGGATTGAAAATCGCTTGATCACACCAGGGTCTACCGTTAATGATGAAGAGTACTACTACCAGACTGTACCACGTCAACCTGGCGATCGTCCGATCAAGAACGAAGGTGGACGTTACCGTGGTAATGTAACGGTTCGTACGGCATTAGAACTATCATTGAACGTACCGGCCGTTAAGATTTACGAGAAGATGAACATGTCGAATTCGATTCAAAAACTCGTCGATATGGGAGTTGAAGTACCTGATGCGATCCGTTATGCCCCTTCTGCGGCACTCGGAACGATGGAAATCACACCTGTCGAACTTGCAGGTGCTTACGCGACACTTGCCAACTATGGTGAATTCGTCCAACCGTACATCATCTCGAAAATCACGAAAGACGGAAAAGATATCTATAAAGCAAAACCGAAGAAAAAACGGATCTATGAACCACGAACAGCTTACCTGACACTTGATATGATGCGTGGTGTCTTCACGAAAGGTACAGCGACGTTCGCTAAAGCTAGATTGAACGTACCGGGAGATTGGGCCGGTAAGACGGGTACGACCAACGATGTCAAAGACTCTTATCTTGTTGGTTCTACTCCTGGTGTAACCCTTGCCGTCTGGACAGGACACGACCAGAACAACTCACTCATCGGTCCGTCAACGTACTACCAACGTACGCAGACGCTCTGGTCACAGATGGCGAATGCATCGTATGGTGCGAACAGCAGTTACTTCAAATCTGGCGCCCGCTTCACGCAACCATCTTCTGTAACAGCAAATGACTTCCAAAACAGTGGTCGCTTCAAAGAAGAAGATAAGAAGAAAAAAGCCGAAGAAGCAAAGAAAAAAGCCGAAGCGAAGAAAAAGAAAGAAGTAGAAGAAAAGAAAAAAGAGGCAGACGCACAGAAAAAAGAAGATCAACAAAAACAACAAGATCAAGCTAAAGAAAAAGCAGATGCTGAGGCAAAGAAAAAAGCAGCAGATGACGCAAAACGTGCTGCCGATGCAAAAGCAAAAGCCGAAGCGGATGCAAAAGCCGAAGCGGATGCAAAAGCAAAAGCCGACGCAAAAGCCGAAGCTGATGCAAAAGCAAAAGCAAAAGCTGAAGCCGATGCAAAAAAGAAAGCCGAAGCGGACGCTAAGAAAAAAGAGGCAGATGCGAAGAAACAGCAAGAGCAACAAAAGAAACAAGATGAAAAGAAAAAAGATGCTGCTTCTGAAAACTAACAAAAAGGATGAATCACCTGTTTCGGTGATTCATCCTTTTTTCATGTTCAATCCTCCATCGTCGATAAATCGCCCGTTTCCAAGTTCAACTCCCATGCTTTCAGGACACGGCGCATGATTTTACCACTTCGTGTCTTCGGCAACTTATCTCGGAAATCAATTTCTCTTGGGGCCGCGTGAGCAGCTAGACCTTCCTTGACGAATGCTTGGATTTCTTGTTTTAATTCATCCGTTGGCTCATAACCATCACGTAAGGCAATGAATGCCTTAATGATTTCGCCTCGCACCGGGTCTGGTTTCCCGATGACTCCGGCTTCCGCGACTGCTGGGTGCTCAACGAGACGGCTTTCAACTTCAAACGGACCGACCCGTTCTCCAGCCGTCATGATGACGTCATCGACACGCCCCTGGAACCAGAAATAGCCTTCATCGTCCATATAGGCAGAATCGCCTGACACATACCATCCTTTAAAGAAATAGGATTCATATTTTTGTGGATTGTTCCAAATTTGACGCATCATCGATGGCCACGGTGTTTTCAAGGCAAGGTTACCCATCCGGAACGGTGGTAACTCGTTTCCTTGATCATCAATGATCGCAGCTTGGGTTCCTGGAATTGGTTTCCCCATCGATCCCGGTTTAATGTCCATCGACTTGTAGTTACAAATCATCATCGCGCCCGTTTCTGTCATCCACCATGTATCATGAATGCGTTGGTCAAATGCTTCTTTTCCCCAACGAATAACTTCTGGATTCAATGGTTCTCCGACAGACAACACATGACGAAGACTTGAAAGATCATGGTGATTCGCGACGTCCGCCCCCGCTCCCATTAACATCCGGAAAGCAGTTGGCGCGCTATACCAGACCGTTACGTTATACTTCTCGATAACACTATACCAGAAATCTGGATTGAAACGTCCACCGACAACGACGTTCGTTGCCCCATTTAAGAACGGTGCGAAGATACCGTAACTTGTTCCTGTGACCCATCCTGGATCAGCCGTGCACCAGTAGACATCGTCTTCTTGTAGATCGAGTACCCAACGTCCTGTCATTAAATGCTGAATCATCGCATTTTGAACATGGAGGACACCTTTTGGCTTCCCTGTCGATCCTGAAGTATAGTGCAAGATCAATCCGTCTTCACGATCCAACCAGACCGGTTCGAATACATCGGATGCTTGCTTGAACGCTTTTCGGAAATCAAGTAATGTTTCTGATTCTTCAACGCCTTCATCAACGAGTACTACTTTTTCAAGTGATTCCAGTTCCCCAACTGGAACACGCGGGAGCAACGCTTTCGTTGTCACGAGTAGTTTCGCTTCAGAATCAACTAAACGATCACGAACAGCTTGTTCCATGAATGCTTCAAACAACGGACCGACGATCGCCCCAACTTTCAGTGCACCAAGTAGGGCAAAGTACAGTTCTGGTGAGCGTGGCATGAAGATGAAAATCCGGTCACCCGTTTTGACTCCTGCATCGACTAATACGTTTGCCGCTTTATTCGTCAATCGTTTCATGTCTGCATAGGTGAATCGTTGTTCCGTCATTCCATCGAAATAGATCAGCGCATCCTTGTTCGCCCGCTCGCCTTCTGCGTGGCGGTCGATTGCTTCATAGGCCATGTTGACTTTCCCCGTTGTCGCCCATGAAAAGTACTGCTCAGCATCTTTCCAGTCGTACGTGTTCGTTTCATCATACTCTGCTAACCAATGCTTCCCCGGAAGCGCTTTCAAAACTTTCATGTCTCGTTCCTCCCCTTCTATGTTTTCCTCTTTATTATAAGCTAGTTATCCGTCAGTTCAATCCATTTGCCGTCAATTTGTTAAAAAATCCCTCTCTTTACTCAAGCGCTTTCGTCTATAATGAATAGGAAGGTGGTGACGCTTACATGTTTGAAAAACAATTCAATCATCGGACGCATGAAACATCACTCGGTCCTGTTGACATCGAAGGTCCCGTACCGAGTCAAACACTAGCAACGTATACACTCGATTCAGGGTTAACGGCTTTTCGTCCACCCGCTGAACAACATCAAGCGCTCGTTGAGATCGCAGACCTTGAAGAAGGACGGATCATCGTCGCTCGTCAAGGAACGGAAATCATCGGTTATGTGACTTACTTATATCCTGATCCCTATGAAACATGGAGTGAGGGAAACAATCCGTACATCTTGGAACTCGGGGCGATTGAAGTCTCCTCTCGGTTCCGCGGACAACAGATTGGTAAAAAATTGCTTGAAATCTCCATGCTAGATCCTGCCATGGAACATTATTTAATTCTAACGACTGAATATTATTGGCATTGGGACTTAAAAGGGAGTGGACTATCAGTGTGGGATTACCGGAAGATCATGGAGAAGATGATGAACCATGGTGGTCTTGTCTTTTTCCCGACCGATGATCCGGAAATCGCCTCCCACCCTGCTAACTGCCTGATGGCACGTATCGGAAAACACGTCTCACCTGAAGTCGTCGCTCATTTTGATGCGCTACGCTTGAGAAGACGCTTCATGTATGACTGAGCTCGAGGAGGAATCGTCATGTTAATCGAACAAATCATGAATACGACGTGCATCACGATGCAACCGACGAATTCCATCGCGCATGCGGTTGAACTCATGCAACGTCATCAGATTCGTCATATTCTCGTCGTTAATGCCCGTCATGAACTCGTCGGTCTTGTCGGACTAAAGGAAATTCAAAGCGCGAGTAGCATCTTTCATCCGGACACAGCAAAACAAGACCTACAGTATCCCGTTTCAAGCATTATGATCGAAAGCCCTGTCACGGCCCATCCGCTTGATTTTCTAGAAGATGCGGCTGTGCTGTTTTATGAATATCGCTTATCCTGCTTGCCAATCGTCCGCGGTCGACGTCTTGTCGGTATCGTCACGGAAACGGATCTGTTACGGACATTCGTTCAGTTGACGGGTGCACTCGAACCAAGTTCCCAAATCGAGATCCGTGTCGAGAATACAGCAGGTACATTAGCGAAGATTTCCGCACTGCTTGCTAAAACGAATATTAATATTTTAAATGTACTCGTGTATCCAACAGACGATCCGTATGTCCGGATTGTTGCGTTTCGTGTTCAGACGATGAATCCAATTCGGATCATCGAGAAGTTACGCAAAGAAGGATTCGATGTACTTGGACCGGATGTGAGCAGATGAAGGATTTTGCTTATCTGTATAGTCCTGAAGAAGCAACCTATCGATTTTCCGAGACCCACCCATTTAACCCAATCCGTCTCGAATTAACCGTTTCCTTGCTTGAATCGATGCATCAATTAGATGACATCCCTTGTATCGCCCCACGTCATGCGACCGATGAAGAATTGGCACTCGTTCATGATCAGGATTATATTGCTGCTGTCAAAGCAGCCGGAACCGGAGTATTATCACCACTCAAGGCACAGATGTACGGTCTTGGTACGGAAGATACTCCCTTGTTTCAAGACATGCATTCGGGTGCTTCCCTCCTTGTCGGCGGAACGATTGAAGCATGTGACCTCGTCTTATCTGGTCAGTATAAACGCACATTTCATATCGGCGGTGGATTACATCACGGGTTCCGCGGACGTGCTTCAGGGTTTTGTGTCTATAACGATACGGCTGTCGCCATGGCGGCGATGATTGAAAAATATCACTGTAAAATCCTTTATGTCGATACGGATGCTCACCACGGGGATGGTGTGCAATGGGCCTTTTATAATCGAAATGATGTCATGACACTATCTCTCCATGAAACGGGGCGCTACTTATTTCCAGGAACGGGGATGGTAACGGAGAGAGGATCTGAAGAAGGATACGGTTTTAGCTGGAATGTACCACTGGATGCTTTTACGGAAGACGATTCGTTTTTACTTGCTTATGAGACGGCACTCTTTGAGGCATGCGAGTTGTTTCAACCGGATCTCATCATCACACAAAATGGCGCTGATGCGCATGTGCTTGACCCATTGACGCATCTATCCTTAACGATGAAAAGTTATGAAAAGATTCCTCAAATCGCTGTGGCTGCGGCAGAAAAGTATACAGATGGAAAAATCGTTGCTTTAGGCGGCGGTGGTTATGATTGGTATCGTGTCGTTCCTCGCGCGTGGAGTCAGGTTTTTGCTGCCATGACAGGACAAGATCCTTTTCACGGGGAAATTCCAATTGCATGGCAAGAACGATGGGGCGGACAGGAAATAGCGCCACCCACGCACTGGCATGATCCGTCACCACTTTATCCCGCAATTCCAAGACGTCCTGAAATTGAAGAAAAAAATTGGGAGACCGTCAAACGATTGATTTGGCCATTCGTAAACGATGAACGTAAAAAACAACTGACAGCGATTTCCCCCTATTCCGCTGATTAATTGACTTTTTATCTTCACATTTATTTCGTTCGGAGTTCACATCTTGTTGCTATACTAAATATGGAATTTTTACTTAGTAAACGAATAGTTGGGGGAATCATCATGAAAAAGGCATGGCTTTACTCCGGTCTCATTCTGTCGACAGGGATCGTACTTGCAGGGTGTGGGAATGAAAAGCAGGCAATGGATCACGATAACATGCAAGGGGCTGGAAAACCGACCGTCGACGTCACTGTCGATATCCCAGCAAAGACAATGGATGAAGATGCCGTCGTCTTTAAAGCATCCGCGGTCGAAAAGAAAAAGCCCGTCAACCTTGAGGACGTGACGTTTGAAGTTTGGAAAGCTGGAAAACAAGATGGGGCACATCAAAAATTCAAAGCAACCTTGAAAAAGACAGGTTTCTATCAAGCAGAAGCCAAACTTGCTGAAGGTGAATACGAAGGTCTCTATCATATTAATGATAAAAAAGGACTCCATCACATGGATAAGATTTCTTTTGTCGTCATGGATCATTCACATGAAAAAGAGGAAGCATCGCATGAACACGAAGCCGTCGATGGTCTGTCTGTCCATTATATGGGTGCGACGAAAGTAAAGGCTGGTGCTGACCTCCCTGTCTCCTTTCACGTTTTTCTCGATGGAAAACCATTAAAGGCGAACGTTCAAGTCGAAGTCATTGAAACCGGTATTGAAAAACATAATTATGTTCCATTAACTAAAAAAGGTGATGCATACAGCGGAAAAGTCACATTGAACGCCCCCGGTCAGACGACTGTGCGTCTGCACGTCGAAAATGATCAACTCCACCATCACCAAGATGAACTCATCACCGTCACAAAATGAAAAAGCGTCTCTTTTTTCAAGCAGCTTGCTTGAGAGAAGAGACGCTTTTTCGATTAAGGGCGTGTCGAATCCCGTTGTTCGATTCGGTGTGGTAACGTGACATCGTTCGTTTCGATTTCTTCTTTGTTCAAAATCTTCGTCAAAAGACGCATCGAGACTGCTCCAATATCATACATCGGCTGAACGACAGTCGTCAGTTTCGGACGAATCATCGTCGCAAGACGTGTATTATCGTGTCCGATGACTTCGAAGTCTTCTGGAACACGGTGTCCGGCATCTTGTAAGGCATGGATGACACCAAGAGCCATCTCATCTGTTCCAGCAAAAATCGCACGTGGGCAATCTTCTCCAAGTTCAAGCAACTGGTTCATCGCCTTCATTCCTGAATCATACGTATAGTTTCCAAGGACGACGTTTTGTTCGCTGAATGGAAGGTTCGCCTCTTCGAGCGCTCGACGATAACCAGCAAATTTCTTTTCACCATTGATTTGCTGTTCAAGTGGACCAGTGATGAACCCGATCCGTTCATGTCCACGGTCAATCAATGATTTGACGGCGTCATGTGCAGCACTTTCGTAATCGATGTTGACGGCAGGAAGGTCATAATCTTGATTTAGTGTCGCAGCGAGAACGATGGGCACAGGTGATGTCTTGAATTCACGAACGAGATCCTCATGTAGACGCCCACCCATGAAGATGATCCCATCAACCTGTTTTCCAAGTAATGTATTGAGCAAATGGATTTCTTTTTCCCGATTTTGGTCGGAGTTACAAAGAATGATGTTATATTTATACATCGTCGCAACATCTTCAATCCCCCGTGCTAAATCCGCAAAAAAGATGTTCGAGATATCGGGTACGATGACACCGACAGTCGTCGTTTTTTTACTTGCAAGTCCACGAGCAACAGCGTTTGGGCGGTAACCCAGTTGTTCGATTGCATCTTGGACCTTCTTTCGTGTGGATGGTTTAACGTTCGGATTCCCGTTGACGACACGCGATACGGTCGCCATCGAGACAGCCGCCTCTCGTGCGACGTCATAAATCGTAATATTACTATTCAAAACAAATTCCTCCTTTAGTATGATCCATCTCAAGTGTTTTCATTTCGTTTTCATTTTTAGGCAACACGAAAGGAAGACAGGAAAAGATAGTTTTCTTTTCCCATTCTTCCTTCATTGTAAAACGTTTTCATTCGCTTTAGGTCACCCTTTTTCGAAAATCATTGAACGTTTAGTGCCGGAAAGGTAGTCGTCAAGTTTTCGACGAACGTATCGAATTCTTGGAAATCAAGTTGTTGGTTCGCATCAGATAGTGCGAGTGCCGGAAACGGATGGACTTCAACCATGACAGCATCAGCACCGATCGCGTAAGCCGCTTTCGCTGTTGGCAACAGAAGATCCTTCCGTCCTGTCGAATGCGTCACATCGACCATGACAGGAAGATGTGTCTCTTGCTTCAGAATTGGAACTGCTGAGATATCAAGCGTGTTCCGTGTTGCACGTTCATATGTCCGAATGCCGCGCTCACACAAAATGACTTGATCGTTACCACTTGCCATGATGTACTCAGCCGCGTACATGAACTCCTCGAGTGTTGCAGCAAGTCCTCGTTTTAAAAGAACCGGCTTATTTGTACGACCGACTTCTTTTAGTAAATCGAAGTTTTGCATGTTGCGTGCGCCAACCTGGATAATGTCGACATATGGTAAAGCAGATTCAACCGCACTCGGCGTCATGATTTCAGTGATGACATGCAAACCGTGCGCGTCCGCTGCTTTTTTCAACATTTTTAGACCCTCGAGTCCAAGACCTTGGAAGTCGTAAGGTGATGTGCGTGGTTTGTACGCTCCACCTCGCATGAACTTCACGCCGTGTTTCGCGAGTTGTTCCGCGACTTCGAATACTTGTTCCTCGCTCTCGACCGCACATGGTCCAGCAATCAATTGTTGAGAACCATCTCCGATGACAGCATCTCCGATTTGGATGATCGTGTTCGTCGGTTTTTGTTTCCGTGATACGAGTAATTTCCGAGTCCGATCTTCTCCTTGTAATTCAAGAGAAGCTTTGAAAATTTCTTTAAATACATGCTGAAGGCGTCCTGTTTCAAAAGGTCCATGGTTATTAGCAGCAATTGATTCGAGCATTTGACGTTCCCGAACAGGGTCGTAACGGTCAAGCCCTTGTGCTCGTTTGACTTTTCCGATTTCGACAGCAATTTGACCACGTCGGTTCATCAATTCCAATAATTCTGCATTCACTAAATCGAGTTCATCCCGTAATCTTTTTAATTCTGCGTGTTGATCCATGTCCTACCACTCCCTAATCAGCATATAGCTCGTAATAGCAACTAATTATAACGAACTCTTTCCATGTTGTACATAAAGAAGCTGCATGATTTCTTAAAATATGAAAATAAATTACGTTTTTTCATATAATTTTTTCTACGTTTTCTCTATAAAGAAACATAGAAAAAGAGCCCTCATGATGAGAGCTCCGTATTCACTTCTTATTTCTTATGATTCACATCAGATTGTGGGTCATTGTCTTCCTCTTGCTCTTCCGCTAACTGTTCCCGTAGCTCTGAAAGATCAACGACCGTTTCCGTATCGATTTCTTCTGCCACGGATGCGCCATCGACTTCGTCCCCAATTTCACGCTCGATGTCACGTACAAGCTGTTCTGCTTCTGCGAGAGCTGCATCGATACTTGCCTGATCCTTCTCAAAACCAGCGTATTGTGCCGCTTCTTGAACTGTCGAATTATTCTTTGCTTTTTCAATGACAGGTGCTGCTTTGTCTTTTGCCAGTTGAATCCATTCTCCCACGAGTGGTTCTGCTTTTTCGCGAACAACTTGCGTCTGTTCTGTCAAACGTTGACGTGCAGGAGCCGTACGCTCGTCGATTAAGTCGCGCATCTCACGACCTGATTTCGGACTAGAAAGGAGAGCTGCCGCGGCACCAATCAATCCACCAACGATGATTCCCGCAAGGAAACCTCCTCCTTTAGAAGAATCTTGTGCTTGATATGGATGTTGTTTCGTCATGATTTACGATCTCCTTTCAACTCATCTGGAATGCTTTCGACGTCCGGGACGGATACGACTTCCGGTGTAACCGGTGTCTCTGCTTTTTTCCGGAATCGACGACGTGGTTTTTTCTCAACTGTCGTCGTTGCTGTCGTATGATTTGAAACTGTTGTTTCTGCCGGTTTATTTTTTTTGAATAATTCTACAGCGACTGAGCCCCAACGGACTGCTTGTGCAATCTGGTCTTTATTCGTATCTGCCGCACCAGCGACCGTATCGGATACCGTCCGGACAGAATCTGTTACTTTATTCAAGGACGTACCAAGCTCTTCGATCGAGTTTGCAACAGGTGCAAGCAACTCGGTTTTTTCTTCAATCGTATCGACAAGACGATTCGTCTTATGTAACAACGCTGTCGTCTCCATCATGATACCGTCCAATTGACGTTCAAGTCCTGCTGTCGTGTTGGCTACATTGTTCAGCGTCTTACTTGCTGCACTTAGTACACGGGCAAGGAAAATGACGAGTACTACGAATGCGATCGCAGCGACTAATCCGGCGATTCCGCCTAATGTGATTTCCATGGTTCTTGCCTCCAATTTTTTGCGTAGTCTTTTGTTGTTAGTTCGACATGTAGCAAGTCGTTCCTGCTACTCCAAATGGTTTATTTCCGTTACAATGATAATTGAAACCTACATCATCCATTTCGAGGGGGAAATTTCATGCGTGACCCACGTCTTACTCAACTGGCAACGAATCTGATCAACTATTCGGTTGCCCTTGAACCTGGTGAAAAAGTATTGATTGAAAATTTCGGTATCGAACGTGAACTAGTCGAAGCACTCGTAGAAGCTGCCTACGCGGCTGGCGGTCATCCGTTCGTCTTACTTAAGGATAATCGTATCCTACGAAAATTATACCGAAATGCTTCAGAAGAGCAACTCCAATTGATGGCAGACATCGAACGTAAGCAGATGCAGGCGATGGATGCATACATCGGATTACGAGCTGGTGATAATATCAATGAACTATCGGATGTACCAGCTGAACAAATGAAACTGTACGGTCAAACGATTGGTAAGATGCATACACAGGATCGCGTCAAAGGAACGAAATGGGTCGTCCTTCGCTTCCCGACAGCATCGATGGCTCAACTTGCCAATCAATCGACAGAAGCATTCGAAGACTTTTACTTCGATGTCTGTACGCTTGATTACGAAAAAATGGGACAAGCGATGGAACCGCTCGTCGATTTGATGAACCGGACGGATCGTGTTCGTCTCGTCGGACCAGGAACGGACCTTTCGTTCTCGATCAAAGACATCCCAGCAATCAAATGTGCCGGAAATGCCAATATTCCGGACGGTGAAGTCTTTACGGCACCCGTTAAAGATTCCGTCAACGGTGTCATCTCATATAACACACCATCTCCGTATCAAGGATTCACGTTTGAAAACGTCAAACTGACGTTCAAAGACGGTAAAATTGTCGAAGCGACGGCGAACGATACGGATCGTATCAACCAAGTCTTCGATACAGATGCGGGTTCTCGTTTCGTCGGTGAATTTGCGATTGGCGTCAATCCCTTTATCCAGCATCCAATGAAGGATATTCTGTTCGATGAGAAAATCGATGGCAGCTTCCACTTCACGCCGGGTCAAGCTTACGAAGAAGCCTACAACGGTAATGATTCATCCGTTCACTGGGATCTCGTCAATATCCAACGCCCTGATTACGGTGGTGGGGAGATCTGGTTTGACGACGTATTGATCCGTAAAGACGGTCGTTTCGTCCTTCCTGAACTCGAAGTCCTCAATCCTGAAAACCTGAAATAAGAAAAAGCGGATGGCTCGTCCTTCATAGGACAGGGGCATCCGTTTTCTATATCTTATTTTTTCAATGTCGCACGAAGCATCCAAATTTGTTTTTCGATTTCCTTCGCTTGACCAAGCAGATCATCTTCCACTGTTACGTCTTGTGCCTCAAGATGTTCAATCGCATCAAGCATCTCTTTTCGGACTTGTTGGAAGTCTTTAATGACCGAATCGATCATCTCATCTGCTGACAAACCTGATTTTGCTTCTTCGAGTGTCGTTTGTTCTAAATATTCTTTTAGCGTCGCTGAAGGTGTCCCGTTATTCATCAAGAGACGTTCCGCAACGACATCATACTGCTCAGACACCCATGTATAGAGTTCTTCAAGCTTCTCGTGAAGCGTCAAGAAGTCTGGACCTTTAATATACCAATGGTAGTTATGGAGCTTAACGAATAGGACCCCATAGTTTGCGACCTGTTGATTCAAGGCTGATTTTGCATGATTACTGATCATCTGATATTCCCCTTTCCTGATTTCAAATGACGTTCTAATTCATCTTTATCCTTAAATAACAAAGGATAAACATCATTTTCAGGAAGATTGGATTATCGCGGACGTTTTAATCCCTTTAGCATATATCCGCCTTTGAAGTCGACGGAATCGAAGGCAACGAGAAATGCTTTCGGTTCATACTCCTCGACGAGGTTACGGAGCACTTTCATACGTGTTCGTGCCGCAAGGACATCTAATCGGTAACGAACACCGTCTCGACCTTGTCCTTGATAATGCGTCACACCGAAACCATTATCACGGATGACTTGAATGAGTTCTGCCGGAAATTCTTGTGTGTGTACTTGGATCATATTGTAACCGATGGCTAGTTTTCGTTCGACATATCCACCAATGAGTATACCAAGTCCGAATCCGAGTGCATAAACGACCATACCAAGTGTCGTTAAGTCTTGGAACACGATTCCTAATGCAAAAATGTAAATCAATGTTTCGACCGTCCCAAAGAGTCCGGCAATGACGGTCCGCCCTTTGACAAGCATGATCGTCCGTAATGTCAAAACAGGAACGTAAATCAACTGGAGCAATAAGATGAGTAAAATCTGTCCCATGGTGTCTTTCCTCTCTATAATAACTTCAACACATACACACTATTTCAAACTTTATTTCAAGATGCAATCCTATTTTAGATTTTCCCTATCAGTTTTTTGATTTTACTATCACAATTCAAATTTACGACAAAAAAATGCCACTCTAATCGAGTGACACTTTTGGTTCTCACTTATTTTACACTTTGATATTGATGCTGATACGTTTGAATGTCGCCCGCTCCCATGAATAGAAGCACAGCATTTTCATGCTGACGTAGGACAGAAACGTTGTCGCGCGTCAGAATAGAAGCTTGCGGAATTTTCTCCTGCAAATCTTCGACTCGAACTTGCCCTTCCTGCTCACGTGCTGAACCAAAGATTTCACATAGATATGTCGCATCTGCTTCACGTAAAGATGTCGCAAAATCATCCATGAATGATTTCAAGCGTGTGTACGTATGCGGTTGGAAAATCGCGATGACTTCACGATCCGGATATTTCTTCCGTGCCGACTCGATCGTTGCGCTGATCTCTTTTGGATGGTGTGCGTAGTCGTCTACTAGGATTTGTGTGCCAAATTCTGACTCACTGAAGCGGCGTTTCACTCCACCGAATGTTGCTAAACGTTCAGCAACGTCTTCTTTACTCAATCCTTCGTACTGACAGATCGCAATGACCGATAATGCGTTCAAGACATGATGACGACCGAATCCTGGAATCAGGAACGTGCCATAGAAATCATCACGTAAATAGACATCAAACGATGTACCGTCTGGCGTTGATGTCGCATTTTCAGCTCGGAAATCATTGTTTTCTCCGAATCCATAATAAAGAACAGGTACATTCGCTTGAATGTTTTGAAGATGTTCGTCATCTCCACAAGCAACGATTGCTTGCTTGACCTGCATCGCCATCTCTTGAAAAGCCGAAACGACATCATCGATTCCCGTGAAATAATCCGAATGATCGAAGTCGATGTTCGTCATGATAGCGTAATCCGGCTTGTAATATAAGAAGTGACGTTTGTATTCACATGCCTCGAAGACGAATGCCTTCGCATCTTCTACTCCTGCCCCTGTTCCGTCTCCGATCAAGAAGGCCGTCGGTGTAATACCGCTCAAGACGTGTGAAAGCAAACCTGTCGTCGACGTTTTTCCGTGTGAGCCTGTAATGGCGACCGAACGATATTCATTTGCTAAGTGTCCTAAGAAATCGTAATAATGATGGATCGTTAAACCAAGTTCATTTGCCCGTGCGATTTCTGGATGATCATCTCCAAAGGCATTCCCCTGGATGATGACATAATCTTCTTTGATGTTATCCGCATTGAACGGGAAGAATGGAATTCCCTTAGCCCGTAACGCGTCTTCAGTAAAAATGTGCTTTTCGATGTCTGAACCTTGTACCTCATGATTCATCTCATGTAGTACTTGGGCGAGCGCACTCATCCCTGTTCCTTTGATTCCAACAAAATGATACTTTGTCATATAAAAGCCCTCCAATTCACGTTCCGGTCCGTACCATCGGGCTCGGGTACAAAACCTGTACCATTATAGCAAACCGATTTATTTTTTACCATGTAAATTATTTTGCTCTCGACGCGCACGATACATCGCCATCAAGTCTTTTGTCGTCATAACGACATTGACAGGCGGTCCAACCGGCTTTTTCACTTCCGACTGAACGGGTGCTACTGCTTCCGCTTCAGTAACAGATGGATCCAAAATCGAAGTGACTTCTTCCGATTGTTGCTTCTCTGCTTCTTGATCATCAAGAAGTGCCTCGCTCGATGTATCCATCGGAACAGTTTGCTCTTCTACGGTTTCACGTGTAGAAGGCGCTTCACTTACCCGCTCTTTTACAACCGTTTCTTCTGTTTCAGGTACGGTCGGCAATTCGACTTCGCTTACGTGATCTTGATTGGCTTCAGGTTCCGGTACAAGTAATTCAACGTCCGTCACCGGTACAAAGCCAGCATCTGCTTCTGCATTGTCTAAGACAACTTCTTCCGGCGCAACAGCCTCCTGCTCCGTCAAAGTAACCTCATCAGTAATTCCCTGTTCATCTGCATCTGAAACCTGTTCAACGGTTTTTGTTTCTTCCGCAGCTTCTACCGTTTCAGATACAGATTGTTTCGGACGTTGGAATCCATAAATCGGTGAAGGAACATCTGTTAAAACGAAGCGGTCTTCGCGCTCCTCTTTTTTCGGACGCTCTACCGGCTTTGTCTCACGTTCCCCCGCAAGCTCTCGACGAATTCGGGCAGCTTGCTCCTTTAGTGACTGTTCATAACGATTACTCATACGTTCACCCCTCCATCTTGTTAAAAAATCGGTCGAATCATCGACCGATTGAGAATGCTTCCCCTACTGCTGATGTATCATCAAGTACAAGAATCCCTTTTTCTTGTGGCGCATTGGCAAGTCCGAGCTCACGCGCTGAACAGAGCATACCACTTGACGGTACGCCACGTAATGCTGAAGGACGAATGATTAACCCAGACGGCATGACCGCACCCGGTTTAGCGACGACGACCTTTTGACCCGCTGCTACATTCGGCGCTCCACAAACGATTTGTAAAGTTCCGTTATCCACCTCTACCTGACAGACCGATAATTTGTCAGCATCCGGATGCTTCTCACAAGAAGCAACAAACCCGACAACGAATTTCGGAGAATAGTCAACTTGTTCGAGTGACAATTCGATATCTCGGTTTGCAAGTTCCTTTTGGATGCGTGCTGCCAATTCTTCCGTCAATTCAACCGGTCCTTGTGACTCGATCGTAAATGTATTCGACGCCTCAAACAAGTTGTAACCAACAATACGATCACCATGCTTGATTGTTGCTACGTCTCCTTCACGAGTCGCCGTCACTTCCGCACGTGGTGCGTCTTCTAAAATGATCATTAAGACGTCACCGACGCCCTCTTTATTATAAAACACATTCATTCAATCCATGACTCCCTTCCGTCTTTCTCACAATGCCTATTGTATCAGATTCTTTACTCTTTCGGCTGCTTGTTTTTCGCGAGGACGAAGACCGGCTCAAGATTGCCATCTTCATATAAGAATGGCAATGCCGTAACAGGTACACGACCGTTCGAGAAGAAATCAAACATGAGTTGTTGTAAGACATCATATCCAGCGTCATTGCGGATATCGGCAAAAATCAAGACATCCTGGTGTGGAATACCAACAGCGAATTCCCCTTCGATCCGCGCCGCGTAATCAGCTAACAATGTCTTGTTCAAGACACGACTCGCCTCATATCCGTCTCCAAGACTCAAGAAATAAAAGATGTTCCCCGCTACTTCATCTTGTTTAAATGGCGCATCGAGCGATTTCAGGTTAAAACGTGCAGCTTCCGACAGCTGTTCAGCCGTCCATTCTGCAGATGCCAATAACTCCTCGTCAATCAAACGATATGTCGCCCCTAAATCAAGTGCGTACATGATTTTCGTCTCACCAGTATGTGGTGTGCTGACAAGCGTTTTTCCTTCTTTTGTCGTATCAGCAAACGATTTAGCCCGAATGACAGGGAATATTTTCTGTTCTTGTCCAACGAGTGAAATTTGATCCGTTTGTCCGAGCACAGCACGGATGTATTCGATCGTCTCTTCGACTGCGATGACACCTCTTCGTTTTGCTTTTGCGACGAGCGGGTTCAATCCGACATCAACGCCTGATTTATCATGCTTCCGCTCAATTCGTAACACGGACTTTTCACGATCGAAATACGTTGTATAACCTTCTTCTTCGAATGTTTGTGTCATCATTCTTCGGATTTGTTGTAGTTCCACTTGATTTCATCCTTTCTATCATGAAAAAAAGCGAGTCAGCGCTCGCTTTTTTCTTAAACCGTTTCTAAAAATGCTGTCACTTGTTCTGGTGTCTTCCGCTCTTTGCCGACATAACGCCCTGTTTCTTCACCATCTCGGAACGCGACAAAGCTTGGAATTCCGAAGATGTCCATTTCCTGGGCAATTTCAATGTGATCGTCGCGATCGACATAGTAAAATTCGAACGCGTCAAACGTCTGCTCGATTTCCGGCATGAACGGATCTAAAAAGCGACAATCCGGGCACCAGTTTGCTGAGAATAAAAAGACGGCCTTGCCTTGTTTTGCTGTATCGAATTCTTGTTTGGATTGTAATGTTTTCATGATGGTTTCCTCCTTTAATTTCCCTAGAAGTCATTGCCCTCATCATAGCATATTCAAATGTGACTGTGCGTTTTTGTGCTCGGTTTGCTATACTGCAACTAGAAAACACCTTGAAAGGACTTCACTATGGCAGATCAACCAATCAAACATCCGTTCGAACGCTTCGTCGGCTTCATCGGCATGACGAGTTGTTTACGTTACGGCTATTCCTTCATTGATTCCGAACGGAGCTTACCCGAAATCTTTTTATATTTAGTTGTCGGTTTCGCGGTCATCATTCTACTCGAAGCACTCGGAAAACGACTTGCTCGGAAATTACCTGTCGTGCGCATGCGTTACTTGATACCCCTCTATCTCGTTTATCTTTACATCTTCTTCACGAGTTTTTATTCGAGTTCATTCGGATTCTCTTTATGAAATGAAAAAAAGCTGATTCAAAAGGCATGTCCTTGTTTATCCACCATTCGGTCAAACAGACACATTCTTTAGAATCAGCTTTTTGTACTTAATATTCGATTTTCAAGTCACCATCTTGAATCCGACCGAGTCGAAGTAATAACCGATAGATGAGATAACTGATGATGCCAGGCGCAATAAAACATAATACGATGACGGCTACATAGTATTCCATTTCAAATCCCATCGTCTTCAACAACATCAATGGACCAACAAAACCACTCGTCCCCATGCCTGAGCCTTCTGGGTTGCTCTCAAGCATCAACAGAACAGTCGCGAATGGCGCTAGGATAGCACCTGCGATCGTAGGCGGAATGAGAATCCAAGGATTGCGGATGATGTTTCCGACTTGGAGCATCGATGTGCCGATACTTTGTGCGATGACGCCCCCGATTCCGTTATCACGATAACTGATGACACCAAAACCAATCATTTGAGCGGCACAGCCGATCGTCGCAGCACCCGCAGCAAGTCCATCCAATCCAAGCATGATTCCAAGTGCGGCACTTGAAATCGGCGCTGTCAATGCAAGTCCCATGACGGTAGCAATGAAGATACCCATGAACAACGGTTCGCGTTCCGTCCCCCAGCGAATTATTTCACCCAGATCGGTCATGCCTTTTCCAATCCATTTCCCGGCATAACGTCCAGCAACGAATCCAACTAGCAACGTGACGAACGGCGTCAACAGAATATCGAGTCGCGTCGTCTTTGACACGAGTTTTCCGATTTCTGTTGCAAGTAGCGTCGCAATGTAACTACCTGCCGGTCCGCCAGCTTCATATCCAAATGCTCCAACCGCAACTGCTGCAAATAAGATGAGTGGCGGTGCTTCAAGCGCAAACGCTACGGCGACACCGATCGCTGGTCCCGTCAGAGCAATCGCCTGCTCGCCTAATTGAATAAGAAACCTTGCTTCGATACCACGATCTACCAACCCTTCTCCGATTGTTTGAACAATCAAGCCCATGATCAGCGAACTGAATAAACCAAGCGCCATATAACTTAATACAGTGATGAAATATACTTTAGGGCTAAGTGAAATTCCCTTTTGCTTGAACATCTTGTCACGTCCTTTACTCAACATCGCGTATCATTATACCAAATCCACTTTCGATTCGACTAGGCTGTTTTTCCAACTGACAAGACAATCAACATCATTATGTTCTCACTACAATAAAATAGACGACGGATTATAAGTCCGCCGTCTATTTCATGAGGATGGTCCTCCCCGTTCGTTATTTACTTGACTTGCAATGTTGCAAGCGTCGTCGTATCAAGATTCGTGACGAGTTTTCGTAGCAATTCCTTCGCCGCATCATAATCATCTGTATGCATGATCGATGCGTGCGTATGGATATAACGTGCCGGTAAACCAACGACTGTTGTTGGAATACCATTGTTCGAGCGATGGATGACACCGCCGTCCGTTCCACCTGCACCGACGTAGTATTGATACGGAATCTTGTTCGATTCTGCCGTATCAAGGACATAATCCGTCATCTCTTTCGAAAGAATCATGACGCTGTCTTTAATACGGAGTAATGGTCCTTGTCCGAGTTGACCAAATTCCGTTTTGTCTCCTGACGCATCATTGGCAGGAGACGCATCGACGACGAACGCCACATCAGGATCGATAAGCGTCGTCGCTGTTTGGGCACCGCGCAATCCGACTTCTTCTTGAACCGTTGCACCAGAGAACAAAATGTTCGGATGATCCGCTGCTGTCGTCTCCTCCAACAATTCGATTGCCATTCCGACACCATAGCGGTTATCCCATGCTTTCGCCATGATTTTCTTCGGATTCGCCATCGGTGTGAACGGGAAAAATGGTACTGCCGGAATACCCGGACGTACACCAAACGATTCCGCTTCTTCTTTTGAATCCGCACCGATATCGATGAACATGTCTTTGATTGCCATTGGCTTATTGCGTACTTCTTCTGTTAATAAGTGTGGTGGAATCGACGCGATGACACCAGGGATGATACCGTTGTCTGTACAGATCGAGAACCGTTGGGCAAGCAATACTTGACTCCACCAACCACCGAGCGGTTGGATCCGTAACATCCCATTCTTCGTGATTTGCGTCACCATGAATGCCACTTCATCCATGTGTCCGGCAACCATGACTTTCGGTCCTGTCGCATCCCCTGTTCGCTTCCCGAAAATCGAACCCAGTCCATCTGTAACGATCTCATCCGTGACAGGTGTAATGCGTTCGCGAACGAACTGACGAACATCGTGTTCAAACCCTGGTGCCCCATTTAATTCCGTCAGTGTTCGAAATAACTCTCTCGTTTTTTCATTCATATGTATCGCCTCCTGTTACCCATTATACAAAAAATTGCTTCAATCACTTAACCTTTTGTTTCTCTCTGAACGAATTATTTGGTACAGTAGGAATAGAACCTGTAAGGAGGGGAATTTTAATGAAAAAACGCTATTGGATTATCGGATTGGCAGCAGCTGTCGTCGCCGCTTTCGCAGTGAAGAAGGCCGTTGACAATAAACAACTTTCTGCCGAAGAAGCGCTCGAAATCACGAAACGCACATTTTCAGCAAAAGGACGTGTCCAAGGTGCATGGATCTCTGCAACACCGGAGGCTTACGCATATGAGTCACGTGACTACCAAAGCTATAAAGGTGGCATCTCGGTCCTTGAAGGTGATGACGAAAAAACGTATCAATTCACAGTCGATGCCGAAACTGGCGCATTACTCGAATACGCTTAATCAGAAGACCGTGCTTCAATCGATGAAGTACGGTCTTTTTTTCACGTTCCTATAAAGGAGGTATGATTCATGTCCATTCTTGCTACTATCTTCGTTTTACTTGTTTCCTTAGAGCACTTTTATATCATGGCTCTTGAAATGTTCTTTTTATCCTCTAAGGCGGCACGACGTACATTCGGACTGACGGATGAAGCGGTCGCATCTAAGCAAATCCAGACGCTTTTTGCCAATCAAGGTCTCTACAATGGATTTCTAGCCGCTGGTCTTCTGTTTGGTCTGATCCGTGAAGATATTGCTGTCCAACTGTTCTTTTTAGCTTGTGTGATCATCGCCGCACTCTATGGCGCCTTGACGGCTAATCGTTCCATTTTACTTAAACAAGGATTACCCGCCATACTCGCTTTCATCTTTGTGTTGTTAGCATAAAAAAAAGCCTCTACCCAAACGGGTAGAGGTTTTTTTGATTAGCGCGGGTTATCGTTGCGCTCATAAATCGGATTCATGTATTCCGAAGTAGAGTACAAACGTGGTACGACGATGTATAAGACGATCGCTGGTACAGCGATGATCAACAACATCAAGAGTACCGGTAACCAGTAAACGACTTTTTGATGAAGATTATCCGAGTTGCTGTCGATGTATTCTTTTACGCCATCAACTTTTGCAGCGTCGGCATTCGTCAACAATTTACCGCTATCGGCATTGAAGAAGTGAATTTCACGTTTGATTGTGATGAAGATGCCGTCACGAACTGTCTTGATGACAGCGATTCCGCCAATGACTTCTTCTCCTTTTCCGTTCGTGAACGTCTTCGGATCCTCGATTTTGACCGAACCTTTTTTATAATCGTAATGCGTCGTTGGTAATTCCTCATTTAATGCTTTTGTCATTTCTGAGGTATCAACCGCAGCAAGTACCGATTGACCGATACTTAACGCGAGAAAGAGCGCCGTTACGAAGGCTAAGCTTTTCTGCCACATCCCCAAATTCCCCCTTTACCTATAAGTACAAGTTCTTCAGTCAACAACATTGTACCAATTAATAAGAAAAAAGTGTGAAAGAAATACCAGGAAAATAAGAAAACTTTTTGTCTAAATTAATTTTGGTATGTTGCTTCCATCCGATAAATTGGTTGACCCATTGAAGAAAAGCGCTCTTCATACTCTGTCCGGACGTTATCCTCCGGTTCATTCGCATGTAGATCAAGCGACATCCAGTCAAAACGCATACCGTATGCCGACATCGTCATCAGACTCGATTCAAACAACTTTCGATTGTCAGTCTTGAAATGGATTTGTCCTTTCGCAGGTAAGATGTCTTCATACGTTGAGAGGAACGTTTTATACGTCAAACGACGTTTCGCATGGCGTGTCTTCGGCCAAGGATCCGAGAAGTTCAAATAAACGCGCGCTACTTCACCTTTTTCGAAGTAATCACGTAAATCTTTCGCATCGACCGTCAAGACGCGAACATTTGCTTGTGGAGCCTCTACTAATTTTTGAACGATCGTCACTGCTACGCTCTCAAAAAGTTCAATCGCGATGAAGTTGATCTCCGGATGTTGGTTTGCCATCCCTGTAATGAAGGCTCCTTTTCCTGACCCCACTTCGATGTAGATCGGATTATCATTTTTAAACTCTGTCGCCCAGTTTCCTTTCAGGGATGCTGGTTCTGCTATATAGATCGAGGATTGTTCCTTCATATAATCCTGTGCCCATGGTTTATGTCGTAAACGCACTATCGTTCATCCTTTCCAAACTTAAATTATCCGCAGATAAGTTTATCATGATTCGGGTAATTATATAAGAACTTCTTCAATCCCGATTGAAGAATGTTCAGCAGTTCGTCACTTGAGAAACAGTGAGCAATCTACTACACTAAAGGTACGTAAGAACTAAAAAGGAGGGCTATACCATGGAAGACTTCTTGATTGCTTGGGGCTCCCCCATCGTTCTCGTCATGGGCATCTGTGCCTTATTCGTCTGGGCGACTTTCGGAAAAGTCGACGTTGAATAAGCGCAATCTCTGTACCTTGTGTAATCGTACACAAGGTACTTTTTTTATTCTCTAAACGAATTTAGGTTGGATTTACCATGAAACAGATGTATACTTTTTTCGAAACAGATTATTTATTACAGCTATCGAACACCAAAAAACGTTGGTAAAAAGGAGAATTGTAATGAACGAAAATAAAAACAGTGATTCAAAAGAACTAGTACAGAAGAAAACAGGTGCAGACTTAGTCGTCGATTCACTCATCGAACAGGGTGTAGATTACATTTTTGGTATTCCTGGCGCCAAAATTGATTCCGTCTTCAATGTGTTACAGGATCGGGGACCTGAACTCATCGTTGCACGTCACGAACAAAATGCTGCATTCATGGCTCAAGCCATTGGTCGCTTGACAGACAAACCAGGCGTTGTACTTGTAACATCTGGTCCAGGCGCATCAAACTTAGCGACAGGTCTTGTGACAGCAAACTCTGAAGGTGACCCAGTTGTCGCGATCGCCGGAGCCGTTACACGAGCAGATCGCTTAAAACGAACACATCAGTCCATGGACAATCAGGCACTCTTTACACCGATTACGAACTTCAGTGCAGAAGTGCAAGATGCCGATAATATTCCAGAAGTACTGTCCAATGCTTTCCGAACAGCGGAAACGACATCTGGGGCTGCTTTCGTTAGTATCCCGCAAGACGTCGGATTGAGCGAAGCGAACGTCACGGCATTCCGTGCGGTTGAAGCACCGAAGCTCGGTGTTGCACCAGAAGCTTGGGTTGAAGAAACAGCTCGTTTGATCCAAGATGCGAAGCTACCTGTCTTGTTGCTCGGTATGCGTGCGAGTCAGCCGGACGTCGTACATGCGATTCGTTCCCTGCTCAAACACGTCTCGATTCCTGTCGTCCAGACGTTCCAAGCGGCCGGCACATTATCACGTGAGCTTGAATCGAATTTCTATGGACGCGTCGGACTATTCCGTAACCAACCGGGAGATGCACTGCTCGCAGAAGCGGATCTCGTCCTCTCGATCGGCTATGACCCAATTGGCTATGATCCGAAATTCTGGAACCAACCGACGCACGACCGGACGCTTGTCCATATTGATCAAATGCGTGCTGAAATTGACCACTTCTATCGCCCAGACCGCGAGCTTGTCGGTGATATGGCGAAAACGGTCGATGCAATCGCCGAGCGCCTGCAACCACTCACATTACCTGAAAGTTCAGCTCAATTCCTTGAAGGATTACATCAACGTCTTGTCGATCGCGATGTTCCTCCTGTCGCGGATTCTCCGTTGACGCACCCACTCTATTTCATGAAGACGTTACGTGAAAAAATTGCGGATGATGTCACGGTAACAGTCGACGTTGGTTCTCACTATATTTGGATGGCACGTCATTTCCGTTCGTACGAACCACGTCACCTTCTCTTTAGTAATGGGATGCAAACGCTTGGTGTCGCGCTTCCTTGGGCAATCGCAGCAACACTCGTACGTCCTGGTAAGAAGGCCGTCTCGATTTCAGGTGATGGTGGATTCCTCTTCTCGGCAATGGAACTTGAGACAGCTGTTCGTTTGAACTCACCACTCGTCCACTTCGTATGGCGTGATAGCGGATTCGACATGGTCGCGTTCCAACAAGAGATGAAATACAAACGGAAATCCGGTACGTCATTTGGTGACGTCGATCTCGTCAAATATGCTGAGAGTTTCGGAGCAAAAGGATTACGCGTCAATCATCCATCTGAACTAGCCGCAATCATGGATGAAGCACTCGCGACAGAAGGACCAGTCATCGTCGATGTTCCGATTGATTATCGCGACAACATCGCGCTCGGAGAACAAGTTCATCTCGATCAATTGAACTGAGGAGGATTCACATGACACACGATAAAACACTCGTCCAGATTTCAACGATGATGGCACTACTCGACGGAGTATTCGAGAGTGAAGTCACATACGCGTCCGTTATTGATCAACGAAATTTTGGTATCGGAACGTTCGACCACTTGGATGGTGAGATGATTGGTTTTGATGGTCAGTTCTACCAGCTCCGTTCAGACGGTAGCGCTCGACCACTTCAGCCTGAGACGACAACGCCGTTTGCGACTTTGACCCGTTTCGTGCCAGAGCAAACGCTCTCCGTGACAGAAGAGATGTCAAAATCGGAATTCGAACACTGGTTGAATGAACAACTACCGACGATCAATAGTTTTTATGCCGTTCGAATTGATGGAACGTTCACAGAGGTGCAGACACGTACCGTCGCACGTCAAGAGAAACCGTTCGTTCCAATCACGGAAGCTGTCGCCTCTCAAAGCGCGCGTACTTTCGAACAAACGGAAGGAACACTCGCCGGTTACTACACACCACGGTTCGGTCACGGCATCGCCGTCGCTGGATATCATCTTCATTTCATCGATGCTGAACGCGCGGGCGGAGGCCATGTCTTTGACTACACGGTCAAGAACGTCACCGTCACATTCGAAGAAAAACCGCAGCTTGATTTACGTTTACCAACGACTGAAGCGTATCGGTCGGCGGATCTTGAAAGTCATGATATTGAAAAAGAGATTAAAATCGCAGAAGGTTAATCAAAAAAGCGTGTCGTTCCTTTTCGGAATGACACGCTTTTTAGTCGTTCGAGTATTCAAGTAACTGTTCTAGAAAATGATAGCTGTCCTCGACATCCGGATGACGCATATCTTCATACCAATACAAGGATAATACAGCTTGCGCTACGACATACCAATGCATTCGTTGTTTCAGATCATTCGTCAACGGATGACCATAATGCTCAAACCATTCGGGCCAAGCCGCTTCATCGACATAACTGTATAACATCATCCCGAGGTCATACGCACGGTCGGCAATGATCGCATCATCCCAGTCGTTCAGGTAGAGTTGACCGTCCGCTCCCGTCAACCAATTATTATGATTTAGATCTGAATGACAGACGACTTGTTCATCCGTTCTTACTTGCTCCAGATTTCGTTCGAGATAATCCATCGCAAGTTCTACCAGTTCTGGATTCTCTAAGTCTTCTGGTTGAAAATATAAGTGACATTGGCGCAATAACTCATCAGGCTCGATCGGACGTTGGTCAAGCTGTTGTAGCATGAACAGCAATTCCTTCGAATCATGGATTTTCCCAAGCAAACGCGCCACTTCCGGACGTTCCATCATTTCCGGCTCCAACTCGTCGCCTTCAATGAATTGTTGCGCACTGATGACATCCCCGCTATAGATTCGTTTCGTCCATAATAATTTCGGGACGATTCCGTCCGCGGATAAAATCGCCAAGAACGGCGATGAATTTCGTTTTAAGAACAATTTTGATTGTCCGGTTGAAGCGATGTACGCTTCTCCTGTGATTCCACCTGCTGGCGTAAGGGTCCAGCCTTCGCCAAGCGCATCTAAAATATCTATTTCCATTATAATCCGCTCAACTTTTTTAGTAGATTTGCCTAAGGCACAATGCTTATCTTAACACGTCGCAATCGTCGTTGACAACGGAAGGACTTGAATCCTATCGACACCTTTCAGAAGCGGGTCGACCGAGGCATCATCCCCTTGGACATGTACATTCCAGCGCGAGTGATCGAGTGAGACTTCCACGATTTCGTGCGTCGTATTGTAGACAACGAGCGTGCGTTGCCACGCATCGTACGAATGGATCGCTTCGACTTCGTAGGCGATGACACCCGGACGTAAGTTGATGAAACGAAGCAGTTCTCGAACCTGATTCGCCCGGTGTAGACGGAATCCGCCATGCATTCTGCGAATTTGTAAAATCGTCTTGATATACGTAACGAGTGAGAGATGATCATCCCGGCGTTCCCAGTCCATTCGGTTGATTTCGTCCGATGCATTATAACTGTTTTCGACACCTTGTTTCGTACGCAAGAACTCTTGACCCGCATGCAGAAACGGAATGCCTTGCGCAAGCAAAGCGATCGTTTGAGCTAATCGACTCATCCGTAATAACTGAAGTTCGTCCGCTTCCGGACAGGAGATCTTCAATTTGTCGTACAGCGTATGGTTATCGTGCGCCTCGACATAGTTGATCGAATACGTCGGTTCCGGAAAACGTCCATACGTTTGGTTATCGATATGAACACTACCCGCAATCCCGTTTCGGACCTCTCCTTCTTTCCATCCGTCTCCGGCAACGAATCCTCGATCGTATGCACTGAACGTCGATCCTTTCAAGGCATCACGGAACACGTCATTAAAATGAGCGATTCGCGGCATTTGCGCAGCCGAGGCGCTCATCGCTTTGAATCGTTCCGGCAATGCCGTCGCAAGATCCCAGCCCTCTCCATACACAAGAATCGTAGGATCAATCGCATCGAGTGCTGCACGTACTTCATTCATCGTCTCAATGTCATGAATGCCCATTAAATCAAATCGAAACGCATCAATGCGGTAGACACGAGCAAAGTATGTCAAGCAATCAACGATGAGTCGACGCATCATGAATCGCTCGGATGCGGTATCGTTTCCAACACCCGTTCCGTTTGAGAGCGTGCCGTCTACTTCGTAACGGAAATAATAACCCGGAACGAGCTGTTCAAGAGAGGAACGCTCCCGAACAAAAACGTGGTTCATGACGACATCGAACGTAACACGAATCCCTGCTTCATGGAGTCGCTCCACCATATCCGCGTATTCTCGGACGCGAACGAGCGGTGCGACCGAACTCGCGTAGCTCCCAGCTAATCCGAACCAAAGCATCGGATCGTATCCCCAGTTATATGGCGACCTTGTTCGTTCATCGGTCGTTTCGAAGAAGTGGACCGGTAACAGCTGCAGATGCGTAATACCGAGATCAAGAAGATAATCAAGACCTGTCGCATGTCCACGAGAAGAAACTGTTCCACGTTCCGCCACCCCTGCATATTGTCCCGGATGACTTGAACCAGCGGAACGATCAATCGTAAAATCGCGAATATTTGCTTCATAGATGACAGCGTCCGACGGTTTGACGAACAGAGGACGCGCGACTCGCTTGGGAAACCACTCGGAAATCGTCTGTTCAACGTCGGCGATGACACCGTAACGACTGTTCTCCGATATCGCATGAGCGTATGGATCGACGACTTCATGTGTGCCAACGTACGTCGTCACTTCATAGCGGTACCATCGTTCTGCTGATTCTTGCCCAAGTCGAAGGTGATAGGTACCTTGCTCTTGTCGCTCCATCTTGTGTCTTCCGAGTACCTGTTCATCTTGATCGTATACGATACACACGATTTGCTCTGCGACAGGCGACCAGACAGCAAAATGATACGTATCGTCTTCTTCCCAGACACCGAGCTTCTCTTCGTAACGGTACTTTCGCTCGAACGCTTCCGTCCGAACTAATCGATCAGGAACGACACGGATTGACCTGCCTGCTCCGAACACCTCATAGCGGCATTCCAACTCGACTGGTTCAAGAACCGTTAACTCATAAATCACGAACTGTTCCTCTCGATGCGTTTCGGTCTGTTGAATTTCAAGCGGTTTCCCATCACATTCAAGCGACCAGTGGATTGACGGATTGCCTTCGACCTCGACTCGGATGCTTCGAAACGATGAGAACTCTGCCCGGATCACCGGTATTACCACCTCTTGGTTCGTCATGTCTTTCGCAACGACAATGCCGTCGCTTCCTCCCCTACTCTTGAATTCGTGACTGCCCTTCACTTAGAATTGCCATTTGAAACGGGATCGATACGGTCTCATTTAGGATTTTTTCACACACCCGCATCTGAAACGCTTTTGTATGCGACGCACTTGCATTCATTCGTTGCAGCCAGTTTGGAAACTCGACTTTATTGACGTAAGTCGTCGTCGTCTCTTTTGGAATCTGATCAAAATAACCTGAAGGTGCTAAAATGACTCGTTCGATCGGCAAGACATAATCTTGCCCAAGTACGACTCGTAGAATATCTTCCGTCCGCTTTAAACCGATGTTCGGATTCAAAATTTGTTTTGCGGATGCCTTGAACGGTTGTTCCCGCCACAACTTATCTCGCCGGATATGATAGATACTTTCGTCACCGTCAAGCCATTCCATGATATAAATCGCGGATGGACCGACGACGAACGGACTCAATTCGACTTCCCCGACCTGATATTGAATGACGGCGCGATAAAACATTGCATACTGTTCATTCAAGAGGTGTAACATCTGATAAAAGTCTAAATGACGTTTTAACGGAATCCGCCAAATGTCCTCTTCGCCCGCTCCACCAGTGACGTTTAATAATTTTTGTAACTCGAGACGTTTTTTGTACCATTTATCAAACGCTCTTCGAGATAATTGTTTACCCGGAAGTTGAATGACTTCGCTCTTTTTCATCACTTGCCACCACTTCTTCGGACGGATGAGCGTTTCCCCGGGAAATAATTCTCCAGCCTCCCATCTACGATAGACATGAGCGTAATCAAGCGCCTGATGTTCACCGAACCGTTTTGTCATCTCAAGCGGATTTTTTTCAAATCGACTATCTAAGTCATATAGTTTCATCAAGATTGCGATGGGGATCACCTCATTCCTCTTTACCTAGATGAATCCGGTAAACCGGTTCATATCGCGGCGAAACGCCTGGTCGTACTTCAAACAGAATAAGTTCACGAACAGTCCATTCCACCGGTTGTATCGGATTCGTCGTCCATTCTTCCGCCTCCGTGCGCCACTTCTTCGCGATCGTGACATGCGGAACGAATGGTTTAGTCGCACTTGGATCAATCAGACGCACTAATCGAAACAATTCCTCTTCTTCTGTTCCGAATCCGACGACACGTGGTCGCTCGCTTTGTCCAAAGGTAATTAGACGATCTAATCGAAGTACGAAAGGTTCGATCGTGCGCGCAATCTCCTGCAGTTGCTGTTTCCACGATCGTTGTTCTTCTTCCTCCAGCGGGCCAAAAAAACGAAGCGTCAAATGGTACTCTTCTAACGTATAGACATTTCGAAAGTAATCAGATAGAGATAAACGATTAGCGATATTTGCTAAATCTTCAGAAGGAATCGGTAAGGCAACGAAAAAGTGTCGTTCCTGTCTCATCGTATCTTCACTCCTTCATTCGACCACTGACACTGTACAGGACGGCACCAAGAATACTGCTAATTGTATATACCCAAAAGACGGTATAGATTGTACTTTGGTCTAGCACAAACCCACTCATCAAGTTAAACAGCGCTGTCGCTAGCCCTGTCGTCGTTGCCATATATGTACTGACAGCTGTTGCGACCATCGTCTCTGGAACGAGTGACCGAACATAGTCTAATGCAACAGGGATCAACAATCCGACGATCATTCCTTGCATCGCAGACAATACCCAAAGCATGACGATCGGAAGCTCTAATGCGATCATCGCCGTACGAGCAGCTGACAGCAAGGAAATGAAGACAAGAACTGGAATCGCTCCGAATCGTAACAATAGACGCGAAGCGATGCGCATGAACGGGATTTCGCACAGAACGGCGACGAAGAACAAGGTCCCGACGAGCGCGGTTGTCTCTCCACGAATCGTGACGTAGCTGCCAAAGTAATAGTTATTGGCGAAGATCGGTCCGAAGATCAAACTCCCTCCCGCTAAGAATAACAAGAAGCGTCGATTCGAAAAAAGTTGTTTCAACGGTACCTGTTGTTGATGTGAAATGTGTACGCTCCCCGTTTCTTCAATACCGATCAACACAAGAAAACCAAGAACCCACGCTGCACCGGTCGCATAAAAAATCAGACCAAGTCCACCCTCCTCAGTGATTTGTCCAAGGATGAAGACGGCTAAAGCAAAACCAGCTGATCCAAAAAGACGCAAGGCGCCATAATCTACCTTACGTTTTCGTGTATATTCGATCGCTAGTGTATCAACGAGTGGAATATGCGCACACTGGAATAATGCCCAGACACATGAAATCAATAGTAAAAGTAGATAAGCGGACGTCAGTAAGTAACTTAATGTAAATACTCCAGCGGCGAGCATGGCAACGAGTAAGAGACGTTTCGGCTTTCCGAGTCGATCTGCCGCGATGCCCCAAACGGGCTGTAAGAAAATAGAGAGAATCGGTCCGATCGCAACGATTGTACCAATCTCTGAAGCGGACAGACCGAACGCATCGCTTGAAAAATAAAGCGCAAGATACGGAATGAGTGCACCTTGTCCAAAGAAAATAAAGAAATATAACGCTTGGAAATGATAAGTTTGACGATTTTTCACACGGAACTTCCTTTCAAGAAGCAATCCCCCCATCTTCACGATGCGGGGGATCATCAGTCATTATTTTGCGAGTTCATAAATTGCTTCTGCATAAATCGCGACAGCAAGCAAGAGTTCTTCAAAATCAACATATTCATCGACTTGGTGGGCGACTTCAGGACCACCTGGGAAGACTGGTCCAAATGCAACCCCTGCCGTTAACGAACGTGCATATGTACCACCACCGATAGCAATCAGATCAGCTGGTTGGTTCGTATGACGTTCATACACGGCACTCAGTGTCTGAATCAATTCATGATCCGGATCGACATGGTGTGGTGTCATATGTGTTCGAGTCTGTAACTCGAAGCCATATCCCGCTGCCGCTTCCTTGATGATTTGCAAGCGTTCCGTGAAGTCTGCTGAATAAGGATAACGGATGTTGATCGACGCTGTTCCTTGCTCTTCTGCATACCGGAATACACCACCGTTGATCGTTAAGTCACCTGTCTCGTCTGAAGCAGCGACACCAATCGCTACACCGCGAGAATCACGGAACATGTGCGTGACAAGCTGAATATAACGACGACCGTTATAATCCAAGTGAAGCGTATTGAGAAAACGTGCTAAATGTAAGGCAGCATTTTTACCGTTATCCGGCTCCATCGCATGGGCTGCGACACCGTTCACATCAAGAACAAGACCTTCCGTTTCTTGCTTGACCGTCCCAGACAAGCCTTGTTCTTCAAGATACGTATGGAAATCCGTTTCAAGCGTCCCCAATTCGACGACACGAAGAAGTGCTTGGGCATGACCCGGAACCATGTTCGGACGTTCGCCGCCTTCAAAACGAACGAGATGGTAGCCTGTATCAGATGCTTGCGCTGGTTTCCCTTGCATCAATAACCCATCATACAGTCCTTTTTCCGCATTGATGATCGGGAAGTCGGCATCTGGTGCAAAGCCGAGAGTCGGCATTTCTTCATGTTTGAAGTAATGATTCACACAACGCCAGTCACTCTCTTCATCTCCTCCAGCAATCAAACGAATACGTTTTGAGAGCGGTAATCCGAGTTCTTTGACGATCTTCAAGGCATAATAAGCTGCCATCGTCGGTCCTTTATCATCGATTGCACCGCGCGCATACAGTTTCCCATCGACAAGCGTTGGGTTAAATGGACCGTATGTCCAGTGATCGCCACCAGCTGGTACGACGTCTAAGTGACAAAGAATACCGAGTAACTCTTCCCCTTGACCATATTCCAAATGTCCGGCGTATCCATCAACATTTTTTGTCTTGAATCCGTCTCGTTCCCCTGTCGCGAGCATCCAATCAAGGGCTCGTTTGACTTCTTGACCAAACGGTGCACCTTCTTCGATTGTTGATTCATCAAGTATACTCGGAATCCGCAGTAGTTCTTTTAAATCCTCTAATAAGTCCTCGCGACGCGCGAGTACTTCTTCTTTCCAATTCACCATCTGATTTCGCTCCTTCATTCTGGGTTGAATTCGTTTCCTATACACCTTTCTAGTATAGCGAATATTCGTTCAGATACGAACATCCAAATTCTGTTTTCTTTTTTATTTGTTGAAATAACGAACATTAAACGATATTAAAACTCCAATTATCGACTTTACAATCTGTTTGAATATGTTTTTTATGCAAACGTTCGGTTAAATCACTTGCAATTTAACATCAAAACGTTATACTAAAGGCGAAACAACTGGATATTGCATTGTCTTTTGTCACCCGAAGCTTTAGAACACTATTCTATCCATTGGGGGAGTGGTTATACCAATGAAAGATTCTACAGACCGTATGTTGACCCGGATTAAATCGATTTATCTCTACATCCAAGAGAACGGAGCTACTACGACAGCAGAGTTGGTTGAAGAGTTTGGCATCACTTCAAGGACCGTTCAGCGGGATTTGAACGTGCTCGAATACAACAATCTCATTGTGAGCCCTCGACGCGGTACATGGACGTCGAGCAAGAAACAAAAGCAAGCGGGTTGATCCACTGTTTCACTATGTATATCTTTCGATGACGCGATTCTTCGCGTCTTTTTTTGTTATCTTTTTTAAAACGTGGGGTATAGCTATTGGGAGAAGGAGTTGAGAAGAATGAATATTTTAATCATTGGAGCAAACGGAACGACCGGACGCAAGATGGTCGAATTGATCGCTAAACAAGGTGATCATCAAGCAATCGCGGTCGTACGAGAAGAAAATCAAATCAACGATTTGATTGCACTCGGTGCATCTGAAGTCAGACTTGGGGATTTGACGAAGGATGTCAGTGGTGTCATCAGTAATGCGGACGTCGTCATCTTTGCAGCGGGTGCTGGTGGCGCATCAGACGAATTGACGCGCGCCGTCGATCAAGAAGGCGCAATTAAAGTCATCGATGCAGCAAAAGCCAACGGTATCGATCGTTTCCTGATGCTCAGTTCAGTAGGTACCGAAGAACCAAAAGGTGAATTGAAAGTATATCTCGAATCTAAAGCAACAGCAGACGCACACCTCCAGGAAAGCGGACTCAATTATACGATCGTACGTCCTGGTCCACTCAGCTACGACGACCCGGCAGGCACTGTCGAAACGAAAGAGCATTTCGATTCATACGAAGATCGTAAGGTGTCGCGTGACGATATCGCAGCATTATTCGTTCACTTGATCGATCATCCGACACAATCTCGTGTATTCGAAGTACTCAGTGGTCCTTATCCAATCGCAGAAGCATTGCGTAATCAATAATCGAAACCCATAACAAAAGGCGATGGAATGTACGCTCATTCCACCGCCTTTTCGTTTTGCTTATTCAGGTTGCCACTCAAACAAAGACAGTTCCGCTGGCGTCAGTTCACGATAATCTCCGAGCGCAAGTGCCGGATCGAGTTCCAAGCGGCCAATCGAGCGCCGTTTCAAGAACGTGACCTCTTTCCCGAGCGCAAGCATCATCCGTTTGACTTGATGGAACTTCCCTTCCGTGATCGTCAATTCAAGCGTCGAGCCCGTTTCCGTCGTCGATAAGATGACAAGTTTTCCTGGTTTTGCCTGATAACCGTCTTCTAACGTAATGCCTGCCGCAACCGCTTCGATGTCTTCTTGCGTCAACACTCCTGTCACTTCTGCGTAATACGTTTTTTCGACGTGTTTCTTTGGAGACATTAAAGCGTGATTAAACGACCCATCATTCGTCAACAGCAATAGACCCTCTGTATCTTTATCGAGTCGTCCGACCGGGAACGGTTTGAAATACGTCACGTCTTCAAACAACAGATCAATGACGGTCTCATCTCGTTTATCTTCTGTTGCACTAATGACACCCGGTGGTTTATTCATCATCAAGTAGATGTATTTTTGATACGTAACCGGTTCCCCATACATCAGAACCTGTTGCGTCTCGACATCGACATGTTGTTTCGGATCACGCACGATCTCTCCATCGACTTGAATCGCCCCTGCTTTCAGCAGCAGCTTCACTTCTTTTCGGGAGCCTGCTCCCATGTTGGATAACAATTTATCTAGACGCATGACCTCGTCCTCGTTTCAATGAAATTTTACGTCCTAATACGACTTCTGCTAAGCCACTCCAAATCGAGAGTCCTGCAAAAATCACGATTCCGACTGCTGCACCTACGATCAGAATCAATAGAGACGCCCATGTCGTCTCTGGCAAGATGGATACCATTCCCCACTTGACGAGCGCGACACCCGCTCCCATCAAGGCACTGATGATCAAGATCAACGACGTCCGGCGTAAGACCGTACTGAATGGGAACTTCACCGTTTGTGTGATCCGGAAGAACATCAAACCGGTCGCAACGAGATAGCCGATGATCGTCGCATATCCAGCACCTGTTCCATCACCCGTCAAATGAATCAACGGTGCATTCAAAAGATACTTCGCAAGTAATCCAGCAAGTGTTGCGATGATCGTAAAGTATTGACGGTTAATTCCTTGAAGGACGGCTGCCGTAACAGAATACAAGGCAAGGAACAACGCACTCGGCGCATAACTTAATAGATAAACCCAGGCCGCTTGATCTTTCGGGAAGAGTACATGGAACGTTTCTTCACTAAGGAGAATCATCCCGACGACTGCCGGAATCGTCACGAAAAAGACGAGTTGATAAATCTGTGAGATTTGAGCCCGTACTTTCCGCATATCCCCTTGCGTAAAGGAGGCGGTCAACAGTGGAGTCGCAGACAAAGATAAGCCCGTTGCGACAGAGACCGGAATCAAGACGATCTTATGACTATCCGCAATCAGATAGGCCGTCGCATTTCCGGCAGCTTCGAGCGTATAGCCAATACTTTGTAACGCGGCATTCATCGTGTTCTGATCGATGACTTGGTAAAGCGGCGTCGAAAGACCGACCATGACGATTGGAATCGCGTACGTCAATAATTCCTTATACAAATCCGTTAACGGGCGATCCGGCGAACGGACGATTTGTGTAGCGCGTAGTTCTTGTAAACCACTGGATCGTTTGCGGAAGTAATAGATGAGAACCGCGACACTACCGATTGCACCAATGAATGCGCTGAACGTTGCAATCGTCGCTGCAAAGGCTACACCTGAATCAAATAAATAGATGGCGATGCTGACTCCTACGAGTAAGAAGATGATGCGGACGATTTGTTCCAAGATTTGCGAAATCGCAGTCGGTCCCATCGATTGATACCCTTGGAAATATCCACGCGTCATACTCATCGGTGGAATCAAGAGTAACGCAAAACTAACCCCTCGAATCGTCATCGTGACGGCATCGACGTACGAGGCTGAATCGACGTCACCGCCTGGAATCGCCCGGTGTGCTAAATACGGTGCAAGGAAGAATAAGGCGAGAAAAGAGACAACCCCGGTCAAGGACATGATTTTTAGACCAGACCGATACAAACGTTCACTCGTATCATATTCTCCTAACGCATTGTATTTGGCGACGAATTTCGAGACGGCAACAGGAATCCCCGCTGTCGCAAGACCAATCATGATCGCATAGTAGTTGTAGGCATAGGTATAGAACATGATACCTGTCGCACCGACCATGAACTGAAACGGAAAGAGATAAATCAAACCCAGTGCGCGGGAAATCAGTGACGCACCGGACAGGAGCATCGTTCCACGAACGAATCCTGCATTGCCGGAAGAAGTAGACTGCTTATTACTGACTGTGGACATGGTAACATCCCTCACGCTTTCTAATTTTTAAATCGACACTCTAATCGTGACTGTCTCATTATACAAGTTCTCTCGTACACAATTGCAAATCATTATACCGCTGTCTATCTTGAATTGAAAGAGACGGTTTGTTTACAGTCGCAACTTCTGCTAAAGTGAAACAAGCAGAATTCTATGAATGAGGTGACCTTATGTACGATGTAATCGTAATCGGAGGCGGACCGAGCGGTTTGATGGCGACGCTCGCCTCTTTACAAGCCGGAGCCCGGACGCTCCTGCTCGATAAAGGAAATAAATTAGGACGAAAGCTCGCAATCTCTGGCGGCGGACGGTGTAACGTCACGAACCGAAAGCCACTCGATGAGCTCGTCCAGTCGATTCCAGGAAACGGACGTTTCCTTTATAGCGCCTTTTCTCAATTTAATAATGAATCGATCATCGATTTGTTCGAAGGATTTGGTGTCGCACTCAAAGAAGAGGATAACGGTCGGATGTTCCCGGTCTCGGATAAGGCGGCAGACGTCGTTCGTGTATTGATCGATCAAATCCGTGCACATGGCGCCGAGATTCAAACAGACGCGCAAGTCGCTACGCTCGACTTCCATCCAGATGGTTCTTTTGCAGCTGTCATCTTAGAAAACGGCATGCGTCTTGAAGCAAAAAGTTGTATCGTAGCGGTCGGCGGACAATCTGTTCCGCACACGGGTTCGACGGGTGACGGCTATCCGTGGGCTGAAAAAGCTGGTCATACGATCACGGAACTTTTCCCAACGGAAGTCCCGATTTTGTTAGGTGATACGTTCATTCATGAAAAAACATTACAAGGACTGTCGTTGCGTGACGTTGCCTTAACGGTTCACGGTAAAAAGGACAAAGCAATCAAGACACATACGGGTGATCTACTGTTCACACACTTCGGTTTAAGTGGTCCGATCGCTTTACGGTGTAGCCAATATACGATCAAAGAGCGCAAACGATCGAAAGAGACGATCGTTCATCTATCGATCGATCTCTTCCCGGATGAGTCACTTGGTGCATTAACAGAACGCTTCCAGGCAGCACTTGCGGCAAATCCGAAGAAATCGGTTCGGAATGCCCTTCGTGGTTTTGTACCAGAACGATTGCTTGAACTCCTGTTCGCTCGAATCGGCTTTGGCGATGAAGTTTGTACACAAGTAAAGAAACAGGACTGGACGGACTTCCTGCAACAATTGAAACGATTCCCACTCAAAGCAACAGGAACGCTCGATTTCGATAAAGCCTTCGTCACTGGTGGCGGTGTCTCGATCAAAGAGATTGATCCCAAAACGATGATGTCGAAAAAGGCGGAGCGATTATTCTTCGCTGGCGAAATTCTTGATATCCATGGCTATACAGGTGGATACAATATCACAGCTGCGTTCGTGACGGGTCATTGTGCCGGTAGTCACGCTGCAGAGATGGCACGTGACACTGTCTCTTAATACAAAAAAGACCCGATTTGTCTCTGTTAATCAGAGAAATCGGGTCTTTTTTCTACATCAGTCAATCGGTGTGAATGATCGACTTGAGAATTTATCCGTGACAACTAAGGCGAACAATTCATTATCTTGTACAAAGATTCCTTTTGATCCATACACTTTCGGACTCGCTGTCTCCCCCGTAATCGTTTTCTCTTTCTGATCAATCGAATAAAGATAAAGTGCTTCTGAGTCTAACGTATAGATCCGACCTTGCCGTTCTGCAAGACCAATCGGACGGAATCTGGATTCAAATGCTTTTTTCGCATCACTTCGCATTCCGCTCGCCGCTTCGATTTTCTCTCGTTTGATGATTGACAAGTACGGTGGTTTTTGCTTTTTCTTTAAGGCACGCTTCTTCTTTTCCGAAGCATCTGGATCAATCTTGATTTTGTCCTCTTTCATTGCAAAGTAAGTCAATTCAACACGACCAATCGAGCGAATTTGATTGATTGTATAGAATTCTTTTTTCTTCGCATCATATCCAAGACCATGGAAACTGTCTCGAATCGTCGTCCCTTGTACTTTTTCGCGTTTTTCTTCACTCCAGACGCCATCTTTTCGTTTAATCGTGACTAGAATTTGATTCGACGTCAATAAAGCGACTGTCTCTCCGTCAACGAGTGTCATCCCGTCAAGACCAGACAATAAGAGTTTCCCTTCTTCCAACTGAAACGTCGCATTGATACGTTCTCCAGTTCCACTGATTTCAAAGAAACGGTAGTCCTCTGTTACGACGAGGTACGAACCTATGGAATCATCATATAACATCTGTTGAACATTTTTAATTAACGGTTCTTCTGGATTCGGAATGGCTGAAGGCGTTTTCGGTGGCACCTGTTTGACAGCTGCCTGATGCTTCGATTGCGTCTCGATTTTCGCGAACGTTTCCTGAATACGTGACAACGTCTCTGGCTTCGAGAAGACGAGCAGTATACAAAGGATCAACCCCGAAACGACAGCAAAAATCGTTGTATAGACTATATAAGATCGTTTCATTGATGATAATCGCCTTTCTTTCTCGGTTTCTGATTCAGTGTAGCAGAAGGACGTTCAAAAAAAAAGCGGACTTGCGACGGAAATGAAGAAACCCCTTCCATTCGCATCAAGTGAATGAAAGGGGTTATGGCTTAGTTCGCCACGATATTGATCAATTTTTTCGGTACGACGATGACTTTCCGAACCGTCTTGTCGCCAATCCATTCTTGTGTCTTTTCATCAGCAAAGGCAAGTGCTTCGATTTCTTCTTTTGTCGCATCGATGTTGATTTCGATTTTCGAGCGAACTTTACCGTTCACTTGAATGACGAATTCCATCGTATCGCTGACAAGTTTTGATTCATCGAATGTTGGCCATGCCGCATACGTCAATGTCTCTTCAAAGCCAAGTTGTTCCCACAGTTCTTCACCAAGGTGCGGTGCGACTGGTGTTAACAATTGAATGAATCCACGAAGGAAGTGACGCGGAAGAACCGGCTGTTTATTCGCTTCGTTGACGAAGACCATGAGTTGCGAAATCCCGGTGTTGAACTGAATGTTCGCGAAGTCTTCCGTGACCTTCTTGACGGTCTGGTGGTATGTCCGTTCGAAGTCAGCATCGACTTCCGTGACGTCTTGAATGTCTGCTGTCCGTTCGAACAAGCGCCAAACGCGATCGAGGAAACGACGCGCTCCGTCAAGACCGTTCTCAGACCAGGCAACCGATGCATCGAGTGGTCCCATGAACATTTCGTATAAACGTAACGTATCAGCACCATGCGACTTGACGATTTCATCTGGGTTGATGACGTTACCGCGAGATTTTGACATTTTCTCGTTGTTCTCTCCAAGGATCATTCCTTGGTTGTATAACTTCTGGAATGGTTCTTTTGTTGGTACGACGCCTGCATCATACAAGACTTTATGCCAGAACCGTGCATACAACAAATGGAGAACAGCATGCTCTGCCCCACCGATATAAATATCGACAGGAAGCCAGTATTTTAATTTTTCTGGATCCGCAATCGCTTCTTCATTGTGTGGATCGATGAAACGAAGGTAGTACCAGCAGCTTCCGCCCCATTGTGGCATCGTATTCGTCTCGCGACGGCCTTTCATTCCTGTTTCAGGATCTGTGTAATCCAACCAGTCTTCAGCAAGCGCAAGTGGTGATTCGCCCGTACCAGACGGTTTGATTTCTGGAATGATTGGAAGTTCAAGCGGTAATTCCTCTTGATTGAGTGTTTTCATTGAACCATCTTCCATATGAACGACTGGAATCGGCTCGCCCCAATACCGTTGACGACTGAACAACCAGTCTCGGAGTCGATACGTGATTTTTTTACGACCGACTTGGTTCGTTTCGAGTTCAGCGATCATCGTCTCGATTGCTTCTTGTTTCCCAAGTCCATCAAGCATATGCGAGTTGACGTGTTCGCCCTCTCCTGTGTAGGCTGCTTCGTCGACATTTCCACCCGCGACGACTTCAACGATCGGTAAGTCGAATTGTTTCGCGAATTCGTGGTCGCGCTCATCGTGTCCTGGAACAGCCATGATCGCACCTGTTCCGTAAGAAGCAAGGACGTAATCAGCGATCCAGATTGGAAGACGATCGCCTGAGATCGGATTGACCGCAAAAGCACCCGTGAAGACACCCGTTTTTTCCTTCGCTAAATCCGTTCGCTCGAGATCTGACTTCGTTTGGACTTGCGAAATGTACGCATCGACGGCTTCCTTGTGATCCGCTGTCGTGATGTCAGCTACGAATGGATGCTCCGGTGCAAGTACTAGATACGTCGCACCGAAGATCGTGTCCGGACGTGTCGTAAAGACCGTGACTTGTTTTTTATGTCCATCAATCGTGAAATCAATCTCAGCACCCTCAGATTTCCCGATCCAGTTGCGTTGCATCTCTTTGACAGAATCCGGCCAATCGAGATCATCCAGATCTTCAAGAAGGCGATCCGCATATTCCGTGATTTTCAAGACCCATTGACGCATCGGAACACGCACAACCGGATGATTTCCGCGTTCGGATAATCCGTCGATGACCTCTTCATTCGCAAGGACAGTTCCAAGTGCCGGGCACCAGTTGACTGCGACTTCGTCTACGAAGGCAAGTCCTTTTTCATACAACTTCGTAAAAATCCACTGCGTCCATTTGTAGTATTTTGGATCCGTTGTGTTGATTTCACGATCCCAGTCATACGAGAATCCAAGTTCTTTAAGCTGACGCTTGAACGTCTCGATGTTTTTCGCTGTGAATTCGCGTGGATCGTTTCCTGTATCGAGTGCGTATTGTTCTGCTGGTAATCCGAACGCATCCCATCCCATTGGGTGAAGGACATTGTATCCTTGCATCCGCTTCATCCGTGCGAGGATATCCGTTGCTGTGTAACCTTCCGGATGACCAACATGGAGTCCAGCACCTGACGGATACGGGAACATATCAAGGGCATAGAACCCTTCTTTTTCTGGATCTTCTGTCGTGACGAAGGCGTTGTCTTGATCCCAACGCGCCTGCCATTTCGGTTCAATTTCGCGATGATTGTACGGCATGTCTTTTCCTCCTCTAATCTAAAAAAAACCGGTCTTCCGCCCCTAAGAAAAGGGACGAAAGACCGGTTTGGCTTCCGCGGTACCACCCACGTTGTCTGTCTATGACAGACCGCTTGATTCACGGATAACGGTGTGAAAGACCGGATTCGCTACTACGACTTCACGAATCGTGCTCCCTGACGAGTTCACGGTTGTTACCGACTGGTTCGCACCTTCCACCAGCTCTCTTGACGGCACCTTTCCCCTACTACTTCAGTTCCATGCATTTGACTATCTTTTTCTAGTGTAATCTGTTTCTTCCTCAAGCGTCAACGCTTCCGTAAAATTTCCTCGATTTCTGCGTGTGATTGCGCGACATGATCCGCTTGCTCTAAGCGTTGCGTTGGCATCCGGTCATCAAGAAGCGCAATCACTTCCATGCCTGCTGCTTTCGCACCAATCATCCCGTTCGCAGCGTCTTCAATGACGAGACAGTTCTCGGGTGCGTGTCCAATCCGCTCTGCCGCAAGTCGAAAAATCGCGGGATCCGGTTTCGAACGGATGACTTCTTCTCCACTGACGTAGTGCGTGATCGGAAGCCCATAATGACGGATGACACGTTCGATTTTCTGAAGTGAACTCGAAGAAGCAATGCCGATATCGTAACCAAGAGTCGCCGCTTGTTCGATGACTTGTGTGACGCCTTTTTTTAATCCACACTCCTCCGGCTTTGCATGAATTTGAAACAAGCGATGTTCTTCCTCAAGCAACGCACTAGCTGTTTCTTTCAGCTGATGCTGGGCGACGAGTTCTTCCCACATTTCATCTCCTGTTTTTCCCATGAACGTCGCATACTGAACCGGATCAAGCGGAATCGATAACCTTTTGAACATCTGTTGATGCACTTCAAAGTAGCGAATCTCACTATCTAAGATAACCCCGTCCATATCAAAAATCAGACCGCGTTTTTTCACGATAACTCCCCCTTTATTGATCGATCCTGACTTCAGCATATCAAAAAAACGACTACACGATGTAGTCGTTTTCATACTCTCATTATCTATTTAACTAGTTGCCACCTGAATACCAGCTTGTCGATACGCCGGAAAATAATCGGAATCAGCATTTGATCCGTATCGTACGCAGAGCAAATCATATAGTGATGGCTGCAGGATGGATTTTCCTTGATGATACTCAAATAGTCGATATCCAGTGTAACGGCATTTACTCTCAAAAAGACTATCCCGTTCTTGATACCCGCCCCCAAGATGTTGTTCGACGAGTCCCCGTGCTTTTGCCTGAAGAATTGCTTCGTACTCAAGTCGCTGATTCGGGAACATCTTCGCTTCATCCCGCTTACAGCCGATCAAATGACCGTGGGCGTATTCTTTTCCAAGCAATACGAAGTATCCCCCAACCGCTTTTCCGTCGATTTCCGCCATCAGTAATAAGGGCTCACAAAGTGGGTTCGTCTCCATCAATTGCTCAAAATACGTCGCGGTAAAATAATAATGAGCCGAGGCATTCTTCCGGTCCATCGTTTCATGATACAACGCTAAAAAAACAGGTAGATCGTCCCGTGTTCCTGTTCTGACGGTTAAGGGTGAAGCAAGCGATTTACGAATCATGCTTCTCGTCTTCTTATGAAATGTCTGCATGATATCTTCAAGTGAAGGACGCAAATCAATACTCGTCGTATGACGGATGAAGGAAACTTTTGTCCAGTCCTGCATAAGCCGTTCATTACCTGTTAATGGATTAAAGCGGATCATTTCCGAGACGATCGATTCTTGCTCCGCCCACCTCTCAAAGGATAAACGAGCCTGCTGGATCTCGGACGCAGTCAGTCGACCGATGATTTCCGGTCCGCCATAGCCGTACGGGGTAATGAGATCTGAATAAGGCGTATCAAAAATACGACGCTTCAAAAAAGGATAAAACAGTGTTCCTGCATGACCTTCATAAAGAAATAATACCGCTTGCTCAGACGGTCTAGCGTTGAGCGTGACGTATTGGTGACTATAGAAGATATCAAGAGGCTGTTTCTGTACGTGTGTCGTCCAAGTTGCGGCATCTGTGATGAATTGACACCTTTCCATCCGTGCACCTCCAGTCAAAAAGAAGCAACGTTCATATGACCTTTCTTTTCAAGTTCTTGATTAGAAAGTACCCGTTTCTTTGCCGAAATATTCCATATTATTAAATGTTTGTTTTATAATTTTCGAACGAATGATGTAACAAAAGACAGCTGATCTATTGTCCGCTGTCTCACAAGATAAAGCTCATGATGTGGTTTTAGGAATAGCACGAAGGAAGACAACTCCTGCTAACAGGATCAATCCAATTAAGGTCAAGAAAACTGCTGACATACCTGATAAATCGTAGATCAAACCTCCAACTGTCGGACTGATCATCCGTCCTGCTGAAGCAGCGATATTAACGTATCCTTGGAATTCTCCTTCTTTTCCGATTGGCGCAAGTCGCGCCGCCATTGCAGGAACCGCTGGCCAGATGAACATCTCACCGATTGTCAGAATGATCATCGCCACGAGGAACATCTTGAAGCCGCCTGCAAACGGAACAATCAGATAAGAGAGAAGAAAGATCCCTGTCCCGGTCATCAGTTGGCGTTTCAAATCATCTCCAAACCAACGAAGAATTGGTGTTAATAAAGGTTGTGCGAACACGATAAGCGCTCCATTGATTGTCCAAAGAATCGAGTACTCGGAAATCGTGACACCGAGCGATTTCGTATGGACAGCAAAGGTCCCTTGCCATTGCACATAAACGAACCAAAGTAAGGCATAACCGATCGAAACGAGCAACATCGTCCGTGCGGATCCGCGCGAAAGTGGTGTGCGTGTCGTTTCGATCTCGTCATGTGCCGCATGCATCCGCGCTGGCGCCTGAATCCAGGACAAACCGACAAACAAAATGATGGCAAAGACGATATAGAGAACGAGATTGGCGATGAAGATGTACTGAATCGAAAAAGCAGCAATTTGACCACTAACAGCTGTCCCGAGGGCTACACCGACGTTTTGCGCGACATAGATCGCATTAAAGGCGCGGCGTCCGCCTTCCGGCCAGATGACGCCCGTCATTGCGTAGATCGTTGGGAAAACCATCCCACCGACGAATCCAATCAATCCAAGCATCGCGACGTATCCAATATACGTCTGATGAAATAGCAACAAGCCGACGGAAGACAGGACAAGTCCGATGACACTGATGACAAGCGTCTTCTTTCCGCCGAGTCGGTCAAACGCTTTTCCGCCTAAGTAGTTCCCAACGATTGCTAAGGCTGAGTTGACGAATAACGCCATTCCGGCTTTTGTCATCGACTCCCCTAAATATTCATGAATATATAATGTATTGAACGGCCATAAAAAAGAGGATCCCGTCGTATTGATGGCCATCGCAAGGACGAGGATCCAGACCGCTTTTGGTAATTTTGGCATACCTTTGGTCCTCCTATTTCATTCTCAACCTTGCCACTTTACGCAATCCCTCCCCCGCCTGTCAAGCCACTTCACTTTTCGTCAATGACTCAAAAGATGGTATAATGCAGGAGGAATCATACATACGATGATCATGTATAAAGAGAAAAACAGCCCATAGGAACAGGAGTCTATGCCATGTCACTTGCCCGTGTACTACCTTATACGAAACAATTACTGGAGTCCGTCATCGAACCTGGTGACTGCGTCGTCGATATGACTGCCGGAAATGGACATGATACGCAGTTCTTAGCAGAATGCGTCGGTCCAGAAGGTAGAGTCCTTGCGTTCGACGTCCAAGCTCAAGCCATCGAGGAATCGACACGACGTCTCGACGAAGCCGGAATGTTAGAACGTGTCGATCTTTATCACGAAAGTCACATCCATGTTGGTGCGCGTCTTTCGGACGAACGACGGCCTGTTCGTACCGGCGTCTTCAATCTCGGATACTTGCCTGGAAGTGATAAATCGATCACGACGACAGGTGAAGAGACGCTTGAAGCACTCGACGCTCTCCTCCCGGTACTTGCACCTGGTGGTCTTGTCGTCCTTGTCGTCTATCACGGTCATCTTGAAGGAAAACGGGAACGCGATGCTGTCCTAGATTACGTCACAGCCCTTGATCAGCAAGGTTATGCCGTTCTTCAGTACCGCTTCTTGAATCAACAGAATCATCCACCGTTCATCATCGCGATCGAGAAAAAAGTGCGCTGACAGTAGAAATAAAGAAGTGATGGCTTCCGCTATGGAAACCATCACTTTTTTCATTCTTCAACTAATTTAAAAAACAACAATAATTTTTCCGCAAACCGTGTATTCAACCGTTCAAAGCTGAAATGCGGGAAACCGTGTAGACGTTGTAAGTAAATCTGATCGCCACCCATTTTCCGACATACTTCGAGTGTCAGTTTAACGTCTGCGAACTGATCGTCTGGTGCATAAAAACAAGCCAAGTTTACACGAGGCAGTTTTTTTCGTTCCTCGTCATGTACGACGATCTCTTCTTCGATTTCCCGGTACTGCGCATACGTCAGTTCACCGATGCGAACGGTATCTTCCGTACTTTGACCAAACGGCAACGTACCGAGTGGCGCATCGGGACGGAAACGATCAAACGCACTCGCGAAGACTTGTTTGACACCTCCGAGTTGTTTCGACGGATGCCAATCAAACAATGGTGAAACGAACGCAAGACTTGCGACTGGTAGTTCATATTCTTGCAACAGACGATTGACGACGAGTGCCCCCATGCTACAGGCGATGATATGAATCGGTAGCTTTCGTTTTCCTGCTTCGCGTAATGCTTCTTTTAACAGTTGACCGTGCTCTTCAAACGAAATGCGACGTGGTGCGTCGACGAGTAGCACTTCATACTCTCTTTCGAGTACTCGAATCAAAGCTTCACTCGGACGGGCACGCAGTTGTAACGGATAGACTAATACGATGATTCCTGTTGGTTGTTCAACCACAAACTCACCTCTTCACTTCATACTTCCTTTTCACGATACCTTATTTCAAACGCAAACGAAACCGTCCCGAGACGGATTTCACGAGGCAACATGGCGAAGACGAACGACTGATTCCGCTTGCCCAAACACTTCTTCCGTCATCTCACTAAGTTCTTCAAAACCAAATGAGGTCAGGAATTGACGCGCTTTATAGTTACGTGCTTCCACGTAGACTTCGAGTGGGACGGCTCCTTGTCGTTCGAGTTCACGAATCAGACGTCTTCCGATTCCGTTTTGCTGATATTCCGGCAAGACGTAAAGCCGAATGATCTCCCATGTTCCTTCGACATCAACAGCATGAATGAAACCGACGATTTCCTCGTCGATGATTCCGACATAAAAATACTCTCCCCGTGCTTCTTCCGCCGTCCGGATCGCACGAACGACTTCTTCTTGCGGATACGCCTCCTGCACGAAATGCGCTTTCGAACGTTCGGAATAGATTTCTTCATAAGTATCCAACCAAGATGTGATAGCAATGTCATGAATACGTCCTGCATCAGCTGGAATAGCTTCGCGTATTTCCATAATCGGAACCCCCCTTTATACTCATACAAATCGACTCATGTACTTTTACCCTTTTCTAGAAAAAACATTCGTTTCCTGCAAAGTTCCGCGGAAACAAAAAAGCCCGAAAACCCACGTAGGATTTCCGGACTTTTTGATTATGCGAAACGTTTTGCTTGTTCTTCAAGAACTGCTGCTTTATCTGTTTGCTCCCATGGAAGCTCAACATCTGTACGACCGAAGTGACCGTATGCAGCTGTTTGACGATAGATCGGACGACGGAGATCAAGCATGTTGATGATTCCAGCCGGACGAAGATCGAAGTTTTCAGCAACCAATTCGACGAGTTGTGCTTCAGGAAGTTTTCCTGTGCCGAATGTATCAACTGCGATTGATACAGGGTGCGCGACACCGATTGCGTACGCAAGTTGAACTTCTGCTTTGTCTGCAAGACCTGCAGCAACGAGGTTCTTCGCGACGTAACGTGCTGCGTATGCAGCTGAACGGTCGACTTTTGTTGGATCTTTACCTGAGAATGCTCCACCGCCGTGGCGTGCGTATCCACCATACGTATCAACGATGATCTTACGACCAGTCAATCCAGCATCTCCTTGTGGTCCGCCAATGACGAAACGACCAGTTGGGTTGATGAAGAATTTCGTTGCTGCGTCGATGTATTCAGCCGGGATGACCGGTGTGATGACGTGTTCTTTCAAATCAGCTTGGATTTGCTCAAGCGTAACTTCTTCCGCATGTTGTGTCGAGATGACGATCGTATCGACACGAACCGGCTCGTTGTTCTCGTTGTATTCGACCGTGACTTGTGTTTTTCCGTCCGGACGAAGGTAGTCGAGTTGACCGTTTTTACGCACTTCTGCCAAACGGCGTGCGAGACGGTGCGAAAGCGAAATTGGAAGTGGCATGAGTTCTGGTGTTTCTTTCGTTGCGTAACCGAACATAAGACCTTGGTCTCCTGCACCGATTGCATCGATTTCTGCATCAGACATGCTACCTTCACGTGCTTCAAGCGCTTGGTCGACACCAAGAGCGATATCTGCTGATTGCTCATCGATCGATGTCAATACAGCACATGTATCCGCATCGAAACCGTATTTCGCGCGTGTGTAGCCGATTTCACGAATCGTTTCACGAACGACTTTTGGAATGTCGACGTAAGTGGATGTCGTGATCTCACCTGCAACGAGAACGAGACCTGTTGTAACAGAAGTTTCTGCCGCAACACGTGCATTTGGATCCGCTGCAAGAATCGCATCGAGGATTGAATCCGAAATTTGGTCACAGATTTTATCTGGATGACCTTCAGTGACTGACTCCGACGTGAATAGTCGGCGATTAAGGTTTGTCATGTATGACCCTCCCAAAAAAGAATTTGACGGTGTACTCATTTCCCCTAGTTGAGTGGGACGGTAAAATGAAAAAAACCTTTCCAAGTCCAAAAAATGGTCAGGGAAAGGTTGTGCGTTCTTCCTTTACCCTCTTATCGTTCGAAGTGTTTACTTCGCTTCAGGAGAGCACCTTTTCCCTCATTAATATATGAATTAATGTAGGACGGTTGCCGGGTTTCTTCGGGCCTTGTTCCCTCCACCTGCTCAGAATAAGAGTATCCGTTACGAATTACATGATATAAAGTTGTACCTACTCTGTCAAGCAAGGTTTCAAATTCTAGTCGAAACTTTTTAAAAGAGATGTTAAACTATTAATGCTGAAAGCGTTTCCAGATAAATAGAAATCAGCACTAGAAAATGATTGCGCTCCCTTTAGTATGTCATATATAATGAATGTGTCATACTAAATGCAGTGAGCCAAAACCAACGTAGGGGAAAGGTGGGGTCAGGATGCCGATGACGGTCCTGAATATCGAAGAACTACTCAAGAAAGAGCATGTGTTCAAACAACTATCTGTTGCTGAACTTGTCGAACATGCGATTCGAAACGAAGAAGGTGTCCTTGCTGAGAACGGCGCACTATCTGTAGAAACGGGGAAATTTACAGGTCGTTCACCAAAAGATAAGTTCATCGTCCGTGATTCTTCCTGCGAGTCTCACATTGATTGGGGTCATGTTAACCAACCGATGGATGGAGACAAATTTGAACAATTGTTACAAAAGGTTCTTCGTTACATGAACGAAGCCGATCAGCTCTACTACACAGAAGCTGCTGCTGGGGCAGATACGCACTTCACCCTTCCGGTTCGTGTGCTCACACAATACGCTTGGCATAACCTGTTTGCCAAACAACTCTTTTTACGCGAGTATCCTGAAGTGGCTGCCTTCGAACCGTTCACGGTCGTCTACGCGCCACATTTCAAAGCAGATCCTACCGTTGACGGAACGAATTCCGAGACATTCATCGCCATGTCGTTTGAACACCGGATCGTCTTGATCGGTGGAACCGAATATGCGGGCGAAATCAAAAAATCGATTTTTTCCGTCATGAACTACCTCTTACCACAAGAAAATGTCCTTTCGATGCACTGTTCAGCAAACGTCGGACACGAAGGCGACGTCGCCTTGTTCTTCGGTCTATCCGGTACTGGTAAGACCACCCTGTCAGCAGACGATAGCCGTCAATTGATCGGTGACGATGAGCATGGTTGGTCGCATGACGGCGTCTTCAACATTGAAGGTGGATGTTATGCGAAGACGGTCAATCTGTCACGCGAAAAAGAACCGCAAATTTTTGATGCGATCCGTTTCGGAACTGTCCTTGAAAACGTCATGCTCGATGAATCTCGTCATCCTGATTACGATGACACATCGTTGACAGAAAATACACGTGCTGCTTATCCGATCACAGCGATCGATAACATCGCTGTTCCATCACGGGCTGGTCATCCGAAGACGATTGTCTTCTTGACGGCTGATGCGTATGGCGTCTTGCCTCCGATCAGTAAATTGACGAAAGAACAAGCAATGTATCATTTCCTATCAGGTTATACATCAAAACTTGCTGGAACAGAGCGTGGTATCACGGAACCGGAAGCAACGTTCTCGACATGCTTCGGTTCACCATTTCTTCCACTGATACCTGAAAAGTATGCGACGATGCTCGGAGAACTGATTGATCGTCACGGTGTGACCGTTTATCTCGTCAACACAGGCTGGACAGGCGGTGCTTACGGGACAGGTAGTCGAATGAAGCTATCGTATACACGGACGATGGTCAACGCTGCCGTCAACGGAACACTTGCAGCGATTCCAACAGAAGAGCACCCAATCTTCGGACTTCATATGCCACTTGAAGTTCCTGGTGTTCCAAGTGAATTACTCAATCCGGTACGCGTCTGGTCAAATCCTGACGAATACAACACACAAGCGCGTTCGCTTGCTGAGAAATTCCAACATAATTTCCTTCGTTTCGAAAGTGCGACGGATGCGATCAAGTCAGCAGGTCCATGTCTATAAAAAAAAGAGCCTCAGGGCTCTTTTTTTTATAGAATGGCATCTGTCTCTTCTTGAAGATGCATCTCTTTTTGCATAAGCCACTCCTGACTTTCCGTAAGTAACGCATATGCTCGCGGAAGTGATACACCTAACCGTTGACTGAGCAATTCGAACTGTTCGAAATCACCGCGATCTGCGCTGATCGCAAGCACTAGACAATCCCGGAACGGATGGTCTTTTCCTTGGAGGACAATCTTCAAGGAATCCTCGATTGGCAATTGATCGATGATGTCGTCAATATCAACGGACAATAACGCATCGATATGCGATAACAAGCCGATCATATAGGCACTCTCTTGTTGCAGCGTCCTTGTTTCTGTTGCAAACAACTCACAGAGCTTTGCGCAATGTAAGGAAGAACGCAGCAACTCATTCGACCATTCATAAGGACTTGCGAGCTTCATTTCACGTAATACAATCAACGAAATCCAGCTTTTAAGTTGAGCGAAGCCAAGTAGTGAGATCGCTTGACGAACGGAACTAACTGTATTGCGTAATCCCACTCCCGGAGAATTGATTAGTTGTAATACCTGGATGCTGATATACGGATTGGCTTCGATTTCATCAATGACTTCATCGTACTTCTCATCCGTATCAAGCCACTTCAGCATCTTTAACAACACCGGCAATTGTGGTGGAACAGCTTTCCCTTTCATCAGCATCGGTTTAGCATAAAAATAGCCTTGGAACCAGTCATACCCCATATCAAGACAACGTGTATGATCCTCGTGTGTCTCGACACGTTCAGCAAGCATCTTAATATGAGGATAATTACGTCGAACGATATGCAAAATGGCACTTTGCTCGCGAGGGGAAATTGCCTCGATGTCGATTTTAATTAAATCGATCAACGCAAACAATTCCGCTCCGTGCTGTCGAAGTAAATCTGTCACAAAATCATCAAGTGCTAATGTGAAGCCTGCTTCTTTCCAACTATGCAGAACAGACAACATTTCAGTATCAATATCAACTGTCTCTAAAATTTCAATGACGAATCGGTTAGGATCTAAATAATGAATCAGATCACTTTTCAACAAATCTGACGTAAAGTTGACGAAAAGTTTTTTTCCTTCCGCGACATGTTCCACCCCCATATGGACGAGTGTATTCGTCAATACATCCATCGTCGCTAAATCCCCATCAAAAATAGTCATTTGTTCAATCGAACGATACAATAATTCAAATGCATCAATTGATCCAACTCGATTAACGATGGGTTGACGTGCTAATAAGATATCCATCGTTCTCCTGCCCCCTCCATTGTCCTCAGATGGTTTCTATTATATCAAAGTTTACTTTTTAGGAGATTATTGTTTTTTACAATGTATCAATGGTCTGTTTTTTCAATCTCTATGCTTCATCTTCCAAAATACAAAAAGCAATACGACAAACGTCGTATTGCTTGAATCATGTATCATATCGGTTCCAAATGCCTGTCTCGAACCAAGTCAAAATATCACGCGTCACACGTAATTTTTCATGGATCGGGAACTGATGTGCATACGCATAAGTCTGAAGCAGGGTTTGGTCGGGATGACGTGCAGCATAAGCCGTCGCATGTCGTAAACGAACGTTCTCATCATACGCACCATGAATCAATAATACTTCACCTTGAGGAGCGACATGAAGCGGCGAGCGCACCTTATACGCCTCAGGTACGGTGTCTGGTGTCCCCCCCGTATAGCGACGCAACATCTTTTGCATCGTCTTCTGCTCCTCGTAGGTCCATGTCAACTCGGTCACGCCTGCCCACGACACCGTCCGCGCAACTGGACGATGATGAGCCAGGAGTAATGCCATTTGCCCCCCACGAGAAAATCCGAATGCATGAACATGCGAGACACGTTGTTGCAACCAATCGAAAGCACTGCATGCGTCTTCGACATCCCGATGTCCGAAATCTTCTTTTCCTGTTCCGCCTAAGTTTCCCCGATAGAAAGGTGCCATGACGAAAAAACCAGCCTGCGCAAACGCGAGCAGCCGTGTCGGTCGAACCATTCCGATAGATCGTGTGCCACCTCGCAAGTAGAGAATCCCCTGTCCGTTCGCGACTTGCGGAAGTACGATATAGGCACCGACGCGCTCCCCGTCTGTCGTCGTATAGAACATCCGAAACGTCCGAAACGGACCTTGCCGCGGAAGTTCAAACCAATCGGCGTTCGCTAAGTACACGGAGTGTCTCTGGAAGGACGCGGTCCTTCATCATGAAACTGTATTGTCGGTTCGTATCGAGACGATCAGGGAGTTTCTCGAACAGAAAAGCACCATCTGTTTCATCTACAGCCAAATGGGATGACAGCGATTCGATTTGCGCGAAGTAGATATTTTTAATGATCGTATCCCCTTTTCCGGCAACACGATATTGCCCGATGTACTTCAAGGAATCGATTTTTCCGCCTGTCTCTTCCATCACTTCACGACGTGCGGCTTCTTCTGCCGTTTCACCCGGTTCAACCTTCCCACCCGGAAATTCATATCCGCGTTGCTTATGATGGGTCAGCAACCATTTCCCTTCGTACACGGCAATGACCCACACATGTAGAGGGCGATCCGAGAACGGATGGTCCTCAAAACTTAACTCCACTTGATTTTGATAATAATCCAAGAATGTAATCACGTACGTGCACCTCATTTCTTCTTCTAACTTCACTTTACCTGTTTCACGGGTATTCTAAAAGTGAAAACGCTAGGATTGCCTATAAATCTGGAAAATGATTACTCGTCCTCATCTCGTGAACGTAAAAAAACAGCCGATGTTCCACTAAGGAACAATCGACTGTCGTTTTGTATTACTTCAAACGTGCTTCGAGTTCTGCTTTTTCTGCTTCGAATCCTGGTTTTCCAAGAAGAGCGAACATATTTTTCTTGTACGCTTCGACGCCTGGCTGATCGAATGGATTTACTCCAAGGAGGTAACCACTCATCGCACATGCTTTTTCGAAGAAGTAGAACAGGAATCCGAGGTGATACGGTGTCATCTCTGGAAGTTCGACTGTCAGGTTCGGAACTTGTCCGTCCGTGTGCGCAAGCAATGTGCCTTCTGCTGCCTTATCGTTGACGAACTGAATCGACTGTCCTGCGAGGAAGTTCAATCCATCAAGGTCCTGGGCGTCTTCTTCAATCGTCAACGCGTGACGCGCTTGTCCGACTTTAATGACTGTCTCAAACAGATCACGACGACCTTCTTGGACATATTGTCCCATTGAATGAAGATCGGTCGAGAAATCAACTGCTGCTGGGAAAATCCCTTTGAAGTCTTTTCCTTCAGATTCGCCGTACAATTGCTTCCACCACTCTGATACGTAATGAAGTGCTGGTTCGTAGTTGACGAGTAGCTCGATCGTTTTCCCTTTCGCATACAATGCATTTCGGACGACTGCGTATTGGTACGCTTCGTTGTCAGCTAGGTTTTCGCTCGCGTAGCGCTCTTGTGCGTCACGTGCCCCTTGCATTAACTCTTCGATCGAAATTCCTGCTGCTGCGATCGGTAATAGACCAACTGGCGTTAACACAGAGAAACGTCCGCCGACATCATCTGGAATAACGAATGTTTCGTATCCTTCAGAATCTGCGAGTGTTTTTAATGCACCGCGGGCTTTGTCCGTTGTTGCGTAAATCCGGTGTTTCGCTTCTGCTTTACCGTACTTTTCTTCCATGAATGCTTTCAAGAGACGGAACGAAATTGCTGGTTCTGTCGTCGTACCCGATTTCGAGATGATGTTGACCGATACATCTTTTCCTTCAAGTACTTCAAATAAATCATGCAGATACGTTGATGAGATATTATGCCCTGCATAGATGATTTGTGGTGCTTTACGCTCGTCTTTTGATAACAAGTTATGGAATGAGTGTCCAAGCATCTCGATTGCCGCACGTGCACCGAGATACGAACCGCCGATTCCGACGACTAGCAACACATCAGAATCCGACTTGATTTTTTCTGCAGACGCTTGGATACGCGCAAACTCCGCTTGATCGTAGTTCGTCGGAAGATCTACCCATCCTAAGAAATCACTTCCTGCACCTGTTCCTGCATGAATCGCATGGTGGAGCGTCTTTACGGTCTCCGTCATGTGTTCTACTTCATGTTGACCTACGAATTGTAGGGCTTTCGAATAATCAAAACGTACTGTTGACATGCCATCGTCCTCCTTATTCATTCGCAACGAAATGCGACCTTCCTTTTCATTAAAACGCAAGAAGGAAGGTCGTTCAAGTCTTTTGTGAAAAGATTAGCAAATGTTACGAGTTGTTATAGGGCAGCTGTCACGATTTGACGAACATCCTCGTTTCCGAGTGATTTGAAGTTTCCGAAGTCGCCGCGAGTCATTGCTGACTTGACGATTGAATCGACTGTATCTTCTTTGATGTCGTAATCCGCAAGACGGTTTGGTGCGCCGAGTGATGTCCAGAAAGCACTAATCGCGTCGATTGTCGCATGTGCTGCTTCCATCTCTGATTTACCTTCCGTGTCGACGTTAAAGACGTTCTCACCGAGTGTGACGAAACGATGTGCGTTTGATTCATCGAGTACGTGGCGCATCCAGTTCGGGAAGAGAATGGCGAGTCCACCTGCATGCGGGATGTCATGAACAGCCGAGACAGCGTGTTCGATGTTATGTGATGCCCAGTCGCCGCGTGCTCCCATTTGAAGAACACCGTTGAGCGCCATCGTACCAGCGAAGAGAATTGTTCCACGAAGTTCCACGTTTTCGAGATCGTTAACGAGTTTTGGTGCTGCTTCGACGACTGCTTTCATGACACCTTCTGTCATACGTTCTTGAACCGGTGCATGTGCAGGATGGAAGTATTGTTCGAGACAGTGACTCATCATATCGACGATACCGTAGATCGTTTGATCTTTCGGTACGCTGACTGTGTATTTTGGATCAAGAATTGAGAATGTTGGGTACGTAAGCGGACTACCCCAACCATATTTCTCTTGTGTTTTCCAGTTCGTGATGACCGATCCTGAGTTCATCTCAGAACCTGTCGCTGCAAGCGTCAAGACTGTTCCGAATGGAATGACTGTTTTTGGTGTCGCTTTACCGATGACGAGATCCCATGCTTCGCCTTCATACGGGATACCTGCTGCGATCAATTTCGTGCAGTCGATGACAGAACCGCCACCAAGTGCAAGTAGTGCGTCAACGCCTGCTTCACGTGCAATTTTAATTCCGCGTTCTGCAGTTTCGATGCGAGGGTTCGGTTCGACACCGTCGCATTCGACGTACTCGATTCCTGCCGCATTGAGTTCACGTGTGACATCATCATAGACGCCGTTACGTTTAATACTTCCGCCGCCAAAGACGAGCATGACTTTCTTCGCACCGAGTGCTTCGAGTTGTGGTTTCAGTTGGCTGACTTGACCGTCACCAAAAATAAGTCTTGTTGGATTGCGATATTCAAAGTTTTCCATCTGTGTTGCCTCCTCAATAAGTAATGAACACCTTACATTATCCACACATTCCCCTTTCGCATCTAATTTAATGCTTATTGTATGTAACAATCGCAAAAAAAAGAGAACCGACCGATGTCGATTCTCTCATGTGGCTTATTTTTGGAAGTTTGATTTTTCAATCCATTCTTCCAATTTACCTTTAAGAACGTTGAATCCAGGTGCTTCTTCTTGTTTGAAAGCAGGACCTGCATCGCGACGTCCAGCGTTTTTGCGTGGACCTTTCGCGCGTGCTTCACGTTTTGGAGCTTCCTGAGTTGCTTTGATCGAAAGCTTCATTTTTTTGTTAGCTTCGTCGATGTCGAGAACTTTAACAGTTACTTCATCGCCAACTTTTACGTAATCGTTGATGTCTTTTACGTAATCGTGTGAGATTTCTGAAATGTGGACGAGACCTTGTGTTTGCTCGTCAAGTGCTACGAAAGCACCGAAGTTTTGAATACCAGTTACTTTACCAGTAACGACTTGGTCTTTTTCAAAGTTTGCCATAATGTATACACTCCCTAACTAAATTCATCAACTTATAATAACACACTTTTCTTGTATCGTAAAAAATATTTTTGGAATTTGTTTATTTTTTATTTCACAAGGGAACATTTTAGTAGCAAGACTTCAAGTATTCCCCCTGATTCTGCCGAACTTTCCGAGTTCGGCCCTTTTTTTGTTCTTTTACTCAATTGACCTAAAAAACAGATACTGAAAAGTGATGTGAGCGACTTTCAAAACGCTCTAATAAAAACGGACAGTCGCGGTCTGCTCGCTTTCCGCGGACAAGCCCTCATGCCGCTTCAGATGCGTCGCATCTTCCAGGGTCATGAGGACTTGTTTTTCTGCGAGTCGAGCAGAACCTCACCTGTCCTAGCGTAAAGGAAATATAGAGTAGAAGCAATCATCAATTATAGGTCATCGAATCCATTCGCATCCGTTACCTTCGCATATGAACGTGATTTTTGTTCGAAGAAGTCCGATTTCGTCGCGTTCATCGAATCATCTGAATATGCCCGAATCCATGGCATGACGTCTTCGTCGTGTCCTTCGTAGAGGTCCGACAAACCGATGACGCGAAGGCGTTTGTTCGCAAGATATTTGACATAGTCACGCATTTCACTAACATCAAGACCATCTAGATCACGCAAGACATATTCGCTCCACTCGATTTCAAGATCCACGGCACGCTTGAACGTGTCATATACGAATTGTGTGAATGAGCCATCTGCATCGATTTCTGGATGCTCTGACAAGACAGCACGTAATAACTGGCTGATGAAGTACGAGTGTTGCAATTCATCACGTTGAATATAGCTGATCATCGTCGATGTTCCGACCATCTTCTGATGGCGCGCTAGGTTATAGAAGAAAGCAAAGCCAGAATAGAAGTTGATCCCTTCAAGAACGATTGAAGCAACGAGTGATTTCGCGAAGTTCTCTGGAGTCCGGTCATTTTGGAAATCTTCGTATAAATCAAGAATGAATGCATTACGCTTCATGACCATGTCATCGTCTTTCGCGATATCGAAAATCCGGTTTTGTTCAGCCAATGGAACTAAGCTGGATAAGACGTAGCTATACGATTGATTATGAACGACTTCCTGTTGCGCGATGATGGCGAGAATCGCATGAACGGATGAATCCGATGTGAACATCGCTGATTCCAAGATGTAGCGTGTCTGAACCGAGTCAAGGATCGAGAGTAGTCCAATGATTCGTTTGAATGCATCTTGTTCTCGTTCGCTCAATTGATTCCATTGTTGCATGTCTTTTGACATTGAAATCTCATCTGGAATCCAAAAGTTCGATAACAGTTGTTTGTAGATCGAATAAAACTGTGGATAGGCAATATCATTCCAATTGACGATGGCACTTGTTTCGCCACCGATGATTGCTGTCGCGCGGTTTGGATGACGTGCATCAAGCAGTTTGATTTTTTGTAGCTGTTCCATGTGCTTCGACTCCCTCTTGCTGTAATTGAAGAATGGTCCGTCTTGTCCATTCCTTGACGAGATGCGGGCGATTGCGTGGTGACTGTTCGATTTTCAACAGTTCTCCGGCAAGCGGGACCCCGAATTTCGAGAGGTGATACGCCATCTCATCGACGGCGCGACAATATTTGACGAACATCTTATCCCCTGTTCCAAAAACAGCTGCCTGCGGAATCGCATGCGTGCTCTCCTTCAAAACCGTTCTAAGACAGTCGCGCATATCCTCGGGTAATTGCCCATCTCCCCACGTATACGAACCAAAATAGACGATATCATAAGGCATTAACTGATACGTCGTCACTTCGTCCGCAAACAACATCGTCGGCTCGATTCCCATCTCAGAACACGTCTTCGCGACGAGTTCTGCCACCTCCTCCGTGTTTCCACTCAATGACGCATATACGATTGCTGCCTTCATGATATCGTCCTCCTTATCTTATGATGAACACGATTCACATTCGTCGATCTCAACCGTCGTCGAACGCGTGTAGTAGATCGTCTTCATCCCAAGTTGCCATGCTTCCATGTGCATCTCGAGTAATTCTTTTGCTTTGACGTTATTTTTCACGTACAGGTTAAAGCTGATCGCTTGGTCGATGTGACGCTGACGCGAAGCATTTTGACGAATGCTCCATAACTGGTCAATCTCAAACGCTGATTTATAGAACCAGTTCGTTTCCGGTGTTAAATCCGGAACGGTAACTGGGATCTTATAGTTTTTCTTCTCTTCTGAGTAGACTTTTTTATAGATTGGATCAATCGATGCCGTACTTCCCGCAATGATCGCCGTCGATGAGTTCGGTGCGACTGCCATCAAGTAAGCGTTACGCATCCCGTGCGCCGTGATGTCGGCTTGGAGACGATCCCAATCGAGTTCATCCGTCGTTTTGTAGTGGCGACGTTTGATGTACTCTCCTGTTTGCCATTCTGAACCTTCAAAGAGACGGTACGCGCCTTTCTCTTTCGCAAGTTGCATCGACGCATCGATCGTCAAGTAAGCGATTTTCTCGTAGAGACGGTCTGCGTATTGTACCGCTTCGACCGATTCCCAACGGATACCTTCGAGCGCGAGCAGATGGTGCCAACCGAATGTTCCAAGACCAACGGCACGGTATTTTTGATTCGTCAATTGTGCTTGCGGAACATCGATCGTATTCAAGTCGATGACGTTATCAAGCATCCGCATTTGAATCGGAATCAATCGTTCGAGAACATCTGAACGAACCGCACGTGCAAGCGCAATCGATGATAAGTTACAGACGACGAAGTCACCTGGTGTCTTCGTGACGATGATTTTACCGTCTTCTGTATATTCTTCTGTCACGGTCGTCGGACTCATGTTTTGCATGATTTCCGAGCACAGGTTTGACGAGTAGATCATGCCTGCATGTTTATTCGGATTCGCACGGTTAACGGCGTCACGGAAGAACATGTATGGCGTCCCTGTCTCAAGTTGCGAACGCATGTAGCGTTTGACGAGATCAATCGCTGGGACTGTTTTTTTGCTGAGACGCGGTTCGTTGACACATGCTTCGTATCGTTCCGTGAAGCTACCGCCTTGTTCTGTCTCATCGAAATAATCTTCAAGGCTGAAGCCCATAATCGTCCGAATTTCGTGTGGGTCAAACAGGTGCCAGTCTTCTCGTGCTTCTACAGCACGCATGAAGCGGTCTGGTAAGTTAACGCCCGTGAACAAGTCATGTGTCCGAAGTCGCTCGTCCCCATTGTTGAGCTTCGCATCTAAAAACTCGAGGATGTCCTTATGCCAGATGTCAAGATACACGGCGATTGATCCTTGGCGCATACCGAGCTGATCGACGCTGACTGCCGTATTGTTCAATTGTTTCATCCATGGGATGACACCACTTGAAACACCTTTAAAGCCTTTGATGTCTGATCCACGTGAGCGAATTTTCCCCATGTAGACACCGATTCCGCCGCCACCCTTAGAAAGTGTCGCTACATCCGTGTTCGAGTCATAGATGCCGCGTAGCGAATCATCGACTGTATCGATGAAGCATGATGAGAGTTGACCATATGATTTACCGGCGTTCGAAAGCGTCGGTGTCGCGACCGTCATGTAGAGGTTCGACAATGCCCAGTAGGCTTCTTTGACGAGTTCTAAACGACGTTCCTTCGGTTCGTTCTGCATCAGCGTCATCGCGATGACCATGAATCGTTCTTGCGGTAGCTCGTACAAATTTTTGACGTGATCACGTGCAAGATACCGGTCTGCCAGTGTCCGAAGGCCAATGTATGTGAACAGGTGGTCGCGGGAAGGATCAATCGTTGCCGACAGTTCGTTGATGTCTTCTTTCGAATACGCATCCAGTAAATGTTTCGTGAAGATACCGATTTCTGTCAGCTTTTCAATCAATGTATACAGCGAACCATATCGTTCTTCCGCTGCATATCCGCGGTTTTCACCCGCTTCTAGATATAACCGATTTAAGTAAGTCGCTGTCGCTACGAATGTCCAGTTCGGCTCTTCTGCCTTCAACATATCGAGTGCATGCATCGTTAACAGTTCATAGACTTGATCTGCTTGTAAGGACTTCCCTTCAAGCGCTCGGATGGCACGTTCTGTATAGCGGTCGATATCAAGTTCCGGATACGTTTCCGTCGCTTGTCGAATCACGACATATACGTCTTCTATTGTCATTGCACCCTTAAAGATGCGTGCTGTATTCAGTGGAGATGCCACTATGAACCACTCCCATTCTCTATCGTTAAACAGGTTCGCATTACACGATGAAATACGCTAAACTAAAAAAAGACGTCCTACATATAGAAAGAACTCTACAAGTATCACTCTATATATAGACGTTTTAGACGTTTTTAAACCTGTTAATGTACAAGATATAGGTTATCACTGAAATCTAAAAAAATAACCCCTTGCTTTGAAATTCAGGTCAAACAATTTGAAAAAGGCATCATGACGCCTTTTGAGATATATTGAGATAGCGAGTAAAACATATTATAAGTTCACGCGAACCCTTAAAATAAAGATGAGTCATTTCTCCTATCAGAAGAAAAATAATCTCTTCGAATTTTCTGATATACTGAACGTACCGATCTTCCGTTTGGAGGAAGAAGGATTGAATCCAACTATCACGAAAAGATGACATATGGCATATACGTATGTACGTTGAAAGGAGCTTACCTATGCAAGTCGATTACACACCAAACCCGAATTCCGTCAAAATCACGCTCGAGGAACAGCGCTTCGGTGCGAAAAGTACGAGTGTCAAAAAAGAAGATACACCGGAAGATACGTTGCTCGCATCTTTGATCGCGATCGACGGCATCGATAATCTATTCGCTTACGGCGACTTCGTGACGGTCACGAAAGAACCAGAAGCAGAATGGAATGAGCTGCTACCACGTATCGAAGCAAACATGTAAAAAAACAAGAAGACACCTGTTCCTGAACAGGTGTCTTTGTTCAAGGAGCGATCGCTGATGCCAACCGTATCCATCATCATCCCGACATACAATCGTCCTCGCGAACTAGCAGAAGCGCTAGAAGCGTTGACACGTCAACACTATCAGGACTTCGATGTCATCGTCCTAAACAATAATGGCGACGATGTCTCAGCAGTGACCTCTGCCTATCAGGATCGTCTGCAGATCACATATGTCGAGTTACCTGAAAATCATCACGTCCGTGCTCGAAATCACGGTGTCATGCTCGCTTCCGGTCGGTATATCTTACTTCATGATGACGATGACCTCTTATTACCGAGTCATCTCGAAGAGGCAGTCGGTGATCTCGAAGCCGGCGCGGATCTAACGTATACGGACGCGGAGCTCTTTACGTATCGCTGGGAAGACGGTCACCGGATTGCACTCCATTCCGAACCGTTCGCGTACCCGTATGATCCGGAGACGATCCGAGAAGACTCGACGTACATTCCGTCCGGATCGCTCTACCGTAAATCGCTCCACGATCAACTCGGTCTGTTTGATGAAGACGTCTTCAACTACTGGGACTGGGACTGGATTTTACGCGTCGGTAAGGATCATTTAGTGTTACATCCGGCACGAGCAACCGTCCTGTACGCCTTCAACCCGTCTGGCAATCATGAATCAGCACGACAAGACGCAACGCGACGCGTCTATTTTGACCGCCTGGTCGAAAAACATCAACTTCCGACACGTGAAATGAAGAACTTCCATATCGTTCAGGAAGAACGACGCGCACGATTGCGACAGACACGCCGTACCTTCAATGGTCAATTGACAGAAAGTGAGTGATTCCATGTACACCGAAAAACAACTCGAATTATTAGCACTATTAACACAAAATGGTCCGATGGACGTAAACTTACTTGCGCAGATGCTCGATTGGGAAGCGTCAGAAGTAGCAGCTTCGATCGAAACATTCAAACGTGACGGTGTCCTACTCGGCTATACCGCCGTCATTGACTGGCAAAAGATTCATGCCCATCACGGCGTGACAGCTTTCATCGATGTCAAAGTCACACCAAAACGGGGACGCGGCTTTGATGAAGTCGCAGAGCGAATCCATCGTTTCCCGGAAGTGACATCTCTGTATCTGATGTCAGGCGCATATGACTTACAAGTCGTACTTGATGGCAAATCGCTACAAGAAGTGTCTCAATTCGTTTCTGAAAAATTATCGACACTCGACTCCGTCATCTCGACGACGACCCATTTCCGCTTAAAGACGTATAAGCACGATGGCGTTCTCTTCAGTCAGGATGATGACGACAAACGATTGAAGGTGTCTCCATGAAATCTTTATCAACACGTGTCGAACAGCTAGCCCCATCCGGCATTCGTCGTTTCTTTGATTTAGCCGGATCGATGGAAGATGTCATCTCACTTGGTGTCGGTGAACCCGATTTCGTCACGCCATGGAACGTCCGAGAAGCAAGCTTTGCAGCACTTGAACAGGGCTACACAGCATACAGTGCTAACGCCGGTTTACTCGAGTTACGTCAGGAAATCGCGCTTTACATGCAAGAAAAGTTCGCCATCTCCTATTCGACGACGGAAGAGATCATCGTCACGACCGGAGCTTCGGAAGGACTTGACCTTGCGTTTCGTAGTTTGATCAATCCGGGAGATGAAGTCATCGTCGTTGAACCGGCGTTCGTTTCATATGCCCCCTTGATCGAACTTGCTGGAGGAATTCCTGTCGCCGCTGCATGTCACGCAGAAGACGGTTTTGCGATTCAACCGGAAACGATCGAACAGTTGCTGACGGACAAAACGAAAGCAATCATTTTCTGTTTCCCATCGAATCCGACAGGCTCGACGATGACACGCGATCAATTAGCGGACCTCGCGTTACTTGTTCAAAAGCATGATTTATATGTCATCAGTGATGAAATCTATGCGGAGCTATCCTACGAAACGGAAGCGATTTGTTTTGCGTCCCTTCCTGGTATGCGGGAGCGGACAATCATCATCAATGGTTTCTCGAAAGCCTTCGCGATGACGGGCTGGCGGCTCGGCTTTACTTGCGCACCACCTGCAATCACGCAATCGATGCTGAAGGTCCACCAATATGGAATGATGTGTGCACCAACACTCGTCCAATTCGCGGGTATTGAAGCGCTACGTTCTCGTCATAAGACGGTCCCTGATATGGTGACAAGTTATCGCCAACGCCGGAATTACTTCGTCAAGGCGTTAAACGATGCGGGTCTCCCGACGCACCTACCAGGCGGTGCCTTTTATGCTTTTCCGTACATTGGTCATACCGGGCTGACGAGTGAGCAGTTCGCCGAGCAATTGTTACTCGCTGAGCGCGTCGCCGTCGTTCCAGGATCCGTCTTCGGAGCAAGCGGTGAAGGCTATGTCCGGGCAAGTTACGCGAGTTCAATCGAACAACTGCAAGAAGCCATCGCGCGCATTCAGCGCTTCATGAAAAAATGGCAGACTCAGGATGAGACAACATCGTCTCATTCACACTAAAAATAAGCCGCTTGCTCAAACGAGCAGGCGGCTTATTTTTTAATCGACATAGAAAACAAGAAACATCCGATAGTCGTCTTCCGCATGATACGGTGAGACTGGACCGAGCTGTGGCGCAAAGACTTCCAACCGATACGGTGAGTCCTTAAAGTCAAGCGGTGTCCGTTCCTTGATCAAACGTCCCATTTCATCCGCCAGCTCTTTGACTTCAACTAGACTACGCGAGCGTTCCATCGGTGCTTCGAAGACGAACGCCTCGATTCCTTCAATCATTGCACAACGTAGGAAACGCCGGAGCGACGGGAGTGCCGTCTCCATATTCTCCTTTAGCGTTTGATCCTCTTCGTACACAGGGGCTCCCCAAAGACGTGCTTCACTTCCTGTCGCACTCCGGAAGTGATCAATCGTTTCTTCCGTAATAGGATCACGCGTCAAGGCAAAGCGTGTTTTATCCCGCTTGAGATTCTTTTCATTCGTCCGATCGATTTCTGACAGTAAATCGAGTTGAAGTGGTCGCGCTAAACGAAATAATTCCCGTTGCAGACGTGCTATCGAATGACCGATTGGAACAATTGTATCCTTCGCTTTAGGCGGTTTATCCCCTTCGTATCCATTCATGACGCGTGCGACTTGACCGGCTTCATGCACAAGTCGATAAAAGGAACCATCCTGATCGTCGTTTACCGTTCCGATTGTCTCATGTTGCACCGCAAGATCCGTCACGTATTGATTGGCAAGACACGTCGAGATCATCAAAACGTCCACAAGTTCTGAACGAAGAGCTTCTTGATCTCTTTGTTCGAGTGCTTCGCCGACTTCACCGATTTCTTCTGTCAAGCGTGCGAGACCAGATAGCGGTCGAAAATAACCTCCGAGTGAACGAATCGTCGCATCAACCTTTTGTTGCAGTGTCTTCATCTGTTCCATCTGTCTGATCCTCCACGATTGCTTGACGTACTTGCGCCTCCGTCTCTTGTTTGACACGTTTGGCAAATGCCTGATTTTTCTTCCATTCTCGGATTCCAACGGATGTCGCAGCAATCAATGCAGCAAATAATCCGATTTCTCTTTTACGCATCGCTTTCTCCTCCTTTTGAATGACTCGTTCCCTACCTAAACATGATATGATGATATCAATTCTACATAATCCAGTAAGAGGTGTTGCTTGTGTCGACTGAACGTCTTTGGCAAATGGCCCGGTTCTTGACGGTGATCTTCGCCTTCGTAGCTGTTGGATGGTTACTCATCCGCCTCTCGTCCATTTTGTACCCGTTTGTCTTTGCGTTTCTGCTTGCTCTTTTCAGCCGTCCGCTCGTCGATTTCTTTCAAAAGCGGTTACGGATCAATCGTGGATGGGGTGCGTTGTTGTCCATCATTTTGATCAGTGGTTTATTGATCGGTTCGCTTGCCTTGATCATCATGCAGTTGATTCGCGGTCTCGTATTTGTCGCCAATCAATTACCGGCACAAATCCAGGAGTTGAGTCTGTATTTCCAAAAGCTATATAACGAAAAACTGGCACCGATTTGGAACGATGCGTCTGAAGCATTACGTTCATTAGAACCATCCCAACAAAATACGGTCCAAAACAGTATTCAATCGCTGGGTAGTTCGCTTGCGAGTGCGATTGGAGAAGGCTCAAAAAGTGTTGCGATGATGCTTCAATCTGTTCTTGCGACTTTACCATCGATTGCGTTGATTTTCGTCATCGTCTTACTCGCTTGGTTCTTCATCGCAAAGGATTGGCATCAGTACGAAATGCGATTGAAGCGCTACGAGATGCTTCCTTGGTTCGCTCGTGTCGAGTCGGTCTTCTTGAGCTTACGATCTGCATTATTTGGTTATCTTAAAGCGCAGCTCACGTTGATCACGATCACGTTTTTCATCGTCTTGATTGGTTTGTTCATCATTGGTGTCGATCATCCATTCGCGGTTGCTTTCATCGCTGCCTTCTTCGACATCTTACCGTATCTCGGTACCGGTTCCGTCTTCCTGCCTTGGATCGCCTACTCGGTGATCACCGGAGATACGACGCTTGCGATTGGACTTGGCATTTTGTACGCCATCGTCATTCTCCAGCGCAACATCATGGAACCGAAGATCGTCGGCGATAACATCGGCATTCAACCGATTACGGCATTGATTGCGTTGTTCGTCGGTATCAAATTCTTCGGCGTCTTCGGGTTAATCCTTGGACCATTGATTGCCGTCATCTTAAAAGCACTCTACAATGCACAGATTTTCCATTACATCTGGGACTTCGTGAAAGGATCACCCACACCATTTCGGTGAGGGTGATTTTTTGGGTACAGCGGCATATAAAGGATACCCTTTCGTGTCCACTGGTTGACTTGCTGGAAAGTAATCGCATGGAAAACGTGCACCGGTCGCAAGCAGACAAGCATCAAGCCAATCATCAATCGCGACGTTCGGCTGACGCTGTTCCCATAACGGGGGACAATCGTATTGTTCAAGTAATTCGATTCGTTCCGCGATGCCTTCCTTTGTTTTCTTGGAAAAACGTGCCGGATGACCGGCGAGGCGTGCAAAGCAGACTTCCGGATGTGATTCGATCATTTCAGATCGATACGCATGACGGACTTCTCGGATTTTCGGCAATAGATACCACGCTTGTTTCGAAAGTCCGATACCAGCATGTTGTTTCGCTAAATCATTTGCTTCCATATAACTTGATGTTGTCAACGCACTGAGAAATGGTGCATTAAAGACACTACTCGTTCGTCCGGGGCGCAGTTCCTGTCGCAACAGCTGATCTGTTTCGCGTCGTCCTTCCATCAAACCGATCGGCATATCGATCCAAATTCGGTCGGCTGGCGGGATCTGTCCAAGCGTCGGTTCGATTGATCCTGAGTACGTCTCATTTTCGTACCTGACGACGACCCATCCTGCCTTTGCCGCATCAATCCCGATGACGTGCATTCGTCTTCTCCCGGAAAGAACGCAGTAGTGATAAGACCGTGAAGATACCGATAAATGTCGCAAGACCGAGCGATAGACGATCTCGTGCATCCAAGTACCAGACGACGGTAAGAATCGTCAACAAGACGCCGAGTAGATTCCAACGTCTCATTTTTCTTGCTCGACGAATCGATACAGACTACGAACCATGACGCCCGTTGCTCCTTTTGGACCAATCTCAGACGCTTGATTCTGTTCCGATGTTCCCGCGATATCGAGGTGCAACCACGGTGTGTCGCCGACGAATTCCCCGACGAACGCACCACCGAAGATCATGTGTCCCATGCGTCCCGGTGAGTTATTCAAATCTGCGACATCTGAGCGGCGGACTTGTTTGATGAACGCATCGACATATGGCATTTGCCAAACCATCTCGTTCGTCTCTTTCGTCACCTGTTCAAAGCGTTCGTAAAGTGACGCATCATTCGTCAACGCACCTGTGATTTCTGTTCCAAGGGCGACAAGGACACCACCTGTCAATGTTGCGAGGTCGATGATGGCTTTCGGCTGGTACTCTTTCACGTACGTGACTGCATCTGCGAGGACAAGCCGTCCTTCTGCATCCGTGTTCAAGACTTCAATCGTTTTTCCTGCCATCGATGTGATGACATCATCCGGTTTGAAGGCATCCCCAGAAATCATGTTATCCGTTGCTGGAATGACGCCAATGACGTGAACATCAGGTTTGAGTTGACCAAGTGCTTCAAACAGACCAAGAACTGCTGCTGCGCCTCCCATATCTCCTTTCATCCCGACGATCCCGTCTTTTGGTTTGATCGAATAACCACCTGTATCGAACGTGACACCTTTTCCGACGACAGCAATCGGTGCTTCTACTGAGCCTTTGTATTCAAGGACGATCAACTTCGGCGGAATGACCGATCCTTGATTGACGGCAAGCAAGGCACCCATGCCAAGTGCTTCCATCTCTTCCTTATCGATGATTCGGAGATCATGTCCATGACGCTCTGCGATGAAGCGTGCTTCGTCCGCAAGCGCTGGCGCCGTCAAAAGATTTCCCGGCATCGTTACGAGACGTCGCGCCAAGTTCGTTGCTTCCCCTAAGGCTTTTCCGCGACGCACTGCCTCGTCTTCAGAAGGTAAGACCGTCAGATGAAGCGTGTACGCTTTAGAAGGAGATGTTTTATAATGTTTGACCTCATATGTAGCGAGGGTGAATGTCTCAGCAATCAGTTCGACCGGTTGACCTGGAAACGTCGTCGCGTCGACTGTCACCTGTTCTAAGCGGCGTGCTTTAACGTGTTGTGCGGCTTTTCCGAGCAAACGGCGCAAGTTGTCTTGCGAGAGTTGATCGACTTTCCCAAGTCCGACAAACAGCACACGTGCGACATCTCCCGATAACGTCGGCAACAGACGAAGTTCTCCCCGTTTCGTTGAGATATCACCTTGACGGACCCACTCTTCTAGTTTGTCACCATACAGTGCTTGTAATCGTTCATCAAGCGGTTGATTCCCTGATATCCCGACGATCAGTACGTCTACGGGTTGATTCGTTTGCATAAAAATTCCCCCTTTATCTAATACCTATTAGTATGAAGTGTTTTCAGTCATTTTCCAACTGATAGCCTCTCAGCGAACCGCAAGCGCTTACATGATTCTTGTTTGCCAATTTGTCGAATTGCTTGGTTTCAAACAATTGTTGCCCGTTTCACAATATGATAGGATTAAACAGGTGAAATATTGAGACACTTCAAGAAACGATGCGTTTGCTGTTCCGGGAAATGTCTACGTTTTCATTCAAGGGAGAGTGCGCAGAAGGCTCGTTAAGAGAGAGGCGTTTATGGGTATCTATAGATAGCTAAGAAACGAAGTCGTCGCGTTAAAAAAACTTACTGAAAAGAGGGTAATGCACATGGCACAACACATCAAAGGAATTGGCGCTTCTGCAGGGATCGCGATTGCAAAGGCATTCGTGATGGAAACACCGGTCTTTGAGATTCCATCGCACAAAATCGAGGATGCGGCTGCGGAAAAAGAACGTTTCCAAGCAGCGATCGCAAAATCGAAGACGGAACTCGAAGTCATTCGTGAAAATACCTTAAAAGAATTAGGTCCAGATAAAGCGGAGATCTTCTCGGCTCACCTTCTAATCCTAGAAGATCCGGAAATCGTTAGTCAGGTGAACGCAAAAATCGAGGACGAGCAAGCAAATGCTGCGAAAGCACTCGATGAAGTCGCGAACATGATGGTCATGATTTTCGAATCAATGGATAACGAATACATGCGTGAACGTGCAGCGGACGTCCGCGACGTCACGAAACGTACGATGGCTCACCTTCTCGGTATCACGTTCGTCACTCCAGCTCAAATTAACGAAGAAGTCATCATCATCGCGGAAGACTTGACTCCTTCAGATACGGCACAATTGAATCGTAAGTATGCTAAAGGTTTCGCAACGAACATTGGTGGCCGGACATCGCACTCTGCCATTATGTCACGTTCACTCGAAATCCCAGCAGTCGTCGGAACAAAAGTTGTCTTGACGGACGTTAAACACGGCGATCTTCTCATCCTTGACGGTGCGGAAGGTGATGTCATCGTCAACCCAAGTGAAGAGCAAGTCGCTGAGTATGAAGCAAAACGTGCAGCATACATCGCACAAAAAGAAGAGTGGAAAAAACTCAAGAACGAAAAAACAATGACGGCTGACGGTCAGCACGTCGAGCTCGCTGCAAACATCGGTACACCAAACGATGTCAAAGGCGTGCTTGAAAACGGAGCAGAAGCTGTCGGTCTCTACCGTACAGAATTCCTCTACATGGATGCAGAGACATTCCCAACGGAAGACGAGCAGTTCACAGCATATAAAACAGTTCTCGAGTCAATGGGCGATAAAAAAGTCGTCATTCGGACGCTCGATATCGGTGGCGACAAAGAATTGTCGTACCTTGATCTCCCACACGAGATGAACCCGTTCCTCGGTTACCGTGCGATCCGTCTCTGTCTCGATCAAACAGACTTGTTCCGTACACAATTGCGCGCACTTCTTCGTGCAAGTGCATACGGTAAACTCGCTGTCATGTTCCCAATGATCGCAACAATCGAAGAGTTCCGTGCTGCAAAAGCACTTCTCCTTGAAGAGAAAGCAAATCTCCAAGGTCAAGGTGTCACTGTATCAGAAGACATCGAAGTCGGTATGATGGTCGAGATCCCAGCAACTGCGGTCATGGCTCGTCAGTTCGCAAAAGAAGTCGACTTCTTCTCTGTCGGAACGAACGATTTGATTCAATACACGATGGCGGCAGACCGGATGAACGAAAAAGTATCGTACCTGTACCAACCGTTCAATCCTGCAATCTTGAACCTCTTGAACAACGTCATCACAGAAGCACACAAAGCAGGCAAATGGGTCGGCATGTGTGGTGAGATGGCAGGAGAAGAATTGGCACTCCCAATCCTTCTTGGGCTTGGTCTTGATGAGTTCTCGATGTCTGCTTCATCTGTCCTTCGCGCACGTAGCTTGATGACACGCCTCAACAAGTCAGAATGTGAAGCAATCGTCGAGCAAGTGCTTGATATGGATACAGCAGAAGAAGTCGTCGACTTCCTCAGCACGACATTCGATATCAAAAAATAATTTCTGTTAGACGAATCTGGAGTAATCCAGGTTCGTCTTTTTTTATGCCGATTAACAAAAAAACAACGCCCTCTTTTAATAAGAAAGAAGGCGTTGTTGAAACCTGATTATTGAGCTTGTTTTTTCTTCGCTGGGGTCGCTTGTTCCGATAAAATCGGACGCTCGTTCCCCATTAAGAAGATAAAGATGACACCGAGTACTGCTGGAATCAAGGCCCAGAAATAGACGGTAGAGATGGATTCTGCAAGCGACGTCTTGATTGCTGTCGCGACTTCTGGTGGCATCTTCGCAAAGGCAGCTGCCGTCGGGAACTGTCCACCGGACGGCGCTCCACCTTGCGGCAATCGATCAGCTACAGCCGATGTGAACGTCCGTGATTGAATGATGCCGAGGACTGTGACACCAAGCGTCATCCCGATCGTCCGGAATGTCGATCCCATCGACGTCGCAGCACCACGACGTTGCATCTCGATCCCATTGATGCTTGCTAGGTTCAACAACGAGAAGCTGAAGCCAACACCGAACCCAAGAATGATCATATAGATCGTTACCGCTGTACGCGATGTCTCAAGCGTCATTGTACTGAGGAGATAGACACCGAGTAGGAAAAAGACAGCTGAGACGATCATGACATTTCGGAAACCAAACTTATTCGGCAACTGGCCACCGAGCTGCGCCGAGATGACTGAGGCAATCAACATCGGCATCAGAATCAGACCTGAGTTCGTCGCACTGCCACCAAAGACACCTTGAACGAAGATCGGAATGAACACACTGGCCGAGATGAAGACGAATCCATAAAAGAACGCAACGCCTTGTGTTGCTGCAAATAAACGACGACGGAATAGACTGAACGTAATGACGGGATCCGCGGCACGGCGTTCTGCAAACGCAAAAGCAATGAACGCAACGAGTGCTGCTCCGAACAGACCAAGAATTTGTGGTGAAGACCATGCATACTCTTTCCCACCCATTTCGAGCGCGAGTAAGAATAAAACCAATCCTGCAACAAGCGTAAAGGCACCGACGTAGTCGATTTTCTGTGTCCGGTGAACTGGTGATTCCTGATAGAAGACCGTCACGAGACCAAGGGCAATCAATCCGAGTGGGATGTTGATATAAAATACCCAGCGCCAGTCGAGGGAATCCGTCAATACGGCACCAAGCAACGGTCCGAAGATACTCGAAATCCCGAAGACCGCTCCGAACAATCCACTGACTTTCCCACGTTTCTCCGGTGGGAAGATATCAAAAATAATCGTAAAGGCGATCGGCATCAACGCACCGCCACCAAGCCCTTGCAAGGCACGATACGCAGACAATTCAATGATTGAGTCTGCCATTCCACACAAGATACTACCAATCATGAAGATGAGCATCCCAAAGAGGAAGAAGCGTTTTCTTCCATACATGTCACTCAATTTACCGAAGATCGGCATCCCGGCAACGGTTGCGATCATGTAAGCCGACGTGACCCAAGCGTACTGATCAAACCCATTCAGTTCGCTGACGATCGTCGGCATCGCCGTCGCAACGATCGTGTTATCCATCGCTGCGACTAAAATACCAATCAATAATCCGATGACGACAGGTGTCGTATTCGTTTTTGTTGTAGTCGAAGACATCGACGCACCTCATTTCTAAAAAATTAGCTAACTCTTATAATAGCTAACTCATTGTATCATCATATGTGCAAAATCTCACTATCAAATATGCTTTATGATATTTTCACATAAAAAAGACGGATCGTTCGTGACGATCCGTCGCTTTTCTTCCTTTACTCTACACGATACGAAATCGCTTCTCCGGCTTCGACCGTCTGTCCGACATCGACGTCGACTTTTCGATCGCCAATGTTCGTGACGATGATCGGTGTCAGTAACGATGGCACGAGTGGTCGTACTTGCTCGAGATCGACATTGAGAAGTGGTGTCCCCGGTTCGACACGATCTCCAGCTTTCGCTAATGCCTCAAATCCTTTTCCTTCAAGTGACACTGTATCAATACCAATGTGAATTAAGATCTCATCTCCGTTATCTGCAAGAATACCGATTGCGTGTTTCGTCGGGAAGAAGGTTGTGATCTCACCAGAGACGGGAGAGACGACATATCCTTCCGTCGGTTCGATCGCATATCCGTCACCCATCATACGACCGGAGAATACTTGATCCGGTACATCATCCAGAGAACGAATGATACCGCTCAGTGGTGCGACGTATCCATCTTCAGGCACATAAGCACCCCCACGATCTCCAGCGAGTGGTCCCGTATCGGTTGTACCCGATCCAGAAGTTCGCGCTTCATCTCCTGTTGGAACTTGTGGAATCGGATCAGCTTCCGGTGTCTCTTTCGGTTTGTAATTTGGATCTTTCATGATATCTGCCATTTCTGACTTGATCCCATCAGATTTCGGTCCAAAGATTGCCTGGACGTTATCTCCGACTTCAAGGACACCGGCAGCACCGAGCTCTTTCAAGCGATCCTTGTTGACACCTGATTTATCATTGACGGTAATCCGAAGACGCGTGATACAGGCATCGAGGTGCTTGATGTTCGATGGACCACCAAACGCCTGCAGGATTTCATACGGAAGATCACCTGCTTGTGCCGTCGATGTCGCAGCACCTTCTTTAATCGCTTCACGTCCTGGAATCTTCAGATCGAATTTCGTGATGACGAAACGGAAACCGAAGTAATAAATGACGGCGAAAACGAGACCGACTGGAATGACAAGCCACCACGAAGTGCGATTCGGTAAAATCCCGAACAACGTGTAGTCAATTAATCCGCCGGAGAACGTCATCCCAATCTTAACGTTTAGCAAGTCCATAATCATGAACGATAGACCTGCAAAAACAGCGTGCACAGCGAACAAAAGCGGTGCAACGAATACGAATGAGAACTCGACTGGCTCCGTGATCCCAGTTAGGAAAGACGTCAATGCAGCTGAGAAGTAAAGACCTTCAACAGCTTTTCGACGATCTTTTGCGACAGTATGGTACATTGCAAGACAGGCTGCTGGCAAACCGAACATCATGAATGGATATTTCCCAGTCATATATGTCCCTGCTGTAAATGGTACACCGTCCTTTAATTGTGCAAAGAAGATTCGCTGGTCCCCATTGATGATCGTTCCTGCTTTATCCGTATATTCACCGAATTGGAACCAAAAGCTTGAGTACCAAATATGGTGAAGACCGAACGGAATCAATGAACGTTCGACGAGTCCAAAGATGAAGGCAGACAACGGTTCGTTCGCTTCGATGATTGTTTTGGAGAACGTATTGATGCCTGTTCCGATCGGTGGCCAAATATACGACAAGGCAAACCCTGCGACAAGACTGAACAAGGCGGTCGCAATCGGAACGAAACGTTTACCTGCAAAGAATCCAAGGAAATCAGGCAGTTTGATTTTAAAGAATTTATTATAACTGTACGCTGCTATCAAACCGGCAATGATCCCCCCGAATACCCCCATTTGCAAGGTCGGTATCCCAAGGACCGTCGCATACGACAAATCACTCGCCTTTTGTGCTTCTGTGATTTTTTCTGGTGTAATCTGCAAGAATGAACTGATGACCTTGTTCATGATCAGGAAACCGACGATGGCTGCTAAGCCGGCGACCCCTTCTCCGTTCGCAAGGCCAATCGCGACCCCTACAGCGAACAATAATCCGAGGTTCGCAAAGATGATGTCACCCGCATCCTGCATGACTCGCCAGATGACGACAAGCGAATCGTTCTCCAGAAACGGTAAATATTGTGTTAAGTTCGGGTTTTGAAACGCTGTCCCGAACGCAAGCAATAATCCCGCTGCCGGCAAAATCGCTACCGGTAACATCAGGGCCTTACCGATCCGCTGTAAGACACCAAACACGTTTTTCCACATGCGCATATTCCCTCCTTTTTTTAAACAAACTACTTAATTCATACCCTAAAATATTCTAGTGCAAAACGATTCTAAACGATTTCGAAAAAAAAATGAGCCCTTCCGCAGAAGGACTCATCTTAAAAAACATTAGACTGTTTTTTCTTGTTTACGTGACGTGATGACAGCTTGAATCTCAGACTTGATGTTGTCTGATTTCGGTCCATAGATCGCTTGGACGTTGTTACCAACTTCAAGGACACCAGCAGCACCTAATTTTTTCAACTCATCTTTGTTGACTTTCGATTTGTCGAGAACCTCAACACGAAGACGTGTGATACATGCATCCAAGTGTTTGATGTTCGACTCTGAACCGAGTGCATCGAGGATACCTTCAGCAAGTTCAGAACCTTGAGCAGATGAAGTCTCTTGAACTGCATCTTCACGACCTGGAGTTTTCAGGTTGAATTTGCGGATTGCGAAACGGAATCCAACATAGTAGATGACAGAAAGTGCAAGACCGACGACGATGACAAGCCACCACTGCGTGCGTCCTGGAAGAACACCGAAGAGAAGGAAGTCGATCAAACCACCAGAGAATGTCATACCGATCTTAACGTTCAACAATTGCATTGTCATGAACGAAAGACCTGCGAAAACTGCGTGAACTGCGAACAAGATTGGAGCTACGAATAAGAACGCGAATTCGATTGGCTCTGTGATACCTGTCAAGAATGCTGTAAGTGCTGCTGATCCAAGAAGACCACCAACGACTGCACGACGCTCTGGGCGAGCTTCGTGGTACATTGCAAGTGCTGCTGCTGGAAGACCGAACATCATGAACGGGAATTTACCAGTCATGAACGTACCAGCTGTTAATTTTGCGTTGTCTTTCAATTGTGCGAAGAAGATCGCTTGGTCACCATGAACGACTGTTCCTGCTGCATTCTTATACGAACCGAATTCGAACCAGAATGGTGCATAGAAGATATGGTGAAGACCGAATGGAATCAACGAACGTTCGATGAGACCGAAGACGAATGCTGCGAGTGTAGGGTTTTTCTCCATCATGAAGTGAGAGAACGTGTTCAATCCATCTTGCGCGAACGGCCAGACGAATACGAGAACGAGACCTGCAACCAATGAAACAACTGCTGTGACGATTGGAACGAAACGTTTACCAGCAAAGAATCCAAGGAACTGTGGCAATTCGAGATTATGATACTTCCCGTACGCCCAAGCTGCGATTAGACCGATGATGATACCACCGAATACCCCAGTTTGAAGTGTTGGGATACCGAGTACGTTTGCATATCCTTGACCGTTAGCAACCATTTCAGGTGTAACGCCGAGCCATACGCTCATTGTTTTGTTCATGATCAAGAATCCGACGATTGCCGCAAGTCCGGCTGCGCCGTCCCCTGCAAGACCAATCGCGACACCGACCGCGAATAAGAGTGCTAAGTTACCGAAGATGATATCCCCAGCTGCTTCCATCAATTTTGCAACCTTGATGATTGCATCATTTTTTAAGAACTCGAGTTTTGACGTCAAGTTCGGATTTTGCATCGCGTTACCGAATCCGAGTAGGATACCGGCAGCTGGCAAAATCGCTACAGGAAGCATCAACGCTTTACCGACACGTTGAAGAACAGCAAAAATCTGTTTAAACATGTGTGTTTCCTCCTTTTCCTGTTAAGAGCGAAGTATGATGAATAATGCCAATGATTGAGACGAAAAAAGTCAGACATCTGACCGTTTTTTTACAGAAAAAAATCAGGCACGAGCGGATTGTAGACAATAGACTTATCCCGTTGCATAACGGAAATAAAGCTTCTTGCCCGACATCCCACTCATGCCTGATCGTATCAGTAACACGTAGTCCGTGCGGTCATTTACCTGAATCGTACTGCACTAAGCGTTGCAGATGCATCGTAAGATACGTCGCCTCACCGCGCGGTACCGCTTTCTTCAACTGACGTTCCATGATGGACATCAGCTCCCAAGCAGTATCATAGCATAGCGGATATTCTTCACGCAATAGCTTTTCTACTTTTTCTGGAGCCTCTAGATACTCCCCATTGGAAACCCTTTCAATCGCTGAACGAAGATGCCGAATCAGACGCTTGTAATCAAGCGATTTTCGGTCGATTTTAATCTCCAGTCGCTGTTCGATATGACTAGCAATTAAACCGACGAGCTGATGATGGCGGTTAACTTCAAGTACGTCTTTGAAGTTCGTCGCAGAATGAATATGAAGTGCAATGAATCCTATCTCGGCTGGAGGCAGGTAAAAATTCATCTCGGCACTGATGAACTCGACGATTTCTTCTGCAAGTGCGTACTCTTCCGGATACAAGGCTTCCGTTTCGGCAAGAAACGGATTGGTGACTTCCATTCCTTGTTCCAGTCGTTTGAACGTAAACGTCAAATGATCCGTTAATCCGATATGGATATGTTCATCGACTTTTTTTCCAAACCGTGTCTCGATCATTGAAACGATTTCATTCATCAACGCGATGAAATTTTCATCGAGGTGACCGACGAGCGCCTTATATTGATCCTGTTCTTCTTTATCCTTCAACGTGTAGACTTTTTCCAACTTGTCGAGATCTGTCAGTTGATCGCCTGGCTTCCGACCGAAGCCAATCCCTTTCGCGAGGATAATGACTTCCTGATTCGCACCAGTTGAACAAATGACGACATTATTATTCAATACCTTGATAACGTGGTACATTTGTTTATCCATTCGCTCTCAACCCAATCTGCTCTTACACATTTATTTAAAGACATTGTTTTTATTATAACGGTTTTTCAAGCACGAAAAAAGCCTACTTACTCAAGTAGACTTTAAAACATTTGGTAACCGCTCTTACGCAAGAAGCGAATCGATAGACCGGCGATGATGATTCCAGCAAACCCAGCTGCGAACATCGTGATATCCGCTGCCTGCAGTCCAGCAATCCGGTCCCCAAGATTCGGAATCGCTTCACGAGCATTCGTGAAGTATTCGAGCGTAGATTGGTTATCGATCATCATGATGAGGATGATCGGATAGAGTACGAGCATCACCCATGTACTCCGTAACAACATGTTTAAAATGAATCCGATACTAAAGAACATGACGAGATAAAGCACACTCCCGATCACGGCTTGAATGATATGCATACTGTTCCCCCTTTGAATCTCTTCTAGTATAACCGACAAAAAAGGCAAATGCACGAGTGTACATTTGCCTAAAACGTGAACTTAGAACTTCCCTTTTTTGATCGCAAGACCAAGTTTTTTTAGTTCAAAGAAGTGTTTGTTGTCGATGACTTTTTTCATGAACGATGCGTTACGACCGTAAATCTTCTTGCCGAAGACCATGCCGATACCATCTTTATGACCAAGTGAAGCGACCGTTCCTTTGTTCTCGTACGTGAACGTCGATGTTTGACGACCCGCGATGAGTGCTGCGATGTTCTCAGCGACTTTGTGTGCTTGTTGTGTCGCGATTTGTGCAGTTGGTGGGTACGGACGGTTCGAACTTGGATCCATGACTGCTGAACAGTCACCGATCATGAAGACGTTATCGTGTCCTGGAACACGAAGATCTTCTTCGACGACGACACGGTTACGCATCGCTTCGAAACCAGATGCTGCAACGACAGGGTTACCGCTGACGCCACCTGTCCAGATGATCGTACTTGCTTCGATCGTTTCAGTCGTGTCGCCTTGAAGCGGACCGAACGTGACGCTTCCTGGTCCACATTCCTTGATGCCGTTACCGAGTTTGAACTCGACGCCTTGGCGCTCAAGCCATTTGTGTGCGTAGTTGACGAGATCAGCATCGAATCCTGGAAGGACTGTTGGCGCTGCCTCGATGTTAACGACACGAACGAGTTCGCGTGGGATATCATATTGTTTGCACAGTTCTGGAATACGGTTGACGAGCTCACCCATGAACTCGATTCCTGTGAATCCAGCACCACCGACGACGATCGTCAAGAGTGAACGATCTTGTGATCCTGTTGTTTTGTACTGTGCGAATGAGTAATCGATATGTTCCTTGATTTTACGGACGCTGTTCAACGAGCTGATCGTTAATGCGTGTTCCTTCAATCCTTTGATACCGAATGTTTCAGGAACGCCACCGAGAGCAACGACGACGTAATCGTAAGGAACTGTTCCGCCATCTTGTAAAAGAACCGTTTTAGCAGCCGTGTCGACTTTCTCAACGATACCTTTGACAAGTTTGACGCGTGATGGGTTGATGACATCATTGATGTAGATGCGTGCTTGCTCCGCAGACATCGTACCTGCAGCTGGTTCATGCAACCAAGTTGTTTGGTAATGATAGTCGTGTTTATTAATCAACGTGATGTTCGCTTGATCGACGCCGAGTTTCTTTTGAAGGTTGACTGCTGTGATCAATCCACCGTAGCCCGCTCCAAGAATAACAATGTTAGGTGTGTTCATGTTCTGATACTCCTTACGAATCGTAGTTTTGTTGTGATTTTCTTCACATTCAATTACAGACGAATGTTCAAAAACTTTGTTCAAATAATGTTCACATGTCTATAAGCCTATTGAAACACTTTTTAAGAATGATTGCAAAAGAAAAATGTAATTTCCTTTAAAAAAATGTGAGATGTTCCGTACTTGCACCTGAACCCCCTACTTCCTATATAATAGACCTATCCAATGCTAGGAGGGAATCAGATGTACCAACCATATGATGTCACGATCATCGGCGGCGGTCCGGTAGGACTGTTCACCGCGTTTTATTCAGGAATGCGCCAGATGAAGACGAAGGTCATCGAGAGTCTACCTCAATTAGGTGGTCAACTCGCTACGCTTTATCCTGAAAAATATATATACGATATCGCCGGTTTTCCAAAAGTAAAAGCGCAGGAACTAGTCGATCGGCTACTTGAACAAGCAAATGAATTTGATCCGACGTATGTGCTCGGTGAGACAGTCATCGCTTATGAACGGATGGATGATGGGATCATCCGCCTCGTCACGAACAAAGGCGAGCATTATACGAAGACCGTCATCTTGACAGCAGGGAACGGTTCGTTCGCTGCGCGCCCACTCGGTGTCGCGGACGCGGAACGCTTCGAAGAAACAAACTTGCACTATTTCGTCAACGACATGGAACGTTTCAAGGATCGTCAAGTCGTCCTGCTTGGTGGTGGCGATTCAGCAGTCGACTGGTCATTGATGCTTGAACCGATTGCCAAATCTGTCACGCTCGTCCACCGTCGCGATAAGTTCCGTGCCCATGAACATTCGGTCGAACTATTACATGACTCATCCGTTAACGTCATGACGCCGTATACGCTCGAATCGGTCACAGGTGAGACGCACATCGAGACGATGACGTTCAAACATGCTGAAAGTGGCGAAGTCGTCGTCGTTGCTGCTGACGATGTCGTCTGCAACTTTGGTTTCGTCTCGTCACTCGGGCCGCTCAAAGAATGGGAAGTCGAGTTCGAACGCAATTCGATTCGCGTCAACTCGAAGATGGAGACTGCGATTCCAGGCGTCTTCGCTTGTGGAGATATTGCGACTTACGAAGGACGCGTCAAATTGATCGCAACAGGCTTCGGTGAAGCACCGATTGCCGTCAACCAGGCGAAACTTCTTGTCGATCCATCGGCTCGTCACCCGCAACACTCGACGAGTCTGTTCGAAAAAGTAACGAATCATTCTTGAGATAAATGAATGGCTGCAAACAAATAAGAGGTCGAATTCTGGATAACATACCGGAGTCCGACCTCTTATTTTGATGGAATCACACCTAGGACGTGACCAAACATCTTTGACTCCTATAGGAAAAGGAAGCACGATGTGTGCTTCCGTCAGGGATAAGGAAGACCCGACAGATCACATGGAATGGGAACTGGCGCGGCTTACATCCCGCCTGAGGAAAGCGAAGATGTTGAAACGTCCGATTTCATACGAATGATCTTTTAACAGGCATCCGGTAAACCCGCTGCACGAGTTCCACCCCACCACGCTCAATCATCGATTCTTCGAAGAGCTGACCGCCGAATCGCTCGTAAAACTGGCACGCCGGATTATCCCGCAAGACAGAAACCTGCATTGACTCGTATTCCGCCAAGTCCTCGATGATACGTTGAAACAATGCCTTCCCGAGCCCCTGCCCTTGAGAAGCTCGCAAAACATAAATCGCGTAGAGTTCTCCTTCACGCGCATCCCTTCGATTTGGTCCACCTTGCGCGAAGCCAACGACTTCGTCTTCTAACTCCACAACATACACGCGCTGATCGACTAACGTCTGCTCCCATTGTTTCGTCCGTTTCTCGTAAGACAACTGTGCTAAATAAGGATCAGGGATGATCCCTTGATATGTCTCCCGCCAGGCATCGATATGAACGCGCGCAATGGTCGACGCATCTTCAAGACGTGCTTCACGAATTCTCATAACGGGATAATGAAACGACGTGTCTCGCGTCCATTACGAACAGTTGGTTCGATTTCCTGTCCGCCGTTCGCTAAGATGACACGGCGAGATGCTAGATTATCAACGCCACACGTCAACAGCACTTGATCAAGTCCACGCTGACGTGCTTCTTCAAGCGCAAGCTGAAGACCTGTCGTCGCATACCCTTTCTGACGCTCGGATGGTCGGATCCCGTATCCGATATGTCCGCCATACAACTTCAAGTTCTCCGTTAAATCATGCCGGAAGTTCAGTGCGCCGACAATTCGTTGTCCATCAACCATCCAGTACGTCGAATGCGTGACGAGACCCGGTCTGACCGTTGTCTCCATTTCCTTCAGTTCCGCAAAATAAGCGCCGAGCGGCTCATATGTGACTCCGACTGCTTCCGGCACGATCGTTTCGCCTGACTCTCGCCAGTCTTCTAAAAAGGCGCGGTACTCCGTTTCCCACGCAAGAGTTGGTTTCATCAACTGCATCATTGGTGATTGCGCACCTCCTCTTCAATCAAACGATCGAGCCAGTCATCGATATGTTGGAACAGATAGCCCGCTTCTTTCGCAGCTGTCGTATCCATATAGAAATCGCGTTCTGGCGCAAGTGGCGATTCATCCTCTCCTTTTGCGACGATTTGGCTCGTCGTTCCCGCAATACGGTCGATTTTATCCATCAGGTCTTGAATCGATAGGACGCCGTCACTCGCAGCGTTGATCGGTCCTGTCAATTCCGAACGACCACACCATTCCAGAAAGGCAGCGGCTTCGTAACTTGAGATGTAGCCCATCTTCGCATAGTTGTTTTCAGCGATAATCGGACGACCGTCAAGCGCGCGTTTGATATGGAAGACAAGTCGTTCCGTATAATCGTCTGGTCCGAGGACAACAGGAAAACGAACGGCAACGACAGGGAAGGTCGCCCGTTGGAAGAAATAACTCTCCGCTTGGCGCTTTCCTTCGCCATACCCATGTTCCTTCTCAAGATCATATTTCCCGGGAAACGGATTGTAGGCACGTTCCGTGATATTCGCACCACCGTCTTCATAAACAGACATCGTCGACGTCAACACATAGCGTCCGACTTTTCCTTCAAACGCGTCGATCGCGAGCTTTGCTTGATACGGCGTGAAGCAAATGTTGTCATAGATGACATCCCAGTGCTGTTGGCTTAAATCCTTCATCGTACTACTTGACGTCCGGTCTCCTTTGAAAAATGTCAAGCCCTTCGCGACGGGTGGAGTATGCTCACCGCGTGTGACGATCGTCACATCATCCCCCGAATCGGCTAAACGAATTGCTAAGCGTCGTCCGAAATAGCGTGTTCCCCCGAAGATCAATACTTTTCTCATCCTGAAGCCCTCCCTATTCGTAGTAGCATTCACTCTCTGTAATATTTCGAGTAAACTCAACAAGTCTCCTGTATGAGAGCAACAAAAAAATCGTGGACGATGTCCACGATTGGATTCATTAACAGCCACCTGGTGTCCCGGCATTCGTTGCTGTCCGGAATGATGTTCCGCAACCACACGTTGCGATGGCATTCGGATTCGTGATCGTGAATCCGCCACCAAGCATTGACTGTTTATAATCGATTTCCAGTCCTTTGACGACCGGATAATCCTTTTCGTCCACGATGACGGTCACGCCGTGCTGTTCAAAAACGAGATCCGTTTCTTTTTGTTGATCGAATCCCATTCCGTACGACAGACCACTACATCCACCACCTTGGACGAGCATCCGAAGATTTCGTTCATCTGCTGGTGCCTGCGCCATCATGTCCTGGACTTGTAGCGCTGCTACCTCCGTTAAATGGATCATGTCATCACCTTCCTTTTCTTTAGTATACGCAACTTCTGAGCGAATCGAAACCTAGTTGCTTGAAACTATCTTGAATTCGTTGTATAAATGGTATGTACAATAAAATAATCGTTCCATCTTCAGGGCAGGGTGAAATTCCCGACCGGCGGTAAACAACTCTCTTTAAGTTGAAGCCCGCGAGCGAATAGGGCGCTATTTGCTGATTCTGTGTAATTCAGGAGCCGACAGTACAGTCTGGATGGGAGAAGATGGCGGCATGAGTTTGAATTTGATCGATTTTGCAATAATCGATTAGGTTTATTTAATGCGGACTTCTCCCCTGTTGATCTGATCAATAGGGGTTTCTTTATGGTCGCAGTCATGCCAATACTTCATCGAGAGGAACGAGCAAAAGGAGACAATACTCGTATGAAACGCACACAAAAAATGGTCACTCTGTCAATGTTAGGTTCAATCTCATTTGTTCTTATGCTTATCAATTTTCCACTACCGTTCTTACCAAACTATCTGAAGATCGACTTCAGTGATGTTCCTGCTCTTGTCGCAGCGATCATGTTCTCACCGGTCGCAGGTGTCATCGTCGAAGCATTGAAGAACGTGTTATACTACATCTTCCGCGGAAGTGGTGTTCCGGTCGGAGAATTCGCGAACTTCGCTGCAGGCGTCGCATTCGTACTACCTGTCAGCTGGTTCTACCACAAAAAGAAATCAACACAAGGTCTCGCAACTGGTCTCGTCGCTGGTACGATCACGATGGCACTCGGTCTTGCGATCCTCAACTATATCTTGATCCTTCCAGCGTATGCATGGTTCCTCGGTATGGATTACATGGCGGATCCAGCTGTCAAATGGACAGCGATCACTGCCGGTATCTTACCGTTTAACGTCATCAAGGCTTTGTTCATCTCGGCACTCTTCATTCCGTTGTTCTTGAAACTACGCCCATGGATGATGCGCCGTCAACAATCTGCCTGATCCGAAAAGCTGCGCCCGCTGACGGACACGAATCCCCTCGTTCAGACGAACGAGGGGATTTTTTGGCTGTCCATGCTCACAGCTCATTCTCTTCGATTTTCAGGTAAATCTTTTCAAGCAACTCTTCCGGCGTTTCACCTACGACGGTCTCACCATCTACGAGACAAAAATGGTCAAGCGAACAAATCCCGCAATAACCGAGGCAACCGTATTCGACGACGTCAACATTCGGGTCACGTTCAAGTTGCTCCATGACGACCTGTGTACCAGCCGCTAAGTTACTAATACAAAATTCAATAATCGGATTCACTTTTTTTCCTCCTTCAAGCAGGAAACGACCTGCCTCATGTCGTATTATACAAGGTCAGACTGATTTAGGGGAACTAAGGGGGATTTTACGTTATGAAGCAATTGGTCGTACTCGGCGGAGGTTATGGTGGAATGCGGATTTGTGAGCGATTCAAGGACGAGGAAGTTGCCGTCACGCTCGTCGACCGTCTACCGTACCACGCACTCAAAACGGAATACTACGCACTCGCAGCAGGTACATTATCAGATCGGGATGTCCGGATTGAATTTCCGGAGGGGAAACATCTTACCTATAAATATGGACATGTCATCAAAATCTCACCAGAGACGAATACAGTCCATCTGCAGGACGGATCAGAATTATTCTATGATGACTTAATCATCGCCCTCGGTTGCGAGGATAAATACCACAACATTCCGGGTGCTCAAGAATTTACATACAGCATCCAGACACTAGAAGAATCACGGAAGACACAACAAGCGATTTATGGTCTGTCACCGGAATCCGTTGTCTCGATCGTCGGTGCTGGTCTATCTGGTGTCGAACTCGCCAGTGAACTACATGAGAGCCGGAAGGATTTGACGATTCGTCTATTCGACCGCGGTCCATCCGTCTTGTCGTTCTTATCCGATAAAGTCTCGTCTTACGTTCAGGAATGGTTCGAGGAACATGACGTTGAAGTCATCAACAACTCGAATGTCACGCTCGTCACAGCGGACGATGTGCGAAACGGCGACGATACGTATCCATCCGACTTAACGATTTGGACAGCTGGTACGCAGCCGGTCAAAGTTGTACGCGATCTCGGCTTTGCTGCGGATAGTGGCGGTCGGATCAAATTGACGGAACATCATCACGTACCGGAATACGATAACGTCTTCGTCATCGGTGATTGTGCAAGTCTACCGTATGCACCAAGTGGTCAACTCGCAGAACATCAGGCAGAACAAGTCGTCGATGTCTTACAAGCCAAGTGGCAAGGAAAGAAATTACCGAAGCTGCCAGAAATTAAACTGCGCGGGATGCTCGGTTCACTCGGAAAATCAGATGGTTTCGGAATCGTCATGGGCAAACAAGCACTGACGGGGAAAGTCCCACGTCTCTTGAAGTCCGGTGTCTTATGGAAACACAAAAAGATTAAATGAGCAAAAGAGGTGTCCCAAGCTTTGGGATACCTCTTTTTCGTTCATCCCGCCTGATTCAGCTTCGCATCGATTGCCGCTGTGATCGTCTTGAGTTTGACGTACCCCTCATCAATCATCTCATCATCGAGCACGATCAGTGGATAAAAATAGACATCCTCTTTCAGCGCTTCCGTCCATTGATCTGATGTTGCTGTCTCGAAATCAACATAGCGAAGCGTCATCGCTTGCTCATATTTCCGCCCGAGGACGGCTTGTAGCCAACTGAATGTCTCTTCCGAGCTAGGTGCCCCGACACAACTCGGACAGGTGACCGCTGTTCCGTAAACCGTGATTTCCATCTTGAAGTCCCCCTTTTCAATTCACTCCTCTTTAGTATACAAGTTTTCCAGATTGAGAACATTTTTCAACCCTGTTACAATGAAACTATACGAAAGGATGTGTTTACGCATGGAAATGTTTGATCAAGTGAATGAAGTTCTTGAAAAATTGCGTCCGTTCCTTCTTCGTGATGGAGGAGACGTTGAACTCGTAGATGTAGAAGACGGAATCGTAAAACTCCGTTTGATGGGAGCTTGTGGTAGCTGCCCAAGTTCAACAATCACATTGAAGGCCGGTATCGAACGTGCCCTTCTTGAAGAAGTCGCTGGCGTCGTCGAAGTCGAACAAGTCTTCTAATACATGAAATCCCGAACGAATTCTCGTTCGGGATTTTTTGATTCATAGAATCCATTCAGCTAACGTATCAACCATGTATGTCGGTTGACGATCCTGCCCTTGAATGAAGACTGGTGTATGGACGCCAGAATTGACGTGCATCGTCCGGATACCTCCATTGATCCCGAAAAGAATGTCCGTATGGTAGTTGTCTCCGACCATGATGACGTCTTCTTTTGACAGACCAATCATTTCTGTCGCGATATCGACCATGACTGGTTCTGGTTTACCGATGAAGAACGGTTCCTTCTCCGTCGTCACGCGCAGGACGGACGTCAAAGCACCATTACCTGGCAGGAAACCACGTTCGGTCGGAATCGCGATATCACCGTTCGTTGAAATAAACCGGGCACCGGCACGAATCGCAAGTGCACCAACAGCGAGTTTTTCGTACGTGATTTGACGATCGAGACCGATGACGACGTAATCTGCCGCTTCGGTTGCGACGACGTCTAACCCTTCTCGTTCAAGCGCGTCGATCAGTCCTGTTTCTCCGATCGCATAGACGCGCGCTTTTGGTGACAGGTCAGCAATATAACGACCAGTCGCCATCGCACTCGTCAAAACGTGTTTCGCATCGGAATGAACACCCATCCCGCGTAGTTTCTCTGCCACGGCTTCTGCCGTCATCGACGCGTTATTCGTCACGAACAAGTACGGAATGCCCTCTGCTTGCAGACGATTGACGAAATCGACCGCTTCTTTTACCGGTTCCGTTCCGTTATACATCGTTCCATCTAAATCAAATAAATAGCCTTTTGCCTTCATCCTGACTCACTCCTCGTTTGGTAAAAATGCAGACACCGGTCCGAGTTCTGTCTCGATATACCGGCGAATCGCTTCCGGAAAACGACGTAGTTCTGCTTCCTCTGTCTCAAGTATCGCCCGAATCTCCGCCATACTCGACTGTGTGAATGACCGGACGATCAACGTACGTAACGCAACGAGCTTTTTCAGACTCGTCGCAAGCGGTCCATCAATCACCTTCTCATCTTCTAGGATGAGGATGATATCTTCATAACTTCCCGGATCCCGCATGATGAATCCATCAATCATACTGTTTCCGATATCGATGACACTCTCGATGACTAAAAAACCGATCCGCTCCATAGCCAGTGCCGTCGTCACCGGATCCCCCGTAATTTCCTTACTTTGTCGAAGTGCTGTCTCATAACAGACGACCGTCTCTTCGATTTTTTGACGATTGACGAAATACATCTTCATTCCCCCTCACATTCTCCATTTTATCGTTATCCAGCAATCCTGAAAAGCAGAAAGGTCATTTGCATCACATTCACCAATGTGTTATCCTCAATTTAGATTTTTGCTGAAAATAGTATGTCACATTGGTGACGTGGAGGTTATATACATGGAACGGGAACTCGCATTGGAAATCGTACGCGCTACGGAAGCAGCAGCACTAGCTTCTGCTCAATGGATTGGTCGCGGTAAGAAAAATGAAGCGGATGACGCAGCAACGACTGCGATGCGCGAAGTCTTGAATACGGTCAACATGAACGGAACGGTCGTCATCGGTGAAGGCGAGCTCGACGAAGCACCGATGCTCTTCATCGGCGAACGTGTCGGAACAGCGAACGGTCCAATCGTTGATATCGCCGTCGATCCGCTCGAAGGAACGAATATCGTCGCTAAAGGACTTGGCAATGCGATGGTCGTCATCGCCGTCGCCGATCAAGGCGCCCTGCTCCACGCACCCGATATGTATATGGATAAATTAACAGTCGGACCGAACTTGAAAGGGCACGTCTCACTCGACGACCCGCTTGAAGTCATCATCGAAAAGGCAGCACAATATAACAATAAACGGATCGAGGACGTCACGGTCATCATGCAAGACCGTCCACGTCATGATCATTTCCGCGAAGCAGCGATGCGGATGGGCGCACGCGTCCGTCTGTTTGAAGACGGTGATGTCTCAGCTGGAATCGCACCACTTTCTCCTGCGACAGGAATCGATATCTTCATCGGAACAGGCGGTGCGCCTGAAGGTGTCATCACGGCTGCTGCCGTCAAAGCGATGGGTGGCGATATGCAAGCACGCTTACATCCATTGAACGAAGAAGAAACAGCTCGCGTCATCCGAATGGGTCTAGCGGATCCACTTCAACTCTTAACGCTCGACGACCTGATCAAAAGCGACGACTGCATCTTCGCAGCAACAGGCGTCACGACAGGCGAAATGCTCGATGGCGTGAAGTTCTTGACGGATGATATCGTTGAAACGACATCTCTCGTCATGCGTTCGAAAACACGGACAATCCGAAAAGTGATCGCCGAGCATAGCTTATCGCGTAAACCATACTTGCAAAAAGTCCCCCAAACCCTTTAATCTGAAACAGACGTTAGGGAAATGAGGGAAGCTGAATGATGGAAGAACGTGATTTTTTATACGATGATGTCGAACAAACGAAGACACGCTTCGTCAGTTGGATTGGAGAAGCCAGTCGGTTTGATCTCGCCATCACGCATTCGGAACATTTTTACGGTAAGATTCTCGTCTTGAATCTCTTATCGAATCGCTATGCAATCATCGGCGCGGATGATTTCGATGAACCCGGCTACATCGCAACGGCGTTTGACGTCGAAGACGATGCGGCAACGGAACTCGAAATGTATCTTCGCGCTTATATCGGTCTATGAAAAAAGCCTTCGTCGCGGACGAAGGCTTTTTTGTCTTATAAGAGACGATCGTTTCGTTCATTTAGTGTGTTCGGTCCGCTGAAGACGTTCGTATTATCTGACTCGTCATGAGCACGGCGCTCTGAATGCTGATCCGCTTCATCACCGACGAGTAACACGAATTGACCGCTTTCGACTGCATGATTCGCACGATCGACGTCTTCCTTCGTCAAGCCACTTCCGTGGATGGCATCTCCATGAGAGACCGATTCATCTTTTTTGAAGATACTCTTGATTTCCTGCCATAGATTACGATGATCTTCCTGCGACAGACGCGTGGATGTCTGTTGGTTGTTTAGATCCGCCAATTCCTCGATTTGTTCGAGATCGTATTTGTCGTGTGCTAAGACTTTTAAATCAGTCGAGACGACACCCGCAACACGGAGATCGTGCACGGCACTGACGACTTCTGGTACGGATGAGTAAATTCCAACGATTCGCATGGATGATTCCTCCTATAGGTACGTGATACTTATAGTAATAGCCGAATTCCTTCCACTAAAAACGCTTTTCTGTATGACAGTTTGATTACTCGCCTTCAATCTTGTCTGGTGCAGGTGCGAACTTCCGTTTCAACTTCAACGTATTGGATGAAGAACCGTCGAAGCGAGGTGGTGCTTCTTCTCCTTCTACCAATCCGACCTTCTTGACGATGAAATAGGCACATCCGAAGTTACAGTATTCGTAGAGATAATCAGCCACATGCGAAATCTTCGTATCGAATGTCGCTTTCTCGTGTTGATCCTCATAGAAGCCACGTAGTCGTAATTGACCGTGCCCCCAGTCGCCCACGATATAATCATATTTTTCAAGGACATCGCTGAAACGACCGATGAAGGCTTCTTCATTAAAGCCTTCCCGTTTCTCTTCGACGACTTCATAACGTTCCCGATTGACTTGTATCATTATTCCCACCTCCTGCTGTTCTTATCATAGCATATTCCATTTCTCCTGACAGACGAAAAACCGTCCGAGTCAGCTGCTCGAACGGTCGTTGATCGTTAGTCGATCGGGAGTGCTGTTTTATTCTTTTTCGCTGCGTTGACTTGCTCATCTGCATGATACGATGAACGAACGAGTGGACCAGCTTCACAGTGTGAGAAGCCTTTACCAAGCGCAATCTGTTTCAGTTCAGCGAATTCTTGCGGTGTATAGTACTTGATGACGTCGAGGTGCTTTTTCGTCGGTTGGAGATACTGACCGATCGTCATAATGTCGACGTTGTTTGCGCGAAGATCATCCATCGTTTCGAGAATCTCTTCCCATGTCTCACCAAGACCAAGCATCAAGCTCGACTTCGTTGGAATTTCAGGTGCGAGCTCCTTCGAACGACGAAGGAATTCAAGCGTCCGGTCGTATGTGGCTTTTGCACGAACAGTTGGTGTCAGACGGCGGACCGTCTCGATGTTATGGTTCATAATGTCTGGTTGTGCGTCAATCAATGTTTTCAGAGCTTCGAAATTCCCACCCATGTCTGAAGGTAAGACTTCGATTGATGTCTCCGGGTTCATCCGACGAACTTCACGAACCGTCTCAGCGTAAACGCCTGCTCCGAAATCATTCAGATCATCGCGTGCGACCGCTGTGATGACCGCGTGCTTCAAGTTCATCAAACGGACCGATTCCGCGACACGTTTTGGTTCTTCGAGATCGAGTTCGTTCGGACGTCCTGTCGTCACGGCGCAAAAACGGCACGCACGTGTACAGATACTTCCAAGGATCATGAACGTCGCCGTCCGGCGTACCGCCCAACACTCGTGGATATTCGGACACTTTGCTTCCTCACAGACAGTATGTAGCTTTTTCTCGCGCATCATACTCTTTAATTCTGTGTAGGTCTCATTCGTATTCAGCTTGATTTTCAACCATTCCGGTTTACGTTGGATTTCTCCGCGTCCCATGGTTTCGCTTCCCCCTTCATCCCCAAAAAGTCAATTAATGTCTGCTTTAGTATAACAAACAATCAGGGTTTGCGAACATGCAATTCATTATATTCCGACTTCTCCGATAAGCGTTCAAATAACAAATCACGCAACAATTCAGGCATGAAATATTCTTTTGGCATCTCTTTGATGGCCGGGAATAATGGACCGAACGTAAACATATCCGGCAAGACGACAGAATAATCGCGTGTTAGCTCAAGCGGTTGATGATCCGCCAAACCAGCATAATGCATCCGTCCCATCAACTTTCCTCGGAATCCAAGACCACGAACCTTTAAGTGTTCGAACTGTTCTTTGTTGACTTCATCGAGGAATGTTTGTAATTCCATTCCTGTCATCGTGACTTTACAAGGATTGATCGGATGTGGACAGAGTCGATGTAAATCAAAGGCAGAGACGGGACCTGGTGGAAGCGACCCGAGCAGAATACCGGCTGGTACACAAGCGATATCTGCCTCACACCAGTCGTGCATCGTCTCGACGAGCAACTGTGAAAACGGCGACTCACTGAACCAATCATTGGCTAGACCCGCTGTCTCGCCAATCGGTTCCTTCATCTGTTGTTCCGCCAGATATTGTTCTCGATCGAGTAATTTCGCTGTTGCCTCATCCTCAACGTAATCGTGTAGGGAATGAAGTACTGCTTCTTTCTCACCCGTATCCGTATTCATATAAATCTCACCCGCATACTGACCGTGTTTTCCGGCTTGCGTGATTAAGACACCGTTCTTGACGACACCATCATCGAGGACATGATGCGTATGCGCACCGATGATTAAATCAAGTTCTGGAAAGCGCATCGCAAGTTCTTCATCCTGATAAAATCCGAGGTGACTTAAACAAATCAGGACGTCGACTTCCTGGCGCAAACGTTCGATCTCGCGCGCCGCGACGTCAAATGGTTCTTCGATCGTCCAACCGAGTAATCCGTATAGTTCAATATAAGGTGCCGTCAGACCAAAAACACCGACTTTTCCCGTCGGTAACTCATGAATGACACCTTGCTTGGCGAATGGTGCTTCTAAATTCGAGACAAGGACTGGAAAGTCTGCTTCCGTATAGAGGTCTGCTAACCAGTCGTGCGGAAACGTAATCCCTTCATTGTTTCCGATCGTCACAGCAGTCGGCATCAACGCGTTCAATAAATGCGTATTAATTTTTCCTTTTGTCGCTTCCGTCGCTGGATCGACACGGTCAGCATGATCGCCTAAATCAAAAACAAGCGAATCATACGTCCGGTGTTCCTTGACGAATGACATGTAGCGAGGCCACATGTCGAAGTGTGAGTGCAAATCATTATAGTGAATGATGTGTAACTTCATGCAGAAGCCCCCCTTGATGATTTAAAACAAAGAGATTTGTCGCGGCGCGAGTTCATAGTCGAGATCAAGAATTTCGATTAATCGTTTCGCATTCGGGGCAGCATCTCCTGCTGAGTTGTTATTGAAAAAGACATAGACATCCTTTGCTTCCGCTGCAACGTCGCGGACGTGACTTGCAAGTTCCTGTAGCTCATCTTCTGAGTAACGATAGAGACAGCGGACTTTTCGCCAATCGTCACTACTTTGACCCGGTTTCTTTAACCAACCGGCCTTGTTTCGTCCATGTAATCGAATGAATGCCGTCTCCTGCGTCACGACAGGTACGAATGGTACGGAACCGTCTTCCGTCTGCGGTTCATCACAAATCGTATGGATGAACTGATGTTCCTTCAAAAAACGGAGCGTCCGCTCACGATAGGCTTCCGAGTACCACGATGGATTTCGGAATTCGATCGCAACAGGCAGTCCAGCAAGCGATTTTCGGATCGTTTGCAAGTATTCCAAGTGCAATTTACTGACATCGAACCATGGTGGAAGTTGGACAAGGATTGCCGCAATTTTTCCACTCTTACGCATCGGTTCAATCGACGTGATATATTGTTCAAAAATTGGTCCGAGCGGATCTTTATTTTCCCGGTCGTGCCCACTCATCGCGCGGTGGACCTTAACGATGAAGCGGAAACCGTCCGGTGTCTCAGATACCCATTTCTCATAGTTTCGTTCTGGTTGAATCGCATAGAACGTCGAGTCGACCTCAACTGCTGGAAAATGCCCAGCATAGGCAGCTAGTTTTTCTTTTCGATCTTGCGGGGTCAAGTAGAGACTATCATGATCTCCCCAGCCCGTGACACCGATATATATCATGCTCTCTTCCCCCTCGCGTGTTCTATTCTACCTATTTATCATAGCATAGCAGAATCCAGGATTTCTTCTTCAATGCTTCCTGAGCAAACACTCTTTTTCAGAAAAAAGACATCCCTCTCCTCCCTACTCATGCAGGAAGGAAAAGGATGTCTAGTTAACGATTTTCATTATGAAGCAGAAGTCTGTGCCTCAACGATTTTTGGAGCAGGCGCTCTTCGTTTCGGTACCGGAACGATATAGTTACCGTAGGGCAATAGACTGATGACATACGATACAGAAATCGAAGCTGCAAGCGTGACGATCATCGCACAAACAAACATACTCGCAGAGTCGAAGTAAGCAAAGAGATCCGTTCGACCGATTCCGCGGATGACGAGCGGATGAATCAGATAGATCCCCATCGAATGTGTTCCAATCGTTTGAAAGAGTCGCATTGCTGTCGCATCTCTCTGCACATATTGAAAAGCATAATTCAAAACGACAAGAACGAACGGGATATACACGAGGTTCGCAAGATTCGTCGAAGTATAAATTCGGTTCAAATCAATACTGACCCAAATATCAACCAAAATCAATCCACTGATGAGCAACAAGATCGTCCGGTGACGTTTTAGAATCTGTTGTATTTCTTCATAATAAACAGCGTATGTAATTCCCATCATGAAATACGCGATCCAGTTGAGTAAGAAAGAGCGACTGTTGACGACTTGATTGAGGAAGTCATTATTCGTCGTTAAGCTTCCTGACGTCAGCCAGAAATAGTTGACGCCCATCGCAACCACAGTTGCAACAAGTAGCATGGTTCCTTTCTTGAATCTTACGAGAAATGGAAAGACGACATAAAACTGAAGCACAGTCAAAATGAAGTACAAATGGAAGTTCGCCGTTCCATAAAGGAAGTACTCCGATAACGGCACACCCGGCTTCAAACTATCTTCTACATGAAAACGATACACGAGATAGACGGTACTCCAAATCAGATAAGGAATGAAAATTTTAGAAAAACGCGATTTAACGAATGTTCCAAGATTAAATCCTTTGCGCTGGACCATCGACATCAATAGAAAAGCACTGATGATGGCAAAAATCGGCGTACCGATTCGAGCAAACTGGTTGATATAACCGATTGCCTCGTTTGTAAATTCTCCTTGAGAATAATAGAGACCAGCGATGACATGGACAGCGACGACCAAAATTGCCGCAATCGATCGAATGACTGGAATTTCCTGATAAAATTTCATTTTTTCACACCTTAATCAGTTTTATAGATTTTTTACAAAAGTTATTATAATCTATTTTCGCCCATATTAAATGAAAATATCCAAATTTTATTGAATGTCACAAAAAAAGAATCTCTTTTGAAATAAGAGACTCTTTTTATAAAGACTAGATTTTTTCATAAGATAACACGATACATCCCGATTTAAAGACGTGTGTCTCGACTAACCGTAGCGCTTGTGATTGATCAAACACTGGAAACATTCGTTTCCCATCTCCGAGTAGAACAGGATAGATCACAACATGATAGCGATCGACGAGTCCAAGCTCAATCGCTTCAGCAGCAAGTGTCGCCCCCCCGATCGCAATCTGCTTCCCAGGTAGGGCTTTTAGTGCTTGAAGTTCCTCGGCAAGCGACGTGGTCGCTAGACGCGCCATTCCTTCGACAGCGTCGAGCGTTCGCGAGAAGACGATCTTCTCAAGCGCCTGCCACGTTTTCGCATACTCAACGATGATCGGCTCGTCTTCTTGATCCGCTGTCTCCCAGTACTGCATCATTTCATACAAACGACGTCCATAGACATGGGTATCGAACGCTCTCTCATAATCGTTGAAGTACTGATGCAGTTCCGCATCCGGTGAAGCGAAATCGATGCTGCCTGACGCATCCTCGATATAACCGTCAAGCGAGACTTGAAAGGAATAAACGATATCACGCATAGTAACCCCTCCTTTTTCACTCTATACCCGTTTTCCTCAAGTCATGAAAAAACTCCCTCATCCGCAGATGAGAGAGTAAGACGAATTATCCGATTGAACCTTCCATCTCGAACTTGATGAGACGGTTCATTTCGACCGCATATTCCATTGGAAGTTCTTTTGTGAATGGCTCGATGAAGCCCATAACGATCATTTCCGTTGCTTCCTCTTGTGAGATCCCGCGGCTCATGAGGTAGAACAATTGCTCTTCCGAGACCTTCGAGACTTTCGCTTCGTGCTCGAGCGAAATGTTATCGTTGAGGATTTCGTTGTACGGAATCGTATCCGACGTCGATTGGTTATCCATGATGAGCGTATCACATTCGATGTTCGAACGTGCACCTGTCGCTTTACGTCCGAAGTGAACGATACCGCGGTACGTGACTTTACCACCGTGTTTTGAGATCGACTTCGAGACGATCGTCGACGATGTGTTCGGTGCTAAGTGAATCATCTTCGCACCCGCATCTTGGTGTTGACCTTTACCTGCGATTGCGATTGACAATGTCATACCACGTGAACCTTCACCTTTGAGGATGACGGCTGGGTATTTCATCGTCAGTTTCGAACCGATGTTACCATCGACCCATTCCATCGTTGCGCCAGCTTCACAGATCGCACGCTTCGTAACGAGGTTGTAGACGTTGTTCGCCCAGTTTTGGATCGTTGTATAACGGCAGTAAGCGTTCTTGTTGATGAAGATCTCAACGACCGCTGAGTGAAGCGAGTTCGTCGTGTAGACCGGTGCTGTACATCCTTCGACGTAGTGAACCGATGCTTCGTCATCAACGATGATCAACGTCCGCTCGAATTGACCCATGTTTTCCGAGTTGATCCGGAAGTAGGCTTGAAGCGGCGTGTCGACTTTAACGCCTTTTGGTACGTAGATGAACGATCCACCTGACCAGACCGCTGTGTTCAAGGCTGCGAACTTGTTGTCTGTTGGCGGAATTAATTTTCCGAAGTACTCACGGAAGATATCTTCGTTCTCTTTTAAGGCTGTATCTGTATCTTTGAAGACGACACCGATTTCTTCGAGGTCTTCCTTCATGTTGTGATAGACAACCTCTGACTCGTACTGAGCCGAGACACCTGCCAAGTATTTTTGCTCTGCTTCAGGGATACCGAGCTTATCAAACGTACGTTTGATTTCTTCCGGTACTTCATCCCACGATTTCTCTGCACGTTCAGACGGCTTAACGTAGTAAGTGATATCGTCGAAGTTCAATTCTGAGAGATCGCCACCCCACGCTGGCATTGCTTGTTCGTTGAAGATCTTGAGTGATTTCAAACGGAAATCAAGCATCCATTGTGGTTCTTCCTTCATTTTCGAGATCGTTTCGACGACTTCAGTCGTCAAGCCGCGTCCAGAACGGAAGATCGAGATATCGCGATCGTGGAAACCATATTTATAATCGCCAATTTCCGGCATGTTCTTTGCCATGTTCATTTCCTCCTCTTACTTGCTTGTGACCGAAGTTTACTTCCCTTCTTCTACGCCGCGTTCGAGCGCCTTCCAGGCAAGTGTCGCACATTTGATGCGTGCCGGGAATTTCGTGACACCCGAGAGTGCCTCGACGTCCCCGAGGTCGAACGATTCGTCGTCATAGTCTTTTCCTTGGACCATGTCCGAAAAGATATCCGCGAGTCGTAAGGCTTCTTCGATAGTCTTACCTTTGACGAGTTGCGTCATCATTGAAGCAGACGCCATGCTGATCGAGCAGCCCTCCCCGTCAAATTTCGCATCACGGACGACATCGTCTTCAATCGCGAGCTGGAGACGAATCGTATCGCCGCACGTCGGATTGTTCATGTCGATCGTGACGCCCCCCTCGATCGCACCGCGATTTCGGGGAGTTTTATAATGATCCATGATCACTTGACGATACAAGTGATCGAGATTGTTAAAATCCATGACTGAAATACTCCTTCGTTTGGCGAAGTCCTGTCACGAGTGCGTCAACCTCTTCTTTCGTGTTGTAAAGATAGAAGCTAGCGCGAGCCGTCGAGCTCGCTCCGAGCCAACGCATCAAGGGCTGTGCACAGTGGTGACCGGCGCGAACCGCGATTCCCTGCATATCAAGGACGGTTGCGACGTCATGTGCATGGACATCACCGAGATTGAACGTGACGAGTCCAACGCGTTCTTCCGGACCGTAAATCGTGAGTCCGTCGATGTCACGCATTTGTGCCATCGCATACTGCGCGAGTTCACGTTCGTGTGCTTCGACGTTCTCTAGACCAATCTCTTCTAAGAAATCAATCGCTGCCGATAAACCAACGGCACCTGCAATGATCGGTGTACCCGCTTCGAAACGATATGGAGACGGTTTGAACGTCGACTCTTCAAGACCGACGTAATCAATCATCTCACCACCGAATTCGACCGGTTCCATCGCATTGAGTAATGCCTTTTTCCCGTAAAGAACACCAACGCCTGTCGGACCACACATCTTGTGTGCGGAGAAAGCGAGGAAGTCACAGTCGAGATCCGTGACATTAATCCGTTGATGTGGTGCACTTTGCGCAGCATCGACGACCATGACGGCTCCTCGAGCGTGCGCAAGACGCGCGACTTCTTTGATCGGATTGATCGTACCGAGGACGTTCGAGACATGTGCCATCGCGACGATCTTCGTCCGGTCGGACAGTTGTGCTTCGACCGCTTCGACCGTTACGCGACCATCCGCTGTCAAATCAACGTATTTCAACTTCGCTTTTTTGCGTTTAGCGACTTGTTGCCATGGAATGAGATTCGCATGGTGTTCGAGGTACGTGACGACGATTTCGTCGCCTTCTTCGACATGCTCCATGCCATAGCTTGACGCGACGATGTTGATCGCCGTCGTCGTGCCGCGGGTAAAGATAATTTCTTCATGGTGTTGCGCCTGGATGAAACGACGAACGTTCTCACGCGCACCTTCGTACGCATCCGTCGCTCGTGTTCCGAGCGTATGGACGCCACGGTGCACATTCGAATGAATCGTCTTATAGTAGTCGTCAATCGCATTGATGACGACGAGCGGCTTCTGCGAAGAGGCCGCACTATCGAGATAGACGAGTTTCCGGTCGTTGACCTGTTGGTCGAGGATCGGAAACTGATTGCGGATGGATGCATCGATTCCCATATTAGTTTACTTTCCCTTCGATGACTTGAACGAGACGTTCTTTCACCGAGTCAATCGCAAGTTCCGAGACGACTGGCTGGAGGAATCCGTGAACGACGAGGCGTTCTGCTTCCTTCCGTGAAAGACCACGGCTCATCAAGTAGTAGAGTTGTAGTTCATCGACACGACCGACAGATGCCGCGTGTCCTGCCATGACGTCATCCTCATCGATTAAGAGGATTGGGTTTGCATCACCACGTGCCTTTTCCGACAACATGAGGACACGTTCCGTTTGAACGCCGTTTGATTTCGAAGCGCCGTGATGGATCATCGACGTTCCGTTGAAGATGGATGTTGCTGCGTCTTTTTGGACACCGTGGATCAAGATGAAACCTTCTGATCCTTTACCGAAATGGTCCGTACGGACGTTGAAGTTTTGTTTTTGCTCTCCACGACCGACCGTAACGGCTTTCGTATCTGAGAACGAATCGTTTCCGACGAGGTGTGTTTTTGTTTCTGTGACCGTGTGACCGTCATTCATGTGACCGAGTGCCCATTCGAGCTTCGCGCCTTGTTTGACGACACCGCGACGGTTCATATACGTGATGGCACCCTTAGATAGTGTATCTACACCACCAAAGAGAACTTTTGCGTTGTCTTCGACGAATACTTCTGTGACGACGTTGACGTTATGCGCTTCGTCACCGTAAGAGACGAAGTTTTCGATATACGTCAATTCGCTGTCAGCATCTGCAACGATGATTGCGTGATGGTAAAGGGCAGCGCCTGATTGCTCAAGCGTGTAGATTGCTTGCATCGGTACAGACAGCTTGACGCCTTTTGGTACATAAAGGAACGTACCGCCGTTACGAAGTGCTGCGTTTAATGCCGCAAGACGATCTTCGTTGACTTGAACACCTTCAGTCATGAAGTACTTCTCGACGAGTTCCGGGTGTTGTTTTAATGCGTCTTCGAGCGTCGTGAAGATGACGCCGTTCGCCGCTTCACTGTTTTGCGCGTGGACGAGTTGTCCGTTACGCGTGACGAGCATGTGATCACGGTTTTCGCCGATCAATGCTTCGATATCTGAAGAAAGACCAGTGACGGTTTCAAGTTCCGTCGTACCTTCTGTGAAGTTCCAGCCTTCGATCTTGATTTTTTCTACTTTTGGCAATGCGAGCGTTGGGGCAAGATCAAGCGCGTCTTGACGCTTTGCGACCATCCAAGATGGTTCCCCTAAGCGAGTCGCACGTTCTGCCACTGCCTCGCGATTTACTGCAAGATTCAGTTCTACAGTCATCATGCTTCCTCCCTCGTCTTACGCTTTTGTTTCGATTTCGACGTCTTCGATGCCGAGTTCTTTTTTAACCCAGTCATAACCTTCTGCTTCGAGACGGTGTGCGAGTTCTTTACCGCCAGACATGACGATTTTTCCGCCCATCATGATGTGGATGAAGTCTGGCTCGATATAGTTCAAGAGACGTTGATAGTGCGTGATGATCAAGCAGCCGAATTCAGGTGAACGCATTTCGTTGACACCTTTTGCAACGACTTTAAGTGCATCGATATCAAGACCTGAATCGATTTCATCGAGAATCGCGATTGCTGGTTTAAGCATCATCATCTGAAGAATTTCGTTACGTTTCTTTTCTCCACCAGAGAAACCTTCGTTGAGGTAACGGTGTGCCATTTCTGAAGGCATCTCGAGAAGACCCATTTGTGAATCAAGTTCACGGATGAATTTCATGAGTGAGATTTCATCGCCTTCTTCACGACGCGAGTTGATTGCTGAACGAAGGAAGTCTGAGTTCGTAACACCACTGATTTCGCTTGGGTACTGCATTGCGAGGAACATACCTGCTTGTGCGCGTTCATCGACTTCCATGTCGAGGACGTCTTCGCCGTCGAGTGTGACTGAACCAGATGTCACTTCGTACGATGGGTGACCCATCAATGCTGATGCGAGTGTTGATTTACCTGTCCCGTTTGGTCCCATGACCGCGTGGATTTCCCCGCCTTTGATTTCCAAGTTGACGCCTTTCAAGATTTCCTTGCCGTCGATCGCGACGTGTAGATCTTCAATCTTCAAGTGTGAAGCCTTCATGTTAGAATCCCTCCATCTATTCATTTCGTGACTGACGATTCAGAACACGAGCGTTACTAATTTAGTATCATTCTAATCTTAAAGAAACATGGCGTATTATTCAAGCGTCATCGCTCGTTGTTTTTTCTCAAAATCATGCGTTTTGTTGAGAATCATTCGAAAGTTTCATCGGTTCCTCCAGTTCCTCGATCGTCGAAGTCCGATGAATCCGTTGTGACAGTAGGAGCAGTGGTATTCCGAATAATGTCAAGCCCGCTAAAATCCCGAAAATCGGTAACGGACGGTCCGCTCCATATAAACTTAATAAATGTCCGCCGGCAATTGGACCGATTGATTGTCCGATCGACGTCAAGCCCATTGCCCCGAAATAACTGCCCCTTAATTCCGGCTTCGCAAAGCGATCAGTCAAGATGTCGGTCATCGTGAACATCATCACTTCCCCGCACGTGAAGATGAACATCGCGACGATCATCCACCAGATCGCGTTTGCATTCCCCATGACGAACAGTCCGATCGCAACAGTCGCAATCCCGGTCGTGATCGAAACGAGCGGTGACGTCTTGACGCCAAACTTCATGATCGGATACTGCACGATCAAGACGGTGATCGCATTGATCGTGATTAAGATCGCATAGAGTGTCTTCCCGCCTTCAAGGAGTGACGTCTCCGTCAAGAATTGCGGCAAGGTCGAATTGAACTGGCTGTAGCCGAAGACCCCGAAGATGATGCCGGCGAGTGCCAGCGTAAAGGCGATATCCGTCCGCAACAGACGAACCGTCGCTCCGAACGAGACCTTCTTGCCACCATGTGTCTCAGTGATTGGATGACGTTTAAATAAGAATCCAATCATCACCCCGTATGCCATATAGACGAACGCCGTGATGTAAAACGTTGCGGACGTATTCCCCGCACTCAGCAGTAAGGCAATTCCTGGTCCGATCGCAGCTGCGATGTTGATCATCGCGTAACGGATATTGAAGACGAACAATCGGTTCGCTTCGTCCGTCGTATCACTGATCAAGGCACGAGCGGATGGCTCAAAAATCGAACGACAGACTCCGTTCAAGGCACTGAGGATGAAGAATGCCCAGAACGTCTCGACTTGCGCGAGTGCGATGAAGACGATCGCGAACCCGATCGTTCCGGCGAGCATCATCGCCCGGCGACCATACCGGTCCGACAATGTACCGCCGATGAAACTCATAACGAGACTGGCGATCGCCGAAATACTGAGAACCCAGCCGACATCGACCGGATCAAACTTCAGAACGGTCGTCATGTAGATAGCGAAAAATGGCATCGTAATGAACGTTCCGAGACGTGAGAAAAACGTCCCGAACAAGACCCCGATTGTCAACGGATGCAGTTGACGTATGCGTTGCATATGATTCCCCCTAACCCCTGTTTCAGACAAATGAAAAGCATCCTTCCATTATATAGGAAGGATGCCGGCTTCGGTGAACTTATTTGCTGACTGGAACGACCGCACCTTTGTACTTGTCGAGAATCCAATCTTGGTTTTTCTTCTCGTGCAGCACGTCAAGAAGTGCTGTGACACGTTTGTCTTTCTCATCGCCGTCACGTGTGACGATGATGTTGACGTATGGTGAAGACTCATCTTCTGACGCGATCGCGTCTTTCAACGGGTTCAAACCGTTATCGATCGCATAGTTCGTGTTGATGAGGACGGCGTCGCCTTCATTGTTCTTGTAAGCTTGCGGAAGAAGCGATGCTTCGATGTTCGTCTTGAACTTGAGTTTCTTCGGGTTCTCCGCGATGTCACCGAGTTGCGCGTCTGTCGTTTTACCGTCTTTGAGTTTGATTAATCCTTCGTTTTGAAGGAACGTCAAGACACGACCGCGTTCCGCGACGTTTGAGCTCGTTAAGATCGTTGCACCGTTTGGTAACTTATCAAGTGACTTGTATTTCTTCGAATAGATACCGAGTGGCTCAACGTGGACGCCACCTGCGTTCGCAAACTTATACGATTTGTTTTCTTTCTCTTGTTGCTCGAGATACGGTACGTGCTGGAAGTAGTTCGCGTCGAGTTCTTTTTCAGCGAGCGCTTTGTTCGGAAGCACGTAATCTTGGAACTTCTTGATTTCAAGCTTGTAGCCTTTTGCTTCATATTCCTTTTTGACGTGTTCGAGGATCTGAGCGTGCGGTACGTTCGAAGCACCGATGACGAGTGTCTTGTCGTCGCTTCCTGATGATTTTTCGCCACAAGCAGCAAGACTGATTGCTAAAACGGATACAGCGGCAGTACCTACGAATTTTTTCCAAACTTTCATGAATGATTCCTCCAATATGAATAAAATTTGAATTAACGTTTATCGATTGCTCGGATCAGTAAGTCCCCAATGATTTGGATGACGAAGACGATTGCTAAGATTAAGAGGGTCGCAATGACGATGACATCGTTTTGAGAACGCTGGAATCCTTCGATGAAGGCCATGTCCCCGAGTCCACCTCCGCCGACTACTCCGGCCATTGCCGTGTAACCGACAAGTGCAACGAGTGTAACCGTGATACCAGAAACGATAGCAGGCAATGCTTCTGGGATTAAGACTTTGTAGATGATTTGGAACTTCGTCGCGCCCATCGATTCAGCTGCCTCGATGACACCTTTATCGACTTCGCGAAGTGCGAGTTCAACCATCCGACCGTAGAACGGTGCGGCTCCTAAAATCAGTGCCGGTAATGCTGCTGTTGGTCCGAGGAACGAACCGACGACTGCTTTCGTAAATGGAATCAATAAGATCAGTAAGATGATGAACGGAATCGAACGGAAGACGTTAACGATCAAGCTCAAGATCGAATAAAACGCCCGATTTTTGAACAACAATTCTTCATTTGTCGCAAACAATAATAAACCAATGATCAAACCGAGAACGAATGTCGAAAGACCAGCGACTGCCGTCATATAGATCGTACTGCCTGTCGCTTCCCACACCATGTCCCAGTCTAGGTTGTCAAAGAATGAAATCATCGGTGATCCACCTCCACTTCAACATCACTGGCTTGAAGCTTCGTGATGACCGCTTGTGTTGCTTCTGTTTCCCCGATTAACTGAATGAACAGTGTACCGAGCGCCCCTTCCTGTGATTGACCGACGTTTCCGCCGATGATATTGAACAGGACGGGTGAATCCTTCATGACTTCCGCGAGGATCGGACTTTCCGCCGTCGATCCGACGAACGTCAACTGAACGATTTTTCCGGTTGGGTAGCGTTCGCGGAGTTTCGCGAACGTCAACTCGTTTTCCGATGGCGACGTCAATTGTTTGACGAATTCCTTCGTCATCGCTTGCTTCGGATGACGGAAGACTTCTGCGACCGGTCCTTGTTCGACGATTTTACCGGCCTCCATGACGGCGACCCGGTGACAGATTTTTTGAATGACGTGCATCTCGTGTGTGATCAAGACAATCGTCAGTTTCAATTTTTCATTGATGTCGACGAGTAACTCAAGAATCGAGTCCGTCGTCTTCGGATCGAGTGCACTCGTTGCCTCGTCACATAAGAGAACGTCCGGGTTCGATGCGAGTGCCCGAGCGATACCGACACGTTGCTTTTGACCACCCGATAATTGCGACGGATAGGCTTTTTCACGTCCATCCAAACCAACGAGTTGAATCAGTTCCGCAACTCGTTCCTTACGGCGAGCCTTCGGGAAGCCACCGAGTTCGAGTGGGAACATGATGTTTTCTTCAACAGTCCGTGACCAGAGTAAGTTGAAGTGCTGGAAGACCATCGAGACATTCTTGCGGACGCCTCGTAATTCTTTTGGTTTCAGTGATGTCATTTCGACACCATCGATTTGAATCGAACCACTCGTTGGTGCTTCGAGCATATTCAACAATCGGATCAAGGTCGATTTCCCTGCTCCGGAATAACCGATTATTCCAAAAATTTCACCGCGCTCGATTGTCAGATCGACATTCGCGACGGCTTCGACCGCTCCGCGCTTTGAGCGATAAATCTTTCCTACGTCTTGTAAACGAATCACAACTGTCCCTCCTAAAATAAAAAAAGTGCGCGCGTTTTAGAGCAAACGCGCGCACTTTTCAGTACACAAAACCATTTGCTCTCATCTCCCAGACTTTTGTCTGCTGGAATTAGCACCACTTCGGATTAGATCCGCGGTTGCCGGGTTTCATCGGGCCAGTCCCTCCACCACTCTCGATAAGAGTTTCGGTATTAAGTTTGTAGAATATATTCTGAATATTAGCAGGGGTTATTTTTGTTGTCAAACAGTTTTTTCAGAAACTTTTTCGAGGAACGTGAAAGCACGTGTTAAGTCTTCTTTCAAATCTTCCGCATCCTCAAGTCCAACTGAAATCCGAACGAGACCGTCCGTGATGCCGAGTTCTGCCCGACGTTCTGCTGGGATCGACGCGTGCGTCATCCGTGCCGGAACGGAAATCAGGCTCTCGACGGCACCAAGACTCTCAGCAAGTGTGAAGAAATGTGTCGCCTCGACGAGTTTTTCTGCGTTCGCTGCTGAACCGACATCAAAGCTGATCATCCCACCAAATCCAGTCGCTTGTTTCGCTTGGATGTCGTGACCAGGATGCGATGCAAGTCCTGGGTAGAAGATGTTCGAGACGATGTCTTGCGCTTGCAAGAACGCAACGAGATCATGTGCTGTCTCTTCGATCGCATCCATCCGGATACCGAGTGTACGAAGACCACGGACGAGCAAGAAGCTGTCTTGCGGTCCAAGCACGCCGCCTGTCGAGTTTTGGATGAAGTGCATCTCTTCGCCGAGCGCATCATCTTTGACGACGACAAGTCCAGCGACGACGTCCGAGTGTCCGCCGATGTATTTCGTCGCACTGTGCAAGACGATGTCTGCACCGAGCGCGAGTGGTTGTTGATGATATGGTGTCGCGAACGTGTTGTCGACGACGAGTTTAAGATCGTGACGTTTGGCGATCGTTGCGATCGCTGCGATGTCCGTTACTTTCAACAACGGGTTCGTCGGTGTTTCGACGTAGACGATCTTCGTGTTGTCTTGGATCGCTGCTTCCGTTGCTGCAAGGTCCGTCGTATCGACGAATGTCACTTGAATGTTGAACTTCGGTAAGACGCGTTGCATCAAGCGGAACGTACCACCGTAGACATCATCTGTCATGACGATGTGGTCGCCAGACTCAAGCAAGTGGAAGACGGCATGAATCGCTGCCATCCCAGAACCGAAGGCAAAACCACGTGCGCCACCTTCAAGATCCGCAATCAATCGTTCGATGCTCGTCCGTGTTGGATTCGCTGTCCGTGAATATTCGTATCCGTCTTTGAGTTGACCGATTTTATCTTGCTTGTATGTGCTTGTTTGATAGATCGGAGGTGTGACGGCTCCTGTTGCCCGGTCGACACCTGTTCCTCCATGAATCAATGCTGTCTTCTTACGCATGAGTTTCGTCCACCTTTTCAAAGATTTGTTGGCTTAAATAGCGTTCGGCACTGTCTGCGAAGACGGTGACGATCGTACTGCCGGGGTGACGCTTCGCGATATCAAGCGCAGCAACGAGCGCTGCCCCTGCTGAGCTACCGACGAGTAATCCTTCGCGAGCAGCGAGTGTATGAACCGCGTCAAATGCATCACGGTCAGAAATCGTATGAATCTCATCAACGAGTTCACGTGGCACGAGGCTTGGCCATTTCGCTGTACCGATACCTTCTGTCTTATGCGGACCGGCTGGACCACCGTTCAAGACGGAGCCTTCCGGTTCAACGATTGCTGCTTTTGTACCGAGACGTTGTTTTAAGAAGTCCGCTGTTCCGGCGAACGTACCACCTGAACCACAACCGGCAACGAACCAGTCGATATGCGGCAAGTCCGCCATCAGCTCAGGACCGAGTGTCCGCTGATACGTGACTGGGTTCTCTTCGTTTTCGAATTGTAACGGAACGTAACTATTCGGAATTTCCTGACCGAGTTCTTTTGCCCGGTCGATGGCCCCTTGCATATCGAGTTCAGTCGGCGTGTTGACGACGGTTGCGCCGAGTGCCCGCATCAACGTCTGTTTTTCCTGACTGAATTTTTCCGGAACGACACAGATGACTTGAAGATCATATTTTTTAGCGGCGAGCGCCAAGCCGATGCCGGTATTCCCGGCTGTCGGCTCGATGATCGTACCGCCTGGTGTCACATGTCCGTTTTCGATTGCTGCATCAACGAGTTGAATGCCAAGGCGGTCTTTGACGCTGCCCCCAGGGTTCATCCATTCGAGCTTCGCCAAAATGCGCGTACCAGCAGGCAAATCGAATGAAGTGATCTCGTAGAGTGGTGTGTTTCCGACGAGGTCGCGGACGTTGTTCGCGATCATCCGAAGACGATGTCCCATTCATCACGACCGGCAAGCATTTTCTCGGCATAGTGCTTCGCTCCTTTGAGGTCATGTGCGCTCGCAAATCCACATTGGACTTCGTTTTGCGCTGGAATCTCTTCTGCTGTGAGGACGTCTTTCAACGTCTTCTCAACGAGTTCGCTCATTTTTTCGACCGAGTCGAAGTTCATCATCGCCATGTAGAAACCTGTTTGGCATCCCATCGGCGAGACATCGATGACATCATCCGAGTAGTTACGGATGTTTTCAGCAAGTAAGTGCTCGAGTGTGTGCATCGCACGCATCGGCATTTGCTCAACGTTTGGTTGCGTGAAACGGATATCGTATTTGACGACTTGGTCGACTTTACCTTCTTTATAACCCGCGACGCGGATATAAGGTGCTTTGACTTTCGTATGATCCAGGTTAAAGCTTTCGACGTTCATTTTTTGAAGTGCCATGATTTATTCCCCCATTTTCTCGGCTTCTACGAGCCAGACGAAGTGATTGTATTGTATAAATTTAACAGTGAATCCCCGTGATGTAAACAATTCTTCCATGACTGGAATCAACGGGTAGAACTCGCGTTCGAGATCTTCCGCTAACGCATCAAACCCTTGAGCACGTGCTTCACGGATCGTTTGCAGGCGTGCCTCTTCTGAGACGAACATCGTATCCGCGTAGACGATTTTTCCGTCTGCCGGTAAATGTGATGCCATCAGTTCGATTGCTTCTCCCTTTTCCTCATCTGTTAGATGATGAAACGCATACGTCGAAACAAAACTGCGTGCTTCCTTCGCCTCGAACGAGAGGAAGTGACCGTCTTGTACATCAAGTGACGGAATCTTTTCCGTCAGGATTGCCCGCATCTCCGGACTTGGTTCGACGGCGAGTACGGCGTCGTGACGTGCCAGAAGACGTTGTGTCAGGTTCCCTGTGCCTGCTCCGAATTCAATGACCGGCGACTGCGCTTTATCCGCTACTGTATCCAAAATCTCATCGTATCGACGAAAAACCTCTTTATACTCCGGATCATGTCCGGTTACTGTCTCGTCATACGTTGATGCCCATTCTGTGAAAACATCCATAAAACGTACTGTCATGCCTTGTCGTCCTCCATCTCACCAGTTAATTCCGAGTAATCGGATATGAATTAAAGTAATTTTCCTTATTCGCATTGTAGCAAGGAGATTCCATCCTGGCAAGCGACCGGCTCGAAAAACTTCCAGAAAACAAAAAAAAGGCGTTGCCGGCGAACCGACAACACGAATAATGTGGTTAGAAATGCTACGAAGGAAAACCCAGCTCCATTCGGAATTGTTCGCTCTTCCGCGTGGAGGACGGCGCCTGTTCGACATGATCGCCAGCTTACGTTCACTTCTTGATCAGTCCTTTCGATCCACCACCTATCTATTGCACCGCTTCGTCTTTGGGGGACGACTTAAGGGGAAACAATACACGGGCTTAGGATGGGAGAAAGGGTTCAAGACTTGAAGCGTATTGAACGATCACCTCTGCTAGACTTCCTATAATGCATTTCTAGAAGTTGTTATGAATATACCATTCATATTTCGGCGTTGTCAACGGATTATTGTAAATATTCCGACAATTTAACAAAAAGAAAAATCCAGTTGGACTTTTCTTACCGTTCTTGACAGAAAGCAAAGACGTTTTGGACGGACTGGAAGGCATAAAGTCGCTCTACGACTTGATTTCCTTCAATTCGCAACAACGCAGGAACACTCATGACACGGGCTTCTTCTAAGAAATCTGGAATGAAATTCCCGTTCGCCTTTTGAATCGATTGACCTGATTCCGTCGCTTCGACGATATCGAGCATGCGTTCCGCAATGGCGCATGTCCCGCACATCGGTGCATAGACATACAATAGCCCGTTTTCTGGGACGGTCGTGACCTCTTGCATGACGGTCGCTCCTTTCTTCGTGGTATCTGTCGTCAGTATACAAAAAAAAGAGAGCGGACGAAACGCAAGCGCCTCGTTCACTCTCTTTTCGTTAAGTATTACTCGTTGATCATCGATTTGTACGCTGCAGCGTCCATCAATGCTTCGACTTGTGAAGCATCTTCGATTTCGATGTCGACCATCCAAGCACCTTCGAATGGTGACTCGTTAACGAGTTCTGGGGAATCCGAAAGGTTTTCGTTGATGGCAACGACTTTACCAGAAATCGGTGCATATAATTCCGAGACTGTCTTGACCGACTCGACTGAACCGAATGGCTCGTTTGCTGAGATCGTATCCCCGACTTCAGGCAATTCGACGAAGACGATATCCCCGAGTTCGTGTTGCGCGAAATCCGTGATTCCGATGCGCGCTTTGTTTCCTGATACTTCGACCCATTCATGTTCTTCCGAATAGCGTAAGTTGTCTTTTACTTGACTCATTTCCGATTCCCCCTGTGGACTAATTTGGACTAACGTGTTCAGTATACCAAAATCGACTCTGAACTTAATACCATTTTCCTTGATACATTTCTTCCTTGAAGCCGATCGTGACGTCTTTCCCGTCTGTGACGATCGGACGCTTCAACAACATGCCGTCACTTGCGAGTAACTTGTATTGCTCGTCTTCTGATAGCTCTGGAAGTTTGTCCTTGATGCCTTGCGAACGATACGATTGACCGCTCGTATTGAAGAATTTCTTCAGTGGCTCTCCACTCTTTTGATGAAGTTCCTGAATCGTCGCAGCAGATGGTGTCTCCTCAACGATATGTTTGTAATCCACTTCGACACCGTGCTGTTCGAGTGCTTTTTTTGCTTTGACGCACGTACTACATTTCGGATAGCCGTACATCGTGACTGTTTTTGTCATGTTCCTCACCTCACCTTCAAGAGTAGCAGATGGATCACTTCTGCTTCAAGCGTGCGAGCGCCCCGTCAATCTGATCTTGGTGATGCGCGTCATGGGCAACGAACGACTCGACGAATTCTTGCGGTCGGAAATTCTCATAGGTCGCCGCAAATTGCTCATCAGACAGACGATTGAGGTGATCGACGATATCACGCCGGACACTGATCGCTTTCTTCAGTAAGGCAAGCGGATCGATATGATGCGCATACTCGACCGCCAATCGATTGAACTGATCGAAATCCGTCTCGACGAGTGTCAGCGGTTCGTCCGGTAACTTCGAGATGGCATGATCATAATAAAACCGGTCCCATAAATAGAGGTGGCTGACGCACTCAAGGACAGTCCACTTGTTCAGGGCAAGCGGCAGATTCCATTCTTCTGGCGACAAACGTTCAAGGGATTGATAGTAGGCAATCGCAAATTGCAGTTCAACCAATTCTTGGCGCATCTCGTTTTCCCTCCTCAACCAAAAACTTCGCCTTTACAGAGATTTTCCCTGCAAAGGCGAAGCGGTAAACCTGACTTAGACCGTATATTTGTTTGATTCGATGAGGCGTTTTGCGATGACGCGTTTCGTACCGATGACGTTGATCGGCTGATAACGGCTGAATTTTTTGAGTGCCGAGAGCAACATCCGGAGTTCGTCGCCGCTTGCTGCCGCGTAGAGAGTCTCTTTCGCGTCACGCTCGACAGCTTCGAATGCTTGTTGCGCGAAGACTTCCGTATAACGGACTTTCAGTTCGCTCTTCTCGATGCCTTTATCGGCAATCGCTTTGTCCGTCCGGACGATCGCTGACTCAAGCGCATAGATTGCACTCATGATGTCGGCTGTGTTCGCTAAGATCTCTTGCTCGCCTTGGAGTTTGTCCTGGTATTTCTGGACCGCTGTTCCGGCAGTCAATAAGAAGATTTTCTTCATCATCGCGAGTAAGTGACGTTCGCGATCGAGTGGCGCTGTTCCGATGTCAGTCGGCATGAAGCTCATCACTTCTTGTTGCAGACGCTGTGCTTCCACAAGCAATGGTAACTCGCCTTTCATCGCTTTCTTCAGCAATGTTCCTGGTACGAGGAGACGGTTGATCTCGTTCGTTCCTTCAAAGATCCGGTTGATCCGTGAATCGCGGTACATGTTCTCGACTTCGTATTCTGCCATGAAGCCGTAACCACCGTGAATCTGAACCGCTTCATCGATGACATAATCAAATGTTTCCGAAGCAAAGACTTTGTTCATCGAGCATTCAATCGCATACTCCGCGATGGCATCGGCGATTTTCTTACCGTCTTTGCTCTCTTCTTCCGACAGCTGATCAAGACTATCTTGGAACAAACCACCTGTCCGGTAGACTGAGCTTTCCATCGCATACGTCTGTGCTGCCATCGTCGCGAGTTTTTCTTGAATCAATGGGAACGAGCTGATTGGTGTTTTGAACTGCTTACGTTCATTTGAGTACTGGACTGCGAGATCAATCGCCCGTTTCGATGAACCGACAGCACCAACAGCTAATTTATAACGACCGACGTTCAAGATGTTGAAGGCGATGACGTGGCCGCGTCCAATTTCACCAAGGACGTTATCGACTGGTACTTCTGCATCTTGTAAGATCAATGTCCGTGTCGATGACCCTTTGATCCCCATCTTCTGCTCCTCGACACCTGTCGAGACACCTGGATACGATCCTTCGACGAGGAAGGCTGTGAACTTGTCACCGTCGATTTTTGCGTAGACGACGAACAAGCTTGCGAAACCAGCGTTCGTGATCCATTGTTTTTCACCGTTCAAGATGTAGTGCGTGCCGGCTTCATTCAAGACAGCTGTCGTTTTGGCACCGAGGGCATCCGAACCAGAGCCCGGCTCCGTCAATGCGTACGAAGCAATCCACTCCCCTGAAGCGAGTTTCGGCAGGTATTTCTGCTTTTGCTCTTCGTTTCCGAAGAAGACGATCGGCAACGAACCGATTCCGACGTGTGCGCCATAGCTGAGGGCGAATGAACGGCCACGTGCGAACTTTTCCGTAATGATTGAAGACGAAATCTTATCCATCTGATAGCCGCCGTATGCTTCCGGAACGTCTGCACCGAGTAGACCAAGCTCGCCTGCTTCACGGAGGAGACCGACTGATAATTCGAACTCGTGTTTTTCGATTCGATCAAGGACAGGAACGACACGATCTTCGACGAACTTCGCTGTCATGTCACCGACCATTTTGTGTTCTTCCGAGAAATCCTCTGGTGTGAAGAGACGTTCTGGCGCTAACTCATCTAATACGAAACTGCCACCTTTGATTAATTCGTTTGTCGTTTGGCTCATTGTCCTGTTCCTCCTTCAACTAGTTCGAATACGCCTGCTGCGCCCATTCCGCCACCGATACACATCGAGACGACACCATACTGGACATTCCGACGTTTCATTTCATGCAAGAGCGTCAATGTGAGTTTTGTTCCTGTACAACCGAGTGGGTGACCGAGGGCGATCGCTCCACCGTTGACGTTGACGATGTCTTCGTTTAATCCAAGCTCGCGGATGACACCGAGTGACTGCGATGCGAACGCTTCGTTCAACTCGATCAATCCGACGTCTTCAAGCGTGATGCCTGCGAGTTCAAGTGCTTTCGGAATCGCGACGACTGGTCCGATTCCCATCACTTCCGGACGGACACCACCGACAGCAAACGACTTGAACTTGCCGAGAATCGGTAAGCCTTGGCGTTCTGCTTCTTCCCGTTCCATGACGAGGACAGCAGCGGCACCGTCTGACGTCTGCGAAGAGTTCCCTGCTGTGACGCTACCGCCGAGGCGGAACGCTGGGCGAAGTTTTGCAAGACCTTCAGGTGACGAATCCGGACGAACGCCTTCATCGTGCTCGACGACGAATGTCTTCTCTTCGATTTTCAGTTCATCATTGACGAATTGTTCCGTCACCGTTACCGGGACGATTTCGTCAGCAAACTTACCAGCTGCGATTGCTGCCGCTGCCTTTTGGTGACTCTTCAAGGCAAAGGCATCTTGATCTTCCCGTGAGACATTGTAGGTCGCAGCGACTTGCTCCGCTGTATGCCCCATGCTCATATAGTATTCCGGTGCCGTGTCGACGATCGACGGATTAGGTCGGACGACGTGACCTGGCATCGGAACTTGACTCATCGATTCGAGTCCACCGGCGACGACGGCTGTTGCTTGCCCCGTCATGATCTTCATTGCCGCGTCAGCGATCGATTGTAATCCACTTGAGCAATACCGGTTGATCGTGATCGCCGGTACCTCATGTGATAATCCACCGAGGACTGAAGCATAGCGGGCGATGTTCATCCCCTGCTCTGCTTCCGGTAAGGCACATCCGAGAATGACGTCATCGACCGCTCCCGTGTAGCCGGACCGTTTCAACGTTTCCTGGATGGCGATGCCTGCTAATTCATCCGAGCGCATCGATTTGAATGCGCCCTTTTTTGCTTTTCCGACCGGTGTCCGTGCACCGGCGACGATTACTGCTTCCTTCATCCGAATCCCCCCAGTCCTCAGTTACGAAGCGGCTTGCCTTTGACGAGCATGTGCTGCATCCGTTGTTGTGTCTTCATCTCACCGATCAGGCTCAAGAATGCTTCCCGTTCGATGTCGAGCATATATTGTTCATCGACGAGGCTACCGAAGGCGACGTTTCCGCCGGCGATGACGTGTGCGAGTTTACTTGCGATTTTCAAATCGTGTTCCGAGATATAGCCGCCGTAGAACATTTCACGTGTCGCGAGTTCAAGCGTCGCTTTCCCAGCACGACCGACGACTGGAATCTTCGCTTTCGCTGGTGCCGTGTAGCCGGTCCGGTCCAGTTCAAGGACGAGTTGTTTCGCATCATACGTCAAGTGATCCCGGTTCATCGAGATCTGATCAACGGAGCGGACATATCCGAGTTCGCGTGCTTCAAAGGCTGATTTTGAGACTTTTGCCATCGCGACGTTTTCGAACGTCTTTTGCGCTGCTTTTTCGATATTAACGAGTCCGTCCGGTGTGTTTTCTAACAGTCGACGGTACGTGTTGACGTTTCCGCCACCTCCCGGAATCAGACCGACACCGACTTCGACCAGACCCATGTACGTTTCAAGTCCCGCTTGCAGACGAGCTGCCGGTAGCGAGATCTCCGTACCGCCACCAAGCGTCATCCCTTGTGGTGCAGCGACGATCGGACGCGATGCATAGCGAATCTTTTGAATCGATTGTTGGAATTTGTTGATGATCCAGTCGAGTTCGAACCAGTTCTCATCTTCTGCTTCCATCAGCATCATCGCTAGGTTCGCCCCGACACAGAAGTTCTTGCCATCGTTCGCGATGACGAGACCTCGGTGGTTTTTCTCAACGAGATCGACTGACTGTTCGATCATCTGCATGATGTCGACGCCGATCGCGTTGCTCTTCGATGTAAACTCGAGAACTGCGACATCGTCGCCGATATCAAGCAGGCGTGCCCCGTTGTTCTCTAGTAAAACACCGTTTGACTTCCGAACATCGCGGAGACGGACTTCCTTCGGATTGACCGTCGCTCCGACGTAGTCCTTCGTTGCAACGTCGTAATGACGACCCGATGCATCATAGAAGCTCGTCTTCCCTGCTGCGAGCATCTCATCGACCCATGCCGGTACCGCGTAACCGTCTTGTTTCATCTTCGCGACCGTTTTCTCGACACCAAGTGCATCCCATGTCTCGAACGGTCCCATCTTCCAACCGAAGCCCCATTTCATTGCTTCGTCGATCGCTTTGATGTCGTCTGCGATCTCACCTGTCAATTGTGCCGAATAGAGCAATGTTTTCGCGTGGATCGGCCAGAGTAACGCGCCGACACGATCTTGCGCGAAAACGACGGTTTTCAGTTTATTTTTTGCGCCCGGAAGTGCTTTTGCTTGTCCGATCGACGGTTCGGTAAGCGCTTTCTTTTCAACGTACTCAAATGTCTCAAGATCGAGTTCAAGGATCTGTTTTCCGACTTTCTTATAGAATCCTTGCCCCGTCTTTGCACCGAGCGACCCTTGTTCGACAAGACGACGCATCTCAGCAGGAACTGCGAACGTCTCCTTCTCTTCGCCTTCTGGCAACAAGTCATAGACGTTGTTCGCGACGTGGACGAACGTGTCGATGCCGACGACGTCGAGTGTCCGGAATGTTGCTGACCCTGGGCGACCAAGTAGTGGACCTGTGACCGAATCGACCTCCCCGATCGAATAGCCACCTTTTTTCATCTCATCCATCGTCACGAGGAGACCGTATGTCCCGATTCGGTTGCCGATGAAGTTCGGTGTATCCTTCGCGATGACGACACCTTTCCCGAGTCGTTCTTCTGCGAATTGTTTCATGAAGTCAACGACACGTGGATCCGTGTCTGACGTCGGAATCAACTCGAGCAACTTCAGATAACGTGGTGGGTTAAAGAAGTGTGTCCCGAGAAAACGACGGTTGAACGATTCCGAGCGCCCTTTGCGCATCGCTTCAATCGAGATGCCGGATGTGTTCGAACTGACGATTGCGTCTTCCCGAATGAACGGTTCGATCGTTGCGAACAATTGCTGTTTGACGTCGAGTCGTTCGACGACGACTTCAACGATCCAGTCCGCTTCCTTCAGACGCTCTAAGTCGTCTTCTAAGTTTCCGACCTCGATGAAATCGATCAATTTTTTCGACGCGAGTGGTGCTGGATTTTGTTTCAAGAGTTTTTCGCGGTTATCGCGCGCGATGCGGGAACGGACGCGCGGATCACTCAGCGTCAAGCCCTGCTTCTCTTCTTGTGCCGTAAGTTCTTTTGGTACGATATCAAGCATCAATGTCCGTATGCCAGCATTCGCAAGATGTGCCGCGATGCCTGCACCCATCACCCCTGAACCGATGATGACGGCGAATTGGATGTGTTTCGTCAACTGGATTGTGGTCGGCTGACCGATTTGACTCGCCATGATATACCCCCTGAGTTTAAATTGAATGAACAACCATTCATTATACTGACAAAAAAAGAAGTCAATCGGTTTTCGTTTGCTTCTTCTACATCTTCATCATAAATGAATAATGATTCAGTAGCAATAAAAAATCAGTCAATGGACAAATTTTCCTGTTAGACTGTTAAAAAGGAGTGGATGCAAATGAGTCAAACCGAGAACGTATGGAATCAAAAAGCCGCTGACTGGGCGGAGCGCGCTGATGATATGTGGACGAACGGCAGCCGCAAAACCATTTTACCGTTCTTACGAAAAATGATCACCGGTGGTCGGTTGCTTGATCTCGGTTGTGGTGATGGTGCCGCCTGTCGACTACTGACACCGGACTTTCAGACAGTCGGACTCGATGTCTCAGACGAAATGATTCGAATCGCGCGTCAGAAATCACCCGAGCAGACGTTTATCGTCGGGACGGGCGAAGCGTTACCGTTCGCTGATCATGCATTTGACGTCGTTCTTGCCGTCAACTCACTCGAATGGTCGACACGTCCCGTTCAAGTACTGCAAGAAATCGAACGGGTTGCCCCACTTGTCGTCATCAGTCTACTTGGTCCGACAGCCGCTCCGCGTCAACTTGCTTACCGTCGTCTGTACGGTGAAGAAGTCGCGATGGGAAATACGATGATGCCGTGGGAATTGCTGCAGCTAGCAAAAGAGCGTGGCTGGACGTTGCTCGATGAAGCAGTCATCCAAAAGGAAGGAGCCGTCATGACGGGGCATCGGTTACTTGACCAAGCACATGCTTTCTCCTGTTTATTTGCTTTTCAGACGACGGCTGTAAGGGAGAGATAAATATGTCACACAGTACCTTTTATACGTCTATATTAATAGCTTTATGTATTGTTTTTTTATTTTACATTGATGCTCTCGATGTTCTAGAAAGATGGCAATTCTTCCTACTCTTTATTGGTCTCTTATTCTGTATACAGGCATTGGGGGACCGTTTATTTCGACGTTATCGGGAGAAACGTTTCCAACCACAAACTACTGTCTTCTTAATGATTGGTTTATTTGCTGGGATGGTGTTTCTAGGTAATATCATTTGGCCATGATGCGAAATGAACGATGTAACGCACTATTCACCTCACTGTCTTCTCACCCGCTTTCCTCAGGCGAGACACAAGCCAGTCTTCCTCATCCTTCGGATGACGAATCCGGGTCTTGTTTGTCTCTGACAGCGCGAGGTGAAACATCGCGCTTTTTCCTGTAGGAGTCGGGTGAAGACATGTGAGGAGAATGCACTCATTTGTTATCCAAAGAACTCAAAAGCGATCGATTTCCGTCAATAGAATCGATCGCTTTTTGATATAAGTTCATCTAAGACGAACCGGGCATCTTCGACTCCTACAGGAAAAGGAAGCATGAGCCATGCTTCCGTCAGGGAAGAGGAAGACCCGGCAAATCGCATGAAATGCGAGATGCCGCGGCTTACTTCCCGCCTGAGGAAAGCGAAGATGCTGAGGACGTCCGGTGTACTATGCATTTTTCATACAAAAAGACGATGCAGCGTTGCATCGCCTTCTCTTCTTATCCTTTGACCATTCCTTTGAGAACGAAGGCAACGTTTGCCGGTCGTTCTGCTAAACGGCGCATAAAGTAACCATACCAGTCACGTCCATAAGGGACATAGACACGGACTTTATAGCCTTGTTTGACGAGTTCGAGTTGACGCTCAACCCGGATGCCGAATAACATCTGGAATTCGAACTGGTCTTTTTCAATCCCGTTTTCTTTGGCGTAACGGATGATTTGCTCGATCATCGCATCGTCATGTGTTGCGACGGCAGCATAGTTTCCGAGTGATAATTGTAACTTTACGAGCTTGATGTAGTTGTGATCGACGTCTTCTTTTTCTGGGAACGCCACCGTTGCCGGCTCTTTATATGCCCCTTTGACGATCCGGAGATTCGTCTCGAAGCGACCGACGCGTTTGATATCATCTTCCGACCGGTAGAGGTATGACTGAATGACCGTACCGATGTTATCGAAAGATTGGCGCAATTCTTCAAACAGTTGAATCGTTTTTTCACAACGTGGCTCATCTTCCATGTCGATCGTGACGAAGACACCGAGTTCTTTTGCCCGTGTTAAAATCCGTTCCATGTTCGAACGAATCAAGTCGCCTGAGATATCAAGTCCGAGTGATGTCAGTTTCAACGAGAGTTGCGAGTCTAATTTTTCTTCCGCAATCATCTCAACCGCACGAATACATTCTTGTGTCATCATCTCTGCTTCCGCTACCGTCGAGATGAACTCCCCTAAATGGTCCATCGTGACGCATAATCCTTTTGCGTTCAATTCCTGGATCGCCCGTTTTGATGCTTCCAATGAATCCCCTGCCACGAAGCGACTTGCTCCGAACTTAAGCCCGTATCGCTTGGCGAGACCGTTCAATGTCTTGTTTTGCGATAAGAAGATAAAACCATCCCGTAGTACTTTTTCCATCACTCATGATTCCCCCTAAATAAATGCTAGGCTGTTTTACCGTATCGGTTCACATCTCTGCCTTTATATTATGACATAAAGCGCTTACATACGCTCTTTCTTTTGTTTATTTTTGAGAATCTGTTGTGCGACAAGTCCCACGGCAAAGAATAAGACATACAGACCGATCGCGAGGAAGAACTGCCACGAGAACGGATCACGAAGGCTTGAGCCGATATTGTTGTAAACGAACGCACCGGGAATGATCCCGATATAGTTCGCGATGGCGAACTGTTTAAAGCGGATTTTTGATAATCCGGACGCGTAGCTGATCGCGTCAAACGGAAATAGCGGAATCAACCGGACGATCAAGACGACGAGAAAGCCGTTCGTTGCAATCCGTTCGTCGAGTACGTTCAGCTTCCCTTTCCCGATCAACTTCTCAACTCCACGGCGACCGAGCAACCGGGCGATCCAAAAGCTGAGTAATCCACCCGTACCGGCACCAATGACGTCGAGTAGCGTTCCGAGCCATGGACCGTACGTGTAACCGCCAAAGACGGTCAAAAGACTCGCCGGAAAAAAGACGAGTGGTCGGACGGTATAAGCGAGCACATAGAGCAACATCCCTGTCAGACCTTGATTCCGTACCCAATCCGATAATGCTTGAATGTCGAATTGCTCCAACATTCCCGACATCCGGAAATACAGGAGCAATCCAAGTCCAAACATAAAATACAGCGTGATCGGGAGCCAGTCCCGGAGCCGTAGTTTCTTCATGACATCGTCGCTGGAGCAACGTAATAGAAAATCGACAGGAAGATCAACACACTACCAGCAAGGACGAACAGATGCCAAATCGCGTGGTTATACGGCAAGCGTGCCCAGACGTAAAAGATGACGCCGAGGGAGTACGCAAGTCCACCACCGAGGAGCAGTAAGAATCCTTGTAATCCAAGTGCTTCATAGATCGGCTTGATCGCAAACAGACAACACCAGCCGAGGATCAGATAAGACGCATTCGAGATCCAGACATATTTACCGGTCGAATAAAGCTTCCAGATGATGCCGAGCGTTCCGACACCCCAGACGATTCCGAGCAATGTCCAGCCGAGCGGACCACGGAGTGTGATTAAAGCGAACGGTGTATAACTACCGGCAATCAACAGATAGATGCCAGCATGATCTAAAATTTGTAGAACCTTGTTTGCTTTCGTATGCATCAGCGAATGCATCAAGGTCGAGAACAGATAAAGGAGAATCATCGTTGCCCCGAAGATACTGACAGCAGTGACGTTCCAAGCGCTGCCGGATTTCGTCGCCTGCAGGATCAACATCACGAGCGCGACGATACTGAAAATGACACCCAATCCGTGTGTAATGGCACTGGCGATCTCCTCTTTCAAGGAGTCACCTTTTGCGAGTAGCTCTTCGATCGTTTCTTTCGATTGTTGCTTGATCGTTTGCTTAAGTTCTTTTTTTGTAACCAACCGAACACCTACTTTCTAATGACACAAGACTAACACTTTGATTATACGCTCTGAAGCGACAGCGTGCCTATCGAAAGATTCTGTCGATTTGATGACAACCGTCATCTGTTTGTCTTTTCCCGCTTATACAAAAATCCACACCGCCTTTGCGATGTGGATGTCGTTTACCATTGTTCAATATCCGGGCGATCCTTGAACGTCGATTTTGTACCGTGACGTTCGTTAAGGACGACTTCGACTTCTTTGAATGAGACACCGCGCTCAGCGAGCAAGACCGTTAAGTGATACAACAAGTCTGCTGTCTCTTCTGCTAACGTATCGTTACCAGCGAGAACGACTTCAAATGCCTCTTCGCCGAACTTCTTCGCGATCTTCTCATATCCAGAAGCAATCAAATAGTTCGTATAGGATTCTGCTTCTTTCGCGTCAATCTTCGCTTTGACCGTCTGTTCCAGTTCGTATAACATCGGGCACCTCCACTTCCGTATAGAAACAACTACGATTTCCTGTATGGCATGTCGGACCATTCGCTTTGACCGTGATCAAGAGACTATCTTGATCACAGTCAATCCACATCCGTTTGAGTTCAAGCGTGTTCCCGCTCGTCTCCCCTTTCGTCCAGAGACGATTCTTCGTCCGCGATAAGAAGGTGACAAGACCGGTCGCAAGCGTCTTATCATAAGCGGCTTGGTCCATGAAGCCGACCATCAAGACATCGTTCGTCTGCTCGTCGACGACGACGGCAGCGACGAGTCCTTTTGAAAAATTCAATGTCGTCATCGGACTTCGACTCCCCGTTCTTTGAGGTAGGCTTTCGTTTCCGGCATCGTGTATGTCGCTTCATGGAAGATTGAAGCAGCAAGAGCCGCGTCAGCGCCTGCCTCTAGTCCTTCCGCTAAGTGATCGAGCGTTCCGACCCCACCGGAAGCAATGATCGGCACGTTGACGACTTCACGCAGACGACGGATCAAGGCGAGATCATAGCCGTCTTTTGTTCCGTCAGCGTCCATTGACGTGACGAGTAACTCCCCGGCACCGAGCGCAACAGCTTCCTGTGCCCACTCGATTGCGTCACGTCCGACGGGTTGTGTTCCACCGTGTGAGAAGACACCCCATGAGTCACCGGTCTGTTTCGCATCGATTGCGACGACCGTCGCTTGGACACCGAACAGGCGGCTGACTTCTTGAATCAGTTGTGGATTTTGAAGCGCTGATGAGTTGAGTGAGACTTTGTCAGCACCGGCACGAATCAAGCGTTTCGCGTCTTCGATCGTCTTGATTCCGCCACCGACCGTAAACGGCATGTAGATGACTTCTGCGACGCGTTCGACGATATCAAGCATCGTCTCGCGCCCTTCTTGCGTTGCTGAGATATCGAGCAGGACGAGTTCGTCCGCCCCTTGCTCGTAATAGTATTTCGCGACGGCGACCGGGTCACCAAGATCACGTAAGTTTTGGAATTTGACCCCTTTGACGACACGTCCTTCCTTGACGTCAAGACAGGGAATGATTCGTTTCATCAACATACGCGTAACACCTCTTTTAAGGCGAGTGATCCGTCGAGCAATGCCCGACCAACGACCGCTCCGTCCATCCCGATCTCTTTGAGGCGCGCGACGTCATCAACGGTCGTCACACCACCAGAAGCGATCAATTCGACCCCTTCCCGCTTCAAACGATCGAGTCCATCAACGTCCGGTCCCATCATCATTCCGTCACGCGAAATGTCTGTATACAGGAACGTCTTGATGCCTTTGCCGATCAAGTGCGTCATCGCCTCTTCGAGCGTCCAACCGCTCGCTTCGAGCCAGCCGCGTGTCTGGACGATGCCTTCTTTTGCATCTAACGCAACAGCCAGTTTATCACCAGCGAGGGCAATCATCTGCTCGAGTAACGCTTCATCCTCGAGAGCGACCGTGCCGACCAGAATCCGATCGATTCCGGCACCGACGTATGCTTCGACGGTTTCGATGTTACGGACACCACCACCCGCTTCGACGAACAAACCGGTCTCCTTTTTGATGTCGGCAATCAAGCTCAAGTGCAACGGTTCACCGGCTTTCGCGCCATCAAGATCGATCAAGTGGATCGCTGTCGCCCCATCTTCCTTGAAGCGCTTCGCAATCGTCAACGCATCACCGAAGAATGTCTGTTGGTCAAAATCTCCTTGCTTCAGGCGTACGGCCTGTCCGCTCATTAAATCGATTGCTGGGTAGAGTTGCATGTCGTCTCTCTCCATTCCTTCAGTAGTTTCAGTCCGACTTCGCCACTCTTCTCTGGGTGGAACTGCATCCCGGTGACTTGTCCTTTTTGAACGATCGCTGGAACAAGACGTCCGTATTCAACCGCGTCGACGATCCATTCTGGGTCACAAACAGCGCCGTACGAGTGGACGAAATAGACCGCTTCGCCGTGGTTCGTCAGCTGGTGCCAACCCATGTGCGGCAAGCGGACGTCGCTCGGTAGTTTTTCGATCGTTCCCGGTAAGATCCCGAGACCTTCCGTCAGTCCATCTTCGTCACTCGATTCAAAGAGCAGTTGCATCCCGAGGCAAATCCCAAGAAACGGTTTCTTTTCCGCTTGTTCTTTTAAGAAGTCGACGAGTCCCGTTTCCTTCAAGCGCTCCATTGCCGGTGCATAAGCACCGACACCCGGTAAGACGAGTGCTTCCGCTTGGTCGAGCAACTCCGTGTCACTCGTGACGATGACTGCTTCGCCGAGCTCCTTTAACGCCCGCTCGACATTCGCGATATTCCCGACGCCATAATCGACGATTGCTATCATTGATCAATCAACCCTTTCGTAGACGGTACCCCTTCGCTCGTCACGGCGACTGCCTGACGGACGGCTCGACCGAGTGCTTTGAACAACCCTTCGATCATGTGGTGTGTGTTCGAGCCATATAAGACTTCGGCATGAATCGTCATCCGGGCACTCCGTGATAAGCCTTGGAAGAACTCTTCTGCGAGTTCCGTATCAAAGTCACCGAGCTTCGGATTCTTGAAACTAGCACGGAAGACCGTGAACGGACGACCGCTGAAATCGAGCACGACCGACGCGAGTGTCTCATCCATCGGTACACGCGATTCACCGTAGCGTTCAATCCCGGCTTTATCGCCGAGCGCTTCCGTCAACGCTGCCCCAAGAACGATCGCTGTATCTTCGACCGTGTGGTGGGCATCGATCCACGTATCACCTTTTGCGGTTACCTTCAGACCAATTCGGGCCTGAAAGGCAAATAACGTCAACATATGATCAAAGAACCCGACACCGGTCTTGATTTCAACGGGACCTCCTGCGAGGTCGACCTCAACCTTAATGTCTGATTCTGCACTTACTCGTTCGCTTGCGCCACGCCGCATCGTAATTCCTCCTCTACACACGTTTCTAATACTTGCATCGCTTCTGGTGATCCACAACTGACACGGAATGCCTGGTCAAACAAACGAATCCATAATCCGGCGTCAGCACAACGCTGCGTAAAGCGTTCGGCTTCCGGATACTCGACATAGACGAAGTTCGCTGCACTCGGATACGTCTTGCCGATTGGCGCGAGAATCCGCTCGATCGCTTCGCGACTCGCATACGTTTCTTCTAAGACCCGATCGAGTTCCGGTTCTGCCATGATGGCGATGCCAACAGCTGCTGATAGACCAGAAACATTATATGGTGATTTGATTTGTTCGATTTCTTCGATGATTTGTTCGCTCGCGATGACAAAACCAAGTCGAAGCGATGCGAGTCCGAACGCTTTTGAGAGCGTCCGTAAGATAATCGCTTTCGGATATTCTTCGAGTAAGTGAAGCATTGACTGTTCGAGCGCGAAGTCGATGTACGCCTCATCGATAACGACGTATTTGCCACTATCGAGCAAACGACGGATGTCCGCTTCCTTACGGAGGACACCGGACGGATTGTGCGGGTGACTCAAGAAGATGATCTCACCAGGAGCTGCGATCAATCCGTCGACGTCAAGCGCCATCTCGTCGAGTAACGGTACGCGTTCAAACGGTGCCCGTGCCCGGTCAGCGTAGAACTGGTACATGACGAAGTCCGGTTCCGAGGCGATGACCGGCATCCCGGGTCCGCCGTAGCGGGCACATAAGTAGCCGATCAGCTCATCCGAGCCGTTCCCGGCGACGAGTTGCGTCGGACGGACACCAGCGTATGTTGCGTACGATGCCTTAACTTGATCGATGATCTCGACAGGATATTCATTTAAAGGAAACGTTGCGATCAATTCCTGGATCGCTTCGATCCCGACTGGACTGTGGGTCGTGAATCGTTCGTTTTGGTGTAATCGCATTAGTCTTCCCTCACTTCGATGGCTTGTGCGTGTGCTTCGAGTCCTTCGACCCGGGCAACGGTCTTCGCTGCGTTCGCGAGACGTTGTACGCCTGCGCGTGTGGCTTCGAGCATCGTCTGGTGACGAAGGAACGTCCGCGCTGATAATCCAGACGCAAAACGAGCTGTGCCGGATGTCGGTAAGACGTGATTCGTTCCAGCGACGTAATCGCCGAGCGTTTCCGGTGTCTCGTGACCGAGGAAGATCATCCCGGCGTGACGGATCGACTTGACGACCTCTTGCGGATTGGCAACGGCAAGTTCCAAGTGTTCCGCTGCAAGACGGTTCGCTTCTTCGATTGCTGTTTCGAGTGGAGCAACGAAGACACCACCATTTTCCATCGCACGACGGGCAATCTCTTTACGCGGCAATTGCTGTAAGCGCCGCTCGATTTCTGCATCCACCGCTTGTTTCATCTCTTCCGTTGGCACGAAAGCGATCGCGACAGCGTCACGGTCGTGTTCGGCTTGCGCAAGGAGGTCGGCTGCGATCCGGTCCGGATGCGCTGTTTCGTCCGCGATGACGACAACTTCCGATGGACCGGCAACCGAGTCGATGCCAACAATCCCGTAGACTTGGCGTTTTGCTTCAGCAACGAAGCGGTTTCCGGGTCCGACGATCAAGTCAATGGCTTGGATGCTTTCTGTTCCAAATGTCAGCGCGGCGACCGCTTGTGCTCCACCAATCGTATAGATTTCTGTCACACCAGCGATGCGTGCCGCAACGAGAACCTCATCACTTAAGTTCGTCATCGGTGTCACCATGACGACGCGTTCGACTCCGGCAACTTTCGCTGGAATCGCGTTCATCAAGACCGTCGATGGATAACTGGCTGCACCACCCGGTACGTAGATCCCGACCGAATCAACGGGAACGAACCGTTGGCGTCGTGTCACGTCTGCTTCGACGAGTTCGATGTCAGACGGTAGTTCTTGTTCGTGCCACTCGACGAGTCGTGTCGCCATCAACTTCAACGAGTCAATCAAGTTGGCGTCTGCCTGTTCGAATGCTTGTGTGATCCGTGTTTCACTGAGACGGAAATCTTCGAGATCGACCTGATCGAATTGGTTCGTGTAATCGCGGACAGCAGCGTCACCGTCTGTTGCGACGCGTTCGAGAATCGCGCGGACCGCGAGCTCCGTGTCGCGATCGATACTGAAAGGTTTTGTCGGTGTCATGATCGTGTCACTCCTTCTGTCAATTGCTCGAGCAAGCGGATGACTTCAACCCGCTTCCGTTTTAACGTCCATTCGCTCGTAAAGAACCGAGCACTGATATCGATGATTTTCTCGTATTCATTTAGTCCGTTCGCCCGTAACGTCTCACCTGTCTCGACGATATCGACGATTGCGTCAGCAAGTCCGAGTAACGGTGCTAGTTCAACGGATCCGTTCAACGGTACAATGTCGACGTCGACACCGAGTTCGCTGAAGTAGCGTTTTGCGATGACCGGATATTTCGTCGCAATCCGGACGCGGCGTCCACCTTCAAATTGCAAAGGTTCCTTCGCACAGACGGACATCCGGCAGACGCCGAACGGTAATTCCGCCAGTTCCGATAGTTCTTGATTCGATTCGAGTAAGATGTCGCTCCCCGTGATCGCGACATCGAGAACACCTTGAGCGACGTACGGAATCAAATCCGATCCTTTCATGAAGACGAATTCGTGCTCGCCCCGTTTGACGATCAGTTCGCGTTCAACGGCTCCCCATGTCTCGACGCCAGCTTCTTTCAGATAACGTTCTGTCGCTTTCGACAGCCGTCCTTTCGTAATTCCTATTCGCATTTAGAGCACCTCCGCCAACCGTTCGACCGAGAATCCGATGCCGAACGCCTGTTGTTCTTGTCCGAATTGTTCATAAAGCCGGTCGTAGCGTCCACCGACGAGGACCGGTTCCGTCAAGCCTTCGATGAAACCGTGAATCGTGATCCCGTCATAGTACGTCTGTAAGCCCATTTGTCCGAAGTCGAGATCAGCATTGACGGCTTCCGAAAGATCAAGCACGGCATTGAGTCGTGTTTCGTCAACGTACGGTAAGATCGTCTCTGCTCCTTCGCGTCCGAATAATAAAGGAAGTTTCGCGAGTAAAGCATCATCCAGTTGACCCGCGATCCGCTTCAGTTCGATGACGTTACGTAAACGGAGCATCTGCGTCACTTGGTCGCGTAAGTGGTGATCACCGACACGTGTCTCGATCAAATGCTCGATTAGACCAGCATCACCAATTGAGAGGGTGACTTCTTTTCCTGTCAGTTCCTCGACGAGTCGGACCGCGAGTTGGATTGCTTCGACTTCCGCGATTTGTCCCCGTTCCTCGAATCCGACCTGGAACTTCTCTTCCGGTTGAAAGACGGAGCCACTGTAGAAGACACGTTTATATTGTTCGCGACCGCGTTCGCTGAGTGCACGTGCGACACTAGTCGTAAAATCCATCCGAATCTGTTCCCGTCCACCGATTTCCTCAATTAAGGGGGTGATTAATCGGGTATAGTTAGATTGTTCGAGTCCATCTTCGAGCTGACGGATGACCTGCTGGATCCGCGTTGCCGAGGCACCGACATAGTCCGTCGCTCCATCCTTGAGTCGAATCGTAGAAAATGATTGCATACTCCCACTCCTTTATCTTATTATCACTGTACCACGCTAAATTATTTAACGATAAGATACCGCGTTTGGGGCACATTGTCAATCGCTTTGCTTGCCAATTCTAAAAAATCGGAGGGTTACTCATGCAATTATTGAAATGGGACGGTCACGTCCACAGTCCATATTGTCCACACGGTACGAAGGATCCACTTGAAGCCTACATCGAGCGTGCCTTAGAGCAAGGCCTAGAACGGATCAGCTTCATGGAACATGCCCCTTTACCTGAAGGTGTGACGGATCCTGCGCCAGATAACGATTCCGGAATGTCGTTCGCGACAGCCGATGCCTACCTGAAGGAATTGACGCAACTCCGCGAGACATACAAGAATCAGATTGATATCCGGATCGGGATGGAGTTCGACTACTGGGAAGGGCATGTCGACGGTACGCGTGACATCATCGCTCGCTACGCCGACGTCTTGACCGACGGCATTCTCTCATTGCATTACTTATACATCGATGAGCAATATTACGGCGTCGACTTCAGCAAGGAAAGCTTCGGTGAGATCGTCACGAAACTCGGAAGCGTCACGGCGGTACACGAACGCTATTATGAAGGCATCCAAGCCCTCGTCATGACGGACCTCGGTGCACACCAGCCGAAGCGCCTCGGTCACTTAACGTTACCGACGAAGTTCATCCAAGCCTATCCGCTTGAGTCGAACCCAACGAACCTCGACGACACGTTACGGAAGATCCGTCAGGCGAACTTCACACTCGACGTCAACACAGCAGGACTCCGGAAACCATTATGTGGTCTTTCCTATCCTTACCCGGAACTCCTGCAAGTCACGCAGTCGTTATCGATTCCGCTCGTCTATGGATCAGATGCCCATCTCGCAAAAGATGTCGGTGCTGATTTCGATTTCAAATGGTAAAACAAAAATCCGGATGCCGCAGCGTCCGGATTTTTTTGTTTAGGAATATGGAAAATCAGCAGCTTCGACAGGAGCAATCGATCGTGCTAATTTTTTTAATTGTGCTAGCGACACGTTACCGGACAGGAGGACGATTTGATTATCCTCGACGTAATAGAGGTTCGCTCTCCCTTGTTTCTGCTGGAAATAAGCTGTCTGTCCGTTCGCAAGTGTCGTTTCCTTCCAGTCCTCGCCTTGAACGTCTTGCTTCGGAACAACGGTTAGAAGAATCGTTTGGGACTTCGTGTGGAAGAACCAAACACTATCGTCCCCATTAGGAGTCGAACTACTCATAATCGCCTGGAATGTCGAGAACGGTAAATTCAAGCCGCGAGCAGAACTACTCTTCTTAATGTTTTGAACGTTGTCATATGAGACGCCTCCTAACATCCAGTTCGTCTTTTGCTTGGTATACTCTAGTACAGCAAGACGATCTGCTCCTTTTGGATAATGCAGCGTCACGTAAGCATGATTTCCGACAACGATACTGCTCCAGATATCACCTTCAGTCGGGTGCGCTTTTGTTCCATCTTTAAAGTAAAACGTCACGTGACGACGGAAATCCGCTTCAAACGAATCCTGTTCTGAAAAGTCCATCGCTTTAATGCGTTGCACGATGGCATCGGGATTATTTACATCTTCAGCAGTATTATCCTCGATCCAGTGTGACCTAAGCTGATTCAAAGGCGGAATTTGGTCCGGTTCTGCACAACCGGTCAAGATACTTGCAGCGAGTAAAGCACTGATTACACCAATCCGTTGAAATCGCATGACAATCTCCTTTTCCTCTTTTTTCCTTTCTTTGAGTATCTCACGTTGCGGGACTAAGTCTTTAAGAAAATTATGAAAAGAAGGAAAGGAGAATTTCTGATTAATACGCATTCATACGCGAAAAATCTACAGACAAAAACAGACTAGCCCCCTTCTATTTGAAGAAAAGAACTAATCTGTTTCGCATGTTTTATTCTAAGTTGGCATGTTTCCCGTACATCGTTTGCGAATCGAGCTGTTTGTCTTCCATGATCTGCAGAATCAAGCCATCATAGAACAACAACATCGTCTGTTCGAACAACGAGCCCATCGGTTGCACCGTCTCGTCCGCTGATGCCGTATGTTCTTTTGGAACTCCGGGCAGTCGGACGACCAAGTCGGCTAATCGTGCTAACGTTGACGTCGGACTGATCGTGACAACCGCTACCGTTCCACCGAGTTGCTGTGCTTTCTCGACGATTGGAATCAAAGTTTTCGTCTCACCTGATCCAGAACCGACGATCAACAAGTCACCCTCGCGTAAATTCGCCGTGACCGTCTCGCCGACGACATACGCGTCGAGCCCCATGTGCATCAACCGCATGACGAACGCTTTCCCCATCAAGCCGGAGCGACCGGCTCCTGCGAGAAAGATTCGGTTCGCTTGCAGCACAGCGTCTGCCAGTTCTTTTGTCTCCGTCGCATCGATCGCTTTGACCGTCGAAGTCAGCTCTTCGATAATCGTTTGAATGTGTGTCATTTACGCCTCTTGTAGCATCCGGTGCATCGTTGACGCTGTCTCTTGTTTATCATCTTGTCCCGTGATGCCACCACCGACAATGATCAGATCAGGACGTGCTGCGATGACTTCTGGTAACGTCTCCATCTTGATGCCACCCGCAACAGCTGTTTTTGCGTTTGTCACAACCGATTTGATTGTCGCAAGATCCTCGAACGAGTTTTGACCGACTGCTTGGAGATCGTAACCTGTGTGGACACAGATGTAGTCGACGCCTAATGCATCAAGTTCTTTCGCCCGTGTTGCGATATCTTTCACAGCAATCATGTCGACGAGAATCTGTTTGCCTGATTTTTTCGCTTCTTCGACTGCCCCTTTGATCGACATGTCTTCGGCTGCACCAAGAATCGTTACGATATCAGCGCCGTGTGCGACAGCTTGACTGACTTCGTAGCCGGCAGCGTCCATGATTTTCAAGTCAGCGAGGACTGTTAAGTTCGGGAACGCGGCTTTCATTTCTTTGACGGCGCGGAGTCCTTCGTTGATGACGACCGGTGTCCCGATCTCAACGATATCTAGATTGTCTTCCCCGATTTCTTTGACTAAAGCGATCGCACCTGCTGTATCGACTAAATCAATTGCGAGTTGTAATTTCATTTTGTATCTCTCCCATTCTTCTCTATATTGTCGTGCCTGACACTTCCTTCAGACATTCAAGAAGGAACAGGACTAAATATAATCCGCAGGAGCATTCTTGAGAAGTACGCACTTTTAATTTACATAGTGCGGTTTTTCATACATAGTGCGGAAAAGTATACTGTCGACCGGAAGAAAGACTATACTGGAGCAGGAGGTGGAACGATGCCACATTTTGAAGACCGTCAGTTTAACTGTGAGAAGGAATTGACCCTCTCGATCATCGGAGGAAAATGGAAGATGCTCATTCTTTGGCACTTAGGCAAGGAAGGGACGAAACGCTTCGGGGAACTGAAAAGTCTGATGCCTGGGATCACGCAACGGATGCTCGTCAATCAACTGCGGGAACTCGAAGATCACCACATCATTCACCGGGAAGTTTACCCGGTCGTACCACCGAAGGTCGAATATTCGTTGACGCCACACGGTCATAGCTTAATGCCGATTTTAGATGCGATGTATGATTGGGGTAAGGATTATGCGAAAAACGTCCTAAAGATTGATTTTGAACAACAAAAGGTATCGCCATAAAAAAGATGCTCGCGGTCTCGTCTCTTTTTAGAGATAAGTCCATGGAGCATCTTTTTTTAGGATTCTTCTGTCGTATAGATCTTCGACATCGCCAGTTCATCAACGTATTCGCCATCGATGAAGAGCGACGCAATCCGTGTTCCTTCAATGTTAAAGCCAAACTTATGATAGAGCTCGATTGCCCGCAAGTTATCCTTGCGAACTGTCAACTCGAGTCGGATGAGTCCTGCTTCAATCGCAAAGGCATCCACCGCTTCAAGTAGACCCGCACCAAGCCCACGACCTGTATAAGAATCAAGTAAGCCAATGACGAGGTTTGCCCGGTGACGAATCCGACTCGGTTCACCACCAATGACGAGCACGTACCCGACGAGTTGCCCATCGACGTCCACGACAAAGATATCCGAGTTAGCAGCCTGACCGAACTTCTCGATGAACGCCTCGGCCTGTTCCGTTGACAGGACACGTTCCTCCGGCTCATACAACATATATTTCGTTTCGCGATCAATGCGTCGCATCAAATCCGATATGGCTTTCCCATCCATCAACGTGGCGCGTCGTATCATAGGTGTCAGCTCCTTCCCTTACAATATTACAGCCTATTTTCACTCTACACCAACATTATAAAAAGTAAAAATTAAGATAAATTTTTTAGGATAACTCCATGTTTATTCTTCCATTCAATCAATCCATTGGCACTTCTGCCCGTAACAATATCAGCTGCTAACGACGGACTTGAAAACAATAAGTCTTCGATTACTATGTATTCTCCATCAATTATTTGAATTTTATTAGAGTCAATTAATTCTTTTCTTTTGACTTTCAATCGTTCCGAGAATGAATTGACAACTTCTGACGCAATTTTAGAGTTTTTAAAAACAACGAACCCTTCTGATGTTTGAGCTCCCATACTATCGGCACCTCTTGGGCCTTTTAAGTATAGAACGTTCTCATTCTCAGTATCGATATTCTTTTGAACTTCTGAGAATAATTTATGTCCTAGCATATTTACCAACATTTCAACATTCTCACCAAAAGTATTCATCTCAGCACGATCTGCCTCTGATATAGAAGGCATCGGGGGAATATTACCGTTTACGATTTTATAACGGTTTGCTTTTTTTGCTCTATGATACAGTTTGTTCTCCAAATATTTAATATGTGCTTTATTCAAGTTCTCATCTTTACTAATAAACACAATCACTTCATTCCAAAAATCTTTTTCTCGTAAATGATCTTGAAGACGATTATACACTTCTTCAGCCTCACCAATATAAACTGCTTCTTCATCTTCTTCGTTTCGACCGAACAACATATAAATTCCAGTTGAATTTAAATTAGGTCGATCATTACATTTTTTAACTTCAGTACGTGGAATTCTATAAGCGAGACCAGTCCAATTTGACAACTCACACGTTAATCTGCCATCAGAATTACCATCAATTAAAAATATTTTAATAGTTTGACCAAATTTCATTTCCATAAGCTCCTTAAATTTCTTTATTAATACTAAATATTTTTTATAATTGATTTTCAAAAAATATTTAAAAGATATACAAAAAACTCAATGTCGCTGAGTATATTTAAGAATTTATATGAAATTTCCAACCAAAAGTTTGTATAGATATATTTTCTTTTTTAGCTTCTAGTAATTCTTTTTCATATAATGGAAGAATTCCAGCACAAATAATTATACCTTTAACATTTTTATAATTTAGTTCATCAATACAAAGATTCATATAATGTTTTATCTGTCTCTTAGCTTCTCTACCTATTTTTCCTTTTTTTATTTCGACAACAATCCTACTATCACTAAGCTTATCGTATAACAGAAGATCCAATCTAGATTCATCAGAAAATACATGTTGTTTCTTTTCTATAGTAACCCCATCGCCAAAGATTTTTGGATCAAGAACAATAAATTTTTCTATATCTCGTTCAAGAACTTGAGTTACTTCTTGAGTTGAAATAACAGTTTTTGTTAATCGTCCTGCAATTTCATTAGTTTGTATTTCATTCAATAATAATTCAATATCGCTTTTATTTAATAACTTCCATTTTCTTAGAGCAGAAGAAATTGCTGATAGTTTAGTTTGTTTCGAGTTAAGATTTGCTTTTTTTGATAAATTAGATAATAACTTCTCTGTAATTTCTAGGGGAACATCCAATTTTCTCGAACGTATAGGATTACCAAATACAATTGCTTCATTTATCGAAAGATTAGTAATGGGCTTTTTTAAATGACTATTATTGAACGTATTAGTTATTAATGAATCACTAACAATATTTTTTACTAGGTGTACTTCTTCAACCACATAATAAGCAGTGATGTACCTTTTATCAAAAATCGTTTTATGGAAAAATAAAAAATCACCTTTCTTTAATGATAAAAGTTTTTCTCCATTTTTTATGTCTCCATATGTAAATTCATTTAACACCGGATCTTCATGTCCTCTATTTTTTTCTGGATCTACATACCCTATTAAGTAATTTGGCATTTATCTTTCTCCTTAATTTAATTTATAAAAAGGTTTAAATTCGGGTGATTTCTTATGAAAGTAATGTATATATCAAAATAAATATAGTCTTTCTTGCTTGATAGTAACTTCATTATATATCAAATAATTATTTTTACTTAAAATTACAATTGAAACAAAAAAAGTATTATTATTAATTAGAGAACACCATTTTGAAATTGTTAAAGGTTAAGGTATTAAGACACTAGTCGACGAACCCGCTGCTTCAGAACTTTGTTGCATCATTACTTGCAAGAACAAATTAATTTTAAGGGTGTGATAAATATTTTAAATTTAGAAGAAAGAGATAAATTATGCAAAATATTAGTTTGTAATTATGGTATAGATGAAGAATATATGGAAAGTTTATCAATCGCCATAAAAAATTACTCAAATAAAAATTTAAAAGAAACAGTTATTAAGAATTATTTAACAAATGATTTTTCAATTTATAAAGATTTAAATAAAATGGTTACTCATCTGAATATTTTCATGGGACATGTATATGAGATTTTAGCTTGTTATGAGTATAATACTTTAAAAAACAAGGAGAGCATTCTTACTATAGTTAATCCAGATCCTACATCTAAAACTGATTTACTTCACATGATTGAGACTAAAAGTGGATTTAAAGTTGTTGCTGGTGGAGACGTAAAATCAGGTGGTCCTAGTTATGTATTAGACCAATACGAAAAATTATTGAAATCAAAGTACCATATACCATTTATAGATTATTCAGGATATCTAACAGAAAATAAACATTTGTTGAGCAAGAAACAAAATGAAAGGTTAGATAGATTATTTAAAGAATTTCCTAATAAAAGACCGATTCAATCTATGTATAGTACTCAAGATATTATAAAAATAAAGTATGATTTAATAATTTATTTCGCTACGGGTTCATTTCCTAAAAATTTTGATAACAAAAACTATGATTTTAGTTTAAACAAGTATTCTAGTAAAGACAGTCGACGTATTTTAGTTAAAAATATTAATGAAAACAGGCAAATACCGATTCTATTAACCTGGAAGGACATGAAAAGTAAAGAGTTTGATACATTATTAGATATGAAATTTGAAAATAATTATAGTAATAATAATCAAGAAATCGAATCAAAATTTATGGATTTTAATAGTCAACCGCAAGAGTTTAACACCGAAGAATATCATAACGAAACTTCATTAAAAGATACTCTCAATTGGATAAACGAAAGGGATAATGAATTTAAAAATTTCAAACCAGATAAACAACTAGGTTTTCTCAAAAAAAAATTTGCTTATTTCAAAAATTTAATAAAATATAATTCTTTTAAATTAAATAATTCTCGTCTTAAAAAAGAGATCGAGATGAGGATACAATCAGAAGATTATTCGATGAATACCCAAGAAATACTAGATTACTTTGAGCAAATAGATGAAGCAAAGGCTACAGCCAACAGTTATGAGAGGTATGATGATGATGAATACGATGATGAATACGATGATGAATACGATGATGATCAAAAGGATTACTATTATGAGGATATCGAAGAGCAAGACCCAAGAAAAACGCCTCGTGAACATCACGTAAAAGAGCATATTAGGACTTTAAGAGATGGTAGAGAGATAACTGTTAAATCACATACAAGGGGTAGATAATATTTAGACAAAAATGCTAGATCAAACAATTTTAACTAGTATTTTTTGTATATCGTTCTCAATTTCCTAATTTTGGAAATCTGATTTAAATACTACGTTAGATATTTATAAATATATGATCAAAAAGATTAAAGAGTACTCTATATACAAAAGCTTTTAGATTATTTAAAAAAACTAATTTCCTAACTTTTTAACTACAAATCGATTATTTGTCGATGAGATCAGGTAAAACTTAATGAAACAAAAAAGTGTCAAACTCCTTTATAGTAAAGAGGTTTAACACTTTTTTGAATTCTTTAAGATTTCAGGGTATGGAGACGGTGGGAGTCGAACCCACGTCCGAAGGCATCGTATACTTAAGCTTCTACGTGTGTAGTCAATTTATTGGGATCTCGTCGTCAGGCTGCCAATTGACAGGCGTCCGTCCGACCAGTCTGATTCCATCTCTTCTCTTTCCCTCCAGACGGAAGGGTCCAAGCGTAGCCTGTTTAAAGTGAGACCCTAGAAATCAGCCGACCAGGCGACAGCTGCTAGGATCCGCAGTTGCTATTACGCTGCTGCGAGTTGTGTGTTAGTTTTGCCAGTTATGGCTGGTGCGTTTTAACGAGGCCGACCCCTCGACACGCCACAGAAGACCGAACTACCCCCGTCGAATCCGTAACGTCCCCAAGATAATAAATTGGGGCTTTCCGAATACTAATATTCTAGCAGAAAAGTGTTACGGGTTCAATACTTTTGCTTATCGCGCAGTGCTCGTTCGATATCACGCTTCGCATCCTTCTTCTTCAAATCGTCACGTTTATCGAATTTCTTCTTCCCACGTCCGAGTCCAATCAAGCATTTCGCGTATCCGTTCTTGATGTAGACCTTAAGCGGTACGATCGTGTAGCCGTCCCGTGAGACCGCTCCAATCAAGTTCGCGATCTGTTTCTTGTGCAGCAACAGCTTTCGTGGGCGGAGCTGCTCATGGTTGTACCGGTTTCCTTGTTCGAAGTGAGCGATGTTCGAGTTCCAGAGAATCGCTTCTCCCCCGTCGAACCGGACGAACGCGTCCCCGATACTGATTTTTCCTTTACGGACCGACTTAATTTCCGTTCCCGTCAAGACGAGACCGGCTTCAATCGTATCCTCGATCGCATAATCGAACGAGGCCCGTTTGTTGTTCGCTAAGACTTTCGAATCTGTTCCCTTTGGCATATTCGTTCACCACATTTCCGATGCGGAAGCGCTTATTTGCGCTTCCGTTTCTTATTCGAGACCGCCTTATGGAACGGCGGTTTATCTTTCTTATTCTTTAACGAGAATCCTTTTCCTTTGCTTTGGTCGCTCTTACCTGACCGTTTCTTGCCGCGGCGATCATCTTTCTTCTTGTCGTCGCGTTTTTGTCCCGGACGTCCGCCACTTGAGCGGATCGTCTTCGACTCGAATCGTTTCTTCGGTTGCCGTTCTGGCATCCCAACGACGCTGAAGTCAATCGTCCGTTCATCGATGTTGACGTTCGTGACCTTGATCTCAACGACATCACCAATCCGGAACTGTTGCTTCGTCCGCTCACCGATCAGCTGATAGTTCGCTTCATCGTAACGGTAGAAGTCATCCGTCATCGCTTGGATGTGAACGAGTCCCTCGATCGTGTTCGGCAATTCGACGAACATCCCGAAGTTCGTGACACCACTGACGACGCCTTCAAACGTCTCGCCGATGTGTTGCTCCATATACTCGGCTTTCTTCAAGGCGTTCGTTTCCCGCTCCGCATCAACCGCGCGACGCTCGCGTTTCGACGAGTGATCAGCGATTTCCGGGAGGATCTCCGAGTAACGGTCTTGCGTCTTTTGCGATTTGTCATTGTAGATGACATATTCACGCAACAGACGGTGGACCATTAAGTCCGGATAACGACGAATCGGTGACGTGAAGTGCGTGTAGTAGTCCGTCGACAGACCAAAGTGACCGATCGGTTCGATGTCGTATTTCGCTTGTTGGAGCGATCGGAGCATGACCGTACTGACGACTGCTTCTTCCGGCTCGCCTTCAACAGCATTGAGAATCGATTGCAACGTCTTCGGTGCAACTGACTCGCCCTTGCGTTCGACGTTGATGCCGAAGTTACCGATGAACTTGAAGAACGTATCGAGACGTTCAGCTTTTGGCTCATCGTGGATCCGGTACATAAACGGCAGTTTTTGACGCTGGATATGCTCGGCGACCGTTTCGTTCGCTGCGAGCATGAACTCTTCGATCAGCTTCTCGGCGACTGACCGTTCCCGGAGGATGATCTCGCTCGTCTTGCCTTCTTCGTTGACGAGAACTTTCGCTTCTGGGAAGTCAAAGTTGATCGCCCCACGACGCGAGCGACGTTCGCGCAAGATCGCTGCGAGTTCTGCCATCTTGTCGAAGTACTCGACGAGATCTTGATACTTCGCGATCACTTCTTCGTCTTCGCGTTCGATGATTTTCCGGACGTCCGTATACGTCATCCGTTCCGTCGTCTTGATGACACTCTGGAAGATCTCATGGTTGACGACAGCACCGTTCGCATCGATTTCCATGATACAACTGAGCGTCAGGCGATCAACGTGTGGGTTGAGTGAGCAGATTCCGTTCGATAGACGGTGCGGAATCATCGGGATGACGCGGTCGACGAGATAGACACTCGTTCCGCGCTCGCGCGCTTCTTCGTCGAGTGCTGAATCCTCTTTGACGTAATGCGAGACGTCGGCGATGTGGACACCAAGCTCGAAGTTGCCGTTCGCTAACTTCTTGACGTGAACCGCATCATCAAGGTCTTTTGCGTCCGCCCCGTCAATCGTCACCGTCAATTCGTTCCGTAGATCAACACGTCCAACTAAATCCTTCTCATCAATCTGATCCGGTACGGCATTCGCCTCAGCGATCGCTTCCGGTGAGAAATCGACGTTGATGCCGTGCTTGTGGACAATCGACAAGATGTCGACGCCTGGATCATTTTTGTGACCGATGATTTTTAAGACTTTCGCTGTTCCGGCGTAGCGACCGTCCGGATACTTCGTGATCTGGGCGAGGACTTTATGGCCATCGACGGCACCAAGTGTATCGTCGTTCGCGACGACCGGTAAGAACGTCAGCTTCGTATCATCCGGTTCAATGTAGGCAATCGATTCAATTCGTCCTTTTGGACTGACGAACGTTCCGACGAAATCAGCTGGTCCGCGTGAGAGAATCTTGAGCAGTTTCCCTTCACGACGGTCGCCACCGTTTGACTCAGCAAACACTTTGACGAGGACACGGTCACCGTTATAGACGTTTTTCAGTTCCGGTGCCGGCAAGAAGATATCGCCTTCTGAGCCGTCTTCCGGTGAGACGAAACCGAACCCGCGTTGGTGGACGGAAATCTTCCCTGCGACTTGACCGATCTGCGCAAGCGTGCCGTACTTGTTCGAGCGTGTCCGGGCGATCAACGCTTCGTCTTCCATTGCGTTTAGCGTCCGGATCAATTCCTTGAATGCTTCCGTATCCGCTAGTTCTAGTTTTTTCGTTAGTTGATCAATCGACAACGGACGTTCTTCCGTCGTGATGACCGTTAGTATTCGTTCACGTAATTCCAACGTGACACCTCCAGTTACTTGCTCCAGTTCAATGACTCCAGGAAGTCCAAGATGTCAGAGTGGAGCTGGTCTTTTTCTTTGTCGAGCGTAATGACGTGACCTGAGTTCTCATACCAGATCAGCTCTTTTTGGAAGGCACTGACTCCATCATGGATGATGTTCGCAGAGTCGGTGTTGATCATGTGATCGTTGCGCGCTTGGACGACGAGCGTCGGTGCGTAGACGTCTTCAAGCGAATCACGTGTCTCGCGCAGCAGTTCCTGCAAGTCCTTCAAGGTTGGCATCGGTTCGAAGGAAGCCATCTCGTGTTCGATCTCTTCTTGTGATTTGCCTTCTCGCTTCTTGAATTCTCGTGCGTACTCGGTGACTCCTGCATACATGACTTCTTCACTTTTGATGTAGGCGGGTGCACACATCGGGATGACCGCTTTGACCGGACGGTTCATCGATAACTTCAACGACATGACGCCACCGAGCGACAGTCCGCAAACGGCGATTTCGTCATAGCCTTTGTCGACGAGTTCCTGATATCCGGCAAGGACATCCTGCCACCAGTCGGCTGGCCCGGTCTTCGTCAGCTCTTCGGGTGGGGCAGCGTGCCCTTTATATTGTGGTGCGAGGGATGTATAGCCCTGCTTTTGCAAATAGCGACCGAGGATGCGGACATCCGCGCTCGATCCTGTGAATCCATGTAATAGTAAAACGGCACGTGGGCCGGCTTCGAAAAAGAATGGTTTTGGTAAAGTGATTTTCATAAAATGATTCCCCCTCTAACTCTATACCCCATATCCGGAAAAAATGAATATCGAGAAATACAAAAAACGACAGCGCGATCATACGGCTGTCGTTTCAATGCTCACTTATAAAAAGCGACGAGTAACGCCAAAATGAAGAGTAATGCTCCTAAGATAGACGCCACACGATTTAGGACCGCATCCAAGCCACGAGCTTTTTGGCGACCAAATAATTGTTCTGCTCCACCCGTCAATGCTCCGAGTCCGGTCGTACGACCCGACATCAATAGAACGACGATGATGAGAAGAACGGAAACGACGATGAGGCCGACAAGAGCCACGTTATGAATGATCATCGATGATCCTCCTTCAGTAATATACGCTTCTTTCATTATAGAGAAAAACAAGTACGGGAACAAGGAATAGATTTAGGAACTTTTTCCTGCCTGACGAAAAGAGACACCTGAATCATTGACTCAGGTGTCTTATCTCCTTATTGTTTGATCAATTCGAGATCAACTGGGATGTTCTTCTCGACTTTGTCGCCTTTTAGGTGCTTGATTGCTGTCTCGACACCCATTTTTCCGATCTCAGTCGGTTTTTGAGCGATCGTTCCTGCCATTTTTCCGTCTTTGACGGCTTTGACGGCATCATCCGTTGCATCGAAGCCGATGACTTTGACATCGTTCAGACCCGCTGCTTTTAACGCTTCGACCGCACCGAGAGCCATTTCATCATTGTGAGCGAAGACGGCTTTGATGTCTTTGTTGTTTTGAAGGATGTTCTCCATGACCGACAATCCTTTTGCCCGGTCGAAGTTTGCTGCTTGTTTTGCGACGACGTCAAGTTTACCATCGACTGCTTCATGGAATCCTTTACCACGGTCACGAGTTGCGGATGCTCCTGGAATTCCTTCGAGTTCAACGACTTTCGCTTTATCGCCGACGAGTTCGATCATGAACTCACCTGCTTGTTTCCCACCCGCGACGTTATCTGACGCGATGTGTGCGACGACGTCGCCTGCTTCTGCGTTCCGGTCAACCGTGATGACTGGGATGTTCGCATCGTTAGCTGTTTGGACGGCTGCACCAACTGCTGCTGAATCCGTTGGGTTGATCAAAATGAGATCGACTTTCTTTTGAACCATGTCTTCGATATCGCTTGCTTGTTTTGCCGCATCATCTTGTGCATCGGCGACTTGAAGCGTTGCGCCTTGTGCTTTGGCTTCTTGTTCTGCCCCTTCTTTTAACGAGACGAAGAATGGGTTGTTGAGGGTTGAAATCGAAAGACCAATCTTGAAGTCCTTCGTCTTTTTCTTCGTATCACCGTTGCTGCTGCCCGGTTGTTCCGTCGAACAGGCGGCTGCGAAGACCATTAATGCCATCATGACGACTGCAAGTAGTTTTTTCATCTGTAAATCCTCCTTTTTGAGTGTGGGTTATGCTGCTTGTTTCCGGTCCGCGAGTACCGCGAACAAAATGACTAAACCTTTGACGACGAGTTGGAAGAACGAGGAGACACCAAGCAAGTTAAGTCCGTTGTTCAGTGTTCCGATGATCAAGGCACCGATCAAGGTACCGACAATCCAGCCACGACCACCTGAGAGGCTCGTCCCACCAAGGACGACCGCTGCGATGGCGTCGAGTTCGTACGATGTCCCCGCCGTCGGCTGTGCCGAGTTCAGACGAGACGTCAGGATGATTCCGGCAAGTGCCGCCATCAACCCTGAGAGGGAGTAAATCATGATTTTGACTTTATTGACTTGAATCCCCATCAACTTTGCTGCTTCTTCGTTACCACCAATCGCATACGTATAGCGACCGAACGTCGTCTTCTTCAAGATGAAGTAGAGAACCGCGAAGGCGATCAACATCGTTAGAACCGGTACTGGGAAGATCCAGAAGTAGCCGCGTCCGAACAGTTCGAACCAGCCACCTTGGCTCAGACCAGTGATTGGTTTCCCGTCCGTATAGACGAGCGTCAATCCGCGGAAGATCGTCATCGTCGCAAGTGTTGCGATGAATGGTGCGACTTTCCCGAGCGAGATGACCATCCCGTTTAACGCACCCATGACAGCTCCGACGATTAGACCAGCCAGAACAGCGATCAACGCTGATGTTCCGTCCGTCATCAGACCCGCGACGAAGGCGGACGAGAGGGCGAGAATCGAGCCAACTGATAAATCAATCCCACCTGTCAGAATGACGAACGTCATCCCGAAGGCAATCAAGGCATTGATCGAGACTTGCCGTAAGATGTTAAATAGATTATTCAGTGTTAAAAAGTCCGGTTCCATGATCGAGACGACGAGGACGATCGCGAACAATCCTGCGAGTGGTCCAAGCTTTTGTCCGATCCCAAGACGTCTCGGTTTTGCTTCCGTTACCTTGCCTTGCATCAATTCCATATCATTGTCCTCCTGTCGCAAGTGTCATGATGCTTTCTTGCGTCGCTTCCTGTCGTGTCAACATGCCGCTCATCTTGCCTTCGCGCATGACGTAGACCCGGTCGCTCATCCCGAGAATCTCCGGGAGGTCCGAGCTGACCATGATGATCGCGACACCCGCCGCAGCGAGTTCGTTCATGATGAGATAAATCTCTTTCTTCGCCCCGACGTCGACACCACGTGTCGGTTCGTCGAGGATCAAGACTTCCGGTTGTGTCCCGAGCCATTTCGCGAGGACGACCTTTTGTTGGTTCCCACCGGACAATGACTTCGCCGGCTGGTCCATCGAGCTGTGCCGGACCGAAAGTGACTTCAAATATCCTTCCGCGAAATCGCGTTCTGCCTGATCCTTGATGACACCAGACCGGGATAACGAACGAATCGTTGGCAGTGAGATGTTCTCGCGCAGTGAAAAGTCGAGGAACAAGCCTTCGCCTTTGCGGTCTTCGGTCAAAAAGCCGATTCCTTGGCGAATCGCATCGTATGGTGTCTTGATTTTCAGCAACTGTCCGTTCAGTTCAATCGTTCCCTCTTTCAGGCGATCGACCCCGAACAGCCCGCGCATGACTTCCGTCCGCCCAGCGCCCATCAAACCTGAGAAGCCGATGATTTCACCCGCCTTGACGGAGAACGAGACATCGTCAAACCGTTTCCCGCTCGCCTGTTTGACCTCAAGGACGGTCTCACCGATCGACACATCACGGTCCGGATACCTTTCGCCCATCTCACGACCGACCATCTCTCGGACGATCTGTTCGAACGATGTCTCGGGAATCGCGTGCGTCGAGACGGAGATCCCGTCCCGTAAAACGGTGATCCGGTCACAAAGCTCAAAGATTTCCTCCATCCGGTGCGAGATATAAACGATCGAAACACCTTGATTGCGCAGTGCCGTCGCGACGCTGAACAAGGCGCGAATTTCCCGCTCTGTCAGTGCGGCTGTCGGTTCATCCATGATGATGACCTTCGCGTCCGTCATCAAAGCTTTTGCGATCTCGATCATCTGTTGCTGACCGACCGATAACGTCCGAGCGAGTTGATCGACGTCCATGAAGACGTTCAATTCGGCGAGTTCACGTTCTGCCTGCCGCTTCATCTCCCCTTGCTTGAGAATCCCGAAGCGTGACTTCAACTCTCGTCCGAGGAACAAGTTCTCCGTCACCGTCAAATCCGGGAGGATGTTCAGTTCCTGGTGGATGAAGGCAATCCCCGCCTCTTCGGCAAGTTTCGGATTCTTATACTCGACGTCCTGTCCATCGACGCGGATCGTCCCTGCGTCCGCTTTATGAACACCGGTCAAAATCTTCATCAGCGTCGATTTCCCGGCACCGTTCTCTCCCATCAAGGCATGGATCTCACCCGCAGCGAGTTCGAAGTCGACACCTTTCAGGACGGGAACAGGCCCGAATGCTTTTTTGATACCTGTCATCTCGATACGCATCGCATGACCCCCTTAAAAGATTACGCCGGAATGGAAGATGACATTTGCGTACGGTGTCGCTTCCCCAGTCCGGATGATGACCTTCGCTTGCTGCGTCAATTTCTTGAACTCTTCATGCGAGACGAACGCCGTCTCGATCTGCATGGCTTCGAGTTGCTCGAGTACATCCGGATTCGCTTCTTTGATTTCTGTCGCCAGTGTCAGTTGTTCGATCGCCATGTCACCGGCGACGACACGGACGACGTCGAGGAATGACGGTGTGCCGAGTTCCAGTGCTAAATCGATTCGGGCGACCCCGTCTGGAATCGGTAAGCCGCAATCGGCGATGACGATCGTATCGGTATGACCGAGATCGGTCAGGACCTTGCTGATATGACTGTTTAAGATACCGTGTTTCTTCATGCGTCTCCCTCCATCTGTTCCCGTGTTGGCATGCCACCTTGAGCGCCAAGCGCGCGGATCGATAAGCCGGCTGCCCGGTTCGCGAAACGAATCGCTTCGACGAGCGATTGTCCTTCCGTTAAGGCAACGGCTAAGGCGCCGTTGAACGTATCCCCTGCTCCAGTCGTATCAACGACGGTCGTCTCGATCGCTGGAATCGTCACGATCGACTCACCGTCGTAGAAGCGTGCCCCGCGACTGCCTTCGGTCACGATCAATTTATTCGGATATTCCATCAACCAATGTTCGATTGGCTGGTCTTGTCCGAAGATCAAGCCACATTCATGTTCGTTTGGCGTTAAGTATGTGACGTGTTCAATCAATTCCGGACTGAGTGACATCGCCGGTGCTGGATTCAAGACGACTGGAATGCCGGCTGCATGTGCTTCGCGAGCAACGGTCTCGACCGTTTCGATTGGAATCTCGAGCTGTAGTAAGATGATTTCACTGTCTGCGAGAATCGGCGCGAGTGTATCATCCGCAAATTTCACATGTTGATTAGCAGACTGAACGACGACGATCGAGTTATCGCCTTCAGCGAGCGTGATATGTGCCGTTCCCGTCCGTTCGCCTTCAATCGTTTGCAAGTGTGTCGTCTGTACTCCTTGCGTTTTGAAGTTTTCGCGAATCGCTTCACCGTTTGCGTCACTGCCGACGCAACCGATCATTTCGACGGTACTGCCGAGACGCGCGACCGCCACTGCTTGGTTCGCCCCTTTTCCGCCCGGTACGGTATGAAAGGCATCCCCGATGACCGTTTCGCCTGCGCCTGGGCGGCGTTTACTTTCGACGACGAGATCCATCGAGATACTGCCGATGACACTGATTTGTTTCATGCTTCCTCATCCTTCCGTTTCGTCGTTTCCCGTTCGATGATCTCAACTGTCAACTCATGATGAACGGCGGCAATCGGTGTGCCTTCAATCCGCTGAATCAAAAGTTTCGCCGCCAGTTCTCCCATTTGATAGATCGGCTGCGCAATCGTCGTCAACGGTGGTGAAATCATTTGTCCGAGTTCGATGCCGTCATAGCCGATCACTTGTAGCTCGTCCGGAATCGTGATCCCGCGTTCCGCAGCGACTTGCACCGTTGCTGCAGCGATGACATCGCTCGCGGCAAAAATGCCGTTGCAGTGATAGTGATCAAAGAGATAGTTCGCGGCATCGAGCGCTCCTTGAAAGTGGAACGGTGACTCGATGCTTGCGACGAGATGGGTTCCGGCGACTTCCTCAAAGCCGTCCCGGCGTTTCTTGATCGTCGGGAGTTTCGAGGGACCGCTGATGACTGCTAGCTCCGTCGCACCAGAAGCAAGTAAGAACGAAGCTGCCTTTTTCCCGCCTTCGTATCCGTTTGACGTCACCGTTGGAATCGCTCCTTGTAACACACGGTCTAACGCTACGACCGGCACTTCGAGTTCTTCATAGTTCGGATTGTTTGAGTAGTTCGTTGTGATGATCAATCCGTCGACATGCATCGCCTCGAGTGACTTGATATATTCGCGTTCTTTCTGAAACTGTTCGTCTGTGTTACACAAAATGACCTGAAAACTATGTTGATGTGCCATATCTTCCACAGCCCGTGCGAGTTGTGGGAAGAACGGGTTCGTGATGTCTGGAACGATCAATCCGATCAGTCCGGACCGTTTTTGGAACAACGATCGCGCGACTCGGTTCGGTCGATAGTCCAATTGTTTGATTGCCTGAAGCACCGCCTTACGCGATTTCTCACTGACATAACCCTTTTCGTTCATGACGCGTGAGACCGTCGCGACGGAGACATGTGCCGCTTTCGCTACTTCCCGGATGGTCGACATGTTTCGCCACCTCTTTCTTTTGATAACGCTTACAAGAATCATCATATTGTGTAACCGGTTACACATCAATCTTTTTTCTTTAAAATATATTTTATTTTTTTCGAGTTTTTGGATTGAACCACAAAAAAGAAGCCTGACACGGCGTCAGACTTACGATCATTTCGTATGATCATGCACTTGAACACTCTGAATCATGTCTTAAATAAAGACGATCAGCGAGAGACCAATCAGAATATTAATGAATCCTAATCCATCCGTCGCTTTCGTATACAACGACGGTTTATCTTTTTTAACGCTGTCGTTTAGAAACATCAATGCCACAGCAATAACGGTCGTGATGCCGAGTGGCGCATTAAGAAAACTATCGGAATACGTAAAAAAGTTATTCGTAATGTAGAGACTATTTAAGACGGACAATCCGAACAGTATTTTATGCATGCAAGTCACTCCTATAATCACCAGGATCTTACGAAACCGACTACTATCTAATTTCGCTCTCCCTCTATTATAGAATATTCTTCCAGTTACTCTTCCTTACACTATTGAAAGAAAGTATTTGGGTGCATACGCAAATACACCGCAAGACAGCGTCACGCCATCTTACGGTGTATTTCTTGTCCTCTCAGTAGCACGTTAGATTGTTGATTTTCGGAAAAGACGGAGACTCCTGCGGGAAGAGCGGAATAGGCAAGACCCCGCAGGAGCACACGCGACGAGGAGGCTTGCCTTCCGCCCGCGGAAAGCGACGTCTTGGACGGAAATCAATGAACAATCGGAGTCTAACTGACAAGTCTTTCATCTTTTTGCTTTCCCGGCTCTTTTTCGCTTCACGAACAAACGCCGAATCAAAGCAACAACGAACGCAACGATTGCCAGCGGCTCAAACAAATAAATCAATAGGAACGTGACATCGATGACGGCATCCTCCGGATTATAACGGATGATATAGAGCGCACCGGGTAAGATGGCAATCAGTCCACCAATTCCGAGTGCCGTTCCAAAAATCAGACTCTGACGCGAAAACCGGCTCGTGATTTGATACAAACCGATGAATAGTATGAGTTCCGTAAAATAGATGAGGCGCAACGGGATGTCACCAATCGACGTATCAAGCCCTAAAACCAAAAACCGAAATAGCATGTCGATTCCCCCTTCCCTCTAGTTCTACCCCGAACAGCGTCCTCGTAATACTTGATTTCCAGTTTCCATGCATATCCTCACTTCAATTAGGGAATAGCTAGAGAGTTACAGTCACATACAGAGAGTTGGGATCGGATGAAAGAAGAACACTCGATGAGGGTCGTCAGTTGTCTGAATGATTATTTCGAACGTCATCAGCAGCCCCTTCAGGTCGATCTCTTACGAGGTCTACCACCTATCGTGCTATTGTTGCGCGATGACGCGAAACGTGCCTTTCCGAAGGAAGCGAACTTGCACGATGAACTGTTACAAGACATCAAACGTTTGATTCAGGAATGTTTGGATCCCGATACACTGCGCGAATTGGGAATCGATGTCGATCTCCCGGACTTTTTCGTGACCCGTGCACCGCTTCATTCTGCCCATCATTATCTCGTTACATTTATTGAAGACTGACTTCATGTTAAAAGCAGCTATTTCTTCTCTCACAAAACATGTGAAGCAAGAGATAACTGCTTTTTTTAGTGATAATAAAAAACCGATAGCGCCAAAGCACTACCGGTTTTGCTTCCCTTCACGTATGGTAAAGACAACTTAATTCTCAACCTCAAGAATCGCTTCGATTTCAGCTTCTACTTCTTTGTTGACCATTTGCGAACGTTTTTTACGTAATTCGAGATCCATCTCTTGATCGATGAACTGATTCGTATGCTTGTCGAAGCAATCAAAACAGATCGGATAAAAATCTTTTGCTTCTTTGTTCAATGAGTTGAATTCCCACGTGTCGAGTTCCAAGTAACTGACTTGGTTGTTCGTTTCAGTTCCACAGATTTCACACTTCATCTTCATTCCTCCTTACGCGTCAATCTTCGCTTTTTCGAGTTGGCGCTCTTGACGTTCCTTGATACGTTTTAAACGTCCATGATATTTCATGATGTTCGCTTGAGATTGTTTCGCTTCTTCGTTTGTCGGTTCTAAATCAGCGATGCCCCAGAATTTGACGACGACGTCTAATACTTGGTCGAAGTATTGGAGTGGTCCATAGTTCGTATCAACAGCAATCGTCTTCATCCGTTCCGTGAAGTCCGGCATGACAGCACCTGGCATCGAGAAGTTGATGATGACGTCTTCGAAGAAGACGATGAAGTTCGGGTCAAGCTCTAGGTGTGCTTTGACCGTGTCACGGTAGAACGCATAATGGAGCGCTTCGTCCTTCGCTAGACGACGGAGTAGCGTTGCTAAGTCTTTGTCGTGTGCCCCCGCGATTTTCGCAACGTTGTTATAGAAGACGAGTGTCGCTAACTCTTGCAGTGACGTATACGCCATTGTTGCTAGCGGGTTCGTGAAGTCCGGGAACCAGCCGTTTTCAACGACGCGTCTTCTTAATTGATGAAGTCGCGTTGGATTGACGTTTCGCGTGACGAGTAAATATGTCTCGAGTAAGTTCGAGTGCTGATCTTCTTCTGCTGTCCATGTCCGGACGAAGTCATTGATGACTTCCATCGAGTTCTTGAACGTATAGTCTAAGTGCGACGTATACCACGGTAAGTTGACCTCTGTCAGCAATGCCGTCTCGATTGCGACGATGACACCTTCTGGAAGCGTGACTTGGCTTTCGTCCCAAGGGACGCGTTTGAACGACATCGCCTTATCCCACGGAATGAATTCGTGGTAGCTCCAGTCGATGTTGGCTGAACGCTCCTTGTGTAGTCGATATAACTCTTGAATGCGTGGTTCTAAACGGATATCTAAATCTGAATTTAGCATGATCGTATCTCCTTTAGACGTATTTGTCATCTGTATCGAGCAAGATGTAATTAATGCCTATAACTATTTGATTTGCACTTATTTATGAGTATAACATTTTAGTCATCTACTCAGATGAATCAATTTTTTGACAGTTCATCATAGTTTTGATGACTAAAGCGATTTTCATGTTTGACATTGCTTGATATAAAAACCTCCTATCCGGTGTGTACGTATCACACGAATAGGAGGTTTTCCTTATAGCTTATTCAAACGATCAACCTGAAATTACTTCTTGAGGTTGTAGAATGATTTGATTCCGTCGTAGACAGCAACGTCTGAAAGCATGTCTTCGATGCGGAGAAGTTGGTTGTATTTCGCGATACGGTCTGTACGTGAAAGTGAACCAGTTTTGATTTGACCAGCGTTTGTCGCAACAGCGATGTCAGCGATCGTTGAATCTTCAGTTTCACCAGAACGGTGAGAAACGACAGCTGTGTAACCAGCTTTTTTAGCCATTTCGATTGCGTCGAATGTTTCAGTCAACGTACCGATTTGGTTAACTTTGATGAGGATCGAGTTAGCGATGCCTTTTTCGATACCTTCAGCAAGTTTCTCAGTGTTCGTTACGAACAAGTCATCCCCAACGAGTTGGACTTTGTGTCCGATACGATCTGTAAGGAGTTTGTGACCATCCCAGTCGTTTTCGTCACAGCCATCTTCGATTGAGATGATTGGGTATTTGTCAACGAGTTGTGCATAGAATTCAACAAGCTCTTCTGTTGAAAGGACTTTGCCTTCGCCAGCGAGGTTGTATTTTCCAGCTGCTTTATCGTAGAACTCAGAAGAAGCGACGTCCATTGCAAGGTAAACATCTTCGCCTGCTTTGTAGCCAGCTTTTTCGATTGCTTCAAGAATAACTGTGATTGCTTCTTCGTTTGATTTCAAGTTTGGAGCGAATCCACCCTCGTCACCAACTGCTGTGTTAAGACCCATTCCGCTAAGAACTGATTTCAACGCGTGGAAGATTTCAGCACCCATACGAAGTGCTTCTTTGAATGTTGGAGCACCGACAGGCATGATCATGAACTCTTGGAAGTCCACGTTGTTGTCTGCGTGTGATCCACCGTTGATGATGTTCATCATTGGTGTTGGTAATGTTTTCGCGTTGAATCCACCGAGGTATGTGTAAAGTGGAAGACCAAGCTCATCTGCAGCAGCACGTGCAGCAGCCATAGAAACACCAAGGATTGCGTTAGCGCCGAAGTTACCTTTGTTTTTCGTACCGTCGAGATCGATCATCTTTTTATCGATTCCAGCTTGGTCGAAGACATCGTAACCGATGATTTCTGGTGCGATTTTTTCGTTGACGTTGTCAACAGCTTTCAAAACACCTTTTCCGAGGTAACGTGCTTTATCGCCATCACGGAGTTCGACTGCTTCGTGCTCACCAGTTGATGCACCTGATGGTACGAGTGCGCGACCGAAACCGCCATCTTCTGTATAAACTTCTACTTCTACTGTTGGGTTACCGCGTGAATCAAGAATCTCGCGTGCGTAAATCTCTGTAATCATTGACATTTAAATTCGCTCCTTTTGTGTGTAAGAAATATGTGCTGTAATTCTTTCGATCGACGGGATTATTTCTTCAATACGATCGATTTACCAGTCATCTCTGCTGGTTGGTCCGCTCCGAGGAGATCAAGGACCGTTGGTGCGAGGTCAGCGAGTGCACCTGTGAGTGGTTCAAGGAGTTCGACGTCCTCGACCGTCACGATACATGGAACGGGTTCTGTCGTATGCGCCGTCATCTTACTGCCGTCCGCATTGAGGACTTTATCCGCGTTCCCGTGGTCAGCCGTGATGACTGCCGCGCCGCCTTTGCTGAGAATCAAGTCAACGACTTTCCCAAGACACTCATCGACAGCTTCGATCGCCTTTTTCGTCGGCTCGAGCATACCCGAGTGACCGACCATATCCGGGTTAGCGAAGTTGAGGATGATCGCGTCGTGTTTGTCCGAGTTGATTGCGTCGACGAGGGCATCTGTAACTTCATAGACGCTCATCTCCGGTTTCAAGTCGTATGTCGCGACTTTTGGTGAAGGGATCAAGATCCGATCTTCCCCTTCATATGGTTCTTCACGTTGTCCGTTGAAGAAGAACGTGACGTGCGGATACTTTTCCGTTTCCGCGATGCGTAGCTGTTTGAGACCTTGTTTTGACAATGTCTCACCCAGCGTATTCTTGATGTCTTCAGGCGGGAATACGATGTCCGTATCAATCGCATCCGAGTACTTCGTCATTGAGACGAGTAGCAGGTTCTTCGGTGCGTTGTCCGGAATTTCGAAACCGTCGAAGCCACCTTTTTCTTTGTAGACTTTCGAAAGCTGAATCGCACGGTCAGGACGATAGTTGAAGAACACGATCGCATCGTTATCGTGGATCGGTGCGACTGGCGTACCGTCTTCCTGCACGACAACAGTTGGTTCGATGAACTCATCCGTTACGTCTTGTTTGTACGAAGCTTCAACCATGCCGATTGGATCCTTCGTCGTTGGACCTTCACCGAACGTGATGACGTCATAGACTTTCTTGACGCGCTCCCAACGGTTATCGCGATCCATCGCATAGTAGCGACCAGAGATACTCGCGAATTGTCCAACATTCAATTCATCCATCTTCGCTTGCGCGTCACGGAGGAAACCAGCGCCCGATTGTGGGTCGCAGTCACGACCGTCCGTGAAAGCATGGAGGTAGACTTTTTCGATTTCGTGAAGTTTCGCGAATTCGAGCACCGCATATAAGTGGTTGATGTGACTGTGGATTCCACCGTCAGAGACCAAACCGAAGATATGAAGCGCTGAACCGTATTTCTTCACGTGACCTGCCGCATCGTTCATCGCTTGACGCGAGAAGAACGAGCGATCCTTGACCGCGTTGTTGATTCGGGATAGCGATTGATAGACGACGCGACCTGCACCGATGTTGAGGTGACCCACTTCTGAGTTCCCCATTTGACCTTCAGGCAAACCGACGTATTCGCCTTTCGCATTCAACAACGTATGCGGGTATTGACCCCAGTAACGGTCGAAGTTCGGTTTGTTTGCCGCCGTAACGGCATTTCCGAACTCCTCGTCACGCATACCAAAACCATCAAGGATGATCAGTGCGACTGGACGTTTTTTCATTTAAATCGCCTCCAACAGTTTGAGGAACGATCCTGTCTCAAGACTTGCACCGCCGACGAGCGCGCCGTCGATGTCTGGTTGAGCCATATATTCTTTGATGTTTTCCGGTTTGACGCTACCACCGTATTGGATGCGGACAGCTTCTGCTGCTTCAGCACCGAATTCAGCTGCAACGACGTCACGGACGAATTTACAAGAATCTTGTGCATCTTGTTCTGTCGCTGATTTACCTGTTCCGATTGCCCAGACAGGCTCGTAAGCAACGACGAGATTTTTCACTTGGTCGACAGTAAGACCTTTAAGGCTGTTTGCTGTCTGTTCGCGGATGACGTCTTCGAACTTGCCGCCTTCACGCTCTTCCAGTGTTTCACCTACACAAACGATTGGAACGAGACCGTGCTCGAACGCTTTTTTCGCTTTGCTGTTGATGAACGCATCTGTTTCGCCGAAGTACTCACGACGCTCAGAGTGACCGAGGATGACGTATGTCACGTCGAGTTCTTTGAGCATGAGCGGGCTGATTTCACCAGTGAACGCACCGCTCTCTTTGTCGTACATGTTTTGAGCACCAATCTTAAGATCCGTACCAGCTGCTGCTTCTGTCAAGTGTGCCAAGAATACTGCTGGCGCACAGACGGCTGCGTCGACTGTCGTCGAAGCAGGTACAGCTCCTTTGACTTCCTCAACGAATGCGACTGCATCCTTGAGCGTCAGATTCATCTTCCAGTTACCTGCGATAATTGGTTTACGCATTGAGAAACACTCCCTTGTGAACTTAGATTACTTGTCGTTTAGCGCTTCGACACCAGGAAGAGCTTTCCCTTCCATGAATTCGAGACTTGCTCCACCACCTGTAGAGATGTGGCTCATTTTGTCAGCAAGACCGAATTTCTCTGCCGCAGCAGCTGAGTCGCCACCGCCGATGATTGAGTACGCATCACTGTCCGCAAGAGCTTGCGCGACACCTTTTGTACCGTTTGCGTATTTATCGAGTTCGAATACGCCCATCGGTCCGTTCCAGACGACGAGTTTCGAGTTCTTGATTGCCTCTGCATAGAGTTCAACCGTTTTTGGACCGATATCAAGTGACATGTGATCTGCTGGGATCTCTGTGATGTCACGTGGTCCGACATATGTTTCTTCTCCGAATTCCTTCGTGATGACACAGTCGATTGGCATGAGGAACTTAACGCCTTTTTCTTCTGCTTTCTTCATGAATTCCTTCGCTTGGTCGATTTTATCGACCTCAAGAAGTGAAGTACCGACTTCGATACCACGAGCTGTGAGGAACGTGTACGATAAGCCGCCACCGATGATCAACGTATCGACGATGTCGAGTAAGTGATCGATGACACCGATTTTATCTGCTACTTTCGAACCACCGATGATTGCCGTGAACGGACGATCTGGGTTAGAAAGAGCTTTACCGAGAACTTGAAGTTCTTTTTCGATGAGAAGACCGGCAACTGCAGTGTCGACATGGTGTGCGATACCTTCTGTCGATGCGTGTGCACGGTGTGCTGCGCCGAACGCGTCGTTGACGAAGACGTCAGCGAGTTTCGCGAATCCTTTAGCGAGCTCTTCGTCATTTTTCGTTTCACCAGGGTAGAAGCGAACGTTCTCTAAGACGACGACATCGCCGTTTTCGAGTTTGTTGACTGCTTCTTCTGCAACTGGACCGTATGCTTCTTCAACGAGCTTGATGTCTTTACCAAGCAATTCGCTGAGGCGTGCTACGACAGGTGCAAGTGAGAACTCAGGGTTCTTTTCGCCTTTTGGACGACCCATGTGGCTAGCGAGAATGACTTTTGCTCCGCCGTCGATCAAGTGTTTGATCGTTGGGAGTGCAGCACGGATCCGTGTGTCATCCGTGATTTTACCGTCTTCCAACGGTACGTTGAAATCCACGCGTGTAAATACGCGTTTTCCTTGTACATCGATGTCGCGAATCGATTTCTTATTCATACATTCGTCCTCCGTCTCTTACGTATAGTGAGGGGCGAATGCCCCTCCCGCTTTTTTCCGCAATAAGAGCGGAGACTGATATCGTTTCCGCTCTTATTCAATTGCTATTTAATTGCTCGAATTACTTAGCGATTTCTGCGAAGTGTTTGAGTGTACGAACGAGTTGGCTAGTGTAAGACATTTCGTTGTCATACCAAGCAACTGTTTTAACGAGTTGTTTGTCGCCGACTGTCATGACTTTAGTTTGAGTTGCATCGAAGAGTGATCCGTAAGAGATACCAACGATGTCAGAAGAAACGATTTCGTCTTCAGTGTAACCGTAAGACTCGTTAGCAGCTGCTTTCATTGCTGCGTTGATTTCTTCTACAGAAACTTTTTTGTCAAGTACAGTTACGAGCTCAGTGAGTGAACCTGTAGCGACTGGTACACGTTGTGCAGATCCGTCAAGTTTACCTTGAAGTTCTGGAAGAACGAGACCGATTGCTTTTGCAGCACCAGTTGAGTTTGGAACGATGTTTGCTGCTGCCGCACGTGCACGACGGAAGTCACCTTTAGGGTGTGGAGCGTCGAGTGTGTTTTGGTCACCAGTGTAAGCGTGGATCGTAGTCATGAGACCTTCAACGATTCCGAACTGATCTTGGAGAACTTTAGCCATTGGCGCGAGACAGTTTGTAGTACAAGAAGCACCAGAGATAACTGTTTCAGTTCCGTCAAGGATTTCGTGGTTCGTGTTGAAGACGACTGTTTTCATGTCGCCAGTTGCAGGTGCAGAGATAACGACTTTTTTAGCGCCAGCTTTTAAGTGAAGCTCAGCTTTTTCTTTGTCTGTGAAGAAACCAGTACATTCGAGAACGATGTCAACACCGAGCTCGCCCCATGGGAGTTCTTCTGGGTTGCGGTTAGCAAGTGTTTTGATTTCTTTACCGTTGACGAGGAAGTAACCGTCGTGTACTTCAACTTCGCCGTCGAAACGACCTTGAGTCGTATCATATTTGAGAAGGTGTGCAAGCATTTTAGTGTCTGTAAGGTCGTTGATCGCGACTACTTCGATTCCATCGAATTGAAGAATTTGACGAAGTGCCAAACGTCCGATACGTCCAAATCCGTTAATACCAACTTTTACTGCCATGATAATTTTCCTCCTTTTAATGTAAAGCGAGTTATCTATTATTCAAAAGGGGGTTACCCTTTCAAAATCGAAGCTGCTGCGCCTTCATCCGTGATCAGGATGATGTCCGGCGACTGTTTCACATAGGCGTTGATCGCTTCTGCCTTCGAATGACCACCTGCGACGACGATGACGTGTTCGACTTGCTTCAAGTCAGCCAGTTGGAGACCAACCGTCTTGACCCGGTGCACGATGTTCCCGTCTCGGTCGAAGTAATATCCGAATGCTTCCGCTACTGCCTGTTCATGTTCCAGTCGGGTCAGGAGATCCTCAGACGCGCGACGACGTTTTGCCATCGTTTTCGCCTCACCAATTCCATGTACCACGATTGAAGCACCTTTAATCATTTGAAGCACATTTTTTATGCTCGGCTCTTCGATCATCTTGACGAACGTCTCCGTGCTGACCATGTCGGGGATGTGAAGCAGATGATAATCACTTTGAGCGCGTGACGCCATCCGTGAGCATACTGTGTTCGCTTGTAGTTCGAGCGTTTCTCCCAGTCCTCCGCGTGCCGGAACGAACGTCATTGGACGGTGTTCCTTGTCTGGCGACATCATCGCCGCGACGGAAGCCATCGTCGTACCGCCTGTGACAGCGATCGTATTGTGATGGTCTGAAGAAAGCTCTCGTTTGAGTCGTGCGACGGTCGCCCGCCCCATGTCTCGTTGTACCCAGAAGGTCTCATCGGAATCACCCGGTACGATGACGACGTCCCGTACTCCAAGTCTCTCTTTCAAGGCTTTCGCCATGTCTGAGATCCCTGCGAGTTCTCCCATGATGCTGTGCATGCTGCGAAGAACATTTCGTCCTTCATCCGTTAAGGACATCCCTTGCGTCGCGACCTCTAGGAGGTCTTGCTGCTTCAAGAAGTCGACTTCCCGACGTAAGACGCGTTCCGTCAAGCCAAGGCTTGTCGCAAGCGTACGTCGTCCGATCGGTTGCATCAGTCGTACGTAATGAAGGATGTCGTAGCGTGTCTGCATTTCTTCGATCAGATCAGGCACGATTCGTTTTTGGATCTGGACTAACTGCCGAATCATGTATTTCCCTCTCCTCTCAAGTAGCTGGACGCTTTCTGTCCCGCATGTCATAACGTGTCCCACTTGGTACACCGTTATCATAACAGTCCATTTCTCGCCTTGCAAGTCTCGTTTCTCAAGTTTTTTGAAGTAAGCGGTTTCTTATCGTTTCCGTATCAAATTTGCCATAACTCCAGATTTCCTCGTCATGCATGACGACCGGAATTTCATATAAGAACCGTAGACTGAGCGCTTCATCCTGATCGATGTTGACTTCCTCGAATGTCCATTCCGGAAACTCATCGAGTACGAAGTCGAGTAAGATGGCGGCTTCTTCACATAGCGTACATCCCGGACGTGAATAGAGTGTTAAGTGTCTGTGTCGTTTTAATCCCATTCTGATTGCGCCTTCCTTTGCTGCATCGTTTTTTTCGTTAAACCAAGTGCTGCCCGATATTTCGCAACCGTCCGTCGCGCGACTGTCAGACCGTCTGCTTGCAGACGATCCGTCAATTGCTGATCACTTAACGGACGATCGCTATGTTGAATGTATTCGGCGATCCGCCGTTTAATTAAAAAACTCGAATCTCCGGTTGTCGTCCGTGAGACGAACAAGTCTTCTAAAGCAACGAGACCATGAACCGTCTCGACATACTTCGCAGCAATCGCTCGACCAATCGTTGACGGATGATGCCCCGTCGCCTCAGCGACTTGTTTTTTCGTCAGTGGCTCAAGATGCAGTTCTCCCTTGAACCAGCGTTCTTGTCGCTCAAGCAAGACCGAGAGGATGGCATGCATCGTAACGCGACGTCGTTCGTACGCGCGCAAAAAAGGCGTTGCCTCTTTTAATCCGAGCCACTTCTGATCCATGTCGAGTGTCATCCAGTCGATCTGAAGTTTTCCATCTAACAGGTGAATCCGTGCTTCTGCCATGACCAATCGTTCTTCTTTAGGAAGATCCGGTGTCCGGCTCAGTCGTGTCAGTCGTTTTCGCAACCGCGTTCGGTCCGGCTCACTGAACTGCGCGAATACTTGACTCGCCGGTTCATGTCGCAACCGATTCGTCAGTCCGATCAATTCTGCGTCGTCTAGCTCGACCGCCTGTAACCACTGGCACTCGCGTTCCGAGCGGGCAGCAATGCCGACTGGTTCACATTGTTGTAAGAGTGTCCGTGCTTCTGTAATCGTTGCGACATCGGTCGAGAAGGATGCAGCGAGTTCCTCGTCCGATGTCCGCAATAAACCGTCCGCTTCTAAATACACGATGAGTTGTTCCGCCATATATCCTATTTCCTGTCTGACTGATTCTAAACGTATTTGTGCAAGAAGCTCGTCTTCATAGGATGCCAAATGTCCTGCCATCTGCTCGGCCTCTAACGAAACCTGATTCGGGTAATGACGATGCAACCGTCGTTTCAACCGTCGCCATTCCTCCTCTAGTTCTGCCGCTGGTTGCTCAAGTACATGTAACTGATACTGTTGTGACGCCGATAACGTCATCTGTTGCGTTTGTTCCTGGCGTTGATCCATCGATTTCCCTCCCTCACTTCTTATTATAGAAGAAACGTTTTAAAAAACATGCTCTGAACCCCTTTTTGAGTCGCTTGAGAAAAGAAAAGTCATGCTTCCCTATTGCTTTTCTGAAAAAATGTCGCTATACTATTAATTGTTCAGTACATCAGATGCACCCGTAGCTCAGGGGATAGAGCACTGGTTTCCGGTACCAGGTGTCGGGAGTTCGAATCTCTCCGGGTGTACCATTTATTCAACTACAAGGCAATGCCAGCAATGGCATTGCCTTTTTTCTATACTGATATGTTTCGTTTGCCCTTGTAATGGAAAAATACCTAAAAGTCGCATCGTATCTTTTGACCAATATTGACCAAAGGATTATGATAAGGATAAGTCGAATAGGAAGCTACATACCAACTATAAGGAGGCAAAGACTATGTTAATTCCAACAGTCATCGAACAAACAAACCGCGGGGAACGTGCTTACGATATCTACTCACGTTTGCTAAAAGACCGCATTATTCTTCTCGGGAGCGCGATTGACGACAACGTCGCCAACTCAGTCGTTGCCCAACTTCTGTTCTTAGCAGCAGAAGATCCAGATAAAGAAATCTCGCTTTACATCAACAGCCCAGGTGGTTCGATCACTGCCGGTATGGCGATTTACGATACAATGAACTTCATCAAGCCACAAGTTTCAACAATTTGTATCGGTATGGCAGCATCGATGGGTGCGTTCTTGCTACAAGCAGGCGCAAAAGGAAAACGTTTCGCGTTACCAAACGCTGAAATCATGATTCACCAACCACTCGGTGGTACACAAGGTCAAGCATCGGATATCAAAATCCATGCGGAGCGTATCATCAAAATGCGTGAGCACCTCAACAAAATCATGGCTGAAAACACAGGACAACCACTTGAAGTCATCGAACGCGATACAGAGCGTGACAACTTCATGTCAGCACAAGCTGCTGCTGATTACGGTCTCATCGACCGCGTCATGGAACGTGCATAAGTCATCCAGAGTGTCTCCTTCGGGAGGCACTTTTTTTGTATCCATAGAAAATCGAAGCCTTGTCGGTTATCGTTACATACAAAAAAACCTCCCGTTCCTTATAGAACGAGAGGGCGATGATCAGTCGATCAAGTCTGTGATGTCTGAAACGATATCGTGGTTTTCACGAATCAGCGAGTAGATCGCGTTCGCATGTGGCGAAAGCTCTTCTTCTGCTTGTAATTGTTTCAGGAATAAAGATGTTGCGAACGCAACGAGTGTGCTTTTCGGTACACCGATTGCTTTTGCTTTTTTTGTTAACACTTCATCAAACTTCGCATCGACTGTCAGCGAAATACGTTTCTTTTCGTTAGCCATTTCAAAAACTCCTTAATTCGAACATTTAGTTGCATCGACTATATATTATAGTAGACTATGGTTCATCCCGCAAGCGACCCTCTTATATGGCCCCTGTCATCGACTCGCCATTTCGTACTTTTTCAGCGATTTGATCAATCTTCCGCAACCGGTGATTGATCCCTGATTTTGAGATGGAGCCGCTTTCGACCATCTCCCCGAGCTCTTGCAACGTGACGTCTTGATGTGTCACACGCAAAATCGCAATCTCCTTCAACTTATCCGGTAAGACATCGAGCCCGACCGTCCGCTCGAGGAACTTGATGTTCTCAACTTGGCGTAATGCCGCACCAACCGTTTTGTTGAGGTTCGCCGTCTCACAGTTGACGAGACGGTTGACCGAGTTACGCATATCTTTTAAGATCCGGACGTCCTCGAACCGTAGCATCGATTGTGTCGCATCAACGAGCTTGAGGAAATCAGAAATCTTCTCGCTCTCCTTGATATAAAGGATATGTCCCTTTTTCCGTTCGATTGCCTTTGCGTTCAAATCAAAAACGTTTGATAGACCGCGGAGCGCCGCATTGTGTTCTTCATATAAGCTGAAGATCTCCAAGTGATACGACGACGTCGCCGGATTGTTGAGCGAACCCCCGGCGAGGAACGCCCCTCGTAAATACGCGCGTGCTTTTCGTTCATCGTTTAAGATCGTGTCACTTATGGAACGAATCATCGTGAATCCTTCTCCTAAAATCCCGAGGTCTTGCAAAATCTTATCCGCCTGTTGTTTGACGCGGACGATGTAGACATTATTCTTTTTCAGACGCATTTTCTTCCGAACGAGCAGATCGAGATGAACCCCGTATGCTTTTTTCAAAAGCGAATAGATCCGACGGGCAATCGAGGCATTCTCGGTCGAGATATCGAGTGTCAGACCACGTCCGAGACCGAACGAGATCGCACCGTTCATCCGGGCAAGCGCCGCGAGTTCCGCCTTCATCTCGTGATCGGTGATCGGAATCTGCGTTAATTCTTTTTTGACTTCTGAGGCAAAGCTCATGTCAGCTCCTCCTTTCCTTCGAGTTGACGCATACGTCGAATCGACAACACTTTTCGCATGACGAGGCTTGCGACAGCATCTGAGTCATGACGGATGAAGTGATGATTGTAATCGACGATATCGTCCGCAAGCACTTCAACGCCTGCTAACTCGAATTGTTTTTCATTATAGGTGACGATGTCAGCGTGATCCTTTTGGTATTTCTTCAGGTAACTCGCATCGATCGATTCATTATTAACGATGATCGTATCGACGACTCCTTGTCCGAGGAAGCGTTCGAGTGCCGCTAAATGTTCATTGGCTGTGAACGCCGTCGTCTCACCGGGCTGCGTCATGACGTTACAGATGTAGACGACTGGAGCTAGCGATTGCTGGATTGCTTCCCGGATTTCGTCGATCAGAACGTTCGGGATGATACTCGTATAGAGACTGCCCGGACCAAGGACGATAACATCGGCATCAAGAATCGCCTGAATCGCTTCCGGTACTGGACGGACATCTTGTTCTTCAAGGAAAATCCGTTCAATCTTCTTACCGACCTTCGGAATCAACGACTCGCCTTTAACGATCGTTCCGTCCTCGAACTCGGCACAGAGCGTGATCGTCCGTTCCGTCGCCGGATAGACTTTTCCTTCCGCGTTCAACAGTTGCCCCATGACACCGATCGCTTCAACGAACGAACCGTTACAAAGTTGGGTTGCTGCCGTCAACATCAGATTTCCGAGTGAATGACCATGCAGTCCTTCCCCGGTCTCGAACCGGTACTGCATGATCCGGTCCATCAATGTCTCTGACTTCGATAAGGAGACGATGACGTTTCGGATATCGCCCGGCGGCAACATATTGAATTCCGTCCGCAAACGACCAGAACTGCCCCCGTCATCAGCAACGGTGACGATGGCTGTGATGTCAAGCGGGTAATGTTTCAGTCCACGAAGAAGCGTCGAGAGTCCTGTTCCACCACCGACAGCGACGACTTTACGTTCCCATTTCATCACTTCTCCCCCTTCGCATACACATAATCCCGGTGATTCGTCTCAATATGATACTGCGTCGCAAATTCTTTACTGATCGCTTCTGCAAACGTGATTGAGCGATGTTTCCCACCTGTACAACCGAGGGCGATGACGAGTTGCGACTTCCCTTCCCGCTCGTATTGCGGAATCAGGAATTCGAGCAGGTCGACGAGTTTTTTATAGAACAGCTTTGCTTCCGGCCATTGCATGACGTACGATGCCACTTCCTCGTCAAGTCCAGTTTTTGGACGCAACTCTGGAATGTAGAACGGGTTCGGTAAGAAGCGCAGGTCAAAGACAAGATCCGCATCAAGCGGTAAGCCATGTTTAAAGCCGAACGACATGACGTTGACCGTGAACGGAATCCGTGTGCCTTCCGTGAACTCCTTTAAGAGACGTTCTTTCAGTGCAAGCGGCTTGATGTCACTCGTATCAATCAGCATCTGTGCTTTATCGCGGAATCCTTCGAGCAACGTCCGTTCACGTTCGATTCCAATCAATGGTGAATCCGTCGGTGCAAGTGGATGCGAACGACGCGATTCCTTGTAACGGCGGACAAGGACATCGTTTCGTGCATCAAGGTACAGCATCCGGATTTGTAAGTCCGTTTTCTTTAAATCCTCATAGACGACAAAAAAGCTGTCGATGAAATCACGCGCGCGGGTATCGATGGCAACGGCGATTTTAGGACGCACTTGTCCAATGACTTCGATGAGATGCGGCAGTAACGTCGGGGGTAGATTGTCGACACAAAAATAGCCTAAGTCCTCAAAGCTGTTCATTGCGACAGTCTTCCCAGCCCCACTCATACCCGTGATGATGACAAGTTGCGGTTGATTCTGTTCCATCTTTTCGCCCTCCAGACAACAGTTCCGTGTGTATTTTTTCGCTTCTTTTTCAGTATATCATAAAAAAAGAGCCAGCTTCACTGAAGTCTCCTTCAATGAAACTGGTTCGATATTATGCGTGTGAGGATTCTTGTAATTCTTCAAGCAACGCTTCAATGAAATGCTGTGCATTTTGCGCTGCGATCGAACCATCGTTCGTTGCTGTAACGACTTGGCGCAATGTTTTTTCACGAACGTCACCAGCAGCAAAGATACCTTTGATGTTCGTTTCCATCGCTTCGTTCGTCACGACGTAACCTTGGTCGTTCAAAATACCGAGATCTTGGACGTAACCTGTGATTGGGTTCATTCCGATGTAGATGAAGACCCCATCGATCGGATGCGTCGTCACGTCAGCTGTTTTTGTATTGATCAGCTCGATACCGCCGACTTTCCCGTCTTGTTCGTTGATCTGTTTAACCGTATGGTTCCAGATGAAGTCGATTTTCGGGTTGTCGAACGCACGTTTTTGAAGGATTTTTTGAGCGCGGAGCTCATCACGACGGTGAACGATCGTGACTTTTTTCGCGAAACGTGTCAAGTAGACACCTTCTTCTACCGCAGAGTCCCCGCCACCGATGACGAAGAGTTCTTTTTCTTTGAAGAACGCCCCATCACAGACCGCACAATACGAGACACCGCGACCGCCGAGCTCTTCTTCTCCCGGTACACCGATTTTTTTATATTGTGCACCAGACGCGATGATGATTGCCCGTGCGTAGTAATCTTTGTTGTGTGCATGAATCGTTTTGTATGCTTTACCGTCTTCGATGCTTCGAACATCTCCGTACGCATATTCTGCGCCGAATGCTTTCGAGTGGTCGAACATTTTTTGTGAGAGATCTGGTCCGAGGATGCTATCGTATCCTGGGTAGTTCTCGATATCTTCTGTGTTCGCCATCTGACCGCCCGGAATCCCGCGTTCGATCATCAATGTCGAAAGGTTCGCACGTGATGCATAAAGTGCGGCTGTCATCCCAGCAGGACCTGCCCCGATGATGATGACGTCATAAATTTTTTGTTCTGTTTCCGCCATGATTCCACCCCATTTATCGTAATCGTTGTAGTTTGAGTATAGGTGAGAATCCCCTAAACGTCTAACACTTTGCTTGCAGCGGTGCCAGCATCCGTTCATGTGTCCGGATCATTGACGCGACATGATCGAACGAACAATCGACGAGCGATGCGCATTCCTCGATCAACATTCCGTCTCGTAAATCATGGAACAGGTAAAGCAGTGATGCCGCGGATGCTTCAATTGAATCGAACGATTCTCCACTTAAAACGAGCTGTGCGAAGCGCTCATAAAAGTCCCCTTCAAGACTCATCCGTTCTTCATCTGAAACGAATCGTTCTGCAAGACGGATCGTCTGCAATGCCCGGTGAATGCGTTCATCCACGACATCGGTCCGTCCTTCCATCTCGATGACAATCTGTTCCGTCAGTAACAGGACGTCCTCTCGGTCCGTTACTTCTGGCATCATCGACAATGCAAGCCGTGCTTCGGCATCGTTCAGCTTGCCAAGAAGAAGTGCCGTGAAGATTCGCGAGACGTCATCTTCCGTCTTCAACGCTTGGATGAGTGCCGAGCGAAACTGCAGGTTGTGGCGGATGTCATACGTATCCGTTTCTTCCTTTAACGCTTGTGCTTCGTCTGACTTTAAGAAAGCGGCTGCCTCTTCGACATGTCCTGTCTTATAAGCAGAAATCGATAACCAGTGCCCAAAGAGGGGATCTCCTCGGTACCCGCGACGCTCGAGTAATTTCAACTCTTCATAGGCGATATCGTACCGTCCGATGATCGCAAGTGTTGATGCGACCTTATAACGTGTCTCAAGATGCACGGAACGGACGTGTTCGAGCTGACGAGAGAGACGATGCGCCTCTTCGTCCTGTCCCATCTCGTGTAGCAAGACGAGCGTGTTACAGAGGGCATGCAAATTCCCCGGGTTTCCTTCAAGGACCCGTTCGAGGGAAGCGAATGCCTGATCATTCTCTCCTAAATAAAACTCGACGATCGCGAGGTTGTTGTAGGCAGGCCAGAACGTCGGGTACTGGGCAATCAGTCCAGTCAACGTCTCCTGTGCCGCGAACAGCATCCCTTTATCGATTTGGCGTTGTGCTTGACCGTGCAGACGAATCAATTCATCCTCTTCGTCGTCTTCCATCTCTTGTTCGAGATCAATCAGTTCCACGAGTGCGGCCGATGCCTCCGCGTGTTTACCGTTTGGTGCTTGCTCTAAATATTCCATCGCATGCTGTCGCGCTTCTTCATAAAGTGAGACGTGTGCGTAGTTATTCGCTAAATAAAAGAGTGCTTCCGTATTTGATGCGTCGAGTGCGCGTACTTGTTTCAAGACATCATTCGCATGATTGATTTCTCCTGTCTCGAATAAGACACGGGCATAACGGAGCAAATAACGGATGTCCGCTGGCTGAAGTGTCGTCGCCTCATCTAAATGATAGACGGCTTCATCCAGTCGCCCTTCCCGGTGCGCCTTCCGTCCGCGGAAATAAAAAAGTTCCGCTTGGCGCGCTGTTATCGCAAAGGGGTCTGCTTTGTATTTGGTTAATTCCATCATGATTCAAGCCCCCATAAATAGTAAACTGGTTTCGTAGTTGCAGACACAAGAATACCCTATCTCTAGAAGGCATGCAACAGAAAAAAACGCCGGAGTTCATCCCCAGCGTTTTGCATAAATCGATTCCAGTTCTTTGTAATTCTCTAAGCATTTTCGTACAAAAGCATCCGTCTCTGGATTCAGTCCTTCAAGACGTGCCACGTCCTTGTCATATGCCTGCCGTAAGCTCGTCGCATAATCGGGAATCTCTCCGTCATATGCATAAACGACTGCGGGCGAAACCGTGATCTTTTCGTGCTTATGCAAGGCGGTCCGGATATGAAACAGCGGGACATCGACTTGGTTCGGTTGATGAAGATCTCCTTGAACCGGATGCTTTTCGACAGCCAGCACCTCCACGACGAGACCTTGTGGACGTTCGGCGAATAATCTTCCGAAATACTTTCCTGTCTTATACGTAAAGCGGATGTGCGTCATCTTTTTTCCTTCTTCCTTCTCACAGTTTTGTCACATTTCGTGCCGGCGAAGCGGCTGACTCGAGACGCGTTCGTTCGGAGCGATGTCCCGGTGAACAACCGATCCGGCACCGACAACGGCACCATCTCCGATCGTCACACCCGGAAGGATCGTCACGTTCGCACCAATCAAGACGTTATTTCCAATGACGACGTCACCTAAACGATACTCCGTCGTCAAATATTCATGACAGAGGATCGTCGTATTGAAGCCGATGATCGTATTGTCACCAATCGTAATTCGCTCCGGGAACATCGTGTCTGGCATCACCATCAAGGCAAGTGCCGTCTTCTCCCCGATCTTCATTCGGAGGCACGTCCGGTAGAGCGCGTTCTTAAAGCGTAACGACGGGGCAAACCGACCAATCGTGACGATCGTAAAGCACCACATCACTTTAAAGAACGACACCGTCCGGTACATATGCCAAAGTGGATTCGTCGTTCCGACCTGAAACCGATCAGTTCGCCGTGCCATTTTGTTCCTCCAGCCAAGCAGCGAGATGATCCATCGAATCAATGATGACATCCGGTTCGAGAGCTTCTAAGTACGCACGTCCTTTGATCGCCCAACCGACCGCGACTGTCTTCACTCCTGCGTTCTTGCCCCCAAGGATGTCCGTATCGTTGTCACCGACCATGATCGTCTCGTCTGGTGTTGATCCAAGTAACTGCATCGCTTTCTCAAACGGCTCGACGGCTGGTTTTTCTTCCGTTACGTCGTCCGCTGCGATGACAGCGTCAAAGAGTGACGTCAATCCGAATAACTCGATCCCGCGTAAGGCAACGCGACGACTCTTCGACGTCACGACCGCCATCTTATAGCCTGCTTCATGCAAACGACGTAATCCGTCAAGCACACCTGGATACTCGAGTACAAGCGCGTCATGCATAGCGATGTTGTAGCTCCGGTAAAAAGCAACCATCTCTTTCCACTGTTCCGTATTCATCGCTGAGAATGACTTTTCAAGCGTCGGACCGATGAACGGAAGCAGTTCCGCTTCCGTGAACGTCCGGTCGGGGTAATAGTAACTGAGCGTATGCTCAAAGCTTTTTAAGATCAATGGATTCGTATCAATCAACGTTCCATCTAAGTCAAACAAAAGTGTGCGAATCATCGATTACTTCGCCTCCTTTTTTGAACCGTCCAAGTAACGAACGGCATTGCGACGAATGACGAGCATGATCACACCGAAGATGACTAAACAGATCGAGACGACTTGCGCCGTCCGCAGTCCGTCAGCCATCAGACTATCCGTCCGGAGTCCTTCGATAAAGTAGCGTCCGATCGAATACCAAATCAAATAACCGAGGAAGACATATCCACGACGTGGGTTGAACTTCATCCGCCAGACGATTAATAGAATGACACCAATGATGTTCCAGATGCTTTCATAGAGGAATGTCGGTAAGTAGTACGTCCCGTCGATGTACATCTGATTGACGATCCAGTTTGGTAAGTGCAACGTATCTTGTAAGTACGACCACGTCGTCTCGCCGCCGTGTGCTTCTTGGTTGAAGAAGTTGCCCCAGCGTCCGACGGCTTGACCGAACAAGAGCGACGGTGCCAGAATATCAGCGATCTGCCAGAACGAGATCTTTTTCTTACGTGTATAGATGATGACCGTCAAAATCGCGCCGATGATCGCGCCATGGATCGCGATTCCACCTTGGCGGATGTTGATGATCTGATCGAGATGCTGACTGTAGTAGTCCCACTCGAACGCGACGTAGTAAATCCGGGCACAGATGATACTGATCGGAATCGACCAGATGACGACATCGACCGCATACTCTTCATTGAAGCCGATCCGCTTCGATTCGAAGATCGCGATCAACAGACCGACGACCGCACCGAGTGCGATGACGATCCCGTACCAGTAAATCGGTACCGGTCCGAGATTGATTGCGACGCGATCAAACGTTGGTTGTACAGAGGCTAGAGTTCCCATCAAAGACCACCATTCCCATCTTCAATTGCTTGTGCGAGACGTCCCGCGAATTCTTCTGCTGTATTAATGCCCATGTTTTTCAGGCGATAGTTCATCGCTGCCACCTCAATAATGACGGCGAGGTTTCGTCCGGGACGAACCGGAATCGTCAAGAACGGGATTTCCGTATCGATGATTTGAAGCGTCTCTTGATCCAGACCAACGCGGTCATAGACTTTCGATTGATCCCAAATCTCGAGGTTACAGACGAGGCTGATCTTCTTGTGCGAGCGAACAGCACCTGCACCAAACAACGTCATCACGTCGATGATCCCGATTCCACGAATCTCAAGCAGATGTTGAATCAACTTCGGTGCCGTTCCGACTAGAATCCCGTCACCCGTTTGACGAATCTCGACCGAGTCATCTGCGACCAGACGATGACCCCGCTTGACGAGTTCGAGTGCTGTTTCCGATTTACCGACGCCACTTGCTCCTTTAATAAAGACGCCGACACCATAGATATCAACAAGGACACCATGCATTGCCGTCGTTGGCGCGAGTTCCGCTTCGAGGAAGTTCGTGATCTGTGACTCGACCGATGTCGTATGCCCTTTTGTCGTCAACAGTGGCACGTTCGTCTCGTCCGCAGCTTGGATGATCGCTTCCGGCACTTCAAATCCACGTGTGATCAAAATACCAGGTGTTTCATCTGTACAGAGGACGTTCGCTCGTTCACGTTGTTCCTCGTACGTTAAATTATTGAAGAACGTCAATTCTGTTTTTCCGAGAATTTGAAGACGTTCTGCCGGGTAATAGGCATAATAACCGGCAAGCACAAGGCCAGGTCGGCACAAATCAGCCGTTAGAATCGGGCGATGTAAGCCTTCTTCTCCCGTGACGATGTGGAGATTGAATTGTTTTACGATTTCAGCTGTTCGCACTTTTGGTTGCACGCTTCGTCAGCCCCTTTCACTTGAAGTATTGTACCATATTTTTATTCGGTTCATGGAATTGGATTAGAAGCATGATTTCTTGGGAATGGAATAAAGAGTTAATATTTTGAAGGAGGTTTTGCCATGATGTCAGGTGGCGGCATTTGGTTCGTTTTAGTACTTATTTTATTTGGGGTCCTCGCAATCGCTGGTTTCGTATATCTCGTGATTTCGCTGATCGATATGTGGAAAGCCTACTCCCGGAATCAAGATCAAACAGCCCTTTTATTCTTCATTATTTCCATTATCGGGATCTTCATCAGTGGGTCTTTCATCTCTTACGTCCTCGCGATCATCTTCTATTGGAATCGGGCACGCGGAAAGAGTTGGCTCGGCATCGGTCTGATCCTCGTGTCGATTTTCCTCGCGATTATCGGTGTCATCGCCTTACTCTCGTTCGGTTACGATATGAATAATATCGAGAACATGAACTTCGATGAACCGATGATGGATCAGGATTACGATTATTGATGTAGCTACACCCATCTTCTTATGAGGATGGGTGTTTTTACATGTGCAGACGAAGTCGTTCCGCATCTGTGACTCCTACAGGAAAAAGCGCGGTCATCCGCGCTGTCAGAGACAAACGAGACCCAGCTACTCGTTCCTAGAACGACGTAGCCGCGGCTCGTGTCTCACCTGAGGAAAGCACGCACAGCGGATACGATGTCATAAGAAAAGCGCAGCCTCTTTTTCAAGAAGTTGCGCCGAGTATGCTTATAACGCTTGTGGACTGAGGTGAACACCGTGCGTGACTGAAATCGTACCAGTCTTCGTATCCGCTTCGACCTCAATTTTAGGTGAACGACCGCGCCCTGAGACGAAATGGAGTTTCCGGTTGACGATCTCTTTTTGATCCCGAATCAATTCCATATCGTCAAGATTGCAGTTGAGACCACCGAAGTTCGTCTCAAGTTCTCCGTAGACTTCAGCGCCATGCGGCAACATCAAGGCGATGCTTCCGGCTAGTGACGACGCTTTGACCTTCGCATTTTGCGCCGTCTTCAGCTCGCACCGGACGTTTCCGTTCGCCGTTTTCAGTTCCGATCGTTCGAAGACACCTGTCGTGATGATTTGACCGTTAGCTGTCTTCGCTTTCAAGACTTTCAACTCCGACTCTTCGATTTCGATCGAGCCGTTCGCAGTTGATACTTTGACATCTTCACTGAAGAGGTCACGGACGTTGACTCGACCGTTCGCTGTCATCAGTTGAGCGGATGTCGTATCGAGTGACGTCAACGAAATTTCCCCGTTCAACGTCTGTAAGACGAATGATTCGTAATGGCGGCGTGGTACTTTCAGATGGACTGTCGCACGGACACTCTTATCCTTCAAACGGATCGAGAGTGTGTTCGCCGATACCGCGTGTTGCACAGCGGCTTGAAGTTGCTCAAGCGCCTGTTCTTCCGTCACCTGTTGGCGGCGGAGCGGACGTCCTGTCACCGTCAATTCGCATTCTTCAAGATCACTCGGTTCGACGACCAAGTTCGCATTGAACAGATCGACGTGAACCGTCTCACCGCTGAACGGGAATTGTTTGACGTAGGTGACGTTCGGACCGGACGCCTGATTAAGCGAAAGATCACTGTCCTTGATCCGGCTGACGAGATTATCGAACGCTGACATGACTTTCGTCGTCAGTGAATCGACAGAATACTGGTCGACCCGATCATATTGTTCTGGTTCATCGACGTACTTATGTTCACTGGCAGAAGTTGCACGTTCGTCGATCGCTTCGAGCCGCTCGAGTTTATCGAGTGCCTCATCAATCGTTAACTTTCCTTCTTTGACTTGCTCCAATATCAATTGACGCATATCTTGCTTCATGAACCGTTCCCTCCTATTCTTGAACCTCAAACGTGTGTTACATGATACTTTCGTTTAAGTTCCCTTAGTTCCTTCCTACGAATCCTCATCCACAAAAGTTTCACGATTCAATTCGTGCCGCATCGCGTTCAAGGACAGGTGCGAGGTATCGTCCCGTGTAGGATGCTTCAACTTCAGCGATCTGTTCCGGTGTACCGGCAGCAACGATCGTTCCGCCACCGTCGCCACCTTCAGGTCCGAGATCAATCAAATAGTCTGCTGTCTTAATGACGTCTAGATTGTGTTCGATGACGAGTACTGTATCACCATTGTCGACGAGTCGTTGTAAGACTTTCAGGAGGCGCGCGATATCGTGGACATGCAGTCCTGTCGTCGGTTCATCGAGGATATAGATCGTCTTCCCGGTCGAACGTTTATGCAGCTCGGATGCCAGTTTAACGCGCTGCGCTTCCCCACCAGACAGTTCCGTCGCGGGTTGACCGAGACGCATGTACGTCAGACCGACGTCAGCGATCGTCTGCAGTTTCCGCGTGATTTTCGGAATGTTCTCGAAGAAGGCAAGTGCATCTTCAACCGTCATCTCAAGCACGTCGGCAATCGTTTTGCCTTTATATTTCACTTCGAGTGTTTCGCGGTTATAACGTTTACCGTGACAGACTTCACACGGGACATAGACGTCCGGTAAGAAGTGCATCTCGATCTTGATGATCCCGTCGCCACGACACGCTTCACAGCGTCCACCCTTGATGTTGAAACTGAAACGTCCTTTTTTGTAACCACGGAGTTTCGCTTCGTTCGTCGAAGCAAAGACGTCCCGAATATCATCGAAGACACCCGTATACGTTGCCGGGTTCGAACGCGGTGTCCGACCGATTGGTGACTGATCGATATCGATGACCTTATCGATTTGATCCAGACCAGTGATTCCTTTATGGGCACCCGGTTTTTCTTTCGCCCGGTTCATCTCGTGGGCGATCGTCTTATAAAGAATTTCATTGATCAACGTCGATTTCCCGGATCCCGAGACACCAGTGACAGCGACGAACAGACCAAGCGGAATGTCGACATCGACATTTTTCAGATTGTTTTCCGATGCTTTGTGGATATGGAGCATCCGACCGTCTGGCTCTTTACGTGTCGACGGAACAGGAATGAACTTCTTCCCGGACAAGTATTGACCAGTCAACGAGTTCGCATCCTGCATCAACTCTTCCGGTTTTCCGGCTGCTGTGACGAATCCACCATGATCCCCGGCACCTGGTCCGATATCGATCAAGTAGTCGGCTGCCATCATCGTATCTTCATCGTGTTCGACGACGATCAGCGTATTGCCGAGATCACGCATCGCCTTCAGCGTATTGATCAGACGATCATTATCGCGTTGGTGTAAGCCGATCGATGGTTCATCCAGAACGTAGAGGACGCCCGTCAGACGCGAACCGATTTGTGTCGCAAGACGAATCCGTTGCGCTTCCCCACCGGATAATGTCCCCGCTGCGCGTGAGATCGTCAGGTAATCGAGACCGACGTTCTCAAGGAACGACGCCCGTTCATGAATCTCACGGACGATCATCCGCGAAATCGTCTGATCCTTCTCACTTAATTTCTCCGGTAGTTCGTCGAAGAACATGACCGCTTGTTTAACAGACATCTTCGTCACTTCACCGATATGGTGATCGGATACTTTGACGGCGAGCGATTCCCGTTTCAAGCGATGTCCTTTACACGTCGGACACGCCTTCTTCGCCATGTAGCCTTCCATCTGTTCCCGGATATAATCAGACGACGTCTCCTTGAAGCGACGTTGTAAGTTATTGAGAACTCCTTCGAAGTAGAGGTTCGTATTTCGGACCATCCCGAAGTCATTCTCATAACGGAAGTGAATCTCTTCCTTCGTGTTTCCGTTCAAGATCGTTTCGCGATGTTCTTCTGACAATTGTTCGAACGGTGTATCCATATCGATTTTGAAGTGGTCACAGACCGCTTTGAGCAATTGTGGATAATACTGCGAGCTCGTTGGTTCCCACGCCACGATTGCCCCTTCGTTCAATGACTTATCGGGATGCGGCACGACGAGATCAACATCGACCTCAAGCTTCGTTCCGAGACCATCACATGACGTACAAGCACCGAACGGTGAGTTGAACGAGAACATCCGTGGTTCGAGTTCGCCGATTGAGAAGCCACAAATTGGACAAGCATGATGTTCACTGAACAACAATTCGTTGCCGTCCATTGTATCGACGATGACCCGACCATCCGCGAGGCGAAGTGCAGTCTCAAGTGAGTCCGCAAGACGGGCTTCGACGTCTGGTCGCACGACGACACGGTCGACGACGACTTCGATCGAGTGTTTCTTGTTTTTCTCAAGCGTGATCTCTTCGGCGAGATCCATCGTCTCTCCGTTGACACGGACGCGGACGAAACCTTCCTTCTTCAAATCGTCGAGCACCTTGACGTGCGTTCCTTTGCGTCCGGAAACGATTGGCGCGAGAATTTGCAGACGCGTCCGCTCTGGTTGTTCCATCACTTGGTCAACCATCTGACTGATCGTCTGGCTCGAAATCTCGATTCCGTGATTCGGACAGATCGGCTTCCCGATCCGTGCGTATAACAGACGCAAGTAGTCATAAATCTCTGTGACCGTTCCGACCGTCGAACGTGGGTTTTTACTCGTCGTCTTTTGATCGATCGAAATTGCCGGACTCAGTCCTTCAATCGTATCGACATCTGGTTTATCCATTTGTCCGAGGAATTGACGAGCATAGGCAGACAAACTTTCGACATAACGACGTTGTCCTTCAGCATAAATCGTATCGAAGGCAAGCGACGATTTCCCTGAACCGGACAAGCCCGTCAAGACGACGAGCTGATCGCGGGGGATTTCGACATCGATGTTTTGTAGATTATTGACGCGAGCGCCTTTGATGATAATCTGATTCTTCTTTTCTCCCAACTTAGGCACCTGCTTTCAATTCTAATATGAGATCGCGGAGCTCGGCAGCTCGTTCGAACTGCATGTCCTTCGCCGCTTGACGCATCTCTTGGTCGAGCTGTTCAAGCAACGTTTCGCGCTCCGGTTTTTTAAGTTTGTTGAACTTCTCGAGTTTTTCGACGGTATCGTCGCTCTCGATCGTCGTACTGATAACACCACGCACGTCTTTTTTGATCGTCTGCGGCGTGATGCCATGTTCTTCGTTGAACGCCATCTGGATCGCGCGACGACGTTCCGTCTCATCGATCGCCCGTTGCATCGAATCGGTGACTTTATCAGCAAACAAGATGACGTGTCCTTCCGAGTTCCGAGCCGCCCGACCAATCGTTTGAATCAGCGAACGGTCCGACCGGAGGAACCCTTCCTTATCAGCATCAAGAATCGTCACGAGTGAGACTTCCGGAATATCGAGTCCTTCTCGTAACAAGTTGATCCCGACGAGGACATCGTATTTCCCGAGCCTCAAGTCACGTATGATTTCAATCCGTTCCAGCGTCTTGATCTCCGAGTGCATGTAGTTGACCTTGACGCCATTCTCTTTCAAGTAATCGGTCAAATCTTCTGCCATCTTCTTCGTCAGTGTCGTGACGAGAACACGTTCGTTCTTCGCGACCCGGTCACGGATGTTATCCATCAAGTAATCGATTTGTCCTGTGATCGGATGAATCTCAATCGTTGGATCAACGAGACCCGTCGGACGGATGATTTGCTCGACCATCTCTTTCGAATGTTCGAGTTCATACGGTCCTGGTGTCGCCGAGATATAGATCGCCTGACTGACTTTTTCCTCGAACTCCTCGAACCGTAACGGACGGTTGTCTTTTGCCGACGGAAGACGGAAACCGTGATCGACGAGGACTTGTTTCCGTGCCTGGTCCCCGTTATACATCCCGCGAATTTGTGGCAATGTGACGTGTGACTCATCGGCAACAAGTAAAAAGTCCTTCGGGAAGTAATCGAGCAATGTATACGGTGTTGCCCCTTCCGGCATCAAGTTCAAGTGACGCGAGTAGTTCTCGATTCCGGAACAATAACCCATCTCACGCATCATCTCGAGGTCGTAGTTCGTCCGTTGTTCAAGCCGTTGCGCTTCGAGCAATTGATTGTCTTCGCGTAATTTAGCAAGTTGGACTTCCAGTTCCTTCTCGATGTTCGCGATCGCTTTCTGAAGACGGGTATCCCCCGTCACGAAGTGGGACGCCGGGAAGATCGAGATATGTTCACGGTCCGCGACGATCTCACCTGTCAGCGGATCCATGTCACGGATCCGTTCAATCTCGTCACCGAAGAACTCGACCCGGACACACTGTTCGTCGCGTGACGCCGGGAAGATTTCGACGACGTCTCCGCGGACGCGGAACCGTCCGCGCTGGAAGTCGATGTCGTTACGCTCATACTGAATGTCGATTAGACGACGGAGCATCTCGTTTCGCCCCATCTCATTGCCGACACGCAGTGACAAGACGTGGTTGTTGTACTCTTCCGGGTTACCGAGACCATAGATACACGAGACAGACGCAACGATCAAGACGTCTTCTCGTTCAAACAAGGCGGACGTTGCCGAGTGACGCAACTTATCGATCTCATCGTTGATCGAAGAGTCCTTCTCAATGAACGTATCCGTCGACGGAACGTACGCTTCCGGTTGGTAATAATCATAAAAACTAACGAAGTATTCGACCGCGTTGTTTGGGAAAAATTCCTTGAACTCCGAGTAGAGTTGTCCCGCTAGTGTTTTGTTATGGGCAAGGACGAGCGTCGGTTTCTTGATTTCCTTGATGACGTTCGAGACCGTGAACGTCTTCCCGGTACCGGTCGCCCCAAGCAACGTCTGATGTCGTTCGCCTTGTTTTAGCCCAGTCACCAATTTTTCGATTGCCGTCGGCTGATCACCGCCTGGTTCAAATGGTGAAACGAGTTCAAAATCCATCGTTTGCTTCCCCCTCATCACGTTAAAAAATCTATTTCTATTGTATCACTTTACGAACAAACATTCGATTATGAAGTGCTCCTTTTAGGAAGTTACCCTTTTTTTCGAAAATGCAAAAGTTTCTTTTTGCTTCGAGTGTTGAGCATCAATTTTTTTGCTCACAAAAAAATCCCCATCACGAATGTTGCGTGACAGGGAGTAGCTTCTTAATGGAGGGATCGCACCTTCGTCCGACCGTGGACCGGTTCGTTGACGAACAGGATACCGAGCTCATGATGATCTTGTTCATAAAAGGCACGTTGCGCAAAACGGATGTCGCCGTTATGGTTCATGACTTCAAGACGCAGATACGGTTTGTGTTTTTGGATGGCTTCATAGAACGATGCTTCCGAATCGACCTTCTCACCGTTGACCTTATAGATCGCTTCACCTGGAATCAAGCCCATCTCAGCAGCCGGTTTATCGGGAAGTGTTCCAAGGATGACGGCACCACGTGTTCCATTGAGGAACAACGGCGTTTGCGCCCGGTTCAAGCGTTTGACCCGCTGGTGCAACAAAATGTGCAGGACGAGCAAAAAGACGATTCCGTAGAGCCATTCAGCTTGACCAGTCACGTACGCAAGAACCGTCAATAAAACTGCAACAAGACTCGTGATCAAACGTCCTTGAACGAGCGGACGCATCAATTCTTTCGGCAGCTTACCTGTAAAGAGGAAACTGAAACCGATCGGTAACCAGAGAACGACCGGAACGAGTTCCGGGAAGCTGTAGCGTGGCCACCACGTCTCGAGCACGTCGCCCGGAACGAAAACAAGTAGAGGTAACAGCCAAAGCTTATTTGCCGACAGCCCACCGATGAAGCGACCGCGCTTTGAGACGACGAGTGACGGTGACAGACGCCGCTGCCCGCGCCACCAGACGAGGAGACATTCCGCGACGAGCGTCAACGTTGCAAGTAATAAAACCATCTTCGGCTCGACCGCTCGGATCGAGTCAAGACGTGAATCCATCACGAACCAGCCGGTCAGTCCAAGCAAGACGATCGGCCAGAGTGGCAGGTTCAAACGAACGACACCAATCAACAGCAGGACGCTCGAAAGTCCAATCAACAGTAGAGCGTACTGCGGTGTCACTGTCAATCCGAGCCATCCGCTGACGACGGACAAGACGAGACCGACGAGTAGGCCTGGTAAAAGTGTTTCGAGGACATCGCTTCGTTTACCGTGTGTCCGGGAGCGAAACAGTCCGCGTTCCCGTTTGACACGCCGGATGCCGATGACCCAACTGACAAGGAGTGCTAACCACAAGGTCGGACTGGCGATGAGACTAATCGCGGTCCAACCAATTTCATCGAGTAATTCCACGCGCATTCAGACCTCTTTCCATTCCTTATTATTGAGCAGCGACCTCGAGTGCTTTTTTCCGCTGGACGTCATTCTTATCGTCCTGGAGTTTCTTCAGGAGACGCGTCTCCATCTCACCCGCTGTCTGCTGATCGATTTTTCCAGTGACGTCGAGTTTCGCGTCCTTTTGCAAAGCCTCGACAGCTTGTTTCATCGTGTCACCAAAATAGCCGTCCTGTCCTTTTGGCTCGTACCCGATCGCTTCGAGGACGAGGTGGGCATTCTCGACTGATTTTCCGTAATCGCCGACAGCGAGTGACTTTTGATCAGTCAAAATTTTCGTGACGTTGAAGTACGCCGGTTGTTTGACTTCGACCGTCGGCTTGACCCCTTTTTTGTGGATCCAGTTCCCGTCTGGTGTCAGCCATTTGTTCGTCGTTAACTTCAGGTCGCTACCGTCCTTCAAATCATACGCACTTTGGACGATCCCTTTCCCGAACGACTTCGTACCGACGACTTCGGCGCCAGCTCCTTCCTTCAGTCCGGCTGCAAGGATCTCGGACGCTGAGGCCGATCCGCCGTCTTCTAAGACGACGATGTTATATGGTTTCTTCTCGTCTGCCTTCCCGAATTCCTGCTGGCGCTCGCCTTTATTGTTCTCGACTTGATAAATCGGCACGTCTTTCGGAATGAACGGAGCGATCATTTTCGAGACAGCCGTCAAAAGACCACCCGGATTTCCGCGTACATCGATGACGAGTCCATCAATGTTCTGACTCTCGAGTTTCGTCAACCCCTTCTCGAACTCTTCTGCTGTCGGTTCCGAGAACTGTGTTACTTGTAAGACACCGATCTTCTTGCCGTTGACATTCTCCGTTGACGTATAGACCGTCTCGATTGGAATCGTATCGCGTTTAATCGTGACCTCCATCGCGTCTTGTCCGCTACGCTGAATCGTCAGGACGACATTCGTTCCTTTTTCACCACGAATTTTTTTAACGGCTTGATCCGTCTTTTGACCTTTTGTCGACTTACCATCGATTTCTAGGATGACGTCGCCTGGTTTGATACCAGCTTTTTCAGCAGGTGATCCTTTGATCGGCGAGACGATGACGATCGACTCACCTTTTTGTTCAAGCGTCGCACCGATCCCTTCGAACGAAGACGACAGATTCGTGTTGAATGAGGTCGTTTCCGACTCATCCATATAAACGGAATATGGATCGTTAAGCACTTCTGTCATGCCAGATAACGCACCATCGAGTAACTCTTTATCTGTCACGTCTTTTAGATAATTTTGTTCGATCATCTGCCGGACCTGGTCGATTTTTTTCCAATCACCCGTCGCATTCGCCGACGACGATGACGTCGAGACAGAATCCGTTCCGCCAGCCGCTAGCATCCCGACGGCGCCTGCCCCTAAACCAAGCCCGAAGGTACTGACCGCAATCACTGCTGTTGTAGATTTTTTCACGCTTGATTCCCCACTTCCATTAAAAACGCATTATTTTTTTCAGTATAGCAAAAAAAGATAGGTTACCCTATCTTTTCAGTATTCTGTGGGATGTCAAAAGATGTACGGTGCTGGGTCAACTGCATTCGGTTGTCCGACTGCCCACTCTCCTTTATGCAATTCGAAATGCAAATGCGGACCTGTCGACCAGCCCGTTGTACCTAATGTGCCGACCGTCTTACCCGGCATGACTGTTTGACCGGCGGAGACGCTGATCGAATCGAGATGTGCATAGACGGTCGTGTAGACCTGTCCATCGATCAAATGCGTCACCATGACGACGTTCCCGTAACCTGTTGCACTACCGGCACGTAGAACGATACCACCTGCCGCTGCATGAATCGGTGTTCCTTTTGCATTTACGAGATCAATGCCTTTATGAATCTCCGGCTTCCCTGTCAACGGATTGTTTCGGGGACCGAACGGCGACGAGACATATCCTTGAACCGGTAAATGGAACGGACGACTCGTCACGGCATCTGCCGGTTGCTCCGGCGTTGCAGTCGGTGACTCGACTTCAGGAATGGTCGGTTCCGCACTTGGAGCATCGGATTTTTTCTTTTTTGCCTCTGCTGCACGTGCCGCTTCTGCCGCTTCCGCTTGACGTTTTGCTTCTGCTGCCCGCGCCGCTTCTTCCGCTTTCCGTTTCGCTTCTTCTTTTGCTTTCCGTTCGGCTTCTTGCAGGGCAATCAATTCGTTTTGAATCAGACGGCGCTGATCCGCGAGAATTTCTGCTTCCTCGGCTTTAGAGAACTGCTCTTGTTGCAGTTCCTTGACCTTCGTGTTCAACTGGACGACAAGCTTTCGCTTGAGCTCAGATTCCGCAATGATTCGTGTCTGGAGCACGAGCAACTTCCGTTGTTCCCGTTTCATGCTTTCAAGCAATAGTGCTTGTTCCGACCGTTGTTCGCTCAGTTGTTTGACATTCCCCTTGTAAGCTTGTAAGACATGATCATCTTGTTTGATGATCTCACTGACCGTACTGAAGCGCGAAATCAAATCACCAAAGTCTTTTGCGTCGAGCAAGACCTCGATGTATTTGACGTCTCCTTTTTGTTGGACGGCACGCAATCGGCTTCCAAGCAACTCTTCTTGTTGATGCAGTTCCTTGAGCGTCTCGGAAATCGCTGCTTCCGTCAGACGCAATTGTTCTTTAGATGCAGCAACAGCCGCTTGTTGATCGGCTATCTTAAGCGCTAAATCATCCAAACGGCTGTTGACTTCATTCAGTTGCGCACGGGCTTCCTTACGCTCCTGTTTCGTCAAGATCAACTTCTCTGATGTCTGATTCTGTGATCGTTCCGTCTCTTTCAGACGGCTTTCGACCTCCTGTTGTTCCTTCAGCAAATCTTCTTTCGACGTGGCATCAACAGATACACTAGTTCCAATCAAAGCTAAGCTCAGGACGGCGGAATAGAATCGGACTTTCATGAGAAGCATCTCTCCTCTATTTTATTTTTGAGTGAATCAATTAAATCTTCAAGAAACGACCGAGTGATGTCGTTGATCCCCACACACCGATGAATGCACCGAGTCCGAGCAGGATCAAGACAACTTGTGCCGATAGTTGCCCTGGCGGAATAAGCGAGAAGATTCCCGCATTCACGGTGGTCAGTTGCGGTTGGATCGCATTGTAGGAGACTTCGTAACCGAAGTAGACGACGACGATCGGGATGATGGCACCTAATATGCCCATCAATAATCCTTCGACGAAGAACGGTGCACGGATGAATCCGTTTTTCGCTCCGACGAGGCGCATGATCTCGATTTCCCGGCGACGGGAGAAGATCGTGACTTTAATCGTGTTCGAAATGAGGAACATCGCCATGAACGTCAATCCGACGATCAGGATGATTCCACCGATCCGAACTCCTTCAAGGAAGCTAAACATCTTTTTAACATAGTCCTTACCGTATTCGACACTATCTACATTTTCCATTTTTTTGACGGAATTTGCAAGTGTTTCTGTCTCTTTTGGTGAGGTAGCTTTGACGATGTACCGGTCATGAAGCGGATTATCCTTTTCAACCGACTGGTAGGCTTGGGAACCTTCGCCAAGTTGCTCCTTGAAGCGGTCCAGTTCTTCTTCTTTCGAACTGTAACGAACGGAGTCGACACCCGGCATCTGCTTGAGTGCTTCACCGACTGCATCGATCTTCGACTGGTCAGCTTCTCGTTCGACGAACACTTGGATTTCGACGTCTTTTTCGACGTTATCGGAAATCTTGTTGACGTTGAACATGAGCATCGCAAATATTCCTACGAGAAGTAACGTGACGGTAACGGCACTGACAGAAGCGAATGTCATCCAGCCGTTCCGGACGAGACCTTTTGCCCCTTCCCGTAAATGACGGAATCCATTAAACTTCATAGCCGTACATTCCTTTCTCTTCGTCTCGGACGATTTTTCCTCCGTCGATCGCTAAGACACGATGACGCATCTTGTTAACGATGTCTCGGTTGTGTGTCGCCATTACGACCGTTGTCCCACGGCGATAGATTTCTTCGAATACTTCCATGATCTCCCATGCCGTATCCGGGTCCAGGTTTCCAGTCGGCTCATCGGCGATGACGAGTGACGGACGATTGACGATGGCTCTCGCGATCGAGATCCGTTGTTGTTCGCCCCCAGATAATTCGTCCGGATAGTTGCGCTCTTTATGCTTGAGCTTCACGAGATCGAGGACCTCGAGGACCTTCTTCCGGATTTGCGATTTGTCTTCTCCTACGACTTCTAGTGCAAAGGCGACATTTTCATAAACCGTCAATGACGGGAGTAGTTTGAAATCTTGGAAGATGACGCCGATTTGGCGACGAAGTTCGGGGATTTGACGGTTCTTCAGTTTACCGACTTCGATTCCTTTAAATAAAAATGAACCGCTCGTGGGTTTCTCTTCGCGGTACATCATTTTCATGAATGTTGATTTACCCGCACCCGACGGACCGACGATATAGACGAATTCGCCTTGATTGATCGTCAAATCGACCTCACGGAGTGCCGTGACGCCGTTCGGATAAATCTTACTGATTCGTTGCATCTTGATCACGTACTTCACATCCTTACTTGTTTACTGATGCTGAATGGATAGGTCTAAAAACCTACCGACCACCATTATAACAGGGACAAAATTGAACGCACATTACAATCAAATGTCATTTCAGGCGATTATACCATAAAAAAGAGGCACGAATGACGAACACATGTCGTGTGTGTCATCTCGTACCCCATCATATCCCATAATCATTTTTTAGCAGCGAGCCAGTCGGCAACAGCCATGATTTCTTTATCATCTTTCAGGATACCAGCAGGCATTTGCCCTTTCCCGTTCTTGATGATTTTTTGAATCTCTTCTGAAGAATATTTCGAGCCAACCTTCGTCAAGTTCGGTCCGACGTTTCCTTCAAGGTTTTTACCATGACACGTTGCACAGTTGTTGGCGAAGATTTTCTCAGCATCTACACCGGATTGTGTCTTCGACGAATCATCGTTCATCGTTGACTCATCCTTCGTGCCTGACGATGAGTCATCAGAACTCGAATCGTCACTACCACCACATGCCGCGAGCGCAAGTGTCGTTCCTAAGCCTAACGCGAGTAACAAGTTTTTCAGCTTCATCCGGATATCCCCCTCTTGTAAGTATCTACATAAACGCTACTGACCTAGTTAGAGTATAACCGTTATCCGGATGAGTTAAGCGTGATTTCACAAAAACTTCACGTTTCAAGAACGATTATGGCACATTACGGTAGCGTTTATCGTCTGTAAACCCGAGTCCGAGCACCTCATGGGCTTCACTGACGACGAGGAATGCCGATGGATCGATGTGTTTGACGATTTCTTTGAGCGTCGTGATTTCCCCTTGACGAACGACGACCATTAGCATCGGTTTGCGTGTCCGCGTGAACGCTCCCGCTGCCTCGATCTCCGTCGCCCCGCGATCGAGCGTCTCGAAGATTTCCTTCACTAACGCTTCCCGTTGATCGGAGATGATATAGGCGAGCTTGTCGTTCGTGATTCCGAGCTGGACGACGTCGATCATCTTGATCGTGATGAACAAAGCGACGAGTGCATACAGCCCAATCTCCAGCGAGAAGATTGTCGCCGCACTGATGACGATCGTGCCGTCAAGCAAGGCGATACACAGATGAAGTGGCAATTTCGTGAAACGATGCAGGATTTGCGCAATCAAATCCATTCCTCCGGTCGACGCTCGCCCCCGGAAGATCAGACCGAGTCCAATCCCGACCCCGGCACCACCGAAGATTGCAGCAAGCATCGGATTCATTGTCGCAGCCGGAACATCGAACCGCTCATATACGAGGATGACAACCGGTAAGAAGATCGACCCGACGAGTGATTTGACCCCAAAGCCCATCCCGAGGATCATCCAACCGATCGCAAGCAAGACGACGTTCGCGACGAGTTGGAACAATCCTGGCGAAATTCCGAACAAATCGTTCAAGACGATCGATAAGCCACTGACCCCTCCCGAGGCGAGTTGGTTCGGTGCTAAAAATAAACTAAAGGCACTTGCGACGAACAAGGACCCGATTAACAAATACGCATAATCGCGCACGACTTCCTGACGTGTCGATGTCATGACATTCCATTTCCCCTTATCAATTGATTCTCGTGTTTCATTTTAGCGGAAAAGTCAGACAACGACTAGACAGGCGGAACAACTCACAGTGTTCCCTTTATACCGCACTAAAGGGTGGACTGTAACGGACGATGCCGCTAACGCCACGTAATCCATTCCGCTCGAGTGCAAGAACGAGAAAGACCTCCGGCGGAACGGGGAACGGCGGCTTGATACCGTAGTCAATCGCCCGTTCAAAGCCGAACTGCGGATAATAGCTGTCGTGACCGAGGACGACGATGTGTGATTCCCCGGCGTCCCGCGCATCCTCGATCACTTGACGGATCAATTCAGAGCCGATACCCTTTCGTTGCCAAGCGGGCAGGACACCGACCGGCGCTAAGGCAAGCGACGGGATGTCATCGATATGGATCCGGCTCAAGAGGACATGACCAACGATTTCTCCTTTATCAGTCACGGCGACGCGACCGAAGACCGGTTGCGCCGCTTCCTCCTCGCGTAACGCATCAACGAGGTTCGCTTCGTTTGGTTGTTCGAATGCCGCTTCATGAACGAGCCGGATTCCCGTTGCGTCCTTGAAGCCTTCTTTACGGATGATCATTAGTTATTGCTCCCTTCAAGTGGTTTGGTTGCGAGAAGCGTGAACTCGGTCGGGATGTTCTCACCGTTCCATCGCGTTTCTCCCAAAATTCATATGCTCGGTAATCCCACGCCTGTTTGTTGACCCGACTTTGCTTCTTCATCACGTTTCCCCCTTTGACGGTCAAAAAACCAGTCGAACATCGTCCGACTGGTTGGTTATCTTACATATTCATGAGACGGAGGTACGCATCGATGAAGCCCATGATGTCACCATCCATTGCCCCTTGCGTGTTCCCGACTTCATAGTTCGTCCGGTGATCCTTGACCATGCTGTATGGGTGGAAGACGTACGAACGGATTTGGCTACCCCAAGCGATATCCGATTTTTCACCACGGATCTCGTCGAGTTTCTTTTGTTGCTCTTCGATTTCGCGTTGATAGAGTTTCGCTTTCAACATCTTCATCGCCGCTTCACGGTTTTTGATCTGCGACCGTTCTTGTTGACAAGAGACGACGACGCCTGTCGGAACGTGGGTGATCCGGACAGCCGAGTCCGTCGTATTGATGTGCTGACCACCAGCACCAGAAGCACGGTACGTATCGATCCGCAAGTCTTCCGTGCGGACTTCGATATCGATGTCATCGTTGAATTCCGGCATGACGTCACACGAGACGAACGATGTATGACGACGACCTGACGAGTCAAACGGTGAGATCCGGACAAGACGGTGGATCCCTTTTTCGGCTTTCAAGTATCCATAGGCATTGTGCCCTTGAATACGAAGCGTGACCGATTTGACACCGGCTTCATCACCTGGTTGGTAATCCATCGTTTCGACTTTCCAGCCCTGCTTATCGCAGAAACGTTGGTACATCCGGAGAAGCATTGATGCCCAGTCTTGTGACTCAGTACCACCCGCACCTGGGTGTAACTCGAGAATCGCGTTGTTCGCGTCATACTCGCCGTTTAAGAGGATTTGTAATTCGAAGTCTTCGAACTTTTTCTTGAGATCGCCGAGTTCTGACTCGAGCTCTTCTTGAAGATCTGCATCCGGCTCTTCCTTGATCAATTCATACGTCAAGGCGACGTTCTCGTGACCTGCTTCGAGTTCTTTATACTTGTCGACCATCGCTTTTAAGCCGTTCGACTCATCGATGACTTTTTGTGCCGATTCCTGGTTGTTCCAGAAGTCCGGGTACGTCATCTCGTTTTCGAGTTCTTCAATCCGAGCAATCTTCGACTCAAGGTCGAGTGATGCCTTATATTCGTCGAGTTTTTTTTCCATCCACTCGGCGGTGTTGCGAATTTCTGCTAATTCCATGTAATCCACCTTCTCTTTCCGTGAAAAGAGGCAGGAATCTCCTGCCTCTCTTTCAGTCGATTCATCACTTATGCCTGACGGCCGTGACAGTTCTTATATTTCTTACCGGATCCACACCAGCACGGATCGTTGCGTCCGATTTGGTCGTTTGGATTTTTCCGGACCGGTTTTTTCTTGACCGCTTTATCTTCCTTACCAGAAACCGCGACTTCGTCTTGGACGACTTTTTCGCGTTTGAGGTTCGGGTCGAGATCCGCACGAAGGACGAATTGTGTCACTTCTTCTGCGATCGCAGCGTTCATCGCATCAAACATCATCGAACCTTCTGATTGGTATTCGCGGAGCGGGTCGTTTTGACCGTATGCCCGGAGGTGAATCCCTTCACGGAGTTGATCCATCTGATCGATGTGGTTCATCCAGTGTTGGTCGACGGCACGCAGGACGATGACTTTTTCGAACTCATCGAATGCTTCCGCTGGGACTTCTGACCGTTTGTGTTCGTAGTGCGCGAACGTGCGCTCTTTGAGCAACTCGATGATCTCTTCGCGTTCTTTTCCGAAGAGGTCGCTTTCCGTGACTTTCTCTTCGATTGCAAGCGTCTGGTTCGCCCACTCCGCAAGCGCACCGATGCTCCATTCTTCCGGTACGAACTCGACCGGCGTGTACTGATGGACGCCTGCTTCGATCGTTTGCTCGATCATAGGACGGACGATATCTGACACGGAACCAGCGTCGAGAATCGCTGCCCGGTCCGCGTACATGACTTTCCGTTGATCCGCCATGACGTTATCGTAGCCGAGGACTTGTTTCCGCGCATCAAAGTTATTTCCTTCGACGCGTTTTTGAGCCGATTCAACGGCACGAGACACCATCCGACTCTCGATCGGTTGCGAATCATCCATTCCGAGACGGTCCATCATCGACTGCAGCGAATCAGAACCAAAGCGACGCATCAATTCATCTTCAAGTGAGAGATAGAATTGTGATGCACCTGGATCCCCTTGACGACCGGCACGACCACGGAGCTGGTTATCGATACGGCGTGATTCGTGACGTTCTGTCCCAAGGATGTAGAGACCACCTTTTTCTAAGACACCTTGACCGAGCTTGATGTCGGTACCACGACCGGCCATGTTCGTTGCGATCGTGACCGAGTTCGCTTGACCCGCGTTCTCGATGATTTCCGCTTCACGTGCATGGTTCTTCGCGTTCAAGACTTCGTGACGGATGCCACGCTTTTTGAGGATGTTACTGAGCAACTCCGACGTCTCGACGGCAACCGTACCGACGAGGACTGGTTGTCCTTCACGGTGGGCACGTTCGATTTCGTCTGCGACAGCAGCAAACTTCCCGTTCATCGTTTTAAAGATCAAGTCCGGCATATCGTTTCGGACGACCGGTTTGTTCGTCGGCACCGGTACGACGTGCATGTTGTAGATGTTACGGAACTCTTCTTCCTCCGTCTTTGCTGTACCGGTCATTCCGGCAAGCTTCGTATACATCCGGAAGAAGTTTTGGTACGTGATCGTCGCAAGGGTCATAGATTCGCGTTGAATCTCGACGCCTTCCTTCGCTTCGATCGCTTGGTGCAGACCTTCCGAATAACGACGACCTTCCATGACACGACCCGTGAATTGGTCGATGATCATGACTTCGTCTTCTCGAACCATATAGTCGACGTCGCGATGCATGACGGCGTTCGCCCGCAGTGCGAGGCTTAAGTGATGGTTGAGCGCGACGTGTTCGAGACCAAACAAGTTATCAATACCGAAGTATTTTTCAGCACGGTCGATTCCTTGCTCCGTCAACAGGACACTCTTCGTCTTGATGTCGACCGTGTAGTCTTCATCTGCCTTCATGATTTTCGCGAACGCATCGGCTTGCGAATAGAGCGCTGTCGATTTTTCGGCCGATCCTGAGATGATGAGCGGAGTCCGCGCTTCATCGACGAGAATCGAGTCGACTTCATCGACGACGGCATAACTGAGTGGACGTTGAACGCGGTCTTCTTTATAGAGGACCATGTTGTCACGCAAGTAATCAAAACCGAACTCGTTGTTCGTTCCGTACGTGATGTCACAGCTGTATGCTGCTTGTTTTTCTTGACGCGACATGCTAGAGAGGTTCAAGCCGACCGAGAGACCAAGTGCTGCATAAAGCGGCTCCATGATGTCACGGTCACGTTTTGCGAGATATTCGTTGACGGTAACGACGTGTACGCCGTTGCCTGCGAGAGCATTCAAATAGACAGGGAGTGTTGCGACGAGCGTCTTACCTTCCCCGGTCTTCATTTCGGCGATATCCCCATTGTGCAGGACATATCCACCAATCAACTGAACGCGGTAGTGGCGCATGCCGAGAACGCGTGTTGACACTTCGCGACAGACCGCGAAGGCTTCCGGTAAAATATCATCTAAGTCTTCTCCGTTAGCGAGACGCTCACGGAATTCAACGACTTTCCCTTCCAGTTCTTGATCCGATAACGCACCGATTTGTGTCTCGAGCGCTTCTACAGCGTCTGCTGCTTTTTCGGCTTTCTTCAGGACACGTTTCGTTGGTGCAAATAATTCTTTTAGAAAATTAGCCATGCCTTACAGTCCCCTTACTTCGAACGATTCTTTGAACGAACAGAATTCCGAGATTTTTCCTTTATTCAGTGTACCGAATACGACGTCAAATTTCAACAAGCGGACCGAGCAGCGGTCTCGGTCTTTTGTCGTAAAGCAAACGTACCTTGTTTAGAAATAGTTTTCCATCATATCAAAAAGGGACTCGCCCGTAAGAGCGAGTCCCTGTTGCATTCATTATTCTGGTTCAATCAAACCGTAACGACCATCCTTACGACGGTAGACGACGTTCGTGTTGCCCGTTTCTGCGTCTGAGAAGACGAAGAATGCGTGTCCGAGCATGTCCATCTGAAGAATCGCTTCTTCCGTGTCCATTGGTTTGAGTGTGAAACGCTTCGTCCGAACGAGTTCGAGTTCTGCCTCGTCCTCTTCATAGACTGGCGCTTCCGCTTCCGGTCCTTCGAGCGTTTTGAAGTACTCTCCGATGCCACCTTCTTTAGCGCGCCCTCTCCGGTTCAATTTCGTTTTGTGTTTCCGGATCTGACGTTCGAGCTTATCGACGACGAGGTCGATTGCTGCATACATATCGCCATTGACATCCTCAGCACGGAGCAAGAGGTTTGGCATTGGAATCGTCACTTCGACTTTTTGTTTCTCATTATTGACTTTGAGATTGACATAAGCCGTTTGCGCTTCCGTAGGAGTTGTAAAATAACGAGTTAACTTTTCAAGCTTTTTCTCGACGTAATCCTTGAGAGCATCTGTGACGTCCAAGTTTTCACCGCGAATGTTGTAGATCATGTAAACTCCTCCTTAAGTAACCGGTTGAACCTATGAATTCGAGATGCTCCAGTCGTTTCCTTCTGAATATTCGAAATTCTTTGGTTCGTTTTTATTATAGCACGATAAGTGAAGGAAGACCATGAGAACGATGACATTCTCATGAACGTTCACTACTGTTCTTAGCGTACGATAATATTGAAGCATGTTGATGTTAACGTATATACCCGTTTTATTCGAACTCAAAACAAAAACCGCTTTTAGGCGAATAGCCTAAAAACGGTGGCGGCTGCTATTGGATTAGATCTTTGAAACGTTCGCAGCTTGTGGACCACGATCGCCTTCAACGATTTCAAATTCCACTTCTTCGCCTTCTTCAAGTGATTTGTAACCATCGACTTGAATCGCTGAGAAGTGTACGAATACGTCTTTCGCGTCAGACGTTTCGATGAATCCATAACCCTTTTCAGCATTGAACCATTTTACTTTACCTTGTTCCATTCGAATTCACGTTCCCTTCGCAAACCAGAGTTCGAGAGCTAGCTCTCTACGGCTTAGTCTATCAAAAGAAGGAATTATTGACAATTAAAAATTCTGATTACTTTGAATTCAATCTAAAAAATGAATAATATTCCCTACTTATTGCTCTATATTTTAAAAAATTACATTGTCATTACAGTTGTATTATTGTATTATATCGTTAGTAATTACCTATTTTATCCATTGTCCTATCTTAAGGAGGATGTAGTCGAATGCGACCATTCCATAATGACGAAAAGTATCGAATCACGAAACGGACGGTGGCGATTCTCCCGTGCTACGATATGATGAAGCAATCCATCATCGTACTCGAGGATGGCTCGACCATCATGACCCCGCTTCGACCGTATCAACTACTGCAGCTTTCCTGCAGGCAATACAACAGTTCCATTGAGGAACGCATCGTGACAGCAAAACGTGTCGCATCTGTAAAAGGAAAAGTCCCAGTCGTCATTGAACCGACACTTGGCCTCGTGTTTTTCCCAACGAAATCACCGAAACGTGATGATTGCGAGTGGTATGCTTGGAGCCACATGTCTGAAGTCCTCGAGGAAGACGGACAGACGAAGCTCAAGACTCGTAATGGCATGATCCTTCCCGTAAACGCCTCTCCTTACATCGTCCGCAACCAAATGAAAGCAACTGGCGAGCTGATGGCTCGTTATCAACAATTGAACGCGATGACATTAGAGGAACGCTTTAATGCAATCAAATCTTAAAGAGTAACCGTAAAAAAATCAGGGTTGGGCGATGAATTCGCTCAATCCTTTTTGGTTTCTGCCGATATATAATGAGATGACAGTTTTAAAAAACAAGGAGGCTTCTCGATGAACATCCAATTGAATCCGGCACGTCCGGCGCAATCCCCTGGTCAGACGCCGCTTTTGGACACAAAGACCTATAAAGGAACGGTCCTTGAGCAGACTGGTCCGCATACGGCTCTCGTCCAGGTCGGTCGGGATAAGATCGAGATGACCTTCACAGGCGACGTTCCGACAGGTGATTTCCAGTTCAAGGTCAAAGGACAGACAGCAGAAGGTTACCTGATTGAACAACTGACACCAGCGACACCGGATGCGGAAACGCCACCTGTCCTGTCTGTTCCATCAAATGTCAATCCCGCTTTGCTTGAAGGTGTGCCTGCAGAACTGAAGCAAGCCGTTGCGAAGTTACTCGCGAGCGGTCAACTGCCACAGACACCGGAAATCGTCGCCCAGCTCGTGACGGCACTGCAAGGAACGTACAAGGACTTAGCACTCGAACTCGTATCGCGACCGGGTACTACACTGCCCGTTGACGCCGACGTCTTAATCGCAAGTCTCCTTGCGACGACGGAAGACTATCCGGACGTCCTACCGGAACGAGACGCCTTAAAGGAGCAGCCGACGTTCGAAAAAGCCGTCGCGCTTGACGTCGCTCGCGTCACACTACCGACGCAACGCGAGATCGAGACAGCGTCGCCCTTGCATATCCGACAATACATTGAACACATACCAGCAGAGAAACGCCCGGCACTCGTCGCAACGCTCGAACAAGGCGAGATCGAGACTGTCCGTAAACAACTGGCGCCCTATTTCCCGCAAACACCGCTTGAACCAAAGACGAGTGTCCGTGAGCAATTGATCGGTCTGACGGCACGGGCAAGTCAATCGGAACCAGTAACGGGGCAACCGGCACCGGTCCGCTCTGCCTTGACGCTCGTCCGCGAAGTGACGCCACGGCTTGCTGAGATCACGAATGATTTCAAGAGCCAACAGCGAACGATCGTCTCCCAACTTCGCCAGATCGAACCGCTCGTCGAGACACGTCCGGCCCAGATGGTCGCTGTCATCGAGAGTACGGCGCAACGCTTAAAACAAGTCTTCCAGCAAACGGATGCTTTGTTACATACCTCGATGAAGGATGAAAAACAGCTAGTCCACTTTTTATCGAAACTCGAACGGGGTGCGGAACTGGCGTTACTCGGGCGTGGAACAGAGGCAAAAGCCGTCTTACAAGAAGTCCGGGTTGCGTTTGAAGCCTTCCGCTATGCGCCAGCAAATGTCCGTCCGACTTACTTACCGGAGATGCAGGGACTGCCGCCACAAGCGCCGTCTTTACAAGCGCAGCCCGCAACAAAAACCGTTCCATATGAGCCGCAACAGAACAGTCCACGTCTTTTGCAGGAGACCGTCCAAAAGACGCTTCAGCTCCAGACGGCGGAACTGAAACTGAGTACGCCGGCAGCAAATCCGGAAGCTGCCAAATTGCAGACGTTCCTTGCAGCACAACAGCAAGTTAATAAACCGGACAGTCAGCAACAGTTGAACCAGATTTTACTCGCCTTACCGGTCCAACTTATTGAAGCGACGGCAGGACTCCACGTCCATTTGCAAAACAAACGGCCGGACGAAGTGATCGACTGGGAAAACAACACGTTGTACGTCCAGCTCAATACGCCACGCCTCGGGGAGATCGGTGTCCGGGTCGAGACCGTTAATCGCAAGATGCAGATCACAATCGAAAACGATCATCCGGTCCTTGAGCAACTGGCAACACCGTTCCTCGATCGGACGACGGACGCTCTGCAAGCAACCGGTTACCAAGACGTCCGAATCCAGTTCCGTCCATTCACGCGCGAACAAGTCACAGAAACCGTCAAACAAGACGAGACACCACGTGGCTACGACTACCGTATCTAAAAGGAGAGACCGATATGTATCAGAAAATCGACTTAACCGGACGCAAGACTGCTGCTGTCCTCCGCTACGATGAAGCATCCGGTCAAGCACCGATCGTCGTCGCTCGAGCTAGCGGTCAAGCCGCCGATCGAATCCTGCAAGAAGCACGGGCGAACGGGGTCGCGATTGAACACGATACGTCACTGCTCGGTCATTTGCTCGATCTCGACCTCGGGACGGCGATTCCACCGCAACTTTACGACGTGATGGCAGAACTGCTCTTACTAATCGAAGAACTCGACAACGCGAAAGGACGGCAGACATGACAGAACAAGAACTCTACGCGATGACCCCACAACAGCTGACGGAAGTGATGTTGACGGGACTCGTCCTTCAATACGATCGCGCCATTCTCGCACGTGATACGAACCGTTTTGATGAGGTGAACGAACGCTTACAAAAAGCCTATCAGTTACTCGACAAATTGCAGGCGGGGTTACATGACGACGGTGGCATCATCACGGCACAACTGGACGCGCTCTACCACTATCTTGCTGAGCAAACGTTACAGGTCTATAAGACGTCGCGTGTCTTAGACGAACTACTCGAACTGGCGGAAGACTTACGCGTCACTTGGCAAGCGGCACAGACCGTCGATCGACCACTCGTGCGCGCCACACATCATCAACGATACGAAGGGATGGAATACGAATGAGAATTACGAACAACGTTCAAGCCTTGAAGGCTTATCGCAATCTCAGCATCAACCAGACGAACGTCAAGACGACGATGGATAAACTATCGAGCGGTCAAAAAATCAACCGGGGTGCGGATGATGCAGCTGGTCTCGCGATCTCGGAGAAGATGCGCAATCGCTTGAAGGCGCTCGATAAAGCGGAACAGAACGTTCTTGACGGAGTCTCGATGATTCAAACGGCTGAAGGTGGTTTGAGTGAGACACATAACCTGTTGCAACGGATGCGTGAACTCGCCGTCCAAGCTGGGAACGGAACACTCGCAACCGAAGACCGGTCAGCGATTCAAGAAGAGATCAACCAGCTGACGAACGAAGTCTCGCGGATCGCGAAGACGACCCAGTTCAACGGCAAAGAATTGTTGAGCGGCAAGTTCAACGATGCCGACAGTGCGCTGTTCATCCAAACGAATGCTGGGGCAAACGAAGGGATTTCGATCACGATTAACGACATGCAAGCTCTTGCGATCGGCGTCAGTTCAACGACACAAACTGATCCCTCGATTCGTCCGCTTGATTTCTCGAGCGGTGACGCACCCGAATACGCCCTCAGCGTCATGACGGCAACGGATGCGAATGATGCGATCAGCCATTATACGAAAGCAATTGATACGATCTCTCAGCAACGTTCACAACTCGGGGCAATTCAGAACCGGTTTGAAGCGACGTCATCCGTCCTCAGCGTCAGCGTCGAGAACTTGACGGCGTCGGAATCACGGATTCGCGACACCGATATGGCGCGTGAGATGATGGAATATGCGAAGTACAACATCCTTAACCAATCGGGGATGGCGATGATCGCTCAAGCGAACGCCTTGCCGCAAGGCGTCTTACAATTACTCAACTAAGGAGGCAGATCCGATGGATATCCGCCGCATCCAAGAAACGCAACGACTCCAGTCTTTAAAAGGCGGTCCCCGTGAAGTCGAAGCGTCGACGACCTTCTCTGCCTTGATGCAGGAGAAACGCGACCACAAAGGTTATGAACGCTTGCAACAAAAGCTCGCGCTCGTCGAAGAACATGGTCAATTGCTCGCTGAGAGCCAGACGATCGAGCACCTCGAAAGCTATAAAGAAAAAATCAAGGACTTCTTAAAAGATGCCCTCGACCAATCGCAACAACTCGAAGAGAAGCGCGGCTTCAATCGCCGCGGTCGGACGAAAATCTATAAAGTCGTCGAGCAAGTCGATGCGAAGCTCCTTCAGTTGACGGATACGGTCATCTCTGGCGAATCGCGCCGGCTCGATATCCTCGACCAAGTTGGCGAGATCAAGGGAATGCTCGTCAACGTCTTCGTGTAATCTAGAATTAGAGGAGTTCCCCTACATGCCAGACTTATATCTTAAAAAATGCACCTGCCCCTACTGCTTGAAAACGACGGAGACGAAACGCGTCCTGTCGCGACATATCCGTGTCGCCTCGACCGACTTTGATGGCTTCATCCGCCATCAAGGCGTCAACGTCTATCTCTATGAACCGGTCCAGTGTAGCCATTGTCGGTTTTTCTTCCACGAGTCGTTCGGAAAGTTGTCGCCGGACGTTCGAGCGACCTTACAAGATCACATCCTACCGACGCTTCCTGTCTTACCGTTTGCCGGCACAGAGCGGACGATCGAGCAGGCAATTCAGCTTTATAAGCTTTGTCTCTACACGGCTCAAGTGACGGAGCAGAAGCCAGCGATTCAAGCAATGCTCGGCGTTCGCCTGTCCTGGTTGCATCGCTTGACCGGTCAACAAGCGGAAGAACAACTTTGGGCGAGCCGAGCGATCGAGAAGTATGTCTCGCTTTACGACAACTACACGTCCGTTAAAGAGAGCGGGCTTCCGGAAGACGTCCTGTTATTGCGGATCGCTGACCTGCATGCTGTGATGAAAGATAAAGAGCAGGCTCGCCTCTGGTACAGTCGTTTGTTCCAAAGTAAGACAGCGACCGATAAAATCAAAAAAGACGCACGAACCCACTGGGAATGGGTCCAGGAACAAGAGTGATGTTTTTTATAAAAACAACAAAAATACCGATCAGACGAGAAATTGCTCCAAGGTCTGACCGGTATTTTTGTCGTACGCTTATGACTCACGACGATATTTTTCTTCTTCATAGACATCCGGTGTATCAGAGATAGGGCGTTCGAATTCTTCCCATGATTCCGATTCGACGTCCGGTTCAATAAACTGATCGTACGAGCCGTCCGATTGAAAATACGGCTGTTGTACAGGACGTTTTTTGTCTTCCCGCTTGGTCACGAAAGATCCCTCCCTCACATAAGAAAGTTACTGACGAGAATCAAAATACGGTGAAAAACTATGATCGACTTCTTCGTACGGATCAACGTACGATTTACGACTCGTTTGCGTCTGACGCAACTGACTGATTTGTACCCCTAATTTAGCCGTTTCTGCTGATAATTTCAAGTCGATTTTCCGACTATCAGCAACGAGTTCCTGGATGATGGCTTGATTGGCTCCAGCAAGCAGATTCGAGTGGGCAGCGATGAACGCTTCGCGTTCGTTCAGAAGACTTTGAATCTTCTCGATCCATTCGTCATATGTCTCTTCATTTGGCGTTTGATCAAGCAGCTCAATCAGTCGTTTTGTCTTCAGGCGAAACGGATCGAGCGGACTCATCGTTGCCGTGCGAGTTTCATCGCTTCTTTCCACGTCTCACGAAATTCTTCCGCAAAACCAATCACTTCGTCGATTGCAACCAAATCATTTTTGACGTTGGCATCAATTAAGCGTGTTTGCATATAATCATACAGGCTGTTCAAGTCCTTTGATAAGGCAATCGATTGATTGAGCGTCAATTGCAACTCACTAATAATCGCTTGGGCTTTTTGGATGTTGGTATTTTTTTGTTCAATCATCTTCTGTTCGATCGCTCGTTTTGCAAGCATCGAGAATTTGATCAATCCTTCGTATAACATCAACGTTAAATCCTGAGGTAACGCCGTCGTTACCGAGTTCGTTTGATACGTCGCATAAGGGTTCATCGCGTTTCCTCCTTTTTATTGTCCTTGTCCGAGATAGCCAGCAAGCGTTGATGACTGACTGTTTGCTTGATTCATCGCTTGTTCCATCGCCGCGAATCGGCGATAGTAGCTGTCTTCTTTTCGTTTTAGCTTGTCTTCCCACGACAGCATGCTTTTATCAAGATCCGCAAGCGATTTCCCGAGTCGATACGTCGTTGCAAGCGCTCCGTCACGACCGGCGACTCCAGAAATCTTGTCACGGAGTGTCGTTGCGAAGCCTTGAATTTGACGAACAAAACCGTCAAGTCCATTCGGATTCGGAATCGTATTCCCTTGCACATCCTTCGTCGGTTCCGGTGCATCAGCTGTGAATAGTTTATAGACGCCTTCTGGCTGTTCTTCAAGCATCTTCTTTAGTTTTGTCTCATCGATTTTTAGCTTCCCACCGTCACGGAAGTCACTCGTTGAAGTGATCCCGATTTGCGACATGTACTGAAGTTGAATCGTATCCGTACCTGATGTGTAGGAATAACCGGTATCGATTTTCGACGAGATGGCACTGCGGAACTGATTTAGCCCGTCCTGTAAGTAGCTGTCGTTCTTCAAGACACCACTGATTGCTTTTTCTTCCCATTTCTTGACTTCATCCTCGCTCAGTTCCTTACGCTGGGCATCTGTCAATGGTTGATAGTCACGGTATTTCTCTTCACGAACCTTCTTGTTCATCTTATCGATGACGTCATTGTATTTATCAACGAAGTTTTTGATTGAATCAAAGTTTTTCTGTGTATCGAGCGTCGTATTAATCATCGTCGCTGTTTCCGAGACATTGTTCAAAGTGATCGTCAGCCCATTTTGAGTGAACGTATTCGTTGTCTGTTCGAGTTGTTGTCCACCAATCGTGTACTTTGCGTTCTGCCCTTCACGACCGAATATTGCATCCTGTGAATTAACCTTCGCAGTATTATCCGATGCATCGACGATCGAGATATCGGCTCCTCCTGGATTTAAGTTTCCGGTACTCGTTTTCGTTAAGACGAGTTTTCCTGTTAAATCGTTGAACACGGCGTTCATACCAAGACTAGTTTTACCGTTGATTGCCGCTGTCAAATCCGAGATTTTTTGTGTTGCATCCAACTGCAAAGTTTCTGTCACTGCAACACCTGTTGCATCGAATGTATTGATTTGGACGTTAATTTTGCCATTCGCATCCTTCGTGAACAATCCACTCTCTTCAAGTGTGGCATCACTCTTCTTTCCGCTTGCTGCGACCATGGTTACCGAAGCGGCACTCGCGAGCTGATCAATGCTGTCAATCGTCACACTGCCAGCTGACGCTGCTGGACTCGCCGTTACCGCCAAAGCCGTCGGATTGGAGCTCGTGACAGTCTTTGATTGATAGTTCTTCGATAACAGCATATCGCTTGCCGCTGTCCGGAAGTCAAGCAATGCCCGGTTCATCTCCCGATATGCATCACGTTGCCATGTCAGTGTTTGCTTTTTTTGTGATAACCGATCGACCGGCGCTCGTTCTGCCTGCATCAATTGTTTGATCATCGTTTCTGTGTCAATTCCACTTGCTAAACCGCTCAGTCGAATACCTGCCATCCAATCAGTCCTTTCCGTTAAATCCGTTTATCGATTAATTGATTAAATTCCATGAATGCTGCAAAAAAATCAAGTTCTTTCTTACTTGGAATCTCTTGCACAACGTTATTATTCGTATCGACGACTTGAATATAATATTCGTTCAGCTGTTCATGTTTAACGAATTTCAATCCTGTTCGTTGCAGTTCAAGTTTGATGTTTGCTTGTTCCATCGCTGTTTCAAGCTTTGTAATGTGTTGGGGTGTCGGTAGGACAACGACTCCTTCTCCTGCTAACGCTTCTTGATTCGCTTCCACAAACACATTCCGTGTCGCTTCGTACGGTAGGACGTTCGAAGGTAGATGAAGGCGAATTTCCGTATTGATGGAATTCATAGTCGGTCACTCCTTATTTATTCTCTATGTAGTATATCGGTCAGTTCATCTGATTTGTTAGAGCTCTAACAGAACAATACAAAAAAGGTCACGGAACGAGTCCGTGACCTGAACAATCGATATGTGCCAGTTACGATTAACGGAGTAATTGGAGAACGCCTTGCGGCTGTTGGTTCGCTTGCTACGCGCATTAGCTTTCGCTAATGATAAGACTATATCTTCATCCTAGATTTACTAGGAGCTGGGCACTTCCCCCGCCGTCTTCGGAGTACGGATTTCATAACCATCGGACAAGTCCATTAGGTCGTCTATCCTAGTCGTTGAACCTTCACCAAGGTTTCCCTACAGGTGCTTGGCTGCTGATTGTCCAATCCTTGATGTTTTTCAGAACGGTCACGCTCGCCGTTTCCAGCCACGTTGTCGTACATTAAGGCTCTCAGGAGTTCCAGCAATTCACCCAGTCATGATCTAATCCGTTACCAGATTAGACGCCCGGTAGAATCATTCATCGAAGGAGTTGGAGAACGCCCTGCGGTGTTTGATTCGCTTGAGCCAACATTGCTTGTGCAGCTTGTGCAAGAATTGAGTTCTTCGTTTGAGACATCATTTCTTTCGCCATGTCAACGTCACGAACACGTGATTCAGCCGCTGTTAGGTTTTCAGAAGATGTTTTCAAGTTATTGATTGTGTGATCAAGACGGTTTTGATAAGCTCCTAATTTAGAGCGCTCAGATGAAACTGTATCAATAGCAGTTTGCACAGTAGTGATCGCAGCGTCTGCTCCAGCTTTAGTAGAAACGTCTACAGCATCAATTCCTAATGCTGCCGAACGCATATCTGAGATACTTAAGTTAATATTCTGGCCTTGGTTAGCTCCAATTTGGAAACTTGCCGATCCAGATGTGACAACTACATTACCAATAGCAGCGCCTGCAGCATAACTTGAATTTGTTTTAATTTCAATTCCGAAATCCGAGAAATTTAAAGTTTGCGCTCCACCTGCGTTGCTAATTGTTTGTGTTTTTGTACCACCATCACTCATTGTTAATTTACCAGCTGCTGCAGTAATTGTGTAAGTACCGGCTACAGCACCATTAGTACTAGCAGAAGCGACACCAGCTTTAGCAAGCACTGTTGTATTTGCTGGAGTTTGATCTACTGCTCCGCCTAAACCACCGTTCAAAAGTTTTTTAGTGTTAAACTCTGTATTATTACCGATACGATCTACTTCAGTCAATAATTGACCTACTTCTTTTTGAATTTCTGCACGGTCATTATTGTTGTTAGTGTCATTGGCAGATTGAACAGCTAATTCGCGAACACGTTGCAAGATGTCATGTGTTTCGTTCAAAGCACCTTCAGCTGTTTGAATCATTGAAATTGCATCTTGTGAGTTCTTAGAAGCCATATCCAAACCACGAACCTGCGCACGCATTTTTTCAGAGATTGCAAGACCAGCTGCATCGTCGCCCGCACGGTTAATGCGAAGACCTGAAGCTAATTTTTCCATTGATTTGCTTTGTGCAGCTGAAGCTGAAGATAGCTTGTTGTGCGTGTTAAGCGCTGTAATGTTGTGATTGATAATCATTGTAATTTCCCTCCATAGGATTAATTTTTTGTCTCTTTGAAGATCCGTCTTCTCCGAGATGTGTCCCCTGGCCGGCCCAAGGGTGACACGGTAGAATTAGTCGATGACTGCTTCCACCTTATATATCGTCGTCCACTCGAAATGTTTAACAACTTTCTTCAAAAAAAATACAAAAAAATCGCACATCTGCTTTGGATGTACGATTTCCCTATAGTTTAGAGACGCGTCGCACCCGTCTCCTCTTGTAATTGTTCCGCCACTGCAACAAGCTCTTCCATCGCACCATTCACTTCACCAAGCGATGCCGCTTGATGACTTGACGCTTGCAAGACTTGTTCTGCGTGTTTCGATGCTTCCTCGACCATTGCAAGGATATTCGCTGTCGTTAAGCCGACTTGGTCGATCTCTTGATCCGATTTGACGACAAGCTGGTCAACCGATTTCACACGTGAGTAGACATTTTCTGTCGAATGATGAATCTCTTCGAATGACGATCCAGCCTGCTCAACAAGTCCGACACCTGTAGCGACTTCACTTTGAACATCGGTCATTGCGTTCGCCGTATCATTAACAAGACGCTTGACGCCAGAAATCAAATCCGTGATTTCTTTTGCGGAGGTGGCTGTCTGTTCCGCGAGCTTCTTGACTTCTGCTGCAACGACCGCAAAACCACGTCCTGCTTCACCTGCGCGTGCCGCTTCAATCGATGCATTTAAACTGAGTAAGTTCGTTTGTGCCGAAATGTCACTAATGACATCCGTGATTCGCGAGATTTCGCCTGTCATATCCGTCAGGCGACCGTTGAGTGTCGCAGATTGTTCCATCTTCTTCGAAATCATATGCATCGCTTCAACAGAATCCGTCGCCAGTGTCTTGCCGTTCTGCGCTTCCGTCTGCATGACCGTCGCTGATTTCAAGGCTTCGTTCATCTCTTTTGCGACTTCATCCATCGTCCGTTTGACGGCACCGAGCGCATCCATCGACAAGTAGGCTTGATCGACGTTTTCGTTCATCTTCGCTGATAACTCTGCCATCGCTGAACGGATGCTTTCACCCGACGCATTGCCTTCTTGAACTGCTGCTGCGATTTCTTGCGCGGACGCTGTCAGCTTATCGCTTGAGCTGCCCATCTGTGTCGCCTGTTTGCGGATATGTAAGACCATCACTTCGAGTTCGTGCATCAATTGGTCGACTTCATCGCCGCGCTTCGCTTCCTCGAAATCGACGTTGAAGTTGCCGTTCGCGACTTCACGTGCCGTTTCCGTCGCCTTTTCGATTGCTTTGATCGGTTGACGCAAGATCAATTGAATCAATGACGTTCCAATCAACGATAACAGTAAACCGATCCCTGCTCCGATCCAGATCGCATTCGTATCTGCGATGTCAAGCCCCCGGTGGAGATAAAGTACAAGCTGAGCTGAGATGCCGCTCGTAATGACCGAGATAGCTAAGACCCAAAAGAATAACCGTACCTTCAAGTTGCTTCGTAATTTACGCATAACCGAAACTTCCTTTCCTGTATCTTCTTTCACCGTCCTATCTATCGGTTTCTTTTGTAACCGTTTTAAGTCAGTTGACCTAATTTAAAAAAGTGATTTCCAGTGATATGACAAAAGCACATCAAAAAGAGTGATGGATCAAATCATCCATCACTCTCTTTTTCTTATTTCCGCTCAATCTCAACATATTTATATGAGATATCCGTTCCGACATTGTGTCGGGCAAGATTCTTCACTTCCGTGTTTTGCAAGAAGGCATTCTTCCGTTGGTAGACAGGTGAGATCGCTTGATCGTCGAGCAACAAGCTTTCCGCTTTACTGAGTAAGGCAAGACGCTTGTCTTGATCGAGTTCACTTTCAGCCTGTTTCAAAAGACGGTCATACTGTTTGTTCGAGTAATCCATCATGTTGAATGGGTTACCAGTCGTGAACAAGTTCAGGTATGTCGTCGCATCCTGATAGTCTGGTGCCCAGCTTGCAAGTGACAGATCGTAGCCCCCTCTTCCTTCACGTGCGAGACGTTCTTTCTTCGGTAGTGACAACAGTTTGACGTCGACGTTCTGTTTCTTCAACGCTCCTTGGATGTACTCACCGATTTTTTTCGAGACGTCATCGTCTTCGATCAACATCGTCAATTCAAGATTTTGCTTCGCCAGCACTTTGTTCGCCGCTGCTACATCATATGATGATTCGATTTGACGCGCACTATCGTATTTCGGATCAAGTTCTTTCGGTACGATGTAGTCAGCTGGGAGTGATCCGTTTCCAAGCAACGTTTCCGTCATCGCTTTTTTATCATATGCTGCGTCGATCGCTTGGCGTGTCTGTTTATCTTTCAACGCGTCCGTCTTTTCGTTCATCCGGATGAAGAACATCCGCGAATCGCTGAACGTGTTGTACTCTTTTTGATCCTTGTACGTCACGACGTTCTCCGAGTTGAGTGGTGCAACATCGAGATCGCCTGACTCGAACAAGTTGATCGCAAGCATCGGATCCTTGATGATTTTAACGTCGACTTCGTCGATTTTGACGTTCTTCCGGTCTGCGTATTCGGCGTTCTTCGCAAGCGTATAGCCTTGCTCGGCTTGATATTTCTTGAAAGTAAATGGTCCGTTGTAGACGTTCGTCTTTGGATCCGTCCCGAACTGGTCGCCTTCTGCTTTGACGATATCTTCCCGGACCGGCATATAGGTGCCGAACGTCGTCATGCTGAGGAAGTACGGCGTCGGACGTTTTAATTCGATCTGGAGTGTCTCGTCGTCGACTGCTGTCGTTTTTTCGACCGGTTCAAGCAAATAAGCGAACGGTGAGTTCGTTTTGACGACACGCTCGAACGCATAACGGAAGTTCTCCGCTGTGACGGGCTTTCCGTCTGACCATTTTGCATTCGGGTCAAGCTTGAACGTGTAGACTTTTCCGTCCTCTGATACGCTATGCGATTTTGCTGCTGCCGGAACAAGTTTGTTCTTCTCATCAAAACGATAGAGTCCTTCGTAGATTTGATTGAAGATGTTTGACGTGATGGCATCTGCCGGGTCAACCGACAGGAGATCGTAGCTCTCCATCGTATGCAAGACCTTCTTATCTGCTTTTTTATCCTCTGCTGGTTCTGTCGTTGCACATCCTGCGAGTAAAACTGCCGTGCTCGCCGCTGCGATCAATGTCTTTTTCATGTGTAGTGCCTCCTGAGAAATGTGATGAGCGTTGGATGATTCGGCATTTGACGTACAACAAAAGGCGCCCTCTACGCATAGCTAACAGCTAATGCATAGAGGACGCCTGTATCCGCGCGGTGCCACCTCTGATTGAGACGAAAAATCGTCTCCACTTGTCGCTGGTCCAACAACCAGCTAGCCTGGTAACGGGGGCAACCGTCCTGTCTACTCGAAGGTTCAACAGGCTCTCAGCGGTCCATTCTCGTTCAGCTTACCGTGTCAGGCTCTCACCATTCCTGACTCGCTTGGTCGGCAGTGTTGACGATACTTACTCCGCGTCGTCGATGTAATTGATATGGCTTAACTTGTTGTTTACTTTACACGGCTTGTTTTTCGCTGTCAACGAAAAAAACTCAGAACGGGTGGTCTTCTTGTTTTTCTTGTTCCCGACGGACCGGTCGTGGTTGAATCGGTTCGACGTGTTTGACATGTGTTCGTGTAACGATGCGGTTACTGAGTGCTGCATCGACCAAAATCGTGATCGCTGCTGCCATGTGCAAGAACATCCCAACGACTGGAATGACACCGACTGTTGATGCGACGATTCCGACGATGTTCCCTTTTGAGACATTTCCCGCGCGTGCCGTCAATACGACGACGACGATGTGAAACGCGAGCATCAACCACAGAGCATTGTAACCTGAGAAAATGACGATCGAACCACCTAAGAGCGGAATCCCGAGCACCGCTTCCATTCCACCTGATACCCACTTCAACGTCCGCAATGAATCCTGTCGACTCTCCATGACGTCGCCTCCTCTTTTTTTCCATATGTCTAGTATACGACGGATTGCAGAAAAGGTTCCAACGTTTTTGTTTAGTTTGTAAAATAACAAAAAAACGATCGACGACTATACTCAAGTCTTGCTCCCTTTCCTCAGGCGAGACACAAGCCGCGACTCTTTCGATTCAAGCGAAGAGCCGGGTCTTGTTTGTCTCTAACAGCGCAACCGCGCTTTTTCCTGTAGGAGTGGAGCGCCTTGAGCATCCAGCATGCACTGGAAGATCCGTCAATCGCTCATGATTTTAAACTGCCAACACGTGGAACTGATAACCACGATGGACGACGAATCCTGCCTCTTTATAAAGATCAAGCGCCCGATCATTATCCGTCTCGACGTCGAGCTCGAGTTGTGTCCGACCTGACCGGAACAACGCTTGAACCATCAATTTCAGCATCTTTTTGCCGTAACCATTACCTTGCGCTTCTGGACGAACCGCGAACGCATGGATGCTCGCTTGCGTATCGGAAGCAAGGTAGGCACGGATGACGCCGACCGGTTTGCCGCTTGCGACACCGATGAACGTGATGCGGTCATCAGATTCGATTGCTTGATAGATCGACTCTGCTTCTTCATCCGTGTTCCCGAACGATTTACCAAGCGTCTCGACGATGAACGGACGGTCGTCTGCTGTCGCTTCGCGTAATTCGAAATCCGGATCGGCTTTTAAGAACAACTGCGCCTTCTTCAAAATCATATTGTACTCGGTCATCCGGTACTCAGCACCTAACCCTTCAAGGACGGCTTGACCTGACTCACTTGCATCGTCAATAACGAACGTGAAGGCTTCAACGCCTGCTTCCGTTGCGCGCGCCCGTGCCGCTTCAACGAGTGCCGTGAAGATTCCTTGTTTCCGGTAATTCGGATCAACGAAGACATTCAATTCCCACTCCGTCGGTAAGTACGCGAATGCTTGTAAATATCCAATCAATTGTTCGCCATCATAGATTGCGAAATCGTTCTCGCCGACCCAATCGGCTGCGACTTTTAATTCAATGCCATCGTGATCGTTGACACATTTTTCGAGTTGTAATACATCTGTTGTTTGTTTGACGTCTGTGACGTTCCATTCCATATTCATTCACCTCATTTTCAACTATACCGAACGAACAAAAGAAGCACTAGCAAAAGCTAGTGCTCATTGCAGTTTGAATGTCTTCATCATCTGCGGGACGTCCTTAACGATCAAGTTCTCGATCGCTTTCTTGCCGACAGCACCTTTAACGGCTTCCGTCGGTAAGACGTAGTAGTAGGTTTTACTACCTTTCGTCCCGAGATATGTACCATATCCGATTTCACGGTCGAACTGTTTTTTCGAGAGCTTCTTCGGCTCGTAGTTCAAATTGACGAGCAGCTGATCCGCTCCTTTGACTTTATAATACAACGCGAACGTACCACTCCGCGTGACGACACCGTATTTTGATTTAACGGTCTTATTCTTGACGAATTCGACCTTGTCTTGCTGGATTGCCTTTTTCAACGCATCCGTCGTCTTGACCGTATAGCCGAACGTCTTGTTCGCGACGACTCCTTTGCTATACGTTACGTTGCTTGCAGCAAAGCCCGTCACTGGAGTCAGACATGCTCCGAGTAAGACTCCTGTCATTGCGATTCGTTTCATTCTGACTCCCCCTTAAAATGATCGATAGTTATGGATTCCCTTTTGTGAAATAGGTAAACTCTATTCTCGAAAAAGATTTGACGGAATTGTCTAAATTTCTTACGATAGGGATAACGAAACGAAATGGGGTTAAAGCGATGACTGAACAAGAACAATTAACGCAAGAACAGCTCGATAACTTGCTCAAGAATGCGTTTGCAATGCAGGTTCCGATCCTCGAGAAGTTCATGAAGGATACACACGATCGTTATGCACTCGCAACGACGTCGTTCAAGCGTGACATGGAAGCAATGAAAGAGACGGAATGGCATCAGTTCTTCGCTAGTAAACTGTTACCACACTTCTTCCTCGAGCACCTCGGATTCGGGGCATCGTTCCGCTTCAATGGACACGATAAGGAAGTCGATCTTCCGGAAAACGTCGTGCCCGTCCGTAATGATGCCGATGAGCAAATCGAAAAAGTCGTCCTCGGGGTCAAAAAGGCGATGCAAGATGAGCACATCAAGAATCACGATCTCGTCGCGAACTTCTATAAAGAAACACTCGAACTCGCTTGCCAAATGGGGAGCCGTGTCGGGATGAGCGATGAGTTCTATACTCTCGTCAAACCAAGTCTTGTTCATGCGAACGACGGTCAATAATCGTTACATTAATTCAAGAGAGGTCAGTTCCGGAATGTTTTCCGAAAACTGACCTCTCTTTTTGTATGCCTGATAGAATCCGTTTAAAACTGAACGTAGAACACCGCTCCCCCACCACTTCGGTCGCGAACACCATAGTCGAATTGATGACTATCGAGAATCATCCGACTGATCGCAAGACCAAGTCCATGTCCGGCACTGCCTTCTTGTTTGACGTAGACGTCCCAGATCGTTGCCCGGTCTTCTGCTCGGACACCCGCTCCTTCATCCTCGACCGTCAATTCGTCATGTGTTAGGCGAACGGTGACCGTTCCGCCGACTGGTGAAGCAAACCGGGCGTTCATCAAGAAGTTGATCAGGACACGTTCGAACATCCGTGGATCAAGTGATTGCCTAACCGGTTGCAGCTCCGTCGCCAGCGTCAGTCCTGCCTGCGTGAACGTCCCGCGGAGGCGTTCAACTGTCGCAAGCACGAGTTCATCAAGTGCCACCTCCGTCTTTTCAAGTGGCATCCGTCCACCGGCAAGCTTCGAATAAAGCAACGTTTCATCAATCAAATGACCGAGTCGATCCGTCTCCTCGATGATACTCGTCGTCACGTCGGGTAGTTCGGCAACGGGAATGACACCTGCTGCGAGCGCCTCAGTCTCGTTTCGAATGATTGCGAGTGGCGTCCGCAAGTCATGGGTGATACCGGCGATGAACGTCTTTTGCAGATGATCCTTTTGTTTGAGCTGTGTCTGCATCTCATCGACGGCGTCAATCAACTCCCCGACTTCATCCTTCGGTCGTGCTGGCAGGACGACGTCCGTTTCACCAGCACCAATCTTTTGAGCGACAGATCGAAGCGTCACGATCGGTCGTGTCAGGTGCCGTCCCATATAGTACGCGAGTAAGGATGCCAGCAACAGGGTCACAAGTAACGCGAGTCCGATCGCGAGATAAACACCACTCAGCGCACTACTCGCTAGTGGTGCCTGTCGGACCGTCGTGATGCGCGTTCCATCAACCGTCAACTGATACGTCAGCAATCGTTCGTCTTGCACTTCAATAACATCTTCCTTCTTGAGATTATCAAGAAGTGGCAACCGCCCCGCCGGTCCGCGCGCTCCAATCCGTTGCGTCAATCCATCGGTCGTTAAAAACCCTTGGATGTCACGCGGAATCGGCGTGTCGGCTTCAAGCGCTTGTTTAATGATGTTCGCTTCCCGCGCGAGTTGATCGTACCGTTCACCTTCTGCAAATCGATTGACGAGGAACGCCGTCAAGACGAAACTAAGAACCCCCATCACGAGCAACGGACCGACGACAGCGTATAAGAATTTCCGCATCAAAGGACGTCGTTTCATTCGATCGCCTCCAATCGATAGCCAACCCGGTGCACCGTCTTCAATTGTTGTTTAATGACAGGCAACTTATCTCGCAATTGTTTGACGTGCGTGTCGACGGTCCGAGTATCGCCTCCGAATGCGTAACCCCAGACGTCATCAAGAATCTGATCCCGGCTCAGTGCCTCCCCGAGATGTTCGATGAAGTAAAGCAACAGTTCAAATTCCATCTTTGCGAGACTGACTGCCTGTTCTCCCGCTTTGACTTGGCGTCCCTTCTCATCGATCGTCAAGTCACCGAGCACATGGCGGGCGACCGGACGGACTTTTAATGCCCGTTCGAGCCGGATCGTCAATTCCTTCAGGACGACCGGTTTGACGAGATAATCATCGGCACCGAGTTCGAGTCCGAAGACACGATCATCTGCCTCCCCACGCGAGGTCATCATGAAGACGACCGGCGGCTGAACTTGTGATTTGATACTTGGCACGAGCGACCAACCGTCACCGTCCGGCAAGCGGACGTCGATTAAGACAGCGTCAAACGTTGTCGTTAAGCACTGTTTCGCCTCTGCTAACGAACCGGCAATCGTCACCTCATACGCATGGTGACGCAGGAAGCGTGCCGTCACCTGCGCTAATTTTTGTTCATCTTCAATCAATAGTACATTCATGGTCATCCCTCCACTCCTAGTGTAGCGCCTTTTTGTCCAGATTTTCCTTTCTTCGCAGTTTCTTTGCAACTTCCTCACAACTTCTCTTTCGTGACCCTCTACCATAAAAGGTGAAAGGAGTGATCATCCCATGACATTCAAAAAACAATGGATCACTGCATTGACAATTAGCGCATTAACCGTCGGAGGCGCATCCGCATATGCTGCGACGAACGACGACTCGAGCACGACAAAACAAGCGAAACACGGGCACCACTTCGAAGGTATGAAAAAACACGACATGACGTTACTCTTGAAAAAATTGAATCTGACACAAACTGAGGCAGACGCTGCCCGGGAGAAAGGGCAATCAATCGCCGATCTCGCAAAAGCAAAAGGCATCTCGTTCGCTGATTATAAAAAGGCAGAACTCGCAGCAGCGAAAGAACAACTCGCAAGTCTCGTTAAATCAGGTGACTTAACACAAACGCAAGCAGACGACATGTTGAAGCGTCAAACGGAACGCTTCAGTGGCGTCAAAAGCTACGATGAACTCAAAGACAAGATGCCGATTGGTCGTCATGGTGGACCTGGTTTCTTCAACGAATCGTTGATTGCTGACGTCCTGAAAGCACTCGGACTGAGTCAGTCAAAATTCGATGCAGCGAATCAATCGCTCGCTGCTTATGCGAAGGCACAATCGATTAAGTTCGCTGACTACAAAAAAGCGTTGCTTGCAGCTCAGACGAGTGAACTCAATCAACTCGTCAAAGACGGGAAGATGACGAAAAAACAAGCAACAGAAATCAAGTCTCGTCTGACAGAGGAATACAAGGACGCGAAGAGCTATGATGATCTTCCGGATCGCGGTGATCACGGTAAGCGTGGTGACCATGGACCGGGTGGTGTCTTCGGTGACTCGACGTCAGCAATTTTAAAAGCACTCGGACTCGATGAAGCGAAATTCAAAGCAGCGGATCAATCATTGCCTGAATTCGCGGAAGCGAACAAGATTGCTTACGCCGATTTCGAGAAAGCCGTCCTAACAGCGCAAAACGCTGCGATTGATCAACAAGTCAAAGATGGCAAGCTGACAAAAAAACAAGCAAAGCAGATCAAGGAACACACCCAGTCACGAGCGGATGCGGTCTCAAGCTACGCTGATTTGAAAAAAGGACCAGAGCGCGATGGTCATGGTCGAGGACACGGACCTGGTCCGGGTGGTGACATGCCGGGCGCACCGGATCAAGGACCGGATGCGGATCCGAATGCGAGTGCTACATCCGTCGATTTAGCGATTTAAGATTTAGACCGAAGCTCCTTCACCGGAGCTTCGGCTTTTTTTGTTCACGTTAGGACAATTGTCTTTTAATCATGAATTTCATATACTGGTTCACTTTTTTGAAAAATAAGTCTATTTCTTGAACGAAGGTTGCAATTTTCATTTCCTACACCCGATACTAGTAAAGAGAACGTTAGTATCGTAAGGAGGTGACGTGGATGACTTTTCATGAAGCGATGAATCGGATTCGTCAATCCGACACAGCCCCACTCTATATCGGTGGACTTGAAGTATCCCGTCCGGAAACGGCGGAAGCCTTCTTTCAACAACAGACAGATGCAATTTTTTTATTTGATGCCTCTGGAACGATCATCTATTTCAACGAACAGTTACAGGACATGCTCGGCTATTCCGCTGAGACGCTCTATGAACACTTTTCTGTCTTCAATCCACCTGATCAAGTCGAAGCGGTGACATCCTTTTTCAATCGTGCGTTACATGGTGAGACCGTTCATTATACGGCACAAGGACTTCATGCCGATCAACACCGGGTTACGTTAAAAATTACGAACATGCCGATCGAACAAGAGGAACAAGTCATCGGCGTTTACGGGATCGCACGTGATATCACACGTGAGAAACAACTCGAAGAAGATGTCTCGTCCATTCGCTCTCAACTTGAACTGACGGAACAGATTCCTGAACTCGTCATCTTCCACTTTGATATCCACACACAAATGATCGAGTTCTCCCCCGCACTCCTCCATTTTTTAGGGTTGTCGGAAACCGATGCAACGACGCTAGATCAAGCACAATTATTTAGTCGGATTCATCCACGTGACTTCGATCCGCTCCGGTTCGAGATGGAACGTTTGATTGCGGGTGAAAAGGAACGTTTTGAAATGGAAGTCTCCCTGTTGACCGCTGACGATACCTATCAGCTGTTGCGCTTGAAAGCCTTCCATCGTCCGCATCATCCGGATCATCTATCGGTCGTCCTCTATGATTTATCGGAAGTCGACGAGGCGCGACGTCAACTCGTCACGGAACGGGCACAGGCACGTGAAATCTACGAAGCCGTCAATGCCGCGATCTCACAAATCGACTTGTTCTCGGGACGAATCCTCTTTCACTCACAAGGGTTCCTGCACATCTTTGAAGAATTGCCGCAGGATTTAATTCTTAGCCATGAGTGGTTGTTCGAGCGGTTGGACGTCCGCGATCACGCGGCGATGAAACAGTTCATTAGACGGTTGGTCGACGGTCAGGCTGGTACGATCCAGTATCGTCTTCACTTCCCGGATGGTCGCGTCAAATGGATTGAGGATCAACAGATCCCGGTCTTCCAACTGGACGGTACGATTGCCTATACGAATAGTATCATGCATGATATCACGCTTCAAAAAGCGTACGAGGAACGATTGCGGCAGCTCGCTTTGCGTGACGCTGTGACGCATCTGCCGAACCGGCAAGCACTGATTGAGACGATCGATGTGTGGCAACAGAAGGACCACCCCTTCTTCGTCCTCACCGTCTCCTTCAACCGGATTGCTGAGATCAATAATGCCTTCGGACATGGCTCCGGTGATCAGTGGCTAAAAGGAACGGCTGCCTTATTACAACAAACAAAGTCAGATGGAATGTTTCTCGGACATCTTGGTGGTGATGAGTATGCCTTGCTCGTACCGACAAGCTTTAAACAGGATGTGACGGCATGCGCTGAGGCACTACTCGATCTATCGGAAACACCGATCTCGATCGAACCATACGCCTTGTTCGCACGTATTTCCGTCGGGGTCAGTCGTTATCCGGAAGACAGTACAGACGCCGTCGAATTATTGAAGCATTCCTATACCGCCTTACGACGATCGCGTCGTGAAAATCACAGTACGATACACCACTACGCATCGAATCTCGATATCGATTATTACCGGCGCTACCGGCTCGAGCAGGACTTACATTACGCGATCGAACGTAATCAACTGTTTCTCGAATATCAACCGAAGGTCGACAGCTGGACGGGAAAGATTGTCGGTCTCGAAGCACTGATTCGCTGGCAACACCCGGAATGGGGACGAATTCCACCGAACGACTTCATTCCGCTTGCCGAAGAGAGTGCTTTACATATCGCGATCGGAGACTGGGTCGTCGAGACGGCGTGTCGTTCGATGCAAGACTGGAAGGCGACCGGAGCAGAGCTTGTTCCAATTTCCGTCAACGTTTCACCGAAACGATTCTTGATCCCCGGCTTCGAACACCATATCGAGCGGATGCTGTCGACGTACGATCTTGCGCCTGAGTTACTTGAACTTGAAATCACGGAAGCGGCTTTAATCATGGATGATCCGATGACGAGTCGGACGCTCGAATATGTCAGCCGGATCGGTGTTCGGATCGCACTCGACGACTTCGGGAAAGGTTATTCCTCAATGGTCTACCTACAACGGTATCCGATCGACGTCATCAAGATCGATCGGCAGTTCGCGACCCACATCACGGACGACGCTAAAGCCCAAGCGATCGTCAAAAGCATTCTCTACATGGCAGGTGAGTTCAATCTGACCGTCGTCGCAGAGGGCATCGAGACGCTCCGTCAGCTCGATACGTTCCGTACACTCAATTGTCCGAGTATCCAAGGCTATCTATTCAGTCGCCCGGTTCCAGCGGACGTCATGGAATCGTTCCTCCTGCGGGAGATTTTGTATCCGATCGAAGCCTGTTCCTTGTCGAGCGATACCATCCCCCGTTTTTCCGTCTCTGGGAAAGTTCGCATGCTGACACATCATACCCAGTCGTTCGAACTGCCCTTCTCAGACATTGAAGCGCATCAAACGAGTACGCGGGCACTCTATTTTTCGTCGAAGACGTTGTTACCGTTGTCGGACGCAACGTTTGAGATTCGCTTGAGTGAAGGAGTTCAACTCGTCTCCTGTACGGTGACGATCACCGGACAACAAGATCATCAATACATCGGTGAATATACAAATCCGATCGAAGCAGAACAGATCATGCGTTTCTTCCAGTCGTTACGTTATCGCCCTTGACCTCTCCACGAAGACGTTCACACACGTCTTCGTGCTTTTTTGTTATAGTAATCCTAAAGCGTTTTACTATAGAAGGGAGGAATGGCATGCAGTCACCACTACCTACGAAACATCATCGTCGCTCTACGAAAGGTCAGCTTTTTCGACGATTACTGATGCTAACAATCGGTGCCATCATCTTCGCACTTGGACTGAAAGGATTCCTTGTTCCCAATAACATCATCGATGGCGGGATCGTCGGAATCTCGATCATCGGCTCAAAGGTGACAGATACGACGCTCGCTTTGTGGCTATTCTTCTTGAACATCCCGTTCATCTTTTTCGGCTATAAGCAGATCGGAAAGACGTTTGCCCTGTCAACGTTATATGCGATCTTCGTCATGGCAATCGCAACGAAACTCCTCGAACACATCGGTCCCTTGACGAGCGTTGATCTGCTCGCGACCGTTTTCGGTGGCTTAATTCTCGGAATCGGCGTCGGGATCGTCATCCGTTCGAGTGGATCACTCGACGGAACTGAGATTCTTGCTGTCTCTTTCAGCCGCTCGACACCGTTTTCAGTCGGTGAGATCGTCATGTTCTTCAACGTCTTCATTCTCGGTGCTGCTGGATTTGTTTTCGGTTGGGACCGAGCGATGTACTCGTTGATCACCTATTTCGTCGCCTTCAAGACAATTGACGTCGTCATCGACGGACTCGATCAATCGAAGAGTGTCTGGATCATTTCGGAGAATTACGAAGAGATCGGTCTTGCGATCATGGACCGACTTGGTCGAAGCATGACGTACTTAAACGGGGAAGGTGCCTTTACCGGTGACGGCAAAAAAGTCATTTTTTGTGTCATCAGCCGGCTCGAAGAATCGAAACTGAAGGACATCGTTCGTGACTTCGATGAACAAGCCTTTATCGCGATCGGCAACATCCATGATGTCCATGGCGGTCGCTTCAAGAAAAAAGATATCCATTAACCGAACGAAGGGAAGGAACGCGGGTGTGGAAAAAACATCGTAAGAAAATCATCGGCGGCGTGATCGTCATCGTGACGCTCGCTGTCATCGTTGTCATCGGGATTTCCGGTTATGTCGGATCATCGTTGACGCAACCGGAACGCGAAGCCTTGACGACGACACCCAAAAAAGCAGAAGGACTTGACTATGAAGATGTCACCTTCCGTTCTTATAAAGACCGGACACATTTGTCTGGCTGGTGGATGCCAAGCGAAGATGCGAAGTTGACGATCGTTTTCGCTCACGGCTATGGCAAGAACCGGGAACAAGATGATGTTCCTGTCTTCCCGCTATTTAAGAAGTTTCACGATGCCGGATACAACGTCTTGACGTTCGATTTCCGAGGATCGGGTGAATCGGACGGGAAACGCGTTACGGTGGGTGCCAAGGAACAAGATGATCTACTGACAGCTGTTCGTTACGCGAAGTCACGTTCTTCAAAACCGGTCGTCCTCTATGGTATCTCGATGGGCGCAGCGACATCACTCGTAACGGCACCGAAAGCGGATGTCGTCGGTGTTATCGCCGACAGTCCGTTCAGCGATCTCGAGAATTATCTCGCAACGAACCTGCCCGTCTGGAGCGGGTTACCGAACTTCCCGTTCACACCGATCATCCTTGAAATCACGCCACCGTTGACAGGTCTTAATCCAGAACGAGTCAAACCGGTCGAAGCGGTCCGGCGCATCGAGTACCCGATTCTGTTGATTCACGGGAAGGATGATGATGCGATTCCCGTCACGGAAAGCATGAAAATCCAAAAAGCTGCACCGCGCTCGGAACTCTACGTGACGGAAAACGGCGGACACGTCCAGTCATACGCGCATGACCGGAAGGCGTATGAAGATAAAGTGTTGACCTATCTGTCTGACTTGCATTGATGGAAGGAGAGACACATGCAACAGCTATCTGTGTTCTTGACCTGGTTTATCGCGTTGACGGTGATGACGATCGGACTACTCGTCTCCCGTCGCGCCGGCTATCGTTTGCCCCATGGACGGACGATCGCTTTGATTTGGACGGGTTCTGCCTTGATTGGACTCGCTTTTTATCTATTACGTTAAAAACAGCCGCCCACTTCCTTGACGGAAACGGGCGGCTGTTCGTTTGTACTTATCGTTTTAGTACGGCGGCGCCGACGATCTTCAAGACTTCCGGACGACTCAGTTTTTCTTTCCCTTTTGCAAGGGCATCCAGCGTTCCATGTGCGAGTGCAAGTGGAATGTGACAGAATTCATAAATCGTCGTCTCCTTCGGAATGGACGCAAGGTACGCATCGGCTTCTGCAAGGTTCTCACGCGCATAGGCGAACATCGTATCCGTCGTCCAACCAGGTGGGAAGTAGCCGACACCACGCTCCGCATCTTCCTGTTGGTTACGAAGGATGTTGACGGCTTGCAAACCACGACCGAATCCGATCGCTTGCTGTTTATCGGTGACGATACCAGCCTTCCAGTACCAGATGTCGGATAACATAACACCGACAAGTCCGGCGACATAGTATGTGTACTCATCAAGATCCGCTTCCGTCTCGACCGTCCAGTCACGCTCAGCCCAGACCGCCATGCCTTCTGCCATCTCCGCCGTCGAATCGAGGACCTTCGGACGAATTGCGGCCGGACAATAGGCGATCCACTCCGGTAAACGGAGCGTCACTTCTGGTAGATGTGCAGTATACGGAGCAATCAATTCAAGATAGGCGGTAGCGGAAAATGTGCCCCGCATCAACAATGCCGTCTCTCGGAGCAACATCGTCTTGACGTCCGTCGCCAAGTCTTCATGATCTTCAATCTCATCGATGGCGCGCATGCATAGATAAGCAGCACCGACCGCTTCCTGTAAGTCTTGCGATAGTCGACTAATCGGGATATAGAAGGTGCGACTCGTCGCTTTCAATACTCGGTTCGCGTCTTTTTTCAGCTGCTTCGTCTCATTCATTCCTGACAACTCCCTCTTTGGCTCAAAAGGTTTCTTTTCTCTCCATTACTATACACGATTCAACGCGTTTCAGCATTCGTTTCATGATAAGAAAGACTCCCTTTGCGCTAGATTCAGGCAAAGGGAGTCTTTTCATCCTCGTTTGAAGCGTATCGTTCACAAGAAAAATACGTTCCAATGACATTCAAATGGAATCATTTTTCCTGTTGTTTCAAGAGTTGTCCGATCAACCCTGTGCTACGGGAGGCTTCCGTGTTCTCTTCTTGGATCGACAAGTAGACTTCCTTCCGGTGGATGTCGACCTGTCGCGGTGCCTTGATACCGAGCTTGATTTGATCGCCTTCAATCGCAAGAATTGTCAGTTCAATGTCGTCACCAATTTGAATCGCTTCTCCCGTCTTTCGTTTCAGTACGAGCATCAGCGACCACCTACTTCCGTCAGGCTACCGATCAGATGACGATTCGTATATGTATCGTCTAAGATGATTTGTTTCGCGAGTCGTTGTTTCGTCTCCATGACGAAGGGTGCCCGTAAGTTCGTCGTCGACGTCGTGAACGGATCTCGCAACGTGACCGTCGTATAGACAGCGACTTGCGCTGTATCCTCAATCCCGAGCTGTTCTTTTGCTGCGTCCGGTAACTCGAAGACGTATTCCGGATCAATCCAGAACGGGTTCGTCACGACGAACGCACACTCCGGCTGATCAATCGATTGAAACGACCAGAACGGTACGCCCTCTCCGAACGGGAGCAGGATGAAGCGCTTCGCGTCCGGAAAACCCGGTAATTCGGACGCGAAAGTAATGATTTCCGTCTCGTTAATCGTGATAGTTCCAAAAAAATCGGTTTCGATTTGCATGTCGTTATCCTTCCCCGTCGAATATGCCACCAACCGGCCACATATTCAATTGATTTTGTTCTTGTAAGAAAATCTCGACCTGTCCGTCTTTTACGGTCAGCTCCGGTTGATGCGTTTCGACATCGATCTTCGGACGATTCGCGGTGTAGCTCAATCGGACTTCCGCTGGTGTAAAAGTCGTCTTGACCCGATCAAGACTCCGCGGGATGAATCCGAGTGTCGTCACTTCGGCAGGCGGTGCGTCGTTAATTTTTGCAATCCGCGCGACCGTTCCCCCACCTTGCTCGATCCGCATCAGTTGATCCCCTTCCGATGCTCTCTGCGCGACCGCTTCCTGTCCCTTTTGTCGACCGTAGGCAGCGTACTGCCGAACGGACTCGAGCGCAGGAACACGCCCAATCTCAATCCAGGCTTGTGTCGAATCGATCTCAAGACGTGCCGCGACGGTTTCAATCGACAGTTCCCCGCGAGGCTGTTCGATCGAAAGGGAGGCAGGTGTCTGCTTCTGCTCGATTTGCGGACGCGTGATGTTCATCCCGATTCGTGCTACCGTCTGACGCATTTCAAGATGTGGAAGATTCATCTGCCTTCACCCCTTATCGTAGGAAATCGAGTAACGTCGGTTGAATGATTCGTGCTCCGGCGCTGAGCGCCGCTCGGTGTAACGTTTCGTACGACTTCAGTTCCATGATGACTTTTTCCGCCTCGATGTCTTCGTTATCCGACATGACCGTCTTCGCGATGATTTCCTGATCCTCGAGCCGTGACGTGTTCAAATCCATCCGGTTAACCCGTGCCCCGAGATCCGCACGCGTCTCGACCGTGCCGTTCACCATCTCATCGATATCCTTCAACATACCGGATAAAGCAGCTCCATTATTGTCAGCATTCGTCCCTAGGGCATCGTAGACTTTTTTCAATGTCTGGAACGTTCCCGGTCCGAAGACGCTAAGTGGCGAGATGTTGACTTGGACTTCGATACCGGAAGAGACTTCATATTGAATTGATTCCGTCTCCTTACCTGTTGGATCTCCATCCGTGAAGACACCGTCAACAGGACCTGAAGCACTTGCTAAGTAATCACGCAATCCGTCCATCGAGACGAATTCCGTATCCGTCTTCGTCCCGTTGAAGATCCCTTTTTCATTGTATTTCGTATTCGCGAGCGTCCCGATGTGTTCGATCAATTGACCGACCTCGCTCTGGATCGCTTTACGCTGTGTCGCATCATACGTATCCGTCGCCGCTTGTGTCGTCAACTCACGAATCCGACTCATCGCTGATGTGACTTCGTTAAGGGCCGAATCCGTCAAGTCCATCCAGCCCGTTGCTTCGCTGGCATTTTTCTTAAACTGTTCGACTTCTCGTACTTCCGTCCGGTAACGCACGCCTTGCATCGCAACGACCGGATCATCGGATGGACGCTGAATTTTCTTCCCGCTGATCAATTGTTCCTGAAGCGTGCTCAAGCGCTGATAGCTTGAGGATAAGTGCCCGATATTCGTTTTCGTCAACATCGTTTGTGTTACTCTCATCTATTCATCACCGTCCTACGAGTCCCATACCGTTGATGATTTTATCAAGCATCTCATCGACGGTCGTAATATTTCGTGCTGCTGCATTATAAGCGTGTTGATACTGAATCATCATCGTCATCTCTTCATCGATCGAGACGGCAGACATCGACATGCGGCGCTGATCCGCACTTTCCATCAAGACAGCAGCACTCTTACCAAGGCGTCCGACCTGATCGGTCGAGACCGCCATATCGCCGATGACGTTTTGATAGAACGAGCCGATCGTCGTCGTCGTGTTCGACTCCGTAAATTCGATGCTCGCTGTCTTCATCTTCGCCAGTTTCAATGCCCCTTGACTATCCCCGATGTTGCCGTCCGTCGACGTCGCAATGTTATCGAGACTCGCTTTGATCTCCTTACCGACAGAAATCGTTGCTGCCGTGATGTCGCCACTTGTCGAAGCAAAGAACGCGTTCGATCCCGCTGTCCCGTCTTTTTTCAAGTTCGTCGCGTGCGCGGCGTTGAACGCATCGGCGAAGGTCTTCGCCATCTCATCAAGTTGACTCTCCATCTTGACGTATTCACCGACAGCTTGACCGTTTCGTTCTTGCCCGTACATCTCGATCAATCCTGTCAAACGACCTGTTGAGAAACCGCCTAGCTGATCGAACGTGTAGGTTTGTGTCTCCGATTTGAAGCCTGTGTATAGTCCTTGATCGTTCGTCGTGAAGGTTAGTGTCCCTGCTTTCGGTAAGTCGGAGTCGACCGCAAGCAGCTTGTCCCCGTTCGGAAACTTGATGTTGACGTCAATACGTCCTTCTGCATTGCGTAACGCATTCCCCATCTTCCCTGTTTCAATCGCCTGAGCGTCTACCGTCACTTTTTCGAAATCGACATATTGAGCAAGTTCATCGAAGTAGCGATCACGTTCATCATAGAGCGCGTTCGGCAAGGTACCGAGCGGTTCGACGACGTGGATTTCCGTATTAATGTTATGGATTTTTTGCAAGAGATCATTGACTTTTTTCGTCGAGACATCGATTTCACTTTTTAAGTCTGATTTGACCTGATTGATTGCCTTCGACATGTAATTGAAGGTCTGTGCGAGCGTCTCTGCTTTTTGCCGGACGACACTGCGTGCACCCGAGTCCTGCGGATTCGTCGACAAAGTCTGAAGTGATTCCCAGAATCCGTCGAATGCCTTCGCAAGACCCGTATCCGACGGTTCATTGATGATATCTTCCATCCGTCCGAAAGCCGCTTCCTTCGTGCCGTAATAGGAAACTTTCGTCACTTCATCCCGGTATTGCTTATCGAGCATGATGTCACGAATCCGCTCGATCATTTCTCCGCGGACACCCGTTCCGACTTGTCCATTTCGGCCAGATCCAAGCGATATCGAAAGCTGTTCTGTCGTTCCCATGACGAGACGCTGACGAGAGAATCCTTCCGTACCGGCGTTCGCAATGTTATTTCCAGTCGATTGCAGGGCCCACTGGTTCGTCGTTAATGCCCGACGTCCTGTCTCAAGCCCCATGAAAGTCGATCCCATCCGTATTCCTCCTTACGCGTTTCGGTTAAAGTGTGTCTGGTTCAGTGCGGACTGACCATATGTGAAGTCGTCTGCTTCTGGAATCAAAAGTTGGAGATGCCAATCCAAATAGTGCAACGATTGCTCGAGCAGCTCTGCGTTCTGTGCATTCAGCTGCCGCAACTGACCGATCGTCTGCAACAATGTCCGGAGTGAGTCGATATCTTCCGGGTGCGTCTCGATCCATTCGGTCATCGTAACGCTACCCATGAGTGCAAGTCGCTCTTGCTCTAATGCTTCAATCCGCTTGATATGTACCGGTTCTTCCTTGACGATTTCAGACAAGCGACGCATGTCGTTTGCAATCAAGACGTGCTTCTTTTCTTCTGCGAGCGCGAGCAATTGAGCGTGCGCCTCGTTGAGTTGATTGATGAGTTGCATTCGGTTTCTCCTTCCGAATTAAAAAGGTTCCATTCATATAAAAAACGACCCGCGCATCCGTGCCCCGAGTCGCCTCCATTTTCTACGATGTCCCGCTTACAGGTTCAAGAAACGTTCCGCGATTTTTTTCGCGTCCGGTTTATAGGTTCCATCCTGGATCGCCTGCTTGAGGGATTCAATCTTTTCAGTCCGTGAGGTCTGTGTCTCATTAAAACGCGCGCGCGCTTCTGTTGAGATACTGACTTCGTCCGGACGGTTCGTGCGTTGGTTTTTTGTTCCTTCTACTGATTGAGTTCTTTCGTACGTTTTGGGCATGTTCACCCATTTCGTAGAATCAATTCGCATGTGAACACCTGCTTTCTAGACTACAAGATTCTTAGTTCAAGTCCGATACGTCCTTGGTTTCGAAGAGTCAGAAGAGTCAAGCATCGCCTGGGCGAGGTCACGTCGTAAACGATCACGACATGCGGCACAAATCGTGCCTTCACGGGAGGGCTTCCCGCAATTCTCACACATGATTTCCATTTGGGAAATCTCGGAGATCAATAAGCGCCCTTCCTTGATGTAACGGAAGACGGTATCTCGACTGACACCCGTTCCGATCTCGACATCTTTAGGTGAAGTCCGGATTTTTCGTCGTTCTCGCAGAAATTCGCGCACCTTCTCAAAATCCGTATGATCCTTTCGTATGCAATCAATACACAGTTCTGAAGATTGACGCACGACTAACTTTCCGCAAGATTTACAATTGATGACATCCATTTCTTTCACCTCATACAGAGTATCGGCAGGATTGTCGCTTTCTTAAACACTTCGAAATAAAGTTACAGCAGAAATTTCTTTTGCGCCTGCTTCCTTCAGTCGAAACATTGCCTGCCGAAGAGTCACACCTGTCGTGTAGACGTCATCGACGAGCACGATGTTCTTCCCTTTGACGTCATTCGTCACGCAAAACGGATTACTTCGCGCAAGCCGAGCCTGTCGTCCTGCCTTACTTTGGGCAGGACCTTCCAAACGACTCAAATACAGCGCGATTTTCCCACGCATCTGGCGTGCGATCAACTCCGCTTGATTGAAACGACGGTCTGCGAGACGCTCGGTGCTTAACGGTATCGGAACAAGAACAGCTTGTTTGATTTTTACCTTCTTCAAGTCATCGGTAAACATCTCAAGCAACGCAGTATCTCCGAGAAACTTGAACCGACGCATGAATTCCTTAGCTGCATCATTGTACAGATAAAGAGGTGTCGTCTGGAGCGTCAGCCCTTGTTGCCGCCACGCCGTACAATCTGAACAGCATGGCGAACCTGGCTTTCCACAATCGACGCATTCCCCTCTTTTTACAAACTTTATTTTACAGGTCGGACAGGTTACTTGCCTAGTCCATAGATTTCCGAGTTCCCAACTAGGTAGATAGACCTCTTGACAGAATAAACATCGATTCATGATTGCACGGCATTCGCTTTTTTAATGTGATGGATCGCTTCATACATCGCATCACTTCGGTCATTGGCGCAAAATAAAATGTCACCATCTGGATACGCCGACGATCGTCCGACACGTCCGCTGATTTGAATCAAGGCTGCCGTACTGAATCCTTGATCGGCATCAAGAATCGCAACCTGGACGTTTTCGATCGTCACACCCCGCTCTAGAATCGTCGTTGTCAGTAAGATTCCTGTCGATTGTCGAAAGCGTCGGACCTTCTCGACTCGTTCTAAATCCGCGGCATGGACCGTCTCGACGGTATAGCCTGCATCTGCGAATCGGTTCTGCCATCGCTCAAGCTCCGCAATACGCGAGACGAACACGAGCCGTGGTACAGCAGCATGACGCGCCAACCAATCGAATACGATCTGTTCGGTATAAGGTACGACGAGCTTTGGTACCGGTAACGGATACCCGTGATAGCGCCGCATCAGTCGGACTATCGGAAAGCGTCGATGCCAAAACGAAGGGGTGGCGCTTAATAAAATCAAGGCAGCGTCTTTCGTCATTGCTCGTTTGACGTACCGGTGCAACGTCCGGTCCATCCGGTAAGGGAAGGCATCGACCTCATCCAAGAAGACGACATCGAAACAATGCTGGTAATGAATCAATTGGTGTGTCGTACTGACCGTGATGTCACCTAACTCGAGACGCTCCGACGAACCACCGTATAAAGAGACAATGGACGTATTTGCGAATGCTCGCTTCAAATGTCCTGTCAATTCCCGGACGACATCTGCCCGAGGTGCTGCGACAAGAACACGTCGTCCGTTTGTAAGGGCGTCGGCGATTCCTGGAAAGAGCATCGGCGTTTTTCCGGCACCACACACGGCATGGACAAGAAGTCGTTTCGGACGCAAGACGGTCTGCTGGATTGCTTGTGCGATGCGCAGTTGCGCCGGCGTCAACAACAATGGTCCGTGTTGCGACGGGATCACTGGATCAAGCGCCTCCAAATCCGTCACGAGCCTCCCGCAGCTTCGCAATTTGCCATAAGCGAGACATTTTCGACAATAATGACAGGCTTTTCCACATGTACAGGCACCTCGTACTGGTAGTGCGCCACACCGTTGACAACGCCATGTTACGGCTGGCATGTATCGATATGTTTCGTTTGGTGTATCTATCCATTCAGCAGGTACGAGTCGTCCTCGAAGATCCATCATCATGACCTCTCCTTTCTGTGACGTTCCTTTCTCGCATATGCCTGGTATCTCCTTGTCCGCATTCGTTCCTGCTCCATCGCTTTTTTCCTCAGTCAATTTAAAAAAATAGTGTATGTTATGTCTCTAAAAGTTGTCGTAAGTAGAATCATTCATGAAAATCGAGGATTTTGACAAAACAAAAGCAACAGGTATTCTCAACGTAAGAGAATTCCTGCTGCTCATCTGTTTTATCGGTTATGTTGTTCATTCCGCTGCATGATACCACGTGATCCCAATTGCACCAGGTCCGAGGTGTGTCCCGATGACGGGTCCGAAGAAGCTCATCTCGATGCGCGCCTGCGGGAAAAGTGCCGTTAGTTCGGCAATTTCTGCTTCTGCTTTCATAGAATCCTCCGCATGGATGACACCGATGACATATCCTGCTCCGTCCCCTTTGATGTCTTCCTTCATCATTTCCTCGATTCGATTGACCGCTCGCTTGAACGTTCGGATTTTTTCGAACGGAACGATTTTCCCGTCGATGAAGTGAAGGACCGGTTTTATCTTCAGAAACGAGCCGACGAATGCCTGTGTGACACTCAAACGTCCACCACGCTGAAGGTGGGCTAGATCGTCGACGACGAAGTAGGCTCGAATCTGTTTTTTTAATGTCTCCAGACGATTAACGATCGTCTCTGCCGTCGCTCCTGCATCTCGCAAACGAACGGCTTCTTGGACGAGAAACGCTTGCGGCATACAGGAAATACGTGAATCGATTGGATGAACGTTAACATGCTCCACCATCATGTTGATCGTATGTAACGCTTGATACGTTCCACTGATTCCACTCGATAGTGTGATACCGATGATATCCGTTCCTTCCGGCAATTGCTCGAACGACGCAACGAGATCACCGATGTTCGGTTGTGATGTCGTCGGGAGGCTGCCCGTCTGGATGCGTTTATAAAATTCAGCTACTGAGATGTCAAACCCTTCTCGATAGGCGTCACCATCGAAGATGACACTAAGTGGTGCGACGTGCACTTGATGTTCTTCACAATAGGTAGTTGGCAGATAGGCTGTGCTATCCGTTAAGATCACAATCTGGCTCATCCGTGAATTTCCTCGCTTTTATAGTTCCGTCGTGACGCTGCCGAATGTGACACGCCACAATCGTTTTTAAGTGTAGCATTTTTCCTTGGATAAAAAAAGAAAGACGGGAGCCCCGGCTCCTGTCTTTCGAGATATTAGACGACGACCCATCCACGGCGGATTGATTCGACGACGGCACCAGTACGGTCCGGTACATTCATCTTCCGAAGGATCGATGAGACGTGGTTCTTAACCGTCTTTTCACTGATGTATAACGTATCGCTGATCGCGCGGTTTGAGAAGCCGTCCGCCAGTAACTGTAAGACTTCGCATTCGCGACGTGTTAGAACGTGGAGCGGTGCTTCCGCGACTCGTTTTTCAACAGGCTGTGATGCCATCGTTTGTTTCATCTTCATCAAACGACGATATTCCTGTAACAAGTTCGGTGTGACCTTCGGATGGACGTAGCCACCTTCGCGGTATACGGAACGAATCGCATTGACGAGCTCATCGGTTGCCATTTCTTTTAAGAGATAACCGACCGCGCCTGCACCGAGTGCATGCATGACATATGTCTCATCATCATGAATCGATAAGATGATGACACGGACGTCCGGATAGACTTCCATCAGACGTTTTGTTGCTTCGACACCATTGACTTGCGGCATGTTGATATCCATTAAGACGATATCCGGTTGGTGGGTTTCGACGAGCGAGATGACTTCCGCTCCACTTTCCCCCTCCGCTACGACGACGAACTCTTCTTCGAAATCAAGAATTCGTTTAACGCCTTCGCGGAATAACTGATGATCGTCGACGATGACTACTTTCACTTGCTCGTTGTTCACAGTGTTTCCCCTCTCGCTTCGGATTCCTCGATTGGAATCTTTACCTTGATGACCGTACCTTTTCCGGGTTGCGTCTCGATTTCGAATTCACCATCGATCAATTCGATCCGTTCACGCATACCGACGAGTCCGAATGACTCGTCACACGACGCGACGATGGAATCAAAATCAAATCCAACGCCATTATCCTTTACATGGATTCGTACGGAATGTTGATATTGTTCTATGATAATACGAATGTCACTCGCTTTGGAATGCTTAACTGCATTTTGAACGGCTTCTTGCACGATTCGGAAAACGGCGACTTCATACGTCGAATCGATTCGTTCACCGCCTCCAAGATAGTTGAAGTGAACCGGAATATTCGAAATTTCTTGAATATGACGAAGATAACGTTCGAGCGTCGGAACGAATCCGAGATCGTCAAGCGTCATCGGACGTAAATCGTATATGATACGACGGATATCAGCAAGCCCATCCCGAATCAACGTCCGTAAACGGTGAATCTCTTCAAAAGCTGCCTCTGCCCCATTGTGCTGGTGAATCTTTTCAATCAAATCTGCCCGGATCAAGACATGGGCAAGCGTCTGTGCCGGACCATCATGCATATCGCGCGACAGCCGGCGGCGTTCATTTTCGGCGGACTGGAAGACTTTTAGACCCATCTCCTGCTTTTGCATCGCCTTTTCATATTTTTCATTCATCATCTGCATATCGTCCGTCAAGAAGTTCAAGACGACCGAGACACGTCCAATCAATTGATCTGCTCGTTCTATCGTCTCATCGAGCTGAATCAGTCGGCGCTCGAGCTCATCACGTCGTTTTCGGCAATTCATCTCGTCTCGTTGATTGATGAACGATTCGAGCTGCAACGCGTTTGCAGTCTCATAGGCCGACCGGACATCCTGTTCCGAGTAGCTGTCGAAGTTCTTACTGACGACGACGAGTCGCGCCTTCGCATCCTTGATGTGCCGTTCAAGTCGTTCTGCTTCTTTTATATAGTCGTGCACCCGAATCTTCAGGTCGCGTAGTTCTTGCTGAATTTCGGCATACTGTTCGCGAGAACTTTCCGTAATCCGGACGATTTCTTCCCGACTCTCTTCTACGACGCCGATGATGTTCTGTACGATATCATTCAAGGATAGCCGCTCCCTCATCTCATTCGTCATGGTACTCCCTCCATTCCTTGCCAGTCGTCTACGGTTGTCTCTCTCTTGGAACGTCGTTATGCTAGAAAGAACTAGTTAACGAGGAGGACATTTTTGATTATGACATTATCTAATTATTATACAGTAAAAGAAAACGGTTTCCACGAAATCATTATCCAAAAGTCACGATTCATTACCTATTTAGCGCGTGCAACGACGGAAGAACAAGCCCAGGCGTTCATTTCCGAGCTGAAAAAAAAACACCACGATGCGAACCATAATTGTTCCGCCTACGTCATCGGTGAACGCAATGAGATCCAAAAAGCGAATGATGACGGTGAACCGAGCGGAACGGCCGGTGTTCCAATGCTTGAAGTATTGAAAAAGCGAGACTTACGCGATACGGTCGTTGTCGTGACACGATATTTCGGCGGTATCAAGCTGGGTGGCGGTGGATTGATCCGCGCTTATGGTTCGAGCGTTTCTGAAGCACTGAACGCAGTCGGCGTCGTCGAACGGATCGAACATACTGTCGTCTCCGTCACCGTCGATTATACATGGCTTGGAAAACTCGAGAACGAACTGCGGGCAAGCGTCCATCCAATTGATCAGATCCATTACCTCGATCAAGTCCAGATCGACGTCCTCGTCAAGACAGCCGATGTTCCGGATTTTCTCGACTGGATGACGAATATGACGAATGGTCAAGCTGAGTTGTCAAGCGGCTCTACACGCTACCTCGAACGTGACATTATTTCCTGAACTGCTATACTGATTGTAAAGAATTTTAAAGTTTTTCAAAAATTCAGATAAAGTTAGGAGTTAATGAACGTGGAAGAGCGAACCCGAAGCAATAAAAAAAAGATAAAGAAAAAACGTTCTTGGTTCAAAGTGTTCGTGATCAGTTTTCTTATCGTGCTTATTGGCGGAGGGGCGACCTTCGCGTATGTCGCGTACAAGACATTTCAGACCGCAAACGACTCAAAAGTCGATTTAGCTCGTGGGGACAAGTCTGAGAAACGAAAAGCTGCGATTGATTTGACGAAAGACCACTTTTCTGTCTTGCTTGTCGGAACGGATGAACGACCTGGCGATACCTCCTCACGTGCTGACACGATGATCGTCGCGACATTCAACAAGAATGATCAGACGGTCGATATGGTCAGTATTCCTCGTGATTCACTTGTCCAGATTCCTTCGGTTGGTTATGAAGATAAGATCAACCATTCCTATGCCTTCGGTGGCATCGATTCAACGATTGAAACCGTCGAGACATTACTTGATATCCCCATCGACTATTATGCCTCGATCAACTTCAACGGTGTCGTCGCGATCGTTGACGCCTTAGGTGGCATCGATGTCGACGTCAAATTACCAATCGATACGCTCGACTCATCCGATAAGCGCAATGGCGTCAAATTGGAGCCGGGGAAACAAACGTTGAACGGGGAGGAAGCACTCGCTTATGCCCGAATGCGTTATCAAGATCCTGAAGGTGATATCGGTCGAACAAAACGCCAACAACAAATCGTCGAAGCGATCGTCGATCAATCCACCTCATTCGGTTCCATCACGAAATTGAACAGTCTGATGGATGCGACCGGTGATAACTTCAAAACGAACATGTCGTTGACGGAAGCATTCCAATTGCAACCATTCATCAAAAAAATCGGTTCGATCAACCGGATTGATTTAAAAGGAACAGATACGAAAATCAACGGTGTCTACTACTACCAAATTGATCCGACTTCACTTGCGGATGCAAAAACGACGTTGAAGGAACAGCTCAATCTACCGACTGATGAGACAACGGACGGCACGACGACGGAGGCTGCAGATGATTCGGTCACTTCAACCAACTGATCATACGTCACTATTAGACGTTCAGCGCCGCGCTTACAAGATTGAAGCACGATTACTCGAAACTGCTGATTTCCCGCCATTACGCGAAACGATTGATGACATCAACATAGAGGCACCGACTGGTTTTGTTTATGTTATCGACGATAACATCACTGGTGCTGTCACGGTTGACGCTCTGACAATCACCCGTCTCGTCGTTGATCCGGCATACTTCCGGCAAGGGATTGCACAATCTTTGTTGCAACATCTATTCGAACACAGTCACGTAAAACATGTCATGACCGGTGCGCGTAATCTTCCCGCGCTCGCTCTTTATGCTCGCTTCGGCTTCACGGAAGTTCGACGCGTATTCCGCGATGAGATTGAACTCGTCTTCTTGACGCGCATGTGACGTCTAATAACAAAGCAGCAGTGGACATTTGTCCGCTGCTGCTTTGTTATTATGCTTTGTTATTTAGAAGAAAAGAAACCCAAGCACTGCACCGATCAGAACGATGCGAAGCGGTGACTGCTTGTAAAAACGTAACAGACAAAATAATCCGAAAGCCATCAAGAAGTCGAGTCCACTTTTAATACTCGATGTAAAAATCGGATCGTACAATGCCGCGAGTAAGATACCGACGACGGCAGCGTTGACCCCGATCAACATCCGACCAACCGACTGATTTTTTCGGATGCGATCCCAGTACGGCAAAACACCGATAACGAGTAAGAAACCGGGAAAGAAAATCGCAAGCGTCGCAAGGATGCCTCCAGAAATACCAAAGATGATCGTACCGAGATACGTCGCGAACGTGAACAGTGGACCCGGTACCGCTTGTGCCGCTGCATATCCGGCAAGAAACGTATCCGTATTCATGAGTCCAGGTACGAGCGATTGCTCAAGAAACGGCAAGACGACGTGCCCGCCACCAAAGACGAGAGCTCCGGCACTGTACATGATACTCGTCAGCTGGATGGTTCCAGTTGTCGCTTGAGCGAGAAACGGTGTGATGGTGAGTAAGACGAAAAACAAGGCGAGTGCGATGACGCTAAACATTCGTGGTACGCGAATTGACAACGAACCACCTGTCTTCGTTCCTTCTTTGAACCAGAAGAAGGCAATAAGACCTGCGAGTAGTAAAACTCCGACTTGCACCAATGGATGGGCAATCAAGAGCACGCCTGCGAGCGCCAGTAACATCAAGGTCAGGCGTTTGGCACCTGTCGCAAGCTTCATTCCCATACCCAGAACGGCGTCAGCGACAATCGCGACCGCAACCAGTTTTAATCCGTGAATGAATCCAGCTTCTGCAACGTCGAACCGTGTCGCAAGAAGCGCGAACAGAATCAAGGCGATACTCGACGGCAACGTGAAGCCGATGAAGGAAATAATTGCTCCTGCTACCCCACCACGGATCAGTCCGATGCCCATTCCAACCTGACTCGAGGCTGGACCGGGTAAGAATTGACAGAGCGCGACTAAGTCAGCATAGGCTTTCTCGTCGATCCATTTTTTCCGTTTGACATATTCTTCATAAAAATACCCGAGATGGGCGACCGGGCCACCGAACGACGTACATCCGAGCTTAAACGACACTAGAAAGATTTCGATTAAACGATGCATGTTTCACCTCCATCTTTCATTTTACATAAAATTTATTAAGTTCTCGTGAACTTCAATGATTTTTATTCCCGTATGTTCCCTTTCGCCACAATTTCTCCATGGGACCTTGTGCATGATGCTTTAGATATCTGTTTGATGCGATACCTTGCGTAATCAAAAGCAGGAATACAAGTAACAGACCTTGCCATAAAGGCGTCGTTTCAAACTGACCGCTCAGGAAGATGAAACATGTAAAGACGAGTGTGTGCATTAAATAGTTCGTCAATGCCATCCGTCCCAGTCCAGCAAACCACCGCATTCGTCCAGCACGGACGAGTAATGCGACAGCACAAGCATAGGTGATAGCAAGCGTCCGACCTGATAACCAGACATAAAAGAGATTAGATGAACCGTCTGGTACGTCCATATGTGAATGAATGATTCCTACGAATGATGGCACCGTCAGCAACAGGCTGATTCCGAGCGTCCACCAGAGAAAACGATTCGTCGGCGGTCGTGTGCTGAAACGTTCCATCAACAATGCCCCGATTAAGAACAGCGACAGAATTTGCGGCCATATGATACCGGTGTTCAAAAAGGATTGCGGTAGTTGAACGGTTATCTCATCGTGAATGAAGCCGACAATATCCCGGGAAGCGACCAACGATTGCAGGAAATCATTCTCTTCGATACTCGATTCATCTCCGAATTCGTTAGCATATTGGTAAATCGATATGTAAATCAGGAAAGTATACACTTGACCGACGACTGCAACTAACATTTTCGTAATCGGCTTTGCTTTCGTAAATAATAACAAGATGAAACCAGTCAACGCATACGTATGTAAAATATCGCCCTGCCACAAGCATAAATGTACTAGTCCAATGAGAAAAAGAATCCCTAGACGACGCGCAAAAATCATCTTCGATAATCCTTTTTGTCGCAAACGCTGGATGAACAAATAGAATCCTGCTCCGAACAAGACACTAAACAGCGTATAGAATTTCGTCTGGATGAAAAGGTCAAAAAACAGACGAATCCATTGGTCCGCTTCTCCCATCATCGCATGTGATCGATCCCCAAGAAAACTTGGCATATTGACAAATAGGATTCCGCATAATGCAAAACCCCGTAACACATCTAAATAAACGATGCGTTGATTCAACTGTTGTTCCAACCTAACACTTCCTTCCTAAAAAAAGACCGCTCATTTTCTGAGCGGTCTTTATCATACGCTATCTCGATGTAAAACGTTCCAACAAATTCAATAATGGACGATAGCGTTCACCGAGCAAACCAAGCGACTCGACTAAAATATCGAGGACAAGCAGTAACATGACGAGGGAGACAAGTGCCCCAAGTGAGTTCGTCTGAGAAAAGAGAACTGCCGTCATCCCAAAAATTGCACAGAGTCCATAGATGACAAGGACCGCTTGTCGCATTGTAAAGCCAAGATCAAGTAACCGGTGATGCAAATGAGCTTTGTCCGGTGCGAATGGCGGTTTTCCTTGCAACACCCGGCGGACGATCGCAAATAACGTATCGGAAATCGGGATACCAAGCAAAATGACCGGGACGGCAAGTGAGAACAGCGTCACGTTCTTGAATCCAAGTAACGACAACACACCGAGCATATACCCGAGGAACAAAGCACCCGTATCGCCCATGAAAATCTTCGCTGGGTAAAAGTTATGGAACAAGAAGCCGAACGTACTCATCAATAAGAGAATCGCGACGATCGTCACGTAGACGTTTCCTTGGATGACGGCAAGACTGATCAATGTCAACAAGACGATACTTGAGACACCGGCTGCTAAACCATCTAATCCATCAATCAAGTTGACGGCGTTCGTGATCCCGATGACCCAAAGGAACGTCAACGGAACACTCCACCACCCGAGATATAATTGTTGGTCGAACGGTAGATTGATGAACTCGATCCGAATCCCACCGTTGAGGACAATGACGGCGGCAACGATTTGCCCCATCAGCTTTAAACGGGCATTGAGCTGGAATCGATCATCAAAGGCACCTGTCAAAATAATAACGAATCCGCCGACTAGAATATGCGTCGCATACGGACTCGAAGGTTGTAAGATAAAATAACCGATCATGAACGCGATATAGATCGCAAGTCCGCCAAGTCGCGGCATGATTCGGACATGTACTTTTCGCGCGTCTGGACTGTCAACGGCACCGACTGCAATCGCAAAGCGTTTCACGACGGGTGTGATCAGTAAGGCGGCGATAAAACAGACGATGGACGCAGTCCATAACATAGTAACATCACGCTCCTGCGCGAATTATATCATAAAAAAAAAGAGCCGACGAGCGGCTCTTACATGAAGATCGGTACTTCAGCAGCTGGATCATATGTATAGATACCGCGTCCGACTTTCTTAATGGCAGGGTTTGCCTGTTCGACTTTCGCCATCAATTGATAGATATTGCTGATTTGGTGGCGATAACGTAACTCGAGTTCCATTTGGATATCACGTGCTGTCATCGATTCACGCTCGCGCATTAAATCACTGATTTGGTGCACGTAGACTTCTAGTGGATACCGTTGATTGACGCGACGTTGCTTTAACGGACGCTCATGCGTGACGGCGATTTCTTGCGAATGTTCTCCCATTCCACGGCTTAATTCCGAGATCAAATACTCGGCGCGTCGTTGCAGACGACGGTATTCCTCTTCGATTTCCATTAGTTCGCGGTAGATGTGTTCACTGTTCCCCATTCCTTGCCCCTCTTTCCTATTTTATACATTAATGTTTCAGTTGTGTTTCAATTGTATGTATTTTGAAATATATTAAACTATAATTTGCCTCGATAATATATAATTTCTTTAATTATTTAATTATCCTGTAATATTTTCATATCCTTACCGATAAATTGGCTACACTTCATATTAACAGAAAGGAATGAAAACGGAACATATAATTTCGAGATTTAACTATTTTAATAATACTTAAGTTCTATTAATACAAGATATATCTTTCTTATTTTAACGAAAAGGAGACTGGAAATTTAATGGGCAAATTACCTAAAACATTTCAGACCGCTTTAGTACTTTCGTTGGTATCCGGTTGCTTCGCTTCTACTTCTACTGTATCGGCTGCGACCGGCACAACCTTTACGAAAACTTCGTATCAGACGACGGATGCTTTGAATTTACGTAGTTCGAATTCGACCTCTTCGAAGAAACTACTGACGATCCCGAAGACGACGAACGTCACGTCAAACTACCGTAAAGGCTCTTGGTATAAGTTGTCATATAAAGGAAAGACGGGTTATGTGACGGGATCTTACCTGAAAAAGATTGAGAGTGGTACGTCCTTTACGAAGACGTCCTATAAGACGACCGATGCGTTGTCCTTACGTAGTGCGGCAACGACGTCTTCTAATCGCTTGTTGACGATTCCTAAAGGGACAGGCGTACAATCGAGTTTTAAAAGCGGAAATTGGTATAAAGTGACCTATGCGAACAAGATTGGTTATGTTTCGGGTTCTTATTTGAAGAAAGTAGCTGCACCAGCTAAGACCACGGTCTATACGACGACCGATCGCTTGAACTTCCGTTCGTCCCCTTCGACGTCCGGGAAAGTACTTACAACGATTCCGAGTGGAACAGCAGTCAGCTCCCTCGCCGTTAAATCGAACTGGCATACGGTGCAGTACCAAGGGAAGACAGGTTATGTCATGGGGACATACTTGAAGAAAGGGGCTTCCGTCCCTGCCTCGACGACTGGAAACGTTGACTACAGTGGTTCGAAGATGTATGTCTTGATCTCGTCCGGTAACAGTGTCGCTCTTCGTGCGAATACTTCAACGCTCAGTGGTCAAATCGCCCGTCTCGGTCGGGGGACCCCTGTCGTCGTCACGAATCCGCGGCATCAAACGAAAGGCTTCGTCTCCGTCCGGACAGCAAGTGGTCAAAGCGGTTATGTCGATGCGACGTATCTGACACTGTTCCAACCGGCACCATCAAACCGTCCATTGCTTGTCCTTGACCCAGGTCATGGTGGACATGACGCAGGCGCGGTTCGTTACGGCGTTACGGAACGTGACATCGTTCTTGCAGTCACGAAACAAGTCGCTGAACGTCTTGCCGGAAAAGTCGATGTGACGATGTCACGTTATACAAACGATTACTACCCGTCACTTGGAGAACGGAGCGCCCTTGCGAATAGTCATGCGACGACTGCTTTCGTCAGTGTTCATATCAATGCTTCAACGAGTGAACAGGCATATGGAGCAGAGACCTTCTACTATAAAGGTGCTTCTTCGATCAACCTCGCTCAGAACGTTCAGCAACGTCTCGTCTCGTATGCTGGCATGCGTAACCGAAGCGTTCATTATGCGAACTATGCTGTCATTCGCGGCACACAAGCGCCATCGATTCTAGCGGAACTCGGTTTCCTCTCGAACAGTTCGGATCGTGCGAAACTTACGAATCCAACATATCAATCCCGCTACGCGCAAGCAATCGCGGACGGGATTCTCGCTTCGCTTTAAATCAACCGCATATTAAAAAGGATCGCTCAGGGAAGCGATCCTTTTTAAATACATAACTTTCAAGGAATGTCCTTCACCATCAGGGAATGGTTCAGACAAGGGAGCGACTAGCGAGGATTTGCTCAAGGGAAAGCAAATCTGTCGAATCGACACGATAGTCTGCCTCATGGAGTGCCGACTCCGGTCCGACTCCGACGGCATACATGCCGGCAGCGTGGATGGCAGTAATGCCAGCCGTCGCATCTTCTACACCGATGCAACGACTCGGTTCGACGTCGAGTGCTTCTGCAGCACGGAGAAACACTTCAGGGTGTGGTTTCGATTGTGCAACAGTCGCAGCGTCTACGATGTCATCGAAATAGTGTCGAACCTTTAATGCCTCAACGACCATCAGCGCATTTTTAGAGGCGGACGCCATTCCGATTTTCAGCCCAGCGTTTCGGATTTCATCGAGGAATGCAGTGATTCCAGGAAGAAGATCCTGTTCAGAGATGTGCTGGATCAATGTGACGTAGTGTTCATTTTTCTTAGCGGCGAGTGCTAGCTTCTCGTCCTCTGAAAAAGCGTTTTGTTTTCCGCCGAGCGCAAGGATACGCTCGAGTGAATCCATCCGGCTGACACCCTTTAATGTCTCATTAAATTCCCGGTCGAACGGGATATCCAAATCCTCTCCTAATTGTTTCCACGCTAAGTAGTGATACTCTGCTGTATCGGTAATTACGCCGTCTAAATCAAAAATGACCGCTTCGATCGTTGGTGCCATCCGACATCCATCCTTTCTTCCATCGTCCATGCAAGGCAAGAAATCGAATGACTTTGCGCAAACGATTGCACTTGCCTCATGAATAATTTTACTGGTTCTCTCGACTCTTTGCAAGCGTTATCAAATATTTCTGATTCTTTGTTTTTAAAGCTGAGATACCTTCTTTTTGATAACGCTTTCAATTTTAAGGGAATGTTTTACTTATTTCGTTTTTTACTATTCGTTTTACAATTTTTAACTGCTATAATGACTTCATAGCATATGAGGGAGTGACGAAGATGTTTCAACGTGTTAAACAGTTGTTGAATGATCAAAGTCGAAGAGTTCATCGTTATGAAAAAATCGTAACGACGATCAATAGCTTAGAACGAGAAATGGAGCAAACATCTGATGAAGCGTTACGGGAGTTGACGATTTCGTTGCGGGAACGGCTACGAAACGGAGAACGGATTGATGCAATCTCACCAATGGCATTTGCGCTTGTTCGAGAAGCGAGTAAACGGACGCTCGGCTTACGACACTACGATGTGCAGCTCATGGGCGGACTCGCACTACTGGAAGGACAAATCGCCGAAATGGCGACAGGTGAAGGAAAGACGCTCGTCGCTTCACTCGCGAGCTTCACCCAAGCGTTATATGGAAAAGGCGTTCACGTCATTACCGTCAATAAGTATCTAGCACGACGCGATGCTGAACAAATCGGTCAGATCCACCGTTTTTTAGGATTGCAGGTCGGAATCAATTCCGCTGAAGCAACGTTTGAGGAAAAACGGATTGCCTACGCAGCAGATATTACATACGGTGTCGGGACTGAATTCGGATTCGATTACCTGCGGGATCATCTGATCATGGAGCCGACGGAACGTCTGCAACGTCCCCTGCACTTCGCCTTAATCGACGAAGTCGATAGCATTTTAATCGATGAAGCGAAAACGCCACTCATCATGGCGGAACGAGACAGTGTCCACGAAGGATTACAACAACTCGTCCGTCATGTCGTCCAGACGTTTGAAGACGAGCGGGATTATACGTTTGATGAAGAAATCAAAGCCGTCGCCTTGACCGATCATGGCATCGAAACAATCGAAGAGGCGTTTGCGATTGATCATCTGTTTGCCGCCGAGCATTCCGTCCTCTTCCATTACGTCATTCAAGCCTTACGTGCCCATGTCGTTCTCAAACGAGATGTCGATTATATCATCAAGGATCAAAAAATCGCGCTCGTCGACCTCTTCACAGGTCGTCTGATGGAAGGACGCAGTCTATCCGATGGTTTACACCAAGCCCTTGAAGCAAAAGAAGGGGTTCCGGTCACGGAAGAGAACCGGACGACCGCCCAAATCACGATCCAACATTACTTCCGTCTCTATCATCAGGTAGCTGGAATGACCGGTACGGCGGCGACGTCACGGGAAGAATTTCAAAAGACGTACGGTATGGACGTCGTGACGATTCCATCGAACCGCCCGAAAATTCGGATCGATGCAGAGGACGTCGTCTTTGCAACACGCGACGAAAAGCTAGAAGCCATCGCGCTGGCAACAAAATCGGCACACGTCACGGAACGACCGGTTTTGATCGGGACTTCATCGATTGAACAGTCCTTGCGCGTCGCGAAGACACTTGATGCGCACGGACTCACCTACGAGATCCTGAACGCTAAAACCGTCGATCAGGAAGTCCGGATCATTGCGGCTGCCGGACAAGCTGGTCGAATCACGATCGCGACCAATATGGCAGGTCGCGGAACGGATATTTTACTCGATGAAGCGGCACGACAACAAGGCGGCTTGTTCGTCATCGGTACCGAACGCCATGAATCGATCCGGATCGACAACCAGTTGCGTGGTCGGGCAGGTCGCCAGGGTGATCCTGGATTGACGCAGTTTTATCTTTCGCTCGAAGATGAACTGCCACGCCGTTTCGCGCGTGATCGCCTCGAACGTGTGCAACAAAAAGTACGAAATACTTCCGGTCCGCTCACTTCGCGTGACGTCCGGGATCTATTGCAGTTCGCTCAGTCGACATGTGAATCTGTCAACCGAAGTGTTCGGGATGAACTCGTTCAGCTCGAAGAAGTCATCAGTGAACAACGGCAAGCGATCTATCATCTCCGGAACAGAATCGTTGATGCGACGTCACTCGAGGATATCGTTCAGCCATTTGCAGGACGTGTCTTGCCGTCGATCCTCGACCAAACACTCTCTGACGATCTCGTTCCAGAAGAATGGCCACTGGCTCTCGTCATGACAGAACTCGAGCAACTGTTACATCAACCAGTCACTTTAGAACGACTGGAGACGATCGACGAGATGAAACGACAACTCGAGCCGCTGATTGCTGAAACCGAAGTTCTACTCGTTGCCCATGTCACAGCTGAAAAAGAGACCGTTAAACGTTTCATCCTCCTTGCACTGGACGAGCAATGGACGCGCCACCTGACGGCGATGAACACTTTAAAAGAAGGGATTCATCTCCGCAGTTACGGACAAGAACAACCGGTCCGCATCTTCGAACGGGAAGGCATGGATTATTTTGAATATGCCATTGCAAGTTTCGAGAAACAGGTCCTTTCAGGCATCTGCCGCGCCGAACAGACACACGATAGCGAAGGAGAACTGCACCATGCACACGTCGAATGAAGTGTTCCGTCCCCCGCTCTACTTCACGGAGGACATGCCGATCGTCAAGGAAGATGAATACGTCTTTCGTCACGTCGTGAAACAACTGCCTGATCTAGAAGCCAATCAGATGGCAATCCATCTGTTTCAAGTCTTATCACACCGTCCGCTTCATGTCATCGCCTTGTTCCAAAACACGTTGTCTCGGTCGTTCCACCTGAATGACCTCGTCGTCCTTGCTTTATCCGGTGATGAACTTGTTGCTCGTAAAGTTCTCAGTATCGAGGAGGTCCCGGTCATCCTTCCGATGGCGACGTTACCGCTCTGGTTGACGTTTGAAGAAGACGAATGTTTCGTCGACCTCGAACAGTTGACGGAGCCGCTACAACTCGTCTTCTCAAGCGAGACTCTGACGGAGCTCTTCATCGAAGACGACTCCACGGAACTCGAGCAACGGATGATCCGCCAAGTCGCTTATTCGCATCCGACACCACCCGCAGACGGTTGGTCCCTCTTACCAGTTTCAATCACGCGCGAGCTAGACACTGTGACAGCAATCGTTCTCGTCCGTAATGCGAGCGATCAGACGCTGACACTCGAGGCGCTAACGTTTGAACTGATGGATGACGAAACGCCAATCGCAGATGTCACCCATCCCGGACTCTCCTTACCCGCTTATAGTCAACAAGCGATCCGTCTCCGTTTTTCCTGCACTGCCCCGCACGTCGATGCTCTCGGACTTCGCTATCTCCCACCTTCTTCATAAAAAAACGTCTCGGCACACAAGATGCCGAGACGTTTTCCTTATCCTTTTAAGAGTCCGATGACACGGACGTTGATTGCTTTGGGTTGGAACGCGAGCATGTTTTCCATGTCTTGCGCGATTCGTTCTTGGACTTTTCCAGCTGTCTTGATGATCGACATGCCGTATTTGATATGCACAGATAAACTGACCGTGATGTCGCCGCCGACATCTTCGACTTTTACAAGTTTGACCATCTGTTTTTCCTGTAATTTCGAATCGTCTGCTGTAAAGGCAATGCCTTCTGTTTCTTGAACGGCTACACCTGCGATGACCTCGATGACTTGTTGCGAGACGTTCACGACACCATCCGCATTATTTAAATTATATGACATACCTTCCACGCCCTTCGTCTAGTAATCCATCTATCTAAAGTGTAATGCATTCCGCGTTATTTTGAAAGGTCTTCCCGCTTCTCGACGATTGGACGAATGTCGATCTCAATCAAAGGACGGAGGACACGGACGACGAGCGGGTGTATGATGATGCCAACGATTAGTAAGGCGACGCCAATCATGATCAGTAAGGCAAGCCATGCTTGCGGAACGAACGCATCCGTTACGTATTGGCGCCACGCCATGACGAAGAAGACGTGAAGCAAGTAGACATAGAGACTGAGTTCCCCTGCTCGCGTGATGAGCGGCAAACGACGCATTGGAATTAACATCATGAAACCGAGCGAAGCCGCAATCGATAAGAGGTAGATGACGCTATGCTTGAGTACACCAACCCACGCGTCACTATCATATTGTTCGACATATGGGAAACGATGCTTGAACGCATTTGCAAAGTCGACAATCTCTTTCGGCGTATCACGCCATGCTTCGAATAACAGGAAGCCCATGACGGCTGCGAACGTGATACCACCAATCAAACGGACGTTCATCCGCCGCTTGAAATTCTTCGGCATCTCGAAAATCCGGATGAACTCGTGCTCCGATAGATAGTTCCCGAGTAAGAAATACGGATAGAACATGATCAACTTGCGAAGTGCTAAGAAGCCCGTGTTCTCAAGCTCGAACCCATATAACAAAGCGAACGCGAGACCAAACCAGACATATCCTCGCAAGCGGACAACATACGGCGTTACGATATACCAGACGACCATAACGAACAGATACCAAAGTGCCCAATACGGACGTAGTAGATGTGTTCCGATATTTTCCCCGGACAACAGTGGTAGTCCTTCTCCAAGTGTCGCCCAAGAACCAATTAAAATTTGCCAGACACAATAGACGGCAAATAATTGGATGACGCGTAAGTATTTATTTTCGCGGAAGAAATAACCGCTTAAGATAATGAATAATGGCATATGAAACGAGTAAATTAATAGATAGACCGTCTCGAGCAACTTTCCGTCATAATCAAACCGTAAATCCGTCAGCATGTGACCGATGACGACGAAAATGACAAGAAAACCTTTGATATTATCAAACCAAGGATTCCGATTCATGTTACACTACCCCTTATACTCCCTCGAAAGGAACGAATGTTTATGAAAAAGACACTCCTGATTCTATCCATCGTCTTGAACGTCGTTCTCCTTGCATTGTTACTGGGACGTAAACCGCTCGAAACCTTCGGAAGCGTCTTACCTGCAAAGAGTACGACTCCAGTCACGACATTCCAATACGATAAGAACCCGAACTATGTCCGTTTGAATAGTCTATTCCATACTTATCAATACCCAAAATCAGCGAACGCTGTCATGTTAGGTGACTCGATGACGAATTTTGCCGATTGGCGCATCTTGATGGAGGATCCGACAATCATTAATTTCGGGATTCCTGGCGATACGACAGAAGGCTTTTTGACTCGCCTCGACTTGATTCTCGAGATGAAACCAAAACGCGTCTTCTTGATGGGTGGCATTAATGACATCCGTCACTATACGCCGATTCCACAAATTACTGAGAACATGACGACGATCGTGACGACACTTCGAAAAAATAACATCGACGTCGTCCTCCAGTCAACCGTTCCTGTGGCTCCAAAATATTCAGACTCTGTCCGAATCAATCGTGATGTCGAAGCGTTGAACCGAAATTTACAAAATCTCGCTCAATCGCTTAAAATCCCATTCGTCGACTTGAGACCTGTCTTGACGAACAAACAAGGGTATCTTCAGAATCGCTTGACGTATGATGGATTACACCTCGTCGGTGGGGGTTACCTGCGCTGGAGTGATGCCTTAAAACCTTATGCGTTGCAAGCAAACATAACAGCAAACAAATAAGCGATGGCGCATTAAAAAAACGGCTCATCCCGGCAATCGGGATGAGCCGTTTTTCGATTCTTAGTCTTCTTGGTTTTTAACACCCATATAAGCTGCAACGCTTGATGCTGAGAAAACAGCAACAGCAACGATTCCGACAGCGATCCAGATAACCTGATCCATCATTTCTTCATATCCTCCTTTATGTAACCGCTCACTTCTACATTTAGCGTACACGAATTTCGTCAAGAAAGAAACACATTTTCCATGTCTAATGACTAGACGATTCGGGAAAAAGTAACTATAGTAGAAGGACAACTATAAATTGTCAGAAAATTCGATTATTTAACAAGGAGGTGTTTCTGATGGCCACTTCATTGCTTACGCCGAAAGTGACGTTACGACATCGAAGTACTCTCAACTTTGGATATTGGCTTGTCATCGGATGCATAGGATGGGTGATGCTTGCCCTCGTCACGAATGTTGGTACCGTTCTTGGTCGTCTTCCTTTATATGAAAGCATTCCCCTCGCGATCCTTGTACTTGGGCTCACAGGTATCGTACTAAAAATGGCGCGTGACGAGTGGTGGATTCATTATCTTGAACGTCAGACCCAGTATTATATCGGACATGAGACCGTCACCAGTTGGTGCACGACGATCGATAGCATGTGGCTGATTCGTAAGACGATGCGTCGTGAACTTCGCCTACTTTACCGGCAGCTCGCTCAGACGAAGGCATCGGAAGAAGTGAAACAGATCCTTGCCCTTCAGCTTGTCGAACGTGGCGTGCTCATCGTCTACTCCCGTCCAAAAAGTGATCATCCCGCTTGAAGCGAAAAGAGGACTGCCCCATTACCTTCTAGAAGAGAAGCAGATGGGACAGTCCTTTTTTAGTGTTTTAACCAATCGGTTGCTGCTTCGATTGTCGGCATGACAAGTTGGTGTCCGTAGTTCGACCATGTGACATCGACTGATGCACCAGCCTCCTTCAAGAGTGCTGACAACTCTTCTGTTTCCTGAGCGGGACAGATTGGATCATTACTACCGGCGCCGATGAACACACGAACGTTTGATAAGTCCGGTAACGTCACACCGCGACGTGGTACCATCGGATGCAGTAAGATGGCTTGTTTAAATAGTGCTTCTTCAAACAACATGTTCGCTGCGATGTTGGCTCCGTTCGAATAACCGACCGGAATGAGGCGATCGAGTGCGAAGTCACGTTCCGCTGCTTGTTCCTGTAAAAATTGAATCAATCGTGCTGTCCGTAAAGCGAGATCTTCTTCATCGAAGACGCCTTCTGCGAGCCGTTTGAAGAAACGTGGCATCCCGTTTTCCGAGACTTCTCCACGGACAGACAAGTAACCGGCTTCCGGGTCAAGCAGCGAGACGAGTCCGACGAGGTCTTGTTCCGTTCCGCCTGTGCCGTGTAAGAGTAAAAAGATCGGTGCATCCATTGTTTTTGGCGCTTGATATAAATGAATCATATGAGTCTCCCCTTCGGTACTGTAATAGGTGTTACGTGATTCGTGATCGCGGTGCGATGCGCTTCAAATTGTTCCGGCAACTTCAAGCCTTCTCCAAGCATCTCGAAGTCTTCATCGATCGCGAACCCTGGATTGTCAGTTGCGATTTCATGGAGGATGCGTCCACGGTCATGGAAATAGATCGACGTAAAGTAATTACGATCTTTTACTTCAGTCGTCTGCAAACCGAACGCGTTGATCGCCTTCATCCAGTCGAGTTGTTCCTCTTGATCGGTTGCGCGCCAGGCGATGTGGTGAACGGTTCCCGTACCCGGACGACCAACCGGCATCTGACCATGGACGACATCAATGACATTTCCAAACTCCCCTTCCGCAATGTACCGGTCAACGGTCTCCGTCCGTTTACTGAGGGTGAGCCCCAATGTATCGGTCAGTAATTTGGCTGTGTCTGATGGATCTCGCGACAGTAATGTCGCTCCCGCAAATCCTTTGATGGCGACGTCACGCGTGACACCGTCGATTTCATAGCGACTGCCTCGTCCCGCCTTGCGTTCGACGAGCTCGATTTGAAGACCATGTGGATCTTCGAACGCGATCTGTTGCTCTCCGAAACGAACTGTTTCTTCAAACGAGACGTTCTTTTGCGTCAGCCGTGCTTTCCAGAAATCCGATGCACCGACCGGAATCGCATAAGCTGTCGTTCCGACCTGTCCGGCACCGACCTGTCCTCTCGCCATGCCTTTAAATGGGAAGAACGTGATGATCGTTCCGGGTGCACCAGACTCGTTTCCAAAATAAAAATGGTACGTCCCTGGATCATCGAAGTTGACCGTTTTTTTGACGAACCGTAGTCCGAGAATCGTCCCGTAAAAATCAAGATTTTCTTGAGGATCGCCGACCATTGCTGAGATGTGATGGATACCTTGCGTTTTCATAGAATAGGTCCCTCCTTCAATCGTTACTGTTAACACAATAATAGTAACTAATGAACAAAAAGTAAAATAATTAGACTTGTTTCCATTTTCCCTGGAACCTTTACCCAATTTTGACCGTAGGACACTATGTAACAATGGTACACTTGTCGTGCAACAGACATCTTTATAAGGAGGTTCTTATGTTAGAAATCAAACACATCACGAAGCGTTTCGGCGATTTCACTGCCGTTGATGCGTTGACGATCGAAGTGCCACGCGGACAAATCTTTGGTTTGCTTGGTGCGAACGGTGCCGGCAAGACAACGACGTTCCGGATGCTACTCGGTCTACTCCAACCGACCGAAGGTTCGATCACATGGAACGGAGAACGCATTCCGACTTCAAAGATTGGATATCTTCCGGAAGAACGCGGATTGTATCCGAAAGTCCGAGTCGACGAACAACTCTTATTTCTTGCTGAACTCCGAGATATGAAACGGAAGGATGCAAAACGAGCACTGACCGAATGGCTCGAGTATTTCCAAATTCCTCAATATGAAAAAATGCGTGTCGAACAACTCTCAAAAGGAAACCAACAAAAAATCCAGTTGATCTCCGCCGTCCTACATAAACCTGAACTGCTGATTTTAGATGAACCATTTAGCGGACTCGATCCAGTCAATGCGGAACAATTAAAACGTGCCGTTAAAAAATTGACCGTCGATGGAACGACGATCGTCTTCTCGAGTCACCGAATGGATCATGTCGAAGAACTCTGCGAGCATGTTGCGATTCTCGATCATGGTAAGCCCGTCGTCGCTGGTTATCTTCCTGATATCAAGGCGAGCTATGGGAAGACCCGTGTCCTCTTGACGACGGATGCCCCACCGCTCCTATGGGATAGCTTACCGGGTGTCCTTCAAGTTGAGTCGGACAATAATGGACATGTCGTCCAAGTTTCTTCAAAAGAAACCGCTGACCAACTTCTCCAACATATCGTCAGTGAAGGACACCATGTTGATCGTTTCGTCTGGGATCAATTATCCTTGCAGGATATCTTCATCGAGGAGGTCGGAAAACGTTATGAACCGTAAATTCCTGACTTTATATCGCTTCAATCTATTACAGAAACTACGTGCCAAAAGCTTTTTGATCTCAACTGTTCTGATGGTCCTGTTTCTCGTCGGCTTCGGCAATATCGAACGGATTCTCGACTGGTTCTCGGGTGACGATCCGAAAGTCGCCCTCGTCAGTGAATTATCGACAGACCTTCGCCCTGCCTTGAAAAAGGCTGGTGTCACCTCAGACATCACACCGAAGGAGTATACGGTCGCAGAAGCACGTAAAGCGGTCGATCGAGGCACGTTTGACGTCGTAGCGATTGTCCAAGATTCTTATGACGTGACGCTCGTTAGTGCTAGTCCTGAATCCGAGTTACAGACACAAGTCGCGACGGTCGTCAAACAAGTCCGTGATCAAGCGGTCATCACGGATGCGAAGATTGACCCGAACGTTCTTGCGTCACTCGCTAAACCCGTTCCCGTCAAACAAGAGTTGACGTCGACAGGTGGAAAAAGTGAAGACGAACTCTTTGCTGCCTCCGCGCTCGTTTATGTATTGTTGTTTTTGATGTACTTCACGATCGCGATCTACGGTGGAATGATCGTCACGGAAATCGCGAATGAAAAATCATCACGGGTCATGGAGTTGCTGATCTCTGCGGCGAGTCCGATCCAGCACATGCTCGCGAAGATTCTTTCAATCGCTACCGTCAGTCTCGTACAATTGTCGATTCTCGTCGGTGTCGGCTACTACAGTGCTCAAAGTAGCAGTTTATTCAATCAGTTATCACTCGATTCCTTAAGTGCCCGAACAATCATTTATCTGTTCGTTTTCTTCTTGCTCGGATACTTTCTGTACGCGACGCTTCTTGCGGCACTTGGTTCGCTCGTCAGTCGGGTCGAGGATGCGCAGCAAGTGACGTTACCGGTCATCTTGTTGATCGTCGCCGCCTTCATGATCTCAATGTTCAGTCTGAACGCACCAACGAACCAAGCCGTCGTCGTCTTGTCATTCGTTCCGTTCTTCACACCGATGGTCATGTTCCTGCGCGTCATGTTGACCGATGTACCGCTATGGCAAGTTTCGATTTCCCTCATTTTAATGCTGATCAGCATTTCGCTCGCCTTATTTGTCGGAACGAAATTCTACCGTGGTGGTGTTCTGTTCTACGGATCGAATCCGCTTAAACAATTACGCCGGATCTTAAGCGGACGCCGGTAACAGTTTACAAGACGAATCGTTTCCGCTATCGTTAGGTGAGAAAAAGCCTTTAGGAGGAACTACGTTATGCGGTCTCGTTTTTGGGCAGCGATCCTTTTCACAGCTGCTGCCATGGTCTCGTCACTTGTCATGTTCACGAAATTCCCGCAAGCGAGTGCGACATGGGAACTCGTCATTGCCTACGGAGGCATGGCGTTCGTCTCTAGCCTCTTTTGCTGGTCCTTCGTCGCGGTGCGCCGCCAGTCTTCCCGTTTATACGGTAGCTGGGTTGGTGTCTTCATCGCCGGATTGACTGTCTTACTTGTCTGTCTCGCGCGATTCGTCTTGCGTGGTGATGTGATGATGATTTTCAAGTGGCAAGCGATGCTTGGTAGCTTAACTCTCAATTTCGGCTATGTCGGTTGGGTACTCGTCATTGCGAATGCGATCATCGGTTTCATCATCGGTCGGACACGTCAAAAGACGCGTCGTCCACGTCCGATGCCACAACGTCAATAAAAAAGTCGCTGTCTTCTGAACGTCAATCAGAAGATAGCGACTTTTTTTCATTTTCGGTGATAACGAGAGCGGCTTTTCCGGTCGCTATAATCCGCATAATAAGTCGAACTGGACAAAGAAATCCCGTCCGTCATACGATCGAGGTATTCATCCAGTTGCATCATCGATGGTAATTTATCCTCAAATAACTCATACGTCTCTTCAGCTTGATCGCGTTGCAACTCTCCTGCTTCCATGACGGCTTCGACGAGCTCATGAAAGATCCGTTGCTCGGTAGCACTCATCGTCTGCTCGATCCGTTTGACATCCTCATCATACATTAAATCAAATAGACGCATTCGCTCCTCGAGCTGTTCCTCGACCCACGTTCCGTCTTGTCCGAGCGTCTGTTCATAAGCAAGCTTCATCTCTTCGAGCGGTGTGTTCTGTTGCATGATGAACTTTAACGACTCTCCCGTCCAGATATGCCGTGCCAAATAACTGGCATCGATGTTCAAGACGTCCGCTAATGCTTCGATGTAGGGTTTAGTTGGATAGACTTCGCTGAGTTCCGTCCGACGGATGAAATACGGTGCGACACCGAGGCGTTCAGCCAATTGTTCGATCGTAATCCCGGCACGCTCTCGTAAGATACGGATCCGGTCACCGTAACCCCGATATGGTGAATGGTCTAGCATACGATTCCCTCCCTTGTTCCTATGGTATCATCATACCCTTGAATCCGGTGTCGGATACATCGAACTTTTGGATGAATTCCGGAACAGATGGCGTGGGTAGCGTAACCAAATCGGTAAGACACTTAAGAAGTATCCGATCGTGACGATACTGATCCAAAATGCGGCTAAGTTGAGGAATGATCCGACCTGTAGTCCGGCTCGGGTCACGACGACTTGGAACAATAAGAAAGCATGAAAAACCGAGATCAGGTACGGAATGAGTAAGACCGCACCATACTTCATGAGCAAGTAACGGCGGATATTCCCGGAACCGAACCCTAACGCAAACAATGTCTTCATTCGTTTTTGTTCTTGTTCCGCTGTCATCTGCATCCACACATGCAGGAAACTTGCATTGATGACGAACAACCAGATCGTCAGGAGGATGACGACGAACGTGACGAGGCGCACGATCCGGATGCCGTCGATCTCATCCTCCGTCTCATTGATCAACTGATAAGGAACCGACTGTTTTTCATCTAGCTTTGCTGCAGACTGGATGTTGCGGACAATCTTCATCCACTGTTCCCAGTCCTTTGTTCCGTAATCATGATAGGCTGGCGTATCAAAGACGACGATTTGACGGACAGGTTGCTTCAGTGTTTGAAAGACGGCATCACTGACGACGAACATCGTCTCGATCCGGTAATTGTAACCGAAGACTAAATCATGGGAAGCAGCGGGAAGCAATTCAAAGTCGGCTTTTTCCATCGCCTGTTTCGCTTTTTTCATCGTCGGCGTGTTCTCTTCCAGTTGTACTGGACGTGCCGGTACGAAGAAACTCTGTCGACCGGTCGCTGTCCGCTCCTGAAAATGCAGTTGACGCATCATCTTGTTGTACGCTGAAATCGGCAAAAGCACCCGTGTTCCATCTGCCTTCACTTGAATATCTTGCTGGTAGCGATCCGGGAACGCCTTGGTCATCGTCTGCTTGATATCCTTCAATCGTTTCGTCGGCTGAGCGGACTCTTCATAATAGACGAGACCGAATTGGTTTTGTGACGATAAATCGAGTCCGACCAATTGAAATAAGAAAACGAGACCGACTGCTGTCAGCGCACACGACGTCAAAATCGTCCCGAGAGCAATCAACGTACTATTCGTACGAAGTTGATTGGCGATTTCCGAGACGATCAGCTTCCGAAGCGACAGACGACGAGGACGGTATAATTGGGTCAACCACGGTAAGACATACCGGCAAATGAAGAACGATCCGATGAAGATGACGAGGGGAAATACGATGTAAAATTCGTACATCCGAATGAATGCGAGCGTATACCCGTAGATCAGAGTCAACAAAGCAATGACTTGTATCAGAATCCAGATCCGTCGTCGAAACGGAGACCGTAATCGAACCGGTCGGTCGGGACGAAAGCGATAGATCGCGAGAACGGTTGCCGTCAGTAAGACGATGAGGGCACCACCAATCAAGGCGAGGATTGCATAAAATGATAACTCGAATTCAATCGGTGGCAAGAACATGACCTTAACGACAGAGAGTAATAACATCTTCGTCAAGACGTTTCCAAGCACTAGTCCTGCCGTAATCGCAAATCCACCGACGATCAAGACCTCAATCAAAAAATATTTTAAGAAATGCGATAGTCCACTGCCGAGTGTTCGCATCGTCCGCAAATCATTCTTACGGTGCTCAAGCATCGTGTATGTCGTCGAATAAATGAACAGGACACTAAAGAGTAAGATGATCAGCTCCGCGGTGAAGACGAAGAAAATCGTCAGCTCGATGACCTGGTTCAATTGACTCAATACCTTGGCGACATTTTGGAACGATCTATTCGTCAACAAGTTCCAATAACTCGTCACGATTGTCATCGCGATAATAATTGTCAAGGCGTAACCGTAGTACAACCGCTGATAGCGGCGGATGTTACGTAGGGCGTATTGCAGATAATTGATGCTCATCCCCTCCTAATAACGATAATGATTCGATGACCCGTTGGAAAAAGATACGTCGTGGCTCATCACGGAATAATTCCGTCTGAATGCTACCGTCTTTGAGAAACAAGACATGATTACAGTACGATGCGACTTGCGGATCATGCGTCACGATGACCATCGTCATCCCGGTCGCATTCAACTCGGCTAGGACGTCCATGACATGTTTCGTCGATTGAAAATCGAGTGCTCCGGTTGGTTCATCCGCGAGTATCAGACGCGGGGTATGGATCAAGGCACGACCGATTGCCGTTCGTTGTCGTTGTCCGCCACTTACCTCATCGACCTGTTTATCGAGCAGATCGTCAATCTGTAGACGACGTGCCAACTCTTCCATCTCTTCCCGCGCAAGCTTCGCCTTTTTCCCCGACAGCATCAACGGAACGAGCATGTTTTCACCGAGTGTCAACGAGTCGAGTAGATTGAATTCCTGAAAGATGATCCCGAGCGTCTCGCGCCGAAAACGTGTCATCTCTTTTCGCTTGAACGTTGCTGTATCGACGCCATCGATCAGAATCGATCCCCAGCTCGGTTCGTCAAGTGTCGCAAGCAAGTTGATCAGTGTCGATTTGCCACTACCGGACGGTCCCATGACGGCAACCATCTCACCTTCCTCCACCCGAAAGTTCAAATCGGTCAACGGTTGCTCCGTCACCTTTCCGGGATAGACCTTCCCCAATTGTTTGACTTCAATCATGTGCACGACCTCCTACTAATCGAATCCGGCATGTCGTGCCGACATCTTCTTCACTCTCGAGTTCGATCTCGTGCCCGAGCTTCAAGCAAACTTGTTGGACGAAATACAAGCCCATCCCGGTCGATTCCCCGTAGCGGCGCCCATTCTCACCCGTGAAGAACGCATTAAAGACACGCGGCACATCTCGTTTCGGAATTCCGACACCATCGTCTTGAATCGACAAGACGACCTGCCCCTTTGTCACCTCTGCCGTCAGAACGACTTCTCGACCATGCCCCGTTGTATACTTGATCGCGTTCGTCACGAGCTGTAAGACGAGGAAACGAAACCACTTTGCATCCGTATAGACATACACGTCCTCGGCGATGTCGAGTTTCGGGTAGACCTGGTTTTTGACGAACAATCGTTTTTCTTGATTGATGATGCTCGTCACGAGCGGCTTCAATACCAGTCGTTCCGCCTTCAAGTCTGTCTCGATTGCTTCTAAACGTGACGAATAGAGCATCTGATCGAGTCCACTGCGTAACCGATCAACCTCTTGACGTAAATCCGCTTGATAGTGTTCCCCTGGATGTTCGAGGATCAGTTCGATGACAGATAATGGTGTCTTCATCTGATGAATCCATTGATCGACATACCGATGTCGTTCCTTTTCTTTTCGTCGCTCAGCAAACAGGCTATTGCGAAACAATGTCTGTTGCCGCTCTAAAAATTGTTCGACGGCAACGGAAATCGGTTCTTCGCTATCACTACGAATCGGTTCTGCGACTGACTGGACCGGTTGTTGCATCCGTCGTAACAGCGGAAGCATGCTGAAGAAACGATAGCTGAGATAAATCAAGAGACCGATGCTGTTCAAGAGGACGATGTAAAAAAATGCTGCCGGACGATAGAGGTCGTAGAGCCATAAAATAGCGTATAAAATAAGCATCTGTCCGGTAAAGAAGATGGTACCCGGTATCACGTGCCGTAAAAAAAGCTTCATGGCTCAAGAACCAGTTTATAGCCGACACCTCGAACCGTCTCTAGACCAGCAACTCCGATTTCTGCAAGTCGTTTACGGACACGGGTGATATTTACGTTCAATGTATTCTCATCGACAAATGCTTCGTCATCCCAAATCCGTTCGAGTAAGTCACCCCGACTAACGATTCGTGGACTTGCCGTCAGCAGCATCTCAAGGATCAGCCCTTCTTTTTTCGACAGCTCGATCGACTGTTCCCCGTACTCGACGATATAACGGTCTAAGTACAGTGTGACACCCTCTTTCGTCACCGTCCGCTCATCCGCCTCGTTCGACAACGTGCCATACGCCCGGCGAATCTGACTTTTAATCTTCGCGATGACGACCGCTCCTTGGAACGGTTTGACGATATAGTCATCAGCACCATATTCGAGTGCCATGACTTGATCCATCTCGCCGACACGTGCCGAGATAAAGAGAATCGGTGCCCGTGTCTTCATCCGTAATTGCCGACACCAATAGAAACCGTCGAACTTCGGTAAATTAACGTCTAATAAAATGACATCAGGATTCGTTTCCTCGTAGGTCGCGATGACATCCCCTCGTCCATCCTCGACGACGACCTTAAAATCATAACGTTCGAGTAGTTCCTTTAATAATGTCGCGATTTTCACATCATCTTCGACTAATAAAATCGTATGCATCGTTCACGTCAACTCCTTCTGTTTCTATCATAACGAACTCAAAAAGGACTGGAAACGATTATTCCGTTTCCAGTTCTGTGTATCCGTATTTAGTTCATCCCGTCACGATGCGGCGGTAAGCACGAACCGTGACGATATAGTAGATCAGATAGACGATCGTATAGCAAACAATCGCAAGTAATGTCGGACGGACGATATTGTAGTTCAACAGTTTCTGCAGGACTTGCATCGCAACTAGACTATGAACGAGTCCGAGGACATACGGTAAAGAGAAGACGAATCCGACGAGGCGACGGATGATACCCGTTTGTTCCTTTTCATCGACACCAATCTTTTGAATGATCGCAAACCGTTGTTTCGATTCTTCTGCTTCCGCGAGCATCTTAAAGTAGATGATTGAACCTGTCGCAAGCAAGAAGACGAGACCGAGGAAGCCGGCAGCAAACGCGAGTAAGCCGGTCGTTGCCGTCGTCATCGTATAGACCGGATAGTACGCTGCCATTTCTGTATCCGCTTGTTTTCCATACAGTTGCGTTAATTGCTTTATCAGTCCATCGTCATGACGTTCATCCGAAAACTGATAATTCGTCAGCATAAAACCTTTTTCCGGCATCTTTGCAAACGCATCGTCGTTTACGACGAAGGCAAGCCGCTGTTTCTCATAAAGTTGAGCGATTGGTAAATTCGTCGCAGCGGTGATGCGAAAGGAATCATGGACATCCTTGATTTTGACACCGACCGGCGATTTGACTTTCATCTTCAACAAATCGTTTCCTTTAAATGTTTCAAGGACGATTGCTTCGCCTCGCTTTGGTTCTTTAATGACCGTTTGACCGTTTGCTTTCGCAAGCTTCACGTAATCCGAGTAATTGACGTAACTAAATTGCCCTGGCTGATCTTCGTAAGCATAGGTTTGATAATAGCGTGTGAACGTCAGCGGGTTCGGAAGCTCAGTCATCTTGTGATCGACGTTCTTGACGTTGACCATCGTCCGGCTGTCGATCTTCTGGTCGGACTTTGCAATCAGCTGTTCCGCTTCCGCTTGTTTACTCGCAATCGACAGACTGTACGGGACTTGCTCCTCGACAGTCTGATCGATGAAGTAATAGATCGATGTCGCTGTACCGACTGTCGTTAATGTCACGGCAGTAATGACCGTGATCGTCGACAGCATGACAGCGTTCGATTTGATTCGTGACAGCAATTGTCCGTGCAGAATCAAATTCGTTCCTTTGAAATGTCGCGCTTGATTACTTAAGAGGCGTAATAAGAAGATTGTGAAGTAACTCATCGTTCCAAATGTCCCGAGGATCACACACAGCATCAAGAGCGGTGCGACAATCGTAAAGTGATCCATCAACGGTTGTCCCGTCAAATAGTAACCGATACCAATCAAAACGACCGAAAGCACGGCTAGGATCGGATGGACTTTCGGAAGGGATTCCGCTTGTTGCTCTGCCTTGAACAATTCAATCAATGTAAAACGATAGATCGTCCGGGCTGAACGTAAGGCAATGATCAGGAAAATCAAAAGGAAGACGCCGATCGTCTGCACGACGGAAGCTCCGCTGATCGTAAAGGTCGCATCGACTCGCATCGCCATGACGGAAGCCAGCAACTGTACGAAATATTTCGATGCGACTGTTCCGATCGCAATCCCGAGGATTAGACCAATCACTCCATACCCCATCGTCTCAAGGAAGATCAGTCGGGCGATCTGTCCCCGCTCTAAACCGAGCAACGCGTAGAGACCGATTTCCTGCTTACGGCGGCGTAAGAAGAAGTCACTTGAATACCAGATGAAGATAGCAGAGAAAAGCGCTAGAATAACACTCGCTCCAGTAAAGACCGTTCCTAATTTTCCGTACAATTCATTCGCCTGAAGCATCGCTTCGTTTGATCGAATCGCGAGGAACGTGTAGTAAATGAGAATCGCGAACGTGACCGCACCGAGGTACATCACGTTTTGACGGATGTTTTTTAGATTTTGAAACGCCAGTTTAGACAAACTCACGGACGGCACCTCCGAGTTCGCGTTGGACTTCCATGATCTGCTCGAAAAAATCCTTCTGTGAACCGAAGCGATGGACTTCCTTGAACAGCTCTCCATCCTTGACGAACAGAATTCGTTCTGCATAAGACGCCGTCATCGGGTCGTGTGTCACCATTAAAATCGTCGCGCCTTCGTCGTTTAGTGACTGCATCGCTTCAAGCAATCCTGTCGCTGACTTTGAATCAAGCGCACCGGTCGGTTCATCCGCTAAGATGAGTGACGGATCATGAATGATCGCACGGGCGGCAGCCGTCCGTTGTTTTTGTCCTCCCGATAGTTCGACCGGACGTTTATCGAGTAGGTCCTGGATACCGAGTTGATGCGCCACACGATCGACACGCTCTAAGATCATCTTTTTATCGACGTTCGCGAGTGAGAGTGGTAAGGCAATGTTTTCCCGGACCGTCATTGTATCGAGGAGATTGAAATCCTGGAAGATGAAGCCAAGTTGTTCCCGGCGAAAGCGAGCCAATTGTTTTTCCCTCATCGCCGTCACGTCTGCTCCATTGATTAAAATCGATCCGTCCGTCGGCTGATCGATTGTCGACAGCAGATTAAGCAACGTCGATTTCCCGGCACCGGACGGTCCCATGATACTGACGAATTCCCCTTCATGGACACTGAGCGTCGTCGGACGTAGTGCTTCGTGGCGTGCCGTTTTCGTTTGATAGGTTTTTGTGATCTGTTCTGCTCGTAAGATTGCTTTCATCTGTAATGCCTCCTGTGTTTGATTCGTTACACTCAGTCTAGTCCTTCCATGCTTTTCTCAAAATGGACTTTACTTTCACTTCTCTTACAAAACGGTAAGACAAGGGAGGAGACATCAAAAAAGCCCCCATCCGTAAGGGATGGAGGCGTGTCGTATCTTATTTATGTGTTGCTTTGAAGAGCTCTGTGTCGCCTGCGACAACAGAAGTTCCTTCAGCTGGTACAGCTGAAAGCGTGAATTGATCGTGATTTGTCACGATGATCGGTGTGATCGTCGATGGTGCGTTTGCACGGATGTACTCGAGATCGAACTCGACGAGGACGTCTCCTGCTTTGACTTTGTCACCTGACTGGACGTGAGCCGTGAAGCCTTCGCCTTTGAGGTTAACCGTATCAAGACCAACGTGGATCAAGAGTTCAAGACCATCTTCACCTTTTAGACCGATTGCGTGTTTTGTCGGGAAAATCGTTTCAACCGTTGCGTTGATCGGTGAAACAACTTTACCTTCTGTTGGCTCGATCGCGACACCGTCGCCCATCATTTTTTGAGAGAAAACTTGATCGGGTACGTTCTCGATGTTGACGATTTTACCTGTAAGTGCAGAAGCAATTTTCGTGTTTCCTGCGTCGTTACCACCAAACAATTTTTTTAAGAATCCCATGATACTATCCCTCTACTTTCTCGATCGTTTTTCTTCCGAATGGAAGTTTCGATTTTTTATAGGAGTAAGCTGTTAGACAGCTCGCTCACGTTCTCACAAAAAGCATACGTTTGTCCCTCTGGTTTTGCAAGTATTTTTGTGTGATAATAGTTAGAAATCAAAAGGAGGCGCTTACATGTTGCCATTTTCAGAAATTACATATGTCCGTCCTGATCTTGCTTTGCTTGAAACATCGATGAATCAAGCAATCGCTCGACTAACGGAAGCCACACAGGTAGATGAAGCAAACGCAGCCATCACTGAGATTAATACCCTCAGAAATCAATTTGAAACGGCAAGCCAGCTCGTCGAAATCCGTCATACGATTGATACACGCGATACGTTCTATGAGACGGAACAAGGGTTCTTTGATGAAGCAAGCGCAATCTATCAGGGATATGTCTCAAGCTATTATCAAGCGTTGACGACGCATCCGCTTCGCAATGAACTCGAACGGACGCAAGGCAAACAGTTATTCCTAATCGCGGAAGCGAGCCTAAAGACGTTTTCGGAAGAGATCATTCCAAAGCTCCAAGAAGAGAACCGTCTCTCAAGCGAATATACGAAACTGATGTCTTCTGCTCAAATCGAGTTTGACGGGAAGACGCTTAACTTATCGCAGTTCGGTCCTTACCTCCAATCACCAGACCGGGCTGTTCGTAAAGCAGCTTCAGAAGCCCGCTATGGCTACTTAAAAGAGCAAGGGGGAACGATCGATACAATTTACGATAAACTCGTCCGTATCCGGACAGACATCGCAAAGACACTCGGTTTCCCATCGTTCGTCGAACTCGGATACGCACGGATGCTTCGCGTCGATTACAATCAATCGATGGTTGAACAATATCGCGAACAGATCCTTGAAACGATCGTCCCGCTCGCGACACAACTTAAAGAACGCCAGCAACGACGCATCGGTGTCGATCACTTGTACTACTACGATGAAGGATTCGCCTTCAAGTCTGGGAACGCAACACCTAAAGGCGAAGAGTCGTTCATCATCGAAGGCGGCAAAAAGATGTATGCGGAGATGTCACCGGAGACGAACGAGTTCTTCAACTACATGCTCGACCGGGAAGCACTCGATTTAACGGCGAAGCCTGGAAAAGCGGGCGGTGGGTATTGTACCTACATCGCAGACGAAAAACTCCCGTTCATCTTTTCAAACTTCAATGGAACGGCGGGCGACATCGATGTCCTGACACACGAAGTCGGACATGCGTTCCAAGTCTATGAGAGCCGTCACCTGACTGCTCCAGAAAGTGCCTTCCCGACGTATGAAGCGTGCGAGATCCATTCGATGTCGATGGAGTTCTTTGCTTATCCATGGATGGAAGAATTCTTCGGTGAAGAGACGGCGAAATACAAATTCAATCACCTCGCAGGAAGCGTCACGTTCCTTCCATACGGCGTTGCGATTGATGAGTTCCAGCACGTCATCTACAACCAACCGGAATTGACACCAGCTGAGCGTCGCGAAGCATGGCGGACGATCGAGAAGAAATATTTGCCGCATCGTGATTACGAAGCGAATGATTATCTCGATTCAGGTGCCTGGTGGCATCAGCAAGGGCACGTCTTCGGAAGTCCCTTCTACTACATCGATTACACGCTCGCTCAAGTCTGTGCCTTCCAGTTCTATGCTTGGATGGAACAGGACCGGGAAGCGGCTTGGACATCATATCTCGATCTCTGTCGTGCCGGTGGATCGGAAAGCTTCCTCACGCTCGTCGAGCGCGCTGGATTGAAGTCTCCGTTTGCACCAGGTACGGTTGAAGCAGCGGTCGCACCGGTCAAAGCGTATCTCGAACAAGCAGACGACCTCGTACTCGATCGCGTTTAATAATTATTTTTCATCAATCTAAAGTTCACGCTTACAACGAACGTTTCTGTCATCCCCGCTTTCCACAGGCGGGTGATAAACCGCGGCACCTTGTATTTCATGCGGTCTGTCGGGTCTTATCTAGCCCTGACGAAAGCGAAAATCGTGCTTTCTTTTCCTGTAGGAGTCGAGGGTGAACATTCACGTTCTCTATTTATCGAATGAAAAAAGGTGACTTTCCGGACTGGAAACTCACCTTTTTTCATTTTAAGACACATACATATTAAAATCATGAATCATAATAGACTAATTTCATTCAGATAGAAGCTTTTGATGGTACTTCACGTACCAGACTCGAAACTCGTCGGCTGGAATCGGTCTTGAATAATAGAATCCTTGCGCATACTCACAGTCAAGTACTCGCAAATGATCAGCTTGTTCAAGTTCTTCGATCCCTTCAGCGACGACGTCATACTTCAGCGTATGTGCGAGCTTGATGATCGTCTCGATGAGCGGTGCGTTCGAGCATGCATCCGGACCACTGATGAACGAACGGTCAATTTTTAGTCGCTGAATTGGCAAGCGACTCAAGTACGACAAGGAAGAATACCCTGTACCAAAGTCATCAATCGCAAGACGATACCCCATCTGATGCAACTTCTGTAACGCATCAAACACGCGTGTGTCTGAAAAGACACCGAATGATTCCGTAATTTCAAGTTCCATCCGTTGTTCGATTCCCGGATGAACCTCTCGGACATCAGTCAGATAATCGACGATCCGACCGGAGACGAGTTCTTTGACGGATAAGTTCGCTGAGACGCGTAGTACTCCGAGTTCCGTATCCTTCCACTCTTCGACTTGTCGGACCGTTTCGGCAACGACCCACATCCCGATCTCTTCAATCAACATCGATCGTTCGGCAATCGGAATGAAGATCGCCGGACTGATCATCCCCCGTTCAGGGTGGAACCAGCGCAGGAGCGCTTCACAACCATCGACCTGACCGGTCGCGAGATTGATTTGTGGTTGATAGAACAATTGTAGCTCGTTCTTTTCGATCGCGTCCCGCAGTTCTCCTTCGAGGACGACGGATTCGAGATACTCGGCACTCATCCAGGATTCGAACCAAACCGGTCCGCCTTCTGTCTGTTGCTTCGCATGCTGCATCGCGATATCAACCGAAGATAACAAGGACGTGACGGCTACTGCATCATCGGGGTACCGCACCATACTCATACTGATGCTGACATTGACATACTCTCCATCGATCTCATAGACGTGTTCGATGACTTGCTTCAATTTCTCGTAATCAACGATATCCTGTTGTGCAACCAACACGGCGAATTCGTCTCCCCCGATTCGTGCGGCTTGTCCCGTTCCGATGAAATGATGTTTGAGTCGATTGGCGAGATCTTTCAAAATCTGATCGCCTGCACCATGTCCGTAAATATCGTTGATCCGCCGGAATTGTCGAACGCTGATGGTGACGAGTTCTCCCGGCTGAGGTGCTTTCAACGCATCTGCCATCTTTTGTTCAAAGCCATTTCGGTTCAACAGTCCCGTCAACATGTCAAAGAGTGCGAGTTGTGTGATCCGTTCTTCGCGCCGGAACTGATCCGTTTCATCATGACAGGATAAGTAAAGTGCAACGCCTGTATCGTCTTCTTTGTTTGCGACATGGACGATGTTGACGAACATGTTTAAGATTTTTTCATCGAACAGCATCTTGCAACGAATCGTTTGACTATGGCCTTCCAATGATTGCTTCAACGCTCGCCGCATCCGATTCAAATCAGCCGGATGGATCAGTTCTTCGATCGTCCATCCCGCCGTCGCTTTCGTCAATTGTCGAAAGCGTTCGTTTCCGTTCACAATCGTATAGTCAGATGACATCGCAAGAATCGGATCTGTATTTTGTGAAAAGAGCGACTCGATTTCCGCTTTTTTCTGCTTGATTTCTTTTGTTTTGGCATCATTATGATCGAGCAACCCGGCGATGATGGCCGTCATCGTCCGAAACGCTTGGACGACAGGTTGAAAATCATTTCGCTCCGGTACGTCATAACCGGATTGCCGGCGGTCTTCCGCAAAGGTATTCGCTTCTCCTTTCAGTAAGGATAGATCTTGGCGAAAGGCGCGTAATAACGATAAGGTCAAAATCAACAGTCCAAGAATTAAGACACCGGTTGCACCAAAGAGAAGCCAGGCATTTCGAATGATGTGATGGCCTCGATCCTGCATTTCTTGTGCGACTTGGTTGAGTTCTTGATCGTACAGACGATACATACTCGATTCATATTCTTCCGCTTGTCCTGCCAAAGCAGCGTACGTCTCGACTTTTGGAGCACGTAATAGATCATCGAGCGTTTGTGTATAGGCAGCCATCTGTTCCCGCATTGTTGCGACATCTTGCCGTCCCGTATCGTCCTGAAGAGGAATCACATCATACAATGATTTGATGAGTGATGCCTGGCGTATCGGTAAATCAATCCGCATCTGCTGAATCCGTAATCGATCAATCGAGCTCGGTTCTTCCTTTTGACGGGCATCTTTTAAGATTTCAGCTGATTTCCCAAGTTGTTCCTCCATCAGAATCAAATTGGAGAAGACATTATAATAAGATCCCGTCTCTTTGCTCAGTACGAGTTGATTGAAGATGATTTCACTCTTGAAATTCGCCATCGTCGTGAAGAAGCGATGGTTCGATTCATATCCTTGTCGTTGAAGCTTCTTGACCTCCGTCAAGACTTCTTCCCGTGCCGCCCCAGTCGCTTTCATGTTCGGTAGACGATCCGTTAGTTGTTCCAATGCACGATCGGACTGTTTGGACGCTTGTAGAACATCCGTGTCCTCATTCAATGATGAAAAATAATAGCGCGTCACTTCTTGTTCAGCATGATTAAATGGTGTCACTTCAGCAATCGTTTTTCCTGATGCTTTGAAGCGATAACCTTCTTCGAGTGTTTTCATCAAATGTTGACATGCGACGATCAATGCTAATAACCCGATGATCGCAATCATCCATGAGAACGTTTTATAGTAGGAGCGTCTTCGAAAAGCTTCTACGATGAAGACTGGTGATAAACGTCGCAACACATCGTCCTCCCTAAATTGTCATTATGTTTCTATATCGTCGTCTCATACTGATTCCTGAAGTCGTTTTGGGTCAATAAAAAGCACGTCTTCCCACATTTCTGCGAAAATAAGTGCTTTTTTTACTGGTTTTATTCTTTTTTAATAACTGACGTTCTCACGCGCTACTTTTTTAGCAAAATAATCGATGATGTCACGTCGTCGGATAATCCCGATGAAATGTCTTCCGTCATCGATGACGGGTACGAAATTTTGATCCGTGATGACTTCAATCATCTCTTCCATTTGCGCTGTGATCGAGACCGGTTTATAACGGACGCGTTGTTTGATATCAGTTAAACGTGTCTGCAAGACATGGTCATAATCGGCATGCTCGAGATTTGCTTCGAGCGCCCACAAGACATCGCCTTCTGTCAGCGTTCCTGCGTATTTCCCTTTATTATCAACGAGTGGGACTGACGTAAAACGATGATGTTTCATCTTTTCTAGTGCTTGTCTGACCGTTGACTCAGGATCTAAATATTTCACCTCATCTTTAGGTAATAAGAAAAAAGCAATATTCATTTCTGTTCCTCCCTAGCCACTCTGTGACACCCTTTTCATTTTATCATGAACCCTGCTCCGATTCATTTCTCAAATGATGAAAATCTCTACATAATTCCTTCATATTTGGTCATACTATTCCGATATTCCAAGTAGACAGAATTTAAAGACTATTTAGTTAGGAGAATACATATGCGCCTCCCGATCACGCGTCGCCTGTTCATCGGGCTTATTTTATTGCCCGCTCTCACTCTCGGTGCCTCGACCTGGTTTTCTTATGATCAGACGAGCCAAACCGTCGATCAGCTTGTAGACTCGACGTCACAAACCGCTTTGAAGCAACTCGAACAATCCTTTACACGAATCATTGATGATACGAAAAAGGATACGACCTTACTCGCAGGTCTTCCGTTCAACCGAGCGGACGGCGCTTTACCGAACTACACGGATCAAACGAAACAACCCGATCCGGCTACTCCTCCGACGCAAAAAGCGAGCGATATCTATAGCGTCCTAGAAAAGTACGGTTCATCGAAAATCGAAAACTCATTCATTCAGTATGCGGATACCGCTGGTGGTTATCTCAACTGGCCAAAACAAGCGGCAGCACCTGGATACGATCCACGCAAGGAAGACTGGTACAAACAAGCACTCGATAACTCTAGCACCGTCATCATGAGTGAACCGCATTATGATGCGGCAACGAAACTATCCATCATCGGCTTCTCAAAAGCAACACTAGATGCACAGGCGAATATCAAAGGTGTCTTATCCATCTATAAAAGTATCGATCGCCTAGCAGAAGACATGAAGCGGATTGAAATCGGACAAAAAGGATTCGTCTTCAGCTATACCCAAAATGGGAAGATTGTCACCCATCCGAATAAAAATTATTTCTTCAAAAACGTAACGCAGATGAAAGAAGACGGAAAACCTTATTTCTCTGCTCCTAAAGCAATGATGGAACAAGAGTCGGGTTCGACCATCATGGACGTCGCCGGTACAAAATCCGTCGTCATCTGGCAGACCTCGTCAAAAACAGGCTTTAAGTTAGCTGTCGTTCTTGACTATGTTTCCTTGTATGCACCGAAAAAAGAAATGCTCAGTCAATCGTTGATCAACTTCGTCGTCGCGATCGCTTTAGCCACGTTGATTGCTTGGTTGATTGGTCGATCAATCAATCGTCCTTTATCAACACTCCGTCAAGAAGCACTTGCCATCGCCTCTGGTGATTTACGGACGCCAAAGCGTCCGACACGTTTCATCCAAGACGAGTTGACGGATCTCACCGAGAACTTTGACGCGATGCGGGCTCGACTACGTCAAACAATTCTCGCTTTGACGACTTCAGCGACGACCGTCCGGGATGCATCTGCCGAACTCTCCACGAATGCAACGCACGTCCAAACAGCTTCTCTGAAAATCGGACGAACGATGGAAGAGATCGCGGCGGCTGGTGAAACACAGACTAAACAAGCAGAGCGCTCGTCCCATGCCGTTCATGGCGTCAAGGAACGGTCGACGGCCATGCAACACGTCGCGTCAACGACATTATCGGAAGTCTCGACCGTCGCTTCCGCAGCCGTTCGCGGAAGTGATGTAACGAAACAGACGATCGCCGATTTACTTGATCATTCCGTCTCACTCGAACAGGAAATCCAAAATACGTCCGACTTCCTCGGTAAACGATCGGATGAGATTGCCAAAGTCCTTGGCACACTACAAGCAATCTCGAGTCAGACGAACTTGCTCGCCTTGAATGCCGCCATTGAAGCAGCACGCGTTGGCGAACAAGGACGCGGATTCGCTGTCGTTGCGAGTGAAGTCCGAAAGCTTGCGGAAGAGAGTGACGCTTCTGCGAAGCAAATCAAACAACTCCTCGATCATATCCAAGACGAGACACAGACCGCGATGGGTGCGATGCACCATGTCATGGATGATTTGAAACGATCGCTTGATTCCGTCAAGACGACCGGTGACGATTTCGAGCAAATCGCGGGTTCCGTCCAACATGTCTCACGCCGGACAGAAGAACTGACCGGTGACATCCATGCGTTGACGCAAGCGACGGAAGAAGTCTCAGACGCCATGGGGACGATTCTCGCTTTGACGGAAGAGAATGCCGCAGGTCTTGAGACGAGTAGTGCGAGCATTCAAGAAACGAACGCAACACTCGAATCCGTGACGTCTGCCGCTACGCATCTTGCAAAGATTGCTGGTAATCTCCATCAACTGACGCTTGATTTCCAACTCGACGATACGAAAACATTGGTTCACGACTCCGTTGAAGAGGTCATACATTCGGAAGAATCCGTCTTGTATGAGGAAGCAGCTGTCGCATCACTTGACGAGGAACGACATGATTCGGATTTAAAGGTTCCTTCGTCTTCATCCGAATGATTTTTCAGCGAAGTCTTTTTTGAAAGGCTTCGTTTTTCATTGTTTCGTTCTCGACTATCCGCGAAAGAGGACATACACTAGAAGCAATCCACTATATTTCGAAAGGAGTCGTGTCATGAATCGCTTGTCGACGTCTGACTTGACGCAAATCGCAGAGCACCTCTACGGGATGACTGGTTTTTTCGTCACGTACCGAGATCATCACGGTACTCCGCTGTCGTTACGTCCAGAAGCTCCATCTCATCCGGGAACCTTACTGATTGAGAACGAATGGCCAGTACTAAAAAAGACTCCTCTACTCTATACCCTGAAAGATGGTACAGCTTACCTCTTTTTAGATGTTCCGGAACAAGGAATGTACCGAATCGGTCCGGTTTTACTACAATCGGCTCTTTTTCGGGCACACATCCAAGATGAAGCCTACCATCAGTTCTATAAAGCCTTACCACGTACGACGGAGAATCGACTGATTGACTGTGCTCACTTGATGTATCGCTTGTTACACGGGGAAGCTCTACCGAAGCGCGAGATCGAACAACAGTCTGATATTCAGGAAGCCGAAATCCCTCTCGTCGCAGACGCCCCTTCCCATACGGGCGTCACGGCATATCGAAAAGCCTGGCAACGGGAACAACAAATCATTGATTGGATCGCGACCGGTCAAAGTGAGCGCCTCGCTACGACCTATTCCCTGCCGGCCTATGGCGAGTTCGGAACACTCGCCCGTCATCAGCCCTTACGTGCAGAAAAGAATCTGTTGCTCGGGACTGTCCTCTTAAGCGCGCGTGCTGCGATTCGCGGCGGACTGGAACCGGATGAGGCATTCTCACTCAGCGACCGGATGATTGAGACGATTGAAGCGGCGACGAGTATCGCTGAGCTCCGGAATCGGCATGTACGGATTACCGTTTCGTTTGCCGAAGCCGTCAAGGAGCTCCAAGCATTACGTCATTCGCCACATGTGTTGGCAGCCATTCGTTATATTCAGCAACACCTCTATGAACCTTTGTCCGTCTCGTCGATCAGTCAAGCCATCCATGTCTCGTCTAACTATCTGTCCGTCCTATTCAAAGATGAGACCGGTCTACCGCTCGCCCGCTACGTTATCCGGGAACGGATCCGGGAAGCGAAGCGCCTCTTGCGTTCTTCGGACGATTCCTTGCTGACGATCTCGAACAAGTTACACTTCTCGAGTCAAAGCCACTTCAGTCAAGCCTTCAAGCAGACGACCGGTGAGACCCCGACACATTATCGACAACGAAGTGAATTTTAAGAGAATCGTGCCTTTTTTTCGTTTTGTGATATCCTATTCAACAGGAACTATTTTCGTGAATCCGTCTTGAGCGGATTCTTTCAACAAAAAAGGAGAATCAACATGAACTCAATTAGTGTCATCATTCCTGTCTATCAAACCGAATCACAAACGAAGACAGCCATTCAATCCGTTCTTGATCAGAAGGTGTCTATTCCGGTAGAAATCATCGTCGTCTTTGATGGACCAAGCCCATACATCGATGAGCTTCGCTCCCTCTATCCGACTTGTACGATCTTGGAACAAGCACATCAAGGAACATATGCTGCACGCCGTCGCGGTCTTGAAGTCGCGACAGGTGACTACGTCACATTCCTCGACAGTGATGATATCCTCGCACCACGTGCGCTCTATACGTATATCAAAGCCTATGAGAAATCACGCGGTGAAGTCATCATCGGTAAAGTCTCACCTGTCTACAACAAGAAAAAATGGCTTATGCCGATCGATGATGATCGTTATTTCTTCTACACTCGCACGAAATTCAATTCGCGTCATTTGACGACGATTCACGGCTGGATGATCAAAAAGGACTTGCTGAGCGATTTGCCGGTTCTTGAGACACGATGGTTTGCTGATACGATCATCGCGCATACGATTATCGCGAAACTGACGAACCTGACATCGGTCAGTTATGTCGTCTACGGTCGAAACTCACGCAGTACACCACTCGAGGGACAATCACTCTATCAAGCACGCGATATCACGACATTGACTGATATCTCACGGATCTATGGTATGTTATCTGCGCATACGATGGATAACACTGTTCAAAAGTTCTTGAATACATGGTACAAACGATTCATCTCAAAACGTGGTCGTGCGTTGCTTGAACGAAGCACGTCAAAAAGTCAGCAGGCAGATGTATTCCGCCACGTCGCTTACGATTTAAGACGGACGAAGACACGAAGTAAGTATCTACAAGCATGGTCGACGGGTTCCTACTTCATGTTCCGTTCATACATCACTGCCGTGAAGACAAAACGAACGCTACGGACGGCACGACGTAAAAAGATCAAGAACGGTCTGATGCTCTATCGCCTGTTCCAAAAGATGCCGGTCAAAGAGAACCTCGTCTTATTTGAGAGTTTCCTCGGTCGGAGCTATTCTGATAATCCAAAGGCGCTTTACCTGAAATTAAAAGAACAACGCCCAGAACTTGAACTCGTCTGGATTTTCTCGAAAGAACCTTCAGATGACGTCAAGGAAGCTTGTCCGAACTGGGTGCTCAAAAACAGCTTCGCGTACTACCAAGCAATGGCACGTGCCAAGTACTGGGTCTTCAACACGCGTCAGCCACTGAGCTTGAAAAAACGCGAAGAAACAATCTATCTCCAGACATGGCACGGTACTCCTTTAAAACGATTAGGTCTCGACATGGAAGAAGTCCATATGGCGGGAACGAATGCGACACGCTACAAACGGAACTTCTACAATCAAGCACAGGAATGGAACTACTTGATTTCTCCGAATGCGTATTCGAGCGAAATCTTCAAGAGTGCGTTCGGTTTCCAAAACACGATGCTTGAGACAGGTTATCCACGAAACGATCTCTTGTATGCGGACGATCAAGCTGGTTTAATCAGCGAAATCAAAGCGCGTCTGGATATTCCAGCCGACAAGAAAGTCGTTTTGTACGCACCGACATGGCGGGATGACGAGTTCATTGCGCGTGGAAAATACCGCTTTGATCTCCAACTCGACTTGAACGAGATGCAAGCCCGACTCGGTGACGACTATGTCGTCTTACTACGGATGCATTACTTGATTGCACAAAACATGGACATCAGTGGACATGAAGGATTTGCCTATGACGTGTCGTCATACGGTGATATCGCAGAGTTGTATTTAATCAGTGACGTGCTAATCACCGACTATTCGTCTGTCTTCTTCGATTATGCGCACTTACAACGTCCGATGATCTTCTTTACGTACGACTTGGAAAAATATGCATCGACGTTACGTGGATTCTACTTCGATTTCGAAGCAGTCGTTCCGGGACCACTCCTAAAAGAAACGGATCAAGTCATCGATTATATCGAACAGATTGATACGAAGTCTGTCGCTTACCAAGAAAAATATGATCGCTTCCTCGAACGGTTCTGTAGTTTGGATGACGGCACGGCAAGTGAACGTGTTCTTGCTGAGTTGTTCCCGAGCACAGCACAGTCAACGATGGAGGATGAAACAACAGAAACAGAATGACGATTATCAAAATGAGAAATGGCTTAATAAAGCCGTTTCTCATTTTTTGTTCCCACCCATTAATTGCTAAGCGTAAAGACAAAAAAGCCTCCTTCCTTAATGGAAAGAGGCATTCAAAACGATTTAGTTACGGACGAACAAGGCAACGCTCTCAACGTGTGTCGTATGTGGGAACATATCGACTGGTGTCACTTCAACGAGTGTATAACCGAGCTCCGTCAACAACTTCGCGTCACGTGCTTGTGTCGACGCATTACATGAGACGTAGACGATCCGCTTCGGTGCGACATCTGCTGCAGCACGTAAGAACTCTTCGTCACAGCCTTTACGTGGTGGGTCGACGACGATGACGTCCGGTTGGATACCTGCTTTAACGAGATCAGGCATGACCTTCTCAGCTGCACCGTACTCGAACGTCACGTTCTCGATCCCGTTCGCTTGTGCGTTCCGGCGTGCGTCATCGATTGCTTGCGGTACGATTTCGATACCGTAGACGTGCTTCGCTTGTTTTGCGAGTGACAATGAAATCGAACCGATTCCACAGTATGCATCAACGACTGTCTCATCTCCTGTCAACTGAGCATACTCGAGCGCTTTCGCGTAGAGTTTCTCTGTTTGCAACGGGTTGACTTGGAAGAACGAATGCGGTGAGATCTCATATGTCAAACCAGCGATTTGATCGCGAATGACGGACGGTCCGTACAAGACGACGTTCTTTTTCCCAAGAATGACGTTCGTATCATCCGGGTTGATGTTGTGCTGGATCGAAGTGACGTTCGGTAACGCCTTTAAGATTCCTTCGACGATTTTATCGATACCGCGAAGTTGTTTGACCTTCGTGACGAGAACGACCATCAACTCGTTCGTATGATAGCCATGACGTGCCATGATATGACGAATGACACCTGCTTTTTTCTTCTCGTCGTATGCTGGGACTTTTAAGTCAGCGAGGACTTTACGAACCGCTTGGACAGCTTCATCGTTTTCTTTGTTTTGGATCAAGCAGTAGTCCATATCGATGATCCGGTGGCTCCGTTTTTGATAGAAGCCAGCCATCAATTTGTTCGATTGGAACGCGACCGGTACTTGTGCCTTGTTGCGGTAACCCCATGGATCTTCCATACCCATCGTCTCGTGGACCGGAATCTCAAGGCCTGCTAGACGCGCGAAAGCGTCACGAACGCGGTTGTGCTTGAACTTGAGTTCTGCGTCGTATGACAAATGTTGCAATTGGCAACCGCCACACTGGTTGTAAACTGGGCAAGGTGGCTCGACACGATCGGCACTCTTCGTCTTTTGACGGATGATGCGACCGAATCCGTAAGACTTCGTTGTTTTCGTGATCTTGATCTTGACCTGCTCCGTTGGCAATGCGCCTGGGATGAAGACCGTATATCCATCGATGCGCGCGACCCCTGACCCTTCATGTGTCAGGTCGACGATCTCGACGACGTGTTCATCGTTCTTTTGTACTGGAATCATGAATATCCTCCTTAAAAACCTCGCTTCACGCGAGGTTCATTTCTGCTTCTTGTAGTTGTGTATTAATCTGTTCCATTTCTTCGATCCGGAACTTTGGTGTCATGACTTCGAAATGAGAGCGAAGATTCGTCATCTCGCCTTCGCAGATGCCGCCAAACTCACCATCAATGTTCAAACTCATCTCTGATGTGTTCTTCATACGGACGAATGAGGTCGTGACATGCTCGATGCAAGGGTCCGAGAAATGATCCCCTTTTAAGGCAAGACGCATGACACGAATTAATTCGACGAGGTTACATTTCTTCAGGATGAAGAGATCAAACCGACCATCGTTAAGTGACGCGTTCGGTGACAACTTCTCGAATCCACCGACAGAGTTCGTATTGGATGTCAAGAACAACATGACTTCTCCTTTGAATATACCCTTTTCATGCTCCAGTTCGACATATGTTGGTCGGATTTGCGGAAGTTTCTCCATCCCTTTGACATAGTACGCGAGCTGTCCAAGTGCCGTCTTCAGCTTTGAAGGCACTTCGTACGACAGTTCTGTCATGATGCCGCCACCAGCGATGTTGATGAAGTAATGGACGCCTGTCGACCCTTCGATCTTACCGATATCGACCGGCATCGTATGTCCTGTGCAGATGACATCCATCGCCCCTTCGATCGTCAATGGAATACGCATCGCTCGACCAAAGTCATTCGTCGTTCCAACAGGTAGTACACCAAGCTTTGGACGTTTGCTATAAGCTGCCATTCCGCTGATCACTTCATTCAACGTACCATCGCCGCCTGCAGCGACGACAAGATCAAAGTCTGCTTCGCATGCTCGTGCTGCTTCATACGTCGCATCGCCGACCGCTTTCGTCGAGTAGACAGATGTCTCATAACCCGCTGCTTCGAGTCGGTCGAGGATATACGGTAAATTTCGTTTAACCATCTCTTTCCCGGAAGTCGGGTTATAAATCACGCGCGCTCTAGGTCTCATAAGATTTTCTCCTTTTTGACTCAACCGTTCATTTGATACATAACTGTTTTATTCTACATGAACTCTCGAGACATTACAAAGCCAAAAAAGACAGCGTCCGTTTCTTCACCTCAGCGAGGGAGAGACGGACGCTATCTTAAGTGGAACTTATTTCAGTTTTTCGAGCTCTTCGTAGAAGAGTTGATCAAGGAGAGCAGGGTTTGCCATTCCTTTTGTTTTCTTCATGATCTGACCGATGACGAAGCCTTTCTTCCGATCACGTCCACCGAGTAACTCCTCGACGACGGCTGGGTTCGCTTCGAACATCTCGACGATGAGACCACGCAACAATCCTTCATCCGAAATTTGTGCAAGACCGTTTGCTTCAACGTATGCACGCGGCTCGACACCTTCTTCGATGACTGCCGTGAAGACTTGTTTGGCGATTTTCGAAGAAATCGTGCCGCTTGCGATCAAGTCGATCATCTCTGCCAAACGCGCTGGTGTCATCTTGACTGTTTCGAACGTTTCCGTCGATTTATTCAAGTGACCTTGGATCTCACCGACTGTCCAGTTGGCTGCTGCTTTTGGCTCTGCACCAGCTGCAAGTGTCGCTTCGAAGTACTCTGCCATTTCACGTGTGACCGTCAATTGTTTCGCGTCATACGCTGAAAGACCGAGTTCTTCTTGGTAACGAACACGGCGTGCATCTGGAAGTTCCGGGATACCGGCACGAATCGCTTCTTTCCAATCGTGATCCAGTACGAGCTTGACGAGGTCAGGCTCTGGGAAGTAACGATAGTCCGACGCCCCTTCCTTGACACGCATGAGGACGGTTTGTTTTTTCGTCTCATCGAAACGGAGTGTTTCTTGACGCATCACACCACCCGCAAGCAATAGTTTACGGTGACGATCTTCTTCAAACTCAAGCCCTTTTAAGACGTTTCCGAATGAGTTTAAGTTCTTGAGCTCTGTTTTCGTACCGAACTTCTCTTGTCCGTATGGACGCACCGAGATGTTACAGTCGCAACGGAGTGATCCTTCTTCCATCTTGACGTCTGAGACGCCTGCATATTGCAAGACTTCTTTGAGACGTTCGAGGTAGGCGACCGCGTCTTTCGGTGAACGCATATCCGCTTCACTGACGATCTCAATTAGCGGTGCGCCTGTCCGGTTGAAGTCGACGACCGAGTGGTTGGCACCCGTGTGGTTCATCTTACCGGCATCTTCTTCCAGATGGACACGTTCGATTCGGAAGCGTTTCGTTTCGCCATCGACTTCCGCATCGATGTAGCCATCAAAGCCGATTGGTTGATCAAACTGCGAGATTTGATACGCTTTTGGCGTATCCGGATAGAAATAGTTCTTCCGGTCGAATTTTGTTTGATCGGCTACTTGGCAGTTGAGTGCCATCGCTGCACGAACGGCGAGTTCGACGGCTTTTTCGTTGATTTTCGGCAAGACGCCCGGGTGTCCAAGACAAATCGGACACGTTTTCGTGTTCGTCTCTGCGCCATATTCCCGCGCACAACCACAGAACATCTTCGTGTTCGTGCTCAGTTCGGCGTGGACCTCGATCCCGATGATCGTTTCAAAGTTCATGATACATTCGCTCCTTATAACTTCGGAAGCGCGAATCCACCTGTCGCAAGCTCAAACGCATGCGCAGCGCGATAGATCGTCGCCTCATCGAAATGTTTTCCAATGATTTGTAAGCCGACCGGAAGACCGTCGACGAATCCAGCTGGAACCGAGATCGCTGGGACACCTGCTAAGTTAATCGGAATCGTCAAGATGTCATTCGCATACATCGTGACCGGGTCATCGAGCTGTGCACCGAGTTCGAATGCTGGTGTCGGTGCTGTTGGTCCGATGATGACGTCATAGTTCGCAAGGACATCTTCGAAATCTTTTTTGATTAACGTCCGAGCTTGTTGTGCTTTTTTATAGTAGGCATCGTAGTAACCAGAGCTGAGTGCATACGTTCCGAGCATGATCCGGCGTTTGACTTCGTCTCCGAATCCTTGTGAACGGGAATACTTGAAGACATCTTCAAGTGCGTCCGCTTCCGCGCGGACACCGTAACGAATGCCGTCAAAGCGTGCGAGGTTCGAAGATGCTTCTGATGAAGCGAGTAAGTAGTACGTCGCAAGCGCATATTTCGAGTTCGGAAGTGAGACTTCGTCAACCGTTGCACCGAGTGCTTCGAGTTTTTGGATCGCTTCACGGATGTTGGCTTTGACGCCTTCACTGACACCCTCGCCGAAGTATTCTTTCGGAACAGCGATCTTCAAACCTTTGATATCACCAGTCAACGCTTGTGTATAATCCGTTGCTGCAACGTTCGCAGACGTCGAATCCATCTCACAGTGTCCTGCGATCGCGCTCAAAAGATACGCGTTATCTTCGACTGTTCGTGTCAACGGACCAATTTGGTCAAGGGACGACGCGAACGCAACGAGACCAAAACGTGAGACGAGACCGTAAGTCGGTTTCAACCCAACGACACCACAATAGGCAGCCGGTTGACGAATCGAACCACCTGTATCCGAACCGAGGCTGAACAAGACTTCGCCTGCTGCGACAGCAGCTGCTGAACCACCCGAAGAACCGCCTGGAACGTGTTTTGTATTCCATGGATTGCGAACCGGTTTGTACGCTGAGTTCTCGTTTGAAGAACCCATTGCGAACTCATCCATGTTCAACTTCCCGATTGTGATTGCCCCTGCTTCATGCAGACGCTCGACGACCGTCGCATCATGTGCTGGTACGAAGTTCTCAAGGAATTTCGAACCACATGTCGTCGTCATTCCTTTCGTGACGATGTTATCCTTGACGCCGATTGGAAGACCAAACAGTGGGTTCGCTTCGTGTTTCGCGACATCATCCATTCGTTTCGCTTGCTCGAACGCTTCTTCATTCAATGAGAGAAACGCACCGATTTTTCCGTCGACGCGGTCGATTTGATCAAAGGATTCCTTGACGAGTTCAGAAGCTTTGACTTCGCCATCCTGAATGAGTGTGTGTAATGTTTTGACACCATGTTCAAAAAGTGACATCGGGTCATTTCCTCCTTATTCGAACACCGCTGGGACGCGGACTTGTCCGTCTTCCCAATCGGGTGCGAGTCGTTCTACTTCCGTACGCGGAAGTGATGGACGTACTTCGTCCTTACGTAGGACGTTCTTTAAATCGAGGACATGAGTCGTCGGTTCGACGCCTGTCGTATCGAGTTCATTTAATTGTTCAGCGAACCCAAGAATCTTCTCGAGTTGTCCTGTGAATTGTGCTACTTCTTCATCTGTCACGGCAAGGCGTGCCAAATGCGCCACGTGGCGGACTTGCTCCTCATTAATCTTTGCCATGTCATTCCACCTCCGGAACTTTTGCGATATATTTTACACTATTTCTAATCATAGCACTTTTTGTCCAGACAAAAAAGACGATGGTGCATCGGGGGGAGGTCCGCACCATCGTCCTTATAGGGGTAGCAAAGCTTCCGGGCGGAAAGCTTCTAGTTATGAAATACCCGGTTTAAATCAGACGAAACAAAAATACTGAATATTCATACTAAGACATCAAAGAGTAAATAGATATTGAAGACGATGACGATCGAGACGATGATCCATGCCAACGCGTTCATGAAATGACTGTTTCGATATTCCCCCATGTACCGTTCACTCGCTGTCGCCCGAATCAAAGGGATTAGCGCGAACGGAATCCCGAACGATAAAGCGACCTGACTCAGGACAAGTGCTCGTGTCGGATCAAAACCGGAGAAGAGCAACAAAATCGCCGGTAACATCGTCACAGTCCGTCGAACGAACAACGGCAATTGAAGATGGAGGAATCCGCGCATAATCGCGTCACCTGACATCGTACCGACACTCGATGATGCAAGACCTGAAACGAGTAAGGCAATTGCAAACAGATACGGCGCGATGCCACCAAGCGTGACATGAAGTCCCTCATAGATCGCTTCAAGTGAACCAGCTTGATATTTCGTACCGTAAAATACACTGGCCGCGATGACGAGCATTGCTCCGTTGACCGCTCCGGCGATCAGCATCGCTCCCCAAATATCGAAGCGTTGGATTCGTAACAGCGGTATTTTGTTTGCAACATGTCCCATCCGTCGCTTCGTTAAATCGGAATGGAGATAGATCGCATGTGGCATGACGGTTGCTCCGAGCATCCCGGCAGCAAGCACGATGCTCGACGTACCCTCAAATCCCGGTACCAATCCTGCCGATAGATCGCGAAAGACCGGATGAACTTCAAACACTTCAATTGCAAAAGCGGCAGCGATGATTAAAACAAGCACCGCGATGACGGCTTCGAAATGTCGAAGTCCCTTTTGCTCGAATCCGAGGATGACGAATGATAAAACTGCCGTCAACAGCGCCGCCATGCGTAAATCGATCGCAAACAGTAAATGAAATCCGAGTGCGGCTCCGACGAACTCCGCGAGATCGGTCGCCATTGCGACGAGTTCCGCTTGTACCCAGTAAAAGAAGCGATAGACCGGCGATAACTCTTCTCGAATCACCTCCGCTAAACTAAGATTGCTGACGATTCCAAGTTTGGCTGATAGGAACTGAATGACGACGGCCATCAAGTTCGAGGCAACGATGACCCAGAGCAGTAAATAGCCATATTGAGCACCTGCCGTCATGTTCGTTGCAAAGTTTCCCGGATCGAGGTACGCGACGGCAGCAACGAACGCCGGTCCGATATATGTCCGTTTTTTGGGTACGTCTTGTGTAAGTGGCTGTGTCACCATCTCATTCACCTCACTTTTTGTTTTTATTATACGCTCATTTTGCGTAAGCGCAACAAATATGTTTATGGTAAATAATAACGTATCAAGTAAACAAAAAAAGGAGTGTCTCCTTTACTCAGGAAACACCCCTTTCCGTTATTTAGACGATTTTTCGCTCAGGCTCTGCACCTTTTAGTTGTGCTTGTACTTGATCGAACTCATCATAGATTGCTTGACTTGGTTCCTTCGTCACGAGACTACCGATAACGAGCGCGATCGTCGAAGCGATGAATGCTGGAATCATCTCGTACATTTCCGAAATATACGATGGTAATCCATCTACATTTTGGTTAATGAGGATCCAAGCGATGACAACGACAGATCCCGTAATCATTGAAGCAAGTGCTCCCGTCTTGTTCATCCGGCGCCACAGTAAGCTGAACAGCACGACCGGACCGAACGCTGAACCAAAACCAGCCCACGCGTATCCGACGAGTGTTAAGATCGACTTCTCCGCACCGAATGATAAGAGAATCGCAAGAAGCGCTACGACAAGAACCATCAAGCGTCCCATGATCATCAATTCACGATCTGAAGCATCGCGTTTAAAGAAACGGTGATAGAAATCATTCGTTGCCGCACTTGAAGAAACGAGCAGCTGCGTCGAAATCGTCGACATGATCGCAGCAAGTAAGGCTGCAAGCAACAACCCTGTAATGAACCCTGGGAAAAGGTCACGTGATAATTGAATGAAGACATTCTCTGGATTTTTTAATCCTGCACTTTGTTGCGTGTAATAGGCATATCCGATCAAGCCCGTCACCATTGCACCAACGATCGAGAACGTCATCCAAATCATCCCGACACGACGCGCCGACTTCATCTCATGTAAGTTACGAATCGCCATGAAACGAACGATGATATGCGGCTGTCCAAAATAGCCGAGTCCCCACGCGAGAAGCGAGATGATACCGATCGTCGTCGTCCCTTTGAACAGTTCCAGTTTCGAGCCGCCTGTCGACCGGATCGTCTCCAGTGTATCATTAATCCCACCACTTAAAGTCAGCGCGACAGCTGGTACGATCAGCAATGCGATGACCATGATCATCCCTTGCACGACGTCCGTCCAACTGACGGCAAGGAAACCACCGAGGAAGACATACGCAATGACGACGCCTGCGAGAATCCAAAGACCTGTTGTATATTCAAGACCAAAGACAGCTTCGAATAAACGACCACCTGCGACAAAACCACTTGATGCGTACATTATAAAGAATATTAAAATAACTCCAGCTGAAACGGTACGCAAAACACCACTTTTATCGTGGAATCGTTTTTCAAAGTAATCGGGAATCGTGATTGCATCCCCTGCATGTGCCGTATACGCACGCAGACGAGGCGCGACGAGTAACCAGTTGGCATAAGCGCCAAGTAATAATCCGACGACAATCCATCCACTGGACAGACCAGTTGCATACATCGCACCCGGTAAACCCATCAACAGCCACCCACTCATGTCACTTGCTCCTGCAGAGAGCGCCGTGACGACGGGACCGATCGTACGTCCTCCAAGCATATAGTCATTCATGTTCTTCGTCCGATAATACGCAATGACGCCAAGTGCGACCATCAGGCCGAGATATAGCAAAATCGCGAACCACATTCCGTTCATCCTTGCTCCCCCTTTTTCCGTGATATAAGAAAAACGGGTGTGCAGGTCGCACACCCGTTTCATCTATTAAACACCATTTCAGAACATTTCTGAAGTAGTTTTTGCTTGAAGATGTAAAGTCAAGTAATCCGGTCCGCCCGCTTTCGAATCCGTACCTGACATGTTGAACCCACCAAATGGTTGGTAGCCAACGATTGCGCCTGTGCAACCCCGGTTGAAGTAGAGGTTACCGACGTGGAAGTTCGCACGTGCGTACTCTTGATTCGTCCGGTCTTGCGTGATGACAGCACCTGTCAATCCGTATTCCGTGTTGTTTGCGATATCGATTGCTTCTTTGAAATCTTTCGCTTTCGTGAAGGCGACGACTGGTCCGAAGATTTCTTCTTGCATCAAACGATCCGTTGGTTGAACGTCCGCGACGACTGTCGGTGAGACGAAGAATCCTGTTGAATCGTCAGCCGTACCACCTGCGACGATGCGTCCTTCTTCTTTTGCGACGTCGAAGTACGACGTGATTTTCTTGAAGGCTGCTGCATCGATGACTGGTCCGACATTGTTTGAGACATCCGTCGGGTTACCGATGCTGAGTTTGTTTGTGTTCGCGACGACTTTTTCGAGCAACTCGTCATAGACAGAGTCGAGTGCGACGACACGTGAACAAGCTGAACATTTTTGACCTGAGAATCCGAATGCCGCTTTCGTGATCATGTCCGCTGCGTAATCGAGGTCAGCCGACTCATCGATGACCATCGTATCTTTTCCGCCCATTTCCGCGATGACACGTTTGAGCCAGATTTGACCTTCGTTCAGTTTTGATGCCCGCTCATTGATGCGAAGACCGACATCACGTGATCCCGTGAAGCTGATGAAACGTGTTTTTGGGTGATCGACGAGGTAGTCGCCGACTTCTGCTCCTGAACCGGGTACGAAGTTCAAGACGCCTGCCGGAAGACCAGCTTGCTCCATCACTTCAACGAATTTCGCTGCGACGACCGGTGTCGTCGATGCTGGTTTCAAGAGGATCGGGTTCCCTGCCACGATTGCTGCGACGGCTGTTCCAGCCATGATCGCGAGTGGGAAGTTCCATGGTGAGATGATGACACCGACACCGAGTGGAATGTAATCGTAACGGTTGTATTCGCCTGGACGACTCTCGACTTTCTTACCGTCTTTTAAGACGAGCATCTGGCGTGCGTAGTATTCGAGGAAGTCGATTGCTTCTGCTGTATCCGCATCCGCTTCATTCCAAGGCTTCCCTGCTTCTTTGACGAGGTAGGCAGAGAACTCATGCTTCCGCTTACGGATGATGTTCGCTGCTTTGAATAGGACGTCCGCACGTACAGACGGATTGACGAATTTCCATGTTTCGAAGGCTGTGACTGCTGCTTGCATCGCTTCTTCTGCATGTTCCTGTGTCGCTTTTGAGACACGTCCGACGATCTCTTCTTTGTTGGCCGGATTGACGGAGACGATTTTATCTTCCGTCGTCACATGTTTTCCACCGATGACGAGCGGATAATCTTTGCCGAGTTCTTGCGTGACGAGTGCAAGTGCCTCTTCGAACGCTTTCTTGTTTGCTTCTTGTGAGAAGTCCGTGAATGGTTCGTGTTTGTACGGAATCATCTCTATTCCCCCTTTAATCTCTACTTTAAATCGCTTACATTCTCCATTGTACAGAAGCATGAGTCCGCTTACAATTATTCTAGTCAAAAAAATAAAGGAGCGACCGATTCGGTCTCTCCTCGTTCCTCTATCATTCCTTCGCTTGTGAAAAAACAATCTCTTCGTTTTCGATCGAGACTTTGACGTCTTGTCCTTGGAATAACCAGTCATCTTGGTCAGATACGACGAAATGAATACCGTCGACGACTTCCTCGACCGCTGCCCGTTCGACTTCTTCCATATGAACGCCGACGGAGAAACCTTGCGTTAAATCCGTTGATCCACCATATTTTGCGAAAAAGCGAATCGTATCGCCCGATTGTGCTTCCATCTCATTTTTAAAGTATTGCAATGCCTCGTCTGTAATATGAATTTTCATACCTATCACTCCCCTTTCGTTTAGTGTACCGATATCCTACTCAAAAAAGCGAATTTCCTGTATGGTAGAGACAAGATTAGCTATGAAATCATCAAGGAACACCCATCTAGGAGGAATTCGAATGAAACGATCGCTCGTAGTGCTGCTTGCGACCAGTCTCGTACTCGTCGGTTGCGGAAACGATTCCCCGTCTTCTACAAATACCAAATCCCCGAAGACGACGGAAACGAAACAACAGAAGGCTGAACAAGCCGTTCTCGATATCTATCAAACCTATGAAAAAACGCTCGGTCAATCGGGACGAGCAGATGCGAAAGACCTCGCATCGATTGAATATACAGGTGATGCAAAACAACTTGAACCCCTCGCCGTTGGTGCGAAGAACTTGAACGTCATTCCTGGTAAAATCGTCAAGTCGTTCCAAAAGGGCGACGTCGCTTATATCATCCATGAATTCAAGGATGCGAAGGGAGCAATTCTCCCGAACCGCGGATCGAAGCTGTTATTGAAGAAAGACGATGAGTGGAAGATCGTTCTGACACCGACGACGTTCGACCCGGCCGTCTTCTCGACGCTTGGTGATCTGTTCACTGGGTTTAACGCCGATGAGTATGGTGTCAATGCGAAAGCAGCAGACGAAATCGGGAAAACGGATGAAAAAGAACAGGATGCCGTCTTCTCTCGCGTCAATGCGCAAACGGATTATATGGCGCTTGAGATGAACAGTAACATTCTGATGATTTACGGTGAGGCGCTGAAGAATGAAGGAAACCCTGAGACGCTTGTTGATTACTATCAAGACTATGCGGATTGGTATGAGGAAGAACAGCCTCTCCTCATGAAGACAGCGAAAGCCGGTACGGATTATGAGAAGTACTTGATCGCACTCGATCCGTTAAAAGAAAGCCTTCAAAAGAAGCTTGAAAAATATGCGGATCAATTAAACATGGAATTAGGATAAGGAGGAGTTTTTTATGCAAGCACCAACATTCACCCTTCCAAATGCACAAGGAGAACCAATCTCCCTTGAAGATTATCGCGGAAAAAAAGTCGTACTTTATTTCTATCCAAAGGATTCAACGCCGGGTTGTACGACCGAGGCATGTGATTTCCGAGATGCGACGCAAGCTTTTGAAGAGAACAACACCGTCATTCTCGGCGTCTCCGCTGATAGCCAGAAGCGTCATCAGAACTTTATCGCGAAATACGAATTACCGTTTCAATTGTTATCAGATGTCGATCACAAAGTCTGTGAACAATATGGCGTCTGGCAATTAAAGAAGAACTACGGTAAGGAATATTATGGAATCGTACGCTCGACTTTCTTAATCGATGAATCCGGTGAAATCGTCAAGGAATGGCGTAGTGTGAAAGTAAAAGATCACGTCGCAGAAGCACTTCAATACGTACAAGAACGGAAATAATTCGAAGAACCAGTTGAATCATTCAACTGGTTCTTTTTGTATGTGCAGATTATTAATATTCCTAATTTTATCCTTACATAAAAATAATTTCATGTAAGGAAACGTTGGTATCACACACAAATTTAATGATTTTGAAATAATCTGAAAATATCCTATTGATTTTTCTGAATATTGTATTTATTATTGATAACAAGTTGATCCGGTGCTTTCCATAGCTTAAGAATAAAAGGCGATGACCCCTCTTATTTTTAGTCGGACACCGGATCGCTATCCTATCGGTTCTTTTCGTTTCACCATATATATCTATTTCTTTTGGGAGGGATTTACTTTATGAAGAAGAAAAAGGCACTCGCACTCGTCGGAGCACTGACAATCGCTGGATCAAGTCTTGCGGCATGTTCGACGACAGATGAAGGTAAAAAAGAAGGCGGCTCGACGTCAGGCGACAAAACTTCAGACAAACAAGTCTTGAACTTAACGAGCGGTTCAGACATTCCGGCTCTTAGCCCGACAGTCGCAACGGACTCTGTATCCTTCACGGTATTGAACAACGTTCAAGAAGGTCTGTTCCGTCTTGACGACAAACAAGAAGCAACACCAGGTGTTGCTGAGAGTGTAGATGTTTCGGAAGATGGACTTACATACACGTTCAAACTTCGTGATTCAAAATGGTCGGATGGCAGCGATGTCACAGCAAAAGACTTCGAATATGCGTGGAAACGCGTCCTCGATCCGAAGAGCGGTTCGCAATATGCGTATATCATGTATATCATCGACGGTGCGGAAGCGTACAACACGGGTAAAGGGAAAGCAGATGACGTTGCAGTTAAAGCGGTCGACGACAAAACACTCGAAGTCAAGTTGACGCAACCGGCTGAATACTTCAAATCATTGACTGGTTTTGGTTCATTCATGCCGCTCAAGCAAGAATTCGTCGAAAAACAAGGGAAAAACTTTGCGACGAAGCCGGATACATTCCTCTACAACGGACCATTCACCCTCTCGGATTGGAAGACGGAAGTCGGCTGGAGCTTTAAGAAGAACGACCAGTACTGGGATAAAGACAACGTCAAGCTCGATGACATCAACTTCAAGATCGTTAAGGAAGTCTCAACGAGCGTCAACCTTTACGAAAAAGGTGATGTCGACCAAGTCGGTCTGACGAGTGAGTTCGTTGATCAGTACAAAGATAGCAAAGAGTTCGATACGCGTCTTGATGCGTCAATGTACTACATCCAAATGAACTTCAAGAATGAACTCTTGAAAAACAAGGATATCCGTAAAGCGATCGATTCGGGATACGATAAAGCGCAGATGGCGAAAGTCCTCTTGAACAACGGTTCGATCCCTGCGTACTACTATGTACCAAAAGACTTCGCAAAAGGTCCAGACGGTAAAGACTTCCGTGACGGCAACGAAGGCTTCGGATCATACGACGCTTCTTCAGCCAAAGCATCGTTCGAAAAAGGTCTCAAAGAAGTCGGTAAGAAATCGGTGAAACTCGAGCTTCTTTCGTACGATGATGACAACTCGAAGAAAATCTCTGAGTACCTCAAAGGCGAGTGGGAGAAAAACCTTCCAGGTCTTGAAGTCACGATCAAACAACAACCGTTCAAGAACAAATTGGATCTTGAATCAAAAGGTGAGTTCGAACTGTCATTCGCAGGATGGGGACCTGACTATCAGGATCCGATGACGTTCCTCGATATGTGGGTAACAGGTGGACCATACAACCGTGGTAAGTACACAAGCGATAAGTATGATTCACTCATCAAATCGGCTCAAAAAGAAGTCGATGCAGCAAAACGTTGGCAGTCACTGAAAGATGCTGAGAAAACACTCCTTGAGGATGATCAAGCCATCTCAGTCATGTACCAACGTGGAGCATCCTTCCTACGTAAACCATATGTCAAAGGAGTCGTCAACCACAAAGTTGGTGCGGATACTTCGTACAAATGGGCTTCCATTGAAGGAAAATAAGTTATATCCGAAGACCAGATTCGCTGACGAGCGTGTCTGGTCTTTTTTTCCATATGAGCCGTTTGTCCTATTTTTCTGAATAGAATTAAAATTTCGTGTCATTCTGTTTTCATTTCCATGACTTCCATTTATACTAAGCAAAGAATCCGATTCACTTTATTTACAATATTTTGCGGGAATTATTCATAATTAATGGAAATGTACCGATATATCTAATACAGAGGACTTTTGCCTCAATATTACATCGAACTAGGAAGGAGGACTCACTCATGAAGCAACGTGTACTTACGAGTCAACAGAGTTATACAGAAGAGCAACTTGAGATGATTGAAGCCATCCGCGCGGTCGGTGAACTCATCCAGGATCGTCCACGCCGCACTGTCTATCGCCGTTATGCTCTCGTGAATGACTGGCCTCAGCCAGAAAACATCATTCGTCAATTCGGTTCATGGCCAGAAGCCTTATCTGCTGCTGGATACGAGTGGAATGTCGATCAACAGCCGGAGGAACTCGAGCGTGCACCTAAATACACGAAAGACGAGATCTTAAAGTCATTCGAACGGTATGCACAAGACGTCGGCTCGACGATCACGCTCAAAAAGTATCAAATGTGGCGTAAATCCGTCCATCATGCCCCGAGTCACTATCATATCGTCAAGATGTTCGGTTCATGGCATGACGCCTGTACCGCAGCAGGACTTGAAGCAAGTGTCACCTATTCAAAAGCTGAACTTGCTGCTTCCCTGCGTCAAGCAATCGAAGAAGTTGGCTTCTCCCTCTCCTTTGAAGCATATCGAGAATGGGCAAAGCGAAACAACAAACCATCGACGAAAGCCTTACTTCATCGCTATGGGTCTTGGTCAGCCGCGATCCATGCGATCGAAAACGAGATTCGCCTTAGTAAACAACAAGCCCAATGAACTTATACCTTCTTCAATCCTTCTCGTTCATTTGAACTGGAAGGATTTTTTACATCAAAAAAGAAGGTGACGCATCCGCCACCTTCTATTCGCTTCTTTAAATGACCTTCTCTTTCCACTCCTGATACGATGCGACACGATCGCGTCCTTGGAACTTGGCACCGACGTACATCGCCCGGTCCGCATTTCGAATCAGACTCGCGAGATCCCCAAGTTCCTTTAACGTATCGATCCCGATACTTGCTGTGATCTGAAGGGTGTGACCTTCAACTAAAATAGGATGCGCATGTAACGTCTCACGAATCCGTTCTGCAACGATTTGTGCGGAATCAAGATCCGTATTTGGTAGCAAGATGACGAATTCCTCTCCCCCGTAACGCGCAACGAGATCCGTGATTCGTGTTGCTTGCATCAATAACTTCGCGACTTCAAATAAAACGACATCTCCGACTTCATGACCATACGTATCATTGATTTGTTTAAAGTGATCCAAATCAATCATCAATGCAGAGAACGGATACAGATCGCGTTGTTTAATACGACGATCGCCCCACTCTTGTAGCGCACGATAGTTTGGCAATTTTGTCATCGCATCTGTTCGACTATCCGTCAATAACCGCTCTCGCTCGTGCGCTCGTTCAACGGCCCATGATAGAACACGTAAAGCGCGGTATAACTCGTATCCGAAATCCTTCGTGAACTCTCCACTCGCATGGGACGCAAGGAATAAGGAGCAGTTAATCGTCTCCGTCGCCTCCGGTTGGATGAAGAGGACAGATTGTGTTTCTTCTGGCAGACAATCGTACAGACGAATATCCCATTCCTGTTGCATGCCGTAAAGAAGGACTTCTTCTTTTTCGATGATATCTTCAATGATTCGTCCTTCGACATGATCTGCTTTTAACTTTCGTCCATCCTTCAACGAATAGTAGACAGTCTGCTTGCCTTCTTCAAAATCAAACTTAATCCAAGCGATATCCGGTTTGACGAATTGATTGAGCTGTCGCAGATATCGCTCGATGATGAACTGTGCATCGCCGTCCTTCCAAGCTGCTTCTTTCAATCGCTCGATCTGCTCCCAATGTTCGATACGATCAGACGCTTCGACCGAACTCCCGAGTGCTCGTTTGATGATGAACAATGCAAATGCTGCCATGACGAGTCCACTATTCCCATTCCCTTGGACGACGAGTGTACTGAAGATCCCATATAACAGTTCTGCCGTGATGACGACTGCTTCAAAGCGTAAGAGCTGGAACATGACGTCACTCGGAATGTTTTCTCCGAGAAGAAATCGAGATAACTGGTATTGTAACAAGAGTACGATCCAAAGGATCGCGACCATCGCTAGTAACGGAACGATGTTTTCTGTCAACAGGAATGCATCTCCGTGTGTTCCACCAAGGGCATTATAAGCAAGACCTGCTGGCACGATCAGAAACAACTCGAGCGCGACATTGAACGGATAGTTGTGCAACATCCGACGACGTCCAATCGGCGTATGGATCGTCCGCAACTGATAGATGAGCATCGTCAGTTGACCGACGAAAATCGCTGATAACAAACCGTATGATAAGAACGTAAAGAGAACAAATCCAAAATGAAAAGTAAAACTCATATGACGACGGCGGACAGGATCGATGACGAAAATCGTCGACAAGACGGCAATCAATAAGAACGTAAACAAATCGATGCTGAGATTATAATCCTTTGACTTCGCAAAAAGATCGATGCCAATGACGATTACGAAAAAAACGACCCAGCTTCGGAGGAGATATTGTTGAAAACGACGCACAAAACATTCCCCTTCCTCTTAAGTATGTAGTTGTATATTACTGGAAATCGACATGTCCATTATTCTACTTTTCAAGCAAAATGTCGAACTTCGATAGTATCCTTTGATACAATTAATGTGAGGTGATATTTTTCATGACAAACACATTCACGCAACATGCATTTGATACATTTCAGATTGATGGATTAGAACCCCGGATGAAGGCGATTCGTGAACGGATTCAGCCTGTCTTCCGCGACATCGGTCAAGAAGTCGCACCTGACTTGACGGTCGCAACAGCAGAAGATGTCCATGTCCACATCGCGCAACATGCTCGGCGGAAGGTCAATCCTCCGAAAGATACATGGATGGCATTCTCACCCGATAAACGTGGATATAAAAAACATCCGCACTTTCAAATCGGTCTATTTGATGATCACTTGTTCATTTGGCTCGCTTATATTTATGAGTTACCGAACAAACAACAATATGCATCAAAACTGTTACAGCATACGGAACTGCTGACGACTCTTCCGGATGATTTCGTCGTTTCTTATGACCATATGAAAAAAGACGCGGTTCCTGTTCACGCGACGGATCTTCAAAAAGGTTTACAACGTTTCCACGACGTCAAAAAAGCAGAGTTCCTTGTCGGTCGCCATATTCCGGCAGAACAAGTTCATCAACTGTCACGCGAAGAATTACTCGAAATGATTCGAAATACCTATTCGCATCTCGTACCACTCTATAAAACGATTAAATAAAAAGGATGGCCGAATCGGTCATCCTTTTTCGTTAGTTATATTTTACTAGAATTGACATGACTTGTGTACGGTCGGAATTTAAATTTAGATAAATGTTGACCTGTTTCGAGGAAACAGTCATGACGTTGAATGTTTTATCGAGTTTCGCTGTCGGATATGCTTTTTTAGCTTCTTTGACCGTCACCGTCCGTTTGATTTGCTTTGGATCATAGACGATGGCGCTAACTTTAGCTTTTGTGTCCTTCACGCCATACGTTGAACAGTAATGAAGGGAGCGATCTGCTGAAGCAAGACCATTTCCACTTTGACACCAATTGGAGTTCTTTTCCCCTTTGTACGCTTTATGTACTTGTGCAAGTGTCGTTTTTTCAAGTACGACTTTTCCATCGAGTGAGCGCGCTTGTTTCGCTTGTGTTTGAATTTCTTGAAGCCATTTGACGTCTGATTGTTTTGATGCCTCGACCGGTTGCTGTTTATATGAAGTGCCTGACACGATGCTGACAGTGAGAGCGGCAGTTAAGATGATTCCTAGTACTTGTTTCATGATGATGTCCTCCCCGGTGCCTGTAAAAAGGCGTTGATAATAAACTGATTCCCCTATTTCAAAAAATTATTCAGTTTTTACAGTTTTTTTTTGGGAACTTATATTTATTTTTATGAAGAGAAATAAAAAAAGAACCTAGTGCCCCCTAGCACTAGGTTTTTCCTCATTTCTTATGCATCTTAAACTCTAAGAACAACTCATTGTAATGCGCGAGCATCTTCTTCCCGAGGTTCTCATAGACTTCAAGCGTATCAGTGACTTGTTTATCAGGATAGAATCGTTTATCTGTCCGAACCGATTTGTCGAGTAACTTTAAGCCTTCTTTGTTCGGTGTCGAATAACCGACGTAGTCCGCATTTTTCGCTGAAATATCTGGGCGTAACATGAAGTTGATGAACTGATGTGCTCCCTTGACGTTTTTAGCTGTCTTTGGAATGACGATATTATCGAACCAGACGTTCGAGCCTTCTTTTGGAATGACATAGTCAAGTTTGTCGTTTTCACTCATGATCTCGTTCGCATCTCCAGACCAGACGACACCAAGTCCTGCTTCTTCGTTCGCAAGCAATAACTTGATTTCGTCCCCGACGATCGCTTTGACATTTGGCGTCAAACGCATCAGGTTCGCTTTTGCTTCCTGTAGCTTCGACTCATTCGTCTCATTCAAGGAATAACCGAGACTGTTCAAACTCATACCTATCACTTCACGCGCACCATCGGCAAGTAGAATCTGGTTCTTCAGCTTCGGATCCCATAGATCCTTCCAGCTCGTCGGTTTTTTTCCGATCAAGTCTTTGTTGTAGACGATACCGACCGTTCCCCAGAAATACGGAATCGAATATTTATTTTTCGGATCAAAGGATAGATCCAAGAAACGTGAATCGATATTTTTGAGATTCGGGATTTTTTGATGATCAATCGGCAGGACGAGCTTCTCATCGATCATCTTTGCGATCGCATAGTCGGATGGGACGGCGATATCATACGTCGTTCCTCCCTGTTCGATTTTCGTCAACATCGCTTCATTCGAGTCGAATGTCTGATAGACGACCTTGATGCCGCTCTCTTTTTCAAACTGTTTGATCAGTGCCGGATCGATATAATCGCCCCAGTTATAAATGTTCAAGACATTCTTACCTGAGTACCCTTGTGTCTCGTTTAACTGATTCAAGGTGAATAGGATGACACCCGAGATCAAGAAAATCGCGACGAATAATTGAATCAATTTTTTCAACGGTCATTTCACCTCCGGTCGCGAAAGCTTCGTAGCAGCTCGTTGGTTCAAGAAGTAGTAGCCGATGACGAGCAGGAATGTAAACAAGAAGATGACGGTCGACAACGCATTGATCTTCATCGAAATCCCTTGGCGGGCAAGTGAGTAGATTTCGACAGATAACGTCGTAAAGCCGTTTCCTGTCACGAAGAATGTCACCGCAAAATCGTCAAGTGAATACGTCAATGCTGTAAAGAATCCAGCAAAGATACCGGGTGTGATGTACGGCAGGACGACCTTCGTTAAGACATCCCAGCGACTCGCGCCTAAGTCACGCGCCGCATCGACGAGCGTTGGACTCATCTCCTGTAATTTCGGCAAGACGAGAATGACGACGATCGGTACCGAAAATGCGATATGAGAGAGTAAGACTGACGTAAAGCCAAGCTGGATTCCAAGCATCGTAAAGAAGATCAAAAACGATGCTCCGATGATGACATCGGGGCTGACGATCAAGATACTGTTGAGCGTCAACAACGACGTCTCGACACGTTTCTTGCGGACCGCCTGGATCCCGATCGCTCCGAATACTCCGAGAATCGTCGAGATTGCAGCTGACAACAACGCGATGACGAGTGTGTTCAAGACGATGATCAACAAGCGTGAATCTTGGAAGACTTCCTTGTACCAATCCCACGTGAACGAATCGAAGTTCGTCATGTTATCAGCGCTGTTGAACGAATAGAACGCGAGATAGAAAATCGGAGCATACAAAATGATGAAGACACCGATCAAATAAAGATTTGCTAGTTTCAGACGTTTCATCAAGTCGTCGCTCCTTTCTTCCGTTTCGTACTTGTCAAGGCAAGGATGATTGCCATCGCGATGATGAGGAAGACGGCAATCGTAGCGCCCATGCCCCAGTTCTGTGTCACGAGGAATTGCTGTTCAATCGCCGTACCGAGCGTAATGACGCGGTTCCCGGCAATCAAACGCGTGATCATGAACAGTGACAATGCCGGAATGAAGACAAGCTGACAGCCTGATTTCACACCGTCAAGTGTCAACGGAAAGACGACACGACGGAATGTCGTGAAATTTGAAGCTCCGAGATCACGTGCCGCGAAGACGAGCGATGGGCTCAGTTTTTCTATCGCGTTAAAGATCGGTAGGATCATGAACGGAATGAAAATGTAAACTGAGACGAAGACAAAACTGAAATCGGTAAACAAGATTTGCTTCCGTCCGATTCCGATCGCTTCAAGCGTTTGATTTGCGAGACCATACGTACTGAACAATCCAATGAAGGCGTAGGTTTTCAACAATAAGTTGATCCACGTCGGCAAGATGACGAGCAACAGCCAAAGTTGTTTATGTTTCGTCTTCGTCAGCAAATAAGCCGTCGGATAACCAATCAAGAGTGAAAACAAGGTGATCAAAAAAGCATACCAGAACGAACTAAGCGTCATCGTTAGATACGTCGATGTGAAGAAGTTCCGGTAGTTCTCAAATGAGAAATTGCCATCAAGATCAAGGAACGAATAATAGACGACGAGCACAATTGGTGCGATGACGAATAAGGCGATCCAGAATAGATACGGGATGAGATACCAGTTACGTGATTTCTGCATCATAACACCCCGTCGTAGGATTCCAGACGCTTATCAAATTCTTCTTCCGTCTCGTTCAATCGCATGACGTGGATCGCTTCCGGATCAAACGTTAGACCGATTTGTTCACCAACCGTCGCTTTTTTCGTACTGTGGACGAGCCATTCGTTTCCTACTTCATCCATACAGGCGATTTCATAGTGCACCCCACGGAACAACTGTGAGTCGACCGTAACCTTTAGTTTTCCTTGTGTCACGTTCGTAATTTCAAGATCCTCGGGACGAATGACGATTTCGACCGGTTCGTTCAGCTCAAGACCGCGGTCAACACATTCGAATTCTTTTTCTGCGAACCAAACTCGATAATCTTCGATCATACGTCCAGGAATGATATTCGACTCGCCGATGAAGTCCGCGACGAAGCGGTTGATCGGTTCATCATAAATATCTGTCGGCGTTCCCGATTGTTGAATGACACCGTGATTGAGAACGAAGATTTCATCTGACATCGCGAGTGCCTCTTCTTGGTCATGTGTGACGAAGATGAACGTGATCCCAAGACGACGTTGTAAGTCACGGAGCTCATATTGCATCTCTGTCCGCAATTTCAAGTCGAGTGCTGAGAGCGGCTCATCGAGCAAGATGACTTCCGGTTCATTGACGATTGCCCGGGCAATCGCGACACGCTGCCGTTGTCCACCCGACATCTCGGTGATTTCTCGTTTCTCATAACCGGACAAGTTGACGAACTTCAATGCATCGGTCACACGTTGTGCGATTTCCGCTTCCTTCACCTTCTTGATCCGAAGACCAAAAGCAATGTTTTCGAAGACATTTAAGTGTGGGAACAATGCGTAATCTTGGAAAACGGTATTAACTTGACGCTTGTTCGCCGGCACATCATTGATCCGTTTCCCGTCGAAGATAATGTCTCCCTCTGTCGCTTCCGAAAAACCGGCGATGAGTCGTAAGATCGTCGTTTTCCCGCAACCCGATGGTCCGAGTAACGTATAGAACTTTCCGCGTTCGATTTCAAAGCTGACTTGATCAAGAACGGTCTGATCGTCATAACGTTTCGTGACGTCCTTGAATTGAATGATCGTAGTATCTGCCAATCTAGTTCCTCCTTTATAGGTATGAGTCGGTTGCGGTCACGAGAACCTTTGTCTCTTGCATTGACTCATTGCGTAATTGATGAATTTCTGAAGCCTTATAGTAAAGTGTCTCCCCTTGCTTCGCTAAAAAAGACTGACGTCCGAGCGTCAACGTGACGTTCCCCGCGAGCACATAGACAAATGTCTCCGCCCCCGAAGGTTCATACGTCTTGAAGGCTCCCCCTGGCGCAAGTGTCAGCAGGACCGGTTCCATCTCTTTTTCATTCGATTCTGGGATGAGCCATGTGACATGATACCCTTGTTCTTCGTCCGCATATGTTGTGACATCTTCTTCTCCATAGACGACTTTTTGATTAAGTGCGTCCTCATCAAAGAAATCCTTCGGTGAGATGCCAAGGACTTCAAGGAGATGAAACAGTGTCTCGATCGATGGGGAACTGATTTCCCGTTCGAGTTGCGAGATGTACCCTTTACTCAGGTCTGTTCTTTCCCCGAGTTCCTCTTGCGTCAATCCCTTTTGAAGACGGAGGTTTTTGATTTTTTGTCCGATTGAGTACAATCGACGTCCTCCTCTCATCGGCTTAGTTTAGTATAAGACGACTAAAAGTTTACTAATCACGTACCGATTATAGCGTATTTCATTATTTAATCAACTAAAACGTTTGATATTTTTTAATGTTCATTTGACAGCGAGAACGCTTACACCTACAATTATTATCAGGTACTAATTTGAGGAGGAACTTGTAATGCGGATTGCTTGGATCACTGATAGTACGACGATTTTACCGGATACGATCGCAAAGCGCGACGATCTCTCAGTTGTCCCTTTACTCGTCATGAAGGATGGCGAAAGTTTCATCGATGGGGTCGATGTAAATGCGGAAACCGTCTATAGCTGGATTGATGCAAAACATAAAGTGACGACGAGTCAACCTTCCATCGGTAGTTTTACCGAACACTACGAACGACTAAAAGAAGATTACGACATCGGTTTTGCTATCCACCTGTCGAGTGAACTGAGCGGAACGTATAACGCGTCCGTCCAAGGCGCAGAAATTGCCGGCTTCCGCTTGATCGCGATTGATTCTCGTTGTGGGATTTATCCGGCTGGTCAGCTCTTAGCAGAGGCAATCGAGCTCATCGAAGCGGGACATTCGATTGAATCCGTCGAACAGTTCATTCTGGAGCGTCGTTTCGACCACCATATCGAATTCACTGTCGCGAACCTCGATCAATTGCAAGCCGGTGGACGGATCTCCTCGACGAAGGCATTCGTCGGTAACTTGTTGCAACTGCGTCCGTTGTTCCACTTCGAAGAAGGAAAGATCGTTCCATACCAAACCGTTCGGACGTTCAAGAAAGCCCATTCGAAGATTTTTGATCACCTTGTTTTGATTCTCGAGCGCGGTCAAGTGACGGACATCTCGTTGTTCCACGCGACAGCGTATGAACTGGCGCTCGATTGGAAAAATCGACTCGAAGCACAGTTCGACGTCCGGGTCCGAATCGATGATTTAACACCGGTTCTCGGTTCACATACCGGAAACCCCGCCATCGGCATGTCCTTTTTGAACCCGACACGTCGACCATGATGACTAATGAAAATGATTTTTGGGTAAACCTTCTTTAGAGAATAAAGGAGGTTTTTTGTTTGAAAAATAAATGGATTTGGCTTAACTGGGTCGGCTTTATCTTTACGATTGCTGTGAACGCCCTCGATGGTGGAAAGACAGGACGGATTTCTGACTCCATCTTTACGTTATTCAAACCGGCTGGTTATGCGTTCTCGATTTGGGGATTGATCTATACGATTTTACTCATTTGGTTGATTCTCCAAACGATCCCAAAATTCAAGGAACATGAACTGGCGAAAAAAATCGGACCATGGTTCCTGATCAGCTGTTTATTCAATGCTGGCTGGATTGTCTCATTCACCTTCGAATTGTTCGTCGTATCTGTCGTCGTCATCGTTGGTCTCTTGCTGTCATTGATCGTCATCTACTCGAAAATCGACCGCGAGACGAAAGGCTTACGCTTCAAGCTACCTTTCTCGCTTTATCTCGGCTGGGTATCGGTCGCAACGATCGCCGACATCTTCCTAACGATCAACGCAGAGGGCGTGACGTCGTGGCTTGGAATTGGAGATGCCGGTTGGACGATGATTATGCTGGTCGTCGGTGTCATCGTCGCCCTTCTCTTCATGTTCGCAAACCGCGATCCGATTTATCCGCTCGTCTTCGTCTGGGCGTACATCGCAATCAATTTCGAGTCGGATAACGGTCTCGTCGATACGGCGGTTCTCGGTAGCGTCGTCTTATTGTTAGCCGGGTATATCTTCCTTCTTGTACGGATGCGCCGTCGAGTCAGCGTGAGCAAGTGACGTTCCTTTCTCATTCGAACGGCGTATACTAGAGAAAAGGAGTGAATGACCATGAACATCACATTTACACCATCTGCTCAGGAACGAATCAATCAATTACGCGGTGAAGTATCCGGTCAACTACACCTCTACTACGATACAGAAGGTTGCGGTTGCGGAAACTCTGGTATTTTCAGTATTCGTCTCGTCGATGAAGCGACACCGGAAGACATGACGATCGACTCGAATGTCGGACCCGTTCTTGTCAAACGATGGTCGAGTCATTTCCTCGATCAAGACATGACGCTCGATTACAACGCGGAGAAAAAAGCGTTGATCCTTAAAAGCGATGGACAATACTTCAATACGAACGTGCTCGTTACGGATCAGACAGGCTGTGTCCTCACGGTTCGTTCATAAGCACAGACGAAAAAGGCAACTTCCGCGATGGAAGTTGCCTTTGTTTGTGTTCGAACAGACAGGTGCTACGTTAAAAGCTTGGATGGTCTGAGTATGATTGAATGTACTAGATGTCTGTCTGCGTCGTGCACAAGCTGGTGAGAAAATCCAGCGCTTTGCGTCCCCCCAGACGCCGCATGCATCATCCTCGCATGCTTATCTAGTATACGAACGAAAGTCGTGTTTGGATTGCTTTATCCGACATTTAGAACGGTCTCTTCAATCGTCCGCTGATTCAGATCCTTCACATGCATCGGCTTACTGTAATAATAACCTTGTCCATAATCACAACCGAGACGTTTCAGGAAAAGATGCTGTTCGAGTGTCTCGACGCCTTCCGCGACGACTTCGATCCCGAGACTCTTCGCAAGCTGGATGATCATTTCCGTGATTGCCGTTCCGCGTTCGTCATGCGGGACTTCATCGATGAACGATTTATCGATCTTCAGGATATCAATCGGGAGATGTTTCAGGTGTGTCAATGATGATAGACCCGTTCCGAAATCATCAAGTGCGATCGTCAGACTGAGTTGTTTCAGTTCACCGAGCATCATCATTGCCCGATCGAGGTTCTCCATGACGGATGTTTCCGTGATTTCAAGCTGTAGCTGTAGTTCGCTCCCATTCTTCAATGAATGGTGGACGATTTCCTTAATCATTAAGTTGTGTGACTCGGACCGGAAATGCATCGCCGATAAGTTCACCGAGACTTGGCGAATGAAATAATCTTCCTTCTTCCAAATCTCCATCTGGGCGACGGTCTCTTTGAGTACCCACTCAGTTAAACGGTGAATCAAACTGTATTTTTCTGCAAGCGGGATGAACTCCGCCGGTGAGATGAAACCAAACTTCGGATGATTCCAGCGGATCAAGACTTCCGCTTGATCAACTTTTCCCGTCGCAAGGGCGATCTTCGGTTGATAGACGAGGGCGAACTCCTTGAAATCCGTCATCGCCCGGCGTAAGGATCCGACAATCAATTGCTCTCTACGATCCGAGTGTAGTGAGTCATCATACACGATGAAGCGATCACGCCCCTCATTTTTGCCAGCCCGAAGCGCACTTTCCATCTGACCGATTCGCATCTCAAGTGATTCCTTCGCATTCGGGAGGATGACGCCCATCGTTGCTGTCAAATGAACCGGTTGATCTTCGAGATCAATCGGAAGACGTACATCGTCTAAAATTTGTTCGAAGACATCTGTCATGTCTTCTTGTGAGACACGTTTGATGAGGAAGAACTGCGTCCCGTTATAACGAATACACGCTTCATCTTCCTTCAACGTCTGTAACATCCGTTCTGCGAATTGGCGGATGACCGCATCTCCCTTATCGAATCCGAATGTGTCATTGACCCATTTGTATCCATCAAGATCAAGTAACGCCATCGCCATCTCCTGCTTAGCACGACCATACTGGGCATCGACTTTCGTCATGTGATGATCGAGCCATCGTCGGTTGTGTAATCCCGTCAGATGATCGGTATACGCCATCATCTGAAGTGCACGACGTTCGAGGTGAATGTAGAGACCTGCAATCAACACGAGAATCAAGAAGACCGGTATCGCGACTTCATTCAAGATGTTCGACGTGATTGGAGCATCACCGATAAGTCCGGCATCTGAGGATGGAATACAGAACGATGTGCCGAGCATTCCGACATAATGCATCGAAGAGATGGCAAACCCCATCACGACTGCGATGGGAATCAAGATCCGTTTCTTAGCGACATGTCTCAATCGATGAAGCAGTAGCAAGGCGATATAGGCGACAGTGACTGCAATCAGGACGGATAAAAAAAATAAACTCTTCTCATACCGAACGGCTCCACCGAACTCCATCGCCATCATGCCAAGGTAATGCATCGTAGCGATTCCGCTCCCCATCAGGGATCCTGCTAAAATGACCTTCTTTCGCGTAATCGTCGACGAGTACAACAAATGAAAGGCAATGAAAGCAGCCAAAATAGCGGGAATGACGGATAAGAACATTAAAAACCAATCATAGCGAACCGTGACGGACAGAGCGAATGCCCCCATCCCGACGAAATGCATTCCCCAGATCGATAACCCCATCGTCAACGACGAGAGGAACAAGGCACGCTTCTTTAAGGAAGTCGCTTTCGCTAGACGACGATTTAACTCCAGTGAACCATATGAGCCGAGGATGGCAACGAGCACCGATAACACGACCAATGTCACTTCGTAGTGTTTCGTTAAGATGATCCATTCATTCATTGTATGAGGTCTCTCCTTATGAAATGTCATTCTCCTAACTATCGTCTGCTCTGACTCTTTTTTTCAGTGAAATTTAGAAATTCGTTTGATTTCTTATCATTCCATCACTTTTTTACCTAATCCACTCGACATCTTACACAAAAACGGATCCGCTCGAGACGGATCCGTTAAACATCATTTTTAGAGTGCTACCGATGCGACGATTTCACCCGTCGGTTTTTCTAAATCCGGTTCGGGTTCGACCGTGATGGCGACGGCATCAACTTTTCCGTCTCCTTTAAGCGGGAAGACAGCTGCTGCCTCTCCATCTTTTTCGATGACACCGTTCGCAGTAGGCGTCTCTCCTTCGAGCGTCCACAATTGATAGAGCTGACCTTTTTGAAGCGGTGGTAAATCTTTCAGTTGAACGAGCATATACGATTTATCATTTTGCGTAAAAATCATGCTCGATCCTTTAATGGACTCGGTACTTTCAAAGTTCCCCATCCCTTTGATCTCATCCATGGCTAACGTCTCTGGTGTATCTGTGCTCTCTTCCTGTGACAGGAAGTAGGCATTCGCACCAAGCGAGAGAATCAAGGCGGCGGCGATACTCATCAACCAACCGAGTGGCACACTCTTCTTCTTCGTTTGTTGCTGACGTGCTTGTTTAATGTCTACCGGAGTAGTCATCGGTGCTTCCTTTGGAGACGCTGCCTCTGCTGAACCAAGGACTTCTCCAAGAATTCGTGCTTTCATACCTGCAGGAACGGGTCGCTCCGGAAGCGATTCAGCGATGGGAAGCATGAGTTCTTCCATTTCTAAAAGCGCTTCACGACATTCTTCGCACGTCGCAAGATGCGCTTCGAACGCGTCGCGATCAGCTGCGGATAATGTTCCATTAAAATAATCGATTAATTCATGACAACGTTCTTCCATCTCGTTCCCTCCCATCCATTCGTTTTCGTAATGCTTGAATCGCGCTCCTGATTCGCGTCTTGACCGTTCCAAGAGGTAAATCGAGCTGCTCTGAAATCTGTTGTTGCGTCATCCCCTGGAAGTAAACGAGTTTGATCAGCTCTTGCTGTTCTGGCTTCAATTCACTGACCGCGCCGCGTACTTCAGCAGCCGTTTCCCGCTGCATGACCGTCCGCTCGACCGGCTCGTCGTATCCACCATCCCGCTCTTCGACTTCGATCGTCGGTTGTCGTTTTTCACGACGGAGACAATCGAGTGCCGCGTTACGTGTAATCGTTAAAATCCACGATGAAAACTTTCCTTTTTGTGTATCAAAATCAACACGACCATTCCAAATCTTCATCCATACTTCCTGTATAACTTCTTCGGACAACCGGTCATTATTCGTAAAGCGATGGGCGAATGAAAACAATAACCTCTCGTACTTATCGTATAATGTCTCGAGAGCTTGCTCGTCACCGCTACGCATCAGATGATAAAGCGATTCATCGGATTGAGTGTGCATCCTTCTCCTCCTTCTGACGTCAGCCCTATCATATAGTATACGCAAGCTGACACCAAATCGTTTTCGATTTCACCCATTTTCTAAGTAAAAAACTTCACCACATCCATATTCCCTCATTCTATTAAAAGTATAGCTTAAAATTCTGCTGAATTGACAGCGATACCGTAATGGGCATAGCATAAAGATACTACATGACGTCAGGTCAACGGGAATCGGAGGAATAAAAATGGATTATGATCGGAAGATGAAAAACCGTGTTAGTCGGATTGAAGGACAGCTACGAGGTATTTTACGGATGATGGAAGAAGGGCAAGATTGCCGCGATGTCATCACCCAGCTCTCCGCTGCCCGTTCTGCGATTGACCGGACGATCGGCGTCGTCGTTAGCTCGAATTTGATCGAGTGTGTCAAGGAAGCAGAACAAAACGGCGATGGACAAACAGAAGAACTCGTGAAGGAAGCGGTCAACCTACTGGTGAAAAGCCGCTGACGTCACGTTCATACCGATAGTCTGCTTTGGAAGCAGGCTATTTTTTTAACGTTTCTTTTCCCAAAGTCGTTGCGAGTATACACCTTGACTTAGGTTTGATTGCGTATCAAAACAGGTATACTAAATTGTTATTACTTGGACAGCATGTAGAGCCGTCCGCTTAGGAGGAAGAGTACTCATGACCGTTTCCCTATTCATTGATATCACGTGTAAGACAGGTGAATCTCCTGTTTACGACGCAAAAACAAAACGCTTTTATTTCGTCGATATTCCGAATCAACTGCTCTTTTCATATGATCTTGTTACAGAAGCACTTAAACCATATACGTTGCCAAGCGCTATTACATCGATTGCCTTGACGGACGCTCCGGACTTATTGCGTGTCACATCAGCACATGGCTTTGGCACGTTCGATCTCAAGGAAGGACATCTGTCTCTCGAACATCAATTGTCATTACCGGATTCTGATCGGATGAACGATGGCAAGCTCGATCCGACCGGACAATATGTCGCTGGTAGCATCAATGAAGAAGACGGTAAAACAGCTGGGCTGTTCCGTCTGCGTCATGACGGTTCCATCGAGGTTTTACACGAAGACTTAACGAACTCTAATGGACTCGTCTGGTCAGAAGATGGCAAGACGCTCTATCATATCGATACACCAACGAAAAAAGTCTATGCCTTCGACTACGCTCCCGATGCCCCACTTTCGAATAAACGCGTCGCCGTTGATCTCGAAGAGGAAGAAGGATTCCCGGATGGTATGACGAAGGATGCTGAAGGTCATGCTTGGATCGCACATTACGCCGGATCATGTATCACACGTTGGAATCTTACGACGGGCGAAAAACTGGATCATGTCGACTTCCCTGTCTCGAATCCGACATGTCCGATTTTTTACGAAGATCGCTTACTCGTCACGACAGCTGCCAACGGAGATGATGCACCACATGCCGGTGCTGTCTTCGCTGTGACATTTGAATAATTAGCATGGGAGGGATCATCTAGTAATAGATGGTGCCTCTTTTTACACATAATCCGTCTAGACGCCTATTCAAAAACAGACGATACTAAAGAAGAAGTCTATTTACTTTTTGAAGGAGTGAAGCCGATGCGTGTCACGATCATCGAACGTTTACACCAATTGCAGACGACCCCATCCTTTTTCCCGGTCAATTGCTACCTGTTTGAAGAAGCAGACAGTTTGACATTGATTGACGCCGGACTCGGAATCAACGCAAAGGCGCTTTATCACTATATTCGAAAGCAAGAAAAACCGCTCGGCGCGATTATCCTGACACACGCACATGCCGATCATGTCGGCTCGCTCGATTTCCTTGCGAATGCCTTTCCTCTCGCTCAAGTATGCATCAGTTACCGTGATGCCGCATTGCTCAGTGGGGACGAGACGCTACGCGAAGGCGAAACGACTCCTTTAAAAGGCGGTATTCCGAAAAACATCAAAACACGTCCAGATCGATTGCTCGAAAGTGGTCAACAAGTCGGTAGCCTCAGCGTCATCGCCTCGCCAGGTCATACACCTGGTTCGATTTCTCTTTGGCATGAAGGTAGTCGGATGCTGATCGCCGGAGATGCCTTTCAGACACAAGGGGGACTCGCTGTCTCCGGTGACGTCCGTTGGCAATTTCCGTTCCCAGCACTTGCGACATGGGATCCGGACGTTGCTCTTCGCTCCGCCGATCAATTAACGGAACTGTCTCCAGATATTCTTGCCGTCGGACATGGTCCCCTCATCCTTGGACCAAGTTACGAGATGCGCCAAGCCGTCGATCGATTCACGCACGTCTTACAGACGAAAAAATCGTCACCTTTCAAATAACACACGAAAAAACATCCGCGACGCGTTCCTGACACGTCGCGGATGTTTTTTCGTCCAGCAGTTCAATTCTGTTCTGTAACAGTATATCGATATACACGTGCTTCATAAGGACGTAGTTCATCCGAGATATCTGGATAGTTCGACACAAGCAACTTATCTTGTGATAAAACGAAGGCAGTTTGCATCGGTTCGTCATGCACGTTGAGAACGATCCGCCACACTTCTCCCTCTAGTTCCCGCTCATAGATGTAGAGATACGGATCATGAAGAGCTAAGTCGCGATACGTACCATAGACCATGATTGGATGATCCTTTCGCATCTGAATCAATGCTCGGTAGAAGGCAAGTACGGATGATGGATCGGCTTCTGCTTGCGCGACGTTGATGTCCGTGTAATTCGGATTGACCGCTAACCACGGTTTCCCACTCGTAAAGCCTGCCGCGTACGTACCGTCCCACTGCATCGGCGTGCGGGAGTTATCGCGTGCGAGTAACTGCATTGACGAGAGTACGACCTCCGGATCCTCGCCGCCAGCGACGCGCTCTTCATATCGATTGCGAAAGGCGACGTCTTGATAGAGCGACGGATCCGAGAAGCGAATCCCCGTCATCCCAATCTCTTCTCCTTGATACACGTATGGAATGCCAGGTAATGTATGCAACATCAAACCGAGTAGTTTCGCACTCTCGACTCGGTATCGTTCACTGCCGAAGCGGGTCACTTGTCGCGTATGATCGTGGTTGTTGAGAAACTGTGAATTGACGCCTAACGGATACAAGACGTCATACCATCGTTTCTGAATTTCCTTGAAACGTAAAAGATCCATCGCCTCCATGTCGTCCGCGATTTCGAAGTGAAACAGCGTCCGAAGTTCTTCACGTTCTTCACTGACATATAACAGACCGTCTTCCGGACCAACGAACGGAATCTCACCGACCGTGAACAAGTCTTTCCCGGCAAGGACGTTCGCATGCATTTCCTGAAGGAAGTCGTGCACACCTGGTTGATTCCCGAGATACGATAGATTAAACGGATTGACGACATCCTCAAGCGAACGTTTTTTGATCAAGTTGATGACGTCCATCCGGAAACCGTCAATCCCTTGAGCGATCCACCAGTTCATCATGTCGTAGATCGCTTGCCGGACAGCCGGTTGTTCCCAGTTTAAGTCCGGTTGCTCTTTCGCAAAAGAATGGAAATAATATTGTTCGCGCTCTTCACTCCACGTCCACGGGCTCGGCGCAAAGTACGACCGCCAATTGTTCGGGGGAGTCTCTTTCGTTCCATCTTTCCAGATGTACCAATCATCCTTGTCGTGGATTCGGTCCCGCGACTGACGGAACCAGTCATGCTGGTCACTCGTATGATTGACGACCAAATCAAGAATTATCTTTAAGCCGCGTGCGTGAGCCGCTGTGATCAACTCTTGTAGATCGCCCATCGTCCCCGCCTTGTCCATGATCGTGTAATAATCGGCAATATCATAGCCATTATCGATGTCTGGAGAACGGTAACATGGATTTAACCAGACGATATCGACACCAAGCGATGCGATGTAATCTAGCTTGTCGATGACACCTCGCAAATCACCGATGCCGTCCCCATTCGAATCCTTAAAACTGCGCCAATAGACTTGATAGACGACTGCTTCTTTCCAGCTAGCTCGCTTCATCTCCTCACTCCTCTCCCTACTCTCTATTCCCGCTCCACATATCTGTACCTGTTTATTGGACGATTTTTTTGAATTTCAAAAAAGTTCTTTTCTTTTGACTGAATATTCGTTATCCTTGACGACAATACTACGAAGGAGGCACACATCCATGAAACATTTCGCTCCATCTATCGCCATCGATCGGCTTCCTGCTCCCGTTTTCGCTGAACTTGCGAACCGAATCGGTGCTGTGAAAGCTGCCGGACATGATGTCATCACCCTTGGTCAAGGAACACCCGATCAAACGACGCCCGTACATATTCTCGACGCCTTGAAACAGGCGATCGATGAGCCAACAAACCTTCAATATCCACCATTTCGTGGACATGATTTTTTAAAGCAAGCCGTCGCGAGCTTTTATGCGAACGAATTCGGCGTCACGATCGATCCGGCAACCGAGGTCGCAATTCTTCTCGGTAGTAAAGCCGGAATCGTCGCCTTACCACAAACGATCGTCAATCCTGGAGAAGGTGTCATCGTCCCGGATCCGGGGTACCCGGATTACCTGTCTGGAGCAGCACTTGCTGGTGCTTACCCGATTACGCTTCCATTGCTTGAGAAAAATAACTTCCTGCCGGATTACGATTTACTTGATACGACAGATGTCGAGCGCGCCCGGATGTTGTTCCTCAATTACCCGAGTAATCCGACAGGTGCGACAGCGACAGCAGAAGCCTTCGAACAGACAGTTGCCTTCGCGGATGCCCATGATATTTGTGTCGTCCATGATTTAGCCTACGGTGGCATCAGCTTTGATGGTCCCACACGAAGCTTCTTGCAGACGGAAGGGGCGAAAGATGTCGGAATCGAGTTGTTCTCACTCTCGAAACGCTTCAACATGTCTGGCTTCCGAATCGCTTTCGCGATCGGAAATCCGTCCGTCATCTCAAGCATCGAGACGTATCAGGAACATCTCTACGTCAGTGCCTTCACACCGATCCAACATGCAGCGACCGTTGCCCTGACGAGTGACCAAACATGTGTCCGTGAGTTAAGTAGCTTATATGAAACACGACGCGATGCATTGTTTACGAAACTCGATGCAATCGGCTGGAGTGGACCACGACCGGGCGGTTCCTTCTTCGTCTGGCTCCCCGTGCCGGAAGGATACACGTCCCAAAGCTTCACGGATCATCTGCTTGACGAAGCACACGTCGCCGTGACCCCTGGATCATTCTTTGGTGAATACGGCGAAGGATACGTGCGGATCAGCTTAATTGCTGACGTCGAACGGCTAGAGGAGGCCGTCGACCGAATCGGAACGCTCAACCTGTTCCGGACACCTGTTGCGGAATAATTCTGAAAAAACATTTGACAGATGGGAATCATTTCCGTTAAAGTAAATCCCAACAGCATAACTACTTATCGAGAGCGACCGAGGGATTAGGCCCAACGACGTCCGGCAACCACCTATCAGGAACGGTGCCACATCCTACAGAATGGATTCATTCTGAGAGATAAGTTACGAAATCTTACACTTTCGTCGCTTTTTTCTGGTTGCTCTGCTACTAGGAAAAAGCGACTTTTTTTTGTACAAGGAGATGAGCAAATGATTGAATTCAAACAGATTACGAAACGGTTCGTCCGAGACCGGACCCCGATTTTCGCATTACGGGATGTCGATTTGACGATTCAAAAAGGAGAAATCTTTGGGATCATCGGCGAATCCGGTGCCGGTAAGAGTACGTTACTTCGTCTGATCAACGGTCTCGAGCATCCGACACAAGGAACGGTCAAGGTCGACGGTGTCTCGCTCGGTGGGATGTCAAAAGCAGATTTGCGTCAACTTCGTTTGCGGACAGGAATGATCTTTCAGCATTTCCAATTGATCCAGTCGCGTAATGTCGCAGATAACATTGCTTTCGCACTGAAGGCTGCCGGCGTCAAACGAGCAGATTTTCCAGAACGGATCCGTGAACTCGTCTCACTCGTCGGACTCGAAGGATTCGAAACGAACTTCCCGAGTCAGTTGAGCGGCGGACAAAAACAGCGCGTTGGGATTGCCCGGGCACTCGCGAATGATCCAACCGTCTTGTTATGTGACGAAGCGACCTCTGCCCTTGATCCGGTCACGACGCTGCAGATTTTAGATTTGTTGAAAGATTTGAATGAACGACTCGGATTGACGATTGTCCTCATCACGCATGAGATCGATGTCGTCAAACAGATTTGCCATCGTGTCGCGGTCATGTCGCAAGGGGAAGTCGTCGAAGTCGCCTCTACATACGATTTGTTCAGTCAAGCCAAACATCCGGTGACACAACATTACGTCGACACGGCACTCCAGATCGAGCTACCGGAACGCATCTTGCAAGCGACACCGGGAAAGATCATCCGCCTGCAGTTCACGGGCGAGAAGACCGGTGAAAGTACGTTATCGGAAGCCATCCGTCGATACGATATCTCGGTCAGCATCCTGCACGGAAAAGTCGATTACATCCAAGACGTCGCTTTTGGTGTCTTAATCGTCAGCTTGACGGGATCCTCCGATCAAATCGCACCTGCCCTCGACTGGCTTGCGGCGGAACTTCATACACTCGAGGTGATTCAGGATGTGGCTTGATCGTATACAAACGATGTTACCCGAGTTGTTGAAGGCACTTGGTGAGACGGCGTGGATGGTTGGCATTTCGCTTGCCTTCGCATTGGTCGTCGGGATTCCACTCGGGATTCTCCTGTTCGTCACCGACCGCGGTTTATTCTTTCAAAACATTGCCATCCGACGTGTCCTTGACTTCGTCGTCAACATCGTCCGGTCCTTGCCGTTCATCATCTTGCTTGTTGCCCTCATTCCATTAACGAAATTCTTGCTTGATAATACGATTGGTCCGACAGCAGCATCCGTCAGCCTCAGTGTCGCAGCGATTCCGTTTCTCGCACGACTCGTCGAAACATCACTGCGTGAGATTCCACCTGGTTTGATCGAAGCAGCGGAAGCGTGCGGAGCGAAACCATTACGGATCATCGTCAGTATCCTTTTACCAGAAGCACTCCCTGGCATCATTCAGGGCATCACGCTAACGACGATCAGTTTGATCGGCTTCTCGGCGATGGCTGGGATCGTCGGCGGCGGAGGTGTCGGTGACCTCGCGATCCGCTTCGGCTATTATCGCTATGATAATCTCATCATGATCGTGACGATCGTCGTCCTCATCGTCATCGTCCAGAGCATTCAAGCACTCGGCAATCAACTAGCGCGAAAAACAGACAAGCGCTAATCATACATATAAAGGGAGAGTTGAATCATGAAAAAACGATATGCCTTTTTAGCGACAGCCTTACTCGGTGCAGGAATCCTCGCAGGATGCGGAGACAGCAGCGCTGATGAAAAAGACAAGACGATCAAGATTGGGGCGACAAGCGGTCCTTATAGCGACATGGTCAAACAAGCGATTCAACCGCAACTCGAAAAGAAAGGCTATAAAGTCGAAATCGTCGAATTCAGCGATTATATCCAACCAAACATCGCACTCGGTAGTGGCAATATCGATGCTAACTTATTCCAACACTCGATTTACCTGAAGACGTTCTCTAAAGAAAAGAAGCTCGACCTTAAAGGGCTCATCACTGTCCCGACGGCACCGATGGGACTGTATAGTAAAACGGCGAAGACACTTGACGACGTCAAGACAGGCGCTGAAGTCGCGACACCGAACGATCCAACGAACCAGGCACGCGCGCTGAACCTCTTGGCAGAACAAGGCTGGATCGAACTGAAGCCAGATGTCGATCCACTGACCGTCTCAGAGAAAGATATCGTCAAAAATCCGAAGAAACTCGTCATCAAGCCGCTTGAAGCAGCGCAACTGCCACGTGCCATCGAAAGCGTTGATGTCTCAGCAGTTCCAGGGAACTTCGCGCTTGCTGCGAAATTCGATTTACTCGATGCGTTAGCACTTGAGACGATGGACGAGCAATACCGGAACCTCATTGCTGTCCAAACGAAAGATGCAGACTCACAAGTCGCAAAAGACCTGAAGACAGCTGTCGAATCCGATGCATTCAACACAGTCATCGAAAAATCATTCAAAGGTTTCAGCAAACCAAATTGGGCAAACTGATTTTAAAAACGACCGGAATTCAAAAGAGATCATCTCTCATTGAATTTCGGTCGTTTTGTGTTAGAACCGATACCACATGAGTTCTTCATCATGATAGGTACCATCGATTTTCAACGCCCGCGGTTCAATCGCGTACGATTCGAAGCCAAGCGACCGATACAAGGCTTTAGCGGCTTCATTCGTCCGAACGACCGAGAGATGAACCTGCTCGATCCAAGGACGTTCCTCTAATGCCCGTAATGCCTCTTGTACCAATTGCTGTCCGACCTGCTGTTTTCTGATGCTTGGAGTGACGTACATCGCAAATAAATTGGCTCGATGTCGCATCTTGTCCAGCTCGGAGCAGACAACGGTGACGACCCCAACGAGTTGCGCTTCATGAAAGGCACCGAACGTCGCTGCCTGTTCGCTCTGAAATCGCGTAGCATACTGGTCGACCGGTCGATCTTTTTCCGCTTCATAATCGGAGCCGAACGCTTCCGGGTGATTCTGTAATGCTTCTAATCGCAATGCTTTATAGAGTACTGCATCTTCTGGATTCAATCGACGGATTTCCAATCGCCCCACCTCCTGCCTTTAGTTTAAAACAAACAATCTCATGAAAAAGAGAACGACATCGTGAAATGTCATCCTCTTTTTTACATACTTAAGGTGTTCGGAAATTAATCGTGAAGTACGGTGCGTTGTCTCGGAATGCCACACCGACATCGGCTTGCTTGTACTCTTTTTTCAAAATATTTTCTCGGTGTCCTTGTGAATTCATTAGACCCCAATGCGCGGCAAAGACGTTCGGATACCCCATCGAGAGGTTTTCACCAGCATAGCTGAACGTGATTCCTCCGCGTTTCATCCGGTCGAACGGATCACGACCTTGTGGATCTGTATGCGAGAAGAAATTATGTTTCGCCATGTTTTCGCTGTGACCACGGGTGACCGGCTTCAATGCTGTGTACGGTGCTAACGGATTCAACTTATAATCAGCGCGTTCCCAGTTCATCAAGCGAAGCATCAGTTTCTCATCCGTCGTCCGTAGCGCATTTGACGATGTACCGTAGAAGCCTTTTTTCTTCGCTTCGACGTCTTTTGGAATCGCAAGTGTCGCTTTGACTTTATTGCCGTCATGTTGATCGAAGAAGTACGTCACATAGTTGCCTTTCTTCTCATAAACGGCGGCATGGTCCAGATTCAGCATGTAGTTTGTGTTGCCTTTACGATAGGATTTCACTGCAGTCCAACCCTTTTTCTTCAAAGAGGATTCCGTATCCTTATTCAATACTGCACCTTGTGTCGTCACACCGTTTTTGAAACGATATTTTCCGTAGTCCTTACCATCCTTCGTTAAGGCGACGAATTCTTCCGTTGAAGTCCGTCTGACTTCCCAGTCATATCCGGGATACTCACTGCTATATCGATCAATCAGCTTGCCGCCACTTTTCGGGTAATCGGCTTCTGCCTGTTCCATTGGAATGTTTTCGTAGCCGAAAAAGGCTACCGCTGCTACTCCGATGATCAACCATTTTTTCATGTCGTCGTTTCGCCTCCTTTAATCTCATTACCTTTATTTTAAAAGAAATTGTTTCCCCCGAACAGTCATTGACTCTCATTTGTCTAAATCACATCTTCTGTCCACAAACCTGACACATTTCATGAGAACGCTCTTCCTTTAGTGAAATGCTTTCTTTTAAACGATTCTTGAAAACATTTAGTACAGAGACTAAAGTATATTCCCCTTTTCTTAAAATGTGTGAACATTCTTTTATTTCATTCTCAGCGAATTTTGGTTGCTCTCCGAATCTTGACTCGGTATCATTAAAATTCGTAAGCCAAACTTTCAATGCTTTTCCAAATAACATAATGATATGAAGGAGCTGACCTATGGTTTTACTGTATTTCATTTATGAATCCATTGCCTTTTTACCCATTCAACAATACTTATTCTCCGGCTGGATGATCCTTGTCGCCTTGACTGTATCCTTTAGCTTAGCCAATGCCCACGAAGATGTTCGTCTCAATCAACGACTTGGATTTGAAATACTCGTTCCAGGTTCCGGTATGTTGCTCTCAAAACAATTCATTCCTGGTCTCGCTATCATTCTATTATTGATCATCATTCACTTCACGTATATGTTCCGTGCCATCCCGTTACCCGTTGCCTTAATTTCCACACTCTCGATCAGTACACTCTCACTTCTTTTACTCTTTATCCCAGCACGCAAAAAAGCGGACCGCTAAGTCCGCTTTTTTTGATTTTATTGGTATTTCGTTGTTTCAGCTAGTTTGTATTTGTTCGACAATTCAAGCCAGATCGTTTTGCCTTTGATTGTCTTCACTTGAATGTATGGACGCCCTTGTGACACGCGAAGTGCGAGCAATTCGCCTTGTTGATCGGCGTGTGTTTCACTGGCTTTATCCCAGTTGCGACCCAATTTACGTTCAATGAAGATGTGTTTTCCTTTTTGAACAGCACGCCAGATACCGACTTCTGCCGTTCCTTTGACCGGTACTGCCGTTTGTGCACCTTGAATCGAGATGATCGCTGGATCGTGGTCACTCGCGCTACCGTCTGCTTCCATGTAATCCGAGTTGATGTTGACGATATCCGATGATGTATACGACTTCAAGTTATTCGAAATTAAGATATGGTCGAGTACTTGCGCATTTCCGTTGTAGACGTACGAGTAACGCTCAGATTTCGGAAGATCATCGACTGTGTTCCAGAGATTTTTCCCTTTCAGGATGTCTAACGTTTCTGAGAACTGGAAGTCGTTGAGGTCACCAAGAACGACGACATTCGAATCTTTGACTTCCGTCTTCAATTCAGAAACGAAGTTTTGGACGATGTTCGCAATCGCATGACGCTGGACTTCACTCTTACGAACGACCGGTTGGTTTTTCCCGAAGTCAGCTCCATCGCCACCTTTTGAGTTGAAGTGGTTGACGATGACATGATATGAATCACCATTGAAGAGGAATTCCGCGACGAGCGGTTTCCGCGAACTCGCGAAGTTCGGATCCGTCGGCTGAATGCGACCCGGGTTTTTCGTCAGCTTGCCATTTTCAACTGCCACGGCTTCCGTCGCTCCACCTTTTTCTCCTGGTGCGAGTGATACACGCGCTGGATTGTAGAGGAACCCGACACGGATGTTTCCGCCTGGTTGCCCGCCGTCCTTTTTATCTTCTGGTGCGATGTCCGTATACGCATACCGGACACCTGTTTTTGCTTCGATCGCTGCGATTAATGTCTCAAATGATTTCGAAGCGTCGACTGTGCCGCTATCCGTTGCGCCGTCGTTATCCTGCATCTCTGTCAAACCAACGATGTCTGGTGTCTTCAGGAATGTCGCGATGCCTTCCGAGACACGATCAACTTTTCCAGCATCCGCTGTCGAAGCAAAGTTCTCGACGTTGTATGAAGCGACAGTCAGGCGTGATTCACCCGTTTCGATGTTCGTCGGTTGACGTTCCGCTTCGCTCGTAACGAGTTTCGGAAGGTCTGCTGCTTTTGCGAGTACTTTGTAAGCCGAATAGTTGTAGCTCATGACACCCTCAATCGTTCCATCGAATGTGTCTCCGGCTTTCGCACGATACGATGAACTTCCCATCTCCACGAACAAGCGCTCCGGATTGACGTTGTCCTTCGTCAGAATCGGTGTGCCACGTTTCGTGTAGACCTTGTTTGCGTCTGTTTGTGTACGAACTGGGATCGTCCGGTTCGCTTGTGGTCCTGTGACGATCGCGTTCGGTAAAGCAACACGCATGCCTTCTAAGCTTTCATATAAATCGATCGCATCTTCTTCCGGGTCAAACTGAGCGAAAGAATCGTTATCGACGACTTGAGTCGGAATCAAGACGCCTTTATCACCAAGGACGATGCTCGCTGGTAACCCTTCGTTGAGCGCACCCTTTACGAGATTGACCGTACTGATTTCCGTAACGGCTAGATCCGTATCGAATTTATCGCTGTATCCGCCAAGGATCCATTCCTTGACGTAACCTGTCGTCGCGACCTTTTGTCCAACGGCAGCACCGTGGTTTTTCGCGTAGACGAGAATACCTTCTGATGTCCGGCTGTCGTTATCCGGATTTGGATCCTGCATGTAGAAGTTGTTCGCATCAACGACATACGTGACGACACCCGTCGTCCGGACGAGTTGATCTGCGTATGGTGATGTGTGCGCGACGCCTTGGATACTGCTGATTTTAGTGATTGGTGGTGCGATGTAGTACTTGAATGTCGAGACAGCTGACGTTTTCCCGTCCTTGACAGCAACTGCTTGAATCGTCACTTCGTCATTGATCGTAATCGGTGATGTGTAAACCGGACTGTCAACAGTCGGTGTCGTACCATCAACTGTATAATGGATCGTTCCTTCACCTGACAGTGTCACTTGATCCCCACGCTCGACCTCACCGACTGGAGTAGTCGTTGGTGCAACGAGAATATCGCCGGCTTCCGTCTGATGGCTACCGAGATTCGTCAGTGTATCGACAGGAAAGCTCGTCCACTGTGATGGTTCATACGTCTTAACACCTGATGTAACACCTGATTTCCGAACAAGTGTCGTGTCTTTTGCGAAATCAACGGATGAACCGATCGGTCCGATGATATCAAGGACAACGTCGCCCTTTTTTAATGCAACCGGATCATTTCCGTTGAAGTTCAACGAACCCGTCGTCATTTGCGCTTTTGCTTTGATGTCTGCATTCGCACTTGAATTCGCGATAACGAATGTTTTACCTGGATCTACTTTCCCCGATAATGTGATTTTGGACTCAGATGGTCCACCGTTCGTGTATTGAACGAGTGTATAGTCTGCTAAATCAATGATTTGCCCCGATCCATTGTATAGCTCGATTGCCTTGTTGTTACTTGTTCCTTCTATGTATTCAGACAAGATGACGCCTTCGCCTTCTGCCCCGACAAGACCCGCTTGTGGAAGGATTCCTGCAGTCAATACTCCGGCCAATGCCCACTTTCCAAACGTACTGCCGTATTTCATGATGTGACCCCCTATTGAATTTTCTGACACTTCTTTATAATATCAGATTATATTCAAAAGAGTGTATATTTTTCGTAAAAAAAGATACCATCCTTCGTAAATGAAAGAAATGGTATCGCTTACAATATTTTATTGTTCGTCTTTGTGACTTTCGTACCATTTTTCAGCTTGTGATGTCGCAATCGGAATAGCGCGTCCCTCTTCATACCCTTCTTCTAACAAAGCGTTCGCGATCTCAATCGCTTTTTTTCGAAGCGGTGGATCAAAGTTCTTGAATGAATCCGGATAGTTGTTCTCATTCCATGGCATGTCGTCACCCCCTTCTTTCCGCTTTACCCGAAAAAAGGCATAAAAAAAACGCCTCATCAGCGTGTCGTTGTTTTTAGTTGTCATGAGAATCGAGGATTACAGGTGATCAAAACACCTGAAACGACGAAAGCCCTACCTCTCTTTCGTTGTTACGGCTCCTTGGCCGCGCCAGCTGAATCAAGCATTTTAGCGAGAATCGTGATGCGTCTGCAACGGACGCATGATACTGGGATTTTTAGAAATAGCTCGGGAATGAGCGGAAAAGTATCGATTGGAAGGTTTATCTTGCTGGGTCGACTTCTTCCCGTAGTATGAAGAAGGACAAAATAAAAGCGATGACTTATGTCTGACTCATTTGTCAGTAGCGGTCTAAAAATCCTGACCTGTCGATTTAATTGTATGATATGGATTGAAGATTCTCACATGAGTGATCATCCCCGATTCATGACTTATATTAATTTATCATACTTTCTTTTATAAAGTCAATCTTTCTTTTGGAAAATCGTTTTTCCTCGTCTTGGAATCAGAGTTGCACCTGCTACAAAAGCCGAGTATCGTGAAGAGGACTCATTACTATAGAAGAAACGAGGGAAATCCATCATGTCGAATCGACTTATCCATGAAACGAGTCCCTATCTATTGCAACATGCCCACCACCCTGTCGATTGGTACCCCTGGGGTGAGGATGCCTTCACTGCCGCGCGTGAGACTGGTAAGCCAATCTTTTTATCAATCGGGTATTCGACGTGCCACTGGTGCCATGTGCTGGCACACGAAAGTTTCGAAGATGAAGAAACGGCACGACTCTTAAATGAACGCTATATCTCGATCAAAGTCGACCGAGAAGAACGTCCCGACATCGATCATTTGTACATGACGGCTGCTCAAGTCATGAACGGACAAGGCGGCTGGCCGCTGAGCGTCTTCATGACAGCGGATCAACAGCCATTTTATATCGGCACGTATTTTCCAAAAACGCCTCAGTTCAATCGTCCGAGTTTTCGTCAAGTGACACTCCAGCTCAGCGAACAATTCCGCCGTTCACCGGAGAAAATCGCACAAGTCGGTCAGAATATGTCGCAGACGCTTCGCGACGTATTGCAGCCTGCGACGTCTACCCGTACTTGGGATGAATCGATCATTCATGACACTTTCGATCAAGCGATGCGACAATTTGATCGTCAACATGGCGGATTCGGAGAGGCACCGAAGTTCCCGTCGCCTGCCCTGCTCCGTTTCTTGCTCGATTATTATCAGTTAGCGGAAGACGAGACGGCACTTCATATGGTCATGCGATCGCTGATCGCGATGCGTGACGGCGGGATGATGGATCAAGTCGGCTACGGTCTTTTCCGCTACACGGTCGATGCCAAGTGGGAAATTCCTCATTTCGAGAAGATGCTCTATGACAATGCCTGGTTTGCGACCCTATGCATCGAAACGTATCAAGCATCGGGTCAAACTCGCTTCCGTCGCTACGCAGAAGAAGTGCTGACGTTTGTAGAACAGGAATTGACCGCACCGGACGGCACCTTTTATGCTGCACTGGATGCAGATAGCGAAGGGGGCGAAGGACATTTTTATACGTTCACGGAGCGTGAGCTCACCGACTTACTCGGGCCAAACGCGCTGTTCCCCCGCTTCTATCATGCTTCAGCATCGGGAAACTTTGAGGGACGGAACGTCTTTTACCGGACAGGACGAACACTCGAGGCATTCGCGCGTTCCATTCACTTATCGCTTGCTGAAACAGCGTCGCAACTCGAACACGAGCGCCAAATTCTTCTTCGTGCGCGAAATGAACGCATGCGTCCATTCCGTGATGATAAACGGTTGACATCGTGGAATGCGATGATGATCTCGACGTTCGCTAAAGCCGGTCGTGTGTTTGGCGAACCGCATTATACGCATGTCGCAACGCGTGCAATGACGTCCCTCGAACGATTCGTTCGTACCGAACAGCACCTTGCTGTCCATTACCGCGATGGACAAGCGACCGGTCACGGTTTCCTCGATGACTATGCGTACATGATTGATGCACATCTTGAACTATTCCAGTCTACACACCACGCTCTCCATCTAAAGGAAGCTTTAGCTTTCGCAGATGTGCTGCAGGACCAGTTCCAGACAGCAGATGGTTATTTTTATCTGACGTCGTCACGCTCCGACAAACTACTTGTTCGTCCACTCGATCTGTATGATGGCGTCACACCTGCCGGAAATAGCATTGCCTTGAACGCCCTTTTCACGCTCAGTCGTCTTACTGGTCGTCTCGTTTACCAAGAGAGTGCTGAACGGGCTCTCGCAACTTTAATAGAGGAAGTCGAGCAACAACCGACTGGATTCGCCTCACTTGTCAGTACCTTCACCTACCGGCAGATGGAACCGAAGGAATTGATTATCTTGCTTCCGGAAGAAGTAGACATCCCGCTCGAAATCAAGCAACTGCAACAGTTACGCTTACCGGAAGTTGCTTTGTTGATCGGTACGAAGCGCGACCTTCTTCCGCACGTCCCACTGCTTGCGGAGTATCCAGAACCAGACGCACCAACGGCTTATCTCTGTCATGATTTTTCCTGCGAACGTCCGACGACGCGTTTAACGGAAATCCTCGCACGTCTCCATATCTAACCATATCCCCTCTTGTTTAAAAAAACAGGAGGGTTTTTCAAAAAACCAGACCCCTTTTTTCAAAATTATTCAATCTTTTGTTCATAAAAATCCGATATTGTCGATAGTAAGGATAGGCAATAGATTTTACAACTTAGACTTAGACATCCTAGAAGCCGATTCCGTCCATCCGGACGAATATCTACTAGGAGGAAAGATACTTTGAACACGACATCATTCTCGAAGACCTTGAAGGTGTTCGCAAGCTTTCTCATCGTTTTTAGCATCGTTTTGACATCTCTTCCGATGGCTGAAGCAGCAACGACGAAAGCGACGACCTACCGTCTGTCTACCGATAGTTATCTGTACGATAAGACGGCATCTTCTCGGAAACGCTTGTTGACGATCAAGACCGGAACTGTCGTTTCATCTACGTATGCTTCTGGCTCGTTCAGAAGGGTCACATATGCTGGAAAAACGGGATATGTCGCGTCGAAATACCTCACGCTGTATGAAAAGAAACAAACCGTTTCAGGACAGCGCTACCTCGTCCTCAAAAAGACACCGATCAAAAAGACAGCAGTGGATACTGCAACGACGATCGGCACGTTGAACGAAGAGGATGTGTACTACACGTCACAACGTGTGACGAATCCATATGGCGAGACATGGTACCGCGTCAAATATGACGGCAAGACAGGCTATGTCGCAGCTGGCGCAAAAGCGGTCGCGTATAAAAAGGTGACGAACACGATGTTAAAAACGATCGATGCTTACATCTTGCGTCAGTACGCTGGAACAGGTTATCCCAAAGTTCAGACCATTCCATCTGGAAAAGACGTCAAAGTCGTCGGTCGGATCGAAAAATGGGTCAGTATCCAGTACGATGGGAAGACAGGCTACATGCATCAAGATGCGTTCGCCTCTTCTGAAAAGCAAAATGTGACATTAATTCCACAAACACGGTATCAGACAAAAAGTGTGACACCACTTTACAGTCAAGCCGAGGCAAAACAAAGTCTAGCGAGTCTACCAAAAGGTACGGTCGTCACCTCGAATGCTAAGACGGCAATCTATCATCAAGTCACATATGCCGGAAAGACAGGGTATGTCTTATCCGCTACGTTGGCAGAATACACAGAAAAAACAAAGCTTCCGTCTTCACGCTTCTTGTTGACATCACCACTCGTCATCAAAACGACACCTGCTGCGAATGGAGAAGCACTTGCGACACTGAGTGCCGGAAACGTCTATTATACGAAAACACGTGTGACGAATCCGCTCGGCGAAACATGGCATCAAGTATCGAAGGAAGGTAAAATCGGATTCGTACCAGCCAATCAAGGGACAGCGATTGCATACGAAACTGAATCAAACCTCTCTTTAAAAACGACGGCATCGACGGCGATTCGTTCGTATGCTGGTCCATCGTATGCAACAGTACAAACGATTCCGAGCAATACCGTCATCAAAATTTCTGGACGGATCGGGAATTGGTACCGTGTCAGTTATAACGGTAAAACGGGATATGCCGCATCAAACACGTTTACGACACTTGCGACGAAACAAACGATTTCAGGCGCCCGCTTCGAACTGGAAAACACGGTTTCCATCAAATCTTCACCCGACGCACAAGCATCGACACTTGCAACACTGCAGAGCGGTGACATCTATTACACGACACAGCTCGTCACGTCAAACGGACAGCAATGGCATCGTGTCAGTAAGGATGGAAAGACGGGCTACATTCCTGTCAACCAAGGCAAGAGTGTGCAGTACCAATCGGACAGGATCGTCATGCAGACGACGGCTTCGACTCCACTTCGCTCGTATGCCGGAAACACTTACGCGACCGTTAAAACGATTCCTTCTGGTACAAGCATTACTGTCACTGGAATGATCGATGACTGGTATCGTGTGACGTACAGCGGGAAGACGGGTTATATCGCTTCACGTTACGCCAAGGAAAAAGTCATGACGCAATCGATTCCTTCTTCTTATTATCGCCTTGAACGTACCGTCGAAGTGAAAGCATCGCACCATGCGACAGCAGAAACCGTCGTTCGCCTTTCTTCTGGAGACGTCTACACGACGAATCAAGTCGTCACGAATGGTCATTCCGAGCAATGGCATCGCCTGACAGTCGATGGGAAGACCGGCTACGTTCAAATCAATCAAGGTTCACCGGTCACCTATGAGAGCGTTAATAACCACCGCTATCAAGCAACGACGGATACGACACTCCAGTCGGATGCCGGTTCAGCCTATGCGACAGTGACGAAGCTACCAAAAGCAGCCGTCGTTCAAGTAACAGGCAGTCTCGATCAGTGGTTAAAGATCAGCTACGCTGGGAAAAATGGCTATGTCTTAAAATCAACACTGACACCGTATACCGAAACGAAAAAGATCACAGGTGCACGCTTCTTGGCGAATGAATCGCTCGTCGTCAAACAAGCACCGGACGATCAAGCATCGAATGTCACGACACTCGCGTTCGGAAATGTCTATTACACTTCTGCTTTGATCACGTCGTACACGAACACGTCGTGGCATAAAGTAACGATCGACGGGAAAACGGGTTATATCCGTACCGGACAAAATACGTCATCGATCAAATATGAATCAAAGGACAAAATGTATGTACGGGCAACATCAGACGCTGCCTTACGGTCTTACGTTGGTAGCTCCTATAATGTCATCAAGACGATTCCGAAAAACCTCGTCGTTACTGTCTCCGGTCAAATCGGTGATTGGTATAAGATTTCTTATGATGGAAAAAGTGGGTACGCGTATAAGGGGGCGTTCGTGACGACTTCTTCGAAATTAAACGTCTATAACTCTGTCGCGACACCGTATACGTTCGATACCTTCATCAGCGCCCAGATGAAACTGAACCCACCACCACAAACGGATATCTATAAAGATAAATTGATGTATGTCAGTACGGGTTACGTCCGTCTCGGCGGCGCACTTGATCCAGTCAATGGAACAATTGCGACTGTCACAGCGACGACACCACTTAACATCCGCTCTGGTGCTTCGACGGCGAGTCACGTCTACGGTCAGTTCCAACCTGGTCGAATGATTCGCGTCTATCAATCAGTCAGTGGCTTCTATACGACAAAGCCACGTGTCTACACGAGTGCGACAAGTGGTTACTCAACGATCCAATGGTTGAATGCACTGGAAACGGACGTCCGTGATGTTGCCGATCCACTGAAAGTCGACCGCAACTCTTCTGCCTTCTATCAGTTCCTCGATCTCTCGAAAACGACAGGAGCATCGGCTGCGACACTCGATGGAATGTTGGCCAAAGTTACCGAAGGTAAAGGCATCTTCAATAAGTGCAGCAACGGTAGTTGTGGTCAAGCCTTTATCGATGCCGGTCAAAAATACAGCGTCAACGAAGCTTACTTGATCTCACACGCTTTACTTGAGACAGGCAATGGACAATCGACACTCGCAATGGGTGTGACATGGAATGGACGTAAAGTCTATAACATGTATGGAATCGGTGCGTATGATTATGATGCGATCAACACCGGCGCTGCTTATGCCTATAAAATGGGCTGGTTTACACCAGAAGCGGCAATCGTCGGTGGTGCTGAATTCATCAGCACGAAGTACATCCATAATGAATACGGACAAAACACGCTCTACAAGATGCGTTGGAGTCCGATGCGTCCTGGTAGCCATCAATACGCAACAGACATGGGATGGGCCGTTAAGCAAACGTCTCGGATCTATTCACTCTATCAACAGATGGATAGCTACACAGCTGTCTTTGATATTCCAGTCTTCGCTCGTTAAGGAGACGATGAACCAACGTCTTTAAATCAATGAATGTGTTTCAACATCAAAAAAAGGAAAGACCGTTCTGGTGATCCCACCGGAACGGTCTTTCCTTTTTCATTAGTAGCGAACGAGCAGGATCATCCTCAACTCCTGCAGGAAAAGAAAGCGCGCTCGACGCTTTCGACAGGGATAGGTAAGACCCGGTAGACCGCATGAAATGCGAGGATGTCGCAGCTTACCTCCCGCCTGCGGAAAGGGAGGATGACCAACTGACTCGTTCGTCTTATGAAACGATAGACTGATGATGTTGCGAAGAAAACCCCTGCATTTACGCGGAAGGGCTCCCCTAGCGTTCCATGTCATCGGCGACGATTTGGATATCGATTCCGCGGACATGACGCATGATTTCATTGATGATCGATCCGCGTCGGATTTCCTGCCAGCGGGTCCGCGCGGATTGACCGAGGACGATTTGCGTGATGCGATGATGTTTGGCAGCGGCGGTAATCGCTTGAGCAATCGAACGTTCGCCTTGAATCCGGATCAGCACTTCTGTTCCGAACAAGGCACCACTCTCCCGCACCATCGCAAGCACTTCCTTCTGTTTCGCATTCAATTGATTTTCCGCTGCCGGTAAAATCGTCAGAACATACAGTTCCGCCTTTAATCGACTTGCCATGCGAAATCCGCGATAGATCAACTTTCTCGCGTTATCATTAAGCTGGATGCAGACGAGAATCCGTTCCTGTAACGTCGCTGGGTCTTTTTCAATCAACAAACGTGATTGATAGACTTGATCGTCGACTTCGTCCGCGACTTGTCGTAACGATAACTCCCGTAAGCTCGCGAGATTCTGAAGCGAGAAGAACGAATTCAGACTCTGTTCAATCTTTTCTTTCTTGTAGATTTTCCCTTGCTCGAGTCTCTCCCGTAACGTTTGCGGCGTCACGTCGACGAGTAAGATTTCATCGGCCTCTCCGAGAAATGGATCCGGGATTCGCTCCCGGACCTCGACACCTGTCACTTCTTTGACTTTAAAGAGTAAGCTTTCGAAGTGCTGGATGTTGACGGCCGAGTAAACGTTGATCCCGGCGTCAAGGAGTGCCGCGACATCTTGATAGCGTTTTTTCCGTTCTGATCCGGGAGCATTCGTATGCGCCAGTTCATCGATCAGGACAATATCCGGGTGACGGGCAATGATCGCGTCCACGTTCACCTCAGGAAACACTTTCTCTTTATAGACGACTTCAAGGAACGGGACTTGTTCGAGCTGGCCGACCATCTCCGCCGTCTCTTTTCGACCGTGCGTCTCGATCAGACCGATGACGACATCCTTGCCTTCAAGCGTCAAGGTTCGTGCATCAGCAAGCATCTTATACGTTTTTCCGACACCGGGAGCTGAGCCGATATAAAGCTTCAGCTTTCCCCGTGTCATGATTTGCTCCGATCAAGTGCTAGGTTCAAAAGGAGGACATTGACGTAATCATGCGTCCCGGCTTCTTTCGTGATTAGCTTGCGTACCTCGTCATGCGATAGGTCGCGTGCGGTTGCGATACGCTTCGCTTGATCCAAAGCATAAGCGACTGAGATATGCGGATCGAAACCAGAACCGGATGTCACGAGGGCATCGTCCGGAAGCGAAGCGCCGTCCTCTCGATTCTGTTTCTGCAATGCCGCTATCTTCGTACCAAGCTCCGGGTTCGATGCTGCCAAGTTATCCCCAGCAGATGATCCCGCTAATTGATCGACCGCTGATGGGCGTCCGTGAAAATACTGTTTCGACGTGAACGGTTGGGCAATCAATTCCGATCCAATGAATTTTCCGTTTTCCTGTACGAGTGAACCGGCTGCTTTATCCGGTACAAGAATCTGACCGAACAGCGTCAACAAGGCGGGAAAGACGATCCCGCATAATGCTGTGATGAAGATCGTCACACGAATGGCTTGTTTCATGATTCGTTTTCTCCTTAAAGGATGCTTGCAAGCAAGACATCGATGATTTTAATCCCAATGAACGGTACGATGACACCGCCAAGACCGTAGATGAGTAAGTTACGTCCGAGCAATTGATCGGCTGTCATCGGTTTATACGAGACACCTTTCATCGCGAGCGGGATCAGCATCGGGATGATGATCGCGTTGAAGATTAGAGCCGACAAAATTGCTGTCGTCGGGGAATCGAGTCGCATGATGTTGAGTACTTCCATCTGCGGAATCGCGACCATGAACATCGCCGGGATGATCGCAAAATATTTCGCGACATCGTTTGCAATCGAGAACGTCGTCAACGCTCCCCGTGTCATCAAGAGCTGCTTTCCGATTTCGACGACTTCGATGATCTTCGTTGGGTTCGAATCAAGATCAATCATGTTCGCTGCTTCTTTCGCAGCTTGTGTCCCACTGTTCATCGCTAGACCTACGTCCGCTTGAGCGAGTGCTGGTGCATCATTCGTACCGTCCCCTGTCATGGCGACGAGGTGACCAGCTGCTTGTTCTTGCTGAATGACACGAATTTTATCTTCCGGTTTACATTCGGCGACGAAGTCATCAACGCCTGCTTCGCGAGCGATCGTTGCTGCCGTCAACGGGTTGTCGCCGGTACACATGATCGTTTTGATCCCCATCTCACGCAACCGATCAAACCGTTCCCGCATTCCTGGTTTGACGGTGTCTTTCAAGTAAATGACTCCAAGAATCGTCGCATCCATCGCAACGACAAGTGGGGTTCCACCTAAGCGTGAGACGGAATCGATCGTTTCTTGCAAATCATTCGGAATCGTTCCACCTTGTTCTGTCACCCATTCTTGGATCGCTTGTCCCGCTCCTTTACGCACCCGGCGACCATCCGTCAAATCAAGACCTGACATCCGTGTTTCCGCGCGAAACGGAATGATTTCTGCGCCATCTAACCACTGGCGCTCGACTGGCATGTCTCGTAGTTCTGCGAGTTCTAAGACGGATCGTCCTTCTGGTGTCTCATCGGCTAACGAAGCGATGATCGCCCCTTCGAATGCTTGCTCGGAAGAGCGTCCACCGACAGGCGTGATTTCCGACGCCATCCGGTTCCCGAACGTGATCGTTCCCGTTTTATCTAAGATGATCGTTTGGATATCCCCTGCTGCTTCGACCGCCTTCCCGCTCATCGCGATGACGTTAAAACGGGTGACACGGTCCATCCCGGCGATGCCGATCGCGGACAGCAAGCCACCGATCGTCGTCGGAATCAAACAGACGAGCAAAGCGATCAAGATTGGACCAGAAAGATTGAATCCAAGATAGTTCGTAAAGACTGGTAACGTCATGACGACGAGTAAGAAAATCAATGTCAAGCTCGTCAATAGTGTTGATAAAGCGAGCTCGTTCGGTGTCTTTTGACGGCTTGCGCCTTCGACGAGCGCGATCATCTGATCGAGGAACGATTCCCCTGGATTACTCGTGATCCGGATTTCAATCTCATCACTAACGACGAGTGTTCCACCGATGACCGATGAGAAATCACCGCCCGCTTCCTTGATGACTGGTGCCGATTCCCCTGTGATCGCCGATTCATCAATCGAAGCAAGACCTTTGATGATCTCACCGTCACCTGGTACATATTCACCGGCCCGGACGAAGACGATGTCGCCTTTCCGGAGTGTCGCGGACGAGACACTCTCAATCAATTGTCCGACACGTTTACGTGCCATGACGTCCGCTTTCGACGCTTTTAGCGAGTCTGCTTGTGCTTTCCCGCGTCCTTCGGCGATCGATTCTGCGAAGTTCGCGAACAAGACCGTCAAGAAGAGTATGATGCTGACCGTCAAGTTAAAACCACGCATCTCATCAATGAAGATCGTATAGCCGATTGCGAGCAAACAACCGATCCAGACGACGAACATGATTGGTTGTTTGATCATGTTGACGGGATTCATTTTTTTTAAGGCATCAATTGTCGCCTGGCGGACAATCGAGCCGTTGATTGCTGATTTGGATTGGTGTTCCGGCTGCCCATTCGGTTGGTGTTCGTCGGACGTCGGATGCATGATACGTTCCATCATATGCTTTTATCTCCTGTTCACATCGTCAGCCAGTCCGCGACCGGTCCAAGTACGAGCACTGGCAAGAATGTCAATGCACCGACGAGTACGACCGTACCGAGGAAGACTGTTCCGAAGAGTGGTGTGTCTGTTTTGAATGAAAACTCATCTTGCGGCACGGATGGCTTCGCCTTCAGCGAACCAACGATCGCAAGCATTAAAATCAATGGGATGTAACGTCCGAAAAATAACGCAAACGATGTCGAGACGTTCCAGTAGACATTCGCGTCCCCGAGCCCTTCAAATCCAGAACCATTATTGGCTGTCGCCGACGTGAATTCGTACAAGACTTGTGATAGCCCGTGATAGCCTGGATTCGAGATGCCAGCGACGCCTGGTGCAACGTACATGGAGATTGCCGTTCCGACGAGAATCAAGAATGGTGGCACGAGAAGTGCGATAGCGATCATCTTCACTTCGAACGTCTCGATTTTCTTACCAAGGAACGTTGGTGTCCGACCGATCAAGAGACCTGTCAGGAAGACTGCAACGAAAGCATAAAGCAAGACATTCAAGAATCCAGCGCCGGCACCGCCGTACACGACGTTCAGCATCATGTTGCCGAGCTGAATCAAACCAGCAAGCGGATGAAGCGAGTCATGCATCGCGTTGACGGCACCCGTCTCGGCTGCTGTCGTAATCGAGCTGTAGAGCGCTGTACCGACTTGACCGAAGCGTAATTCCTGACCGTGCGCGGTCGGGTTCGCAAATAAGCTACCTGCCATGCCGAATGTCATCATGACGAACAAAATCGTCATGACGCCAAGGAAAAGACGTCCTTGTTTCGCAGAACCGATGATTTTTCCATACGCGACAGGAAGTGACATCGGAATCAATAACATTAAGAACATCTGGATGAAGTTGACGAACTGATTCGGGTTCTCAAACGGATGTGCTCCGTTTGCTCCGAAGAAACCACCGCCGTTGTTACCAAGCTGTTTGATGACCTCAAACGCTGCGACCGGTCCACGGTAAATCAACTGCTTCGCCCCTTCAAGCGTCGTGACGCTGATTGCGCCACTAAACGTCTGTGGTACGCCGAGTAAAATCATCAACATCCCGAAGAACAATGAAATCGGAAGCAGGATGCGGAAGATGAAGCGAACGAAGTCGGCGTAGAAGTTACCGAGCGGTTTATTCGCAAGACCACGGATGACAGCGATACAGACCGTGAATGCCATCGTCGGTGCAACGAATAACATCGTTCCGAGGACGAACGTTTGTGAGAGATACGATAAAGCTTCACCCGAATAGTGTTGTTGATCGGTGTTCGTCATGAAGCTGATCGTCGTATGGAGCGCTGTCGACCAGTCAAGATTAGCGGCGCCGTTCGGATTGAGCGGTAGACTTCCTTGAAAGCGAAGCAACAAATACCCACCGATGAAAAACAGTAGATTGACGACTAATAGACTTTTTGAATAGCCGACCCACGATTGATCTTGTTTCTTTTCATCGACACCGAGTAACGATAGAAGGCGTCGTTCGACCTTACCGATTGTATCGACCCGACGATCTGCGATTGGTGCAAAGTACATCCCGATGTAGCGACCGAGCAAGACCGCTGCACAAAGTGCAATGACGAGTAGGATCCAAAATTGGATCAGGAATTGAGTCCACATGTTTTTCTTTTCTCCCTATGCGATTAGAATTTTTCTGGATAGATCAGACAATAACCGAGATACAAAAAGACGAGACATCCCATTGCTAGTAAAAACCACGTCATTTCCGGTCACCTGCTCTCCACTGGACACGTTCGATCAGTCGAATCATTCCGAACGTCGTACCGAAGAAGAAGACGAGCAGTACGATACTCCATAGTTCTCCCATTATGAAATTACCTCCCATATTATTCAATATTTTTACAATTAAGCACGACAAAAAGACGATGTGAGGCGAAAAACGGCCCCAGCATCGCCTTTATAACTTGGCATACTGAAAAAGAGTCGTTCCCTCCTAAAAACGCCTGCGAGGTTAGCTGTCGGATTCGGGCATACCTAGGATTTCGCCCTACCTTTCCCGTTCGGAAAGGATTCACCCCGTGTCACGTGTCGTGACGATTGGGTCCCCCGCTTCAATCATGAATTCGGCGTACTTTGAGATCGAAGCATTAACATGTTAGTGTTCGTTGATGAGATGGATATTACTCCGATTTTTTAAGGATGTAAATAGAAAAAATGAAAAAAAAATAGTCTGATTTTTTAATGACTTACTTTCGAAAAATAGTGTTTTTTGACTCTATGCTATAGAAGAAAAAAAACCACAGAAATCGATTCTTTCATCTAAAATGGAGGAGCTCCTTTTTAGATCGAATCGCTCTGCGGTTTCATAAGCAAATCAGAATTATGATTGCTGATTCATTTTGGCATGGACCGTCAAAGGAGCTAGCATCGTCACCCATAGGGCAACCACTCCAGAAACAAGAATCACAATATCGCGTTCGAATCCAAGCGTCAGTAAGGTAATACAACTTCCGACGAGGACGAGACAAAGCGTCGCGATCATGACGAACCGCGATTGTTTCAACATTTTTCTCATGTGGCATCTCTCCTTTCCTTCCATATTCCTTTTCATCGTAACAAAGATTGACATCAAATGCGTCGTTGATACTTGATTGTGATGTTTCTGTCATCACGCAAGTAATGATAGCAGACGACAGGAAAACGGATTTGTTACACTAGAGAAGTACTTAAAAAGGGGGAATTGATATGTTACAAGATCATTCATTTCAACGCGTCGACGGAACGTCGGCATCCTTAAGTGACTACCCAGCTCAAGCATGGCTGATCGTTAATACAGCCAGTAAATGCGGCTTGACGCCACAGTTCGAAGGACTGGAACAATTGCATCAAGACTATCGTTCGCAAGGATTGACCGTACTTGGTTTCCCATGTAATCAGTTCGCGAACCAAGACCCCGGAACGGACGAGGAGATTCAGTCGTTCTGCCAAGTCAACTACGGCGTGACGTTCCCCGTTTTCTCAAAAATCGATGTCAACGGTGAGCAAGCACATCCGTTATTCGAAGAACTGAAAGCACAAGCACCGACGACGGACGGTACAACAGACATCGAGTGGAATTTCACGAAATTCCTCGTGACTCGTGATGGAGAAGTGACGCGGTTCTCTCCAAAAACGAATCCAACGGATTTGACGGCAGCGATCGAACGATTGCTCGTTCAAGTCTAAAAGGTAAGCTTCCCTCCTTCTCCCTTGAAGGAACGGAAGCTTATTTTTATGTTGTCCCCGGCTCAAGGTGACGACTGATCATCTCTTCCGCCAATCGTTTGACATCATCGATATCGCGCATTTCCGTGAACGGATGCCCCCAGACGATCAGCTCTTCGATTTCTTCAATCGGTTGCGTCGTGTATCGTGTACCATCGGCGACGAACTCTTGCGCAATCGTCGATTCAAAGGCAGCATACTTTAGGAGCCACGGTTTCTCACTCAAGATTTTGTGGGCATGCTTCACCTGCTTGAACGTCACATCGCCGACGAGGACGACGGGATCGAATCGTTCATGGAGAGGATGCGTATATTGAACAGAGATCAGTAATCCATGTTGGTTCGTTTTTTCCTGTTGTCGGACATACGTCCGCGTTAGGAAATGTGGAACGAGTGACTCAGCACTCTCTTTCGTCTGATGGATGCTCAAACCATGTTCCGTTTGGACGACATCCGGTAGGACTGGTTCGTATCCACGGTTCGCTAATTGTTGATCGAGCTCTTTGAATAACAGCAAAGTATGTTCGACAAGCGCTCGGACTTGGCGAAACGATAATTGGATCGATTGATTGATCATAGGATGACCTACTTTCTCTAAAAGTATGGCAATATACAGTTATTTACCCAAACTTTTCCGACTTCATCCCTGTTTCAGTGAAAGTTCCTCGAGCCATTTACGTGTTTGCTCCTGTAGGCGCGTTTTCGTCTGTTCCGGGTCGAGTGTGATCGGCTGATCGACATGAATCGATCGACAATCAAGTGCCTGCGGGATGTTTTCTTCGACGATTCCTGCAAGGATCAGACAAGGAACGCCAGCTGTTCTCGCCATCCGCGTGACCTCACCTGGCAACTTACCGATTTGGCTTTGACGGTCGACCCGTCCTTCCCCTGTCCAGACATAATCCGCTTGTTGCATCCGCTCTGCTACACGAAGGTGTTGCAAGATCGTCGATGCGCCCGGAACGATCCGTCCACCAAGCGCATACACGGCTCCACCGAGTCCGCCGGCTGCCCCTGCTCCTTTGACGCCCTCTAATCCAAGTAACTTTCCGATCTGTTCGAGTCGTTGATCGAGTTTTGTGATGTCATCCGCAAGTAGCCCTTTTTGTGGACCAAACAGATAAGCCGGACCATCTAGACCATGATAGGGAGCTGTCACATCTACGAGGGCTTCCAGCTGAACCGGATACGTTGAACAATGAATGGTCTGCGTCTCAAGTAATGGATTCGTATGGAACAAAATCGGCTTACCCGAGGCATCTTGAAGACGACAACCGACTTCCGCGAGTAATCCAAGTCCCCCATCCGTCGTACCTGTCCCCCCTAACGCCAGTCGGATACGTGTTATTCCTTGATCGCGTAACTGTTCCATCAAACGCCCGACACCACGCGTATTCACTCGAACAGGATCATCTCCGCTTTGTCGCATCGGCAGTCCACAAATACGCGCGACTTCGATGACGGCGTCTGAATCTTTTACGGCATACTGTACTTCACACGGACGACCTGCTAGATCAATCGTCACGGCCGTCTTTTCCTCATATCCAAGCGCGAGATAGACTTCAATCGTTCCTTCCCCACCGTCCGCGACAGGTGAGGAATCGATGATCGCAGTTAGTTCATGTGCCAGTATTCCAGAAGCGACGGCTTCTGCTGCCTCCTTCGAAGAAATACTACCTTTGAACGCATCCATTAAAATCAAGTGACGTGCCATCTGTAAGCTCTCCCTTCAAAAATCTCATATCAAGTTTTGATTGCGTTTCCAATTAATGTTACGATGATACTAATTTCAAATTACCATTACCTTATCTGACATTTCATTTTACATACACAGGAGGTCTTATCCCATGGAACGCTGTTCGTTATGTGGAACACCACTTCGTCAACACGATACGACTTGTTCGCATTGCCAACATCCTGTTATCAAGAAAGAACAACTCGCCGAACCACCCACTTCGTCCACTTCACGGACTTGGCTCATCAGTACCTGCCTTTTGCTCTTTCTCGTCGGAGGAGCCGGTTTCCTGTGGTATTCGCTACAAGATCCCGTTTCCCCTGAAGCGGGTCAGACACCCAGCGTCGAAGCACTCGCGCTTTCGGAATGGTCCGATGAACAAACAGCGTACAATCAAACGTACTCGAAAGACCGTCCTCCAACGTCCTATGATGTCCTTCGCTTCGTCCGTCAATATACTCGGACGATTCCGGAGCTTGCGACATTCTCGAAGAAATACGATTCCATCGAGACGTTTTCTGCGATCCAGTTCACGACTTTGAACGTCTTTGAATCAGAGTTCAAGCATCTCCATCGTATAACGAATGCCGTTGATGCCCCTGTCGCTCCAAGTGTTCTCGCCGTGACATTCCAAAAATTCACGTCAAAGGGAGTTACGTATCATTTACGTACACAAGAAACGTACCAAATTGCGACAGCAAACGGTTCAGAGCCTGTGACGTACCGCGTCCATTATCGTCTGAAAGTACATACGGATCATCTTCAAATCATTGATGTCAATCGAACGGAGGTGACTTCATGAAACGAGTGCTCCTTTGTCTGCCTCTTTGTCTTTTGATGGCGTGTTCGCCAGAAACATCTAGGATTCAAGAACAGCTCGAGCAGCAAACCTACACCCGTGCCGTTGAACGATCGGAACAAGATATCGATGAACCGGCTGCTCGGCTGATGGTTCAGCTTGAACGACAGCTTGCTGGTTATCAACTGCGTGATGTCTTAAAAACAGCGGAAGCAATCGAACGTCTTCAACTCACAACGGATCATCCTGTTCGAAAAAGGGCAGAAGCCATTGCCCTCAGTGCAAAAGAGATGTTGCAGCAAGTCAAACAGTTCGAAGGTACGTATGAAGTCGAACGAAGTATACTCGAAGACGAGCCGTTCGACGGAACCGGACGTATTCATGTGTCTTTTGACGAGCAGGACACATTCATCGCGATGATTCGCTTTGAGCAGTTCGGTCTCCCGGACGCACTGCGAAACGACGAAGAGATCATTCGTTTTGAACCGGATTTATCTGCTCGTATCAACTTATCCGAAGGACAAGTCAGTTACCGCTTCGCCCGCTCGACACTTCGTGTGACGTTCGAAGGACCGAGCGGTAAGCGGATTTATCAACTCAAACAACTATCAAAGAAGTAAATGCTAAAATGCCGCTCCACTCTGAGAGAATCTCCTCGAGTGAAGCGGCATTTTTGACGATTCCTACTCAGCGCGCAGCTTGAACGTGTTCATACACCTGTTGGCATAATTCATGTGTCGCGAGGCTATCAGACGCTACGACCGATTCGGAATGTTCCCCTTTGATCGTCCGAAGGAACGCGTCTAACATATCGACGAACCCGCGTCGCTTTAACGTCGCTTCCCAGTTATCGAGCGGATACCGGAGCGTCCCTTGCTTCGTCAATTGATCGAGTGTCGTCACGTCGGTTGCGACCCGTTTTTCTTCCGGTCCCATCACTTCGACGCGTTCTTCCGTCATACCGTTATCGCGGTTCATGACACCGATTGCCGTGATGCCGTTTGAGACGAATTGAATCGTCACGTGATGTAGCCCGCTTTCGTCTTGCTTACTCTTGACGTGTAAGTCTTCAATCTCACCACGTCCCGTCAAAAAGCGAAGCGTGTCCGCGACATGGATGAAATCATCGAACAGAAATGGCTTGGCGTCTTCGATGAACGACGTCCGATTCTTTTGCATGAGGACGAGATTCGGATCGTTCACTTCAAGTAAGCGCTGGTGTGCTGACGCAAAGCGACGATTGAATCCCGTGATGAACGGTAACTGCTTCTCTTCCGATAGACGAGTCAGTTCACGAATTTCTTCAATTTCCATCGAGACTGGTTTATCAACGTAGACGGCGATTCCTGCTTCTAGCGCTTGTCGCGCTTGCTCGGCATGGACGACGGTCGCTGAATGGATCATGACCGCGTCGATTCCTTCCTGTACAGCATCAGTAAACGTCGCGTATGTCCCCGCAAAGCGATAGTCTGCTTGCAATCGTTTTGCTTTCTCTTCATCTCGTGAAATCAAATATACCTCGATATCAGATCGTTCAGCATAGACCGGTAAATAGGCTTTTTGAGCGATATCCCCTAAGCCAATGACGGCTAATTTCATATGAACTCCTCCTTTTCCACTGTTGCTTATATTCCCTATGATACGTTAATTGACACGAAAAGATGAGAAACAGCCCTTTACAGGCATCAAATTCCTTTTTTTGAAAAGAAGTGAATTTCCTTTTTTTGTTTTATGATAAAACCATATTTGAACAAGGAGGGAATGAGTTTTTATGAAGCGCTTGCTCCGTACTAGTCTTACGCTCTTATTATTGTTCGCTTTGTGTCTTCCCGCCATTCCGGCTCAGGCAGCCAGTTACCAAGTCGTCGTCACTTCGACGATTGGAGCGAACATCCGCTCGAAGCCGAGTACCGCCTCGTCCGCAACGATTGTAAGACGTGCTGCGTACAAGGCAAAATTCACAGCCGTCTCGTATACGAATGGCTGGTACAAGATCAAGGACGGAGGTACATATCGTTATCTATCGAACCAGGTCGCTCAAAAAGTATCAAGTAGCTCAGTGAAGACGTACAAAATCGTCGTCTACTCGAAAGCTGGAGCGAACGTCCGAACATCCCCAAGCACGGCATCGTCAAAGAATATCAAGCGACTCGCACCTTACAACTCGAAGTTCAATGCGGTTTCGTATTCGAACGGTTGGTATAAGGTCAAAGGTACGACCAATTACTACTATGTGTCGAACCAAGTCGCTAGAAAAGTGACGACGAGCAGTCCAAAACCATCGAGTGGTAGTTATCCTGTTGCGTCGATGCGGTATTTTAAGCTTGGATCGTCAAGTTATCAATTGACGAAAGAAAGTTTCGTTCGCCGTTACCCAGCGAGTACAACGAAACTATTGACGGGGATCGTCGCTTATGACGAAGCAGCGCGTAAAGGCACACTCGATCAAACGTTCACCCTGACGTCTGCGATGTTATCTGTCCCTGCTGGCAGTAGCGTAGCGGGTTTCCGTGTTGGCGACAAAGTGACGATGCGCCAACTCTTGAACGGGATGCTGATCCGCTCTGGCAACGATGCAGCAAAAGCGATCGCCGTCCGGACAGCAGGTTCTGAATCGAAGTTCGTCTCGTACATGAATAACCGCGCCCGTTCAATCGGGATGAGTGCGAGCCATTTCATGAACCCACACGGCTTCTATCATCCAAGTCATTACACGACAGCTGCTGATATGCAAAAACTCGCGAATACATATGCGAAGTACAGCACGCTCATGACGATCAGTGGACGCAAGTCGTATCAGACGACCGTTAAAGGACCGTATGCACGGACATTGACGTGGTATCATACGAATACGTCGCTTCCAGGAGATACACGTGTTTATGCGAGCAAGACTGGTTACACACCGGAATCTGGTTACACACGTGTCTTCTTCATCAAAAAAGGATCGACACGATATGGTCTCGTCACACTGAAAGGAACGTTGTCCCAAACCGAGACGACACTTCGCTCCGTCTTAAATCAATAATCGACTCATCAACAGTCTGGTTTTCCGTTTCGGGAGCCAGACTGTTTTCTTTTTCCTTCAAATTATACTTGCGCTGAAAACGAATTCATCTTAGAGTTGAAATTAGAATCAGACGTCTGACGTCTTAATGAAGGAGAGTTTTTACGTGGGAAATGTCAGTTTATTATTTGGGGGCGTTGCGCTCTTTTTAAATAGTTTGACCTTGTTCGGAAAAGTCGATCTCCGTAGCGCTGGTGTCTTCAGTCTCATCACGGGTCTACTGCAAACGTTCATCGCAACGTATCTCGTCATCGGTGCTGCAGGTGATCCAGCGTTGACGTTCGGGTACGCGAGTATTTATTTGTTTGCCTTTACGTATGTTTATGTCGGGATCACGTTCTTATTTAACCTCGACGGAAGCGGTGTCGGTTGGTTTTCCTTGTTCGTTGCGATCGCCGCTTTATTTTATGCATTTGTCAGCTTCACGACAGCAGACATCATCGGCGGGGTGACATGGTTGTTCTGGGTATTGCTCTGGAGCCTGTTTTTCCTCGGGATGGGAATGAATCGTCCGATTGACGCGATTACTGCCCGCGTCGCCCTCGTATTAAGCTGGTTGACGTTGATCGTACCGGCATTGATCGGTCTTCGATTCGGCTACTTTAGTTCCGCATATCAATGGTTATGGAGTGGGGCTGCCGTTCTGACTGTTGTCTATTTCCTCTATACGATGATGAAATTCTCGATGCTTCGGACGATCCGCTCGTCGTGACATGCTAATCGATTCATCAAAAAAGATGTCTATTTCCGGTTATGAATCGGAGATGGACATCTTTTTTGATTGATGGAGAACGCTATCGTTCATCCGCGACTCCTACAGGAAAAGAAAGTGCCATTAGTACTTTCGTCAGGGATGAATCAGACCTGGCAAACAGCATGAAATGTTGGTTGCCGCGGCTGATTTCCCGCCTGAGGAAAGCGCGGATGAGAGTAGCGTTCGTTTCGTTATCAATCAGTCCTGATATCGCAATTTCCTCTCCATTCCAATCATTTGAGCGCTTCCTGCAGTTGAGCTTGAACTTCTTTTAACGACTTATCCGTCGGATGCCAGTAATAGATGCCGTCCGATTCGATGCCTCCTGATCCGTCAAGCGACAAGGTCTTGACGTTACGTAAGGCATCCCGGTAGTCCGTCGCGACCGTCCGGGCAACGGAAAATGGTACGTTCGTCTTGACGTTTTTCCCGAGGGCATCGAGGATAGCGTTGAAACGACGAATCGAGAAGTCTTCTGTCATTTTATCGGCAACTGCCTGAACGACTTGCCGTTGGCGGATTTGTCGTCCGAAGTCCCCACGTGGATCATCGTGCCGCATACGGGCATAGGCGAGTGCTTCCTTCCCGTTCAATGATAGTTCTCCTTTTGGGAACTGCATCTCATAGTACGAAAAATTGATATCGTTCTTGACTCTGACCCCATCCACCGCATTGACGAGATCCGTAAAGCCCGCTAGATTGATCTCAGCGAAATAGTCGATTCGAATCTTTAACAGATGACTGACCGTATCAAGCGCCATCTGTGAACCACCGAAGGCATAGGCATGGTTGATTTTATCATTCGAACCATTGCCGATGATGTCTGTCTTTAAGTCGCGCGGGATGCTGATCATCTGACTGGTATTCGTTTTCGGATCAATCGTCACGACGATGATCGTATCACTCCGTCCTGTCTCATTTTTTCGTTGATCGACGCCGAGTAAGAGAAACGAGAGTCCTTTTTTCTGCTCAACGGCTTTTTCCGTCTCAACGCTTGCTTTGACCGGTACCTGAACTTCTTTGAGCGTCTGACTCGCTTTATGATACACATATCCGCCTGAACTAAAGAGAAGGAGCAGGCAAATCCCCGTAAGTGTCAGTACGATCCATTTCCATTTCTTCATCACCCATTCTCCTTTTCTTCAATTTCAATTCAGGACGGTCGTTGTGCTTCGAGTACCAGTAAAGCATTGCGCCAGCTACCGAACAAGGCAGTGATGACTCCGATGCTTGGCGCATCACGTCCGATACTGAACCGTTGATAACTTGCGATCGTCAGATGCTCCGTCTCTTGTGCGGCTTCAGCAAGTACGTCGAGCACTTCTTCTTCCCGCCAGCGTTTCCGCGGGAATTCGATCCCAATGATTTCAAGTGCGTTTGACCAAGAGCCGTACCGGCGGGCAATCGTTGCGACAGTCGGACGATTTTGACCAGCCGCCCACTTCGTGTAGGTCTGACTCGTCAAGACCGGCAAGACCCCTTGCGCTTCCAGTAATGACTCGATGATCCGTTGTTCCATTTCCTGGACGCGTTCCTTTAAGATATCCGCTTCTGACAATGCCTGCTGCCACGAGTTGAATTGATGGACGATATCCGTCAGGCTTGGTGCTTGTTTCTGTTGTGCCCATTCGCGGTACGTCGCACTCGTGAAAGGATGGAGTTCCTCCCGTGCCTGACGCAAGGCGTCAATGATTTCCGATTTCTTGAACGTCAAGCGGGCATGCCCGATGCCTGCTCGTTCCAAGGCGATTTGCCACGATCCAAACAGCATCAGGATTTCCGCGACGCTTGGATGAGTGGTGTGGAGTTGCCAGCGGAAATAGGTATTGGCCGTCAATTCATTCTTCCCGTTCGCAGCGAGACGGAGTGCTTGGATCGCTTCCTCCATATCGCGCATGACGATGTCCCCTTCCCATATATTCATGACTGGACGTTCCTGCGTACGGTCGTCTGTAAAGCATGACGAACGTTTCGGATGACGACGGCTTGTTCAGTGAACGTCATTTGTGAAGCAGACGGAAGGCAGATACCGTCTTCAAATAAGCGACGGCTGACGTCAACCCCTTCTGCTGTGACGAATGGTACGTCGCGATAGACGGGTTGTAAGTGCATCGGTTTCCAGACCGGGCGAGACTCGGCATTCGCTTGTTGCAGTGTCTGAATCATCGCATCGCGTTGCGCTTGACCACCCGGTAAAAGAAAGGCACTGAGCCAGCGGTTGGCGAACGTTCCAGGCTGCTCGACTTGCGACGTGACGCCGTCCGGGGCAAAGGCACGGTCGTAGCGATCAAAAATTTTCCGCCGTGCATCGACGCGTTGATCGAGAACCTCAAGCTGTCCCCGTCCGATCCCAGCAGCGACATTACTCATTCGGTAATTGTAGCCGACTTCCGTATGCTCATAATGCAAGACCTGCTGTCGCGCTTGTGTTCCGAGATAAAAGGCACGTTCGATCAGAGCCGGATCATTTGCGACGAGCATCCCGCCGCCTGACGTCGTGATGATTTTGTTGCCATTGAACGAATAGATACCGAACGTTCCGAACGTTCCGGTCATCCGCCCGTTGACACGAGTCCCGAGTGATTCTGCAGCATCCTCGATCAACGGAACATCGTACTCTTCACAGATCGCAGCAATCTCCTCGATTTGCGCGGCGACACCGTACAGATGAACGACGATGACAGCCTTCGGAAGTCGATCACGCGTTGCCGCCTGGATCAAGGCCCGACGGAGTGCGACGGGCGACATGTTCCAGGTCTCTTCTTCCGAGTCGATCAATACAGGTCGCGCTCCGACATACCGAATCGGATTCGTCGAGGCAATGAACGTCAAGGACTGACAGAAGACATCATCCCCCGTCGTGACACCAAGTGTCGCGAGCGCCAGATGAATCGCTGCTGTTCCACTGCTCGTCGCAAGCGTTGCACCAGCACCCGTATACGCTTGCATATCTCGTTCAAAGGCATCGACGTTTGGTCCAAGAGGGGCGACCCAGTTCGTCTCGAGTGCCTCGGTGACATAACGGGCTTCTTGACCACTTAAATGCGGGATGGAGAGTGGGATGTGTTTCATGATGTTTCCTCCCTTCGAGATGACAGATGACGAATCGGTGTTCGGTAGAGCGGGAACCAGTGACCCATTTGAGTTTCCGGATGTTGTCGTTCGAATTGTCGCGTTAGACGCTCATAGATCGTGGCATCCAGAATCGACGTACCGAGTCCAAAAAACGTTTGATTCGCACTAAAGGATCGTTTGTAGGCAAGCAAGCTATCCGTATTCGATCGTGTCGTGCCTCCACCAAGATGAAGCGCTTGAAAACCGGCTTGTTTTGCCCAACAAATCATCTCAGCGAATAACAGATGGTTGGGTCGAAGGACTAAGGATGCGGGATCAGACGCACCGAGGTGATAATGCGCGAACTGGCGACCGGTCAAGACGATACATCCGGCGATGATCCGTCCGTCATGTTCAGCAAGCAACAGGACATTTTTGATTCGTCCGTCCGCGAAGTGATCGAAGTAGGTCTGATTAAAGTAATACCGGGCATCGGCTTGATGTTTGTCCATCGTCATCTGATAGAGACGCGCGAAGTCCCGGTATTCTTCCGGGCGTCCCAGACGAATCGTGACGCCTTCGCGACGCGCCTTCCGGATGTTGCGTCGCGTCATTTGCGAAAAGTCGCTTTCGATCATCTCGAACGGGTCCGTTAGTTCCAGTGTCACGGTCGGCTGCAGGATCTCCGTTTGATGGCACCAGTATTGACCCAGTTCTTGATTGTGCAAGAGTGGATGGAAGCGAACCGTCTCTGTGACGATTCCCGTCTCATTGCAATAGCGTTCGAATCGCTCGCGCGCTTCGCGAATCTGATCGAGTGACCAGATGCCTTTGAAGGAAGGACCACCGTAGCCGTAAGGTGTCGTGATATCTTCAAAGAGTGTGCCTGGAATCCGTCGCCGCAAGTACGGATAGATCAACGTCCCAAACTCCGTCGGATAATAAAATAACTCAGGAATCTCGTCGTGTTCCTTCGCGAGTTCGAAGTAAGCATGTTCGTAGTAACAATCGAGCTGATAGGTCGCAACGAGTGCATCCCATTCGTGCGGATCCCGGATCAACCGTTCATCGCTTAACGACATCATGGGGAACACCTCCGTCGAGACCCTTGAACTCACCCATTCCAGTCTGATGAGCCGTCGAGTTCCCTTCTGACGAGATGACCATTTTGAACGTCTTGATCAAAATGTAGAGATCGAGTCGGAATGTCTGATTCGCTGCGTACCATTGATCTTGCTCGAGTCGTTGTTGCCACGTCGTCGCGTTCCGTCCATGAATCTGCGCCCAGCCCGTCAGACCAGGAAGGACATCATGCCGTGTCATCTGCTCCTTCGTATAGTGGTTCAAGTAACTGACGAGTAATGGACGCGGCCCGACGAAGCTCATCTGTCCGCGAAGAATGTTAAAGAACTGCGGAATCTCATCAAGGCTTAAGCGACGAATCCACTCGAGTGATGCGGGAATCCGGTCTGCATCCGGGAGAAGTTTTCCCTCAGTATCCATTTCGTTCGTCATCGTGCGGAATTTGTAGATTTTGAACAACTCCCCCTTGTAACCTGGGCGGACTTGATTGAAGAAAATCGGACGACCGAGCTTCGTATAGATGACTAAGGCGACGAGGGCGTAGACGGGAATCAGGATCAAGATAGCGATAAGACTAACCGTGAAGTCGAATGTGCGTTTCATGATGACGTCCTCCTTTTACATAGCTGAAAAGAGATCAAGTTGTCGTTTGATGACGTCGGCTTCGTTGAAATGTTTCATGGCACGGTCAAATCCGTTCCGTCCCATCTCGTTGGCACGGTCAGGATGTTCGACGAGTGTGTTCATCCGGTTGGCAAGCTTCGTGATATCGCGGACTTCGATGAGATAGCCTGTCTTCCCCTCGACGACTTCCTCACGACAGCCGCGGATGTTTGTCGCGATGACCGGTTTTGCGCTCGCCATCGCTTCGATGATTGATCGTGGTACGCCTTCACGATGCGACGGTAAGACGAAGGCATCGACTTGTTGGAACAAACCCGGTACGTCTTCGACGAATCCAAGGTAGTCGACGTTTGGAATCTCGCGGATCCGCCGTAAGAATAAGTGTTTCGTCGTCTGATCGCGCTCGCTTGCCATCATCTCACCGGCAATGACGAGACGGGCTTCCGGGTGACGATAGACGACATCCTCGAATGCATCGAGCAGTTCGAGAATTCCTTTCTCTTCGACGATCCGACCGATGAATAAGAACGTAAACGGCGCTCCGGCTTCACGTGGTCGTGGGTAGAAGCGGGTCAAGTCGATTCCATTTCCGAGATGCATCAGCCGGGTATTCGCTTTAAAGCGTTTGCGCTGGGCGAGTTGATAATCTTCCTCGCTTTGAAGGAGCAGATAATCGGTCGCGAGACGTGCCAACCACTTTTCGACTGAATACGTTAGCTGATACGTCATCCGCCCCATCTTCTCGTGGAAGTAAAAACCGTGTGCCGTATAGACGATATGCTTCGTCCCGGCACGTTTGGCGGCGACTCGTCCAAGGGCAGCGGCGACTGGTGTGTGGACATGGACGGCGTCGTAACCATCCTCTTTCAAGATTCGCGTGATTTCACGGATCGTCCGCCAGTTACTCGTCCAGTCGATTCGCCGCTCGATCGGAATGTCATGCATCCGGAATCCCTTTGCTGCCAGTTTCACCGAGGCACCCGTGTCGGCACAGGCGATGCCGACGTCGTGCCCCGCATTTTGCAAAGCGAGTAAGAGCGGCTGCAACATCGTCTCTGCCGTCGTATCGAGAGCACAGACTTGAAGGATTTTTAGAGGCGCCATACGTGGACCCCCTCCGGTTGTTCTGCTCGTGGCAACGTGCCTTTGATGTCGACGACGATGCCGCGACCGACCTTCAGTAAGTGTTGTGCCAGATTCCAACCACCTTCAACGTATTCTTCGTGTGAGACGGCAAAGATGACGACGTCGGCTGGTTTGAGTTCACTCATCTCGAGTAAGTCGATCCCGTACTCACGTTTTGCCTCACTCTTTTCGACGAGTCGGTCCGTCACTTGGACGTCGATTCCGAACTCTTCGATTTCATGAACGAGGTTCGCAACTTTCGAGTTGCGGATGTCGCTGACGTTTTCTTTGAACGATAATCCAAGAATGGTGACCCGGGCGCCGAGCACCGGCATGTTCTGTTTGATCAAGTTCTTAACGAGCGCTGTGGCGATGAAACGCCCCATCGTATCGTTGATCCGGCGACCGGCAAGGATGACTTCCGGATGGTAGCCAAGTGACTCCGCCTTCATCGTCAGATAGAACGGATCGACACCGATACAGTGACCGCCGACGAGACCCGGACGGAACGGGAGGAAGTTCCATTTCGTACCGGCTGCTTCGAGGACTTCGAGCGTATCGATGTTCATCCGGTCGAAGATGATTGCGAGTTCGTTCATCAAGGCGATGTTGAGGTCGCGTTGTGTGTTTTCGATGATTTTTGCTGCTTCCGCGACCTTGATCGATGAGGCACGGTGGACACCGGCTTCGACGACGGCTTCATAAACTTCCGCGACGATATCGAGTGTCTGTTCATCTTGGGCGGAGACGATTTTTTTAATCGTTTTAAACGTGTGCTCATGGTCACCCGGGTTGATTCGCTCCGGTGAATAGCCGACGAAGAAGTCGACACCAGCGCATAAGCCGGACGCTTCTTCAAGAACCGGGATACAATCTTCTTCCGTAGCTCCAGGGTAGACGGTCGACTCGTAGACGACGATGTCGCCTTTATTGAGCTGGCGACCCACGAGGTGCGACGCCCGTAAGAGTGGTGTCAGGTCCGGCTGGTTCTGTGCATTGATCGGGGTCGGAACGGCGATGATGACGAAGTCGCTCGCCTGCAGTGCCGATGGATCTGAGACATAATCGACGGTTGCGTTCTTCAACGTGAAGGGACTCAGTTCGAGTGTCGCGTCGATGCCTTCTTGAAGTTCTTGGATTCGTTGTTCCTTGATGTCAAAGCCGATCACGCCCGTCTTTTCACCGAACGCAACGGCAACGGGAAGTCCGACGTAGCCGAGTCCGACGACGGCAATCGAACGGTTGGCAATGGGAAGTGCACCAGTATGGGCTGCTGTCGTATCTACGATGTGTTTGACTGCCTTGTTCATGTTGGGTTCCTCCTATTTCATCGACTGTTTGACGATCAACGTTTTTCCGTTTGGCTCTTGTTTGACGTGTTCGACTGGTTCGAGGACGATTTTCATGTCGGAGCCGAGTAACTTGCGCATCTCGTTCAAGAGAATCTGTTCGTGCTTCGGTTGGAAACGTTTCGCATCCGGAATATAGCGGAGTGTCACATGATTAAGCGCATGCTGTTCGACTTGGAGTCGTAGAACTGAGTTCGGTAGCTCCCGGGCAATCGTCGTGATGTCTCCTTCGAAGACTTTGCCACGCTTCTCGCTGACGATGTAGCTCGTTCCCCGACCATCGATCGAGGCGATGACGGGACCATTTAATCCGCAGCCGCATGTCTCGTCACTGAGTGTCATCCGGTCACCGATCCGGTAACGAATCAGCGGTGTGCCGCGTGTCGTAAAACATGTGACGACGACTTCTCCGTCCTCTCCATACGGTTCGATGATGCCAGTTTCGTGGTGCAGATGCAGTTTATGATGGCGGCACTCCGAGATGATTGGTGCTCCTTCCGAGGAACCGTATTGATCAAAGACCGGGACACCGAATGCTTCCTCGAGGATGGAGCGCATCTCCTCCGTCACCGTTTCGGATGTCGGGAAGATGGCGATCAGCGGGATATCCAGTTGAATGTGGTGCTTCAGCATATAACGGGCGATTTCGACCATCGCCGTCGGTGTTCCGTCGAGTGCGCGTGGTTGAAAACGATTCAGCTCTTCAATATAGGCTGGGAAGTTCTCTTCTTTCATATGAAAAATCGAGAGTAACAATTGATTGAGTGGTCGATTCATCCGCCAGAAGATCGGTTTCGTTTGATCGATGGCTGTCAGCGTCCGACCGGTGAAGCTTGCCCGGCGCATTCCGGCCTTGAAACCGTGGAGTTCCTTGAAATAATCAAGATGGGCCATCCGTTCCTGGACATCTTCTCGCATGAAGGCGACTTGGAGTGACTTTCCGCTCGTCCCTCCCGTCCGTCCGCGAACCGGCGCATCGACACGGGACATGAACGCATCATTGTTTTGGCGAAGCGTCTCTTTTTCAAGGATCGGAATCGTCTTCAGCTGCTCGAGTGACGTAAACGGTAACTGGATGTTATGTTCGTGAAAGAGTTGGGTGTAATACGGTGTATGCGCCACGGCGAAGGCAAGGAACGCATTCAGACGGTCGAGTTGTTCCGCTTGGTAATCCCGCGTCCGGTCCTTCATCCGAAGTTCCTTCATCTTTTGCTCATAGAAGCGACCGTAGCGTTCTTGCATCAACTTCCGACCGTATAACGAGGTCAGCCAATTTTGGATGAAAATTGGAGAGCGATAGTAGATATTTTCTTTAAGCGCCATCTTGGATTTCCTCCTTCATCAAGTAATGGCTCTCGTACCAGTCGATGAATGCATTGACACCAGCTTCGACCGTCGTCTGTGGTCGGTAGCCGATTGTCTCGAATAGTGAGGAGACATCGGCGAAACTTTCCGGGACGTCACCCGGCTGTAACGGCATCCCGTTCTTGATCGCCGTCTTACCGAGGCGTCGTTCAATCAAGGCGACGAATTCACTTAAGCGAATCGGGCTATGACTACCGATGTTGTAGACGCGATACGGGACGTTGCTACGATCCGGTAAGGGATTTGACGCGTCAAACGTCGCGTCGACTTCCGGTTCAGTCTGGAACAGACGATAGATGCTTTCGATGATATCGTCGACGTAGGTGAAGTCTCGTCCCATCTCGCCGTAGTTGTAGAGATCGATTGGTTCGCCCTTCGCAATTGCCTCTGTGAATTTGAACAGTGCCATATCCGGGCGCCCCCATGGACCGTAGACGCTAAAGAAGCGAAGCCCTGTCGTCTTGATGCCGTAAAGGCTGCTATACGTGTGCGCCATCAGTTCGTTCGCTTTTTTCGAGGCGGCGTAAAGACTTAGCGGATGGTCGACGGCATCCGTCGTCGCGAATGGCATCTTCGTATTCGATCCATAGACGGAACTCGATGAAGCGTAGATCAACTGCTCGACGGGATGATGGCGACAGGCTTCTAGAATCGAGAGAAAACCGACGATGTTTGATGTCATGTAGACATCGGGTCGGTCGATGCTATAGCGTACGCCTGCCTGCGCTGCCAGGTGGAGAACGAGATCAATTGATTCTTGTTCAAAGATTCGCGCGACGACTTCCGTCTCTTCGAGTGAGACCCGGTAAAATGTATAATTCGTGCCGAGTTCAGCGAGCCGGGCTTCTTTTAACGTCGGGTCGTAATAGTCGTTCACTTCATCGAGTCCGATGACCCGGTAACCCTCCCGGATGAAACGGCGTGCGGCATGAAATCCAATGAAGCCTGCGATACCAGTGATTAAGATCGTTTTATTCGGCACGGTGTTCGACCTCCTCGAAGTAGTGGCGCGCTTGCAGGCGCATGTAGTGAACGGTTGTGTAGACGATGAGTAACATCGGGAACAACTTATACCGGTGTCGGATGGCCGTTCCGACGTTGCCGGTTCCAAGACCGAAGATCAACGCGTTGAGTGCAAAAAGAAGGAAAAAGAAGAAGAGGACGCTGCCGAACGGATGCTGACGAATCAGTTTGAACGACCGAACGATGGCAAAACAACCGATGAAGTAGAAGATGGCGTCAAGGAAGAAAATCAGGATGTTCATGACACTCGACCATTGCCACGGGAATGGTGAGAACAGGAAGTAGATCATCCGGATCGGTGAGTAGAGAATCATGTCGCCTGGACCTGTCACCGTCAATCCATTCAAGTAAGCGGAGCCGCCACGATCGTAGCTCATCCCGCTGAACAACTGTCCGTTTTCCGATACGTGGGTGAACTTCGCGAACAAGACGTCTTGGAAGCTGTAGACGATGAAGCCGACGACGAGTACTTGGAAAATCAGTCGCTGTACCTTCGTCGGTTCAAAGTCCATGCGTCGTGTCTCATGGCTATAAAACGAGAAGTAGACGAGTAAGACGGCGATTCCAACGGCAAGACCGGAGTGGAACATCGTACTGACGAAGTAGCCGAGATACGCGAGAACCATATGTCTGCTGGACTTCTCTTCCGTCCAGCGGACCATGTAATAAAGCGTATAGACGATTCCAAGGGCGACGATCTGATCCCGTAAGAGAATCGGTGAGAGCAACAATCCTTGCGGGAAGAACGCGAAGATGAGTGTTGCACCAAAGACGTATCGTTCCGGTAAACGTAATCGCTGTAATGTCTTTGCTAGAATGACGACGGCGACGACGCCAAGGATGACGTTGAAGAACTGAGCTAGGATTCGTTCCGGTCCGAACATCAGATAGAAGATTCCGAGAAACTTGGAATAGGTGCCGCGGACGACATCATTGAAGGTCGACGGGTCGGTGAAGATTTGGACACCTTCGAGATGAAAGGCTTCCGTATCGTCCCCACTGTGCGGTGGTAAGCGGAACAGTTCGAGATCGATGAACATCAAAACCAATCGGACGAAGAAAGCGGTGATGAAGACAAGATAGAGCGGCGTCGTCTCGGCTTGGCGGAGTAGGTAACAGAGAAACAACACCGAGTTGATGAGCAGCAAGGCGGTCACGTACGTGTCCGGGAAGAGCGACCGGGCGAATTGACAAACGAGCGCTTCAATGACGATGAGTAAGAGAATTGGTCGCATCTTCTTCCCTCCTTAACTGCTTTGTTCGACGACGAAGGCGACGTTTCGTGGATACAAGGAGCGATAGAGCGCGGGTAACAGTAGGACGATCTGAGTGACTGCGCAAAGTGTGTATGCAATCGTCGCTCCGTATAGTCCGTACAACGGAATCAAGAGGCTACAAGCGACGAGATTGACGACGACACTGCCGAAGATCGAGAGTGTCTGGATTCGAAACTGCTGGAAGCCGGTCAGTAGTGCTTGAATGACGGTCGAATTATAGAAGAACAACGACGCGACCATCATCAAGACGAAAATCAGATGATATTTGACGAACGACGCATTGTAGAAAATCGTCAAACCCCACTTTCCGAAGAAGATTGCTCCAAGAATCAGGAGGATCCCGACGACGTTCGTCATCAGTAACATCGACCGTGTCAGCTTGCGCAGTTCCGGTAAACTTTGGCGTTCTCCAGTCTCTGACGAGAAGTTCGGCAATAAGACAGCAATCAAGGAGTGGATGAACAGACTACCGAGTACGAGTAGATAGGCAATGCTTGCATAATATCCGAGCTCTTCCGTTCCGATCGCATGTCCAACGAATAATCGTGGGATGTTTGCGTTCAAGGCGATCAGGAGAGCGACGAACCCGAGTGGCATCGCTTTAAGGAACAGCTCCTTACCGGATCGATATCGTAAGTCGAGCGCTTGATTGTCAAAACCACGACCGACCCGGCGAATCGTCGGGAGATCGTAGACGAGTAACATGATCAAGTTACCAGTGATCAAGGCGATGACGAATCCCTGGATCGAATGGGTCGTAAAGAGGACGAGTGCTGCGCCTGAGACATTCAGGAGACTGCGAAAAATCTTCGAGATGGCGACTTCCTTGAAGGCAGTGTGTCCCTGTAAGAAGCCGTATCCGAGATCAGCGAACGACTCCATGTATTTATTGAGATAGACGAGTAACGTCAGCAGTAAGATGTTCGCTTCACCGAAGAAATAATAGACACCAAGGAGGACGAACACACCTGCCGAGAGGAGCGAAAAACGGGTCTTGATGAAGAGCCAGAAGTTCGTCAGTCCAGCCCGTTCTGCCGTCAGGATCGTACTGGCATTCAGCCAACAGAACATGACGATTGGTGCGGTGATGGCAAGGGCGTAATTGAAGTAGCCGATATTGAGCGGCGTACTCCATTTGATCAGGAGCGTCAAAATCATCCATTGATGCAACGAATATGCTGTATCCGCAATGAAGATGAGATTGAAGCGAGACAGCCGGACCGTTTTCATCGTTCTCCCCCTCTCTATTTACGAGCGATCCGCATCGTTGGTGCGACTGGATCGGCATCGGTCTCGTTCGTCGCTTCTAATAAATACTGGCGAAGTGTATCATCCCGATCGAGCGCTTGGGCGATCTCACGCAAGTACGGATCGACGGAGCCGAAGGGGCGTGTCTTTCCGACGAGGATCTTATCGAAGACGAGTTCGTCATGCACCTCATCACGAGCGAGCAGTTCCTCGTAGAGTTTCTCCCCTTTTCGAATCCCGCTGTAGACGATCGGGATCTGTTCTTCCGTAAATCCACTCAAGTGAATCAAGTTTTTCGCAAGTGTCGTAATGTGGACCGGTTCACCCATATCAAGGACGAACACTTCGCCTCCTTTTGCGAGGACACTCGCTTGAATGACGAGACGACTCGCTTCCGGAATCGTCATGAAGTAACGTGTCATCCGAGGATCGGTGATCGTGATCGGCCCACCTTTCGCGATTTGTTCCTTGAAAAGTGGGATGACGGAACCGCGGCTCCCAAGGACGTTGCCGAACCGGACGACGGCGAACGTCGTTTCGCTATTTCTTGCCATCTGCTGGATGACCATTTCAGCGATTCGTTTCGTCGCGCCCATCACGCTCGTCGGGTTGACTGCCTTATCGGTCGAGATCATGACGAAGCGTTTGACTCCAGCCGCTTCTGCTGCTCGGGCGACGTTACGTGTTCCGTAGATATTATTCTTGACGGCTTCGCTCGGATTATCCTCCATCAGTGGGACGTGCTTATGGGCTGCCGCATGATAGACGAGGTCCGGTTCGAAGCGTCGCATGACTTCAAGCATCCGGTCACTGTCCTGTACATCGGCGATGACGGATTCGAACTGGATGTCCTGGCTGAGACACTCGAGTTCCCGGCGAATCAGGTAGATACTGTTTTCACCGTGTCCAAGAAGAACAAGTCGTTCAGGACGAAAACGAATCAGTTGCCGGCAAATCTCGGAACCGATTGATCCACCGGCACCGGTGACGAGGACCGTCGCTCCATGCACACTTCGTTCGATTTCTGTGATATCAAGCTCGACTGGTTCCCGTCCGAGTAAATCAGCGATTGAGACTTCACGGATTTGTTGAATCGAGACCTTACCGGAAGCGAGTTCAACGAGCATCGGTAACGTATGCGCCTCGACTTGCGACTGTTTAATTCGATTCAACAGTTCGATTCGTCGCGGATACGGTAAGGACGGGATCGCGAGGACGACCGCTTCAATCTTTTGTTCCTCGATGATGCATTCAAGTTGCTCGATCGCTCCGATGACAGGAACACCGTGAATTCGCATCCCGCGTAGTTCAAGCGAGTCATCGAGTAATCCGACGACGTTTAAGATATGCGATTTCTTTTGTTTCAGTTCTTTCGTGATCATCTGCCCGGAAGCTCCGGCACCGATGATTAGCGTCCGTTTGCCGAGCGTCTTATGCTCCGGAACGAGTCTGAGACTACGGCCACGAATCAACAACCGGACGAATAAGATACCGTTCAAGACAAGTCCTGTCTGCAAGAAGATCGCCCGTTCGACCGCAAAGTCGAACAACGCATATTCAAGACCAAGTAAAACGAAACTGCTGGCAAGGACGACGACGAGGAGAACGGCGAGATCACGTAAACTCGCGTAGCGCCAGATGATTTGATAGAAACGCATCCAATGAGCGACGAAGGTGAGGGCAATCCACTGGATGAGTGCGATTTCGAGCGCATCCTGTAACTCGAAATTGACGGTGAGATGGAGCGGATTAAAGAAGTAGAACGTTACTACGGTTGCGAGTGCGATGACTCCGGCGTCGATCAGGCGAAGGAGTCCAATCTTCAACTGCCGACGATACGGGGTAAGCGGGGAATGCTGCATGATGGTGTCTCCTCTCCTCTCTCATGAGTGCGTCCGGGGAATGACTTTCGGATAACTGTCGGTCGCTTCACGTGTCACTTCCTTTTTGCTTAACGAGCGCGAATAGACGATCAGGAGTCCGAGCATTAAACCAAGGACACCACCGATTCCCGTATTCATCAAAATGTTCGGGGATACGGGCTTCGTTGGAATTCGTGCACTGGAGAAGACTTCCGTCTTACTCGTGTTAATCAGTTGCGGAAGATAATCCTGGAAGACTTCCGTCATCGTATTTGCCTGAATGGCTGCCTGCTCCGCTGAACGATCTGTGATGGATAAGGCGATGACTTGCGAATCGAGATTGCTCGAGACCGTCAGACGATCCGTCAAATCGAATAATCGCTTGTCGGTGACGTTCATCTTTTGGGCAACCTGATCGACGACCTCTGGGCTTCGCAAGATATCTTGATAGGTACTGACGAGTGTCGGCGTCGATGTCGCCTCTGCGTTTGCTTGAGGAACGACGAGGATGTAGGCCGTCGCTTCATATGTCTTCGGAATGACATACGTGCTGAGTGCATATCCGGCACCTGCGAAGAGCATCGTGAAGAGTGCCAGTAGCCACCAGCCGCGTCGGAGTGTCGTCAGATGATCTCTAAAGGTTTTTCTTTGATGCATCGAGCTCACTGTTGTTCACCTCTTTCTAGCTTGACCGAATGGATGGACATTGGTTATGTCTACACCTTATTTCCAATCGAATTCCAAAACAATTAGAGCTTGGTGAAAATGATTATATTTTTTTCGGTAGCTATCTCGTTTGCGTGACGCGAGTTCACAGCAGGAATTCATGTCACAAAAAAAACGCGATTCACGAAAAAATGATTGCGTTTTTCTTAATATTTTTTCATTGGTATGCATGATTTTTTAAAAGATGAGGGTAAATACAAATTTGACGATTAAAAAGTATTTGAATCGGTAATAAGTCCTATATGAAGGGTGGATAGTCTTTAGAAATCATGTTAAAATCAGTCAATATACCTACATCGTTTGCCTTATCCATCCTAGTCATTTGGATCATGCTCGATGCTTGGATTCGTCCTCTATCCTTTACGGACGAAGTGTTACCGAAACAGTGGTCACTTTGGTTGCTTCCTGCCTACATCATTCTGTTCAGCGTCTGTTGGTTCATCTTACGACCGTTCTATCGCGTCAATCGCACAACTGGACATCAAATCGGATTTATTTTTCTGATTTATCTGACATTTCATATCGTATTTTTCTTTTTTAACGCGAATACGGATCGTGTCCTTGCTTCGCTTTACCTCATTTCGACTTGGCTTTTCGTCGGCATCGTCTCTTCGCTCTCACGTACATCGATCGATCAATGGCATCGTCTTCTGTATTACTTCCTTTACGGACAAGCCGTCTTTCTCGCTTCCTACGCACTCATCGTCTCGTTTGGCACAGAGTATGTTCCGGTCGAAAACCTACAATGGCTTCGAATCGGTCCTTTGTCGTTTCCTCAGCTGTATGTCGGAGAGCAAGGTTCATTCCTTCGCCTTGCTGGACTGATGAACAATCCGAATACGTTCGCAGCGTGGCTCGTTCCGGGAGGACTGCTTGCTTGGGTCTATCTACTGCGACAGTTTCCACGTTGGCAAAGTCTTCTGCACGCTGTTTTCTTACTCCTGATCGTCATTGCTTTGCTAAGGAGCGGTTCGCAGACAGGAATCTACTCCTTCGTCCTCCTAGCACTCTTGACGAGTATTCGAATGGTTCCGGGAACGAGACGCCGGATGCAGGTCGCTGCCTGTTACGTGACAGGAAGCCTGATCTTATGTGCCGTCTTCGCATTTCAAGGTCTGCTTCCCCGTTTGCTCAGTCTTAACGGACGATTTACGCTTTGGCAAGCAGGATGGCACGCTTCCGCTGACGCGCTCTGGTTCGGTCACGGGATTGGAAGTGCCCCGCGTGGACTGCAGGAACAACTCGGGGAACGGATTCTTTATACATTTCACAGCACACCGATCACGTTTCTCTACGAATTTGGTCTCATCGGTTGTCTGCTGTACGGTGCAGTCTTTCTGTATCTGTTTTATCGACTGCTTCGCATTCAGACGACGGATCTCGCTTTCCTCGCGCTCTTGCTAGCCAGCTGGCTCGGGTTACTCCAATTCACGGAAAGTGTTCTCGTCAGACCGAGTGGATTTTATTTCATTTGGCTCAGCCTTCTTGCTTATGCGTCGCTTCGTCGACTTCCACCTCACGACAGTACCCACACCTAGACGCACCTACACGAAAGGGGTATGACATCATGAAGAAATGGACAGAACAACAAGTCATCGATAGCCTGATCGAAGCTAGTATCGAATATCCCTCTCTCGACGCAAAGACATATGCGCGCTGGTCGGTCGGAAAAGACATTCCATCGATCACGACGATCATCAATGTATTCGGCTCTTGGCGTGAAGCACTCCAAGCTGCTGGTCTCTCATCAATTCGTCCGTATTTTTCAGATGAAGAGATTCTTACTTTCATCAAGGAAGCATCGACACGTTTACATCCCTTCCATAGTAATAGCTACCGGGAGTGGGCAAAAGCCAAACACGGACCATCCTTGACGCTGATCAACTTACGTTTCGGTTCTTGGTCACGTGCGCTTGAAGAAGCACAGATCGAGATGACACGCTCCATCTCGATGACGGAAGAACGGATCATCACTGCTTTACTTGAAGCTTCCGATGTCCTTTCGCGTCTGACAACACAGACGTATGCGATTTGGGCACAGGAAAATGGACATCCGACAGTCGCGACGATTGCCCGTAAATATGGTTCGTGGGCAGATGCTCTCGCTTGCCTTGACATCGCTCCACCTCGACGGAAATGGGTCGAAGAAGACGTCCTTGAAGCACTGCGGCAGGCACAAGAAGAATTACCTTCTCTCAGCATCATCCATTACCGAAAATGGGCAGAAGGTCGCTCGGTTCCGAGCACCTCGACGATCAACGCCCTCTTCGGCAGCTGGACCTCCGCCGTGCAATGCCTCAAGCGTGCACGCGTTTCTCTTTCCTAATCCTTTTCCTCCATCTAAAAAAGAGTGACCCGGTATGTTACCGGATCACTCCTTTTTCGTGCGTATCATGATTTTTCGATCTGCTCAAGTAGAGATGCCGGCAATAGTGTCACCGTATCGTGCTTCAACAAATAGATGTCTTCCGTATACGCCCCGATGCGTCGAGGATTGCGTTGCCCGTGGAGATTGTTTCGGATCGCTTTCGGAAAATTGACCCCACATTCATAGGCATGAAGATACCCCCCACCAAATCGTGGATTGATTTCCGATAAGTAGAGCGTTCCGTCCACATCGAACAGATCAAAATCTAGTGGACCGACGAGACGAGTTCCCGCTAAGACCTGCTCAATCAATTCAAAGACGTCGTCGCGTTTGACGGAGCGACTCTTATCCGTTTCTCCTGCGCGCATGACGAGTTTCTCCTTAATGAAGATATCCGTCACTTCATGCGTCAGCCAATCGACATACACATCAACGCCAAGTTCTTGTCCTCTTAAGTATTCCTGAATCAATAAATTCGGATGGACAGCGAACAATCCTTCGACGACCTGAAGGGAGGAGACAACCTGGACATGAAGACTAGCACTGCCGTTACGTGGTTTTACGAAGACTGGAAATGCGACTTCCCCTTGCGCGAGCGCATTTTTAAATGCGTCGAGTGTCGCATATGTTCGTGCATGGGCAATCCCTTCCGTGACACAATACGTATACATAGCGTATTTATCAAAGCATAACTGGCACGCATCCATCGGTGAGACAAGGACCGTGACACCGATCGCTTCAAATCGTTCTGTTGCCGCTGCGAGCAACTCCAATTCGGGATCGATCAATGACAACAGCGCCGTTACGCCTTCCCGCTGACACAACTCTAGTAGATGATCGATATACCCCGGTGCGTCGATGCGCGGGACAAGATGATGACGCTCCGTCATATAAAGACCCGGTGCAAGTGGATTACAATCCGCAGTACTGACGTGACCGTCCGGCATCTCACGAACGAAGTACTCGACCAGTTTCGTTCGGCGACCAACGCTTGTCATCAACAAATGGGCAGTCTTCATAGGGCCATCTCCTTCGTTAAAAGTGATGCCTTTTCTTTTCGTGCCAGAAAGAAAGACTTCCTGCTTGGCGCTGTACTTTTTTCCTACGAACGAGCAGATAGCATCCGATTCCGATCAATGCTCCGGTTCCATCGAGTAGCACATCTTGGACAAGACCAGTCCGGTCACCCGTTAAAATTTGATGAAACTCATCAAACACAGCGATGGTGATTGCTAATGAGTAAGCGAACAAGACGGCAAGACCCGGTGTCAAACGACGACGCGTCAAATCAATCAAGCCGATACCTAATACGAGAAACGTCGAGACGTGGGCTGCTTTACGAATGAAAAATTCAATGAATCCACTGCGTCCGAGCGCCGCTACACTGACTTCTCCATGATACGAGAAGGAGATGAATCGTAGATGATCGACGAATCCTAATGGGATATAGCGAGATAGATCAGGTTTGATCGATTGTGCCTGATAGGGCATCGAACTTGAGATGAAGAGGATCAATAGGACGGTAAAGACGACATAACCGGACCAGGTGATTTTTTTCATGAAGACACTCCCTTATGTGATATCACTTTAGAATAGCACGGACAGAAACGATAGGCGATTTTCTCCGAAAATCAATTTCTATTTTAACCCAGTTCATTTTTTTAGTTTCCTTGAAAAACGATATTTTACATTTATCAGGTTTCTTTTATAATGAAAGTGGTTAATTAGTACTATAAAGAATGAGCTGAAGAATAGGAGTGGAGTGCCATGAATCGTGCACTAGGAAAAAAAATCATGCAATTGCGCAAACAACACAAGTATACTCAAAAATTTTTAGGTGAACGGTGTGGTGAATCAGCAACGGACATTTCCGCTTACGAACGTGGTCAGCGCATTCCCTCTGCTCAAGTTTTGGAACGATTGGCTCTTGCTTTAGACACGACGATCATTGATCTCATCGATCCGAAGTATGTACAGCATCCTTCATTGAGTGAATTCATGCAACAAGCGCTTGAACCATCGCAACCGCTTGATCTAAAGCTCATTCTTGAAGATTTACTGGTTCATCTCAGTCTATCGAAGGAAATCTATTTTGATGGTCGACTCGTCTCATCACCTGTCCGGGATGAGATGGCAACGTTCATTGATCAAGCATTAAAGCGGGGTCTTTCTTCTATCGAAGCGTAAAAAAGAGATCAAAATCAGCTGATTTTGATCTCTTTTTTTATTCTGTTTGGACGATATGATCGATGTATAATTGATTGTCGTCATATGTTGCTTCTAATAACTGACGAAAAAACGTATTTTCGCTTGTTTTCTCGGATACGAATACACGTGCGTAATGCTTATGCGCCTGCTCGAGTACAGTGAATTTCAAAGTACGGGCAGATGAAGAGAAAAACAATTGACGACCGGGATAACCAAAGGCGTCCATCGCTTTCGATTCTTCTAAGAAATGAAAAGGTTCGTCTGGAAACAAGGTCTCAATGAACGATAGACAACTTTGTTGAAAGGTACTTCCGCTCTGATTTTCCATGATACATCCGGCTCCTCTTTCTTATGATGTACTTTGAATCGTGCAAAGGAAACTACTGTATCTCATTACCCAGTCTTTAGACCTATTCAAACCAATATATTACATATATTTTTCATTTTATTATTACATTATATTTTGTACTTATTGTTTTTCGAACTCTAATACCATCATTGTCTTTCCTTCATATAGAAATTGTCCATGATAACGCGATAACGTCGCAAATTCAAACAGCGTTTTTGGTTCGTATAGATATTCGACCGCATAACTGACTTTTTCCTCTTGTCCGGATTTGAGATAAGCGTTGAACAAAAGACGCTCCCCATCGATGTGATAGCCATAGAAAAGTAATGTCTTTTGAAAGCGTCGTGTCGCAATCGGATGGACAATTGATTTCAGATGATCGATGTGATACAAGGACACGAGCAAGCGTCCTCCCTGTCGCAGCAGTTGACGGATGTTTCGGAAGAACAACAGCAGTTCCCCACGCGTATAACGTAAAATCGTCGTTCCCGGTAAGATGATCCGGTCAAAATACTCAGGTCCGACGACGTCCGTCACGTCATGACTCCAGCCGTAAATCTTATGCTGATACTCCTCCGCGATTTGCTTCGTCCGCGCAGCTTCTGGTTCAATCAGATAAAGGTCATACCCCTCGTCCGATAAAAGATTAAACAGGGATGGATCAAACGTTCCATGAAACAGGATCCGCTCCCCCTTTTGTAGATAACGTCGATAGAGCATCAGTTCATCGACCTCATTTAACTGTTGTGCTTCTTGGTACAGTTGACCAAATCGTTCATCTGCTTGGACATGATCAAGCACTTGAACGCGGGAGTAGCTACCTTTACGCAAAAACGGACCAAATAAGACCTCACCCATGATACATCAACTCCTTGTAATGCTGAATCGCTTCCGCATAGTCTGCGCCGAGTCGCTCTGGCAACACGTCGAATTGTTCCTTTTGATCCGCTTCTAAAATCCAGAGGAATGCTTCGTTCGTCTCGAACAGGCGTAACGTCGTTCGATCGAACGCAAAACACCCTTCCTCATTTTGAATGCCAATCAACGTCAACGGTCCGATTCGCCCGGATGTCCGAGGTAGTTCGAGATCCGAGTAAGGGGTGATGAAACGACTCGTCCCTTCAAACGATCCTGCCAGTTGATACAACAACGGAAACAACTCCAGTTCCGTTTGCGACGCGAGCGCCTCCGGTTGAGGTTGCTGTTCTCGAAGACATTCAATATCGATTGAAATATCCGCACTCAACTGAATCGTTTTTTGTCGATCAGCGTAAATCCCGTCCGCAAAAAAGAACAGGCGATGCGAGACGCGTAATCCGCTTAATGTCGCATAATCGAGAATCCCCATCGATTGATCGTTTTGAATGCACCCCGTTTGCTGCCAGTCTTGTAACCGCTCCGCAAGGGCATCGCGAGATAAAACCGTCAGCTGTGACGCAAGTGACGGAGATAAACCATCTGAGAATGTCAACAAAATCGGAGTCCGACTCATCAGTTCGATGATCGGCAGATCGTGCCGCATCGGATGGTCAAAATAGATGACACTATTGATCGTCATCATTTGAAAACTGTCTACTGGAATCCGGTCCAACAATGAGCTGTCCTCGATGTAGACATGACGCAGCGGTTGCGGATGGTGCGGCACGGATGCGGGATAGACACCCGTCATCAACGAAAGGAGAGCATGATGGACTGCTGGAACGGATGTCGAAACCCGTATCTCTTCCTGCGGTAAGAAGAGACCGTTTAGGAAATCCGGTTGACCGAACAGAACCTCCCCGTTCTGCCGGATCAAATGAAACTGGACGTGTAGCATCTCGTGTTGCAAATACGCGACGAGACGCAACGTACGCTCCCCTTCTCCTTGGAGGACGAAGACGTAGTGCTCATATTCCTGAAAATCCATGTAATCGAGTAAATCATGAAACGTATGCGTATCATAATCAAAGGCATCGATTGAAATACGATGTGTCTCACAAAAAGTCTGCATCGCGGTAGATGGCAAGGAACGTTGTAACCAGCCGTCTTGTTCCGATAAAAGTGATAATCCGATCATGTCCTCTCTCCTTTCTCGTCAAGTGATTGAAAAAAGGGCTTCATTCTCTACGATCCGAATGAAGTCCTTTTTGTGTGTATTAAGCCGATTTGATAGTTGCTTTTGGTTTCGTATTAGTCCGGTCCATTTCCCGATGAGCGAGGGGGGCGACGGAGACGGTAGCAGGATTGAGACACCAAGCGCAAGAAGTCATGTTACGTCGCGTTTCTTTTAAAATGAGTGTCATGGTTGTACCCCTTTCTGAATCAAGTGAGATGGTCGTTGAAACATTGATACGAAATCAAGTAAATCAGTGGTATCCCGTTCCATTCGCTTCTATAATAGAAATTGGTACCCTGTACCAGTTCAATCTTTACGAAAGGACGAGGAGCCGATGGATCAATTCATGTCACCGCAAATCGGCTTAGCATTACGCCGACTGCGAAAGAAACATAATCTGACACAAAAAGATTTAGCAAACGGAATTTGCAGTCAAGCTGAGATCAGCAAGATCGAGAGTGGTACGCATTCACCAACGGTTGAGCTTCTCTTTGCACTATCTAAAAAACTACAAGTTCCTTTTTCTTCATTCTTTGATCATGCCAATTATCGTGAAGCGTTTTATCAATTAGATGAACAATTATTAAAAAAGTTTCGAAATAACGAATTTGATAAAATTTACTATGAGACCAAATCTAAGTTAGAGCAACCAAATATAGATGAAGAAGTCATATTGTTGCTTAACTACTATAATAGTATTTCAGCTCATAAGTTAAATATGACTGACTACAGAACTTGTATTGTAGTCTTACGTCAACTGTCTGAAAAATACTCTTCAATTTTTTATTCACCAAGTATGATAATTCGAATAAAATCAGCAATTGCGAATCTATATTCTGAAAATAAAAACTTCACTCATAGCAGGAAAGTTTATGAAGAATTAATTGATTTAGACTTTGAAAATGAAGAATTAGTTTTAGATCGTATTCGTATTTTATATAACTTCTCTAAAACACTTTTACAATTGAAAGAACCTAACTACGCTTTAAAAGTCATTGAAGAAGGCATTGAACAAAGTTTGAAATATAAAGACATGTCAATGCTTGGACAGCTTTATTATCAACAAGGCGCTTGTTTAGAGCGCTTTAATGCGCATGAACATCATCAACGAATAAAACTTTCATATCAGCGTGCTCTCGTTTTTTTCGATTTACTAAAGATGAAGGAATATCAGTATTTCATACTAGAAAACAAATCAGAATATCTAGTCTAAATTTTATGCTTTATTGCTAACGATTCTATATTCATATGGCAAATCTTTTGCTACTTGCTTTACAGAGTATTCATACGGCAAATCTTTTGCTACTTGCTTTACAGAGTATTCATACGGTAAATCTTTCGCTACTCGTTTTACAGAATATTCATATGGCAAATCTTTTGCTACTTGCTTTACAGAGTATTCGTACGGTAAATCTTTCGCTACTCGTTTTACAGAATATTCATATGGCAAATCTTTTGCTACTTGCTTTACAGAGTATTCGTACGGTAAATCTTTTTTAGCAAATTGATTTTGATCATTTGTAAGGTTAGTATTCGCAACGCCGACACTCAATAGGAGTGCCCCTAATCCTATAACTATTTTGTTACTCAATTTCATATAGTTAACCTCCTATTATTTTTCGTATGGCTTCGTAACAACATCATATAACCTTAGACCCCCTCTGAATATTCGAATACGAATATTCATGGTATTTCACACATTATTTTCACTTTCTATTACTTTTGGCGCGGGTCATATGTCCCGAATACTGCATTTTTTTTACAAATCATCCATCAATATGTCGAACTTGTGTATGAAAATAGATTTTTTTGAATATTCCATCATGATGAAATTTCGTAACAAACAAAAAAGAGAGCTGGTTCAACTCACACGAGTCGAACCAGCTCTCTTTATTTTGATGATTGTCGTAACGCGATGACATAAAATATACCGAGTATGAGAATCACACCTAGTAGTATCGAACTAATTGTTGTCCGAGTCGACGTATCCGGCATCCATATCCCAAGTCCCAAATTGATTGCTGCGATAATTAGGACGAGCCAAACGATCGTACGTGGTCGCATACCGATCTCCTTCCTGGTCTCCTCTGCCGTCCGCTCACCGAATATGCTATGGTGACAATAACAAAGGAGGTTCTGTTCATGAATAGACTTGCAGTATTTTGTGGTTCTAAAGATGGTGCGCATCCAGTCTTTCGCGAGGCAGCGGGCACACTTGGTCAAGCGCTCGCCGCACGCGACATCGGACTCGTATACGGCGGTTCCCGCGTTGGAACGATGGGAGCTGTCGCGGATGCTACGCTTACGGCTCAAGGTCAAGCGATCGGTGTCCTTCCCCACTTTCTACAAGAAAAGGAATTAGCACACCCGGGATTGACTGAATTGCATCTCGTCCACTCGATGCACGAGCGGAAAGCAAAGATGTCAGAGCTGGCCGATGGCTTCATTATTCTTCCTGGCGGACCCGGGACGATGGAAGAGTTTTTCGAAGTCTTCACATGGGCACAACTTGGTCTGCATGAAAAACCGTGTGGTGTACTCAACATTGACGGGTACTATGACTCCTTAATTACCCTGTTCGACACGATGGAACATCAAGGATTCTTGATTCCCGAACACCGAGCGATGCTGATCGTCGAGTCGGATCCGGATCGTCTCTTAGAACGCTTCGCCACGTATGAAGCGCCACGCGTTAAAACATATATGGATCGCTCACAAACCTGATGAAAACGGAGTCCTCGACTCCGTTTTTTTTATGAATTCGCATCCTCTTCCGATATTTCTTCTCTCACTTACTAGTTTTCTCTATTACGTTTCAGGATTCCTACTCTTTTGACACAAAAAAACCAGATGCACAGAGGCATCTGGTAAAACGTTAGAAGAACTTCATGATTGCGTCACTAAGATTCGTCAAAGACGGTGTCTCGTCAATGACCATCAAACTACCTGCCGCAATCGCGAGTAATCCGAGACCAGATAAAATCCAGCCAGGATGTTTTACGTTGACGTCAGCATCGACGTTTTCTTTTCCGGACCGCGCATTCGCTGCTTGTTCCTTCAAGCGATCGCGACGGTACTGGTGTTGTTCCTCTTTTGACCATTTCTTATATTCTGCGAGGAACTTCTTATATTCCGGTAAGACATCCTTCGTCGTCCCGTCGAGTCGAACTTGACCGTATTCGAGCCAGACGACACGCTCACAGAAACTCTTGATTTGTGAGAGCGAGTGACTGACGAAGATGATCGTCTTGCCTTCGTCTTTGAATTCGTTCATCTTATCGATACAACGGTTATAGAAGGTTTGGTCACCGACCGATAATGCTTCATCGACGATCAAGATGTCGGCATCGACATTGACGGCGATTGCGAAGCCAAGTCGTGACTTCATCCCACTCGAGTATTTCTTGATCGGCTGATCAATGAAGTCACCGATATCGGCGAAATCGATGATTCCAGGCATCCGACGTTCGATTTCCGCGTCGTCCATCCCAAGCAGGAGACATTTCAAGCGAATGTTCTCGCGTCCTGTCAGCACGTTCTTCAATCCTTGGGATACGGCGATGATCGCGACTTCTCCGTTGATCGCGACGTTTCCTTCGTTCGCGTAGATGATCCCTGAAATCAGGTTCGAGAGCGTCGATTTACCCGAACCGTTGATTCCGACGAGACCGACGACTTCTCCTTTTCCGATCTCAAGTGAGATATCGCGTAAAGCTGTAAATGTTTTAACGCTCTTGCTTTGATTTTTGAACAAGAGCTTGAATTTTTCTTTCGTAGTCGTGACCATGTCGAAGCGTTTCGTGACATGGTCGAGTTTAATCATAGACATGGCGATTTCCTTCCCTTAAACGAGCTCAGTGAATGATTTACGGAACTTGATGTGCAAGAACGTTCCGGCTGAGAATAAGAGGAGCGTGATACTCCAGAAGTACAGACCCGTTGGCCATTCTTGCCAGACCCAATGTCCGCCAAGCAAGCTCGCCCGGTATCCCTCGACGAGATAGTAGACCGGATTCAAGCGGAGGACCCCATGTAAGACGTCCGGGAACCGCTCGATGTTCCAAAGGATCGGTGTCATATAAAAGAGCATCCGCATCATCGATTGCAAGAAGAGCTGGATGTCCTTGACGAGTGTGACGAGTGTCGAAAAGCAAAGCGAGAATGCATAGACGAAAATGTATGTGGCGATCATATAATACGGCAATTGAAGCAGTTTCCATGTGATCGGAATGCCGTTTGCAATGATGACGACGATGACGATCGCAAGCATCGCAAAATGTTGATACATCCGTGACAAGATGACATACGATGGAATCGCACTCATCGGGAAACGCATCTTTGTTACCATTGCGAGACGGCTGTTGATCGAATTCGACCCCCGAAGCAACGCATCGTTGATGAAGAACCAGACGACGATCCCGCAAAGGAGCCAGACGATGAACGGAATGTTTCCATCGACGTCCTTATTTCCGCGAAGACCGACCCCGAAGACGAACCAGTAGATGAAGATTTGGAGACCCGGATTGAGGAGCTCCCATAAAAGGCCAAGGCGTTGCTCTGCATGCGCTGATTTGATTTCATATCGCGCCAACCGGCGAATCAGGGGGAAATTATCGACCTGTTCCCGGATGATACTTCTCATTTCTTTCAGCATAAGTGTAAGTTCCTTCCGATTCATGATACATGTATTTTATTTTCATATTCGTTGATTCCACTCAAAAAAGACGGATGCCGTCCGCGATTGCTCAAACGAACGCTCCCTCCGCGTGAACGGGACCTTGCCCGGTCGATTCTGACTCGCCTCCTTCTTCGTTTACTCGTGCATGATAGAAGCAATACTTCCTATATACACTTAATCAATTCTAGCCATCGGGAAAAAGCGTGTCAATGTATTGGACGAACCGACACCAAACTGTAGTTTTTCAGGCACGAAAAAACCGGCGGGTATACCACCGGTCATCTCCTAGTTTGTTTCCTTTACGCATGATTAAAATGTGGAAATTCGATCGTCGTCGGTGGAGAAGCGAGTCCCCATACGAGGAGAACCGTAATCACAAAAATAATGCCGACGAGGACGCCTCCTCGAACCTTATCATTCATCCAGCGTTGCCCCTTTTCATCCGAACTACTTGTATACTGACATCATACAATATTTAGCAATTTCCGACTACTAAAAAATCGACATTTAATGGGAATGTTTAACGATTGTTCATATTCTTTCGTTTCATTTTTATTCGAGACAAGATATAATGAAAGCGTTATCATTTAATCAAGAAAGCGAACGTTCGGATTTGAATCCTATCAAACGAACGACTCCCGTAGGTTGTCATGTTGTCGGACCTAAGAATTTACGTTATTTACAAAAGGTTCATCCCACGAAGCTTTCCGAACCCTTTATAGTAGAAGAAGAGGTCAACGATCGCAGCTCGACCTTGCATTCATACCCCACTCTTGAAGGAGGATTTTTACGTATGTACAAATCAAAACCGCTTTACGCGGCAGCTGTGGCTGTCGCCCTGACGACATCGGCAATCGTGCCGGTTGCCCAAACGACAGTTTCGGCTGCAACGCATGTCAAAGTCAAAACGGTCAAACTCAAGTCACTCGTCTTCACGAAAGGTGCTCCGGTCAAACTCCCTGCTACATATAAAGGTGAGAAGATCACATGGAAATCTTACGATCGCCATGCGTTCAACCGTTACCAAACGGTCAAAGGCACATACGGTAAGAAAAAGAATCCAATCGAAGTCAAGATTTACATCCAGAACTATGCAGTGAAGTTCGTCGAGAAAGTCGCGGATCAAACGATTTACGTTGATCAAAAGCCAGAATTGCCAAAAACATTGGCTGTTCTCTACGCGACAGGTCGTATCTATGACAAACCAGTCCGTTGGTCGAAGGTCGATACGAGCGAAGCAGGTGTGAAATACGCGGTCGCAAGTTATACACGCCTCGGAAAGACAATTACATTAAAAGCAAAAATCACAGTTCTCGACGTCAACACGGATGACTTCTCGATCGGTTTGATGCACACTAACGATACGCACGCGAACCTCGATAAGACACCAAAACGTGCGACAGTCATCAAAGAACTTCGCGCAGCTTACCGTGCAGAAGGTAAACCATCGCTTCTCTTAGATGCAGGTGACGTCTTCTCTGGAACACTCTACTTCAACAAGTTCCTCGGTCAAGCAGATCTTGAACTGATGAACTACATGAAATACGACATGATGACATTCGGTAACCACGAGTTCGATCTTGGGGATACTGACAATAACATCGCCTTGAAAAACTTCGTCACGGCTGCAAAATTCCCGTTCATCACAGCGAACGTCGATTTCAGCAAAAATAAGTCGTTCAATGGTCTACAAAAGAAAACAATCACTGCAGGACCGGAGCGCGGCAAGATTTATCAAGGCATCATCAAGGAATACAAAGGTCAAAAAATCGGTTTCTTCGGTCTGACGACAGAAGAGACGAAAGATATCGCAAGCCCAGGTACGGTTGCGTTTGCAAACTATATTGCTAGCGCTAAAGCTGCTGTCAAAAAGCTTGAAGATCGTGGCGTCAATAAAATCGTTGCGTTGACACACATCGGTTTTGATGACAATGAAGCAATCGATAACGATCAATTGCTTGCACGTAATGTTGACGGGATTGATGTCATCGTCGGCGGTCACTCGCACACGAAACTTGAAAAACCGGTCGTCGTTGATGAGACAGTCGTTCCAGGCAAAACAGAACCGACAATCATCGCTCAAGCCTACCAATACGGTGATTTCCTCGGAAATCTTGATTTGACGTTCGACTACAAAGGAAAATTGACTGAGTATAACGGTTCATTGATTGATGTTTCTACAGCAAAAGAAGATGTGCGTGCGGCTGAAATCCTTAAGCCATATGCGGATCAAATCGCTGAGTTGAAGAACGAAGAAGTCGGTGCGAATATCGTTAATGCCCTTCCAAACCCACGTGGCGAAATCAGTGTCCGCAACAGCGAAACGGCTCTCGGAAACTTGATCACGGATGGTATGCTCAAAAAAGCAAAAGAATACAATAAAGACACAGTCATCGCGATGCAAAACGGTGGAGGGATCCGTGCTGCCATTGATGCTGGACCACTCACTGTCGGTGAAGTCTTAACGACGCTTCCATTCGGTAACACACTTGCGACAGCGAAAATGACAGGTGAAGAAATCAAGAATCTTCTTGAAATCAGTGTTGGGGTTGCGCCAAAAGAAAACGGTGGTTTCCTCCACGTCTCTGGTATGAAGTTCGAGTACGACAGCACAAAAGCTGCAGGTGAGCGCGTCACGAAGATGGAAGTCAAAAATGGTGACACGTACGATCTTATTGATCCAGCGAAGACTTATGTTCTCGCAACGAATGCCTTCACGGCTAAAGGCGGCGATGGTCTCACACCATTCGCGACGGCTTATGAAGAAGGCCGTGTCACGGACCTCGGTCTCTCTGACTGGGAAAACCTACGTGATTTCACAAAATCACTCGGTGAAGTCAATTACAACATCGAAGGTCGTATCGTCGACACATCAAAATTACCAAACTAATTCAATACAACAAACAACCGCAGGCCTTCTCGATCCATTCGAGAGAGCCTGCGGTTGTTGTTTTATAACGTTTGCGCTGAGTGTTGTTTCAACAGATCAATGATTTCATCGAGTTCATACTCCTGTGCCATCATCAGTGGTGTGAAGCCATCCGCATTTTTGATCGACGGGTCGGCACCGCGCTCGAGCAATAGCTTGACTGTCTGTTTCCCTTCGCCCTCGACAGCATGATGAAGCGGCGTGAACTGATCGTCATCTTGTTGGTTGATTTTCTCGCCTCGTTTCAAATACAGATCGACGAGTTCATCGTTATTGCTGAAGACAGCTGTAATGAATGGTCGCTCGCCAAAGTCATTGACGGCATCGACATCACTCCCTGCTTCTAGCAGTTCCTTGAAGATCGATTCAAGCCCCTTGCTCGACTTCCGGTAACCGAGATAATGCAATGCCGTATCCCCATCTGCATCGACTGCTTTCATATCACTTTCCGGGATCAAGCGATGGATATCTTCAAGCTTTCCTTTTTGAATCGCTGCCATCAATTCCGTCTCATTTAAATCCTGATCGTTTGTTTTTGCCGTCGACGCGTCGTTACTGGCTACCGTTTGCGTTCCCGCTTCGTTCAGCAAGATCCCTGCCCCTGCACTAACGAAGAACATGACCGTCAGAACACTAAGCGTGATGATGATTCCTTGACTATAACGTAGGAAAGGACGGGGTTGATCGAGCGGTTCACCCGTCAAGCAAAGCCGTTCCAGCATGGATAGATTGGTCTGTAGCTTCTCATACAATAAGACAGAAAACGTCCGTTGCTGACGCTTCTCCGCTGTATAGGAAACGATATCCGTCGCCGCAAGAAGTGTTGGTCCGAGAGTATCCTCAAAGATCGCTTGCCGGGCACATTGGTTGGATACAAGCGGTAGAACCATCTGATAACGAGTCCGTTCGCATGCCCGCGTGTAAGCCGGACGTAAAAATGGAACCCAGCTTCCGATCCAAAGCAACACCTGCTTTTCTTGATGATTTCGTTTAATGCGTGCAAGTTCAAGCAGTAACTGGAACCGTCGTACCTCTGTCAATTCCAAATATGACGTCGGAAGGACGATCAAATATTTTTGAAATAATCCGATGACATATGGTCGTTTCACATCGTTCTGGAAATAGATTTCTGGAATCCGCCACAGCTGCAATTGTTCTGTATGCATGCCGATTTGCTCGAATAACTCCGGGAACTGCTTCGCACTCAAGCGAACCCCTTCACTTCGAATCCGCGATACTCGTCGCCATTGACGTAACCACAGTAATAACAGCAGGATCACGAGCGCGAACATAGCATAAATACCGCTCTCGCCTGTTTCAAATACTAAGCCGATGATGCCACCCACTGTCAAAATAGCGACGCCTAATAACAAACTGAAATAAGCGGTCTCTTTTCGTGTCACTGCTTTCCTGATCCGTTGTGCGGGATCGATTCGTTCATTCGTCTCCTGCTCCATACGTCATCTCCTTCATTTATCGTTTGGTTCATTGTATTTTTTTATCCCTTCTTATCTTAACGGTTATTCCATCAAAGTTCCAAGGGAATCCTTTCCTGACATACCAAAAGAATATTCAGACAACTTATATTTTCAAACATATCTTGATAACGTAACTTTTTTTCCTGAATATTCATTATTTATGTAATAAAATTTCTAAAATTCTATTTTAGAGTGATTTTTGTTGATTTTTCAGCATTTATACGCAATTCACACAATAAAGCAACCTGTCATTCGAACCACTAACTATTTATGGATAGGTGGTACAATAGTCACTCTTTTATATTGCAGAAAAATTTGGAATCCCATATAATAACTAACAGGAAGAAGAATATGGGAGTGAAGAACTTGGGATTATTTAATTTCATGAAAAAGGACTATACCGTCCAGTATCACGTATTACGCGGAGATGAGATCATCGACACGGATCGATTGAATGTTCGAGCAGGCGATCATAAGACAGCACGAAAAAAAGCCGACAACATGTTAAGAAGAGAATACGGACGCACTCAGTACAAAATCGAGTGGGTACAACGGTTCTAATCGCTAAAATAACCCATCGCCTCAATCCTAGGATTGGGACGATGGGTTATTTTCATGCGTGCTGTTGTTCTTGTTCGCGAACGATCCGATCGGCTTTCAAATAGAGACGGATGACAGTGTATAAGACGATGCCGACGAGTGCACCACTACCATCGATCAGTACGTCTCCAACGAGTGGTGTTCGTCCGCCCGTCAACAATTGATGGAACTCATCCAACACACCGATCGTCATCGCTGTCGTGAAGGCAAAGAAAGCAGCTGGTAACGCTGCGTACCCTCGACCGCGCAAAAAATGAACGAGACTGACCCCGAGGACGAAGAACAGACTGGCATGCATGCCTTTCCGAATGAAGAATTCAAGGAAGGCTGCAGGTCCGAGTGACGCGACGCTGATCGGAACTTCATAATGGAACGACACGAACGAAAACGCATAGACCCAGTCAAGCGGCATATGTTGCGTCAAAAATGGAATCAGGGATTGTTGCTGATAGGTCATCGAACTGAAAACGAATAAGGAAAGTAAGATGGCTCCTCCTACATAAGCAGCAATGGGTATACGGCGCATCATGCACGCTCCTTTCTCTTTGTACATCCTACCATGGATGCTTATCGTGAACATACGCCAAAAGACGGACATACACTGCTCTCATTTATTTTTCATTCCCTCTTTTACAACTGATACAACAAAAACACCCCATCCAGATGGATGAGGTGAAAAGCTTACAACGATGACGGTTTCGGCTCGCGTAAGAGGTGTTTGATATCTTGGAACGTCACGAACGTTTTGTTTTTCGCATCGTATAGCTTATACCGAAGCGATTTCAGACTTGAGAAGAGACCGATTTTCGTCGCCTTCTGAAGCGGTGGCGTCGAGACATGTGCTTTTTCAAGATGATAATTTGGTACACGTGGACTGAGATGGTGAACATGATGGAATCCAATGTTTCCGGTCACCCATTGTAAGACCTTCGGTAGCTCGTAATACGAACTGCCTTCGATTGCTGCCTTGACATAATCCCATTCGCTCTCATCCTCAAAGTACGAGTCTTCGAACGTATGTTGGACGTAGAATAACCAGATTCCGAGGACACCTGCTGTGAACATCGTCGTGCCTTGGATGATCAGGAAGGCTTGCCAGCCGATGAAGTAGATCAGGATACCGTATAAGACGACGAGCGACGCATTGATGACGTGTGTGTTGATACGTTCTTTTTTGCGAGCATCCTTCCGGTTGAAGCGGCTCGAGACAAGAATCAACAAGAGTGGTCCAAGACCAAACATGACGAGTGGATTCCGGTACAGACGATACTTGAGACGTGTGAAGCGTGATGCTTCGATATACTCCTCAATCGTCATGACCCAGATGTCGCCGACACCGCGTTTGTCGAGATTCCCACTCGATGCGTGGTGGATCGAGTGCTCCCGTTTCCATTTCTCATACGGAAATAACGTCAAAATCCCCGTGATCGTTCCGACGATAGCGTTCGCCTTCTTATTTTTGAAGAATGAACCATGGGTACAATCATGGAAGATGATGAACATCCGGACGACGAATCCTGCAGCGAGGATCGCCAACGGGATCGCGAGAAACACAGATAGTTTCAGGGCCTCATATGCCAGAAACCATAGGACGAGAAATGGCAGGATCGTGTTGATCATCTGCCGGACGCTGGCTTTGATGTCCGCCTTCTCAAACGGCGATACATGTTTGCGCAGCTGGGCAATCTTTTCTTTACTCATAGTGGTGCTTCCTCCTCGGGTTGTTTCAGCGTTCACGACGCTAATTAAAATAGTGAAACTAAAGTATGAAACCAGTGAGCGGTGGTCGTGACGGTGCCTCTACAACACGATTCAAAAGCGGCACTCTAATTGTTTAGCGCTAAAATATTTTTGTTACCAGGTAATTATATCACATATCATAAATCGTCCACGGTTTATTTTTAAAATTAAAAAAGCAGAGACAAGCGTCTCTGCTTACTCGATCGATTTGAGTGGGTTGACGGCTGGTCCTTCTAGCACCTCTCCTGTCGGACCGAATCGTGAACCATGACACGGACAATCCCATGATCGTTCCGCCTCATTCCATTTCGTATCGCATCCCATATGGGTACAGGTCGTCGAGACGAGATGAAGCTTTCCTTCCGGATCCCGGTAACCACCGACCGTTTTTCCGTGATGCGTGACGAGTCCACCTTCGTCCGGTTGTAACTCGTCGGCACTGCGACGCGCTTTCGTCAGCTTTCCTTTGACCAGTTCGATCGCGACGTCCGCATTGTTCTTGACGAACTGCGTCGCATCCTTCGTTTTTAGCTTTGAACGGTTTGGGTCAAACAGATGCCGAAAACGGTTGGGTGTTCCCGTCAATAAGTCGCTGAGCAACAGTCCGGCCGCGATACCATTCGTCATCCCCCACTTCGCAAAACCGGTCGCGACGAACACGTTCGGATCATTTGCCGTCATCTGTCCGATGTAGGGGATCTTGTCGAGCGTGATCAAGTCTTGCGCTGACCAAAATTGTCCGAACGATTCGACGTGGAATTCACGCTTTGCAAAATCCGCAAGGTGCTGATACCGCTGCATCGTCTCTGTCTCGTGACCAGATAGATGATTCTCGCCCCCGAAGAGACCAAGCAGACGACCTTCTTCTGTCCGCGTGTGACGCAGAGAACGACTCGGTTGATCGGCACTCATGAACATCCCGTCCGGAAACGTCTCATCGACCTGACCCGATACGATATACGAGCGATGGACTTCAAGCTTTGAAAAATACAACCCTTTAAAATCATGGAACGGAAAATGGGTCGCGATGACGACCTTCTTCGCCTCGATCCGGTGACCGTTCTCAAGGATGACTGTCGGCGTCCGATTCGATTCGAGCGATACAGCACGTGTCTGTTCGTATAAGGCCCCCCCTTGGTGGACAATTTGTCGGGCGAGTCCTTGAAGATATTTGACTGGGTGGAACTGCGCTTGATCGCGCAAGACGACAGCTTTTTTTACATCGTACGGCAACTTACTTCGAACTTCTTGCGTCGCTTCTCCACCGTTCAATCCCAAACGTTCATAGGCTTTTACTTCTCGTTCCATTGCTTGCTCTTTTGATGTCGCAGCATAGAGATACGCGTCCTGCGTTTCAAGTTCACAAGCTATGTCGAGTCGTTCCACCTGATGACGTAAAAATGTGATGGCTTCTTCATTTGCTTCATAATACAGTCGCGCCGATTCTTCACCGACCGTTTTGATTAACGTGTCGTAAATTAAACCGTGCTGCGAGGAAACTTTCGCCGTCGTATAACCCGTCGTACCAGCAGCGACGTCACCGGCTTCGATCACAGCGACATCATACCTCCGTTCAGTCAGTTGCATAGCCGTGACGAGCCCAGCAATACCAGCCCCGATGATGACAACATCATGCTTCGCATCTTGATCCAAAGGGGGATAAGAAGTGGCAGGTGTACTTTGCTTCCAATAAGATGACGGAAATCCGGATAAGTAAGACATCATAAAACTCCTTTCGGAAAACACGATAGGTCGACATGTTAAAAGTTCCCTGAACGATGCGAAAACATGCGTGAATCGTATAGTTTTAAAAAGAAGCTCTAATTAAGAGGGATTAATTTACTTTAATAAAAAATAAAATGGAATAAATAGGTTTATAATCCTTTATACTAAGGTTAAGAATAACAAGAGAGGAGTCCATTTTATGAAACTAGGCCGCCATATCATCGAAACCTTTCGTCGTTTTACCCTTGCAGCGAGTATGGATGAGTATGACTTAGCAAGCGTTCTAACAAAGGAGATTCCAGAGCTGACAGCTATCTGTGTCACGATTCGACCGACACATCTTCACCTTCAAGCCGCTGTACCGTTGACCCGTTATGGTTTAGAACGCGACTTATCCGTCGAGTTGACACTCCAATTGCGGTCCGTCGATAAACGCACTGTCACCTTTGAAGTCTTTGACGTCTGTCCTCATGACACCGAATCCTTTAATGAAACCTACCTTATTCGTCCACCTTATCTGCGTTATGCAAACCGACTTCTGACCGTCGATCTTTCCTTCTATTTTCCTTTCCGTCATGCCCGTTACCGTTCGATTCGTCACGTTAAACTGGAAGAAGGTTTTCTGCTTGCTTATTTGTCTCATTAAAAAAGGGCACCCTCTCCTAAATAAGGCGAGGGTGCTCGTGTCTGTTACGAACTCAACTTATCCGCTTGACTCTCCAGCAGTCCGAGGCGACGAATCTTTTTCTCCTCGACGACAGCGACGATCGCAAGGGCGATCAAACCAAAGAGTAATGCTGCATTGAAGATGACAAACGTGTCGCTCCAGCCGTGTAACGTAACCGAACCAATTGTTAGACCGTTCGTTTCCGGATCAGCGATTTTCGCTAGACCGACTTTTGCGATTGAATCACCGAACAAGTAACCGAACGTACCGACCATCCCGTTCGTGACCGTCGTCGCTTGTTTTGGTGCGAAGCTGATGACCGAGACACCGATCAAGAGCTGTGGTCCGTAGATGAGCGCACCGAGTGCAAATAGTGACGCGTAAATCATAAGTTCACTCGTCCCGTAACGATAACCGAGGACCGCGACGGCCGTCAGTAAGAGACAGATCGCTGCGACGAGCGCTCGGCGTCCTTTCAGTAAATCGGACACGTAACCCCAAATCATACTGCCGCATAATGCGCCGATCTCAAAGAAGAAGATCGTATTGACAGCACTCTCCGTGCTGAAGTGTAAGTGTTCCGTGACGTAGAGTGGTGCCCAGTTATCAATCCCGATTCGGACGATGTAAACGAAGACGTTCGCGATACAGAGCGTCCAGATCCAGGGGTTCGAGATGACGTACGTTTTGAAGATTTGCCATTTTGTCATGCTTTCAGCAGCGATGTTTTCCGGTTCAATCGGTTCCTCGAAGATTTCTTCACTTCGATTCCATCCGAGTTCCTCCGGATCATCCTTCCCGATGAACAGACCGACGATTCCGATGACGAGCGCGATTACAGCAGGGAAGATGAACATCCCGACGACACTTCCGTTGAAGAAGACGTTCGCTCCCCACAGTGCGAGACCACCGGCAATTGCTCCACCGATGTTGTGCGAAACGTTCCAGAAGCCGAGGTAGCGTCCGCGTTTTTCAAACGGTGTCCAGCGGGCGATCGTCGAGTACGACGATGGTCCCCCGACCGATTGGAAGAACCCACTGAGTCCCCATAAAACCATCAAGAGACCGACCGGACTTCCGCCGGCACTCATCAAGAGTCCCATCGCCGTGACGATCAAGGACGAGAGAATCAATAAGAACGAGATGACGCGTTTCGTATTTTTCCCGTCAACGAAGTAGCCGAGCAACGTTTTCCCGATTCCGTATGTAATCGAGAAAGCGAAGCCGATATAACCAAGTTCCGTCGTCGTAAAGCCAAGTTCCTCTTTCAAGAGCGGTTGCGCTGCTTTGAAGTTGTTTCGGATGAGATACATTGCCATATATGAGAAGAAGACGACTAAGAAGGCCTTTAAGAATTGTTGTAACCACTGTTTCCGTTGTACTTCGATTGGTATGCCGGCATTCGGCAATTTTTTGATGCTGAAGAAGCCCATCTTCCATTTCCCCTATCCTGAATCAGAGTCTTCGCATCATTTGTCCTGGAGCTGATTGAATCGCCGGAGATAGTCCCGGTAATCGGCGACGATATCCTGACCGACGTTTTGCTGGATCGGTTGCGTCTTTGCGATCGCATAGGTCGGTGTGCCAAACGAGACTTTCCGCAGGATTGCCTGACCGTCCGCTGAAAGCACGAAACGCATGAAGGCATTCGCCTGCTTCTGTTGCGTCCGACCCTTCAGCTTTGAGATCGCGTTGATCGAGTACGTATCAAGCGGAATGCTTTTGACCGGGTAATACTTTTCGCGTAGCGATTGTTGATCCCCGATGAAGTTGACCCCAAGCATCGCTTCCCCACTCGCGACATACGACGTCGGTGCAAAGCCGTTCGCCGTGAATAGCCGCGTTCGCTCGATCAGTTGTTGTAAGACGCGTTCCGCCTTCGTCCCGTATCCATCAAAGATCGCTTGCAGGATCGTCGCACCGGTACCGGAATGGTTCGGATCCGGCAAAATTAACTCGTCCTGATACCGTTTCGCTGTCAAGTCAGCAAGCGTCTTCGGATACGGTGCCGCCTCGAATCGGTTGTTCCAGACGTCCGTATTGATGACGATTGCGAGGCGTTCGACTTCGTAGCCGATCCAGTAGCGATCCGGATCCTGTAGTTCCGCTTGATTCATGTCGCTCGGGAACGGTGTCGACAACCCGCGTTGCTTGAGCGTCTGGTGGGCATCCCACGTTCCACCGATGATGACGTCAGCACGCGGATGATCCGCTTCCTTCGTCACACGCCGGACGAGTTCTTCCGTCGACAGGCGGACGAACTCGTACGTACAGCCTGCTTGTTCACAATATGATGACAGCAAGGCGCGACCGATATCCTCTTTCGCAGAGACATACGCTGTCAAATGCGGAACGGTTTCCCGCGCAGCTGTTCCCTGCTTCGTCTGTTCATTGTTGCGGACGATCCAAATGCTCATGAGACAAATGATACTCAGCAAGAAGAGCATTCCTTTTCTCATCGTTTCGCCTCCTTCCCGGTCGGCAGGAGTTGTCCTTTTAAATAGAAGGTGTTTCCATTGTCATCATCCATGTACTGGACGCTGAACAATGTCTCATACACAGTAATATTCATTAAGTTGGCACGCGTATTCTGCTCATTCTTGAAGCGCTGGAGCTTGAGAATGCGCGGCTCCCCCTGACTGGCATCGAGTGCCTGACCGACTTCTTCATAGTCCGTCATCGGTTCTGCCTGCGTCAGGCGACGCTTAACGTCTTCACGCTCACGCGCGGTCAAAGGACGAGATCGCCCTCCCGCGTACCCCGTCACGACTTCCGCCTCGGCGAACTGGCGCGCGAGCTGTTCCGGTTCGTGATAGGCGTTCAAGAATCGTGCTTTCAGTGACGTCGTTTGGGTGCTAGGACGTTTTGCGACACATTGCCCGTTTAGTGTCATGCCTTCCCCGAGGGAGAACGTCCATGTCGTCCCGTTTAAGAAACGGAGCGTCCCATTAAATGTCGCTGTACCTGCCGGACAGGTCCCCTTTGCCACCGTCTTCATTTGCTTCAATAGCGTCGTGATGCGCTGGACTTCCGTTCCATCTTCTACCGTCTGCTCACCCCATGCCCGGTGACGTAACGTCAACTCGGTCGGGAGTGAGTCATCGGAAGCATTCAGTCGTTTCGGTCCATCGAGGACGTGTAAGCGTCCAAAGACCGTCTGCTGAAGCAAAAGAAGACTGAGGGCAAACAAGATGCCCATCAAGAAGAAATAAGCGATAGTCGATGCTTTCATGATTCCTCTCCTTGCTTGATTCTTAGATTACGGGGCAATTGTTTCGTAAATCCGGTCGAATTGTTTCGTAAATGTATCATTTGTAAGCGATTACATTAAGTCTGATTCGCTAATCGGAAAGTTAATGTGATACGTGTGCCGCTCGCATCACTTTCAAGTGCGAAATCGCCACCTTGTTCCTGCATCAAACGTCGACAGAGCGGTAGACCGAGCCCATTCCCACTCGCTGTTGTCAGACTATGTTGCTCGTCCTCCCATTCGGTTAGGACGGCTGGATCCATACCAATTCCGTCATCCGTCATGATAAGTCGGAGGGTCGTATCCGTACTGACGGTCGAAAACGTCACCGTCATCGCGTCACTGTATTTGACGGCATTCTCGAGAAGATTCAACAAGACTTGTTTCGTCTGGTCCGGTTGCCCGAGCACGTAGATTGGCGGAATATCCTGTTCAACTTCAATTCCTTGTCCATCAAGACGCAATTGCATGATGAATAAGGCGTCGGCGAGCAAGGCATCGAGCGCGAACATCGTCGACGTCACGTGGCGTTCGTTGCGTTGTTGTTTCGCCTGTTCGAGATTATGCGAGACCAGTCGTAACAAGCGCTGACTCTCGACTTCGATGTAGTGATAACAGTGCGCCGCTTCCTCCGGTGGCAGCTTCGGAATCAACTCGACATAGCCCATGATCGCCGTCATCGGTGTCCGGAGCTCATGAGTGATGTGATCGATGAACGTCTGTTGGTCGCTTCGTTGTTGTTCGAGCTGCCCGATGTTGTGCTGAATTGCGTCAGCAAGCGTCGAGAAGTCCGCTGCCAGTCGGTTCAATTCCTCATATGGATATGCCGGTAGCGCATGCGCATAGTGCCCTTTCGTCAAGGCGTGCGAAACGCTCCGTAAATCATCGATTGGTCCGATCAATGTCTTCGCCATCCGACGCGCCGTCCAGACGGCGATCACGATCAAGATCAGAAAGACGCCAGTGAAGACATAGGTGAATTGCCGTAGCAGTTCAGCTTCCGTCCGCAGATCAACAAGAAAACGGACCGAGCCGATGACGCCCGTTTTGCCATACAGCGGACTCGAGAAGAACAGCACCGGAACATCGGTTTCTTTCAGAAAGAGATAACTCGACTTCCCTTTTAACGCTTGATCGATGTCTCCCGCGAGGAGCGGCAATTGATCGCGTTCCGAATCAGCGAGCAGTTCTGCGTTTGGTCCAAACAGCTGGACACGCGCGTCGAACCGGTCTGCTAAGTAAGAAGCGATCGGGACTGCTGTATCAGCGAGCGAGTCCGTCTCTTCACTTGCGAGGTAATTCGTCGTGTAGAGTTCCGCTTCCCGACTCAGTTTTTGGACAGAATCGACAGCGTTCTCATACAGATTCGATTGAATGAAGGCATAAAGAAACAAGAACAGAACGAGCAGTGCCGGAACAAGGAGTAAGACGAAGTTTTCCGTGATGACCTGGCGTAGCTTCATGCGTCGACCCACTTGTAGCCGACACCGTAAATCGTCTTGATCCGTTCGCCTTGCGCTCCGAGTTTCTTCCGCAAGCGTTGGACCATGATATCGACGGCACGGGTCTGACCGGAGAAGTCAAAACCCCAGACTTGTTCGAGCAGTTCATCTCGCTCGAAGACCCGTTTCGGATGCGCTAAGAAGAGCGCAAGTAAGGCGTACTCCCGGTACGTCAGTGGTAACGGTTGTCCATCGAGTCGAATGACGCGTTCTTCGGGATCAACCGATAAGAAGGGATCAGTCACGACAGGCACGGGTGGTGCGACCGCCTTCGTGCGTTTCAACAGATTTTTGACACGCAAGACGAGTTCCGTTCCATTAAACGGCTTGGTCATATAGTCATCCGCTCCGAGCTGCAGCCCGATGATTTTATCGTTCATCTGATCACGCGCCGTCAGCATCAAGATCGGTAAGTCAGGTGTCGTCTGTCGAAGCTTAGGAATCAAGTCGAAACCGGTCGTATCCGGTAGCATCAAATCGAGGACGATCAAATCAAAGGGTTGTGTTGCCTGCAAGGCGAGTGCTGCTGCTCCATTGGCTGCCGTCTCGACCGTCTGACCATCAAGCTCGAGTTGCAGTTTGACGAGATGGCGAATGCTCGTCTCATCATCAACGACAAGAATATGCATAGGGATTCCTTCTTTCTAGACTAATTTTTTCTGTTCCCTAGCGTATCATGAAATCGTTTGCAAAATCATCCAATATATAATACATATTTTCTCGTCACTTTTCTACAAATGCGGTCTTACAAATATAAACGAAAGTTTCAATCCATAAAAACAGATATTCCACTGAATTTATAAAAAATCATAAACACGAAATCTATCGTATAAAAAAATAAGTTTTAACTTCATTAAAGTCAAAAAACTATTTACTTGGTTCTTCACTTATAAAAGAATACTTGTGAAGTCTTCATTATAATTTACATATAAAACCATTGATACGAAGGAGAATAGTGATATGAAAAGAATCGGTCTCACATTACTTACGTTGACACTCTCGACCGTTCCAGTCGATGCTTCTTCAACTGACAAGAAAATCGAACAACTAAAAAAGGAGTCGATTCAGGGGCATACATATTTAATGCATCGTACACTACAGATGAATCAGTCCTCCCCCAAGGAAATTGTCTCCATCTTTAAAAAGAAAAGAGATTCATTTTTTAATGACTATATCATCCGGGTTCACGAATTAAAAAACGGAAAATGGAAAGATTCTTATAAAAAAGTCATCAAAGAACAATATGATGTAAAGTTCATTACGGCTGGCCTTATCGGAAAATATGAACATACTGTCGTTGGCTACAAGTCAGGGAGTAGAAATTTCTTGAATTCCTATCTCATTGGATCACCAGACGGAGAAACACTAAAAACGATTCAAACGAAGGGAGGACTTTTGATGGGAAATGCGAAAATCGCAAAAGGAAGCCTTTACTATCTCAATCGTTCCATCACCCTCAGCAAATACAGCTATAAAAAAAATAAACTGGTATCGACTGGTCAACCAACGGGTCAAGACGATCGGATTGTAGCAGAGCAACCGGAAGTTTGGTTAGGACTGGAGCAGCTATCAGGAAGAGCGAAATATATCGGTAAACATACTTATACGGTTCATGTTGGAGATCGAATCGGAATAGGACGTAATCAATTGAACGATGCGAAAGACTATGAATATAGTCTTCATTCAAAAGGTCATTCCACGATGGACTGGGATTTTTCAAAAGTAAGCTTGTTAACGAAAAAACCAGGTACAACGTATCTCATTCTTTCACCAGGACCTGGAGAAAAAACAGTAGACATCGAAATCATCGTTAAAAAATGATCTAAAACCATATACCTCGTATCTGCTATACAAAACGTAGATAGGCAATTTTTTAAACGAGGCTGTGACACAACTAACTGAATTTCACGAAAAGAAGGAATTGCCATCATGATATGCTCCCCAAAAAGTAGACAGTTGAAATATCAAAAACTGTCCATTTTTTGAAGGGAGCTTTTTCTATGTCTAAATCTAAGTTTTCGCTGTATGAAAAACTACGGATCATTAAGGTGTGCGAATGAAGATGCAACAGATTCGATAATATCGATTGCCTCGCTCTTCGAGCTTTCAGTCACGACCTTAAATAGATGGGAGCAAAATATCGTATATACGGCTCCTTGACACTTCATGATCGAATAGAACGGACAGTTTATCCAGAAGAACTAAAAATGTATAAAAGAAAAAAATCAATAAAAAAACCCTTACTTCTATGTTATTATTATATAAATTATGGAATTAAACGGAGGACAAAATATGAATATTTTAGTAACTGGAGGCGCTGGTTATATTGGCAGCCATACGTGTCTCGAACTTTTACGAGAGGGTCATGAAGTCATTGTCGTCGACAATCTAAGTAATAGTCATCGAAATGCCCTCGAACGTGTCGAACAGCTCGCGAAACGGTCTGTCACATTTTACGAGATGGATGTTCGCAATGAATCGTTATTAGGAGACATCTTCCAAAAGCATTCGATTGATGCCGTCATTCATTTTGCTGGTTTAAAAGCAGTTGGTGAGTCTGTATCACAGCCGTTATTCTACTATCAAAATAATCTGATCAGCTCGCTTGTTTTGATAGATGTGATGAGTCGTCACGACGTTAAGAAGCTAGTCTTCAGTTCGTCCGCGACAGTCTATGGTGTGCCTGAGACGACACCGATTACGGAATCTGCTCCGCGATCTGCAACAAATCCTTATGGTGCGACGAAACTCATGATTGAGCAGATCCTTGAAGATATCGCTCAAGCTGATCCAACGTGGGACATTACGTTACTCCGCTATTTCAATCCAATTGGCGCGGATGTGAGCGGTCTCATTGGTGAAGATCCAAATGGTATTCCGAACAACCTGATGCCTTACGTGACGCAAGTTGCTGCAGGTAAATTAGATACTCTCCAAATATTTGGAAATGATTATGACACCGAAGATGGCACTGGTGTCCGAGATTATATCCATGTTGTCGACTTGGCAAAAGGGCATATCAAGGCGCTTTATCATGATCATTCTGGTATTGAGGCATTCAATTTAGGAACGGGTCAAGGAACAAGTGTTCTTGAACTTGTTGCGACATTTGAAGACGCGACTTCCCTGCAAATCGACCGAAAGATCACGACAAGACGACCGGGAGATGTTAGTTCATGTTATGCGGATGCTTCAAAAGCAGAACGTTTACTTGGATGGAAAGCGGAGAAAAACTTATTTGAGATGTGTAAGGACGCTTGGCGCTGGCAATCAAATAATCCAGACGGTTATCAAAAACAATGTAGACGATAAAAGATTTCATTCTACACACATAAAAAGGAGATCAATTTCCGAATCCATTTCGGAAATTGATCTCCTTTTTAAATAGATGAACGGATGTTAGAAAGCTTTTTACGGGCAACTTTCACATCCAAAAGCGGTTCAATCGGTCACTCCGCTGGGTGAAGCGCATCGATCCTGGCAGTAAAATCATTCGACAAAATGTATGATAATTAATATCTGAGACGTACCGGATAAGTCGCATCATCGCAAACGCGAACGTCAAGGTCGATTCGATCGAAAAGCTAAGACCGTATTCAGAAAAGCCGAACGGCGAGATCAACAAGGCTAAGATTCCATTAGCAAAGAAGAAGATGAACAAACTCCATCTTATGTAGGGAAAACCGTCCAGCGTGTAAAATGGAGTTTTTGTTGTGATTTACGGTTAACAAAAAATTGGGAACTTTCTTTTGGATATACACACCTATTTCACCGAAATCGCTTAAGTATTCTTAAACTTCTTCACGTATTTCAGTATTCCTCATCTTTATGCAATCATTATCTAGGCGCAACCGAGTGTTTCTTATCAATATTATTATGAAGATTTATTTCGAAAGTAACAGCGCATCGTTCGTTTCGTCGCCCAATCTTCACTAACCTTTTCCCTTGTTGTTTAATCGCTTCGTCATGTGTGACGAGGATGATCGTTTTTCCTTGATCGTTCAGCTCTTGTAACAGCGCCATCATCCGCTCCGCGTTCGCTTGATCAAGCGAGCCCGTCGGTTCATCCGCAAAGATGATGTCACATTGCTTCAGCATCAATCGAGCTAATGCGACCCGTTGCTGTTCCCCACCTGACAACATAAAGACTTTTTGATCGATTTTGTCGCTTAATCCAACAGCAGTCAGCACTTCTTCAATCGTCTTATCCGAGCGATAGCGTTTTTGAACGATCTCGAGATTCTGCCGAACCGTTTTTTGGTCGACGAGTGCGAAGTTCTGAAACAAGAAGCCAAGCTTCGTCCGGAAGTATGTCAGTTGATTGCGCTTGTTCGTGATGTCCTTTCCATCAACGACAATTGTTCCTGTATCAATTGGCTCTAGCGCCCCAATCATGTTGAGTAGCGTTGTTTTCCCGCATCCACTCGGACCGGAAAAGATGACGAAGTCACCCTGAGAAATCGTCAACGATAGGTTTTCGAATAAGGTTTTTCCTTGAAATGATTTAGTCAGTTGTCGGATTTCAATCATAGATTTCCCCCCTTTAAGATGCGTTGGACATTCGCCCGTCCAATCTTTCGAATCAGCCAAATCAGTAAGATTCCTTCGGCCAGTAGCAAGAGTGCTCCTCCAGCTAACAGTAGCCCTGGTGAAGAAAACTCAAGGATATAGGCAGTAAGCGCTACAGCTAGTGTACTGACAAGCGTAATCCCCATCGTCGACACGATCAGGCGTCGGTTTTTCTGCCAGATACTATATCCCATCACTTTCTGAACTGATAACTTGATCGCATTCACTTGATACTCGAGTCGTAGCACCGTCCAGATGACGAGTAACTCCAGACTAAGAATCAGAATGACAAAGATCAGGTTCATATTCATCAATCGTTTCGCTGCTTCCCAAACACCAAGATACTTCTCCCACGCATTCGTCTGCAAAACGAGTTCATTCGTCATCTGTTTCTTCACGACATAGTCTTGAAAGGCTTCTTGGTCCAGGATGTCAGCGAATAAGACATTTGACAGTTGTTTCGGTACTTTCGATTGCTTTGCTTCATTGACGACGATGAGTAACGGATCATCGATGAGTGTACTCCCGCTAGTAAGATTTTGATCAATCGCGACGGTTTCGAAATCTTCCTGATAGCGGACGACTGGATAGAAATCTGCCAGATACGCCCCGAGTCCGAGTTCACGAAGTCCACTATCAATGGTCGCCTTCGCTGGAATGAACACCCCCTCTGGCGCAAAGAACGTCAGCTCATGCTTCAAGACGGAAGAACTATTCTCAAATTTCCCGGCAACTTCATTAAATGCTGTCCGGTTCATCAAGATGGTCGGTTGGTCTGCCGTCGTGAAGCTGTTAATCGGGGTACTCAATGTCACTTTTAAGTCATCATAAAAGCGTTTGTACAGTTCTGTCTAGATTCGTTCCGAAATGTCGGAACTTTTTTCATCCGAAAAGCGCGGAGACGTTACTTTGTGACCGATGTAGGTATACGAATAGTTTTTCTTCGCTTCAAAGAACGGACGTTGTTCATAGATCGTCACGGCTTCGGCGATGACCGTGATACTGCTCGAGAGCATCAAGATCGTCAAGAACGCTGTTGCGAATTTCATTCCATATGTAAAGCCTAGTAATTTGTTCGAACGCTGACCATTCGAAAATGCTTCTTTGATCGTCAAGCGTCGTAAGCGGAGATAGACGAGTCCGTTTACGACAATCAATCCAACCATCAAGCCACTGAACAGCATCAGGTACGGATCAATCGGTGTGAACAAACGGAGTGTCAAAAAGCTAACGATGAACGCAAGCGACAAAATGCCGGAGTCTATCATAATCGAACGTGTTAGCCAACGGGCTAACGATTCGCCCATCGATAGACGAACAAGTAGTTCCTTTCTGACGACAGCCAGCTCATAAAATGTCAGTAACACGGTGATGATCGCAACAAGTGCGAATACGCCTAAAATGCGGTACAGTTCTGCCGACTCGTTATAACCAGGTTGCGGATGATTCCCCGCGTATGTATCGATCAATTCCATCTTAAACGCCTTTACGGCAGCGACTGAACCAATCCCGTAGAAGTTTGGTGTATAAGCAACGGCAGGATGCTCGGATAACGGCTTGAACTGGAACGTGATATCACCGAGAAAGACGCTTTGATAGACCTGCTCTTGGATCGAGCGGGTAGCAAACATCGCTTCGGTATCAGCCGTCCCGTAAATCGTCTTCGTACTGGAAAGCGTTCGATTAGGCGTCTCTTCATAGGTGAAGACATCGACCTGATGTTTCGTCGCGGCTCGCTCGATATCTGCTAGCATCTGTTGTTCCGAAATCTTCGGATTCGGATAGATTGTCGTCGACACGAACGGTTCTCCGAATCCTTCAAGTGTCAGCATCCGACTCTCTCCAATGATGAACAGACTCGTAAACACCATCACGGTTAGAATCATTAACTTCAAGCGTTTCATCCGGTTTCCTCCCATCTTTTAGTAATCCGTTCAGATTACCTTGAAACATGAATAACCAAAAGATGTAATTTTATCAATCAATCCGACAGAATGCGTCTTTTAAAAACAATAGCCATCTATTCCTTAAAATCAGCAGACTCGCTTCTCTTTTACAACTAGGAATCTAAGGACTATAAGTGAATTAGGAAGACTTCCTCCTTAATTATCTTTTTTTCCATGACTTACTCCCTATCTTTCGATTGGTAGAACGATACTGATTTCTTTTTTTCCGAACACCCCAGCGGATAAGTAGAGTTATCCGCTCGACGCAACGCCTCATTTCTTCAATCATGCCAACGGTTTCTTCAACTTTTAAGTAGCGTAGGTGATGCAATTCCTTGTCAATCTACCAGTTCTCTTCAGTTAAACCCGCATTCTAGCGCGATCGCTTTCAGGATAACTCTACTTATACTAAAACTACCGCGGAATACATAACAGATATGCATATCTGAAGAAACGGATACCCATGAATGACTTACTACGTAACTGGATTCCCCTCGTCAACTCCCTCCTGTCCCGCCTCTCGATCCACCCGAATGAACATGATGAATGCCGGCAAGCCGCCCTACTCCGACTTTGGAAATCAATCGAAGAAGGAAAGGTCATGACTGTCACCTTCGCTCGGATCCGGGCAAAAGGCGCGATGCTCGATTACTTAGCGACTCGGAACCGGACGCTTGCGACTGAAGTCGCAGTCGAGACGATGCCGGAGCTTCCTCGCACACCGAACGTCTCCTTTCATTATCTCCTCAGTGAACTCAAACGAGATCTGTCGAATAAAGAGTACACGTTTCTCGAAGCCTTGATGCACGGCACGGAAGAGACGCTCGGTTACTCACCGGCACGACTCCGTTCATTGAAGTCGGAACTCCGGCAGAAAGTCCAATTCCTTCTCGGATGATGATCTATTACCAAGAACGTTTACTCGCGATCATCGAACAGGCGGACTATCGTCCCTTGACGAAAAAAGCCTACCGCTCGGACGTACGGCATCTCTGTCGCCACGTCGAACGGATCGATTTTCCGTCGCTCCAACGCTATGGTAAGTTCCTACGCGACACTTATGCTCCAGCAACTGCCGCACGACGACTACATGCCCTCTCAATCCTGTTCGATCAACTGGTCGCGGAACATTCGCTCCCAACGAATCCGTTAGCACGCGTCAAAAAACCGGTTCCTGCACCTCATCGACGACTTGCCTTCACGTACGACGACGTCCACCGTGTCCTCGAGACGATTTGCGACGAAACTGTCTATGCCTTTAGCTTTCTTCTTTTGCATACGGGACTGCGGTTTTCAGAAGCCCGTGACTTACGGCTCGTAGACGTCGACTTTGCGCGCGATCAAGTGCTCGTCCGAAGCGGTAAAGGTGATCAATCACGTCAGGTTCCACTGCATCATGCGTTGCGCGATGTCCTGACGCGCTATATCGAGACGATTCGTCCTAATGCACTTCCATTATTTTGCGAAGACAGTGGACGACCGGTCAATCCAGCAAAGTTTCGTCGTGTCCTAAAAGAAGCAAGTGAACAATGTCTCGGACGGATCCTGCGACCGCACGATATCCGGGTCACGTTCGCGACGACACTCTATCACGTGCATCAGACGGACATTCTGACCATCATGCGCTTGCTTGGTCACAGCGATGTCCGGACGACGCAGCACTACGTCTTACCATCGCACGACATTGCCCATGCGTCAGTCAATCGACTCAAGCGGACAGACGATTGAGGACGTCCCGGACGTGATTCGTCTGACTGCGGATGTATCCTTCCGTCGTTGCGATGCTGGCGTGACCAAGCAGACGTTTTATATCAAGCAGCTTCAAACCGGCTTGTTGATAGAGATAGGTCGCATAGGCGATCCGGAGCATGTGCGGACGGACGTGACGCCCTAGATGTGTGAATCCCACCTCGCGAAGTGCCTTTCTCGCTGCATGTTCGTTAACCATCCGTCCAGTAACGGACTGAAATAAGTAGCCGGTCGTGCGCTCCGCTAAAAATAGACTGATCTTATCGCGGAGTGCTTCCCCGATCGGAACGGTTCGTGTCCGCCCGCCTTTGCCGTAACGAACGTACAGTTCACCTTTTACTAAATCGAAATCCTGAACCGTCAACAAACGGGCCTCCATGAAGCGGAGGCCCGTTTGGCTGAGCACCTCGAAGAAGAGGCGATAGGTTGGATCTTGAATCTGTCGGATTACCGGAATCAACTCTTCACTATCGTGGTAGGTCTCGTCTTGAAGACGTTGATGGACGATCGGACGGATCTCGACCATCGGATTCTTTTTGATCCGTCGTCGCTCGACGAGGACGTTTCCGAGTCGGTGTAAGACATGATACCGTCGCAGGATCGTCGACGGCTTATAATGTGCTTTCATCCAGTGAAAGTAGCGTCGTAAGGACGCGACTGACCAATCAATCTGATACAAGCGCATTTGTCGAAGATCACTCCGATATGCCTTAATCGTATGGGCTGACCGCGAGCAGTCGGTCATTAAATACTGATCGAGATAGTCATAGTGGGTCATAGCTGGTTCCTCCTTTTATAGGGACTGACATGACAGCCGATGGAGTACACGATTGATTTCCGATAAAATATCAAGAATCGCTTTCCCTAAACAATCAATGCACGAAAAACAAAAATAAGGAAAAAAGTTACAATCGTATTGAATCTATTTTCTGTAGAGCAGGAGAGAACACATACCTTTCTTTACCCTGAACGACAGCGCATTGATTCCCTCCAATAATCGATAAAGGAGCTTACATATGAATACGGATAACGACTATCTTGGCAATCCATCAGATATTCTCGTCACGACGTATGTGACGGAAGAAGAATTGCGCGACATCATCGCAATCGAATTCAGAGACTTCTGGCACCCGAAATTACGAATCACCCCCAACGAGCTCGTCATCACCGGTTCGACTGTTTCAACAAAACAGCGATTTGCTCATCATAAGCCGTTCATCCTCACGATCGCCCCGTTTCGTATCTGTCATAACATCATCTCTTTCCATATCTACGACATCAGCCCAGAATCCCAAGAACAAACGATTTTGAACCTGCTAAAGGCAAACCCCAACTTGTCATACAGCTATCACATGATTCATGTCCATCTCCAACCATGCGACTTCGGAAATCCATTTTTTCATACGCTCCAGTATACGAAATTAATGGATCATAAAATCCTCGTCGGTCTCCACCTCTAGTCGATACGCTTTGATTTTTCCTCACCCGTCAGATGTTATTTGAAAAAAATGTATATGATTGAATGAAAAAGGGTATCTACATTACACCTTTACCATTCGATTAAACATTCCAATCTGCCGAGGTGACTTCTTCCATCATGCCAACCCATACGATGCATGCTCATACTGACTTTTTACTCGTCACGCTCTCCTATCTGATTGCCGCAACATCCGCCTATATCGCAATCGAACTCGCGGGACGCGTCAAGACAGCGACCAATCGTTCGAAACATCTCTGGTTGATTGCCGGTGGATCGATTTTAGGTCTTGGTATTTGGTCGATGCATTTCGTCGCGATGCTTGGTCACGGTACATTGAAGGATGCGACCTACTCGTTCCCACTCGTCTTCTTGTCGGTCATCATCGCGATGACGGGATGTATCCTCGGCTTTTATCTCGTCGCGCGCCAGATGTCTCGTGAATCATTCGTCCTCGGTGGTTTTTTGATGGGCAGTGCGATTGCTGGCATGCATTATGTCGGGATCGCCGCTTTACAAGGGATGAAACTGCAGTATCACACGGGTTACGTCTTACTCTCGATCTTGATTGCGATTGCTGCTTCTTGGACCGCACTCTGGATCGGTTTCTTTTCGCGTTACGCAAAACAACAGATGCTGGTGCAAACGAAAGTCTTTTTTGCTCTCATCATGGGCATCGCGATATCCGGGATGCATCACGTCGGAATGCTCGGTTTAGAGTTTCAAATGATTCCATCGTTTACGAGTGATCAAGTCATCGAACCGACGATGCTGTTGAGGCTTGTCTCGATCGTCACGCTCTTTTTGTTCATCGTTTTCTTCGCTTCCGTCTTGTTTGACCTCCAGTTACGTAAGCGTGATTTCATCCAAGCGACGATTCTTGGATCAACCGAAGATGGTGTCGTGACGACGAATCCTGATGGTCTAATTCAATATGCCAACTCGCTGTTCCATGATTTTTTCCCGAACCGTCATTCATACTTAACGGAACATGACTCGACGTTACGTCTCGATGTGCCCGAACATACGAAACAGATGCTACACGTCGACGAACGTATCCTTGAAGTCGTCAATCATCCGCTAAAAGGCGAGAACTTGAATCAGACATTGTGGTTCTTCCGCAACGTCACCGATCAAGTTTCGTCGCAGCAACAACTCGAACACCTTGCCTTTCATGACCGGTTGACGGATTTACCGAATCGAGACAAAATCACGCTGTATATCGAGGATCAGATCAGACAAGGAATTCCGATTTCGTGTCTCGCGCTCAGCATGGATCGCTGGTGTTCTCTAAGTGATATGCTCGGACATAAAGGCGTCGAGAGTCTGTTGCTGCAAATTGCAGAACGTCTGCAAGCGACGATTCATGCCCGTGATGTCCTAGCACGCCTTGATTCATCCGAATTCCTCGTTCTCCTGGTTGATGAGCGGAGTCAGCTAGCGACACAAAAAGCCGAGAAGTGCTACGCTGCCCTATCGCAACCATTTGATATCAATGGAACGGTCATTACGCTGACGATGCGCGCTGGAATCAGTCATTACCCAGAAGACGCCACAACAGCGGAAGAACTGATCGAGTATGCAAAACTGGCACTACATGCTTCGTTTACTGAAGCGCAAAACACGATCAAGGAATTTAAGATCGAGAACCGAAACGATATCTTACGGACTGTCCAGATTGAAAAATTCATGACGGAGGCACTCGAAGCAGAAGCGTTTGAGCTCGTCTATCAACCAAAGATTGCAGTAGTTACGGAATGCATGACCGGTGTTGAAGTGTTGGCACGCTGGACGCATGATGAGCTTGGATTCGTCTCACCAGCTGAGTTCATTCCCGTCGCTGAAAATACGGGAGCGATTCATGCCCTAGGTGACTGGGTGTTACGTACTGCCTGCTTGCGCTGGGTCGCGTGGCAAGACCTGACACCAGAACCGTTCTCGATTGCTGTCAACGTCTCGCTACTTCAGTTCGCGAGTCAAAAATTCTTACGTCGCGTCGAAATGATTCTCGCGGAGACAGGAATGAATCCGGCGTACTTGGAACTCGAAATTACGGAGTCCGCTGCTTTATCCTATGAGACGGCGACCTATGAAAAATTAGCGCGACTGCAGGAACTCGGTATTCGTGTCTCACTTGACGACTTCGGTACCGGTTACTCGTCCTTCAAGCATCTTCGTTCATTACCAATTCAGTTGTTGAAGATTGATCGTTCATTTATCGGTTCGTTATTTGACGGTAAGAATCTACAAGCTATCGTTCAATCGATGATTCAACTTGGACATAATCTAGAGATGGAGGTCTTAATTGAAGGGGTTGAAACGTCGGAGCAGGCAGATTGGCTCGCGCAAGAAGGCTGTGATTATTTCCAGGGCTATTATTTCAGTCGACCGTTGAAAGAAGAGGATCTGTTTGGATATTTAAATTTATTACGATCGAGCGGAAGTGCTTAATTTTTTCGTCATGAATTCCATGTAACCGCTAGAAATAAGTTGAGGGTTTTTGTTCGATAGTACTTTACACTTTTGCTCAAATTATTTGAACTCTAGTAAAATGGTGAGAGTCTATATTTGATCTGAAGGGAAAAACGTTGGAGGAAAAGTTAATGTTAAGTATCAACGTATCAAAATCTATCAGTTATACTAAAGAAAATTCAAGATGGCTCAAATTGTGAAAGAGTTAAAAGTTTCTATTCCTACGGTCTATAAGTATTTGAACATGACTTTCGACGAAATGAAGAGACATTAGAAAGTATTATCGTAATCCAGTTGGATTTCTATAAAGATTGGAAAATAGCTTAGTTAGAAGATTTCCCGCATCTCATTAGCGCTCAAATCAACGATTGGTTATTGGAAAAGATATCCGCAGCTCACATTAGGCGAAAGCATCGTCAAGACATACGTCAGAAAAATACGCGAAGTGTATCGAATCGATAAAAAACGAAAGGTACGTCAATACGAAGCGATTCCTGAACAACCAATGGGAAAGCAACTCCAAGTCGACTGTGGAGAAACGAAGCAAAAGAAGAAAAAGAACAAGGAAATCAAGTTATACTTAATCGCTTTCGTACTCGCCTACTCTCGCATGAAATATATAGAGTAGCAGAACAGACCTTTCACGACACAAGATTCCATATGTTTCCATGAAAGCCCTCCAGGTTCTATGGGGAACTGACAACCGAAATCGTCTATGATCAGGACTATCTCATTACGTTGAGTGTAAACGCAGGAGAAATCCTAATGTCCACCAGACAATGAAAAAAGAGCAACAGAAGTGTTCTCCTTTGAAAAATAACACTTACAACCGGTCCATTCGTTACTTTCATATGAAAATACCTATGTGTCGAATATAGCAAGGAACGTGATTAAGAACAATACGATTCGATATCATTTCAATCGTTATTTAGTTCCTCCCGAGACCTGTTCTTCCTATGCGACCAATAATGTTTTTATTGAGTTGACCGACGCGAACCGACTACTCATTCGGACACAATCGGATGGGAAAGTGATTGTAGATCACCCCGTCAGTTCAAAAAGAGGAAAGTTGATCCAAAGTCGTCATCATCTAAGGGACCGTTCATCCGGTTTTGACGAGTTCGAACAACGATCGGTCGGTCACTTTAAGGATATGGAAAAGCCACGCATTACTTGGGGGAACTTTGCAAAAAATTCCCGCGCTACAAGCTTGACCAGTTAAATGTCATCCAAGATTTCATCCATGACTATAGTGCGCAATTAGACCAGTCGTTGAATCACGTATCCCTATTAGAGAACACGTTTCTGATATCCAAGTGAGCACTCGTCCGCTCAGCATATATGTCAGTATCTTGAGAAGAGACGTGTGATGAACCAGACCGTGACCGACTCACAACAGTAGTTCAAACAATTAAGGTTGGCAGAAACCGCCGATGCGCTTCCATAGATCTTACTAGAAGTGACGAGTCTAGAACGACGTATGAAATGGACTCTCTTGCCTTTTTTGAAGCAGTTATCTGAATTTAGAATTGATGAACAAACGGCTCTGATGGACCGATAGTTGATTGAGTTGAGTTTGCTTGAGCAGCCAGCATTACAACTTAATCCTACTCGGATCGCTTGGCGTCGATAAAATGTTTTTAGCGGGCGGCTTGGGATTAAAACCTGCTAGACGTGGATACAGAGTATTTTTCGTTACGATGGGTGAATTGGTACACTTATTGTTTTCGAAAAAGCCTAAAGTTCAACTAGAGCGTTTAAGGGAAGCCGATCTCGCCATCTTTGAAAACTTGATGTATATGCGATGGATTAGAGAGAAGCTAAGCTATTTTTACATCTCATCAATCATCTTGACCTCGAATAAAAATCCAGATCAATGGGGCGAGCTAATTGGGGATCAAGGAATCACGACTTCCATATTGGATCGTCTCTTACATCGCTATGAGAAATCGAAAGAACTTATTTTCATCAGAACTGTAAAAATTAAACGAGAAAAAAGTCAAATTCTATTTGACGTCGACACTATTTTACGGCACATGTAAAATGATTAAACAGTATTGTGCTTAAATCATCGCGAAATGACTTTTCTTCTTGACGGTCACACTATGTTTTGACTTGCGATTTATTTTTGATGCCGTACTTCTCTATGATCTCTTTCGTCATTAAATCCCCACTCAGCTTACCTTTGACTAATGCCCATTTCACTTCGCTTAAATATACGTTTTGCCCAAGCAAAACACCTCCGATGTTAGTACATTTAAAAAAGTGCACAACTCCGAAGATATTTTATATTATCTCAAAACTTCAGATTAATTCATTATAATAAATAGACCTTCGCCTTTTCTAAATAATCCTTCCAGATTTAAAAAATAGTATTTAAGTAAACATTTTTTTATTAACTTTTAGAAATATTTAAATCAAAGCAAATTTTATAACTTTCAAAAATCCATTTCCAAAAATTATATAAAATTTGAACTACAATCATCCAAATTAAAACACCTACAAAGTTTACTTTAATAAGTAGTAATACAACAAGTCCAATACTAGATATAATACTGCAAATAATCAAACTCGTTACAAATTTTTGATTATTTGATAACGAAATAATAGAAGTACTTCTTTGTACTATTTGATATACATATACGTAAAGTAATAAAGCAGACAATTCACTGAATGGAAGTATATTTAGATTTGAGCCTATAATATTTAAAATAGTATCTCCAAACATTATTAAAGCAATTGAAAGAATTGAATAGATTATAGTAAAAGACGAGAATGTTTTACTATATATATTTTTACTAGATTTTATATTTTTAGTGATTATGGAGTTCCCTAACTTTATATAATAGACCGAAAACAAAATTGAAGCCAAGGCTGATATTGTAGTAATCAATTGATAACTTAATGTGAACTCAGATATAGTTTTTAAATTTAAAAACAGAGGCAACAAAAAAATAATGAACTGAGTTTGTAAAAACTGACTAATCAACATACCACCCATGCCTTTACTTTTCTCATTAATAAATTTAAACTCAGTGATAAATTCTTTATCGAAATTTCTTTTAGATAATTTCATTACTTCACTAATCTCAGTATACAAACCAGATAACTTTCTTTTATATTGAATTTTTAAAAGAATCACAGTCAACAAGCTCGATATTGATAAACCTAAAATACCAAAATTCATAATTAATAATATTACTTTAGAAACCATAATCAATATAGAATTTATTATAGTTATCTCCTGTAGTTCGTAAACTTTATTAAGTCCTTTCATTATAGCAGCATCTTTCATTGAGGATATCGTTACTAGAATACTAATAGCAAAAACAATCCAACTTGTAATTGATTTCAAATATGAAATATCTGAAGAATCTTTCCAAATTATATATATTATATATAATGTCAAGATACATAAAATTATAAAGGATAGTTTTATTAACTTACTATAAACTTTTTGCGCAGAAATTATTATCATACTCATTAAATAATAATTTGATGAGCTAGCTGTATTTTTATTTTCTACGATTTCAGGCTTAATTATGCTTTTCGATCCGCTATATGCATACATTACAAATCTTGAAAAAACTGCTCCATATCCAAAATCCATTAATAGTAAAAAAGAGTTTATAGATAAAAATATTGACCATAAAGCAAATTCATTTGAAGAAGTATTAGTTACCATAAAAGGCAAAATAATAATGTTACTTCCGTATTTAACGAAATAACCAAAAAAACTTATTACTATATCCTTTCTTTTAATAATAAAAATAATTACCTCTCCTTTTTAAATCAATTTTATAAGATTTATTTAACACACTATAATAATACATGCATAACAATCTCTGATATTTGAACATACAATTTTTTTGCATAGCAATAACAAATTTATTTTATTGATTAAGTATAAAATTTTATATCTTATAATATTTTTTTCTAGTTACTGTAGCTAATAAATGATTAAATTCTTATTTTCCCACCAAATTCACTCCAATCAATTGAACGATAAAATTTATTTTCTTCGATTAATTTATCAATAATTTCTATATTTCTATATTTAATTATTTTAGCAGGATTTCCTCCTACAATCGCTCCTTTAGGAACATCTTTGGTAACAACTGCTCCAGCAGCGACGATCGCACCATCATCAATTTTTATACCAGAAAGAATAATTGCAGACTCAGCAATCCAAACTCCTTTTCCAATTACTATGTCATTTACATAGTTAATATTATCAAAAGGTAAAGCTTTTAGGTTGTTGTTATAATTATGATTAGTTGCAATCATTTTACATCTAGGAGCAATTATTGTTCCCTCACCTATAATTATTTTCGAAGATGGTGTAGCTTGTAAAATAACATCTTTTCCGAGAGAACAATAGTTGTCTATATAAATATTTTGAGGATAATCAAAATTATTCGAAGTATACGGTAAAATAACGTTTTTACCTATCTTTCCTAATTTAGGCTTTTTCCGTTCGAATATTAAATATCTTAATGTTTTTTTAATAAGGGCTTTTATCTTCATCGGTATACCTCTTTTCGTATTGAATAATATAAGCAATAGACGGAAAAATAATTCCGATCCAAAACATAAAGTTATTGATGTTATTATGTGTGATTGAATAAGTTATAGTTACAAAAAATAATGATGAAGATAAATAAAACATCATATTGTTTTTAATCAAAGACATTTTGTTTATTTGTAAGAATATATAAAAAATAAAAATAATAGCTGAAATCCCACCCAATTCTGCAGCTATTCTTAGATAATCATTGTGGGTTACGAAGTACATATTGTTCCATGGCGATCTAAATGTATTATACTCATGACCTATCCATATATTTTCTTTAATCGATTCCCAAGCATATTGCCATATGTAAACTCTTGACAAATCATCTTTAAGAAATATATCCATTATTCCCCCAGTAATTGATACTTTTATTGTTTTGTATATAAAATAAAAAATAATAAAAACGTATACAAATCCTAAGATATTAATTGTCCATTTCTTAATCTTTAGTATCACAAAAATTGTAATTAGACTCAGTAAAATAATGCTGATTTTTCCACTAGATGAGTCTGATAAAAATACTAAAATAACTGAAAGAAAATATAAAGAGATATTTTCACTTAAGTTTTTGTTATTAGAGTACACATGAAAAACCAGTAAAATAATTAACATTTGAGCGTAGTAGTTTGGATTCACGTCACTACCTACTCGTTCCCATTTGTTAATTAAAAAATCATATAGTCCAAAAAAAATCAACATATATAAAGATAATTTTGTTGAAGATAGTATATTCAATAAAGTTTTTTCACTCCGTAAAACTATAAATACAAATGATACTAATAAAGTTATATACGAAACATTTATTAATCCTTGAATATACAGAGAATCAATGTAACCTTTATAAAATGCATTATAAAATCCGTTTAAAATAACCATTACACAGAATATAATCATAAAAATAGGAGTTCTAATCAAGTGCAATGTTATTCGGTTATTTTTGTATAGAAAAGAGAATAATATCAAAAATATCCCTAATATAACAAAAAGAGTGATTGAAGCATCTAATATATTTGCAAAATCTTCAATATAAGGTTTAATTGCATACGAAGAAAAAATTAAAAATAGTACAATCCCCTTTAAACTTTTATCTTTTCTATAAAAAATAAGTATCTGACAAAAAAATACTATAATTATTACTAATAACTTGATATCCAAATCATCGCTCCTTAATAGCTTCACTAAATAAACTACGATAAAGATTCTCAATTTTTATAATTTCTGCTGTTACATCTTTTTTTAGACTTCTCATCGTTTTCTCCATGTCGTACCTTAAACTAAAATTTATATTATCTTGTTTAATTTTCTCAAGATTTACTATCCACTCTTCTGTATTATTAATATTGCTAATATAATATCTTGGGGAAACTATAACTTCTTTAGTAATATTATTTGATACGATTATTGGAAGACCATTAGTTTGAGCTTCTAAAACTACATTTGGATATCCCTCATAATGAGACGGAAAAATCATTGCATCCATTGCAGACATATACGATCCTATTTGAGAAGTATTTTTTATAATTATAACATCTTTTTCTAAATTTAACTTTTTAATGTCTTGTATAATTTCTTTCTTTTTATCTCCATCCCCAATCAGTAACAATTTAGATTTCTCATTATTTTTTTTAAATTCATAAAATATCTTGATTATTTGCTTATGATTTTTAGCATATGTGAAAGCTCCTACATGACCAACCAAAAAATTTTCGTTTATATTTATTCGTGATCTATATTGATTACGATCATCTAAATTAAATTTGAATTTCTCTATTTCAATTCCGTTATTCAATATTTTAAATTCTTCATTTCTAAACAACCATTCTCCAGCTTCTTTAGAAACAGCAATTTTTTTTATATTATTATGATCTAAAAACTTAAAATTAACGTTATGAAGTAACTTAGTTACTAGCGAATCGGGTGCATTTGAACTTCTGCTATGCAGTATGACTTTACAACCATATTTTAAAGCTATACTAATTGGAGAAATGTAACTCAAAGTATTAGCATGAAAATGAAGTATATCGAATTTATTTGTTTTAAATAATTTATTTAGTTCACGTCTATTTTTTAGAAAACTATCAGTTCTAGGAGTAATTTTATGAATTTTCATTCCTAAATCCTCAAATGAATCTTTATATGCTACTCCTTCAGAAGTCATATCTAAAAATGATAATTCAAAATCATCCTTATTTATATTATTTGCGACTTTTAAAAGATAGGTTTCTATTCCACCTGAATTACTACTCAATCCGTAATGGAGTATTTTCACAGTATTAACACCTCATACTTTTTATTTCGTTTCTATATTTTGTGAATACTTTATTCCATTCATAATTTTCTAAAACATCTTTATACGCTTCTTCAGACATTTTTTCTCTTAATATTTTATCATTTATTAAATCAATAATTTTATTTTCTAGCACTTCAGAATTATTATTTTCAACTAGAATACCATTTACATTATTTTTTATAATACCTTTAATTGCTCCTACATCAGTTGAAATAATAGGTAACTTCAATGCCATTGCTTCAATTATTGTTCTCGGAACACCTTCACTCTTAGAAGTTTGAATATAAATATCGCTTTCTCTTAAAAGTGGAACCATTTCTTCTTGATTTTTCCAAGAAATCAAATTTACATTTGCTTTCTTAGAAGCAATTTGATCTAAATATTTATTTTTAAGAGGTCCATCTCCAATCAAGGTCAAAGAAATTCCGTTGTATTTTTTCTCTAGATTAGATATAACTTCAATCGCCATTTCATAATTTTTTTCCCAAACAAATCTACCTATGCTTATAATTTTTATTTCAGAGAAATCAATATTATAGTTTGATTTTGGAGGATTAAACAACTTTATGTTTACACGATTAGGAATTTCGACAACATTTTTAGTTATATTAAAATTAGATAGCATTTCCGTCATTGCTAAAGATAGTGATCTTATTTTTTGTGAATTATTAAAAACATAATACATTATCTTTTTTACTGGATAGTGTCTCCATTTTTTACTTTCCAAATATCTAAAATACTCCATACCATGAATTTCAACCATTAGTGGTATAGAGTATTTTTTACTATAATAAGTTGCTAGTGGTCCTCCTAAAATAGAACATTGGGAAAGCATGAAATTTATATTATATTTTTTTATAATTTTTTTCATGTATATACTTGTGAAAAAAAATAACTTTGTATTTTTAAGATTAGGAATTAAATGTAAATGAATGTTATTATCTTTTGTATACGAGTATTTATTGTTTTCTGACCTTGCTAAGATATGATACTCATCAAAACCTTTTGCTAATTCTTCCCATATTTTCCTTGTCGCATGAAAGTTATTTAAATCTTTAAATACATTTGAACTAATATGTAAAAGATTATTCATAAAAAATCTCCTTTATATACATTTCACTTACTTTTTTTGTAGAAAAACGCTTTACTCTTTCTAAATTCTCATTTTTAAGTTCAGTATAATCAATTTTTTCGTTTAACATGATGTTAAGCTTGTCCTTCAAGTCATTTCTACTATCCTTGAAAACAATATATGGAAGCTGCTTTTTGCCAAATAAATCTTTTGTACCTCCTGCATCAGTAGAAACAATCGGTAAACCAGTAGCCATTGCTTCAATAATTACTCTAGGAAATCCTTCTGTATAAGAGGGATTTAAAAATACATCAGCTATTTTATAATATTTTTCTATATCAGAATTTTGTTTAGAACCTAAAAATTCTATAAATTCCTCTTTATCTTCTTCTTTGATATTTTTTAATAGTTCGTTTTTTTCTGGTCCATCGCCTATAACTAGTATTTTTGCATTATTTTTTTTAAAAATACCTTTATCAATTATATATGGTAAGTAGTAATTGGTTTTTCTAACTGGAGATAATCTATGAACAATTAAAATTATTTTTTGATCTATTGGAATATCCATACTTCTTCGTAACTCTTCTTTTTCTTTTGTAGTTGTGCTATTAAACCTTTTAATATCAATATCATTATAAAGAATTTTAATTTTTTGTTTTTTTATGCCTACTACTTTAGAGTAATAATTAGCCATACTTTCTGGTCCAGTAACAAAATAATCAATGTTATTCGTTAAAAGTTTAAATGGAAGATACTTCTTTAGAAACCACGAAAGCTTATTCCCACTGTTCATTTTATCAATTTCATATGTAGTACCACTCTGCCAATAAAAAACTTCTGCTTTTTCTAATTTAGATGCTAAAATTGCTATCAAAGTAGAGCTTACTGATATTCTAATGAAGATTTTATTAAATCCTTCCTTTGTAAACTTTTTTAATAATTTAAAAAGCTCGATCGATCTTTGAATTTTTTTTGTTTCTTTTTGACATACTACTGTTATGTTGGAATTATTAATTTTCGGTATACTATCTGATTTTTCTATAATTAATACAATTTCTACACCATTACTAGCAATTTCATCTAATAAATTTACAACGTGGAAAAAGTGTTCGGTAGATTTTGAAGAATAATGATTTAGAATATATATCATTTTTTTCATAATTAAATCCTTTCAATTCTTTTGAATAAATTCACAAATCACAAATGATCTAATTTAATAATTAAATATAAAATTGTTAATTAGATCATTTGTTTGCTTATTATTTAAAGATTAATGATTTACAGTATAAAGTTCTTCTTTATACCATTTAATACAAGCATTTATTCCTTCATCAAAAGACCAATTAGGATCATACTTCAATGCTTTCTTTGCTTTAGAAATATCCGCATTACTATGCTTAATATCTCCTTGTCTTTCTAACATATAAATCGGTTTAATATTTTTTCCTAATATACGTTGTATTTTATTTAAAACATCAATTAAATACTCCTGTCCTCCAAATGCAATGTTAAATGCTTCTCCAGCATTTTCGGATGATGCTTTACAGGCTTTAAGATTCGCTTCAATTACATTTTCAATATACGTAAAATCTCGACTTTGTAATCCGTCACCATTAATTATTGGCGCTTTATCATTTAATAATGAGCTAATAAACTTTGGGATAACTGCAGCATAATCTCCATTAGGATTTTGTCTACGTCCGAATACGTTGAAATACCTTAAACCATAAGTGTCTAAACCATATAGTTTAGTATATAGAGCAGCATACTCTTCATTAACTTTTTTTGTAAGTGCATATGGAGAAAGGATTTTTCCTAGACGATTTTCTATTTTAGGTAAAGCAGGCTCATCTCCATATACAGAAGAACTGGAAGCATATACAAATTTTTTCACTTTGTTTTGATGAGCAGCCTCTAACATATTTAAAGTGCCCTTTATATTTATTTCTTCATATAATAAAGGCATCTTAATACTTCTTGGAACGCTTCCCCATGCAGCTTGATGTAAAACGAAATCAGCATCTTTACATGCAATCATGCAAGTATCAAAATCCCTAATATCTCCTTCAATAAACTCATAATTTTCGTTAGTGCTAAACATTTCTACATGCTTTTTGTTTCCTGTAGACAGGTTATCAATACAACGCACACGATAACCTAGCTTTAATATTGCCTCACATAAATTAGAACCTATAAATCCCGCTCCTCCAGTAACTAAAAATAATGAATCTTTTTCAAAATCTAATTCTCTATAATTCATATTTTCACCCCTTATAATCTCCAATAACTAAAGTTATTATTTTCAAGATCATTTTTATTTAATACACCTTTTATATCTACTATAACTTTAAGTTTATTATTCTTATTAAACCAATTAGAAATTTGATCTAAATTAAGTGACTTAAATTCATTATGTGATACAGCTAAAATTACAGCATCAACATCTTTTATATTATCAATTTCATCAATCACTACATTATATTCATCTTTTGCTTCTATTTTATCAGCTATAGGATCTGAAATCTTTGGAAATATACCATATTCTTTAAGTTCATTCACTATGTCAATTACTTTAGTATTTCTTATGTCTGGGCAATCTTCTTTAAAAGTAAATCCTAATATTGCAACTTTTGCTGATTTAACTGGTATATCAGCCTTTATAAGGTTTTTGATTGTATTTTCTACAACATACTTACCCATATCATCATTTATTCTTCGACCAGATAAAATTATTTGAGATCTATATCCTAATTGTTCTGCTTTATATGTTAAATAATAAGGGTCAACTCCTATACAATGACCACCAACGAGCCCCGGAGAAAAATTAATGAAATTCCATTTAGTTCCAGCCGCTTCTAAAACAGCTTTTGTATCAATGTTCATTTTATTAAATATTATGGATAATTCATTCATAAATGCGATATTAATATCTCTTTGTGAATTCTCAATTACCTTCGCAGCTTCAGCTACTTTAATTGAGCTAGCCTTATAGACTCCAGCGTCAACTACCAATTCGTAAATCTTAGCAATGGTATCTAATGATTCACTGTCCATTCCTGAAACAACTTTAACGATATTTTCTAGTCGATGCAATGTGTCACCAGGATTTATTCTCTCTGGAGAGTAACCAACTTTGAAGTCTACTCCACACTTTAAACCAGATTCTTCTTCAAGAATTGGTACACATACTTCTTCAGTTACTCCAGGATATACAGTAGATTCATAAACAACAATTGTACCTTTTTTTAAATTTTTCCCCAAAGTACGACTTGCAGAAATTATTGGTGTTAAATCTGGAGTATGATCTTCGTTAACAGGTGTAGGTACTGCCACTATATGAAATTTTGCTTTCTGAAGATCATCGCTATTTGAAGTAAAGTTTACAGACGTGTTCTTTATTATTTCATTTCCTACTTCTTTAGTAGGATCTATTCCATTTTTATATAAATTAATTTTTTCATTACTTATATCAAAACCTATTACGTTTACTTTTTTTGCAAATGCAACAGCAATTGGCATCCCAACATATCCTAACCCGATCAAAGAAATACTTGCTTCTTTTGTTAGTATGCTTTTATATAAATCTTTATATAAAATTTGTGTAGTCATATCTTCATCTCCAAATATTTATTTATTATTTATTATTTATTGCATTCCAATATACTTTTTCTAACTTTTCATTATACTTTTCTGAATTCATTAACTCGTTTTCTATTTGCTGCACTTGAAGATTTTCATTAAAAATTCGAAATGCATACTTTTCAAATTCCGAATCATTTTTAGCAAAAAATCCATTTTTCCCATGAACAATAAGTTCATTCAAGCCATCAGTTGGATAAGTAATTATGGGTACTTTTAGATGAATAGCTTCAATGGCAGCCATCGGAGTTCCCTCAAATTTTGAACACATTATCATAAATTTACTTGTACTTAAAATTTTATAGGGATTTTCTACAAAACCTATAAATTCAACTTGACTAATTACACCGTTATGTCTGAAAATATTCTCCATTTCATTTTTATATGGTCCTTCTCCAATAACTGCAAATTTCACTTTTTTATCTATTTTTAAAATAGACGCAGCAACTTCAGCAATCTTCATTGGATTTTTTTCAAAAGATAATCTTCCTAAATATACAAAATCAAAGTTATAAGTTTTTTTATCTTTATTAACATAATTAAGTAGGTTTTTTTTATCTATAAAATTGTATAAAATCGATGTTTTTTTATAGATGTATTTAGAATATTTATAATCTCTTAAAACACTATTAGAAACAGCAATTATATGTTTCACAAAAAAGCTAGAATATAAGTACATAATTGATTTTATTGATATTTTTTTCATTTTATCGGAATTTCCATGTAAATGCGAAATTACAGGAATTCCCTTTGAATACAGTACAGAAAAGAATGTTGCTCGAATATCATGTGCATGAATAACGTCTGGTTTTATTGAGTTTATTGCTTTTCTAAAAGAATCTTTTGATTTTAAAGAACTCAATTCTACATGCTTGATGTTATTTTTTTTTAATACTTTATTTATTGATCCATTAGGTGAACAATAATACATTTCAAAAGAACCAGAACTATTGTTTATAACTTCAATAACTACTTTTTCAGCACCCGAAAATTGATTAGTGTTCAATACGTGCATCACTCTAATTTTTCTCTCTCGCATTAAATATTACCAACTTTTCCTAATGAATTTCTATTTTTAATCCCGTATACATTTAATAGTTCTTTATTTACATTTTCTACATTAAATTTCATAACTTTTTTAAAATTGTAATTTCCGAATTTATTCAAAATTTCTTCATCTTTTAAAAGATGATTTATTTTAAATAAAGTTTCACTTTGATTATATAGATTTATATATATACCACCTTTGTTCTCATCAATTAGATCAATATTTCCTCTTATATTTGAGCATAACACCGGTAATTTGTTGCTCATTGCCTCCATTATAGATACTGGTAATCCTTCTCTTTTAGATGGGAAGACAAACAAATCTGCCATTAAGTACATCTCTTTTACATCCTCTCTAAATCCAAGAAGAAATACTTTATTCGTCAAATTCAATTTTTTTATTTTTTCATTGTAATAATCAAACATTTCTCCCTGTCCACAAATAACGTAAATTATATTTTTGTCTATAATATTGTTGCTCATTATATCAATTATATATTCATGATTTTTATTATCATTTAATTCACCAACAGATAACATAACTTTAGAGTCTACAGGAATGCCTAATTCTTTTCTTATTTTCATTTTAATATTCTCATTAAAATTATGATGCGAATTAATATTTACACCTACTCCAGGTATATATTTAACTTTATTAGGATTCAATTTTCTCTTTGCAAAATAATAATCTTCAAGATTTATCGTAATTAGTGTATCAGTGTATTTAGCTAATATTTTTTCTATCGGATAATAGATCAACCAATTTTTTTTAGGGGCTCCTTTAAAAAAGTGAAATCCATGAGCTGTATAAATCACCTTGTTTTTACTTAAAGTTCCTATAATTCTTGCACACACTCCCCCAATAGGCGAATGAGCATGTATATAATCAAATTTAATTTTTTTTGTTATTTTTAATAGCTGCAATATAGCTTGAAAGTTACTACTAAAATTAAAAACATTCCTATCAAAATCAACTTGGTAAAAAAGAACATTCATTTGAACAAGTCTTTCTTTTAAAGAAACAATTCTTTCTTCGGTACAAGTATTTCCCTTTATAAAATTAGTTGCTATATGAACTTCTACATTCTGATTTTTTAATAATTCAACATTTGACATAATAAATTGATCTATCATTGATGCTACAGAAGAAACAATTAGAATTCTCTTCATTTTATTTTCCCTTTTTTTCTGTTAAATTTATTGACTCGTAAAAACTAAATAAATTGTACTTTTCCTTATACTCACTAATTTTTTTTTCATAATATAAATCACCAAATATTTTAGAGAAAATTTCAAATTTATTTATCAATTTATTAAAAACATAATCATTAATTTCTATATTCAGAACTCTCTTTGAATTAACTTTTGCTATAGTATTGAAAAGAATAGATGATCCTACTAATTCATTATTTTGAGGATGAAAAGTTCCGTATTCATTATTTTTAATAAGCAGATATAAGAATTCGCAGAGATTTTTAACATAAATCATACTTTTCTTATTATTGTTTTTTAAAAATAATGGTGAAAATTTAGCTAGTTTTGATAACTTTGGATAATTACCTTTGGATCCTTCTCCATAAATCATTGGTGGTCTTACTATAACAATTTTAAAAGTATCGTCTTCAAGTTTTAACAGTTCATTTTCTGCTTGTAATTTACTTTCGCCATAAAAATTATCTGGTTTAATACAAGTTTCACTATTAATAGAACTTCTTCTATATTTAGAGTTTCCAAAGACAATTATGCTACTTAAAAATATAAATTGCTTCACTCCAGATTTTTTAGCTTTTAATGCAACTTCTAAAGTAAGATCTCTATTAACTTTAAAATATTGTTCTTTCATTTTAGGGTTGGTTGAGACATGTGCAATTCCTGCAGTATGAACAACTGTATCTACATCATAAAAGTTCTTTTTTCTCCATTCGTTATCTCTCATACCTACTAATTCAACTTCGTAATTCATATTTTTCCTTACTATCCACTCCGATAGTTCATTTCCGACATAGCTATTTTTACCTGTAATCAATATCTTTGTCATTTTTTTACTCCTTACTACTAGCGGCTTCTTTAGAAGCTATAGATCCTGTTCCACCTTCAATAACACCATCGCTCTTTAAAACGTTAAATACTGTCATAATGAAACAACGCACATCTATCAACAAACCAATATTTTTTGCGTAATCTCCATCTAGTTTTGCTTTTACTTCTATTGGTAGTTCATCGCGCCCATTAACTTGAGCCCATCCTGTCAATCCTGGTAATATATTATTTGCTTTATATTTATCTCTTTCATTTATCAAGTCATATTGATTCCATAAAGCAGGTCTTGGGCCAACAAAACTCATTTCACCTTTTAAAATGTTAAAAAGTTGTGGTAGTTCGTCTAAACTAGTTTTACGTAATATTTTACCAACACGCGTAATATACAAGTCTGGATTAGCTAAAAGATGTGTAGGCGTGTCGTTTGGTGTCTCAATATACATTGTTCTAAACTTAAAAATATTGAAATATTGTTTATTTAGACCAACTCTTTTTTGTTTAAATAATACAGGACCACGTGACTCGAGTTTAATCGCAAGGGTAATACATACAAGTAAAGGTATTAAAATGATACAAGCAATACATGCTAGTATGAATCCTAACGGTCTTTTGATCATTTTATAGTTCATACTAAGCCCTCCTTATGTTTTAAACTAAATTTTCTTCTCTAACTTCAATGTCATTTGCAATATCAAGTAGTATATTTCTTAAATGTATCGCAGAATTTTTATGACGATCTATTAAATGAAGAGTATTCATGATTGGTTCTTTTTGTTTTGTTCTTCCCACAAAAATTTTGGGGTAGATTGCTTCAGGATCTACTTCTCCTTCTTTTAACAACTCTTCATACATCTTTTCACCTGGTCTAATCCCGGAAAATGCAATCGGCATTTCATCTTCTGTAAATCCACTTAGTTCAATCATATTTTTAGCTAAATCAACAATTTTTACCGGTTCACCCATATCAAGCACAAAAACTTCTCCGCCATCTGCTAAAATTCCTGCTTGGATGACTAAACGGCTTGCTTCCGGAATCGTCATAAAGAAACGTGTCATATCAGGGTGAGTTACCGTAACCGGACCGCCCGCTAAAATTTGCGACTTAAATAGCGGAATGACTGATCCACGACTTCCTAATACATTTCCGAATCGAACTACAGCAAACTTGGTGTTGCTTCGTTGTCCTAAGTCTTGCACAATCATCTCTGCGATTCGTTTGGTTGATCCCATGACATTAGTAGGATTAACTGCCTTATCAGTCGATATCATGACGAATCGTTCGGCTTCAAAAATATCGGATACTTCTGCGATATTTTTAGTTCCATAAACATTATTTTTAACAGACTCAAACGGATTTGCTTCCATTAAAGGTACATGCTTATGTGCTGCCGCATGAAATACAACATGAGGTTTATGTAGTGCAAAAACGTGCTCCAACCGCGAACGATCTTGAACATCCGCAATGATTGGTACTAAATTAATCGGAAGTTGTAAACCCCTCAGTTCTCGCTCAATTAAATAAATACTATTTTCTCCATGACCTAATAACAATAATGTTGTTGGATTGAATTGAATAATTTGTCGACAAATTTCAGAACCAATTGATCCACCAGCCCCAGTCACTAACACCGTTCGACCTTCAATTTCCGACTTTATACCCGAAATATCTAATTCAACTGGTTCTCTACCCAATAAGTCTTCGATTGAAACATCACGAATCGCATTAACAGAAATCTTTCCAGTTACTAACTCTTCAATCATTGGTAGTGTCTGAACATCTTTACACAATGATTTTGCTTCAGTAATCAATTCAATTCGCTTTTGTTGATTTAAAGAAGGAATCGCCAACACTATAGCCTCTATGTTGTGTTTATCAATGATCAACTTTAAATCATTCGTCGTACCAACTACTTCTATTCCCTGAATTCTAAAGTGCATATTCTTAGGGTCATCATCTACAAAAGCAATAGGCTTCAGCTCGTGAAAAGGTGACAAATATAACTGACGGACAAGCGCTCTTCCCGCTCTTCCTGCCCCGATTACCAATGTCCGTTTCCTTACTTTAACTAAACGACGCGGCAAGGCATATTTACGCCAATGTTGGCTAATTCCGAGCAACCGTAGTGCTAATCGAATTGCACCTAGTAAAAGTAACGCGATACAAAAACTTAAAATGGTGATCCGCTCAAACACCTGTCCAAAAAACATTTTTTGATAAAGTATTAGTCCAATCGAACTAGAAACTAAAGATAAAGAAAGAATCAATGCTTCTTGAATACTGGCATATTTCCAATTAACTCGGTATAACTTCATAAAAAATGCAATCGTCACAAACAATAAAGAAAATAGTACGGCTGATTGAATTAGGACATGACTATCAATGAGATTGAATAGCTCTCTTGGATACAAGAAAAAGTATGTAAATGCAATTGCTATACAAAGAGCTACCGCATCAATACATGCTAATGTCAGCGTTCGATAATAGTAGTAAAATTTCATTAATTACACTTCCTTTCTCTTCAAGATCGAAGTTGTATTTATCATATTTTTTAGAATTCATTAATCATGTTTTGATTGAGTCTATTTCAAATCCCTTTCAATTACTCAAATTAAGTAATCATACTAATGAGCATTCATTTTCTCACTACCAATTTATAAATATAATTCCATACTTTATGTAAATTAAGATACCATACAACTTATTGCATTTTCTATAAAGTTTTCCATAATTTCATAATGTAAGCGTTAACATAGAAAAAAGAGAGTGCTGTTTCACTCTCTTTCCCTTACCTTAACAAAAAATGTTATACCCATTGTCCTTTCCAATTCTTTTCAATTGGGTTTGGTGGGTTAATCGTAATTAGCTGATTCAACAAAACTGCTTCATTGTTTTCATAAATTTCATCAATCAGCCAGTCTTCTAATTTTTTTTCAAGCACTCGTTCACATTGCTTCCAGTAAAAAGGGCGTTTCTCGATATGGTGTGCATCACTAGCAATAAGATGGGCTTGTGCATTTTCTAACAGAGCCAACGCAAAGCGTTGCACATCCTTACCGTACGTTCCAACTAAACTAGCACATGTGACTTGACTGATTGCACCATTCGAAATCAATTCAAATAATAGGGACGGATTTTGAATGATTGCCTTGTTCTTTTCCGGATGCGCAACAATCGGAATGTAGCCATCTGAAATCAATTCAGCGAATACTTGGCGCGCGTATGATGGAATCCCACTTGACGGGAACTCAATTAAGATGTAGCGCGACTCATTCAACGTTAATGCTTGCCCTGCTTCTATAGCTTCCATCAACTCACCAATCAAACGAATCTCATGTCCTGGATAGACAGTGATTGGAATATCACGTTGTTTCAATAGCACGTTGAATTCATTCACTGTCAATTGTACGTCGACGTCTTCTGTCTCGAATTGCGGATGATAGAGATGTGGTGTCGCGATGATCCGTGATACCCCCTCGACAGCAGCTTGTTCTGCTAACTGTAACGCGTGCTCGACACTAGACGGACCGTCATCGACGAGCGGCAAGATATGACAATGGATATCAACCATGAGAATGTCCCTCACTCATAAGAATAGTAGTATTGATACGCTGAATCATCTGTCAGTTCACGACGGTTCAAGACGACTCCAAGGATCTTTGCTTCAGCGAGATCGAGTTGTTCTTTTGCTTTTAAGACACGTTGACGATCGGACGTCGTACAGCCGACGACGAGTACGACACCATCCGTCAATTTAGATGTAATGCGACTATCTGCCACTTGTAGCAATGGTGGTGCATCGAAGATAATCACATCAAAGTCTGCTCGTAGTTGTGATACAAGGTGCTCCATTGCACGTGATGATAATAACTCTGCTGGGTTCGGTGGAATCGGACCTGCTGTCAAAATGGATAGGTTATCGACCTTTGTCGGTAAAATGGCTTTTTCTTTTTCTGCCTGACGTGTCAAAAGACTTGATAAACCTAAACCATTTGCAACTTTGAACGTATAGTGTACTGTTGGACGACGCATATCCGTATCGATGATCAAGACTTTTTTTCCTTGTTGCGCGTAAGCGACTGCAAGGTTTGACGCTGTAGTTGACTTACCTTCTCCTTGTGTGGCTGATGTAACAAGGATAGATTGAATTTCACGATCGACGGCCATGAACTCAATGTTCGTCCGGATTGTTCTGTATTGCTCAGCTATTGGCGATTTTGGTTGTGTCAAAGTTATTAATTTACGAGCATCTTTATTCATTTTACTTTTCTTAGCCATATTGTTTGACCGCCTCTCGTTTGGCTGCTTTTGATGAAGACTTGAATACTTTACTATCAATATCTGGAATACTACCAAGGACCGGTAGATCAAGGATTTGCTGCACTTGATCCTCTGTACGAATCCGACGATCTAGTAATTCGCGCAAGAAAGCAAGACCAATACCAAGAACGAAACCGATTACAGCTGCAATCGCTGTATTTAAGATGATATTCGGACTAACCGGTGATGTTGGAATACCTGATACCGATAGGACTTTGACATTGTCTACATTCATAAGATTTGTAATTTCGTTACTAAATATTTTAGATACTTCGTTTGCTACATTAGAAGCAAGTACTGCATTAGTACTCTGTACAGACACATTAATTACTTGAGAATTTTGTTCACTTTCAACTGTAATCATGCTATTTAAAGCACTGACACTATTTGGTGCATTATCAACCTTTTCTTGGACTTTTTCTAAAATTGCGGGACTTTTAATAATAACCCGGTATGTATTAACTAATGTGACAGATGACTGGACTTGTTGCGCATCAATGATGTTGTTCTCTTGTTTCTTCGGTGTGACGAGGATTTGCGTTCCTGCTTGGTAGGTCGGCTTAATTAAAAAACTACTGACAGCAAACGAAATCAAGGCTGCTACAATCGTTAGCGCTAGAATCCGCCAAAACGATTTACGTAAAATTGAAAATAATTCCTGCAAGCTAATCGTTTCATTCATGGTTTAATTATTCTCCTTTATTTGTCTAATTCAACGTTTTCTAACACAACTAAAAGTTATTATAACAAATTTTTGGGAAATGGTTGATGTTTTTTTAGGAAATGTCATACGTTTTTTGAAAAACATTGCGTATAATAAAATATGAATTGTTCCAATTTTACATTCATTCCTGCAATCAGACATAGGAGGATTTTTTATGCACCGCTCGCTTCAAGCCTTACAATTTTATACCTCTCACTCTGCTGAGGATATTTCTCGGCTGCATGAACGGATCCGTTCAAGTCTTTCTTCGACGGAATCCCTGACCGATACGATGATTCGCATCACAGGTCAACCGCCACTCATTCCCTACGAAGAAGATACGGTGACTGCGGCGGAATGGGAAGCATTTCTCAGTGGAAAACATCATCCCGTTCTCGCTGATTTTTATGGTACGCTCGTTGCTCGTCCTCTACTAGATGAAGATGGTCCGCTTCCAGATGAAGAGGAAGAAGTAATTCCGACACTCTCACGAAGTCATCGGGAACCTGAATCCAAACGTCGTAAAAAAGAGAAGGATATTCCACATGCTGGTGCTAAAAAACCAGTTCCATGGGGCTGGATTACACTATTGATTCTTTGTTTCTTGCTCGGTGCCGGTGGAACATACGTCTACTCGACATACTTCGCTCATTCGGCAGATACGACACCAAAAGCAACGGTGGAAAAACCAGTTACCGTCGAGAAAACAAAGGAAAAGAAACCAAAAGAAACTGCTTCTCCTGTCGATGATGTACTGTATGTCAAAACACGTTCGAGCAATATTTATCAAGAAGAATCAATGACGACGTTACTCTACGAAGCTGACTTTGGAGACGGATACCGCATTGTTGAGAAGAAAGACGGTATCACAGAAGTGGAACTATCCGATGACTTAACAGGATTTATCAAAACAGCTGATACAACGAAACGTTTGGAAGGTGAACCGCTCGCTGACGAAACACTCCTAACTTGGGTGAACGATCAACTCGATACAAGCTTCGTTACAGGTACACTCATTGACCTTATCGGTAAAACAAGTGCAGAGTTGAATAGTCTTTATGGACCAGCTGATCGGACATTCGAAGATGAATTACACGATTATGTATTTTATGGTGATCATTTCTTTGTTTTAAAAGATGACCGCGTCATTGCGATCGATTGGACGAACACGGATATCACGAATGCGCAACTCGCTTCGCTTGCTCCGCTTCAACTCGAAACAGAAACAACGGGCCTCATCACGAGTAACTCATATCGACTGCAACGCTTTGAAAAAGAAGGTACGGTTAGTCGCATTCGCTTAGCTGAACAATCGTTCTAAAAGAAAAGCACCAAATCCTCGTGGATTCGGTGCTTTTTATCATTCCATATCAAGTGAATAACGCAATGCTGTTTGTGTTTCTTTCAATGAATCGTCTGTCGGATGCCAGTAGTAAATGCCGTCTCCCTCTTTTCCACCCGTTCCTTCAAGCTGCAAGTTCTTTTGGTTACGGAAGGCATCCATATAATCAAAGGCAAGCGTCCGCATCGGTTTGAAGGAGACGTTCGTTTGAGCGTTCTTTCCGACGACATCCATGATCGCATTGAAGTTTCCGACTGATACATCAGATGACAATTTGTTCGCAACTTGGGCAATGACTTCACGTTGTCGCATCTGACGACCGAAGTCACCACGTGGATCTTCGTAACGCATCCGCGTGAATTTCAATGCAGCTGCTCCATCTAAGTTATTTTTTCCGACAACAAAATGCGTTCCATCCACAGTAAAGTCGATATCATTATTGACCGTCACCCCACCGACTGCATCAACTAGCGACGTGAACCCTTCCATGTTGATCTCCGCGTAGTAGTTAATCGGGATATTGAGGAACTTTTCGACTGTCTTGATTGCCATTTCCGGTCCACCGAATGAATAGGCATGGTTGATCTTATCATTCGTTCCCTTACCGACGATATCAACCTTCGTATCCCGAGGAATACTGATCAACCGGCTTTCGTTTCGTGTCGGGTTCAGGGTCATGACCATGATTGAGTCACTACGTCCGCGCTCGCCTGGTCGTTGGTCGACACCAAGCAATAGTACGGAGACTGGCTTTTGTTCTTCGACGACCTTGTCTCCCGTGTTCTTAACCGGCGACTGAATTTTTTTTACCGTCTGGTCGACTTGATAATATGTATAGCCGATGAATCCGCCGACACCGACAATGAGGACAAGTGCGATTAATAGCATGATCTTCAGTGGTGTCCAGCGTTTTTTCACTTTACGTCTTTTTTTAACTCGTTCCAACTGCGTCCATTCCCTTCTGTGTTTTGCTTCTCGTTAATATCGGTTGTGTATAAAAAGACTTACAGTCCGAGTATAACGAAATTTGAGAGTGATTTGTAAAAAACGGGAAAAGATGAAAAAAAGAGCCTATCGGAAGATAGACTCTCTTACTTTTTTATAAAGAACTTTGATTTGCTACGATATATGTTTTTTTATCGTAATCATAATTCATATTGACGTATTTCAATTCTTTTGTTGAAGTTGGAAACACATATGTTTTCATTAATGACTTAATAGCAAAGCCCATTTCTATTTCTTTTTTATCTTGAATTGGTGTCCAATCCACAGAGGTAACTGATGTCCATTCTCCTAATCCATCACCTGTTAAAATAGCATCAAGTTGCTTTTCTGTCATGTCTGTTTTTATTTTTTTACCTTTTACTAACTTCATTTTGCTCTCTCGGTATCCTGATTCTTTAAAAATGGTCAACGTCTTCTGTGTTAAAAGGTATACAGAACTTTTCTTTTTAGTCATAAAAATTAATCCTGTGACATCCATATCTGTTTTTTCATTTAAAAATCTATACATCTTAGTTTTATATCCTTGATTAGTAGTTGACATATCTGGATCTATCTTAAAAACTGTTGATCCACCTTTTGTTGTGATTTGTTTTTTATAGTCTTTCCCATATATGACTTTTGCTACTTGTTCAATTGTCATCCCCGCCTTTAAAGCTGTGTAACGATCGGTCACTTTTTTTTCCTCTTTCGTCGCAGCAGATGCTACGCCTCCGAATAAAGTCGTTCCTGCAAGTACCGTCGCTACAGCAACCTTCGTGAATGTTGTTTTCATCTGTAAGTCCCCCTTTTAAAATGTCTCAGTCTTGTGATCCACAACGACGTGCGTTCTCTTTTTTGTATCATATGCCAAATCAACATAAATCCGTGATTTCGTCGATTTTTGGAAGACATAAAGCTTTCCTTTATGAGTCTCGATCTTATACTCTTTGATTTCCTTTGTACTGAAGACGCTCCGCGCATCTCCCTCACTTAGTCCAGCCCATTCACCAAGACCTGAACCCGACAGCACAGCATCCAGTTGCTTCTCCGTCATGCCCGTCTTGATTTTAGCGCCCGCGCTTAACTTCCGTGTACTCTCGCGATATTCGGAATACGTCTTACGTCCTGTTTCAATATTTTTCGAGACGAGACGATAGACTGAATCGTTCTTTTTCGTCATGAAGCCGAGCGATGTTTCGGTAGGCGGGATTTTTGCTTTCGGATCATAGATTTCGTAATAGATTTGTTTACGATGGTCTGCTGTGAATTTGAGATCTTCTTTCATCTTCAATACTTGTGAACCACTTTTCGTCGTTAATTGCTTTTTATAATCTTTGCCGTATAAGATTTTTGCGACTTGCTCCATCGTCATACCCGCTTTAAGTGCCGTGTATTGATTCGTCGCTGTCGTCTCGACTTTCGTCGCCGCCGATGCCGTTCCACTAAAGAGTGTTGATCCCGCGATGATTGTCGCCACCGTGATTTTCATGAAGGTCGTGTTCATACTCTACTCTCCTTTTTAATACTGACTATGATCTTCGACACGATACGCTTTTTCTTTCGTTTACCGACTGGATATACTTCGTTAAAACTCAGGCGCCGTATCATTCGGTCCTACTATACGGATATTATCTACGACAAACTTTTTTCGTTCGTGACTGTAGGCGAAATTGATTTCTTTCCACTTATTTTTTTGTGTAGTCGGAAATACATAAGTCTTAATCCGATACAATTCCTGAAAGCCTCGACGAACTTCCTCTTTCGAATAGCCTGACGTCGTATTCATATTGGCAACAGTCGTCCAGTGACCTAGTCCTTTGCCCGTGAGCATTGCGTCGATTTGTTTTTCCGTCATTCCATTTTCCGGCTTCGCACCGTGTTTCAACTGACGTGTACTCTCACGGTACCCCGTCGTTGACTTCCGCTCGATGAACACGGCTTTGATGACCAATCGATAGACGTTACTTCTTTTCTTTGTCATGAAATGCAGGACAAGGCTTGGACCTTGCTTCACGGAGCGATCCTCCATCACTTGAATCAATTGCTTATGCCCTTCTTCGACTGTTTCGTCATTGATCGGCACGCGTAAAATCGTCGGCTGTCCTTTCCGATATCGAATGTGTTTTTTGGCTTCTTTTCCATAAAGTGTTGTAGCGACCTGCTCGATTGTCATCCCATGCTTTAAATCCTTATACAAGTTTGTTAGGCGCGTTTCTTCTTTTGTTGCTGCTAATGCTGTATCCGGAACTAAAAACGCTATCGCCAATAGTACGATCACCAACACTTTTCCTAGTGCTTTCATCATTCGCCCCACTTTCCTTATTTCACGAGCTGGACGGCACGATCAGCATTCAAGCGACCGTATCCGTACGTCGTGTCATAGCCCTTTTTGCCGAGGTCTTTCGCTGACTTGCGGAGGATCGATTCGACGTCCGTCACTTTGATACTTGGCTTTAAGCTATAGAGGACACTCGCGACGCCAGCGACATGCGGTGTCGCCATCGATGTACCACTCCAAAAGATCGATTCGCCGTCTTGTAAATAACTCGCGATATCTTGCCCTGGTGCGACGAGATCCAGTCCTTCACCATAGTTCGAGAACGAGGCCCGTTTATCGGACCGGTTCGTCGCTCCGACCGAGAAGGCATATTTCGACCGTGCCGGATAGGACAGTTTCGACGCCCCTTCGTTCCCGGTCGCTGCCGCGACGAAGATCCCTTTCTTGCGTGCTTCCGCTAAGGCATCTTCAATCGCCAGGGAAACACCACCACCGCCAAGACTTAAGTTGATCACTTTCGCCTTTTGTTTCACGGCGAACAGGATCCCTTTGGCGATATTCGAGTTCGAAGCATAGTTATTGCGCGAGATAACTTTGATCGGAATGATGCTCGCCCGGTCGTTGATCCCCATCATCCCGTAACCGTTGTTCGACGCTGCGGCGATGACACCGGCGACGTGTGTCCCGTGACCATGATCGTCATAGGCAAGCTGACGCTTATGAACAAAATCGTACCCGAGATCCATCCGGACACGTCCGGCGAAATCCGCATAGGTCGGATTGATGCCCGTATCGACGACCGCCACACGAACGGTTGAACGTGATTTGTTGGCAATCCGCTTGACCATCGCGTGATAACCGATGTCCGCTCCCTTAACGCCTCCACGCTGTCCGGTGTTTTTTAATGCCCACTGGACGGACTGGAAGGGATCGGTACTGAGTAACTTCATCGGTTGATCGAGTTCGACGTACCGGACGCCCTTCGTTTGTTCAAGTTGACGTTTGACTGCTATGGCTTGAATGAAGCTGTTGTAGGAGAACTTCTCGAGTCGTAACGTACTGTCGATCGTTTCGTGATGAGCGGCGCGCGACGTCCGTGATAACGTGCTCGCTTTCGTCGCCCCATTCAGACGGACGACGAGACTCGTCGCTTGTCCGGTCGTCGTCGATTTGGTCGCGTATTCACGAATTGGTTCGAGACGTTCGAGCTTATAGGGAATCGTGAACGCCTTATTCTTCGCTCCCGTCACTTCGATGTATTGTCGCCCACTCCACGTCAGTGGGAAAAAGAGCGTCTTTTTACTGTTCGCATACCGCGCATACGGATCTTTTTGTTTATATTCCGTCTGCGACGTATAGACCGTCGCTTTTTTTGAAGTATCGAAGGCGAACTTCAAATGTGTTCCACCTGATAAATAGGTCTTCGTATCAAAATAGAACAAGGCTTTCCCGCTCGCGTCGTACTTGCCTTTGATGTAGCCTTTTTTTGTTTTTGCTTCGATCGCCGGGACTTTTTTGGCAGTCGTAGCGGCTTCGGTCGCACTAAATGTATATGTACTGCACGCGCTCACGATGAGGGTGCTGACGATGAGTTTTTTCATACAGTTTCACGCTCCTATCGATGTATCCTTTTTCATTATAATGGAAAAAATTGATTTTTCTAGTTCTTTTCACCTTCATCAATCAATAAATTGATCGAAAAAAAGAAGCCCTGCTAGCGCAGGACTTCTCGACTACATCAAGGAATCAATTTGACGGCGTTATCGGCGTTCAAACGACCGGCACCATAGCTAGTATCATAGCCTTTTTTACCGAGATCTTTCGCTGATTTCTTGAGAATACTTTCGACGCTACTTGCCTTTAAGGATGGCTTCAGACTGATTAAGAGACTGGCGACACCGGCAACGTGTGGCGTCGCCATCGATGTGCCGCTGCCATACAGCAACTCCCCATCCGCGAGGTAACTTGGAATCGAGACACCCGGCGCGACCAAATCCAGTCCTGTTCCGTAGTTCGAGAACGATGCTTTTTCGTCCTTGCGACCCGTCGCACCGACGGATAAAACATATTTCGAACGTGCCGGGTATGCGATCGTTCCGCGTCCTTCGTTCCCGGATGCCGCAACGATCAAGATGTTCTTTTTCACCGCTGCCGCTAATGCCGATTCGATCGATTTCGAAGAGGAATTGCCACCGAGACTCATGTTGATGACCCTGGCACCTTGTTTCGTCGCATGCTGGATGCCTTTGACCAGTCCCGATACTGAACCAGCCCCTGACTCATCGAGGACCTTGATCGGAATCAACGTCGTCATCGGATTGATGCCGGTCATCCCGTATGTGTTATTTCCACCCGCCGCAATGATCCCGGCGACATGTGAACCATGTCCGTTATCATCCCAGGCCGTCTTATCGCCATTGATGAAATCGTAGCCGAGATCCATCCGGACTTTTCCCGCAAAGTCGGCATACGTCGGATTAATACCGGAATCAAGTACTGCAACTTTTATCGCAGACAGCTTCTTTCCTTTGATCCGTTTTTGCATGGCGACGAAACCGATGTCAGCTCCTTTGAGACCTTTCTTTTGTCCTGTGTTCTGCAGCGACCATTGATGTTTCTGATAGGCATCGACTCCGAATGCTTGAATTGGTGCATCGAACTCTGCGAACGCGACAGCTGATGAGCGTTCGAATTTCTGTTGCGCTGCTTTCGCTTCCGCATAGGAAGCATAGACGAGTCGCTCGATTCGAAGCTCTGACGCGACCGACTCTACTTTTAAGGCGCCGAAGGCTTGCGCTCGCATTGCACCTGAGCGCGTCTGCACGAGCAGTGCCGGTTTAACCGATTGAACGGCTGCCGTCATCGATTCCTCGATCGGTTCGTAACGTGAGATATAGGCAGGAACGGAGTAGCGGTCGCCCGGATACCCTTCGAGCACTAAGTACTGTCGTCCACTCCAACTGAGTGGGAAGTAGAGCGTATCATCCGTGACTTGGTAATAGCGATTGTAGACCCGTCCCGCTTCAGCATCCGCTTTGCTCGCGAACATCGTCCCGTACGTGTTGTAATCAAGCTCGAACTCGAAGTGTGTACCTTTCGCCACAAAATCCTTCGCGTCAAAATACCAGACTGCTAATCCTTTTGAATCAAATCGTCCTGTTAAGGCACTCCCCGCTTGTTTCGAAAAGGCTGGTACTTCTTTTGCTTTCGCCAATGTCGCAGGACGAATCGCCTCTTTTTTCTCGATCGCATTGACCGGTACCGTACTAAAGATCAAACCAAGTGCTAGACTCCCTGCTATCCATGTGCGCATCATCGTTCCTCCCTCTAGGTCTTTCTTACTAATACCCAGATTAGATGGAATTATGTGGAATATAGTGAAACATTGACGCAAATCATAAAAAACACCACTCTCGTGTTGAGAGTGGTGTTTGATGTTACTTGACGGTGACTGTGAATGTTTTGACGACTTTATAGTTTCCAACTGTCGTGTATGTGACACGAATAGTCGTTTTGCCTGCTTTAATACCTCTAACGTTACCGCGTGACGAGACTTGTGCGACTTTTTTGTTTGCTGACGTATACTGAACGGCTTTGATTTTATCCGTTGCTGAAGTATAGGCAATCCGTGTCGTCTGGTTCTTCTTCAGTGTTGCTTTTGTTGCTTTCAGCGTGACGCTGTTTGCTTTTGTTTCGATCGGCAAAACCGTCTTCAAAACAAAACCATCTTTTAACGTAACCGTTGCTTCAACCGTCGTTTTCCCTGTTGCTTTACCTGTCAGGCGACCTTTTGAATCGACTGTCGCTTTTTTTGTATCGAGGACACGGTAGCGAGTCGAAGCGATTGCTGATTTTGAGTTTGCAATTGTCGTTTTCAAGTTCAACGCTTTCCCTTGGTAGACTGCACCGGCTTTGATCGTTGCGACTGGTGCTTTTATTGCTTGCGGAACGAAGACGCCGACGTACCCGTTGACTTCCGCCGTCTTGATACCCTTGACCGGAACTGTCAAGATACCGTTCTTATCCGTGACGAGTTTCGTGTTCGTGACACCACTTGCATCAACGAAGACTTGGTTCGCGTGTGTTTTACCCATGTTGACTGGAATCGTCGTATTTAGACCTGCATTTTTCCCGATGACGGTCGCGACACCCGTGTTACGGTTCTTCCCGAAGCGAACGCTTGAAATCAAATCTTTCCCAGCTTCTTTTGATGTGTTCGATGTATGGTAAGCCACGAACTGTTTACCGTACGCGTATTTTTTACGTACTTTTAAGAGATTCGTGATTTCGTCATAGTACGGTGTCGTTTTTGACATGTACGATGCATCGGTCTGGTAGAGATCACCGTAGTAGACCGTCGGAACTGTATTTTTGTTCGAAAGAAGGAACGCATACTGAGCGACGATGTTTTCCGTTGAGTATTTCTTCGTCGGACTAGCAAGCTCTTTGTTGTAGATTGCGAGTGCTTTTGCTTCTTTTTCTTTCGTGTACAGCTTCTCAAACGACTTCGGCTGATCCGTTTTACTGTACTGGGCACCCGCCTTGATGCCAAACATATCGAGCATGATTTGGTTGACGCGGTTTTTCTCTTGGTCGTGGTTATTGACAAACGACCAGTTTGGTTGAACATCTGTCGCGCCATACCCTTCACGGTCTACGACTGAGAGTTTCGCAAGATCACGAAGTGGACGTTTTTGCGAAGCTTTTAGCGCTGAACGCAATGTGAAGTACAAATCAGAGTCCATGATGAGTTGTTCGTTGTTGTTTTCCTTCATGTACGAACGTTGAGACACTTTATAGCTTTCGATATAGCTCAAGTAATCTTGTTTTCCGAAATGCGCTTTCGAGATCTCTGCTTCTGCTTTTAGAATCGCTTTATCATAGTGCGACGCCGCATCGATTCGGAATCCGTCGAACTTATACGTTTCAAGCATCCACTTCATCCAGTTCTTCTGTTCCTTGATGACTTCCGGGTTCGAGTTCGCGAGGTCAACACCGACTAGGAATTCATCATTTCTTGCCATCGTGTTATTGATCGTCTGCGTCGGCGTGCCCTTTTCATCGACGAAGAGGAACTGATCTTCTGTATCGATACCAGAGTTATCGTTTTGGAACGAACGTTCTTCTGAACCATAACCATACTCCGCTTTTGTACTCATGTATTGATTGGTTAAGTCTGCAATTTTCTTATCTTCACTAGACGTCAACAAATCTTCTTTTGATGCAAAGCCATTCTTGAGCATGAACGGAAGATAGCCTGTGTCTTTTGTGTATTGCGTCAACATCGGTTTCCAGTTATCCTCTGATACTTCATACCAGCCATCTGTCGCGAGATACGAATCGACCGTGTTGATGTGTCCCGTTTTTGCTGCTTCAAGCAACCATTCTGGCAAGTAGTTGTCCGCGTGATCGACACCAAAGAAACGGTAGGCTTTCCCGTCTTGGTCCGTCATGATCCGTCCAAGTCCCTGACCTTGAAGAGAGGTTCCGTTGAGATACGACTTGTTCCATTCTTTGATGTAGCCGTATTTCGCTTGTCCCATACCGCCACCTTTTGTGTAAGCGAGGTAAGGAGTCGCGAGGGTCTTCGTCGTTTCGCCACCTGTGAATGGATTTGCGAATGGTTTACCTGAACCCGTCGCACGACGAACATAAACTGCTTCCCGTTGACTTAGACCAAGCATTTGGTTCGGTACGAGATCCATTTGGACTTTGATGTGATCGTCATGCAACATATCGACCATCATCTCGAGTTGTGAGGCTTTTCCGTACTTCGTCGGAATCGTACCACCCGGTCCTTGCGGGAATTCACCAAGGTCATATCGATCGGCAATCGCATATCCTTCTAAATAACGAGCCATGTCAAATGAACGATAGGCAGGTGGAAGCCAGACATCCGTCACGCCCCATGTGTTCAATAAATCTCCTTTTTTCGCAAGCGTCCTGTACATGTTGCTTTCATACGGCTGGAAGAGGCTAAAGCTTTGGAAGATGACACGGTTGTCGAGTTTCTCACCTGCTGTGAATGCTTGTGCGCGTTCTGGTGCATAGGTGAGTCCACTTGTTGCGACGACTGCTGCTAACAATCCAACAGATACTTTTTTCGTTCTTCTCATGGATTAAATCTCCTTTATCTATATATGTTTTTTAATATTTCCACCTGAATTTCCAAATAACATCACATAATTTAACATTTTATTACGATGAATATAAGCCTGATTTTTCAAATTAAGTAAATAGATTTTCCAAAATGCAATCGATTGCGCTAATTCCTCGAAAAAACCTCCTTCTACCGAAGTAGAAAGAGGTTCACATTCCTTAGTTCAATCCGAGAAGAACAGCTTTCTCGTAACCACCAGTCAAGACAGAGTTGTCATACGACTGAAGATCTTTATTGACGACGATGACGTTCGACAACGTTTTCAGCGTACCAGCTGGGACTTTGATCTTCACGATATCAAGTCCGTTCGATACGATGTCATCTGAGTCAGCAAGCGAAATCGTTGTTCCGACCGGAAGTGCTTTTCCGTTCAGGACATAATTCGCTGTACTTGTCGCATCGTACATACCAGAGTACTGAACGCCCTCTGTGAATTTGATGCGAATGACATCTTTCTCGTTTTTCTCATTAGCAGTGACCTTAAGGATTTCAAATGGTGATAAGACTGGTGTTGGTGGTGTTTTCATGAGTTTGAAATCATGTGTCGCTGTCGCAACTGTGTTGCCGACATCATCAGAAAGTGATTTGACGACGACTTTCCACTCTTCACCGTAACCTTCCATGTCAACAAGCTTTTGTAGATTCTCGTTTGCTGCGACGCGGAAGTTTTTGTCTGTTGTATCCGTGTAATTAAGGACCGAACCATCGATTGTAACGATTTTTCCGTCTTTGTTTTTACCAATGAATTCAACAGTTGTCTTCGGAGGTAAGACTACACCATCACTATTAATGAGTGGCGTGTTGTACTCATCGAGATCGCGGATTTTAACAGGCTCACTCATCATAACAACGAAATCATTACTTGGTGCTAAGCGATCAATCGTGTTAATCTCAGCACTCTTCAGATCTGGTGAATTAAGAGGAGACCCATCATAGTTCAAATCAAGCACGAGTGCGTCATTCTTCTCTCCATTCGCTTCAGCCTGAATCGCATCTTTCGCGAGTGTGATGCGGAATTTATCGTTGTAGTAGTTTTCTTTCGTGTTGACGGTATCATAGATTTCCGTCCAGTCCTTCATCAACTCGATGACTGCTTCGCCCGTCTCTTTGTTATACGACGTGACGTCCACATATTTGCTGAAGTCTTCATATTTCTTCGTATTCGAGTTGTAACGCTCAAACTTCAATTCATTATCAAGCAATGCTAAGATGTTCGCTTTTTTAAGACCTTTACTGAACATGATACGGAATTGTTCAGGCGACTCAACTACAACACCAGCTGTCGGTTTAACCGTGTCTGCTGCAACTGTGAAGTCAAGGTTTTGAGTCGTACCGATATTCGTTTCATCAGAAAGCGCTGCATAGTCGTAAATGCTTGATACTTGAAGTGAGTGTTTACCCGCTGCGAAGTAACCTTGTTTAAGACCTGGATAGTTATCTTTTAAAGTGATTTTGACTGTATCACGGCGATCGATACCCATTTTATTATCAAATCCATAATGGAGGACGTCGAAGTACTTCCCGCCGTACTGACCGTCGATTTTGAAATCAGCTGTAGCAACAGATTCAGAGAATTTCACTTCGAGTTGATTCAACCCTACAGCCTTAACAGAAGTGACTTCAGGCTGACGAGCATCTGTTAACTTGAAGCTTGCTTTTGATTTGACTTCTGTATCCGTGTTGCTCGTGATTTTCGCTGTCAGCTTAACGACTGCGTTATCTTGGAGTGGTGTTTCTTTGTCCAAGATCAACTCGAATGCTTTTGGATTCGAAGGAACTGCTTTGACACCGATGACACGTTTTGTTCCCTCGAATTGTTCGATTTGGATGTTATCGTTTGCGAGGTAATCTTCTTCATGAAGACCTTGCATGACTTTATCGAGTCCAAATGATTTAAGCAGAAGTTCACGTGAGACGGCTTTATCAAGGAAGATCGTTACGCGATCTGCTTGGTTCGACTCAGCTGCAAGAACATTGATCATCTCAATTGGAGCAGGCGTCACAGCGATCGTGCTGAATTTGACTTTCGTTTCTCCAGCAATCTTACCGATTAGGTTTTTGTAATCTCCAGCTGCCGTTTCAATGATTTCTGCTTTGATGATTGCTTCGATATCTGTATTACTGAATTCAGACGTCAACAGAACCGTCGCTTTACCGTCCTGGATCGTGACACGATCTTTCGCGAGAGCACCGAATGATGTCGACAATTTCAAGACGATATCATCTGCATTTTTATCGACTTCACCCGTCGATTTGTTTTTAAGAGCGAATGTCACTTCCGTGTTATCTGCTCCGTTCGCAACGATTGTCGAAGCTTTTGGTGATACTTCTAGCATCCAAATATCTTCAACACTTTGTGTCATGAAGCTGAGCGAACCGAGATCCTTCACGACGCCACCGACCATGATTCCTTTCGCGTCAACTGAGTAGTCTTTGCCATACTCGAGTCCTTCCACTTCAAGAACGGCTGATTTCTTGTCTGGGCTAAGTGTCGCGGATTTAACTGTCGCACCTTCGATTTTGAAGTTGTCTGCTGTGACAGAGTCAACGGCACGCGAGAATGAAACTTCGACTCTCTCTTTGCCGATTGCTTTTGCTGAAGCGAGGACTGTGCTTGCAATCGTGAAGTCCATCGCAGCTGATTTGACAGCGCCGACTTTGACGACATAGCTGTGTGTTCCTTCTGGAATACCACCTTGCGATGCCATGAACTTCCCTTTCGAGAGCGTTCCTTTCGCTACGATTGGTGTAGCTGACATGTTTTTGCCTGGGTAGATCAAGAGTTCTGCCTTCGCGCCCACTGCTGGGTACATGACGTCTGCTTTGACTGAAAGCTTCTGATCATCAACGCTTCCCATGACGTTCGAGATGTTTGCTGCCTTAACTTCGTAGTTGATGTAACCTGTTACGACAGAGTTAGCACCTTTGTACGTGTAAGCTAATTTATATTTGCCTGCTTTTGAAGTCGATGGAGTTTTGAGGTTGAACTTGCTAATTGGGCGCTTGACGATGATACCTGATTTGTATTGAACGTTGATTGTGCTTGGCAATTGAACTTTTCCGCCAACAGCAACCGGTTCGAGGACTGGTTCGATGATATCTACGACATAGTTTTGAAGCTCGACTTTAAGAACTGCTTTCTTCGTCGTACCGGCTACCTTACCGTAGAGAACTTGGTATTTGTTGATGTATTTCTTTTCGAATTTGACAGAACCGCTCCACTTGACTGAGCGCATCTCATACTTGCCGTTTGAAAGTTTGACTTTGACTTTCGTCGGAAGCGTCAATTTCTTGACTGCGTATTTCGAACCACCTGCATGTTTCATCAAGATTGGAGAGATGTATTTAACCGAGACCTTCGATGCTGCATCAGCAGCAACCGGAGCTACGACAGACGCCGTGACTGCAAGCGCAGCTGCAGCAGCGTACAATTTGTTCGTTTTCTTCGAATAACCCATGTTTACTATTCCTCCTCTTTTCTAACAAATCAAAAGCGAAAATCCCAATTTTAAATCTACAATATAAGTAAAATATAGAAATATTTTACTTTAGAGCAGTCAAAAAATTCTTTAGTCGTCTTAGGAGGAGTACGTTCTGTTTCACGTGCGATCATTCGTCTATCATCAAGACGATCTATCCGTGATTCATATGTATCCGATTGGGATGAACTAAAGATACTGCCAAAACCGCTTCAAAAAGCTATTTTTATTGTAGATTCGTGCACACCACCGTTTCGTTTTTGAGAATCGGTAAGAATGCTACACGTCAAATATACAAAACTAGAAAAGACGCCACAATAGATTTTTTGTAAAAAATAGGGGAATAGTAGTAAGATAAAATATATTTATACGGGCTGTGCATGGAAATTAATTTTTGGATTTACCCCTTTAAAGAAAACGCTTACATTATATTAAATTTCTGTTTTGTTTTCGTTTTACTAAAATAAAGTTTGGTTTCATGAAATGAAATGATCCGCTTTTTCGATCGCTCGAAGAAATGATTCACGATGTAGCCGATGCACATCATCGGCCCACATCTCGATTTTTGATCCACGTCGTTTGAGTTCAATCGGTAATCCACGACCAATCCAATCAAGTTGACGTTGCAAGACATGACGCTTTCGTCCGTCCTGTCGCTCTGCTTCCGTAAACTGGCGCAAGTACTGGAGGACATAACCGAACCCAAACTCAATCGGAATCCGCAGCTCCGCTCCCTTATCTCGTATCCGGATGATGCCCGCCCCGTAATGAATTGCCCGGAACAACTCCTCATTGATACGCTGATACCAGGTACCTTGCGTCAGACAGTGCGGCTCTAGCGCTCCTTTTTTACCACTCGGTAAGACTGCGAAATAATCAATGACCATTCGTCTGCTCCTTTTCATCAAAAAAATAGGTGAGTCCGCGTGGGTCTCACCTATCATGACAGGTCAAATGGTACGATTGTTCGAAAATGATTTAGAAGGGCGTCCAATACTTTCGTATTGAACACCACCCGGATGATCCATAAACGACCAACAGTTACGTCCATCGACGACACGTGGCTGACGCATCTGACGAATGAACTGCTCTGGTGTGATAAGACGGAGTTCTTCCCACTCCGTCATGATGACGGCAACATCTGCGTCCTGTAACGCCTCTTCGACCGTTTGCTTTTGGTCGAGTAGCGTCCGTGCAACAGGGTCATATCCGGTTACGATGACACCGAATTGCTCAAGACGTGTCGCTAGTCGTAATGCCGGCGCATCACGTAAGTCATCCGTTCCTGGTTTAAAGGCGAGACCGAGTAGCGCCACGCGCAATCCTGTCCGCGGTTGGATTTTTTGTAACACATAGTCCAGTTGTGCTTCATTTGTCTTATCAGCTGCTTCGATGACGTGAAGTTGCTGATCATGCTGACGAGCGAGCGTCGTAAGTGCTGCGATGTCTTTCGGGAAACAAGATCCGCCATATCCAGCTCCAGCCCGTAAGAACGAGGAGCCAATCCGTGGATCAAGACCGATGCCTTTTGCGACATCAGAGACATCAGCACCAACTGCATCTGCTAGTCGCGCGATTTCATTGATAAAACTGATTTTCACTGCTAAAAAACTATTCGCTGCATACTTCGTCAACTCTGCCGTCGTCGGATCGACTGCGACAAGAGGAGCGGTCGTCGCAAATAGTGTCGCAAGTTCGTTTGATAAGTCTTCATCATTCGTTCCAATGACGACACGGTGAGGCTTTCGCATATCAGCGAGTGCTGTGCCCTCCCGTAAAAATTCAGGCACCATTGCAAAGCGTAACGTCGGATACTGCATCGCTAGTTGCATCGTCGTACCAGGTGGCACTGTCGATTTAATGACGACAGCCGCACTTGGTGCGATTCGTTCAATATGGGCGACGACGGCTTCTACCGCTGATAAGTCGCAACTGCCGTCCGCTTTCTCTGGTGTTCCGACAGCGACAAGGTATGTCTTTGCGACTGGATATTCCGTCGTGAACGTCATTCGATGTTGATTCGCGATTAACGCTTCTTCGATTCCCTCTTCCTTAATCGGTGGGATTCCTCGTGTCAGTTGGGCCATCCGATCAGCGTTCAAGTCGACACATGTCACGTTATGTCCATTTTCAGCCAGTCCGATGGCGGTCACAAGACCGACATATCCTGTTCCAATCACTGTCAGTTGCATTCCATCACGTCCTTCGATAGTTTCTCTGTCTCCACTATACGGGAGAGGAGAAGATTTGTGCATCGAAAAAGCTTTCCGAATACGCTATACTGGATTACGGGAATGGGAGGAATGCTCGTGGCTATCATTATCTTTTGCCTCGTCTGTCTCATTGCGTATCGGATCCGCAAGCTTCCCGAAGCACTACGGACGATTTTACTCATCCTCGGTTTACTCAGTGGATGGTTCGCGCTCTTTGAGATGATCGGCTTCATCGAAGCCAATCCGTATCTGGCTGCAATCCCGATTGGACTGGGACTTGCTTACTGGTACTGGCAACGAAAAAAGAAACAAACAAACGACAAAACCCCTTCCGCCTCGTGAAGTGGGTTTTTCTTGTAGCGAAACGAAAAAAGCGATGTCTCCTATATCGGGAACATCGCTTTTTGTCTTTACGATTGAACTTTCCGTTCAACCGCCGCAATTTTTTCTTCAATCTCTAGTAACTTCAGTTCATGCTCGAGTTCAAGACGACGTTTTTTCCGTTTCAGGCGATCGAGTTCTTCTGCGAGTGACTCTGTCGACGCTTCCGGTTTCGGGGGTGCCTGTTCCATCGATTGACGGAGTGGATCGAACAGGTTCGATTTTGCGAACTGCGCTGCTTCCGGTCCGAACATGTCTTGGATGAGCGGGAGAATCTTATTCATCGCTGTACCTGGAATTTGCGACTTCTGATCAACGAGACGTTTCAGTGCCAACTCATCGACAAGGTACCCTTTTCCGTCCTGTTCAGCATGTAATTCACCTGTCCGGATCCAGCGACGGACCGTTTCTTCTGAGACGCGTAACAATTCACTAATCTGTTTTGTCGTTAACATCGTCATCCCTCTTTCCTTTTAGTAATACCTTTACTATACACACATGTGTGCGTGTGTGTCAAAGAATACACACATCAAAAAAGAGACCTCCTTGTAGAAGGTCCCCCTGTAAATGATTAAGCTCCACGACGAACGAGTAACCAAAGACCTACGACAGCAAGACCTGCTCCTGTTGCTGCGTATGGGAATGGCTTATCTTCGCCAGCTTGTGGTAATGTCTCCGTTGCTGTTGTCGTCGACTGTTTTGTCGCAGCATCGACTGCTTTGACCGGCGTTTTTGTTGACGTTGGTGTTGTTGTTGGTTTTGGCGTTGGCTTCGCGACCGGTTCTACTTTCGCAATTTCTGCGAGCAAGATCGTACCGAGGCTACCTTCTTCGATCGTCACACCCGCTTCCGGTGATTTCCGCTCAAAGTACTTCAACAACTCATCAACCATTTCTTGTTCTTCTGGCGTCAAGGCTTCTTCATCGTTCGCCATCAATTTCATCGCTTTTGCTTGCTGAGCGAATGACTCATAATCTTCATACATTTCTTCATCCATATCCATCATTAAGTCATCCATGTCAAGGTGGTGCATCGCTTTGACCGTGTAGCCTTCTGCGACTTCCGTCTTGACTGTGTATGTACCTGGATCGAGCTGGATCATCATTAGATCATCTTTCGAAATCTTCTCTTGATAGACGTCTTTTCCTGTGATTGCATCCGTCACCGTATATGTCGCAGGAACTGTTCCTTCGTCATAATCTGGCTTTTGGTTGCCGTTCGCATCAAAGAAGTTGACGACAGCTAACCAATGCTCGAACATACCGTCAAGCTCTTCGTCGCCGTAGAGACCAGCGTCAATCACTTCCGTTTGTCCTGCGACGAGACGGACTTTTTTCGTTCCCATGTCTTCGTCGACATCGGAATCGATCGTCCGGTCGTCACCGACGTTTTGCTCGGAATAGAAGTAGTAACCCATATCATATCCGTCGACTTCCACTTCATACGTTCCTGGCTTCAAATTCTTGAAGCTGTATGTGCCGTTCTTCGTGTAGGCTTCATCGATGACATCTTCGTTCCGATTCATCAAAGAGACGAGGATATCATCGAGACGTGTTTCCTTCTCTTGACGGATCCCGTCCTCGTTCTCATCGAACCAGATCGTTCCTTCGATCGTTGCCGTCGTCGGTGTTTCGACTGGTGTCGGTGTCGCGTCATCACCTGTCTCTGGTTTTTCGGTCGTTGGTTCTTCCGATGTCGGCTCTTCCTTGACCGGGTCTTCTTTCACAGGCTCTTCCGGTGTTGGTTCTTCCTTGACGGGTTCGTCTGTCGCTGGATCTTCTGTGACTGGCTCATCCGTCTTTGGTGTCTCTGTCGTCGGTTCGTCTGTCGTCGGTTCGTCTGTCGTCGGCTCATCTGGTGTAACGACTTTACCGAATTGGACGAGAACCGTCCGCTGGCCATCTGCTGAGACGACCTTGACGACAGGTGCCGTCTCTGCCGTGAACGTCACGACCGGTGTCTCTTCGATGTTGACGTCTTTTCCTGTTACGCCGTCTTCAAAGACAAGTGCCGTCTCAGACGTGATATCGACGATGCCTGTGCCTTCAAACGTCAACGTATACGGACCTGTGCCCGTTCCTGTGACGTCCCACTCGACTGTTTCCGCATAGACCGGTAACTTCAGACCAAATGCAACAACGAGTGCCATCAAAAGTAAGCTAAGTTTTTTCATAAGTGTATGTATACTCCTATCGTGATTTAATATTACCTCCCTAAATAGTAAACAAATCCGCCAAAAATAACCAGAAGAATTCTTGAATTCCTGCTATTTTTTTATAATAAAAAAACCTCGTCCAAGGACAAGGTATTAGATAAGCTGGCGACACGCTTCTGCACATTCCGTACATGCTTGCGCACAAGCTTGGCAGTGGTCATGATCGTGTTTGCTACATTCAGTCGCACATGCTTCACAGATTTCTTGGCATGCCTTTGCAAGGACCGCGACATTTGCGCTGTTTCGAGCGATCGCTTGCAGCAATAAGCTACAGATATCGGCACAATCGCGGTCGAGTCGAATACAATCTGACATATGTCCGACATGTTCCTCGTTCAGGCAAGCATCAAAACAATGATTACAGGCGAGAATACAATCCGTCAGTCGTTGCTGTACTGCGTGATCCATATTGATTCCTCCTTTGTATAGGTTTTGATTACCCTGATGACTTAAAACAAAACAAAAATAAGACAGCATTTGGAGCAAAACGCTCACCCTGCTGTCTTATTTAACGATCTCAAGCGGAATCTCGATCCCACGCCCTGCTCCTGCATCAATGATGAGGACCGGAAGACGCTGGTCATCGAAGACTTCTTTTTCAATCGTCGTATCGGACGTATAGGTCCGGATTTCCCCCATCTTCTTTGCTTGGAAGGAGACGAACGGAAACGGAATCGATTGATTGGCGACATCGAGGCGGATATCGACCTGTTGGTCATCGAGCCGAATGTCATTTGCTGTCCGGATGACGAGACGCATCCGGTCATTTTCCGTCAGCGTGACCTGTGCGGAAATGTTCTCGGTCTGCCCCGCGCGCTTAACGGGATCTACGATGACCGTCGGGGAAGCGGTCTTCGCTTGTTCCGCGCGCTGACAACCCGGAATGACAAGTAAGGAAATCGCAAGAGGGATCAGCCAGCGTTTCATGTTGGCTTCACTTCATAGCAAACGTCAGTTCAGCGACACAGGCGACTTCCCCATCGACTGTGGCTGTGGCACGACCTTTACCGATTGGTCCACGGACCTTCGTCAATTCGACTTCGAGGCGGAGCTGATCCCCGGGAACGACTTGACGTTTGAAGCGACATCCTTCAATTCCTGCGAAGAAGGCAAGCTTCCCTTGGTTTTCTTCCATCTTCAGCACAGCGAAGGCACCGACTTGTGCGAGTGCTTCGACGATCAAGACGCCAGGCATGACATTGTATTCTGGGAAATGGCCATTGAAGAATTCTTCGTTCGCCGTCACGTTCTTGATTCCAACGGCACGTTTTCCCTCTTCGACTTCTAAAATGCGGTCAACGAGTAAAAACGGATACCGGTGCGGAATGACTTCCTTGATTTGTTCGATTGTATACATATTCGACAGCTCCCATCACTGATTAAAATTAAGATTTCATCCAAAAATCGGTGATGCGGGTCCATGTGTCGAGCTTTAACACATCCATTGCCTCGCCACCACCAAACGTCGCATAACCCACCATTGCGCCGACGATCAGTGCTACGACGATGAGAACGAGAACGATCAGTACGCGTACGATGATCGGGACTCGGCGTGTCGAGTACGCACGAAGACGTCGCTCTGATTTGTGCTCCGGATTGCCGGTTTCCTGGTTCGAAGGCTGTTGCTTCTTCAGGCGTTCACGCGTTGGCTGATCCGTGCCTGTTTGGTTTTGTACCATCTTGATCACCTTTCATTGATTCAGTCTGAGAACAGTATAGCATATTAGTACCTGGTATTAAATAGTTCCAAATTCGCTACAAAACGTGTTCCGCAATTAGTGTAACACGACCAGACAGGCAATTTCTCTAAAAAATTTTAGTTTGTGTATATAAGGAAGCAGAAAAACAGTTTCCCACGATCTGCGGGTTTTTACGATTTTTTTAAATCCAAAATGAACTGCTCGGCGTAAGCTTTCCAGAACGACGCAGCAACGGTACACCAGATGGCATGAAACATCACTTCAACAGTCTTTTGAAAAAAATAAAACTTCATGCAATCCAAATCGACCAGTGATGCGTAAGCTATTCAGAACAGGCAAGAAACACCTACCAAATAAACCAAAAAATGAGAGGAATGATTTCAGATGAAACACACGAAAAAATTCGCAGCATCAGCAATGGCAGCAGCACTCGTACTACCAGGAACGGCAGCATTCGCTTCCGGTGGCGGAGAAGACATGAAACAAGATGCACCGAAAAACGTCACGGTCAAAACGAAAGCCGCTGACCTTCGTGCCACACTCGATCAATTACTCTCTGAGCACTTCGTTCTTGCCGTCATGGACATGAAGAAACAATATGACGGTTCAAAAGACGCACAGTACTACGAAGCAGCACTCAAACAAAACGCACTCGACATGACACCAGCAATCGCTTCTGTCTACGGTGACGAAGGCGCGAAACAATTCGAGAAGATCTTCGTTGCTCACAACAAATATACGACTGACCTCGTAAAAGCCGTAAAAGCGGACGACCAAGACGGTATCAACGCTTCGAAGAAAGAAACAGAAGAGTTCGTACAAGATCTCTCAAGCTTCCTCGATACAGCAACGGAAGGTAAACTCCCGAAAGCAGCAGCTGAAGAAGTTCTCCGTGCTCACGAAGCAGACGTCTACAAAACGTTCCAACAATACGCAGCGGGTGACTACGAAGGATCGTACAACACGTTCCGCGAAGGATACAGCCGTATGTATGACATCTCAAAAGCACTCTCTGTTGCGATCACAACACAGATGCCTGAGAAATTCGACAACACGAAAGCTGACTCAAAAGCAGCAGATCTTCGTTCAACACTCAACAGCCTCGCCGCTGAACACGTTGCTCTTGCAAACCTCAGCATGACAGCTGGCGTTGACCAAGCGAAAGATTACGATGCGGCAAACTGGGCTGAAGATATGCACACAGCTGACTTCAAAGCAGCCATCAAATCGATCTACGGTCAAGCCGGTGCCGATCAATTCGAACAAGTTTGGACGAAAAATCACATCGAAGCCCAAGCGAACCTTGTCACAGCAGCCGTCAACGACGACAAGAAATTGATGGGTGACGCGCAAGATATGCTCAAAATGTTCTCGAACGACTTCGGTGCATTCCTTGGTGCGGCTACAGAAGAAAACCTTCCAACAAAAGCAGCACAAGAAGCCGTATCCGGTCACGAGACGTACGTCCAAGATACATTCATGCAGTATGTGGAAGGCGACTACAAAGGTTCTGTCGACACATTCCGTGAGTCTTACGCTTACATGTACGGCGTAGGAGCTAACCTCGGTGATGCCATCGTCAAACAATCACCAGAGAAGTTCATGGATGGTACTCCAGGATCAATGCCGAACACAGGTAACGGTGGTATGAGCGATAGCAACAACACAGCTGCAACAACTGGTGCGATCGCAGTATTCGGTCTTGCACTTGGAGCAGTTGGTCTTGTCCTCGCACGTAAACGTCAAAACGCCTAAGAAATTGGGGATACTCAATAACAGGATAGCGATCCGCTATCCTGTTTTTTACATAGAGGGAACCCCTTCTCTCGGAAAGGAGCTACGCGCACATGAAACGTTGGTTATTACCGGCGAGCATTCTTTTGATGGTCGCATCGGTCGGAACATTGCTGTTCCTCTTGTTCGGTCAATCAAAGCCGGACACATCGAACATCACGCAAGGTGATCCTAAAACAGAATCCGCGGCCTCTTCCGAGACGAAGGAAGATCCGCTCAAGCCGTCAGAAATCTTTAAGAAGGAGTTCAAAGATCTCTCGACCACAGAGGTCGAGCTCCCAAAACAACTCTTCATACCGAAACACGACATCAAGACGAAGGTCGAACAAGTCGGACTCGATCAAGACGGCGCCATGGCAACACCTAAAAATGAACAACAAGCCGGCTGGTATAAGTTCGGTCCCCGTCCAGGTGATGTCGGGAACGCCGTCATTGACGGGCATACCGATACGAAGACCGGTCCAGCTATCTTCTATAAACTGCATGAACTAAAAAAGGGCGATCCGGTCGAAGTGACGGACGCTTCCGGGCGTAAGCTCGTCTTTCGTGTCAAAGAGCTCATCCAGTACGATCACTTAAAAGCACCACTGAAGAAAATCTTTGGTCCAGCTGATACGCGGAATTTGAACTTAATCACGTGTATCGGAACATACGATGAGAATCAAGGAACGTATGATAACCGCCTCGTCGTTTTCACGGAATTAGACGAAAAGGCATCAGATCCCGTCAAGACACCACCAAAACCAGCGACGAACATCCGTGTCAGTGGTGGATTCATCAACTGGTATGCCTCAACAGATGAGGATGTCGTCAAATACAACATCTATCAAGAGAAGGACGGAAAACGCAAAAAACTCGGTACAACGGAATCAATCGAGCGTAAAGCATTCCCGCTCCCTAAAGATGCAACAGGTCGTTTCATCGTCACAGCCGTCAGTAAAGCCGGAATCGAATCAGAGGACGCGTTCAGCGCCGTCCAAAAATGATAGTAGAGCAGGAACCAACGGATGATTTGGTTCCTGCTCTACTTTTATCTACTACTCTTCAAGTTCGTTCGCTCGTTCAGAAGCATTGAAGAAGACATGCATCGCCTTGTTTTGACCCGGTTCTTTCCTGCGCATGCCATTTTTTTAGGAGGATTGCTTCAAAAAACGCAAAAAAGACCTCTGAGCAGCTGCTCGGAGGTCTAGAATCCTGCTGTTTAATATCGGATGTGCTGTTTACTCCACCGGATCGATTCCGTGAATTGTCGAACGAGGTCTTCTGCAGGTGCCGTCAAATAATAGGCCAGTCCATGCACTTTCTCAGACATCTGCTGGATGACGAGTCCGTCTTCAATCAGCTCCTGCAGTTGCTCGAGGATCTGCCCGTGCGACTGATCAATCCGTTGCTCGAGTTCCCCGATCGTCAATGCGCCATCACGCAAGAGATAAATGATGCTCGACTTCAAACTGTTCTCGAAGTTGTGTTGAAATTTTTGCAACGCCAGTAGATCGGCTTGTTCTTCGGTATGACGTGAATCCATCTGATTCTTGCCCCCTTCTCTTAGCTACCTCTTCAGTATGACGCACTTTTACATGAATTTCAAAACTCAATCGCGCTCCGTGATGATCGTATCGAACGTCTTTTCTTCCTCCGTAATGACCATCTTCTTCTGCGATCGGAGGTGATAGAGACGACGGATGTTTAGAATGACGACCTTCATGACAGCGTAGAACGGTACACCGAGCAAGACTCCGAAGAAACCGGCGATGTTCCCCGCGACAAGCAAGACGATGATGATTGTCAACGGGTGGACATCGAGTGTCTTCCCTTGTACAAGTGGTGACATGATGTGCGAATCGATCTGTTGCGCGACCGTCATGACGATGATTGCATAAATCGCAAGGATCGGATCCTGGATGAACCCAACGATCAATGCCGGAATGACACCGAGAACCGGACCGAGAAACGGAATGATATTCGTCAGTGTCGCAAATAAGGCGAGTAACAACGCATAATCGATTCCGATGATGAGATATCCGATATAGGCGATGATCCCGACACCAATACTGACGATGACTTGCCCGCGGATGTAGCTCATGATCGTCACGTGGACGTCCCCGAGGATTTTTTGCGTTTCCTTATGATACTCATACGGCATCAGCTTAACGAGATTGCCTTTAAGCTTATCACCGTCAAGCAGCATATAGATCAACATGATTGGAATGATGATGATCGTCACGACCGCTGTCGTCAGGACACTGACGAACCCACCGACACCCGTACCGATGTTCTTCAGGAACGTCGATGCGTATTCCGAGATGTTCCCTGAGAACTTATTGAACAAGTTATCTGGTCCTGATAGGAAGCGTGAAAAGGCTGCACTGTTTTCGAGTTGATCCCGGACGTCAATCAATTGGCGCTGGAACTGTGTCGCGAGCGTCGGTATCGAATTGACGAACTGCGTGACCTGCTCCGACAACATCGGACCAAAGATGAAGCCGAGTGTCGTTAAAATACCGATTAAACCGACGAGCACGATTAAGACAGCAGGTCGCCGCTTCATCTTTTTCTCGAGCAACTCGACGATTGGCAACAGGACATAGTAGAGAATCCCAGCGATTGCAAGGGGTGGTACGACCATTTGAAGCAGAATTGCGATCGGTCGGAACAGGAACGTAACATGATCGCCAATCCAGACGATGATGAGCAATGTCATGACCCACCATGCGAATCGATACCATTTATTTTCAAACATTTTTTGCATCTGACCACTTCCCTACTTAAAATGATGAAGTTCAATATCTTCTATGGTTTTTCCTTAAAACATTGCTTCTTAATCCTTATTCTTAAAAAATGTATCATTTAATATCAATTAACAAATATATGATATATTTGTTTTAGTGGTTTTTGCAGATTCAAATTTGCCGAGACCTTTAAAACTACGTAAGATGAATATATTCGGCATTTAAGCAATCTTTTTCATACATGTAAAACAGAATACGGAGGATACCCCAGTGAAATGGATTAATCGTACCATCGGTCGTCAATTGATGTTCGCCTTCTATATGGTGTTCGTCGCTCTTAGCATCACGTCTGCGATCGTCTATTTCTATACGGAACAGAAGATCGATCAAGCCAATGCAACATTTGATGATTTACGTGAACGGCGGACGAATGCGAATGCACTCGCTAACGAATGGACCGTCGCGCAAAGTAACGTCAAATCTTACTTATTGACTGGTTCACAGGAAACACTTGATCAGGTGAAGACGAATCAGCAGGAAATCAATCGTCTGACGACGTGGTTCGAAAAGTATGCAATTTATGAGCAAGGGAAAGAATATGCGACAGCGACTCGTCGCATTTATGACGATTATTTCGGCACATCTCTTCCACTTCTCAACGAATACGTCGAAGGAAAAAAGGACGGGAAGATCAATGAAGACTTTGTGACTCCTGACACGCTCGCTGCTCTTTCCAACGGGAAAGACTTGTTCACCAAAAATGGGACGTTACGTGGATCGGTCAGCTTATCAGAAGCAGACGTCGACATGACACGGATTGATACGTTGCTTTCAGATTATCTGACGTTGATCGAAAAGAAGGAAGTGGACGCGAAAAACGATCTTTTAAGTGAGATGCGTGTCGCGCAGTTCATCTGGCTGTCGAATCTCGTCGTCTTGATTCTCGTCCTCTTATCTCTCGTTCGCCCATTCATCAGCCGCGTCACGAAACAGGTCAATACGCTATCCCACGACAGTGCTCTACTTGCATCAGGGGAAGACATCCAAGCAATTCCGTTACCGAAACGTAAGGACGAATTGCATACGCTAACGGCATCGTTCAATCAGATGGCGGCTTCGATCGCGGACAATAAAGTCCATATGCTCGCGAAGAACGAAGAACTCCAAGCGCAACAGGAAGAACTCGTCGCGCAGCAAGAAGAATTGCAAGCGCAACAGGAAGAACTCGAGGAAGCACTTGATATCACGCTTCGGAGTGAACAACATCTCAAGTATCGTAACGAACTGACTGAGACGCTTGCTTCTCGTGAGACGTTGACGGCTTATCCGGAAATCATCGAGAAACTCGTCTCGATCACGCATTCTGAAATCGGTGCCCTCTTGTTCCTCGATCAACAGGAAGTCCGCTCGACGATCGATTACGGGATGACAGAAGAGATGGTCGGTCGTCTCGTCTCTGATGATCAGTCACTCCTGCACCGGGCACGTCTTCTGAAGCGTCCTGTGCACTCATCGAAACAGGTAGCGCACGAAAGCCCGCTTCCGTACCCGTACTATATGTATGAAGTCGCGGTTCCGGTCCTTGATCCGTCAAAAGAGCATATGATCGCCTGCATCTATCTCGTTCGTTATCGTGATGCCTTCACGACGGAGCAGATGAGCGACATCTTGTCGTTCTCGCATCAATTGTCGCTCTCCCTCCTACGGATGGGGATCTATGAGGAAATGATCCGCGAGAAGAACAAGACGACGCAACTGTTGAACTCGATTCGGGAAGCTGTCGTCTACATCGAACATGAGACGGATGAGTTGCTCGTCAACGAACCCCTCATGACGTTGTTTCCGGAAGTCCCGACAACGTTCGAAGACGAAGAACGCTCTGCCTTCGAACAAGCGATGCAGGCACTCGCTGACATCATTGACGAACCGGCAGCGTTCGAACGTTACATTGAACAGATCGTCGAACTCGATTTACCGAAAGACAGCTTGATCGTCTCGATCCGCAAGCATAGTACTTACATCCAGATCTACGCTGAGAAAATCGAGGTCGATGGCCTGTGGGTCGGTACGATGCTCGTTCTCCGCGACGTGACGAAAGAAACGGAAGCCGAGCGGATGAAGGAAGAGTTCGTCTCGACCGTCTCGCATGAGTTACGGACACCGCTCTCTTCGATCTATGGCTTCACGGAGCTGATGCTCAACAAACGGTTCGAGGAGGAACGGCAACGGAAGTACCTCCAAACGATCCACTCCGAGACCGGTCGCCTGACGACACTCGTCAACGACTTCCTCGACGTCCAGCGCATGGAGTCGAGTGAACACCGGTATGAGATGACGACGTTTGATGTCATCGAACTTGCTCAGGACTTGATCGAGTTCTATGATGTCTCGCATGAGACGCATACGATTGATTTTGAGGCCCGTGGACCGATCATGATTGACGGGGATGCGGAAAAGATGAAACAGTTGCTGAACAACCTGCTCAGCAACGCTGTCAAGTACTCGCCGAGCGGTGGTACAGTCTTGATACGGATTACAAATGAACTTGGTTTCGCTCAAATCCGTATCCAAGATGAAGGCATCGGGATTCCGCAAGATGCCCTTCCAAAATTGTTCGATAAGTTCTATCGTGTCGATAACTCCGAGACACGCAAAATTGGCGGAACCGGTCTTGGTCTGTCGATCTGTAAGGAGATCGTCAAGCACCACAACGGAACGATTGATGTCGAATCTGTCGTTGGTGTCGGATCGACCTTTACGATTCGTTTCCCGATCGCCGTCATCTCGACCATCCTCACGTATGAAGATTAATCACGCGACCGTTCACATCATGTGGACGGTCTTTTTTTCGTTAGATTTGGCGAAGCGCGGGGTATAGTCAAAAGCGCATCATGATAAGGAGGAATCGACATGCAACTCGGATGGATTGGCTTAGGACATATGGGTGTACCGATGGCAAAACGTTTAATTGATGGCGGTCATGATTTGCTCGTCTATAATCGGACGTATGAAAAGACTGCTCCGTTGACAGAATTAGGAGCAACAGCTGTCAAAGAAATACAGGACGTGGTACGTCAGAGCGACATTCTCTTCGTCATGTTAGCGGACGGACCTGCCGTCGCGTCCGTTCTCGAAAGTATCCAAGAGAACCTTACAGGTAAGACAATCGTTAACTTAAGTACAATCTCCCCAGAAGAAACGAAGGAGATGGTTCGTCTCGTCGAAAAGAATGACGGCACGTATCTGGAATCGCCTGTCTCGGGCTCCGTTCCGGTCGCAGAAAACGGTCAGCTCGTCCTGCTTGCCGGTGGTGACGCGAACGTCGTCGCGACTTGTCAGCCGTATCTTGACCTACTTGGTAAGGAAACGATTCATTTTGGACCACATGGCTCAGGCAGTGCGGCGAAACTCGCCATCAATTTATTGCTCGCTGTCGTCGGTCAAGGGGTCGCGGAGACATTACTGCTCGGAGAAGGTGCCGGGCTCGAAAAAGAGAAGCTGATCCAGATGATCAGTGCTTCCGGGATGAACACTCCCCTCTTCAGCGGTAAACGTGACATGTACCGGAAGAACGACTTCCCGTCTGCTTTCCCGCTCCGACTGATGGCAAAGGATCTTGGACTGATTACGGCAGAAGCGAGACGCCAACAGCTTGAGCTACCCCTTGCGCAAGCAACGGACGCTAGCTACACTGATGCGAAACCCACTTACGGCGACGCGGACATGGCTGCGATCTATCTTGCGTTACAGGAAAAATAATGAAAAGGGTGATACCTCTCTTGTGAGAAGCATCACCCTTTTGTGATGTTTTATTTCAGTGACGTGACGATCCCCATCATCTGATCACTCGTCATCAACGCTTTCGAGTTAAACTGATACGCCCGCTGGAGTTGCGTCAAGTTCGTCATCTCAAGCGCCATATCGACGTTCGATGTCTCAAGCCGACCGACCGTCAACGGATTCCCTGTCGCATTCTGGTATTGTCCAGTTGCTGTGAACAAGCCACCCCCGACTTCCGTCAGCTCTCCGTAGTTCGGGATGTCCGCGACACCCACTCGAGCGAGGACACGACGATCCCCGTTTAAGATGCCGGTGATGTTGCCGTCCTTGTTCAGTTCAATCTCGGTCGCGTTCGCCGGTAAGACGATTGGATCATTCGCCTGGTTGATGACGGAGCGCCCGGCATCGTCCGTCAACAGAACTTGTCCGTTCGCTTGCGGCGACAACTGGAAGTTTCCGTCCCGCGTAAACTTCGTCACGCCATCCGTATCGATGACACCGAAGAAATGGTGCGGGTTTCCAAGTGCCGCATCGAGTTTTCGATCCGTCGTCCGGAATGTTCCGACGCCAAAACGTGTCGCTTCGTTCGCGACATAACCACCAACGCCGAGTCGAAGACCCTCTGGCGTCGTCAAGGGACCTGGTGTGAAGCCTGTCGCTTGGTTATTGATGTTACGGACGAGCAGTTCATTGAACTGAGCATCCCGCCGTTTATAGCCGTTCGTATCCACATTGGCAAGGTTTTGCCCGGTCGTATCAAGCTGTTTTTGCAGTTGTCCCATCGTACTTGCGGATGTATAGATTGATTGCATCATATCCTCCTATTAGCGAACGCGTCCGATTTCGGAAACAGCTTTTTCTGCTGTCCGGTCGTACGCTTGAATGACTTTTTGATTGGCTTCGAACTGACGTAGACCAGCATTCATCTCCGCCATCGTCTGTTCGATCTCGACATTTCCGAGTTCGAGTACACCTTGATCGACTCGAACGTTTCCGGCATTCAATGGATTGGTTGACCGGAATAGACCATTTCCTGTCCGTTCGAGCGTCTCCGGTTGATCCGTTACGACGAGACCAAGGTTTCCGATCGCTTGACCATTTCCATCCGTGACGGCTCCGTCCGCGTCGACTTTGAAGTCCTCATTGACGACGTCGAGTGGTTGCCCGTTCGTATCAAGAACGAGATCATTTTCTGTCGTCCGGAGTAACCCGTCTTGTCCGACGGCAAACTGTCCGTTCGTCGTATAAAGCGTCTCTTCCTCTTCTGTCAACGGATCCCGGTGACGAATCGTGAAGAGCGGTGCTCCTTCAAGTGAACTGATTTGTAGATCGGTCGCATTGCCTGTCTCCGTGATCGAACCTTGCGTGAAGTTCGGGGTCGCTGCCTGCATGAAGACACCGGTCGCGAGTTTCCCGACCGTCGCGACTCCTCGCACACCCGTCCGTTCATTGTTTGCTGTCTGCTGGATCAGCATCTCTGGAAACGTCCGGAGTGACGCTTGATCAGCGCGGAAGCCCGGCGTCCGCGCATTCGCCAAGTTGTTACTGAGCATTTCCTGTTGACGTTGTAATGCCTGCATCGCATTCGACGCCGTGTACATTCCTCGTAGCATGCGTTCCATCTCCTCATTGACTTCATGTTCAATTCTTTCCTTTCAGTATATCGGTCGACCGAAGAGGAATTATGAGCTTTTTTGAACAAAACGGTAATATCCAGCAGAGATGCATCGAAAGACCTACCTCAATTACATAATTCGCTTTTCCATAGTTTACATATTGAAAATTTACAAATTTTGTTATACTTTAGATAATAATTTAAAGATACTTAAGGTCAATCCTATGAAAAAAAGCTTCCGTTCCCTAAACACAGTCTAGGAAATGGAAGCTTCTCATTAGTTATTCGGATTTTTCTTTAAAACAGCCGTTTGTGTTCGCTCTAGCACCGCATTCGTGATGACGATCAAGCCAGTAAAGAGGAACAGCGCTTCAAAACCAAAGTGACCGGCAATCTGTCCACCTGCGAGTGGTCCGAGGAAGTTCCCCATGAACTGCGCAGACTGGTTATACCCAAAGATCCGTCCCGATGCATTCGCTGGCGTATTCTTCCGTAACAAGGTTTGGACAGATGGCAGCAGTGCTGCTGTCGCAAAACCGATCCCCATCCGTAAGACGATCAATTGACTTGTATCCGTGACGAATGCTTGCGGAATCAAGAAAGCTGCAAAGACGAGTAACGCAAAGAATAAGACACGCTCAGCGCCAATCTTATCGGATAGACGACCGAGTCGTTGCGCCGCAATCAAGGCTGCAATCCCAGGTGCTGACGCGACAATACCGGATAGTAACGCAAGACGTTCTGTACCGGGACTGAGTTCCCGAACATACAGCGACAGAATCGGACTAATCGATTGTGCCGCGAACTGAATCAGGAACGTCGTCAAGAAAAGGCTTAAAATGAGTTCCGGATGGCGAAGTGACTGGATGATTTCTTTCGCAGACGCCATCTTTTTGACTTCCAGTGGGACGAATTCTTCTTTGACGAAGAAGTAGGTCACGAGGAAGGTAATGAAGAGCGGAACGCTCGTAAAGAGAAAAACGGGTCGAAGCCCAACAACGTCGGCGAGGAATCCTCCAATGAGAGGTCCTAGCAATCCACCGGCAATCCCACCAGTCGACAGGGTGCCGAGCGCCCAGCCACTTTTCTCTTTTGGGGTTTGGGAAGCAACCATTGTAATCCCGGCTGAGATGAATCCGGATACGGCTCCCATGACAAGACGTAGGAATACGAGTTGATACACGTCTTGAACGAAACTGATTAAGAACATGACGATCGACATACCAAGACTTGCTCGGAGTAGCATGAGCTTACGCCCTTTTCGATCGGCAAGACGTCCCCAAATGGGTGAGACGATCGCAGCGACGAGGAAGGTTGCACCAAAGGCGATACCAGACCAGGTCGTAATATCTTGTCGGCTGTCGACACCGAGTTCTTCAATGAATAAAGGCAAAAACGGTAAAACGAGACTGAGGGCGGCAGCGGTCAAAAAACTACCGAACCAGACGACTACTAAATTTCTTTTCCACAATGGCATTGTGGCATCACTTCCTTTTATTTGACAACTCGTTTCAATACAACAACTTTTAATATACACTTCACATTGTGAAATGTCTAGGATTTGAACTGTCAAAGTGTAGAACAGGACCTTTGATGCATATAAGTGAATGCGCAACGACCGATAGTAAGGTAATCCACACGAAGGAGTGAAATTGAAATGAAACGCTTTTTGATTGGCGTAGTCTGCCTGTCGTTGCTTCAATTCGGACTACCGCTCAAGAGTTCAGCTGCCGTTTCCGTCACTCGTCACACGGTCATCTGGTCCATCCCAGAAGCCAACTCCATTTCAACGAAGATCAATCAGCTGGCAAACAGACAGATGAAACGTGTCTATCTGCATGTCGCTGTCGAGGGTGACCGTACTCTCTACCGAACATTCGTTGAAAAAGCGCATGCTGTCGGAATCGAAGTCTACTTTCTGTTCGGACAGCCGCGCTGGATCACAAACGAAGGAACGACAGCTCGACCGAACGTCGAGGATCCGTTAGCCTGGATCTCGACCTATCAGCAGGAGACGATCAGTCATCCGGACGGCATCAGTGTCGATCTCGAACCGTACGCCTTACCGGAATGGGAGACGGACCAGCCAGGAGTCATCGCCTCCTACGAACGCATCTTACTCGCCTTCCGCGAAAAAGCATCCGCTGAAGGATTACCGCTGCAACTGTTCCTCCCGTTCTGGTTCCATACCGTACAGGATGCAGGTGGGCGTTCCATCAGCGAATGGGCGATGGATCTCGCTGACGAAGTCACATTGATGAGTTACCGGACCGTTTACGGTGGCGGCAACGGACTTGGCGCCATCACGATGACGGATGCATTGTATGCGGCGAGTAACGGATATCGTTTATCGTATGCTATCGAATTCACGGAGCTTCCGGAAACACCAGACATTACGTTCTACGGCAAAACACGGACGCAGCTAAATCAGCTCGTCAATCAGACGATGGCAAGTTCGTTGCCACCAAGTGCCATTGTCTATCATGATTTTGAAGCCTACCAGGCTTTCATGCGTAGTACGCAATAAGTCATCTTTATGCCCCTTTTCTTTTCATCCGCTTTCCTCAGGCGAGACACAAGCCAGTCTTCACTGTTCGTATAACAGTGAACCTGGGTCTTGTTTGTCTCTGACAGCGCAAAAATTTGCGCTTTTTCCTGTAGGAGTCGGATGAAGCACAAGGAGGCACATAATCATTTAGTACCATGACATTATGGACTAAGCATTATGTTTAAAACAAGGGGAGTCCAGTTTCCGATACGTACTTCGGAAACCGGACTCCCTATTGGTTTGATTCATATCGAACGAACTTGTCCATTCTCGACTCCTGCAGGAAAAGAAAGTACAAGCAGCACTTTCGTCAGGGATAGGTAAGACCCGACAACTCGCATGAAATGCGCGCTGTCGCGGCTTACCTCCCGCCTGTGGAAAGCGAGAAGGACAAGACGGTCGTTATAGGAATGAATTTTTACGAAAAATCATATCCTTTACGCTGACACGCTCTTACTTCCCAAGATTGTCGAGCATGATCCCTGTACCGCGTGCGACACATAACATCGGATCTTCTGCAATCAGAACCGGTAGGCCGAGTTCTTTTGCAAGTAACTGGTCGATTCCGTCAAGAAGTGCGCCCCCACCCGTCAGGATGATGCCACGGTCGATGATGTCCGCTGCAAGCTCTGGTGGTGTCTTCTCGAGCACACGCTTCGTTGCTTCGACGATCTCCATTGCTGCTTCTGCAAGTGCCTCATGCATCTCTTCTGATGTCACCGTGATGTTGTGCGGTAAGCCCGTCACGAGATTGCGTCCACGAATATCCATCTGTTCCCGACGTCCGTCTTCTGAGACCGTCGCGACCGTCGTCTTGACGGCTTGCGCTGTCCGTTCCCCGATGATCAACTTATGCGTATCCTTGATCGAGCGGATGATGTCGTGATCAAACCGGTCACCTGCGACTTTGATCGTTTCACCACAAACGATATCACCCATTGAAAGTACGGCAACATCCGTCGTTCCGCCACCGATATCAATGACCATGTGCCCTGCTGGCATCCAAATGTCCATACCGGCACCGACTGCTGCGACCTTCGGCTCGACTTCGAGGAAGACCGTCTTCGCGCCTGATTTTTCACCAGCTTGGCGAATCGCTTTTGCTTCGACTGTTGTGATGCTTGCTGGTGTACAAATCAACATGCGGACTCCACCGAACATCTTACGGACCTCAATCTTATCGATGAAATGGCGTAGCATCGCTTCTGTCATTTCGAAATCAGCAATGACGCCGTCTTGAAGCGGTCGAATGGCCACAATGTTTCCCGGTGTCCGGCCCACCATCAAGTGTGCTTCTGTCCCTACCGCATGAATCTTGCCTGTCGCCTTATCGATCGCGACGACCGATGGCTCATCGAGGACAATGCCTCTACCTTTTACATGAATGACGACATTCGCCGTCCCTAAGTCGATTCCGATATCTCTTGAAAACATCTCGTGTGCTCTCCTTTACCCACTGGCTATTCTTCCAAAATATAGAACGTCGTTTGGACGTCTAACCCATTTATGTATACATACCTTTCAATTCTAGCATATGCCCCATCGTGAAACGACTTTCTTTTTCGGCTTTTCTGATTTCATTGTCATCTTTTTAAAAAGACGACAAAAAGAGCATCCTCCGAAAACGAGAGAATGCTCTTGAATGAGTGCTTAAAGTTTTGTTGCAGCTGTTTCTTCAACGACTGCCGCTTCTTCTGTCACACGTTCTACGTCTGCACCAAGTGCTTGTAACTTCAAGTGGAAGTCGACGTATCCACGGTCGATGTGGTGAAGTGCGCCAACGCGCGTTTCGCCTTCAGCGATCAATCCTGCTGTGACGAGTGCCGCACCTGAGCGAAGGTCTGTTGAAAGCACTTCTGCACCTTGTAATTGAACGCCACCATTGATGATCGATGAACGACCTTCGATTTTAATGTCAGCGTTCATGCGACGGAATTCTTCGACGTGCATGAAGCGGTTCTCGAAAACAGTTTCCGTGATGACCGATGTGCCACCTGCTTTGAGAACAAGCGCCATCATTTGTGCTTGAACGTCTGTCGGGAAACCTGGGTGTGGCATCGTCTTGACGTCGACTGCTTCGAGTTTCGCTGGACCGACGACACGGAGACCTTCTTCTGTATCCGTGATCTTAACGCCCATCTCTTCCATCTTCGAGATGAGTGGACGAAGGTGTTCGCGCTCAGCACCGATGACTTCGACGTCACCTTCCGTGATTGCTGCTGCGATCATGAACGTACCTGCTTCAATCCGGTCCGGAATGACGTAGTGTGTCGCACCGTGTAACTTCTCGACGCCTTCGATGCGGATCGTTTCTGTACCTGCACCGCGGACTTTTGCGCCCATTGCGTTCAAGAAGTTCGCAAGATCAACGATTTCTGGTTCTTTTGCGACGTTCTCAATAACTGTCGTTCCTTCTGCGAGTGTCGCAGCCATCATGATGTTTTCTGTCGCACCGACTGATGGGAAGTCGAGGTAGATTTTCGCACCTTTGAGACGACCGTCAACATGTGCCTCAACGAATCCATTTCCGATGATCGTCTTCGCACCCATCGCTTCGAAACCTTTTAAGTGAAGATCGATTGGACGTGAACCAATCGCACAGCCACCTGGCATCGCAACACGTGCGCGACCGAGACGTGCAAGTAATGGACCCATGACGAGGATCGAAGCCCGCATCTTACGGACGTATTCGAGCGGCGCTTCATCTTTAAGATTCGGTTCGGCATTGACCGTCACCGTGTTTGCTTCAGCGTCGAACTCGACTTCCGCATTCAAGTTGCGTAAGACGTTATTGATTGTATAGACGTCTGCTAGACGTGGTACGTTTTGAAGAACCGATTGGCCCTCTGATGCAAGCAATGTCGCGACGAGTGTTTTTAAGACCGCGTTCTTTGCACCTTCTACTTTGACTGTTCCAGCTAATTTACGTCCGCCACGGACAACGATTTTTTCCATTCTCCCTACTCCTCTGCTTCGTTTCTGTTCTAGTATGTTCAATTCGTGATTGGTGAGGATCATAGTTGGAATTCAACGAATGTTAGAAAAGAAACTTCCCTATAGTTGATCTCTTACTCCAAAGCCAATACGACGTTTCGATTGTAATGTTAGATGATTGCTAAATGACTGTGTTCCTTCATTGAAAGAGCAGTGTCCTGTTCCATGTTAAAACAAATTACCATTTCAGGGTTTACAATGCAGTTACAAGTTCACCCAATTAAAAACTGAAGACGCTGTGCAAAACCGGCATAATCCAATAAAAAGCGAGCGACGATCGATCCAAGTGCAATGGCTAGAATCGTTCGCAAGGCTACCGCATGCGGTCCTTTAGGATGTTGCAGGATTTTCTCCCATTTGACTGGTAATAAGGACCACCAAGCGAGTAGAATCGCTACGATGTAGACCAGCATACTAACTAACGCACTCACACCAATAGATGTCACTTTCGTTGCACCTCTTCTTCATAGTTTCTCCAACTTTACTATGATTTCATAAAATGAATGATTGCGCAAACAAAAAAGAACACGCTGAATTAATTTTAGCGTATAAAATATATTTATTGAAGATAAATTTAGTCTTCCAAAGAAAAAATGTTGAAGAAATTGTGAAGACGAGGCATATAATGTACTTTTACATTTTTACGGCGTTTTAAACCTGTATCGTTCTCCCTCTTGCGAAAACGTTTGTCTTTAGAAAAATCATTGACGTATCGTACAAAAAAAGACCCGATTCCGCAAAGGAATTCGGGTCTTTGGTCGAATCAATCGCGACCGTAGTCTTTCAAGCTGAGACGGTTAACTGCTCGTTTCAGTGAAAGTTCAGCACGCTTGAATTCGAGTTCTGATAATTTCGTGTCCTGGAGACGACGTTCTGCACGAACCTTCGCAGCTGCAGCACGGTCATAGTCGACCTTGTCTGCTTGCTCCGCAGTTTCCGCAAGAACCGTTACAGTATCCTGGCGCACTTCCATAAAGCCACCGCTGATAGCGATCAACGTGCGTCCGCCATCTTCGTGGCGCAACTTCAAGATGCTGATATCGAGTGGTGTCACGAGTGGGACGTGGTGCGGGAGAACCCCGATCTCACCAGAAATCGTCTTCGCAACGACCATACGGATATCGCCATCATACACTTCGCCATCCGGGGTGACGATATTGACATGAAGTGTGTTCATCTCAAGTCCCCCTTATGCTTTGTCACTTAGACAAGCGCCTTCGCTTTTTCAATCGCATCTTCGATCGGACCGACGAGACGGAATGCTTCTTCCGTTAGATCATCGTGTTTACCTTCGAGGATTTCTTTGAAGCCGCGGATCGTGTCCTTAACTGGGACGTACGATCCTTTTTGTCCTGTGAACTGCTCAGCTACGTGGAAGTTCTGCGACAAGAAGAACTGGATACGACGCGCACGGTGTACAGTCAATTTGTCGTCTTCTGACAACTCGTCCATACCGAGGATCGCGATGATATCTTGAAGTTCTTTATAACGCTGAAGTGTTTCCTGAACTTGGCGTGCAACACCGTAGTGCTCTTCGCCGACGATTTCCGGTGAAAGGGCGCGTGATGTCGATGCAAGTGGATCCACGGCAGGATAGATCCCCATCTCAGAGAGACGGCGCTCAAGGTTCGTCGTTGCATCTAAGTGAGCAAACGTCGTTGCAGGAGCCGGGTCAGTATAGTCATCGGCTGGTACATAAACCGCTTGGATCGATGTAACCGAACCTTTGTTTGTTGATGTGATTCGCTCTTGGAGCATACCCATCTCTGTTGCGAGTGTCGGCTGGTAACCAACGGCAGATGGCATACGACCGAGAAGGGCCGATACCTCAGAACCCGCTTGTGTGTAACGGAAGATGTTATCAACGAAGAGAAGAACGTCTTGTCCTTGCTCATCACGGAAGTATTCTGCCATCGTCAAACCAGTCAAGGCAACACGGAGACGTGCACCCGGTGGTTCGTTCATCTGACCGAAGACCATCGCTGTTTGTTTGATAACGCCTGAATCCGTCATCTCGTGGAACAAGTCATTTCCTTCACGCGTCCGCTCACCAACACCTGCGAATACCGAGATACCGCTGTGCTCTTGCGCGATGTTGTTGATCAATTCCTGGATGAGGACGGTCTTACCTACACCGGCACCACCGAAGAGACCGATCTTACCACCCTTGATGTAAGGAGCGAGCAAGTCGACGACTTTGATTCCAGTCTCGAGGATTTCAACTTTCGTTGAAAGGTTATCGAAAGTCGGTGCTTTTTTGTGGATTGGAAGACGTTCCACGTCAGCAGCGATTTCTTTTTCATCAATTGGGTTACCGAGTACGTTGAAGACGCGACCAAGTGTCGCTTCTCCGACGGGTACCGAGATTGGAGCATTCGTATCGAGTACTTCCATTCCACGGCGTACTCCATCCGTAGAGTCCATCGCAATGGTACGGACGACGTCGTCACCAAGGTGCAGGGCGACCTCAAGCGTCAAGTCGATAGCCACTTCTTCTACAGTTTGCGGCGTATATTGAATACGAAGCGCGTTGTAGATGTTCGGTAAGTGTCCTTCGAACTTAACGTCGATGACAGGTCCCATGACCGCGACGACGCGGCCTTTTAAACCGAGTTCGTTCATCGTGTTTCCTCCTACCTATCGTTACGCCAGTCGGGATTACTGCTGCGCAGCAGCCCCACTGACGATCTCTGTGATTTCTTGCGTGATCGCAGCTTGTCGAGCTCGGTTGTAGACGAGAGTCAATCGACCGATCAAGTCATCTGCGTTATCTGTCGCACTTTGCATTGCTGTCATACGTGACGCATGTTCTGCTACTTTCGCGTCAAGAAGCGCACCGAAGATCAAGCTCTCCGCATAACGCGGGAGGAGTTCCGCAAGGATTTGTTCCTCGCTTGGCTCGTACTCATAAGTCGTCGAAGATGAAGCTTCGATTTCTCCGAGTGGGAGAAGAGTTTCGACTTTCACTTCCTGGCTGATGACAGATAAGAAGTGGTTATAGCACAGCTTGAGCTCGTCGATTTCGCCGACCGTGAACGCACTCACTGTGCGCTTCACGATTTCAGCGACGTCGACATACGAAGGAGAATCGTTCAAGCCTGTGATCGCATCCGTGACCGTGATTCCGCGTGAACGGAAGAACTGGACACCGACTTTACCGACCACGAAGAGAACGTAACTGTCCGTAGTATGCTTTTCTTTGATTTCCCGGTAGACTTCACGCAGCACGTTGGCGTTATATGCACCAGCTAAGCCGCGATCCGATGTGATGACGATATATCCTGTCTTTTTGACGGGACGTTTCTCGAGCATCGGATGGCTCGCACCTGTCGTGCCATTCGCAATGGTTCCGAGTACCTCTTGCATTTTCAGCATGTAAGGTTGGAACTTCGCGCTATGTGCTTGAGCGCGGTTCAGTTTCGACGCCGAAACCATGTTCATCGCTTTCGTGATCTGTTTCGTACTTTTCGTCGAGTTGATCCGCGTTTGTATCTCGCGCAACGATGCCATTTCGATTCACCACCTTGTTAGTATCAAGAGCGTTCCGCCGGATTAAACCGTCGCTTGGAACGTTTTCTTAAATTCTGAGATTGCTGCTACGATCTCTTCGTCTGCTGGAAGGTTACCTGTCTTACGGATCTCATCGCAAAGTTGTTTGCGGTTTTGATCGAGCCAGAGGTTGAGTTCCTTTTCAAAACGACGAATATCCGTTACAGCAACATCATCAAGGTGACCACGAGTCAAGGCATAGATGATGATGACTTGCTTATCGACAGTAAGGGGTTGGTTCAAGTCTTGTTTCAAGACTTCAACTGTCCGCTCACCACGGTTAAGCTTCGACTGAGTCGCTTTATCAAGGTCAGATCCGAACTGAGCGAATGCTTCAAGCTCACGGTAAGATGCGAGGTCAAGACGGAGCGTACCCGCTACCTTCTTCATCGCTTTTACTTGAGCTGAACCACCTACACGCGATACCGAGAGACCCGGGTTGATCGCGGGACGGACACCTGAGAAGAAGAGATCCGATTGAAGGAAGATTTGACCATCCGTGATCGAAATAACGTTCGTCGGGATATAAGCTGAGATATCCGACGCTTGTGTTTCGATGAACGGAAGGGCAGTCAAGCTACCTGCGCCAAGCTCGTCGTTCAACTTCGCCGCACGCTCAAGAAGGCGTGAGTGGAGGTAGAAGACATCCCCTGGGTAAGCTTCGCGGCCTGGTGGGCGTTTCAAGAGAAGCGAAAGCTCACGGTAAGCAGCTGCTTGTTTTGAAAGATCATCATAGATGACAAGAACGTGTTTGCCTTGGTCCATGAAGTGTTCACCCATCGCGACACCTGCGAATGGTGCGAGATAAAGAAGTGGAGCTGGCTGTGAAGCCGCTGCCGAAACGACGATCGTGTAATCGAGGGCACCGTTTTTACGGAGCGTTTCGACGACGCCACGGACTGTTGATTCTTTTTGTCCGATTGCGACGTAGATACAGATCATGTTTTCTTCTTTTTGGTTGATGATCGTATCGATTGCGATCGACGTCTTACCCGTCTGACGGTCACCGATGATCAACTCACGCTGTCCACGACCGATTGGAACGAGGGCATCGATTGCCTTGATTCCTGTCTGAAGTGGTTCGTGTACCGATTTACGCGCCATGACGCCAGACGCCTTACGCTCGATCGGGTTGTAGTGTTCTGTTTCGATTGGACCAAGACCATCGATTGGCATACCGAGTGGGTTGACGACACGTCCGAGGAGTGCGTCTCCAGTTGGTACTTCCATGATGCGGCCCGTACGGCGAACAGAGTCGCCTTCTTTGATTTCAAGGTAGTCACCGAGGATGATGATACCGACGTTGCCTTCTTCTAAGTTTTGCGCCAAGCCCATTGTGCCGTTAGCGAATTCTACGAGCTCTCCCGACATGACGTTGTCGAGTCCGTGTGCACGAGCGATACCATCACCGATTTGGATGACCGTACCTGTCTCGTTCACTTCCATCGTAGAACCGTACTGCGCGATACGCGCTTTAAGCAGGGCGCTGATTTCTTCAGCTCTAATGCTCATGCGTTTCACCCCTATTTTCTTACGCTTTTAACAGCTCACGCTCAAGGCGCGTTAGTTTAGTTTCGATCGTACCGTCATATGTCGTGTAACCGATTTGAACGCGAAGTCCTCCGATGACACTCGTGTCGACGACGTTCTCGACTTCAAGCGTTTTACCTGATTTTTGGCCAAACGTCTCTTTCACTTTCGTGAGTTCCTCGTCTGACAATTTGTATGCACTCGTGACGATTGCCGTCGCGACATTGCGGTGTTCATTCAACAATGCAATGAAGTGTTCCGGTAACGTGACGATTTCTGCCGCCCGGTCGTTTTCGACCATGACGAGCAACGTGTTCAAGACGATCGAGTTGAAGCCAGTGAAGCTTGTTTGAAGAACTTGCTTGAGCTCTTCAGCAGAAATCGATGGGTTATCTAAAACCGAAGCGAGCTCTGGTGTTGCGTGGAGCACTTCGCCGAGCGTCCGCACATCAGCTTCTGCTTGCTCGAGCACATGGTGCTCAAGCGCAAGATCGAAGAGCGCTTTTGCGTAGCGTCCCGCTACGTGATCACGCATTAGTTCGTGCCCTTAGTATCAGCAAGGAATTGATCGACGAGTGCCTTTTGAGCGGCTTCGTCCGTCGCAAGCTGTGTTTTCATGACGTGGCGTGCTGCAGCGATTGCTTGAAGAGCGACATCGTTCTTCAAAGCAGCTTGTGCTTCAGCGCGTTCACGTTCGATCGCACGGCGAGCTTCTTCCTTACTCATTTCGGATTCAAGACGTGCCTGCTCCATCGCACGTGCTTGCTCTGCTTCTGCCTGACGGCGTGATGCTTCTAAAAGGTCGCGTGCTTCTGTACGCGCTTTGTTTAATTCTTCGCGTTGTTGTTCTACGTAGACTTCAGCGTCTTTACGGCTCTTTTCAGCCGAGTTGATCTCGCTAGCCACATGCTCTTCCCGCGCTTTCATCATGTTGACGAGCGGGCCCCATGCGAATTTCTTCAAGAGGATGAGGAGCAAGAGGAAAACGACGATCGTGACGATCATGTTGGCGATAAGAGGTTGATTTGATTCCGCTACTCCTTCAGCCGCAAGATACGTTAGATTCATTCGATTACACTCCCCTCGTGGTTGGTTCAACTTCAATATCTACATAAGGGAGCCTAAGCTCCCGTGACGGTTCACTCAAACGTTGAACGAATAGCGCCCTATGTAGTCCGTTCTCGTTAATCGTGGATTAAGAGTTGAGAAGAAGGAAACCGACCGCTACACCGATGATTGGAAGTGCCTCAACAAGACCGATACCGATGAACATTGTTTGACGAAGTTCGTTTTTGAGTTCTGGCTGACGTGCTTGACCTAATACTGTACCGTTTACGATAAGACCGTTACCGATACCTGCGCCGAGTGCGCCGAGTCCGATGATGATCGCTGTTGCAATAAGATTCATGATAAATTGCCTCCCTAGAGTATGTTCATTGATTTGTCGTGCTGTTATCGGAAAAGCGGATGCTTTACCTTCGAATTAATGGTCGTGCGCTGCCTTATGTCCGATGTAAACCATCGTCAGGATAAGGAAGATGTACGCTTGGATACCACCGATGAAGAGTGAGAATCCTTGCCAGATCAACATCGGGATACCCGAGATGATCGCGCCGATTGGTCCGAGGAATTGGAAATCGTTCGTACCAGAGACGATACCGATCGAAAGAATGATTCCGATCATGATCTCACCAGCGAAGATGTTTCCGTAAAGACGAAGACCGAGCGTCAACGTGTTTGCAAACTCCTCGATGATGGTAATGATAAACATCGGCGTCATGAATGTTTTCGCATAAGCACCGAAGCCTCGCATCTTCACACCGTAGTAATGGCTCATGACCACTACCATAGATGAAAGTGCCAGTGTCACGTAAGGATCTGCAGTTGGTGAGTTGAACCAAATGTAGTGTCCCGTCACGACGTTGAATGGAAGACCCATGAGGTTGGACACAAGGATGAACAGGAATAATGTCATTCCGAACGTAAGGAAGCGACCCCCTGTTTTCCAGTCCATCGTGCTGCTGATGATACCGCGAACGAATTCGAGGAACATCTCCATCACGTTTTGAGCACCGGTTGGCTTCATCACAAGACGTCGCGTACCGGCCACGGCAATCAAGAAGACGAGAGCAGCAGCAATCAATACTGTGATCAAGTTCGTCCAGCTACCGTACAGAACGAAGTCACCCCAGAGTGGGATTTCGTAAAGTGGCATTTCGTGGTTCATTTGACTATTCACCTCTTTTCCCGCTTGAGTTCGTGAGTCAAGAACTCACAAAATTGTATGACGTGGCCGGCGAGAAGGCCTATTACCACCGCAGTTAATGACAATTCAGTTTGATATTTCAAACCGATCATCACACAAAGTACCGCGACCGCCATGCGTGAAACGGTCCCACGAGACATCGGCTTACGCCCCGTCTCGATTACACGATACATCCGATCGACGCTGAGTCGTTGAAGCGTCAAGATCAGAAAGCTGCCAGTTCCACCAAGCGCCAGTCCATAAATGACCGATTCACTCGGGCGTCCGATGAGCAGCAGGACAGCCAGGATCCCGTAAAAGAGTCCAAACCATCGTAAGTACGCACGATACAACGCATCTTGAAGGATGATGTTCATGTCTTCTCCCCTAACAAGTGCCTGATCATGGCGATCATGCAAAGAATGCCGATGAAAATCCCGATGAACACGGCGAACGTCGCACCCATTTTTTCCCACCATTGTTGTTGTTCCCCATAGTTCCCAACCAAAAAGCCAATGACGATCGGTGCAGCCAGTGCCGTCGAAATTTGCGAGGCCATGACCATACTCTTCGCGAGCCCACTTTGGCGCACTAGAGACGACCCCCTTTTTTCCCAATTGTGAGTTCTTTTTCTTTCCCACAATTTGCGGATTTTCATACTAGTCAAGAATACAATGAAGCAGCTTTCATAGTCAAATGAATTCACAATAAAAACAGAGCCGAAAAACCTATACATATCAACGATTGATAAGGTTTTCACAGATGTCTTACATGCAAGTCATTTCACGAAGATGTGAAGAAAATATGTAGTGCTATCAACGGTTAAAGAGATTGTTCATATGGTGAACAAAACCGTTGAACAGTAACGTTATATCGTGCCCGTTAAACCGAAACAAGACCTCTAAAATTGATTTGTGTCGATTTTGTGAAAAAACATTTTTCGTTCACAATTGAAAACGCTTCCTAATCAGGACATAAAAACAGATCTGACATCTGTTTGTAACAATACATTTCAGCGATTTCCATTTTTTTAATCGTGCGCTACGTCACAGCTTGAATCGTCATCGCTTCCCTTCCAGTTTCAAGGTCATCTGGTTTTACATTTTCTAAACAAATGGGCTGATTTTAGTGGAAATGGTAAGATTTAAAGATATTATCCTCCTAAATCAACTATTGCGATTACACGAAATTCAAGACATAACAAAGAATCGCTCACATCACGCGACTCCTACAGGAAAAAGCACGAGTTTTCGTGCTGTCAGAGACAAGTGAGATCCGACTCCTCGTCTAAAGACGAAGGAGGCGCGGCTCACGTCTCGCCTGAGGAAAGCAAGTGAATGCAAGCGATTCGAGGATGATTGTTTTTTATTGCGTGAGTAACGGTGCCGGTGCTTCTCCTTGACCGAAGTGATGCAGAATCGCTTGGACGATGCGTTCGGACGCGTGACCGTCTCCATACGGGTTTGAAGCATGCGCCATCTCCTGATAAAGTGTTTTGTTCGTCAAGAGTTCTGTTGCCATCTGATAGATCGTCTCTTCTTCCGTTCCGGCAAGCTTCAACGTTCCGGCAGTAATCCCTTCCGGACGTTCCGTCGTATCGCGTAAGACAAGAACAGGAACACCGAGTGATGGTGCTTCTTCTTGTACGCCACCCGAGTCAGTTAAGATCAAATGGGCACGGCTCGCGAAGTTATGGAAATCGAAGACGTCGAGTGGAGCAATCAACGAAATCCGATCATGCCCTTCAAAAACCGTCTTCGCTGCTTCTTGAACGACTGGATTGAGGTGGACCGGATAGACGACGTGCGTCTCCGGGAACGCATCGACGAGGCGACGAATCGCCCGGAACATTTGGTGCATCTTCTCGCCTTGGTTCTCACGGCGGTGCGCTGTCATCAAGATCAACTTCCGGTCCCCGACCGTCTCAAGCATCGGATGGACGTAATCCGATTGGACGGTCGTTTGCAGGGCATCGATTGCCGTGTTTCCTGTGATGTAGACACCGGCGTGACGATTTTCGGATGCGAGATTCGCTGCCGCCTGCGCAGTCGGAGCGAAATGTAAGTCCGCGAGCGTCGACGTCAACTGACGATTGACCTCTTCCGGGAACGGGGAGTACTTATTATAGGTCCGCAGTCCCGCCTCGACGTGACCGACCGCGATCTGATTGTAATAGGCAGCCAGGCTTCCGACGAACGTCGTCGTCGTGTCCCCATGGACGAGGACGAGATCCGGTTTGATGTCCTTCATGATGGCATCAAGTCCTTCAAGACCACGCGTCGTAATGTCGACGAGTGTTTGACGTTGCTTCATGATATTCAAATCATGATCCGGTTCGATCTCGAACAGTTCGAGTACTTGATCGAGCATCTCGCGGTGTTGGGCAGTGATCGTAACATGAACATCAAAAGCAGGGTGTTGCTTCAGGGCGTTGACGAGCGGTGCCATCTTGATGGCTTCCGGTCGCGTCCCGAAAATCGGCATGACTGTAATCGGCATGGTGACTTCCTCCTTTTTTCCTTTTTTCATTAAAGCATATTTCAGCAATCTTGCGCAGTTTACGAAATAGCAACGAAAAGACCGCAGATCATCGTCTGCGGTCTTTTCGTATATCTTGCTGTTTTTTACTTCGTTCCGAAGAGACGGTCTCCTGCATCACCGAGTCCAGGGACGATGTATCCGTGGTCGTTCAACTTCTCGTCGAGTGCCGCGAGATAGATGTCGACGTCTGGGTGTTCTTCTTGAACGCGTTTAACGCCTTCAGGTGCTGCACAGAGACATGCGAGCTTGATGCTCTTCGCCCCTTGTTTCTTTAAGGAGGAGATGGCGTCTGCCGCCGAACCACCTGTCGCAAGCATCGGGTCAACGACGACGAAATCACGTTCTGCGACGTCTGTTGGGAGCTTGAGGTAGTATTCCGTTGGCTCGAGTGTCTCCGGATCACGGTACAAACCGATGTGACCGACTTTGACGTTCGGCATCATGCGGAGCATGCCGTCGACCATACCGAGACCGGCGCGGAGAATCGGGACGATCCCGAGTTTCTTGCCTTCGATCATCTTCTGCGTCGTCTTCGTGACCGGTGTCTCGATCGCGACATCTGTGAGTGGAAGGTCACGTGTGATTTCATATGCCATCAATGAAGCCACCTCGTCGACAAGTTCCCGGAATTGTTTCGTTCCTGTTTCGACTTTACGCATGATCGTCATCTTGTGCTGAATCAATGGGTGATCAAATACATGTACTTTACTCATTGTTTGCATCTCCTCTCCATTCTCTTTTCGCATTGTACTCTATAAGCGTACTGCTTGGGAACTGTTTTTTCGTCAGTTCCCGAGCGTACTCTTACCCGATAGAATCGCTTTTGCCGCATAAGACCATTCATTTTCCGGTTGTTTCGCGAGTTCTTGTAAGGTCGCTCGATAGTCGCCTTTTTTATATTTTTGTTCATAAACGGCTTGCATCCAGAGGACATCACTTATGTAACCGGACTTCGGAAAATCTTCCCGATAGGCGATGTAATCCGCTTGTGTCGTGTTCTTCAACTTTCCGGCCGCAATCAACTTATAAAAGCGGGCCATGCCTGCCGTCTCTTTGTTCGTCAAGACGGATCCGGTCAAGGCACTGTCTGCTCGCTTGTAGTTTTTCGCCTGAACGGCAGCGACCCCTTGCTCGAGCGCTTCTTTCGCAGACACTTTCGGCTTCTGCGTTTCCGTTTTTGTTTCCTTCTTCTCTGGCTTGATCGCTTTCGCTCTCTCTTGCTCCCTTGCCAACTGTTCGTTTTTTTCTTTTAACTGTTCGACTTCTGTTTGCAGCGCTGCGAGTTGTTGCTCGACCTCTGTCTGTTTCGTCACGACCGGTGTTGCCGGTTCATCGTCCAACTGTGTCCAGATCAGACCGAGACAAACGACAGCTACAGCTCCACCGAGCCACCACGGATTTAGTTTTCCGAGTCGCTTCCAGTTTTTCAGCTGTGGATGATTCTGAACGGTCATAGGAAACGATGCTAGCCGTTTCTGAACAAGACGTTTCCCGCCTGCTTTTCCTGCGATCGCTAGACGGTAACGATAAACCTCTGCCGGCATCGGTAACGTCTTCCACTGTTCAAAACGAGCATCCGCTTGTTCATAAAATCCGGCCTGTTGCATGATGACGATTGCTTTGAAATCTTCGAGCATCCGTTGATATTCCCGGCGCTCGTGGCTTTTATGTGTAAACCATTCCGTTAGTCGCTCAGTCTGAATGGCTTGTAATTCGCTTTGAATCAAGGTTGTTAAATTCACATTTATTTCCACCCTTATCTTTTTTTACTACGGTTAAGTATATCAAAGATAACGCTTCAGCAAATGGTCCGTTTCCCCTATCTTCTTGATGAATCAGCAAAAAACCCTTTTGTTTTCACATGCACTGAGGCACGAAAACAAAAGGGGGAACTCGTTTAACTATGAGAATAGGACCGGGATGCTGTCGCTTCCGTAATCCGTCCGTCTTCAATTCGCCAAATCCGGTCACAGACATCTAGCATCCGTTCGTCATGGGTGATGACGATGACGGTCTTGTTCGCATCATGCGCTTGCTGTTGCAATAACTCCATCACCCGGCGTCCATTTGGGTAATCGAGACTCGCCGTCGGTTCATCCGCGAGTACAAGTCGTGGGTCATTGACGAAAGCCCGGGCAATTGCGACACGTTGACGTTCCCCACCCGATAAGGCGTGCGGCAAATGGTCTTTCCGGTGCTCGAGTCCGAACACAGCGAGTGCCGCCGTCGCGTCAACCGATCGACCGGCTTCCTTCGCGACTAGCTCCAGTTGCTCACCTGCCGTCAAAAACGGCACGAGATGCGATTCTTGAAAGATGAATCCGACTTCTTCGAGACGTAAGCGACGGCGTTCTTCGTCTACTGCTTCACTAACACACGTATGATCAAAGTAGACGGCACCATTCGTTGGTGTCTGTAACAATCCAAGCAACTGGAGCAGTGTACTTTTCCCACTACCGCTCGGTCCGACGAGAGCAATCAACTCACCCGCTTCTGCTTGTAAGTTAATGTCATGTAGCACCGTCATCTCACCATAACTTTGCTCAATCTGTTCTAATCGAATCATCCGTTCATTCCTCCCATCGCATCTGCCGCCTCGAGTTTCTTGACCATCCGTAACGGAACGAGCGCACCGAGGATCGCCGTTACGAGTAGAATACCGCCGTACATCAGACTCGTCGACCATTCAAATCGGAAGGGAAGATCCGGCGGCAGGAAACGACTCGTCAGATAGGTGATGGCGACGCTGACACCAAAGGCAAGACTCGTCAGTATGACGACTTGAACGAGCAGACTCGCACCCATCGTTCGTGTCCGGATACCGATGGCCTTTAAGACACCAAGCTGTTTCATCTTCTGCATCGTCAAAATATAGAAGAAGGCTGTCAGAATCAATGCTCCGATGACGACGAGCGCGACCCGCATCATCTGAAAGGAGTTTTGTTCTGCCGCATAACCCGGAACGTTCTCGACAACCGTTTGTTTCGAAAAGAGCGCTTGATCCGTTTGCAACGACTGACCGATGTACGCCGATACGTATGACGTGCCCATTTTCGATTGCCAGGCTTGCCACGATTCATCCGTCATCCAGAGAACGGGTGCATGACTATAGCGACCGTCCGTCACTGTACCGGCAATCTGGAACGTCTCCTTCGTTCGAAAATCCGTGATCGTATCGCCGACGCGCGTTCCGCGTTGCTCCGCATACGCAGCATCAACAAGTACCTCCCCTTTTTGCAACGATTGCAGCTGTTTGGGACCATATTTCGTAGTCTGTGGTAACGCAAAGACCGTTACGTCGTCCTTCGTTTTATTCTTCTTCTCAAGCACCATGTTCTGGACACCGAGTGCTTCCGCGTCCTTTGGAGTCTCATCCGCCTGTAAGAATGAACGGGTCAGCTGCCCTTCTGCATCTTTACTTATCGCAAACTGTTCGACCGGCAGATTACGGACGGCTGCCCCATTGTCATAAGCTAGTCCATCTGCAAGACCGGTGATCATCAAGATTAATAAGACGATCAACATCGTCACAATCGTCATCCAACTGAATCGCCCTTTCATCCGGACGAGTTCTTTCCATCCTAGTTTCATTATGTGATCCCTCCTGTATGTTCGCTACAGGATTGATGATACAGCCGCAATATGAACGGAACATGAACGCAGGTGTCACGCGCGTAAAAAAGTTAACATTACGGTTAGACCCGATGAAGCGGACGACAAGCTCGCATCCCCACCGAGTTGACGCATCGTCTCTTTGACAATCGCTAGACCAAGACCCGTCCCGCGCGTCGTCCGGGATGCATCGCCTTGATAAAAGCGTTCAAAGGCATGTTTCATCTGTTCATCAGTCATGCCTGGTCCTTCATCCTTGATTCGGATGATGATCTGATCCGCTTGTTCCTCTGCTTGAATCTGGATCGTCGCTCCGTCTTTTGAGACCGAGACAGCGTTTCGGATGACATTTTGGAAGACATGTTCCAACGCACTGACATCCGCTTGTATTTGTATCACCGTCGGAACATCGAGTGCGACAGCGATTCCTTGCTCATCCAGCTGGAAGGCAAGTGTCGTGAGTGTCGCCTCAAGATTCGTCCGCAGATTAAGTGCTTGTCGTTTGAAGCGTCGTCCTTCATCGAGCTTCGCTAAGATCAACAGTTGACGCGTCAGCTCCGACATTCGCTCCGCCTCTTGACGGATGACCGTCCGTTTCCTGACGTCTTCTCCCGTCACATCGAGTTGTCCCGCGTAACCAGCAATCGTCGTCAGCGGCGACTGGAATTCATGCGAGACGTTCGCAACGAATCGGCGCCGTTCCGTATCAGACGCTTCGACTGCCGTTGCCATTTCGTCAAACCGCCGGGACAGCTCACCAATTTCATCGCGTGCCTTCGTTCCGACGCGGATTCCGTAGTCACCGTCTGCCATCTGTTCCGTCGCTTTTGTCAGGCGCTGGATCGGACGAACGAGATAGCGGATTGAAAAGACAAGCAAAAGGAAACTGATCACGACAAGCAGTCCAAGGAACAGACCGACGAACAGATGCAACTCACGGATCTGACGACTCAAGTCCGGTCGGACGAAGATCGCGTCCGTGCCTTGCGCCGTCTTGACCGACGTGCCGTACGTATTGATGACTTCATTATCAAACAGACCAAGCAAGAAGAGATGGAACGGATATTCACGCATTCCGTAATACGGTTGACCACTCTTCACTTGCTCGACGACCCGATTCGAGAGCGCTTCATCACGAAACGGGTTTCCGTAACGCTCGATTGCGTCGTCCGTGCGCACATAAAGTTGAAAGCCGGTCGCTTGTAACATCCGGTAAAACGACTCCGTCTTGCCGTCCCCGTGCGTTTCATAATAATCGATCGCCGTCTCGACCGCTTCCTCGACTTTTTGGCTGTAGCTGTCCTGCCAAAAGGAATAATAGGCAATATTACTAATCAGAAGCGCCAGTAGTGCCGACACGAGTAAGACAACGCAGACGAGTCCGACGATTTTCGTATAGAGGGATCTCATGCGTCGACCTCCAACCGGTATCCGAGTCCGCGGACCGTCTCAATCTTCACCTGATTCGTTTCCTTTAAGCGTCCACGGAGGCGTTTAATGTGAACATCAATCGTCCGGTCATCCCCCATGAAATCGAGTCCCCAGACGTGTTCGATCAATTCCTCGCGGCTGAAGACCCGTCCCGGGAAACTCGCCAACTGATGCAACAATTCAAATTCACGTCGCGGGAGTGTCCACTCGGTCGACTGAATCGTCACGAGCTGACTACGTTTATCGATCGTGACATCTCCAAGATGCAAAACAGGTTGCGCCGCTTTTTGATAGCGCCGAGCCACAGCGTGGAGGCGAAATACTAATTCTTCCGGATCAAACGGTTTTGTGATGTAATCATCGGCACCTGCTGCGAAACCGTCCCGTTTATCTGTCAGCTCCCCGAGTGCCGTCAGCATCAAGATCGGGATGTCCCCGTGTTGCCGTAATCGCTCGCATAAGACGAGACCGGTCTGTCCGGGGAGCAGGACATCAAGTACGGCTGCTTCGAACGTCACCTTCTCGATCCAAGCGAGCGCTTCGTTTCCGTCTGCTGTCGCTCGGATGGAATGCCCGTCGGCTTGTAACGTCGACACGACAAGGGCTTGGATATGAGGATCATCTTCTGCGACTAGAATATACATCGTACTCCTCCTTTTTTAGACAAACAAAAAAATCCCCTTCCCCCTTCTCAAAATGAAAAGGATGAAGGGGATGACGATCATCCGCGCTCTGGGTAGAGTGGGAAACGACCTGTCAAAGCAACGACACGCTCACGTGCTTGTGCGAGAACGTCTGCTTCTTCTGGGTGGTTCAACACGAGTTCGATCAACTCTGCGATTTCTTTCATCTCAGCTTCCTTGAATCCGCGAGATGTCATCGCTGCCGTTCCGATCCGGATACCGCTCGTGACGAACGGGCTCGCTGGGTCGAACGGAATCGTGTTCTTGTTGACCGTAATGCCAGCTTCGTCAAGCGCATGCTCGGCGAGTTTACCTGTGATACCGAGTGGTTGTAAGTCAACGAGGAGCAAGTGATTGTCTGTTCCGCCTGAAACGATCCGGAGTCCACGATTCGTCAATTCCTCACCGAGGACTTTGGCGTTCGTGACGACTTGACCGATGTAGTCCTTGAACTCTGGTGCAAGGGCTTCACCAAATGCAACAGCTTTCGCGGCGATGACATGCATGAGTGGACCACCTTGGATCCCTGGGAAGATTGCTTTATCAATCGCTTTCGCATGCTCTTCTTTACAGAGAATCATCCCACCACGTGGACCACGCAACGTCTTATGCGTCGTCGTCGTGACGAAGTGTGCATGCTCGACTGGGTTCGGATGTTGACCTGCTGCGACGAGTCCAGCGATGTGTGCCATGTCGACCATCAAGTAAGCACCGACGCTGTCTGCGATTTCACGGAACCGCTTGAAGTCGATGACGCGCGGATACGCCGATGCGCCCGCTACGATTAATTTTGGTTTGTGCTCTTCTGCTAATTTCGCGACGACGTCGTAATCAATCATCTCTGTCTCTTGATCGACACCGTATTCCACGAAGTTGTACTGGACACCGGAGAAATTGACGGGACTACCGTGCGTCAGATGGCCACCGTGCGATAGGTTCATCCCGAGGACCGTATCGCCCTGTTCGAGAATCGTGAAGTAGACCGCCATGTTCGCTTGTGCACCGGAGTGCGGCTGCACGTTCGCGTGCTCTGCCCCGAAGATTTCCTTCGCGCGGTCGCGTGCGAGATTCTCAGCGAGATCGACATACTCACAGCCACCATAATAACGACGACCCGGGTAACCTTCTGCGTACTTGTTCGTTAAGACGCTGCCTTGTGCTTCCATGACAGCTTGCGAGACGAAGTTCTCGGATGCGATCAATTCGATGTTATCCCGTTGACGACCTAGTTCCTGGCGCATTGCCGAAAAGAGTGCCTCATCTTGTTGTTTCAGATACGTAAGCGGTGTTTGTTCCATCTGAATTCCCCCATTTCATTTCGATAAACCTATCTTAACACGAATGTTTCCTTCCCGGCATCCCCCAAAACAACATCAAAAAAGCAAGGGGTGCGCAACCCCTTGCATGAATTATTCGTATTTAGCACGTGCCCCACCGATTAATTTTGGTCGTGTCACGGCTGCCGTCACGTGTGCCTCACCGATTTCCTTATGCGGCAAGCGCACGGGAATCGCAACAGCTTTCAAGTGCATCCCGATGAATGTATCACCGATATCGATTCCGGCATCAGCCTGAATCGCTTCGACGACGACAGGTGCCGAGAAGCGCTGGTACGCAGCACTCGCCATCGATCCACCCGCTTCTGGAACGGGAACGACCGTCACCGGATCAAGCCCGAGACGTTCGGCCGTTTGCCGCTCAAGTGTCAGCGCTCGGTTGATATGCTCACAGCCTTGGAAGGCGAGATCGACTTGATGCGATCGGCGAAAGGCATCGAAGACATCGAACAAGGCGTCCGCCACTTCTGGTGAACCTGCCTTGCCGATTTGTTTGCCAATCACTTCACTCGTCGAACAGCCGATCACGAGCAATTTTCCTTTTAAGGAAAATCGTTCATCCAGAGCATTCAGTGTTTCTTCTAAATCGTGCTGGATGCGTGTCACGTCCATTACTTCACCTCATAATCCGAGATTTTGCAAACGCGGTTCTCATGACGTCCACCTTCGAATTCCGTCTCAAGCCAAAGCTGTGCGATCTCACGAGCTAGTCCTGGACCGATAACGCGTTCGCCCATCGTCAAGATGTTCGAGTTGTTGTGCTGCCGCGTCGCTTTCGCGCTGAACGTATCATGGACGAGCGCTGCTCGGATGCCCTTGACCTTGTTCGCTGCGATACCGATCCCAATGCCTGTTCCACAAATCAAGATGCCACGGTCAAACTCTCCGTTCGCGACTGCCTCCGCGACTGGAATCGCGACATCCGGATAATCGATCGAGTCGGACGAATGCGTACCGAAGTCCGTATAGTCGATGCCGAGCTCTTGTAGGAGATCGTTGATTTCTGCCTTTAACTTAAAACCGCCATGATCCGCGCCGATTGCTACTTTCATCTTTACTATTCCCCCGTTTGTTTAGGTTGTTTTTTCGGAAGCTTCCGTGTGTCCGGAGTTTTTCTTCCGTTTCCGTTCTGCGTTAATTTTAACACAAGACGATTGACGAGGGGTTCGAGTTCATTACGTACTTGGCGATAGACGTTCATCGATCCGCCGTACGGATCGTTGATATCCCGTTCAAGCCCAGTCACATATTCGTACAAGGTGAACGTCCGTTCCTTCAGTTCCGGATAGCGTTCACCGACTTCCTGCTTGTGCTGACGCGTCATCGTCAAGATGATGTCAGACCAGCGTCCGAGTACATCATCAAAGACTTGCGTATAGTGCTCGAGTTCGATGCCGCGTTCGCGTAACACTTGTAGTGCGTTCTCGGACGCATCGAATCCTTGCATCGAACGTAGTCCTGCTGAACGGACATCGAATTCCTGATCAGCGACTTTCGAGCGTAGTAACGCCATCGCCATCGGGCTACGGCATGTATTTCCTGTACAGATGAATAAAACGCGACGTGTGCTCATCTCCGTATCCTCCTTCTTCAAGGGCGAATGACCCGACCACCTGCTGCTTTATGGAGGCGGTTGCGGACCGCAAGCCCCACCCCTTCTTCTGATAGGTCTCGTACAAAAATCTGATCCACCGTCGTCTGATCAAATCGCCGTAAACAATCGTAAAGACGTTGTGCCGCCGTCTCCATCGAATTACCAAGGGAGCAGCGAACATCTGCGTCGACATCCTCTCCATCGAACAGGAGAACGCCCGTCTTGTGTCCGGTTTGTCGTGCATCATCGATGAGTTGCTGTAAGAATGAAAGATCCCCTTCGACGACGGACAGTGTCGCTTCCGGCGCATAATGGGTATATTTCATCCCGGGTGCCTTCGGTGTAACATCTTTCATCGATAAAGCAGGATCGAGTGTGACAGGACCGATGATTGCCTCGACTTGTTCGCGTGTCACGCCACCCGGTCGTAAAATCGCCGGTGGCGTCATCGTACAATCGATGACAGTCGATTCGACCCCGATGCCCGTCTCCCCTCCATCGACGATCGCAGCGATGCGTCCCGAGAGGTCATGTGCGACATGCGCAGATGACGTCGGTGAAGGTTTTCCAGAACGGTTGGCACTCGGTGCTGCGAGACCCAGCCCTGTCGCTTCAATCAATTGAAGCGCGAGCGGATGATCTGGCATCCGTAATCCGATCGTATCTAGTCCTGCTGTGACGAGTGTGGATGCGGTGCCGTTCGATTCGAGGATGATCGTTAAGGCTCCTGGCCAAAACGCCTCCATCAAACGTGTTGCAACATCGGGAATGTGCGTGACGAACTGATGTGCCTGTTCTACGGATGCGACATGGACAATCAGCGGATTGTCGGAAGGTCGACCCTTCGCGGCGAAGATTCGCCGAACAGCCGCTTCGTTCGTTGCGTCCCCTGCGAGACCATAGACGGTCTCGGTCGGCATCGCCACGACCTCTCCTTCCTGCAATAACCGAACTGCTTCATCCATTGTCTGTAAATCAATCATTTCCGTCTTCACGCTGTACAATCCTTTCGTTCCGCATACACGATACGGTCTTTACCGTTTATATCTTTTAAAATACCCGTTTCCGCACTTGGATAACGTTCTTTTAACATCATTTGCACTTCTGGTCCTTGATTGTGTCCAATTTCAAACGCAATCAGTCGGAAATCGTCGCGTAGAACCCGTCCGCTCTCCTCGACGAGACGTCGGTAAAAGACGAGACCGTCTTTTCCACCAAACAGAGCGAGATGCGGTTCATGGTCGAATACGACCTCACTGAGCAATTCTTCTTCCTCAATATAAGGAGGGTTCGAGACGAGCACCCGCACGGAATCGTCCGCAAGTGGTGCCAGTAGATCCCCTTCGAGAAACGTCACGTCCCCACCAAGCGTCGCTTGATTCTGCTTCGCGACCGCAATCGCGGCTGGTGAAATATCGACGGTCGTGACCGGTTGCTCGAGTTCGAGCGCGAGTGTGATTCCGATCGCCCCACTACCAGTTCCGATGTCGACGATCTGTCCCGCGGTAAACGACTCACGTTTGAGGCGCTCCGTCACGAAGACGATCAACTCTTCCGTTTCTGGTCGCGGAATCAAGACATCTGGTGTGACGCTGAAGTTCCGTCCATAAAACGGCTGATAGCCGATTAAATGTTGCACGGGCACACCGTGAACATGGGCGAGCAAGTATTCACTGAATCGTAAATCCTGCTCCGGCGTCAATTCATCTGACAGACGGACGAGGAGTCCCGTCCGGTCGACTTCTAAGACGTGCATGAGTAACCATTCGGCACTCGAACCCTCGCGTCCTGCTTGTTCCATCATCGTTTTTGCTTCATTTAGACGTTTTGCGATCCGCATCAGTTTGCCGCCTCCGATGCCCGTGCTTGATACTCCATGACGAGCGTATCGATGACCTCATCCATCTCTCCTTGGAGGATCCGGTCGAGCTTCTGGATCGTCAAACCGATTCGGTGGTCCGTCACTCGGTTTTGTGCGAAATTATACGTCCGGATCCGTTCTGAACGGTCACCTGTACCGACAGCCGACTTCCGTTTTTCATCATACTCCGCCTGCTGCTCGCGTTGAATCTTATCGTAGACACGTGCGCGCAAGACCTTCATCGCTTTTTCCTTGTTCTTGATCTGCGACTTCTCGTCCTGACAACTGGCGACGATTCCCGTCGGCACGTGTGTGACACGGACAGCGGATTGCGTCGTATTAACTGACTGCCCGCCCGGTCCACTCGATGTGAACGTATCGACCCGGACATCCTTATCGTGGATCTCGACTTCAACGTCTTCTGCTTCCGGTAACACGGCGACCGTTGCGGTCGATGTATGGATCCGTCCGCCGGATTCTGTGGACGGAACACGTTGGACACGATGTGCTCCGTTCTCGTATTTTAACTTCGAGTAGGCACCCGTTCCTTTGACGATGAAGATAATTTCCTTATAACCGCCAAGCTCCGTATAGCTCGCGTCGATGATTTCGATCTTCCAGTTCTGTTTCTCAGCAAACTTCGAGTACATCTTAAAGAGATCACCAGCAAATAAGGCTGCCTCGTCTCCTCCCGCTGCGCCGCGGATTTCGACGATGACGTTCTTGTCGTCATTCGGGTCCTTCGGTAGCAGTAAGGCTTTCAGTTTCGCTTCGAGCTCTTTGATCTCCGGCTCAAGCATCGCGACTTCTTCCTTCGCAAGGTCGCGCATCTCCGGATCCGTCAACATCTGGCGTGCCTCTTGATAGGCTTCCATCTTCTCGCGGTAGACGCGATAGGTCTCGACGGTCGGTGCAAGTTGCGATTGCTCTTTTGAGACCTCGCGCAATTGATTCGTATCATTAATGATGGCTGGATCAGCCAACATATCATTCAGTTTTTCATAACGGTCCTCTAAGGCACTCAATCGATCCAACATCTCGGGTCATCCTTCCTGCGATTCTTCTGACGTCAGTATAGCAAATATTGCGATCGATGGCGTCATCGTCTTCTTGAAAAGAGGCATTGACAGACAGGTTTTGAATTCCTATAATTGGTGTATTAATTGAACTAGTACACTTAAGGAGGTGAAGAAATGTTCACCGTCGATCCAAAAAGTCCATTACCGATCTATGAACAACTGGTCGCTCAAATCATCCGCTCGATTGCCCGTGGTCTACTCCGCTCTGGCGAACAGATGCCATCCGTCCGTGAACTTGCTGGTACACTCCTTGTCAATCCGAACACTGTCTCCCGCGCCTATCAGGAACTCGAGAGCCGCAACTTCATCGTCACGATGCGCGGCAAAGGCTCCTTCATCTCAGATATTCCACTTCATGAAGTCAAGAAAGCCGCCATTCAAGATCCACTCATTCGTCTTTGTTCCGTCGCCGACGAACTCTCCATTTCAAACGAAGAACTCTATCAACTCATCTTACACATTAGGGAGGATTCCTCATGTTGACCGTTTCTCATCTAACGAAACAAATTGACCGTACCATGATTTATGAAAATGCATCCTTTACTCTACCAGCAGGAACGATTACTGCGTTGATCGGTCGCAATGGTGCCGGAAAAACGACATTACTGAAAACACTCGTCGGTGCTCTTGAGCCAACGCGCGGAAAAGTTGAATGGAACGGTGAGTCGATTCATCACGTCCCGAAGACACGCGAGCACCTTTTCCTCGTTCCGGATTCTGTTTCCGTCTATCGCCAGATGACGCTCGGCGAACTGATCAACTTCTATCATGTCTTTTATCCGAACTTCGAAAAGACGTACATCGAAAACTACTGTCGCTCGTCGAATCTCGATCGCGGACGCCGCGTCACTTCTTTATCGAAAGGACAAGCTCAGTTGTTCCTTCTCCAACTCGCGTTCGCGACGAACGCTCCGGTCCTCTTACTGGATGAACCAACAGACGGACTCGATCGAATCAACAAACGTGATTATCTGAAACAGCTCGTATCATTGCTTGCGGAACGCCAGACAGCGGTCCTGATCGCTTCGCATCAACTTGAAGAACTTGATTCACTCGCTGACCGTGTCATGACGATCGAAAAGCATCTCGTCCGTGAACCAAAGGCACTCGATGATGCCAAAGCTAGCATGCAGAAATGGCAAGTCGTCTATGAGGACGTTCCGGAATTGTCACACGCTGATCTTCACGTCTTATCCCAAACAGGTCGGGTCGTGACATTGCTCGTCTTATCCGATGCAGGCGCGCAGTATCTTGAAACGACGAACCCCTTGTTAAAAGATGCTTTGCCAGTGCAGATGGAAGATTACTTCTTAGGGACATTTGGAGGGAAACGACATGGTTAAGCAATTGATCCGTTATCATATCAAACAAGGCATCTGGCCGCTCGCTTGTTTCATTCTGCTTGCGATCTTCAGCTATGGGTTCGGCAGTTATACCGTCATCAATGAGTTCGAGAAATACGAGGCGTCTCAGCAACCTGCTCTACTCAACACCGTACTCGTCAGTCCCTTTTTCGCCGGATTCGCAGCGATTCTCATTGCTGTCTTCGCGATCCTGATGCTCGGTTCCGAGCGCGGGAGTGGTCGCAGCCTGATTTTGCACGCGTTACCGTTTCCGAAGGTCTGGTTGTTCTGGATCAAATGGGCGATTGGCGTCGTAACACTGATCTTGTTTCCGATCATCGGCTTCTTCGTCAGCTGGTTGTTGCTGCAAGCGTTCGGCGGTATCAATCCGTTTGATTACGTCACGTGGTCGTCACTCTTCCAAGATTTTGGTCTTTTCCTTCTATTTGATGTGACGATTTTGACGATTTTCTTATTCGCCGGAACAATCGCTGGTGATATCATCGGACAACTGTTGCTCGGCACGTTCTTCTTGTTCTTGAACTACTTCACGTATTTCAGCATCTACGCCGTCGCCCTGCTCGGTTTCGGTGTGACCTACGAGGAGTTAGACAAGCCAACAAGTTTCCTGATGACGATCACGACACCCTTCGCACTCTTTTTCGAAAGTAATGTCGATCTGAATCTAACATATCCCGTCTTGTTCTGTTTAGCTTTGACGATTGCCTTACTCTTCTTTGGTAGCCGCCTATATATCCGCGGAGCGAACGAACGACTCGGTCGGTTCACCATTTTCCCAAAACTACATCCAGCACTGATCATCACGTTCTCGATCTACACGACGATCCTGCTCGCAGGAATCATTGGTCTGATTTCGTCCGAGAACCAGTTCCTGTACTGGCTCGCGATCGTCATTCTCGCATGGCCGACGTTCAGTTCCTACCGTCGGATGATCGGGTGGAGTCGCTAATCTATACACAAGTAGCCCTTCTGAGATGATTTTTCAGAAGGGCTATTCGTTTGTCATCGTTTCTTCACAAACCTTTACAGACGGTCCATATGGATTTCATATTTTCTGCGTAAGGTTGTGTTTGTAGGTCGTAGCACCATAACCCATTACCTTTCGAGGAGGAATCCCTATGAAACTAAAACGTCTGATCCCGATTTTTGCCTTATCGACTCTTTCCCTGAGTACGATGATTTCGATGCCGGAAGCCGAAGCGAAAGCCAAACATACTCACTCACCCGAAATCCGGAACGTCATCTTCCTGATTGGTGACGGCATGGGTCTCTCATACACGTCTGCACACCGTTACTTAAAGAACGATCCTTCGACGACGACGGCTGAAAAAACAGCCTTTGATCCCTATCTCGTCGGTCAACAGATGACGTATCCGGAAGATGCGAAGGAGAATATCACCGATTCCGCCTCTGCCGCGACAGCGATGTCCTCTGGTGTGAAAACGTACAATGCAGCGATTGCGGTCGATAATGATAAATCGGAAGTCAAGACCGTCCTAGAGGCAGCCAAAGAACGTGGCAAGTCAACGGGACTCGTCGCGACATCGGAAATCACGCATGCAACACCTGCCTCATTCGGTGCGCATGACGAAAGTCGTAAAAACATGAATGCGATTGCAGATGACTATTTCAAAGAACGTGTGAACGGCAAACATAAGATTGATGTTATGCTCGGGGGTGGGAAATCGAACTTCGTCCGTCCAGACGTCGATTTGACGAAAGCGTTCAAGAAAGATGGCTATAGCTATGTCACTGACCTCAATCAGCTGCAAGCGGATAAAAATAAACAAGTGCTCGGATTGTTCGCAGACGGTGGATTACCTAAACGAATCGATCGCGAAAACTCAGTCCCATCACTTGCTCAAATGACGAACGCCGCAATCAAGCGACTTGATTCGAATAAAAAAGGATTCTTCCTGATGGTCGAAGGCAGTCAAATTGACTGGGCAGGACACGACAATGATATCGTCGGTGCGATGAGTGAGATGGAAGATTTCGAACGTGCTTTTAAAGCCGCGATCGCTTTCGCGAAGAAAGATAAGCATACACTCGTCGTCGCAACAGCCGACCACTCGACTGGCGGTTACTCGATTGGTGCAGATGGCATTTACAACTGGTTCGCTGAGCCAATCAAAGCATCGAAGAAGACACCTGACTTCATGGCGCAGCAAATCGTCGAAGGCGCGGACGTACGGAAAACGTTAATGAAGTACATCGACCAAGACAAACTCGCCTTGACGGATCAAGAAATCGACAGCGTCTCTCGCGCTGCTGAATCGAAAACATTACTCGACATCGATAATGCCATCGAAGAGATCTTCAACGAACGCTCGCATACGGGCTGGACGACAGGTGGTCATACGGGTGAAGACGTACCCGTCTATGCGTTCGGTCCTGCGAAAGACCGATTCGCTGGTCAAGTCGATAACACGGATCACGCCAAAATCATCTTCGATCTGTTGAAGGCGAAGAAATAAGGAGACGTCTCATGAAACAGATCCTTGCTACTTTGATGCTTGGGACAGTGCTCGCTGGTTGTAGCACTTCCGCATCACAAGACACACCGAAAGAACCATCGTCTGCGAAACAAGAGCAGCCGGTACTGCTTGAAAAAACAAGCGCCTATGTCCCGAACCCACAACTTCCAGATGATCGTCAGCTGACGAAAATCGATCAAACCGTGACGGACGACAAAGGCGACCTGACGTTAAAACAGTTCAAACCAGTGAATGAAACGCGGAAGATTGGTCCAATCAAGATGACGATCGAAGAAATCAAAGTCTTTCACGCCCGTCCAAGCTACGGCATGATCGATTTCTTCCATGGTTATACGCACGATGAGTCCTTTGATCTGATTAAGATACGTGTCATGATCACAAACACGAGTGACGCACCCGTCACCTTTAATCCCGTTGCTCATTTCAAACTGGATGACGAAGCGGAAAAGACACTTGAAGACGATGTCTATCTCGAATCCCTGGCAAAGACATATGCTCCGTCTGAAACTCATAGTGGTAACTTTGGATTCATCTTGGAACGCCCGGTCACATCAATCGAACTCTTGACGAGTGACGTACTCGATGAAAAACAAGCGGTCCTCCAAAAGGGTACGACGTATTCGACATCCCTTCGTTAACTACCCTTCACACTTTTGCGCTCCATCTGTTTTCCGGTTGTACCCGGACCATAGGTGGAGCTATTTTGATGCCTGTATTCGTTCCATGCTACACTAAAAGTACTATTTGAGTGCAAAGGACGGATTGTATGCCGAAATACTTAACCATTTATCATCAACTCGCACAACGGATTCAAGAAGGAACGCTTCCAGCTGACATGAAATTACCTTCTGAGACAGAATTGATGCATGAATTCGAGGCGAGTCGTGGAACGGTCCGAAAAGCGATCGATGCGCTGCAAGAGAAAGGCTTCGTCCGCAAACACCAAGGAAAGGGTGTCTTCGTTCTATCACAAGAAGCGATCGAGTTTCAGTTCAACGGAATCGTCAGCTTTTCGGAGGCGCATCGCCGGATGGGTCGACATGCTGTCGAGACGGATGTGCTATCGTGCGAAGTGCTCTCCGCCTCTCCTGAGCTCGCTTCGTTATTGCATGTGGCACAAGGAACAGACGTAACCCGTATTGAGCGGATTCGTCAGATTGATGGCGAACGCGTCATCCGTGACATTAATCATTTCGTGACCGCACTTGTGCCCGGCCTAACCGCTGACATTGCTAAAGGGTCCATCTATCATTACATTGAAGAGACACTCGGCCGGCAGATCAGCTATGCGAAACGAAAGATTGAAGCGCGCCCTGCGACACGGGAAGACCAAGAACGACTTGATCTTCACGACATGACACACGTCATCGTCGTCACGAACGATACGTACTTCTATGAAGGCCAACATTTCGAGCGAACGGAATCACGTCACCGCCTCGATAAATTTCAATTCACCGATATCGCACGGCGTTGAATAGATGGTGATCCATGAGGGAATCCGTACATGACGGGTTCTCTCTTTTTTTAACATCTTAACTTATCTATATAAGTTCTTGACCAACTTATATAGATAAGTTAAGATAAGTGTGCGCAGATAAGAAAACGTTTTCATTTCAAAAGTGGTCGAGTACGTCACTTCCAAAAAGGAGCATCGAGATGAAACCAAACTATCGTCAGATTGCAGAGCAAATCATTGAGAAAATCGGAGGCAAGGAGAACGTCGAGCAGGCAGCTCACTGTGTCACCCGTCTTCGCTTAACGCTTAAAAATCAAGAGCTTGTCGACCAAGAAGCCTTACTTGAAGTTCCGCTCGTCAAAGGCGCGTTCTTGAACGCAGGCGTCTATCAAATCGTCATTGGTGCCGGTGATGTCGACCGGGTCTATGCTGAATTCATTCAACTGACTGGTTTGCAGGCGACAACGATTGCAGATGTTAAATCGTCAGGAGCGGCGAAAATGAACCCGTTCCAAAAGTTGATCAAAGTCTTTTCCGACGTCTTCATGCCCATCATCCCGGCGATCATCGTCGCTGGTCTCTTAATGGGGATCAATAACCTGTTCGGTATCGAATTCAGCGGCAAGACGATGATTGATCGTTATCCGAATCTACAAGGATTATGGGACCTGATCAATATGATGGCAAATACCGCTTTCGTCTTTCTCCCGGCACTCGTCGGCTGGTCGGCAACGAAACGCTTCGGTGGAAGTGAGATCCTCGGAATCGTCATGGGTCTGATGCTTGTTCATCCCGATCTCTTAAACGCTTGGAATTACGGACAGAGCGCTTTAAAAGGTGAAATTCCGACGTTCAACATCCTCGGTCTGTTTGAAATCGAAAAAGTCGGCTATCAAGGACAAATTCTCCCGGTGCTCGCAGCCGCTTATGTCCTTAGCACGATTGAACGCTGGCTCAAAAAACGCGTACCGAACGCCATCCAATTACTCGTCGTACCGATTACGACGATCACATTAACGGGCTTCCTTGCCCTTGCCGTCATCGGACCGGTCACACGTCAAGTCGGTGACTGGATCACGATTGGTGTCGTCAATACGTTCGAAGCTGTTCCGTTACTCGGTGCCTTATTATTCGGTGCACTCTACGCACCGCTCGTCATCACCGGCATGCATCACATGTTCATCGCCGTCGACTTACAGTTGATCGGACAAAATGGAACGACGTTTATCTGGCCGATGATCGCGATCTCGAACATCGCCCAAGGTTCAGCAACGCTTGCGATGCTCTTCCTCGCGAAAAACGTCAACGATAAGAACATGGCGTCGACGTCGGCACTATCCGCTTACTTTGGGATCACGGAACCAGCGATGTTCGGGGTTAATCTTCGATTCAAATATCCGTTTTATGCGGCACTCGTCGGATCAGCAATCGCGTCTGCCTTCATCGCAGTCAGCGGTGTCCTTGCTCCTGCAATCGGTGTCGGTGGCTTACCTGCTTTCATCTCGATCGTACCCGGGTCGATTCTATCGTTCATTGTCGGCATGGTAATCGCAATTATCGTTCCTATTGCCTGTACGTTCCTGTTCCACTATGTCTCAACGAAACGCGCAAAAAAAGCCGCACTGAACAAAGCGGCGTAATTTCAGAAAGGTGTGTATCTGATGATCACGACAACCGATTGGCGCAAATCCGCCGTTTATCAAATCTATCCGAAGAGTTTTTATAGTCCGGAGGGCAAAGCGACCGGTACGTTGCGTGGGGTCACGGCCAAACTCGATTATTTGGCGGATCTTGGTGTCGATTACCTGTGGTTGACGCCGGTCTATGCCTCACCGCAAAACGATAATGGATATGATGTCAGTGACTATTACGCGATCGATCCCTCGTATGGAACGATGGATGATTTCGAGACGTTACTCGCAGAAACAAAACGACGTGGTCTGTCGGTCATGATGGATATCGTCGTCAATCACTGCTCGACGTCACACGCTTGGTTCGAAGAAGGACGTCATCCGGACAGTCCCTATCATGACTACTTCATTTGGCGCGAGACACCGAACGACTGGGTATCGAAGTTCGGCGGTCCTGCTTGGTCATTCGATGAGGTAGCTGGTAAGTATTACTTGCACCTGTTCGACAAGACGCAAGCGGACCTGAACTGGGAAAATCCCCGACTCCGGGAAGACGTTTACGCGATGATGCGCTTTTGGCGCGATAAAGGGGTCAGCGGCTTCCGACTCGACGTCATTAACTTGATCTCGAAGACGCCAGGGCTTCCCAATGATCCCGAGGGAGACGGACGTGCGTATTATACGGACGGACCAAACATTCATGACTACTTGCAAGAGATGAACGCAGCCGTTTTTGCCGGACACGATCTCTTGACGGTCGGTGAGATGTCGTCGACGTCGCTTGAACATTGTCTTCAATATTCTTCGCTCGAAAATCAAGAACTGAAGATGACGTTCAACTTCCATCACTTGAAGGTCGATTATCCGAACGGTGAGAAATGGACGGCTGCACCGTTTGACTTCAAGCAGTTGAAACAAATTTTCTCCGACTGGCAAACTGGCATGAACGGACAAGCATGGAACGCGATTTTTTGGTGTAACCATGACCAACCCCGCGTCGTCAGCCGGTTTGGTGACGACGTCGCGTATCGTGTCGAGAGTGCAAAGATGCTCGCGACGACGCTTCATGGCTTGCAAGGTACACCGTATATTTACCAAGGAGAAGAGATCGGAATGCCGAATCCGGACTTCACGAATCTGTCCGACTACCGTGATGTCGAGACATTGAATGCCTATCAAGAAGCACGGACCAACGGTGTATCGGAAGAAGCAATTCTCGCTGCGATCCGTCAAAAATCGCGCGATAACGCGCGGACACCGATGCCTTGGTCGGACGCCGTCAACGGTGGCTTTAGTACAAGTGAACCATGGATTCCGGTCTCGCCGACGTATGATCAGATCAATGTCGAGGCTGCTGTCGCAGACCCTGATTCGGTCTATCATCATTACAAACGGTTGATTCAACTCCGCAAACAGTATGACGTGCTCACGGACGGTTCATACCGGCTGTTGACACCGGACGATCCATCACTCTGGGCGTACGAACGCGCAACGAGTGAAGAAGAATTACTCGTCGTCTCGAATTTCTACGGAACGGACACGACGTTTACGTTACCTCATGACGGATCGGATTATACGGTGTTGCTTCATAATTATCAGCAGATGCAAACAGAGGGGTACACTTTAACGTTACGACCTTATGAATCACTGATGCTTTATCGTAAAAAGTGATTGAATGAGACGGAGCACATGCAAAAAAGAGAAGGTTGGTTTCCAAGGGATACCCTAGAAACCAATCTTCTCTTTTGTTGAATAGATATAGAATGTGAATGCCTATTCCTCGACTCCTACAGGAAAAGAAAGCATGGTACATGCTTTTGTCAGGGAAAGCGAGGATGGCAGAGTCATTCGTTTTCAAAAATGATTTTTAAGCACTAGTTCCTTCCGAGTCTTTCATTTTCGCATGTTCTACGAAACTTTCCGATTCGCTTCTTCTCGTCTCAACTGTTCGCGGAACAGTCGTGTCTCAGCAATGACGACACCGGACAATCCAATCAAACCGATTAAGTTCGGAATCGCCATCAATCCATTGAAGACATCGGAAATCGCCCAGACCATGTTCAAGTTCGTCGTCATCGCACCCGCTCCGGCGACTAAGACGAACAGGATACGGTATGGGAGGATCGATTTTTGACCGAATAGATAATAGATTGATTTTTCGCCATAATACGACCAGCCAAGAACAGTCGAATAAGCAAACATGACGAGTCCAATCGTGACGATGTATTTTCCGGCAGGACCGAGGAAGACCTCGAAGCTTGCTGTCGTCAATTCAACGCCTTGTAACTTCGTATCAAGTTGTCCTCCCATGACGAGCGTCAAACCTGTGATCGAACAGACGACCAATGTATCTAAAAACACCTGCGTCATCGAAACGAGCGCTTGACGTCCTGGGAAGTCCGTTTTCGCTGCAGCGGCTGCAATCGGTGCTGAACCAAGACCCGCTTCATTTGAGAAGACACCACGCGCGACACCATAACGAATCGCCGCCCCGATCGCGCCACCCGTAATTGCTTCGCTTGAGAACGTGCTGCTGAAGATCGTCGAAATCGCACCTGGAATCAAGTCATAGTTCATGACGAGAATCAGTAATCCACTTCCAACATAGAAGAAAATCATAAACGGAACAAACAAACTGACAACTTTTCCGATTGATTTGACCCCACCAAGAATGACGACGCCTGTCAGTACCATCAATACGATCCCCGTCACGTAAAGTGGCACATCGAACGTTGATTTCATCGCGAGGGCGACCGAATTCGTCTGGACCCCGTTCCCGATCCCGAACGCAGCGATTGAAGCGAATGCGGCAAACAAGACACCCAGCCATTTCTGCTTCAGCCCACGCTCGAGATAATACATTGGCCCCCCTGCCATCTGTCCATTTTCATCAACGACACGGTATTTGACGGCAAGGATTGCTTCCGCATACTTCGTCGCCATCCCGAATAGACCGGACAACCACATCCAAACGATCGCACCCGGTCCGCCGAGGACGACGGCGGTTGCGACACCAACGATATTCCCCGTACCGACAGTCGCAGCCAGTGCTGTCATCAATGCTTGAAAGTGACTGATGTCGCCTTCCGACTTATCGTCCTGATGCTTCGAAAACGCAAGCTTCAGCGCATACGGTAGTTTGGTAATTTGAATGAATCCTAAGCGAATCGTCAAGTAAATCCCCGTACCGACCAACAGAATAAGTAACGGTGGTCCCCAAACAAGATTGGACACTGTACTGATCCAGTCACTAAATGAATTTCCCATTCGTGTTACCTCCCTTTATGAAATATGTAGTTCTTTACCATTTTTTCAGAATTTACTGATAATTGTCAAACTATTTTTTTATGAAACTATTTTGATACTTCTTCATTTCAATAATATGCAAATAGTTGTGATTCATACTTCACCGTCTCGGAACAACTGACGAAATCGTGAAATTTAATAATCAATAGGCTAAGAATAACGGAGCAACGATCACGGATACCGTTAACACAGCACACATCCTCCTGTTCACTACGATCGTTGTCATTGGAGTGTTCAGTGTAATCTTTATTATCTTGATTTTATAATCGATCTTCGGTCCTCTTCGCCAACTGCAGGCAAAACCTACGAACTTGCCACTCAAGACGATCGAACATTTGAATGCCGCGTCCGGTGGGGTGCTATCCTTCATCGATACGAAAGTCGTCAATGACAATGATTTATTCGAAGCTATCTCGATTCAATACTAGGATGACGCTCAAGCATTCCGCGATATGCACGAACAGATTTCCGTCAGTCAAAAACAGACGGAAGCACTAAAAGAAGTTCTTCGTCAGTTCCAAGTCTCAAAAAAGTCCCCTATCTTCATGGAAGAGAGGGGACTTCGATGTTTATTGTGCTGCACCTGTGAGCGGTTGTGCATCTTTTGCTTCCGCAGGTAATTTGATTTCGCTGATCTCATTGAATTTTGAGAACGTCGACTCGTTCTTCATATTGAACTCGGTATCTTTTTCAATCGCAAACACCATGTCCATATCGAGTGATTTCGGATAGAATGTTTTCGCATCATACGTCATCGTGTAATTCATTTTCTTGTAATCGATGCTGTCCATCGCATCTTTCATCTGTGCCATCTGTCCTGTCTGCTCGAGCGAATCCTTCATGAATGCTTTGAGGTCGTCCCCTTTTAGTTTGACGTCGATTTGATAAACGTCACCCTCTTTTTTGGCGGTCCAGTTGTCTTTGTACTTTTTCAGTAGCTTGAGATTTTGATCCGTCGATGCCGATGACTCCATCGCCTCAACCATATCACCTAGCTCCGAGACATCTTGAACGAGCCATTGTCCGTTTTGCGATAGATACATCTTATCGTCGACGATATAGCTCTCGATTGACATGTCCTTACCGTCCTGTGGATTTTTCATCGTCATCGTCTGATGCATCGTAAGCGGCTTCTGGATGATATCGGCTGATACCTTCTGATCTACTGCCATCTCACCTGCTTTTGAATTGACTGTCCCCTCCATGTGGAACGATTTAATATCTTTTTGAGCGGCTGTCGCTTTATTCAGTAATTCCGTATTCGAGAGTTCCCCCGACTTCGTCGAACCAGACCCACTGCCACTACCCGAATCTGTCTGCCCATCTTGACATCCAGCTAGTCCAATCGATGCTGCGACGATCCCAGCTGCTACCCACCTTGTTTTCTTCATATTCATTTCCTCCTTTATACGCGTTACCCTGATTTACGAAAAACATTGGAAAATGTTTCAAAGTTTCTTTATTACCTCATTACCGTTCTTCTTCAAAACAAATCCTCATATTTCAAATCTACTATTCTTTTTTTGAAATTTGATTTATCACCTGCAAAATGTCCACAAAAAAAAATAGGATGACGGAAACTTCCGTCACCCTATCCTTATTTCGTTAGATCGTGCGTAAAAGATTCGCCATCTCAATCGCGGAAACGGCAGCTTCGTAGCCTTTATTTCCAGCTTTCGTACCGGCACGTTCGACCGCTTGCTCGATCGAATCCGTCGTCAGGACACCGAAGATGATGGGTACGCCTGTATCACGCGACGCACTCGCGACACCTTTCGCGACTTCGTTACAGACATAGTCATAGTGTGATGTTGCTCCGCGGATGACGGCACCCAGTGTGATGACCGCATCATACTTACCGCTTTTCGCTAACTTTTCCGCAACGAGTGGAATTTCAAATGCTCCAGGAACCCATGCTGTATCCACAGCATCCGCCGCAACACCGTGACGACGGAACGCATCGTTCGCTCCTCCGACGAGTTTTGATGTGATCAATTCATTAAAACGTGCTGCGACGATTGCGACGCGTAGTCCTTCTCCCGTTAAGAAACCTTCATAAATCATGATGTGTGTCCTCCTTGGATATCGAGCCAGTGCCCGAGTTTCGTTTGTTTTGTTTTCAGATAACGCTGATTTTCCGGTTCAACGGGTACTTGATGGGGAACACGTTCGATGACTTCAATCCCCTCTTGCTCGAGCACCCGTTGTTTGTCTGGATTGTTCGTCATCAAGCGAATCTTCGTCACGCCAAGATCACGCAACATGTTGGCCGCGACCGTATAATCACGCATGTCTGTCGGATAACCGAGTGCATGGTTCGCTTCAACTGTATCGAGTCCTTGTTCCTGCAACTCGTACGCTTTCAACTTCGCCATCAGACCGATGCCGCGTCCTTCCTGACGTAGATACAAGACGGCTCCACCTTCTCGTTCGATTCGCTCAAGTGCCGCATCGAGTTGTGGACCACAATCGCAACGTTTCGAACCGAAGACATCCCCTGTCAGACATTCCGAGTGCAGACGGACGAGCATCCCATCGTGCGCTTCACCGGATAAGACGGCGACATGTTCTTTCTTATCTTGCGTCGTATAGCCGACCATCCGGAAAGCTCCGAATGTCGTCGGAAGCAACACTTCCGCTTCCCGCGTCAATGGACGCTCGAGATACGCGACGAGTGCCTCGATCGTGATCAGTTTTAAGTCGTGTTCTTCCTTATAGAGAAGCAAATCATCCACCCGTGCCATCGTGCCATCTTCCTTGATGATTTCACAAATGACGGCAATCTCATCGCTACCGGCAAGACGGGCAAGGTCAACACCTGCTTCCGTATGTCCGCGTCGTTCCCGAACACCGCCCTCTTTTGCGATCAACGGGAAGATGTGACCCGGTCGTTTGAAACGTTCCGGTCCATCCGTCAGCATCCGCTGGATCGTCAGCGAACGCTCTTCGGCACTGATGCCGGTCTTCGCTTCTTCATGATCAATGCTGAGCGTGAATGCCGTACCGTGCGGGTCCGTATTATTGTCCGTCATCGGCGAGAGATGTAATCGCTCTGCCACATATGGACTAACCGGAACACAGACGAGTCCTTTTCCATACGTAATCATGAAGTTGATGTTTTCTGGTGTCGCGTGTTCTGCGAGCATGACGAGATCGCCCTCATTCTCACGATCCTCGTCATCACAGACGATGATCGGTCGTCCGTTCTTCAAATCTTCTATCGCGTCTTCAATCAAGTCGAATCCGTTCATTACATGTCGCCTCCTAAGAATGCTGTCCAGTCCGTCTGTTTCTCATGTTGCGTGAAATGATAGAGATGTTTCGCCATCATGTCACACTCGATATTGACGACTGCGCCGCTTGCCAATCGATCAAACGTCGTCACTTGACGGGAATGCGGAATCAATGAAATCGAGATCGTTTCCGAGGTGACGCGTTGCAAGGTCAGGCTCGTGCCGTTGATCGCGATTGATCCTTTTGGAATGCAATACTTTTGCCACGATCCGACATCAAACGTATACACCATCGCTTCTCCGTCCGGTCGCCGACTGATTAGTCGTGCCGTCCCGTCGATGTGCCCACTGACGAAATGTCCACCGAACCGACCGTCTGCCGGCATCGCCCGTTCGAGTTGCAACGGGTTTCCGACCCGGTACGTGCCGAGTGCTGTCGAACGAATCGTGTCATGGACAGCATCCGCCGTAAAACCGGTTGGGCTCATTGACGTGACCGTCAAACAAATCCCGTCGACGGCGATGCTGTCACCAATCTTCGTTCCTTCGAGCACCCGGTGCGCTTCAATTTCAAGTGCTAATCCATTCGGTCGCGGAATCTTCCGTTTTAAGGTCCCGACTTCCTCAATCAATCCGGTGAACATATCGTCTCCTCCTTTCGGATGTACGTCAGATGGAGATCCGGTCCGACCGTTTCAATCTGATCGATTTGAAAACGTTCTTCGATATCATGTCGTCCGTTCCAGGCAGTCCCTTCAAAAATCGACGGGGCTTGGTAGACTTCAATCTGGTCGACGAGATCTGCTTCAAAGAATGTGGCTTGAATCGTCGGTCCACCTTCAATCAAAACGCTGCGGATGTCTTGTTCGTATAAGCGTTTAAGAATCGCTTCCGGCGTCTCATATTCACCGACGAGCACCGTCACTTGATCATGACTTATCCGAGGAACACTCGTCAGCCAGTACGTTGGATTTTTTCCATCGCAAAAGACTTGCGCGGTCTCTGGCACCCGACCACGGCGATCGACGATTACTCGAATCGGCTCGATGCCTGACACTGCGCGTAAAGTCAGTGCTGGATCATCGACGAGCACCGTTTCACTTCCGACGAGGATCGCATCATGGCGACCACGCAGGGCGCGACCATTCGCGCGTGCTTCTTCTGACGTGATCCAGCGCTGTTCCCCCGTTGCCGCGATCCCGTTCATCGTCTGAGCGATTTTGACGGTCACGGTCGGACGTTTCCGTTCGATCGTTTTCCAAAATGTCTCGTAGAGGACTTCCGCTTCATGCCGTAACAAGCCGACTTCGACTTCGATTCCCGCGTCTTGAAGCCGTTTGATCCCTGAACCAGCGACAATCGCATGTTTGTCTTCCGTTGCGACGAAAACCCGTTTGATCCCGGCTTGTAGAATCGCTTCCGTACATGGTGGTGTCTTACCATGATGGTTGCATGGCTCAAGCGTCACGTAGAGATCAGCACCACGGGCGGCCTCTCCTGCCATTCGCAAGGCTTCGACTTCCGCGTGCGGACCACCGGCAAACCGGTGCGCACCAAAACCGATGATGCGTCCTTGTTTGACGATGACACAGCCGACACTTGGATTCGGACTTGTTTGTCCGTTTAACATATGTGCTAATTGCATGGCATAACTCATCATCTGTGACATCGCGTTCGCTCCTTTCAAATAAAAAAGACGCCCCTTGAAAAAGGGGCGTCTGTATAGAAGGGTTCACGAAATACACGGTTCGCCTTCTGCTTTTTCGCATGCAGAAAGAGACCATCTCCTGAAAACATTTTTTCAGAAAACAGCTTGAATCGCGTCGTTTCGTTCTTCTCCCATCCGGACTTTACCGTCGGCCCTGGAATCTCACCAAGTCAGCCATGATGCGTACATCACGGGTCGCGGGCTCGTCGATCGATCGATCGCATCACCGCCGGTTGGGATTTTCACCCTACCCCGAAGAACTGGATTATTGAGTTATACAACTTTAGCCTAGCATATCTTTTTCAAGAAAACAAAGCGCAAATGTTTCGGTATTGGCTCTTTTATGATTTCGCTCCACTTCTGTTACCCCTCCCCAATTCGTGATCTACTGGATACTAAAAATGACTGGAGCACCTGATATCAGTGCGTCCAGTCATTGTGTTCCGGTTACAAATACCCGTTCTTCCGATCGTGGAATTCTTGGGCAATCGCTCCGCGTGTCCGTTCATCAGCGAGGACGCGAAGTGCTGTCCGTGCGAGGATTTTAGCGCCTGCGATCAACGCTTCATCCCCTGCTTCCGAACGGGCGGCTTCTTTGAATGCTTCTGTATGGGCGACGAGATCGTCCGGACCAATCTTGATATACGGATGGATTGTCGGGATGACTTGACTGATGTTACCCGCGTCCGTCGATCCAAGACCCGGTCGTTCGTCGAGGTGCACGATTTGCCCAAGCGCCTCTGCTTCTTCTTGGAAGAGACGATCAAACGTCCGGTTGAAGACGAGATTGTCGACTTCATTTTGGAAAGCGATGACGTCAAGCGTCGCCCCGGTCGCAAGTGCCGCACCTTGCGCGACCGCTTTGACTTTCTCCGTGACGGCATTCAGCCGTTCCCGTGTCGTCGCCCGAATGAAGAAACGTGCTTTTGCGTATTCCGGAATGATGTTCGGCGCATCGCCACCATGCGTGATGATTCCGTGGATCCGGACATCATCCGGTAACTGCTGACGTAAGGCGTTGATCCCATTGAAGAGCTGAATGATAGCGTCGAGAGCGTTGATGCCTTCTTCCGGTGTCGCCGCTGCGTGCGCGGGACGACCCGTAAAGGCAAAATCGAGCGGATCGACCGCAAGCGAGGACCCCGTGATCCGCGTTTGTCCGGACGGGTGGACCATCAAGGCCGCATCGATTCCTTCAAGCAACTGGTGTTTGACGAAACTGCCTTTCGCACTTCCGTTCGGCCCACCTTCTTCGGCTGGCGTTCCAAGCACGACGACACTCCCACCGACTTCATCAAGCACTTTGCTGACCGCGATCGCCGCTGCGACACTCGTCGTTCCGATGATATTATGACCGCATGCGTGTCCGATGCCCGGCAACGCATCGTACTCAGCGAGAAAGGCAATTGTCGCGCCAGGTCGGTCGCTTGACTTCTTCGCGAAGAATGCGGTCTCGTGCCCTGCGACGCCGAGTTCTACTGTAAAGCCTTCTGCCGTCAAACGCTCTGCATGTAGTCGCGAAGCAAAGAATTCCTCGTTACCGATTTCCGGCGTCGCATGAATCCGGTGGCTCGTCTCAAGATACGATTCCCGTTTTTGTTCGATGTCCTGTTCAATCGTCTCTACCCATGTCGTGCGTACTGGTGTCGTCATGCTATCCACTCTCCTTTAGAATTTATTCGCCGATGTCGCTTAGTGGAACGAACGTCGGGATCGAGCTACCTTTATATTCTTTTTTGATGAAAGCCGCGACATCTTTTTGTTGGTAAAGCGACGCGATCTTTTTTAGTTCTTTTTTGTTCTTGTCTTCCGTCCGTGTCGCGATGATGTTGATGTATGGTTTTGCTGTCTCGTTCTCATGGACGATCGAGTCCTTGATCGGATTTAGTCCTGCGTCAACAGCAATACCGTTATTGATGATCGATGCAGCGACGTCCGGTAAGACGCGTGGCGTTTGTCCAGCGACGATCGGAACGATTTTCAGTTTCTTCGGATTTTCAACGATCTTATCGACCGATCCATTGCCGTCGAAGTCGTCCGGTAATTTGATCAAACCTGCTTCTTGTAGTAACAAGAAGGCACGTCCCATGTTCGTCGCTTCGTTCGGAACAGCGATTTTGCCACCGACTGGAATATCTTTGACGTCCTTATATTTATCTGAGTAAATGCCCATCGGTGCAATGACGGTCGTCGCAATCGGCGACAGCTTCAACTTATGTTCCTTCTTGAAGGCGTTGAAGTAGGAAATCGTCTGGAAGGCATTGGCGTCGATCTCACCCTCAGCCAGTGCCATGTTCGGCTGGACATAATCGGAGAACTTGACGAGTTCGATTTTGATGCCCTCCTTTTCCGCTTTTTTCGCGACGTAATCCCACACTTGAGTGTCTGAACCACTGACCCCGAGCTTGATCGTCTTTTCTTCTTCTCCTGATGCTGAGCACCCGGCAAATAAAATCGTCGTTAATGTTGCTCCAATCGCTACTGCTTTTTTCATGGCTGAATCGCTCCCTTGATTAATGTCTTCTGATTTTTCGTGCGACGATGTTGCCTGTCGTCTGTAAGCCTTGGACTAAGATAACGAGAATCCCGACCGTGATGATCATGACTTTCGTGTCGAACCGTTGATAACCGTACGTAATTGCTAAGTCACCCAGTCCGCCACCACCGATGGCGCCTGCCATCGCCGACGCCCCGATCAAGCCGACTGTTGCAATCGTTAAATTAAGGATTAGTGAACCGAGTGCTTCCGGCAGAAGGAAGCGGAAAATCGTTTGAAACGGTGTCGCGCCCATCGCTTCTGCTGCCTCAAGGACGCCTTTGTCGACTTCAAGTAAGGAACTCTCGATCAGCCGTGCCATATACGGGGCGGCGTAAAAGACGAGTGGAACGATGGCGGCTTCGGTTCCGATCGACGTCTGGACGATCAACCGTGTCAACGGGATGATCGCAACAAGTAAGATGATGAACGGAATTGAACGGAAGATATTGACGATACTGTTGAAGAATGTGAACAGCGGGACGTTTTCGAGCAATGCCCCTTTCCGGGTGACGACGAGCAGGATGCCGAGTGGTAAACCGATCAGAGTCGAAAATAATAACGACACTGACACCATCGTCATCGTCTGCAAAAATGCTGTCCAGATATCACTGTAGTTAACTAGCATCAGCAAGCACCTCCTCGACGGTCACCTGTGCCTGATCGATGTACTGTAAGGCCCGTTTTACTTCGATTGTTTCACCGATCAGTTCAACAAGTAATGTACCGAACGGTGTTTCCTGTAACTCCGTGATGCTACCGTGCAGGATGTTGACATCGACGTCGAAGCGTTTTGCGACTTGCGACAAGAGTGGTTGCCCGGTGTGATGTCCGAGAAAATGAATCTTATAGATCGGATGCGCATTCCGTGACTCGATCAACTGACGAATTGATGCCGGAATTTCATCATGCATGACGGAGCGGACGAAGTTTTTCGCTGTCTCGGTCTGCGGATTCGAAAAGACATCAAAGACTGTTCCTGACTCGATCAGCTTCCCGGCTTCGATGACGGCGACCCGGTCACAAATCTCCCGGATGACGCCCATCTCATGGGTGATCAAGAGAATGGTGATCCCGTATTCCGCATTGATGCGTTTTAATAACTGGAGAATATGATGTGTCGTCTGAGGATCGAGTGCTGACGTCGCTTCGTCACATAAGAGCACGGATGGTTGCGTCGCTAGTGCCCGGGCGATGCCGACACGTTGCTTTTGTCCGCCGGATAATTGATCCGGGTAATGATCCGCCTTGTCCGCAAGATCGACGAATTCGAGTAATTCCGTCACCCGGCGACGAATCTCGTCTTTCTTGACACCTGCGAGAACGAGTGGTTTCGCAACGTTCGTAAAGACCGTGTTTGCATTCAATAGATTGAAGTGTTGAAAGATCATCCCGATCCGCTGTTTCGCTTGGCGTAATTTTTTTGGTGATAGTTGTGTTAAATCTTCCCCGTCGACCGTCACTGTTCCTGACGTCGGTCGTTCTAACAGGTTGACGCAGCGGAGCAATGAACTTTTCCCGGCACCGCTAAAGCCGATGACACCGAAGATTTCGCCTTTCTCGATCGTCAGGTCGACACCGTCGAGTGCTGCGATCGTCTGATCCTTCGTGACGTACGTTTTTTTGACTTGATGAAATGCAATCATTCCGTTTTCCCCCTTCATTCAACAAAAAAGGTCCCTTCTTGAGAAACAAGAAGAGACCTGGATCCGCACAGTGGCAGAATCCACTCCACTCATCTCTCAGACATCTGTCTGATGGAATTGGCACAGTGCTCATAATGAGTCTGTTGCCGAGGTTTCGTAGGGCCAGTCCCTCCACCTCTCTGGATAAGTATTGCGGTATGAAATTCGTATGTGTGTTGTTGCGTTGTTGCTTATGTCGTAAAACTAATTTTTACATTACGGGTCGAACCTTTAAAAGTCAACCAACTTTGCAAAAATAATCCATTTGGCGCATATCGATTGAGTCATAAGTTATGAGTTAGCTGAAAGAACAAATCACGATTCGTCCAGAACGATTTGACAAGGCATTTTCGGTCGTGCTACCATCGTTTCAATGATTAATCCGACAATTCCAATATGATATTTATCAAGAGTGAACGAGAGACCTGGCTCTATGACTTCACGGCAACCTGCAATCTGTAAGGTGCTCCGACCAGCAAAGCGCGGCTTTGGATGATACGGTGAAAAACTCGTGGGCGTCCAAGCAGTGACGTTGACGAGTTTTTTTCACGAATGGAGGAAAAATAGTAATGATGAACTATCCTGTATTGACTGGTGCTGAAGCATTTTATCTTCAAGGTGGACCGATCGGCATTTTAATCTGTCATGGTTTTAATGCGACCCCGCAAAGTGTTCGGGACGTCGGTGAGGCATTTGCTGCTAAAGGATTCACTGTCTATGCTCCACGTTTGCGTGGTCACGGGACGAACGTCCGTGAGTTCGAACAATCGACTGCTCGATGTTGGAAGCAGAGCCTGCAAGACGGCTATGCACGTTTACAAGAAACATGCGATCAAGTCTTCGTCATCGGTCAATCGATGGGCGCGACGCTCGCACTATCGCTCGCCGCTGACGGGATTCCATTTTCAGGCATCATTACGATCAATGCCGCTCTCTCCGTTCCGTCTTATGAAGCATTGTCGTTTGAAGATGGTCCACAGTACTTACCAGAAGGGGCACCGGATATCAAACGGTCTGCTTTCGAAATCATCTATGACCTCGTTCCGAGTCGTTGTGCATTCGAACTCGTCCGCTTGATGGATGAGACGAAAGGACGCCTTGGATCGATCCTTCTACCGACATTGATTCTTTACTCGGCAACCGATCACGTCGTTCCGCCGTCGAGCTCGGATTACCTGCATCAGCATATCGGGACGAATGATAAACGAATCTACTGTCTCCTCAACTCGTACCACGTCGCGACCCTCGATCATGATCAGGATTTGATCGTGCGTGAGACGATTCGTTTCATCGAACGCTCGAGCCGTGTCTCACAGGAAACGGGATAATAAAAAAAACAGCTATTCGTCTTCACTTAGAAGCGAACAGCTGTTACATCAAAGGACGACCATCATCGGTTCGTCTTTTTTGTTTATCCTTTTTGGTGCTGCATCGTTTGGAGCGGCTTCGGCTTTCCTGGCACTTCATGGCAGTGGCGGCACCGTGGCTCATACGATTCTGAAGCGCCGACTAAAATGATCGGATCATCATAGTTCGCTGGTTTTCCATCAATCAAACGTTGTGTCCGGGAAGCCGGATCGCCACATGAGAGACAGATCGCCTGAAGTTTCGTCACAAATTCTGCGCGCGCCAGTAATTCCGGCATCTTGCCAAATGGCTCTGCCCGGAAATCCTGATCGAGTCCTGCACAAATGACGCGTTTTCCGTCTTGCGCAAGTGCTTCGATGACTTGAACGATCTCATCATCAAAGAATTGAACTTCATCAATTCCGACAATTTGTGTTTCTTCCGCTACTGCTGCATAGAGATCACGACTCGTCGCCATTGGAATCGCCACGACGGAATTTCCGATGTGAGAGACGACATGCTCTTCATGGTACCGGTCATCGATTGCCGGCTTGAATACTTGAACGGGCAGTTTGCCGTACTGTGCCCGTCTGACACGACGAATCAACTCTTCCGATTTCCCGGAAAACATACTGCCACAAATTACTTCGATCCAGCCGTACTGATTTATTACATGCATCATCGTCCGACACCGTCCTCTAAAAATAGTCACTTTAACGAGTATAGCTCGAAACGGTATTGAGAAAAAGGGTTGACTTCCGGAAATCAAAATTCATTTTTTCTTTACCTAGAATTTTTGTCCTTTCATTCCAACCTTCATCCATTTCCTGTACACTAAAGAAGAAGATTCTCGCGAAAGAAGGTGTCCCCGATTCATCATCTCTTACATGACATTCTGCACCAATATGGCGCCCTTGGTCTTTCCGTCCTTCTCGCAGGTGGTATCGTGGGATTGCCGGTTCCTGATGAGACCTTGCTCGTCCTGTCCGGTTTTTGGATGCATCAAGGCAATCTACCGCTGTTCGGTACGATTCTTGCCGCTTACGCTGGCAGTTGCATCGGAATGACGATTAGCTACGTGCTGGGCTTAAAACTCGGCATGCCCCTGTTGCATCGCGTCGGACCAAAGATGCGCATCTCAGAAAAACACATTCTCTCCGCTGAAGCCGGATTTCGTCGTTACGGCAAATCGGTCTTGATCATCGGTTACTACATACCTGGTCTTCGCCAACTCTCTGCCTTTTTTGCAGGTGTTTCAAAAATGCCGTTTCGCATTTTTGCGAGTTACGCGTATACAGGTGCTTTGATTTGGGTCAGTGTGTTCTTGGGCGCCGGCTACTTTGTTGGTCGTCATATCTCGTTCCATAAAGTCGTCGACTACATCTTGGCACATCCAGATGCTATGCCGTACTTGATCGGGATCGTCGGCGGGATTGCTTTCTCGTTCGTCTTAAAGACGTACCTTACGTACCGTTCGCAATTCAGCCTATACAAAAACAGCCTGCTTCCGTAATGGAGGCAGGCTGTTTTTTAAGAACCGGCAAGTAATTACTTGCGGCCGTATTTTTTGTTGAAGCGATCGACACGACCATCTGCCGCGTTGAACTTTTGACGACCTGTGTAGAATGGGTGCGAGTCTGAAGACACATCCACACGGATGAGTGGGTACTCGTTACCATCTTCCCAAGTGATCGTTTCGTTCGAAGAACGAGTAGAACCGCTTAAGAATTTGTACTCAGTCGTTGAATCCATAAATACTACTTTGTTGTAGTTAGGGTGAATTCCTTGTTTCATGGTTGATTTCTCTCCTTCCGCCCTGGTCCATTTGCTGAGCCAGAGTAAGTTACCTTCCTATACTAAACGATTTTTTTACGCGTCGCAATAGTTATTTTTCCGTCGTTGCTTCCTTCTTGACGGTACGCGGTTTAGCAGGTGCACGTCGGACCGTCTTCTTCTTTTCTTTCTCAAGTTCAGCAAAAAATTCTTCATTATTTTTCGTGTCGCGAATCTTACGCAGGAACGTATCGACGAACTCGTTCGACTCGTTCATCGTCCGACGAATCGTCCAGAGCGCATCGAGTTGCTCTTTCGGAAGCAAGAGTTCTTCCTTCCGCGTACCTGATTTGCGAATGTCGATTGCCGGGAAGATTCGGCGTTCCGACAGCTTACGATCGAGATGTAGCTCCATGTTTCCTGTTCCTTTGAATTCCTCATAGATGACGTCATCCATGCGGGATCCCGTCTCGACGAGTGCCGTCGCAAGAATTGTCAAACTGCCACCATGTTCGATGTTTCGCGCCGCACCAAAGAACCGTTTTGGTTTGTGGAACGCTGCTGGGTCAATCCCCCCTGAAAGCGTCCGTCCGCTTTGCGGCACTGTTAAGTTATACGCACGAGTCAAACGCGTGATCGAATCCATCAAGATGACGACATCTTTTTTATGTTCGACAAGTCGCATCGCCCGTTCAAGGACAAGTTCAGAAATCCGCACATGGTTGTCCGGTGTTTCGTCGAACGTTGAACTGACGACGTCTGCTCCCGGAACTGAACGCTCGATGTCAGTTACCTCCTCTGGTCGCTCATCGATCAATAGAATGATCAGCTCGACATCCGGATGATTCTCTTGAATCGAGTTCGCGATTTCTTTGAGGAGTGACGTCTTCCCTGCTTTTGGTGGTGCGACGATCAAACCGCGTTGTCCAAACCCAACTGGTGCAATCATATCCATGACACGAACCGATAAATGACGCGGCTCTGTCTCAAGACGCATTAAACGATCCGGATAGATCGGTGTCAGCGCCGGGAAGAACAAACGGTTACGCGCTGTATCCGGTGCTTCGCCGTTGACGGCTTCCACACTAAGTAACCCTTGGAAACGTTCGTTTTCCTTCGGTGGGCGTACTTTACCTGTGACGACATCACCATTACGTAGATTGAAGCGTCGGATTTGAGAAGCGGCGATATAGATATCTTCAGAGGATTGGGAATAATTGATAGGGCGAAGGAAGCCGAAGCCACCATCGTTTTGCATTTGTGGATTACCAGGGATGACTTCAAGTACCCCTTCGAGGAAATAAAGACCTGTTGATTCCGCCTGTGCTTTTAGAATCTTGAACATCAACTCACGCTTACGGGCTTCCCGATATTGCGGGACATTCTTCGTCTTTGCGATTTCATATAATTCTTTTAATGTCAGCTGGCTCAATTGAGCCAAAGTATAGGAACGTTCAGGTTTATCTTTTTTATCAGTTGTTGGCATGTTTTTCACCTATTCTTTATAAATTCAACTGCATTCAGCATACTTCCATACATACATCAGGAGGTATGTAATTTCTTTCGTGAACTAAAGGTATCATATTTTTTTAAATTCGTCGTCAACAATCCTTTGCGTTTCTTACTTTGTAATATTCAAGGATATTATTTCAGTTATGTTACAAAAGCATCTATTTTGTCTTCTAACTGAAAAAACGTTTTTAAGGGCGCGCATGCTAAGATATTCCTGCAGACAAAATTCTTACACAGTTGTAAGGTTCACTGCTTAATCACACACTTAATGATTTCATCATATAACTTACGGACGCAACACACTACATTAAAACGGAGGAATTCTTAACATGAAACGTTTTCTAGCATCGATCGCGACAGCAGCCTTAGTGGTTTCAGGTTTTACATCAGTGGGTACAGGTAAAGTTGAAGCAGCAACAGTCACGAAAGTCAAGATCACGGACAACGGTCTTCGTGTTCGGACAGCTCCTTCTACGAAAGCAAGCATCGTCGGGAAAGTCAACGCTGGTCAAGTCTTTACATACAAAGGCAAATCAGGCAGCTGGACAAAAATCTCATACGGCGGTAAAACACGTTATGTCTTCTCACAATACACAAAGACATACAAATCATCTTCAAGCGCTAAAAAATCAACAAGCACATCTTCTAAACGGACGAAAATCCTGAACGAAGCAGCAAAACATAAAGGTACACCATACGTATGGGGCGGAACAACGACTCGTGGATTCGACTGCTCTGGTTTCACAAGCTACGTTTACAAGAAAGCGGCTGGTAAAACATTGCCACGTACGTCTTCTTCACAATATTCTTCTTCTAAGAAAGTCAGTGTTTCAAGCGTACAACCAGGAGATCTTGTCTTCTTCTCACACGGTAGCGGCATTCAACACGTCGGGATCGCAACAAGTAAGTCAAGCATGGTTAACTCAGAAACAGGTGGCGTTAAATACTCAAGCTTCAAATCAGGGTACTGGGGTTCACGCCTTGTCGGCGCAGGATCTTACCTTTAATTCATCATCTCAAAGCGGTTGAGCATTGGCTCGATCGCTTTTTTTCATCTCATTCAATTCATAAGAAGGAAATAGGATGCATGTCTTCATCACAGGTGCTTCAAGAGGTCTTGGTCGTGAATTCGCTTATCTGCACGATCAGGAGATCACATCCTGCTCGTCAAACGTGAGACAATGCTCTTCAAAACGAAATTTCATGTCGAGCGATTTGGAGGCACTGCAATCTTCCCATACGATTTAACGAAGCGGAAAACGTTAGCACATTTCCTTTTCCTCTAGGAATTGAGGATGAACGTCTTGATTCCTAGAAACATAGCAAAAAGAGTTGGTGTTTCGGAAATTATCCGAAACACCAACTCTTTTTTATCAATCAAGTTCTCACGTATGAGTCCGTCTCTTTTACTTAATGACAAGCTTCGGTTTTTTCTTAAACGAGTGAATGCCTTCAACGAAACGAACCGTTCCGGATTTCGCACGCATGACGACAGAGTGTGTCTGACCGCCTTGTGCCGTGAACTGGACACCTTTCATCAACTCACTGTCCGTGACCCCTGTCGCAGCAAAGATACAGTCGTCTCCTGCGACGAGATCGTCCATCATGAGAATCTTCGATGGATCTTCGATACCCATCTTCTTACAACGTTCGATCTCGGCATCGTCTGCTGGTAATAAGCGCCCTTGGAGCTCTCCACCGAGACACTTCAAGGCAACGGCAGCAAGAACGCCTTCCGGTGCGCCACCTGAACCGAGCAAGATATCAATCCCTGTATGCGGGAACGCCGTGTTGATCGCACCAGCAACGTCACCGTCACCAATCAAGCGAATCCGTGCCCCTGTTGCCCGAATCCGTTGAATGATTTCTTCATGACGTTCGCGATCAAGGATCGAGACGACGACGTCTTCGATTTCCTTGTTCTTCGCCTTTGCGACGGCTGCGATGTTTTCTTCAATCGTCGCATCCAGACTGATGTGTCCTGCTGCTTCTGGACCAACTGCAATCTTATCCATGTACATGTCCGGTGCATGGAGTAAATCTCCCGCATCCGCAACAGCGAGGACAGCAAGCGCGCCCCATGTTCCTTTTGCGACGATATTCGTTCCTTCGAGCGGATCGACAGCGACGTCAAGTCGTGGTCCATACCCATTTCCTAGCTTTTCTCCAATGTAAAGCATCGGTGCTTCATCCATCTCGCCTTCCCCGATGACGACGGTTCCTTTCATCGGAATCGTATCGAAGACATCACGCATCGCGCTTGTTGCCGCATCATCCGCTTCATTCTTCAATCCTTTTCCCATCCAGCGTGCAGAGGCAAGTGCTGCCGCCTCCGTGACGCGTACAAGTTCCATTGATAGACTTCTCTCCATGTGTATGTCCCCTCTCCCTTGTTACAAATCGGTCAAATCGTTTCACGCCATACGAGGGCGCCTAGTTCCTTCAACTTCTGATCAAATCGTTCGTAACTCTGGTCAAGCACTTCTGCGTGGTGCAATGTCGTCTCCCCTGAAGCGAGAAGTCCCGCCAAGACAAGTGCTGCGCCACCGCGTGGATCTGGTGCCTCGATTTCCGTACCGAGTAAGGATTCGCCACCACGAATGATGATCGAAGCGTCTTCATGCGTGATTCGGGCGTTTAAGCGCCGCAACTCCTGTACATGTCGGAAACGTTGCGGGTACAACTTATCGACAACGATACTCGCTCCTTTCGCTTGCAACAACGCTGCCGAGATGACAGGTTGTAGATCGCTTGGGAATCCACCGTAGTGGAAGACACGAATATCGACCGGCTTCGCCTCATGAAATGTCGCCGTGACGGAATCATCTGTCACTTCGATCAACGCACCATACCGCTCGAGTTTTTGGATAACGCTCTCGAGATGGAGCGGAATGACGTTATCGACGGTGACGCGCCCAAGTGCCGCGCCCATCGTCAAAAACGTTCCTGCTTCCATCCGGTCTGGAATCAAGGTATGCCGGCAACCACTCAGGCGTGAGACACCTTTGATTCGAATCTCATCCGTTCCTGCCCCTTTGACATTTGCTCCCATGTTCGTCAGCATCGTACTGACGTCAATGACTTCTGGATCATAGGCAGCGTTTTCGATGACAGTCGTTCCTTCAGCGAAGACAGCGACGAGTAAAGCACTGATCGTCGCTCCGAATGACGGAAGATCGAGATAGATTCGGTTTCCGACGAGACAGTCGACGCGCATGTAATGGACGCCCTGCTCGTTACGTACGGAAACACCGAGACGCTCCAGTGCTTTGATGTGTAAATCAATCGGTCGTGGTCCGATGGCATAACCCCCAGGCAGACCGACGACTCCTTGTTTGAATCTGGCCGCCAGAACGCTCATAAGGTAGATCGATCCGCGTAACTTGCGCGTCTCCGCACCAGTTAACGGCATCGATTCAACCCGACTTGGATCAATCGTCACCATATCGCCTTGACGTGTCACGACCGTGCCGAGCGTCTCTAAAATCTCGATCATTGTCGCGACGTCGCCAATTTCCGGCACGCCTTCTAGAACGACCGTCTGATCCGTCAGTAGAGCTGCAGCAAGACACGGAATGGCGCTTTGCTTCGAACCACTGATTGATACGGTTCCTTCTAGGCGTTGTTGCCCTACGATATGCAAAATGTCCACGTTCCATCAACCTTTCTCTTCGCTACGATTATTGCTGCGTTTTTTCCCAGTCCGCGAGGAACTTTTCAATTCCTTGCGTCGTGAGTGGGTGGTGTGTGAGTGACTCGATGACCGAGAATGGAATCGTCGCGATGTCTGCGCCCGCAAGAGCAGCGTTCGTCACGTGAACCGGGTTCCGGACCGATGCCGCAATGATTTGTGTCGGAATATCATGTACGACGAAAATTTGAGCAATCGTCTCGACGAGCCCCATTCCATCTTGACCGATGTCATCTAGACGACCGAGGAATGGTGATACGTATGTCGCACCAGCACGGGCTGCGAGTAATGCTTGGTTCGGATTGAAGATCAATGTGACGTTCGTCGTGATCTTCTCTTTTGAAAGTGCTGCGACCGCTTCGAGTCCGGCCGGAGTCATTGGAACCTTAACCGTAATGTTCGGTGCGATCTGGGCAAGTTCCTTCCCTTCGCGAATCATTCCTTCTGCATCAAGCGCGATGACTTCAGCGCTGACAGAGACATCTCCGACGATTTCACAGATTTCACGAAGTCTTGTATGGAAATCGACGCCCTCCTTAGCGACGAGCGATGGATTCGTCGTGACACCATCTAAAATCCCCATTTTATGCGCTTTCTTGATGTCCTCTACGTTTGCTGTGTCAATGAAAAATCTCATCTTTCTCGTTCCCCTTTCATCCCTTGAAATCGCTTACGACTCTATTATAGGTTTTTTTCACGAGAAGTCCTACTGTTTTCCATCGAATACACGTTCATATGATATGAAAAAAGCACGGTAGACCGAAGTCTACCGCACTTTAAAGAGGAGTCGATTAAGCTTTGTTGCTTGAACCGAACTCACGCATCTTACCGATGACAGTTTGTTTGATTGCTTCACGACCTGGTGCGATGAATACGCGTGGGTCATATGCTTCTGGTTTCTCAGCCAACACTTCACGAACGACTTTCGCGAATGAGATTTGGTTCTCTGTGTTAACGTTGATTTTTGAAGTTCCGAGTGAGATCGCTTTTTCGATATCGTGTGTCGGAATTCCAGTTCCACCGTGAAGAACGAGTGGGAGGTTTGTAGCGTCACGGATTTCTTCCATCTCTTTGAATCCGAGGTTTGGTTCACCTTTGTATGGTCCGTGAACAGAACCGAGTGCAGGAGCAAGCGTGTCGATTCCAGTTTCTTTAACGATGCGTACACACTCGTCAAGTTTCGCGTACATGACATCACCGATGACGTCGTCTTCTTGTCCACCAACTGTACCAACTTCCGCTTCAACTGAAACGCCTTTAGCGTGAGCGTATTCAACGACTGCTTTAGTTGTTTCGATGTTTGTGTCGATCGGGCTGTGCGAATCATCGATCATGACAGATGTAAATCCAGCGTCGATCGCTTCTTTACATTTTTCAACGCTCGAACCGTGGTCGAGGTGGATTGCGACTGGAACTGTTACTTTCATGTCGTGTACGAGACCTTCAACCATTTTCACGACAGTGTAGAATCCGCCCATGTGGCGTGCTGCACCTTCAGATACTCCAAGGATAACTGGTGACTGCTCTTCTTGAGCCGCACCGAGAATCGCTTGTGTCCACTCGAGGTTGTTGATGTTGAATTGACCTACTGCATACTTACCTTCGAGAGCTTTGTTTAACATGTCTGTCATAGATACTAATGGCATAATGACATCCTCCTCTGTTTTGATCGCTGCTTACACGAACTCGTGCAATTTCAGACTGATTATAACATACTGATTCATCGGAACGTACAGCATTTCGCTTGGTTTTTTGGTTTGTGACGGCGACGTGAAAGATTAACCGCTTACATCGTGAGAAATTTGCACAGTCACTTCTTTTTTTAATTCGAAGATGTCAAATGGCTTCCCGAAGAAGGCGACGACCCCTAATCGTTTCGCTTCTTCCATCGCTTCTTTTTCACCGAGTGCCGTCATTAAAATCGTCCGGACACGTCGTCCGATCCGGTCCTGATGACGTAAAACCTCGATCCCGGTCCGCCCCGGCATGTTGACATCCATCAACAGCAAATCATATGCCGCTTCTTGTAAATAGACGATCGCTTCCTCTCCATCGACGGCGACGTCCGTTTCATACCCTTCTGCCCGGAACAATTGTGCAAGTAAGTTCCGGATTCCCGGCTCATCCTCGACGATCAACAATCTGCCTTTCATCTCTGCCACTCCCCCTCTAGTTATTTCCATTCTACACTAAAGCAAAACTTGCTTTATACTGTCCTTGAGAGAAACACAGAAAGGATGAAGAAAAATGATGAAAATCTTAGCTACACAATTCAACGGAAAATTGCAAACGCTCGCAAAACAGGAAGACGAACTATTCGATGTCGTCCGTCTGCTCGCACAGGCGCTCGTCGGAGAAGGCACGGTCTACGTCGACGCTTACGGTGAATGTGAAGGACTGTATCCAATGCTCTCAGAGGGTCCGGATCAGATGAAACGGGTTACGAAAATCAAGGATCGAAAGACACTGCACGCCGTCGATCGCGTCTTAATCTTCACGCCAGATACGGAACGCTCCGACCTTCTCGCTTCTCTTGCCCGCTATGACGCATGGCATACGCCTTATGCGATCGTCACACTCAGTGACGTGACAGAAACGCTCGAGCGTTCGATTGCACCGCTCGCATTGAAGTTTAATAAAGGATTGCTTCCGGCAGAGGACGGTTCACGTCACGGACTGCCAAGTCTTGCCCTTTGCGCCTTCCTCTTGACACATATCTTGACGCAACTACAAGAGATGACGGAAGAGTGGGATTAACACTTTTCTTCTATAATATGTAGTTCTGAATATAACCAATCAAAAAAAGACGCGGTAACCTTCAAGATGCTGAAGGTTACCGCGTCTTTGATTATCTTTCTTTTCATTCACCCAGTGAAGCTTGGATGAAGTCATGGAAGAGTGCTTGTGGACGTTCTGGACGCGAAATCAATTCTGGGTGGAACTGACACGCGACGAACCATTTGTGTTCTGGAATCTCGATGATCTCAACGAGACGACCGTCTGGGCTCGTACCTGAGAAGACCATGCCGTTCGCTTCGAACTGTTCACGGAATTCGTTACCGAACTCATAACGGTGACGGTGACGTTCGTAGACGAGCTCGCTTGAATACGCGGCACGTGCTTTCGTTCCATCTTCGAGTTTACATGGGTAAAGTCCGAGACGGAGTGTACCACCGAGATCCTCGATGTCTTTTTGTTCTGGCAACAAGTCAATGATTGGGTATGGTGTCGCTGGGTCGATTTCCGCTGAGTGTGCGCCTTCAAGATTGAGGACGTTACGTGCGAATTCAACTGTCGCGAGTTGCATACCGAGACAGATACCGAAGAACGGTACGTTGTTTTCACGTGCAAAACGTGTCGCTTCGATTTTCCCTTCGATTCCGCGTTCTCCAAATCCACCAGGAACGAGGATTCCGTCTGCTGAACCGAGCAATTCGTTGACGTTTTCGCGCGTCACGTCTTCTGCGTTGATCCAGTCGATTTCGATATCACTGTTGAAGGCGAATCCAGCGTGTTTCAGTGCTTCTGCAACTGAGATGTACGCATCACGCAATTCGACGTATTTCCCGACGAGTGCGATCTTCGTCGTCTTCTCGAGGTGCGTCACTGTGTGGACGAGTTGTTTCCAAGCCGTCATGTCAGCAACTGGTGTGTCGAACTTGAAGTAGTCACAGACGAGTTGGTCCATGCCTTGACGTTGCAAGTTGAGCGGTACTTCGTAGAGCGTCGATGCATCTTGTGCTTCGATGACTGCTTCCGGACGTGTGTCACAGAAGAGAGCGATTTTATCTTTCATCTCTTGTGGGACTGGGTGCTCTGCACGTAAGACGATGATGTCTGGCTGGATACCATAGCTACGGAGTTCTTTGACACTGTGTTGTGTCGGTTTCGTCTTGAGCTCACCTGCTGCTGCAAGATACGGAACAAGCGTACAGTGGACGTACATGACGTTTTCTTTTCCGATATCGTTTTTCACTTGGCGAATGGCTTCGATGAACGGAAGCGACTCAATATCCCCTACTGTTCCACCAATCTCCGTGATGACGACGTCTGCGCCCGTTTCTTTTCCAGCACGGAAGACACGGTCTTTGATTTCGTTCGTGATGTGCGGAATGACTTGAACTGTTCCACCGTTGTAGTCTCCACGGCGTTCCTTCTTGAGGATCGTCGAGTAAATACGACCAGACGTGACGTTCGCGTTCTGGCTCAAGTTGATGTCGATGAAGCGCTCGTAGTGACCAAGGTCAAGGTCCGTCTCTGCGCCATCATCTGTGACGAAAACTTCCCCGTGTTGGTACGGGCTCATTGTACCCGGGTCGATGTTGATGTACGGGTCAAATTTTTGGATCGTGACGTTAAGGCCACGGTTTTTCAAGAGACGAGCGAGCGATGCAGCGGTGATCCCTTTACCGAGTGACGATACGACGCCACCTGTTACGAAAATATACTTTGTCATGTTAAATATTGCTCCCTTCTCTAATTCACATCTCAACAAAACAGAGGTGGTAAAAACAAAAAAGCAAAAGTGCCCCCATAATAGGAGACACTTTTGCTGAAATAAGCACGTTGCTTAAAGAAGCCCATGACTAACTTACGTCATTCGGAAAACTTCGTCAAGCCTAATTTTTCAGAGAAAAATTTTCGCGCTCGTTCGTCAGCCGTCAACGAAAAAACTGCCATTTCTATAGGGAAATAGCAGCTGTACAGTTGTAGTTGATCGTGCTTAGACTTCCTCTTCTTCTTCGAAGTCTTCTAAGTCTTCTTCGTCGAGATCGTCATCGAGATCATCGATGGCTGCGACTTTTTTGAACGTATCCTCGTCTTCGCTGTCGTCAGCTGAATCATAGTCCGCTGTCTTCGCGAATGTATCGAGATCGTCTTCGATCGTCTCGAACTCATCTTCTTCTGCATCATAGTTGAACTCTTCTTCAAACTCATCAAGTTCTCCACGTTGACGCGCTTCGATGACGAGATCCTCATCCGACTTATCAAACGGATACCAAGCGCGGAGTGACCAACGGTTCGCTCCGACGTTAACGAAGTTTCCGTCGATGTTCATGTCTGTATAGAGTTGAGCAAGTTTCTCGAACTTGTCTTCTTCATCTGTAAACGTATGGTACTTTTCGATTTCTGACGTGATGTCATCGAACGTGATTGGCTGTTCGCCAGCTTCTTGCAACATTTCGTTGACGAATTCGATCAGCGAAAGATCAGTAATCTCTTCTTTACTTAAACGGCTGAGGCTCATTGTGACGGCCACTTCCTTTCATTTGCGTTCAATCCATTACTTCTCATTATACGCAAAACAGCTTTTAAAAATCCAGTCTCTATTTAAAAAAAGCTCGAATTGATTCTCGATTCGTGTTTTTCCCGCTCCCGAAAAAGGAATATCCAAGAGAGAAGAAGGAGGAATGACAGATGGAGATGACAATCGAACGGGTCAACGATTTTGATGCCTTCAACTGGTTACCAATCTTATCAAAGAGTACACAGGAAGGCTATCCCTTCATCGAACGGATGCTACGCGAACGGCGAAATGAAACGTTCCAAGAGGATGGTGAGGCATTGTTCGTCGCTTTATCTCTTTCCGGACACGTCATCGCGTGCGGGGGGTATATGAAACAAACCGGCACGAACGACGTCGGTCGGATTCGTCATGTCTATGTCTTACCAGAAATACGACACCACGGTGTTGGTACGCAACTACTTGAGAAAATCATCCCGGAAGCACTTTTGACGTACTCCGAGCTCTGGCTCTATACGGACGATGCCAGTACCTTTTATGAACGATTCGGTTTTGAGCCGTATACAGCAACTAAAGTGACACATCGCCTTCTCAAGCATGCATTCGTTCAACCATAAGTGTCTTGAATTGACATATCGAGAATCATCGATTAGTTTAAGCGTATGACAAATCAAGTGGATCTATTCAAGGCATTATCGAACGAGGTACGTCTTGATATCTTACGCTGGCTCAAGGATCCCGAGACTCATTTCAATAAGCCGACGGCCCATCTCGCGACGAATTTGTCGGACAAGGGAGGCATTTGCGTCGGAGATATCCAAGAGAAGGCGAACTTATCTCAATCGACCGTCTCCCAATATCTTACGATGTTGCAAAAAGTCGGATTGCTCGAATCCGAACGTCACGGCAAATGGACGTATTACCGGCGAAATGAAGAAAAAATCCAGGAGCTTGCAGCGTACCTCAAAGGAGAACTTTGATCCGTTCTCCTCGCCTTACATATCGACATTTCTCGATATTTAGATTCGTGAAAGGATGAATTCTGTTGAAAATCGTGTATTACGCACTCGCGTTACTTGCGGGTATCGCTTTAAGTGTCGAAGGAGCAATCTATGGTGAGCTCGGGAACTTCGTTGGAAAACTCGAAAGTAGCTTTTATAATTTCTTCGCCGGTACGATCATCATCGGATTGATCGTCCTCTTCTTCGGAAGGGGTTCACTCGGCTATACATTCCGCGCACCGAAATGGACCTTGCTCGGTGGTCTACTCGGTAGCATCTACTTGACGATCCTGATCATCAGCATCCCGCTCGTCGGTGTCGGTCTCGCCATGATCAGTGTCATTCTCGGTCAAATGGTCGCTAGTATGGTCATCGAACATAACGGTTGGCTTGGTAGTCCGAAACGTCCCATCAATCGCGACAAGCTAATGGCTTCTGCTCTGATGCTCGTCGCCCTATTTCTTATCTTTTAAGGAGGTTCGCTCGTGAATATTCTATTACTCGGTTTTACATTACTCGGTGGCGTCATGCTGAGCGCACAGTCGTCTATCAATGGTGCCTTCAGTCAAAAGGCAGGGGCTCTCGAAAGTACGTTTCTGACCTTCTTCACGGGGATGCTGATTCTCGCTTTAGCCATCCTCTTCTTCGGACAAGGAAACGTCCTACTCTTGCTCGAAGCACCTCGTTGGCAACTAAGTGCTGTCCTGTTCGGCGTCAGTTATCTATTCCTGACGATTCTTGCCGTTCCGCAGATTGGTGTCACGGCAGCTAGTATCGCGACCGTCATCGGTCAACTCGCAGCAGGTATGGTCATTGACCACATCGGTGCGTTCGGTGGCGTCGTCGTTCCGCTCGACGGAAAACGTCTGCTTGGTCTGCTTGCGATGCTTGCTGCGCTTTACTTCGTCTATCGCGGGAACACACGCAAAGACGTGTCCGCTTCATCTGATTCGATGGCATCGTGACCGAAGTTTCAGCGTTGATTCCCGTGCAAGACTCCGCTTTCCTCGGGCGGAAGGCGAGCCGCCTCGCCGCTTATGCGTCTGCGGGGTCTCACCTATTCCGCTGTCCCGTAGGAGTCTTCGTCTTGCACGTCCATCAACAGAGATCCATCAATCCTCATATACGAAAAGTCCGAACGAGTTCTTTCTCACCCGTTCGGACTTTTTTGGTTCCATTATTTTGTTCTGTGTCCTCACTTCTCCACACGACTTCGACAGGAAAAAGCACAATTTATCGTGCTGTCAGAGACGAACAAGACCAGAGTCGGCTGTCTGTGGCAGCCGAGACCAGTTTGTGTCTCGCCCAAGGAAAGCGAATGGAACATCGCGAGGACATCGAATGAATCTATATCACTGTTCCAGCTGTTGTCTCTTCAGTAAGCGCAACGCTTCCGTCGCAAGACGATGGTCTGCTTCCTGCGATAGACCGGAAACGGTGATCGTACCAACGACACCGACTCCTTCGATCCGGATCGGGAACGACCCACCGGCATCGACATAATCGGCTGGAGAAACAGCATACATCGTATGATACGAGCGATGTTTGCTCTCATTATACCGACGCATGTACAGCGAGCTATAGCCATGTCGCAAGACGACGTTCGATTTCCGGCGGATCCACTCTTCTTGATCCGGTGCCGTACCATCGAGCGCCGCGTAATATAAACGCTGCCCATTCCGTTTGATTTCAACGGCAATCGACAAGTTTTTCTTCATCGCCCGTCCGATCAACTCATGTCCCATCCCGATCGCTTCCGTATTCGTCAGTGACGTCAGGACGAGTTCTTCCTCTTCCGCAAGCAGCACTTTCAATTCTTCCATGCATCCCATTCCTTTCGTAAGAGGCGTCGTCCTTCATCACTGCTGATGCGCACTGCTTCAATCAAGCGCATTGTTTTTTCAGCGTCGCGTAAATCGACAGGTACCCGTCCACCGCGAAGTCCTTCCGCCAACTGTTCGTAAAACGTCGCATAACTGCCTGGAAGTGTCGCGAGGCGCTCAACTGGCTGATCGGCGATCTGGAGATAGCCATAGGAGTCCACTTCATCTTCGCCGAGCTGTCCATCGACAGCATGACCTTTCGCAAGCCGTCCTTCTTGTGGATCCATTCCGTATTTGATGTAACTGCCGCGTGTCGCATGGAACTCAAAACGCGGTGTCGGTCCTTGGATGAAGGATGCCGAGCGAAGAATGACACGCCGCGTACCGTAATGTAGCGTGACATGGAAACCGTCATCGACAACAGCACCGTCACGTTGCAGGTAAACATCGCCCGTCAGAGCATCCGGTTCTCCAAACAAGGCAAGTGCTTGATCGAGTAAGTGTGAGCCGAGATCAAACAGGATGCCGGCACCATCACCCGCTTGTTCCCGCCAGCGCTCCCGAACAACCGGGCGATAGCGATCAAAGCGTGACTCAATGACTTGCCAGTCCCCAATTTCGTTCATCTCCATCAATTGTTCAAGTGTCAGGAAGTCCCCGTCAAAGCGACGGTTTTGATAGACGGCGATTTGAACCCCGTATTGTTTTGCTAACGTTTGCAGCGCCAGTGCTTCTTCGATCGTCACGACGGCCGGCTTTTCGAGTAAGACGTGCTTTTTTGCTTCGATCGCTTGTTTTGCCATTTCGAAATGCAGTGCCGTTGGTGTCGTGATGACGACAAGTTCCGTATTCTCATCTTGCAAAGCTTCAGCGAGTGTCGCGACGACTGTCGCCTCACTGAAATGTTGTGCCACCTGCTCCGGTCGACTCGAGACGACTTGCGTCACTTCAAATGCCGGTAATGCCTGTAAGAACGGAACGTGAAACGTCACCGCTGAAAAACCAAATCCGACGAGCGTCGTTTGAATCGAGTTCATGTTGTTTCCTCCTCTGTCACGTCGAGATCGACATGATAATGATCTAGTCGTTCTTGCCACGTTGCGTCTGGTACTTGATCGGTGACGAGCATATCGATTTGTCCCCAATCACAGACCTTATGCAAAAAGCGTTTATTGAATTTCGTATGATCCGCGAGGACGATGACACGGGTCGCACTTCGAATCATCGCTTTCTTTACGACCGCTTCTTCGAGTTGTTCCGCAAAAAGTCCTTCTTCCGTCAACCCACATGCTCCAAGAAAAACACAATCGACTTGATAATTCAGGATGTCGTCTGCCGTCTTGATCCCACTCAAGCTTCGCGCATGCCGGTCGAAACGCCCTCCCGTGACGTACAGCTCAATATCCATGCGAGCTCCGACATAGTCTGCAATGTCAAGGGAGTTCGTGATGACGTGTAGTGGATAAGGCGGAAGTGCCCGTGCCATCTCAGATACCGTCGTTGCAGCGTCGAGCAATAAGCGATCATTCGCTTGGACGTGACGCGCCGCGCGCTGTCCGATCCGCCGTTTTTCCGGTTTCTCTGTCCGCTGTTCATATGCAAGCGTCCCACCAGCACGGACTAATCCATTCTTAACACGAATGATCTCCCCTTCTTGTTCGAGGACGATGACGTCACGACGTGCGGTATCTCGTGAAATCTGATACTCCTGCATCAGTTGATCCAGCGAAATTTCAGGACTCGTCTTGATCCATTCCCGCATCTGTTGCAGCCGTTCGATTTGCCCCATCGATTCCTACCTCCTTTTTTCTTTATATTAAGTTTTTTCATTACTATATGCAATTTTATTGCAAATAATTCGACGATAATTCGGGTAAATAATAGAAGACAACTACTTTCAGAACGGAGGAATTGATATGCAAACGATATTGATCACGGGTGCTTCTTCCGGTATCGGTCTGGCGACGGCGCAGCGGTTTGCGGAAACCGGCTGGTCTGTCTACGCTGGTGTTCGGAGTCCGGGTGAGATGACTGTGTCGTTACCGACGCTCACCTTCTTGTCGCTCGATGTCACAGATGAAACAAGCGTGAAGGCAGCCATCCGGCAAATCGAACAAGAGGTCGATCACCTGGACGTTGTATTCTGCAACGCCGGTCATGGTTTACTGCGCGCACTCGGTCAAGCGACAAGTTATGAAATCAAGCAACTCTTCGAAACGAATGTCTTCGGTGTCATCCGAACGATTGAAGCCTGCCTCCCCTTACTCAAACAAGCACCGGAAGGTAGTCACTTACTCGCGACTTCAAGCGTCAGTGGTCTCGTCGGTCAACCGATGAATGAACTGTATTGTGCCAGTAAGTTTGCGATCGAAGGACTGTTCGAAAGTCTTGCGACCTACTATAAACCGTACTTCAACATCGACGTCACCCTGATTGAACCAGCCGCCGTCGAGACGAACTTTACCGCAAATGTTCTCGATCAACTCGAACGGACGGGTGGCTTACACGAAGACGACTTCAAACCGATCATCACGGCTTATTTGCAGACGTACCGAACGCGGCATGCCGACCGCCAATCGGCAGAAGCTCTGGCTGAGGTGATCTTCGAGGTCGTCCACCGTGACGAACGTCCGTTACGAATCCGGACGACGGAAGCCGATGAACATTTCGTCGCCCATAAGACGCATCATGATCCGTCAGGACTCGAAGGTGTCGCTAAAATACGACGGCTGACATTGAATCTCGATTGATTCCCCTTTTTTAAAATTTCAATCCGCCTAAGCAATCTGCGCCCACTATACTGAGACTATCTATCTAAAAATCATCTCGAAGAGCGGACGCATGCCATCCTTGTTTCTTTTTACGATCGTCTATCTGATTCCGACCTTCATCATGTTCTATATGTCGATTGATATATTTTTACGCACTCCATCACATCCGCAACACTAACTGCTCAGCTTATTCACGTTCGCTTACTTATGGGATGTTCTTCCTCCATTCAAGAAAAATGCCTCTTCGCTTGAACTTACAGGTTGATCAGGTGATAGATGGTGTCAAACATGCCGGAAAGAATGATTATCTTATTCATGATACGATGGACTCGACGCACCGATCTTAAAGGAGAGATTCGATGATATCTGTACTGACGATTTTTTCACGCCTATTCAAGGGATTGCGCCGCGCCTTTCACTTGTCTTACTTCCGCGGACTACTGATTCTTTGTTTGTTGACACTCGTCTCTGGGACGATCTTCTACAGTACGGAAGAAAACCTTTCGGTCATCGATGCGCTTTACTTTTGCATCACGACACTGAGTACGGTCGGGCATCCGACATTCATCCCGACGACGACGCTCGGTAAGGTCTTCACGATGGCGTATATCACGATCGGCTGCGGGTTGTTCTTGACGTTAATTGCTACCTTGTCATACGTTTTGATTAAACAACCGGAAGAGGATTAAGGGGGGATCAAGCATGCGTCAATCTGCCATCCAAAACAATTTCGATTGGTGTCGCCTTGTTTGTGAACAAGTCGGATGCCAGGTGACAGAAACCGAATCGACCTGGCTCGCTAAAGGAAGCGTTCCAAGTTATTATCCGGAACTGATGGTTCGCCTTCCTCATCAGCGAATTAATGCAACCGACGTGTACAGCATCAAGGACTGTACGGCGAGCTATGATTTCTCAAGCGCTGGTCTCAGTCACCTGTTCACAGCGGAATGGATGACCCGTCCCGCCATACTCGATCGTCGCGCTCTTCCCGTCAATTGGTCTGTCGTCACGGATGCCACGCAGTTTACTCGCTTCCAAGCAATCCAAGCGACACCGGAGTTACCGGAATCGTTATGGCAACATCCGGACGTCCGCTTTTTCTATTGCGAAGCACAACAGGCAAGTTGCATCGCCTACTCGAACCAAACGACGACCGGATTGATGTACGTTAGTTCCGACTATCTTGATGAACGCTTATGGGATGATATCGCACGCTTGTGCTCCGCACACTTCCCCGGTCAACCGCTCGTCGGATACGAATACGGTGATCACCTGATCACGGCGCTCGAAGCAGGCTTTGACGACGTCGGTCCACTGGCGGTCTGGATTCGCACGACGCATGAGAATGCATGAAAAAAACCGAACCAATTCCCTTTCTCTTGAAGAGAAGGCGAATCGGTTCGGTTTTTTTACATCAAGCGACTGATGAACGCGGTCGCGATCCCGAAGTAGACGAGGAGCGACAAGATATCGTTTAACGTCGTGATCAGCGGTCCGGACGCAATCGCCGGGTCGATCTTTAAGCGATGTAAGATGAGCGGAATGATCGTTCCAGCCAGTGTTCCAAAAATCAGCGTGATGACGAGTGAGCTGCCGACGACAAGACCTAAGACGGCACTTCCTTGCCAGACGTACGCAATGATAGCAATCAAGACGCCACAAATGACACCAATGATCAAACCAACCCAAAGTTCTCGTAGGATTAATCGCGTCGCGACCCGCTTATCGACTTCACGCGTGATCAATCCACGGACGACGACCGCGAGCGATTGGGTACCGGTATTTCCGGTCATCCCAGCAATCATTGGCATGAAAAAGGCGAGCGCGACAACTTTTGAAAGCGTCTCTTCGAACTGACTGATGATCGATCCGGAGACGAGCCCGATGAACAGTAACAAGACGAGCCATGGCAAGCGCCGGGTTGCAGCAATCCACGGCTTCGTCTCGAAATCAATTGATTTACCGGATGCTGAGAGTTTCTCGATGTCTTCATTCGCTTCTTCCCGTAAGACATCGAGTGCATCATCGACCGTGATCAATCCGACGAGAACATCGCCTTCGACGACCGGTAGCGAAACGAGATCGTAGCGTTCGAACAATTGCGCGACCTCTTCCTGATCGGTCTCTGCTGCGACCCGAATCACCTTCGTCTCCATGACATCGCTGATTCGTTCCGTATTTTCAGCTAAGATGACGTCCCGGTATGAGATGACACCGACGAGTTCACTGAGTTGATTGACGACGTACACGTAATTGATCGTCTCCGAGTATTCGATGTAGTCACGCATCTTCTCGACCGTCTCACCGACCGTGAAATCCTCTCCCACCCAGATGAACCGGTTCGTCATCAAACGCCCTGCCGTCTCCGGTGGATACGTCAAGAGATTGCGGACGATCAGTGCCTCGTCTGTCCGCATGCTACCAAGCAAACGGTCAGTTTCTTCTGGTCCCAGTTCCTCCAGTAAATCCGCGACATCATCGTTTTCCATTAAATCGAGGACATGCCCGGCGCGCTCGACGTCTAAACGACGCAAGACGGCAAGACGTTGCTCTCCTTCGAGCTCCTCAAGCACATCTGCCAATCGTTCGTGATCGAGATAATCGAGGAGTCGTGCTTGATCGTCTTCTCCTAATTCTTCATACACTTGCGCGATGTCATACGGATAGACTTCTTCGATGACTTGCTGTGCTTGCTCTCGCTTTTCCTTCGCAAGCGCATCGAGCAATAGCCACTTCCATTGTTGTTCTGCTGTCTGACGCAATCTCCTCACCCCCATACGATTCTGCCTTTTCATCTTAGCACGAGTTGATTCGCGATCGATATCGAAAAACAGTTGACAACTGTTTCTCACGGCTTTAAAGTTTGCCTTAAGGAAACATTATTAGTAGACCGAATATTTCTCTAGTAATGAATCATCAAAAATTTTTAATCTACTTTTTGCCCTAAGGAAACTTTCCTTCTCTATACCATAAAACCAAAGGAGTGAGCATTCATGTACGCCCTTGATGTTAACCGTCTCACGGTCTCCTATTTTGATACCCATGCACTCGCCGATGTATCCGTCCGTCTTCCGGTCGCTTCGCTGATTGGTATCATCGGACCGAATGGTGCCGGTAAATCCACTTTCTTAAAAGCCATCCTCGGTCTGATCCCGGCTCGGATCGAGCAGTTACGCGTACTCGATCAACCACTCGAAGCTGTCCGGTCACGTGTCGCATACGTCCCGCAACGAAGTGCAATTGATTGGGACTTCCCGGTTCGTGTGCAGGATGTCGTGTTGATGGGCTGTTATCCGAAGCTCGGCTTATTCAAACGACCATCGAAAGCACAAAAAGCGTTCGCCATGGAATGTCTCGAACGCGTCGGTATGTCCGATCATGCCGAACGGCAAATCGGTGAACTGTCAGGCGGACAACAACAACGGGTCTTTCTGGCGCGTGCCCTTGCCCAAGAAGCAGAACTACTGTTGCTGGACGAACCGTTCGTCGGTATCGATGTCGCCAGTGAGCAGATGATCATCGAACTCTTACGGACACTCCGAGCCGAAGGGCGGACGATTGTCGTCGTCCACCATGATCTGCATAAAGCAGAGGACTACTTCGACACGTTGATGCTGTTGAACAAACGACTAATCGCTGTCGGTCCTCCGTCTGATATCTTGACGCCGGAGTGGCTCGAACCAGCGTATGGCTTACCGCTATTCGAACGACGTAAGGAGGGACAAGGATGACGTTCATCGAGGCATTATTTCAGTATGAGTTCTTACAAAAAGCGATGATCACCGCCGTCATGGTCGGCATCATCTGCGGCGTGATCGGCTGTTTCATCATCTTACGCGGGATGTCGTTAATGGGTGATGCGATCTCGCACGCCGTTTTACCTGGTGTCGCGATTTCTTATCTACTCGGGATCAACTTCTTGATCGGTGCCATCGTCACAGGTCTCGTGACGGCACTTGGAATCGGCTTCGTCAGCCAAAACAGTCGCATCAAGAACGACACAGCGATCGGCATCCTCTTCACGTCCGCCTTCGCCCTCGGGATCATCTTGATTTCGTTCTTGCGCAGCAGTAGCGATCTCTATCACATTTTGTTCGGCAACGTCCTCGCGGTCCGTCCGAGCGATATGTGGATGACCGTCATCATCGGATTGATCGTCCTCGGGGGAATCTTCTTGTTCTACAAAGAGTTGCTGATCAGTTCCTTTGACCCGACAATGGCGCAAGCCTATGGACTATCGACACGCTGGATTCACTATGGATTGATGACATTGCTGACACTCGTCACCGTCGCTTCCCTTCAGACGGTCGGCATCATCCTCGTCGTTGCGATGCTGATCACACCAGCTGCGACAGCGTATTTACTGACGAACCGTCTCTCGCGGATGCTGTTCCTAGCAGCAGGCTTCGGTACGCTGTCCGCCATCGTCGGACTGTATTTCAGCTTCACCTACAATTTATCCTCTGGTGCATCGATCGTCCTCGTCGCGACGACGCTGTTCGCACTCGTCTTCATCTTTTCACCACGTCACGGTCTGATGCGTCACCGGAAACGAAAGGAGTCTAATGTATGAAAGTAAAACTTTTTCTGTTCGTCCTCCTCAGCACGGTCTTGCTTGCTGCTTGTTCGACACCAGCAGAAGATAACGGAAAGCTAAAGGTCGTTGCGACGTATTCGATTCTCGCTGATCTCGCCCGCGAAGTTGGTCGTGAACACGTTGATGTTCACAGCATGGTTAAGATTGGGGCAAATCCGCATGAGTATGATCCACTTCCGGCAGACGTACAAGCGATGGCGGATGCGGATGTCGTTTTCTATAACGGTCTGAATCTTGAAGCCGGCGGTGCTTGGTTCGACAAACTTCGGGCAACGACTGGCAAAGACGCGTCTGACGCGCCAGTCTATCGTTTAAGTCAAGGCGTCGAACCAAAGTACCTGACGACGAAAGGCAAGGAATCAGAAACCGATCCGCACGCGTGGCTCGATGTGAGTAACGGCATTCAATACGTCGAAAACGTCAAGCAGGCATTGATCAAGGAAGATCCGAAGCACAAAGCGGACTACGAGAAAAATGCCGAGGCTTACATCAAACAACTGCAGACGCTTGATCAGGAAGCGAAAAAGCAGTTTGCCGACATTCCGAAAGCAGAACGTCACCTCGTCACGAGTGAAGGTGCCTTCAAATACTTCGGAACTGCCTATGACGTCAAAGCGGATTATATTTGGGAGATCAACTCGGATAATCAAGGAACGCCGGCACAAGTCCGCCGGATCGTCGATACGATCAAGGAGCAAGACATCCCTGTCCTATTCGTCGAAACAAGCGTCGACCGGCGGAGTATGGAGACTGTCTCTCGTGAGACCGGCGTTCCGATCGCTGGTACACTTTTCACCGACTCGCTCGGGGCACCGGGTAAAGACGGCGACACGTACTACAGTATGATGCAAGCGAACATCAAGACGATCACACAAGCACTCACGAAATAAGCGTCAATAAATCGTCATGCTTTCATCGTTTTACTTTCCTTATAATGAAGGTAAGACAATGAAAGAGAGGCCGACTATGCAAAGACGACTGTATCGTTTTGGACTTCCACTTAGTCTCAGCCTGTTGCTCGCTGCATGCGGGACGGCTGAACAGACGGATACTCCAAAAACAGAACACACGAATCACGAAGATCACGCTGACCATGCCAGTCACGGTGCCGATGATCAACTCGAGAAGACCGCGGGACCGGACACGTTACCTGCTTTTCTCGATGAGCAGGATCAATCGATTCAAACAATCTATCGCTCCGTCGCTAAACATTCCGATTTATTGAAGAAAATGCCATGTTATTGCGGTTGTGGTGAATCTGCGGGTCATACGAGCAACTATGACTGCTTCATCGAAGAACAGAACGCTACGTCAACGACCTGGACGACGCACGGCATTACGTGTGGTACGTGTCTCGATATCGCGGCACAGTCGATCGTCGCTTATCAAAAAGGTAGCTCCGTCAAGGAAATTCGGACTGCAATCGATCAAACTTATGCGAAGACCGGTGTCACACCGACGCCAACGCCAGCACTTTAATAAACAGTCCGCCCTCCTTGCGATGAACGTAAGGAAAGGCGGACTGTTTTTTTATCTCGTGGAGCGTTCTTAACTTCTAGCTCGCAAGACGAGCGGTCGACCCGACAACAGCTCATCCAGTTGATAGTACGTATGTGCCCGAATCGGTCGATCCGTTCGTGGTAAGTGACGAAGTTCATATGCTACTTCGAGTAAGTAAAATTTGTATTCCTCCCCTTCATCAAAACCAAAGCTTGCGCGACGTTCTTCGATATACGCAAGGACACGCTCCTGTTGCGAGAACGAGAGCCGCTGGACTTGTGGGGCGAGTGCCTCGTGCGGAGAGAGCACGATTTCCCGCTCCGTGCGATACAGTCGATGCATGACGCCACCACTTTGACGTAAGGCAATCAAACGCGCGGGTCGATACGGACGGGGATGCGGATGAGCATGGACGAGGTAACGTTCAATCGTGACTTGAGTCGTTCCTGCCGGTAGAGAGATGACGTCATACATACAAAATCGCTCCTTCTCGAAAATGGATAGCTACTCTCATATGCTACCATATCTATCCAGCATTCTTCCGTTGATGACAGAAGGGGAATCCGTTTTCAAAGTTTCTCAACTGGTTTTAAGACCGAGCGGGCGTGGAACAGATGGAGAGAAACGATTCCTATCTGGAAAGGATGATTGTTGATGTCGAATATATCCGCTGTCGGTTTCCACCGACACTTACCTTTAACGGAACAAGATAGTCTGATTGATCTGGAACTACCACGACCAGAAGCAACAGGACACGATCTCTTAGTTGAGATCAAAGCTGTCTCCGTCAACCCGGTCGATACGAAAGTCCGTGCCCACGGGAAAGACGAAGACGCCCCGAAGGTCATCGGTTATGATGCAGCGGGAGTCGTCGTTGAAGTCGGCGATGATGCCTCCCTCTTCCAAGTCGGTGATGAAGTGTATTACGCTGGTGCAATTCAGCGCCCTGGATCAAACAGCGACTTCCAACTCGTCGATGAACGAATTGTCGCTAAAAAACCGGAACGGTTGACGTTCAGTGAAGCGGCTGCTCTCCCGTTGACGACGCTGACAGCCTATGAAGCATTGACCGATCGTCTCGGATTGACGTTTGATGCTAAGTCGAATCTTAAGAAGACAATCCTCATCATCGGAGCCGCTGGCGGTGTCGGTTCGATTGCGACACAACTTGCGAATCACGCTGGATTGACGGTCATCGGTACCGCGTCACGCGACGAGACGATTGATTGGGCGAAGGAACACGGTGCGCATCATACGATCAATCACCACGACGCATTCCGTCCTCAGCTCGAAGCCCTCGGTTACAAATACGTCGACTATATCTTCTGTCTCAATGCGACGGACCAACATTTCGAGACGATGGTCGATGTGATCGCACCGCAAGGAAAAATCTGTAGTATCGTCGAGACGGATCAAAAACTCGATTTGAGTGCGCTCCAACAAAAGAGTGCGACGTTCGTCTGGGAATTCATGTTCACCCGTCCACTGTTTATGACAGATGATATGATTCGTCAGCATGAGATTCTAACGCAAGTCGCAGCTTGGATTGAAGAGCATACGCTCGAGACGACGGTGACACAGACATTGATCGGCATGAACGCCGACAATCTAAAAGAAGCACACCGTCTCGTCGAAAGTGGAAAAACGATTGGAAAGATTGTCGTTGAACATCATTAATAGGTATCGAAGCAGGATGAGACTAGGCTCTCGTCCTGCTTTTTTGTCGTTCTTTATTTTCTTGTGAACGTGAATCTCTTATTTTGAAGATATTTTATACATTATGACTATATTTATCCGTCTAAAAAATGTACGATTACGGTAACAAATATTCCAATGTAATACATCTAATCGACCCTCGACTCACATATACAAAGGAGCATCCATAATCCATATGCGAAAATGGTTCAATCAAAAGATCAGTCGACAGATCATGTCGTCATTTTATCTCATTCTTATCACCTTATCCGTCTCCTCCTTGGCTGCTTATTTTTATACGAACCACCAAGTCATGGATGCCAAACAACAGCTCGATGCGATCAGCATGCGCGAAGATCGCGCAACAAAACTATGGGACGATTGGCAGTCCCTTCAGTACGAGGTGCGCGGTTACATCGTCTTCGGAGATGACGCCGTGCTTGACGTGATTGATGAAAAAAAGACGTCACTCGAACAACAGACGGCTTGGTTTGAAAAGAATCGCTTATATAAAGCGGATCAAATCTATGCGTCTGATATCCGGTCGCTCTATAATTCTTATACAAATTTCGTCATGCCCAGCTTGATTAAATACGTCCAAGCAAAGCAATCGGGCACGATTGACGAGCGTTTCCTGCAGATGCCGAGTCTAAAAGCGATGATGCCACAAGTACCTCGGGACCCGAATCGGAAGTTCAAGATGAATGCCTCGAACAGTGAAACGATGCGTAAAAGTGTCAACACGATGGAGAGTACGTTCACGAACTACCGGAGTAGTCTCCGCGCGAAAGAACTCGGTGCAAAAGAACAGCTTGTCACGCAGACGAAGTACGCTGAGTGGATTTGGCTCGTCAACCTGATCGTGTTGTTCCTCGTCATCTTGCTGATCGTCCGCCCGTTCATCGAACGGACGACGCGACAAATCCACCTTCTCAGCAAGGAGAGCAAGCTCCTTGCAAGTGGTGAGCATACGTTACCGTTGATTCCGCTGAACCGTGCTGACGAAATCGGAGAACTGAGTAAATCGTTCCATCAGATGGCGACAGCCTTGATTGAAAACAAACACCAATTGATGTCGACGAACGTTAATCTCGAAGATGCGTTGAAACTGACGCAACGGAACGAGTCCCATTTACGGCTACGTAATCAATTGACGGAGACACTTGCGTCGCGTGATAGCATCAGTGCCTATCCTGCCGTCATTCAAAAGATGGTTGAAATCACGAATGCGACGCAAGGTGCCTTGATTTTCAAAGATGGTACGAAAGTGATCGATATCGTCTTTTATCCGCAGACACCGCTCACAGTCGAAGATTGGATGCCAACGATTGAGCCGTTATTACGTGAGTCGCGACAAGACAAACGACCGCATACGCAGTTCGAAGATGAAGTCGCGCGCGCTGTCACACCGGTTCTTGATCCGAGTCAAAATGAGATCATCGCCTATATCTTCTTGTCCCGTAATCAGGATCGGTTTGATCGTTACGAGCAGGAAGAACTCGCTGCCTTCGCGCGTCAGCTAGCGTTGTCACTCCTACGGATGCGGACGTTCGACGAGATTGAACGCGAACGGGAAAAAACAGCGCGACTGTTGAACTCGATCCGTGAATCGATCGTCTATATCGAACCAGAAGGTGACATCCAGTTGATCAACCGACCATTGCTCGATCTGTTTGACCATCCGGTTGATGACAGTCTCGATGAGAATGGGCTGATGAACATCACTCCGTCTGTCGTTCAACTCAAGCATCGCGTCGACCAACTACCGGAATTCGAACGTTACTTGAAAAAGACGTTCGTGAAACGAGAAATCGGTGAAGGAACCACCTTCTCGATCGATCAAGAGCGACGCTTCATCAAGACGTACTCCGAGAGCATTCATTATGGTGGACAGTTCCGCGGGATTCTACTCGTCTTACGTGACGTGACGAATGAAGTCGAGATTGACCGGATCAAAAACGAACTCGTCTCGACGATCTCACACGAACTACGGACACCACTCTCGTCGATCTATGGCTTTACTGAGCTGATGATTCAGCGTGACCTACCACCGAAACGACAGAAGAAGTATCTCGAAGCGGTCCATTCGGAAACAGAACGTCTCTCGCTGTTGATCAATGACTTCCTCGACTTGCAACGGATGGAAGCAAACCGTCAGGAATATGAGATGGCACCGTTCGATATCGTCGCGATGATTCGGGATTTGAAACAGTTGCATAGTCTGTCGTCTTCTTCCCACGCGATTGAAATATTCCGAAACGTCGAACCATTGATCGTCGAAGGGGATGCGAAGAAGATTCGCCAATTATTCAGTAACCTGATCAACAATGCGATTAAATACTCACCAGCTGGTGGAACGATCGATATTCAACTGACGCGACACGCGTCACGTGTCACGGTCGCGATTCAAGATGAGGGTATCGGGATCCCAGCTTCTGCGATGAGTAACCTGTTCCAAAAATTCTATCGTGTTGACAATTCGGACACCCGTCAAATCGGCGGTACTGGTCTTGGGCTCTCGATCTGTCGCGAAATTGCGCGTGGACATGATGGAGAAATCCATGTCGAGTCGATCGAAGGACAAGGCTCGACGTTCACAGTCGAACTTCCGTTAACACAAAACACATGATGCATACGAAAAAGCGCCAGAATGCGAATCAGCATTCCGGCGCTTTTTGAATTAGGTAATGTTATGAGTTAAGACGGCTTGCCACTTCAACCGTCCGTTTCGCTTGATGGCGCACGGCTGGTTCGACTGATTCAACCATGTTACCGTCTTGGTCGACAGTGACCGATGTACCATATGGATTTCCGCCCGCTGCGAACAAGACAGGATCCGAATAACCTGGTGCCGCAACGATTGCACCCCAGTGGAACATCGTCGTATAAACTGCGAGAACAGTCGCTTCCTGACCGCCATGCGGATTCTGTGCCGACGACATCGCACTGACGACTTTATTGACGAGTTTGCCTTGTGCCCACAGTCCGCCTGTCGTGTCGAGGAACTGTTGGAATTGTCCTGGGACATGACCGTAACGTGTCGGGACGCTAAAGATAATCGCATCTGCCCAGTCGAGTAGATCCGGTGTCGCTTCTTCGATATCACGTGTGGCTTCCGCATGCTTTTGCCACAATGGGTTCGAAGCGATCGCTTCTGCTGGGGCTGTCTCCTTGATTTTCGCAAGACGGACTTCCGCCCCTGCTGCTTCTCCCGCTTCTTTTGCCCATGAGGCAAGTTGATGGTTCGTTCCGGTTGCGCTGTAATAGATGACCGCTAGTTTCACGTTTGACATGACTTCGCTCCTTTTTTAAAAGACAGTGACGGACGATGGACGTACACGCTTTCTATTCCCGCTTTCCGCGCAAATTAACGTCAATTGTTTGAATTCAAGAGGAAATTCAAACCAATTCCTCGATTAATTCATGAAACGAGCGAACATGACTTCCTGTCTTGGTAATAGTTCTATTTTTGCCTGATTCAGAAACAATCGCCATTTCACCTTCAGATTGTATACTTCCCACATCTATGCGTTCCTCGATTTGCCGTTTAGGGTAAAGACCGATTGACGACACACGTAAGGAGTACTGACCATGGCGATTCGCTACACCCTTTATCTGTTACTTGGCATGCTGAAGTTCATGCTATTTAGTTATTTTACAAAAACCGACCTTTCGCTTCATTTAACACTGATGAATCTTGCTGGCATGCTGATCCTATCGAGCTGGACGTTACTGATTCCGTGGAATAAACGCCGCTGGGTCTGGCTCGGTCTACTGCTGGCGCACAGTTTTCTGCTGGCTTCCGACATGTGGTACTACCGTTACTTCGAGGACTTCCTCTCCGTCTCGCTCCTCTCACAGATGACGCAGATGAGTGACGTCAGTAGCGGCTTCACTGCCTTGATCGTACCGCAAGACTTCCTCTTGTTCGCTGATAGTTTGATTTTCATGGTACTGCTCTTTGTCTTCCGCAAACGACCGGAAGTAACGACAGCGCAAACACGACGCCGGACAGCTGGACTCCTTGCAGTCAGTGGCATTATTTTGTCTGCCTCGCTGCTGACATACCGGACGCTAACGGAAGATCGTCAACCGACGGCAACAATCTCCGATATGCGTGACTACTACCTGTTCGGCTTTTGGGGTTATCACGGGTGGGACGCTTTCAAAGGCGTGACCGGGCGACCGAGCGACGGATTGACGGCTCAGGAGCAACAGCGCATCAACCAAAAGGAGCAGACGAATCCGACCGGTGCGAAAAAGACACCGAACATCATTTTGGTGCAACTCGAGTCGTTCCAGGCTTCTGTCATCGACCAGACCATTAATGGCGAAGAAGTAACGCCGAACCTGAATCAGTTGAAGAAGGAATCGCTCTACTTCTCGTCGTTTTACCACCAGACACATGAAGGACGAACTTCGGACGCTGAGTTCATCACGAACACATCGCTTTACCCGTTGAAATCAGGTTCCGTTTATACGCAATATCCGACGAATGAATTTGAGCCGCTACCTACGTTACTTGAGAAGAACGGATACGATACGGCAGCAATGCACGCTTACGAAAAAGGTTTCTGGAATCGTGACGATGTTTACAAGAACATCGGTTTTAAGCACTTCTTCAGCCAAAATGATTATTCAAAAGAAAAAAAGATCGGCATGGCGCTGAACGATCAGCAGTTCTTCCTCGAATCGATTAATCACATGGAGACGCTGCAAGAACCGTTCTTCTCGTTTTTAGTCGCGTTGACGAGTCATACACCGTATGAAATCGACAAGGAAGATCAGACGCTTGATCTGTCCGGATATGAGGATCCAATGTTGAAACGGTATTACCAGACCGTCCATTACGTCGACACCGGTGTCGGAAAGATGATTGATGAGTTGAAACAACGGGATCTTTGGGATCAGTCGCTCGTCATCTTTTATGGCGATCACGATAGTGGACTCGTCAATGAAGGCAGTGAGATGCGCAAAAAGGCGGATGTATCGTCTCCCGTTGCTGCCTTCGAACTCGAGCGCCGCATCCCGCTCTTCATCAAAAAACCCGACCAGCAAACCGGTCGGGTCATGAGAGAGAATGGCGGACAGATTGATATCGCACCAACGATCATTGATTTGTTGAATCTCAAAACATCCTATATGATGGGGCAATCCCTCATCGACGACAAACCGAATCTGACGGGCTTCCGTGATGGTTCGTTCCGCTACAAGGACTATTACTATGAAGCGGATTTGACGAAAGCATCAGGCGAAGGCACTTGTTATGATGTATCGACTGAGAAAAAGGTCGAGCTGAAGTTCTGTCGAAATCAAGTGAAGGATGTGAGTAAGCAGTTAAAGCTGTCGGATAAGATTATTGAGGAGAATGAACTGGAGTAATTAAAGAGCATCTAATTTTCTTAAAATAAACAAGCCTGACCTTCTTCACGTCTAGTGAGAAGTCAGGCTTGTTTATTGATCGTTATCTCCACCTACCCTCGAGCCCATCAGTAGAAAGTAAAATGGTCTTCGATCCATTGCCATTCTTCGTCAAACAAGACTTCTCTTTTTGTTTGAATGATCCAATGAAATAATTTAGGAATCGCCTGATGAGAATGCTGGTATCGATGTAAAAATCGAAGAGCGATTAGGACTTCATCTGTTTGTATTTGTCGCGTTCGCTTCAATAATATTTGTACACGTTTGATCACCGGTTCAATCGCTACTTCATCACCATGTCGCTCGATTGCGACTAACGCATACTCTCTCACATTGCTAGATCGATCTTTTAGTCCATGCAAAAATATTGAAAGATCTAATCCATTTCCAAGTTCACTCAGTGCAGCTAAAGCCGAATGCCTAACGTCTCCTCGCGAATGGTCCAACAAAGGAATCAAATAAGAAATTGCTCGCTCTGTTCCAATCGTGGCTAAAACAAAATTAGCACTCATGATATCAAAAGAGTTATTTGATGTCGTAATCAAACGAATTAATGCATCCTCTGCTATCTCATCTCGACAGACTCACAATGCTTGAATCGCAGCCTCTCGAACAGACGACCGAGAATCGTCTATGTATTTTACAATTCGTTCTGTATTATGAATGCATCGTTGTTTTGCTATTTCTTCTAAGATACTTTCGAGAAGACTCGGCTTTGTTTCTTGCTCCAGTTTCTCAAGCAATAACATCCCTGCACGAACATCTCCCGAATTCTCACCAATCGTTCCAATCATAAAATAAAGATGTTGTTTTTGTTCTGCTTGTTTCACTTTGTCGAGTAACGTGTTCAATCTCGGAAGCATATTCGCGTCCCTAAAATGACGAACTTTTTCATAAGCGGTGTCTGATGGTGAGCCTTCGTTCGTATAGCACTTCGATTCTTCCTGATAGAAGTACTTTTCCTCAGACATCTGCTCAACTAAATATAAAATCTCATCGTCCTTCATATTTTGCAGTTGCTCCTTAGTCCTTTAAAGATCTTTTTAACTTTTTTCTAAAGCAAACTGAATCAATTGATACGATAGCCAGAACATTAAGCATCCTATTCCAAAATCTAATACTTTCCACGCTTTTGGTTGTTTAAATACAGGAATGAGCCATCTCGATCCATACCCTAAGCCAAAAAACCAGATAAACGAGGCAACTAAGGCTCCAATTAAGAAATTGACTTTTTGATCAAATGTCAAAGTCCCAGCTATACCACCGATGACAACGACCGTATCTAGGTATACATGTGGATTTAAAAGTGTAATTGCTAATGTAACTAAAATTGTTTTATGAATGGGAATGATTTTAACATCGGTTGAAATATCGATTGCACTTGACGATGAAAACGCACTTCGAAAAGATTTGAATCCGTATAATAGCAGAAATAGTCCTCCGACAATCGCAAGACCAACATTCGCAAACGTATTGTTTTTAATAACAGTACCGACCCCTAATACGCCCGTGCACATCAGTAACACATCACATAAGAAACACACCAAGGCTACCCAGAAAATATTATTTTTTAATAAGCCTTGTTTTAAAACGAATGCATTTTGTGCTCCAATAGCGATAATGAGTGTCCCGGACGTTATTATACCTTTTAAAATTTCATTCATTTGATGACACCTATCTCTCTTTTGATCTATGAACGTAAGGCGACGATTAAATGTTAAATCTCCCCTCAATCACTTCTAGTTAATTCTATATATGTATATCGCTTAAACATTAAGTATAATATTACAAATAAAAGAATAATTATTCAACTCATTCTGAAAGTATGAAGTATAAAAAAAGTACCAAACCCTATTTACTAGGATTCGGTACTTAGAGATGAAATGCCTTACATCATTCCGCCCATTCCACCCATGCCGCCCATATCAGGCATTGCAGGAGCAGATCCAGCTGGTTCTGGTTTATCGGCGATGACAGCTTCCGTCGTCAAGAACATCGCTGAAACGGATGCCGCGTTTTGAAGTGCTGAACGCGTTACTTTTGCTGGGTCGACGATTCCTGTCTCGATCATGTCGACATATTCGTCCGTTGCCGCATTATAGCCCATTCCTGGTGCTTCATGCTTGAGACGCTCGACGATGACTGAGCCTTCTTGACCTGCGTTTTCCGCAATTTGACGAAGTGGTGCTTCAAGTGCACGAAGAACGATGTTGACACCTGTTGCTTCGTCGCCTGTTGAGACCGACAGAATCGATTCGACAGCTTTCGTGACGTGAATGAGAGCTGTTCCCCCACCTGCTACGATGCCTTCTTCGACTGCTGCGCGTGTCGCGTTGAGTGCATCTTCGATCCGGAGCTTACGTTCTTTGAGCTCAGTCTCGGTTGCTGCTCCGACTTTGACGACCGCTACGCCACCTGCGAGTTTCGCAAGACGCTCTTGTAATTTCTCGCGATCGAAGTCGCTTGTCGTCTCTTCGATTTGCGCACGGATCGTACCGACGCGTGCTTCGATCGAATCTCCGTGTCCATGTCCTTCGACGATCGTCGTGTTGTCTTTTGAGACGACGACCTTCGACGCACGACCGAGTTGCGTGATTTGTGTTTCTTTCAGATCAAGACCGAGGTCTTCTGTAATCAACTCTGCGCCTGTGACGATCGAGATGTCCTCAAGCATCGCTTTCCGGCGATCACCAAAGCCTGGTGCTTTGACTGCTACCGCGTTGAACGTACCACGGAGTTTATTGACGACGAGTGTCGCAAGTGCTTCGCCTTCGACGTCTTCCGCGATGATGAGGAGTGGTTTGTTTTGTTGAACGACTTGCTCGAGGACTGGAAGAATCTCTTGGATGTTCGAGATTTTTTTGTCCGTGACAAGGATGTACGGGTTCTCAAGGACCGCTTCCATCTTGTCTGAATCCGTGATCATGTATGGTGACGCGTAACCACGGTCGAACTGCATTCCTTCAACGACGTCGAGTTCTGTCGTGAAGCCACGTGATTCTTCGATCGTGATGACACCATCTTGACCGACACGTTCCATTGCTTCTGCGATCAATTGACCAACTTCTTCGTCCGCTGCTGAGATCGCTGCGACTTGGGCGATCGCTTCTTTACCTTCAATTGGTTTTGCAATCGTGTGCAACTCTTCGACAGCACGACGGACTGCTTTTTCGATTCCTTTACGGATGACCATCGGGTTTGCACCCGCTGTGACGTTTTTGAGACCTTCCCGAATCATCGCTTGTGCGAGGACTGTCGCTGTTGTCGTACCATCCCCTGCGATTTCATTCGTTTTCGAGGCAACTTCTGCGACGAGTTTTGCACCCATGTTCTCGAAGTGATCTTCGAGTTCGATTTCTTTCGCGATCGTCACGCCATCATTCGTGATGAGTGGTGAACCGAACTTTCGCTCGAGGACGACGTTGCGTCCTTTTGGTCCGATCGTGACTTTGACTGCATCCGCTAATGCGTCGACCCCGCGGAGCATTGCCCGACGTGCTTCTTCACTGAATAAAATCTCTTTTGCCATGACTGAAATCCCCCTTATAGATGATTGACTGAATTACTCGGCTACTGCCAAAATATCGCTTTCGCGTAAAATTAAGTATTCATTGCCGTCGACTTTGACTTCCGAACCGGCATATTGTGCATAGATGACGTGATCTCCGACACTCACTTCAAGTGGTACACGTACGCCTTGCTCTGTCACACGGCCAGTACCGACAGCGACGACTTTACCCTCTTGTGGTTTTTCTTTCGCTGACCCAGGAAGAACGATTCCTCCGAGTGTTGTTTCTTCTTTTTTAACGACTTCGATCACGATGCGATCACCAAGTGGTTTTAACATGCGAAACATCCTCCTTGAAAATGATTGTTTTTAGCACTCACTTTCGTTGAGTGCTAACATATTTTTATCTTATACGCTTTCTCTCCTGAATTCAAGCCTGAACCTTTATCCGTTTTCCCGAAATCGACACCTTTGAATCATCGTCAATCGTGCGCCAAGACCGTTTGTTTGTTACAATCGGGACAGTACCTTCATTACAAAGGAGTTGTGTCCTGTACGATGAAAAATCCAATCAGTCTGCCTTTTCTGATGGCGGAGAAGTGGCAAAAGCGTCACGTCATCCCGATCATCATCTATCTGATCGTCCAATTGATTCCGGGTTCGTTCCAGTATTTCCTTCCGAAGAACGTCATTGCTGACGTCGCCGGTTGGTGGCTCGCGATCGGCTTCACGGTCGCCGTCATCGTCTCCTACTACTGTCTGCGTCCTGATTGGCAGAAATGGAAGGCAGAAGGACGTCAAACCGATCCGATGGATACACTAAAATGGATCGGGATCGGGATTGCGCTTTTGTATGCACTCTTGATCAGCGTCAATTTGATCGATGCCTGGATGGCAGGCGGGATCGAAAATGTCGCGAAATCGCAAAATACGGATCAAATCATTCAAGCGATTCAAGTCATCCCGCTCCTGCAAGTCATGGTCGTCTTGCTTGGACCGATCATGGAAGAGTTCTTGTTCCGGCACATCATGTTCGGAAATCTCTCATCGAAGCTCGGTTTCTTCTTTAGCTTCATCCTGACGGGTGGCTTATTTGCCCTGATCCACCAAGACAACAAATTTTTAATCTATGTCGCGATGAGTTTCGTCTTCTCACTCGTCTTCGTCAAGACGCGCCGGATCCTTGCTCCGATCGCCATTCATGTCTTTAACAACGGAATCGTCGTACTCGCCATCTACGCGATGTCTTAATTTACGAAAGGTCGTGTTTTCATGCGTCAAAGCTCGAACTTCATGGCATTGTTCTATGCCATCTTTGGTGTTCTTTTCATGTTTCTTGCCTACAACAACTCAGTCGAGGCAGGAACGGTCTTCAACTTCTGGACGATCCTCCTGACCTTGTTCGCCGCAATCGACTTCTATCGTCTTTACTTGATCTTCCGCTTCCGCTCAGCAGCAAAGAAGATGATCAAGAAGGAACAGGATAAAAAGAACGATAAACAATAAAAAAACGAGATTTCCGTCAGGCGGGAATCTCGTTTTTTGGCTTATTCTTTCGCTTGACCCTTGCGGTAAGAATCGATGATCGTTTTCGCCACATCAAGACTCAACCGTTCATCTAAGACCAAGTTCTTGATCATATTGATGAATTCGACATCTTCCTGTTGCACCGAATCAATCCGCTCAATCAACTGGTTCAACTTCGCCCGGACAGTCGGATAGGATACTTGATAGGCAGCTGCCATATCCTTCAACGAACCGGAGCTCAAGACGAACTTCCGGATGAACTCGAGATGCTCCTGTTCGAGTGCCAGTACCCAAGCGGGCACGTCTTGTCGTTCCATCGTATTCCCTCACTTTTCTCTTACAAATCTTGAATCTCCATCCGCTCTTTTTCACGCTGCAATTGCTTACGGCGCGAGTCGACACCCATCTCAGCCATTGAGATCATCATAGACAATCCAACACATGTACCGATTCGGATCAATGACTCACGATCCGACGTGTGTGGTCCTGTTCCGAAATACCAGTAAATTCCGAGACCAATAATGATCGCTGGAATGATGAAACTAAAGACTCTTCTGCGCCGCGCTAAGTAAAATTGTACGATACAGACTGTGACAATACCAATGACGATTCCTAACGTTTCCATCCTATCGCCTCTCCCCTGTGATTATATAAATAATATTAACTATAAAATAAATAATATTCAATATAATTTTAACTATAATCAAAAATAAGAGGTTTTCTTTAAAAACAATCGACTTTAATCTATTTTCAGAGACAAAAAAAGAAAGGACTGACGATTCAGTCCTTCCCCATACTTACGACAATCACGCACTGCGGATGTCGTCTTTCTTATTTTCTGTCGACATGAACGTATCGAGTTGGTCTTCATCAAGAACACCTTCCCACTTCGCGATGACGAGTGAAGCGAGCGTGTTTCCTGTAACGTTGACGACGGAACGCATCATATCCATGATTCGGTCAATCCCCGCGATGAAGGCAAGTCCTTCTGCCGGGATACCGACCGTACCAAGTGTTGCGAGCAATACAACGAAGGAAACGCCTGGAACGGCAGCCATTCCTTTTGATGTCAGCATCAAGACGAAGACGAGTGTAATCTGTGTCCCGATCGAGAGGTCGATCCCGTACATCTGTGCGATGAACAAGGCAGCAAGTGCTTGATAGAGTGCTGATCCATCGAGGTTAAACGAATAACCCGTCGGTACGACGAAGCTGACGATTGATTTCGGCACGCCCATCTTCTCGAGTTTTTCCATGATCCGTGGAAGAACCGTTTCTGAAGAGGCTGTCGAATACGTCAAGAGCAATTCATCCTTGAAGACGCGGACGAAGTCTGAGACCCGAACACCAACCCACTTCATGATGCCGCCGAAGACGATGATCATGAAGAGAAGCGCTGTGACATACAATGTCGCGATGAGCTTGAATAACGAACCAAGCGAGTCAATCCCGAACGTCGAGACCGTCACACCAATCAAGGCGAAGACACCGATTGGTGCGAACTTCATGACGATGTTGACGAGATTGAACATTGCTGCTGCGACACCTTCGAAGAAACGAATGACCGGTTGACCCTTCTCTCCTGCAAAACCGACACCGAGTCCGAATAAGACTGAGAAGAAAATAATAGCGAGCATATCACCGCGAACCATCGCATCGAGAATGTTCGTCGGTACGATATTGACGATTTTTTCGACGAGTCCTTCGTCTTTTGTCGTCTCTTCCGTTGCGACATATGATGAGATATCCGTTTTATCCAATGTCGACATATTAATGCCAGCACCTGGTTCAATCAGATTGGCTGCAAATAGCCCCGTGAAGATGGCGATCATCGTCACGATCGTGAAGTAACCCAGTGTTTTGACGCCGAGACGTCCGAGACTCTTCGGACTACCGACCGATGAGACACCGAGGACGATCGTCGTAAAGACGATTGGGACGACGATCATTTTCATCATCCGGATAAAGATATCACCGATTGGCTTGAGCCACTCCGCGACATGGGGATTCCCATAAAATACACCACCGACTGTGATCCCGAGAATCAAGCCGATTAAAATCTGCCAGGCAAGGCCAATGGGCTTACGTTTCGTAGTTGTCATACGCTTCCTCCTTATACATCCGTCTTACTTGTATCCTACATGTAGTGGAACATAAATAGAATTTTGTCCTAAATACAGCACATTGTCAAATCCATCTGTTATAGTACAAAACCGAATTCTGTACGAAAAAACGTCCAAAATCCGCTTGTTTCCAAGCATTTTGGACGTTTTCATAATTTTTAAGATTGTTGATTAACGCGTTCCTCAATCAACGCACGATTGCGTTTTTTGAAGACCTCATTGTGTGACGACACCATCGCCACTTTTGGCGCTTCCGGCTCAATGAAGCGTTTCGCCCGGTTGACGGCGTTTGCCGCATCTTGGAATGCACCCGAGATCAAATGGACCTTCCCGTCGTGCGAAAGAATATCTCCTGCTGCATATAGTCCCGGTACACTCGATTCACTCGCGGCGTTCCCAGCGATGTAGAAGTCATCGACCCGTGCAATATCGAGGTCACACGCGTCAAGTAGCGCCGCATCTTGTTCATACCCATGATTAATGATGACTTCATCAATTGGAATCTCGACGACCTCATCTGTTTGACAGTCGATCAATTCAACCGACGCGATCCGTTGGTGATCGGGACTGGCGATTAATTTGTGAATCGTCGTATTGAGGAGGCAGACCGCCGAACTTTTGACAAGTTGATCAACTTGCGCCTCGTGCCCTGAAAAACAATCTCGCCGATACGTGACGTAGACCTTTTTCGCGACCGGTTCGAGTTCGTTTGCCCAATCGATCGCCGAGTTCCCACCACCTGAGACGATGACGGTCTTTCCTTTAAAGCGTTCAATCGATTTAACCGTATAGTTCAAGTTTGACACTTCGAAACGTTCCGCGCCTTCGACTTTTAATTTTTGTGGATTGAGGATGCCACCGCCGACCGCGACGATGACCGTCTTCGAATAATGAATCTGCCCCGATTCCGCTTCTAAGACGAAGTTACCGAAGACGTCTTTTGCGATCGAGATGATCTTTTCATTCAATTGAACAGTCGGTTGAAATGTCAGTCCTTGTTCGACGAGTTGAGCCATGAGTTTTTCACCAGTGATCGGCGGCTGTCCACCGACGTCCCAAATCATCTTTTCCGGATAGACGTGCAGTTTTCCTCCGAGTTCTGCTTGATACTCGATCAATTTCGTCTTCATACCTCGAAGACCACTATAGAACGTCGAATATAGCCCTGCTGGTCCTCCACCGATGATCGTTACGTCGAACAACTCCTGTTCCCTCATCTCACTCACTCCTCATCCTTGATTGTTATTGATTATCATTCTCACTCTCTCATGATAACGTGAACATCTCTTGAACACAAGAAAAAATGTTGACAGCGTTTTTATGAGACTGGTATGGTTAATGAGACGATAGTGATAATCATTATCATTGAAAAATGGAGAGAACAACGAAGGAGTCGTCGCGTATGGTACGTCTAGCAACAGAAGAAATCAATATCGGCTACGGTGATCGTCCCATCGTCAAAGACTTGTCCGTCCAAATTCCCGATCGTCAAATCACAACGATCATTGGCGCGAACGGATGCGGCAAATCAACTTTGCTGAAAGCGATGACACGGATCATTCCCCATCAATCGGGACGTGCGTTGCTCGATGGTCTTGATATCGCGAAGGAAAGCACGAAGCTGCTTGCTCGGAAGATGGCTATCCTGCCACAAACTCCGGAAAGTGCAAGCGGTCTAACGGTCGCAGAGCTCGTCTCATACGGTCGTTTTCCTTATCAAAAAGGATTCGGACGCTTGACGAAACACGATTATGAAATCATCGATTGGGCACTCGAAGCAACGGACACGATGGCGTTCAAACATCGTCCAGTCGATGCGCTGTCCGGTGGTCAACGTCAAAGGGTCTGGATTGCGATGGCACTCGCTCAAGAGACAGATATCATCTTTCTCGATGAACCGACGACTTATCTTGATCTCGCCCACCAACTCGAGGTGCTCGAACTGCTCGAATATCTTAACCGGACCGAAGGACGGACGATCGTCATGGTCCTGCATGACTTGAATCAAGCGGCACGCTTCGCCGACTATATTATCGCCATGAAAAACGGCGAAGTCGTCAAAGCCGGAACGTGTGAGGAAGTCATCGCAAAAGATGTCTTACAAGAAGTATTCCATATCGATGCTGAAATCGGACGCGATCCGCGGACGAACAAGCCGATGTGTATCACCTACAACTTAATCAAGGGAGATTAAATCATGAAGAAACTACTTGTACCGGTTCTACTCATTCTCACGCTCGTCATCGCAGCGTGTGGCAATACAGAGAAAAAAGACGACGCAGCATCTGGTTCGAAAAACGAAACGATCACATATAAATCAGAAAATGGAAACATTAAAGTTCCAGCTCATCCAAAACGAGTCGTGGTCCTCGCTGGTTTTGCCGGCAACGTCATGGCACTCGGCGTTCCTGTCGTTGGTGTTGATTCGTGGTCAAAAGCGAATCCGAAGTTCGATAAACTAAAAGATGTCACGGAAGTTTCGGAAGAGAACGTTGAAAAAATCATCGAACTCGATCCTGACTTGATCATCGGCTACTCGACAACGAAAAACCTCGACAAAATCAAAAAAATCGCTCCGACGGTCACGTACACATACGGAAAAGTCGACTACTTGACGCAACATATCGAAATCGGTAAATTGCTCAACAAAGAACAGGAAGCACGCGATTGGGTCAAAGACTTCAAAACACGTGCCGCTGCTGCCGGTAAAGACATCAAAGCAAAAATCGGTGAAGATGCTACTGTTTCTGTCATCGAAAGTTTCGATAAACAACTCTACGTCTTCGGCAACAACTGGGGTCGTGGAACAGAGATTCTCTATCAAGAAATGAAATTAAAAATGCCGGATAAAGTCACGAAGATGGCATTAAAAGATGGTTACTATGCGTTGTCACCAGAAGTCCTCCCTGAATATGCAGGCGACTACCTCGTCTTCAGCAAGAGCGCAGAAGCGGACAACTCATTCACGAAAACGGATACGTTTAAAAACATTCCAGCCGTCAAAAACGATCATGTCTTCGAAGTCGATTCGAAGGAGTTCTACTTCAATGATCCTCTCACACTCGAACGTCAACTCGAGTTCTTCAAGAAAAGTTTCCTTGGTGCATAATAAATAAGGGAGGGAACCTGCGGGATCCCTTCCTTTTTTTGCGGCTCACTCCCTGAATCAGAAATGGAGGCGACATTCATGTCAGCTGGTCGAATTCCGTTCGGCATAAAAATCACACTCGGTCTTGTCCTCTTTTTCGGGATGTTCTGGATCGCGATGACGTTCGGCGCTGCCGATACGACGATCCGCGAAGTCTGGAACGCCTTGACGTTCGGACCGTTGAATGAAAAAGCAAAAATTGTCCAGGAAATCCGCCTGCCACGGGAATTAGCAGCAATCCTCGTCGGAGCAGCACTCGGTGTATCGGGTGCCATCATGCAGGCGATGACACGCAATCCCCTCGCCGATCCTGGTCTGCTCGGTCTGACGGCGGGTGCGAACGCAGCACTTGCACTCGTCATCGTCCTGTTCCCGAAAATTGAGTACTTCGGTATCATGATTGCTTGTTTCTTCGGAGCAGCACTTGGGGCAGCACTTGTCTTTGGAATCGGTGCTTCGAAAAAAGGTGGTTTTTCGCCACTCCGGATCGTCCTTGCCGGTTCTGCAATCTCAGCCTTTCTGTATGCGATTGCGGAAGGCATCGGCATCTACTTCAAGATCGCTCAAGATGTCTCACAATGGACGTCCGGTGGACTCGTCGGGTCGACATGGGGACAACTGCAAGTCATCACTCCGGTCATCGCGATCGGGATTGTGATTGCCTTTATCTTCTCCCGACAATTGACGATTCTCAGTCTATCGGAAGAAGTCGCGCTCGGACTCGGGCAGAACATCCAGCGGATCAAAGCAGTACTTTATGTTGTCGTCATTCTGCTTGCAGGTGCTGCTGTTGCACTCGTCGGTAACATGGCGTTCATCGGGCTGATGATTCCACATATCGTCCGCGCGATCGTCGGGACGGACTATCGGTTCATCCTGCCAATGACCGCGATCTTTGGTGCGACGTTCATGTTACTTGCCGATACAATCGGTCGGACATTGTATGCTCCCTACGAGACTCCGGTCATCGCGATCGTCTCAATGCTCGGACTACCATTCTTCCTCTTGATCGTTCGGAAAGGAGGGCGTGCTTTCTCATGATGGAATCTCGTTTACGTCGTCGCCAGCAACTGACGTTTTGGACGTTACTGGCACTATTGATCGCAACACTCGTCGTCAGCATCGGTCTCGGACCTGCTTCCCTATCCTATGATCGTTTGTTGCCGACGTTACTTGGAAACGGCTCGTTCAAGGAGGAGTTCGTCCTCTATTCGCTCCGCTTACCACGACTGCTCATCACCGTCATGGCAGGAATGGCACTCGCTTTATCCGGTTCGATCCTCCAAGGGATCACGCGCAATGAACTCGCTGATCCTGGTATCATCGGCATCAATACCGGAGCTGGTGTCGCCGTCGCCTTGTTTTTCCTGTACTTCCCGGTCGATGTCGGATCATTCATTTATCTGTTACCGATCGCTGCCTTTCTCGGTGCACTCGTGACCGCGACGGCGATTTATCTATTCTCATACGACCGTGTGCAAGGACTGCAACCGATTCGCTTGATTTTGACTGGTGTTGGCTTCTCGATGGCGCTCTCCGGAATCATGGTCATTCTGATTTCGTCGACGCGTCGTGAAAAGGTCGACTTCATCGCTAAGTGGCTCGCTGGTAACATCTGGGGGACGGACTGGATCTTCGTCTACTCACTCTTACCGTGGTTACTCGTCTTGATTCCGCTGACGTTCTATAAGGCGAATAAACTCAATCTCCTTGCCTTGAATGAACCAGTCGCAATCGGTGTTGGCGTCGCGCTTGAAAAAGAACGGATCCAACTCTTGTTGACAGCCGTCGCACTTGCCGCTGCTGCCGTCTCCGTCACGGGTGGGATTTCCTTCATTGGTCTGATGGCGCCACATATCGCCCGCGCGCTCGTTGGACCACGGCATCAGTTCTTCTTGCCGATTGCCCTCTTGCTCGGCGGATGGTTGCTTGCGTTCGCTGATACGATCGGACGCAACATTGCGGGACCGGACGGGGTACCGGCTGGAATCGTTGTCGCCTTAATCGGAGCACCATACTTCATTTATCTACTGTTGAAGAAATAATCAAAAATCCGCATCAAACAGCGTCTTTCGCTGATTGATGCGGATTTTTTGCTTTACCGTTTCCACCACGCACGTTCGATTTCCCCCATCGAGACGTAGGCTGGATCGATTTGTTTGGCTAACCGATTCATTCGAGTGACACCAAGACTAAACCCACCAATCCAAAAAAGGAAGACGACGAATAAATAACCAGGAGCACTTGGAATCGACAGCATGACGACGGCGATCAGCCATGCAACGACATACCCGATGATTGTCAGACGAGCGACCTTTTGAACGGTTTGTTGATACATAGTTGGTGTTAAATATGACTTCATGAGCCGTAGACGGACAATTTCTCGAGAGACTGCTGTCGCGCAAAGACAAAAGAGCATGATCTGAAGAAAGACGGATGTAATTGTCGGCATAAACCAAGCAGGTACCGCAAAAATCAATCCAGGGACCAAAAAGAAATAGGCGACGGAACGCACAGGACGTACCAATAGGTTCAGACGTGCTTGTCGCTCGAATAGGTGTTCCATTGCGATGTTCCTTTCTGTCTGACGAAGCGGGCTACCTCAACGTCACTGATATAATCGGGATCGCGCGCTCCGTCACGTCGGATGATCCATTCGCTGATGAAATAAAGTGGTGTTAAAATCGCAAAAATTGCTAGAAGCATCTGCCAGAACGGTCTCTCGATCGTCTGGGTGATGACGACCGTCAAGACGGCGTACAGCAGGACGTGACTACCAATGCGGAGTAAAAATTGGCGACGGACCTGCGCTTTTGAGATGTAGCCGTCTAAAATTTTTCGTTTTTTTAGTTGGTAGCGAAAATCGGAGGCGAGAAAAACGGCTGGAATCGTCAAAATCAGCATCGGGAGATCCGTCCATTCAATTAAGATACCGACTGTTATGAATAGAAACATGTTCCAATACCAGCGTGTACCGAGCCATTCGACGTCCCGGTACGCGAGGGCAAGTTTTTGTAGGCGTTCTTCACGAGCCGTTTGCATAGTACCTTCTCCTTTAGCGAGCTTGATGAATTTCTTTTTCCGTCACATACGTTGGATCGATCTTTCGTGAGACGAACTCTAGCGTTTTTCGACAAATCCAGTAGAACGGGATGACGACGATGACGAGTCCGATCAAGAAGGACATGTGCGGGCGATCGGCTGCCCAGACAATCAAACCGGCAAGCGCTCCGTATTGTAAGATCCCGATCAAGACATGCACCTGATAGAGCCGTTTTGCTGATGCCTTTGATGTATATTCCGCGACAAGCGCGAACCGCTTGCGTTGTACGAGCATGTCATAGCCAAAATACAATAATGGGACGATCATCGCATAAACTGGCATCTCAAGTGTGTTACTGAGTGCTAAGAATGCCGCAAGCATGACCCACATGCCGGTCTTTGTCTTTTGGTGCATCTCTTCGTATAACGTCGCTAATGCTTCCGTTTGTGTATGTACGTGTTCCATGATCTCCCACCTCTCTATACTGTCATATACTTACATTTTACTGTATCGGTTTCACCTGTAGTGCGATTTTTCAAAAAAAAGATGTCTTGTCGCTTCGGACAAGACATCTTTCATTAGAGACTATGCACTGACCTGGATGATCAGATAGATGACACTATAAGCAACGATCGCGAGCGGTATCAACGCGACACCGATTAGCCAGCCATTTTTGTCACGGATACCGAGATATAAGACGAGACACCCCACGATGAAGGCGATTAATGTCGTAAACGGATTCATGGTCGTTCCCCCTCTAATTGTTTCTGCTCTTAAATTTCCCCCTCCACTCGTCTCATAAACCCTTCAAGGCGCTTCGACACACAACGAAAAGCCAGACGGATTTCCGCCTGGCTTATTCATTGTTAACTTATTTTTTCGTGATGACGACTGTTTTCGTAACGACGTGTCCACCCAGATCCTTCAGTTTCAAGTTGTACGTGTTTTTTCCTTTTTTGAGCGTCACTTTTTTCGTGATCGTCTTTTTGAAGGCTTTCATGACGTACGGTTCTTTGAACGTCCGGCGGTATTCCGCGCTACCATTGAAGTCGAAGCGTAATTCGCTGTAGTTATCGCGAAGTACGATCTTCATCTCAGCTGTTTTTGTTTTACTTGAGACGGTTTTTGGTGCTGTGACGCGAATCGTTGGTAATTCTGTGTCGATGATGACTTGACGGTCGAACGCCACACGATTCCCTTTTCCATCGTATGCTTCGACCTTGAATGACTTGACGCCATCCGTCGTGTACGTCACGTCATGGCTGAACGCATAGTTTTGTTGGGCAGCATCAAAACGTAGTTTAACGGCTTTGCCGTTGATCTTAAACGATTTGATACCTGACTCATCAGAGACATGACCCGCAATGTTGATGACTTTTGATGTTGCAAGACCAAGAGCGACCGGTGTATCGATTTGAACATTTGGTACGGCTTTATCAACGCCTGTCGTGTTGACGTCTTTTTTCACACTGTTTCCAGCATAGTCTTTGACGACGAAGGCAATCTTCGCGCGCTCCGGCAGATCCGTCAACGTGTACGCTTTTTCTGTTGCGGCAAGTGGTTGCTTTAAGACACTTTTGCCATTGACGAGGATATCGTATGACGCAACTCCTGTTCCTTGGTCGCCTGCTGTCCATGAAAGTGTTGATTTCGCAGCATCCCATTTCACAGTAGCTGCTGGCTTTTTCGTATCGACATAGACTGGGAAGAGATTCGTCTGCCATTTTGCGTTCGGATAATCGATCACCGATTTGACTTTGTAGTAGTAAAGACCATCTTTGACCGGTTTCCCGTTGATCGTTCCGTCCCAAGCAGCGCTTGTGACTGGTGTGTAGCCGTCCTCTGAACCGCTGTCGTAGTAGTTCTTGACGACGTCCGTTTGCATATCAAGCTTCTGAAGTGTTGTTTTATTCCGGTCAAGAATCGAATACTCGACTTTTTTCGCATTGCGAAGGAATGAGATGATCGGGAAAGCTTCATCTGCGCTACCGTCGTTGTTCGGTGAGAACGAGACTTTGTTCGCGACAACTTTTCCAGCGGCATTCGTACCAAGGAATTCGAAATCATCCTTCACTTCAGTCGCTAGACCTGTCAATCCGTAGAACGTGTTGTTTTTATCGTACAATGGTGCATCTAAAATCGGAGCTTGATCCCATTTTCCTTTGAATCCAACATAAGGAACTGTCAGTTCTGGATTTTTGCTCTTCGTATCGATCAGACGGACGAATCCTTCGACGAAGTAGCCGTTTTTAAAGACTTGTTCAAGCGGAAGCTCGTTCGCCCAGTCAGTTGTGTTCTTCAAATCGACGGACACGCTGACTTTCGTTGAGCTCTTCGGATTAATCGAGACTGAACTCGCTTTCTTCGAGCCGACTGCAAATGAGATCGGGTATGTGCCTGTGTTGGCATCTACCGTACCGATCGTTCCTTTTTTGAAGATTCCATTTGCTTCAAGGAAGTTCGATCCTTTTGCACCGAGATCTGATTGAACCGTTCCCGCTAGCTTATACGTCACTTTTTCATTGCTGTAGTTTTTTAAATCAAGCGTGAATGTGAACTTCTCGCCGACTTCCTTCAAGGATGCCTTGCCTTCACCTGACTTTGTCTCTGTGATGACGACTGGTGTCTTCATCGCAGCACGAAGATCCATCAGTCCAGCTCCCTCACGACGTGGGGAGTAGAAGTTGCCTGTTTTCAATTGTGCGTTGTATTTTCCTTGATCGAGTTGCGGACGCGATGTATTCATCAAGATGTTTTTGGCGAGTTTAACGCGTGTTGCACCAGTGACTTTGAAGTCCTTCGCAATCCGTTGCATGACGAGTGCTGTTCCACCAGCGACGTGTGGTGCTGCCATCGATGTACCGCTCATGACGCCATACTCGTTATCATTAAGCGTCGAATAGATTTTCCCACCTGGTGCCGTGATTTCCGGCTTGAAGTCAAGGCTTGGCGTGACACCCCATGACGTGAAGTCAGACATTTGTCCTGCGACCGGGTTATCGGTTGAGACCGCTTTTCCGTCAAATGTCACTGCGATTGCCTTGCCTTCTTTTGCTTTTGCTTCGAGATCATTCCCGTCCGCGATGCTAAGCGTCACGAGTGGAATCGTCGGATTGTTGAGCGCCATGCTGACGTAATCCCCATGATCGACTTTACCACGGACGATGACACCTGCTGCGCCTTGCTTCTCAGCTTCTGCTTGAATCATGCTGTAGTTAAAATCACCTGTCCGCACGACGAAGACGACTTTCCCTTTGACGTCTTTACCTTCATAGTTCGAAGCTTGACCGTCACCGACATACACGACATCCTTCTTCTCTTTATCGAAGACGGCAATCGGATTCGGCGAATCTTGTTTTTGGTATGCCAAATAACCGGCATCCTGACCGTCGATCGTCAGCGCCATGCCTTCAAGCGTCAATTTCGTATTTTCGAGTGACGCGACTTGGAGCGCCTGGCTCGTCAATCCTGGTGCACCAACGACACCGATATCCGGGTTTGCTGTATATGGATTACCCGCACCATGACCTGCAAACGCCGAGTTACCAGCAGAGATCGCACACAAGATACCGTTGTTCATCGCGTTGACGATCGCGCGTTGCTCCGGATCATCTGCGTTGACGAACGATGCCGTCGAACCCAGGCTCATGTTGATGACGTCCGCTCCAAGTGCGATGGCATCATCGATTGCTTTGATGTAGATATCACTAAATGTCGATGGCATCCCTGGATCGTTACCGAAGACCTTCATCGCAAGGAGCTGTGTTTCTGGAGCGACCCCTTTAATGCCGCCGTTCGCTTCATCCCCGTTTGCTCCGACCGTACCTGCGACGTGCATCCCGTGCATCGATGCCCCCGCACCTAAGTCACGGATTTCGCTGTCGTGATCGGCATAGTTATAGCCGTACGGTACTTTTTCCGTGAAGTACTTTCCTTTTAAGCCTTTTGTTTCTTTCGCACTCTCGACCTTCGAAGAGGTTAAATCCACCTTTGTCTCTGGACTCAAGACCATGTCCTTGTGCGATGGATCAATCCCCGTATCGATGACCGCGACGACGGTTCCTTCCCCTTTGAAGCCATAGTCCTGCCACGTTTCCTTCGCATTGACCATGTCCTTGCTGTACAGCATGTCTGGCTTGGCACCTTTATCGACGGTTGGGCGCGCATATTCGTGCGCGATATGTACACTTTTGACTCCTTCGAGTTGTTTGATATCTTCGATGTCACCGAACTTCACTTCACCACTGAATCCGTTGATGACGGTTGTGAAGCTTTCTTTATATGTAACAGGAATCGCTTTTTTAGCGATAGCTGACTTGACTGATTTTTGGACGCTGACGAGTCGATCCTTGATCGATTCCTTTTCGGCATTACTCAATGTGCTATACCGCTTGTTTTGAGATTGGGCGATTTGAATCGCCGGTTTTTGTTCCATCTCGATGACGACTCGGACTTTATCCGATTGTTTGTAGTTCTTTTCTTGCCCCGATTTCTTCAGTGAGAGCGCCTGCGGTTTTTGACCCGTCGCTTTGTCTTGCGAGGACAGTGCACCTTGCGCACTGACTAGATTGGAAGACGTCATTAAGACGGCTGCCATAAGTGCAATCTTCTTCTTCATGCGTTCGTTTCCCCTTTTCTGTAAAACCATAGTAGTAATACTAATAAAACAGTTTAAAGAAAATTCTGTATTTTTAGTTTAATGAAGTTAATGGAAATAAACAATTTATATTTGTCTATTTTTTTAATTTATTTCTTTTTGGTGACATTTTATATTTGGAAGGAATTTAACTGGGAACATAAAAAAACTCCTCGAGCACTCGAGGAGTTGAACGTATGCACTTGGTGGAGACTATCGGGATCGAACCGACGACCTTTTGGCTGCCAGCCAAACGCTCTCCCAGCTGAGCTAAGCCCCCATGAATTATCTTTAGTATACGCATCGCTAACTGCTTTATCAATATAAACATAACGCTTTCATAAAAAAGAATTCCTCCCGAAATTGCTGGAAGGAATTCACGATTCATTTATTCAATTCACGCATCAAATCCGCCTGTCGTTCAAGCTCTGCCTGTTGCTCGAGGATCAAGACCTTTTTATACGTCCGCGCAGAAATCAAGATACTGATTTCATAGAGAACGAACAACGGCACTGAGATCATCAAGTGTGACGTCACGTCCGGCGGTGCGATCAATGCCGCAACGACGAACAGCGCGAAATACGCATATTTCCGATTCTTTCGCATGAAATATGGCGTCACAAGACCAAGACGTGTCAGGAACATCGTCACGACCGGCAATTGGAAGAGAAGACCAAACGGCATCGTCAACCGGATCAAGAAACTGAAGTAGTTTTCGACCCCGATGACTTGCTCGATCCCCAATTCTTTCCCGAGATCCGTTGAGACTTCGAGCAAGAAAGGAAGCAACCAGAAATACGAGAAGGCTACACCAGCCAAAAATAGAAAGAAGATGACTGGAATATATGTCAGTGTTGCTTTTTGTTCCTTTTCATAAAGCCCTGGTCGGACGAATGCCCACAGTTGATACATCCAGAACGGTGACGCTAAAATCAGCGCGATGATGAACGCAAGATTCAAATACAACATTAAAGGATCGGCGACGTTGAAGGCATTTAATCCGATACCGAGCTCTTTTAAGTCCGCTTGCAGAAAACGGACGAGCGGTCGGACGAGCGGAAATGCGACAGCGAACAGGACGACGACGATGAGGAGCGACCAGACAATCCGCTTACGCAGTTCGTCTAGGTGCGACGTCATGCTTTGTTCTTGATCAACCGTCATGATTCAATCACTTCTCTTTCGGTTCGTCCTTTTTATCGTCGTCCATGATGCCGTTCGTGGCATTCTTGAACTCTTTCAATGTTTGACCGGCAGCACGACCGAATTCCGGTAACTTCTTCGGTCCGAAGATGATCAACGCGACGACAGCGATTAATCCGATACTCGCAGGTCCGATACCTAGCGTGAGCGGGATAAGGTTTTCCATTATGATTTCACTCCTTCAGCTGATTGCGAATAATGCTTCATGAAATAAACTAACGACTGCAACTCGATCGATAAATCGATGTGATGAACCCGAACGCTCGCTGGCACGTTCAACCGTGCAGGCGTGAAGTTCAGAATGCCTGTCACACCATACTCGACTAACTCATCCGCTACTGACTGTGCGAACTGGGATGGAACCGTCAAGATGGCGACATCGACCTGATTCGCTTCGATTTGTTCTTTCATGTCCGAAACATGATAGATTGGAACGTCATGCGTCGTTGTTCCGACCTTCTCTTCGTCCGCATCAAACGCAACGACTATCCGAGTACTATTATTCTTTAAAAAGTTATAATTTGCAAACGCTGTTCCGAGATGACCGACCCCGATCAAGGCGACATTCGTCACCTCATCTTGATTCAAGGTTTTCCGGAAAAACGTTAAGAGATGTTGAACGTTATATCCATACCCCTTCTTCCCTAGTGCCCCAAAGTAGGAAAAGTCGCGACGAATCGTTGCTGAATCAACCTTCACCGCCTCGCTTAACTCAGCAGAAGAGACGCGGAGCTTACCTGAATTGTATAAACTTTGGATGAAACGATAATATAGCGGCAACCGTTTTGCTGTCGCTTGTGGAATTTTTGTGTCTGGTCCATTCATCCTGCAGTTCCCCCTTCGGCCACATCCATCGTGGCACCCAAATCTTTGCAAAAAGCTTTCTACTCTCCTTGATTGTAAACCACTTCACATAGAGTCACAAATAATATATTCCGCAGGACCTCGCGCTTTTGTTCGTGATAGACTAAAGGGTGGAAGGATGGATGGAAATGATACTCTTACAAGTCAACCAACTCTCGAAATCATTCGGCGTCGAGCCGATTTTAGAAAATATCAAACTAGAAGTACAGGAGCGCGACCGAATTGCGCTCGTCGGTCGAAATGGTGCCGGTAAATCAACCTTGCTCAAAATCATCGCTGGTGAACTCAGTCATGACTCGGGCGATATCATGAAAGGTAAAGATGTCAAAATCGGCTATCTCGCGCAAGACAGTGGTCTCGAATCGAATGAGACGATCTGGAACGAGATGCTGACCGTCTTTGAACATCTGCAAGAACAAGAACGGACACTGCGCCGGATGGAAATCGAGATGGGCATGGAGCACATTTTGAACGACCCGGTCGCGTACGATCGTCTCTTGAAGACGTATGATCAAGCGCAACACGACTTCTCAGAAGCCGGTGGTTATCAGTTCGAAGCGAATATCCGCTCCGTCCTGCACGGCATGCGCTTTTATCCGGATGATTACTCGCGCCGGATTCAGACATTGTCCGGGGGTCAACGGACACGGCTCGCCTTAGCGAAGATGCTCCTGCAAGCACCAGAGCTTCTCATTCTCGATGAGCCGACAAACCACCTGGATATCGATACGCTTGCTTGGCTTGAAAGTTACCTCGGTGGTTATCGTGGTGCCGTTCTGATCGTCTCGCACGACCGGTACTTCCTCGACCAAGTCGTCAATGTCGTCTATGAATTGTCGCGCAATGTCTGTCGTAAGTTCACGGGGAACTATACGAAGTACTTGGAACAAAAAGCAGCCTTATACGACCAGGAAATGAAGCAGTTCGAACAGCAGCAAGAAGAAATCGCGAAGATGCAGGACTTCATTCAACGTAACATCGCTCGGGCGACGACGACAAAGCGTGCTCAAAGCGTTCGAAAACGGCTCGAAAAGGTCGACCGACTCGATCGTCCAGATGGAGATGAGCGTAGCACGGTCCTCTCCTTCCCAATCGAAAAACAGAGCGGGAATGACGTTCTTCAAGTCAATCAACTGGCGATCGGTTACGAAGAAGCTGTCTCAAAAGACATCACGTTCCGCTTGCAACGCGGTGAATCACTGGCACTCGTCGGACCGAACGGAATCGGGAAGTCGACGCTCTTAAAAGTCCTCGTCGGTCGTTTACGTCCTCTCTTCGGTGATTTCCGTTTCGGCACCGGCGTCTCGATCGGGTATTACGATCAAGAGCAAGCGGAACTCAATGACCGGAACCGTGTCATCGATGAGATTTGGAACGAATGGCCACTGATGCGCGAACAAGAAGTCCGTTCTGTGCTCGGACAATTCCTGTTCAGCGGCGACGATGTCTTCAAAATCGTTCATGAATTGTCTGGTGGCGAACGCGGACGTCTCGCGCTCGCAAAACTGAAACTCCGGAAGACGAACGTCCTCATCCTTGACGAGCCAACGAACCACTTGGATCTGGATTCGAAGATGGTCCTTGAGAACGCTCTCGTCGACTATGAAGGTACGCTACTCTTCGTCTCCCATGACCGCTACTTCATCGATCGGATCGCGACACGCGTCATCGAGATGAGTGAAGCTGGTGTGACAGAATACCTCGGCGATTATTCGTACTACACAGAGAAGAAGGCCGAACAAGAAGAAATCGCTCGCCTTGAAGCCGAAGAGGCAAAAGCGGCAAAAGTCACGGCATCGAAGACGATCGACAAAGAAGCACAGAAAGAAGAAAAAAAACGCCGTCAGCAAATCGAACAACTCGAACAAGATATTGAACGGCTCGAACAGCGTTCAGCGGAAATCGAACAGTTGCTTTGCGAACCGGAAGTCTTTAATGATATTCCAAAAGCGACAGCGTTATCTGCGGAACGGGACCAGATCGATGTCGATCTACTCGAATTGATGGAACGATGGGAGAACCAACACTGATGCGAACGAAAAGCTTTTTCATCAACCTGATTCAGGGACTGTTATCCGGTATTCTTTATTTCGTTCCGATGTATGCGGACTACGTGTCGACCTTCATCCGCCCGGATGCCTTTAATGCTGCGCTTCCTTTGTTCCTTCTGATTTCTTGCATGATCGGACTTGTCATCCAGACATGGAGCGGTCTTTTCGTCAGTCTACTCTCTGGACTATGCTGTACGCTTCTAACGACACAACTGTTCGTCGAACTCACTGACCCGTTGATCCTATCGTATTACGGTAGTGTCTCACCGCTCACCGCTTTCTTGATCAGCTGTGTCGGGGTTTGGGCGCTGGCAATCATTTTTTATTTGCTCGATGGTTATCAGTATAGTAAACGTCACGGACTCGAAGGTTCTTCAAACGAAATCGATTCACAACCTTGAAGTCCGATCGATGAACTAGATACGCGATATGAAAAAAGGAGTGGAGATTCCGGTAGCTAGACCGGTCTCTCCACTCCTTTTTATTTGAATCAAAACGAATCGTACGATGAATCAAGCATTCACACTTCTATCATTTTGTCGGTCGAGCAATCGTAAACGTCTTCCCGATCGTCGCATAATCATTTCCCGCTAAACGAGCGACAGCCTTCAATCCTGCCGCATCGATCCGGAACGACTCTACGAGTTCATCCGCGACGTGATAGCGCAGTACTTCCCCGATCAAAAGATCGGCACCTTCTAGCTCGACATGCTGCGTCAAGCGCATCTCGAACCGGATTTTCGCTTCCGCGATTCCGGGCACGTCGATTGCGTCGCTATCGACGAGCGTTAAATCCGTCCGTTCGAGTTCACTTTCACCGTAAGCGAGTGGCGCAGCCGTCTCATTGACAGCGTCGACGATTTCTTCGCTGACGATATGGATGACATAGCTTTGTTTTGCTAGGATATTACGTGCCGTATCCTTTTGTCCCTGATCCGTCCGTTGTACGGCAATCACCAGTTGTGGCGGACTACTTGATGCGACCGTAAAGAAGGAAAAGGGGGCGGCGTTGACCGTCCCGTCTTCCCCTAGCGTCGTCACGAAGGCAATCGGACGCGGAATGATGCTTCCGATCAGTAATTTATAATTGTCTTTTGCGCTAAGCGTTGATGCCTCGAACTTCATGAATGACCCACCTTTTTCCTCACCCGATGAGTGCAGCGAGTGAATAGTCTCCAGCACCGATCATCGCCACTCCAAGGGCGATAACGATCAATGCCATGTTGTATTCGTACCCGTTCTGCGTCACCCAGTAACCATTCGCACCGTGTACTTTAACGATCGCGACAAGCATCGAACCGATGATGAGGATTGCAGCGATCCAGAGGAATACCCCGCCTGCAAACAATAATCCACCGATTAATTCAGCAAGACCCGCTGTAATTGCGAGTGCCTTCCCTGGCTTCATGCCAATTGATTCGAACCAACCGCCTGTTCCAGCGATGCCGTGTCCACCAAACCAACCAAATAATTTTTGTGTACCGTGTGCAGCAAATGTTAAACCGATGATTAAACGAATGATTAAAAGTCCTGTATCCATCATTTCTCTCTTCTCCTTTTACCTAATGTTTTTAAGTTACTTTAAGTAACTCGATAAACAGACTATATCTTATCACTTACTAAAAGTAAATAGATTTGTTTTAGTTCTTTTTGTTACATTAAGTAAAATGATTCGATTTTTTTAGCAGAAGCGGGTATACTACAACTATAGAAAGGATGAGTGCTGATGGAAGAAGTCGCAATCCAAACGGCTCTTTGTCCCAAAGTCGAACATGCCTTTGAAATCTTAGGTAAGAAATGGACAGGTCTGATTTTACGTCACTTGTTGACGAAGACATGTCGTTTCAATGAGATTCAAGATGCCATCCCCGAATTATCAGGTCGCATGCTCACGGAACGTATGAAGGAGCTCGAAGCGGAAGGCATCGTCATCCGGACTGTCATTCCCGATCGTCCGATTAAGATTCAATACAGTTTGACCGACAAAGGGCGTCAACTCGAACCGGTAATTCGTTCCATTGAGGAATGGGCCGAACTACAAGACTAATGTATGAAAAAGCATCTTCTTCGGAAGGTGTTTTTTTATATGATCTTTTGACATTGATAATCATTATCAATTAAAGTAAGGAAGTACAGCGAAAGGAGGAACATGCATGCAGATTGCAATTGGATTCGTCAGCATGTCCGGTAATACGGAAGATATCGTCTCGATCATTCAACGTGAGCTCGAGCAACACGATGTCAACGTGACGATTACAGAACTGGATCAATTCGTCGGGGAGGATCTATCACGTTTTGATGGTCTATTACTCGGCTCATATACATGGGGAGACGGTGATTTACCGTATGAAGCAGAAGATTTCGTCGAGGAGCTACGAGAACAATTTTTAGACGGGATGCCGGCTGCTGCTTTTGGCTCGGGTGATCTTGATTATCCGAAGTACTGCGCAGCCGTTGATTTGATTGAAGACGCATTAAAAGAAGCTGGGGCGACCATCGTCACGGATCGCTTGAAGATTGAGTTTGATCCGAACACACCGGAGAAACAAGCCGCTTGTCGCGCGTTCGCACAGACGTTTCATCGCTTTTTGCAGCAGGTGCATTCATAAGTATCGTTTGAATCCGTCATGTAAGGGAATTCTTAAAACAGACTCTATGAAAGTGAGATGAATGTTTTTATGACGATTCAAGCACTCGTCTTTGACGTCTACGGTACATTATTCGATGTCCATTCCGTCAAAGAGCAAGCAGAGGAGCTGTATCCGGGACACGGAGAAGCGATCAGTAAACGCTGGCGAGAGAAACAACTGGAGTACTCCTTCTTGCGACAATTGAACGGACAATATGTGCCGTTCAGCCAAGTGACACAAGATGCCCTCCGTTATACGTTACTCGAACTGAAGCTCCATGTGACCGAGGAACAAATCACGACTTTAATGGAGACGTACCTGACACTTGATGTGTACCCAGAAGTTAGCTCTGTTCTCGAGACGATGGCGCATAAGCGTTTGGTCGTCTTCTCGAATGGTTCCCATGATATGCTCGATCCGTTGATCGAACAGTCAGGTTTAGCCGATCGGTTCGAACATCTCGTCAGTGTTGATGACATCAAACACTATAAACCAGCACCTGCTTCTTATATGCATGCGTTGAACACACTCGGTTTAAAACGCGAGGAGATCCTCTTCATGTCCTCAAACGGTTGGGACATCACCGGGGCAAAGAGTTTCGGCTTCAAAACGGCATGGATCAATCGAAACGGACTTCCGGTCGAAGAATTAAATCTTGATCCGGATCGCATCTATGATGACTTGACCGGTATCACTGAATGGCAATGAACGAACAACAGCGGACTCCTTTTTAGGAATCCGCTGTTTTAATGGATTAGTAATTGGAAAGACGTGAGTAGCCCTTCTTGAATAGATCGAGTTTCAGCCCGCCCTCTTTTTCGATGAAGAAGAGGTATTCGTTTTGATCCGTATCTTTATAAAAGACCTTAAATAACGTCACAGTCCGTTTTTTATTGTTTTCAACAGCTGTCACCTCGTGCTTCGAGATCACTTCTGCTTGGACTTGTTCCGCATCCATCTTTTGAATCATCGGTTCGAATGACTTCTTCTCTTGATTCGTCACTGGTGTTCCGGGAGCAATCATGAAATAATCATCACTCGCCTTGTTCGTTAAACCGTACTTCCGATCGACGATGACGACGTTACTGAGCTTCCCATTGATTGTCTGATCAAAAGCGTACAACTTTTGAATCCGGGTTTTTTCCCCTTCTGCTCGTCCGATTTCGTAAAGTGGACGTTGTTTCGTGTTCGTCTCGACCGCTTTCTTATCGGGTACGAGTTCTTCCTTATAGGCGACTTGGTATGCGTTGACGATTTCTCGGACCTGAAGTCCGATCGCGACGATGACCAGTACCGCTAACAATGCGATGATGACTTTTTTCATTCCATTTCCCCCAAGTTGTTCGGATTCCTTACTTTAAATCTAGCCCAGGTTCTGCGTTCATGGCAAGTGTCGAATAGCGTAACGCGCGATATGGATGAATCGCAGCCGCTCCGATCATCGCCGCATTGTCTCCACACAAGTGCATCGGCGGAATGACGAGATCGATTCCTTCCTTCGCACACGCTGCTTCGAGACCGTTACGTAATCCTTTGTTGGCAGCGACACCACCAGCAAGCAGCAGTTGGCGTCCCCCTTTATCCTTCACGGCACGGATCGCCTTCGTCACGAGGACTTCGACGACGCTCGCTTGGAAACTCGCAGCTAAATCTTCCGGGATGATCACTTCTCCCCGTTGCTCAGCGTTATGCACTGCATTGATGACCGCTGACTTTAAACCGCTGAAGCTAAAGTCATACGAGTCCTTCTCGAGCCAGACGCGTGGAAAATGGAACGTATCCTGACCGGTTTGTGCCAACTGATCGATTCGTGGACCACCTGGATACGGTAACTTCAATGTTCGAGCGACTTTATCATAGGCTTCCCCTGCTGCATCATCTCGTGTTTCACCGATGACTTCATATACACCGTCTTCTGGCATGTAAATCAGTTCCGTATGCCCACCTGATGCAATCAAACAGACGAGCGGGAATTCAAGCTCTTGTACGAGACGATTCGCGTAGATATGACCTGCGATATGATGAACACCGATCAAAGGCTTATTATGCGCAAAAGCAAGTGTCTTTGCCGCACTGACACCAACGAGTAATGCCCCGACCAGTCCGGGACCTTCCGTGACAGCGATCGCATCGATATCGTCGATCGTTACGTTTGCTTCCGTCAACGCATCATCGATGACGTATGTGATTCGTTCGACATGATGTCGTGATGCCACTTCAGGCACGACTCCACCGAATCGTTTATGACTTTCAATTTGAGACGAGACGACATTCGATAAGACGTTGGTTCCTCCACGAACGACGGCAGCCGCCGTTTCGTCGCAGCTCGATTCGATTGCTAGAATCAATGGTTGTGTCATAGGTCTTCTCCCTCCAGCTCCAGCCAGTAGATGGCAGCATCTTCATTGTTGTCCTGATAATATCGTTTTCGGATACCAACATAGTGAAATCCGAGTTTTTCATATAAGGTTCGCGCCGGTGTGTTCGAGACACGTACTTCAAGTGTCATCGCTCGTAAATCGAGTGCACGACCGACCGCGATCAATGCCGTTAGCAAGTCTTCCCCAAGTCCTTGTCCGCGGTGCGACTGCTTGACGGCAATATTCGTAATATGTCCTTCATCCGCAATATGCCACAGACCAGCAAACCCGACGATACCATCTTGATCGGCAACGACATAATAGGCATTCGGATTTTGTGTCATTTCTGCTTCGAAAGCATCCAGTGTCCACGGTGTCGCAAACGATTCGAGTTCGACGGCGTGAACACCTGCAGCGTCCTGTACGGTCATGCGACGAATCCCCTTACTCATGACGCTGTGCCTCGATCCATTTCGCTTCTGCTTCAGCCAGACGCAGGTAACGTGGCTCAAACGTATGCGCTTCGACTGTCTCGCGTGTTGCACCGAGTAAGGCGAGCACTCCGGCACGCGGCGTCCGAAACGCAGGAGCCGCCTTTTCAAATGGTTGAAGAAGTTCTTCAAATGTATCGACGTCTCCTGTGACGAGCGTATCTGGCGCTAACGTCTTCACAAAAGAGGCAATTTCGACATGTTGTTCTTCACCGATTCGTTGCCCAGCGTCGTATACTCCGACAAAACCTGATCCGCGTCGTGCATCTTGAATCGCTGCAACACGTCCTGTATGACCTGTCGAAGCCGCCATCAACTCAAGTGTCGAGATGGCAACGAGCTCGATGCCCAGTGTATACGCGAGCGTCTTCGCTGTTGTCGCACCAATCCGTAATCCCGTATAAGAACCAGGACCGTCAGCAACGACGACACGTGTCAGTTGGGATGGTGTCCATTTTGCTTCCACCATCAAGCGCTCAAGCAACGGCATGAGTTTTGTCGCATGATTCAAAGACGTGACGTAAGAAGCTTCTGCTATGATCTGTTTTCCGTCTGAAAGAGCGACCGATAATTGTTTCGTCGATGTATCAATAGCTACGATTTTCATGATCTCAATCCCTCACATAATGTAATGTATCGTTCTCCGATCGGTGTCAGCTCAAAACGGCGGCTATCGTCACCCGTTCGTGTAATCGTGATTGCCAACCGTTCCGGTGGAAGGCTGTCCGCAATCAATTCAGACCACTCGACGACGGCGACGCCTTCACCATTCAAATATTCTTCAAGTCCGATATCATCACCGGAACCTTCCAGGCGATAAACATCCATATGATAGAGAGGGAGACGTCCCGTATAGACTTTCATGATCGTAAAGGTAGGGCTATTGACATGACGCGTCACACCTAATCCTTTCGCAAAGCTTTGAGTAAAGGTCGTTTTCCCAGCACCTAAATCTCCGTCAAGCGTAATGACCATCCCTGCTTCAGCACGTCGTCCGAGTTCAAGAGCTAAGGCAGTCGTTTCTTCCAAGCTGTTCATTTCCAGTTCTATCATACGATGTCTCCTCCTTTAATACGTACTGTTCGTCCTTCTCTATTGTACCGGACGAAAAAGGCAAAAAAAAATACGAAACGCTGAACGTTTCGTAGTAAAGTTGAAGTTAAGTTTAAAATTGGTTGCGGGGGCCGGATTTGAACCGACGACCTTTGGGTTATGAGCCCAACGAGCTACCAGACTGCTCCACCCCGCGACGATAAACGTTTCGGATTTGATTATTTAAAAATTGGTTGCGGGGGCCGGATTTGAACCGACGACCTTTGGGTTATGAGCCCAACGAGCTACCAGACTGCTCCACCCCGCGATGGTATAACGTTTCGACAGATATTAATATAACATGTGTTTTTTAAATTGGCAAGTCTTTTTGCCTCATTTCTTTTTACTAACTGTCCTAATGAATATTCTTCTATACTGATACGAAAGGAGTGAACAGATGGGATACTTATTAGATTTACGAAAAATCGTAGGAAATCGACCGTTGATCAGTGTAGGCGCGACCGTACTCGTCATGAATTCACAATTTGAACTGCTATTTCAATATCGTTCGGATACGCACAGTTGGGGGCTCCCCGGTGGTTCAATGGAACCGGGTGAGACACTTGAAGAAGTCGCGATGCGTGAGTTGCAGGAAGAAACCGGACTTCAAGCACAAAGCGTTCAACTGCTAGACGTCTTTTCTGGTCCTGATTACTTCTTCCGTTATCCAAATGGTGACCAAACCTACAGTGTGATTCATCTCTTTCAAGCAAAAGACGTATCCGGTACATTACAAATGACAGATGGAGAGAGTCTCGACTTACAATATTTCTCCTTAAATCAATTACCAGCACCTCTTGAAGCGCGTGCTGCAGCGCTATTACGTCAAATCAAGTCTCGCCTTCTTGATACAACACCTTCTTTTTAATCTAGATGCTTGTCTTAAAACTGACTTGATGACGGATTGACGTTCACTTGTCAGTTTTTCTATTTCTTTCGGGACTACACACAAAAAACCGACCTGCAATCTGCAGATCGGTCAAGT